>NZ_CP134622.1:0-3895000 GCF_031844745.1 Chryseobacterium sp. SG20098 | reverse complement strand
ACATAATCCACCGCTTGTGCGGGCCCCCGTCAATTCCTTTGAGTTTCAAACTTGCGTTCGTACTCCCCAGGTGGCTAACTTATCACTTTCGCTTAGTCTCTGAAACTTACATTCCAAAAACGAGTTAGCATCGTTTACGGCGTGGACTACCAGGGTATCTAATCCTGTTCGCTCCCCACGCTTTCGTCCATCAGCGTCAGTTGTTGCTTAGTAACCTGCCTTCGCAATTGGTGTTCTAAGTAATATCTATGCATTTCACCGCTACACTACTTATTCCAGCTACTTCAACAACACTCAAGACCTGCAGTATCAATGGCAGTTTCACAGTTAAGCTGTGAGATTTCACCACTGACTTACAGATCCGCCTACGGACCCTTTAAACCCAATAAATCCGGATAACGCTTGCACCCTCCGTATTACCGCGGCTGCTGGCACGGAGTTAGCCGGTGCTTATTCGTATAGTACCTTCAGCTACCCTCACGAGGGTAGGTTTATCCCTATACAAAAGAAGTTTACAACCCATAGGGCCGTCGTCCTTCACGCGGGATGGCTGGATCAGGCTCTCACCCATTGTCCAATATTCCTCACTGCTGCCTCCCGTAGGAGTCTGGTCCGTGTCTCAGTACCAGTGTGGGGGATCACCCTCTCAGGCCCCCTAAAGATCGTAGACTTGGTGAGCCGTTACCTCACCAACTATCTAATCTTGCGCGTGCCCATCTCTATCCACCGGAGTTTTCAATACCGAATGATGCCATTCAGTATATTATGGGGTATTAATCTTCCTTTCGAAAGGCTATCCCCCAGATAAAGGCAGGTTGCACACGTGTTCCGCACCCGTACGCCGCTCTCAAGATCTCGAAAGATCTCTACCGCTCGGCTTGCATGTGTTAGGCCTCCCGCTAGCGTTCATCCTGAGCCAGGATCAAACTCTCCATTGTATGTTTGTCTGACTCACTCAAAGTTTTTAACGCTTTAGTTTTTCCTTACTTGGTTGTTATATTGTATGTCAATGATCTTTATATCTTTCGCTTTATAACGAAGCAATCTCTCTGTCAGTGTCGCTCCGTATTTGCGAGTGCAAAAGTAAAACTTTATTTTTTAATGACCAAATGTTTTGAAGAAAATTTTAAAGTTTTTTAAGTAACCTTAATCCTTCTCAAAACCTCAATCTCTATACTCCTGCGCTCCCTCTAATTGGGACTGCAAAGATACAAACTCTTTTTAAACTGGCAACTTTTTTTTCAAAAAGTTTTAAAGTTTTTTTTCGTCCGTTTCTTTTTGGAAGTATTATCGTTTTTGCCCATCTAAAGGCGCTTCTGCGCTACTGAATGTCTTTCGTTTTTCAGTGGGGCAAAGATAGTAACTTCATACAACGCAAAACAAGTTTATTTAACATAAAAATACAAAATGTGGAAAACTATCTTCATATCTATTTATTATTCAATTATTTAAATACAAATTATACTTATCCACAATTAGCACTAGTAAACTTGAATAAATAGTATTGCTCTATAAGCTACATTCTATCTTCAAAATCTAATAATGATAACTGAGAGATACTCAGTATTGTTAGATTTTAGATTAGTATTGTTTTAAATAAACAAAAAGGTGATGAGAAATATAAATAGCTTGCTTATACATCACAAAAGGCATTAAAGTATGAATTCAAAAACATAATAAATAAGAATGGTAGGAATATAGAAAACAGAAGAATGTAGTTCATATACACTTTGTAACAAAATCAATATTTATAAAAAGGAAAATAGAAGTAAAACTAAATCAAAAACTAATATATTTTGGTTTTTAGAGATATAAATATTGGTCTTGATAATTTAAATTTTTATAATTAAGTTCTATTTAGACTCTTTGGAGTGACAGCCTGGGAAGAATAAATAGTATTGAAGGTAGAGACCCATCGTTGGATAAAGAATAAAAAACAGAGGGCTGGAAGCTGGAAGCCTAAAGCTGGAGGAAGAAGAATAGCGGATAGATGAGATGGGCTACTTACTACGAACATCTATTATCCACTGCTCATTACCTATTACTCATTACTTCTGTTTCTGTTTGGATTTTGTGTTAGTTAGTTTAGTGAGTATGTTGAGTGTTGTTGGTGTTGATGGTGTTGATGTAGGTATATAACAAAAAAACCTTTATCGTAAAGATAAAGGTTTTTTAAAAATAAAATAAAAACTGGCGGCGGCCTACTCTCCCGCGTTAGCAGTACCATCGGCGCTGGTGGGCTTAACTTCTGTGTTCGGAATGGGAACAGGTGAGCCCCACCGCTAAAACCACCCTAAAGAAGGTATATAAGATATCAGAGGATAGATTTCAGATTTCAGACTTCAAGGTCTGGTATCTGATGTCTTATATCTGACATCTGTTTTAAGCGATAAAAACTTTCACAAAGACAAAACCTTCACTGCGCATAAAGCACTTGGTTTATATTAGTAACCATAGACTATAAATCTACGGGTAATTAGTACTACTTGGCTATGACATTACTGTCTTTACACCTATAGCCTATCAACGTCGTCATCTACAACGACCCTTAAAAGATGTCTCATCTTGAGGCGAGTTTCGCACTTATATGCTTTCAGTGCTTATCTCTTCCAAACGTAGCTACTCAGCGGTGCACCTGGCGGTACAACTGATACACCAGAGGTTTGTTCAATTCGGTCCTCTCGTACTAGAATCAAGCCCTCTCAAACATCTAACGCCCGCAATAGATAGAGACCGAACTGTCTCACGACGTTCTGAACCCAGCTCGCGTGCCACTTTAATGGGCGAACAGCCCAACCCTTGGGACCTTCTCCAGCCCCAGGATGTGACGAGCCGACATCGAGGTGCCGAACCTCCCCGTCGATGTGAGCTCTTGGGGGAGACTAGCCTGTTATCCCCGGAGTACCTTTTATCCTATGAGCGATGGCCCTTCCATACGGAACCACCGGATCACTATGTCCTGCTTTCGCACCTGATCGACTTGTAGGTCTCACAGTCAAGCACCCTTATGCCATTACACTCTACGCACGGTTACCAAGCGTGCTGAGGGTACCTTTGAAAGCCTCCGTTACTCTTTTGGAGGCGACCACCCCAGTCAAACTACCCACCACGCAATGTCCTTCTGAAAGAAGTTAGGCTCCAAGTAAGTAAAGGGTGGTATTTCAACGTCGGCTCCACAAACACTAGCGTGCCTGCTTCAAAGCCTCCCACCTATCCTACACATTACTTACTCAAAGTCAATACGAAGTTATAGTAAAGGTTCACAGGGTCTTTTCGTCCCATTGCGGGTAATCGGCATCTTCACCGATACTACAATTTCACCGAGCTCGTGGCTGAGACAGTGCCCAGATCGTTACACCATTCGTGCAGGTCGGAACTTACCCGACAAGGAATTTCGCTACCTTAGGACCGTTATAGTTACGGCCGCCGTTTACTGGGGCTTCAGTTAATGCCTTCGCTTACGCTAAGCACCTTCCTTAACCTTCCAGCACCGGGCAGGTGTCAGACCCTATACAGCATCTTTCGATTTAGCAGAGTCCTGTGTTTTTGATAAACAGTCGCCTGGGCCTCTTCACTGCGGCCAACATTGCTGTTGGCGTCTCTTCTTCCGAAGTTACGAGACTATTTTGCCTAGTTCCTTAGCCACGACTCACTCGAGCACCTTAGGATTCTCTCCTCGACCACCTGTGTCGGTTTTGGTACGGGTTGCTTCACTTCGGCTTTTCTTGGATCAGATTACACTACAGCAGCTTCGCCCGAAGGCTAGGCCTTGACTATTCCGTCAGTCTCCAGCAGCTACATCCAACCGTCCCCTTTTATTGTGAGCAAGTATGGGAATATTAACCCATTGTCCATCCACTACCCCTTTCGGGTTCGCGTTAGGTCCCGACTAACCCTCAGCTGATTAGCATGGCTGAGGAAGCCTTGGTCTTTCGGTGAGCAGGTTTCTCGCCTGCTTTATCGTTACTTATGCCTACATTTTCTTTTCTATCCGCTCCACAATACCTCACAGTACTGCTTCGGCGCAAATAGAATGCTCTCCTACCAGATATATCTAAAATATAAATCCATAGCTTCGGTAATATGTTTATGCCCGATTATTATCCATGCCGGACCGCTCGACTAGTGAGCTGTTACGCACTCTTTAAATGAATGGCTGCTTCCAAGCCAACATCCTAGCTGTCAATGCAGTCCAACCGCGTTGCTTCAACTTAACATATATTTGGGGACCTTAGCTGTTGGTCTGGGTTCTTTCCCTCTCGGACATGGACCTTAGCACCCATGCCCTCACTGCCGTAGAACATTTATTAGCATTCGGAGTTTGTCAGGAATTGGTAGGCGATGAAACCCCCGCATCCAATCAGTAGCTCTACCTCTAATAAACTTATATACGACGCTGCACCTAAATGCATTTCGGAGAGTACGAGCTATCTCCCAGTTTGATTGGCCTTTCACCCCTACCCACAGGTCATCCGAAGACTTTTCAACGTCAACCGGTTCGGTCCTCCACTCTGTGTTACCAGAGCTTCAACCTGCCCATGGGTAGATCACAAGGTTTCGCGTCTAATCCTACTAACTATGCGCCCTATTCAGACTCGCTTTCGCTCCGGCTCCGGTACTTAATACCTTAACCTCGCTAGTAAAATTAACTCGTAGGCTCATTATGCAAAAGGCACGCCGTCACAGCATTACGCTGCTCCGACCGCTTGTAGGCGTACGGTTTCAGGTTCTATTTCACCCTTCTATTCGAAGTGCTTTTCACCTTTCCTTCACAGTACTTGTTCACTATCGGTCTTTCAGGAGTATTTAGCCTTGGAGGATGGTCCCCCCATATTCAGACAGGATTTCACGTGTCCCGCCCTACTCATTTATCATCTCTATATGCCTTTCGAGTACAGGATTATCACCTTCTATGATTGTTCTTTCCAGAACATTCCTCTAAACATAAAAAGACTTTTGGGCTAATCCGCTTTCGCTCGCCACTACTTACGGAATCTCTTCGATTTCTTTTCCTCCGGGTACTTAGATGTTTCAGTTCTCCGGGTTTGCTCCTCTTGCGAGGTGACATGTCTTCAACATGCCGGGTTGCCCCATTCGGATATCTGCGGATCAATTCGTGTGTGCCAATCCCCGCAGCTTTTCGCAGCTTACCACGTCCTTCGTCGCCTCTGAAAGCCTAGGCATCCGCCATACGCCCTTAACGATTTCTTTCCTATTGGTTACTCAAGCGCTTTATGCGCTCGGTTTTCTCTTTGTGATGTCTTTACCGTTAATGTCAATGATCTTAATTTCTTTCTTTCAAACTGATGAACAAATGTTGTTTTTGGCTCCATTCGTAACTTTTAAATCAGTCCTCCAAAACTGTGGAGAATAAGGGAGTCGAACCCTTGACCTCCTGCGTGCAAGGCAGGCGCTCTAGCCAGCTGAGCTAATTCCCCTCTAGTAGACTTTAGATATCAGATTCCAGATCTCAAACCTAAATGTCTGATGTCTAATAGCTGATCTCTTCCTGTCTTTCAATTAGTAGTCTCGGGCAGGCTCGAACTGCCGACCTCTACATTATCAGTGTAGCGCTCTAACCAGCTGAGCTACGAGACTGTCTTTTAGACGTAAAAGATGATAGACTGATAGATAATAGACTAATTTCTTCGTCTTTCTCTCTCTGCTTTTATCTTCTTTGCCTCTCTCAATCCCTTTACTAATTTCTAGTGGGTTTTGTATTTTTATATATCAACCAAACAAAAAACTAAAGCTATGCTTTAAGTAAGTATTTTGTATCTTACGATACTGATTTTGTTTAACGTCCTAAGACGCTCTAAAATGAGATGTTCCAGCCGCACCTTCCGGTACGGCTACCTTGTTACGACTTAGCCCTAGTTACCTGTTTTACCCTAGGCAGCTCCTGTTACGGTCACCGACTTCAGGTACCCCAGACTTCCATGGCTTGACGGGCGGTGTGTACAAGGCCCGGGAACGTATTCACCGCGCCATGGCTGATGCGCGATTACTAGCGATTCCAGCTTCATAGAGTCGAGTTGCAGACTCCAATCCGAACTGAGACCGGCTTTCGAGATTTGCATCACTTCGCAGTGTAGCTGCCCTCTGTACCGGCCATTGTATTACGTGTGTGGCCCAAGGCGTAAGGGCCGTGATGATTTGACGTCATCCCCACCTTCCTCTCTACTTGCGTAGGCAGTCTCACTAGAGTCCCCAACTTAATGATGGCAACTAGTGACAGGGGTTGCGCTCGTTGCAGGACTTAACCTAACACCTCACGGCACGAGCTGACGACAACCATGCAGCACCTTGAAAAATGTCCGAAGAAAAGTCTATTTCTAAACCTGTCATTTCCCATTTAAGCCTTGGTAAGGTTCCTCGCGTATCATCGAATTAAACCACATAATCCACCGCTTGTGCGGGCCCCCGTCAATTCCTTTGAGTTTCAAACTTGCGTTCGTACTCCCCAGGTGGCTAACTTATCACTTTCGCTTAGTCTCTGAAACTTACATTCCAAAAACGAGTTAGCATCGTTTACGGCGTGGACTACCAGGGTATCTAATCCTGTTCGCTCCCCACGCTTTCGTCCATCAGCGTCAGTTGTTGCTTAGTAACCTGCCTTCGCAATTGGTGTTCTAAGTAATATCTATGCATTTCACCGCTACACTACTTATTCCAGCTACTTCAACAACACTCAAGACCTGCAGTATCAATGGCAGTTTCACAGTTAAGCTGTGAGATTTCACCACTGACTTACAGATCCGCCTACGGACCCTTTAAACCCAATAAATCCGGATAACGCTTGCACCCTCCGTATTACCGCGGCTGCTGGCACGGAGTTAGCCGGTGCTTATTCGTATAGTACCTTCAGCTACCCTCACGAGGGTAGGTTTATCCCTATACAAAAGAAGTTTACAACCCATAGGGCCGTCGTCCTTCACGCGGGATGGCTGGATCAGGCTCTCACCCATTGTCCAATATTCCTCACTGCTGCCTCCCGTAGGAGTCTGGTCCGTGTCTCAGTACCAGTGTGGGGGATCACCCTCTCAGGCCCCCTAAAGATCGTAGACTTGGTGAGCCGTTACCTCACCAACTATCTAATCTTGCGCGTGCCCATCTCTATCCACCGGAGTTTTCAATACCGAATGATGCCATCCAGTATATTATGGGGTATTAATCTTCCTTTCGAAAGGCTATCCCCCAGATAAAGGCAGGTTGCACACGTGTTCCGCACCCGTACGCCGCTCTCAAGATCCCGAAAGATCTCTACCGCTCGGCTTGCATGTGTTAGGCCTCCCGCTAGCGTTCATCCTGAGCCAGGATCAAACTCTCCATTGTATGTTTGTCTGACTCACTCAAAGTTTTTAACGCTTTAGTTTTTCCTTACTTGGTTGTTATATTGTATGTCAATGATCTTTATATCTTTCGCTTTTCAACGAAGCAATCTCTCTGTCAGTGTCGCTCCGTATTTGCGAGTGCAAAAGTAAAACTTTATTTTTTAATGACCAAATGTTTTTGAAGAAAATTTTAAAGTTTTTTAAGTAACCTTAATTCTTCTCAAAACCTCAATCTCTATACTCCTGCGCTCCCTCTAATTGGGACTGCAAAGATACAAACTCTTTTTAAACTGGCAACTTTTTTTTCAAAAAGTTTTAAAGTTTTTTTCGTCCGTTTCTTTTTTAAAGTAATATCGTTTCTGCCTATCTAAAGGCTCTTCTGCGCTACTGAATGTCTTTCGTTTTTCAGTGGGGCAAAGATAGTAACTTCATACAACGCAAAACAAGTTTATTTAACATAAATTTTACTGTTTTGTAATATTTGCTGCTAAAGGACTGGGTAGCAGGGGGAAAAATTGTAAACATTTGTTTGGAGGTGTGGTTGGAGAGTAAGTGGGTTGGAGGGTTGGGGGTGACTATGGTCAAATAAAGTATATATTATATAATAGAGAGACTAGACTAGAGAGCTGACTTTCTTCGACGTAGACTGAAGAGTATATTATATATTATATAGAACAATAAGATTTAACTCCTGTACCCGTAATTAATTATAATGCTTCGACTCAGCTCAGCATGACATGACTAATACTAACTGCTAAAAGACCTCAGATATTATCCTACCAACTTACAAGCGCTCTTGTAAAGAATTTGGATTCCTGCGGAATGATACAATGGGAATAGGGATTTATACTCAATAATATGTTTACATAGAATTCTGCAATATGAAATTTCAATACCAATATTCCTTTTCTATCTGGAAACCCGAACCCTGAAACTCAATAACCCGAACCTCATCATTCATCATTCATCATTCATCATTAACGGCTCCTACCCTAGCCCTGATAGCAATGGTTACCCCGCAGCTTGCGTCGGAGGGTGGGTGGATTTTTGGTGGGGAGATCCTTCGGCTTCGCTCAGGGTGACAGCGTTGGTGTGCACGGGCGCGAGGAGTATGAATGGATAGCAGGAAATAGCTCCTGAAAAAATTGGAGAGTTGAGTGTGAGTGGGTAAGAGAGTTTTAGAGAGGGGAAGTGAAGCACAAAGAGACATAAGCTGAAATACGGATATATTCTCTAGAAGGGATAAAAAACATTCCGTAAGAATCCTTATAATAAGTAACTCCTACGGAATGGGGATAAAACGAAGTTATATTTTCTAGTTCAGAACGTATGATGTTCCGTCTCTTCCGTCTTTTAATTCGATACCTTCTGCAAGCAGTTTATCTCTGATTTGGTCTGAAAGTTCAAAGTTTTTGGATTTTCTTGCCTGGTTTCTCAATTCGATCAAAACTTTTAGGGTCTGATCCAGCTTTTCATTGTTATTTTCTTCTACGGTCTGGAGTCCAAGAACATCAAAGATAAAGGCATTGAGTGTAGTTTTCAAATCTTCAAGATCATCTGTTGAGATTGTTTCCTTACCATCATTCAAAGCAAAGATGTATTTCACTGCTTCAAACAGGTGAGCAATCAGGATTGGCGAATTGAAATCGTCTGTTAACGCTTCATATGCTTTATTTTTCCATTCTTTTAGGCTGAAACCGGATTGTTTGGTGTCATCAGCGGTAATAGAATTCAATACTTTCACTGCTTCCATTAATCTGATGAATCCTTTTTCGCTGGCTATCATGGCATCATTTGAAATATCCAGAACGCTTCTGTAGTGTGCCTGCAGGAAGCAGAAACGTACAATTGAAGGATGGAAAGGTTTTTCAAAGAAGTCATTATCTCCTGTAACCAACTGCATCGGAAGGATATAGTTTCCTGTAGATTTGCTCATACGCTGAGAATTCATCGTCAGCATATTGGCGTGCATCCAATAATTTACCGGAGCTGCATCGTTGCAGGCTTTCCCCTGTGCAATCTCACATTCGTGGTGAGGAAACTTAAGATCCATTCCTCCTCCATGGATATCGAATGTTTCACCAAGATATTTTGTGCTCATTGCAGTACATTCAAGATGCCATCCCGGGAAACCTTCTCCCCACGGGGAATTCCATCTCATGATGTGAGCTGGGGATGCTTTTTTCCACAATGCAAAATCCTGTGGGTTTTTCTTTTCACCCTGTCCGTCAAGGTCTCTGGTATTGGCGAAAAGCTCTTCTATGTTACGTTTTGAAAGCTCACCATAATTCAGTCCTCTTTTGTTGTACTCCAAAACATCAAAATACACTGAACAGTTGCTTTCGTAAGCAAATCCTCTTTCAATTAGTTTTTGAGTTAACTCGATCTGCTCTACAATATGTCCTGTAGCAGTAGGCTCGATGTTTGGAGGAAGTAAGTTGAACATATCCAGGACTTTGTGGAAGTCTACGGTGTATTTCTGTACAATTTCCATAGGCTCCAGTTTTTCAAGTCTGGTCTGTTTTACGAATCTGTCGTTATCAACATTTCCATCATCGGTAAGGTGACCTGCATCAGTAATATTTCTTACATATCTTACTTTATATCCCAAATGCATCAGGGTACGGTAGATAAAATCGAAAGACAGGAAAGTTCTTACATTGCCTAAATGTACATTGCTGTACACAGTAGGTCCGCAGACGTACATTCCGACGTTTCCTTCTAAGATAGGTTTGAATATTTCTTTTTCTGCTGTAAGCGAGTTATATATTTTTAATTGCATTTATTTTTAAGTTAAAAGATTTAATGATTTTAAAGATTCAAAATTGAGTTAAAAATTACTTTTGTCACAACAAATAATTGTCGTGATAAAGATCTTATCTGAAACTTTTTTAAATTTTATCATAATTAAATCGCTTTTAAATGATGCTGCAGATGATCTACATAATCATCGATAATAAACTCCAATGTATAGATCCGTGGTTCTGATTTGGTCGTATCACAGGTTCTCTGTAATGCTTCGTCAGGGATATTTTCTACGATATGAACAATCTGATAGTTCAAAGATTTCCACAGGTCAATAAGATCTGAAGTAGGAACATTCTGATAGTTCTGAGCTTTTACCCAAAAATTCTGATCATATACAATATTTTCGTTCTCTTTATATTGTGTCACAACAAATCTACGGATATTTGTAAAAGCACTGTCACAAAGATGGCCAATAATTTCTTTTTTGGACCATTTTTCTGAAGAACTTCTATATGACCATTCTTCTTCAGTGATATTTTGAAATCTCTGAAGCTCGGCATCGATAATATTTCTAAGAATCTGGTAGTTCATTGTTTATTAATCCAGTTTTGCATGGCTTCCTACGTAGTGTAAGAACTCCTGTCTTGTAATAGGGTTTGTTCTGAAAATACCACTCAATTCTGCAGTAATGGTAGAACTTGCCGTATCTTTTATTCCTCTGCAGTTTACACAAAGGTGTTTTGCATCAATGATACATGCCACATCTTTCGTTCCCAAAGCTTCTTTCAAAGCATCTACAATTTGCATGGTAAGTCTTTCCTGAACCTGTGGCCTTTTCGCGTAGTAATCTACAATTCTGTTAATTTTTGAAAGACCGATTACTTCTCCATTGGAAATATAAGCAACATGCGCTCTTCCTATGATGGGTAAAAAGTGGTGTTCACAGAAAGAATATACGGTGATATCCTTTTCTACCAACATCTGGCGGTATTTGTATTTGTTGGAGAAAGTGGAGATTCCTGGTTTGTTTTCAGGAAGAAGTCCTCCGAAGATCTCGTTCACATACATTTTGGCAACACGTCTTGGAGAGTCTTTCAGAGAATCATCTGTCATATCCATTCCCAGCGTTTCCATGATCTCGCCAAAAAGCTCAGTAATTTTTTCAATTTTTTCCTGTGGCGATTTATCAAAAGCATCTTCCCTTATAGGCGTATGTTCTTTTCCAGTGAAAATATCATCGTCGTTATCAGTAAAATCAACCATTTTTATTTAATTTGCAGCAAAAATACGGATAATATCTTTTTCTCTATTTCAAATAAGATGAAAAACATTATCTTTTATAGCCATTTCTGATAAAAAAACATATGATTATTGTCGAAGAAGTACAAAACCATCTCCATAAAAGGGAATTTCTGGAATTCCCGGCCCGCCTTTATGAACACGACAAAAATTATATCCGCCCTTTAGATAAACATATTGAGGAAATTTTTGATCCTGCCAAGAATAAATTCTTTAAAAACGGAGAATGTAAGAGGTTTCTGTTTAAAAAGAATGGCAGCACCGTTGGGAAAGTAGCTGTTTTTGTAAACAGCTGTTATGAGCAAAAGCAGCCTACGGGAGGAATGGGTTTTTTCGACTGTATTAATGATCAGGAAACGGCTAATTTTATTTTTGATCATTGTAAAAACTGGCTTCAGGAAAAAGGAATTGAGGCGATGGATGGACCTATCAATTTTGGGGAACGGGATAAATTCTGGGGTCTGCTGATTGAAGGTTTCATAGAACCTTTGTTTGGGATGAATTATAACTTCCCTTATTACAAAGATCTTTTTGAGAATTATGGGTTTCAGATTTATTTTGAGCAGCTATGTTTTACCAGACCTGTTTTTGCAGAAGTTTCGAGGATCTTTACCATTGCACATGAAAAGAACAGAAGAAACCCTGCGATCTCAGCCCAACCTATGAAAAAGCATAATCTGCCGAAGTTTGCAAAGGATTTTACAGAGATTTATAATAAAGCATGGGCATCTCATGGAGAAGGAAAGCATCTGGAAGAAGCAAAAGTTCTGAAGATGTTCAACACCATGAAACCTATCATCAACGAGCATATCTCCTGGTTTGTATACGAAAACGGAAAACCGATTGCGATGTGGATCAATATTCCTGATCTCAACCAGTGGTTTAAATACCTGAACGGGAAATTCGGGATTTTTCAAAAGCTCAAGTTTTTGTTGTTAAAACGTTTTAAGAAGAATGAAAAAATGGTGGGTCTCGTTTTCGGTGTTGTCCCGGAATGGCAAAAGAAAGGTATTGACGGGTATATGATCTGGGAAGGAACTCAACATTTAAGAAAACATACGGATTTTACAATTACGGAACTTCAGTGGATTGGTGATTTTAATCCTAAAATGATTAAGATTGCAGAAGCTCTTGAAACTACGGTTACCCGAAAGTTGGCTACTTATCGATATTTATTTGACAGGAGTAAGGATTTTGAGAGACATACTGGTCTTTAGAGTAAGGATGACGGAAGCTGGAATTAGGAGGTTTATTTTTAAGGAAGGAAAGATGGAATCAACAAAGTTGATTCTTTCTAAGCGGGTGTATAGCCCATGGCTTTATTTATTTTATCTTTTAAATTAATTCTGTATCAGATTTCAAAAAATAAAAACCCTGCTTTTTACAGCAGGGTTCCTTCATTTTGGTACTTTTATTAGAATAGCTCACCAGCTACTTTTTTAATATTATCACTCTTACCCATTGAGTAGAAGTGCAGAACAGGAACTCCGAAATCCAACAATTCTTTGCATTGAGCAATAGACCATTCTATTCCGATCTGTTTTACCGCTTCATTATTTTTTGCATTCTCCACCTCATTGATCAGTTCTTCTGGAAGATCTATTTTGAATACCTGTGGCAGGATTTTCAAGTGCTTCTTAGTGGCAATCGGTTTGATTCCCGGAATAATTGGAACCGTTATTCCCATTTCTCTTGCTTTCTGAACGAATTCAATATACTTTTTATTGTCAAAAAACATCTGCGTAACGATATAATCTGCTCCGGCATCTACTTTTTGTTTCAGCCATTTAAGGTCATAGTTCATGGAAGGCGCTTCCATGTGTTTTTCCGGATAGCCAGCAACTCCGATGCAGAATTTATTGAGTTCATCACTGACCTGTTCTTCGTTATGAAGATATTTTCCCCTTCCCAGATCATTAATCTGGTTGACAAGATCCATTGCACTGGCGTGTCCTCCCTGAGTAGGTTCAAAATACTGATGCCCTTTCATGGCGTCACCTCTTAAGGCCATTACATTTTCTATCCCAAGATACATACAGTCTACCAGCAGATATTCTGTTTCTTCCTTGGTAAACCCTCCACAAAGAAGATGTGGTACTGTATCAACATTGTATTTATGCTGGATGGCAGCACAAATCCCCAGTGTTCCAGGCCGCATTCTTGTAATACGACGCTCCATCAAGCCATTTCCTTTGTCCAGATAAATGTATTCTTCTCTGGATGTGGTCACATCAATGAAAGGAGGTTTGAACTCCATCAACGGATCTATATTGGTATAAAGGTCTTCAATCCCGATTCCTTTTTGTGGCGGAACAACTTCTAAGGAGAATAAAGTTTTTCCATTTGCGTTTTTAATGTGTTCTGTTATCTTCATGTCAATGTTAATCTGCTAAATTGGGTGACAACCATTTTTTCGCTTCCTGGATGCTACAACCTCTTCTTGCTGCATAATCTTCAAGCTGGTCTTCTGTTATTTTTCCTAATCCGAAATATTTGGCATGCGGGCTTCCGAAATAATATCCGGAAACAGATGCTGTAGGGAACATGGCAAGGCTTTCTGTAAGGAAAACGCCTGTATTTTCTTCTACTTTTAATAGATCCCAGATGGTTTTCTTTTCCAAATGATCAGGGCAAGCCGGATAACCTGGGGCGGGACGGATTCCTTTATATTTTTCGGCGATCAATTCTTCATTGCTTAAGTTTTCCTGATTGGCATATCCCCAGTATTCAGTTCGTATTTTTTTGTGCAAAAATTCTGCATAAGCTTCTGCAAAACGATCTGCAAGGGCTTTTACCATGATAGAATTGTAATCATCATGGGCTTTTTCATACTCCGCAGAAAGTTCATCAGTTCCAAATCCGGTGGTTACGCAGAATGCTCCCACATAATCAGTTTTTCCAGAGCTTTGAGGAGCAATGAAATCACTTAGTGCCAGATAATCTTTGCCTTTTGATCTTTGAGCCTGCTGTCTTAGAGTTAAAAATTTCGCTTGCTCATTATTATTTTCATCGAAAATTAAAATATCATCTGATTCATTGGAATTGGCCTTAAAGATTCCGAAGATGGCTTTTGCAGTCAATAATTTCTCATCCAGAATTCTATTCAAAATAACCTGAGCATCTTTGAACAGTTCTTTTGCCTGAACTCCTACAACCTCATCTTCTAAGATATTCGGGTATTTTCCATGAAGATCCCAGCTTCTGAAAAATGGAGACCAGTCAATGAAAGGAAGAAGTTCTCTTAAATCCTGATTCTCGATTACTTTTATCCCAAGATTATTCGGTGTGAAAATTTCTTCATTTTCCCAGTCAATTTTAAAATGATTTTCCCTTGCTTCTTTAATGGAAACATAATCTTTATCCACCTGTCTGTTCAGAAACTTTTCTCTGAAATCAGAGTAGTCGTTCTTTAAATCCGAAACATATTCTTTATTTCTGTCACCCAGCAATGAGCTTACAACGTTTACCGCTCTTGAAGCATCATTCACATGAACGACGGCATTTTTATATTTTAAATCTATTTTGACTGCGGTATGTGCTTTTGACGTTGTAGCACCGCCGATTAATAGAGGGAAATCCAAATTTTGTCTTTCTAATTCTGAAGCGATGTACACCATTTCATCCAAACTTGGGGTAATCAGTCCGCTTAATCCTATAACATCTACTTTTTCTTCAATGGCAGTCTGAATAATCTTTTCGGCGGGAACCATTACTCCAAGGTCAACAATTTCATAGTTGTTACAACCTAAAACGACACTCACAATGTTTTTGCCTATATCATGAACATCTCCTTTTACGGTTGCCATTAATATTTTTCCGTTGGCAGGTTTTGTTCCGTCTTTTTCTGCTTCAATAAAGGGCTGCAAATAGGCTACTGCCTTTTTCATTACCCTTGCAGACTTCACTACCTGAGGAAGGAACATTTTTCCGCTACCGAATAAATCTCCTACGACTCCCATTCCGGTCATCAGATTAACTTCGATAACATGTAGCGGTCTTTCTGCCAATTGTCTTGCTTCTTCTACATCTTCTTCAATAAAACGGTCTATTCCTTTTACCAAAGCATGGGTAATTCTTTCCTGCAATGGATTGTTTCTCCATTCTAAGTCTTCAGTTTTTTCTTTCTTAACTGATTTATGCTTTTCGGAATAGTCGAGAAGTCTTTCTGTAGCATCTTCTCTTTTATCCAGGATGACATCTTCTACAAGCTCCAGTAATTCTTTATTGATCTCGTCATACACTTCCAGCATTGCCGGATTCACGATACCGATGTTCATTCCTGCCTGAATCGCATGGTACAGGAATACAGAGTGCATGGCTTCTCTTACGGTATCATTTCCACGGAAGGAGAAGGAAACATTGCTCACTCCTCCACTCACGGATGCGTAAGGAAGGTTTTGTCTTACCCAGCGTGTCGCTTCAATAAAATCGATGGCATTTCTTCTGTGCTCATCCATTCCAGTTGCTACCGGAAAGATATTTAAGTCGAAAATGATATCTTCTGCGGGGAAGCCAATCTGGTTCACCAAAATATCATAGGAACGTTTTGAAATTTCAATTCTTCGTTCAAAACTGTCTGCCTGTCCTACCTCATCAAATGCCATTACAATGACAGCTGCACCATACCTTTTGATGGCCTTGGCATGTTTGATAAATTCTTCCTCGCCTTCTTTTAAGCTAATGGAATTCACGACACATTTTCCCTGAGCTACCTGAAGACCTGCTTCAAGGATCTCCCATTTGGAAGAATCTACCATAATCGGGATTCTTGCAATATCCGGTTCAGAGGCAATTAAGTTCAGGAATTTGATCATCGATGCTTTTCCATCGATCAACCCATCATCAAAGTTAACATCCAGAATCTGGGCACCTCCTTCTACCTGATGGCGGGCAATATCTAAGGCTTCAGAGAATTTCTCCTCTTTAATCAGTCTTAAAAACTTTTTGGATCCGGCAACATTTGTTCTTTCACCAACGTTGATGAAATTACTTTCCGGGGTTATGATAAGAGGCTCGAGGCCTGATAATCTTAAATACTTCATTTTATTCTTCTAAAATATAGTAGGCATTATTGGCATTCTGCTTCAATAAATCCCTATGCTTACTTAAAGCTGTAATCAGCGGAAATCTTTTGTATGCTAAACCATGTTCTTTAGCAAATTTTTCAATCTCCTCTGTAATTTCATTATAATACATATAACTGTAATTGGGAAACAGATGGTGAGCAACGTGAAAATTGAAATTTCCCAACACATTTCTTACAAACCAGTTATTTTCTTTGAGATCATTGGTTACTTCCAGCTGGTGGCGAAGCCAGCTAAACGGCAGACCATTCTCTTTATTTAATTTTGGAAAAGCATTATCAGGAAGCGGATGCAAAGGCAGTAAAACAAACAATGCAAAAATACTTGCTGATATCACCTGTAAAAACCACGCTCCTAAAGCCAATCCTATTGATACTTTAAAGAACACTACAGGAACCACAATCTGATAAAAGAAATAGAACAGCTTATAGCTTATCATTTTTACTTTTTCAATGGTGGGTATCTTTCCCTGGGTTTTTAAAATCACCCTTTCTTTATCAAAAAAGTCTCTGAAGTCTCTTATAAACATCCAATTGAACAAATACAACGGATAGACTAAAAAGAAAAACTTGTCCTGATACTTCTGTACTCCTTTCGCTTTAATCCACGGTACAATTAAAAGCAGTCCGCTCTGTTCGATATCCGTATCCCATCCATCTACGTTCGGATAGGCGTGATGGCTTGCGATATGTCTTTTTTTCCAGATATATGAATTGGCGCCTACAAAGTCAAAAATGTGAAGAACCAGCCCGTTTAATCTTTTACTCTTATAAATGTTATTATGGGCCGCTTCGTGGATTAAGTTTAAATAAATTAAAACCAGAGAGATTCCCATTAAAACAAAACTCAGAATATAGATCCAATGCTTTTCGGCATTAAGAACAGCCAGAATATATAAACCTATATAGATCAGTGGAAGTAGTACCGCTTTGATCTGAATGTAGATATCTCTGTTTTCAGAAATGGCTTCTACTCTTTGGTTCACTTTCTTTCTCAGCTCATTAAATAATCTGACATCCTCGGAATCTTTTAAGTAAATTGGCTTTTCCATATTTATAACTTTGTGGTTTACTTAAAGTTAATATTAATATTTCAGCCTTTATTCTTGATTTTAATTTAAAAAATCTATCAAATCATACAAATTTCTTCAATTTCCTTGGCTCATATTTTTCTACCAGATCAGCAATCGCTTTAATATGTTCAGGCGTTGTACCACAGCATCCTCCTATAATATTGATTAATCCTTTCTCTACATATTCTTTGATCTGCCTTGCCATATCTTCCGGAGTTTCGTCATATTTTCCAAAAGCATTCGGTAAACCGGCATTCGGATATGCTGAAACATAGAATTCTGAATTATGAGCCAGTGTTTCAAGATAAGGAGTCAGCTGATCTGCTCCCAATGCACAGTTGAAACCTACACTTAATAAATTCAGGTGGGAAACTGAGATCAGAAAAGCTTCTGCGGTCTGTCCGCTCAAAGTTCTTCCGGAGGCATCGGTAATGGTCCCTGAAACCATGATCGGGATCTCAATTCCTCTTTCGTCCTGCAGTTCATCAATAGCGAATAAAGCAGCTTTTGCATTCAAAGTATCAAAGATGGTTTCTACCAGAAGGATGTCTGAACCCCCATCCAACAAAGCTTCACACTGCTGTTTGTAAGCTACTCTCAATTCTTCAAAAGTGATGGCTCTGTATCCCGGATCATTCACATCAGGGCTTAAACTTGCTGTTCTGTTTGTAGGTCCGATAGATCCTGCTACAAATCTCGGTTTGTCTGGATTTTTCGCAGTATACTCATCACAGGCTTTTCTGGCAATTTTTGCTGACTCATAGTTCAGGTCGTATACCAGATCTTCCATGTGGTAATCTGCCATCGCAATGGTAGTTCCTGAAAATGTATTGGTTTCAATAATATCAGCTCCGGCTTCCAGATATTTCTTATGAACTTCTTCAATCGCCTGTGGCTGTGTCAGAGAAAGCAGGTCATTATTTCCTTTTACCGGATGTTCCCAGTCTTTAAAACGCTCTCCACGGTAGTCTTCTTCTTCGAATTTGTATCTCTGAAGCATGGTACCCATCGCTCCGTCAAGAATTAAAATTCTTTCGGATAAAGCTTTATATAATTGTTCTGAATTTTTCATTTTAATCTATTTTGGCTAAAACCAGTTGCTATTTGAATTAATCCAAAGCTTGTTTTAAATCTGCAATGATATCTTCTACATTTTCCAGTCCTACTGAGCAACGTACCAGTCCTGCAGTAATCCCTACTTCATTTCTTTCTTCGTCTGATAATTTGGAATGCGTTGTAGAAGCCGGATGCGTAACGATCGTTCTTGTATCACCTAGATTAGCAGACAATGAACACATTTGTATCTTATCTAAAAAGTTTCTTCCTCCTTCTATTCCCCCTTTTATTTCAAACGCCACAATATTTCCTCCGAGTTTCATCTGCTTTTTGGCGACTTCATAACTAGGATGGGATTTCAGGAATGGATATTTTACCAGTTCAACATTAGGATGGCTTTCTAAAAACTCCGCTACTTTCAAGGCATTCTCACAGTGTTTTTCTACACGGATCGCCAATGTTTCTAAACTTTTTGATAATACCCAGGCATTAAAAGGAGACAATGCAGGACCTGTATTTCTTGCGAAAAGATAAATTTCTCTGATCAGGTCTTCTTTTCCTACCGCTATTCCTCCTAAAACTCTTCCTTGTCCGTCAATCAGTTTCGTTGCTGAGTGTACCACAATATCTGCACCATATTTGATAGGCTGCTGAAGGTAAGGTGTTGCAAAACAATTATCTACAATAAATATAAGATTATGCTTTTTGGCGATCTGACCGAAAAACTCAAGATCCAGAATTTCAATAGCGGGATTGGTAGGAGTTTCAAGGTATAAGATCTTTGTATTAGGTTTGATGTATTGCTCCACATTCGCTGCATCTTCTGCTTTGAAATAAGAGGTTTCAATATTCCATTTCGGGAAATATTTGGTAAACAAAGTGTGGGTAGACCCGAATACTGACTGGCAGCTTACAATATGATCTCCAGCGTTTAACAATGCTGCAAATGTAGAATAGATGGCTGCCATTCCTGTTGCAAAGGCATATCCTGCTTCTGCACCTTCCATTTTAGCGATCTTATCTGTAAACTCGGTTACGTTTGGATTAGAGAAACGGCTGTATAAGTTTTTTGGTTTTTCTTCTGCAAAGCTTGCTCTCATATCTTCTGCATCCTGAAATATAAAGCTGGAGGTAAGATAGAGCGGCGTAGAATGCTCATCAAACTGAGTTCTTTCCGTCTGGGTTCTTATTGCTGATGTTTCAAAATTTTCCATATAGTTTTAATTAATTTACCAAAATAGCAGTCTAACAATGTACCAATTAAAATCTTCGCTTTGCTCAGAATAACGACACCAATTATTGGTAAACTGGTACATTATTAGATTGTTACATTAAATATTATTTTGTTTCACTTACTCTTAAAATATCTCCGAATACTCCTCTTGCGGTTACCTTTGCACCAGCTCCGGCTCCCATAATCACGATTGGATTTTCTCCATAGCTTTCTGTGTAGATTTCAAAGATGGAGTCTGAACCTTTCAGTTGTCCCAATGCTGAAGTTGCAGGAACAGAAACCAGTTTTACATCCAGTTCACCTTTATCTTTCTGTAAATCTCCGTGCAGATCACCTACATATCTCAATACATGTCCGGGTTCCTGGTTTTCTTTTATTTTCTGGTATTCTTCGTCAAGCTCCTCTAGTCTTGAAAGGAATTCTGATTTTGAAACTTCAAGTAAATTTTCAGGAACCAGATTTTGAATGCTGATATCATCAAATTCATTGATTAAGTCTAATTCTCTTGCCAGAATCAATAATTTTCTTGCTACATCGTTTCCTGATAAGTCTTCTCTCGGATCCGGTTCTGTATATCCTTTTTCCAAAGCTTCGTTGATAATGGTTGAGAATTTATCATCTCTTAAAGAAAAATTGTTGAAAACATAGCTCAGTGTTCCTGAGAATACCCCTTTGATTCTGGTGATATTTTCTCCAGAAAGATGTAACAATTTGATGGTGTCAATTAATGGTAATCCTGCTCCTACATTGGTTTCATACAAATACCGTCTGTTGTTTTTATTCAACGTATATCTTAGTTTTCTATATTCTTCAATCGGAAGGGTATTGAAAATTTTGTTGGAAGAAACCAGATCAAACCCGTTTTCTGCCAAAGCGTGATAGTTTTTAACAAAATCCTTGCTTGCCGTGTTATCCACAACAATCAGGTTCTCCAGTTGATTTTCATTAGAGAAATTAATCAGTTCTTCCACGTTTGACGGATGCTCTGCTGTTAAAACCTCATCATTCCAATGGGCATCAAATCCTTTTTTGTTGAAGGCAATTTTCTTTGAATTGGCTACCGCAACGACTTTAAGGTCTATTTTTTTGCGTTTTTTAATCTCTTCTGCAGATTCAAGTACTTGTTCTATCAAGGTTTTCCCTACGTTTCCATGGCCAATAATGGCCAGATGAACGGTCTTTGGCTTTTTGAAAATTTCAGATTCTATGATGTTTCTTGTTTTTTCATCCTGTGAAGACGTCACTACGATATTGACTCTGTTTTCTCCTGCTACCTGGTTCAAAAGCAATGGAAAAACATTGTTTCTGGCAAGTTCTGCAAAAACTTTATTGAAATCTTCTGCAACAAAACCAATCACAGAAACATTATTGATACTATATATTTGGGAAACTTTTCCTGACTTTCTTTCTGCTTCGAATTCATCAATAAGACAAGCCACTGCTTTCTCTGCATCATTTTCATGCACCAGAATAGAAATTCCGTTCTCTACAGCCTGCTGAGAGATTACACCTACACTTATACGCGCTAAAGTAAGCGCTTTAAAAATTCGTCCGTCAATACCGATTTCTCCCAGGAAATCTTCTCCTTCAAATTTGACGATTGATCTGTTCTTCAAAAATTTTATCTCGTTAGCATTTTTCATTACTTCTATAAAATGTTTTTAATGATATTATTTAATTGTTGATATTCCATTAGGAAGGCATCATGGCCGTGTATAGATTGGATCTCGTGATAAGACACATCCTTATTTTTCTCTTTTAAGTTTTCAAAACACATTCGGATTTCAGAAGCCGGGAAGAATAAGTCTGTATCTACGGAGATCATGTGCATTCGTGCCTGTATGTTCTCCAGTGCTTCTTCAACAACATTTATATTCATCAAGAGATGATTCATCAGTTTGTAACTCTTTAAACTAAACCTTTCGTTTAGTGCATTACCATGATAAACCAGCCAGTCTTCTGATTCCAGGCGTTGTTTGTCCTGGTTATATTGGTTTTGAAATCTGTCATTGAGCGACTGCGGTGTTCTGTAGCACAACATGGCATGAATTCTTGCTTTCTGTAATGGTTCTTCCTTATCATTTAATAAAAATTTCTGAACCAGACACTGTGCATGAAGCCAGTCGTGCGTTCTGTAATCGCAGGCAATAGGAATAAATATTTCTGCAAGATCCGGCTGCTTGGAAAGCATTTCCCACGCAATCCCTCCTCCCAGAGAGCCTCCGATAATGGCATATAAATTTTTGATATGTAACGCTTCAAGTCCTTTCAAAAATATCGCTGCGATATCTGAAGGAGTAAAGTCTTCATAGTCTTCAATTAAAAAATCGTCATATCCGTTTCCGGGTATGTTGAAGCATAGAACGGTATATTGATCAGTATCAACAATCTGATTTTTTCCCACCAGCTGTTTCCACCAGCCTTTTTCTCCGGATACGTTTGAATTTCCGGTAAGAGCATGATTGACTAAAATGACAGGGGCTGTAAACAGATCTTTCCCAAAGAGCTGATAGCTCAACGGGATATGGTATTCCTTTTGGGAATGAGTTTGATACGTAAGATTAA
The DNA here is from genome assembly GCF_031844745.1 of Chryseobacterium sp. SG20098. Taxonomy (NCBI): domain Bacteria; kingdom Pseudomonadati; phylum Bacteroidota; class Flavobacteriia; order Flavobacteriales; family Weeksellaceae; genus Chryseobacterium; species Chryseobacterium sp. SG20098. Next base: position 3,872,608 of record NZ_CP134622.1, on the reverse strand, counting down.
TATAGTTTAGTTCTGTTTTCAATTCTATTAAATTTTAATACAATTGAAAATGCCACAGGAAATGGCTGAAAAGAACTTCAGTGAGTTATCTGTCCAAAATTATTTGGTAGAACGTAGCACCTTCTTTGCTTGCGCAAAGGGTTGCTAAGGTTTCATAGGGTCTAATCCCTCAACCTTTCTTGATAACATTTTCAATATTTGAATGAACGAATGGTGCAAAGGTAGTTCTTTTCTTTTAATTTCAAAAAAAAATTATTTTAATATTTAAAAAAGCCCTTAAATACAAGTATTCCAAGAGTATATTAATAATTATTCAGATGAAAAAAATTGGAATTACTTCTCAAAAAAACTAACTTCGTATGGAAAAGTGATGAGATATGACCGCCGAAAAAGATAGATTACAAGATACCAAATGGAAAAACTGGGGACCTTATGTAAGCAACCGGCAGTGGGGAAATGTACGTGAAGATTATAGCCCGAACGGGAATGCCTGGAATTTTACCAACCATAATAATGCAGAAAGCTATGCCTACCGATGGGGAGAAGAAGGTATTGCCGGAATTTCTGATATAAAGCAGCTTTTGTGTTTTGCTTTTTCATTCTGGAACAAGAAAGACAAAATGGTAAAGGAACGATTCTTTGGGTTGAGCAATCCTCAGGGAAATCATGGGGAAGACATCAAAGAGATCTTTTATTATCTGGATAATACACCTACTCATAGCTATATGAAAATGGTGTATAAATATCCGATCAATGAATTTCCTTACGATGACCTTGTTGCAGAAAACGGAAGACGCAGTAAAAAGGAACCGGAATATGAAATTTTCGATACCGGAATTTTCGATAATGATGAATATTTTGATATTTTCATTGAATATTGCAAGGCCGATCACAATGATATTCTTGCCAGAGTAACGGTCTGTAACCGAAGTCAGCATGAAGCACCTATTGTGGTGGCACCTACAGCATGGTTCAGAAATAACTGGAAATGGGGATACAACACCTATAAGGCAGAGCTTAATGCTTCTCATGACGGAAGTATCAATATTGGACACGACAGTATCTCCATTAAAAAACTTTATTCCCGAAATACCAATGCACAAAGCGTATTTTGTGATAATGAAACCAACAATTCTAAGCTTTATGGAGCTCCTGCAGGTGAAAACACTTATTTCAAAGACGGAATCAATAATTATATTATCCATCAAACGAATACGATAAATCCCGCAAAGAAAGGGACAAAAGCTTCTTTTCTGATTGATGAGCTTATTGGTGCCGGAGAATCCAAAGTTTTTGAATTCAGATTATGCCCGGCTGAAGCTGATGAGCCTTTTGAAAAGTTTGATGAAATATTCAATACGCGACAGGCTGAAGCTGAAGAATTTTATAAAGAAATTCAAAATGATACCGTTAACGAAGATGAAAGAAATGTTCAGAGACAGGCTTTTGCAGGACTTCTCTGGAATAAGCAGTTCTATCATTACAATATTGGAAAATGGCTGAAAGGTGATCCCAACTTTGAAGCCCCAAGAAATTTCAACGAATATGTAAGAAATACGGAATGGAATCATCTCCATAATAAGGATATTATTTCTATGCCCGATAAATGGGAGTATCCATGGTATGCCACATGGGATCTGGCATTTCACTGTGTTCCGTTTTCCATCATTGATGCGGAATTTGCCAAGGGACAACTTTTGCTCCTTACTAAGGAATGGTACATGCATCCTAATGGACAGCTTCCAGCCTATGAATGGAATATGAGTGACGTGAACCCGCCAGTACACGCCTGGTCATGCTTCCGTGTTTTCAAAATTGATGAAAAAACTAACGGAAAACCGGATTTATTATTTTTAGAGAAAGTTTTTCAGAAACTGCTTCTTAATTTCACCTGGTGGGTGAACCGAAAGGATAAAAACGGAAAAAATATCTTTGGCGGAGGGTTTCTTGGTCTCGATAATATCGGAGCTTTTGACCGGAATATGGAACTAAAGGACGGGCAGCATCTTGAACAGGCAGACGGAACAAGCTGGATGGCCATGTATGCATTGAATATGATGCGTATTGCAATGGAGCTTGCCCAATATTATCAGGTATATGAAGATATGGCCATCAAGTTTTTTGAGCATTATCTTTATATCGCTGAAGCTATGGAAAACCTGGGCGAAGGAACGAAAGGACTTTGGAACGAAGAAGACGGATTCTTCTATGATGTCCTACAGCTAGGAAATGGAGACAGTGTTTCTTTAAAATTAAGAAGTATTGTGGGTTTGATTCCTATGTTTGCTGTTGAGATTGTTGACCACCGCTTACTGGAAAAGATGCCGAATTTCAGAACCCGAATGGAATGGATCTTAAAGAACAAGCCGGAGTTGACCAAACTGGTTTCTCACTGGGATGAGGAAGGACAAGGCCGAAAACACCTTATGAGTATCCTCCGCAAAAACAGACTGACAAAGGTTCTGACCAGAATGCTTGATGAAAATGAATTCCTGAGTTCTTACGGAATCCGCGCCATGTCTAAGGTATATGAGGAAAATCCTTTTGTCTTCTCTGTACATGGGTCTGAAAATATAGTCTACTATACACCTGCAGAAAGTGACAGCCGTATGTTTGGCGGAAACAGCAACTGGCGCGGTCCAATTTGGTTTCCAATCAATTTTCTGATTGTGGAAAGTCTTCAGCGCTTCCATTATTACTATGGAAACAGTCTGAAAGTAGAACTTCCCACAGGAAGTGGTGATAAAAGAAATCTTGATGAAGTGGCTCAAAATATAAGTAAAAGACTCTGTTCTCTATTTTTAAAGGATGAACATGGACAAAGAGCTTTCAACGGAGGTAATCCAAAGTTCAATTATGATGAACATTTCAGAGATTATATTACGTTTTTTGAATATTTCCATGGAGATAATGGCCGTGGTGTGGGTGCTTCCCACCAAACGGGATGGACAGCTACTGTGGCGAAACTGATAAAACCAAGACTCACCTTTTAATAAGCAATGAGTAATTGGTAATGAGTAATATAAAAGCCGGATAAAACATCCGGCTTTTGCTATTTTATGTAAGAGATTAAATTTTTTCTCCGTTCACATACACTTCGTATCCGATTTCTACATTCGGTTCTAACGTTTTTGATACAGAGCAGTATTTTTCAAAAGAAAGTTCTGCAGCCTTTAATGCTTTTTTAGGATCAATTTCTCCTTCCAAAAGGAACTTAACGTTAATCGATTTAAAAGGTTTTGCATCTTCTACCTGCACTCTTTCTCCTTCTACTTCTGCCTGAAAGCTTTTAATTTCCTGACGTTGCTTCTTCAGAATAGACACCACATCAATTCCGCTGCAGCCTGCTACAGCCATCAGTACACTTTCCATTGGGGAAACTCCTTTGGCTCCCGGCTGGGAAGTATTATCTAAAAGGATAGAATTTCCTTGTGAGTTTGTACATTCAAATAAAAAATCGTCGTTTATTCTGTTGAGTGTAATTTTCATTGTACGGGTTTATATTTCAGATTTCTTTTTATATTCTTATTCAAATATAAAAAACTTTATGGAGTAAACCTCAGGCTAAGACATGATATCAACCATAGCCTGAAAAAGATTATCCGGATTTTCTGCAATGCGGTTACACATGTACAGATACCATTCATCACCATACACAATATACTGTCTGCACGGGTAACCTTCTTTATAGATTTCATTCAACAGATCTTCCTGTATTCCCAGTAACATTTCAAATTCATATTTAGATTTTGGAATATCATATTGTTCAATGAGCTCTTTAACTCTCTTCTGAACGATATTATGATGGGTAGCAACAGAACATTTCCTGTTTTTAAGGAAAAGAGTTTCAATATATTTAATATATAAATCGTCTAAATGTTTTCCTCTCTCTACAGCATGTCCCGGAGGAACAGCAAAAGCACCTTTTACAATTCTTATTTTCCCTTGTGTTTCATTCAATATCCGTTCAAGGTCTTTTGGAGTACGGTTTAAATATGCCTGCAGGGTAATTCCAACATTTGGAAAATCAGGCGATATTTTACAAAAGGTATTAATAATATCATCAGTTCTATCAATACCCTCTGCACTAATCACTATTTCAATATCTTTTTTGTAAGCTGATTCTGCTAATGACATTAAATTATTATAAGCAAGATCCTTATCAATTGCAAGACCAATATGTGATAAATCCAAAGAAATGATAGAATTGATATTCTCTTCTTTCACTTTATTAATCAAATCAAAAAAATGTTGAGTTACTGATTCTGATTCTTCCACGGAACGGGTACTCTCTCCCATAAACTCTAGTGAAGTTGGAAGTCCTTTATCATTAATTCTTTTAGCAGTGGCAATAGCTTCTTCCATTTTTTCGCCTCCTATATATCTTTTAGCTGCTTTCAGTAAGAGTTTAAAGAGCTCAGGATTGTTAAGAATATATTCTTTTGCACCTTCATTTAAGGCAGCTATTTTCAACAGCGCACCTGCCTTTTCTTTTAGTTCCATTTTATTTTTTGATTTGTATTTAAAATATTTTATAAAATTCCTCTCGCTTTTATCTCCAGATATTTATTGATAACATCGATATTCAAATTTTCCGGAAGGGTATATACGGTATAAATTCCGTATTTACGAAGTTCCTGGATGATCAGTTTCTTTTCAAATTCAAATTTTTCAGCAATAATTTCATCATAAATTTCCTGCATATTTTCAGGATTTTTGTTGATCAACGTCTGCAGTTCTGAATTTTTGAAGAATACCACTACCAGCAAGTGATTTTTAGCAATTCCGCGAAGATATTTCAGTTGTCGGTTCAATCCGTCAAGAGTTTCAAAATTGGTAAAAAGCAGAATTAAGCTTCTTTGATTGATGGAATATTTTACATCCTGATACAAACGGTTGAAATCACTCTCGAAGAAATCGGTTTTAATATTATAAAGCGCTTCAGAGATTTTCTTCAACTGTCCGGATTTATTATCGGCAGCAATTTTATTTTCAGCTTTCTTGGAAAAAGTCATCATTCCCGCTCTGTCTCCTTTTCTCAAAATAATATGAGAAAGTGCCATGGTTGCATTGATGGAATAATCCAGTAAACTTAATCCATTGAACGGCATTTTCATGGTTCTTCCTTTATCGATCAACATAAAAATACGCTGTGATTTTTCATCCTGAAACTGGTTTACCATGAGTCTGTTGGTCTTGGAGGTTGCTTTCCAGTTGATCGTTCTGATATCATCTCCGGGAACATATTCTTTGATCTGCTCAAACTCCATGGTGTGTCCCAGCTTTCTGACTTTCTTGATTCCACCCAATAAAAATTCACTCTGAATAGCCATCAGCTCATATTTTCGGAGATGAATAAAAGAGGGATAGGCAGGAAGCATAGCATCTTTCTGGAAAATAAATCTTTTTGAGATGAATCCCAAAGGTGATGATGCATACACATTCAATCCTCCGAAATGATATTCTCCCCTTTCTTTAGGCTCTAATGTGTATTGAAAAAATGTATTGCCTCCAGAAGCGATCTGCTTTTCAATCAGAAAATCTCTCTTTTGAAACTGAAACGGAATTTCGTCAATAATTTTAGTGGCTATGGTGAAGCTGTAATTATTTTTAATATCGATTTTTACAAAATTCTCATCTCCGTTGGACAATTTTTCAGGCAAAATTCTCTGAACCTGTAAGGCATTCTTTTGATTAAACAGCAACAGAAAATCTACCATTGCTGCAAGAAAACAGATCAATAGTGCAAGATGGGCTCCCCACATCAGCACCGGAAAGAAAAATGCAAGGACATACAGGATCCCCACTCCGATGAGTGTAAAAAAGAAACGTGTATTGATGTGTAAGTTTTTCATTGGTTAGGTGGCAGGTTGCAGATAAAAGGTTTTAGTAATGATGATTCAAGCCCCTCTTTCTACTACCCTATCTCGGTATTTCTATTCCTTCTAAAATCTGACGGATAATTTCATCTGCGCTAAGACCTTCCATTTCTCTTTCGGGAGAAACGATTACTCTGTGCCTTAAAACAGCATAGCTTGCCTCTTTAATATCTTCAGGGGTTACAAAATCTCTTCCTCTTAGTGCAGCAAATGCTTTGGAAGCTGTCAGAAGTGCCAGTGAAGCTCTTGGAGAAGCCCCCAGATATAAGAACTGATTTTCTCTGGTGTTGATGATAATCTTAGCAATATATTCCATCAGCTGTGCTTCCACAATGATTTCTTTTACCAGATGCTGATAGTTTTTCAACTGCTCTGCACTGATGACACGATTGATTCCTTCTGTTTTATCTTCTTTTTTACTTTCGTGCTGATTTTTAATGATCGCAATTTCCTGTTCAAGATTAGGATATCCTACATTGATTTTGAATAGAAAACGGTCCAGCTGAGCTTCCGGAAGCCGGTACGTTCCCTCATGTTCAATAGGGTTTTGTGTAGCGATAACAAGGAAAGGTTCATCCATCGCATACCGTGTACCGTCCATCGTGATCTGCCTTTCTTCCATTACTTCAAATAGGGCAGACTGCGTTTTTGCCGGCGATCTGTTGATCTCATCAATCAGTATGAAATTGGAAAAGATAGGTCCTTTTTTAAATTCAAATTCTGAGTTTTTCACGTTGAATACAGAAGTTCCCAAAATATCGGAAGGCATCAGATCCGGAGTAAACTGAATTCTGCTAAATCCTACATCAATGGTTCTGGCTAATAATTTTGCCGTGATTGTTTTTGCTACTCCCGGAACTCCTTCAATAAGCACGTGTCCGTTTGAAAGTAATGCAGCCAAAAGATGTTCAATCATTTTTTCCTGTCCTACAATTACTTTTCCGATCTCAGATTTTACTTTTTCTAAACTCGCACGAAGTTCAATCATATCAATTCTCGACTGAAATTGCTCTTCCTGTTTATTAAGATTGATAGCGCTTTGGTTTTCTATATTCGGGTTATCAAAGTTTTCCATAATAATTTTAATTTGCTAGTTTAACAATGACTATCTACAATTATATGTATTCTAACGAACAGACATTTTAGCATTGAAAAACTGTTATATGGTTAGGTTATTCTATTATTATATTATTTAAGTATTTCATCAAGGAGCTTATTGATCCTTGTAAGATCTTCCTTCATAACACTGGCGTAAGGATCCTGGGCTTTTTTGATAAGTACTATTGCTTCACTGATCATTTCTAAGGGTTTACCAGTTTTCAGATGCAATTTTTTTGTAAACTCTTCATCTAAATTCTGAGTATCTATCAACAGATCCATTCTCACTTTGTTCAGAAAATACTGTGCCTTCTTGGCCATCATATCATGAAAATCGCCTTCCTGAAGATACAGATTTCCAATGCTTTTCACAAAATCCAGGGAAGTATTTCTTAATGGCTCTTCTACAGGAACTATCCTCTGTTTCCTTTTTGCATTAAAAAAGATAAAAAGAATAAGTCCTCCTAAAAATACCCACCATGCATATTTTAAAGGTGGATTTGACAATATAAATCTCATGAAAAAGCGTGATTCAGAACTTTTGTTGGATACGAACCAAAGGGTTTCTCTATCCTGAAGATATGAAAACACATCCTGTGCATATTTTACATTGCCGGGTTTCAGAAGATAATAATTCGTCAGGAAAAGAGGTTCTGTATGAGCATAGATATATCCTTTACCAAACTTTACTTTAATAAAATTGGCCTGATCTGTATTCTTCTTCTCAACTGTTTTCCCCAGTACTTCCACTTTAGGTTTGATAAAGGAAAATCCTCTGCCCGATGGAAATTTATCTAATTTAATAAAATCATTCTGAAATTTTTTATCGGTAAGTTTCAGGACATTTTCTTCTTCAAAAGAGATCTCAGAATCGTAATATCCGATACTATCAGAAATTTCTTTAGGCATGCGGGTTACCATCAGAAATGCATCCGAACCTTCAGATATCTGAGACAGAAGTTTTTTCCATGACTCACCGTCAAGGTTATTTTCAATGACTACAATATTGTGAGCTCCCTTTTTGTGCTGGCTGTAATATTCATAAGGAACCTGTTCAATCTTCTTAAGATTATTTTTAAAAAGATATTTCGCTTCATTATTAAAAACAAACAGTCCAAACGGAGACTTCTCATTGATATCAAAATTCTTCCGCCAGTCTGTCGTTTCTTTTTTGTTAACTTCAAGCAACGCCAAAATAATCATCACAATGACGAAAATTACAGCATATGTTTTGAAAGTTTTGTTCATGGTTACTATAGTTATGGTTTAAATGCCTGATACTGATTTTTAAATTTCTGATAGCTCTCTTCTTCAATTCTGAATTCACCATACCATACATAATCAAAAATATAAGACAGATTGGAGAAGTCACCCTTCAGATGATGAGCTTTTAACTCTGAGGCATAGTCCTTATTGGTTTTTTCCGGATTCCAGTTGATCAATTTTTTGTCACTCAGTTTTTTAAGAACAAACAGGAATTGATACCGAACTGCGGAACGATAATCTCCTGCGTTTTCAAATTTCGCGATACTTTCAGGGAAATTGATTTCATGGATATTCTCATGAAGTTCCTGTACATTGAGATCCAGTTTTTTATTTTTTTTACCAAAAATAAAATTCCCGTCTTTTCCCATAATATATTTAATAATAAAATACAACAGAAAACCTACAAGAATAATTGCAAACAGACGAATAATGATCGTGGTCAGCTCTGCCGATTTAGTGAACGCTGTTTCTCCAAAAATACTCTGTATAATCTGATTGATTTTTCGCATCAGCTTTTGAAAGAAAGATTCTCTCGGTTTTGATACGGAATAGTCAAATTCATTTCCTTTATATCTTGACGGAATATTTTCTTTGAATGTTTTCGGATACACCTCATTCTCTGATACCGGATTTTTCATCAGCACAGAATCCGCACGCAGCATATTTCTGTAATGTCCGGTGGTGTATAGTGAATCTACCAGATCATCAGAATCGGAATTATCATCCTGAGCATGAACCAGCCCAAGAGAGAAAAAAAGCAGTATGAAAAAAATAATTTTATTCATTGATTCCAATCGTATCTATTTCTGCCAATTCTACTTTCTGGTGAAGATCTGTTCTGCTGTCATAATACATTAATCCCGCATTCACATACATCAGGTTTGAAAGAAAAAATGAAAATAACATAGAAAATCCATAGAATACAAAAAAAATGATTCCGGCAGTTCCGGTAAAAGGATTCTGTTCAAAATTTCCGTCCGGTGTAGAGGTAAGCAGTGATCCGTAAAAAAACATCATAGGGATAAATGTGAATATAGATGTTATCATATACATAATAATAAACATCACAAATGCAGATCCCCAATATTTCCAGTATGGTGATTTTTCACTTCCATTCGGGTAAGAAAACTGAGAACGTAAAGCATAGCTCAAGCTTCCCCAGAAACCTCTGTCCGAATTAAAATAATCATACATCAGAAAGGTAGTAAAATTAAATATCGTTGGATAAAGAAGCAGGATCAAAAACAATCCGATAATAATAAAAATCAGGATATAAGAAAAACCTACTACAAATAAGATTGCCGGAGTAACGATAAAGATCATTCCCAGACATAGTTTTCCAATTCTTCCGGCATTGTTTTTAAAGTCGCCGAGAATTTCATCAGTCTTTATTTTTTCTGCTCCCTGTGCAATTCTTTTTAAATAAAAAACAGGATACAGATAATTGACAATCATCAGGATCATGAAAAGCAGGAAAGTCAGTAATCCTACTGTGATCAGCATTCCGGAATTTTCTGAAAAATACTGTTCAAAATAATAGGTTTCACCGCCAAGATTAGATCCGAATATCTGTGAAAACAGTTCCTTATATCCGAAGATAACAACAGTAACCATTAAGATCAAAAGCAGGCCATTGATCAGAATATAGTTTTTGAAATAATTCTTTCCGTATAATTTGAAAAAATTGAAACTGTCACTGATGAAAGTTCCAAAATCTCTTTTTTTATAAAATTGTATCATAGATGTGTTTATTAGTTTTTTTGTAAACAACAGAAGGATATACAAAATAGTAGTATCCAATAATTGCAAGTGAGCCAAAAATGATGATAAGGTTTAAAATTAAAGGCATCTTCAATGCATGTCTGGTGACATATCCTTCTATAATCCCTGCACAAATAGTGAAAGGGACAGTACTTAAAAATATTTTAAATGAATCTTTAAATCCTTTTTTAAACGAGTTAAATCTTGAAAATGTTCTTGGAAATAAAATAGACGCGCCCAGAATCAATCCGCACATCGCTTCTACTACCATGGCAAAAATTTCAAAAACCCCGTGAAGCCATATTCCTCTTGCACTGTCTTTCAATGCTCCGTAATCATAGAAGAAATATTGAAAAGCTCCCAGCATCACACTATTCGAAAGCAATGCGAACAATGTTCCCACTCCCCCGGCAATTCCGTAAATATATAATTTTGCTCCAACCTGAATATTATTAAAGATAATTCCGATGGTGCTTCCCCAAGTGCTTCCGCTCTGATAAACGCCTACGGCATTATTATTTTTAATATTTTCGATCGTTTCATTCACATACCCATCCCCTAGTATAATATTCACAAAGCCTTTATCATAAATGGCAGAAAGCACTCCTATTGATGTAAACAAAATGAAAAAGAGAAAGGCATACATCAGATATCTCCGGTATTGATACATCAGCAACGGAACTTCAGTTTTGAAAAAGTAAACCAGCCTGTTCTCCTCTACTCTTTTTGTTTTATAAATTTTCTGAAAAATCTGGGCAGATAAATGGTTCAGATAAACAGTAGTATTGCTTTTGGGATAATAAGTCTGGGCAAAAGAAAGATCATTGATCAGGTTTATATACAATGAGGACAGGTCATCAGGATTTTTTTTTATTTTCCCTTGAATAACCTGTTCGATTCCCAACCATTTTTCTTTATTTTGTTTAATGAAATAAACTTCTCTCATAATTATTAAGGCTAAAATAATAAAAAATATGTCTCAAATTGCGATAAATACCTCACAAAATGTAAATATTAATTTTAATATTGCAGGCGTAGGAGAAAGGATGCTTGCCTTCATTATTGATCTTCTGATCAGGATTGCTTATGTAGTTGCTATCCTGTATCTGTTCTTCAATATTCTTGATTTGGGATATCTACTGGATGGTCTTGACGGCTGGTCAATACGTGCAGTATATCTTGTCCTTACCTTTCCTGTTTACATTTATCCGCTTGTATTGGAAAGTTTGATGGAAGGCCAGACTCCCGGTAAAAAACTCATGAAAATAAAAGTAGTGAAAATTGACGGTTATCAGGCTAGTTTCGCAGATTATATGATCCGGTGGGTTTTCAGAATTGTAGATGTTTCATTTGCCGGAGTAGTAGGACTTATTTCTATGATTGTTTCTAAAAATAATCAGCGTTTGGGTGACATTGCTTCCGGAACGGCCGTTATCTCTCTAAAAAACAACATTAATATTTCTCATACAATCCTGGAGAATATCCATGAAAATTATGTTCCTTCTTTCCCTCAGGTAATTGCTTTGAGTGATAATGATATGAGAATCATCAAAGATAATTACACCAAAGCTCTGAAAGTAGATGACCGCCAGATCATCAATAAACTATCCGAAAAAATCAAAAGCATTCTGAAACTGGAAATAGATCCTACGAAAATGACGGAAAGGCAGTTTATCAATGTGATTATCAAAGACTACAACTATTATACGGGGAAAGATAATTAGGTAGATCTATGGTCAATTTTGCTTCGCAAGTGAATGGTTATCAATTTAAAAACATTTATTGCTTATTGCTTATTGCTTATTGCTTATTGCTTATTGCTTATTGCTTATTGCTTATTGCTTATTGCTTATTGCTTATTGCTTATGCAAAGCTCGGTGTAATTTTTGTATATTGAAGAATAAAGTCCTGAATCATGAAATTTGAAAACAATAAATCCGGAAATGGCGGTGTTCTTACTTTAAATAATGAAACAAAAGAAGTAGGAAGACTTACCTATACTATTTTCCCGGAAGACCATAAATTCATTATCTCTTTCGTATTGGTACATCCCGAATTTGAAGGCAGAGGAATGGGAAAATTTTTAGTGGAAGAAGCCATCAAATTTGCCAGAGAAAATAACTGGAAAGTATATCCGCACTGTTCCTATGCAAGATCTGTAATGATGAGAATGAGTGATGTGGATGATATCTTTTTAAAGAATTAAAACTTCATTAAGAAGGATGTCTTCAATATCATCCGGATAATCTACTCTGAGATGATGATCTGACGCTACCCACTCCATAATTTCCTGAAGATTTAAAACCTTGGAATTGGGAATTCCCATTTTATCCAGAGCGCATGCATTGCATTCCTGCTCATATTGATTGTGGATGGGAATCACAAATAGCTTCTTATCCATAAATAGCGCTTCTGCCGGAGTTTCAAAACCTGCATTGCACAAAATTCCGTCGCAGCCTTCAAAGTATTTCAGATACTGGCTTTCATCAATAGGAAATACTTCCACATTTTTTACCTTGACCTGTACTTTACTGTATTTTGAAAACACTTTCCACTCCACGGGAATCTTTCTTAAAACCTTAATGATATTCTCATCTGCAAAACTGGGAAGATAGACCAGATAATATCCCTGTTTATAAGGGTTCAGATTTCTGATCTTTCTCCTGATTACAGGTTTTTTGATCTGCGGATGATAATTTTCAAAATGAAAACCGATTTTTCTTTGGCTGGGAACGTAATATTTTAAAATCATTTCTCCCAGAAAATCTTTTTTTTCTGGTTTGGGTGTTTCCACAAAACTCATGGAAGCCTGATGGCTGAGTTCTATCATGGGAAGCTTTTTCAGTTTGGAAGCCCAACCTGTCAAAGGTTCATAATCATTGATAATCAAATCATATTGTGACAGCTCCAGTTCTCTGATGGTTTTAACAGCTTCAAAGAATTTATTTTCTGTAAATGTTTTTCGGTAGGATAAACCGCCTGTTTTATTATAAAGAAGAGAAATACCTCTATGTTGAAAATTAATATTAAAATCAGCCTTTAATTGCGACTGGTGTCCACTGATCAAGGTATCAACAGACACATGTTTTTTGAGAAGAGGAATAATTTCCTGTGCTCGGGCAACATGCCCGTTTCCAGTACCCTGGAATGCATACAAAACCTTCATTTAGGAAAAGTTGGTTACAATTTTTAAAAGAGCAGAATTATCCATTTCCGGAATTTCTTCAGCTTCATCATCTTTCAGCAAATGCTTATGCTCATCGTAATAAAAAATCTTCCATTCTTTATCATGATATTCTAAAGCGGACAGATTTTCAATCCAGTCACCGGAATTCAAATAAGTACAAGATCCTTTTTTATTAACAACCTCACGGATCTGCGGTTGATGGATATGTCCGCAAACGACATAATCATAATGATTGTCAATGGCCAGCTCAGAAGCAGTAAGTTCAAAATCACCGATATATTTTACTGCTTTTTTCACATTGTTTTTGATCTTTTTGGAAAACGAGTATTTTTCTTTACCCATTTTTTCTAAGAACCAATTTACAACATTATTGATAATAATAAGGAGGTCGTAACCTTTTCCGCCGAGTTTGGCGATCCATTTGGAATGCTGGACGGATGCATCGAAAACATCACCGTGAAATATCCAGGTTTTTTTCTGATCTATGTTCAGACAGATTTTATTACAGACTTTAAGTTTTCCCAGTTCAAAATCTGTGAACTTACGGAACATTTCATCATGATTGCCTGTAATGTAATAAACATCTGTGTTTTTGGTAGCCAGTGAAAGAATCTTTCTGATTACCTTCAAATGAGGTTTAGGGAAGTAAGACTTTTTAAACTGCCAGATATCAATAATATCACCGTTTAAAACTAATGTTTTAGGGTGGATAGAATTGAGGTATCTCAACAATTCTTTAGCCTTACATCCATAAGTTCCCAAATGAACATCCGATATAACAACTAATTCAACGTTTCTTTTCATAGTTTTGTACAAAGAAACTAATTGAAAATTAACTGTATATGAATGCTATGTTATTTTTTATAAAGAGTTCATCAGCTCTTCTGTGATTTCCATATTGTGGTAAACGTTTTGCACGTCATCATCTTCTTCGAAACGCTCAAGCATTTTCATATTAGCCTTGAACTGTTCTGCATTTACTTCTTTTGTATTGTTTGGAATTCTCTGAAGTTCTGCACTTTTTGCTTCAATTCCAAGCGCATCCAATTTGTGAGATAGAGAACCGAAATCTTCAAAAGCTGTAGTGATCATTACTTCCTCCTCATCCTTTTCCACATCTTCTGCACCTCCATCAATCATTTCCATTTCGAAATCATCCCAATCCATTTTAATCTGGGCTAAATCTATTGTGAAAATACCTTTTCTGTCGAAGATAAATGCCAGCTCACCATTTTTCCCAAGGTTACCATCAAACTTATTGAAAACAGCTCTTACATTAGCTACAGTTCTTGTAGTGTTGTTCGTAGTGCATTCTACAAAAAAAGCAACACCACCTTGCCCATAACCTTCATAAGTGATTTCTTCATAGTTTTCTGCATCTGCACCACTTGCTTTCTTAATTGCTCTTTCAACATTATCCTTAGGCATATTCGCCCCTTTTGCGTTTTGGATACATCTTCTCAATGCAGGATTGGATTCCGGATCTGTTCCGCCAGCTTTCACTGCTAAAGCAATATCTTTTCCAATTTTAGAGAATGTTTTGGCCATCTTGTCCCATCTGGCCATTTTAGAAGCTTTTCTATATTCAAATGCTCTTCCCATTTTAATTTTTAAATTTCCAACAAAATTACTCAAAAGTCCACAAAAAAAAAATACCCCCAATCAAATTGGAGGTATTCATTATTTAGAAAAATTAATTATTTTTTCTTTTTAGCAGCAGCTTTTTTCTTAGCTGGAGCTTTTTTAGTAGCTTTTTTCGCTGGTTTAGCTACAGTTAAGTCATTTTTCTTATAAGTATCCCACTCAGCACCTGAGATAGCTCTTACGATAACTTTTCTGTCTTGTTGTCTTTCAGCATCACTTGCAGTTGCAGGAACAGTAGCTTCCTGAGAACCGATACCGATAGATTTCAATGTTGCAGGGTTAACACCTCTAGCTTCTAAAGCACCTACTACAGCAGCAGCTCTTTGTTTAGAAAGTTTCAAGTTGTAAGCAGCAGCACCTTTAGCATCTGTCATACCTACTACTACGAAGTTTTCAGCTGGAGCATCTTTGATGATCTTAGCAGCACTGTCTAATTTATCATTAGATTGAGGTCTGATTGTAGCTTTGTTGAAATCAAATAAGATATCTTTAAGAGCTTCAGTAGCAACAACAGCAGTTGGTTTCTTAGGAGCTGGACATCCGTTGTATTCAGGAAGACCTGGAACAGTAGGACAAGCATCATCTTTATCTAAGATACCATCACCGTCAGTATCTGGCCAAGGACAACCGTTGTTTTCAGCAGGACCCGCTACTGTAGGACAAGCGTCATCTTTATCGATTACACCGTCACCGTCAGTATCTGGCCAAGGGCATCCGTTGTTTTCAACTGGACCAGCCACTTCTGGACATTGATCGTCTTTATCTGGAACTCCGTCACCGTCAGTATCAGGACATCCTTGGAATTCTGGTAAACCTGGAGTATCTGGACAAAGGTCATCTTTATCTAGGATACCATCCTTATCTCTATCTCTGTTTCCAAATCTGAATAAGATAGAAGCAGAAGCTTGCCAGAAGTTAGCAACAGTAGATTTATCACCTGGAGTTGATACATAATCTCCCTGAATACCAAGACCGAAGTTCTTAGTTACCCAGAAGTTAGCACCAGCACCTGTAGCTACAGTAAAGTGATTAGCTTTACCGTTTTCGTTACCATCCTTACCGTTTGTTACAGTTTCGATTGCGTTACCGTTAGCGTCAACAGATGTTCTAGGGAAAGTAAGAGCTGTATAGTCATGTCTTAAGTAGTTAGCACCAACTCTTAAATATGGATCAAACCAAGATTCTTCGTTCCATAAAAGACCTGCAGCGTGAGCCTGGAAACCAAGACCTGTCATTAGGAAAAATTCTTTCCCCATGTTGAATCTTTTGTTTTCAACATTTCCAACAGAAGTTTGCCAGTCAATTACTAAACCTTTTCCAACGTTTCTAGCAACTGTTAACTTAGATAGTGGAGGTGTAATAGAAAAGTTGTTCACATTGAACATACTTTTTGTCAAATTGTTAGCAGAGAACGTATTACTGAAGTTACCTCTTGCTGCTACGTGGTTTTCAGCATGAGCACCAACTCCGATTAACCACGGATTGTTGGTAGTCTGTGCGAAAACAGTAGAGGCAACAGTAAGCGCCAATGCTGAAATTCCTAATTTTAGATTTTTCATAGAATTAAATGATTAAATAATTGATAATGCAAAATAAATATAATTTTTCTTTATATACAAAGTTTTTCAAATGATTTTTAACTTTTCTTTAATATTCTGTCGAGGTTCCGTTTATTTTCTCTATCTTTTATCGCCTCTCTTTTATCGAAAAGTTTTTTCCCTCTACCAAGCGCTATCAGCACCTTTGCTTTCCCTCGGTCAGTGATATATAATTTTAAAGGTATTATGGTGTTCCCAGCATCCTTTAACTTTTTTTCAAGTTTTTGTAATTCTTTTTTGTGCAAGAGCAATTTCCGTTCCCTTTTTGTTTTATGATTGTAAAAAGTTCCCAATTTATACTCATCAATCATCATGTTGATGATGTACAATTCCCCATCAATAAACTGACAGAAGGATTCTGTAATGGATGCTTTGGATGAACGTAAAGATTTTATTTCCGTACCCGTCAAAACCATTCCGGCTTCGTATTCTTCGAGAATTTCATATTCAAAACGGGCTCTTTTATTTAATATGCTAACTGTTTTCTCAATCTTCATCATTTTAAAATTTCGTTAATGAAATATATAAAAAATACCATACATTTAAAAACTTGACTATTATATTATTACAAAATACCCAAATTCTTTTCGTATTTTTGCGCCAAATTTACAAAACTATATGTTAACAGTATCTAACTTATCTTTACAATTCGGGAAAAGAGTTCTTTTTGACGAGGTAAATATTATGTTTACCAAAGGAAACTGCTACGGGATCATCGGAGCAAACGGTGCGGGAAAGTCTACATTCCTGAAAATACTAACAGGAAAGCAGGATCCTACAACAGGGCATGTATCTCTGGAACCAGGGAAAAGAATGTCAGTTTTGGAGCAGGATCACTTTGCATACGATCAGTTTACGGTTCTTGAAGCTGTTTTAAGAGGTAATAAGAAATTATTTGAGATAAAAGAGGAAATGGATGCGTTATACGCAAAGGAAGATTTCTCTGACGAAGACGGTATTAAAGCCGGAGAATTAGGTGTAATTTATGATGAGATGGGTGGCTGGACTGCCGAATCTGATGCTCAGACGATGCTTTCTAACGTAGGAATTACGGATGATATGCACTGGCAGCTGATGAGTGAACTTGAGAACAAAGACAAAGTAAAAGTACTTTTGGCTCAGGCACTTTTTGGAAACCCTGATGTATTGATTCTGGATGAGCCTACCAACGACCTTGACATTGACACCATCTCATGGCTGGAAGACTTCCTTGCTGATTATGAAAACACGGTAATTGTTGTATCTCACGACCGTCACTTCCTTGATACGGTTTGTACCCATATTGGTGACCTTGATTATTCTAAGCTTAACCTATATACAGGTAACTATTCTTTCTGGTACCAGGCTTCTCAATTGGCAACAAGACAAAGAGCTCAGGCCAACAAGAAAGCTGAAGAGAAGAAAAAAGAACTTCAGGATTTCATTGCACGTTTCAGCTCTAACGTTGCTAAGGCAAAACAGGCAACTGCAAGAAAGAAAATGATCGACAAATTAAATATTGACGATATTAAACCTTCTTCAAGAAGATATCCTGCTATTATTTTCGAAATGGAGAGAGAAGCAGGAGATCAGATCCTTGATGTAAAAGGTCTTGAGAAAACAAAAGACGGAGAATTATTATTCTCTAATGTTGATTTAAATCTTAAAAAAGGAGATAAAGTAGCTGTACTTTCCAAAAACTCTTTAGCCATTACAGAATTTTTCGAAATTCTGGCTGGAAATGTTGAAGCGGACAAAGGTACGGTTGCATGGGGAGTTACTACCAATCAGTCTCACATGCCTTTGGACAACACCAACTTCTTCCAGGAAGACCTAAGCCTGGTTGACTGGTTGAGACAGTTTACAAAGAACGATGAAGAGCGTCACGAAGAATTCGTAAGAGGATTCTTAGGAAGAATGCTGTTCTCAGGAGATGAGGCTTTGAAATCTTGTAAAGTACTTTCCGGAGGTGAAAAAATGAGATGTATGTTCAGTAGAATGATGCTTCAGAAAGCTAATGTTCTTTTATTGGATGAACCTACCAACCACTTAGACCTTGAGAGTATCACAACTTTGAACAACTCTTTATCTAACTTCAAAGGAAATCTTTTACTGGCATCTCATGACCACGAAATGCTTTCAACAGTCTGTAACAGAATCATTGAACTGACTCCTACCGGAATCATTGACAGAGAAATGACTTATGACGAATACCTTGCTGATAAAAAGGTAAAAGAATTAAGAGAAAAAATGTATTCTTAATCAGAACAACATTAAAATTTATATAAAAATACCTCAAAGCAATGCTTTGAGGTATTTTCGTTTAAACAATAAATAAAATAATTATTTCGTCAATTTAGCAGTGGGTAACGCTACAGTTCCCGGATCTTTCCATAAACCTTCTTTCTCTGCTTTCTTTTTGATAGATTCTGCTCTTTTGTTGCTGTCGGGATGAGAGTTGAACATTTTTTCAAAATTAGTCTGTGTACTTCTTTCTGAAAGTAAAGCTAATTTTTTAAAAGCCGTATAAGCACCTACTACATCATATTTATTAGCTTTCATAAAGTCATATGAATAAGTATCTGCTTCAGACTCCTGCTTTTTACTGTGCGAAGCATCTAAAAAGGCATTCGCCATCTTTCCTATCTGGCTTTCATTAAGGGTAGATACAGCTGACGAAGCTGATGATGCAGCATCTAATGCAGCCGCCTTCAGATAGGCTGATTTCATAGCATCTTTGGTATCCTGATTCTTTACATGGCCAATTTCATGTCCGATTACAGCAAGCAATTCATTATCAGTCATAATATCCATTAATGAAGAGAATACGCGTACACTTCCGTCAGCACAGGCAAACGCATTGATATCTTTTACTTTATAAACTTTATAATTCAGGTTCAGACCATCCTGAGATTTATGTTTTCCAAACAGCCTGTTCAGTCTCACAGTATATGGATCTTTAGGCCCTGCTACAGGATTGTTTTTATCCATCCAGTCTACTGATTCTTTGGATAATTTAATAGCATCTTCGTTGGTAAATGTTAAGGCTTTTGCACCATTTGAAACCATCCCGGCAGCTTTTCCAAGGTTAATCTTCTGTGCATTGATCGAATACATAGCCCCAAATGACATAAGGCTTAGCATAATTTTTTTCATAGTCATTTAAAATTTGGAGCACGAAGATAACATTTTTTAACAATTACTAAGTCAAAAATTCTCCTAATATCCGCATTGAATGTTATTTTTTTATTATTAGAAAGAAACCCGAAAGTTCTTACCGTTTATTTTAAACAAAACAATCATAGAAACGTGTGATACATATAGTTTGAATGAATATAATTTTCCTACAGAGATCATTTTTAAAATGAATAAAAATATAATTATTCTGATCAATTTAACTAACAAGTATCAATTTTCTCATCCTTATGCCACCTATTTTAAAATCTAATTTGCTGATTTTTAAAGACGCTTTTAGAACTTTTTTCCTTATTTTTGTGAAATGAGTCAAAAATGGATTTACAAGCCTGAACCCGATGAGGAAGTTGTTGACAGACTAAGTTCGTCACTTGGTTTTGGTACTTTTGAATCTAAAATCCTCGTTCTAAGGGGAATTGACAATTATCAAAAGGCCAGAGAATTCTTCAAACCCAACCTTAACGATATACACAATCCGTTTTTAATGGCAGACATGCAAAAGGCTGTAGAGCGTATTGCCACCGCCATTGAAAATGGAGAAAAAATATTGGTATATGGTGACTATGATGTGGACGGAACCACAGCTGTTGCTTTGATGTACCTTTATCTCAGCAAAATTGTTGAGAAAAAATATCTGGATTATTATATTCCGGATAGAAATTCTGAAGGATATGGAATTTCCACCGAAGGAATTGATTTCGCCAAAGAAAATGGTTTTTCATTAATCATTGCTCTGGACTGTGGAATCAAAGCCCTTGATATGATCAACTATGCCCGTAATCTGGACATCGATTTTATTATCTGTGACCATCACCTTCCGGGTGAAGAGATTCCTAATGCTGCGGCTGTACTTGATCCTAAAAGAAGTGACTGCAGATATCCTTTCAAAGAACTTTCCGGATGCGGTGTTGGCTTTAAGCTTTGCCAGGGACTGAATACGATTTATAAATTACCGGAAGCAGAATTATTTGAGCTGACAGATCTTCTGGCAATCTCCATTGCTGCAGATATTGTTTCGATGACAGGAGAAAACAGGGTTCTGGCTAAAATGGGATTAAAAACCCTCAGAAAGACCAGAAATCTTGGTTTAAGATTATTGATTCCTGAGGATAAGCTTTCTCATTTTGAAATTTCCAATATTGTTTTTGAAATCGCTCCTAAAATTAATGCTGCCGGAAGAATTTCCCATGGTAAAGCAGCTGTAGAGCTTATGGTTTCTGATAATCTGAAACATGCCAATCAGATTGTGAATGATATCATGAACCTCAACGATGAAAGGCGTGAACTGGATATGAATTCCACTCTTTCTGCCCTGAATCAGATCATAGAATCCCAGCAGGAAACCAAGCATACTACTATTGTTTATCATCCGGAATGGAATAAAGGAGTAATTGGTATTGTAGCCTCAAGGCTTATTGAAACCTATTATAAACCTACACTTGTTTTTACTGATGGTAATAACGGAGAAATGGTAGCTTCCGCAAGATCTGTTTCTGATTTTGACGTACACGAAGCTCTTGATATGTGTTCTGAATATTTCCTTAAATTCGGGGGACACCATGCTGCGGCCGGACTTTCGATGGAGAAGGATAAATTTGATGCTTTCAAGGAAAAATTTGAAAGAATTGTTTCGGAAAAAATCAAAGATCATCAGAAAGAACCTTCTATTACGATTGATACAGAGATTAAAGTAGATGAAATCAACAGAGAGTTTATCAATTTCCACAGAAAACTGGCTCCATTTGGACCGCATAATATGAAACCTATTTTTACATTAACGAATCAGAAGCTTTCCGGATATGTAAAAACAATGGGGAAAGATAATAATCACCTGAAGTTTTATATCAAACAGGAATCTACAGGACGAAATATTGAATGTGTCGGGTTCAAGCTGGGACAGTTTGTTGACGATTTTAAAAATAAAAACTTTGATCTTGCTTTTACCCTGGAAGAAAATCACTGGAAAGGCAATGTCACTCATTATCTTAATATCAAGGATGTAAAATTTAGAGAGTAAGAAATAGGGATTAGGATTTAGTAATCAACGAATAGGGAAATACATATGGGAAATTATATGGAATTAATTGTCTGGAACAAATCTGTAGATCTCGTTACTGAAATCTATTCAGTGACCACTATTTTTCCAAAAGAAGAACTATATGGACTTACTAGCCAGATTCGAAGAGCGTCAATTTCAGTTCCGTCCAATATTGCTGAAGGACATTCCAGAAGATCTACCAGCGATTATCTTCAGTTTTTGAAAATTGCAAGAGGTAGCTGTGCTGAGCTGGAAACCCAATTGATTATTTCAAAAAATTTAAGTTACCTTAGTTCTGAAAAATTTAAAATTCTAATTGAAAAAACCTCCGAAATATCAAAAATGTTGAATGCTATAATCACAAAACTTCAAACTCCCTAACCCCTAATTCCTACGACCTAGCTTCTTAATAGCACATGAAAAAAATCGGTTTATTTTTCGGATCATTCAATCCTATTCATATCGGGCATCTTATTCTGGCTAATTATATTCTGGAAAATTCTGATATGGATGAACTTTGGTTTGTAGTAAGTCCTCAAAATCCTTTTAAAGACAAAAAATCTTTACTCAATGACCATAACAGACTTGATATGGTACAGCTTGCGGTAAAGAATTATCCTAATATGAGAGCTTCCAATGTGGAGTTTTCTCTTCCGAAACCAAGTTATACTATTGATACCTTAACGTATCTGCATGAGAAATATCCTGATTATTCTTTCAGTCTGATCATGGGAGAAGATAATCTGAAAAGCCTTCACAAATGGAAAAATGCTGATATCCTGATCAAAAATCATCATATTATTGTTTACCCAAGAGTATTTGAAGGTGAGAAAAAAGATTCCGAATATTTACAGCATGAAAATATCTCTCTGGTAAAAGCACCGATAATAGAGCTTTCAGCTACAGAAATCCGTAATATGATAAAGGATGGTAAAAATGTAAGACCTATGCTGCCACCAGAAGTTTTTGACTATTTGGATGGTAGTAGTTTTTATAAGTAATTTTGCATATTGGAAATGAGAGGCTAAAATTAAAAGCAAGAGAAAGACTCTTACCTTTTATCTCTCACCTCATAATTTAAGAAATGGACTTCATCGAAAAAATATTCTCAAAATATTCTCAGGAAAAAATCATCAGATGGTTTAAGCAAATTTGTCTTGCGGAGGCCATTTCATGTCTTTTGTTGTATGGTGTTGCGATGATCTGGATCCGGTATGATGAAAATTTGTACTCTATCATCTTCATCAGTGTTATTGGTAGTTTACATGGTTTATTTTTTACCCTTTACCTTTTACTCTGCCTTCCTGCCAGAAAAATTTATAATTGGGATGATGAAGATTTTGTTTTTGCCTTATTATCTGCATTCTTCCCCTTTGCAACGGTTTGGGTAGATAAAAAGCTTGCCCGATTCGACAGAGAATAAACAATATAATGAAAGGACCTTTTCGGTCCTTTTTTATTTTTACAGTTATTACAACCCAGATTCACATATGTCTTTGTGTGAAGCATAACTCCGGAGCTAATGGGAATAAATTCCAGGTATTAATTAAAAATTTCTCATAATTTCTTTCATTGATGTAACATTTTGCATCATTTATTTGTCTTATTATACAGAAAGGTCAAGCAATCAATATTTTAATGTTAATTTTTATTAATTGATAATCAATTGATTATAATGATTTAAAAATATTTTTAAGTACTTTGTATTACAAAATACTAAATTTATTATATATCTTTGTAATGTTAAATAACAAACCATACAAGCTATTAATTAAAAAAGAATAATCATGAAGACTCAAATTCTTATTGCAGCATTATTTTTCGGTGGACTTATCACTGCCCAGCAGAAAAAAGATAGTTTGAAAGTCAATGCTATTGATGCAGTGAATCTCAAGAAGCAGGTTTTCAAAAAGCAGGGTGACCGTTTGGTATACGATGTAGCTTCTTCATCTATCGCTAAAGGAACCAACACCTTTAATCTTTTGAAACAAACACCGATGATTTCCAGCATAGACGGAAAAACGCTGAAGATTTTGGGAAAAAATGATGCAGTCATTTATATCAACAATAAAAAAACCAATATGGATTCTGAGGCATTGATTGAAATGCTGAAGTCTACTCCGTCTGAAGATATCCAGAAAATTGAAGTCATTACAGTTCCCGGAAGTGAATTTCAGGTTGAATCCAAAGAAGGAGTCATCAATATTGTCATGAAAAAAAGCAAAAACAACGGCTATAACGGAACGTTGAAAATGCAGAACGAGCAGGCTTATTACAATAATCCTAATGCGGGAGCTTCTTTTAATTTCAGACAGGGAAAATGGTCCGGTAATTCTAATTTCAGAATGGGAAGCTGGACAGACAGACAAAGATATACGCTGTCCAACGGTGATCCTACTTTCAGAAATGAGTCTTTTGGGTTTAATGATGATCCTAACAAAAATTTTGGTGGAGGATTCAATGTTGATTATGAAATCAATAAAAAACACAGTCTTGGATTTTCCTACAACATGAGATACAATAAAAGTTTCAATTCTGTACTGGATATTACCAACTGGCAAAACGGAGTATTAAATAACAGAACTGTCAACAACGAGGATGCACAAACAAGAAATCATTCTTTCAATTTGAATTATGAGATGAAAACAGATTCTCTGGGAAGTAAGCTTACATCCAACATTTCTTACTTATGGTTCAACAGGGATAAAGTAAGTTTCAATGAAAGTTTTCCTTTAACGAATGATACAATCAACAAATATTCAGCATTACATCAGGCAGTACCCCAAATCATCAACAACTACGCTGCCAATATTGATTATCTGAAAAAAACGGCTAAAGGAGCAACATGGTTAATGGGAATCAGTTATAACCACACCAATACAGATAACGACACCAAACAGGATAAATTAAAAAACGGACAATTTATCATCGATCCCAACCAGACCAATCACTTCATTTATAAAGAAAATATACTTGGGATTTACCTGAATTATGAAAGAAAATTAACGGAGAAGATATCCGGAAAAATAGGAGCCCGTTACGAAATGACCAGAAGTACAGGCGATATTGTGGATAAAACAGGATTTGAAAGAAATTACAACAACCTTCTGCCTTATCTGAATTTAAATTACGCCATCAATTCCGATCATAATCTGAGCTATACTTTCTCCAGCAGAATCAGAAGACCCAGATTCTGGGAACTGAATCCTTCAAGAACCTACTTTACTCCAACCAATTATACGCAGAACAATCCATTTATACTCGCTTCCAAATACTATAATCAGGAAATCAATTATATGTACAAAAATGCATTCTATGCCAATCTTAGTTTTAATATGGTGGAGGATGCAGCAGCCTCAGACCTGATTCCATTACAAGGAACTGTAACAGCTCCTAAAAAAGATTCTGAGGGGAAAATCATAAAGGACATCAAAGGAAATCCGATTATGGAAACTACCAGATTCTTAAGATATATCAGAACCAATTATGGAAAAAACAGGGAGATTGCTCTAACTCTTGGAATGAACAAATCCTGGTTTAAAGATATATGGACAACCAACTATTCTGTCAATTTAGGTTATGTTACCTACAAAGGCGGAGTATTTGAAGACCCAACTTCTATGCCCGTTCCGGGAGAAACTGAAGTAGTAGATCCTTACATCATTGATGTCAAAAACTACAATATGTCTGCAACCCTCAATAATATCATCAGACTTTCTTCTAAAAAAGACTGGTTCCTGGGAGTGAATTACTTCTTTGCTAGCCAGACTGCAATGGAAGGAGGAATGATAGGTACAAGACAAAGCTTCGATCTCAGTCTGAAAAAAATCGCTGGAGACTGGACGATTGTAGCGGAAGTGAGTGACTTATTCAATCAAAGCTTCTACAGTATTAAAGGAGTACAGCCTAACGGAAAATATAATAATATCACCAACTTCAATTATCCAAGGTTAATGAGCATCGGAGTTACTTATAATTTCGGAAATCAGAAACTTAAAAAAGCAAGGGAAATGAAATCAGCTAACGATGCTGTGAAATCCAGAACCTAATTTATAAAACTTATACACTAAATCCACTCTTAAATAAAAACAACATGAAACGTATAATTTTGTCAATGGCCATTGTATTCAGTACTTGTGCATTTGCGCAGGAAAAGAAAGCTGATACGGCAAAAACAAAAAACATAGAAGGAGTTACCATCACAAAACAGGTTTTCAAAAAGCAAAGCGATCGTTTTGTATATGATGTAGCAGCATCTCCTGTTGCAAAAGGAAATACCACTTTTGATCTTTTGAAGCAGACCCCATTATTATCTTCAACGGATGATAAAACATTGAAAATAGCAGCGAAAAATAATGCCCTGATCTATATCAACGGAAGAAAAAGCAATATGGACGCTGAATCTTTAGTTCAGTTTCTGAAAAATACTCCGGCAGAAAATATCCAGAAAATTGAAGTGATTACCGTTCCGGGAAGTGAGTATCAGGTAGAATCATCTGATTGAATCATCAATATCGTTTTAAAGAAAAAAATGAGTGATGGTCTCAATGGAAATATGAGAATGTCTAACACTACCAATAAATATAACGGGAGTCAGGCGAGTTTCTCGGCTAACTACAGAAAAAATAAACTGGGAGTAAGTGCCAGTCTTAGCGGGGGTGAAAATATCGAACCACAGACCTATACTTTAAGAAATGGTACTGCCAAAACTTCTAATGAATCCGTAGGAGATGTTGATGATCCGAATAAAAACATCGGTGGCTATCTGAATATTGATTATCAACTGAATGATAAAAGCAATCTCGCATTATCATGGAATACATGGGCTAATAAAAGTTATAATTCAACGGTAGATTTATTTAATACCATAAAAAAAACTAATACGGAATATACGTGGTCTAAAAACCGGGAGGATTCAAGATCTTATAACAATTCTGTGAATTTAAATTATGAATTAAAAACAGATTCATTGGGAAGTAAACTGAATGTAAATGCAGCCTACCTCAACTACAGAAGATTCCAGTCCACAGATAACCAGACCTTTGCTTCGGATATCAACAGAAAAGTAGGAAAAATAAAAACACAGGTATTCCAGGATCTTCCTCAGATTATTAATAATTTCTCCGGAATGGTGGATTATAATCAAAAGTTTAAAAATGATCTGACTGTATCTATAGGCGGAAATTATAATAAGACTAAGACAGATAACGATTCTAAAAACATAACTTATTCTTTTAATCCTGTAAAAGCTCCGGATTCAAGACCCAACCATTTTATCTATGATGAAAACATCTACGGAATGTATCTTACCGTTGAGAAAAAGATTTCCGACAAACTTTCCGGAAAAATAGGTGCCCGATATGAGATCACCAACAGTCTTGGAACTTCTGACAACGCTCCCACAGAAGCTCTTAGAAGAATTGAAAGAAATTATAAAAACCTTCTTCCCTATCTAAGTCTGAATTATGCAATTAATGATAAAAACAATATCTCTTATTCCTTCTCCAGCAGAATGAGAAGACCTAGTTTCTGGGAACTTAATCCGGTAAGGAACATTCTTACAGATGATAATTATACTCAGAATGACCCGTTCGTAAAGGCATCTTCTACCTATAATCAGGAGCTTACTTATATGTTCAAGAATTCCTATTTCCTGATTTTAAACCATTCCTACATTCAGGATGTAATTACGCAGGTACCACTTCAGGGATATCCGGTATCACCGGCTGGAAAGGAAGGCGAAAACCCGGCATTAAGATATATCAGAACCAATTTTGGGAATAAACAGGAAATTTCCGCAATGGTAGGTATTCAAAAGTCATTTTTCAAGCAATACTGGACAACCAATTTCAATATCGGTGTACAGCATAATATTAACAATGGAAGCCTTGATACTGATCCTACAACAGGAGACAGATTCAAAGATGAAAAAGGGCCCAGTGGAAAATTTATTACATACACCAATAAAACCAATTCTACCAGTCTTTTGATCCAAACCAACAACACCGTTCGTCTTGATAAAAAGAAAACATGGTTCTTCGGACTTAATTACTTCTTCGTAGATAAGCAACAGATTGAGCTTGGTTCATTGAAAAACCTGATGAGTTTAGATCTTAGCCTTAAGAAAATGTGGAACGACTGGACGTTTGCAGTGAATGTAAATGATGTATTGAATACCAACATCGTTAAAATTGAAGACTTTCAGGAAAACGGAAATTATAATTATGTCCACCAAAACCGCTACAACAGAAGCTTAATCGTAAGTCTTACGTATAATTTCGGAAATCAGAAAATCAAAAAGGTAAGAGATATCGAGGGTGCTTCAGATGCAATTAAAAGCAGAACCAGATAAAGAATTATCTTTCTTCATATTCAATTATTCTTACGATATCCGCTGATTCTTTTCAGCGGATTTTTTTATATTTAATAGCTATGAAAAAACACATACGAGTTATTTTAATTTGCCTTAGCCTCCTTTTTCTGTGGACGGCCTGCAAAGAAAAAAAGATAAAGCTTGGCAAAGATATCCACTTTGATAAGGAGGAAAATATTCACTATGGAAACAATCCAGAGCAGGTTATGGATCTTTATATTCCATCTACACGAACAAACAAAGAAAAGGATGTTTTTATTATAATTCATGGTGGAGGCTGGAGGGCTGGAGATAAATCGCAGCTTACCTTTTTCACACTCTCTATGATGCAGAAATTTCCTGATCATATTTTTGTCAATATGAATTACAGACTGACATCAGAAACTCATTATGGCTTACCCAATCAGATAAATGATATTAAATATGTTTCCGCCTTCCTAGAAAAAAAGCTTGGGTACAGTCCCAAGCTGATATTATTGGGAAACAGTGCGGGAGCCCATTTATCCATGCTGTATGCTTATAAATTGGATACAGATAAAAAAATAAAGGCTGTAATTAATATTGTTGGTCCTGCAGACCTTTCAGATCGGGGTTTTAAAAACTATCAGGAATATTCCTTTGTGGAAAGAAGACTTGTAGATCCTCGTGTAGTGGATTCTGAAACTTCCAGAATAGATTTCGCAAGCCCTGTGAAATGGATCAATGAAAACTCTCCTCCTACTTTATCTTACTATGGAAATTCGGATCGTGTTATCCCGTCTTCACAAGAGAAAATCTTAGATTCTGTTTTAAATAAAAAACATATCTTCCATGAGTCTTATTCATTCAATGGCGGACATCTGGACTGGGATAAACACCCAAATGATCAATTTCTTATCAATAAAATAGAAACATTTCTCAAGAAAACAGACAAAAAATAACACGTCCTGATTTTTCAAAACGTGTCATTTTTTATATTTTACTTTGATCTATTCTGATTTTACAACAGTCGTTCTTTCAGAAACGCCATTCGCATTAAAAGCTTCAATCTGGAAATAGTATGCATCTGTTCTGTCTGCCCCTGTAAAGAAATACTCATTCTTTCCGTAGACCATAATACTTCCATACAATTTATCGGGAGTCTTTCCAAAATAGATTACATAACCATCCGCTTCAGGGTTTTGCTGCCATTTCATCCAGATACTTCTTCTTTCACCATATTTCTTTGGATCAGCTCTCAGAGGAACAAACCCTTCCACTTTAGCAGGCTGTTTCCCTGCTCCTTTTCCAAACACTCTGAAGCCGCTTAATGCAAATTTTCCTGTTGGCATCTTCAGATTTTCCATTTTAAGGAAACGGGCTTTTGCAGGTTGTTCAAGTTCTACATAATCGTGAGGAACATCTTTAGTGTTTTTGCTTTTATCCACAATCACACTCCATTTTTTCCCGTCATTGGAACCATAGATTTTGTACTGATGCATTTTCCCAAAGGTTTTCCCCATAAACTCGGCATCCTGATCTGCATAATTGATCTGAATGGCATTGATGGTAGAAACTTCTCCCAGATCTGTCTGAAACCATTCTCCGGAATTTCCGGTTTTGGCACTCCAGTACGTTTTGATATCTTCATCTACAGCATAGTTGGGCTGATACCCTCCCAAAGTAGATGAAACCTGAACCGGTTTATTATAATTCAACAGCATCCATCCGGCAAAAAGACCTTTCGTAAAATCTTTGCCCTGTGCATATTGCGGAAGGTAAGTAGGATAATCGCCATATGCCGTATTACAGTACATCACATCATCTTTATCAAAGCCGGCCGGCCATATTCCCAGCCTTCTTTCAAAATTATTTTTAGTAGAAATAAAAATTGTGGAAACGTGCCACCAGTTCTTGTAATTGTCCTCAAACGTAGCTCCATGGCCTGCTCCTCTGGCAAAACCTCCCGGTTTATAAGAGAATGGATTATGTTGTTGATACTCGAACCCTTCCAAAGGACTTTTGCTCACATACACTCCATCCGAGTATCCACTGAATTCTGTTGCCGGAGCGCCATACTGCATATAATATTTTCCGTTGTGTTTTGTCATCCATGCCCCTTCTACAAAAGGCTGAAGAAAAACGTTGTCATTGTATTCTCCGAAGCGTTCCCAGCCGTGATCTTCAGGTTTTAGTTTAATAATGGGCTTAACGAAACCTTCAGACTGAAGATTTTTTACTTTCACCTCTGTTCCCAGCAATGGCCATTCATTACTTGAACCCCAGTACAGATAGAGTTTATTTTTATCTTCATCATAATGGAACGCCGGATCCCAAGCTCCCACTTTTAAAGTATCCACTGCAATTTTCCAATCATCCTTGGTGGGGTTTGTACTTTTCCAGATCGGAAAATCCTGTTCCCAGGTAGAACCATATACATATAGAGTGTCTTTCATTGCCCATACCGCAGGAGCATTAAGATCATGGATGTATTTATTATCTCTTAAAAACTTTCTTTTCACAAACTTCCAGTCCAGCATATCATCACTATACCAGTATCCTTCCTGGTTGGTAGAAAAAAGAAACAGTTTATTTTTAAAATTAACAATCACCGGATCTGCTGTAGCACGATGTTTCCCTTGTTTTGAAAAGACTTCAAACGGAGTATACCCATAATCAATATTGATGGGATTGCAGAATGTTTTCTGCTGAGCACCTACAATCATTCCTAGAAAAATTGCCAGTGACAGAAAATATTGTCTCATTTTTAGATTTTAAAGATTAAGACAAAGTTAGGCAACTTTTTTGGGTTTTCTCCAAATAAAGCCATCCAGAAGATAATGGGTAAGCTGCGGAACAACTAACAATGGAACAAGGAACTGTGATAATTTTTCTGAAATAATCACATTCAAGGAAAAATGTTCATTCCATACCAGAGTTTCCCACAAAAATTCTTCCATGAAAGCAAAGCTTAAAAGAACTCCTATAAACAAAAAGATTCCTGAAAAAGATTTAAAAATCTGCATCCTGTTCAGCTGATGATTTTCTTTTTGTTGTATTTCCCGGATGTAGATCAATGCGATATAGGGAATTCCGTGAGAAATCACATTCAGAAAAGTAAACAAAAGATCATTGTTAAAATAGACAATCCCAAAATACCAGGAAAGAAAAGTTCCGGTGATCAGTGCTGTTTTCGGAATGTTAATATTCTTTGTTTTAAAAGCTTCAATTACAGTTTTAATAATCCAGATGATCAGAATGGCAAAATAGATGATTGTAATGAACGGAATATAATCCGGAAGATTTTGAAACCAGTCAAATTCGTTATCGACAAACCACGTAAAGGCACGAGGAGTTTTAAACCAGTACAACATCGGATAAATGGTAGCAGAATAAACAGCCACCTCATCTATTCTTTTACTCCAGTTATTCGGTTCAAAGCGGGCGTAAATTCTCATAAAACCATATTGCTGGCGTATAAAATGAAAAACGGCTACCAATGCCAGTACCGACCAGAATGTAAGACTTCCAAATTGAAAAAGGATAATCCCTAAAATCCAGCTTACCGCAGGAATTCCGAGATAAAGCCATTTATTTTTCTGTATTTCTCCCTTTACGAAATACGTTTTGAACAGCGTAGAATATACGTGAGCTACATCCACAAAAACGATCAGAAAAAGCCATGTGTAAAAGGAATAATGATTTTCCAGCCCCTGAATCTGTTTCTGAAAAAGAAAAATAACAAGCAATACAAGGAAAGGTGGTGATAGAATAAACCACCAGTCTGTTTTTACGTTATGTATCCACGGCTGTTTCATTGTATCATTGTATCATTTGTCCTGCAGTCCGGATTCCCTGATAAAAGGCTTCTTCAAAAATGGATATTCCGGAAAGATCAGAGTGGGCAAAGAAAATTTTCCCTTCTATGGACTCTTTCGCTTTTTGAGTTTCTTCACCAAAAATCTGATTGGGAACCGGAGCAATCATTGCATGTCCTATTTTATGAAACTGCATTTCCAGAATGAAATCTTCTATCAATGGATGGGCTTTCTTCAAATCATCCAAAACTAAAGTTTTAAGTTCAGATTCTTTCATGGCATACAGCTTTTTCCTCGCTTTTTTGCAATCTGCAGTTGAAAAACTCTTATAGTGGGTAATTACTTTTTCACCTATAATCTGGTTCAGATTCTGATGCTGGTCAAAAATATACCCCAATCCGGAAGTCCCGTAGATCATATTATCCCAGGCCAGCTCTTCATCTCCTCCAAATTCATTCTTTAACGTAATCGTTGTTAAAAGCCACGGCACATAATGGAATGATGATGCTCTTTTTTGATTAAAAATTCTTTCATTCACAAATTGCGGGGTTGCAAACAGTACTTTATCTGCAATGATCTTTTTAGTTTTCTTTTGAGCATTATCAAAACTCAATACTTCAACTCTATCATTGATTTTCACATCAAAAACTAAGTTTTCTGGCATGTGTTTTCCCTCTGTATATTTTGAAAAATGGTTTGCCAGTCTTGCATTTCCTTCCGGCCATGTGAATACCTGATCTTTATATTTCGTGCTCCAGTTGTTTTTTCTTCCGGCAAAGTAATGGATACCTGCCCATGCTGAAACATAGTCAATTCCCAATCCGAAATCGTCTCTGCAGGAATAATCCAACAGCCAGAGAAGTTCCTCTGAATGATAGTTATTTTCTTTGAGCCAATCTTTGAATATTACTTTTTCAAGTTTTACCACCTCATCATCTCTACTGGAATCATGTACGGGAATGGCGAACCAATATCTTCCTTCAGTGTCTTTCTTTACACGAAGCTCATCCATCAGCTTAAAAAAACGGGTAAGCTCTTGTTGTGTTGTTTCTGAAATACCTCTCTGAGGCACAATATCATTCTGCCATGAGTTTTTATAGAAAAGTCTTTCCTGCTGTGGAAAAGTCATTTGGTATTCATCAAGAATGGGGTCTCCGTTTTGTTCTGTTCCCAAACAGATTTTACATTCTTTCAGGAAATCTATTATTTCTACGTTTTCCTTATTAGGTAAAGGTAAATAATGGGCTCCCAAAGGAAATTTTGAAAATGAATTCTGTCCGTTGGAAGAATTTCCTCCCAGATGGTTTTCCATCTCAAGGAGAAGATAATCCTGTTCATTATTCTGACTGAAGAATCTACATGCCGAAAGTCCGGAAATCCCACCACCCACGATAAGATATTTTGTGTGGATAACTTCTGAAAACTGTGGAAAATCTTTTGCCCATAACTTATGACCTAGAACATGATTAGTTCCGGTGATCTTTAGCAGTAAAGCTTTTACTTTCTTTCCGCAATACTGCAAAAAGGGAAGCATAAGGCTACCTAAAAATATAGTTGTAAGAAAATCCTTTCTACTGTACTTTCCCCCATTCTTCATCGAAATAACGGACTAATATCTGGTTGTCCAGACGGTTAACTTCTACATCTTTCACTTTCATATCTTTATTAAAATAAGACATCTGTGAAAAGTTATAATCATAGTATTTTAAGCCGGGAAGCTTTCTGTAAACTCTGTTGTTGACGGGCTCAAATGAAGCCATCGAAAATCCCCATTCTCCAAAAGACGGAACATAGGTATGATACGCTGCTGTGAAAGGAAAAATCTGATTGATTGTTTTCTCAATACACCAGAAAGATTTCGGAGCAAAATATGGAGATGTGGTCTGAACCACAATTTTCGTATCAAGCGTTGTCAGCTTCTCCAGTTCTTTATAAAACTGCAGGGAATAGAGTTTTCCTAAGCTATAATTGGACGGATCAGGAAAGTCTATGATGATGACGTCAAATTTCTTTTTACTGTCTTTTACCCATATGTAAGCGTCTTTATTGATGATTTCTACTTTTGGATTGGAAAAAGAATTCTGGTTCAGCCTGCGCATGGTTTCATTGGTCTTGAAAAACTGAGTCATTTCACCATCAAGATCCACCAGGGTTACTTTTTTAACGTCTTTGTATTTCAATACTTCTCTGGCTGCGAAGCCGTCACCTCCTCCCAAAATCAGGACATTATCAATGTTTTTTGCCATCGACATAGCAGGATGTACTAAAGCTTCATGGTAACGGTATTCATCCGTTGAAGAAAACTGTAAGTTATTATTTAAATACAAACGGAATTCGTGCGTATTCCTCGTTAAAACGATTCTTTGATAAGGTGAACTTTTAGTATAAACCACATTTTCGCCATATAGTTTTTCTTCAGAATAAGACAGAATCGTATCTGAAAAAAAGAAAAGTCCCAGCAAGAATGCAAATGCCGCGATAGATTTTACTTTGAGGGAAAGGGGTTTTGATAATTCCTTTGTAAGATAATAGCACAGGAATATCGCAATAGAGATATTGATCAATCCAAAAAACAAAGGTGTCTTTACAATTCCTAATTTCGGAATCAAAACCAATGGAAAAAGAATCGATGCCAATAAAGCTCCGATATAATCGAACGCAAAGACGTTTGAAACTAAATCTTTAAACTGAACTCTGTCTTTCAAAATGTTCATCAAAAGCGGAATTTCTACTCCGACGAGACATCCCGTGAAAAAGACGAAAAGATATAAAACGCTTTCAAAGTGTGCGAGTGTATTAAATAAAATAAACAGCATTACAGAGCTGATTCCCCCTACGATTCCCACCAGGATTTCGATCTCAATGAATTTATCAATAAGATTTCCTTTGATGAATTTCGCAAGATAGGAACCTACTCCCATTGAAAAGAGATACACTCCGATAATGAAAGAAAACTGCTTTACAGAGTCTCCTAAAAGATAGCTCGCCAGGGCTCCTGCCACCAGCTCATAAATCAATCCACATGTAGCAATGACGAATACTGAAAACAATAAAAGCAGCTCAAGAGGAATCCTCTTCTTATCCATGAATTGCCGCGCTTATAATCATTGAAATTCCGATGATAAATGCTCCGAAAACAATAGCCAGTGCTATATTTTTATTCTGAGCGATCTCATGCCATGTTTTTTCCGGGGTAAGCTTTTCAATAACGAAATAGCACACCAGCAGAATAGCGATTCCTAAAAATGAGTAAAGAACCGAGTTTAGTATGGGTAAGAAATTGATGTTGTCCATAGTTTTTATATTTTTATTTGTGATAGTATCTGTAGAATCCTACTCTGGAATGACTTCTTGTAGTTCCGTCGCGGTATGTTTCTGTTTTGGCACAGTCGCAGACCTGATTTCCCTGATAGGTAAGGTATACAAACCAGGTCATGAAAAACCCTCCGATCAAGCAGAGTATCCAGTTTTGTCTTATGTAATTGGTAATATTAGTTATCATTTGCAGGATAAGGGGTGTTTGAACTATTCTTCCATTTATTCACATTAAAGAAATGTTTTCCTATCCACATGGCGACAAAGAGTGCAATCATTATGAATAAAATGAATCCGAAGTTCCAGAATGAAACAGGAAGCCAGGTCGCTTTGAGCTGTATATAGGTATTGTTTGAAATAGGATCTGTAGTGAGTCTTAACCCTTCTGTATTGATAAGAGAATCTATTTTTGAAGTTCCAAAGGAAGCTTTCACCAGTTTACCTAATTCTGTTGTATCTTTTTCTAAAGTCTTTCCGTCTATGAAAGTGATAGGTTGCCCTTTATAGATATCGGTTACCTCTACTGTTCCTGATTTATCCCTGGAGATTAATATCCTTGAATCCGGTGACTGAAGACCGGAAAATGCAGGTAATAAAGATCCTTCCTTTTCTGCTGAAATAAGAAAGTGATATTGTCCCGAGCTTACTCCACAAAGGTTAAATTCTTCAGACTGACTTCCTTCTGACCAGCTTTCTCCATCTTCGTACCCATGATATTGTTCGATATCT
Source organism: Chryseobacterium sp. SG20098 (assembly GCF_031844745.1). Classification (NCBI taxonomy): domain Bacteria; kingdom Pseudomonadati; phylum Bacteroidota; class Flavobacteriia; order Flavobacteriales; family Weeksellaceae; genus Chryseobacterium; species Chryseobacterium sp. SG20098. Next base: position 3,836,770 of record NZ_CP134622.1, on the reverse strand, counting down.
TTTGAGGTATAGACAATTTCATTAGTCTTTTCATTCACAAGACTCAACTGAACATTAGCCCAGGAATTATCAACACCTGAAAATGCATTCACTTTTAATGGTGCAGAACCTCCTGAAAGGGTAAAACTTTTGCTGACCATTTCTTTGTCTTTTACATCAGCAAAATTGATGGTCTCCGCAAAAACAGTTTCGTTAGTTCGTGAGATATACACGTAGAGCTGAAGCAGACATATCATTAATGCGCCCACGCAAAAAATGTTCACCGCCTGTTTCATATCAAAATAATAAGGCTGGACAATTCCGACTCCTGTATAATACGGCATGTGAGCTATTTTAAAAGCTCTTTTAACATCATGTTTTGAAATGTGAACTCCATAAAAATACTGGCTTTTCTTAGCGGTCTTTTCCTGAGAGATCATACGGGTTCCGTTGACATATTCTTTGTAGGTCGCAACGCTGAAATCAATGTGTTCGTCAAAAAAGCCGGCAGCAGCATAAATAGTGCATGGAGTATTTTCGTACCAGCGATATGTTCGCCCGGCATAGGTAGGTAATTTAGAAGCTTTGCCTTTAAAATCATCAGGATGCATAGAAATCAGGAAAACCCAATGTCCATCACTCTCACTCAGGAAAGCATCATTTCCTTTGCTGTCTTTTAAAGAATACTCCCGCCAGAAAATACTGTTTCCGTATTTTTTGACAGTAATTGCAACGACTGTATACTCTACTCCATCAATATTTCCTTTCTGTCCTACATCCAAGACAACATTTTCTGTAGGTACTTTCAAATGTTTAATCTTTTTATTTCCTGCTACATCAATGAGGTGAGAGCAGGTTTTACAAACATATTCCTCGATAGGAAAATTAAGATCTAATGTATTTTCTGATTCGCATGCTGGGCAGACATAGTGCATTTTATCTGTAAATTTTGTGTTTCTGAATGGTATTAGCTTTAAAATACTGAACTACTTCATCTGCAATCTGCTCTACTTTTTTGGTATTGTCCTGCGTATAATTACAAAGGAAAACATCAAAAGTAAGCTGTTTAAATTCCGGCCACGTGTGGATACAAAGGTGAGACTCTTTCAGGATTACTGCAGAAGTAAAACTCTCATTTTCAAAAATATGATTGGTTACTCCTACAATTTCTACATCTTTAGTTTTCAGAATATCTTCTGTAAACGTCAGAAAACCTTTGCTGTCTAATAACAAATCTTCTGACTCTGTTTCCAAAGTCAGAAGAATATGTAAACCTTTACTTGATAATGGGTTCAATTAATTTTTTTGGTAAATATATTATTTTTTTGGAAGAAAAACCTCAGCAAGCATACATCTTGCGCTTCCTCCACCATTTACTTCAATAGTATTCAGGTCTGAATAGATAATTTCGCAGTATTTTTCAATAGCGGCTACCTGTTCTGAAGATAAAGACTGATAGGCTGTCTGGCTCATCACCAGGAACTTCTCGCCTTCTTTGTTTTGAACCTGAAGCATATTTCCTGCAAACTGCTGCATCTGCTCTTCAGAAATTTCGATGATTTCTTTTCCTGAGCCTTTAATCGTTTCCACTACTTTTTCTCTTTCCAGTTCATCATCGATACAGTCAAGGCAGATTACCACAAATCGGTCTGCTACACACATCATTACATTGGTATGATAGATAGGAAGTCTTTCTGTTCCTACCGTCTGGAAAGAATGGAAAACAACGGGAGCAAATCCGTATTTGGTACAGAATTCTCTGAACAGTTTTTCATCCAGTCTCAAAGAAACAGAACCATATGCAATTTTATTATCATGATCGAAAATCATGCTTCCTGTTCCTTCCAGGAAATGTCCCTGAGTTTCAGAAAAAGACCAGTCATCCACCTCAACTACTTCAAATCCCTGCTCCTGGATACTTTCAATAATATCTTCTCTTCTTTCCACTCTTCTGTTGGAGGCGAACATCGGATATAAAACCACCTTCCCATCTTTATGGAAGCTTACCCAGTTGTTTGGGAATATAGAATCCGGAGTATGGGGATCTAATGTATCTTTTATGGTGATCACATTGATTCCTTTTTCTCTTAGTTTTCCAACAAAGGTGTTGAACTCAGCCAACGCTTTTGACTGGATATCAGAACCGGTCTGCTCAACCTGGAAATAATTATTTTTTGCTGTCTCAGCGTTGTAACCGAATGCAATCGGTTCTATCATTAATACGGTATCTGTTGTCTGCATTTTTTATAAGTTTGAGGGTATTAGCGTATAAGAGTTTGAGAGTCTGAACAGCGTTTTACAAATTATTATCTTCTTTATTCACCGAAGAAAATGAACACCACTTTTCTGACTGGCTCATCATTTTAACTAACATCCATATTATTTGGTTATACTTGTTGTGCAAATTATTATATTGCTCTTCATTCATATAATGGCAGGCAAAGGCAAACTGAAGCCATGTTTGGGTTTCTCTCGCTTCTCCCTCCGAATCTGTAAGCTTAGCGATGAAGGATTTTTCATATTTTCTTTTCCCCCAAGCCTCACTAATATTTGCCGTTACAGATCTTGATGATCTTCTTATCTGATCTGTAAGTGAGTAAAGTTCTTCTTTTGGAAAGGATTTTGAGAGTTCGTAAATCAACTGTGCTGTTTCAAATGATTGTTGATAAACTTTTAAGTCCTGATGAAATTTAATTGTCGAAATACCCAAATATTTTTTTAAATTTAAACAAATATTCAAACCCACCAACACTCTAACGCTCAGACTCTAAAACTCCTCCACTCTCAAACACTAAAACTCTCCCACTCCATTATTCTCTCACAAGCGGCATTGTAGAGCATCTCAATAAACCTCCCATTTTGGAAATTTCTCTGTAAGGAATTTCTTCAACGGTCATTCCCCACTCGTTTCTTAAATGGTCATTCATTCTTGTGAATGCTTTGTCTGAAACTACTACATCAGGAGAAATAGAGAAAATATTCGGAAACATTTCAAACATTTCTTCATCATTGATGTGGAAGCAGTTTTCTTCTCCAAAAATATCGATGATTAAACGGTAATCACTTTCGTCTACGAAGCCGTTTTTATAAATGATACATTTGTCTTCTCCCACAGGATTAAATGTACAATCCAGATGCAGAATCCCTTCAAACGGAACTTTATCGTTTTTCTTCAATTCCAGATCGATAATTCTTTTCTTAGGAAAATATTCTTTTAAGATTTCGATGGCATACTCGTTGGTTCTTGCCGTTTTATAGTTTCTGTAATCTTCGCTGAAGCAGGTTCCGATGAAAATAAAGTCATTCCATACAATTACATCTCCTCCTTCAATATGTGCGGTTTCTGGAAGATTAATAATTTTTCTCCATGCTACTTTTTCAAAAACACTTTTGTAGGCTTCCTGTTCGTCTGCTCTGTCTGCAATCACATTGGAAATGATCATCTTGTCATCAATGACAAAGGCTACATCTCTTGAAAAAACCTGATTGTAGTCTTTGATGATACTAGGACGCAGAACTTCAACATCATACTTTTTTAAAACCGCTTCAAAAGCGTTCATTTCATTGATAATATCCTCTTCTTTAGGATAAATGTTGTGTTCGATTGAGTAATATGACTTTGCGTCATAACTTTCCTCTAGTGTGGGAACTGGTCCCAATGAATTAGGCTGGCCTAAAACTACTGACTTCAGCCTGCCCGTTTCGTTTTTAATATTTAGTCTCATAAAGATTTATGCAATACTACAAATATAAGTAAAGGTCTCTACCTGTAAAACTTTTGGATTATTTTATGTATTAAATTTGATTTCTAAAATCAACACCCTTCAACAAAATTTCCTTGTCAGTTCAGCCAACTGCAGTGAATAGTCCCAAAAACATCTACAACTTACTATTTTCCATCTACATAAGAACAAAAAAATAGATAATTATATTATTTAATTTCCTATATTAGTGATATAATTTTCGCGAAATTATAGATCATAAAACTTAACTATTAACACCAAAAATCAAAGTCATGAACAAAAACAATCCGGTGCTGAAAAACGCACAAAAATTAGGAAGAGATCAACAAAAATCTGTAATGGGAGGCGCTCCGATTTCCACTGGCAGAAGATGCTGCGAATGGGATGATGCAGGAAACTGTTATATCTGGACATGTGACAGATGCCAATGTCCATAATAAAAAAACGAAAACCTGCTTTTGAAAGCAGGTTTTCTTCTCCTATTGTATAGACTTTTTCACCTGATGTTAAATCAAAAAAGCTAATATCAGGTATTGTTTCTCTCACTTTGTGACAAGTTTTCAAGCCTTCTCAATATCAATATCCGTAAGCGTTCTTCATGATCATCACCCCATTTCCCTAATGTGGCAATTACCGGAATCAACGTCTGTCCGAATTCCGTAAGCCTGTATTCTACTTTTGGCGGCACAACAGGATAAATTTTCTTAGTGACAAGATCATGTTCTTCAAGTTCTTTTAACTGAACATTCAATACTCTGCGGGAAGCATCAGGAATTTTCCGTTGTAATTCACTTGGCCTTTGAAATCCTTCATTGATAAACCACAGCAAACGAATCTTCCATTTGCCATAGAGCACTTCAGCAATCAGATCAAGACCGCAATTCAGATTGGGTAAGATTTTTCTTTCGTACATAAAACAAATGTAACACAATGAGATGAGATCTCAATAGGGGATTAATTTATCCCTATGTGATTCGTAAGACCGTACTTGTAAGAGCCGGTCATACTCCTGAAATTTGTACAAAAAAGAAATCATGACAGAATCATTTCATTTCAACAACGAATTATCAGGTAAAATTGCTTTGGTGACCGGAGGCACAAAAGGAACCGGAAAAGCTATTGCCGAAAGACTACTTACTGCTGGTGCTACTGTAATTGTCACTGCAAGAAATCAGCCTGAAGAGATGAATAATCAATTTTATTTTATTTCAGGAGATCTCAGCCTGGCAAAAGGTACTGAAAAGCTGGTAAGAGAAGTACTGTCTACTTTTGGCAAGCTTGATATTTTAATTAATACATTGGGTGGTTCAGAGACGCCTGGTGGCGGCTTCTCTGTTTTGAGTGATGAAGACTGGGAAAATACAATTCAGACCAATTTATTGGCACCCGTTCGTTTAGACAGAGGGTTTCTGCCGCAAATGCTGGAACGAAAAACGGGAGTGATTATTCATATTGCCTCCATTCAGGGAAGGCTGCCTTTATTTGATTCTACATTACCGTATGCTGCTGCCAAAGCCGGACTGATCAACTATAGTAAAGGTTTATCAAAAGAAGTTTCTCCAAAGGGAGTTCGTGTTCTTACTGTTTCTCCAGGTTGGATCATGACCTCATCTGCCATCCGAATGATGGAACGTATTGCTGAAAGTTCAGAAACGTCAATAGAAGAGGCTACTCAAAGTGTCATGGATGCGTTGGGTGGAATTCCCATTGGTAAACCCGCCCAGCCAGAAGATATTGCAGAGTTTGTTGGGTTTTTAGTTTCTCCAAGGGCACAATATCTAACCGGAACCGAATATGTAATAGATGGCGGCACTATTCCAACTGTTTAATCATTTAAAAATAACAATATGAACTTACCTAACATTTTACAGGAATTCTTGAAGGCACAGGAACTTTTTGACAGTATTTCTTTCTCTAACTGTTTTTCTGAACAGGCATCCGTATTTGATGAAGGAAAAATATACACGGGAAAAGAAGAAATAAGACAATGGAATGAAAAATCCAATAGTGAATACAAAACCTTGTTTGAGGTAAAAGATTTTTCGGTGAATGATAATACAACTGTTTTAAGAATTAACATTTCAGGTTCTTTTGATGGAAGTCCGGTAATGCTGAATTTTCATTTCCGAACGAAGAATGATCTTATTACGGCTTTAGCTATTACTGAATAAGTTGTAAAAATAAAGAATCCCAAAGCAAGCTTTGGGATTCTTTTATATTGTAAGCAAATATTATCTGCTTGCGATGTCGATGTAGTTTCTTTCCTGAGCACCTTGGTACACCTGTCTTGGTCTTCCAATCGGGTCTCCTTTCAGTCTCATTTCTTTCCACTGAGAAATCCATCCTGGAAGTCTTCCTAACGCAAACATTACAGTAAACATTTCTGTAGGAATTCCTAATGCTCTGTAGATGATACCTGAGTAGAAGTCTACGTTTGGATATAGTTTTCTTTCTACGAAGTACTCGTCTTCAAGGGCAACTCTTTCTAACTGCATTGCAATGTCAAGAGCTTTATCCTGAATACCTAATGCAGTAAGGATATCGTCAGCAGCTTTCTTGATGATTTTCGCTCTTGGGTCGAAGTTTTTGTAAACTCTGTGTCCGAATCCCATTAGACGGAAATTATCAGCCTTATCTTTAGCTTTAGCAACATATTTAGATACATCACCACCATCTTTTTCGATTAGTTCAAGCATTTCGATTACCGCCTGGTTAGCACCACCGTGAAGTGGGCCCCAAAGTGCAGATACCCCAGCAGAGATAGAAGCAAAAAGACCTGTGTGAGCAGAACCCACCATTCTTACTGTAGAAGTAGAACAGTTTTGTTCGTGGTCTGCGTGAAGGATTAATAATTTATCTAAAGCATTTACTACTACCGGATCGATTTCGAAATCAGCGTTTGGTAATCTGAATGCCATTTTGTAGAAGTTCTCTACGTAGTTCAGGTTGTTATCACCGTGGTTTAATGGTAAGCCCTGAGTTTTTCTGTAAGTCCAGGCACAAAGATGAGAGAATTTAGCGATCATCAGCTCAGCTGCGTGATCCATTTCTTCTTTAGAGTTTACGTTCACTGCTTTCGGGTTGAAAGCTGTCAATGCAGAAGTTAAAGAAGATAAAACTCCCATAGGGTGAGCAGAACGAGGAAAAACATCAATGATCTTTTTCATTTCGTCTGCGATGAAGTTATATTTTTTAATATTGTTGTCGAATGAAGTAAACTGATCCTGAGTAGGTAATTCTCCATGTAATAAAAGATACATTACTTCAGTGAAGTTAGATTTCTCAGCAATCTGCTCGATTGGATAACCTCTGTAGAATAATTCTCCTTTATCTCCGTCTAAGTAAGTGATGTCGCTAATAGTAGCTCCTGTATTTTTGTAACCTAAATCCAGAGTGATTAAACCTGTCTGGTCTCTTAATTTTGAAATATCAATCCCTCTGTCTCCGATAGTACTATCCACGATTGGATATTCATATGAATTACCGTCGTAATTCAATATTACTTTGTTGTCTGACATTATTTATTTATTTTTTTTAAATATACCACTTTCCATAAAATACGGCAAACTAAAAATTTCGCTTGCCGTTATTTATAAATTCGATTAATTATCTTTTGATTTTAAAAGCTTCCAACCCTGGGAAAATTGCAGTTTCACCTAAAGCTTCTTCAATTCTCAATAGCTGGTTGTATTTTGCCATTCTATCTGATCTTGACGCTGAACCTGTTTTGATCTGTCCACAGTTCATTGCTACCGCCAAATCAGCAATTGTAGAATCTTCAGTTTCTCCTGATCTGTGAGACATTACTGAAGTGAATTTATTATTCTGAGCCATTTGTACAGCAGCCATTGTTTCAGAAAGCGAACCGATCTGGTTTACCTTTACAAGGATAGAGTTGGCAATACCTTCTTTTACTCCTCTTGATAATCTGTCTACGTTTGTTACGAATAAATCGTCACCTACCAACTGTACTCTGTCACCAATTTTATCTGTAAGCATTTTCCATCCTTCCCAGTCATCTTCCTGCATACCATCTTCGATAGAGATAATCGGATATTTAGCAGCCAATTCTGCAAGGTAAGAAACCTGCTCTTCTCTTGATCTGTGAGCGCCTTTGTCTCCTTCGAATTTTCTGTAATCGTATGTTCCGTCTTTGTAGAATTCTGAAGCGGCACAGTCTAATGCCAACATGATGTCGTCACCAGGCTTGTATCCAGCTTTTTCGATCGCCTGAAGTAATGTATCCAAAGCATCTTCTGTTCCGTTGAAAGTAGGAGCAAAACCTCCTTCGTCTCCTACTGCTGTAGAAAGACCTCTTCCTTTAAGGATCGATTTTAGGTTGTGGAAAATTTCAGTTCCTTTTCTCAAAGCGTGAGAGAAAGAATCTGCTTTTACCGGCATAATCATAAATTCCTGGAATGCGATAGGAGCATCTGAGTGAGAACCACCGTTAATTACATTCATCATTGGAACTGGAAGTGTATTGGCATTCACTCCACCAACATATTTGTAAAGAGGCATTCCCAATTCAGCAGCAGCAGCTCTGGCTACCGCTAGAGAAACACCAAGAATAGCATTAGCACCAAGATTTCCTTTGTTAGGCGTTCCGTCAAGATCAATCATAATCTGATCGATATAGTTTTGTTCAAAAACCGGTTGTCCAACTAAATTCTCTGCAATTACTTCTTTTACATTTTCAACAGCTTTCAGAACTCCTTTCCCCTGATATTCTGAACCACCGTCACGTAATTCTACCGCTTCGTGTTCTCCTGTAGATGCTCCTGAAGGTACAGCTGCACGGCCCATTGCCCCGCTTTCTGTAAATACATCTACTTCAATGGTAGGATTTCCTCTGGAATCTAAAATCTGTCTTGCTTCTATGTAAGAAATTGCACTCATTTTTTATTTTTTTTAGTTTAGACAAATTTAATCAAAATTTAACTTTCAGGGGCATTTCACGGGATTTTTTTGAGATAAATCCGAGTTAAATTTTAGTTAATTTATATTATGATAATTCTACAAATTCTTTGTGAAGAACCAGGTTTTTAAAATGGTAAAACAATCTTACGAAAAAACTCCAGACACTATAAAATGCTGGAGCTTTAGAATTGTTTATATTATTGTATAATTACTGTATCTTACGTTTTGTACCGATACCGCTTAAAAAAGAAAGACCTGCAATAACATTACCTTTTTTAATGAAGCTATTGTCAAAATCTTTGCCCAGAGATAGTGTCAGGTGCTGGTTAGGAAATATTGCATAATCCAAATTCAAAACGCATTTCCATGTAGGTTTCAAATCGGAGCCTGAGATAAAACTTCTGTAAAGCCCCTCAAAACTGCCTGTAAATTTTGAATCTTTTGGTGAATACTCATATTTCACGCCCGCATCAAATGTTGAGAAGTTACCTTGTGGTTTAAAATCATCTACTGTCATCCAATCATTTTTAGGATTATACATGTAGCGTAAAAGGAAAAGAGGCGTTCCTGCTTTTTCAGTTGCATATCCTAAAACAGTCCATAAACCTGCATTGTAAACTCTTGAATTATCAAATTGCTTTTCTTTAAACTGAATACTTGTTCCGCCTGCGAAGTCCCAAAGGAAACCAGTACGGGTTATTTTTAAAGTTGTTTTACCTAACTCTTCCGTACTTTGAATGAGATATTTATCTTTTTTAGGAAATTCTTCCTTAAGTACTTTAAGTCTTGCGTTTACCCTGTCATCTGCTTCTTTGTATTGTGGGGTATTCATCTGTAAGCTCTTTCTTAACTGAACTGCTTTTTGATATTCGTCGTCAGCAGCAAGAAATTCACCAAAATTTTGATTAATATATTCCCCACGCTCATCTAATTTTGTTTGAATAATTTTAAAATCTGCTTTCGTTTTATCATCAGGCTTCCCTCTAAAAAGTGAAAATTTTATTCCTATTGATGTATACACTGCATTAGAAGGCAAATCTGAAGATTTAGACTCATCAACATTTCTTGCAGCAAATGAAAAAACAAAGGTTTGAGGTAAAGTATATTTAATATCATCATTCAACATTTGTTCAATCGTCTTATTTTTTGTTTTATTTGGAAAGATCCAATAAGGAGCAACCTCTATCGAGTATCCTCCATTATTTATAAAATTAATAGGAAAGTTTCTAATTCCAATCATTAAATCGGAAACATCTGTAGGCTTACTTATCTCTGTGGTTGCAATATTCAGGATATTTGATGCAGGAGATGCAGGCCCTCTTAAAATATCAGTATTTACTTTCTCTTGCCCCAATAACCAGCTTGAGAGCATTACCAATATTACTCTATAAAATGTTTTCATGATCTCAGTTTAATTAAAATGGATAATTACAATAAAATCAACAAGTCCATTATTGTCTGTTTGGGAAGATAAATGGTAAACCCTATCCTGAATTACCACAGTAAATATACAAGAGACATTTGCTTTTCCCTTACAAGAACAATTAATAACTATCATCGTTCCTTTTAAATCTTTAACAACACCAACACTTGTAGGCGTTGTTTTAAGAATGAAACGATTTGTTCCTATTTTAGCATAAACTTTTCCTGGAACAATTTCTCCTGTAAGAGCAGCGCTTAAATAAATTAAATCTTCCGGTTCACCATTACTTCTATATTCAACATCCATTCCGCTACTTTTAACAGTAACAACATCTAATTTCTCCCTCAATAATTCTTTTGCATCAATTCTTGATTTCAGTTCTTTTTTAGCTTTCATGACATTTCGTTTTTTAAGTTTTTTATTATTTTCTCGGTGTAGGCGATAAAAGTCCGGCTAAGGCACCTATTGCACCCGAAGAAATAGTTGCAAAAATAGTAACCAACTGATTATCTTTAGCGGCACCATCATTCCAGTAAGCAATGAGAATAAGTCCTGCTATAATGGTAATGACTGCCAACCCGAGCATAAGTACAATAATTCTGTAGATCCAATAGTCTGTGTCTTTCGGGTTTTTTATTTCTACATTTTTAATAGCCTCTATCGGATTGGTTTTGAACTTCTCCTGAAGATCAGTGTTGTTTTTTAAAGCAGCTTCCAAATCTCCAATACTGTCGTTAATAAGAGTTTTCATGGCTTTTAATTTTATCTATCAAATTTCCCTCTAAAAAACGGACCAGTCAATTACACAAAAGGGTAATTTATTTATAGGACTATTTTAAACACAATACAGGTTCCAGGGTTTTCGGATATGATAGAACATTCACCAGATAGTTCATTCATTCTTCGTTTCATATTTCTAAGGCCATTACCTTCTTTCTGTCCATCGGGAATTCCGTTTCCGATATCGGAAATTTTCATAAAGAAGTTATTTTCATCCTGCCAAAATGAAAGTTTTACAGTATTTGCCTGACTGTGTTTGTACACGTTATTGACCGCTTCTTTTAAGCAGAGAAAAAGATTGCGTCTCATTTCTGTGGAAATAGGTGTTTCTGCTATAATATCTTCACATTCTGAATACACCATTATTTTTGTTTTCTTCAAAAAGTTTCCGTTATAAAGGATGGCATAATCGATAAAGCTTCCTAAGGTGTCATTTCCTGAATTCAGACTCCATAGCATTTCTCTCATGGAGATATTCATTTCTTCAGAGGTTTTCAGAAGCTCATTGATATCGCTTTGCAGATCATCATTCTCAGCCTTCTGTTTCAGAAATTCTGCCTGAAGTTTCAATGCAGAAATTCCTGCTCCCAGATCATCATGCATATCGTGTGAGATACGTTCCCGCTCCTGCTCCAGCACTTTTTGTTTTTCGAGTTCTTTCTGGAGAAGCTGGTTTTGGTGTTCGGATTCTTTGAGTTGTTGTTCTTTAAGGTATAAAAGCTGTTTCCGGTTGTACATTAGTACAATGAAAATAGTAAAAGCAACTAAAAGCACAACCAGGAGTAATGCTATTAAAAAAATAAGTTTTATTTCTGAAGGTAAAGACTTCATTTTCTATCCATCAATTTATATTTGTGTAAAGCAATAAAGAATAAGCCACAGCATACGATATTGATTATATTCAATATCTGTTTCAACAATTTGAGAAATGGTTTATCAATTTCATCCAGCAGATACATAGGAATAATTCTGAAAAGAAAAAAACAACTCCATAAAAGTATTGAAGTTGAAATCCAAAAGACAGGATCTTCCGTAATTTTCGATTCACTAATATTGTTTAATTTATAACTGCACCAGTACAATACCTGGAGTATATTGATAACACAATAGGTAATCGCAATATTCAGATTATACTTATCAACATAAAAAAGCTCAATATTCAGGAGTATAGCTATTGCAACTACTATGGATATTACAACCATTATCTTTTTATTTTTAATGTACCTGAAATAAAAGATCATAAAATAAAAGCTATTGAAAAGATTCAGATAATTATACTGAATTGATTTCGTTGAAATAAGATTAATTTCTGAAAAAAAATCTACAGTAAAATTGACGATTAAATACAACAAAAAATAGTCTTGAGAGGACAATTTGCTTCCTCTCAAAACTATGATTCCTTTTATCAATACCATAAAAGAAATAATATAGTAGGCTGTAATAAGCATTTTATGGCTCTAAGCTTCCCTGATCATAATATGGAAAATCTGAACTGAGCAATTGTTTATTATTATCTGAAGGCATAGTTGCAAGATATAGTGACTCTTTTCCAGTCGCAAAAGTCATAGTCTTTTTCCTTCCAATACATGGTATAAAATCAAGTCTAACAACATTTTTTCTAAGACAGCCCTCCAAATACATGTGTATTCTATCAATATATTGTTTTACTAGAATCAAATCATAACGTATACATTCGGCGACATATGCATCGCTTGATGCATTAATAAGAATTTGGCCTACGCGAGATCTCTTGAAGTCCCCAAATGAATTAACATTAATCTCATGATAAGTATCCAAATTAAATATAAAATAATGTTTGGCAGGATTAGCCTCTGTATCCGGTTCAACGTGGAAGGAAAGTGTGGCATATAAATATTCTTTTTTACTTTTTAAGAACATTTGATTCTCTTCGCCCAGTATTCTGGAATACTCACTAATGATACTATCTGTAATTTCTCTGAAAGAGATTTTCATCAATGTATAACCTTCATTTAAACGGTCTCTGACAAGGGTTTCAAATAAACGGAAGTCGACATATAACTCCTGTGCAAGGTTGGGAACCCGTTGCTGGAATACGCCACTGTTTACTCGAAATTCTTCATCACCAATAGGGTGCGTCACAAAAAATTTCACACCATTTTTTACAATATAATCCTTTATCCATTGCTCCTGTTCAGTAAACTCGGCCATTTCATAGAAATCTCTAATTGTTCCTGCTTTCTGCATAACAACGATGGTTGCTTCCAGGGCACATTTAAAATCGTACAGTTCTTTTTCCATTTTTCTTAGTTTTTTGATTGATTAAATTTATTGACTGCCTCCACCTTATTGTTTACGTGGAGTTTTCTGTAGATATTTCCGACGTGTTTTTTCACGGTATCAATGCTGATGAATTTCTGATCTGCAATCTCTTTGTAGAGAAGTCCCTGGGAAAGAAGTTCAAGGATTTCCTTTTCCCGCTCTGTAAGTTCATCAAAGCCTTTTATTTCCGGAAGTTTTTTCTCGAAATGGTTCAATACCCTTCTTGCAATAGAAAAACTCATAGGTGCACCGCCGTTGTATACATCGCGGATGGAAGAAAGAATTTTATCCATGCTTTCTCCTTTTACAAGATATCCCATGGCTCCTGCCTTTAAAGAATTAAAAATCTTTTCATCATCATCAAAACTAGTACACATGATAAACTGTGTATTGGGCATTCCTTTTCGTAATTTTTCTATGATTTCAATTCCCAGCATATCCTGTAATTGGATATCCATCATCACAACGTCAGGAGAAATATCGGGTAGATTTGTTATGGCATCATTACCATCAAAGAACTGAGCAATCACTTTCATATCTTTTTGATAATCGATGACCTTCTTCAACGCATTGTTGTAGTTTTTCTCGTCTTCTACTATGGCTATGGAAATGCTCATGACTTTATTTGTTTGAAGCAAATTTCAACAGAAAACAATTTGAAATCAATTACACCTTTGTGTAATATTAATGTTTGAGTTTGAAGTTGTGATTCAGTCTTTTAGTTTTTATTAAATTTAATCAATTTTTGATTCCAAAAACAATATACGACTAAATATTTCACAATAAATTAAAAATAAAAACAAATAAACAACAATAAATCATTTAAAATTAACAATTATTTCATAATCTGATTAAAAATCTACGGATCATTTCGGCGTACTGTAATATGGAATTTGATCCACTCAAAGATCTGAATCAGGTTCTTACCTTTCTAAAGCCATATTGCAGGAATGTAAAGTAGCTGCTGATGACCTGCTACAATATTCCACTATATTCCGGAATTTTTTCATTTGACAAGAAGTGCTGCCTCTCTTTAATTTCAAAATTTTCTTTTTGCTAAGCCTAGTATTCAAAGAGAAAAACAATAGAAATATGCATGAATAATCGTTAAATTTTCTCATATTGTAAGGCATGATTTTTGTAAAATTAAATTATAAAATCATATTGAATATCAAATAATATAATCATGAAAAAAAGTCTTTTAGCACTAAGTGCTTTGCTTGCATTAACTGTAGTCAGCTGTAAAAAAAGTGAAAGCGGAAATAAAATCGTTATCAAAACAGACAGTTCAGAAACTGTTGTTACAGACCATAATGGAAAAATAGATTCGGTGACACAAAGTTCTTCGACTGTAGATATCAACGGAAAGAAAATTGAGAAAACCGATTTTGTTTATAAAGCTACAGACGGAACATTAGTAAAAGTTGTATTTAAAAATGATCCGAAGGAAAGTACAGTAGCCATTACCAGCAATAAGAAAACATTTACGTTACCTAAATCGGAAACCAAAGGGGATGAAACGATTTACAAAAAAGATGATATGACGGCAAGGGTAAAAGGAGATAGTCTTCACCTTGAACAAGGGAATAATATTATTGAACTGAAAAGAACAAAGATTTAAATAAAAAAAATGTCCTTCAAAATTGAGGGACATTTTTTGGGTACTTTACCAATGCTTTTCATCATACCCTGGATAATCCAAGTATATTATGGAAATAAAAAACCATCCGTTTTCGGATGGTTTTTATATATATCTGAACGAATATTATTCTTCAGTTTTTTCTTCAGTAGTATCAGCTTTAGCTTCTTCTACTTTTTCTTCTACTACAGGAGCATCAGCAACTACTGCTTCAGCTTTTTTAGTAGTAGCAGTTGATCTTCTGCTTCTTCTTGTAGCTTTTTTCTCTTCAGCATTAGGGTTGTAAAGCTCGTTGAAATCTACTAGTTCGATAAGAGCAGTATCAGCAGCATCACCTGGTCTGAATCCTGTCTTGATGATTCTTGTATAACCACCGTTTCTTTCAGCGATTTTAGGAGCTACAGTTCTGAATAATTCAGCAACCGCAAATTTATTTTGAAGGTAAGAGAATACTACTCTTCTGTTGTGTGTAGTATCTTCTTTTGCTTTTGTTAATAGAGGCTCAACATATACTCTTAAAGCTTTAGCTTTAGCTACAGTAGTGTTGATTCTTTTATGCTCAATTAGAGAACAAGCCATATTAGAAAGTAAAGCACTTCTGTGAGAAGCTGTTCTTCCTAAGTGATTGAATTTTTTACCGTGTCTCATTATTAATTATTTATCAGCGTCTAACTTATATTTTGCAACGTCGAAACCGAAGTTAAGACCTTTTGAATGCACTAATTCTTCTAGTTCTGTCAAAGATTTTTTACCAAAATTTCTGAATTTCATCAAATCAGACTTACTGTAAGAAACCAGTTCTCCAAGAGTTTCTACTTCAGCTGCTTTTAGACAGTTAAGGGCTCTTACAGAAAGATCCATATCTGCTAATTTAGACTTAAGAAGTTGTCTTGTGTGAAGAGTTTCTTCATCGTACTGGATAGATGCTTTTACAGCTTCAGTTTCAAGAGTGATTCTCTCATCGGAGAATAACATGAAGTGATAAATTAATATCTTAGAAGCTTCAGTTAAAGCATTCTGAGGGCTGATAGACCCATCAGTTTCTATATCTAATACAAGTTTTTCGTAGTCTGTTTTTTGCTCTACACGATAATTTTCAATGCTGTATTGTACTTTCTTGATCGGCGTGAAAATAGAGTCAATAGCAATAGTTCCAATAGGAGCATTGTTTGACTTATTTTGTTCAGAAGGAACATACCCTCTTCCTTTTTCAATATTGAAAGTAATTTCGAAAGTTACATCACTGTTTAGGTTGCAGATCACTAAATCTGGGTTCAGAACCTCAAATCCGTTGATAGACTTTCCTAAATCACCAGCAGTAATAACCGTTTGACCTGAAACTTTAGCAACAACCTGCTCGTTAGCCTGGCCTTCTGCTGCAGCTTTTAATCTTACCTGCTTAAGGTTAAGAATAATTTCGGTAACGTCTTCGATTACTCCTGGAATAGTTGAAAATTCGTGCTCTACACCTTCTATTTTGATAGATGAAATAGCGTATCCTTCCAGAGAAGAAAGCAACACTCTTCTCAAAGCATTACCGATTGTAAGCCCGAAACCTGGTTCTAAAGGTCTGAATTCAAATTGACCTTTAAATTCATCAGAGTTAAGTAAAATTACTTTATCGGGTTTTATGAATTGTAAAATTGCCATATTATTGGGTTGAGCAAAAATTTGATTAAAAAATTATTTAGAGTAAAGTTCGACGATAAGGTTCTCCTTAATGTCCTCCGGAATCTGGATTCTTTCAGGAGCAGAAATGAAGGTACCTTCTTTCTTCTCATCGTTGAATTGTAACCACTCATAGTTTGACTTAGAAGCCAATGCATTGGTAACAACTTCAAGAGACTTAGACTTTTCTCTTACAGCGATTACATCACCAGCTTTTACCAAGTAAGAAGGGATATTAAGAATCTCTCCGTTCACAGTGATGTGTCTGTGAGAAACTAATTGTCTAGCTCCAGATCTTGTTTTAGCAAAACCTAATCTGAATACTACGTTATCCAATCTTGATTCACAAAGTTGTAATAGAACTTCCCCTGTTACACCTTTACTTCTGTGTGCTTTGTCAAATAAGTTAGCAAACTGTCTTTCTAAAATACCGTAAGTATATTTAGCTTTTTGTTTTTCAGCTAACTGAACTGCATATTCTGATTTTTTAGCACCTCTTCTTTTGTTAGGACCGTGTTGTCCTGGCGGTTGGTTTTTTCTCTTTTCGAAGTTTTTGTCATCTCCGTAGATTGCAGCACCAAACTTTCTAGCAATCTTAGTTTTAGGTCCAATATATCTTGCCATAATGGGTAAATTCTAAAAATTAAACTCTTCTTCTCTTTGGTGGTCTACATCCGTTGTGTGGCATTGGAGTCACATCAACGATTTCGCTAACTTCAATTCCTGAATTGTGAATAGATCTGATAGCAGATTCTCTACCTGCACCTGGACCTTTCACAAACACCTTTACTCTTCTTAAACCAGCTTCGTGAGCTACAGCAGAGCAATTTTCAGCTGCCATCTGAGCAGCAAATGGAGTATTCTTTTTAGAACCTCTGAAACCCATTTTACCGGCAGAAGCCCAAGAGATAACCTCTCCGTTTTTATTTGTTAAAGAAATGATGATGTTATTGAAAGAAGCCTGAATATGTGCTTCTCCAATAGCTTCAACTTTTACTTTTCTCTTCTTAACTACTTTAGTTTGTTTTGCCATAATTCCTAACGATTATTTACTAGCTTTTTTCTTGTTAGCAACAGTT
The DNA here is from genome assembly GCF_031844745.1 of Chryseobacterium sp. SG20098. NCBI lineage: Bacteria > Pseudomonadati > Bacteroidota > Flavobacteriia > Flavobacteriales > Weeksellaceae > Chryseobacterium > Chryseobacterium sp. SG20098. The sequence goes on along the minus strand of NZ_CP134622.1, from coordinate 3,819,238 downwards.
TTTCTCTTTCCTTTTCTGGTTCTAGAGTTGTTTTTCGTTCTCTGGCCTCTTAAAGGTAATCCAAGTCTGTGACGTATTCCTCGTTGGCATCCTATGTCCATCAATCTCTTGATGTTCAATTGCACTTCAGATCTTAATTCTCCTTCAACTTTTACGTTTTCTAAGATATAAGTTCTGATGGCAGCCAATTCATCGTCATTCCATTCGTTGACTTTTTTGTCTTCGCTGATACCGGCAGCTTTAAGGATTTCAGAAGAAGTACTTCTTCCAACACCATAAATGTAAGTTAAACCGATAACTCCTCTTTTGTTTTTTGGTAAATCAATACCTGCAATTCTCGCCATAATTTAATTAACCTTGTCTTTGTTTAAATTTTGGGTTCTTCTTGTTGATTACGAACAGTACACCTTTTCTGCGTACGATTTTGCAATCAGCGCTTCTTTTTTTAATTGATGCTCTTACTTTCATTTTGATAGTATTTATTTTTTAACAAGAGCCAAATGGAGATCTAAAGATTCCATTTGGCGTTTGTTTAATATCTAAATGTGATTCTCCCTTTTGATAAATCATAAGGAGACATTTCTAGTTTTACCTTATCACCAGGTAAAAGTTTAATATAATGCATTCTCATTTTACCAGAAATATGAGCGATAAGAATATGCCCATTTTCTAGTTCTACACGGAACTGAGCGTTCGAAAGTGCTTCCGTTATAACGCCGTCTTGTTCAATATGTTTTTGTTTTGCCATAAATTAATATCCAGTCGTTCTTGATAATTTAGACTGCATTAAGCCATCATAATGATGGTTCAGCAGATATGTATTAATCTGTTGAACTGTATCTAAAATTACACCCACCATAATTAATAGGGACGTTCCCCCAAAAAATAGGGCAAACGCATCTGTCTGAACAAAGGTTCCATGCACAATTGCCGGAAGGATTGCAAAGATAGATAAAAATATTGCACCTGGCAAGGTAATTTTTGATAAAATATCATCTAAATAATCAGCGGTCTCTTTTCCTGGTCTTACTTTTGGTACTAAACCTCCATTTCTCTTCAAATCATCAGCCATCTGGTTTACCGGAATTGTAATCGCAGTATAGAAAAATGAGAAGATAATAATTAATAGCGCAAACAATACGTTGTACTGCCAGCTAAAAACATTCTTGAAACCTGCAAGAAAAGTATTAGACTCATCGAATTTTGTTAATAATCCTGGTACGAACATCAATGCCTGAGCAAAGATAATCGGCATTACACCAGCAGCATTTACTTTCAATGGAATCCATTGTCTTGCTCCCTGCATAAGATTTCTGTTTACACCTCCTCTTGCTTGAGCTCTGCTTACATACTGAATTGGAATTTTTCTAACAGCTACTGATAAGATTACTGCTAAAAGAACAACCAACATCCAGAATAATACTTCAATAAGGATCATGATAGATCCCATTCCTCCTTTTCCGTTCTGCACGGCCATCTCCTGTACGAATGCCTCAGGTAATCTTGAAAGGATCCCCACCATAATAAGGATAGAGATACCATTTCCGATTCCTTTATCGGTAATCTTTTCACCTAGCCACATTGCAAATACTGAACCGGCAACCAAAATAACAATACTTGGTAACCAGAACATAATTGAATTTGGCTCTACATAGTATGCAGACTGGAACTGAGCATATGGTAAGAATAATTGAGTAATAGAAGTTAAGTAAGAAGGTGCCTGTACCAGACAAACTCCAATCGTTAACCATCTTGTAATTTGGTTCAATGTATTTCTACCTGACTCTCCATCTTTCTGAAGCTTCTGAAGATAAGGAATAGCCATCCCCATCAACTGAACAATAATAGAAGCAGAAATATAAGGCATGATTCCTAACGCCATTACGGAAGCGTGGCTGAAAGCTCCCCCCGTAAACGACGAAAGCAAGCCAAGGAGACCTGCTCCTTGCTTGTTACCGCCTTGATTTTTATAATGCTCTAAGAGATCTCCCACCTCTGCAAGGTTAATCGCAGGAATCGAGATATAAGATGCGAATCTATACACAAGGATAATACCTAAAGTAAAGAGAATTTTATCTCTAAGTTCTTTAAGACTCCAAATATTTTTAAGTGTTTGTATAAATTCTTTCATTAGTAAGTATTATAAGGTAATTGCTTTTCCACCTGCTTTAGCAATAAGCTCTTCAGCAGATTTAGTGAATTTGTCAGCAGAGATTGAAACCGCAGATTTCAATTCTCCTCTACCCATAATTTTCACTAATTCGTTTTTAGAAACTATCCCGTTTGCTACTAAAACTTCTTTCGTGATATCTCCAGTGATGGATTTGTTCTCGATTAAAGTTTGAATAGTATCAAGGTTAATTCCTCTAAACTCTTTTCTGTTTACGTTTTTGAATCCGAATTTAGGTAATCTTCTTTGTAAAGGCATCTGTCCACCTTCGAAACCGATTTTTTGAGAATAACCAGCTCTCGCTTTCTGACCTTTGTGACCTTTTGTTGAAGTACCTCCTTTTCCGCTACCTTGACCTCTACCAATTCTCTTTGAGTTGAAAGTAGATCCTGCAGCAGGTTTTATGTTATTTAAATTCATTTTAATTTCTCTTTTATAAAATTATTTTTGAACTTCAAGTAAGTGTCCTACAGCAGCGATCATTCCTAAGATGGAAGGAGTAGCTTCATGCTCTACAACTTGGTGAAGTTTTTTTAATCCTAATGCTTCAAGCGTTCTCTTTTGGGTTTTTGTTCTACCAATAGCGCTTCTTACTTGCTTTACTTTAATTGTTGCCATTGCCTTAATTATTAACCGTTAAACACTTTACTTAGAGAAATTCCTCTCATTCTAGCGATTTCTTCAGGTCTTCTGATGTCTAATAACGCTTTGAAAGTAGCTTTCACTACGTTGTGAGGGTTAGAAGATCCTTTAGATTTTGAAAGGATATCGTGAATACCAGCAGATTCCAATACCGCTCTTACCGCACCTCCGGCGATCAATCCAGTACCGTGAGAAGCAGGTCTTAAGAAGATATCTGCACCACCGTATCTAGCAGTAGTTTGGTGAGGGATAGTATGGTTCATTACAGGAACTTTCACAAGGTTTTTCTTAGCGTCTTCAACTGCTTTAGCAATTGCAGAAGCAACCTCTTTAGATTTTCCTAAACCGAAACCGATAACACCTTCTTCGTTACCTACTACAACAATAGCAGAAAATCCGAAAGCTCTACCTCCTTTTGTTACTTTTGTTACTCTGTTAACAGCTACGAGACGATCTTTTAATTCTAATCCTCCCGGTTTTACTCTTTCTATATTATCTAGTCCTAACATATTTTCCGAAATTTAATGATTAGAATTTAAGTCCACCTTCTCTTGCACCATCAGCTAGAGCTTTCACTCTACCGTGGTAAACGAATCCGTTTCTGTCAAATACAATACTTTCGATTCCTGCAGCGATAGCTTTAGCAGCGATAGCTTTACCAACAGCAGCAGAAACTTCAGTCTTAGTACCTTTAGCGTCTACACCTTTCTCTCTTGAAGAAGCTGATGCTAAAGTTTTACCATTTTTATCGTCGATTAACTGAGCGTAAATTTCCTTATTACTTTTGTATACAGATAATCTTGGCAATTCAGAAGATCCAGAGATTTTCCCTCTTACTCTTCTTTTGATTCTTATTCTTTTTTCTAATTTACTTAATGCCATAATACTTATAATTTATTAAGCAGATTTACCAGCTTTACGTCTAACAATTTCTCCTACGAATCTTACACCTTTTCCTTTGTATGGCTCAGGCTTTCTGAAAGAACGGATCTTTGCAGCTACCATTCCTAGAAGTTGGTTGTCGTGAGACGTTAAAGTAATAATTGGGTTTTTACCTTTTTCAGTCAATGTATCAACTTTTACTTCACCTGGAAGTTCTAATACGATACCGTGAGAGAATCCTAAAGCTAACTCAAGTTTTTGACCTGCGTGTGAAGCTCTATATCCTACCCCTACTAGTTCAAGTTTCTTTTCGAAACCTGCACTTACACCAACAATCATGTTGTTGATTAACGCTCTGTATAGACCGTGAAGTGCTTTGTGTTGTTTAGAATCAGATGGTCTGTTTACGTTAAGTTCACCATCTTTCTGTTCTATAGTAATTCCTGCCGTAAGCTCCTGAGAAAGTTCTCCTTTAGCTCCTTTTACAGTTACTACACCGTTATTTTCAGTGATTGTAACTCCAGCTGGAATTGTTATAATTGCTTTACCAATTCTTGACATTTTCCTCTGATTAAAAATTAATAAACATAGCAGATTACTTCACCGCCTACTTTCTCTTCTCTAGCTTTCTTGTCAGTCATTACTCCTTTAGAAGTAGAGATGATAGAAATACCCAAACCGTTTAGTACTCTTGGAAGCTCAGCTGAACCTTTGTACTGTCTCAAACCTGGTCTAGAAGCTCTTTGGATAGACTTGATAGCCGGTTTGTTAGTTTGCTTATCATACTTTAAAGCGATTTTGATCACTCCTTGAACAGCGTTATCTTCAAACTTGTAGTTTAAGATATACCCTTGATCAAATAAGATCTTAGTAATCTCCTTTTTGATTTTCGATGCAGGAATTTCCACCACTTTGTGGCCTGCGCTTTGTGCGTTCCTTACTCTAGTTAGGAAATCTGAAATTGGATCTGTTACCATTTTTCTTTTATAATTATTGGTTAAAGAACAATCAGTTTTGCAAAGACTTGAAGAGTAAAATATCAGACGTCAGAAATCTTCAGTCTGATATTTTTATCTTTAGTATCTGAACAACTTAATTGTTCCGATTTTTTATCTAGTGATTATTACCAGCTAGCTTTTCTTACTCCTGGGATAAGACCGTTGTTAGCCATTTCTCTGAAAGTTACTCTGGAAATACCAAACGTTCTCATGTATCCTCTTGGTCTACCTGTTAGTTTACATCTGTTGTGTAATCTTACAGGAGAAGCATTTTTAGGCAATTTTTGAAGTCCTTCGTAATCACCAGCTTCTTTAAGAGCTTGTCTTTTAGCAGCGTATTTAGCAACTAGTGCTTCTCTTTTGCGCTCACGCGCTTTCATTGATTCTTTAGCCATTTCTTAGTTCTTTTTAAATGGTAAACCGAAGTGAGTTAATAATGCTTTAGCTTCTTTATCTGTTTTCGCAGTAGTAACGAAAGTGATGTCCATCCCTTGGATTTTTTTCACTTTGTCAATTACGATTTCAGGGAAGATAATCTGCTCAGTAATACCTAAGTTGTAGTTACCTCTACCATCGAAACCATCAGCTTTGATTCCAGAGAAATCTCTGATACGAGGCAAAGCAGAAGCAGTAAGTCTGTCTAAGAATTCATACATTCTGTCAGCTCTCAATGTTACTTTAGCACCTACCGGCATTCCTTTTCTCAATTTGAAAGCAGCTTCGTCTTTTTTAGAGATTGTACCAACAGCCTTTTGACCAGTGATATTTGTAAGCTCTTCTACAGCATAATCAATGATTTTCTTGTCTGCAGTAGCATCACCTAAACCTTGTGATACAACGATTTTCTCTAATTTAGGTACTTGCATTACTGACTTATACCCGAATTCTTCCATCATTGCAGGAACAATTGTCTCTTTATATGCTTTTTTGGGTCTTGCTATATATTCCATGTGTTATTTAAAATTATAAAGTTTCACCCGTTTTTTTGTTGATTCTTACTTTCTTATCTCCTTCGATTTTGTAACCTACTTTGATAGCTTTTCCGTCTTTACCAACTAAAGCTACGTTTGAGATATGAATAGAAGCTTCCTTCTCAGTAATTCCTCCTTGAGGATTAGAAGCTGAAGGCTTAACGTGTTTTTTAACGATGTTAAGTCCTGCAACGATTACTCTTGGGTCTCTACCTTCTTTCTTGATCACTTCAATAACTTCACCAGTCTTACCCTTGATATCTTTCTTACCAGTAGTAATGATTACGTTATCTCCTCTTTTTATTTTTAACTTTGACATTTCTTTTAAAAATTTTTAAAATTAAAGTACTTCAGGAGCTAATGAAATGATTTTCATATATTCTTTGTCTCTCAACTCACGAGCAACTGGTCCGAAAACACGCGTTCCTCTCATTTCTCCCGCTGCATTTAGTAATACACAAGCATTGTCGTCGAATTTGATGTATGAACCATCTTTTCTTCTTACTGCTTTTTTAGTTCTTACTACTACAGCTTTAGATACCTGACCTTTTTTAGCATTTCCGGATGGTGTAGAATCCTTGATCGTAACAACGATTTTATCACCAACTGAAGCATATCTTCTTCTGGTTCCTCCCAGAACTCTGATCACTAGTACTTCTTTAGCACCTGTGTTATCAGCAACTTTTAATCTTGATTCTGTTTGTAACATTATTACTTAGCTTTTTCAATGATTCTTACTAATCTCCATCTCTTGCTCTTGCTCAAAGGTCTAGTTTCTTGGATCAAAACTGTATCACCTTCTGTGCATTCGTTGTTCTCGTCGTGTGCAGTATATTTTTTCGTTTTCAAAACGAATTTACCGTACATCGGGTGCTTTACTCTTGTAGTTTCACTAACAACAATAGTTTTTTCCATTTTATTGCTGGAAACCACTCCGATTCTTTCTTTTCTTAAATTTCTATCCATTGTAAAATGAAATTATTGTTTGTTAGTTAACTCAGTGTTTAGTCTTGCGATTGTTTTTCTCAAATCTCTGATTTGAATCGGGTTTTCAATTGGGCTGATTGCATGAGCCAATTTCAATTTAGAATATTGAGCTTTTGCTTCAGTTAATTGAGCTTGAATATCACCCGCGCTTAAATTTTTAATATCAGCATTTTTCATTGTATTCAAAGATTATAGAGGTTTAACAAAATCGTTAGCAACGATGAATTTAGTAACTACTGGTAATTTTTGTGCAGCAAGTCTAAGAGCTTCTTTCGCAATTTCGTAAGGAACACCTCCAACTTCGAACATAATTTTACCTGGTTTTACTACAGCTACCCAATATTCAACAGCACCCTTACCTTTACCCATACGTACTTCCGCTGGTTTCTTAGTAATTGGCTTATCTGGGAAGATTTTGATCCATAGTTGACCTTCTCTCTTCATATATCTTGTCGCAGCGATACGAGCCGCTTCAATCTGTCTTGCAGTGATCCAAGCTCCTTCCGTTGCTTTGATCCCAAAAGTTCCGTAAGCAAGTTGACTACCTCTCTGGGCATTCCCCTTCATCTTCATCTTGTGAACTCTACGGAATTTGGTTCTTTTTGGTTGTAACATAATTTCTAAATTTTAGATTTTAGATTTTAGATTTTAGATTTTTTTTAATTTTAAAAAAGTAACGGTAATTTAAAATTCAAAATTTCTAATCTAAAATTTTAATTATTATTGTTATTGTTGTTGTTTTTTCTAGGTCTTCTGTTGTCTCTGTCTCCTCCTCTGTTTCCTCTGTCTGACTGACCTCCTTTTTTCTGTTGTCCCACTAGTGGAGAAAGTTCTCTTTTACCGTAAACTTCACCTTTCATGATCCAAACTTTAACCCCTAGTCTACCGTAAGTAGTGTGAGCTTCTGCCCAGTGGTAATCGATATCAGCTCTGAAAGTTGACAATGGAATTCTTCCTTCTTTGAAAGATTCTGATCTTGCCATTTCAGCTCCGTTTAATCTACCAGAGATTTGAACTTTGATACCTTCAGCACCCATTCTCATAGTACTTGCCATTGCCATTTTAACAGCTCTTCTGTAAGAAATTCTGTTTTCAATTTGCTTAGAAATACTATCAGCAACTAGTACAGCATCTAATTCAGGTCTTTTGATTTCGAAAATGTTGATTTGAATATCCTTACCAGTCAATTTCTTCAACTCTTCTTTCAATTTATCAACTTCCTGACCTCCTTTACCGATAATAAGTCCCGGTCTAGCAGTAGTAATAGTTACTGTAACTAATTTTAAAGTTCTTTCAATATAAATTTTTGAAATACCACCTTTAGATAATCTAGCTTCAAGGTATCTTCTGATTTTGTAGTCTTCAGCGATTCTGTCTCCATAATCGTTTCCACCAAACCAGTTAGAATCCCATCCTCTGATGATACCTAATCTGTTACCAATTGGATTTGTCTTCTGTCCCATACCTTGATTAATTTTCTTTGTTACCTAAGATTAATGTAACGTGGTTAGATCTTTTTCTGATTCTATACCCTCTACCTTGTGGAGCTGGTCTTAGTCTCTTCAATTGTCTTGCACTATCCACAAATATTTCTTTAACGATAAGGTTTGCTTCCTCGATGTCAGCACCTTCGTTTTTCACTTGCCAGTTAGCCATAGCAGAAAGAAGTAATTTCTCTAACTTGTTAGAAGCATCCTTCTTAGAATATTTTAGGATATAAAGTGCTTTGTCTACCTGCTCTCCTCTAATGATATCAGCAACTAATCTCATTTTTCTTGGAGAAGACGGGCAATTATTTAATGAAGCTTTTACAACGTCTTTGTTAGCTTCTTTTCTTGCGATTGAACTATCTTGTTTTCTTGATCCCATGATTATCTGCTTCCTTTGTTTTTGTTACCACCATGACCTCTGAAAGATCTTGTTGGAGAAAATTCGCCTAACTTGTGACCAACCATGTTTTCTGTAACGTAAACCGGGATAAAAGATTTCCCGTTGTGTACAGCAATAGTTTGTCCTACGAAGTCCGGAGAGATCATAGATGCTCTAGACCAAGTTTTGATAACTGTCTTCTTACCAGACTCTATATTTGCCTGAACCTTCTTATCTAAAGTATGATGAATGAACGGTCCTTTTTTAAGTGATCTTGCCATAATTATTTTCTTTTAGATACGATGTAACGGTTAGACACTTTGTTTTTCTTTCTAGTTTTGTAACCTTTAGCCGGTTTACCGTTTCTAGATCTTGGGTGACCTCCTGAAGAACGTCCTTCACCACCACCCATTGGGTGATCTACTGGGTTCATTACAACCGCTCTTGTTCTTGGTCTTCTACCTAACCATCTGCTTCTACCAGCCTTACCTGATACAGTTAATTGGTGATCTGAGTTGGAAACAGAACCAATCATTGCCATACATTCAGTAAGGATCATTCTTGATTCTCCTGAAGGTAACTTGATGATTGCATATTTACCATCTCTGGAAGTTAATTGAGCTGAAGAACCAGCACTTCTTGCTAAAATTGCACCTTGTCCAGGCTTCATTTCAACACAAGAGATTACAGTACCCAATGGAATATTTTTCAATTTCATTGCGTTACCTACGTTTGGTTCAACGCTTTCTCCTGATACTACTTTCTGATCAACTTTGATACCGTTTGGAGCGATGATATATCTCTTCTCTCCGTCTGCGTACTCTAATAAAGCGATAAATGCAGTTCTGTTTGGATCGTATTCTACAGATTTTACAGTTGCTTCAACGTTTGCTTTGTTTCTTTTGAAGTCAATAATTCTGTATTTCTTTTTGTGTCCACCTCCGGTGTAACGCATGGTCATTTTACCTGTTTGGTTACGTCCACCTGACTTTTTAATACCAACTGTTAGAGATTTCTCTGGTTTGTTGGTAGTAATTTCCTCAAAATTGTTTACAATTCTGAATCTCTGTCCCGGGGTGATAGGTTTTAATTTTCTAACAGACATTACTATTATTTATAATTAATAATTAATTTACAGCAAAAATATCGATAACCTCACCTTCAGCAAGTTTGATTACCGCTTTTTTCAATTTATTTGTCTTTCCTACTTGAAGACCTTTTTTAGTGTATTTTGAAGAAACCTTCGGAGCATAAATCATTGTGTTAACGTCTGCTACTTTTACACCGTAAGCTGCTTCAACAGCTTTTTTGATCTCGATTTTATTCGCCTTAGGATTCACTAAGAAAGAATAAGAACCTCTTAAATCTGTAAGGTAATTAGCCTTTTCTGAAATAACTGGTTTAATAATAACTGACATGATTTATTTCTTTAAATTTTCCTGGAATTTTTCAACTGCACCTTCGAAGAAAATGATCTCACCAGCGTTTACTAAATCGTAAGAACTGATCTCGTTGAAGTTCATTACTTTAGTTTTAGGTAAGTTTCTTGAAGATAAATACACATTCTTATTAGCTTCAGGAAGAACGAATAAAGATTTTTTACCGTTAAGTTCCAATGCATTTAATACATTGATGAAATCTTTAGTCTTAGGAGCGTCAAAGCTCACATCTTCTAAAACTTTAATGCTGTTGTCTCTCATTTTCTGAGATAAAACAGATTTCTTAGCTAATCTCTTAAGAGCTTTGTTCAATTTGAATCTGTAGTCTCTTGGTTTTGGTCCGAATACTCTACCTCCACCTCTGAATACTGGAGATTTGATATCACCGTATCTAGCAGATCCTGATCCTTTTTGCTTCTTAAGCTTTTTAGTAGAAGCAGTAATTTCGCTTCTTTCTTTTGCTTTATGAGTACCTTGTCTTTGAGCAGCAAGATACTGCTTAACTTCTAAGTAAACCGCGTGCTGATTTGGCTCAATTCCGAATACTGTTTCGTCTAGAGTTACTTTTCTTCCGGTCTCTTTTCCTGATGTATTTAATACTACTAGTTCCATTTTCTGATAATTACATAAGAATTTTTAGCTCCCGGAACAGCACCTTTTACTACTAAAAGATTTTGTTCTTGATCAACTTTTAACACTTGAAGGTTTTGAACAGTTACCTGCTTACCTCCCATTCTTCCAGCCATTCTCATCCCTTTGAATACTCTTGAAGGGTCTGAACCAGCACCGATAGAACCTGGAGCTCTAAGTCTGTTGTGCTGACCATGAGTTGCCTGCATTACACCTCCAAATCCGTGTCTCTTAACAACACCCTGGAAGCCTTTACCTTTTGAAGTTCCTGTTACGTCAACATATTCACCTTCAGCGAATAGATCAACTTTTACTTCTTCTCCTACTTTTACTTCATCAACGAATTCTCTGTAGAATTCTACTAATTTAGCTTTAGGAGCAGAACCAGCCTTTTTAAAATGACCAGCTAACGCTTTACCAACGTTCTTCTCACTCTTGTCATCGAAACCTAACTGAACAGCTTTATAACCGTCTTTTTCTAAGGTTCTGACCTGTAAAACCGAGCATGGACCAGCTTGAATAACTGTACAAGGAATGTTTTTTCCTTCTTCGTTAAACAAAGACGTCATACCGATTTTTTTACCAATAATACCTGACATTGTTTATATTATAATAAAATTTATCCTTTATTTATCCCCATTTTTCGGAAGTCTGAAGTAATTTCTACTTTTGATATAGGCATACTACGCCCCTAAAATGAGTGTGCAAATTTATGAATAATTTTGTAACTGACAAATATTTAGACTAAAATATTTTGATTTTTAATCATTTAGCAGTTTCAGAAAAAAAACTATCCGAAATTTTGAAAATATTCTTTGAAGTTTAAAAGAAAGTCGTTAATATATTTTTTCCGGCATCCGATTTTCTTACCACCAGATAATGTTTTCTTTTCAAACCCTTACTTCCGATTTTTTTAAATTTCAGCTCATCAGACAGCCTGAATGAATGCAATGCCCATTTCGGCATACAGGTAATGCCCATATTGGCCTGCACCATTTCCAAAGTAACTTCTGTTAACGGAACTGCTGAAATCTTCACAGGCATCATTCCGCTGGGATTAAGGAACCGATCGTAAACAGAAACGGTTTCTAAAGGAAAAGAATGAATGATTAAATGAGCATCCCGAAAATCCTCAGCACTAAGATATTCAGTATCATTTAAAAGGTTTTCCTGATGAATTACTGCAAAAACTTCATCCTCAAAAATCTCAATGCAGATCAATTCATTATTACCGGCAGGTTTTGAAGTGACCACTGCAATATCAATTTCATTGGATATGATTTTTTCCACAGGCTTATGAGTCGCTTCCAATACCAGATCCACTTCAATCTCCGGATATAATACTTTCATTTTCTGAATAAATAACGGCAGTCCCTGATAGAATGAGTAACATTCTGTACTGATTTTTATGGTACCCGCTGCTCCTGCTCTTATCTGCTGAATCTCATTCAGACCATTCCCGATACTATCTATTACAGTACATGCAGTTTTGTAGAGCACACTTCCCTCCTCAGTAAGCTCCCATTTGTTCCTTGCCCTGTAAAACACTTTAAACCCAAGCTGGATTTCCAGATCTTTAAGCTGATGGCTTAAGGCTGACTGTGTCAAAAAAAGTTTTTCAGAAAAACCTGCAATACTCCCTTCCTCCGCAATTGTTTTAATAAGTTTTAAAAACTTGATTTCCATAGCGCAAAGTTAATCATATAACAAAAAACACTATCTGAAAATATTTCATTTAACACTGCAGAACATTCAATTTCAATCTTAGGAAAAGAATAAACCCGATCATAGCTTTGCACTACAAACAATTTAACATTATGCAAGAACAAATTGAATTCTACCAGAAAAAATTAATGTATGAAATGGATCCTTCAGATTTATATGATGGATTTCAAAACAGCACAGATTACATTGCAGTAGATACCAGAAGACCAAATGGCTATAGCAAAGAACACATCCCATCTGCAATTAATCTGCCCCATCGGGAAATGACAGAAGAAAGCACCCGGCACCTTGATAAGTCAAAAATATATGTCTGCTACTGCGACGGGATAGGCTGTAATGCTTCCACAAAAGGAGCTTTAAAAATGACCCAATTAGGATTTAAGGTGATGGAATTAATAGGAGGAATGGAATGGTGGAAATTTGATGGCTATGCCACAGAAGGAACAGATCCTACCAATAGTTCCGCTTTTGCATGCGCCTGCTAATTCAGCAACATAAAGATATGAAAATAAGATTCGCCGAAGAAAAAGACATAAGTTCCATTATCGAATTGTGTAAAGCCCATGCGCACTATGAAAGAAACTTTTTTAAGGAAGAAAACAAAAAGGAACAGCTCGCTAAACACCTCCTTGATCCGGATTCCCATATAAAATGTCTGGTTGCAGAATCTGATACTGAAATAACAGGATATGCAACATTTTTCAAACAGTTCTCCACCTGGGATGTAGGTTACTATATGTATGTTGACTGCTTATTCTTAAAAGAGAATGCAAGGGGAAACGGAACAGGAAAACAAATAATGGAATTAATAAAAATCCACTCAAAAGAAGAAGGCTGCTCGATGATTCAATGGCAAACCCCGGATTTTAATACAAGAGCCATTAAGTTCTACACTGTACTTGGAGCGGAAAGAAAAAACAAAAAGAGATTTTTCTGGAAAGTATAAGTCAAATGATTTCTATTTTAAAATAGAGACCGCCTGAAGTCAGACGGTCTCTATTTTTAACTATTTAATTAAGCTGAATACAGCCTATTTTACAATAACCGTAACCCCTCTCTCTTCCAACGCAGACCGGTCTTCTTCACCGATACCATTATCTGTGATCAGATAATCCACTTCGTCCAATGAGGCAATTTTACCAAACCCCTTCTTATTCAGTTTGGACGAATCTGCCAAAACGACTGTCTTATCCGCACACTCAATCATTACCTGATTAAGATGTGCCTCCGCTGCATTGGAGGTACTGATTCCAAATTCAAGATCAATACCGTCTACCCCCAGAAAAAGTTTATTACAGGAAAACTGTTTGAGAATTCCTTCCGAAATGGATCCTACGATTGAAGTTGAACTTTTCCTCACCTCCCCTCCCAGTTGGATCACATTAATATTAGGATTGTTACAAAGCTCAATAGCCACCCTTAGTGAGGACGTTAAAACAGTAAGCGAATTGAAATTCACAAGCATTCTGGCAAGATAATGCATGGTTGTTCCGGACGCCAGTATAATACAGTCATTTTCCTGAATCAATGACAGTGCAGCTTTCGCAATAGCCTGTTTTGCTTCCACATTGATACTTTCTTTCTCCCCTACATTTTTTTCATAAGCATATCTTACCTGCTTACTTGCTCCTCCATGATTTCTGAAAAGAAGCCCCAGGCTTTCGAGATAATTCAGATCCTTTCGGATCGTAACTGAAGAAACATTGAGCTTTTCACACAGATCCTGGACAAGCACATGCCCTTTCTCATCCAGCTCTTTAAGTATTTCATCCTGCCTTGGTAATAGCTTTTCCATTTTATTCGTTTCATCAAAATTACCGATTTTTTCCGATATTTTAAAATTTCATTTATTTTCTTTTTGCTTTCATTTTTAATTTATATATTTGAAAACGAAACATAAACGAAACATTTATGAAACGAAACGAAGAACTCAGTAAGTTAACCAATGTAAAAGAATGGGACTTTATTGTCATAGGAGGAGGAGCCAGTGGTTTAGGTTCAGCATTAGATGCGGTAAGCAGGGGATTCAAAACTTTATTGCTTGAATCTCATGACTTCGCAAAAGCAACATCCAGCAGAAGTACCAAATTGGTACACGGCGGGGTGAGATATCTCGCTCAGGGAGATGTCGGATTGGTAAAAGAAGCATTAAAAGAAAGAGGACTCTTAGCAAAGAACGCAGCACATATCGTAAAAAATCAGTCTTTCATTATTCCGAACTACACATGGTGGGGAGGAATCTACTATAAGATAGGTTTATCTGTTTATGATTTCCTTGCGGGAAAACTAAGTTTGGGTAAAACGAAATACATCAGCAAAGCGAAAACCGTTGAAAAGCTTCCTACTATTGAACAAAATCACTTAATGAGTGGTGTTGTTTACCAGGATGGACAGTTTGACGACGCCAGACTTGCCATTAATCTTACCCAAACGATTATTGAAAAAGGAGGAAGTGCTGTTAACTATGTGAAAGTAATCAACCTTTTGAAAGATTCTTCTGATAAAGTAGTAGGCGTAGTTGCTGAAGACCAGTTTTCTAAACAGCAATATCAGATCCATGGTAAAGTAGTCATCAATGCCACTGGTGTATTTACGAATGACATTCTTAATATGAACAACCCTAAGCATGGTAAATTGGTGGTACCAAGCCAGGGAATTCACCTGGTACTGGATAAATCTTTCCTGAAAAGCGATGATGCCATCATGATTCCAAAAACATCAGACGGCAGGGTTTTATTTGTTGTGCCGTGGCACGACAGAGCCTTGGTGGGAACCACCGATACTCTTTTAAAGGATGAAAGCTTTGAGCCTCGTGCACTGGAAGAAGAAATCAGCTTTGTTTTAAATACAGCAAGACAATATCTGGCTAAAAAACCAACCCGTGAAGATGTGAAATCAGTTTTCGCAGGTCTTCGTCCGCTTGCCGCTCCTAAAGATGGAAGCAAAAGCACCAAAGAAGTTTCCCGTAGCCATAAAGTTATTACTTCAGAAACCGGATTAGTTTCTATTATCGGAGGAAAATGGACTACTTACCGTAAAATGGCAGAAGATACTGTAAACGAAGCCATGAAAGTTCACAGATTGGGAAATAGCCCATCTAAAACAGAACATCTTTCCATTCATGGAAATGTAAAACCAGAACAGGTAGACAGAACCAATCATCTGTATGTGTACGGATCTGATATTCCGGCTATCAAAAGATTACAGGAAAGTAATCCGCGCTATGCTCAAAAAATCCATCCTGATCATCCCTTTACTGTAGCAGAAGTGGTATGGGCCGTAAGAGTTGAAATGGCAGAAACCATTGAAGATATCCTGGCAAGAAGAGTACGTCTGCTTTTCCTGGATGCCAGAGCAGCGATAGACAGCGCTCATAACGTAGCAAGAATCATTGCTGAAGAAAAAGGATATTCTGAAGAATGGGCGCAGCAGCAGGAAAATGAATTCATTGAACTGGCAAGAGGATATTTACTGACTCCTTATTCACCTAAAGTTATCAACCTAAATTAGCATTATATACATGAATGAAAAACTAATTCTCGCTCTAGACCAGGGAACAACTTCCTCCAGAGCGATTCTCTTCAATCACAGTGGAGAAATAGAATATGTATCTCAAAAAGATTTCAGACAAATATTTCCTACTCCGGGTTGGGTAGAACACGATCCAAACGAAATTTGGTCTTCACAGATCTCTGTAGCAGCTGAAGTTATTGCAAAAGCCGGAATCTCCGGATTGGAAGTTGCCGCTATCGGGATTACCAACCAACGTGAAACTACCATTGTCTGGGATAAGGAAACCGGCGAACCTATCTACAATGCTATTGTATGGCAGGACCGAAGAACTTCAAAATACTGCGACGAACTGAAAGATCAGGGACATGCAGAAACCATCAAGGAAAAAACAGGATTGGTTCTGGACGCTTACTTTTCAGCGACCAAGCTGAAATGGATTCTTGATAATGTAGAAGGAGCAAGACAGAAAGCCGAAGAGGGAAAATTATGTTTCGGAACTGTTGATACATGGCTTGTATGGAAACTGACTCGTGGAAAAATGTTTATCACAGATGTTTCCAATGCCAGCAGAACAATGCTTCTTAATATTCATACTTTAGAATGGGATAATGATTTATTAGAATTATTTGACATTCCTAAAAACATTCTCCCTGAAGTCAAGCAAAGCAGTGAAATATATGGAGAAACAGCAACTACACTTTTCTCTACCAAAATTCCAATCGCAGGTATTGCTGGTGACCAACAGGCTGCCCTGTTCGGGCAGATGTGTACCACTCCGGGAATGGTGAAAAATACTTACGGAACAGGATGCTTCTTATTAATGAACACAGGAACAGAAGCCGTTTCTTCTAAAAACAATCTTCTCACTACTGTAGCGTGGAAGATCAATGGAGAAGTAAATTACGCACTGGAAGGAAGTGTATTCGTAGGAGGCGCTGCTATTCAATGGTTAAGAGATGGTCTTAAGCTTATACGTTCTTCTGAAGAGGTAAACAAACTGGCAGCTTCTGTACCAGATAATGGTGGTGTTTACTTCGTACCTGCACTGACAGGTCTTGGCGCGCCTTACTGGGATCAGTATGCCCGCGGAACCATTGTAGGAATTACCCGTGGAACGACCGATGCACATATTGCAAGAGCAACATTGGAAGGAATTGCATTTCAGGTATATGAAATTGTAAAAGCAATGGAAGCAGATTCAGGAAGAGCAAGTCTTGAATTAAGAGTAGACGGTGGTGCTTCTGCAAGTGATCTTCTGATGCAGATCCAGTCTGACTTATTTGGATTTAAAATAACAAGACCAAAGACATTGGAAACTACTGCTCTTGGAGCAGCCTACCTTGCAGGACTTGCAGTAGGATACTGGAAAAGTATTGACGAAATCCAGCAGCAATGGATTGTAGACAAAGACTTCCACCCTCAATTAAACAGAGAACAAGTGGATAAAATGACCCACTTCTGGAAGAAAGCGGTAAAAAGCGCTCAAAGCTGGATAGAAGATTAATTCACCCATCAAAAAAAAACTTATATGACCCCATTTATTGCAGAAGTTATCGGAACGATGCTTCTTATATTGTTAGGCAACGGTGTTGTAGCCAATGTTGTCTTAAAAGATACGAAAGGAAATAATTCCGGATGGATTGTTATTACTACCGCATGGGCACTGGCCGTATTTGTGGGAGTAACCGTTGCAGGGCCAATAAGTGGGGCCCATCTGAATCCGGCTGTAACCATTGGTCTTGCGACAGCAGGAAAGTTTTCGTGGGACCTGGTTCCCTCTTATATTGCAGCCCAAATGATTGGAGGAATGCTGGGTGCATTTTTAGTGTGGCTGTTTCATAAAGATCATTTTGCCATTACAGAAGATGAAGGTGCAAAACTGGCATGTTTCAGTACAGGTCCGGCCATCAGAAAAACATCTTCCAATCTTATCAGTGAGATCATCGGAACGTTTGTACTGGTATTCTGTGTCTTCTACTTTGCAGATCCAAGTATTTCTTTACAGGCAGACCCAACAGCTAAAGTAGGATTAGGTTCTATTGGAGCCATTCCCGTTACGTTTGTAGTGTGGGCAATTGGTTTATCTCTTGGAGGAACTACAGGCTATGCCATTAACCCGGCAAGAGATCTTGCCCCAAGAATTATGCATACCATTTTGCCTGTAAAAGGCAGCAGTGACTGGAGCTATGCGTGGATTCCTGTAGTAGGTCCGGTTACCGGAGCGATTATCGCAGCAATATTATATGGATTTTTAAAATAAAACACATGATGAGAAAAATCTTAAAAGGGATCTTCTTTCTTGTTTTAGGAACAGGAAAACTACTTTCACAGGAAAGTGCTGAAGCCAAGGAATCCAAAGAAGGAAGACTTGATTTTACAGCCAACATTCAGAATAATCATTTATGGAGAGGTCTTATCATTACTGATAAACCAGTTGTAATGGGAAATCTGTCGTATGTCCTGGATGCAGAGAAAAAATGGAAGGTAGGAATCTGGGGAGCATCTGCACTGGCTGATGACAAAGACAACACTCATTATAAAGAGATCAATTATTATATTCAATATTCTGACGGACGTTTTTATATAGGGCTATGGGATCTTTACAACTCCCGAAACATCAATACTGCAGTGGCTGCTGATGATATCTTCAGCTATTCACAAAGAAGAACTGCTCATATTATTGATTTAAGGACCAACTATACTTTCGGACCATCACTCCCGATCAATATTGAGGCTGATATCATGCTGTATGGAGGAGCCAATGCAGGAGAAGTTATTCTGGAAGCTGACGGAAGTTACAAAAAGAACAGATATTCTACCTATGTACAGGCGAGCTATCCTGTTATTAAAGGACAGAAAGTCAATCTGGATGCATTTGTAGGAGCAGGATTTGCCCTCAACGACAAAACCTTTTTATATGGCAATGGCAAAAACAGCTTTGACATTGTAAACGTAGGCCTAAAGGCCGGAAAGGTTGTTAAGATTACCGATCATTACAGTCTTCCTGTAACCATGATGGCGATGTGGAATCCATCGAATAAGTTTGCAAGGATTCAGCTTGCGGCAACCGTTTTTTAATCTGATTTTAACTCATTATAGAAAGCCACTCCCAAAAGAAGTGGCTTTATTGTTATAAAAAACTTTCAGTGAAAGAGATTTTGTACAACACATCTTTTAAACAACCGTGTTTTTACGGTGAATGTTTTTGCTTAAAAATCTTTACTTTTGAAAAAAATATCTATGAAAAAGTTTTTCAGTATAATGATTCTGTGCATCAGTATTTTTACGTGGGCACAGCAGACAGAGCTTCCTTTTATTGGATACAGAGCTTTTGATATCATGAAAGGATATAGCGGCACAGGTACTCCTCATTATTATCTGGATCTCAAAAATAATGGTGATGTACATTTTGGATACGTTCAGGTGAATCAGGCCAGCGGAGAAGAAACAACGGAAGAAATCAATGTTGGTAAATACGCACCCAATAAGGTAATGAAAGTGGTTTTTAAAAAATATGAGGAAACGTTTTTCGTAAAGTTTGATAAAGAAAAAATTTACCTTACGGATGAAAAAGGAAATGTTAAGAATCTTGAAGGTTGCTGCTCATCAACTGAGAGCGTTAATAAAGAACCCTGCACCTGCGAAAGCGAATTTTTTAAGTAGTACAATATAGAGAAAAAAGCCACTCCATTTGGGGTGGTTTTCTTGTTGTGTAAAACCACCCCGTCAAATTACAAATTTGCCACCCCTCCGGAGGAGGGGAATCGTTATACAACCTACTGCATTTGAACAAATCATACTACATCAATACAATATTTTTTGCTTATTACCTTTAATCACCGGGATTTTACGGTTTATATTCTGCCAAAATATCTTTAATTTTGAAGGGTGATTTACACCAATGAAACATTTTAAAATTTTATTTCTATTTCTCCTCTTTCTTACTGTATCATGCAACAGGAAAGAGAATCATCCTTACACTTTCTATTACTGGAAAACCAAACTGAAGCTTGACAATGCAGAAAAGAAAGCATTGGATAAAGCTACGGTTCCTTACTTATACACCAGATTCTTTGATGTAGATAAAGTAAACGGAAAATTTCAGCCAGTAGCAGTGATTACCAAGGGCCAGAGTTTTCAGACAGACAAACAGATTGTTCCTACGGTTTTCATTACCAATCAGACCTTGCTGGGGATCTCTGCAGATGAGATCCGATTTCTGGCAGAAAGCATTCATCTTTTAATTCAAAAGAAAACAGAAGAATATCATCTCAAAACCAATAACGAAATTCAAATTGACTGCGACTGGACTGCGGGAACACGAAATGACTATTTTAAACTTCTGAAAGAGCTCAAAAGGATTTCCGGAAAAGAAATAACCTGTACGCTTCGCCTTCATCAGGTGAAAGATAAAAAGCAGACCGGAATTCCTCCTGTGGAAAAAGTATACCTGATGTGCTACTCTACTTCATCACCTCTTGAAAACTCCGATAAAAATTCTATCCTGGATGTGAATATTCTGAAAAGTTATCTTTCGAAAATAGAAGATTATCCGATCAAAAATGTTGAAGTGGCACTTCCCATTTATTCATGGGGGATTGTTACCAATCACTTAGGAAAACACAGACTTATTAATGCCTTATCGAAAAGAGATCTGGAAAACTCCAGTTTCAAAAAAATTTCAGATCACGAAATTGAAGTCATGAAAGACGGATTCTACTTCGGAAGTTATTTGAATAAAGGTTTCAAAATAAAGGCAGAAGAAATCTCCGAAGAACAGCTTAACGATGTCATTGTATTTTTACAGAAAAAAATCCCGCATTTTAATATTATTTATTATCAATTAGATAGTAAATTTGTTTCAGACCGGAAATTTTAATCTCTTAGAGATAGAGGCATACTTGCCAGAGCACTACCATCATACAATATTAAAACTAAAAAAAACACTACACTCCCTATGAAAAAGTATATTCTTTCACTTGCGGTCGTATCACTTTTCTATACACAATCTGACGCCTGTGCGTGGTCAGATCCTGATTATGATTACTTCAACCTTTTTACGCAAACCATCATCAAAGACAAGGCTTATCTTCCCTTCCTGCACAATTATTCAAGCAGATTTTATGGAGGATATAACTCAGCATTGATTCCTGATGACAATGTGGAAACCTGGAAGAAGTTTTTCAACAATCAGCTGAGCTATTCTGAAACTCAGAATCTGGTGTATAAGATGAGTATGAACGACCTGAATGCTTTAAAGAACGGAAATCCTACCAACCCTCTTTTACAAAAACTAGGCACCGGATTTTACCAGAAATATAAGGAAGGTATTGATTATTTGATTGAAGCCAAATATCTTGAGCCTTATATGAGCATCAATTATATAGAAAGTGAAAACTCATTCTATTACGACAGGGATGCCAACAGAAAAAATGCTACTGCTCTTGATTACCATAAAACAATTGCAGCCTTAACCTCTCTGTACAATGCAGCAAGAAATCCGGAAATCAAACAGCGTTACGGATATCAGCTGGTACGTCTGAATCATTATACAAGAAATTACGATTCTGCAGTACAGGCTTTCAAAACGTATGTAGAGCCTATCAAATTAAAAGGAACGGTGTACTTCATGTCTCTGGACCAATTGGCAGGAGCACAAAGAGGACTGGAAATGAACAGTGATGCCAACTGGAACTTCTTCCAGGTATTCATGAACAGCAAAGACCGTAAGGAATCTGCATTTGTTTCGATGAAGCTTTCCGACACGGCCTCTTTCAGCAATATCATGAAAAGAGCCAATACGAATGAAGAAAAGAATATGGCTTACTTCCTTTTAGGCTATGAAGACTTCAACAATCCTATTCCGATGATGGAAAAGATGTATGAAATCAATCCAGATTCCGAGATTCTGAAGGTAATGGCTGCCAGAAGTATCAACGAGCTTGAAAGAAGCTATCTGCCTACCTATTACTACACTTCAGATGCTCAGAAAGCAGCAGAAAAAGAGAATTCAACGGATAACACCTCAAAAAGTACATCTGCAGATTCAACCAAAACTGAGGTGAAAGAAGAAAAGCTTTCTTTCTGGCAGAAAATTGTAAGGTTCTTCAAAAATCTTTTCGGTGGTTCCAAATCTGATAAAAAAGGTGACAATGCCAAGGCAGACCAAAGTGATGATGAGCTGTTCAGCAATCCGGACAGAATTCCATTCTATAACAGAACAGGGTATTATTACGATGAAAAAACACAGGATTTCCTTAACGACCTGGAAAAATTCACAAACAAAACAAAAGAAAAGTCTAAGGATGAATACTGGCAGATTGCAGATGCTTATCTTAAGTTTTTAAAGAAAGACTATAAAGAAAGTTCTGAAATTCTTAATGGCATCAAAACGGCCAATCCGGAATATCTGGAGGAAATCAAAAGGATGAAAGTTCTGAATGACATCGTTTCCCAGCCGAAAATTGATGCAGACTATGAAGACCATCTGATGAAAGATTATGCAGAATACTTTGTAGAGAAAAAGGTAGAGAAAGATACAGCCACTACAGATCATTTCGATTATTATGGTGAAGTACCTTCTACAGCAGATTTCCTTAAAGATGTTATTGCGAACCGTTATTTTCTCCAGGGAGAGGATGGAAAGTCATTCCTGATGAACAATAAACTTTCAGATCTGCAGTACAATCCGAATTCCAGTTTGGTAAAAAGCGTGGAAGAGTTTTACAGAAAGCCTGATAAAACACAATTTGAGCAGCAGATTATTGCCAAAAATATGGACAGCGTAGGTAATATTGATGCCTTCTTTAATACCAT
This sequence comes from Chryseobacterium sp. SG20098, assembly GCF_031844745.1. NCBI lineage: Bacteria > Pseudomonadati > Bacteroidota > Flavobacteriia > Flavobacteriales > Weeksellaceae > Chryseobacterium > Chryseobacterium sp. SG20098. The sequence goes on along the minus strand of NZ_CP134622.1, from coordinate 3,796,596 downwards.
TTATGGAGACAGAGCCATGAGACTTGCCGATTTTGAAAAAGCAAAAGCGTATTATGAAAAAGCAAAAAGTTTTGCGGGTATTCCAAGACAAAATTATGAATGGACAGAAAAGAATGGGCAAACCATCACTCCAAAGCAATATGCTCCTTCAGAATATAATGGATTTAAAAATATTTCAAATCTCGTATTCGGACATAATGTGTGGGAAAGTTTCGGAAGTGCTGACACCGAAAGTATGAAAGCAGAAAACTATACTGATTTCCCTTTCATCAAAACAAGAATGGACAAACTTGAGCTGGCAGATGCATTGATTCAATTGAAAAAGATCGGAAACGGTACGGGTGAAAAAGCGGCAAAAGCCAATCAGCTTATCGGAAACTTATTGTACAATACTTCTATTTTAGGATATTACCGTCAATTATTTGTTATGGATATCGACAACAGCAACGGAGGTAAATATGATTTCTGGAATACAGACAGAAAGAATCCTTACAAGTATTACTACAAAAACTTCCTTGATACTTCTTATATTGAACCTGATAATTTTGATCTGTCAATCAACTATTATCAAAAAGCACTTAAGCTTTCCAGTAATAAAGAGGAAAAAGCAAGAATCTTATTCCAGATGGCAAGTGCTGAACAGGGCAAGTATTACCAGTATGAAGCGAAAGCACCAAAAGACTTTGATTATTCTGATCCAAAATGGTCTGAAAAAGAAGATGCCAGACAAAAGGAAATGGACAACCTTAAAAACCAAAAATACAGAACCTATTTTGCTCAGTTGAAAGCTCAGTATTCTGATACTGAAACGACGAAGAACTTAATGGGAAGCTGTAGTTATTTCAACTATTTTATGAGATAGTATAAACCATAAAAAAAACTCTGAGTGATCAGAGGTTTTTATTTGATTGTTAACCGGATTATTTTTTTACAAACTTAGTGGTACTCTTTTCTTCTTTATTGGTAATAGTAATAAAGTAGATTCCTTTCACAAGAGTTCTTACATTAATTTTGCCTTCTCCTATTGTTCCTTTTGCAATCAACTGGCCTGGAGCATTAAAAATTTCATAAGAAGCACTGGAAGAGACATTCATCACATTCAATACATCTTCTACAGGGTTTGGATAGATTTTAACAGATTTCAAATTTTCTCCTTCAGAAACTGCCAGTAGACTGGACACACTAGCCTGATTCACGGCATAGAAAACATTTCCGATTGCTGAAACTCTCAAGTGAATTGTTTTTCCGGCTAAAGATGCAGGGATGAAAACGTTTGCCGATCCGCTATTCGGAACTGATGCAGCAAGGACATTCCAGGTTGCTCCCGCATCTTCTGTATAATCAATTTTTACATTAGCTACATTATATGGAGCAGCTGTTGTTCCGGAAACAGTCCATGCAATTGCAGAGTTCACATTAGGTGTCAATGATGTTGTGTTTACAGTAAATGCCGCTGCAGAACCTACTACAACAGTTTGTGTAGCATAAGCAGTCTGAGCCTGTCCTCCTGGTTTGTTATCTCTTACTGTCACGCGGAAGTTAGTCGTTCTTGCTACCGTACTTGCAGCTTCAAAATCTGTTGTATTTTTTACAGCTCCTCCCAATACGGTTGCCAGCTTAGGGAAATATCTGGTAGGACTTGTGGTTGGCGCCCAGGATCTAAAGTTTGCTCCTGAACTTGTATTTCCGATGTTCGTTTTGGAAACTCCATTACTCAAACTACTTGAGTTCACCTGTTCCCAGCAGTAACTCAAAGTATCTCCATCAGGATCTGTTGCAGATGCTGTTAGCACAAACGCCGTGGATTTTGGAATAGTATAGGTTGTATTAATTGCAGCGACAACAGGTGGATTATTAACAATAGGTGTTTCTACATCAACAGTTACTGCAGCAAGATTAGTCTGTACCTGATCAATACTTACAGTATGGAAATAAGCATCAGAATGTTGCTGAACATCTGTATTGTTACCTGTAATTCCGGCATAACCCATAATTGTAGATCCCGATCCTGGTTCCACACATACGCCTGTTCCTTCATTAAAACTGTAGGTATGATTGTCTCCCAATTGATGCCCTATTTCATGAGCTACATAATCTATGTCAAAAGTATCTCCCATTGGGACACTATTTGCTGGCGAGGTAAACCCACTTCCTTTATAGTTACTTGGAGAAGGGGAGTTATTACAATCTGGATCAATAGTGGTAGATATATCATTGCTTCCAATACAGCCTATACAGCCTGCATTTCCACCTCCTCCAGAAGCTCCGAACAAGTGACCTATATCAAAATTAGCATCTGTAACCCCATAAGCTCCTCCATGCAATGTATTCATCAGCTCATAATTCCATTTACACATCTGGCTGGAATCACTGTAAGGATCGGTAGCTGCGTTAGTAAATATCAGGTTAGGAGCATCAATTGCATTGACATGAAGATTAAATTCTTTTTCAAATACACCGTTTACTCTAGATAAAGTAGCATTGATCTGTGTCAGTGCGCCAGCAACACCACCAAAATAGGCAGTATACTCACCTGTAACAGACATGGCTAATCTCAAGGTATGGAAGGTTTTATTATTTGATTTTGCTGCTGCTCCAGAATTCTTAAGCTTTTCAAGATTAGCCACAGCTTCTTTATCTTCTTTGGTAGAGCAGGCAAATGCATGTCCGCTTTTATTAGTCTTTCCATGTACGGAATAATAAGACTTATCAGACGTTGCAGGTTCTATAAATTCATATTGACCCTCAGCACCAATAATCATAGACTGAAAATCATGGGGAGCAACACTGAATCTAATATATTTAGTAGGATCATCAACGCCAATTCCAACATAGGATCCCAGCTGGTATTTGTTAGCCAAAGTTTCATCCATTACCTGAAAACTACTGACTGTAAATTTCTCAATTTTGCCTTCAAGAGTTGGAATATTAATAGTGATGGGAGAACCTTCACCTATTTTAGGAGCTCTTAGCAGCTGTGTTCTTATCTGGTCAATATCAAGCTTGTAGTAAACAGAATGATCACTTTTTTTTATTATTTTCTGCTGAGGCAATCCTCTGCTCCATTGGGCATTTGCGGATATTGCTAACAGGAATATCGGCAAACAAAATAATTTTACTTTCATATGTTTTTTCAATAAAAGTAAATATTTATTAAAACAAACACTAAAAACAAGATTAAAAATTAAAAATAACCACTGAAATCCATAATAACACCAATAAGAGAATTAAAAAAAACCATAATATTCAAAAATATTTAGAAAATTTTTAATTCTGTTTTTTATGTCCCTGTTTCTGTATCCATTCTTCATGTTTTCTTTTAAAGAACTCATATTTGTAATCATGGTTCCTCTGTGCTGCATCAATGGAATGAGACGTATGGATATCCGCATCTTTTTTGGCCAGCTCCCCCAGTTTTTCATAGTAGACATGGAGCTGATCCAGCTCTGCTTCTGTAAGATCTTCAATATCCACAATGCGATTGCTTGCTTTTTCGTGAGCCGCAATAAGCTCATTGAGTTTAATCTGTATGGCTTTGGAGTCTTTGTTCTGAGCTTTCTGAATGAGGAATACCATCAGAAAAGTAATGATTGTAGTTCCGGTGTTGATTACCAGCTGCCAGGTTTCAGAATAATTAAAAAAAGGTCCTGTTACTGCCCATATTACTACAATAATAAAGGCTCCTATAAAAGCATATGGACTTCCTGTAAATTTTACAGCCCAGTTTGAAAATTTCTCAAAAAAGCTATGGTTCATTTTTTCCATGGTGATCATTTTATAGATTGATTAAATGTATAAAATTAACAGGAATCAGGAATCATAAATACAAACAAAAACATTAAGACAATAGTACTGTCTTAATGTTTTCTAATTAAAATTGATATGAATGTTTGAAATATATTATTTGATTTTTCCTGAAAAACGGTTTTCAAGGTTTTGTTTTTCTTCCGCTATCATACTCTTTCCGATTTGAGCAGATGAAAATGGTTTTGGATAAAATGTATTATTCCAATGATCCTTCCAGGGAGAAATATTACCCCATGAATATATACTTCTGGGATTTGTGTAATGTCTTTCTATATTTTCTCTTGCTGTTTTCAGTTCCTCTTCAGACAGATGCTCTTCGGAACATGAGCTTAAACCGGCAACGGTAATTAATAATAAGAATACTGTTCTGCAAATTTTCATAATTTTTGTGTTAGAATTTATAGTTTACCTGTACAGCAAAGTTTCTTGGCTGGATCTGATCAATATATCCGCCTCTGAAATAAGAGTTATATCCTACGGAATCAAAAATATTATTGAAGAATCCTCTTAATCCTAATCCATTTTTGAAGGAATATCCTATTTGGGCATCTACCGTAGTATACTGCGGCATGAAGAAAGGTTTTTCTCCAGGCTGGGTTCCGTTCACATGACCGTTTTCTGTATTGGTATATTTCTGTTTATAATCATCTACTGGTCTTTCTCCAACAAAATAAATTCCGGCTCCTACGTCAAGACCTGTAAGAATCCCCTTATCGAATTTATAATTCAACCATGCATTAGCAGAATGTTTAGGAGTATTAATAGGTGCTGAACCGTTCACAAATGAAGGACTGTCTTTATACTGTGCATCTACATAGGCCCATCCGGTCATTACCTGTAAGTTGGGAAGAATTTTACCTATCAACTCAACTTCTACACCTTGTCTTTTTAGGTTACCTGCAAGTGCATATTTCCCTGTAGGGTTTCCACCATCAAGAAGTTCATATGATAAATTATCCGTATTGATATCAAAAACGGTTACATTAAATCTCAATCTTTCATTCAGCCAGTCGGACTTAATTCCAGCCTCCATTTGTTTTGTAGTGGAAGCTCCAACAGTTCCACCGGTAAACAATACGTTATTGGAACTTCTCAACGCTGTAGTACTTGTATAGGAACCAAAGATGTTCATATTTTCAATCGGAGAAATCATAATTCCCAATGAAGGGTTCCATGCGTAGTCTTTTTCTTTATCCGAACCGATGAGTCTGCTATAACGAACTCCTAGATGAGCCTTTATATATTTGTTGAACGTAATAACATCCTGTGCCATTAATCCCATAGTAGGAGCTACCGTATTGATTGCATTAGCTGTTGATAAGTCTATATTAACTCCGGCAGGCAGGATATTGTTGATTTCATTCAGAACATTGATCTGGTCAACATCTTTTGCTTTATATGAAGTTGTAGTAACGTTAGATTCTTTCCAGTCAAAACCTACCTGGAAAGTATGTTTCATGAACCCTGTCATTACATCAGCACCAATAAAATCAAATTGGAATACCTTATTTAAATCTTCCCTGTCAGATCTTGTTAATGTTCTGTTACGGAATTCTGTCGGATTATCTCTCTTTAGAGGTGCCAGTGCTGCACCTACAATTTCGGTCTGATAGGATGAGCTCATATAAGCCGCTCTTACCTTCAATTTTTCAGTCAGTTTTCGTGTAACAGTTGTTGAAAAGTTGAATGTTTCAGTCTTTGCTTTATCTGTAGAAAAACCAAGGAATTTTCTACCTGGCATTCTGTATATTGCTTCTGTATCTCCTTTAGCAAGGTTTACAGTTCCTCTATCTGGTGTTGTATTGTTATGCATATAATCCATTTCCACTACAATCTCCGTTTTATCATCCGGACGAATGGCAATAGATGGATTTACATAAATACGTTCTGTATTAATAAATCTTCTGAAGCTGTTATTATTTTGGTAAGCAGCATTTAGTCTCACTGCAACTTTCCCCTGAGAATCTAGTACTCTCTGAAAATCGACTGTTGGTCTATAGAAATCCCAGCTTCCATATCTGAAACCTACATTAGTCTGGTTGATAAATTTGGGTACTTTAGTTACCACATTTATCACTCCACCTGCAGAGCCTAGACCATCCCCTATTCCTTGTGTAACGGCAGCAGAACCTTTAATTATCTGAATACTTTCTATTCCCTGCATATCGGTAAGCATTCCTGCAGTACGGAAATCAGAATCCATCTGGACTCCATTTTTTAAAACGGGTACTCCTCTGTATCCTCTGATAGACATACTTTCTCTGGTCCCTCCATAGCTGCCGAACTGAGTTACTCCCGGAACATTCTTTGCTACATCAGTAACCGTCAGCCCTCCAAGGTCTTCAATTACTTTATGCGAGATTACGGAAATACTCTGAATCTGGTCTCTGGTTTTTAAAGGCAATCTTGTGATTGCTTCCAAACCTTGCGGTTGCTTTTTTCTTTCACCGAATAATTCTACTTCATCAATTTCTTTCGACTTTTTGATAGAATCGTTAACTTTCTGTGCATTTACAAAAACCCCACCCAATACAAGCAGAGAAAAGGATACTACTTTATTCATCTGATAATTTTTTGCAAAATTATTATTTTTATTAATTCTAAATAAATAAAGCAATGTGACATATGTCACCATGAAAAGCCCAGCCAATATCAGATTATTAACCTAGTTCACAGACTCTTTAAGATCCCCGAATGGATTATCTGTATTATTAAGACAAAACCCATGAAGATCTTTTATCATTATAGAAAGTACAATGCAAAAAAAGCCGATTTGATAAAATACAAACCTGCTTTTCTATTAATTTTTTAAAAGTCATAGTTATAAAAAAATCCGTCCCTGAAAAGGAACGGATTGTATAATCATTGCAAAGTATGCATTTATCACACTTTAATTTCAACGTCTACACCTGAAGGAAGTTCTAATTTCATTAGAGCATCAACAGTCTTAGAAGAAGAAGAGTAGATATCCATTAGTCTCTTGTGAGCTGAAAGTTGGAACTGCTCTCTTGCTTTCTTGTTTACGTGCGGAGATCTCAACACTGTGAAGATTCTCTTATTCGTTGGTAATGGAATAGGACCGTTTACAACAGCACCAGTAGCCTTTACCGTTTTTACGATTTTCTCAGCAGACTTGTCTACCAAGTTGTAATCGTAAGATTTTAGTTTTATTCTGATTCTTTGTGACATTTCTTTAATTTAAAAATTAACCTTTTGCTTTAGCTATGATTTCTTCAGCAACGTTTTGTGGAGTTGGTGCGTATTTCTCTAATTCCATAGAAGAAGTAGCTCTTCCTGATGAAAGTGTTCTTAGAGTTGTTACATATCCAAACATTTCAGAAAGTGGAACAGAACCTTTGATTACAACAGCTCCGTTTTTCTCTTCCTGGCCACTGATAGTACCTCTTCTCTTGTTAAGGTCACCAATGATGTTACCCATATATTCTTCCGGAGTTACAACTTCCAGTTTCATAATAGGCTCCATAATTACTGGTTTAGCAGCTTTACCAGCTTCTTTAAATCCTAGCTTAGCAGCCATTTCGAAAGAAAGAGCGTCAGAATCCACTGCGTGGAAAGATCCATCTTTAAGAGTAACTTTAATACCTTCAACTTCGAAACCAGCCAATGGACCGTTCTTCATTGCAGCTTTAAATCCTTTTTCAATTGCAGGAACGAATTCTCTAGGAACGTTACCACCTTTGATCTCATTGATGAATTCTAAACCAACTTTACCTTCGTCTGCAGGTCCTAGTTCAAATACAATGTCAGCAAATTTACCTTTACCTCCAGATTGCTTTTTGTAAACTTCTCTGTGGCTGGCAACTTTTGTTAAGTTTTCTTTGTACTCTACCTGAGGTTGTCCCTGGTTTACTTCAACCTTGAACTCTCTCTTCATACGGTCTACAATGATATCTAAGTGAAGCTCACCCATACCAGAGATGATCGTTTGTCCAGAAGCTTCGTCAGTTCTTACAGTAAACGTTGGATCTTCTTCAGCCAATTTAGCTAGAGCGTTACCCATTTTATCCTGGTCAGCTTTAGTTTTAGGCTCAACAGCGATACCGATTACCGGATCAGGGAAAACCATCGATTCAAGAACGATTGGGTTTTTCTCATCACACATCGTATCACCAGTTTTGATAGATTTGAATCCTACCGCTGCACCAATATCACCAGCTTCAATGTATTCTACCGGGTTTTGTTTGTTAGCGTGCATCTGATAGATTCTTGAGATTCTTTCTTTATCTCCTGAACGAGAGTTCAAGATATAAGAACCAGCATCCAGTCTTCCAGAGTAAGCTCTGAAGAATGCTAATCTTCCCACGAATGGGTCAGTAGCAATCTTAAATGCTAAAGCTGCGAAAGGCTCATCTACAGATGGTTTTCTTGTGATTTCAGCGTCTGTTCTTGGATCAGTACCTTTGATATCATCTTTATCCAATGGAGAAGGCAAGTATTTACATACTGCATCCAACATAAACTGTACTCCTTTATTCTTGAATGAAGAACCACAAGTCATTGGGATAATAGATAAATCGATAGTAGCAGCTCTCAATGCAGCATTGATTTCTTCTTCTGTAATTGAATCCGGATCTTCGAAGAATTTCTCCATCAAAGTTTCGTCATATTCAGAAACAGCTTCTACTAGTTTTTCTCTATATTCAAGAACTTCATCTTTCATATCTTCAGGAATTGGCACTACTTCGAAAGTAGCTCCTTGTCCTGCTTCATCCCAGATGATCGCTCTGTTTTTAATTAAGTCAACAACTCCTTTGAAATCTTCTTCAGCACCGATTGGTAAAACGATTGGAACTGCGTTAGATCCTAACATTTCTTTAACCTGGTTTACCACGTTAAGGAAGTCAGCACCTTGTCTGTCCATTTTGTTTACGAATCCCATTCTTGCAACTTTGTAGTTGTCAGCAAGTCTCCAGTTTGTTTCAGACTGAGGCTCTACTCCATCTACTGCAGAGAATAAGAATACCAATCCATCCAATACTCTTAAAGATCTGTTTACCTCTACTGTGAAGTCAACGTGTCCCGGTGTATCAATGATGTTGAAGTGGTAAGGTTTAGTTTCTGGTAAAGCTTTTCCTTGATCTGTTGGAAAGTTCCAAGAACAAGTGGTAGCTGCAGAAGTAATAGTAATACCTCTTTCTGCTTCCTGCTCCATCCAGTCCATTGTAGAAGCACCATCGTGAACCTCTCCAATTTTGTGGTTTACCCCTGTATAGAATAGAATCCTTTCTGTAGTGGTAGTCTTACCTGCATCAATGTGAGCAGCGATACCAATATTTCTTGTAAATTTAAGATCTCTTCCCATTTCAGATTAGAATTTGAAGTGTGAGAAAGCCTTGTTAGCTTCCGCCATTTTGTGAGTATCAGATTTCTTTTTGAAAGCAGCACCTTCTTCTCTTGAAGCAGCTACAACTTCGTTAGCTAATTTCAAAGCCATAGACTTATCATTTCTAGCTTTAGAATACTTGATTAACCATTTCATTGCCATAGAAATCTTTCTATCAGCTCTGATTGGCATAGGGATCTGGAAGTTAGCTCCACCTACTCTTCTAGAACGTACTTCTACGTGAGGCATTACATTTGTAAGTGCATCTTTCCAGATTTCAAGTGCAGTTTTTTCGTTATCTCCTTTTTTAGTTTCTACGATATCTAATGCATCATAGAAAATTTTGAATGCGATTGACTTCTTACCGTCAAGCATTAAGTTGTTTACGAATCTCGTTACCAATTGATCATTAAATTTCGGATCTGGTAACAACGGTCTTTTTTTCGCTTTTGTCTTTCTCATTGCTTTTGTACCTTATTTAATGATTATTTTTTCTTTCCTTTTGCAGGAGCAGCAGCTGCTTGTCCTGGTTTAGGTCTCTTAGCTCCGTACTTAGATCTTCTCTGTGTTCTTCCATTTACACCAGCTGTGTCTAATGCACCTCTTACGATGTGGTAACGTACTCCCGGTAGGTCTTTCACCCTTCCGCCTCTAACCAATACTATCGAGTGCTCCTGAAGATTGTGTCCTTCGCCCGGGATATAGGCGTTAACTTCTTTACCGTTAGAAAGTCTTACCCTTGCAACTTTTCTAAGTGCAGAGTTTGGTTTCTTAGGTGTAGTTGTATATACTCTCGTACATACACCACGTCTTTGTGGACAAGAATCTAGGGCAGCCGATTTGCTCTTCTTGGCAAGCGTGGCTCTTCCTTTTCTTACTAATTGTTGAATAGTAGGCATTTAATTGCTTTTTATTTTAGGGTGCAAAAATAGTAATATTTTTTTAATCTACAAATACTTATATAAAAATTAAAATCAAATACTTACATCGAAAATAGAAGACGTTTCGATATAACATTCAAAGAAATATAATATATACGAGGAAAAGAGATAGAAAAGAATCTTTTTTCAAGTTTAAAAAATGTGTATTAAATAATTATGAATTTATAAAATTTTCATCCATAGTAGAATCATAATTCCTTACAAGATATATCCAAACTATATTTAAAAACTTTCTTATAGTTATGATCTATTAATAATCAGTGGAGTTCGGCACGATATTTCGTAAATTTGGGATATACAAATGATAAACAAATCAGTCATCATAAAAAAAGCTTCATACTCTACTGAACCGAAGTGGTGATTGTATCACATTTTAAAAATAAATATATACATATGAAAAACGCAAGTATTATCGGTCTTAAAGAAGCCGATTGTAAAAACATCTCAGAAAAATTAAATGTACTATTAGCTAACTATTCAGTATTCTACCAGAACACAAGAGGTTCTCACTGGAATATTAAAGGTGATCAGTTTTTCACCCTTCACCCAAAGTTTGAGGAATTATACAATAGCCTGGTCTTAAAAATTGATGAGATTGCAGAAAGAATCCTTACGTTAGGAGCTACACCTGCACATAACTATTCAGATTACTTAAAGGTAGCAACCATTAAGGAAAGCAAAGAAGTAACTGATGGTACCAAAAGTGTTGAGCAAATTCTAAGTTCATTCAAAGTAGTAATTGACCTGCAGAGAGAACTTTTAGATATTACAGATAAAGCAGGAGACGAAGGTACAAATTCGCAGATGAGCGACTATATCACCGAGCAGGAGAAAGAAGTTTGGATGTACAATTCTTATCTTGGAAAATAACTCCATCCATAAGCATGGAAATATTTCAAAAAAATCGCCTTACATTTAGGCGATTTTATTTTTTATTTTTATATTTGTGTTAAAATTACACATATTATGAGCGACGTCAGATTAAACTCTATCCTTGATAATGATTTCTATAAAATAACCATGCAGAATGCTGTGGTAAAGCTATTCCCGAGTTCTATCGTAAAATACGAATTTATCAACAGGGGAAAACACCACTTTCCGGAAGGGTTTGACGCTGCTTTAAGAGAAGCTGTCAATAAAATGGCTGAACTTAAACTTACAAAAGATGAAAAAAAGTTCATGGCAAGAACATGTCCTTATATAGATTTGCCCTATCTTGATTTTTTAGAAGGTTATCACTATGATCCTTCTGAAGTAAAAATCCATCAGGAAGGAGGTGATCTTTCTGTCATTGTTGAAGGGCTTTGGTACAGAACGATTCTTTGGGAAGTTCCACTGCTGGCATTGATCAGTGAACTGCATTATGAAATGAACCACATGGAAAGAGATTCCAACGAGGTGGTAATGAGCAAAACAATCGAAAAGGCTGACTCCTTGGGCAGACTTGGAGTAACATTTGCAGAATTTGGGACGAGAAGAAGACACTCTTATAAGGTACAAAATCTGGTGATGGAAGCTTTAACCCAGAAAAAAGAGTCTACTTTTATCGGAAGTTCAAACGTACATTTTGCGATGAAATACGGTGTAAAACCTATTGGAACGCATGCTCATGAATGGTTTATGTTTCATGCTGCCGAATATGGATTCAAAATGGCCAATGAGTTGGCGCTGGAACACTGGGTAGATGTTTACAGGGGAGATCTTGGAGTAGCTTTGTCTGATACTTATACCACAGATGTATTTTTCCAGCAGTTCGACAAAAAATTTGCAAAGCTTTTCGATGGCGTTCGTCATGACAGTGGAGATGCTCTGGAATTTGCAGATAAAACCATTGCCCACTATCAAAGAAATGGAATCAATCCTATGTTTAAATATATTATTTTTTCAGATGCATTAAATCTTGAAAAAGTAGAGGAAATTACCAATTATTGCAGAGGAAAAATTGGCATCTCATTCGGAATCGGCACCAACCTTACCAATGATGTGGGATTGAAACCCATGAATATTGTAATGAAACTTATTGGTGTACAGGCTTCTAATAAAGAATGGATTCCTACAGTAAAACTTTCCGATGAGCATGGTAAATATACCGGAGATCCAAAGATGATCGAACTGGCGAAAGAATTTTTAAGAATAAAAAATTAGTAACCTCATCAGAACAATTAGATATAAGCCTCGAAATCATCGAGGTTTTTTTGTTTCATAGTGACATTTGAAATTCAGTTTTCGGAAATCTGTGAGGATTTATTATATTTATCAAAATAAAAACAAGATGAAATCAAGAATACTACTACTTGCAGGTCTCTTTCTTTCAGCATTTTCTTTTGCTCAGGAAAAGAAAGCAGAAAAATCTAAATATAATCAGGAATTGGCCACTTCTTTAGGAGCTGACAAATATGGGATGAAACCTTATACGATTGTTATGCTGACAACAGGTACTACTAAAATTGAAGACAAAGCTAAAATGGGTGAACTTATGAAAGGGCATATGTCTAATATCGGTAAACTTGCCAATGAAGGCAAAATTGTTGTTGCCGGACCTTTTCTTGAAAAGAATAAGGAAAACTACCGCGGTATGTTTATTTTCAACACCCAATCTAAGGAAGAAGCCGAGCAGTGGGTAAAAACAGATCCTGCAGTTCAGGCTGGTGTATTCAGCTATGAAATTTTCCCTTGGTATGGTTCTGCAGCGCTGCCTTTGTATCTTAAACATCACGATGAAATCTCGAAAGAAAATCCTTAAATAAAGCAGGAAAAGAATTAACTTCTTTCCTGGAATAAACACATAAAATATTCCGTCTGCATTCAAATAATTATCCACAAACATTTGAGAAATAAAAAGAGACTGTCTGGTGTGACAGTCTCTTTTTACAGTTATAATTTTAAATTAAAAAATATCGCTACCTATTGTATAACCACTAGTACCATTTATTTTTTTAACTGCATTGTTATTAAATCTATATTTATTATAAATACCAATATTTGGAATATATCTTAAAGTATTACCTTCTCTCATATAAATCTTATTGGTATAATTATCCTGTTTGAGATCATTATCAGGTGTTAAATCTGCTCCACGTTCCACTGTAGATAAATTGCTTGGGCTCACCGTAGCGATTTCACCACTGGTAATATTAAATAATCCATAAAGGGTCATAGGGCTTTGGATATATCTCAGTTTGTTTTCAAACATAAAAAAGATCTGGTTGGTCGCAGGATTTCTAACAAAATTACCATTGACAAGGTTTGCCGTATTGGTATAATCTAATTTCACCTGATTATCAATTAAATATTGATCGATATAAGCTTTCAATTGAGCTTTCTTTACTGGATCTTTAATAAATTCATAAAGAGGGATCAAACCATTGCTTCCAAATTCTACCAATACCGCATTCGTTGGTGTTGAACTGTTCTGCCAGCTGGAAATATTAATTTTAGGATTCGCCTGATCAAGGTTTAACTCTCCTACCAAACTCTTAGACGGATCTCCTCCTCTTGTTTTAAAGGATAGTTTTCTTGAAAAGTTTTTATTGGATTCTGAAGTATCTACGTCATTATCAACATTGGCATCAAAAATACTTTTTACACCTACTTTAACCCCTACTCTGGCAGCTTTTTCACGGCTTTGATTCGTTGTTTCGGATTGAAACATTACATCTAGCTTAGCACCGGTATAAATATCTACCGCAACATGGGTTCCATAATCGTTTACAATCTGTGCAGGGCTGTTGTTCTGTAGATCACTGGAAAACTCCGGAGTCAAATAATCTGATAGTAAAGCAGGGGTAGCATTAAATCTGAATCTTCTTTGTTTAATTAAAAGGTTATAGCTTCCATAAATATATTTAGCATCAAATTTATTGGTCGTCGTGTTGCTCACAGAAGAACTAAAAGTAACCGAAATGAGCTTTTTAAATAAAGAGAATCCTGCTGTTGCTCCTACTTTCGTAGATACCATTTTTGAATACGCTTCTGCATTTTCACCATATTCTTCAAGATATTCCTGAGAAAAGACATTATCAGTAATCAATCTTCCGGCCTGTTCGTTTTTGAACTTTTCAAGATCAATTACCTGATATCCTGAGGAGTTCGAATTTGCATATTCTCCTGTTGCGTTATAACCATATCCTAAGATATCATAAGCGCCATCACCAGCAAATTTAGCAAAATTTCTCCCTGAGCTTTTTTTTGAGTTTTCATTTTGGTTAGAATTTTCAAATTCTTCAGTAGAGCAAGATGTTAAAAACAGCAAAACAATACTGGTAAAAAAGAAACTTAGTTTTTTCATATTTTTATTTTAAGTGCACAAACTTAATTCTTTGCATTCAAAACCAGAATGACATAAATCATGAATAAGGGAATTAATAAACAATTAACAATAGAAAACAACAATAATTTATATCTCTTGATATAGAAATAAGTACATCATTTAAGACACAATCTGTTTTATTTCAAATGATTACCTATGAAATAAAATGAAAAATTCAAAACATATTACTTTTATCAATGAATTAATTTAATTATTTTAGCTAATCAGCAACTCAACTCACTCTATTAATGTTGAGCGGGTTACAACAAACCAATACCATAATTAAAAATTAAACTCATGAAAAAATTAAGCATCACAAAACTTTCGAGAACAGAACTGAAAGATGTATTTGGAGGAACCCTGTATCCGGCAGAATGTCCGGGCGGATGCCATGGTGAAGGCATGATCAGATGTCCTGACGGCACTACCACTATGACCAATTTTATATGCATGGGAGGAACCTGCCAACCGGCTGCCATGTGCAAGCCACTGATTCTTGAACCTTTTCCAGATCCGATTATCATCACCGATCCGGTTATCATCACCCCATAATCAGAATGAACCATACATAAAGTGAGCTTTGCGGCTCACTTTTTTAGTATCTTTAAATAACAAAAAACTATCATGAAAACCATTGAGGAAGTTCTGAAAAAACTGGATGAAATTATTATCTGGTGTAAAGAAAACAAGAGTCCGGCAGGATATTTTGCCTGTACCTACAGAATCATGACCGCACAGGTTCTGAAAGGAATTCAGCAGAAAAAATTTGAAGATAATCCCAGAATGACATTGCTTGATATTGCTTTTGCACAAAGATATCTTCAGGCATGGGACAGCTACAGTAAACATGAAAGATGCACCAACTCATGGTACATCGCTTTTGAAGCTGCTAAAAACAGGAATCTTTTGATATTACAGCATATTTTTCTTGGGATGAATGCACACATCAATCTGGATCTGGGTATTTCTGCAGCCACCATAATGCCTTACCGGAAAATAAACCCCTTGAAAAAGGATTTTGAGAACATTAATACTGTTATTGCTTCCATTAATCAGAACGTACAGGATTCTTTAAACAAAATCTGTTATCCTGTGGATCTTGTGGACAAACTTTCTAATGGAAAAGATAATGCTGTCCTTGACTTTGCCATATCCAAAGCAAGAGATACTTCCTGGGCAACAGCAGTTATCGCTTCCAACACTCCAAATTTCCTAAGAGAATCTGTGATCGGTATTGTTGATTACGCAGCCGCTAAAGTTGCCACCCAAATTCTGAATCCGAAGATCCTCACTCCTGCTCTTTTAAAAGAATTAAAAAAATGTGAAAGCAGTGATGTGGTAAAAAATATTGAGATTTTAGAATCTACAAAAAACTCCTAATAAAAAGGCCGGGATCTTCCTCACGGATCCCGGCCTCATAATGAACAAAATAAAAGAAACTATATTGCTTCCTTATGCTTTTTACGGTAGGCATAATGGAAAATGATAGGTAGAATTGTAAATGACAGCAGCATACAGACGATCAATCCACCTACAATCATAATGGCTAAAGGCTTCTGAATTTCTGATCCCATTCCGTTTGACATAGCTGCCGGAAGAAGTCCCATAGATCCCATCAGGGCAATCATCACCACCGGACGTATTCTGCTTTTCACTCCCTGAGCTATGGATTCTTTGAGGGACATCCTGTTTTGTAGGTTTTCTTTCATAACCCCGATCAGAACAATACCGTCTATGGTTGCCACTCCGAAAAGGATAATGAAACCGATTCCCGCTGAAATTCCGAAGATGGTTCCCGTAAACCAAAGAGATAAGAATCCTCCGATAAATGCAAATGCGAGTGTAATGGATGAAATCAGCGTATCTTTTATATTTCCGAAATTAAAGTACAACAGCATCAGAATAAGAACTAAAGAAATCGGTACTACCATAGCCAGCTGTTTTGCGGCTCTTTCTTTACTTTCAAATTCTCCGGCCCACGTCATTTTATGCTTTTTCGGAAGCTTCACTTCTTTATCTACTTTCGCTTTGGCTTCTTTAATGGTACTTCCCAGATCGCGTCCTTCAATATTAAATCCGACTCCGATATATCTGCTGTTTCCTTCACGGTAAATAAATGATGGTCCGGTATGATAATCAATGGTTGCAATTTCTTTCAGCGGAACTTTTTTATTGTCCTGAGTCGGGATCAAAATATTTCCCATTTTTTCAGGCGTATCTCTGTAATCTTTTTCAAACCTGAGCATTACGTCAAACATTCTCTCCTGTTCATAAAACTTGGTAGCGGCCTGCCCTCCGATGGTCATTTCGATGACGGCCTGTGCATCTGCTGTGGAGACACCATATTTTGCCATTTTGGAATCGTGAAGCTGTATTCTCAATTCCGGAAGTCCGATATTTTTGAAAACATTGACGTCCGATATTCCCGGAACTGTTCTGATCGAATTAGCTACTTTATTGGCGTAATTTTCCAGCTCAAATAAGTCATTTCCAAAAATTTTAATGACCAACGGAGCTTTTACTCCTGCTACATATTCTTCCACATTATCCTGTATCGGCTGGCTGAATCCAAAATTGATACCCGGAAATTTCTCAAGGGAGATTCTCATTTCTTCAAGAAGTTCTTCTTTGGATATTTTTTTCTTCCATTCATTTTCTGGCTTCAGCTGAATATTAAATTCGATATTGAAAAATCCGGTGGGATCGGTTCCATCATTAGGACGACCTGTCTGGGTCATGACAAATTTTACTTCATCATACTTCATGAGAATCTCCTTCATCTCTTTAGTTAACCTTACAGATTCATCCAGATTGACACTGTTGGGAAGGGTCGCTCTTACATAAATTGCACCTTCATTCAGTTTGGGCAAAAACTCAGATCCATAATTGGAAAATCTCCATCCACACACGGCAAGCAAAGCAACGAAACCAACAATGAATCCTTTTTTGTGGCGGTCACTGAACTCGTAGATTCTGTAGATATTAACTCTGAAGAATCTTGAAATAAAGTTTTCTTTCTCTTCAATATTTTTTGTCAATAGCAGTTTACACATTGCCGGAACGTAGGTCAAACTTAAAATCAATGATCCTAATAATGCATACCCAAGAGTAAATGCTAATGGTGAGAACATTTTTCCTTCAACTTTCTGGAAAGAGAAAATCGGCATCAGGGCAACGATCAGAATCAACAGGGCAAAGAAAATATAACTTGCTACACTTCCTGCGCTTTTCTTGATGATTCCCAGTTTTGAAATTTTGTTAAATCTCCGCAGTCCAATCTTTTTCGCTTTAAGTTCAAGGGCGACAAAGACGTGTTCGACAATAACCAGTGTTCCTTCCAAAAGCAGCCCAAAGTCCAGTGCTCCCATGGAAATCAGGTTGGCCGGCAGACCCTGAATTTTCAACATAATAATAGCAAACAGGAAAGCCAGAGGAATAACTGATGCTACAATAAAGGTTGTTCTCCAGTTGTAAAGGAAAATAAACACAATAATGGAAACGAGAATAACTCCTTCAATGAGGTTTTTGGACACGGTATGAACCGTTGTATTTACAAGTTCTGTACGGTCAATGATGGGAACAATCTGAACATCACCTGGCAATTCTCCCCCATTCAGTTCTTCTATTCTGTCTTTCAGTCTTGCAATGACTTCACTTGGGTTTTCCCCTCGAAGCATGATCACAATTCCTTCTACAACATCATTGTCTTTGTTGTATCCTACCTGCCCTAATCTAGGTTTTGCAGAAACTTTTACTTCCGCTACGTGTTTCACCAAAATAGGGGTAGAACCTTTGACCTCGATCTGAATATTCTCTATATCTTCTTTTTTCTCCAAAAGACCGATCCCCCGCACTACATAAGCCTGATCACCTTTTGCCACTACATCTCCTCCTACATTGATATTACTCTTCGAAACCGCTTCATACACATCCAGGGGGGAAAGGTCGTAATTGTGTAATTCCGTAGGATTAATTTTTATTTCATAGATTTTTTCTTCTCCACCAAAGCTTACCACATCTGCCACACCAGGGACGGCAAGCAATTCTCTTTCCACTACCCAATCCTGAATAGCGGTTACTTCTTTGATCGGCAGTTTACTCTTGATAATATATCTGTAAATTTCACCGGTAGCTCCTGAAGGAGGCTCAATACTATATTCTGCTCCGGTAGGCAGCTCTACATTTCCCAGTTTATTGGAAGCATACTGCTGGGCATAAAAATCATTCACATGATCATCAAAAATAACTGTCACCACAGACAATCCGAATAAAGAAATAGAACGTACCGAAGTTTTATTCGGGATAGCATTCATTTCTTTGGAAATGGGTAAGGTGACGAATTTTTCAATTTCCTCAGCACTTCTCCCCGGCCATTGGGTAATAACTCGTACCCTTGTATTGGTAACATCCGGAAATGCTTCAATAGGTGTATGCATATAGGAATAGATTCCTCCGGCCAGCAAAAGAAAAGTTCCCAAAAGAACAATCAGTGAGTTTTTTAATGAGAAGGAAACTATATTCTGTACAAATTTTCGCATTACTTCGTGGAATTATTTAATTGGTTTTTCAGGTTCTCATAAATCAATAGTCCGTTGGAAGCAATGACGTTTTCACCTGGTTTTAAATTTCCTTCTACATAAATATACTGGCTGTTGGAAGCAATCTCTGTTACGGGTCTGATCTCCAGTTCACAGTCTTTCTTATAAACCACTACATAGCTTTGGTTATTATCAAAGATTAAAGCCTTTGCTGGAATAGCCAGTGCGCTTTTGTTTTGTGAATTAACTGGCAATACAACATCTGCAGACATTCCCGGTCTCAGTTTCATTCCATTATTATCCATGATGATTTTGGCTTTGAGTACCCTTTCGTTTTCATTGAAAACCTGGGAAATCGTATTGATCTTTCCGGAGAAACTGTCATCAGGATAGGCAAGCGTTTTTACCACTACCGGCTGATCCACATAAACATGCCTCATGTTGGTAGCATACACATTGGCCATTACCCATACTTTATCCAGATTGGAAATGGTAAACAGTTGATCTCCTCCCGCAGTAACAGGCATTCCTTTGGAAATATTCTTTGAAATCACATATCCATCTGCCGGAGCTTTTATCTGAATGGTATTTCCTCCTGCGGAATACAGCTGCATATTTTTCTGTGTTTTAGAAATATTGGATTGCAAGATGGCTACTTCGGAACGTGCTTCCTGCAAATCCTTCTGAGAGGCAATGTCATCTTTATACATGGCTTCTACAGAAGACAACCTTCTTTTCGCAACGGCCAGCTGAGCCTGCAAGGTATGTGTATCATCCTGCATTTCATTCACAGCTGTACTCTTTACGCTTGCCAACGTTTGTCCTTTTTTTACATAATCACCAAGTGAGAAATAGGTATCCATCACGACTCCGTCTACAAGACTTACAAAAGGAACCGTTTTATCAGAATTGCTTTCCACTTCCCCGGTAAGCGTAATACTTTCTTCTATGGGAAGCAGTTCTGCTTTTGCCAGTTTAATATCTTTTTTAAGTTCTTTACTGATGCAATAACTTTTTTCAGCTTCTTTATTTTCCTGTTTTCCGGCACAGCCTGTAAAAATGATGAGGGCAGACAGGTAAGCTGCAGCGGTGTATTTAGTAATATTTTTGTTCATATCTTATAAATCTTGTCCTACAACATACTGCAGGTTTTCGTAGTATTGGTTCAATTCTTTTTTAGTATCCAGGATGATCATTTTATTTCCGATGTAGGTATCCAGAAAATCCATATACTCAAGCATACTGATATTTCTTAGTCTGAAATTTTTCTCGTGGCTTACTAACAAACCGTCCAGAGTAGATTCGTAATTGCCATCAATCTCTTCTGAAACCTGCTGTGTTCTGATATAATTTCTGAAAACAGAGACAATTTCATTCTCAGATTTCAGTATATTTTTACGGGTCTCCAGTTTGCTTTTCTCAATCTCAAGCCTTGCTTCCTGGATATTCCCTTTATTACGGTCGAAAATGGGAAGATCCATAGAAACCCCTAATCCTATAAAGTCTTTCATGATATTTCCTCCACGGTCGTATCCTATAGAAACAGCAACGTCAGGAGTTTTCATGGCATTTTGAAGTTCCAGGTTTTTTGCAGCATGTTTCTCTTTATTTTTCGAGATCATAATATCGGGGCGGTTTTCTTTTGCCTTGTCTATCCATTGGCTCACTTCCAACTCAGAAAGTTGTTTTTCAGGCATCACAAATGAATCTGTTATCACCAGGTAAGATTGAGAAGGCAGCATCAATAAGGCTTTAAGCTCTACCTGCTGATCTTCGATTTCCTGTTTTAATGAAATCAGCTTCTTCTTGAATTCAATTTCCTGTGCTTTTAAGCGGACATATTCAGCTTTACTGATATTCCCGAGGTTTAATTGATTATTGTAGGATTTCGTTAATTTCTCAATGGAAGTAATTTGCCCTTGATAGATTTTTTGCTGTTCCTGATTGTAAAGAATTTCGGTAATGGTATTTCTGAGTGTTTTTTTAAGTTCACGTAAAACTTCCTGTAACTCATACTTCTCTCCTTCCACTTCTATTTTCTGGAGCTCAATATTTTTTCGTCTTTTACCCGCAGTCTGAATCACCTGTTCTATTTCCGCAGAAATCTGAGTATTTTTTCCCCAGTTTCTGATCAATGCCGGCTGTTCTTCTATGTCATAAGTTCTCCATAGATTGACTTCACTGATACTCAATGTAGGGTTAGGCCAGTATTTAGCCTGAACAGCTCTTGCTTCTGCTTGTGAAATTTCAAGCTTCTGAGCAATAAGGTCAAGGTTTTTAGCCAAAAAGATAGTTTCAGCTTCCTTTCTTCCAACTTTCAGGGTATCTGAAATCTGTGCTGAAAAGAAACTGAAACAATGAATATAAAATAGGGTAAAAAATAGCTTCTTCAAAGTCTCTTATTTTAAGACCACAAAGCTATTTGTCTAAGATTAGAGGGAATTGTAAAGAAAATTAAAATTCGGTTAGTTCAACATTAGAGTTTGATTAGAACTTTTTTAAAACACGAAAAACACAAATCTTTTCACAAATAACACGATTACGAATGGGCAGGAAATTCCAGGAGAACATTGGTTCCCACATTGACCGTAGAATCAATTTTCATCACTATATGATGATGGTCAAAAATACTTTTTGAAAGCGATAAACCAATTCCGCTGCCTTTTACAGTATCTACATTTTTTCCTCTGTAGAAAGTCTCAGATATTTTCACAAGATCATCAGCCGGAATTCCTCTTCCTTCATCTCTGACCTCGATATATAACTGATTGCCCTTTTCTGATAAGGTAATCACTACAGGTTTATCAAAGGAATATTTGATCGCGTTTTCTACAATATTATATAATGCCAGATACAGCAGAGTTTCATTTCCGGGAAATTCCAGCAAAGCAGGTTTCGTTACCTTAAGCTGTATTTTAATGGATGAATGGCCTTCCTTTGCTTTGGGTTCTAATTTCTCATAAATCTTCCAGACCAGTTCATCCACTCTCATCGGTTTGTGAGAAGACTCAAGCTTTGTCATTCCGGACATCAGTAAAAGATTGTTGAGAATATTTTCAATCTCATATACATTTTCCAATGACTCTTTAGCCACTTCCCTGTATTCTTCCGGTGTACGGTCTTTTTGGGCAAACACCTCCAGATTTCCAGAAATCGCTGCTAAAGGTGTTTTGAATTCATGGGAAACATAATTGATAAAGTTCTGCTGCAAGAGTACATTTTCAGAGATTCTGCCCAACAGTTTATTATAGGACTTTATCAAATCTTCAATCTCGTCATTGGTATTGGTAGAAGTAATAATTGCCGTAGAAATGTTATTATACTCTACTTTATTGATCCGTTCTACTACATTGGAGATAGGTTTATAAACTACTTTAGAAAGGTATCTGCTCAGAAAATAGATTGCGAGAAGCCCGATCAACAATACGGAAAGCATGATAATAGCAAGCCTCAGAATCTGCGACTGGAAAGAATCGTTGGAAGACTTCACAAAAACCACAAAGTCACCTTGGTTATCAGGATAAAAAATTCCGTAGTAGAATTGATTATCAGACATAAACTGTATTCCTTTGTTTTTTCGGACAGCCTGCAAATGGGAAAGCTTTATATTCTTATCGTTCAGGTTATGTCCAAAGGTAACTTCATTATTCTGATTATAAACCGCTACCCTGTTATTCTGAATCAGATGGTTGTATTCTTTTTTAATCTGGGCATGTCGGTCTTTCGGGAGTTCATCCTTTTCAAGATAATAAATAGCAGAGATAAGAGCCGTATTTCTGAGCTTTTCAAAATAGAAAATCTTGGTACTGTCATAATAGGCAAAAAATATCACCGCAGATGTGATGATAGAAACGATGCCAAATGAGAGGCTTGAAATAAGGGTAAATCTACTTCTTAGCGTCATCTTCAGTCTTTGATCAAATATCCGGTTCCTTTTACTGTATGAATAATTTTCTGTTCTGTCTCATCAATCTTATTACGGACATAGGAAATATAAACATCCACTACATTCGTTGTATTATCGAAATCAATTCCCCATACCTTATGCAAAATCTGGGTTCTGCTCAACACTTTATTTTTATTCTCCATCAGAAAAGTAAACAGTTTGTATTCCGTAGGGGAAAATTCTATTTCCTTATCATTCTGAGTTACTTTATGAAGATCTGTATCAATCACAATATTTCCGCATGATAAATATTGATCCTCCTTTTGGTAGCTCATTTTATTTCTTCTGGTTAAAGCTTTAATCCTTGAAATCAATTCTTCAAAATGGAAGGGTTTGGATAAATAATCATCAGCACCCATATCGAGCATTTTGATTTTATCATCAGGACTGTTCAGGGCACTTAAAACCAAAATCGGAGTATAGTTTCCTTTAAATCTGATGATCTGGGTAAGCTGCATTCCATCCAGTCCGGGAAGCATGATGTCCATTAAAATAATATCAAAATCATAGGTATGAAGAAGTTCGCGTGCCTTTTCCCCGGAATCTGCCAGGGTTGTATTATAGCCAGCCTCGGAAAGGCCTTTTATCAGGAAATTACTGATTCTTTGATCATCTTCTACCAGCAAAATATTCATAAGTCTCTGAAATTTCCCATAAATATAGGTATTCTAATTCAGAAAGAAAGCTGGGGGCCGGAAGCGAGAGGTAATGGAATTTTATAAAGCGATTGTTTCCATTTTATTTCCCTTTAAAAAAATTGAATTTAATTGTAAAAAAAGTCAGTTCTTATCTGTCCAAAAGGAACTTCCAACATCCCGCTTCCAGCTTCCGACCTTTTTTCATAATTTTGGAAGATGGAGATGATATATTTAATTATTGGATTGATTGCCGGTGGTGTACTGGGCGCTGTTATACTATATTTTGTACTGAAATCATCAATGGTTTCAAGAAGTTCTTATGATGCACTGAACACTTTATCCATTAAAACCCAATCTGATCTTGAAAATTCAAACCAGAAAATTCAGGAGCTTAATCAAATCATCAGTAAAGAGAAAGAAGCCAATATGCTGCAGCAGGATCTATTGGATGACCTTAAAAATGAATTTTCTAAAATCTCTGCCGAATATTCATCCTTAAATCTTCAGTTTCAGGAGTTAAAACAAATCAATCAGAGACAGACTTCTCAGATAGAAACTCACATTCTTGAAAAACAGACTCTTTATGCTAAAAACTCTGAACTTTCTGCCAAAAATGAAGGTCTTCAACAATCTCTTGACACCCAGAAAGAAGAAATTGTTAAAATTCAGGAAGATTCTAAACTTCAGTTTGAAAATCTTGCCAATAAAATTTTAGAAGAAAAAACTGAAAAGTTTACTACCTTAAATCAAAATAACTTAAAAAATATCCTTGAACCTTTTCAGGAGAAAATCGCGGATTTAAAAAATAGAGTCAACGAAGCTTACGAAAAGGAAAATAAAGAACGTTTCTCCCTTGCAGAAAAGGTGAAAGAACTGGCAGAACTGAACCAGCAGATTTCCGAAGATGCCAAAAAACTGACCCGTGCCCTGAAAGGAGAAAGCAAAACTCAGGGAAACTGGGGCGAGATGATTCTGGAAAGTATTCTTGAAAAATCAGGATTGGTAAAAGGAAGAGAATATTTTCTCGAACATGAATTGCGCGATGAAGACAATAAAGCTTTATTTTCTGAATTCTCCGGAAAGAAAATGCGTCCTGATGCTGTTGTAAAATACCCGGATGAAAGAAATGTCATCATTGATTCTAAAGTATCTCTGACTGCTTTCACAGAATTGGTTGACGAAACTGATGCTGATGTTTACGCCATAAAACTGAGCCAGCACCTCGGATCTATCAAGAATCATATTAATCAACTCAGTCAAAAAGCATACGATGACTATGGAAAATCACTGGATTTCGTGATGATGTTTATTCCGAGTGAACCGGCTTATATTGCGGCAATGCAGGCAGACCAGAACCTTTGGAACTATGCCTATGAAAGAAGAATCCTTCTGCTTAATCCAAGCAATCTGATCACTTCTCTTAAGCTGATTGCCGATCTTTGGAAACGCGAATATCAAAACCGAAATTCTATTGAAATTGCTGATCGAGGAGCCAGACTTTATGACAAATTCGTAGGTTTTGTAGAAAACCTGGAAAAAGTAGGCAGAAATCTGGATCAGGCGAAAAACGTATTCAATGATGCCTACAAACAGCTTCATACCGGAAATGACAACCTGGTGATCCAGACTCAGAAATTAAAATCATTAGGCATTAAAAATAAAAAAGAGCTGCCACAAAGTCTTATTGACAACGGCAATTTTATTGAAACATCAGAAAGCTAAATCTGGATTTATGTTTTCATTTACAGCACATCCATACCCCAAATCCGAATCTTTCAAAGAAATTTTTGTTTCTTCACTGGGAGCAGGAGCTGCTGTTTATTTATTTCTGATTATTTTTCAGCCTTTTGGTACGGAAAACTTTCAGCATCCCTATAAATTTGTATTACTTTTTCCCTATTGCATAATCTTTGGAACTGCATTTTTAATGGCCAATCTTATAACTTCCCGTTTCAGCAACTGGAATATTGGTTCGGAACTCTTAAAAATAACTTTCATTCTATGTACGGGTTCTATTCTATCCTACTTTTACAATTCATTATTCTTGAGCCATGTAAAACTGGATATAGTCAATTACTTTTATATGTTCCTGTATACTTTGGCTGTCGGAATTCCTATTTCTATCATCTATATTTTATCACGGTATATCTATTTAAAGACTATTCATGAAAAGAAAGCCCGCGACATTTCTCAACACCTTCCCGTTTCGCCTCCTGCAGAACGACAAAATCTGTTAAAAATATCAGCCCAGAATACCGAGCTTGTCATGAATAAAAAAGATTTTCTTTGCGTTCAGTCTATGGAAAACTATTGTACATTTTACTTTTTAGAAAACAACAGCTTAAAAAAAGCATTGATCAGAATAAGTTTAACCAATGTTTTACAACAAATCGAAACAAGTTCTGTCAAAAAATGCCACCGTTCTTATATTGTCAATCTTGGAAGGGTAAAGAAACTCAAAGGAAATGCTCAGGGTTATAAATTAGTTCTTCCGGAAATCGATTTTGAAATTCCTGTTTCAAGAAGTTTTATTCCTTCAGTTATTCCTCAATTGCAACAGCAGCATTCATAATTTTTGTCATTCGTCACTATTCTTTGTCATTGATCACATTAACTTGAAAGCATTGATTTAAAGCTACATTTTTGCTCAAAATTAACAGACATGAGTAAAAACATCCGCTTCTTTTCCATCTTTATTCTAGGGTTTACAGCCTATTATTTCTTCGATTTTCTCTTTTTTAAAACCATACAGACTTTCTCAAAAGATCTGTTTCACAGTAAAGCAATAGCCCATATAATTGCTTATTCGGTAACATTAATTCCATTGATAGTCACGTTAAAAATTCTGTTACCTCAAAGAAATATCCTTGATCTGTTCTCATTAAACAAACCCATTATCAAAGGATTTCTGTTAGCACTTACCGGAACTACTCCTATGCTCATTGGATACCTGATTCATTTTAAACCAATCTCAAAAATAAATTTTGAATCCTTGTTTATCAATACTCTTTTATCAGCATTTTTTGAAGAAATTATTTTCAGAGCTTTTCTTATTGGAATACTATACAGATTTACACAACTTGGATTTTTATCATCCGCATTATCAGGATCTTTACTTTTTGCACAGGTACATTTGTATCAAAGCCAAAACTTAATAGAACTTACCGAAATATTTACCATTACATTTTTAGGGTCAATATTCTTTGCCTGGGCATATTTTGAATCAGAGTATAACTTATGGACCGCCATTTTCCTTCATTTTTTTATGAATTTGTACTGGGAAATTTTTAATATTTCGGAAAACGTTTCCGGAAATTTCTATGGAAACCTCTATAAATTGTTATCCATTGTCGTCTTGATCTTAGTCATTATCTATTATAAAAGAAAAAATAAAATTCCAATGGAGATGACATGGAAAAACCTTTTTATTAAAACCAGAGAAGTTCAATCATAAATTTTGCATAATTTTGCAGCATGTTGATAGAAAGTTTTCAAAACGATAAAATAAAAAATGTCACTAAGCTTCTTACTGACAACAGGTTTCGTAAAAAATCAAAAGTTTTTGTAGTAGAAGGACAGCAGGAAAATGAAAGAGCCATGCAGTATGATTTTGAGCCGCTGGAGTTCTTTATCTCTGAAAATATCTTTAAAGGAACTCTTCCCGATGGAAAAATCCATTATGTAAGTGAGAAGGTATATGAAAAAATCGCTTACAGAGGAAGTTCCGAAGGAATTATCGGCATTTACCATACCAAAGAAAATTCACTTTCATCATTTGTTCCTAAAGAAGATGCTACAATAATCATTGTAGAAGGCGTAGAAAAACCGGGAAATCTTGGCGCTATTTTAAGAAGCTGTGAGGCATTTGGTATTGATGCCCTGATTGTTGCTGACGGGAAAACCGATTTCTACAACCCTAATGTGATCAGATCCAGTGTAGGATGCCTGTTCGGAATGGAAGTCTATCAGGCTGAAAATACGGAAACATTGGAATTCCTGCAGAAAAACAGTTTCAATATCTACACTACGCTGATGGACGAAAGTGCTGAAGACCTTTATCAAAGAGATTTCAGACAGCGTTCTGCCGTATTATTCGGGACGGAACATTCCGGATTGAGTGATTTCTGGATTGGAAAAGGAAAAAATACTTTAATTCCGATGGCAGGAAGTATTGATTCTTTAAACCTGAGTAATGCAGTAGCTATTACCTGCTATGAATCTTTGAAACAGAAGAAGGGATAAGCTATTCCTGATCTGATTTTGATATGAAAGAGATTGCTTCGCCTTTAGCTCGCTATGACTAAGCATAAAAAAACCGTTTCACTGGGTGAAACGGTTCTTTTATTGTTAAGCGTATGCTAGAATTATTTCTTAGCAGCATCTTTAGCAGCATCAGCAGCTCCTTTAGCAGCATCAGCAGCTCCTTTAGCAGCGTCAGCAGCACCTTTAGCAGCATCTTTAGCAACTTCAGCACCAGCAGCAGTAGTAGCAGCAGCAGCATCTTTAGTAGCTTCTACAGCAGTAGTTGCAGCAGAATCAACAACTTTAGCAGCTGAATCAGAAACTACAGCAGCAGAATCAGCTACAGTAGCAGCAGCAGAATCAGTTGTACCTTCAGTAGCAGTAGCTTCAGTTTTTTTACAAGCAACTAGAGAGATTGCAGCGATAGCAGCTACGAATAATGACTTTTTCATAATAAATTAAATTTAATTTTGTTAATATTGTTTTTATAAAATTTTCTTCTGTTCTGTTATTTGAACAAGACAAAGGTAGAGCAGTTAGAAAATTTGTCTATGAAAAATAATTGTAATACCTTTGTAAAATAGTTTTACAAAAAAACATAGCTGATAATCAACAATTTAATTATTTTTTGAAAAATTGACAGATTTAGATCTATTACACTTTGAACAGCTAAAAAAGGATGTTCAGGGTCAATACTTAAAAGAATATACCCCTTCGCAGGATGACATATCCAAGTGGAAGGGTATAGATATTATATATTTTCAGGAAGACCTTCGAAAAAAAGCGAAAGGAAACATCAGTGAAAAGTCATTTTACACTTATTTTAAAACTTCACCGGTTACTAAACTACCAAGAATAGACATGCTCAATTTATTGAGCATTTATGCGGGTTACAACTCATGGTACGATTTCAAGAAACAGCATCTTTTTGCGGGTGAATTACTTCAGGAAAATGAAAATTTTGAAGACGAAGATATCGAAGAACTTGAAAAAACAGTTTCTGAAGCTCCTGAACTTCCAAAAATTGAACTTCAACCTAAAAAAGTTGAAATCAGGACCCCAGAAAATACTGATTTACAAAAATCGAATACTGAAAATCAACAAATTACACAAAACAAAACAATAACAAATGAGATAGAAATTTCAGATGTTCCGCCTAAGAAAAATTTCTTCAAAAAGAATGCCTGGGCACTTGTCACTTCAGTTTTGATTACGATTACCGGTCTTTTAGGTTTTAAAGATGTACTTTTTTCAAAAACTTACAAATATTGTTTCATTGATAAGGACAGAGGTGTTTCTGTGATCAATACTTTAGAAATAATGGTAGTGAAGGAAAATGAATCTCCGTTGATGTATAAAATAAAACCAGGCGAATGTTTTTATTATTCTACCAAGGATAAAAATTTAAAAATGCGAATCAGTGCTCCTTTCTATGAGCCTCTGGAAGTGAACAGAAATCTTGAAAATGCCCCTGAAGAAGAAAAAATAGAACTAAAGCCGGATGATTATAAGATGGCTGTCTATTATTTCTCTATCAAAGATATCAAAGGAGGGAATCCTGACGAACAGGTTGCACTCATTAAGCAGAAGAGAAACCAGCTGGAAAACCTAATCAGCACAAATGCCGTGATCTACCAGGTATATGATAATGATACTTATGGCATTGAAAGACTGGATAAGCAGAAGTATATCACGCTGGTAACGACTCCAACGACCTCTCTGAAAAACCTGAATGTAATAGAAATGAAAAAGGATACCAAAGGTAAAATTGTATCCATCAAATTTAAAATTGCTACCACAGATGAAAAGAATAAGTAATTTTTTAATTTTCACCGTGCTTCTGACTTTATTTATTGCATGTAATAATAAAACATCAGAGGTGAGCGACCTCGATAAACTACGAAACAGCAACAATGAAAAAAGCTATCCTGCCGTACAGATGGATAGTATGCAGGCGATTAATTCCATCACCAAGCAGAAAGTTCAGGAGCTTCTTGATCTGTCTACCTTATATCTCAGCGGAAACAGAAATACAGAAATAGATACCGTGATTTATTCACAAATGGAAAGCTATTTCCACAAACCGGATTCTCTGACGTTTAAAAGGCTGCTGAAAGAACTGGACAGCATGAAAGCAAAAACAGCTAAAGTGAGCAACCTGAATGTCTATAAAGAGTTTTATAAAAAAGATACGCTGGACTACGCCAAGTTCAATGTGGAATACTTTGATAATAAAAATAAGTCTTTAGGGAGCTTTGAAAAGAATGCACAGTATATTCTGCTTTCTACTTCCAAACTTAAAAAAGAATTTAAATTTTACTTTTTAGATTTT
Organism: Chryseobacterium sp. SG20098; assembly: GCF_031844745.1. NCBI lineage: Bacteria > Pseudomonadati > Bacteroidota > Flavobacteriia > Flavobacteriales > Weeksellaceae > Chryseobacterium > Chryseobacterium sp. SG20098. The sequence goes on along the minus strand of NZ_CP134622.1, from coordinate 3,766,499 downwards.
TATTCCAAACCGCTTAAGAAAGACAGCACTTCAGTAGCAGTAACCAAATAGTCCAGGGGAATATCCTTTTCCCAGACATCATCCACATATTCATCGGGGTCAAAGTAATTGACTCCGATTTTTTTGGTCTCCTCAGATATACTTTGAAACAAGCTATCATAAAATCCTTTACCATAGCCTACTCTATTCCCTTTTTTGTCGCAATACAACAAAGGCGTAATCACATAATGAAAGTATTTTTCGCCGGAATCTTCATTGGAAACAGGTTCTGAGATCCCCCAATTGTTGGTTTCAAAAACAGTATCTTCAGAAATCTCAATATTAATAAGCTTATCCCCAACAATTTTAGGAACATAAACACGGATGTTGTGCGCTAAAAAATATTGAATGAAGATTTGGGTATCAATTTCTTTTCTTGCCGGAATCGGGATAAAAACATGAATCTTATCTTCTTCTTTTGGCTTAAAATATTGAATGAAATTTTCAAAAATCTTCTCAGATAACAGAAAAGCCTCATCTGGAGACAAGGCTTTCCTTTTTTGGGTATATTTTTTTCTAAGCTCAGCTTTCAGCATAATGATCAAGTAATTCTTACAGAAATAATTTTCACAGGACAGGCGTTGGCGGCTCTCTCCAAATATTCAAACGCTTCGTGGTCTGGTGTTTTTAACGTGTAGAAGCCTTTTTTATCAATCGTCTTAAGCAATACTGATTTACCATCTTTTTTAGACATTCTAAAATATTCCGGAGCAAATTCGACACAGTAATTACAACCAATACATTTATCTCTCTGAAGTGTAGCAATGACCATTACGCTTTAACAATTTTATATAATTTGTCACTTGGCCGTACACGGAACTTCGTAGGGAAAGTAATCACATCAGACTTTGTTGCCTTGTCTGCCCCAGCCTTCTCATCAACGATCATACTTTCAATGACCATTTCCTGTGATCCTGTAGTGGGTCCCTGTATAAGGACACTGTCTCCTACAGAAATATCATAGGCCTCAACCACAAATTCTGCGATATTGGATTTCGGGTAGAAATGCCTTCCTTTTCCAATATAGACTTTCTTTTGTGTTGCACTGGAACCGGAGTTTGAAGACCAGTCACCCAGCTCCTGACCAAGATAATAACCACTCCAGAAGCCTCTGTTGTATACGGTCTCCAGAACTTTCATCCATTCCTCCACTTTTTCCTGAGAAAACGTTCCCTCGGCAATACTGTCAATTGCTTCTCTATAACATTTTGTAACTGTTGCTACATACTCAGGAGCCCTTCCTCTTCCTTCTATCTTCAAGACTTTCACACCGGCATCCACAATCTGATTCAGGAAACCAATCGTACAAAGGTCTTTGGGAGACATCATATATTCGTTATCAAGTTCAATTTCAAAACCTGACTCCTGATCAATCACAGTATATTTTTTCCGGCAGTTCTGTTTACAGGCCCCTCTGTTTGCCGAAGAATTATGGGAATGCAGGCTCAGATAACATTTCCCGGATACTGCCATACATAAGGCACCATGCCCGAAAATCTCCACTTCAACAAGATGACCGGAAGGTCCTTTTACCTGATCTTTTTCAATCTGAGTACAGATTTTTTTGATCTGGCTGATACTTAATTCACGGCTCATCACCATGGTATCAGCAAAAAGAGCATAGAATTTTACGGTTTCAATATTGGTTATATTAATCTGGGTGGAAATATGCACCTCCATACCAATTTGCCTTGCATAAGAAATTACAGCCTGGTCCATTGCAATCACAGCTGTAAGACCGGCCTCCTTCGCTTTATCTAAAAGTGTTCTGACGATAGAAAGATCATGATCATAGATGATGGTGTTAAGGGTCAGATACGTTCTTACTCCTTTTTCAGCACATCTTCTGGCGATTTCCGGCAGGTCATCAATGGTGAAGTTCATTGTTGCTCTTGCACGCATGTTGAGCTGCTCAACTCCAAAATAGACAGAGTCTGCACCGTTATCTATAGCCGCCTGAAGTGATATGAAATCTCCTGCAGGAGACATCAGTTCTATTTTTCCGCTTGTTGTCATTGTAAGTCTGGAATTATTAAGTTGTTAAAACAGAAATAATTGTATTGACAGCTATGAATTATGCATTTTGCACAATTCTGTACAATTTATCAGACAAACGAACTCTGAATGGCAGCGCAAAAGTAATCTGATCTCCAATGTTTGCCGTTTCACAAGGCCCTCCGTTAGCATAGATTTCAGTAATGGTGACTTCCTGCTCTCCCGTTGTAGGACCTGAGATCAATACTTTATCACCCACTGATAAATCCTTATGTTCAATTAAAAACTGTGCAATCTTTGATTTTGAGTAGTAATGTTCTGCCTTTCCAATCAATTCTTTTTTAACAGCAATCTTCTGACGGATATTTTTTGTCTCAGCTTTTGCTAAAGGCTTATCAGTTAAATCTCCTGAGTTTTTAAATTTCAGGGCATCTGATTTTCCTTTTCTGAATACTTTATTTCCAACCTGTAATCCCTTTCTCAGTTTCACCTGTTCATCCCACGGCAAATGAATGGTCTCCAGACATTCCGTAGAACAGCAGTTTTCCATCGCAGCTTTACAGTCGTCGCATTGGATAAACAACAAATGACAGGCATCATTGGCACAATTGGTATGATTATCACAAGGTTTTCCACACTGGTGGCATTGTGCAATAATATCATCTGTAATTCTCTCCCCCAGTCGGTGGTCAAATACAAAGTTTTTACCAATGAATTTACTTTTTATTCCTTCTTCTTTGATCTGTCGTGTATATTCAATGATACCTCCTTCCAATTGATAAACATTTTTGAAACCTTGGTGTTTGAAGTAAGCACTGGCTTTTTCACAACGGATTCCTCCGGTACAGTACATCAACAGGTTTTTATCTTCTTTAAAATCCTGTAGCTGTTCATTGATGATGGGTAAACTTTCTCTGAAATTTTCCACATCCGGAGTAATGGCACCTTCAAAATGCCCTACTTCACTTTCGTAGTGATTTCTGAAATCTACAACAATGGTATTGGGATCTTCCAGCATATTATTGAATTCCTGAGCTTTTAAGTGAATTCCTTTATTGGTCACATCAAAAGTTTCGTCATTCAAACCGTCAGCAACAATTTTGTTTCTGACTTTTATGGTTAATTTTAAAAATGAGTAATTGTCCTGGTCTACCGCTACATTCAAACGGATTCCTTTCATGAAGTCATAAACTTCGAGCGTATCACGAAAAGCCTCAAACTGATCTGCAGGAACACTCATCTGAGCATTAATTCCTTCTGTAGCAACATAAATACGGCCAAGAGCATCAAGGGCATTCCAGGCTATAAATAATTCGTCGCGAAATTTTTTGGGGTCTTCGATTTTGGCATACGCATAGAAAGACAAGGTAAGACGGTCTTTACCGGCTTCATCAATAAGTTGAGCTCTTTCTTCTGCGCTTAAGGTGTTATACAGTTGCATGCTATAAACGTTTTAAGTGAGAATAAAAATTTTTGCAAAGATAATCATTTTAGAATTAAGTATATTTATGACACCAATCACGAACAATAATCAGTAACCTGCCAGCAATGAAAATCAGATCACTATGTATGATAAGTCTGCCATATTTTCTTTAATTTTTTTTTAAGTTTTGTTAACTGTGGCATTAACAATTATGACATAAGGCACAAAATCATATAATAGCCGTTAAATTTTAGTTAAAATTGAAACATAGCATACTAATTGCTTACTTATTTAACATTAAATTTGTTTACTCAAAAACATAAAAAGAAAATTAATTAATAAACAAGAAAGATATACAATGAAGAGTACTTTAAAAAAACTATTACCATTTGCAGTAGTTGGAGTCCTTTCCGGAGCTACTACCGTTGGAGCTTTACAATATTTCGGACACGGCTCCAACAATGGAGATCAATCTTATTTCACAACAGCAGCACCCAATACTTCATTCGCAGGAATGAATACGGGAGCAGTAGGTGATGATTTTGTAAAGGCGGCTAAAACAACCGTTCCCGCTGTAGTAACTATTAAAAATTATCAAAGCAGAACATCAAGCAGAGCTTCAGAGCAGGATTTGTTTGACTTTTTCTTCGGAGATCCTTTCGGTGGAAGAGGCCAGCAGAGACAAAAGCAGCAGGTTCCTGATAATATGCCATCGGGAATGGGTTCAGGGGTAATCATCTCTCCGGACGGTTATATCATTTCCAACAACCACGTGGTAGCAGGTGCTAATAAGCTGGAAGTCGTACTAAGCAACAAGAAATCATATATCGCAACATTAGTAGGAACAGACCCTAATACAGATATCTCTTTATTAAAGATTGAAGAAAAAGGGCTTCCTTATCTGAATTTTGCGAATTCTGACAATATTGATGTAGGACAATGGGTTCTTGCAGTAGGAAATCCATTAGGATTAAACTCTACGGTAACAGCAGGTATTGTTTCTGCTAAAGGAAGAGGTATCGGAATCCTGGGAAGCCAGGGAAAAGCTGCTAATCCTATTGAAAGCTTCATCCAGACGGATGCTGCTATTAACCCGGGTAACTCAGGAGGTGCTTTGGTAAATACCAATGGAGAACTGATCGGGATCAATTCTGCGATTCAGTCTACCACAGGATATTACCAGGGATACGGATTTGCCGTTCCTTCTAACCTGGCGAGAAAAATTGTTGAGGATATCAAGAAATTCGGAATTGTACAGAGAGGATTCCTTGGAGTTCAGTCTTTAGATCTTTCAAATGATCAGTTAGTAGCATCTTACAACAAGCAGTTTAAAACAAATCTGAAAGTAGGTTCAGGAATTTATGTTACAGGATTTGGTGAAAACAGCGGTGCTGAAGATGCAGGATTGAAAAAAGGAGATGTAATCACTAAAGTAGACAACTACGACATCACAGATTTTGCCGATCTTTCCATGTCTATCGGAAGCAAACGTCCTGGTGATAAAGTTCAGGTAACGTATTCAAGAAATGGTAAAGAAGGCACTACTACTGTCACACTGAGAGACCAAAAAGGAGGTACTTCTACCAGAACAAAAGCAGATCTTACCGTAACTGAAAAAATCGGAGCAGAATTTGACCCTCTTACAGAGCGTTTCAAAACAGAATACGGACTGAACAGTGGTGTAGTTGCTAAAAACGTATCTGAGGGCAGCGAAATGGCTAAAATCGGAATTGTAGATAACTACATCATCATTGAAGTCAATGGTAAACCTGTCAATTCACAGAAAGACGTAGAAAAGATCCTTGAGAAATATCAGGGGAATGTACAGGTGAAATTCGTGGATGATTACGGAAGAATTTATACCAAAGGATTCAAAATGCCTTAATCGGATTTTTTTGATTTCACATGAAAAATTTAACCATTCTTGCTTAAGAATGGTTTTTTTATGAAAAAAATAAGTTAACTAAGCTCAATGCAGAAACTAACACAAGCCATATAAAACCCTGATTAACACACTTCTATTTTTTATATATTTGAAAAAACAAAAATGCATGAAAAAAGCTACCTATGAGGACAGAGAAAAAGTCGTTACTATTTTATGCCAGGCTTTCATAAATGTTCTTATTCCTAATTCTATCAATTTTGTCATAAAGAATTCTGGCAACAGATATAAGAGATTGAAAGCATTAATGGAGTTTCAATTCGATGTATCAATACTAAATGGAAGCATATTTCTCAGCGACGATCACAAAGCGTGCATTTTACACTTAGACAAATTCCCGATCAGTTTAAAAAAAATCTGGCTTGAAATAAAATTGCTGTTCAATTGTATTGGAATTAAAAATATCTTTAAAGTTTTACAACGAGAAAAACTCTTAGCAAAATTTCATCCGGAAGAAAAATTTGTTCATTTATGGTTAATGGCTGTAGTTCCTGGTGAACAGGGAAAAGGAATTGGAACAAAACTTTTAAAAGAATCTATGAGTAAATATGAGAACGAACTCATATATGTTGAAACAACAACATTAGAAAACAGAACCTTCTATCAACAAAATGGATTTACCATTTTCCATGAAACCTTTGAGCTGGATTATCCCCTTTATTTTTTGAAATATGTTTAATATGGAAATCTACTAACTCTTTTCAACAAAAAACGCCGCAGAATCTGCAGCGTTTTTTTTATTATTTATTTAGACTTATTCATTTTGTCAGCGATACTTTTCTTTTTATTTCTTTCGTAGATAACTTCTACAATCTTACCTCCAATCCAGGAAAACGGAAAGAACGTAAGGAAAATGGAGATCTTATAAAACGTAGGATGATAGGGAAAAATAATAACATCCAACATGGCAATAAAAAGCATAATAAAGCCAATCAGAATAGCATAGGCTACTTTAGCATATTTAACAATGATAGCGGTTGCCACTCCCCCGATGGTAGTCCCTAATCCGGAAATAAACAAAAGGAAGCCGAAAAACGCCTTATCATCTTTCATGCTGAAAAGAAACCTTTGCCAATGCTCAAACGGAGCAAAAGCCTCAAAAGTTACCCATTGCGGAAAAGCCCTTATACCAAGAGTAATAATAAGTCCTGTAATACCAAGACCTATCAGAACCGCAATTGTATTTCTTATAAAGTTCATTAATCCTGATGTGCAATCATAGAAATTTCGATATCCACATTTTTAGGCAAACATGAAACCTGTACTGTTTCACGAGCTGGATAGCTTTCTGAATCTAAGTAAGATGCATAGATATCATTCATTACAGCAAAATCATCCATACTCTTAAGGAAGATGGTAGCTTTTACAACATTTTTGAAAGTCATGCCGGCTTCAGTAAGAATCGCTTCAAGGTTTTTCATTACCTGGTGCGTTTCCTTTTCAATACCTTCTACCAATTTACCAGTTGCAGGATCTACAGGAATCTGTCCGGAGATATACAAAACTCCGTTGGCCATATTAGCTTGTGAATAAGGTCCGATAGCTGCAGGTGCATTAACTGTGCTGATTATTTGTTTCATAACGGATATTTATTTTTTTCTATGGTTATATGCAATCACTATCTGCAATATTCGTTGGTATTTGAATTCTGCCAACAGTGATTTTCATTAGAATTTATTTTGCTTGCAAATATAAAATTTATATTGTCAAATGCCAATCTGATATTAGAAAGGTGCATTAGGCTGGGTAAAGCTTCTGTCTTTGTACTTCAATGCATCACTTAAAATATTGGCTTTGATACCGATAAAGAAGTCATACACTTTATACTGACCAAACGGAACCCAGTTGAAATTGATGGTAAAACTTCGCTGATCTCTTGAAAAACCAATTCTTGTATATGCCAATTCTTTAGTCACCATGTCATAATGCGTACTTCCGTTGATATTCCAGTAAGGAGTTAGCTTGATACTTCCATCCAAACCTAGGGATGCAATTTTATTACCAAACCTGCTCAAGCCTTTAGAGTACGCATAATTGGCACTGATATTTAAAGTCCATGCCTGATCAAAATGAGCATAATGATCATCATCAAAATAGTAATTTTCATTTCGGACTTCTCCCTTCGAGGAATACTTTTTAGCATAATCTGTTTTTTCTCCAAAGATCTCGCTGCTTAAAGGATAAGATAACTGAACGTTGAACCCCTGTACACTGAAGTGTCCGAACTGCTCAGTTCTGATTCCTGTATCCTGTCCTGGTAAGAACTCAATTTTATAAGGTTCCAGTGCAAGGCTGGTATTTACTGTCAGTTTATTATTGAAAAATGAAGATTGTCCGTTGATTGAAAATACAGACCAGGGATGATCTTTAGCGGCAAAGTTGTAGCTTCCTGCAAGATTTAAAGATTCAAAAATTTTGATTTTCTTTACCCCTGTAGAATCACTCTTAGACTTTACTTTCATCTCAATATTGTTACCAATATTGAAACCTAAAGCTCCCTGCATTCCACTTGACGGGCTTCCGATAATTCCTTTTTCAAAAATAGAATATGGCGTCAACGCTCCGTTTGCATTATAATAGTTTCTGTAATATCCGAAGTTAGGACTTGAAAAGTCTGGTGAATAAGTAAAGCTCAAACTTGGAGTCATCATATGTCTCACCGCTTCTACCGTAGATCCTTTTTTGAATTTCATCATTCCGAAAAGTGTGGTCTGAAGACTGGCAGAAGTAGAGAAAGTAGAGTATCCTGTAAAGTTTTTATTGATTTCGTCAACCGTTACATTTTTTACCGGATCATAATATCTGTTCAACGTTTTTGTTGTTAAAGCATTGTCGATATTGGCACTTAAACTGAAAGTGAAATATTTTGCCAATGTTGTATTGGTTGCTAATGCGATATTGTTTTTAAGTCCTGTCTGCATTTTATCCCACATTTCTTTTTTAAACAACTCATTCTCCTGAGTGTTTACGAAATTGGTAAGGTTGAAGCCGGTATTTACCGTAATATTTTCAAGAAGCCCTTGTCTGATTCCTGTTTTTGATTTAAATAAATAGAACTGATTGATGGCCACGTTCATCTGTGGAAGACGAAGATCTGCCAATCCTGTGGCAAAGTTCTGGGAATAGGAAGCCGTTCCTGTAATCGTCACCGGCAGTTTCAGGAATCTTTTGGTAAGGGTTACCGTAGAGTTCTGCTGGGTATTCAATACATTCTGATTGAAAATGTAATTGTTATTCAACGGGTTATTATAGAACTTGGTACTTACAATATCTACAGAAGCACTGAATGTAAGGAAAGGATTGGCCTTAGAATCCTGGGAGTGTGTCCAGTTGATTCTGTAGGTACTGTTTTTAGTATAATCATCCAAACCTTTAATTCCTCTTACCATGGTACCAATATCTGCAGTAAAGTTTCCTGAGTAACGGTATTTTTTCTGGTAATTCACCTGAGGACGTAAGTTCCAGCTTCCTTTTGTATAAATATCTGCTAAAACTTTAAGGTCGAAGTGCTCTCCGATCGGTTGGTAATATCCTATCCCGTTCAGGAAGAAACCTACATCTTCCCTTTCCCCGAAACTTGGAATCAGAATACCTGCAGCTCTTTTATCTGAGAATGGTAAAATAGCGAATGGAAGATAAAGAGGTGTAGGAACCTGTTCGATAAACATCTGAATAGGACCTGTAACGATCTGGGATTTTGTTTTGGTTTTAATCAGCTTAATATTATAAGCTCTCATAAAATAATCCGCTGCCGTATCTTTTTTCTTGATAAAATAATCATCCGTTGTATAATCTGCTTTTCTCATTGCAAATACGGAATCATTATATTTTTTAGTCTTCTGAGCTATAATTACCCCTTCACTTTCTTCTGTTCTTGCATTGAAGGCAATGGCCTGTTTTGTTTTTGTATTATAGCTAAATTCGTTGGTTTCGTATTTTTTCCCGGCCTGCGTCGTAATTACAGGTTCTATAATTTTTCCTAAAGAATCCTGTTTTCCTCGCGCATAGATCAGATTTTTGTTATCATCAATAGAGATATAATCTGCATCAATCTGCATATCCTGATATTTTACCTGAGCATTTTTGTTCAGGAATGTCATCTTTTTAGGGACATCTCTTCTCTGATCATCTGCTTTTGTACGAAGAACATCATTTAAAGGTTCTTTTTTTACAACTATGGTATCCTTTTTGGAAATAGTATCATTAACCGCATTTTTAGGCAATTTTTCAGGAGTTTTCTGTGCTAAAAAATTGTTAAAAATTAGGATAATTAAAATTTGTAATATATTTTTGAAGACGGTTTTGGCCAATTTTATACTATATAATTAAGGCCCAAAATTAATATAATTTTTATAACTGTAAGATGCACAAACAAAATTTTAAAATAATTTTATCATTTCTCCTTATCCTAACCAGCAAATTTATTTTCTCTCAAAAGAAGTTTACTATCGTTCTGGATGCGGGACACGGAGGAAGTGATCATGGAGCCAACAGGACCTATTCCGACATTGGAAGAGTCGCAGAAAAAGACATTACACTTGCCATTACGTTAAAAGTAGGTGCCATGTTAGAAAAAAACAGAGATTTCAAAGTAATATATACCCGTAAAATTGACGAATACCCTTCTCTGTCTGACAGAACCAATCTGGCTAACAGGAGCAAAGCAGATCTTTTTGTATCCATTCACTGTAATTCTTCCCAAAGACCTACCGCCTACGGTACCGAAACTTATGTACAGGGACCTAACCAGAATAACGAAAATCTTGAAGTAGCCAAAAGAGAAAATGACGTGATCTTCCTGGATGAAAAAGATAAGCAGATCTTTGGTTCTTATAATCCGGACTCACCGGAATCATTAATTGCTCTGAAACTTCAGCAAAGTAAATATCTTGAATCAAGTCTTCTTTTGGGAGGATTGGTAGAAGATAATTTTGTGAATAAAGATAAAAGATCATCAAGAGGTGTATTTCAGAAAAACCTTCACGTTCTCCGTATGAATGCCATGCCATCTGTACTGATAGAAACAGGGTTCATCAATCACCCTGAGGAAAGCCACTACATCGCCTCAGACAAAGGACAGACTGAAATTGCAGAAAGTATCTACAATGCTATTATTGATTATAAAAAGGCGATTGACAGAAAATCCGGCGGTTCTATTGCAACAAGAAAGCCAGAGCCAGAAAAACCTGCAGAGGTTCCTTTGAAAAATGATTTCAGAATTCTATTAATGAGTTCTCCTACGAAATACAATGAAAATGATCCTGCCCTGAAAGGCCTGAACTATATTCTTACGCTTAAAGAAAACGGGCAGTACAAATATTACTATGCTGTAACCAATATGGCTTCGGTAAAAGATATTAATCTTAAAACAGCGAAAGATGCAGGTTTCAGAAATGCATTTGCTGTAGGATTTATGCCGAATCAGAGAATCAGCATGGGATATTATACGATTGAAGTATATGCAGGTGATAAACTGAATGGTAATTCTTATATTCTTCAGAATTTAAAAGATGTGGAACGAAATAAGGACAATGGTGTATTTTACTACACCTACGGAAAAGTATACACATTGGAAGATGCTGTAAAACTTCAAAAGGAACTTGAAGCTAAAGGTATCAAAAATACCGTGATACAAAAGGTCTACAAATAAATCAAAAAAAAATAATTTTGAAGTTTAAAAGTTAATTCCTACTTTTGCAACCTCAAAATTTGGCCTATTCGTCTAGTGGTCAGGACTCAAGATTTTCATTCTTGCAACAGGGGTTCGATTCCCCTATAGGCTACCAAACTACATCACTCAATCCCTGATCAATGCAATGTTCAGGGATTTTTTATTCCAAAATTCAACGGAATCTCCACAAGTTTTAAAAGGACTCTTGTACACACTTCGTACGGGGCGAATTCCATAATCTTTCTTCATCCCTTTTAAAGATTCTTTAGGGCAATAGTTTCATTTTTTTCCAATATCCACAAAGTCAAACTTTGATGGCCCCATATTACATTTCTCATTTCAAAAACCATTTTGAGCAAATAAAACTCAATCTCAAAATCACGAAAAAGGGTAATTGAAATGATTCTGATTATAACTGAAATTTGTACTCATGCATAATCTAAGTATTGTACAAACTGAACACCGTTGTAAAAAATTGAGCATCAAATTAAAGTATAGGAGTAGAGAATTGACATTCATATATACAGTCGTAAAAACTAATTAAAAACATATGAAACTATCCAATCTAAAATTCATAGCAGAGACTGAAAAAAGATTTTCAAAATTGAGTCTTCCTCATGCTAAAGCAGCAATTGAATCACCAACATGGTTAAGTGAGAAAGTTATTATTAACGAAAGATTAGATCATCTTGTTTCAAATCGCTTTGAACCTTTCAATCTTGCAAGGGAAAGAATCTTGAAGAAAAATGATTTAATGAGTATAAATTATTTACAATTGGGTTTTTTAGCATCAAATCCTGTATGCAGAATTCACATAAAGAATATAAGTGGTGATAACATAGGTTTTGGAACTGGTTTTTTAATATCTCCCAATCTCTTGCTCACAAACAATCATGTATTTGCCAACGAGCACGATGCCCAAAATAGTCTGGCTGAATTCAATTTTCAATACGACCAGTTTGGCGAACCTACAGTAAGCCAGATATTCACTTTTAATGTGAGTAAATTCTTTTATACAAATGAAAGATTAGACTTTACAATTGTCTATGTAAATCCCGATTCTAAAAGCAAGATTAAACCGCTCTATCATTTTGGATTTTTAAAGCTTAGTGAAGACCCGAATAAAGCACTCGTTTCAGAATACGTGTCAATTATACAACATCCTTCAGGACAATATAAACAGATTGCTATTAGGGAAAACCAGTTAATTGCTAAAACAGAAGACTTTATAACCTATTTTACAGACACGGCACCGGGCTCTTCCGGCGCACCTGTTTATAATGATCAGTGGCAGGTTGTTGCATTGCATCATAGCGGAGTCCCCCGAAAGGACGAACAAGGTAATTATTTATGTAAGGACGGAACCGTATTTCAAGAAAACATGGATGAGAATCTTATAGACTGGATTGCCAATGAAGGCGTCAGAATTAGTTCCATTCTGCAAAATGTTAAAAACAACATAAACAGTATACGGGCAAAATTCCCCAATAATCTGGTTGAAGAAATATTCAATAATTCAAATTCAAATTCTGATGTACAGATCTTAACAGAACAAAATCTCCATCAACCTCTATCTGACAATAAAAAATTAAATGAAATGAGCAACAAAATTACACTTAACGTACCAGTTGAAATTACAATAGGTATAGGTCTTGCAGACAACTTGGCTTTACAAAATACAACAGACAGTATTCCCACTAACCAAGATACTAAGGAGCAATCTTTCTTCATAGAAAAAGCAAAAAATCCAAATTACAAGGGTCGAAACGGATATGACGCAAACTTTGTAAGCTCAGATAATTTCAAGATTGACATCGAGGACTTATTAAAATCTCAAAGTAAAAATTTAGCACCATTATTAAACCCTACAGAGACCAATAAAAGTCTTCTGCATTATTTTAATTTTTCGATAGCCATCCATAAGAGCCGAAAGCTATGTATGATGACAGCAGTCAATATCGATGGGAATAGACTTGATCCTATAAAAAGAGAAAATACAAAATGGATAATTGATCCAAGAATGGACGAGAAATATCAAACAGGTCCAGCCGTGTATGCAGATAATGATCTGGATCGCGGACATATGGTTAGGAGATTGGATCCTGTTTGGGGGCCAAATGCAGCTGCTGCAAATGATGATACTTTTCATTTTTCAAATTCTACTCCACAACATAAAGACCTGAACCAAAAGACCTGGTTAAGTCTTGAAAACTATATATTGGATAGTGCAGGACGGGAAGATATTAAAGTTTCTGTTTTTACAGGTCCTGTATTTAGTGAAGATGACATTCCATACAGAGGTGTTTTGCTGCCATTACAATTTTGGAAAGTGGCCGTGATGATAAAAGCAGATGGAACACCTTCCGTAAGTGGTTATATGTTAAAACAACCAGATAACATTGAAGATTTTAGGAATAAAGAAGGAATCAGAGAAGATGGTTTTGGGCAATTTAAGACTTATCAGGTTCCATTACAAAAAATTGCAGATCTTACGGGTATTGCTTTTAATGATTACAATGAATTTGATCCTTTAAACAGAGTTGATCTGCGCGAGACTCTACAAATTATTGAAATTACAGGGAAAGATGATATAAAATTATAAATTCCCTTTAATGGCTTAAAAATGCTACTTTTAATGTGAAAATTTTGAACATCAAACTTTTTTGGAGAACAATAAAGAAGGACAATTAATTGCCCTTCTTTATTATTTAAAATAAATTTCAGGGTATTGATTTTCAACACCAAGCCATCGTTCAGAAATATTTATAATCATTAATAGCGATGAAAAACTTTTCAAATTTTGATACTTATATTCATGAAGGAACACCAAAATTTCAGAACACTGAAAGTCTGATAATTACTGTCATTATCCTGAAAAGACCGGGACTTTTATTTGAAAAAAGCATTCCATTTATGTTATATGTCACAAAAGCATTATATTTGCAAAAAATTTATCCATAGTTGGTTCTACCAATATGGTAACACTGATGAAAAATATTATTGATAAATCATTGTTTGTAGTTTTCTACAGACTATCAAATTTTATATCATGCCGGATTTAAAAATACAAGAAGCGAAATTGCTTTTTAAGAAAATCCACTCTAACCCAAAAAGTTATGATTTACAAATCAATGAAGGCGGGATTACAGGCAGAGATGATAAAATCAGTTTCAGACTTTACAGGACTGGAGAAAGGGTTGCTTTTGAAGTAACAATTGACGAACTTACTTTCACCAATACCACTGGAGAATGGAATAATGCACTGATCATGCTGGGAAATACGATCAAAAAAATAGAGAAAGAACAAGAAAATTTAAAAATAGAACAAGCAATAAATAAACTGAGAAAGTACCTATCAGAAGAAAATTAAAATTTTTAAAAATAAATTTGGTAGTTTAAAAAAAAGTTTATAGTTTTGCACTCACATTTAAACGATATGGCAAATCATAAATCAGCACTAAAGAGAATCAGACAAAACGAAACTAGAAGACTTCGTAACAGATATTACCACAAGACTGCTAGAACAGCTTTAAAAGCTTTAAGAAATGAAGAGAACAAAGCTGCTGCTACAGAACAATTGCCAAAAGTTATCGCTTTATTGGATAAATTAGCTAAGAAAAACATTATCCACAAAAACAAAGCAGCTAACTTGAAAAGCAAATTAACAAAGCACGTTAATAAATTAGCGTAACAATATAGCTGGCCCGTTCGTCTATCGGTTAGGACCTCAGATTTTCATTCTGGTAAGAGGGGTTCGATTCCCCTACGGGCTACTTACATCTTATAAGACCACTGTAACAACGGTGGTTTTATAAAGATCACTGTAGAAAAAGCTATATTTAAATAAATCTAACCGGCCCGTTCGTCTATCGGTTAGGACCTCAGATTTTCATTCTGGTAAGAGGGGTTCGATTCCCCTACGGGCTACAATAAGAGTTGATACTTATAAAAACAAAAAGCTAACACATTACTTCGGTAATGGAAGATAGAGGGCCCGTTCGTCTATCGGTTAGGACCTCAGATTTTCATTCTGGTAAGAGGGGTTCGATTCCCCTACGGGCTACAAAAGGACTTTTTCGAAAGTCCTTTTTTCGTTTCTATATACATTACTATTTCAGCAAATTCTTCCCAAAAGAATCAACAGGTTTAAGCTTTCTATAGTATTACACCTACTCTATCGAGCGAAAACGTTTTTTTCAGTCAACATATCTCACCGACAAAACTTCTTATGTCATTCATCACAGCCAGCGAAGTATATTAAATTTCATTAAAAATATCACCAATAATGGAAATATTATTTCATACTTCTTTCATTAATCCTTAAATTTGAATAAAACTATTCATTCTAAAATATATAACATGAAATTCAATTTATTTTCGGGAAGTTCTTCTTCTTTAAAAGCCGGATTGATGGCTTTATTTTTATTTTCTGCCAGCGCCATGTCATTGGCACAAAACAGAATTTATGCCCATGCACAAAGCTCAGGGGTATTCGGTGTAGCCTGCCTTGGATGTCGTATAGATAATCCGCTTAATGCAGTAGGAGACAATGAAGACGACTATTCAACAATGGTATTGGGCACAGTACTATTGGGAGGAATCCAGCAAACGCTGATTTTCCCAGATCTGAGATCAGATACTAGGCTGGTAGTAGGAATCGGAACAGATAATATCCCATTATCAGTACAGTTATTAAGCGGAGTAACGCTTGAAACCATGAATGGAGGCACTTCTAATGACGACCGAAGAACAATTGATGTAAGTCTTCTTAAACTGGGTGCAACTCCTAACAGAGGTACGGTAGAATTCAAACCTACAAAACCTTATGATGGGATAAGAATCGGATTAACAGGTGGCGTTCTCAGCCTTGGAGGTGGTTTCAGAATCTATTACGCTTACCAGGATCCCTTAATGAACATTATGGCTCATAGTCAAAACGGCCAGATTATTCTTGGCGGGAATGTTCCTCTAGAAGGTTCGGAAATTACTTTGTTCAACACTTCGGGAAAAGAAGTATTCCGTTCCACATTGAGATCAAATACATTTGAGTCAAAACAACCGGAGGGTGTTTATATTATGAATATACAAACCAAAGAAGGGAAAACGTATTCCAGAAAAATTTTAATCAAATAATATTCAATAAGCGATACAAGAAATACGGTAGACTTTTAAAGCTGCCGTATTTTTTTCATTCATTCTCAGACAAATACAACCTGTAATTATTAAATAAAATTAAATCCATAATTACAAATATCAATAAATTATTAACAAATCACATAATTATGAAATAAAATAATCAACATAATCATTTTATTTATAAATTTACAAAAAAGCTAAAACCCAAAATTTTTCTACATATGAAAACTTATTTATTATTTGGCCAACGCACAATGAAAGCTGCAATCCTGGCATCATTCCTATTTTTAACAAGCGCAATGTCTTCTGCACAAATTGTAAAAACTTATGCAAGCAGCCAAACCAATCAGGTTCTTGGAGTATGCCTGGGTTGTGGTGTATTAAATCCTCAAAATGCTGTAGGAAGCAACGAGAATGACTACTCTACTTTACAGGTTTCAGTGGGTCTTCTTGCAAGAACAGAACAGACATTGATTTTCCCTACAACCAATATTGCGAACAATACCAATAAACTTGTTCTTGCGATAGGTTCAAATGGAACTCCTCTATCTGCACAGCTATTGGGCGGAGTATCTATTGAAACATTTAATGGAGATGTTTCCAATAATGATTACACAAGTCTTGCTACAAAACTGATCAATCTTGGAGCGGGCGATCCTAGCAAAGGTGAAATTGAGATGACCATGAACATTCCTTTTGACCGTATCAAAATTAATGTTAACTCAGGATTATTGAATATTGGTGGAGAGCTTAGAGTATACTATGCTTACCAATACAAAGATCCTTTCATCAATTTCATGGCTCATAGCAAGGATGGACAGTTTACTCTGGATAAAAATGTTTCTGCTGAAGGTTCAGAGGTTACTCTTACCAATACTTCAGGAAAAGAAGTATTCCGTTCTAAACTGACATCCAATTCTTTTGAAACCAAACAACCACAGGGAGTATATATTATGAAACTTCAGACAAAAGAAGGAAAAACATACTCTAAAAAAGTGATTATCAAATAAAAAAGATACATAAGAGAACGAACCCGGCAAGCTTTCCAAGCTTGCCGGGTTTTTATATCCCATTAATGAACCTATCCCATATAAAATCATACTGAAGGACAAATAAAAACCTCTGATCAACATTGACCAGAGGTTTATTTAACAAGATTACGATCTAAACTCTTATTAGTTTTTAATTAATTTTTGCTGATAAACAGCTTTATCCGTCGTAGCTTTTAAAATATAAATACCTTTTGGAAGTGCGCTTACATTGATCTGTCCGTTGTTCAATTGAGCATTAACAATTCTTCCTGATGCATCATAAATAGAAACATTTTGGATTTTCTCCTTGGTTTTAATAGTAAGAATATCAGTAACCGGATTGGGATAAATACCAAATTCAAGTTTCTTCACCTCAGCGGTTGCCAAAGTGGAAGCTGTACTGTTTACTGTAAGTGTTTTTTCCACAAGCTTACCATTTGAGTTAAAACTGATCACAATGTCAGATGTGCCTGAAACAAGCGGCGTCAAAACCAGCTCATCATTATCATTAATTACAGCAGAAACTGTTGTAGGATTGCTGTTTGATTTGATTGACTTTACTACTGACACAGCCAAATTATCAGCATCAGAAACGATTGCTTTCAGATCAATTGTTGTTGTGTTTCCGGCAGTAACCTGTGAAGGGAAAACACTACTAACAACAGGAACTGAATTGTTGGTAAATACCGTCAATGAAGGGAACCAATAATAGTCATTAAGTGTTTTTGTATTGATAAGCGAACCGGTCATATCATACGTATGAATCCAGTTTTTCTGGTAGTGTGCACCATATCCGCTTTCTGTGGTATTCAGAACCAATTCTCCGGTAACAGGGTTTACACGAAGAGCTGCTCCGTACGGAATTTGTTTAAACTGACCTGTTTGTCCAGGAATGGCAGCAAAATTTTCATTAAATGTTTTCGTAGTTACATCGAATCTTACGATCTGTGTTCCTGAGCTCCAGCTGCTTATTGAATTGATCCAGTATAAAGCATTCTCTTTATTACTTGCTGTGAATCTTCCGGCATTCCATGCGCCCCAGTCTCCGATATACTTTGTAGTTGGGATATTGTAAGCTTGTGTTGCAAAAGTGGTAGGATTGATGCTGATCAGCTTCTGATCCTGAATTCCCCATACGCTTCCGTCTTTAGCCTGAGTAACTGAATAGAAACCTCCGGCAACAGTACTCACAATCGTATCAGTATTAGGATTAATCACTAAAATTCCTACTCCTTGCTTCACAGCAAAAACATATTGTGAAGTACGGATCATATTTCCGATCTGCCCGTTTCCACCTGTACCGGTAATTAGAGAACCTATCTGTAAATTATCAATATTAAAAGTAACAATTCCAGTGGAAGTTCCGATATATCCTTTATGTTCATTTACTCCGACAAATGATCTACCATCACCACCTCCGATATTATTGAAACCGGCAAGTTTCTGCATGGTCTGCGCATTGGCTACGACCAATCTACCTCCAGGAGTATATTGAGTATCTCCTCCGTCAGCAGCTTGTTTTGAAACGAAATAGAATTTATCACCATAGATCGTTCCGTATTGTGTAGTTGCACCGAAAGCCTGATTATTGTTTGCATTACTGTAGACACGGTAATTAATCTGGCCGTTATTATCAATGAAGTTTACGGAACCGTTGGTGTGTCCGTACCATTCTTCATTTACCATGAAATATCCATTGGTAAAGTTATTGGAAGCAACATACGGAGAAACAGGAGTAATAGTGGAAGAAACCGGAGTTTGATTAAATCCTACGTTGAAATTCCAGACATCCCAGGAACCGTTTTCCAATACACGTGAAGAAGCTCCAACACTGGAATACCCGAAATCAGCATCTGCAGGATTCTTTACCCAATATGACCAATACCCGTTAATCGTCCATCCGGACTGCCAGTGATCATTAGCCGCATCTACAATCGTGTAGCTGTCAAAATCATAAGCAGTTGTATTCACAAAACCATTTACCGGATATAAAGGATAAGTGGTATTTCCGCTTTTGATCAGTGCATTAGTTCCCTGACCGTTCAGATCAAATCCAATTCCTCCAACTGCTGATCCAAACTGTGTTCCCTGATACAACAAAGTGTATAATCTATGATCTGCTTTAGCAATAGCTTTCAGCATATCTTCTCCAGTAGCATTCCCGTTCCATTTGAATCCCCAAACCATGGCATCAGGATTCTTACTGTCATTCCACTGTACTACAAAAGCAGCCTGATTGGTTCCTGATCCTACCCAATACTGAATATCAGAAAAACTAATGGTAGTGGTATTAAGCTTGCTGATCCCTGAAATATCATTTCTGGGTACACCCTGAACTTTTATCTGTGCATTCGATACGCATGCGAACAGAAAAAGCATCATAAAAAGATAAAACTTTTTCATTTTTTATTAATTTAAATAGATTGTATTATTATTTGAAATGTAAATCGTAAGCTCCTGCCACTTCTGTAGAAACTTCTCCCAGCCATCCTGCTTCCTGATTAACTCCCGTATATATTTTCATAAAGTCTACTCCCGGAAGTTTCACGTATTTCCCACTTCTGTCTACCGCCCAGGAAATATCGATATTGGAGGCTTCATCATTATTCGGAGCATTGTCTGCATATCCGAACTCATATGATTTTCCTACCCAATAGGATCCGTCCCCGTTCTGATCGTAGAAATTATTTGCCAGTCTTGTTCCAGAAAACCCGTAAGAACTTTCGGTAAACCATAAAGGATAATAGCTTTGTGCATGGAACGTATTTTTTGTTTTAAAGCCCTGATTCCCCAGATTGTCACTCCATTTTATATATTCCACGTCGGTCTGCCAGAATTCAGTTCCGGGTACAGGTGTTTTATTTTCGTTAGGTTTATGATAGGTTATGCTGTAGTCTTTCACTGTAGCATTTTTGAAATATTCACTGCCAGCAATTTCATACCATTCATCATTATCCGGTTTTCCATTTTTATTTCTGTCGTAGGCCACCATAATAATTCCCGGTTCACAAGATCCTGAACGTTGATCCGCAGCATCATTTCCAAAGAATGCATTTCCCAGTACTTTAAAATCACGTCCATTCAGATTGGGAATCGTATGATCAAAACCAAACACTACATATCCGCCATAGCCACCAAGACTGATCATGGTGGAATTACCTCCTACCAACGATTCGTTGGCTTTCTGAAGCATATTCGCGGTAGTATTTCCTGGTAGATATTCCGGAATTTCATTCATAAACTGCCCTACGGCAGGACGGAACTCTAATACTTTAGAAATATATTTACTGTAAGGTGTTTTTTCTTTGGTAACGATTATTTTAGAATGAAAAACCTGCTCGTTTCCTTTATTGTTAATCTTCAAAGTCAAAGGATAAGCATCTGCAGTAGGACTGATGAATTCAAGTTCTGAATTCTGAGAGATAATAGAGTCATTAATACTCCATGTAACCGATCCTGAAGCATTGGTAGGAATACTCAAAACCTTTAAACGTTCAATGGTATAGGAATCATCAAGTCCATTAAATGTAAATTCATTTTCATCATCATGTTTACAGGCTATCACTCCTACAAGGAAGCAGGATAGAAATCCGATTTTCAAATAAGTAAAGCTATTTCTGTTCATTTTTTAAAGTTTGGTTATTTGTATAAAAAAGCGAAGTGGGCAGGGATATTTCCCCCTTCTGTTTTCCATTTAAAGTGTCCGTTTTTATCAAAGCAATACAAAAATCCCATGGATACATAATTTCTGGCATCTGTCATGTAGATATCTTCTGTGATGGGATTTACGGCAATGCCGTAAGGGGTTTTAATGGCATCTTCATATTCTTTATCAAAAATTCTGTTGGCAATGATCTGTTCTGTTTTTACATCAATGATTCCAAATGTCTTTTTATAGCTGTGGGTGTTGTAATTGAATTCATTTCCATAGAAATAGAGTTTATCATTTACGATTGTCATTTCACTCACGGAGAGATGAAAATCTTTCTTGACTGTTCCCGTGGCTGCATCTATGAGATAAAGACTGGAAGGAACATTATAATAATCTCCTCTTGAGGTTACATAGAGATCACCGTAATTATCTTTTTTAATGTGATGAAGATTGATGGCAACATTTATTTTTTTGAGTTCCGTAAAAGTATTCAGATCAATTACCGAAACAGTATTGTCATAATCGGGAGCTTTATATCCTCCGGAATTGGCAACAAATAAGGTATTTCCCACAATTTCTATTTCTTCGGGCTGATATCCTACCACTACCTCACGCTGGATGGAAAGAGAAGCCGTATCAATTTCCACTATTTTCCCCTTCGGTGCTTTCGGGTTAATCGCTACAGGTCCGGCGTAGCTGCTGGCATAAGCTTTTCCGTTTTTGAAAGCAAGGTATCGGCAGTTTTGTAATGGAATAGAGGTAATACGTTTGGCCGTTTTGGCATCAAGAACTTCAATTTTATTGGAAACATTGACAACGATATAGAGCTTGCTTCCATAAACTTTGATATCATTTCCTACATCCCCCAACTCTTTTACGACATTGGGATTGATTTCTGCGTAGATATTCCGGTAATAGGTTCCTTTGGTGTAATCAAAAAAATCAAGGGTACATTTATTACTCCCCATGTTCCCTTCATTGAGCATATAGAAGCCTTTTATTGCTGTATTTTCTGAAGGAAGCCCTTCTACCACTTCCTGACGGACAATAATTTCATCTGTACGGCATGAAGTAAGAAAAGCTAATACAAGAAATAAAAAATAAAAGTTTAGTTTTCTCATAGGGTGAAGTTTAGAATAAGTTTAAAGTTTCTTCCGGGCATCGGATAATTGAGGACAACATCATAGTATTGATTGAAAATATTATTCATCTCAAGGCTTATTTTAAACTGATGATTCGCCCAGTTGAATTTTTTCTGAACAGACAAATCGTGCGTATACCAGGGCTGCACATAATTGTATTGAATGTTATCCTGATTCACGTCATATCTTTCTCCTACGTACATTGCACTGTAATTGAAACTCCAGTCTTTATAATCTGCCATAAGACTGAAAGATCCACTATGCCATGGGGTATAAGGAATCTGATTGCGATAAAACGTGTCTTCCGGATCACTTATATCTCTCGCGCTTTGATAGGTGTAGGAAAGCAAAGGTCGGAGGGTTACTTTTCCAAGCTGCATTTCAGTCTGTACATTCACATCTGCACCAATGATTTCAACCAGTCCAAGGTTCATCATCAGCCAGCGGAACATGCTTCCGTTCGGAGCTGCCACAATTTTATCCTGTACTTTATTGTAGTAACCGTCTACTTTAGCATAAAATGTTTTAAAGAAACGGTTGTTATAATTCTTCTGATAAGTAAATCCTAAATCATATTGATTGGTGAATTCCGGTTTCAGATAGGTATTTCCGATATTGGTATAATACAAATCATTGAAGGTCGGAAGTCTGAAAATTCTTTTATAGAAAGCCCTTAGAGTAAGCTCCGGAATTTTTTCCGGCTGATAGCTCATAAACACCGCAGGTGTCCACTCTCTGGCATCTCCCGGTCTTTTATTTTTTCTTACTTCTTCAAATGTAAAGGTTCCTAAAAGGCTTCCCAAAATTTTGAATCTGTTCCACTGATAGGTTGTTGCCAATGCTACCAATGTAGTGTAACGTGTAGGATAAGAAAAATTATCCAGATTGGCATCCAGGTTATTATACTGAAAATCTCCACTCAGGCTGACATCCCAATTGGGAGTGATTGAGTAAATATTGGAAGAGGAAAGATAAAGTTCCCTTTGGATGTATGTATTATCGGTATAAATAATAGACTGCGAACGAACTGTGTCCATGAAATGGGTATAATCGTAAGCAAATTTTGCTTTAAGCTGTGTTTCAAATTTCGGGAACAGTTTTTTTCTCAGATTAGCCTGTACAAAATAATTCTCATCGGAAAGCCTCGCTCCTCTTCCTTCAAAGCGCCCGTTAACAATAGGTGCCGGCATTCCGCGGTTTGAAATATAACCGTAGCCACGGATATTCCAGCTTCCGTTATTTAAAGTTCCGTTGAGAGAAGTTTCAAAACGTTTTGCTTTGATATCTGAGTCCTGTCTTTTTGCAATGGTATCATAGGCCTGTTGTCCATCAGGATATTTCTTGGCATAACGAAATCTGTAAATTCCATCACTCTGCATAAATTCGCCACTGAAGCTGGCAGAAACCCTGTCTGAAATTTTCTGTTCCAATCGGAATGAAGGATTAAAGAGATCAATAGATGCACTTTTTGCTCTTATCACCAAATTGGTTTTTCTATTTCCTTTAAATACGGGTGTTTTAGGCTGTAAATAGATAGACCCAGAAGAGCCAAAGTCCTTTGCTGGCTGAAAAATTTCACTTTTCTGTCCGTTATACAACGATATTTCTTCCAGATCATCCAAAGAGTACCTTCCCAGATCCACCAGTCCGTTTTGAGCATTTCCTAATTGAATTCCATCATAAAAAACCCCTACATGCTGGCTTCCCATGCTTCGGATGTTGATGGTTTTCAAACCACCCAATCCTCCGTAATCTTTAATCTGAACGCCTGAAAAATACCGCAGTGCATCTGCAACGGAATGACTGTTTAGTCTTTCCAGCTGTTCTCCCTGCAGCGTTTGTGCCGGAAGGATTTCTTTAAAATTCTTTTTGTAAAGATTAATTCCTTTAATCGTCTCTTCCTGAAGACTGTCCTTCTTCTTGGTTTGAGAAGATAAAAGTTGAGATGTAATCACCAATATTGTGAAAACAGCTTTATGAATTGCAGAAGTAATTAGTTTTGCTGCCATTAGCTCATTTAGGGTAATGAAGACGCTAATGGGGTATAAGAATACAACGACAAAGCACAGCTGTCACTGCACAGAATCATTGATGTCCTAAGCTTTATTCCACGAAAGCGTCAAACGATTATTGTCTGGCAGGTCTTCTGACTTACTCCATTTTTGAAATCCTTCCCATTAAAAAACAGTGGATATATTCTTCAAAAACTTTAGTGCGGAGCTTACAGCAGCGGGTCTGTCCCGGATTTTCACCGGATTCCCTTTTAAGAGCTTTTTACGGCTCACCAAATTCCGGCAAAGATAAATAATTATTCCTAATCCCCAACTAAAATCATGATTTATAAACAATTAAAGCTCCCGAAGGAGCTTTAACATCATTTATTGGGGGTGTCGCTTTAAATTCCAATATTCAGAAAAATACTGAATCTTGATTGAGCTTCAATATCTCCTCCCGCCAGATGCGTGTACATGGGAAGCATGATTTCACTTCCCAGGCTCAGCTTTTTGTAAGAGGCTTCAAATCCCAGTTTTCCGTACAAAGCACTACCAGCAGTATTCGGCAGTGCCTCATCAAACTGTTTGTTCTGAGCGTAGACTTCACCCTGAACCCCTGTTTTTACAGAAAAAATGGACTTTTCATTTCCTGCAACCTGATAAAAGCCTGTTGCTGCATAGTTCCATTGGTTTCCAAAACGGTAATTTTTCCTGTTCTCTGTTTTAATGGTGTAATCTGTATTGACCAGTACAGCTACTTTATTTTTCTGAAACTTATAATTCAAAGCGGCCTGATAATCCCAGCTTCCGGTTCCCAGCTGAAAGCTTGGGTTGACACCGGATGCCCCTTTTTCATCAAACTTCCCGAGTGGAATTTTCACTCCCAAACCTCCACTCAGATGATGGAAATTATCTTTAGAGCTCATCAGCTGGTAAATCCCCATCAGATTCAGATCTCCTATTCCATTGATTCTGATATCTCCCTGCATCGTTTTCTTTTCATGGAAATGGAAGGGCAGACTTGCATAAACACTTAGTTTTTTAGTCAGTGGAATCTTCCCCCACAGCTGCAACGTATTGAAATACTGATCCTGCGTGAGGTCTTTTACAAATAAGTTTTCCTTGGCTTTGTAATGCTGTGCAAAGTATTTGATTCCGATAAACTGTGGATTCAGCAAAGATTCAAAGCCGGAAGATCCATTTCCTGCAGCACAGCCGCACGCATCACAATCATCATCAAAATCGAATCTGTTAAGCGTTTCGGGAGCAACATAAGCACTGTCTCTGATGGTTTTTGCCTGATACTGATTCAACAGGATCAAACTTACTATCAATATAATCTTCTTCATGTTTTTTATAAATTATTCTGCAAATTTTGGATTGGATATAAAACTTTTATCCGATAATGTTTTCAGGAATGCAATGATCGATTGTTTTTCCTGACTGTTCATGGCAATTCCTACATGACCGTTCTGTTTCAGGCGGGGATCAAGATTGGGATTATCTTCCACCTGATCTGAATAGAAATTGAGTACTGCTTCCAAAGTGTAAAACCTTCCGTCATGCATATAAGGCGCAGTATATTCAACATTTCTCAGACTTGGAACCCGGAATTTCATCCAGTCAACCTGAGTAAGAGTAACCCTGTAACGTCCGGCATCTTTGAACTCTGTATTGTAATAGAGTCCTGTATTTCTGAAACTCTCATCGGTAAATAATTCGCCGCTGTGGCAAGAAGCACATTTCTGATTGAATAATGTCATTCCCTGAGATTCTGCCAAAGTCAACTGTTCTTTTCCCTGTCTGAATCTGTCATATTTTGAATCTGCAGAAATTAAAGAAGCCATAAACTGTGATAATGCTTTTAAAATTCTTTCGCCGGTAATGGTTTCGTCTCCATAAGCTTCTCTGAACAGTTTTTTATACTTCTGATCATCTTTTATTTTCGAAATAGCTTCCGGTATGGAGCTGTCCATTTCATTCACATCAGTAATCGGGCTGATAGGCTGCTCATTCAGATTGTGAATCACTCCGTCCCACATATATCTTTTCAAAAAAGCCATATTCTGGATGGGCGGTGCATTCCTGATTCCTATTCTGTCGTCTACCCCATGGCTTACCGTATGACCGTGATGGGTAAAAGCATTTTCCTGTATATGGCAGAAACCGCATGAAATGGTATTATTTCTTGAAAGTCTGCCTTCATAGAATAATTTTCGTCCCAGCTCCACTCCATTTTTGGTCACCGCATTAATGGATGTATCAAAAGTCATTTCCGGAAAATAAGAAGGAAACTCCAGATTGTAGGCTTCATCTTTTTCCAATGGCTGAATCACCTCATCAGAACATGAAATGCAACTCAATACAAATACAAGCAGAACCAGTATCGTTTTAACAAAAAAATTAATCATTGTGAACGTGGTCTACTTTAAACATTTTTGTAAGATTGTTGGTAACATCTACCAGGTGCTGGTTTGAACCCATCAGCATATCATTGGCTGTGCTAAGTGTAAGTGTCCTATCTCCGCTCAAAAATTGGTTCAGGTCTGCAAGAATATGGACAGAAGGACGAATTTTTGCCGTTACCCTTACTGTTGTCGGAAGATTCAGTGTAATTTCGCGATAAAGATCAGGAGTATTGTTGGCTGCAGTATTTCCCATATTTCCTGTGTGATTCATAAATTCTTTAGAAGGAGAATCTATACCGTATTTCCCTTCCAGTTTTACAAATACATAACCGGCCGCCCATGACCAGGACATTCCCTTCTGCTTGGCTTTTGTCCAGAATTCAGCCTGTCCGTCCTGTCCGAGCAAATACGCTTTTTGACTCACACCTAATCCAAATCTTATTTTTTTGTAATTGTTTTTCGGAACGCCATCCAGATTAAGATAAACAATTCCGGCTACCGCATCTGCCTGATCTACGATAAAAGCTCCTTTGTCAGGATTATTTTCGTTGTATTTAAATTCGTTTCCGTTTTCGTCTATCAATGCAATATTACTGATGACGTATTTCAAAGCAGAAAAATTATGTTTCTGACCATTGGAAGAAGTCTGAACCGTTTGATTCAATACGATATCTCCTACATTGTTAAATCCGTTTTCAAATTTGATCTGAAGTTTTCCAGGCGTAGTATCCTGTGAGTTCTCATCATCCCTGCTGCTTTCGCAGGCTGTAAAAGAGAATACAGTAAAGGCAATAAAGAATAGCGATAAAAATTGAGAAATTTTCATTGTTGATTTTTTAAGTTAAATTAATTTGAATGGCTGTAACAGCATTGTTTTTTTACCACAAAAGGCACGAAAGTTCTTACACTTAAGTTTATTAAGTGATACGTATTATCTTCAGAAGAGCACTTAAACTTTTTAAAAATCTTTGATTTTTAATTGAGTAAGCTTTTGTGACTTTTTTGGTTGAATAGTGATAGTTTAACTTAAAAAACCGGTGGTTTGAAAATATGGGTAAGAAACAGAAAAGAATAAGCTGTTTCGTAAGTGAAATTGAAACTGAAAAACTGACGTCTTTCCGTAGTGTTGATCGTTGTAGTTTCAGGAAGAATATAGGTATCAAGAATTTTCTGTCCTGAGTTTTTTATTTTTTGAAAAGGTGAAGATTCTGAATCATTGGCTTTGGCGAGCTCTTTACTCAGGTAACATTTTCCGTTACAGTGAACCTCCGGTCTGGTTTTATTGATACAGAGAACTTTAACGATATAATCATAATTTACAGCATACTCTACCACGGGCACTAAAGGTCTTAGCACCATATAGAAGGTAAAAAGTATGCTGTACAATATTTTCATCAGATTATTTCTTGCTTATCGCTTCATCATATCTTCTGCTGATTTCTTTCCAGTTGGTAACATTCCAGATCGCGGTAAGATAATCTGCTCTTTTATTCTGATATTTTAAATAATAAGCATGCTCCCATACATCAATGCCGAAGATTGGAGTTCCTTTTTCTTCTACAACATCCATCAAAGGATTGTCCTGATTAGGAGTAGAGGAAACAAACAGTTTCCCATCTTTCCCTACAGAAAGCCAGGCCCATCCTGAACCAAAACGGTCTGCACCTGCCTTAGACATTTTTTCTTTAAAAGCATCCATACTTCCGAAAGTTTCATTGATGGCTTTTGCTAATTTTGCTGAAGGCTGTGTATTTTTCTGAGGTGTAAGAACCGTCCAGAACAATTCGTGGTTGTAGTGTCCTCCTGCGTTATTTCTTACTGCAGCAGGCAATTTTGAAACATTGGAAAGAATCTGAAACAAAGTTTCTTTTTCCTGTGGAGTTCCAGCAATGGCTTTATTCAAGTTAGCAGCATATGCAGCACCGTGTTTTGAATAATGAATTTCCATCGTTTGGGCATCAATATTTCCTTCCAAAGCATTATAAGCATAAGGAAGAGGCGTCTGCTTAAACTGAGCCATTGTAAATTGGGCTGCGAAAACTGCAGTTATAGCAGCTATTTTCAAAATCTTCATAATTTTTTTGTTTATGGTTGAACAATGTTTTCTTTTTAAGTGGGAGGTCGGTGATCGATGCTGGAAGTAATTGATGTTATAGCCTAACTTTTTCAACTTCTATTTCCTTTTACAGCCATCTCAAAAAACTGCTAGAGCTTCATAGTCTGGAATAACTTCCAGTTTCAGACATCCGGCTTCCCCCCTTCCCTATTTCAATAATTTTTTAATATCCTCAATAAGAATTTCTCTGTCTGGGTGATATTTTCCTGTCAGCATAGGTGTTTTACCTTCCGGATCTGCGTAATTCAATCCTGAGTAATACAGAATAGGCATATTTTCCTTGTTGTATCTGCAACGGATATTCCCCTCCTGATCTACCAGAGCAATCATTCCGCTGTGGTTCAGGCTTTCTCCTTCATCTTCTTTATCACCTACGTAGATATTAAACTGATCCGCAAGTTTTCCAATATAGGTACGGTCTCCGGTCAGGAAATGCCAGTTCGGAGATTTTGCACCAATTCTTTGCGCATGTTCTTTCAAAGCTTCAGGCGTGTCATTTTCCGGATCAATACTGATGGAGATAATGCCGAAGTTGGGATCATTAATCTGGTTCTGAATCGCTTTCATATTGGTATTCATCACCGGGCATATCGTAGGACATTTGCTGAAGAAAAATTCTACGAGATATACTTTTCCCAGCATATCTTTATTGGTAACTTTTTTACTGTTCTGATCTGTAAGTTCAAAGTCCGGAACTTTCATCACAGTATAAAGGTTCTTTTTAAAATACCCCATTCCCACACCTATTCCCAGGAAAAGCAATGCAAATACCGCAATGGGTATGATCACTTTACTTTTATTTGCGGTCTTTTTATTTTTGGGCATATCTTTCAGGACTTTTTTTGAATTCACCTTTGCAGGAAACACTGCAAAAACCGTACGTTTTATTTTTATACACAGCAGTATCTTTTATAGATCCGGCAGTTTTCATGTGGCAGACAGGATCTTCTTCGTTCACTACCTGTACATTTTCTATTTTCTTCCCCGAGGAGTCCATGTGGCTTGCATGCTTTACCTGAGGAGTTTCCTTGGCACACGACAGTAATGATACTGACAGCAAGGCAGTCAAAATTATAGGAGATTTCATTTTAATGTTAAATTGAAATTAATAATGTTAAAGAAAGTTATGATACCATATACAAGTCTGAAAAAAGCACAACAATTCTCAAGAAGAACTGATGTATTTCTTATTGCTTACAATGGTTCATTTGAATTATAGAATGCATCTTTAATGGTTTACTAATGAAAGCTTTAGAAACTCCCATCTTATAAACTAAAAATATAGTTTATAATAAAATTTAAACCAACGGAGGATGGAAAATCCTTGAAAAGTATTCTGAAGAATGAGAATTAAAATAACTTGAATCGGGAATTTCAGAAAGTGATTCCGAATTCAAATGAGCGGAGAAGGAAAGGATATCGTGAGAAATAAAAACATCTAATCCAGCAATCTTTATGGTTTGGGAGCTATTGGACTGTTTTTCTGTTTTAGCCAGCTCTTTTTCCACGTAGCATTTTCCTTTACAGGTTGACTGTGGTACATTTCTCTTCTCACAAAGGTTTTTCACAATATAATCATAATTCACGGCATAATTTACCAATGGCAAAACAGGACGTAATGCAACGGTAAAAATGATGAATATGGAAATGAATAACCTCAACGATTTTGTTCTCTGTTACAAATATACTACTTCAAAACTGTTTTATAACAGATTTATGATGAATGTCATTATGCTTATCTACTGTTACCTATAAAAATCACAAAACTGTGCCTGTCACCGGAATAATTTTATCCCGAACTTTGAGTAAGACTTTAGACCTAAATAAAAATTTAGTTCTTTATATACAATTTAATCTTGTTGATAAAAGCTTTGCTGATGTTTTTGGCAGAGCTTTTTTATATTCTTTGTTTTGTTGGAAATCGCAAAGTCTCAAGTTCTTTTTAAAATCCTTACTGTTTTAAGACGCAAGGATTTTATCTACGATAAAATTTAAAAACAAAAGCCCTACTGAGATTCAGCAGAGCTTTTATTGAATATAATTGAGTTGTGTTTATTATTTGCTTGTTAAAATTTCATTCTTTGGATTCTCACCGCATTTAAAATAGCCAGCAATGCTACTCCTACATCGGCAAACACAGCTTCCCACATGGTTGCCAATCCACCGGCTCCCAGGATGAGAACAACAGCTTTTACAGCAAAGGCAAGGACAATATTCTGCCAAACGATCTTTTTAGTTTGTTTTCCGATATTGATGGCCATTGGGATCTTACTTGGTTTATCATCCTGAATTACTACATCTGCAGTTTCAATGGTGGCATCACTTCCCAAGCCTCCCATTGCAATTCCAACATCGCTTAAAGCCACTACAGGCGCATCATTCACTCCGTCTCCTACGAAAGCTACCGTCTGGTTTCTGGCTTTGATTTCTTTAACCTTGTTTACTTTGTCTTCAGGCAACAGATCCCCGAATGCATTGTCGATACCCAGTTGATCTGCTACATATTTCACAACGGTACTTTTATCACCGCTCAGCATTGTTGCCTTCACATTCATTTTATGCAGCTTGTCTACGGTTTCCTTAGCATCTTCTTTGATGCTGTCTGCAATAGTGATATAACCTGCAAACTTTTTATCATAAGCCACCGCAATTACCGTATATACAATATTGGAGTGGTTAAGATCATAACGAATGTTGAACTTATCCATCAGCTTAAAGTTCCCAACCAGAAGTTCTTTTCCGCTAATAATCGCTTTCAATCCGTGACCGGCTATCTCTTCTACATTTTCCAAAGGAATGTTGTGATTGATTTCTCCAACATAATTGTGTATCGCAGTTGCCACCGGATGGGTACTTTTACTTTCGAGAACATTGACCAGCTGAAGAATTTCTTCTTTGTTAAATTCAGGGCTTATGCTTACTTCCTGAACTTTGAATACGCCTTCCGTCATGGTCCCGGTTTTATCCATTACCACATTTTGAATCTCTGCAATACTGTCCAGGAAATTACTTCCTTTGAATAAGATTCCGTTTCGACTAGCAGCACCAATTCCTCCGAAATATCCTAATGGAATGGAAATAACAAGGGCACAAGGACAGGAAATCACAAGGAATATCAATGCTCTGTACAGCCAGTCTCTAAACTGATAATCGCTCACGAAGAAATAGGGCAGTAAACAGATTCCAATGGCAAGAAATACCACGATGGGCGTGTATACTTTCGCAAATTTTCTGATGAACAATTCTGTCGGTGCTTTTTGGGCTGTGGCATTCTGAACTAATTCCAGGATTTTGCTCAGTTTACTGTCTTCATAAGCTGTATTTACTTTTACCAGAGCAATACTGTTCATATTGATCATTCCGGCAAGGACTATTTCTCCTTTATTTTTGGTATCGGGTTTACTTTCTCCCGTTAAAGCTGCCGTGTTGAATGAAGCCGAATCTGAAAGCAATTCCCCATCCAGCGCCAGTTTTTCACCGGGTTTCAGCTGTATGACGTCTCCAATTTTAGCTTCTTTAGCCTTCATAGTCTTGGGCTGATTATTTTCCATAACCGTTACCTCATCAGGACGCTGATCCAATAATGCTTTTATATTTCCTTTGGCTCTGGTAACCGCCATAGACTGAAATACTTCTCCTACCGCATAAAAAAGCATTACTGCTACTCCTTCAGGATATTCTCCGATGGCAAAAGCACCAATGGTTGCAATGCTCATCAGAAAGAATTCTGAAAACACATCTCCCTTAATGATACTTTTATAAGCATCTTTCAATACCGGAAATCCTACAGGAATATAAGCTGCCAGGAACCATACTAACCGTACCCAGCCTGTAAACCATGCAGGTTTTATATAGTTATCAAAGGCAATTCCCAATAATAAGATGATAAAGGATATAATGGCCGGCAGAAACATCTGAAAGACCGTCTGATCTCCGGAGTCATGAGAGTGATCATGTCCGTCATGGTCATGTCCGTCTCCTTCTGCATGGTTATGTTTGTGTCCTTTTGTATCTGGTTTTTCCGGGGTTGTACTACAGCATTTTTCCATAACTGAATATTTTTATACAAATGTAAAGATGAGACTGATGCAATGCTATTGCAAACTTTCAAGACAGTTTTCGCAGATTCCTTTGGCAAAGAGTCTTATTTCGTCAATCCTGAAATTGGTCTGGATATTTTCAGGGAAAGAAATATCTTCTTTGCAGGTAGTCTGCTTGCATATTTTACAGTAAAAATGCAGATGCCAGTCTTTGTGTGTTTTTTCATCACAATCGTCTTCGCAGAGTTTGTATTTTGTGGTTGTATTTTCCTGAATGCTGTGAACAATTCCTTTTTCTTCAAAGGTTTTCAAGGTTCTGTAGATGGTAATTCTATCAGCATTATCAAAATGATTTTCTATTTCAGAAAGGGATAAAGCAGCTTCCTGAGAACTTAAAAAATCATATACCAAAATCCTCATACTGGTGGGTTTGGTATTTTTATCAATGAGTTTGTGTTCTATATCTTTTTTCATTGTAAGCTTTTAAATGGTTACAGATGGGCTTCAGTTTCTTCATAGCCTTCTTCTTCAATCTGAAAAGTGGTATGACTGATTTTAAAGTTACTAACCGTAGTATCTGTCAATGTTTTTAATAATTGATTCTGGGAATATCCATTCTCTTTTACAACATGCGCGCTCATCGCATTGACACTGGATGTTAGCGACCAGACATGCAGATCATGAACATCTTTCACTCCGGGAGTGCTCTCCAATGATTGGCGAAGTTCCCGGATATCCACATCTTTAGGTGTTCCTTCCAGCAAAACATTAATGGCTTCTTTCAACAGCCTCCATGTTCTTGGAAAGATTAATAATCCGATGGCAGCTGAGATTAACGGGTCGGCATAATACCAGCCTGTTGTCAGCATAATTACTCCGGCTATCATTACTCCTACTGAAGTAAGCATGTCTGAAAGTACTTCAAAGTATGCACCTTTCATATTGAGACTACCTTCTGAATCTTTTCTGAGAATCATCATTCCGACAATATTAACGATCAATCCGATTCCGGCTACAATCAGCATTGATTTACTTTGTACTTCCGGCGGATTCTGAAAACGCTGATAGGCTTCAAACAAAACATAGATCGAAATGGCCAATAACACCACTGCATTGATTACGGCTGCTAATATTTCTGTCCGATAATAACCATATGTTCTGGAAGGATCTGCTTTTCTTTCTCCTATTTTAATGGCAATATATGCCAGCAATAATCCTACCACGTCGGTCAGCATATGAGCTGCATCAGCCAACAATGCAAGACTGTTGGTAATGATTCCTCCTATTACCTCAGCAATGAGATAGGTTCCGCTAAGGCAGAGAACAATCAGAAGGTTCTTTTTATGTCTGCTTCCTGCAGAAACGGTTTGTGTTGGTTTACTTTCCATATTGTGTATGGTTTAATTACATTTCATAATAAGATGTATTTTCTTTTTTTGGGGGAACATTCTGCTCACCGATCATCTGTCTGATATTGATCTCTATGGTCTGTGCCAGAGAAGTCATGGGTGTATCTACAGGACTATTTTCAAACGGATCCTGCATAATGATGGATGTTTTTTCAATGGCAATGAATGTCACCGGAACCAGGAAAGTAATGGCAATTTCTACGAACAGCTGCGAATCATCGAGTCCAAACGGAAGGATGGCGGCAAAAACATAGATCAGAATATGAACTAAAACACTGTATGAGCGTGGAAAGACTGTATTCTTCAGTCTTTCACATTTTCCCATACTGTCGCATAGTCTTGTAATGATATCATTGAGTTGCATCTGTTGAAAATCAGTAAGTCCTTTGGAAGCTGCAATTTCTTTCAGCTGTCTGGAGTGTTCGTCCAGAATTGCGTTGGGAATGTTGGCTGCTTTGATCTGATGTTGATCCAGATACTGCTGAACTTTTTCAGAAAATGGAAGTTTTCTCAGTGATTCTCCAAGTGCATAAGTCCAGATGATCTGTCTTTCGGCAAACTTTTTTATTACTTTATTTTCTCCTGCCGGCATAAACTGAATGATCAGTCTCACAAAAGTTCTGGAATCGTTGACAACAGCACCCCAAACTGTTCTTGCCTCCCACCATCTTTCGTAGGATTGGGAAGTACGGAAGGCCAGCAGCAATGATACTGCTGTTCCCAGGAGTGCCGGAATATTTAAAGGCAATGAGATCTTGCGAAACCATGGCAATTCGTCCAAAAGACCAATAGTGACGGCAAATATTCCGATCAACAGAATTTGGGTTTTTATTTCACGGATGAAATACCAGACTGATATTTTTTTGTTTAATAACATAATCGGGTTATTTATTAAAATTCGGTGAGATCATTTTCACTTTTCCAGCCGTTTTCATTCAATAAAAAATTACGTAAACAGCTCTAATGTAAGGATTAAAATCGACAATTTACTGGTTCCGGTAACTTTCATTAATGTTCGTGTTCGCCGGAATTTACCAGTTTTGCATTCACAAAAAATGCTCCTTTCACTACTATTTTTGCATTGTCAGGAATATTTCCTACCGGAGTTATCGCGGTATATCCCATATCGGAAGTTCCTTTTACCACTTCTATTTTCTCAAAGTTTAAGGTTTTCGGATGAGGTTTTCCTTTTTCTTTGTGTTCTTCTTCCGCTTTTTTATCGGTCTGGACAAATACAAAATATTTTCCATCTGCTTCTACAATGGCTTCTGTAGGCACTGCTGGAGTTGTACTTTTATCAAGACTTACAATTCCGGTGATATTCATTCCATCAATCAGACCGGATTTGTTTCCGATCACTTCACAATGCATAGAGATGGTTTTACTTTCGTTTTCAAAAGAAGATCCTATGCTGTAAATTCTTGCATCATATTCGGTTTCCGGATTGTTCGTCAGTTTAAAATGAACAATCTGCCCTACTCTCATTTTAGGAAGATCTTTTTCAAAAACCTGAAGATCGAGATGAATAGAACCGTTATCGATCACTGTAGCAACGGGAGAAGAGATATCCACATAACTTCCGATCTGTGCGGTAATACTGCTGATTGTTCCGCTGATGGGTGCTGTAATCACCAAACCGGATTTCATATTTCCATTGCTGACTTTTCCAGGGCTTATTCCCATCATCTGAAGCTGTTTCAAAAGAGATGCTCTTTTTGTTCTTAAGGTTTTAAGTTCCGCATCGGCACTCTGAAGATTTTTCTTCGCCCCAGCATCATTATCAAAAAGCTCTCTCTGTCTTCTGTATTCCTGTTCTGCATAGGTTATTCTACTGTTGGTAGTCAGATAATCTTCCTGAAGCTGGATATATTCCGGATTGGCAATGGTGGCAATGACCTGTCCTTTCTTTACGATACTTCCCACCTGAATATTGATGGTTTTGATGATTCCTCCATACAGAGAAGTGATGGTTGCTTTATTGCTGTTGGGTACACTCAGCAAACCATTAGCTTTTATGGTAGATGTCAACTCTTTCATTTCTACATTTCCTAAAGCCACTCCTACAGACTTCATCTGCTCTTCTGTAAGGGAAGCTATTGTTTGTGGAGCTTCTTCGTGAGCCTGTTCTTTCTGTTCTGTTTTTTCAGGAGCTTTTTCTTCCGAAGCTTCTTTTTTTCCACAGCTTGTTAGTAAGATTGAGATCAGGGCGAGAGGGATGATATTATATTTGAGTTTCATAAGTAAAAATGTATTTTGTCTGATGCTGTATGCTATTGTTTTTATTGATACGGCATAAAGTTTTATAAGCAGCGACTTCATATTATTTGTTTATAATGGAGTTAATAGTAACTACAGATTGGTTCACCTGCTGGATGGATTCCAGATATTTCAACTGGATATTTGTGGCAGTCTGTAGGGCAAAAAGATATTCCACATAGGAAATTTCTCCTGTTTTATATCCTAGCTGAGCTGCTTTTACAATTTTCTCTGCGTTAGGCAATGCCTGGCTTGTATAGTAATCATACTGCTGTAAATCCTGCTGATACTGGCTGAAGGCATTTTCCAACTGAGCAGAAAGCTGTTTCTGCTGCATTTTAGCATTGGTTTCAGCGACCTGTTTTTCATATTCGAGCGCCTGAATTCTTGCTTTCGTCGCTCCAAATGTTAACGGTATTGCTACTCCTACTGTTGCTGACTGAAAACGTTTTCCTGAATTATAAAAATTCTCCTGTCCGTTAATGGTATGAAGACCTATCAAAGACTGGTTGGTATATCCTAAACTGAAATCCGGCAGTCCGAGTGATTTTTCAACTTTCTTGTTTTTTTCGGCGATTTCCATTTCCTGGTAAAAAGCTTTTACCGTAGGATTGTTGGCAACCACAGCACTGTCGAGGACATTTTCTGCTTTTAAAGGAGCATAATCTTTGTTAAACGGAACCTCAATATCTTCAGAAGTATTCATCAGAGTTTTTAAATTCTTATAGGCATTATTCAGATAGACTTCATTTTGTCTGAGCAGCAGATCAATTTCCCCTTTCTGGGTTTCTGCAGTACTGATCTCAATTTTCTTGATATCCCCTGCTTTAAATCTCACGGTTGCAATTCTGATAAACTCTTCATAATATTGATCAAGACTGGTCAGCTGGGCTTTATTATACTGAAGATATTCAATCTGGTAATAATAGGTACGAACCTGCTTTATCAGTTCATTGGCTGTAATTTCCTTATCAATCTGCTTGCTTTTAATATTCTCATTGATTAAATCTTTTCTTGCTTTAAACAATGTTGGAAAAGGAATACTCTGTGAGATCGCAAACGATTGGTCAAACTTTGGGCTGTTGTATTGTCCAAGCTGTGCTTCAAAGCTCAATTTCGGGAGTTCTTTTGCAGTTTCCCTTAATGCTTCAGCGGATTTAATACTTAAGTCTTTTGACTGCAGGGTTAAATTATTGTTCATTACCTGTTCTACCGCCTGTTCTATGGAAATTGGTCTGGACTGTGCGTTAAAAGTCTGTCCCACCATCATAAATCCTACCACCAAAACGGCAGTAATAATTCCCGTATTATTATTCTTTCTTTTCAAAATCTTTGTGTTAAAAATAATGTACAGCATCGGTAAAACGAATAATGTAAGGAATGTTGCCGTTACCAGACCCCCAATTACTACTGTCGCCAAAGGTTTCTGTACTTCAGCTCCGGCTCCGGTGGAAATAGCCATTGGCAAAAATCCTAGTGAAGCTACGGTAGCCGTCATCAGTACCGGTCTCAATCTGGTTTTCGTTCCTTCAAAGACTCTTTTCAGAATATCCGTTTCGCCTTCTTTTTCTAATTGATTGAATGTTCCTATCAAAACAATTCCGTTCAATACCGCTACTCCAAAAAGAGCAATAAACCCGATTCCGGCACTGATACTGAAAGGCATATCTCTTACCAGAAGGGCAAATACACCACCAATCGCACTCATAGGAATAGCTGTAAAGATCAATGCAGCCTGCTTGAATGAGCGAAAAGTAAAATACAGCAGCATAAAAATCAGAAGCAATGATACCGGAACAGCGATCATCAGACGTTGGCTTGCTTCCTGCAGGTTTTCAAACTGACCTCCGTAAGTAAAGTAGTATCCGGAAGGCAGTTTCACTTTCTCCAGTTTTGCCTGAATATCTTTCACCACACTTTCCACGTCACGGTCTTTCACATTGAAGCCAATAACGATTCTACGTTTTCCCTGTTCACGGCTGATCTGTGCCGGCCCTAATTTGTAGCTTATATTCGCCACCTGCGAAAGTGGAATCTGAGCTCCGGTAGCAGAAGTGATCATCAGATTATTCACATCTGAAATATCTGTTCTGTGAAGACTGTCCAGGCGGACAACCAGATCAAAACGTCTTTCATTTTCAAATACCTGTCCGGCAGCTTTTCCTGCAAAGGCTGTACTTACGGCATTGTTGACATCTTCAATATTCAATCCATAATTTGCGATTCTTGTTCTGTCATATTGAACGTTGATCTGTGGAAGACCACTTACCCTTTCAATCTGAGGTGCTGTAGCTCCATCTACCGTCTGAATGATTTTCCCTACTTTGTCTGCATACACCGCCAAAGAATCCAGATTTTCTCCAAAGATTTTTACCGCCACATCCTGTCTGATCCCGGTCATCAACTCATTGAAACGCATCTGAATAGGCTGGTTTTTCTCAAAAAATACTCCTGGAATGGTTTCCAGTTTTTCACTGATCTCATCCGCGAGTTCGTTGTAGGATTTCTTGGTTTTCCATTCACTTTGCGGTTTTAATACTACGATCATATCGGTTGCTTCAGGAGGCATAGGATCTGTAGGAACCTCAGCAGAACCGGTTTTCCCAACGACCATTTTCACCTCATCAAACTGTTTGATAATTCTTGATGCCTGCATGGAGGTTTCTATACTCTGACTCAGTGAGCTCCCCTGCGGTAAAATACAATGGAATGCAAAGTCTCCTTCCTGCAGCTGCGGGATAAACTCCCCACCCATATTTTTAAAGATAAAAGCAGAGATAAGGAAAACGACAGCCGTTGCTGACACGATAATATATTTTACTTTGATAGCTTTCTGCAGTAGGGGCTGATATACCTTTTGCAAACGGTTCATCATTTTATCAGAGAAGGTTTCTTTGTGGGATATTTTCTTAGATAAAAACAAAGCGCTCATCATAGGAATGTAGGTCAGTGACAGAATCAATGCTCCCAGAATGGCGAATCCTACAGTTTTTGCCATTGGGGTAAACATTTTTCCTTCTACGCCTGCAAGAGTAAGAATCGGGATGTATACGATAAGAATGATGATTTCTCCGAAGGCCGCACTGCTTCTGATCTTTGAGGCAGAAAGGAATACTTCTTCATCCATTTCAGACTGTGTCAAAGCACGGGTCGATTTCCTTACGCCTAAATGATGCAGGGTTGCTTCTACAATAATCACGGCACCATCTACAATCAACCCGAAGTCTATGGCTCCAAGGCTCATCAGATTGGCGCTTACCCCGAAAACATTCATCATTCCTAAAGCAAATAACAAGGAAAGCGGAATGGCCGAAGCCACGATAAGCCCGGCTCTCAGATTTCCCAGGAAAATAACAAGAACGAAAATAACGATTAGTGCTCCTTCGATGAGGTTTTTCTCAACAGTATTGATCGCTCTGTCCACAAGATCTGTTCTGTCGAGGAATGGTTCTATTACCACATCATCCGGAAGGGATTTCTGTATTGTCGGAATTTTTGCTTTGATATTGCTGACTACTTCATTACTATTGGCCCCTTTCAACATCATCACTACTCCTCCTACAGCGTCTACCTTTCCATCATAAGTTAAGGCTCCGTAGCGAACGGCACTTCCTAAACGAACATCAGCAACATCTTTTATAAAAATCGGAA
Source organism: Chryseobacterium sp. SG20098 (assembly GCF_031844745.1). Classification (NCBI taxonomy): domain Bacteria; kingdom Pseudomonadati; phylum Bacteroidota; class Flavobacteriia; order Flavobacteriales; family Weeksellaceae; genus Chryseobacterium; species Chryseobacterium sp. SG20098. The sequence goes on along the minus strand of NZ_CP134622.1, from coordinate 3,726,594 downwards.
CGCTTCCTGTTTCATTTTTAACCGCAATGTTTTTAATGTCTTCCAAAGAGGTAACCAGACCAATTCCACGGATGAAATAGGCGTTGGGTTTTTTATCAATATAAGCTCCTCCTGTATTCTGATTGTTTTTTTCAAGCGCCGTAAATATTTCAGTGATACTTGTTCCCATTGCCTTTAAGCGATTGGGATCAATAGCCACTTCATATTGTTTTAATTCACCACCAAAACTGTTGATCTCCGCCACTCCCGGTGTTCCGTTCAGCTGTCTGCGAACGATCCAGTCCTGCATGGTACGGAGCTCTTTGGCATTGTATTTCTTTTCGCTTCCTTTTTTAGGGTGAAGAATATACTGATAGACTTCTCCAAGTCCTGTACTCACGGGAGCCAGCTCGGGAGTTCCTACTCCTTTTGGAATTTCTTCCACAGCATTTTTCAGCTGTTCATTGATAAGCTGTCTTGCAAAGTAAACATCTACATTTTCTTTGAACACTACTGTAATCACAGAAAGCCCAAATCTTGAAATACTTCTTGTTTCCTGAATATCGGGAACATTGGCAATACTCTGTTCAATAGGAAAGGTCACCAGCTGTTCCACTTCCTGTCCTGCCAATGTAGGACATACGGTAATAATCTGTACCTGGTTATTGGTGATATCCGGTACAGCATCTATCGGTAATCTGGTGGCACTCCATGTTCCCCAGATGATCAGCACCAACGTCATCAATCCAATGATCACCTTGTTTTTGATACTGAATTTTATAATTTTATCTAACACGATTTGTATTTAATTTTTATTGAAAAGTGGATGCACACAGTATAAAATACTGCAGCAAAAATATCCTGAAAACCTCTGCAATGGTATTGCAAAGTTTCAAGCACGAATAACTATTAGAAAGCATAACTTTCTAAAAATCAATAAAAATTAAATTTTAGGAGGCTGCCAGATAGGGTCGTAAACCTGGTAAGCAAAGTCGTTTTTGTGGAATAAAATCTTCTTTGAAAAATAAGCAGGAATCTGCTCGGGAATTTCCAATAAAGTATCCATTTTAAATGCTGAAACTGTTATCTGGCAACAGCTGCATGAACACAGCGGAGAACAGATATCTCCCTTTTCTTTTGAATGGTTTTCCTGAACACTCAGGGAAACTATTTTATTCCCGGAATTCTGTGGATGAGACACATCAGCACATGGCATCAATGATAGCGCCATGAAATAAATTGCCAGTATCCATCTTAAGAGGTTCATGGTACAAAGGTAGAGATTTTTTGTAAAATGAATTATTTATTGAGCATTTACCCAATATTCTTTACGGAAAAACTTATTCACAAATACTATACCAGTCCTTTATGATAAAAATAAAATTCATATCATTGAAAATAAAAAATAACTCAACATCAAAAAGCATATATGAAATATTCTCTTGATCACCTTTTGTTCGCTTCAATAAAAATGAAGTGAAACAACCTGACCTTTCCACTATAGCATACAAATAAAAAATTTTTGATTATGATTAAATATATTTTTTCAATACTCTGCATGATGGTATTTTTAAACAGCTGTGGACAAAAACTATACAAAATAGAAAAAGATAAATATGATGAACCCTTATTAAATGCTAAAGTACAATATTCATTTAAAGAAAAACCTTCTGAAGAAGATTTAAAAAAAATTGATACTACCACATATTATGTTCAGGTCTTTGAGGGGAGATATTACAATGAAGGAGAAATGAAGAATCCAAGGATAATTATTTTTCATAATGATGGTTTTTTCAAGAATGAATCACTTATGTATTTTGGAAAATTTGATGAGCATAGAGGAAAAAATTCTGTTTATTATGGAGGAAAGTATAGAATAAAAAATAATATCATCCAACTAGAACAATTTGGAAAATCTCCAGATTCAAAAAATTGGTATACAAGGAGAGTAACTAATGGTAAAATAGATGGTAATAAGATTATTTTTAATGAAGGTTTAGTTTCCATTTTTGAGAAAAGAAAAACTTTGCCCGTAAAATAACAAGATCTTTAATTGGAGAGTGGATACTTTTCAATGACTTATACAAAAATTCTTAAAGACAAAAAGCCACCGCAAAAGCAGTGGCTTAAAAAAATCAATCTAATTATGGACTAAATCTTATAAATTCGGGTTATTCTCAAATTCTCTTTGTGGAATACTGAATAAATAATAATTACTATTGGGTGTAAAAGCAGATTTATCCGGGAAATCAAGAACAGAATGCCCTTTACCGTCTACTGTTTTCACAGTTCCGTCCGGTGTAGTAATCTGAACTTTTATAGGTTTTCCATCAGCATCTACAAACGGTTTTCTTACTACTGTACCCTGCGTTCTGATAATATCTGAAAGGGAAAATCCTTCTCCGAATAATTCTTTTCTTCTCTCGATCAACACTGCATCTACCACAGCATTTTGTGATAACGACCCATTATAAATATTGGCATTTCTTGCTGATTTCAATTGGTTCAATACGGCTACTGCCTGAGAAACATTTCCGTTTCTAGCTTCGGCTTCAGCTTCGATCAGGTACATTTCTGCAGCTCTCATGTACACAATATCTGCGATAAGGGTGGGTTTAAATCTAAACTTGGCATACCTCAGCAATCCTTCTCTACCTTTCTGTCCGTCCCATGAAAACAATTGAGATCTGATATCATTAGTATCAAAAAGGTCTTTAAAATAAGGATCCGCCATAAAGCTGTAATAATAACTTCCTGAGGAAGATACATCCAGATAATGGAAGGCATAACTTTCATCAGACTGTTCCTGGGTCTGTGCATGTCCCCAGATCCATTCTGCGTTGTTGATATCATTGAATCCATCCTTATATTTTTCCGGAGCCATGAGAGAAAATCCTTCCCTTGCGATTTTTGCTGATGCTGAAGCTTTGCTCCATTCTCCTGTATTCAGGTAAGTTCTGGCAAGAAGTCCGTTGACTACAGCACGATTAATCTTATCTTTATTATTTCTTGTATAAGTTTTCAATAGATTGTCTGCATCAGTAAGATCACTTTTAATCAATGTATAGATTTCTTCAAGGCTTGCTCTCTTCTTCCCTACTGTGCTTGTTGTGGAAGGTTCTGTATAAATCGGGGCTGTCAATGCTGATTTGTCTTTAAGATAGCTGAACTGATAAAAGCTCGCCAGATTCAGGTAACAGAAAGCACGTAAGGCTTTTGCCTGTCCTTTCACTTGATCCTTTTTCTCCTGGCTGCCTTCCGTTCCATCAATTCTTGTAATCACATTATTCATATTATTAATTGTGGAATACAACATCGTCCAGATAAACAGCGGGCGGCTTGCTGTACTGTTCACCATTTCTGTAAAGGCATAGGCAGAAGCGAAACCATATTTATTAGTCAGTACTGCCACATCACTTCCCATGGCATCACTGGCTCTCAACACAGTGGAATACCCGATATTGGCATAGGTTGTTCCATCATTATTAAATTTTGCCCAGGTACCATTCACCACTGTTTCGGCACTTTCGGCTGTTTTGAAAACTTCTACGCTGCTGGCCTGATCAGTAGGAGCTGTATCCAGCTCACTTTCACAACTTGCTAGCGACAAAAATCCGATAAGAGCAAACGATAGATATTTTAATTGTTTCATTGTTTCAATTTTAAAGGTTAAAGTGTTGCCTGAAGACCAAAAGTGATCGTTCTCATTGCAGGATATCTGTAATACGTTGTTCCGTCCAACGCCTGCTCAGGATCCATTCCCTTATGTTTGTAGAAGGTCAGAAGGTTTTCTGCCTGGATATAAATTCTGAATTTTTTCAATCCTATTTTCTCAAAATAATCCTCAGGAAGTGTATATCCTAAGCTTACATTTTTAAGTCTTGCATAAGTACCTGAATACAGGAATCTTGAAGAGGTTGATGTCCAGTTATTTGTTGTTGTGCTCAATGCGGGAACATCTGTATATGGATTATCCGGTGTCCATCTGTTCAGTATTTCAGAACTCCACGCACGTCCACCGGCACTTCCGTTATGCATGATGGAAGTATAATCGGTATCTAAAATTTTACCCCCGATTTTGAATGTCAGTAATCCTGAAAAGTCAAAATTCTTATAGGTAATGCTTGTACTGATTCCTCCTGTCAGTTTCGGCAATGCGGAACCTTGCAGTAGTTTTGTTGCTTTTGAGTATTCCGAAGTAGTTCCTTCCACTGAATTTCCACTAGCATCGGTAGAAACTGTTTTCCACAATGGTTTTCCATTGCTTGGATCTACACCCACCCATTCCGGAATAAAGAAATCATATACAGAACCTCCTACCGTTAATAACTTTGTTCCCACCACAAGAGAACCTCCCGGTAATTTGGTTACTTTGTTGTTTAAAGTGCTTAGGTTAACATCAACATTCCATTGGAAATCATCATTCTTAATAGGTGTTGTGAACAATGAAAATTCAAATCCTGTATTCTGAATGGTTCCGATATTGGCAGGATAATCACTGATACCCAACGATGGTGCCACCGGCATATTAAACAGAAGATCCTGGCTTTTTCTTTTGAAGTATTCGATATTCCCTTTAACTCTGTTATTCAAAATAGCGAATTCCAATCCTACGTTTAAATTAAGGTTGGTTTCCCATTTCACATTATTAGTGGAAGTCTTTTCAAGAGTTGTACCCGGTTCTCCGCCAAGGCTGATAAATCTGTACAGCTCCTGATAAGCATAATAAAGCGGCTGTCCGTTAGGTCTAAGTAATTTATCATTTCCTTGTCCTCCGTAACTGGCACGCAATGTCAATTGATTGAATACATTCAGGCTTTTAATAAATTCTTCATTGGATATTTTCCATGAACCTCCTACTGACCAGAATCTCCCCCATCTGTTATCTTTTTCAAATCTCGAAGAGCTGTCTGCTCTTCCCGATGCAGATAAAAAGTAAGTATTATTGTAGTCATACTCTACTTTTCCAAGGAAACTCAATAAGCTTAATTTATTACTGTTTCCACTGAAACTTCCCAGCAGAGAAGCAGCATCCGGCTCATAGTAATAAGGCAGTGAAAACTGACTTCTTGTTCCTGAAATCGTCTGATAATCGTATTTGTAGAATTCGTGTCCTGCCAGTGCATTAACGTGATGCTTTCCAAACTTTTTATCGTACGTAAGGATATTACTGGTTGTATAAGATAGTGTTCTGGTATTGGTTTTCGTCACTGAACCTCCAATTTCCGCTCCTTGCCCAAGTAATGGATTTGAATAATAATGACCGTTATAATTCACCAAATCAACTGAGAAGCTTGTTTTGAATTTCAGTTCCGGCAGGAAAGTGAATTCCATGAATCCTTTTCCTGAAAAGTTATCTTCTTTATTTTCGTTTTTGTCTAATGGTAAAGTGGCAGCCGCATTCTGATTTTGAAGTGCATTTGTGGGCCTGTACTTTCCAAAATCATAAATCGGATTTCCGTCAGCATCTAAAACGTAAGTTCCGTCAGCATTTCTTTCATAATAAGGATAGAAAGAAGGAATAAACCTTGCGGCATTGATGATATTGCTCGCCTTGGAATCTGAAGAAGTTGGTGCCTGCTGAATACTGTTGGTATAGCTTAAGTTGACTCCAACATTTAACCATTTCTTCACTTCCGAATTGATTTTTAATCTGGTATTATATCTTTTAAAACCGGATTCAATCGCCATCCCTTTATCATCCAGATACCCTAGTGAAAAGAAGTAATTACTTTTATCACTACCTCCGCTGATATCAAGATCCATCTGGTTTCTTGATGCCACTCTCTGTAAAACATCTCTCCAGTCGTCATTCCAGAGTGGTGATGCACCAGGCAATAATTTCCCATCTGTTCCCACCGGTTTTGGATAAGCAGTTCCATATGGATTAATTCCAAGGGTAGAAACAAGATTATCCGTTGCCATCTGAGCAGCCTGCTGAGAAGAAACTTTACCGGACTGATATCCGTTTCTTAATGCTTCCCAATATAATTGAAAGTATTGATCCGTGTTTACCTGTTCATAATCTTTGACAGCTCTTCCTGAGAATCCCTGACTGATATTAAAATTAACTCTGGCTTCTCCTTTTTTCCCTGATTTTGTAGTGATGATAATAATCCCGTTGGCTCCTCTTGAACCATACAAAGCACTTGCTGTAGCATCTTTTAAAACACTTATAGATTCAATATCGCTTGGGCTAATGGAGTTCAGGTTTCCATCAAAAGGAATCCCGTCCACTACATATAAAGGATCACTGGAAGCACTGATGGAACCAATACCTCTGATTCTGATGGTAGAAACCGCACCTGGCTGTCCTGATGCACTGGTGGTCTGAATCCCCGCAACCTGGCCTTCCAATGCTTTGGTGATATTGGTTACAGGTCTGTTATTAATCTTATCACTTGAAATGGTCGCTACAGAGCCGGTATAGCTGTTTCTTTTAGCTTTTCCGTAAGCCACCACTACTACTTCATCAATCTCCTTTTCATGAAGGCTATCTTTTTTCGGTCTGGAATTCTGTGCACTTACACTGGTTACTCCCAGAAAAAAAGCAGCAACCGGAGGCATCCAGGCTTTAGAATTGAATAAATTTTTGCTAATCATAATCAATTTTAGTTATCATATATTAAAATTTAGCCCTTTGCAGAAAAATCAGCAAAGGGCATCGATAAATACGATAAACCAAATGCTTATTTTTCCTTAAAAGGCTGAACGTAACACCTTGCCCCACGGGTAGGTTGTCAAGACTTCACAGGGTCAGTTCCCTCCATCTTTCTTTATAAGCCGATCGAAATATGGTTGCAAAGCTAAAAACTTTTAGTCTACAAAACAAGTAGACTTATTTATTTTTCATGATAAATTTTCAAAAATTAACGTAATTTTTTAATAAAACCCATCACAATAAAGAGTTACAAGCTTTGCTACTTTCTTAAACATGACAAATATCATTATCAATAATTCAATACAACAAATTAAATCTGTCCAGAAATTTTTGATCTTTAATTGAAAAAAGTTTTTAATTTTATGGTATGAAAGTTTTGATCATCAACGGCCCTAACCTCAATCTGTTAGGCACAAGAGAACCGGAAATCTATGGAAATGTTTCTATGGAAAGCTATTTGGAAAATTTAAGATCCGAGTTCCAGACCCATGAATTAAAATATTACCAGTCTAATATTGAAGGAGAACTTATCAACAGACTTCAGGAGGATGATTTTGATGCCTTAGTAATTAACCCCGGAGCTTTTACTCATTATTCTTATGCTATTGCTGATTGCTTGAAAAACATTCGCAAGCCAAAAGTAGAAGTACATATCAGTAACATTTATAAAAGAGAGGAATTCCGACAGAAATCTGTAACGGCAGCCAATACAGATGCCGTTTTATCAGGCTTTGGAATGGATGGATATAGGCTGGCTTTATTAAGCTTGAAGTAATTTTGTTACTTATCCTTTTCCCATGAATTGCACAGATTTCTACAGATAATTATGGATAAGTATCAGAGTAATTTATGAAGATAAAAGATAAGGTTTATTGCAAAGACATTGGAATATATTCCGGGCAATTGACGAAAAGAAAAAACTATATCGTTGAAGAAAAAAATGCGGAAAATATAAGAATCTGGAATGACGAAGGAAAACTGAGGTGGTATTCTGATTTTTATTTTAGTTTAAACAATGAACCGGAAATAACTTCTATTCATATTGATGATGAAATTGAAAATATTGAATCTGATGCTATAGAAGTAAGCATTGAATTTTCCGACAAAACAAAATATGGGATGACCTTCACTACCCCGCAGTATTTAGATAAAATATTGGACAAAGAGTCTTACTTTTCTTCAAAACACTTTATGATTATAAAATACCTCACTGAAGAATCAATCAAATCAACCGTCCTAAAACTGGATGAACAGAACGAACTGATTGAAAACTGTAAAAAATATGAATAAAAAAAAAGCCTCATCACTGATGAGGCTTTTTGTATGTTGATTGGCAACTATTAGATAGTTTGTTCCTGCAATTGAGGTCCTGAAGCTACTAATTTTTTACCTTCTTCAGTATCACAATACTGCTCAAAGTTCTTGATATATCTTGAAGCAAGATCTTTTGCTTTTTCTTCCCATTCTGAAGCGCTCTCATAAGTATCTCTAGGATCTAGAATACCTGTAGAAACGTTTGGCAATTCAGTAGGAATTTCAAGGTTCATAATTGGAACCTGAGTTTTAGGAGCATTATCAATAGAACCGTCAATGATGGCATCAATAATTGCTCTGGTATCTTTAAGAGAAATTCTCTTTCCGGTACCATTCCAACCTGTGTTTACCAAATAAGCCTTAGCGCCGTGCTCTTTCATTTTGCCGATTAATGTTTTAGAATACATTGTCGGGTGTAAGGTAAGGAATGCTTCACCAAATGCAGGTGAGAAAGATGGTTGAGGTTCTGTAATTCCTCTTTCAGTTCCTGCCAATTTTGAGGTATAACCGCAAAGGAAGTGGTACTGCGCCTGATCTTCATTCAGGATAGAAACCGGAGGAAGTACTCCGAATGCATCTGCTGAAAGATAAACAATCTTTTTGGCATGACCTGCTTTAGAAGGCAATACAATTTTGTTGATATGATAGATTGGATAAGAAACTCTTGTGTTCTCAGTGATAGATCCGTCTGTATAATCTGCTACTCCATTGTTAACAACAACGTTTTCAAGAAGAGCATCTCTCTTGATGGCAGCGAAGATATCCGGTTCTTTTTCTGCAGATAAGTCGATAACTTTAGCGTAGCATCCACCTTCATAGTTGAATACTCCGTTGTTATCCCATCCGTGCTCATCGTCACCGATAAGGTATCTTTTAGGATCTGCTGATAAAGTTGTTTTACCAGTTCCTGAAAGACCAAAGAATAAAGCTACATCACCTTTTTCTCCTACGTTAGCAGAACAGTGCATAGAAGCCATACCTTTTAATGGAAGATAGTAGTTCATCATAGCAAACATCCCTTTCTTCATTTCACCTCCGTACCATGTACCTCCGATAATCTGTAGTTTTTCAGTAAGGTTGAACATAATGAAGTTTTCAGAGTTTAATCCCTGAGCTTCCCAGTTCGGGTTGGTAGTCTTTGATCCGTTGATTACTGTGAAATCCGGCTCACCGAAGTTTTCAAGTTCGTAATGAGAAGGACGAATAAACATATTAGTAACAAAATGCGCCTGCCATGCCACTTCAACGATAAATCTAACTTTAAGTCTCGTATCCGCATTCGTTCCGCAGAATGTATCTACTACATAAATCTTTTTAGATTCAGCAAGCTGGTTCAGCACTAGTTCTTTACAAGACCCGAAAATTTCTGCTGTTGTAGGTAAGTTTACTTTACCATCCCAGAAAATTGTATCTCTTGTAACATCATCCTGAACAATATATCTGTCTTTAGGTGAACGACCTGTGAAAATTCCTGTTTTTACTGATACTGCGCCTGATTCTGTAAGCTCAGCTTTCTCAAACCCCTGATTTTCAGGAGAAACTTCAGCCTGATATAATTCTTCATAAGAAGGATTATACACTACTTCATAGTTTCCTTTAATCCCTAATTTCTCTAAATCCTGGATGATTTTAGTGTTTTTCATTTTACTTATATTTTCTATTTCTTTATTGCTTTCAACAAAAATAATATTAATTATTTGTTAAAGGTGGTTTAAATATACTGATATAAGTCAGAATGGCAAATAAAAAAACAGGATTATAACTACCTGATTACAAATCAATTATATTTTCCCATTCAAAAATAGTTGTAAAACCTTTCTCCCAAAAATAGTTCTTATAGTCCCCAAATTTGGCACTCATTACAAAATCTCCCCCCCATGCGCCTAAACTTTTGACAAATGAAGGGCAATCTGAGAATAACCTTTCCTTAACTGTGAGAATTTCAAGAAAATCGGCAATTTTATATTCATGAGTCATCATTAATTCGGAAAAATTTTCCAATTCATGACATAACAATATTTTTTTTGTAAGATCTGAAAATTCGTCAACCAATTCCGGAGACTTCTTTTTGGACTTGTAAAAATTGATTCCCTCTCTGCTATCCTGCTTCTGATTTAAATGAATAAAAATCAGTTCATTTTTAAAGGACGGACTAAAATCTACTTTCTCATATTTTATCTCAGGTTTACTTTGGAAAAGCACTGCGGACTTTTCTTTTGCAACTGCAATGTCATATCCACTGCCTCCCAAACTGATGGTGTTAAGATGAAAAGGATCTATTTCAGCCCATTCCGCCAGGTTATTCATCAGGGTGGAACTGCTCCCAAGCCCATAATCCGCTGGAAACTGAAGATTGGTTTTTAAATGGTAAGTAAGATCAGTTTTGAATTTACTATTAGAAAGCAGCTGAACATTCTGTAATGTTTTGGTAATAAATTCAGCACTTGATGGAATATTGGTTTCTAAGACCTTCCAGGTTTTATAATCAATGACAGCCTTCAACCATAGTTTATTCTGATGATAGGCTTCCCAAAGAACAATGGATTTTCCATCTTGTTTTTCTTCAAAGAAAAACTCTTGTCCCAGCCTGGTAGGTACCGCTAAGACAAGAGCTCCATCTATTGCGAAATATTCTGAAGTAAGCATAAGCTTGCCCGGTGAAAATATCGCGTTCATATTTTTTGTTTAGATTGCAGAAGTAGCTTCTACTGATCCGTCAATTTTTTTGATCAATCCCTGAAGGGTCTTTCCTGGTCCTACTTCCACGAAGTTAGAGGTACCATCTTTAATCATATTCTGAACAGACTGTGTCCATTTTACTGGACCGGTAAGCTGAGCGATCAGGTTTTGTTTGATCTCATCAGGATTGGTTACCGCTGTTGTCGTGATATTCTGGTATACAGGAATAGTTGCTTTTCTGAATTTTGTCTTTTCGATAGCTGCGGCCAGTCTTTCCTGTGCAGGCTGCATCAATGGTGAGTGGAAAGCTCCGTTTACTGGCAATAGCAACGCTCTTTTAGCTCCTGCTTCTTTCAGTTTTGCGCAAGCTTCTTCTACTGCAGGAGTTTCTCCTGAAATAACCAATTGCCCCGGGCAGTTATAATTTGCAGGAACAACAATTCCGCTGATCTGTGCACAGATTTCTTCAACCTTAGCATCGTCTAATCCTAAGATAGCTGCCATAGAACTTGGATTTGCATCACAAGCTTCCTGCATTGCTTTCGCTCTTTCAGAAACTAATTTCAAACCATCATCGAAGGATAAAACTCCGTTGGCAACCAAAGCTGAAAACTCTCCTAAAGAGTGTCCTGCTACCATTTCGGCACCAAGACCATTTACTGCTTTTAATGCTGCTACTGAATGTATAAATATTGAAGGCTGGGTAACCTCTGTTTTCTTAAGATCCGCATCCGTACCGTTAAACATAATGGAAAGAATGTCGAAACCTAAAATTTCATTGGCAGATTCCATCAGATCTTTAATATCTTTTCTAGAATCATACAATTCTTTTCCCATTCCTACGAACTGAGAACCCTGCCCTGGAAATACAAGTGCTTTCATGTATTGAATTAAATATTATGCAAATATAACTATAATGTTAACAATATTCGTTCTAAGTGCTATAAATCATTTATGGTACTAACCTGATTACTCTGTAACCCGTATTTACATATGCACCGTTAGCTTTAGATTTTACAAACTCAAATTTGGTAGCAAGCTGAGTCTGAACTTTATTCATCTGCTTAAAGATTTCTCCTTTTTTATTCTCTCTGGTCAACATGTCATTTACCACATCAAACCCTACAATAGCATATTTTGGTGGGGTTTTGCAGTATTTAGTTTTATAAGCTGCCAGAATTTCTTTCTCAAAGCTACCGTCTGTGTTAATCTTTCTATCCATCAGATATACAAGACTTGCCTGGCTCAGCTCATCCACTTTCTTCTCAAAAACAGGAGAATAGAACATACTGAACGCTTTGATACCCTGTACTTCTTTAGAAATAGCAATCATTCTGCTGGCAAAAGCATCTCCTGCAGCATTATCATCATTCGCTAAAATGGCAATAACCGGTGCAGACTGCCCTGTCATCATATTCTGATCCGGCTGAATATCTGCCGGAGAATTAACAATAATAATATTAGGATTTTTTACTGCTTTTTCAAGTCCTGCTTTGATATAGTTGGCATCTTCTTTTTTAGCATCCGCCACTATATATATCTTCTGATCTGAGTACACACCTTTTACTTCTTCTACAATCTTATCAGCATAGGTCTGATTATTGGTTTCGACAATAATCAAGTTGCTGTAGTTATAGAGTTCCGGAGAGTTAGCAAATGGTGCTACAACCGGGATTTTCTGATTTTTGGTAAAATCAAGAACATCAATTACATTGGACTTAAAGAAAGGTCCGATAATAAGATCTGTATTATCAGGATTAATCTGTGTCAAAGAGTTTTTGAATGAAGCTTCATTTCCTGAATCTACAACTTTGATATCCAGTTTTTGCCCTCCTCTTGCATTTCTTTCAATAGCAAGCTTAGCTCCTGTCAAAAAGTCAAGTGCCATTGCTCTATACTGAGTTTCATTGGTACTGTACCCGAAAGGAAGCATCAGGATAACGCTTAAAGCATCACCATTTTTCTTTATATAAGCTGCATCCTGCTTTTTGATCTTTAGAACCATTCCGGTTTTCAAACCGTGTGAAAGATCCGGGTTGAGAGCGATAAGCTCATCAATAGAAACACCGAATTTATTAACGATAGAGAATACTGTATCTCCCTGCTGCACTGTATAGGTTACATAATCATCACCAACTGCAACATTGGAAGCAGCTGTTGATTTTTCATTCCCTGAATCCATTTTTGCTTTTGGATTTGTAGTTTCTGCAACGGTATCAGTATTGGCAGTCGTATTTGTTCTTTTTATTTTAATGGTATCCCCAGGTTTCAGTCCTTTTTCTTCCAATCCTGGATTTAAAGCATAAAGGTCCTGCTGGCTAATGCCAAACTGTTTTGTAATTCTGTAATAATTATCTTTAGCCTGAATCACATAAGATTCTCCTTCTGCTGCTGGAGTGGTAGCAGATGTAGATGTAGCAGCTGTTGCAGTTGCTTTTTCTACAGGAGTTTCAACGTGTTTTTCCGGTGTTACAGCCTGTTGAGCACCACCATACTTCTTAATACTGGCAAGAGGCAAAGTAATTTCATCTCCGATCTTCATATGAGAATCCAGTTCAGGATTCAGTTTTCTCAGATCAGTTTCAGAAATTCTGTATTGTTTTGTGATGCCATAAATCGTTTGTTTTGGCAGTAAAACAATTTTACCTAGAGAAGAAGTACTTGCTGTTGAAGTTACTTTTTCTGCAGGAGTCGTTTTTGTTACAACCGGAGTGGCTGCTTTATCTGATTTTATAGTTAAAACATCACCGATCGCCAGTTTGCCATCTTTATGTTTTGGGTTTAGCTTCAGCAATTCATCTACAGTCATTCCATACTTTTTGGCAATGTTGTAAGGATTGTCACCTTGCACAACCGTATGTGATTTCTGAGCTGAAACTCCCAAAACCATACATAAACTGGATAGAATAAAAAACCTCTTTATCATATTCGATAATTATAATTTACAAAAATACTTCTTTAAAATTAAATGGCAACAATTATTAATTTTGAATCTTGAACCACCATTTCTTCCAAACAATTTTCAAGCCACGAATAGCCATAATCTGAAAAGAATACGCTAAAGTTATACACTCTTTCCTGCCATGTTTTTGCGGGATGAACATCTAAAAACAGATTTTCAAGTCTTTCCAGCAACTCATTCTGTTTTATTTTTTCAGCATGAAGCAGACGTTTTTTCATTCTTTTGAATGACTTTAATTGTCGTACTTCTTCTGCCTTTACCATATTCCCGAAGGATTTCTCAGTAGTTTCTGCTGAAGCTCTCAATGCAGAAAAATTACTAATCAATAATTCTTCTTTCTCTTCAAGTAATTCTACAATGGGATTATCTTTTAAAATCTTCTGATTGGTAAGTACCGAGAAGTTCTGGAAAAAATCTTCTATTTTAAGATCTAGTTTCTCAATTTTTCCCAATGTTTTTTCTTTCAGGAAAAGCATAGAGTTTCTTGGAATCAGAATTGGGAAAGGAATATTAATTTTTGAGAAATAATCTTTCAATTCCAGCCAGTACATGATTTCGGCATTTCCTCCGATATAGGATAAATTAGGAAGTACATTTTCCTGATATACCGGACGCATTAGCGCATTCGGACTGAATTTTTCAGGATGGTTTTCCAATTCGACAAGAATTTCTTCTTCTGTAAACTGGATAGGCTTATCTACAATATTATACTTGTGTCCGTTAAATTCTATTCTGTCTCTCGTTTCAGAAAGGAAGAAAAGGTTTATTTCACGAGGGTTTACCTGAACCTTCCCATATTTCTCTGTCAGAAACTTGACTTTATCTTCAGAAGTTTTCTGTAAGCTGAAATGAAGAAGTTCATCTTCAAAAATCTCCTTCATCTGTTTTTTAAGTTCCTTAGAATCTCCATCCAGAATCAAAAGTCCGAATTCTGAGAAAAGACGGTTGACAAGAATCTTAATAGCTTCCGTTAAAGTGTTTCCAGCTTTATAAGCTTCCTTCATCATTAAAATCAGCTCTGTACCGAAAATGGAATCTTTGAATTCTTTTTCAAATTCCGAAATAAAATAGGTATCACTGATTTCAATTCTTCCTACCGGACCTCCGGATTTCTCATTGGTTTCGTAATAATTATTTTCGGTTTTAAAATGATTGATCTCTGCAAAATCATGATCCTCCGAAGCCATCCAATACACCGGAACAAAATTAAAATCCGGAAAATTTTCTTTCAGATAAGTACATGTTTTTATGGTCTGAAGAATTTTATACACAAAGAAAACAGGTCCTGAAAACAGATTCAACTGATGCCCTGTTGTTATCGTAAACGTGTTGGGCTGTTTAAGATTCTCAAGATTTTCTTTCTGCTCTGAAGATAGAGAAAGAGTTTCTAACTGTGCTTCAAACACATCAGCTAAAATGCTTCTTTTTTCAGAGGTAAAAGAATCTTTCTTCAGATGAATCTGCTGCCTGAAATGATCTAAGGAAAATGTATTATTTTCAAACCCCTCAATCTTCTGATTTAAAAAATCTTTTACCAGCTGAGGAATACTTTCTATATCGTTAAATGATATTTTATTAATTGTTTTCAACCTGTATCGTTTTTAGTTGAACAAATACCACACAATTCCGATATTCAATCTGAAATCATACACCGGATAATGTGGAAATGCATATGCTTTGTTATTGGAAATAACAGTTCCTATCTGCTGTCCTTCTATGAAAAAGAACATTTTTTTCACTTTCATATTAATATAAATATCGGCGATAGGCTGCCCTCCAATTGAAAATGAATCTGCTCTTGGAAGAATATATTCATTAAGAACAGGGAAATATTCTCTTGAAGCGAATTTAGAGAAGTAATATACTTTAACCCCTGCCTGAATTTCTGCTGCTTTTTTGAAAGCCTGGGTCTGATAGAAGAAATTGGCTCTACCGATGAAGCCCGGCATTGGAAGTAGTTCTTTATTCGTTAAAGTATTCTGGAAATGC
The DNA here is from genome assembly GCF_031844745.1 of Chryseobacterium sp. SG20098. Lineage (NCBI taxonomy): Bacteria > Pseudomonadati > Bacteroidota > Flavobacteriia > Flavobacteriales > Weeksellaceae > Chryseobacterium > Chryseobacterium sp. SG20098. The sequence continues at coordinate 3,711,010 of NZ_CP134622.1, read as the reverse complement.
ACTCTTGTATTCAGGTGGAATTTGTTGAAGCTGAAAGTAGCATCTCCTCCAATCTGAGATATATTTACTGAATTGTCACTTTGTTTCGGACTTCCGTTGCTGTCAAAATAAGTATAGTTATCGATTCTGAAATAATTGGCGAAAATCTCTGTTTTAAACCATTTCAGATTGATGCTTCCTCCTACTTCCATTACAGACTGATTCTTCGCATTTTCAAGATAATAATTGAAGTTATTATAAACAGAAGTATTCAATAGATAATTGAATGAAGGATAGGCACTCTGGAAGTTTACTTTGGCATTAACGAAATAATCTTTGATAGGTTCAAACTTCAGATTATTGGTTGTCTTCAGATAACTTTTAAACTGGCTTCCGTTTGAAAATTCCAGAAACGAATTCAACTGAATTTTGTCCCAAAGTTTTACCTGCAGGTTTCCTACAGCTCCGATTCTGTTTTCTTTCAGCTCACCAGGAAAAGGCACGTTGTTAAGTGCAACAACATCTCTTATCCCGAATTTAATCATCTGATAACGTACCCCGGCATCCAGTTTGAATTTTTCATTATTAAAAATCAGACTTACGGTATTGCTGAAATTCTCAGAATATTTTTTGGTTGTCAATGGAAAGCCATTTACTAAATCTGTAGGAGCGTCATACCAATACGGTTCCAAAGCAGTTTGGTTATAGTAATATTTGTTTCCCTGATGAGAAATAATATGTCTTATGCTGAAAGGAAATTTCTCAGAATTGAATGGAGTAAACTGATGGCTCAGATAATATCTTCTGTAAGAAAACTGTGAACTTGAAGAGGCCAGATTTACCTGTGCGTTTTGTCTGTTACTGTAATTGCTGTCACCGCTCTGAAACAAATTATCTTCAGTAATTCCTCCACTCTCCTGATTATTTACATTCTGATGAAGATAATGGGCAAAAAGCTCATAATTTCCACTTTTTGAAACATAGTGTCCTGAAAACAAAGTATTGTTGTTTGCTGATAATGAGTTTCTGTAAAGACCCTGAGAACGAAGTCCCATATATTCAAGCGCAAAATTGAATCTCTTTCCGATATTTTGAGTATAGGTTGATTTCAGAGCAGCACCGTTTCGCATGGCATTATGATAAATAAATGATGCGGTAGGTGTTTTTACATCATAATATTTCACATCATTGGCTCCAATGATCATATAAGATTTGTTGGAAGGCAATAAAGAAAGATTTTGTTCATCATTAACCTCAAATACAAGAGGGTTAAAACCTGAACCAATATTGGCAGGCTGTACTCTTCCGAAATTATCTTTATTATTTTGCTGTGAAAAGATATAGGTTTTATCAAAAGTCATTACCGTATCAAAAACTTTCTTTTCAGAAAACTGCGTCTGATACTGGTAATCATTTATAGTAGGTTTGAAAATTTTCAGGGAATCTTTTTTCCCGGAATCTATCACAAGGGTGTCTTCTTTTTTGGATTGAGGCTTAGTCTCTGCCTTATTAACGACCTGAGCCTTGGTTACAAAACCTAAAGAGAAGAGTATGAAAAGGATGTACTTCATTATTCATTATTGTACAGCAAAAATAAGAAATAAAAGGACATAAAAAACCCCTGCTTTGAACAGGGGTTCTATATAAAATGATTATTGTATGATTAATAACCAGGGTTTTGCTGTACACTTGCGTTACCCGCAACTTCACTACTTGGAATTGGTAATGTATATCTGTAATCACCATTCGTAAGATTGGATACATCCACAATATCATCTGTTGGATGTCTATTCATTGAAACTCCAGCTTTCACAGCAAGTCTTTTCAAATCTATATATCTGTGACCTTCAAAACAAAGTTCAATTCTTCTTTCATTCAGGATATCTTTAAAAGCAGCTGTTGCATTAGCATATACAGGAGCAGTTGTAGCAGTTCCCTGCGTATTTCTGGCATCTCTGATTGCCTTAATATAGTTTGCAGCCCCGGTAAAGTCTCCAGAATTAGCAGCGACTTCACTTAGTATGAAATACATTTCTGAAAGTCTGAAAGATTTGATATCATTTCTGGTATTACTACCTGTTTTCCCTGGATACTTATCTACAATAAGCCTATCTAATCTGGTATTAACACCAGGGTTTTGATAATTAGGATTTTCAACAGTTGAAGGATCTATGAACGCGTATTTTCTAACATCATCCTGTAAACCTTTTAAAGTATTATATAGATTACGTCCTACAAACCACCATGGTGTACCCGTAATACTTGAGTTATTCAAATTGTATCTAGAACCTATAGCAATACCATTAGCTCCGGTAGCCTGTCTCCCTAAAGAGAAAATTGTTTCACCTCTGAATCCATCTCTATCATCCCATAAATTTCTGTATGGATTAAATGAATTTGATGTACTATAGAATGCACTATTCCAAGTTGAATTTCCAATTGTAGGAGCAGCTGTAGTTGTAATTGGAGTACCAGGAGTTAAACTAAAAGAAGCCCCACTGACACCTGCAGTTGCATCAATTACAGCTTGCGCATCTATTTTTGCCTGTGCATAATTTCCTCTGTATAGATTAAATCTCGCACTTACAGCATTAACAAAGCTTTTACCTACATAATATTTATTTGCATCAGATTTTGCTGCGGCAGTGGTAGCAGAAGCATCAAGCTGCGTAAATGTATTTCTTGCAAACTGAAGATCACTGTTTATAAGTGCATAAATATCCTTATTGCTGACTCTAGGTCTTTGAACAAAGTTTCCTTCATCTACTTTATCACTTAAAATAACTCCTAAAGCATTTTCATCTGCCATATTAGTGGAGAAATAAGTTTCTAATTCAAGATAACAGAAAGCTCTGATAGCTCTTGCCTGTGCAACAATTTTATTATAAGTAGTAGTTTCTGTAGCACCATTAGGTGTAATTTTGGCTGCTCCTTCTACCAATCTATTGATTCTGTTAATTGTTCTGTAATGAGATTGCCAGATTAATTCAGGATATGTCCCAACTCCACCACTTACAATGAAACGGTGCAATTGAAATTCCTGACCACCACTTCCATCACCAGGTTTAACTTCATCCGTAATAACAGATGACAAATATACTTCGTTACCTGTTTCTAAAGTACCATATACACTACCGATAAGGAAAGCCTGCATACCATCAATAGTAGCAATAGCCTCTGAATCATTTAATTGACCTGGCTGTGTTGCATCTATCGCATCGCTACAACTATTAAGCAAAGGTAAAGCCGTTAATGTTCCTGCAATGAATAATAATTTTATTATATTTCTTTTCATTTTTTAAATTTTAAAATTCTACGTTGAAACCGATAGAGAATGTTTTAGGGTTAGGATAAACACTTAATGAGAAATCGGTAACAGGTTCTGGATCAAGCCCCTTCCAATTACTCCAAGTAACTAAGTTCTCACCTTGAACAAATAGTTTTAATCCTTTAATAGGTAATTTTTCTAAACTAGCTTTAGGGAAAGAATACCCAATTGATATAGTTTTTAACCTGATAAAGTCTGTTTTATATAAATATCTGTCAGAACTTCCATCAGCCCCTGTATTATTGGCAGTAATAGATGGAAGACCTGCATTTTTATTATCAGGAGTCCAAGAATCAAATAGATCAGCACTTACATTATTACCTGTACCAATACTGTTTGGATCAACCAGCCATTGGTATAGGTTATCATACTGCCATCCACCAGCTTGCCATGAGAATAAAACATCAGCAAAGACACCTTTGAATGAGCCATTCAAACCGAAACCACCCTGATACCTAGGATAGTATGATTTTCCTGTTAATACTCTATCACTGTCATTAGGGTTTTCAGTAATATTACCATTTTTGTCTAGGAACTGCATTTCTCCAGTTTCTTTATTTACACCAGCATAACGGATAAGATTCCATTGGAATGCTAATGATCCTGCAGCATTTACATTATCTGTCGGTGAATATCCGTATGGTAATTCAAGAATTGTATTCTTATTAAATGACCCATTAGCAAAAACAGATAATCTGAAGTCTCCTTTGTTGAAAATATTATATCGCAGGCTAGCTTCAACACCGTTATTTCTCATACGGCCATTATTACCATCAATAGTAAACACGCCATTAGATGCTGCTGAAATATTCAATTTATTAAATAAATTCTCGGTAGTTTTGATATAGTAATCGAAGTTACCTTCTAACTTTCTATCAAATACAACAAAATCTAAACCTACGTTAAACATTTTTTGAGTTTCCCAACGAACATCAGGGTTTCCAAGAACAGTCAGCGATAAACCTTGTTGGTTCAAATAAGCTGTTGATGTCTGAAAAACATTTCTAAATAAAGTCGTTGTAGCCGGGTTAACAAGAGGATTTAAGTTATTTGCTGTAATTCCTAAGTTCTGGTTACCTTGAGTACCATAAGAAGATCTTAGTTTTAACATATCAAATACGGATCCCTCCATAAATGCTTCTTTATCAATATTCCATCTACCTGAAACGGCCCAGAATGTATTCCATCTGTTCTCTTTTGAGAATCTATATGCACCATCTCTTCTTATCATACCAGTGAAACCATATTTACCAGCATAATCGTAATCTGCAGTAGCAAAATAAGCTAGAGCACCTGCATTAACGTTCTGTGCGGTAACATTCGGTACATATAAAGTAGGAGTGGTAGTACTGTAAGGAACATATCCCGTACCTGCTCCTAACACCCATGTTAACGGATTTAGACCGTTCTGCTGATACTGTTTTGTTCTGTAATGAGCCTTAATATAATCTAAGTATGCTCCAACTTCTAATGTATGATCACCCCAAGACTTATTAAATGTTAAATTCGTAATACTGTTAATATTAAAATCTTTAACATTATTCAATACTTCAATACCTCCATAAGGGTCATTTCCAGCCTTAGCAACCAATGCTAGGTATCCATAAGGAGCACGAGCAAAAGCTCTGTCAGATTCTTTAAAATCAATACCAGATTTATGGCCTACTGTTAAATAGTCAGTAAGTTTATATGCGAAGTTAACGTTTGCTAAAACACTGGTCTCAGTATATACGTTTTGTACCCCTCCATTGATAATATCTTGAGTAACCCATGGAATTCTATCACTATATCCTGCACCAATAGCCTTATACATATCAGATCCTCTTGTATATGGATTAGGCTCTAGATCCGGTCTAGCTAAAATTGAACTAAAAAGCGGGTTTTGAAGTGGGTTTGCCACTAAACCTGCTACGTTAGTTTCCTGATCTAGCTGATGTCTTTTTGAATACCCAACAGCTAACTGGCTTCCATATGTAAATCTTCCGTCGTTTGATTTACCATTAATGTTATTCCTAAAACTAAATCTTTTAAAATCTGTTGACTTCACAATACCTGTCATATCAAAATATCCCAGCGATGAGTAAACTGAAATATTTTTCCCACCAAAAGTCATTCCCAGATTATGTTGTTGAGTCATTCCAGTCTGGAAATACTGTTTTTTCCAGTCTGTATTAGGTGCGTTTTGAACTTCTTCAGGTGTATACTGGTCATCCGGCCCAAAAACAAATTCATTTTGTAAACTTCTATACTGGCTTCCATTTACAAGATTGTAATTATGCTTAGGATAAGCAGAGAAACCAATTGTAGAACCATATGAAAGTTTCATCCCGCTATTATATGTACCATTTTTAGTAGTAATAATAACAACTCCGTTTGCTGCTCTGTTACCATAAATTGATGTTGCAGCAGCATCCCTAAGAACAGAGATAGTAGCAATATCTTCTGGATTTAAGTTTCTAAACTGCGTTCCATTTGTACTCATACCATCGATTACATACAAAGGATCCATAGTTGAGTTAAGCGAACCAATACCTCTCACTCTAACATCAATTCTACCTGATCCAGGTGAACCTGAACTAGAGTTAATGGTAATACCAGGAGCTGCTCCCTGTAATGAGTTTAGGAAAGAGGCATTTGGACGATCTTCTAAAACTTTTTCAGATATAGTAGTTGATGCCGCAGTAGACTTAGCTTTTGTAGCAGTTTTACTATACCCAAGCACAACGACCTCGTCAATTTGCTTTACTTTAGATGTAGTATCTTTTTTAGCAGTCTGCGCAAAAGCCGCCTGTCCTAAAAAAAATAAAGCTCCAGCGCTTAATACACGTAATTTAACATTCATATTAACAAATTTTAATATATTTAATGGGCAAATATGTTAATAAATATTAACACGTGCAAATTTTCATTTTCGCATATACGCCCTTCCCATAGTTGTATATTCTTATTCTTCAATATCCATAATAAAGATTCACAATATTCAATGATTTCAAGAACCTAAAAATTAAAACAAAAGTCACAAATTGGCATTTTTAACACAAAATAAACAATAGATAAAATATTATTTATAATAAATCTAAATTAATCGTTTTGATAAAAATATTTAACTTAAATACATATTTCAATATTTTTTTAAAAAATTTAAAATATTTTTCTAATTTAAGCCACTTAATACCACACACTTATATTTGCAAAAAAAACACAGAATGTGACATAAATAACAATATATTTTTTACATTTGATACAATAAATAAACAAATAAATAATTCATTACACTATGAAAAAAATTACCATATCCACATTCTTACTAGCCCATGTTTTCTGCTTTGCGCAGCAACAAATAGTTTCTCAAAATTATAGTACTGGAACTCAACCTATATATTATACTCTGCAGTCATCATCTGGAAAAACCTTAAACTATGATGAAATTCTAGGAACACCTTATCCTGACAAAAATTTTATGAAAGCCAAAATCTCAGGAACAACCGATGAGCAAGTACCGATAAGATATAATAGCTATAATGATGAGATTGAATTCAAAAAAGAAGATGAGGTTCTTGCACTTCCAAAGAAAACGGAATATGGAAGGATAGAAATCATTTCACCAAAGAAAACACTTGTTCTACTGGATACTTCAGATGAACTAAATGGATACTTTTATGAAATTGTTAACGGGAAGAATAAACTATACAAAAAGATTAAAACAAAATTTATAGACTACACCCCTGCCCCTAATGGTTATGCCAGTGACAAACCTGCTAATTTTAAAACACTTGACCCAGTATATTATATCAAAACTGAAAAAGGCTTTATCAAAAAGCCTAAAAGTCAAAAGGATATTATCAACCAATTTCCTGATAAAAAAGACAGCTTAAATAATTTCTTTAAATCTAATAAAATAAAGTTTGACAAGGATGAAGATTTAATAAAGCTTGTTACCTTTTTGAATGAAAATTAACGAAATATTTATAAACAAATATATAAGAAAAGCAGGCATCTGAGATGCCTGCTTTTCTTATCTTAAATTATTATTTCAGTTTCTTCTTAACTGCTACTTCTTCGTAAACTTCAAGAATATCTCCGATTTCGATGTCATTATACCCTTTAAGGTTCAGACCACATTCGTAACCCTTTGTTACTTCCTTCACATCATCTTTGAAACGTTTCAAACTCTCAAGTTCTCCATCGAATTTAACAATACCGTCTCTTAATAAACGTACTTTAGACTGTCTCGTTACTTTTCCGGTAAGAACCATACAACCTGCAATTGTACCTACTTTAGAAATCTTGAAAACCTCACGGATTTCAACATTACCAATCACCTGCTCTTGAATTTCCGGAGAAAGCATTCCCTCCATCGCTTCTTTTACCTCATCAATTGCTTTATAGATTACAGAATACGTTCTGATTTCAATTTCCTCACGATCTGCAAGTTCTTTAGCATTAGCACCTGCTCTCACGTTAAATCCAATGATAATAGCATCGGATGCTGCGGCTAAGTTGATATCAGATTCTGTAATCTGTCCAACACCTGAGTGAAGAATTTTAACACTGATTTCTTCTGTTGATAATCTTTGTAACTGATCAGAAAGAGCTTCTACAGAACCATCCACGTCTCCTTTAAGGATAATGTTCAATTCTTTGAATTCTCCTAAAGCAATACGTCTACCCAATTCTTCAAGGGTTGTATGCTTCTTGGTTCTGATTGATAATTCTCTCTGTAGCTGCTCTCTCTTATTGGCAATTGCTTTACCTTCACTTTCATCAGCATACACACGGAATTTATCACCTGCAGTAGGCGCTCCATCCAAACCTAAGATTGTTGCAGGAATTGATGGCCCTGCTTCTTTTAGATTTTTTCCTCTTTCATCAAGCAAAGCTTTTACTTTACCGTGATTTTTACCTGCTACTACATAATCACCTACTCTTAAAGTTCCGGTCTGTACCAACATTGTTGCTACATAACCTCTACCTTTATCTAAAGATGCTTCAATAACAACTCCGTTTGCTGCACGGTCAGGATTCGCTTTCAACTCAAGCATTTCAGCCTGTAATAAAACTTTTTCCAACAATACATCTACGTTATTACCGAATTTAGCTGAGATCTCCTGTGCCTGAACATTTCCACCCCATTCTTCTACTAAAACCGGTGGATTTAATCCTGATAACTGCTGACGGATGTTGTCCGGGTTTGCATTCGGCTTATCTACTTTGTTGATAGCAATAATCATTGGTACTCCTGCAGCCTGTGCGTGAGCAATTGCTTCTTTTGTTTGTGGCATTACATCATCATCGGCCGCAATTACGATAATTGCAATATCCGTAATCTGTGCACCTCGAGCTCTCATTGCAGTAAAGGCTTCGTGACCTGGTGTATCTAAGAAAGTAATTCTCTGACCGTTCTCCAGTTTCACGTTATAAGCACCAATGTGCTGAGTAATTCCTCCGGATTCACCGGCAATTACGTTTGTTTTTCTAATGTAGTCCAACAATGAAGTTTTACCATGGTCAACGTGTCCCATTACAGTAACTACAGGAGCTCTTTGTAATAGGCTTTCCTCGGTGTCTACTTCATCTTCTGCATCCGTATCTTCAAGATCAGCATCTGAGAATTCAATTTTATAACCGAATTCATCTGCTACTAATAATAAGGTATCGGCTTCAAGTCTTTGGTTCATGGTAACCATTACACCTAATGAGAAACAAGCAGAAATTACTTCAGTTGGGGAAACATTCATCAAACTTGCCAATTCACCTACTGTGATGAATTCTGTTACTTTAAGAGTTCTGTCTTGTGCTTCAAGCTCCTGCTGACGCTCATCCTGCTCTCTACGGAAAGTTCTCTTGTCTTTTCTATGTTTTGCAGATTTAGATTTCCCTCCTTTATTAGTAAGTTTTTCTAATGTTTCTTTGATCTGGTTTTTAACTTGCTCATCAGTTAGCTCAACTGGCATAACTCTTTGTCCAGGTCTGTTGTTCTGACCTCCTTTTTTGAAGCCACCACCTTGACCTTGGCGATTTCCACCACCCTGGTTATTTCCAAAACGGTTTCCACCTTGGCCACCTTGACCTTGAGGACGATTTCCCTGGCCTCCCTGACCACCCTGGCGGTTTCCACCTTGTCCCTGTCCACCGTTATTATTATGCTGACGGTTTCCTTGGCCTTGTCCACCTTGGTTGTTGTTATTTCCTGAGTTTTGATTATTCCCTTGACCTTGTTGGTTATTCTGGCCACCAGGTTTTTCAATTCTCTTTCTTTTCTTTTTTGCTCCAGCACCTGGTTTTGGTGCAAACTGAGTTAAGTCAATCTTTTCCCCAACGATCTTAGGACCGTCAAGTTTCTGATATACTGTCTCAATTTTTTGTGGTTCCTGAGATTCAGGTTCAGCTTCAACTTTTGGAGTTTCTACTTTTTTCTCCTCTACAACCGCTGGTTTTGGAGTTTCCTTTACTGTTTCCACAGGTTTAACTTCTTCTTTTTTCTCCTCCATTTTTGGTTTGTCTTTTTTCACAGGTCTGTTTCTAGATTCTATTTGAGACAAATCAATTTTATCCAAAACTTTAAATTCCTGTTTTTCAGGCGCTGCTTTAACTTCCGGTTGTTCTTCTTTCACGATTTCTTCTTTCTTTTCTTCAACCGGTGTCGCAACAGGAGCCACAGGAACTGCAGGAGCTGCAGGAATCTCTTCAGCTTCAGGCTTCTTAGGTTCCAAATCTATTTTACCTAAAATTCTAGTTTCTGGTTTATTTGCTTTAGCTCTTATCACTTCAGGGGTTTTCTTTTCTTCAATTTCCAGTTTTTCTTCCGGAACTTTAGTGATCACCACCTCATGGGAAGCCTTTCTTTGTTCGCCATCTTTAGCAAACTCAGCCTCCAATGCAGAATATGCCGCTTCTTCCAATTGAGCGTTAGGATTGCTTTCAACCTCGAAACCCCTTGACTGTAAAAACTCTACTAATCTGGACATCGAAATGTTGAATTCCTTAACCGCTTTATTTAATCTAATTTTTGGCATTTATATTATTTACTGTTTTTAATTTTTAAAATTAAAGTATTTCTTTTTTACTGTTTATTAAAATTTATTTAAAATCTTAATCTTCAAATTCTTCTCTCAGAATACGTTTAACCTCTTCGATGGTTTCTTCTTCAAGGTCTACCATATTTAAAAGACTTTCAGTTTCTTTATCCAATACTGATTTTGCAGTCGTAAGTCCTACTTTCTTAAACTCATCCAAAATCCATTGCTCGATATCATCGTTAAATTCTTTCAATTCAACATCATCATCCTCGCTGGACTCTCTGTATACATCAATCTCATATCCTGTCAACCAAGAAGCCAGTCTGATATTCTGACCTTGTTTTCCGATCACTTTAGAAATTTCCTCAACTGGAGTATATACCAATGCATAATTGGTCTCTTCATTGATTTCAATTTTGTTAATAGTAACGTTTCCTAATGCTCTCTTCACCAAAATCTCAGGGTTTTTAGACCACTGAATAACATCGATGTTTTCATTTCTCAACTCTCTTACAACGCCATGAATTCTGGATCCTTTCACTCCAACACAAGCTCCTACCGGATCAATTCTGTCATCATAAGCATCTACTGCAATCTTCGCCTTTTCACCAGGAATTCTCACTACCTTTTTAAGGATAATTGTTCCGTCCTGGATTTCAGGAATTTCCAGCTCTAATAACTTCTCAAGGAATTTAGGTGCAGTTCTGGAAATAATAATCTGTGGTTTAGAACCTTTAAAATCTACTGTCTCAACAATAGCTCTGATATTCTCACCCTTTTTAAAGAAATCGGATGGGATCTGGTTTTCTTTTGGTAAAATAAATTCGTTTCCTTCATCATCCAGCAAAATCACGTGCTTATGACGGATGTGGTGGATTTCCCCTACAACGATTTCACCAATTTTATCTCTAAACTGTTCGTACAGCATTGCATTATTGTGTTCCTGAAGTTTTGTAGCAAGGATTTGCTTAAGGGTAAGAATATTTCTTCTTCCCAATTGCGCAACAGGAATTTCCATTGTAAAGTCCTCACCTACTTCGAAGGTAGGGTCAATCTTCTTTGCTTCAGAGATTTCTATCTCCAAATCATCATCTTCAGACATTTCGTCCTCTACAATTGTTTTATTCAAAAATATCTGAAAATCTCCTTTATCCGGGTTTACAATCACATCAAAATGATCATCTGAATCAAATCTCTTTCTTAAAAGAGTTTTCAGTGAATCTTCAATAATTGCCATAAGATCAATCTTACTGATCCCTTTTTCGTCTTTAAAATCACCAAAGGATTCAATCAACGCTATATTATCCATCTATTCTTTTTTCTTTTTAAAATTTAATTACTACTAATGCTTTTTTGATCTCAGGATAAGAAATTTCTTTCTCCTCCTCCACATCTACTTTTCCTTTTCCGATATCTTTCGGCTTTCGGTAACGTAGAACAAGTGTGATCTTCTCATCGTCTACTTTTGACAATTCTCCTTCAATTTTAGAAGAATCCTCCAGCATCACCTCAATCTCTCTTCCAATGTTTTTACTGAACTGTCTTGGTGTGGATAATGGCTCGCTCAGTCCTGCCGACATCACCTGAAGGCTGAAGTCATGCTCTTCACGATCCATATTAAATTCAATCGCACGGCTTGCATCAAGGCAGTCCTGCAAAGAAACTCCGTTATCACCATCCAAAATCACTGTAATATCATCCCCTGCAGAAATTTTAAGATCAATAAGAAACAGATCTTTTCTGGTCTCAAGGAATTCATTTAATAATTCTTCAATTCTTTTTCTAAACTCCATATATTTTTATCTTGATTTACAGTACGAAAAAAGGCTTTCTTCCGAAGCCTTCCCATTTTTTCCGTAAATCCATTGCAAATATAAGCTTTTTTTCTAAAAATGCAAAATTATCTTAAGTATCAAGCAAATAGCGTAAGATTCATTTACAATAAATTAAAAGAGTATGTCACAGGATTTTTATTACTTTTGTCTTTAGAATTTTAAAACAGATATTTTGAATATAACGATTGTAGGAACAGGTTATGTAGGTTTGGTTACAGGAACTACTCTGGCAGAACTTGGCAATTCAGTATACTGTGTTGATATTGATGAAAAAAAAGTAGAAGGTATGAAAAACGGCATTGTTCCCATCTATGAGCCGAACCTTGAAGAAATGTTTTTAAGAAACATCCAGTCCGAAAGATTATTTTTCACTACCAATCTTAAAGAAGCTTTAGACAAAAGCGAAGTTATATATCTGGCATTGCCTACTCCTCCGGGAGAAGACGGTTCTGCAGATTTGTCTTATGTACTTCAGGTAGCCGATAATATTGGCGAGATGATGACTGAATACAAAGTCATTGTCAATAAAAGTACTGTTCCCGTAGGAACTGCGGACAGAGTAAGAGAAACAATTTCTTCTAAAACAGGCATTCCTTTTGATGTAGTTTCAAATCCTGAATTCCTGAGAGAAGGATTTGCTGTTGAAGACTCTATGAATCCCTCAAGAGTCGTTGTAGGGGCAAGCTCAGAAAAAGCTAAAGATATTATGTCTAAAATATATCAGCCTTTTACCAATACCGGAATTCCCATCATTTTTATGGATGAGAAGTCTTCGGAACTTACCAAATATGCAGCGAATTCATTTTTAGCAGTAAAAATCACCTTCATGAATGAAATTGCCAACTATTGTGAAAAGGTAGGTGCAGATGTGGATAAGGTAAGACTGGGAATGGGTAGTGATGACAGAATCGGGCACAGATTTTTATTCCCTGGAATCGGATATGGAGGAAGCTGCTTCCCTAAAGACGTAAAAGCACTTATAAAATCCGGGAAACAGGAAGATTTTAATTTCCAGATCCTGGAAGCTACCGAAAATGTAAATACCACCCAGAAAGTTATTTTAGTGTCTGAAATTGAAAAATACTTCGGAGGGAATATTGAAGGGAAGAAAATCGCCATGTGGGGACTTGCCTTTAAAGCAAATACAGATGACATCAGAGAAGCTTCATCTTTAGACAATATTGCCCTTTTATTGGAGAAAGGCGCGGAAATTGTAGCATATGATGCTGTTGCAGAAAGTAATGTTCAAAAACTTCTTGGCAACAAAATACAATACGCCAAAGGAATGTATGATGCACTGGAAGATGTGGACGCACTATTTATTGCTACAGAATGGCCTGAATTCAAAAACCCTAATTTTGAACTGATGGCTAAAAAAATGAAAAACAAAGTCATTTTTGACGGCAGAAATATGTATCCATTGGAAATCCCTGAGCAAAACGGATTTCATTATAAAAGTATAGGAAGAAAGACCATCTCAAAATAAATCAATGAAAAACATTATCATTACAGGAGGTGCCGGGTTTATCGGTTCCCATGTTGTAAGAGAATTTGTAAAAAACAATCCGGATACTACAATCATCAACCTTGATGCTCTTACCTACGCCGGAAATCTGGAAAACTTAAAGGACATTGAAAATGAACCTAATTATGTTTTCGAAAAAGCAGATATTACAAAACCGGAAGAACTTAGAAGAGTTTTCGAAAAATACAATCCGGATGCGGTTGTACATTTAGCAGCAGAAAGTCATGTAGACAGAAGTATTACAGATCCAATGGCATTTATCAACACGAATGTAAACGGGACCGCTAATCTTCTGAATCTTTGTAAAGAGTTCTGGACGTTAAATCCTGATCATACCCACGGCAGATTCCCGGATGAAAAAAGAAATAATCTTTTCTATCATATTTCTACCGACGAAGTATATGGAAGTTTAGGCGAAACAGGATTCTTTTTAGAAACGACATCCTACGACCCTCAATCTCCGTATTCAGCATCCAAAGCAGCTTCTGACCATTTGGTAAGAGCTTACGGAAATACTTATGGAATGCCTTTCATCGTATCGAACTGTTCCAACAACTACGGCCCGAATCATTTCCCTGAAAAGCTCATTCCCCTTTGTATTTCGAATATCATCAACGAGAAACCGCTTCCTATTTACGGTGATGGAAAATATACCAGAGACTGGTTGTTTGTCATTGACCATGCCAAGGCGATTCATCAGATATTTAAAGAAGCAAAAACCGGTGAGACTTACAATATCGGAGGATTCAACGAGTGGCAGAATATTGATCTTGTCAAAGAACTGATCAAACAAATGGATGCCAAGCTGGAAAGACCGGAAGGCTATTCAGAAAAACTGATCACTTTTGTAAAAGACAGACCGGGTCACGACAAACGTTACGCTATTGATGCAACAAAACTGAATAAAGATTTAGGCTGGAAACCTTCAGTTACCTTTGAAGAAGGATTAGCAAAAACCATCGACTGGTATCTTGAAAATAAAGAATGGCTTGAAAATGTGACTTCAGGAAATTATCAGGATTACTACAGCAAGCAATACAGCTAAATCTCCAGCTATTAAAGGAACAAGTATAGAATCTGACATCATTCATTTCAGTCTTTTATAACACACCAGAAGTAGCAAAATAAATCGATTTATAACACAAACGAAATAGCGTAATACGCACCAAAACATGAAAGGAATAATATTAGCCGGAGGCTCCGGAACAAGACTTTACCCTCTAACTATTGCCGTAAGCAAGCAGCTGATGCCTGTTTACGACAAACCCATGATCTACTATCCGCTTTCCACACTTCTTTTAGCAGGAATCAAAGATATTCTGATCATCACAACTCCACACGACCAGGCAGGTTTCATCAAACTTTTAGGCGACGGTTCGCAAATCGGCTGTAATATAGAATATGTTGTACAGCCAAGCCCGGACGGTTTAGCACAAGCTTTTATTCTGGGCGAGCAATTTATTGGTAACGACCCTGCAGCGCTGGTATTGGGAGATAATATCTTCTATGGTTCTGAAATGGGAACCTTACTGAAAAATAAAACCAATCCTGAAGGAGGAGTTGTTTTTGCCTACCACGTAGCAGATCCGGAAAGATATGGTGTAGTGGAATTCGACAAAAATCTGAAAGCTGTTTCTATTGAAGAAAAGCCTTTAAACCCTAAGTCAAACTATGCCGTTCCAGGTCTTTATTTTTACGATAACAATGTAGTGGAAATCGCTAAAAATATTAAACCTTCAGCAAGAGGTGAGCTGGAAATCACAGATATCAACAATGTTTATTTAAGCAATGGAAAGCTTGAGGTAGCTGTTCTGAACAGAGGAACGGCATGGCTGGATACAGGAACTTTTGATTCTCTTCACGACGCTTCAGAATTTGTAAGTGTCATCGAAAAAAGACAAGGGTTTAAAATTGGCTGTATAGAAGAAATTGCCTTCAGAAATAAATTCATTGGTGAAGAAAAACTGCTTGAAACGGCTACCAAATATGGCAAAAGTGGATACGGCGAATACCTGAAACAACTTATCGGAAAATAACAAATATAATTTATAAAATTCATAGACTATTGGCTTTATGGCCAATAGTTTTTGTTCATACCGACAAATATCAATATATTAGTTGTTGATTTTTAGTTTTATTGACTATGAAAATTTATAAACTAATATACACGGTAATAATTAATTATTATAAATTTGCAAAAACTTACACAGATGAATGAACCACAACAAAAGTGGACAGAAACGATTGATGCCGATCATTCGTTATTTGACTTGAAGCTAAAGGAAGTCTGGAGATACAAAGATCTTGTTTATATGTTTGTAAAAAGAGATTTTGTATCCAGCTTTAAGCAGACTATTTTAGGCCCGATCTGGTTTTTTATCAATCCCATTTTAACGACCATTGTTTATCTGGTTATTTTTGGAAGAATTGCCAAATTACCTACAGATGGAGCTCCACCGCTCCTTTTTTATCTGGCTGGTGTCACTCTTTGGAATTACTTTTCTTCCTCATTACTGGCTACCTCCTCTACTTTTACCGGGAATGCCGGCATCTTCGGAAAAGTCTATTTTCCAAGACTGGTTACTCCGTTATCCATTGTTATCTCTAATCTCATGCGGTTTGGAGTACAGCTTATTTTATTCATTCTTGCCTGGGCATATTATTACAGTAAAGGAGAAGTTCATCCTAATATCTGGATTCTTGCAACTCCTTTCCTAATATTCTTAATGGCACTTTTTGCCTTGGGAGTTGGTATGATCTTTTCTTCACTGACTACAAAGTATAAAGATCTTGCAATGCTACTGGGCTTTGGTGTAAGTTTATATATGTATGCAACTCCGGTTATCTATCCTGTTTCCTCATTACCAGGATTTTTTAAAAACCTGGCTTATTATAATCCTTTAACCGGTATTTTTGAATGTTTTAAATATGCTTGGATAGGTGTTGGAGACTTTTCTCCCACCATGCTGGGAATGAGTACTGTTATTATTCTTATCCTTTTAATGATAGGAATTGTTGTCTTCAATAAGGTTGAAAAAACCTTTATGGATACTGTATAACCTTTGTTGGTAAACTTTTTTATTAATTTTAAATCATTTAAGAATATGCTGTCTTTAAAAGCAGAAAATATATCCAAACAATACCGCCTTGGACAAGTCGGAACAGGTACTCTTTCTCATGATCTTAACAGGTTCTGGCATAAAGTAAGAGGAAAAGAAGATCCTTATCTGAAAATTGGTGAAGCCAATGATAGAACAACAAAAGGATTATCCGACTATGTGTGGTCTCTTCGTGATATTAATTTTGAAATCCAACAAGGAGATGCTGTTGGAATTATCGGCAGAAATGGTGCGGGGAAATCAACTCTGCTCAAGGTTTTAAGTAAAGTTACAAAACCTACAACAGGAAGAATATATACAAAAGGGAGAATTGCATCACTGTTAGAAGTAGGAACAGGCTTCCATCCGGAAATGACGGGACGGGAAAACGTTTTTCTTAATGGAGCTATTCTTGGGATGACAAGAAAAGAGATTACAAGGAAATTCGATGAAATTGTTGATTTTTCAGGCGTTGAAAGATATATAGATACTCCCGTGAAACGATATTCTTCAGGGATGTATGTCCGCCTGGCGTTTGCAGTAGCAGCTCATTTAGAGTCTGAAATCCTTATCGTAGATGAAGTTTTAGCGGTAGGGGATTCAGAATTTCAGAAAAAATGTCTTGGTAAAATGAATGACGTAACAAGAGGAGAAGGACGAACTATTCTTTTTGTTAGTCATAACATGACTGCCGTTAAAGAATTATGTTCAAAAGGAATTCTTTTAAACCAGGGTCAGATTAATTACCAAGGTGATATCCTTAGTACTATCATTGAATATCAAAAAAGCAGTGCAACAGAAAGTTCTTACATTTACAATGGCAATCTTGACGAAGCCATTGGGAATGAAAATATAAGAATAAAAGAATTTCTCGTAAGTCCTATTAAAGGAAAGTTACTAGATATTGATTCCGGAGTACATGTGAAACTTGTATTTCATAATTACTGCCCGAATATTACACTCGATACAACATTTGAGTTGAAAAATTATGAAGAGTTGGTAATTTTCCACGTTGGAAACCCTGTTTCTAATAGTGATTCAAAAATTGGAGAATATACTGTAGAATTTGATATACCAGCCGGACTTTTAAATGCCGGAAATTATTATTTCAGACTTTATTTTGGAAAGGATCAAAAAATTCTCCTGTTGGGGGTTGATAACTTTATTGGATTTGAAGTAGAAAATGTAAAAGTTGGAACAATGATGCATATTTATCCCGGAATAACAAGACCCACTTTTGAATACAAAGTACAAACGCCATGATTCCTAAAATAATAGAACTTCCTAAAATATATGATAAAAGAGGAAATTTATCCTTTTTTGAGTACCCTAATCAATTACCTTTTGAAATAGAGAGAACATACTGGGTATATGATGTTCCCGGCGGAGAAGTTAGGGGAAGCCATGCCTTCAAAGAACAGCAAGAATTTATTATTGCGCTTTCAGGAAGTTTTGATGTTGTAATCCATAATGGAAAAGAGGAGCAAAGATTTTCTTTAAACAGATCTTACTATGGACTGTATATTCCTAATATGTTTTGGCGAAGATTGGAAAACTTTTCGACCAACTCACTAGCTCTTATTGTATCCGACAGAGAGTACAATGAAAGTGACTATATAAGAGATTTCAAAGAATTTAAAATACTGACTGATGAAAAATAATATTTCTGTATTTGACTGTAATGTTATTGATTTAGGTAAAATCAGTTTTGATGAAGGCAACCTTACAGTGGTTGAAAACAATTCATCTTTTCCCTTTAATGTAAAAAGAGTTTTCTATTTATATGATATTGCCGGAGGTGAAAGCAGAGGAGCTCATTCCCATAAAGAATGTCATCAATTTCTGATTGCAGCAAGTGGCAGTTTCGAAGTTTCTTTAGATGATGGAAAATTTAAGAGACAGGTTTTTCTTAACCGTCCTTATTTAGGGCTACATATTCCTCCCGGGATCTGGGCTTCAGAAATTAATTTTTCTTCAGGAGCTATTTGCCTTGTACTAGCTTCACATACTTATAATGAAAAAGATTATATCAGAAATTATGAAGACTTCATAAGCTTTCATCAACTTACCCTTGTAGAATATACTCCGGAAATACTTAGTAAATCCTGGGATTGGCTCAATGAGCCAGAAATTAAACATTTAACAAGTACTCCTGATTTTTCAAAAGATGATCAGCAAACATGGTTTGCTTCACTCAATCAAAATCCAACATATTGGGTCAAAGGTATCCGCTACAACAATCATATTATCGGAGTTGTCGGTCTTAAAAATATAAATATTGATGATGGGGCAGCCGAATACTTCGGATATATTGGAGAAAAGGAATATTGGGGAAAAGGATTAAGTGCTGAAATTTTCAAACACATTTTTAAATTTGCTAAAGAAGAATTTAATTTAAAAAGTCTTTATTTAAAGGTTATAACTGAAAATACCAGAGCTATAAAAGCTTATGAGAAAGCAGGTTTTGTAAAACAAGATTCTGCAGATTCTAACATAATCATGTCCATAAATTTATAAGATGGCTATTGAAATAAAAAAATACAGAAAAGATTATTATGATCAATGGAATCATTTCATAATTGAAAGTAAAAACGGACTTTTCTTTTTTGACAGAGATTTTATGGAATATCACTCTGACCGTTTCAAAGACCATTCACTACTCATTTTTAAAAATAATAAAATTGCAGCGTTATTACCTGCAAATGAATCCGGAACACAGATTATTTCTCATGGTGGCTTAACTTTTGGGTCGTTAATCTTATCACATGCTATAAAGGCAATTGACGTTCTAGAGATTTTTGCTGAAGTAAAGAAATATTATTCTGCTCTTTCTTTCAATGAAATAATATACAAAACTGTTCCTCATATTTTTCATAAATGTCCCTCTGAAGAAGATTTATATGCTCTTTTCCGTAATGATGCCAATCTGTACAGAAGAGATATTTCGTCAGTTATCGATCTTTCACATCCTATCCAATTTTCAGAGACAAAAAGGCAATTGGTAAGAAAGTGTAAAGAAAATAATGTAACAATTACAGAAAATACAAACTTTGAAGAATACTGGGGCTTACTTACCTCTGTTCTTCAGAAGTTTGATGCAAAACCAGTACATACAATAGAAGAAATTACATTATTAAAAGAAAAATTTCCAGAAAATATAAGACTGTATCAAGCACAAAAAGATGGCAACATTTTAGCTGGTATTGTTATTTTTGATTTCGGAAATGTCATTCATACTCAATATATGGCAGCATCTTCAGAAGGAAGAAAAGCAGGAGCATTAGATTTTATCAATCATTTTCTTTTGGAAAAATTCAATGATAGAAAATATTACAGTTTTGGAATTTCTACAGAAAACCAGGGCAAATATTTAAACGAAGGGCTCATTCAGCAGAAAGAAAACATGGGAGCAAGAGGAATTGCCCTAGATTTTTACTCAATTAAACTTTAAACTATGATTAAATTTCTTGATTTACAAAAGGTAAACTTACAATATCAAAACGAGATAGAAGCCAAACTTTTAGAAGTTTTCCGCTCTGGATGGTATCTCATGGGTAACCAGCTTTCAAACTTCGAAAAAAATCTTTCAGAGTATATAGGAACTAAACATACTATTGGTGTTGCTAATGGCCTGGATGCCTTAAGGCTCATTTTGAGAGGCTATATAGAATTAGGAGTAATGAATATCGGAGATGAAATTATTGTTCCATCCAATACTTATATTGCTTCTATTTTAGCTATTTCAGATAATGGCTTAGTCCCGGTTTTAGTAGAGCCGGAAATTAACACCTATAATATTGACATTTCTAAAATTGAAGAAAAAATAACTTCAAAAACCAAAGGTATTCTCATCGTCCACCTTCAGGGCAGAGTTGTATTTTCTGATTCACTTAAAGAAATTGCCCAAAAGCATAACCTCAAAATTATAGAAGATAATGCACAGGCAATCGGAGCAGAATGGAATGGAATAAAATCAGGAAATCTAGGTGATGCATCTGGTTTCAGCTTTTATCCGGGCAAAAATCTAGGAGCCTTAGGGGATGCAGGTGCTGTCACTACGAATGATGATGATTTAATGAAAGCAATCAGAGCATTAGCCAATTATGGCTCTAATCAAAAATATGTAAATATATATAAAGGATTAAATTCCAGGCTTGATGAAATTCAGGCTGCAGTTTTGGATATTAAATTAAAGTATATTGACAACGAAAACAAAATAAGAAGAGAGATTTCAAAACGTTTTATTGACGAAATAAGAAATCCCGCAGTCATTCTCCCAGAATATCCGGCCGATGAAAATGAACATGTCTGGCATGTATTTGTTATCCGCTCTGAAAGAAGAGATGAGCTACAGAAATACCTTACAGAAAATGGAGTGCAGACTTTAATTCATTATCCTATTCCACCCCATAAGCAAGAAGCTTATAAAGTCTGGAATGATCTGTCATTTCCAATCAGTGAAAAAATTCATGCTGAAGTATTGAGTCTTCCAATTTCTCCTGTTATGGATGATGATGAAATAAGTAAAATTATTGATATTATAAATAAGTTTTAGTCCATGTCAAGACTATTAGAGAATAAGAAATTTTTCCTAAAAACATTAAAAATCGCTAAACTTCTTTTTGACGAAAAGAAGTTTAATGATTGTTTGATGTATATAGAGAAAGTGTCATATTCGGCTTGGTATAATTTTCCGGGATATTACACCTCTAATTGTTTTGAATCAATCATCAGAAATATTGCTCTTAAAAGTTTAGATTTTGACAATGTAAATATTCAAGATACCGCAGAGGATAAAACATTACATCTTTTTTCCGAAATCAGCAGTATTGGGGGACATTCAAAACTTATTTTCAGCTGGATGGAAAATGATAAAAACAGTAAACATTATCTGCTGAGTACCTGGCAGAATTTTCAGGAAGTCTCTGAAATAGCCAAATCTTATCAATATAATATTGATCATAATCTATTTGTTTATGATCAAAAATTAAGCATCATTGAAAAAGCTCAAAAAATAGTAGATACATTGAAGGAGAATTATTTCAGCAGAATTGTTTTGCACATTCATCCACATGATGTAATCCCTTCTTTGGTTTTTTCTTCTCAAAAATTAAAAAGTCCTGTCTTTTTCCTAAATCATGCTGAACATACCTATTGGCTGGGCGCACCTGTTACAGATTTTCTGCTTCAGATAAGAGAATCAAATATTTTAAAGGATTCTGAAAACCGAAATATTCCAGTACAAGATCAGTTTTTTTTACCCATACCTGTAGATGAGTCATATTCATTAAAAAAGACGGAGAAAAATACATTCAATATTATTTCAATTGGCAGAGCATCGAAATATGAACCCAATCAGGAATATAATTTCTATGAGGAAGCATTAAAAATTGTAAAAAAATTTGAACATGTAGTCTTTACTATCATAGGTATTGAACTAAATAATCCCAACAGGAAAATTTATACCCATGAACGATTAATTTTCATTCATCCTACAAGAGATATTAACCCATACATTGAAACTGCAGACTTGTATTTAGAAGGGTTTCCTATACCATCTTTCACATCACTTCTGGAACCGGCAATGGCTGGAGTTCCTTTTGTGCTGCATTATAATCCCGCAGGCGTCTATAAGGTTTTTGATGATAATAACGAAAAAGGAATATTCTACTCTAAAGATCTGAAAAGCTGGGAGTTAGAAGTTGAGAGAATCATCACAGATGAAAATTATAAGAACCTCATCACCAGACAGCAATTAACATATTTACAGGAAAACTATTCATCAGAAGGTTGGAATAGAAAACTAGCGAAGATTAAAGATTCTTGTAAAAATAAACAACATAATATCCGAGCTATCCCTCAACATGAAAAATATGTGGATGGAAGAGATGAAGAATTGGTATCAGTTATTGAGTCAAAGCCAACCGATCACTATTCTTATACTAACCGTTTAGGATTTTTTTCAAAATTAAAAGTTATAGAACTTTCCTTTAACAATCCTTCATGGGTAAAAGTCTTACCCTTGAAACAAACGATCAAATATTTATTTAATAGATAATTTAAGCACATAAATATGAAAATAAGACCAATCGCCATACATTTACCACAATATCATCCGTTCCCGGAAAATGATGAATGGTGGGGTAAAGGGTTTACAGAATGGACAAATGTAGCTAAAGCAAAACCCTTATTTGAAAACCACTACCAGCCACATCTTCCCGCAGACCTTGGTTTTTATGATCTGAGGCTGGAAGAAGCCCGAATGGCACAGGAAGTGCTTGCCAAAGAATACGGAATTTATGGCTTTTGTTATTATCACTATTGGTTTAATGGTAAACGCTTAATGCATGAGCCAATTGACAAGAAATTAAAAAATCCAAAAGAAGACCTACCTTTCATGTTGTGCTGGGCCAATGAAAACTGGACCAGACGTTGGGATGGTAATGATCATGAAGTATTGATTGAACAAAAATATTCCGATCAGGACAATGAAGATCATATCAATTTTTTAATTCCTATTTTAAAGGATCCAAGATATATTAGAGTCAACAATAAGCCTGTTATTGTAATTTATAAACCTAATATCTTACCTGATATACAGAAAACAATCAAATGCTGG
The DNA here is from genome assembly GCF_031844745.1 of Chryseobacterium sp. SG20098. Classification (NCBI taxonomy): domain Bacteria; kingdom Pseudomonadati; phylum Bacteroidota; class Flavobacteriia; order Flavobacteriales; family Weeksellaceae; genus Chryseobacterium; species Chryseobacterium sp. SG20098. The sequence goes on along the minus strand of NZ_CP134622.1, from coordinate 3,687,607 downwards.
CGTGAGAAAGCAAAAGAGGCAGGAATGGAATTGTATATATGTCATATGGTTTTTTCTTATCAGGAAGGTTGGGATCAGTTAGTTGACGGTTTTGATGCAGCAATTGATTTTGAACCTTTTGGAATCCGCAGAAAAAGTGTTTTCAAAGAGATTAAGGAAAGACAAATCCCGCCAAAAAGAACTATTATAGACAAGATTAAGGGACGTATTATAAAAAAAGAAGTAAAGAAGAAATTCAATTCCGTTCCATATAAGTGGATGGGAGAAAGTTTAATCCGTCAAAAAGATTTTCATTGCAAGCTCTACCCTTCCCTTGTACCCGGATGGGACAATACTTCCAGAAGAGGAGAAAACCCTACTCTGATACTCGAAGATTCATCACCGGAATATTTTGAGAACTGGCTTTCCAATATTAAGTCAGATTTTACTCCCTATTCCGAAGATGAAAACTTTATCTTTATCAATGCATGGAATGAATGGGCAGAAGGAAATCACTTGGAACCCGACTTAAAATTCGGAACACAATATCTGGAATCCGTTAAGAAAATATTTTCCAATCAATTATGAAAAGAATAAAACCAATTGCCTTTTATCTCCCACAATACCACCCTGTTCCGGAAAATAACGAATGGTGGGGTAAAGGATTCACTGAATGGACAAATGTAAGCAAAGCCCAACCTCTTTTTGAAGGTCACGAACAGCCTATATATCCTGCAGATCTTGGCTATTATGATCTACGTGTTCCTGAAGTAAGAGAGCAGCAGGCTCAGATGGCAAAAGACTATGGGGTACATGGATTTATCTATTATCACTACTGGTTTGGCAACGGCAAACAATTGCTGGAACGCGTGGCAAATGATGTATTACAATCAGGAAAACCAGATTTCCCTTTTTGTTTCTGCTGGGCCAATGAAACCTGGTCAGGAATATGGCACGGGTTATCAGAAAAAATACTTGCTGAACAAGTCTATCCTAATGAACAGGACTTAATTGCTCATTTTGAATATCTTCTGCCTTTCTTCAAAGACGAGAGGTATATCAAGGTGAACAACAAGCCTCTCTTCATTATCTATGATCCCAATCATTTGAATGAAGGGGATCCCCACTATATTACAAAATTCAGAGACCTCGCCAGGAAAAACGGATTTGATGATCTATATATTATGGCATCCAACAAGCTCCGCGATGACCTGGATTTTAAATCTATGGGATATGACAGTAAGATTTCCAATGCTTTTCAGAAAGCCTGGATACCTCATATTGCGAAGAAAGAATATATTTCTCACTCCCAATATTATAAAAACAGGATAAAAGGATTAATAGGATTTAAGAAAAAAGAACAGCCTAAAGTTAAAATTCAGGATGCAAAGGCAGTAGTAAACGACTTAAAGTTTGAAGAAAGCAATATTCCTACCTATCCATGTATCCTGCCCAATTGGGATAATACTCCAAGAAGCGGCTACAGAGGAATCATTTTGGCTAACAATTCCCCGGAACTGTTTGAACAGCAAGTAGAAAAGGCTATAGGATATCTTGAAGATAAAAAGGATTATCCGGAACAGTTTTTAATTATAAAATCCTGGAACGAATGGGCAGAAGGGAACATTCTGGAACCAGATAGAAAACACGGTTTTGGGTATTTGAATGCATTAAAAAAAATCTTGAACAAACACAGTCGAAATGAGTAAATTCAGTGTACTTATCGCCAACTATAATAATGGTCATTTTTTTTTAAAATGCTACCAAAGCTTAGTTGCTCAGACAGAAACAGACTGGGAAGCGGTAATTTTGGATGATGGCTCTACTGATGATTCTCTTGAAGTCATAAAAAAAATCATAGGTGATGATTCCCGGTTTAAAATCAATCAGAATGACCAAAACAAGGGAATCGGTTATACAAAAAGAAGATTAATAGAACTTGCTGAATCTGAAATATGTGGTTTTCTAGATCCTGATGATGGGTTAACGACTCATGCTTTGGAAGTTATTTTAAAGGCATATTCTGAATATCCCGAAGTGGGTATGGTATATTCCAATTTTGTATTTTGCGATGAACATCTTAATCCTAAATCGGTCCATAAAGCGAAACAGATTACTGAGCTGAATTACTCTTACTATAATTTTAACGGCGAGATTTCACATTTTGCTACTTTTAAGAAAAAGATATACGAAAAGACTTCCGGCATTGATCCGTTTCTAAAAATTGCTGAAGATAAAGACTGGTACATGAAAATGTGCGAAACAGCTCCTGTAAAATATATTGATGAAGATCTATACTTATACAGAATCCATGATAGTGGTATTTCTACGACTAAAAATGCTGAGAAAGCACTGTTCTGGCATTGGGTAGCGCTGATAAAAATGGCAGAAAGAAGAAACATCAGTGTTGAAGATCTTTTTCTTCAAAGCTATGTTCCGAAAAATAAATATGAACAGGTACTCAACCAATTAAACCATGTAAAAAATTCAAGATGGGCAAAACTGGGAAATAAAATTGGGTTATTTAAAATCTTTAAAAAGCTCTAAAATCTATTGATCAACATGAAAGATTTAAAAGAGATACAACTAACATCTTAAGTATACAAGAAGCATATGATTATTGGTAACGGAATGCTGGCAAATGCCGTAAGATTTTATGACAAAGATGAGGTTATCTTTTTCGCATCGGGAGTTTCCAATTCTCTTGAAAAGGATCCCTCAGCATTCGAAAGAGAAATACGCCTTCTCCATTCCTGTATTGAGGAAAATCCACATAAAAAACTTATTTATTTTTCTACCTGCAGTGTTTATGATCCCTCCAAAACGGAAAGTCCTTATGTAAAGCATAAACTTAATGCAGAAAAGATCATTGCAGAAAACTGTGTCAGCTATATTATCTTCCGGGTAGGAAATGCAGTGGGACATGGTGGTAATCCCAATACACTGATCAATTTCCTAAGTAATGCTGTTATCTCGGAAAAAAGATTTACTCTTCATCGAAATGCAGGAAGAATCCTGATCGGAATAGATGATATTGGCTCTTTTGTAGGAAGTAATATGATGGACCTTAACAATACGATCATCAATCTTGCTTATCCTTATCAGTATTCATTGTCAGAAATACTGTGCCAGCTCGAGAGTCATCTCGGTAAAGAGGCTGTGTATGATGAAAGTGATGAAGGTTCGTTTTATACTATTGAATTCGATGAACTTACTGAAAGCTTTTTTACAGGAATATCTCCAACGGAATACTTGAAAAAGCTATACTCAACCTACTTATAACATGATTATTCCTGAAAAAATAATTTTGTACCTTGTACCAAGTGTCAGAAATCATTATCAAAAAAGATAGTGACCACTATATATCTAAAAAAACACATTGTAAAAAATAATTGATTAAAAATGAAAATGAATCCCAAAATATCTGTCATTGTCCCCTGTTATAATCAAGCACGTTTTCTGGATGAATCCCTGCAGTCTATTCAGGATCAGACCTATGAAAATTGGGAATGTATCATTGTTGATGACGGATCTCCTGATAATACAGCAGAGACAGCCGATAAATGGGTAAAAAAAGATAGCCGTTTTAAATATCTTCACAAAGAAAACGGAGGTTTATCTTCTGCAAGAAATGCTGCTCTGGAAGTCACAACCGGAGATTATATTCAGTTTTTAGATGCAGATGATATCTTAGCTCAAACCAAGTTTTCTGATTCATTCAATCTGATACAAGACAAAGAAGCAATAATAGTGTCAAATTTTTGTTTATTTGACGATTCTAATAAGCAAGAATTATTGCCTCCCTTTTGCAAGCTATCTCAGGATTTACTGAATTTTGAATCTATCCTGTATCAATGGGACTTCACATTTACAATTCCCATTCATTGTGGTTTGTTTCCAAAGTCTATTTTTGAAACTATTCGTTTTAATGAAAATCTAAAAGCGAAAGAAGATTGGCTTTTGTGGATTCAAATTGCACAAAAAAACATCGATTTCATTTTTATAAATGCTCCTCTGGCTTTGTATAGGAAGCATGCAACGAGTATGTCACGGGACAGGAAACATATGATTTTATATCAGATGCTTTTCTATAATGAAGCTGAAAAAGTGATTTCCAACTCTGACTTCAATAAATTACTTTTAAAACACTTAGACATTAACTATAACAAAGTGAATGAATTAACCATTGAAATAAGAAATTTAAAAGAATCAAAAACTTTTAAACTCCTTTTGGCTTTAAAAAAAATGACTGAAGATCTGGGGCTATTAGATTTATCTAAAAAATTATTTCGTTTAATATCGAAGCTTAGGAAATAAATTCATTTCAGAAGTCTTACAAAATAATAAAGATTAAAAATAGAAAAATATCAAACTCCAGAAAGTAAATTATTTTTTACAATATACAAAGACATTTCAACAACTTTTACTTCCAAAATCCTATGAATATAGCTTTCACAATCTGCTCCAATAACTATTTAGCACAAGCTAAAGTTTTAAAAAATTCTATTAATAAATATGGTGAAAACTTCAAATTTGTAATAGGATTATGCGATGAAAAATCTAGCGAAATAGATTATGATTCTTTCCAATGTGAAATTGTAGAAATGAAAGATATTGGAATAAAGAATTTTGATGAATTATGGATGAAATATGACATTATAGAATTTAACACCTCTGTAAAAGCATCATTTTTCAAGTACTTATTAGCAAAAAATCCCAATACGGAATTTATATATTACTTCGATCCGGATATTGAAATATTTGATCAGTTATCAATCCTGAATGCAGAATTTGAAGATAACGCAGATATCTTGCTCACCCCTCATATTCTGAGTTCTATTCCTTTAGATGGCTATAAACCTGTAGAAAACACTTTTCTTAATTTTGGTATATATAATCTGGGATTTATAGGATTAAGGGGCCATTCTGAAAATGCCAAAAAACTTCTTGATTGGTGGGAAGAAAGATTGTTATCTCTTTGCTATAATCAACCGGAAAAAGGGTTATTTGTAGATCAGATCTGGATGAATTTTTCCCCTGTTTTCTTCAAAAATGTAAAAATTCTCAGTAAAATGGGGTATAATGCCGCTCCATGGAATCTGCATGAAAGAATAGGATTGGTAGCTACAGAAGACAATAAATACCGCATGCCGGATAATTCTCCTCTGGTATTTTATCATTTTTCAAATTTTAAATATAAAAATCCCGAAACCTTAGCAAAATACTATGACAGATATTCTTTGGAAAATTCAGATTCCCTGAAAGAGCTATATCAAAATTATCATCAAAAAATCATTGAAAATGATATTGAAACAATCTCAAAAATAGATTGTAAATATGTAATTTTAAAAAATAGTTTACCTAAAAAAAATAAATCTTTTCCTGAAATTTTGAAATCAAGCTTCAATAATTTATTAAAAATAATTTATTATAAAATTCGTTACAACTACAATTATGAACCCAAACTCTAAAATATATATTGCCGGACACCGAGGTATGGTAGGAAGTGCCATTTTAAGAAACTTAACTTCGAACGGTTTTAATAATATTATTACCAAAACTTCCAGTGAATTAGACCTTACAGATCAAAAAAGTGTACAAACATTTTTTGAAACCGAAAAGCCCGAATATGTCTTTCTTGCTGCAGCCAAAGTAGGAGGAATCCACGCCAACAACACGTACCGAGCTGATTTTCTTTACGATAACCTTATGATTGAGTCTAATGTAATTCATCAGAGTTATTTACATGGAGTAACGAAATTACTTTTTTTAGGCTCCAGTTGTATATACCCCAAGCTTGCACCTCAACCTTTAAAAGAGGAATACCTATTAAGTGGATTTTTAGAACAAACCAATGAACCTTATGCCATAGCAAAAATTGCAGGAATAAAAATGTGTGATGCATACAGGGATCAATATAATTGTAACTTCATTTCCGCAATGCCAACTAATCTTTATGGGCCTAATGATAACTATGACCTAAATAATTCTCATGTTTTGCCGGCTATGCTCAGAAAGTTTTTTGAAGCCAAACAAAACAATGTAAAGGAAGTGGTTTTGTGGGGAGATGGAAGCCCTTTTAGAGAATTTTTACATGTAGATGACCTTGCAAAAGCATGTGTATTTTTGATGAATAATTACAATGAAAGCGGTCACCTGAATATAGGTTCATCCAGGGAAATCTCTATATCAGAACTGGCCAAGCAGATTAAAGATATTGCCCAATATGAAGGAAATATAGTTTGGGATACAGAAAAACCCAATGGTACTCCCAGAAAGCTAATGGATTCCTCTAAAATTAATTCTATGGGTTGGTCTCCTGATATATCTCTGGAAGATGGAATAAAACAAGTTTATCAAGAAAAATTTTTAAACAAATGATGAAAAAAGCACTTATTACAGGAATCACAGGACAAGATGGTTCTTATCTGGCAGAACTCCTATTAGAAAAAGGCTATGAAGTTCATGGCGTAAAACGAAGAGCTTCCTCTTTTAACACTCAAAGAATTGATCATCTGTATTTGGATCAGCATGAAAATAACGTGCATTTCAAATTACATTACGGAGATCTTACAGACTCTACCAATATCATCAGAATCATACAAGAGGTACAACCGGACGAAATCTATAATCTTGGTGCCATGAGCCATGTGAAAGTAAGTTTTGATATGCCCGAATATGTTGCAAACGTAGATGGGTTAGGTACACTGCGTTTATTAGAAGCAATCAGGATTTTAGGATTAACCCATAAGACGAAAATTTATCAGGCTTCTACCTCAGAATTATACGGCGGGATGCCATCCAATAAAAATGAAAAGGGTTTTTATGATGAAAACTCTCCTTTCTATCCACGTTCTCCCTATGGTGCAGCAAAAATTTATGGTTTTTGGATAACAAAAAATTACAGGGAGGCCTATGGAATGTATGCCTGCAATGGTATTTTATTTAATCATGAATCTCCGAGAAGAGGGGAAACTTTTGTTACCAGAAAAATAACTATGGCAGTAGCTAACATAGCAAAAAACAAACAGGATTGCTTATATCTGGGGAATTTAAATGCCCAAAGAGATTGGGGACATGCTAAAGATTATGTGGAAGGAATGTGGAGAATGTTGCAGCAGGAGAAACCTGACGATTTCGTTTTAGCAACAGGAGAAACTACCATGGTAAGAGATTTTCTCATTATGGCTTTTGAAGAAGTAGGAATAGAACTGGTTTTTGAAGGAAGTCAGGAAAATGAAATTGCCAAGGTATTACGCTGTAATAACCCAAATTATCAACTCCCATTAGGTAAAACAGTTGTAAAAGTTGATCCTAATTATTATCGTCCAACAGAAGTCGACCTGCTGATTGGTGACCCTACAAAGGCAAAAACTATTCTCGGCTGGCAACCACAATACACCGTAAAATCTCTTTGCAAAGAAATGATTGAATGTGATTTAAAAACAATATAATTTAAAAAAATCATATTCAATATAGAATCCTTTATTTCGCAATAACAAACAGATTTTACAAAAAAACACTCAAAAATATGCTCAATAAATCCATTACAATCATAACGATAAACTTCAACAACCGAAATGGTTTACAAAAAACTCTGGATAGTGTATTTCGGCAAACCGGTAAAGATTTTCAATATATAGTAATTGATGGTGGAAGTTCTGACGGAAGCAAAGAACTTATAGAAAGTAATCAATCCAAAATAAACTATTGGGTAAGTGAACCTGATAAAGGGATTTATCATGCAATGAACAAAGGAATTGCAAAAGCGACTGGAGAATATCTTCTTTTTCTGAACAGTGGAGACGAACTGCTAAATGAATCAGTTATAGAAAAAGTAACTCCATTACTGCACACAGATGATATTATCTCTGGTAATTTAATTGTAGATGATGAAAATCAAGATGTTCTTAGGCCTACTAAAGAAAATATTTCGTTTTTAGATTTAATTGAAGAAACAATTTGGCATCCCAGTACATTTATAAAAAGAAGTGCTTTTGAAAAAGTAGGTCTCTATGATGAAAATTTGAGAATTTGTTCAGATTGGAAATGGTTTTTAATTTCTATTTTCAAATACAATTGTACTTATAGACCTATTGAACAATCTATATCCCGCTTTTATAAGGATGGTATCAGCTCCGATCCCAAATCACAGTCTTTAAGAAAAGAAGAAAGAAGAAAAACACTTGTAGAAAATTTTCATTTTTCTGAATTCCAGACGGAAGAATTAATCGATAAAATTAATTTATATTTCAGTGCAAAGAACTCTTTAGACAAAATAGACAAATTGAAAAAATCAAGGTTATTAAAATTTTTATATCAAATAGGCCTATTTAAAAACTATAAATACCTTTAAAAAAATTCTTAAAAGATAGGATTTTCTCTGTTATGAAGCTTAATAATATCCAGATTTTAAGAGGAATTTCAGCATTATTGGTATGCTGCTTTCATTTCCGTGAAACGATAAACTTACCCGGGCTGAATCTTGGTGATATTCTTTTTAATAAAGGAAGTATCGGTGTTCCCGTGTTTTTTATTATCAGTGGATTTATCATGGCTTTCACAACGCAAAGAATAAATTTCAGTAGAGATTCTTTTCAGCAGATCACTTTATTTTACAAAAGAAGGGTGATCAGAATTGTCCCCTTATATTATCTTTTGACCTTTGCTATAATGATACCTGGAGGCAGTTTTTTCCTCTATTTTCATGGCGCAGGACTTTATGAGCTTATCCATTCATTGTTATTCCTTCCCACAAAGAAGGAATTTCCCGTGCTTTTCCTGGGTTGGTCTTTAAATTTTGAGATGTTTTTTTATCTCATATTCGGGCTATCATTATTTTTTAAAGAAAAAAGGTATTATTTCATCGTAGGATTTTTCATTCTGGCTACTATGTTGGGATATTGTGTACATTTTGACAGTCCATATCTGAAAATGGTAACCCATTCTCTCAATCTTTATTTTGTTGTAGGAATTCTCTTTGCTCTCTTACTGAACCAATATACAGTTCCAAAGAAATGGGCAGCAATAGTTTCTGTAATAGGAATAACCTCATTTATACTCGTTTTACTCAGCATCATTCCTATTGGCAATGATTGGGTAAAACTGGCAATTATCTCCACGTTTGTTTTTTCTTTCCTGACTTTTGATTACATTTTCCATTTTGAAGGAAACAAATTCTTAATATTTCTGGGAGATATTTCCTATTCATTATACCTATCACATCCTTTTGTAGAAATTGTTTTAAAAAGATTCAAAGTTGAAGGTTATCTAAACATTGCTTTTTTTCTTCTTAAAATTGTTTTAGTTATTATTGTAGCCTCTCTTCTGTACTATTTTGTAGAGAAAAGGGTTACCCATTATTTAAAAATTAAATTAAAAGCATAATCCGAAAAAAATGAAAATTTCAGTCATCATTCCCGTTTACAATGCTGAAAAATATGTCGCTCAGGCTGTAGATTCCGCGCTTCAGTTCGAAGAGGTATATGAAGTGGTACTGGTAGAAGACAAGTCTCCGGACAATGCCCTGCAGGTTTGCCGGGAACTCGCTGAAAAATATGACAGGGTAAAACTTTATCAGCATCCTGATAAAGGAAACCATGGAGCAGGTGCCAGCAGAAATTTAGGAATGGAAAAGGCAGAAGGAGATTTCATTGCTTTCCTTGATGCAGATGATTACTATCTTCCTAACCGTTTTGATGCCGAAAAAAAGCTTTTTCTCAATCACGAGGTAGATGGAGTTTATGGGGCTATAGGAGTTCATTATTATTCTGAAAAAGCCAGAGAACAGTATTATAAGGTTTTTGGAGACCGCCTCACTACAGTGTATAAAGAACATCCTCCTAAAGATGTATTCCCGGGCCAACTGAATATGAGAGGAACTTTTGGACTTTTCAGTATTGATGCCCTGACGATCCGTAAAAGTTCTCTACAAAATATGGAGTATTTTTTCAAAACCCATTTAAAGCTTCATCAGGACACCGAATTTTTATTCCGACTCTCCTACTATCTGAATCTGTATCCGGGAATTCTTGACAAAGCTGTAGCGGTGAGAGGAGTTCATGAGAACAACAGAATTACCAAAGTAGATTCCAGAGAAGTAAAACCGGCTTCAACCCGCGTTGTATTATGGAAGGAAGTGAACCAGTGGGCAGAAAATGAAAATACCATTCCTGAAGATATTAAACTTCATATCAAACGTGTTTACAGAAGCTTTCAGATTGCTAATGCTCCCCTTCTGAAAAAATGGGGGATGATCACAAAGTATTTGTTTACGGATTATAAAAGCATCCGTTCAGGGCTGTACAATATCAATTTCAGAAATGACTTGTTCTGACACTACATTTAACTAAATATTTAGTTAAAAAAAAAAAATTATTTGAAAACTAACGCTTTGAAAAATGAATCTTTCTTAACAGGTTTCGCATCGGCTTTTCTATTAACTGGTAAAAGACCGCGGAACTCAACAGCATAACGATAATGTAAATCAAAAATACCATATCAATGCTGAGCGTACACTTCTGCCATTGTAAAAATTCCCTTACAAGGTAAAGCACAGGAATATGAGTGATGTATATTCCATAACTAATTTCCCCCAGATACTCCAGCGGCTTTAATGAAAATATCCTGCTTACTTTCCCGTTATTTGCCGAAATCAAAAGAATGGCAGGTACAAAGAGTAAAGCCATCAAACCATTATGATAGAATAGCGGGACAAACATCAGTGACAGAAGAATCAGAAAAAAGACTGTGATAACGTAGTAATCATAATTTTTCTGCCTGTAATTTTTCACAAAATATATTCCTGCAAGATTTCCAATCAGGAATTCATTCAGATGCCAGAAAGGGAAATAGTAAAGAAACTCATGGCTTTTCGTATGAGGTCCTTCATAAGCTCCATACACCGGATAAAGATTAGAAAACACCTGTGTAATCAGCCAGAGACCAATGGCAAACACCCAGATCATTTTGTTTTTCCTTGCATAAAAATAATTATATAAAAACGGAAAAAGCAGGTAAAAGAAGAACTCTACGGAAATAGACCACCCCGGAAAATTCAGGATCATCGCCTCACCCGGAATCCAGCTCTGGATACCCAAACCATATAAGATCAGTTTATACCAATCGAACATCTCATATCTTGTCATAAAATAGAGCAAAAGTCCGAGCATATAAAGCGGATAGATCCTGGCAAACCTGTTTTTGTAAAATTCCAGGTAATCAATTTTATCTTTCCTGTGATAAGCAATAATCATGATAAACCCCGAAAGAATAAAAAAATAGCTTACTCCTACATTAGCCCTTAAAAAAAGATTGGAAATATAATCTATCTTGTATAAGAACAGATCTTTATTGAAATGAGAAATAACAATTGCCATTGCGGCAACAAATCGGGTAAATGTAATCTGACTTATTTTCACAGAACACCAAATGATTTACTTTATCAAAACTCAGCAACCTCAACCTGAAAAGTTGTTTTATTTGGTATAAAGTATTAATTTTTAAGGCACAAAAATAAGATTTATTATTATAATTATTTAAAACAAATTATATTTGTAAACTACAAATGTGAAAATAAATCCAGGTATGCTTGATGAAATTTTAGCAAAAATTCAACGGAAAAGCCAGATTTCTCGTCTCAAAAAACACCCTAATGTTTCTTTTAAAGGGATAAAGCTTGGGATCAGTAATCATTTTGTTCTGCACGACAATTTAAAAAATGTTACACTTGGGAATTCCATGAGTTTCAGAAATTATGTACATATTCTTGTGCAGCAGAATGCCGTTTTAGAAATCGGAGATCATTTTTTTATGAATAATTTTTGTTCCATCAATTGTCTTGACAGCATTTCAATAGGTGACAACACTTTGTTTGGGGAAAATGTTAAGCTTTACGACCACAATCATGCTTATCAGACTCATCCGGAATTTAAGCTGTTCTCATCTGAGTTCACCACCGCTCCTATCAAGATCGGTAGTAACTGTTGGCTCGGAAGTAATGTAACCGTCTTAAAAGGAGTTACCATCGGAGATAACTGTATTATTGGAGCCGGATGTACTATTTACAAAGACATTCCATCAAATACGACTGTAATTAATCATCAAGATTTAATATTCAAGGAACAATAATGAAGTTTTCTATTCTTATTGCACACTATAACAATGCCATCTTTTTTAAAGACTGTTTTGAAAGTATACTTCAACAAACATATACAGACTGGGAAGCGGTAATTTTAGATGATGCTTCTTCTGAAAACGAGAAGAAAATAATCCGGGAAATGATTTCAGATGACAAAAGATTCAGATTTTTTGAAAATGAAAAAAATTCCGGTGTAGGTGTAACAAAAAGTAAGTTGATTGAAATGGCTGAAGGTGAAATCTGTGGCTTTGTGGATCCTGATGATGCCATTGCTCCAACCGCTATTCAAAAATGTATGGAGATTTTTCAGACTAAAAAAAATACAGTACTTACCTATTCAAGGTTTATGACATGTGACCAGAACCTGAATCCAATAGCTCCATTCAGATCTGCGATGCAGGTACCGAGTGGAGATCCTTATTTTTTCAATTTCCCGATTCAGATTGCTCATTTTGTAACCTTCAGAAAAGCAGTTTATGAACAGACGGAAAAAATGAATCCCAATCTGAAAATAGGGGAAGATCAGGATTTATATCTTAAAATGTATGAAAAAGGAAACGTTCAGTTTATTAATGAAACGAACTATCTTTACAGAACGCATCAGGGCGGAATTTCACAGAATGACAATAAAAAGAAATCCCACGAATATTTTGCCCAGGTGATTTTTAATACCATGAAACGAAGAGGGCTCAGCTCTATCAATGGAAAGAAAGTTCCTGAACATTATACCGGTGCAGATGAAATATTCGATCTGCTTCAGTATCAGCATCAGCTGCCTTTCCGTATTAAGAAAAAAATAAAAATTACGTTACAATCAATCTTCGGATAATGTTAGAAAAAAAAATAAAAATTTTGTTCAGGCACCGTTCCATGGAAATGGGAGGCGTGGAAAAAGTATTACTGGGACTTCTCAACAATCTTAATCCTGACAAATTTGAAATGACGGTATGCCTCACCCTCAACCAGGGAAAACTGCGTGATGAACTTCCGAAGCACATCAGAAAAATATACCTTACTGACGGAAAAGAAGATTTTTCCAACAATTCTATTTTACAGAAACTTCAGCTTGTTAAAAGAAGAATAAAGCTGAGAAAATTGAAAAATACTCCGGCCATTGCAGACCGTCTTATCAATGATACTTTTGATATTGAGATCGGGATGGATTACAGAGACTATGATGCCATTCTGAACTCAACCAATAAGAATTCAAAAAAAATAGGATGGTTTCACTCTGAAATTAATGTTCCGAAATTTCAGCCTTTAGTACCAAACATTTTAAAGAGCTTTCCGCAATTTGACCACATGGTGTACTGTTCCCACAAGATCAAAGATATGATGCACCAGCATTATCCTAATCTAAATTATCCTCCTGAAAGTGTGATCATCAATCCTATTCCTATCGAAGAAATTAAGCGTAAGGCAGAAGGAAAGCTTGAAAATTTTCCTGAAGGACCTGTTTTCGCATCTATAGGAAGACTTCATTCTAGAAAAGGATATCATAAACTTATTGACGCTCATACGAAGCTTATCAATGACGGGTTTCATCACAGCATCATTGTTATTGGTGAGGGTGATGAAATGAATAACCTCAAGGCACAGGTAGCTAAAAATAATGTTGAAAAAACATTTATTCTGGTTGGCAACCAAATGAATCCTTATCCTTATATCAAAAAAGCGGATTATTTTGTTCTGCCTTCGGAATCTGAAGCATGGCCATTGGTCATTGCTGAAGCTTTAATTCTTCAGAAACCTATTATAGCAACAGAAGTAGGAGATGTAGGATTGATGATCAAAGACCGTGAGACAGGATACCTCATCAGTTATGAAGTAGATGAAATGTATTCAGCCATGAAAACATTCCTTACCGATCCCGACCTTGTTCTCCACATCAGAGAGAACCTTAAAACAATTGAAAGTCAGTTTGACAATAAGAAAATATTTGACAGCGTAGAAAATATTATAGAAACTCTACACAAAAAGTAAGTTACTGTGCTGAATATCCTCCGTCTATCACAAGGTTGCTGCCTGTGACCCATCTTGAGGCATCAGACAACAGAAAAATACAGGCATTCGCTACATCTTTAGGTTCACCTATTCCAAGCGGATGCTTTTTTATAATTTCTGATGAAGCTTCTTCTCCGATATTTTCAAACATTTTCTCTAAAATCGGAGTATTGACCATTGCCGGACTTATACTGTTGACCCTAATATTACTTCTTGAAAGCTCCATAGCCAAAGAACGGGCTCCGGAAATTACAGCGCCTTTGCTGGCAGAATAAGCGGCCTTCCCTGCCTCTCCTATCATCCCTGCCACAGAAGAAATAAATACAAAACTGGAGTTTTCGTCTTTGTATTTTTTTAAAGATAAAATTTTTGCAATTTCAAGTCCTGCAATGACATTGACAGCAAATATGTCCTGATATAGCTGAGCATTGTGTTTTTTTAATGGTAACGTTTTTTCGATACCGGCACAGTGTATAAATCCTGATATTTTACCTAAAATTGAAACTTTATCTGCAATAATTGCTTCAAGATTTTCAGATTGAGTAATATCTTCAGTGATAATTTCAACTTTTGTTTCCGGATTGAGCATAGAAACGGTTTTCATCAGTTCTTCCTGGTTTCTTCCTACAAGAATCAGATCAGCACCGCTTTTGCTGCATTCTACAGAACAGCTTCTCCCGATCCCGGAAGAAGCGCCTGTAATGAGAATAATTTTATTTTTTAATGAGAAAGCATCCATTAATCTTCAAAATTTTCTTTTCCAATAACATTCATCAGATCTGAAACAGTTTCAATATCTTTAAAATGCTTGGTATCAATTTTTTTGCTGAAATTTTCGTCTACAAACGCAATAACAGAAAGTAAACTGATAGAATCATAGCTTTCTAAAGATTTCAGGTTCGTTTCAGTAGTCAATGTTTCATCTT
Organism: Chryseobacterium sp. SG20098; assembly: GCF_031844745.1. Taxonomy (NCBI): domain Bacteria; kingdom Pseudomonadati; phylum Bacteroidota; class Flavobacteriia; order Flavobacteriales; family Weeksellaceae; genus Chryseobacterium; species Chryseobacterium sp. SG20098. The sequence continues at coordinate 3,672,559 of NZ_CP134622.1, read as the reverse complement.
CTTCTAATTCCTCCTGTAGTTTTTCTAAAAAAACGGATGTTTTCATATTTTATAATTTTAAATGTTTGTTTTCTTTAAATTTCCATTATGGTGGCTCCCCATGAATATCCAACTCCAAATCCTGCCATTAAAACCTTATCTCCTTGTTTCAGCATTCCTTTATCCATCATATTTTTAAGAGCAATAGGAATTGTTGCAGAAACAGTATTCCCGGTTTTTTCCATGTCAATATAAAACTTTTCTGCGGGTATTTTTGTTTTCTTTCTTAAATAATTCAGCATAAATGAATTGGCCTGGTGAAAAACAAAATGATCGATATCATCCATGGTCATACTGTTAACTTCCAATGTTTCTTTTACCAGTCCCGGAATATTTTCAATCGTAAAATTAAAAATTTCAGGGCCATTCATATAAATATTTTCGGGGCCGAATTCGTGTTCCGGATTCAGTTCGAAGTCTTTTTTAAAAGCTCCTTTTTTCACCATAAGATTTTCTGCACCGCTTCCGTCTGTTCCCAGGCAGAACTGATAATCGTTACCTTCAGATTTTTCAATAATAGCAGAGGCGGAGGCATCACCAAATATACTTCGGTTTCCTTTATCATCAGGATGAATATGCTTGGTATACGTTTCTGAAGTAACCAAAAGAATACTCTTTGCAATTCCACCGGCAATCAGTCCTTTTGCAAAAGCTAACCCATATACGAATCCTGAACAGCCAAGGTTAAAATCTATAGCTCCGATATTTTTCCTAAGCCCCAATCTGTCCTGCAAAATACAGGCCGTTGTAGGAAGGAAATACTCCGGACTCTGGGTACAGAATAAAATAAAATCTACTTTGTTCCTGTCATAGTTCTCGAAAATTTTTTCTGAAGATTGCACAGCCATATCCAGTACGGTTTCGCTGTCAGAAGAAATGTGGCGTTGGGAAATACCTACTTTCTCCTGGATACGTTCGGAGCTCCATTCAGGGAACTGCTTTTCAAGGTCCTCATTAGTTAGTACCTGCTGAGGCAGATAATATTCTATTTTTGAAATTTTCATCATATTAATAAATTCTCTTTCTTTGCAAAAGTAACGAAAACAAATTTACACTTGTGATGATTTTTATATTCAGAATCCTATTAAAAATAGACTCCCTCTATCATACTTTTTTGAACAGAGGCAGTCTTGAAGTGGCTAAATATAGAGGGATGAAAGTAGGAAAAAACTTTAATATGCCCGATAAAGTGTATTTCGGAACTGAACCGTACCTTATCGAAATTGGCGATAATGTGAACATCGCTGGAGATGTACGGTTTGTCAACCACGGTGGAACAACTACTCTGCTCAGAAAACTTCCTGGGTATGAAGATGCAAGAATACTGGGAAGAATAAAAATAGGAAACAACTGCACCATCGGGCTTAATTGTGTGATTATGCAGGATGTCCAGATTGGAAACAACTGTATTTTAGGGGCAAACTCTGTGTTGTCACAATCGATGCCGGATAACACAGTTTTTATTGGAAACCCGGCCCAGTTCTTATGCACGATTGAAGATTATGGTGATATTGTTCTTAAAAATAACCCGGAATATCCCCGTGAACTGGAGAAAGACAGAAAAAAACTGGATGCCTATATCAAAGAAAATCTTCCTCACAAGTATAAAAAAGCAAGAAAAATTAAATAAATTTATCTTGTAAAATCATAAAATAGAAAAAAACAAATTGAAAAAGAAAAAACTCCTCATTCGTATAGGTTCATTGCGTCATGGTGGTGCCGAGAAAGTATTAATCAACTTTTTGAAGAATCTGCCTGCCGATAAGTATGAAGTTGATCTTCTGGTAAATCTCTATTCAGGATTATACATTAAAGAAGTTCCGTCATGGGTAACACTATACTATTTGACGAAAGGAGAAATGATTACCACCAACAGGCTGCAGGACATTCCTGTGAAAGCCTACAGGGTTCTTTATCAGAAAATGTTTCTTTGGTTCCCTTCCCTTCTCTATAAATATATTTTAAAGAATAAAAAATATGATGTAGAGATTGCTGCCATCCATGCGATGCACCAGGAAATTCTCTCCAGCCCTCAAAAAGATTCGAAAAAGATTATCTGGGTACAGAATGATATTTTCAATTTAAAAGAATACACTCCGGAAGTGATCAGACAGTTTTTCAGGTTTGATAGAATTCTGGTCATTTCCAATAAACTTCAGGAAGGAATGCATGATTTGGCTAAAAACGAAGCTGAAAAAGCATCTGTGATTAAAATTTTCAATCCGATTGACAAAGATGATACATTAAGAAAGGCAGACAGTGAAGTAAATGACTATCCTTTCAACAATGATCTTCCCACTTTTGTAACCGTAGGAACCGTATACCCTCAGAAAGGATACGACAGATTGCTTAATGTGCATAAAAAACTTATTGATGAAGGGTTGAAACATCAGCTTTTGATCATTGGTGACGGGTATGATTTTAATAATATTCAGGATCAGCTCAATAAACTTGGTCTTCAGAATACTGCAAAAATGCTTGGTTTCAGCAGTAATCCTTACCCTTATATGAAAAAGGCGGATTTCTATATTATGTCTTCACGACATGAAGGATTTCCCACCATCATTGCTGAAGCACTTATCCTCAATAAACCTATTTCTGCAACAGATATTTCCGGCATCAGGGATCTTCTGCAGGATGGAAAACTGGGCAATATCACTGCCAATTCCGAAGAAGGGATTTATGATGGAATGAAAAAGTTTCTTATTGATAAAGATATCACTGAAGAATACAAAAAACGAATTTCGGAAACCGAGCTTCCGTTTGTTCTGGAAAAATCTGTGGAACATCTTCAGAAAATAATTGACGAAGTATAAAAATATTGACGATGGCTGATTATTCAATCATTCAAAAAGACTTTTACCGGGAAAGCGGAAAATGGCTTTCCACTTTTCAGATATGGAAAAAGTGCATCAATCCCAATCTCCACTTTGTTTACATTCTGAGAAAAGCACAGAAGTATCAGAAAACCCCTCTTCTGAATACTTTCTGGAGGATTATCCTGAGACATTATCAGATCAAATATGGTTTTCAGATTTATCCTGAGACTCAGATTGGTGAAGGTTTTTATTTAGGGCATTTTGGAAGCCTTGTGATCAATCCTAAAACAGTGATCGGAAAAAACTGCAACATCGCCCATGGCGTTACGATAGGACAACAAAACCGTGGAAAAAATGAAGGATATCCGGTTATTGGTGATGAAGTATGGATTGGTACCAATGCCGTTATTGTAGGAGGAATCACTATTGGAAATAATGTACTGATTGTTCCCAATTCTTATGTCAATTTTGATGTTCCTTCCAATTCTGTTGTCATAGGCAACCCTGCTAAAATTATCCCTACCGCCAATGCTACGATGGATTATATCAACCGTAAAGTATAGGAACTCCAATAGTTATCATAAAAATTCTACTTGTATTTATCGGTAATTTCGTGTACATTTGAAAAAATTGTATTGTTTGATTATAAAACGGATACACCATCATCCAATTTCATGTAAAATATCCCATTTTATTATCCGGATGACATCTATCCTTCGATACAACTTGTTTTGAAAAAAATCGCTTAATATTAAAAACACAACTCCAGTTTATTACTAATTAAAAAAATAATTTTTGATGAAAAAAATGCAAATTCAATTCTCTCCATTCCTACCTATACAGTCAACTCTATAATACGGAAAAACGACCGCTACAAACTGTAACAACTTAACTTCAAAAGTTTCTTTTTGAGTTGACAATACCTGCAATATATAAGAATTATTATCTGATATTAATTCTTTTCATGCACTCCATGATTCTGATATTCCGCAGGCTCGTATTCAGAAAAACTTTAAAGAAGATAATATAAAAATTTATTTTAACTGCACAGAAACATATATACACCCATGTTCAAAAAGATAGTTCCCATTCTTCTCATTATAATATACCTGACAGGTTTTTTGATCTCATTCCCTTACATCTTTGATAATCTTTTCGGAGCTGAAAAAATGGACAGTATCCGGAATATTTTTGAGTATGGAATTATGTTTTGTTCGTTTCTGGTATTTAATGCATTGCTTTTTAAGAATAAGTATACGTCTGTAATTGCTGTTATTCTCTGTTTATTATTAAGCATTAACTTTCTGATATCGGTATCCTGTTTTCTTATTTATCATTCCGGATTTAATGTAGGAATGGCTATCAGTATTCTGGAATCTAATCCGGATGAAGCGATGAGCATGTCTTATATGTTTATTCTTCCGGGCATTTTGTTTTTCGTTTTTCTGGGAATGGTAATGTACTCGGTGGATTATCTTAAAAAAAATATAGTTAAGGTTGATGCTAAATTTATCATTATAGCATTACTGTGGCTTGTTTTACCATTCGGATATCACCTTAAACATACCTATATAAGTAATAAAGGAGGAGGCAGGATGATTAAGAATGTATACTATCATTTATCTGATTTCAATACCGCTTTGAATATACAGAGAGATATCAACGCAATAAAAAAGAATGTTCCGGTTTTTAATATCAAAAAAATACAGCCAGGAATAGAAAATGTAATTCTCATCATTGGAGAGTCTGAGAGAAAGCAGAACATGTCATTATATGGCTATAACAAGAAAACAACTCCTTACACGGATGAGCAGGCAGGAAATATGATGATTTTTGACCATGCTATTTCTCCTGCCGGCATCACCAACCTGAGTGTCCCGCTGATGTTGTCCAGTATCCATCCTGATGAATTCAGATATCGTTATGATAAACTATCCTATAATATCATCAATATGGCGAATCAAAGCGGATACAATTCTTTCTGGCTGAGTACACAGGCAAGCGCAAGAGGAATTACAGCCATCGCTTCCATGTCTAAAAATAAAAAGTGGGTAAACGGCTATGATGAAGTAATTGTTCCTGAGCTTCAAAAAGTTATTCAGAAGAAGGAAGATAAATTTGTAGTTCTTCATATTATGGGAAGTCACCCTAATCCATGCAACAGACTTCCTTCTAACTGGAACTCCGGTGATCTGAATTGTTATGACAGCTCTATCAAATACACGGACTACGTTTTCAAAAATATATTCAGTACGCTGAAAAATACCAATTCCGTAGTCATCTATGCTTCAGATCATGGGCTTAAAATACAAGGGGACAAATTATTGCACGTAGACTCTAAGGAATCTACTCAGGTACCGTTTTTTGTTTGGTTTGGAGATAAAGTACCTGCCAACTATAGAATTACAGGACATGAAACCAAGCAGACCCAAACCACTTATATCTACCCTCTGATTATGAAATATATGGGTCTTGAAACGCCCCTACATTATAAGAATGAAGGAAATAAATACCTGAACCTGGAAATGAAAAGTATGGATTATAACACACTGCCAGAGTAAAGCCTATTCTCTTATATTGCAACTGTTTTTTTATTGATAAAATAAGCAACTAACAAATTTGGAATCCAGCACAGCCATGCTACGACAAGATAAGACAGCATGGGATCTCCTGTAATATTTTTTAGTAAGGGAAGCCATAATCTCAATGTTACTGCAGCAAAGGTACAGGCGTAACTATAAGTCATCAGTTGCTGATGTCTGATAATATTTCCTTTCCTTATTTCTGCTAAGGCAGCAAGAGTTGTTAGTAACCAGATCAATCCTAAACAGATAAACCCCATCGCTGAAACCAGCCCTCCATTGGCATAAAATCCCATATAAATAGCTGAAACAGAACTTAGTGTCACGGCAACTACATAAAACATTCCGATATTCCGGTGGATTCTCATGTATTGAGTCCGAAATGAACGACCAAACTGACGCCAGCCTACAAAAAGAGCCAGCCCTCCGAAAGTAATATGGGTGAAAAATGCTGTTTTCCAGATCATACTGTGGAGTAATTCAGGAGATTTCGAACCCAGAAAAGTATATTTAGATTCGAAGAAGGCATAAATAAGAGGATAAGCTCCAATCAGTAATGCCAGTACTCCCATCATCACAAATAATATTTTTTTCATAATACCCGATTATTTTTCTGTAAAAATGAGGATTATAAAAGGTCCAATTGTTCCAAAATGAAAGGTGGAACATGTTTATAAATCATTATAAATAAACCTCTTGCCCAATTCACCAGCAAATCATTCCATATTAATCTCTATGCTTTGGCTTTTTAGAAATTCTCTGGGTGAGCAGTTCATATATTTTTTAAAATTACGGTTAAATGACGTTTTAGAATTAAAGCCACTCTCAAAAGCTAGTGAAAGAATAGTATACTTTCCGTTGTCAGGAAGTACTGCAATCCTTTTAAACTCTTCAATCCTCTGACGATTGATATAATCATAAAAATTTTTATTTTCAATGGAATTAATTGCCTGAGAAAGGATATTAGGATGAACCTCCAGTAAGGCAGCAGTATAATTCAGATTCAGTTCGGGATCTTTATATAATTTTTCTTTCTCCATCTTCTTCACAAGCTTTTCGTAAACAGCCATGATAACATCTTCTCCGGGAGAATTCCTCTGATATTTTACCGTTTCTTCGTTTGTTTCTTTTTCATTTACTATACCTTCTGCTACAGGCAAGTTCAGAATTCCAACACGACTGATGCCAAAATATGCAGCAGCTACGCTAAACAGAACAACTATGAAAAAAATAAGTATATCATTTCTAATGATCACTGCAACCCATATCAAAGCTAATCCAGCAATAAGATAATAGAGCCAGCTGAGATTTATCTTCTCTGTATTTGAATATTGGTCAGAAATCTCTTGCGTATATTTTCTGACAGCAAAAAAACTTAATGCAATATATAATACTCCTGATAATATCATCATGTATTTGATAACATTGCTTATTAATTGATATTGTTTGCCTCCGCTTTGATAAATGGCAAGTCTTTCCCATGGTGACAACATCAATAGTTTAAATAGCATGAAAAAGACAATCAGAACAGGAACAAAATGTAGCAGCCAGGTCTTTTTTCCCGGTGCTTTCCCTGTAACACAGAGAACATAAATATATAACATTGGGCCATGAATAAAGGGAAAAATAACTTCATAGCCCAGAAAATAAGGAAACTTTATATAGCCTCCGGAAAAAAATAGAATAAATAAGATAAGATGTATTCCTATCACCAGAAACCAGGCTGCCAGAACATAATCAGCTGTTATCTTTTTACGTTTTCCAACAATCAGAAATGAAGAGAAACAGGCGATAAAGACTCCTGCCAGATAGAATACCGATGGTAAAGATTGCAGACCAAAATCAGGCATCAGATAGAGGGATTAATAAGAGCTTTAAATTATTCATTTTTTAGCATACACAAAGTCTTTTTATTAAGTATTTCAAAAGAAACAATGGAGACTACCTAAATAATTAAGAATATTTTAATTCACAAACCATAAATTTTAATTTATACTTCGTAATTTTATCCTGGTTTTTTAAACGTTTGGATTTCCTTATAGATCCCAATAGCTGTAAGATAAAGCATATCGGAATATTAGATATGATTTTAAGCATATTTTAATATTAAACTTTGTTAAAAGTGATTTATTATTTAACAAAAAGTATATTTTTGCATAATTATTGATTTAGTCTATTGATTTTGGAAATAATTTAAACGAAATAAATAATTATACATTTTAAAATTATGTCACAATCGTACAAGGTTATTTTCGAAAACAATAAAAAATGGGTAGAGTCCAAAGTAGCTGAAGATCCAAATTTCTTCCATGAACTTGCTAAAACTCAGCATCCGGATTATCTTTATATAGGATGTTCAGATAGCAGAGCTACCGCAGAAGAGTTGATGGGAGCCAAACCTGGAGAGGTATTTGTTTACAGAAACATTGCCAATGTTGTTAATACTTTAGATATGAGTTCCACAGCAGTTATTCAATACGCTGTAGAACATCTGAAAGTGAAACACATTATTGTTTGTGGACATTACAACTGTGGTGGTGTAAAAGCAGCGATGACTCCTCAGGATCTGGGATTATTGAATCCATGGTTGAGAACCATCCGTGATGTTTACAGATTACATCAGGCAGAACTGGATTCTATTCAGGACGAAAACAAGCGTTATGACAGACTTGTAGAACTTAATGTTCAGGAGCAGTGCATCAACGTAATCAAAATGGCCTGTGTACAGGAAAGATACATTTTAGAAGAGTATCCTATTGTTCACGGCTGGGTATTTGACCTTAGAACAGGTAAAATCATTGATCTGGAGATTGATTTTGAGAAAATCTTAAAAGACATCCAAAAGATCTATAATCTTACAGGTTCGGATTGGGTGATGAGCAGAAAGACTAAATAGTTTTTCTAAAAAGAATGTAAAATGAAATTCTGGAGTATTATTGTATTAACGTTTTTTCTGAATTTTACAGCGCTGCCAAGCATTGCTGCTGTTGCGGGCTGGGATATTGCGAGAACGAATATAATAATCAATGAAGAAGAGCCTCATTCTCACCCATCCTCATTCATTGTTTACGAAAAGACCATTCCGAAACCTTTAGATGTATTCGATTATCTGAAGTTTTCAGAAACAGATGTTCAGGGTGTGTCTTTTGTTCTGATTGATGATTCTTTTCATCTTTCTCCCTTACTTACTATATTTTCCCCTCCTCCGGAAGCGTAAACTCCTATAGTTAGATTTTTTTGATACCATTTCCATATCATTTTGTGATATCGGATACACATGTACTTTAAAAATTATTTTTTCTCAACTTTTTATAATTGACTTATTTAAAACAAATAAGCCGGTTATACTTTACAGCTTCACATTATGAAAAAGACATCATTAATAGGAGGAATCAAGGAAAATTTTCCTTCAGGACTCGTGGTATTTTTAGTAGCACTTCCGTTGTGTTTAGGAATTGCTTTAGCATCAGGTGCTCCTCCATTATCCGGTATTATTTCCGGTATCGTTGGCGGCCTGGTAGTAGGAATCATCAGTAATTCAAATATTTCAGTTTCAGGGCCTGCTGCAGGTCTCACAGCTATCGTTTTAACAGCAATAACAGATCTTGGCGCCTTTGAACTTTTTCTTTGTGCAGGGATTATTGCAGGACTTATTCAATTGGTTTTAGGGTTTGTAAGAGCCGGAAGTATTTCCAACTATTTCCCGAATAACGTCATTGAAGGAATGCTGGCTGCCATAGGAATCATTATTATTTTAAAACAGATTCCACATGCGTTAGGATTTGACAAAGATTATGAAGGCCATGAATCTATTTTTGATAATGGTCTGAACTTCGGATATTTTACTGAACTATTTGGAGCGATCCATCCGGGTGCCATTGTTATTACTTTAATTTCTGTAGCGATCCTTATCGCATGGGACAAAATCCATGTACTGAAAAGGATGAAAATGCTTCCGGGTGCATTGGTTGCCGTAATTGTAAGTATTCTTTTAAATCAGCTCTTTAAGATGTCCGGAAGTTCTCTGGCTATCGAAACTCAACATTTGGTTTCTTTACCGGTTCCACAGTCTTTTGATGATTTTAAAAATCTGATCACCACTCCGGATTTTAATGGTTTCACTAATCCAAAAGTATGGATCGTAGGAGCAACAATTGCCATTGTAGCATCTATTGAAACTTTACTTTGTATTGAGGCTTCGGACCGATTAGACAGACAAAGAAGAATTACAGATACCAATCTTGAGCTTAAGGCTCAGGGAATCGGAAACCTTGTAAGTTCTTTTATAGGTGGTCTTCCCATGACTTCCGTGGTAGTAAGAAGTTCTGCCAATGCTAATGCGGGAGCAACCTCAAAAATGTCGACTATTATCCACGGGGTATTCCTATTAATTTGTGTACTTTCTATTCCTGTTATTTTAAATTTAATTCCATTGGCAACATTAGCTGCGGTATTAATCCTAGTAGGGTATAAATTGGCAAAGCCGGCAACCTTCAAACATTTCTGGCACTTAGGAAAATTCCAGTTTATTCCATTTGTGGCAACTGTTGTAGCAGTAGTGGCAACAGACCTGTTAAAAGGTGTAGGAATTGGTCTTATGATCTCCGTTTTCTATATTCTGCAAGGAAATATGAAAAGAGCTTATTATTTAAGCAGAGAAAGACTGGATGATGCAGATGGGATCAATATTAAACTTGCTGAAGAAGTATCATTTTTAAATAAGGCAGCCATCAAAAAAACACTTAAAAATATAAAACCCAACTCTACAGTTATTATTGATGCGAAGAGCACTTCCTACATTGCAACCGATGTACTGGAAATGATTCAGGATTTTGCCAATATCCGTGCAAAGGAACAAGACATCAATGTAGAACTGATAGGCTTTAAAACTTCATACAGAGATTACGAGAGAAGTGAGGATTCCCACATTTTGGTTACTCACAAAAGAGCCATGTAATCCCAATAATTAATTAATTTTTTTAACTTTAAATTCGAAAACAATAAAAATATGAAAGCACATACATACGAAACACAGTCAACTATTACTCCTGAGAAAGCATTAGAATTCTTAAAAGAGGGAAATCAGAGATTTGTAAACAACCTTAAGGCAAACAGAGACCTTCTTGAGCAAGTGAATGCAACACGTGAAGGACAATGGCCTTTTGCAGTAGTTTTAAGCTGTATAGACAGCCGTACTTCTGCAGAACTTATCTTTGATCAGGGATTAGGAGATGTTTTCAGTATCAGAATTGCCGGTAACTTTGTGAACCAGGATATTCTGGGATCTATGGAATTCGGTTGTAATGTTGCGGGTTCTAAGCTTATTGTAGTCTTAGGACACACCAAGTGCGGGGCTTTAAAAGGAGGTCTTGACGCTGCACAAATTGAAGGACTGGGAATGGATAACCTGAACCACCTGATCAATCACTTCAACCCTATCATCAATGAGATCATTGAAGAGAATGAAGAACGTTCATCAAAAAACAGCTCACTTCTTGAAAGGCTTAATCATCAAAACGTAAAAAGTGCGATTGAAGATATCCGCAAGCAAAGTTCAACACTTAAAAACCTTGAAGCTGAGGGTAAAATTAAAATCGTTGGAGCCAACTATGATGTTGAAACAGGTGCAGTAACCTGGTTATAAGAAGTAAAACTCTTTAAAATTCAATTATAATTTACACAAAATGCCATCGGAATCCGGTGGCATTTATGTTTTATTATATATCATCATAAAATAAGATAATTATAAACCTATTTTATCAATAAACTAGGTTAAACCGCAATATATTTCATTTTTAAAAGGGTTTGTTTTAATTATCTAAAAATAATTATATATTCGTGCTCTCGAGAAAACACCTCAATAAACCATGACTACCAACTCAAAAAAGTATGATTTTTCCCAAAGCAAAAAAAATAGCCAGAGACCTTGGATGGCATAAAACAAGCCATAAGGTATTCGGACTTTACAAAGGCTATTTTTTCAATGTTTCAGACGCAAGTATAATACATACTCCTCAATACAAATATGTTTCAGTAACAACTGGGAATTTAACAGAGGAACAAAGACAACAAATCAAAACAGAGTTAACGGGAAACAGAAAAAAATTAAGATTTACCCTCTTTGAAATTAGAGAAAATACTATTTTTTTCAAATTCACAGAAAATATAATGCCTACTAAAATCAGCACTGTTTATGCTTTGTTTGACTTTGTGGTTGGTTTGTTAAAAAAACTCAATGTGCCGGAGCAAAACCATTGTCATAGCTGTGAAACAAATGAAAGTATTCGCTATTACGACCTTAACCATACTGGTATACTCCTTTGTGATCATTGTTTTCAACAGACAGATGATAAATTCTATGAAATAGAAAAGACAAGAATTTCAAAAGAGAAAAATTATCTGACAGGATTTTTAGGAGCCATTGTTTTTTCAATTCCTGCCATTATACTTTGGGTCATACTTGCTGTATATTTAGGAGAAATTTCCTCAGGAATGGCATTTGTTATTGCTCTTCTTGGTTTTTTAGGCTATGATTATTTCAAAGGATTTCGTGGAAAACTGACAAGATATATTATCTTCTTCACAAATATTGTAAGCATATTTATAGCCAATGTTATTACTGTAATTGCTTTATTGGTAAAACAAGGGCTCACCATTAATCAAGCGATATTTGAGTTTCAAAACAACCCTTCAGCAAATGAAATATTTATGCAGAATAGTATTGTATCTTTTTTATTATCATTCATTCCTTGGGTGTGGGTATTTATCAGGAAAGAAGATAAATTAATTATAAAACCAGCAGAAAAATTTTAAAAAACATATAAACAAATGACTACCTTACAAACAAGCCAGTCATTCAATTTTATAAGCTATATTCTAATTTCAGTTCTCTTTTATCACTTTCTGGAATTATTTTCCGTTAAATGCAGACATTGTATTATTCAATCCGGCAAATACGAATGAAAGACTAGCCTTAGAAAAGGTTTCAATTCTCTCATGAAGCTTTTCTGATTCTTCGTCATTCCATGTTCCTAAAACATAATCTACCTGTCTTCCTGCCGTAAAATCTGCAGAGATTCCGAAGCGCAGCCTTGCATAATTTTGAGTCTGCAATACTTCATTAATATTTTTAAGCCCATTATGTCCGGCATCAGATCCTTTTCCTTTCATTCTTAAAGTCCCAAAAGGCAAAGCCAGATCATCGGTAATGATCAGTACATTTTCCAAGGGAATATTTTCTTTCTGCATCCAGTACTTCACTGCATTACCGGAAAGATTCATATAAGTATCCGGTTTCAGAACAAAAACTTTTCTGCCTTTGTGCTTTCCTTCTGCCAGCCAGCCAAAGTTGGAGGTATTGAATGATACTTCAAGGGTTTCCGCTATTTTCTCAGCTACTTTAAATCCTATATTATGTCGTGTATTTTCATATTCAGAGCCTTTGTTACCAAGCCCGACAATTAAATATTTCATCAGAAATTTTTTGCAAAATTAAGGTATAAAAAATAAAAAACTCAATCTTAAGAAAGATTGAGTTTGAATATTGTTAAAAAAATTCTTCTATTGTGGTTTATAGATGTAATTAACGCCATATCCTTTTGTCATGTAAGTCTGAGGATCGTAAACGTAATTGGTACTCTTCACAATCGGTGTTGGAATCGGTGGCGTAAGATCTGTTACAGACCATCTCTTAGGGTTGTTTGGAGATAAGATAAGACTTTCTTTATCATTGATTATCGTAGATAATAATCTTGAAATTTTATATACGTGTGGCAGCAATGTGAATGGGCTTACCTGCTCATCATAGGCATAATATTCGTAGCTATATTTTCCTGTAACAGCACCAAACGATCCACCAGTCATTGTCCCGTAGTATCTTACTACTTTAGATACATTGTCTCCTACATAAGTATAACCTGTTTTAGAATAATCTGTGAAGTTAAGCGGAGCTCCCGGAACATCCGGTCCGTTTCTCATAATAATTGAATCCAGTTTTCCTGTAGCAGTACTGTATTTAACCTGATAAGCAGTTTTCTCTTTTTTCAATAATGTCTGTGGTCCTACAGGTCCTCCAGGTATTACAGGCGGAGTTCTTCTGAAGGTTGAACGGTTTTCAGAAATCAGCTGCAGTTTGTTATTGTTTGCATAAGTGAACAATTGAGTGTATGATACACTGTCTTTATCTAGTTTTCCGTTTCCGTCAAGATCAAGGAAACCGTTAAAATTAATCTGACTGATTTTATCACCACTGTACATAATATCAGTGATGGAAGCACTGTCTGTGATAACTTTAGTCACAAGAAGTCCGCTGTACTGATATTCTGCGATCGTATCTTTATCTGTAATTTCTCTGTATAATGCTCTGGGGCCGCTTAAGCCTCCTGTATTGTTAAGATCCAATAATGGATTTCCATCCTCATCCAGCATATCCTTGCAGGAATGTATTGAGGAAAAACCTGCGATGAGTAAAATAAAATAGAAAATTTGCTTCATTTCCTTGTAATTGATTATTTTTTTGACAAATATAATTTTTTTTTGCCTAAATATTATATTATTATTTATATTCTGGTAAGATTAATAACTATATTTCTTCTATAAGTTTTTATAGGTAAAAGTTACATTCTGATTTTTTTCAACAACTACATACCCTTGATTATCATAAGAATAACTTTGAGAGGTATTAACAGGAGTAGCTGGTGATGGCAATTCTATAAACATAGAAGTAGGATTGTTCGGAGATATTTTATAGAATTGAGCAGGATCGATCAGACTTCGCGTGATGAAATACACGGACGGCAGTGTATAATACGGGCTTTTCTGAGCGTCATAGTTCTGAAAACTAAACTTGCTTATTACTGCTGTACTCATATTCGGGTTTCCATTGATATCCAACAGACCTTTGGAGCGAACAACCTGAATCAGATTTTCTCCATTATATACAAAAGAATAATCAATAAATTTGTTATAGGCACTGATTCCTCCTTCTTTTCTCTTCTCAAGAATTTTAGTAAGTCTGCTGTTAACCGGATCATAGGTAAATGTATAGTCGCTTACAACAGAAGCAGATGGAGTTGCCCCCGTTGCTGTAGAAGTAGCATTATAAATCTTTTTACCTGTAGCGTCAGGAACAATATTAAATTCATAAGTAAGGCTGGATGCTGCTGAACTTACATATTTAATTTTTGTGATATTTTTGTTGGTATATGTTACTGTTCCCGTATAGTAAGCACTTCCTGTAAAAGATTCATCTTTAGATACTGCGGTCTGCAGATCTCCGGTTACCGCTGTTGTAACATATTCTTCCTGAGAAACATTATTCGAGCTAACCTTCGTTAAAATCTTTTTAGGAGGAGTTCCTTCATCAGGATTCGGGATGGATTCTGTGGGATCTGAAGTTGTATTACATGCTGTCAGCAGCCCAAGAAAAGCAATACCGGCAAATATTTTAAAAAAATAGTTTTTTACCATATAGAATTTTTTAGCTTGTCCAAATATAATTCAATTTTCGATAATACACTTTACTTTATCCGAACAAATTCACAAGAAATAGAGTTAATAAACAAAAAAAATCTAAAAACATAACGTTTTTAGATTTCCTATTATTGTATGATGATGAAAATTAATAAGGTTGCAATATAGATGTTGTCAAAACAGACTGTGACATATCGCTGTTGAGAAAGGCAGTATCAACAGCTCTTCCTATCCCAAGAGTTGTTCCGGAAATAGCTCTTTTTATACAGGCTACTTTAACAGAATACTGATTCTTAGGAGTAAGATTAGTAAGAGTAGCATTAAGATTAAAAATCTTATAAGCACCGCTGTCTCCCAATAACACATCTGTTCTCACTGCTCTAAGGGCGTTATCAACAAAAACTCCACAGGCAAAACTCGCAGAATTTGTTCCTGTTTTCTGAATCGTCGTCTGAAATGAGAAGGTAGCCTTATTCGTACCATTGGTTACGGAGAATGTATCCACAGTTCCAGGAATTACAGTCCAGCCTCCAGTCAGGGCTTCCCCGTCAGTATAAGGGTTGGTTGCCCCGCTACTTCCAGAAAAACTCACTCCAACTTTATCAGAAACTGTATTGATGGAAAACACAGACATACTACCCTGTCCATCTGCAATTTTAATGGCTTTCCAGTCTTTGGCACCTAAATCAGTATTATTGTGAAATATATCACCAGCCGCTCCGGCAGACCCTTTTAATACATCAGTTCCTCCTGTTCTTAATTCTTTTCTGATATTAAGATCTCCGTTTACATCCAGCATGTTAGTCGGATTAGGAGTATTAATACTCACTTGGGCATTTGTTGCAACAGCTAATAAAAATGATGTTACAAATAATATTTTTTTCATAATCCGTCTTAGTTTATAATGGTATTAAATACTTCCGGAACTTCATATACGTCAACTTTAAGAGAAGACTGTGATATAAAGCTATTGATATTGCTATACACATTAGTACCTATAGTAAGGGTATTTCCCGCACCCGAAGCACCATAAGAACCCAGTCTTGTACAGGCAACGTAAACCGAATGATTTCCCTGGGAAAGATTATCTACAATTCCGATCTGGGTATGAGTAAGGAAAGGATATGAAGTGGTAATAGCCTTTAGGTTTCTCTGTCTCAGGTTGACCAGTTTACCATCCACAAAGATACCGCATGCATAATCTATGGAATTGTCTGTACTTCCTGCTCCCCCAAAATCTGCCTGTACCACAGTTTCAAATTGAAAATAAGCCTTACTTTGTGTACTGTAAACGGTGATGGTTTGTGAAAGTCCGTTTATTTTCTTAAAATTTGTAAGTGTAATATACTGCTTTCCCTTCGTAAAAGTACCTCCTCTTGAGTCCATGCTTACCGAAGAGTTTTCTGAAGAAGAGAAAGTAATCCCTACTTTATCTGAAAAGGAATTATTGTATATAAGGTAAAATTTATTGGGTTCGTATTCAGGAATACGGAGTGATTTCCAGATAGGAGCAAAGCCTTCTCCCTGCGAAACTAACAGCTGATCATTATTTCCTTGAAATAATGAATTATCAGTAGCATTCTGGACAGCAATTTTATTTCTGAAATTAACGTCTCCGTTTACATCAAGTGTTGCTTTTGGGGCTTCTGTTTTTATTCCTACCTGAGCCGTTGCCAAAAGACTTATGCTAAGAAGCAGCGTTGATAATAGTTTTTTCATCATTAGTTGTTTTTATAACTCACGTATTCGATAACATCCATTTTCATCGTAGATTCCAATGTAAAAGCACTGGAAGCACCATTGGAGGCTTCTACATTTCGTCCAATTGTAAATTGTGAAGTAGAGCTTGATGTATCAATCTTTCTGCATGCAATTTCAATATTATGAACCCCTACAGGAACGTTCTGCTCCGTATAATTAAGAGTAAAGATATAATCCTGAAGACCCGCTTTTCCACTGTTGTTGTTAGAAGCTATTCTATCCGGACGTACCGCTACCAATGCACCGTTTCTGAAAACGCCACAAGCAAATCTTACATTCTGTATTGTTGTAGAAGAAGCTGCTTTCATTTCAATACCTGTCTGGAACTGATAGGTAAGTCTGTTCTTTCCATTTTTGATGGTAAAAGTATTGTCGAGTCCGCCTATTTTTTTCCAGTTGCCTTTTGTGATATCATTAATGTTATCTCCAACATTGTTGGTGTAGACACCATCACCAGCGATACCATCCGTAAGTGAATTAATACCCGTTTGATCCGATGACAGATAAGAATTAATCAGCTTATACTGTCCCTCTTCCATAAAGGAAACATTCAAAGATTTCCACACAGGAGGCAAACCCTCACCCTGAGAAACCAAAACCTGGCCATTCAACCCGGCATCTCCAGCCTGAGTTGAACTACCGCCTACTCTAAGTTCTTTTCTTAAGGTGGTTTTTCCGTTCACATCAAGAACAGATTTGGGTTTTGCAGTACCTATTCCCACCTGTGCGTTAGCGTAGAACGAAAAAAGTCCAGCCACGCAGCAATGTATAATTGTTTTCATAATTAAGGACTGCAAAGTTAAGCAACGAAGTCCAAAAAATTCCAGTTATACATCTATAAACCTATAGAAATAAACACATTAGAACATAGAATTAATAATACTAAAAAGTAGAATTATTACTACATAACTCTACTTTCCATGTATAAAAACAGCTAGACAACATCTCAAACCCTTACTGTACGGGGATTTACAGGATTTTTTTTATCATTGGAGAGTGATTTCACCCCCTCAAAAACAGCCTTAATTCTCTTCAACAGGAATATTACAAAAGAAAAACATGATAACAATCACAAAAAAAACGTGTAAAAATTAATCTTTTTACACGTTTCTAATAATATTATGATGCTATTTCCAGTAAAGGAAAAATAAATTTAGCCATGTTCGATAATTGCTTTCAACAATAGATTGACTTCATCTACATTTTTCACTCTTTCTTTTCTCATCATCAACTGATTACCTTCTTTTCCTGACTTCTCCTTAAGCTGGGCTTCAGTCGGATTTCGGGTCAAATAATTAATAATATGTCGGAATCTGTCTGTCTGGTAAAACTTATCCTGAGGATTCCCTGGGAAGTACCCTAAAAACACTCCGTTTTTCATAACAATCTTTTCAAAACCTATATCAGAAGCAAGCCACTTCAAAGAAACACTCTTCAAAAGATTGACAGCTTCTTTCGGCAATGCTCCGAAACGGTCAATCAGCTCCAGCTCAAACTGATGAAGATCTGCTTCATTAGTGATTTCAGCAATTTTCTGGTAGAGCAACAACCTTTCTTCTGTGTTCGAAATATACGAATCCGGCAACATCAGCTCTAAATCCGTATCAATATTAACGTCCTTTACAGATTTGAAAAGTTTTTGCCTGTCTTCTTCATTTTCAAAAAGGCTTTCAAAATCAGCATCATCTTTTAGTTCTTCTAAAGCTTCCTGCATTAGTTTCTGATACGTTTCAAAACCCATTTCATTGATAAACCCACTTTGTTCAGCACCCAAAAGATCTCCGGCACCACGGATCTCCAGATCTTTCATCGCAATCTGGAAACCGCTTCCCAGATCTGAAAACTGTTCAATAGCTTCCAGACGTTTTCTGGTATCGGAGGTCATCATGTCATAAGGAGGAGTGATCAGATAACAGAATGCTTTTCTGTTGCTTCGCCCTACCCTTCCTCTCATCTGGTGCAGATCCGCCATCCCAAACCGATGTGCATCATTGATAAAAATAGTATTGGCATTCGGAACATCTACCCCACTTTCTACAATGGTAGTAGACACAAGAACGTCGTATTTCCCTTCCATAAAATCCAGTACATTCTTTTCAAGCTGTTTTCCTTCCATCTGCCCATGTCCTGTAATTACTCTCGCATCCGGAACCAGCCTCTGAATAAGCCCTGCAATATCCTTCAGGTTTTCAATTCTGTTATTGATAAAATATACCTGACCGTCTCTCTGAAGCTCATAAGAAACCGCATCACGAAGCGTTTCCTCATTGAATCCGATTAACTGTGTATCTACAGGCTGTCTGTTTGGCGGTGGTGTTTTGATAACGGATAAATCCCTTGCAGCCATTAACGAGAATTGTAACGTCCTCGGAATAGGAGTCGCCGTAAGCGTCAGGGTATCCACATTATTCTTCAAGGTTTTCAATTTATCTTTTACTGAAACTCCGAATTTATGCTCTTCATCAATAATCAATAAACCAAGATCTTTAAACTTCACCGAACTGCTTACCAATTGATGCGTTCCAATGATAATATCTACTTTTCCGTTCTTTAAAGCCTCTAAAGTCTCAGATTTCTGCTTGGCTGTCCTGAATCTGTTGACATAAGCAACATTTACCGGAAAATCTTTTAGCCTTTCTTTAAAACTTCTGTAATGCTGAAAAGCAAGAATGGTTGTAGGCACTAATACTGCAACCTGCTTTCCATCTGTAGCGGCTTTAAATGCAGCCCTGATTGCAACTTCCGTTTTACCGAAACCTACGTCACCACATACAAGCCTGTCCATTACCGTATCCGCTTCCATATCTCTCTTTACATCTACAGTAGCTTTTTCCTGATCTGGAGTATCTTCATAAATAAAGCTGGCCTCCAACTCGTTCTGCAGGTAGGAATCTGGAGTATAAGCAAAACCTTTCGCCGTTTTCCTCTGGGCATATAATTGAATAAGGTCAAAAGCAATCTGTTTAACCTTCGCTTTGGTTTTCTGTTTTAAAGATTTCCATGTTGGAGATCCAAGTTTACTCAAAACGATCTCTCTTCCATCCGGACCGTTGTATTTCGAAATCTTATGCAAAGAATGAATGCTTACATATAATAAGTCTCCGTTTTTATAGGTCAGTTTGAAACATTCCTGAATCTTTCCATCATTATTCACTTTCACCAATCCCATAAATTTCCCGATTCCATGGTCAATGTGAGCGATATAGTCCCCTATTTTCAGAGACATCAGGTCTTTCAGGGTAAGCTGCTCAGATTTTGCAAAAGTATTTTTCGCTTTATATCTCTGATAACGGTCAAAGATCTGATGATCTGTATAGACCAGCAGTTTGTGTCCATTATCTACAAATCCTTCATGAAGTTCAGACTTAAAACTTTTAAATGGAAGCTCATGTTCAAGCTCTTCAAAGATAGACTCCAGCCTTTCTTTCTGTTTTTCTGTTGAAAAAGAAATCCAGGTATCAAATCCTCCATTCTGCTTTTCTTCAATATCTTCAATCAGTAGTTCAAAGTTTTTATGAAAAGAAGGCTGTGGAAGCTGTTCCATTTTAACTTCGGTTACTTCTTTCAATCCTTCAATAATTATTCCTCCAAAATCAACTGTTTTAAATTTTTTATAATCAAACAGAAACTCCTGATCAGAAATAAAAAGTTCCTGCGGAGTCCTGTGGGCAATATCTTTACTTAATGTATCATATTTTTCCAAAGACTTTTCGTAGAATGTTCTGATCTTCTGCATTCCCACCATTCCGTTTTTGGAAACCACAAAACTTTCTTTAGGCAATAATTGCAACAGAGATACCCTTGTTCCCGTTACAGAAAAATTCATATTGGAAACCAGCTGGAAATCTTTTACTTTATCTACCGAAAGCTGTGTTTCGATATCAAAAGTTTTAATACTTTCCACTTCATTACCGAAGAAGGTAATTCTATATGGTTTTTCGTGTGAATAGGAAAACACGTCTACAATTCCTCCTCTCACAGAAAACTCTCCCGGTTCGGAAACGAAATCAGCCTGCTGGAAATGATAATGATTAAGCAGTTCATCCACAAAATCAAAATCCAGCTGATCTCCCACTTTAATATGATGGGAAATTGCTTTAAAATCTTCTTTTTTCAAAACCTTTTCAGATAAAGCACCGGCATAAGCCACAATCACTTTTGGAGATCTTCCGGAATTAATTTTATTAAGAACCTCAGTCCTTAACACCAGGTTGGCATTTTGAGTCTTTTCCACCTGATAAGGTTCAAGATGGGTGGCCGGAAAATACAGCACTTTATCCTTACCCAGAAGATCTTCCATCTCTGTATTGGCGTACAATGCATCTTCCTTATCATCTACCAGATAAAGAATATTCTTCTTCTGAACCAAAAAAAGTTCAGCCACAAAAATAGAAACTGAAGATCCTGCACTTCCTTTTACAGCTATATGCTGGCTGTTTTCTAACTGGGTAAAAATTTCTTTCCCAAACTCTTTCTGCATAAGGTCTGGAAGGAACTTTTCATTGATGGATTTTAACTGCATAAATACTAATGGTATAAACGACAAAAGCGATTTCGGGAGTTTTCCGAAACCGTTGATGATGTACAAAGGTACGGATATTTTTTCTCTTCCTTAGAAAAAGAGAAAGACTGAAGGTTTGAAATGAAGGACTTAGCCTCATAAATCTTAATTTTTTACAATTTTATCTAATAACCTGTTAAAAAAATTCAACTACTCACCCATGGCATAGTGTTTGGGATTTCCAGACTAACCAAACATTAAGAATAATATTATGAAAAAAGCAATTAAAATCTTAGGAGTTATGATGCTGTTGGTATTCACAGCATTATCTTTTTCATCATGTAGCAAAGATGACGACCCTGTAAACAATGAATTTTTTGCAGGAACCTACAAAGGAAAGGTTTCTTATAATGATGGTGGTTCTACCAACATCAGCACAGATGACGGAAGTGTATTTGTAACAAAGATTGCCAGCGGCACCAAATACAATTTCGCGTTCTCCAACAGTATTCCGGATCTCAACGGAATAGAGTTTAATCAGGAAGGAGATCATACTCTGGTGATGATTGGTTCTACAGCAACCTCTTATATCAGAATTGATAATAATGTTTTAAAAATTCTGTATGTCAAGGATGGCAAAACGTGGACAGCAAATTGTACGCGCTAGCCATGTCTATTTATATATTATTCAAGCCTGTCTTTATCTTTGAAGACAGGCTTTTTCATTGTAAATGAAGTGTTTTAATTTTTTTTTAAGCTGTAATAAACTTTAGTTAAGTTTAAAAATCTAAATTTTCTAGCCTGCTTTTTGTATATCTTTATTCAACAAAAAACAAACAATAATTCTTATGAAAAAATTCTTATCTGCAATGTCTTTGATCCTTGGATTAGGACTTGCCACTGCTCAGCAGACTGCTCCCGCTACAGGTGCTACGGCGCACCCGCCTGTAAAAGCAACTACAGCAAAAGCTGTTAAACCAGCTGAAGTAAAAGCTGCAAAACCGGCAATGGATGCAAAAGCAGCGAAGCCTGCACAACCGGCTGCCAAAATGAAAAAAGACGGCACTCCGGATAAGAGATATAAAGAAAACAAACACCTGAAAAAAGACGGTACTCCCGACAAAAGGTATAAGGCAAACAAATAAGCATAACATTAACATATAGTTGTTATTTTCATAATCAAATTTCGAAAAGCCGGTGGAACAAGTTCCATCGGTTTTTTTATATGAAGCTTCGTAAAAATGATTCCAGATTCTTTACTTATTTATAAATTTGACCCATGTTAAACTTCTTCAAGAAAAATGCAGCGCTGATCTGGGCAAAAAAACATGTTCAGAAAGCGGAGGATTTCAAAAAAAATGCTGAGAAAAACCAGGAGGACTTGCTGCTTTCTCTAGTGAAAACAGCTCAAAAAACACTTTTTGGGAGGGAACATGATTTTGAAAACATTCATTCTGTAAAGGAATTTCAGGACAGAGTTCCTGTGGCCGATTATGAAGATCTGAAACCTTATATTGAAAGAGTAAAAAAAGGACAGTCCAATATTCTATGGACGGAAACGCCGGAGTATTTTGCCAAGACTTCTGGAACCACTTCAGGTTCCAAGTACATTCCGATTTCCAAAGAAGGAATGCCTTTTCAGATTGCCGGAGCTCAAAGTGCTTTATTTCATTATATCAGTAAAAAGAATAATGCTGATTTTGTGAATGGAAAAATGATTTTCCTTCAGGGCAGCCCGGAACTGGAAGAAGTATTTGGGATAAAAACAGGAAGGCTTTCCGGTATTGTAGCCCATCATATTCCTAATTATCTTCAGAAAAACCGTCTGCCGAGCTGGGAAACCAATATTATAGAAGACTGGGAAACCAAAGTAGATAAAATTATTGAGGAAACGGAACATGAAAATATGACGCTGATCTCAGGCATTCCACCATGGCTGATCATGTATTTTGAGAAGCTGACAGAAAAACATGGTAAAAAGATCAAACAGCTGTTCCCCAATCTTCAGCTTATTGTAACAGGGGGTGTCAACTATGAACCTTATCGTGATAAAATGGAAGATTTATTGGGAGGCAAAGTAGACATTGTTCAGACTTTCCCTGCTTCTGAAGGTTTTTTTGCTTTTCAGGATGATTACACCAAAGAAGGACTACTGCTATTGACCAATCATGGAATTTTCTACGAATTCATTCCTTTGGAAGAATATGGCAAGCCTGGAGCAAGAAGATTAACTTTAAAAGAAATCGAACTTCATAAAGATTATGCATTGATTCTTACGACCAATTCCGGGTTATGGGCTTATTCTATTGGGGACGTTGTAAGATTCATCAGCAAAGACCCATACAGGGTTTTGGTAAGCGGGAGAACCAAACATTTCACCTCTGCATTTGGAGAACATGTGATAGCATTCGAGGTAGAAGAAGCGATGAAAGCGACTCTTGAAGAGCATCCTGCACAGATTACAGAATTCCATCTGGCTCCACAGGTAAATCCGGCTGAAGGACTCCCTTATCACGAATGGCTGATTGAATTTGAAAAAGAACCTGAGCATTTAGAAGCATTCAGAGATGAATTGGATCAACAGCTTCGGGCAAGAAACACTTACTATGATGATTTGATTTCGGGAAATATTTTACAGAAATTACAAATCACCAGGCTTGCAAAAAATGCCTTTCATGAATATGCGAAATCCCAGGGAAAACTAGGAGGTCAAAACAAGACTCCAAGATTGGCTAATGACAGAAAGATTGCAAATCTCTTAGAAATTTACAAACTTTAATCATATTTTTTCAATTCCAAAAACGTATATTCGAAAAAAATTATAAATTTGAAAAACTAAAAGAAAATAATGAAAGCATCTGTACTGTTGAAATCGTCTTTACTAACATCTTTATTTGTTATTACATCTTGTGCTACTACAAAATACAGCGAAGATATTTCAAAAAACAACTACTCTAATCTTGAAGCCGGAAAAATATATAAAGTAACTATGAGAGACGGCTCTCCGAAGCAGACCATCTTATTCAGAAATGTCGTTGGGGAAAATATTGTAGGAACTGCCGGTAAAAAAGATAGTACAGAAGTGATTATTCCTAAATCCAATATAGCGGCTGTGAAAGACAGAAGAAAAGCAAGAATTGCCGCAGGAGCTACGATTATTGGAGCAGCAGGTGTTGCAGCGATCGTATTGAGTTCTTCCAGAGCGGACTAAAATAGATTTTATCTTTTGAGATATATTTAATATATCTTTTAAAAATTGTCATATGGATAGCCCTAAATAAATTTTTAGGGCTATTTTTGTTCATGATTTCCTTTACCCCGTTACAAACATTACAAAATGTTGAGTTCAGAAATCTTCTCACCGGGAGATTTTTTATTGTTTTAGCTTTCAGAATGCTTGCCACTTTACTTGGATGGTGGGTATATCAATTAACAAAAGATCCATTTTCAATAGGCCTTATCGGACTTTCAGAGGTGATTCCTGCGGTAAGCTGCGCGCTGTATGCGGGACATGTTATTGATATGAATGAAAAAAAGAGACTGCTACTCATTTGTAATTATGCATATATTTTTCTGATTGGCCTTTTGTTGATTCCCGCATTTCTTGATGTGGAAATGCACTTTACGGGTCATCAGATTACCTATTATATTTATGGTGTTATCTTTTTCACAGGGATAGCAAGAGCCTTTATCGGTCCTATTGTTCCTTCCATGATTCCTAAAATTGTAAAGAAGGAAAATCTTCCGAATGCCGTAACGCTGAACCAGGCTACTTTCCTGATATCTTCTGTTTGCGGACATGCTATCGGAGGTGTTCTGATTGGATTTATCGGCGTAAAATGGACTCTCGTTGCTATTTTAACACTCATATTTGTTGCTTCATTATTTTTCTGGCAACTGCACAAACAGCATTCAGAATACAAAAAAGAAACAGTAAATGTAGTAGAAAGCATGCGTGAAGGAATTTCTTATATTTTTAAGACCAAGGAGATTCTGGGAGCTCTATGTCTTGATATGTTTGCAGTACTTTTTGGCGGAGCCGTAGCTATGATCCCTGTATTTGCAACAGACATCCTGAATTCAGGAGCTGAAGGTTTCGGTTTACTGAATGCAGCTTCAGACATTGGTTCAATGTGTATTATTACTATTTTATCTATTGTTCCCCTTCGCAAAAATCAGGGGAAAATACTTCTTGCTGTGGTTACAGGATTCGGGCTATGCATTATTGGATTCGGACTCTCAAAATTATACTGGCTGTCTTTTATGTTCCTGGTGATGAGCGGGATGCTGGATGGAATTTCCGTGGTTATCCGAGGCACCATTGTACAGTTAAAAACACCGGATCATATAAGAGGTCGTGTTCTGAGTGTGAATTCAATTTTCATCATGTCAAGCAATGAAATGGGACAGTTCGAAAGTGGACTTATGGCCAAACTCCTGGGCGTTGTGCGCTCTGTGGTATTCGGAGGCTGTATGACCGTTTTAGTGGCCCTTGTTGTTGGAAGCACCAATCCTAAATTGAGAAAGATGCAATATTAACTTATTGTTTATCAAATCATTTAAAATCTGATACAAAAAAAAATAAGAATTCGAAATACTTAAAATCAGAATAGAACGTTTTCTATTCTGATTTTTGTTTTATAGCTGTTTTTTAAAAATTTATAAAAGAATTAAACCAGAAATATTCATCAAAACTATATATATCTTTACGATCTTCATATAATTTAATCAACAGAATAAAATACCACATTTAAAACCAATATGTTACTTTCATTAAATATATCTCAAAATCTTTAATTTAACGTTAATAATTTTTTATATTTGCTTCATAAAATATCCCCCTATGACTAAACTTTTACTAATTTTGAGCTTTCTCATGACAGGTTCTCTGATGAATGCTCAATTCTTTTCAGACCAAACCTTACAACAATCTGTTTTACAATTCAATAATGCTAAAACAGAAAATGACTATGATATGCTTTTTTCTAAGTTTTCACAAGCTAAAACTTCAGAAAAATGGCAGGCTAATTACTATGCAGCAGCAGCATTGTATCTTAAAACCAATTTCCTTTTAAAGAATAGTCCGAACAGCCCTCTTGGAGAACCTAATGAATCTGCCAGAAAACTTGCAATGCAGGCTCTTGCTTCGGAAAAAAATAATGGAGAGGTCAATCTTCTTCTTGCTCTTATTCATTTTCAGAAAATAAGAATAAAAACAGCTGCAGATCCTCAAAAGGAACTAAAAACGGCTACAGGCTTTATGGCTAAAGCGGAAACAACTTTAAAGAATAATCCAAGACTTTCTTTTTTAAAAGCGGAAATAGCTGAAAAGCAAGGGAACAAGACAGAAGCTATAAAGTTCTATCAAAAAGCAGCCAAAGAATTTGAAATGTCAGACGCCTCATCAAGTTCACCTACTTGGGGAAAACAGCTGATCGGAACAAATTAACAGTAAAAAAATGTATGATCTCCCGAGTAAATTGGGACGATCAGTTTTTTTTAATACGAAAACCTGAAAATTCATTGAATATTTTGATAAACAGTATTTTGTATCAGATAAAACAGCATTTTTTAATAATTAAACACATTTAATATTTGTTTTAAAAATTAATTCTCATGAAAAAAACATTACTTGTTTTATTACTCATATTTTCACATATTTTATTTGCACAATCAGATTGTGGCACTGCAATGGCAGTCTGCGGTAACTCTGACATTTCATATACACCAGGCGGGCATGGAGACATTGCAGAAAACCTGGGTGGATGTTTAACTTCTAACGAGAAGTACTCCGTATGGTATTCTTTTACCATCGCTACAGGAGGAACCCTTACTTTCGAAATCATCCCTAACGACCAGGGAGATGATTATGACTTTGGAGTATATGGACCCAACAAATCTTGCGGAAACCTAGGAACTCCTATACGTTGTTCTTATTCCGGACTAAGTGGAAATACAGGTCTTAATATGACCGCTACTGACCTTAGTGAGGATGCAACAGGAGATAAATGGGTAAAATACATGGATGTACTGCCTGGTCAGACTTACTATATCATTGTAAATAACCACAGAGAAACAGCTAACGGATTCAAATTATCATGGGGTGGAACAGCTACTTTGTCTTCTCCGTTCACTGATCCGAATATACAGCCTCATCCATTTATCCCACCGGGAATTCCAGGAGCTAATCCTGCTGACCCAAGAGAAGTAGTGATCTGTTCAAATCCGGCGACTTTTGATTTCGCATCATTATCCGCAGGAATTCTTAATGGTAACCCTAACTTCAACATTAGCTACCACACAAGTCAGAATGATGCTTTAACAGGTAACAACCCTCTTGTTGGACCTCAAACAGTTACTCCTGTTGGAGTTTATTTCTACAGTATCAACTATACTGACCCGACTAACCCCAACAGCCCCATTAATAAATGTAGACAGACTGGTAAATTTAAATTTAAAGATGGTACAATCACCGCTACCGATGTAACGCTGACAAGCTGTAACAACAACAATGCAGGTACGGCAACGTATGATCTTACCACTGCTGCAGTTTTTGCTGATCCAACGGCAACTAAAAAATACTATTACACATTATATGATCTGAATAACTCAATCAATGAGATCACCAACATCTATCAGTTTGTTTCTGCTGAAGGTAAAATATATGTAAAAGTAACTTCTGCATTTGGATGTAGTGATATTGCAGAAATTACCCTTAAATTCTATCCGCAAATCATTGCAAAAGATGCTGAATTGAGATCATGCTTTATTGAAGCCAATCCTTCTACAGCTTTATTCAACTTGGATAACGCTGCTGTAATTACACCACAGGCAGGGATCACTAAAAAATACTTCCCTTCACTAACAGACGCAATAGATGAAACCAACCAAATTTTAAATGCTAATTATATTGCACCAAGCGGCTTAGTATATGTAAGAGTATCCGACACCAGAGGATGTTATGTAGTGGTAAAAATTGGTTTAACTGTAATTGCTCCAGTAACATCCAGTGTTCTGAAAGACAAAATTATCTGCATGGAAGACACGACCACTTTAGATGCCGGACCTGGATTCAAAAGCTACGAATGGAGCACAGGAGCAACAACACAGTCTATTAAAGATGTAGGAGTAGGCGTTTACTGGGTAAAATTGAAAACAGGTGAATGTGTTGCCACTCAAAAGGTAACCGTTTATCCTTCTGAGCAACCAGTTGTAACAAATATCGACATTAACAATACTACATTGACAATCAATGTTATTGGAGGAACACCGGATTATCAGTATTCTATGGATAAGATTTTATGGCAACCTTCTAATGTATTCTCCAATGTAGCAAGAGGAACTTACAAAGTCTATGTAAAAGATGCTTATGACTGCGAGCCAATTGAAGTTGCAGTAGTGGTTCCTAACCTTATCAATATGATTACTCCAAACGGAGATGGTGTGAATGACGTAGTGGATTATTCTGCTATGGCTGATAAACAGAATCTTATTTTGAGTATCTTTGACAGATACGGAACAAAAATCCACCAGGGAGACAAATCCAATGGTTATAAATGGGATGGTAAAATTGGTGGCAAGAACATACCAACAGGTACCTACTGGTATTCTGTAACATGGAACGAGAATGACAAAAAGAATACTCCTTTCAAGTTTTCAGGTTGGATTGTTGTAAAAAACAGAGAATAAAACACCACAATATAAAAAGCCGCTTTGGCGGCTTTTTCTTTTACAAATAATGATAAAAATTTATTGATTTCAAGTTTGTTTAACAAAAAAGTTTTAACAATGAAAAAAATATTACTTCTTTTTATTTTATTGATAGCGCAAATGGCCTATTCACAGTCAGATTGTGTCACAGCAATTCCCATCTGTGGTAATTCTGACATTTCATACACCCCTTCGGGCCCGGGGAATATAATAGAAATTCTTAACCAAAACGGTGGATGCCTCAGTACCAATGAAAGATATACAGTTTGGTACACTTTTACAGTATCCACACCAGGAACACTGGCATTTACAATAAAACCTAACGATCAGGATGATGATTATGATTTTGCAGTTTACGGACCAACAGCTAACGGCTGTGCTTCGTTACAGAATGCGGATCACGTTTTCATACAACCCATAAGATGTAACTATAGCGGCACTTCAGGAGATACAGGTCTCGATCTGACTCTTGCTCCACCAGCCGTATTCCCTACCAATCCACCAGGTGTTACATCCAGTATGAACAATGGTAAATGGAGTCCCTATATGGATGTATTGGTTGGCCAGACTTATTATCTGGTTATTGACAACTTCAGTAGATCCGTTAATGGTTTTTCTTTAGAATGGACAGGAACGGCAAGCTTAAGTTCTGCATTTAACGATCCTGTTCTTTCGCCTAACCCATTTATCGCGCCTGGAATTCCGGGAGCAGCTCCTAATGATCCTAATCAGGTAATGGTTTGTGCGCTGCCTACCCAGTTTGATTTTACAACATTATCTGCAGCAATTATTAATGGTAACAGCCCCAACTTCAAGGTTACTTATCACAAAACAACCAACGATGCCCTTACAGGACAAAATCCACTTACGGTAGCCACTGTAGACGGAGTTACAACATATTATTACAGAATTGTGTATCAGGATCCTACCAATCCGAGCAACCCTATCAACGGATGTTTCATAACCGGAAAGTTCAAGTTTGTGAATGTGGGTATTTCTGCCAATTCGGCTACCTTATACTCCTGTAACAACAACGGAGCGGGTACTGCAAAATATAACTTAACAACAGCCAATGTATTTGGAGGAGCCGGAGCAACCATTAAGTATTATGCTACGGTTGCGGATATGAATGCTGAAATTAATGAAATTACAGATCCTACCAACTACGTTTCTGCTGAATCAACCGTATATGTAAAAGTAATTTCTTCTTTCGGATGTATCGCAACTACTACTATCAGATTATTATTCTACCCATCAGTTGTACTGAAAGATGCTGTACTTCAAAACTGTTATATTGATAATGACGTTACCCGTTCAACATTTGATCTTTCCAAGGCTGACATCGGAGTAGCTGTTCCAACACCTACCGGAACTACCATTAAATATTATACAACTGTAGCTGATGCTAAAGCACAGACAAACCCTATTATAGCAGCATTAAACTATCTTTCAGAAAGCAAAACAGTATATGCAAGAGTAGATAATGACAAACAGTGTTATTCAATTGCTAAAATAGAACTGATTGTATTGCCTCCGGTAAAATCAGCGGTATTAAAAGATAAGACAATTTGTGCTGAAGCCAAAACCTCTTTGGACGCAGGACCTGGATTTGTAAGCTACGAATGGAGCACAGGTGAAACTACACAATCTATCAACAACGTAGGAGTTGGGGTTTATTGGGTAAAACTTCAGACAGGAAAATGCTTCACACTTCAGGAAGTACGTGTACATCCAAGCCTTCAGCCAGTGGTTTCAGGAATCGAAATTACCAACAACAACATCACAGTAACAGCTTCAGGGGGAGTTCCTCCTTACAAATATTCTATTGATGGTGTTAACTGGCAGGACTCCAATGTATTCACAGGACTTCCTAGAGGAGAAAATACGATATATGTAAAAGATACTTATAACTGTACGCCTATTCAGGTAACCGTGACTGTCCCTAATCTTATCAACGCGATTACTCCGAACGGAGATAATGTAAATGATGTTATTGATTACTCAGCATTAGCTTACAAGAAAAACCTTATCTTCATTGTATATGACAGATATGGAAACAAACTTCATGAAGCTAACAAAATGAATAACTTCACTTGGGACGGAACAGCATTTGGTAAGAAAATCCTAACCGGAACTTACTGGTACACGATCTCGTGGAACGAAAACAATAAAGACAATACCGAAACCAAATATTCAGGATGGGTATTGGTAAAAAATAAAGAATAAGTTTTACTTCATCTTTTTGAAAAATCACCTCAGACTGAGGTGATTTTTTTTATCAACAAGTCCAACCTCCTGTTTACAGCATTTTACGAAAGACTGCTAATAATTTGTTGAATACTATTTTTCTATTATTTTTTAAATAAACTATCTTTGCATCATGGCGCAGAAAGAAACATTATCATCCCTGACACACGGAAACTTTGCAAAAGAATTGTCTATTGCGGATGGAAAAATGCCTCCCAATGCAGTGGACTTTGAAAGACTGGTTATCGGAACTTTTTTGATTGACAAAAAAGGTCTTGACCATTCCATTGACCTTCTTACTCCGGAGGTGTTTTATGATCCCAGACATCAGGTCATCTTTTCTACTATCTTAAAATTGTATGAAGGCAACCACCCGGTAGACTTAATGACGATTATTCAGGATTTAAAAAAAGAAGACAAACTGAGTCAGGCAGGAGGTGATCACTACATCATTGATCTTACAATGGGAGTAAGTTCATCTGCCCATATCGAATATCACGTACGTGTTATTCTTGAAAAGTATATTTTAAGAAGTCTTATTAATGTTTCTGCTAATGTTATTGATTCTTCTTACAAGGAATCGACAGATGTTTTTGAACTTCTGGACAAGGCAGAGCAGTCTTTCTTCGAGATTACCAACGGAACGATTAAGAAAGGATTCGATACTGCCAACTCATTGGTAAAACAAGCCATTGATACCATTAAATCTTTAAAAGATAAACAAGGACTTTCCGGAGTTCCTTCAGGATTCAGAGATGTGGATAAGGAAACCGGTGGTTGGCAGAATTCTGACCTTATCATTATTGCAGCCCGTCCCGCGATGGGTAAAACAGCATTCCTGCTTTCCATGGCAAGAAATATTGCAGTAGGGCACAAAATTCCTATGGCTCTGTTCTCTCTCGAGATGGCCTCGGTACAGCTTATTACCAGAATGATTGCTTCCGAAACAAGAATCTCATCAGAAAAATTAAGAAAAGGAACCCTGGATGATGAAGAATGGCAAAGACTATTCTCCAATGTATCTGAATTGGAGAACGCTCCTTTATATATTGATGAAACACCTTCCCTTTCCATATTCGACTTCCGTGCAAAATGCCGAAGACTGGTAATGCAGCATGGAGTAAGACTTATCATGGTCGACTACCTTCAGCTGATGACCGCAGGTAGTAGCAGCGGAAAAGGAGTTGGAAACCGTGAACAGGAGATTTCCATGATTTCACGTTCATTAAAAGCAATTGCAAAAGAACTTAACGTACCGGTCATTGCCCTGTCACAGCTTTCAAGAAGTGTGGAAGCCCGACCTGGAAAAAGACCTCAGCTTTCAGACCTGAGGGAATCCGGAGCAATTGAGCAGGATGCAGATATCGTATCTTTCATCTTCAGACCGGAGTATTATAAAATTACGGTTTGGGATAATGACGAAGAAGGACAGGAAACTTCTACAGAAAACCAGGCCGAATTGATCATTGCAAAACACAGAAATGGTGCTACAGCAGATGTAAGATTATCATTCCTGAAACATTTTGCAAAATTCGGTGATATTGAAGCAGCGTTTGACAGTGGTGCCGGAGGAGGATATCCTTCCAACTTCGGAGAGCCAAGCGGATTTGACAAGATCAAAACAACGATCCAGCCAGGAGCAGCATTTGATCTTCCGGATAGTTCAAAACTTTCAGGGTCTTCCATGAATGACTTTGATGACGATGATGACTTCCCTTTTTAAGCAAAGATTAAAATTCAGATCAATTCAGTTTAATTTTACAGTCAATACATCAATTATTAAAAAGCAGATTTGAGAATCGAAATTTATACGGACGGAGCTTGCAGCGGAAACCCGGGAAAAGGCGGATATGGAATTCTTATGCGCGTTCCTGAAAAAAATTACCAGAAAACATTTTCCAAAGGTTTTAGAAAAACCACCAACAACAGAATGGAGCTTCTGGCGGTCATCACTGCATTGGAAAAACTGAAATCTACAGAAAATGACATCCATGTGTATACCGACAGTAAATATGTATCTGACGCCATCAACCAAAACTGGATTGCCGGATGGATCAAGAGAGGCTGGAAGAATGTAAAAAACCCTGATCTCTGGAAAAAATTCATTGAACTCTACAACAAACACAACCCGAAAATGCATTGGGTAAAAGGTCATGCCGGACATTTTGAAAACGAACTTTGCGATAAATTAGCCGTAGCAGCAGCCAGTTCCTCAGATCTCGAAATTGATACCTATTTTGAGAGTTTAGATAACAATTCCTTATTTTAATTTAATTAATACAAATACGTATTAGCTACTGCAATATTCAGCATTATATCATAATTTATAGTATTTTTTTAAAATATTATTAAAATTTAAGCAAGATTAACATTAAATACATATTATTTAATTGGGATTTAATATCTTTACATATTAATCTAAGTCCCATTATAAATGAATAAAAATCTATTATTGTATTTATCTGTTTTCTTACTCTGTATAGCTGGAAAGTCCTGCGCTCAAACTTATCAGCTTATCGGAAATCCAGTGAATACTACCGGATGGACGATGGTCTCCCCTACTCAGGTAAACACAGATTTTATTCAGCTGACCCCGGACACCAACAACCAATCCGGTTCTATCAGGCTGAATGACCCCATTAATTTAAAATATTGCGACAAATGGAGAGTGGAATTTGATTTCAGGATGGATTCCAACCAAACCTCCAATGGAGATGGAATTGCCTTCTGGTACCTTGCCAACCCTCCGGTAGCTAGTGTATTAGGCTCAGGACTTGGAGTATCTCAAAATGCTGTAGGACTTGTTGTAGGACTTGACACTTATAACAATACCACCACTGCTACCATGAGTAAGGTACACGTTGGTTATGGACTGGTTC
Source organism: Chryseobacterium sp. SG20098 (assembly GCF_031844745.1). NCBI lineage: Bacteria > Pseudomonadati > Bacteroidota > Flavobacteriia > Flavobacteriales > Weeksellaceae > Chryseobacterium > Chryseobacterium sp. SG20098. Next base: position 3,638,550 of record NZ_CP134622.1, on the reverse strand, counting down.
AAAACACCACTGACAGCAATAACGTCGAATTTTTCAATGTTCCCGGAAGTTCTTTCCACTCTCCGGATCTGAATACTACACAGCCTTTTCAGGGAACAACTTTTAAACACGTTGAAGTAACGGCACAGGTAGATCCTGCAGCTCCTACCAGCTGGATTATAAAAATAACAATAGACGGTAATGTAATTTGCAATCAGTCTTTTGCGCCTTCAGGTGCTGCTGCTGCAATGACTGTAGGATATTTTGGTTTTTCAGCTTCTACAGGAGGTGCAAGATCCAGACATTCCATTAAAAATGTAAAAATTTATACGGATAAGGTTCCTATTTTACAGAATTCGGCAACACAGTCATTCTGTCCTAATCCTACAACCGGATACGGATCCGTAAACCTGACTTCTTTCAATTCACAGTTTGTCAGCAATCCTTCCAATTATACATTTACCTATTATCCATTTGGAAGCTCCACACCTATTGCGAATCCCACCAATTATCAATTCAATGCTAACTCAACAGTAACAGTTGTTATTAAAGATAATGCAGGACTACTTTGTGATAACCCGGATGGTAAAATTTTATTGGTTCTTGCTCCTTTCAAAGCGGAAGACAAAACGATTACGGTATGTAATAATAACAAAGCAGGAACAGCAGCTTTCAATCTGAATACAGCAGCGGTGACCAATGTTCCGGGAGTTACAAAAAAATATTATAAAACGTTAGCAGACCTCAACGCCGATACGAATGAGATTCAAAATCCTGACAACTATCTATCTGCTCCCGGAGCTGTTTATGTAAAAGTAACAACTCCTCAGGGATGTACAGGTTCAGCAAAAATTACCCTTGCATTCTATCCGGACACTCCTGTGAAAGAAGCTACTCTAAGATCATGTTTCATTGAAAATAATATTACGAGTGCTATCTTTAACTTGACAACCGCAGATGTTACTACTTTAGGAGCAGGCACTGCAAAAAAATACTACACATCCATCGCCAATGCTTTAGACGGTACCAACGAAATTATGAATCCTCTCCAGTATTTATCTACAAGTACTGCAGTGTACGCTAAAGTGACAGATGCCACCGGATGCTTTAATATTGCTAAAATCAACCTTATTGTATTACCACCTGTAACCTCTTCTGTTCTGAAAGACAAAATCATTTGTATCGGAGAAAAAACAGATCTGGATGCAGGACCTGGATTTGACGGCTATGAATGGAGCACCGGAGCAACAACTTCATCTATCAAAGATGTAGGTGTTGGTAGTTATTGGGTAAAATTGAAAACCGGCAACTGTATCACTACGCAGACTGTCAATGTAAAAGCATCTGCAAATCCGGTGATTTCCAGCATTGATATTGACAACAACACCATAACAGTAAATGTAGCAGGCGGAACTCCTCCGTATCAGTTTTCTCTGGATGGAATGAACTGGCAGCCTGGCAACATATTCACAGGTTTAGCAAGGGGCGAAGTAAGAGTTTATGTAAAAGATTTTTACAATTGCACACCTGTTGAAGTTCAGATTACTGTTCCTAACCTGATTAATGCTATCACTCCAAACGGCGACAACGTGAATGATTTCATTGATTACTCAGCACTGGCTTACAAGAAAAATCTGATATTTATTGTTTACGACAGATATGGCAACAAATTGTATGAAGCCGGAAAAATGAGAAACTTTACATGGGACGGAACTGCTTCCGGTAAAAAAGTTCTTACAGGAACTTACTGGTACACCATTTCATGGAACGAAAACAACAAAGACAATACTGAAACTAAATACTCAGGCTGGGTATTGGTTAAAAACAGAGAATAAAATTACTATCAGAAACTACCTCATTTGGGGTAGTTTCGGTATTAAAAAACAGGATTTGCCCAACCAGATTGAGGCCGGACGCTGCTTATCATCAATAATGTAAACACAAAAACAATTTTATATCAAAAAAACAATAACATCATAATCCATCCACTATGAAAAAAGATATACTCATTTTTTTACTGACTATCTTATTATGCCTGCCGGGAAGATTTCTTTCGCAAACCTATCAACTTACCGGAAACCCTGTCAATACGACAGGCTGGGATCTGGTCTCTGACGCTATAGTAAGCGGAGACTTTGTAAGACTTACCACTGATCAAACCAGCAGATATGGAGCTGTAAAATTATCCACTCCTATTACCTTAAGCTATTGTGATAAATGGAAAGTGGAATTCGATTTCAGAATTGACGGAAACGGAACCACTCAGTTTGGAAAAGGAGACGGCTTTACTTTCTGGTATCTTGCCAATCCGCCAACAGGATTTGTATCAGGAGGAGGTCTGGGAATTCCTGCCAATGCTTCAGGGCTCATGGTTGGTTTTGATATTTTCAACAATACCACTGAAGGCCAGATGAGTAAAGTTCACATTCTTTATGGTACCAATAACACAGCAGGTAATAATATCGAGTTCAACACCACTCCGGGAAGCACATTCCACTCTCCGGACCTTATTGCTACCCAGCCGTTTGTAGGAGACACCTACAGACACGTTGAAGTAAATGGCGAAACAGACCTTACCAACCCTACAAACTGGATTATCAAAGTAAGAATAAACGGAGTTCTTATCGTAGATCAGTCTTTTGCTCCTTCCGGAGGAGCAGTGGGAATGTCACAGGGATATTTTGGTTTCTCTGCAGCAACCGGAGGTGCCAGTGCAAGACATTCTATTAAAGACGTTAAAGTATATGTAGATAAAGTTCCTATTTTAAGCAATACCATAACTCCATTTGTTTGTACAAATCCAGCTACCGGAAATGGTACAGTAGACCTTACTTCTTATAATTCTCAATTTGTAAATAATCCCGGAAATTATATTTTCACTTATTATGTATTGGGAAGTTCTACTCCTATTGCCAATCCTACAAGTTTCCAGTATTCCGGAAATACAACGATTAAGGTGGTGGTAAAAGATCCTACGTCTACTCTTTGTGATAATGGTGATGGTGTTATTCAGCTTAACCCTACGCCATTCGCAGCAACAGATGCTACTCTCAGCGGATGTAATAATAACAATGCAGGAACAGCAACCTTTGACCTCAATACTGCTGCTGTAACAACTGTTGCCGGAGTTACCAAAGAATTCTATCCTACTTTATACGACCTGAATAACGGTACGAACCAGATAACAAATCCTTCTGCCTATGCTTCTGCTCCAGCGACAATATATGTAAAAGTAACCACACCTCAGGGTTGTGTCAGTACTTCTAAAATTACACTGAATATTTACCCAGTAGTAGTTGTTAATGACGTTGAACTCAAATCATGTTTCATTGAAACCAATCCATCTATGGCTTCTTTTAACCTTACAGGAGCTGTTGTTTCCCAGGGCGGACTGACAAAAGAATATTATCCATCGTTGACAGATGCTATCAGTGGAACTAATGCCATCTCAACTCCGGCAGCATACATTGCTCCTAATGGAGTTGTTTATATTAAAGTTTTTAATGGAAATGGATGCTATTCTATTGCTAAAGTTACTTTAACTGTAATACCTCCTGTTTATTCAAGAACTTTACTTGACAAGACAATTTGTATTGAAAACACCACAACATTAGATGCGGGAGCCGGATTCAAAAGCTATGAATGGAGCACAGGAGCAACCACACAATCCATCAAGAATGTAGGAGTAGGTACTTACTGGGTTAAACTGAAAACCGGAGATTGTATTGCCACACAAAAAGTAACAGTATATCCTTCCGACAATCCTGTTATTACCACGGTTGACATTTCTGGAAGTACGGTAACAGTATATGCTAACGGTGGAACTCCTCCTTATCAGTATTCTATGGATAATATCAACTGGCAGGATTCCAATGTGTTTACCAATATTGCAAGAGGAGAAGCTAAAGTATATGTAAGAGATGCCTACAATTGCGTTCCTGTTGAAGTTAATATTACAGTACCGAATCTTATTAATATAATTACACCTAATGATGATGGAATCAATGATTTTGTTGATTACTCCGCATTAGCCAATAAACAAAATCTGGAAATTGCCATCTTCGACAGATATGGTTATAAAATGTTCCAGGCCGATAAAACCAATGGCTACAAATGGGCAGGAACTACCAATGGACATAAAAAAGTCCCTACAGGAAACTATTGGTATTCTGTTTCATGGAATGAAAATAATAAAAACAGTACTCCGATAAAATTCTCAGGCTGGATTGTTGTAAAAAACAGAGAATAATTACACGTTCCACCACATCAAAAGAATCACCCCGCCGGTCGGGGTGATTTTTTTGTATGAACAGGCAGGAGATATTTCATTTTAAAGACTCTTTATTCATATTCAATTCTTAAATTTGTCGTATGAATTATTTGGAAGCTTTAAGCAGAAGATATTCTGTAAAAAAATTCAATCATCAGATTATTCCTCAGGAAACTCTTCACAACATTCTTGAGTCAGGAAAGCTGTCTGCCAGTTCGCTGGGACTTCAGCCTTATAAAATTGTGGTTGTTGAAAGTGAAGAGATGAAACAGAAATTAATTCCTGCTTTTTATAATCCATCTCAGATTTCCACCTGTTCTCATCTTATTGTTATTATTTCAAAAAAAGTGATAGAAGAGAACTATATCCGAGGGTATTTTAATCATATTTCTGAAGTAAGAAATACTCCTATGGAAACACTGGACCCTTTCAGAAACAGCATTAATCAGCATATCAACCAGAAAACACATGATGAAATTTTCAACTGGGCAGAAAAACAGTCTTATATAGTATTGGCCAATCTTATGTATGCCGCCGCTATTGAAAATATAGATTCCTGCCCGATGGAAGGCTTCCGTCAGGATCTTATAGAAGAAATTCTGAATACCGATCCTGAAACAGAAAAAGTAACTGTTACCCTCGCTTTAGGTTACCGTTCTGAAGAAGATCACTTCCAGCACATGAAAAAAGTAAGAAAACCAAACGAAAAATTGTTTAAATTTATTTAATCTTAAACGATTGTACCTAAAGCCAGCATATGATAAAAGCGGATGTATTAGTAATTGGTTCCGGCATTTCCGGACTTTCCTATGCCATTAAAGTTTCTGAACAGCACCCTGATGCCAAAATCATTATTGTAACCAAGTCTGACGAAGACGAAAGCAATACCAAATATGCACAAGGCGGTCTCGCTGTCGTTACAGATTTTCAAAATGACAATTTTCAAAAACATATTGACGACACGATGCGTGCCGGTGACGGAGAAAATAAACGTAATGTCGTAGAGATGGTGGTAAGAGAAGCTCCTGCACGATTCAATGAAATTGTAGAATGGGGAGCACAGTTCGATATGAAGAACGGCAAATTCGCTTTAGGAAGAGAAGGCGGTCATACTGAAAACAGAATCGTCCATCATAAAGATATCACAGGTTTTGAAATCGAAAGAGCTTTGCTGGAAACAGCCAATAACAGCCCTAATATTGAAATTCTTGATCATCATTATGTCATTGACATCATTACTCAGCACCACGTTCCGGGAAAAGAACTTAATGAAGGAGACATCCACTGCTACGGGGCTTATATTCTGGACGAGAAATCCAAAACCATCAAAAAAATTACTTCTAAAATAACACTGGTTGCTACAGGAGGTGCCGGACATGTTTATAAAAATACTACCAATCCTACAATTGCAACCGGAGACGGAATTGCTTTCGTTGCCCGTGCCAAAGGAAAGGTTTCCAATATGCAATATTACCAGTTCCACCCAACCGCTCTTTACAGCAAAATGGATGGAATGTTGTTTTTAATTTCAGAAGCCGTTCGTGGAGATGGAGCAAAATTAAGAACCAAAAGAGGTGAAAAATTCATGCATAAATATGATGAACGTGAAGAATTGGCCTCAAGAGATATTGTTGCAAGAGCCATCGATGCCGAAATGAAAATTACCGGAGACGAATTTGTTGGCTTGGATTGCAAGGAAATGAACCATGAAAAATTCTTAGAACATTTCCCGAATATTTATAAAAAATGCAAAGACGAAGGAATTGATCCTTTCACTCAATTGATTCCTGTCGTTCCAGCCTGCCATTATCTGATGGGTGGAATTGAAGTAGACAGGGACGGACAATCTTCCATCAGAAATCTTTTTGCAGTAGGAGAATGTACCAACTCAGGACTTCATGGCGCCAACAGGCTTGCTTCAAACTCACTTCTTGAAGGCTTGGTTTTCGGTCATAATGCAGCTATGAAAACGGTAGATCTTCTTAATGAAAACAATTTCAACTTTGATGATCTGAAAGCCGTTCCGGAATGGAATGAAGAAGGTATGAAGATCATGGACGAAATGGTTATCGTCAGCTATCTGAGAAAACAACTTCAGGAAATGATGAGTGATCTTGTTGGTATTGTAAGAAGTAACAGACGTCTGAATATGGCACTTCAAAAACACCAGGAAATTGCAGCCGCTGTGGATGAAATCTACCACTATTCCATTCTTTCACCACAACTTTCGGAATTAAGAAACTTAACAACCGTTGCGCACCTCATCATTACCCAGTCTATGGAAATGACAGAGAATAAAGGAGCGTTTTATAATAAAGATTTAGCTTAAAAGCATAATATAATGAAAAGACCAGCATACGTTACAGATAAAGCATTAAAAACATTCATAAAAAACGCACTTGAGGAAGATATTCAGGATGGAGACCACTCTACCCTATCTACTATTCCACAGGACCTTGTACAAAGTGCTAAGCTTTTAGTGAAACAGGACTGTATTCTTGCAGGTGTTGAATTGGCAGAAATCATTTTCAAGACATTTGACAAAAATCTTAAAGTGGAAGTTTTCATTAAAGATGGAACTCCCTGTAAATTCGGAGACGTTGCCCTTACTGTTACAGGAAGTGCAAGATCCATCCTTTCTACTGAAAGATTTGTTCTTAACTGCATGCAGAGAATGAGTGGTATTGCCACCCTTACCCATGAATGGGATTCCAGATTAGTAGGTACAAAAACTAAACTTTTAGATACAAGAAAAACAACTCCCAACTTCAGAATGTGCGAAAAATGGGCGGTAGCTATTGGCGGCGGAACCAATCACAGATATGGTCTTTATGATATGATTATGCTGAAAGATAATCATATTGATTACAACGGAAGCATTACCAATGCCGTGGCAATGGCAAAAGATTACGTTAAAAAGAATAAGAAAAAGTTAAAAATAGAGGTTGAGACCAGAAACCTTGAAGAAGTTCGGGAAGCCATTAACGCAAAGGTCGACAGAATCATGCTCGATAATATGGATGTAAAAACAATGAAAGAGGCTGTAAAAATGATCAATGGCTCTTGTGAATCTGAAGCCTCGGGAGGAATTACCCGCGATATGCTGAAAGAAATTGCATCCACAGGCGTTACCTATATCTCTGTAGGAGCCCTTACACACTCTGCTGAGAATATAGATCTGAGTCTCAAAGCAGTGAAATAGCGTTGAATTTTTAACAAAAACACCCCCACTTTGTTAAAAATTCAATAACATGACTTTTTTCATACAAAAATTCAATTTTTAGCCATAATACTGATTTTTAACACTTTAACATTATTAAGACTTATTAAAAATTAACATTGAGTTAATAATAGTTAAATTTTATTTTGCGAATTTTGCAGAAAATTAAATCTAATTATTACTAACGATTATGAAATTAATCAACAAATCAATACTAACTGCGGTTATTACTTTATCTACAGCTAGTGTTTATTACGCTCAACAAGTTCAGGACACAGTGCAAAAGTCCAAAGATATTGATGAGGTAATCTTAAGAGGTGTTACGGATATCGCTAAAGATAGAAAGACACCGGTAGCAGTTTCTACTATTAAAGCTGCGCAGATTCTTGAAAAACAAGGAAACCAAGAGCTTGTTGAACTCCTGAACGTAACACCATCTGTTTACGCAACAAAAGGTGGTGGTGGATTTGGAGACTCCCAAATCACTATGCGTGGTTTCGAATCCAGAAACATCGCAGTAATGGTAAACGGTATGCCTGTAAATGATATGGAAGGAGGTACTGTTTATTTCTCAAACTGGACTGGACTAGCTGACGTTACAAGTACTATGCAGGTACAAAGAGGACTTGGTTCTTCTAAGTTGGCAATTGCTTCTGTAGGAGGTACAATGAACTTCTTAACAAAATCAGCAGATATGAAAAAAGGCGGTATTGTTAGATTAGGCGTTGGTAACAATGACTTCTTAAAAACATCTTTTGCATACAATACTGGTAAATCTGATAAAGGCTGGTCTTCTTCATTCTTAATGAGCAGACAGGCCGGAAGTACATATATTCAAAATACTGATTATGAATCTTATGCTTACTATTTTGCATTAGGATGGGAGCCTAACAAGAAGCATAATTTTCAGTTTACCATTACAGGATCTCCTCAATGGCACGATCAAAGAACTTATTCACCTTTAATTAAGGATTATATAACATATAACCCGGATCACGATAATACGCCTGACAGAACCTATAATTCTGACTGGGGATACCGTACCAATGCTGACGGAAGTAGAACTTCTATTGCAAACAGAGCCAATTATTACTCAAAGCCAGTAATAATGCTGAACTGGGACTGGACAATGAGTGAAAAGTCCAAATTAAGTACTGTTCTATACATGTCTAATGGTAGAGGTGGTGGAACAGGAGATCTTGGAAGTTTCTGGAATGGAAAATTCAACAGTAACGGAACTCCTTCTACAAACAACATTAACTCTTACAGAAGAGCAGACGGAACTTATGACTATGATAAAATTTTCGCATTAAACAACGGCATAACAGCTGGTACTCCTTATATGGTAACTAACCCGGCTAACGGAAAACAATATCAGGTAAGAGATGGTATTATCAGAAGATCAAGTATCAACTCTCATAACTGGTATGGTATCTTGGCTAACTTCCAACATAAAGTTAATGATAACTGGAATTTCTCAATTGGTACAGATGACAGATATTATTATGGTTACCACTATCAGGTAGTTTCTGATTTGTATGGTGCAAAAGGTTATCAGGAAATTCTTAACAATAATGTAGCGCCTTATAATGTTACAAGAACATATGATTATAAGCAGCTTGCATGGAACCCATTCGGTGGGAAAACAGCTCCTTTAAATGAGCAAATCGGATATAGCAACGATGGTGAAGTTATCTGGTATAGCGCATTTGGTCAGGTTGAATATACTAAAGATAAATTATCTGCATTCCTTCAGGGATCAGTATCTAATCAAGGATACCAAAGAATTGATAACTTCGTTAAAGATGGTGTAACTAAGCAGCAGGGACAGGTTGTCAATACAAAAACCGGATTCAAAAATTTATTTGGATATAACATTAAAGGGGGTGCAAATTATAACATTGACAGTCAAAACAATGTATTTGCTAATGTAGGTTATTATAGTAAACAACCTTTCATGAATTCTGTTTATCCAAGTAACTTCCAGGTTTTAAATCCTAGTTTAACTAATGAGAAAATCTTCTCAGCTGAAGTAGGATATGGATTCAGATCTCAAAAATTCAGTGCTAATGTTAACTTATATAGAACTGAATGGAGAGATAGATGGTTAAGAAGAACCAATCAGACATTTACATTAGCTGATAACACAACGACTACAGGATATGCGGAAATCAGTGGTATTACTGAAATCCACCAAGGTGTTGAATTTGATGCAGTTTACAGACCAACAAATTTCCTAGAGTTCCAAGGTATGTTCTCTTGGGGTGATTATTACTACAAAGGAAATGCAACAGGATCTGCTTTTGATGACAACAACAATCCTCTTACATTATCAGGAACATCAACTTCAACAACTCTTTACTTAGATAAAGTAAAAGTAGGAGGAACAAGCAATAACAGTATTCCTCAAATGACAGCTTCACTTGGAGCGACTGTTAAGCCAGTAAAAGATCTAAGTATTTTTGGAACATGGAGATATGTAGGAAAAGTATATTCATCTATTGATATTGCTACTTTCTCTAACCAGACAGCACAAGATAGAGGAGTATTACAATTACCTGATTTCAATTTATTTGACTTAGGTATTTCATACAAAATCAGACTAAAAGATGCATCTCAGTATTTCACAATCGGGGCAAATGTTTACAACTTATTTGATACCTTCTATATTTCTGACGCATCAACAAACGTATTTGGATCTGACGCTCCTTCAAAATTAGCTGATGGATCTAACAATACTGCTAAGAAAACGTATGAAGAATTGGGTTATATGTACAAGGGTGTAGCAACTGACAACCGTGTACTATTCGGATTCGGAAGAACCTGGGCAGCAACCTTATCATTCAACTTCTAATAAAATCATAATATTAGATTTTCTCAATATCAATCCCGGCTTTGAGCCGGGATTTTTGTTATCTTTGTGTACAAAAAAATAGGATTATGGATTTTTACAACATTTTACTTAATGCCCACAAAGGTTTCGGGTATCTTGAAATTCTTTTGGTAACATTATTTGTCATTGCACTTTTAGCTACCATGTTCGGTTTCAGTGGAAAAGTGAACAAATTTTTGAAGAAAACAACGCTTTTCTCGATGATTTTCTTCCACGTTCAGTTTTTATTAGGGATCATTATGCTGATCACCACTTTCAGCAAAGGTTTAAACATGGGAGAAGTAATGAAAAATGCAGCATTAAGATTCCAATATGTTGAACATCCATTCTCTATGCTTATTGCGGCAGTTTTGATGACTATTGTCAACAAAAAAGTAAAATCCAATGATACTATTTCTTTAGGAGTAGTAATTATGGGATTGATTGCAGTAGGTTTATTTGCATTTGCATTCCCTTGGACAAGAGTCTTCGGGGCTTAAAACAGACAAAAAAATTATATGCGTTATAATTTATAAATAGTTTAATCTTAAATTTTTATTTAAATCAATGAAAGTAGCTGTAGTAGGTTCAACAGGAATGGTTGGACAAGTTATGCTTAAAGTTTTGGAGGAGAGAAACTTCCCTGTAACAGAATTAATCCCGGTAGCATCCGAAAGATCTGTAGGCAAGAAGGTGAAGTATAAACAGAAGGAATTTACCATCGTAAGCATGAAGGACGCTATAGCTGCCAAACCGGATATTGCTATTTTTTCTGCAGGTGGATCTACTTCTCTTGAATTCGCTCCTTTATTTGCAGAAGCAGGAACAACAGTAATTGATAATTCTTCTGCATGGAGAATGGATCCTGACAAAAAATTAGTCGTTCCTGAGATCAATGCTGATGTTTTAACAAAAGAAGATAAAATCATCGCAAATCCGAATTGTTCTACCATTCAATTGGTAATGGTTCTTGGTCCATTGAACAAAAAATATGATTTAAAAAGAGTAATCGTTTCTACTTACCAGTCTGTAACAGGAACAGGTAAAGCTGCTGTAGACCAGTTAAACGGTGAAATCAGCGGAGATGAAACTACTGAAAAAGTATATCCATATCAGATCTTCAAAAATGCATTGCCACACTGTGATGTATTTGCTGATGATGATTACACAAAAGAAGAGATCAAACTGATGAAGGAACCTAAGAAAATTTTAGGAGACGATACCTTTAACTTAACAGCAACTGCTGTAAGAGTTCCGGTTCAGGGAGGACATTCTGAAAGTGTAAACATCGAATTCGAAAATGAATTTGAACTGGACGAAGTAAGAAAAATCTTATCTGAAACTCCTGGAGTAATCGTAATGGATGATGTAAAAAACAACCACTACCCGATGCCTCTTTATTCAGAAGGAAAAGATGAAGTTTTCGTTGGAAGGATCAGAAGGGATCTGTCACAGCCCAAAACGCTCAACCTCTGGATCGTTGCAGACAATCTGAGGAAAGGAGCAGCAACAAACGCTGTACAAATTGCAGAATACCTGGTAGCAAACAACTTAGTATAAACTAACAAAAATAAAAAGAGTCTCAGAATTGAGATTCTTTTTTTTATCAAACACTTATATGAATACCCAGAAAAATACCCACAAAGAGAAAATAGGATTTCAAAAGCTTATTGCCGCATTTGGAATTATCCTTTTTATCGGAAAGATCATTGCCTGGAAACTGACTAATTCTGATGCTGTTTTTTCTGATGCCATGGAAAGCATCGTTAATGTCATCAGTGCATTTATGGGATTGTATTCTCTTCATCTTGCAGCGAAACCTAAAGATGATGATCACCCATATGGCCATGGGAAAGTAGAATTCGTGACTTCCGGAATTGAAGGAGCTTTGATCGCCATAGCCGGTGTTATGATTATCTACGAAGGAATTCACAGCCTTATTGTAGGAAAAACACTCAGTAAAATTGATCTTGGGATATGGATTATTGCAGCCACTGCAGTTGTTAATTACCTGCTGGGATATATCTCTATAAAAAAAGGGGAAAGAGAGAATTCTCTGGTTCTTATTTCGTCCGGTAAACACCTTCAGTCCGATACCATTACCACCCTTGGCGTAGTGGCCAGTTTAATCATTGTTTATTTCACCAAAATCTATTGGCTGGATTCTGTAGTAGCATTAAGTTTTGGACTTTATATCATATTTGTAGGCTATAAAATCGTCCGAAAATCTTTAAGCGGAATTATGGATGAACAGGATCCTGAAATATTAAATCAGGTGATTAAAATCCTTGAAGGCAACAGACATGTAGAATGGATTGATGTACACAATATGAAAATACAGCAGTTTGGTGCTTCCCTTCACATTGATGCGCATATTACCCTTCCCTGGTATTATGACCTTCGCGATGCACACAATGAAATGGAAAAAGTAATTCTCCTTCTTGCTAAAAATATAAAACGCAATATTGAATTCAATTTCCATATGGACGACTGTAAACCAATTTCATGTCCGGTTTGTCAGATCAAGGAATGTCCTGTCCGCGAAAAAAAATTTGTTAAACGTGTAGAATGGACTCCGGAAAATGTAACGAGTGTGGATAAACACACAATTGTTGAGGGAGAATAAAAATTCGGATTCTCTTTTCTAGCCTTGTTCACCGCCCATCTTCTTCCTATAATAGAACATCGGTACTATCAATAGTATGATCAAAGGCTGGATGACAAATCTTCTCATATAAAAAGAAAAAAGATATCCTATTTCAAATTTGTTATGAATACAGTACAGGTAAATCGGGAATGTAATAGCAAAAACGACAATCATCATTACAGCTCCCTGTATGGTCCAGTTCTTATTTTTGAATAAACCGTAAATAATCACGCAGGAAAAAAGAAGATTTAAAATACACCTGAATACATGTCCTGCAATCAGTTTTCCCCATTCAAAGGCAGGGAACTCAATATGTTTATTGGCTTCGTGAAAGTAGTCTAAAAATGGGTCATAAAAAAGAGTACCTTCCAAAGCTCTTACCCCTATCAATCCGCATATACCTGCGATAACCAGAAACCAGCTAAGAATTTTCATGTTTTAAGGCAAAAAATTTAATCCAGATCAGCCAAAGGGCAACCACACTTCCATAAATAATGGAAGGAAAAATAAAATCGTGAAACATCTTTCCGTATTCTTTATGATCTGACATGACAATATTCAATCCTATAATTCTTAAAAGATTGATAACATACAATAATACCAGTCCCGCTCCCACAAAAACAAAAGTTTTCGTTCCTTTATAAAAAGCAAAAACAAAAGACACAAATAAAATGATAACAGAAATCGCATTACAACCCTCCACCATTCTCGTCACATAATTCTGTTTAACATAAAACCAAACCTGTTCGTTCTTTAGATCGTCATAAAGTTCTGTAGGGTAACCTATCGAATTCTGAACAGCTGTCACCTGATTGGCTATCATCTTTGAAAAAGAATCCAATCCGGAGTCTTTTCCACTATTCAGATAGAACTGATAGGCAAAGAGCAGCACCAGATATATAATAATAAAACGCAATAAGATACCCAAAACAGGTTTAAAGTCTTTCAGCATACTACAAAGATAAAAATTAGTGTGTAATATCCTGAATTTGAATAAAGAAAGTTAAAAACAAGAGTTCAAACCATATAATTACCAGACTTACATTGAAAATTTTTCACAAAAACAATTAATAAAACCAAAATTCTACATCTCCATGATAATAACTCTTTGATCTTCATCCATCACTTCTTAAATCTATCATTTCCAACTCATGTTAATTTAGTATATTTGTTTCCATATTATGACTTCTGAAAACGCAAAACGATTTTTTGAAAACCATATAGGTAAAAAATCTTCCGAATTCGTCACATTAGCTCAAAGCGGCTCTGCGAGGGTAAATTTTCTGGCCACTGCCGGTACTGAGAAATACATTATCACGTACAATGAAAATATTCCGGAAAATGAAAGTTTTCTTTACTATTCCGAAGTATTCGCTGACCTGAGTCTTAATACTCCTTCCATCCTCGCTGTTTCAGATGACAGGAAGATGTATATCCAGGAATTTTTAGGGCAACAAACACTTTCCGAGGTGATTACAAAAGAACAATTATCGCCCAATATAAAATCTTTGGTTCAGCAGACTTTACAAAAGCTTTACCAATTGCAGCTACAGACTCAGGGGAAAATTGATTTTTCAAAAACCTTTGAATATGAAAGTTATGATGAGCTTCCTGTGATTCATGATCTTTATTATTTTAAAAACTTTGTCGCCGATTTTCTGGAACTTGAGTACAACAAGTCTACTCTTCTTAAAGAATTTAAAAAAATTGCAGTGCTCATTGAGAACCTTGAACCTAAAGGAATTATGATCCGCGATTTTCAGGCAAGAAATATTATGGTGAATGAAAAGAATGAAATCTCTTTCATCGATTACCAATCGGCTATGAAAGGCCCGTTGATGTATGATGTCATCTCTTTTCTTTTTCAGGCTAAAGCTAATTTCCCGGAAGATTTCAAACAGGAAATGCTCGAATATTATATTCAACAGTTTGAAGATCCTGAAACAAGAATCCAACTGAAAAATGCAGTAATGCCTATTCAGATGATGAGATTTTTACAGGTTTTGGGAGCCTATGGATTCCGAGGATTGATTCAGAGAAAGCAGCATTTCATGGCCAGCCTTGAGAAAGGGATACAAAATATTACCCAATTTGCAGACTCATGGGAACAGATGAATAATTATCCGGAACTGAAAAAAGTAATTCAGCAGTTAACGTCTGATAAGGCAAAGCAAAAAATTGAAGAAATAATAAATAAATAAGTCTTCGGCTCCGCTCAGACTGATAGATTGAAAATATTTGAGCAAGCATAAAGCAACTTCAACATAACTAAATAAGCCTTAATGGTTTAAAAATAAAAAATATGCTACACATCGAGATACACAGTTTTTCATACAAAAAAGGAGGAATTCCCAAAGATAATTCCGGAAATGGCGGAGGTTTCGCTTTTGACTGCCGTGGAATCTTAAATCCCGGAAGAATTGAAGAATATAAAATCCAGACCGGAAATGACATCGGAGTTCAGGAATATCTGGAAACCAAAACAGAAATGCCAAAGTTTTTAGAACTTATAAAATCTCTGGTTTCCATCAATATTGACGATTATCTTGCAAGAGGCTTTGAACATCTTCAAATCAACTTCGGATGTACAGGCGGACAGCACAGATCAGTATATTCCGCTATAAAAATTGCAGAATTTATCAGAGAAAAATATCCTGAAGGAACTCAGGTAACTCTTCACCACGATGAACAACCGCAACTGAATAAATAAATGATAATACTTTGTATCATCATTCATCAATTACCATTTATCAATTATAAAAAATGAAAGCTTTAATTTTCGCAGCTGGAAAAGGTACCAGGCTTAAGCCATTTACAGATCATCACCCAAAAGCACTCGCCAAGGTAAATGAAATTCCGCTTCTGGAAAGAAATATTAATTACCTGAAAAGTTTCGGAATAAAGGATTTTGTTATCAACATTCATCATTTTGGAGAACAGATTGTTGATTTCCTGAATAAAAACAATAATTTCGGGTGCAAGATTGAAATCTCTGATGAAACCAATGAACTTCTGGAAACTGGTGGCGGCTTGATATTTGCAAGAAAATTCCTAGATCATGGAGAAGATTTTTTAATCCTGAACGCTGATATTCTAACAGACCTGAACATCAATGCATTGGTAGAATACCACAAAAAGATAAAAGATTTTGCTACTTTAGCGGTTTCGGACAGAGAAAGTTCGAGAAAACTCCTTTTCAATGATGATATGGTTTTGAGAGGCTGGCTGAATGTACAGACTGGAGAACAAAGGTTGGCAGAATTCAATAAAGGTTTTAGAGCCCTTGCATTCAGCGGAATTCATTGTATCAATCCTGTCATCTTCGAAAAAATAAAAAGAACAGGCAAATTCTCTGTTATGGAAGAATATCTGGATCTGATGCAGACCGAGCATATACATGGTTTTGTACACGACAGTATTCTTATTGATGTCGGAAGACCATCCTCCATAATAGAAGCCGAAAAACATTTTAAATAAATTTTTGCAATGGAAATTGATGGAACCAGGGATGAAAGTTTAGTAAATCCAGAATTTGATAGTAACGAAACAAAACTGCATAACAGTTTCAGACAGAAAACCTGGGACGAAACAATCACCAAAGACAGCTGGATGGTCTTCAAGGTCATGGCTGAATTTGTAGACGGCTATGAAAAACTGGCTAAAATTGGCCCATGCGTTTCTATATTTGGCTCTGCCCGACTGAAGCCGGAGAACAAATATTATGAAATGGCGGTAGATATCGCTGAAAAGATCACCAAACTAGGTTTCGGAATTATTACCGGAGGCGGCCCGGGGATCATGGAAGCAGGAAATAAAGGAGCTTTTAATGCCAAAGGGAAATCTATAGGACTTAATATTGATCTTCCTTTTGAACAGCATTTCAATCCTTACATCAACAAATCTTATTCTATGAACTTTGATTACTTTTTCGTGAGAAAAGTGATGTTTGTAAAATACTCTCAAGGTTTCGTAGTAATGCCTGGAGGATTCGGAACACTGGATGAGCTGACTGAAGCGATGACCTTGATCCAAACCAACAAAATTGGAAAATTCCCCATTGTTTTGGTAGGAAGTGAATTCTGGGGTGGATTACTGGATTGGTTTAAAGCAACTCTGTTAAAAGAGGGAATGATTGCGGAAGATGATCTTGATCTTTATCGTGTGGTAGATACGGCTGATGAGGCTGTAGCGCATATTAAAGCCTTTTATGATAAATATTCTGTAAATGTAAATTTCTAATTGGCATATTATTTGTGACTTATAACTAGCAAGTATGATTGTAAATCTATTAATTAAGATGAAAAAACTTTTATATATATCAGGAATTTTAACATTTTTTGTGTTAATGAGTTTTATGTATGTAGACTTTTTCTCTTCAATGACCAAAGTTGACTATATTGATGGAAGCAAGACATTGAAGTTTACCACAAAAATGAATACAAGCCATATCTCTGATGCTATTAAAATCAACCCTAACACGGCAGGATTTGAAGCAGAGGTAAAAAAATATGTGAACAATAATTTTGATGTTTTTGTCAATGGGTCTCCCAAAACGATTACCTTCACAGGAAGTCAGGTCAGTGGAGAAACTGTATGGGTATATTTTGAAACCGGAGGTGTTTTGGATATCAATACCTTAAAGATTAAAAATACGATCCTTTTAAGCGCTTTTCCTAAGCAGATCAACCTGGTAAACATTGCCTACAAAGGCAGCCAGAAAACAATGAACTTCCAAAGAGGAAAAGAAGTGAATGAGGTTTCTTTTTAAACGAAAATTAGATTTAACCATTATAAAATGGGTGCCCTGTAAAGTTGAACTTTTCAGGGTATTTTTTTGAAGCTTTAAAAAGTCACTAAAAAGAGATTAATTAAGTACAAATACGTAATCCAAAATTTCAGCATTTTCACTCTACTATTTTCATTTTCAGCCATGTACATTTGTATTGTAATTACAACTCAATCAGTGAAGCCGTATCACTTTAATAACGGGGCGGAATCTGAAAAGCCCAATGAGTAAGAAAACACCAAACAAAACTAAATATCATGGAAGATATAGAACTAAAATCATCCAGTCAGGAAATTGATGTCCTGATCGTTATTGACACGGATTATGTAAGAGGAACGTATAAAAATCCAAGTACAGACCCTAATAATCCTACCGGAATTGATCATAACAGCCAACATATGATTGTTTCCAATGCCAACGCTATTTCCGGACAAGGTACAGCTGATCTGAACTTCAGTGCAAGAGCCGGAGATATAGTTTCTTTCAGAGGAACATCAATCTATCAAAATTCTGATGATGCTGTGATCATCTACAATATTAAATACTGGTCCGGTGATCAGGTTTTTAACAGCTTTATGTACAATTCTGTGGAAAGAAAGAAGGCTGCCGTGCCCAATCTGAATTCTCAAAACGGTCTTCCTGCCGCCAGCGCTGATATTACTTTTGCGAGTATCGATTCTAAAGTAAAAGCTACAGGAACAGAGAATTTCTATGTACAGTTTGGACTTTATATTTTAGATCCGAATGACAGTAACAAACAGATTCTGTACGGTTACTTTTACTGGGATCCAACAATTACGGTTAAATAAAAGAAAATAAAAACCACTGCATTTAGATAGACTGCAGTGGTTTTTGCTTTTTAATATCTCAAAATCCCGTAGACCATAAAAGAATATCAAGGTCCAACTCACTTATATTAAAATCATTCTGATGATCTTTAAAACCAGGCTTGTCTTTCAGTTCTTCAATAGCTTTTTCTGCTTTTTTTAAAGATGAAAATACTCCGATATATCTTTCGTCATCCAGAAAAGTATGTATTGTATAATAATGGCTGACACTGAAAACCGTATTTAAGCCTAATTCTTTTATTGAAATACAGTTGGCATCTATGTCGTCACCTTTTTCAATGTAGTCACGTCCAATTTCACCAATGACCTCCAGAAATCCTTCATTCCAATGTATCTTATCCAGAATATAACAATCGGCAACAAATGATTCGGGATAATCTCTAAATCCAGGAAGAACAACTGCTTTGGCTTTCAACTTTTCTAAGTTTTCAACACTATTAGAAAATCCAAGAAATTTAGTATCTGTATGGGATTCATCGGTGTAAGTATGATTTAATGCATAAATGAAATATTCCATCTTAATATAGTTTCTGTTTTTAGAGATAAAAGTATTAAATCCTTAATTGATTTAATATCCACTATTAAAATAAAATCGGGCAGCTTTCAAGCTGCCCGATTTTTATAAAGTGTATTAGAATATATTTTATCCTAATGAATTACTCAATTTTGATGTTATCAATCTGAAGATCATACACACCGTCTTTTCCTGTTTTAAGGGCAAACATTGGTTTTCCAGCGGTAGTATTAAGATCGGTAAGGCCTGTAAGCGTAAGCTCAATCAGTCTCCATTGTCCGTTCGTATTGATAGATCCGTTATATGAATTCGTACTTTCCGGGCTTAAAGT
Organism: Chryseobacterium sp. SG20098; assembly: GCF_031844745.1. Classification (NCBI taxonomy): domain Bacteria; kingdom Pseudomonadati; phylum Bacteroidota; class Flavobacteriia; order Flavobacteriales; family Weeksellaceae; genus Chryseobacterium; species Chryseobacterium sp. SG20098. Next base: position 3,619,083 of record NZ_CP134622.1, on the reverse strand, counting down.
AGCACCTGTAGAGAATGTTGCTAAATTGAATGTATAGAAAGCAGAGGTATTAGGAGCTAATGGTGTTGCTCTGTATACGTTGAAAGAAAGGGATTTTCCTGATGCAGTACCTTTAATATACATTGTAATTCTCTTTGGAGCTGCTGGTATTCCTGACGCAGCATTTGCTGTAAATACATAATCATTATTGGCAGGTGTACCTTTAATCTGAAGGGAGTTTGTATCATTATATCCCAAACCAATACCCTGAGAGGCATAAGACATAAGTCCAAAGCTATTTAAACTTGACAGGAAAGATGGCCAGTTCTCAAAATCAGAGCTCGGGAAAAGATTGACAGCATTAGCAGATGGAAGTTCCGGCTGACCTGGAGTGAATCTGGCATTCGGGAAATTAATATCATTAAGATCTCTTATATAAGCCTGATCTGTAAAAACCGTTGTGTTATTTGAGCTTGTAAAACGGCTCAGAAGAAGAACGATATCACCACTTTTTTCATATTTAGGAGAGATAGGAGATTTCGCAAACGTTGAATAGTTGCTGAAACGAAGATCTAATCTACCTGCTTTTTTATCCGTAATATAACGATCACCTGTTGCAGATTCGTCAGCAAAATTTTTGGTCAGTTCAGGCTCTTCAAACTGAACATTTTTAATTTTCACAAGCTGATTGATATGAGCACCGTTTTTCAAAGCATCAGAGATAGAGTTGAACTCTAATGGCTTCATTGCAGCTACTACAGGCTTTTGTCCGTCGCAAACTCTTGCCATGTAATTGGATAGTTTATTAGGGTTGATTCTTCCAATAGGATAGTTAGGGTCATAAGAACCTACTTTAATGTTTCCATTAACTCCCTGAACGATCAATCCTTTCAGGTTGATTCTTACTAAAGCTCCAATAGGATAATCAAGATACTGATTTCCCCCATCGATATCAATTTCAATCCCTTGTGTCGGGTTTTCAGGTTTATCCTGAAGAAACATCATTTTGTAAAGATTTGAAGACTCATCACTTGAAGAGACATAAGCTTCTACGATGAAATCTTCCTTAATGATGTCGGCTTCTCCTGGTTTTGCCTTTGCAATAGTTACAATTTCTGATAACTGGTGATTAGCTGCAGCAAATTTGTTGGTACATTTGATTTCCGGTACCTCATAATCATCAGTTTTTACACAAGACGAGAATGCCAGCATTGAAATAGCACTAAAGATCGCCGCTTTAAAATATATATTTTTCATTGTTTTCGATTTTTAATTTTAGTTTTTTAGAATCTGAATTGAAGATTAACAAAATAAGATCTACCCTGATTATACCAATACTTTGGAGCGAATACCATATTTCCGCTGTCGTAATCATTTGCATAATCAATATAGTTAACGTTTCTGGTCTGCTCAAATCCTCCTGTAATATAATTTCTGTTATTAAGGATGTTATTAACCGATGCAGACAGCAATACATAATACTTACCTATCATCCAGGACTTCCCTGCATTAACATTGAAGAAGAATGCCGAAGGAAGCTTTGTAGGCGTAAGAACTCTTGCAAGTTCTTCATCAGTTACCTGATCATAAGGAACTCCAGGTGTATTAGGATTGGTATAGAATCTTGCGGTTCTTGTTACCGGAGATGGATCTAAGAATGAATGCCCGAAATAGTTCCATGTTGCTCCTACCCACCAATATTTAGGACTGCTGTAACGAAGACCTAAAGTATATGCCTCCTGAGGAGTTCCGCCTTGTCTGTAATTTTTAAGCGTTGCTTCGCCCATATTGGTATAAGATCTTGATACGATATTTCCGTTCCCGTCAAGCTCTCTGAACGTTCCAACAGCATCAGATGCAAAATAAACGGTAGGATTATTAGTATAAGTGTATTGTCCTAAGCTTAATAAACCACTTGCCGTTAAAGTAGGCGTCACTTTTACCTGTGCACCAAGTTCAATCCCCATATTTCTCTTATTGGCTCCTGCCAGTACCTGCGTAATGAAAGCACCATCCTGAACCGGAGCCTGATCACCACTCTCAGTAAGGTTTGTCAGTTTAACTCCCTGTGCGAAATATCGTTGTACACTTGTTTCGTTTTGGGTGTTAACAAGATAACCGGTCAGTCTAAGTTTAACAATCGGAGTAGAGATTACATAGCTCAGGTCATTGGCATCAACAACAACATTTTTGATACCAGGAGTGGTAACACCACTTACTCTTGTATTAAAGTAAATATCATTCAGGAAAGGAGACTGCGAGAAGTAAGCTCCGTTATAAACCAGGAAGTTTCTTCCATTGATTTTATAAGTAACCTGACCTTTAACGCCTGCATTCCAGAAATTCTGATCTGCACCTTTACCATAAGAAGACTCATACAGGTAGTGTTGGAATAATCCTTCTCTGCTGTTTGATGTATATCCAAATAATCCGGAAATAAAAACATCAAATTTTCCGGTGGAGAATTTGAAAGCAGGATTTATTTTGAATTCCTGTCTTCTGAAGATATAGCTGTACCCGATTTTATCCCCTTCTCTTTTGGCAACATCAGTATCGCTTTCTCTTGTATTGAATTTTCCCCAAACACTTCCTGCCGTGGTATTGGATGCAAATGGATCCATATTTAGGGCAAAATCAGCTCCTAATAGGTCATTCACTTCTCTGTACTGCTCAGATCTGTAGTTTTGGTAAGATAAGTTTAAAATAAAACGGGAAGTATCTGTGAAGTTATAAGTATAGTGCGTAGATACATTCCATACCTTATCATCTTTTACATCATCTACAAGATAGTAAGCGGCTCTTCTTCCGCCCAATAATGTATTGTATTCTACATTTCGGTTGGCATTATAAAGATTATCCCAGTTGATCTGTGTGTGTGACTGGTCATCATTGGTCCACCAGTCTCTTGTGATTCCGATGTTGGCAGCCTGCTCCGGAGACGGATCTTTATAGTTTAACCAATAGCTTGGCAGATTACGGTAATAAGTTGGAGACGGGTTATTAGCTCTGTACCAATCCAATCTTGAACTGTATTCTTTCCCAAACTGGTAAGAAACAGACGTCCATAACTGAGAGTTTTTATTGATTTTCCAGAAATCCTGTAATTGGATCATCGGCTGGAAACCTCTTTTCACTCTTTCATTTCTTTTATCTCCGTTTTGCCATCCCCAGTAAGAGTTGTAATGAACACCTCTGAAGTCATATACTTCCTGAGTACTTGGACTTGAAGAGCTTCTGGCATATTTAGAACCAATGGCATTTAAGGTCATGGTATGGCTGTCGCTGAATTTCTTCTCAATACCGACATATCCACTGTATGCATCATAAGCGGTACCATCCTGAATCCCTTCCTGTGCCCATCTCCTTGCGATCATTCCTGTAAATGCCCATCCGTTCTTATTCATTCCGGATGAAAATCTGTAGGATAATCTGTTGGTATAATTTCTGTTGGTCAGAGAGTATGTCAACTGGCTCCCTTTTCTGTACTCGCTGGCTTTTGTATTTTTATAAAATACTCCCGTAGTTCCTCCGAAGGCATATTCCGAAGGGGCATGGTTAGCTGCAATTTCCGGGTAACGGGTAATTTCGTTCAACCCTCCCCAGGTACTGAAGTCTACATCTCCATTATCAGCTGCAGCCATAGAAACCCCATTGATCATGTTCTCACCTGTTCTGCTATCAATTCCTCTTGGACGGAACCAGTACGGTCCTAAATCAAAACTTGCAATTCTGCTGAAAACATCCTGAGAAGATTGTAATAAACCTACCGTGGCCGTTTGCTGTGCACCACCGCCATCACTTTCTCCAGAATCTTCTATGATAGCTAACCCTTGATCAGCACCATTCAGTGCAGAATAAAGAGTAATTACTCCAAGATCTTTTCTTTTCTCATCACTGGTTACGTCAAATTCAAAAATTTTAGTTTCAAAATTGGGTTTTGTAACCATAATCTGATAATGTCCAGGCATCAAATCTTTAAATTGGAAATATCCGATTTTGTCTGCCTTTGCATCATTTCCTGCTCCTTTTAAATCTACATTTGCTTGCTCAACAGGCTTGCCATCCGCATCCTTAAGATACGCAAACACAGTTGTCTGCGCATAATAATAGGACGCAGGCAGCAAAGTAAATAAAGAGATCAATGATAATTTTTTAATCATGAGTATATTTATTTTTTAATACTTTTATTGTTAATTTTCAACAGTTTAAAAGTTGGGGGCACAAAATTAATCAAATTTTGCAATTCAGAACTTTTTTAACGTTATTTTTCCTTAACATTGCAATCTTTTAAGAATCATTATAAAAGAGAGCTTCAAATTACTGCTTTTAAATTTACAAATATTTAAAACGCAGCAAGTTAAAAAAAAGTAAATTTGTAATTAATAGTATAATAAAACTCCAAAGAGATGAAGAGATTTTCGAGTCTGTTTGCCCTGTTTATTTCGATCGTGGCATTCTCCCAACAACAAGGAAAACTAAGAAAAGTAGCAACCGTAGGTTTCTTAAATGTAGAAAACCTTTGGGATACTATCCGCTCAGCTGATTATATTGATGGAACCAAAGACATTAAAAACCCTGCTTTCCACAGAAGTATCCCTATGGATTCTATTCAGTTTCTGGAAGCAGAAAAATACGACGGACCCTGGAGTGACGGTGCATTAAAAGGGAAAAAAGCAGTAAGAATTCAAAGTGGTTCTGAAGAATTTACTCCTAAAAGTGCTAAGAACTATGGATCGAAAATTTATAAGGCAAAACTGGCTAACGAAGCAAAGGTGATTTCTGAAATGGGAGCACAATATACCAAAACAGCTCCGGCAGTAGTAGGCTTAATCGAGGTTGAAAACAGACAGGTCATTCAGGACCTTGTGAACGAACCTGCTTTAAAGAAATATGACTACGGAATTATTCATTACAACTCTTATGACTATAGAGGAATTGATGTGGCATTGATCTATCAGAAAAGAAGGTTCACCCCTACCAATTCATTAAAAAAAGAACTGGTAATTTACGGTGACAACGGAAAAAGAGAATACACAAGAGATATCCTTGTCGTAACAGGATTTCTGGACAATGAAAAAGTAGCATTTTTTATGAACCACTGGCCTTCAAGAAGAGGTGGTGAAGCAATTTCTTTACCTAAAAGAAATGCTGCGGCTGCCTTATTAAAACAGCAGATGGACAGCGTAAGGACTGCAGACCCTACTACCAAACTTTTTGCTATGGGTGACTTTAACGACGATCCTGTAAGCCCAAGTTTAAAAAACCATTTGAAAGCCCAGGCCAATCCAAAAGATTTAAGCGAGGAAACTCCTTATCTTAACCTGATGTATCCTTTATATAAGAAAGGAGTTGCTTCTTTGGCTTATCAGGATGCTCCCAACCTGTTTGACCAGATTATTGTTTCTAAAAACGTAATTTCAGATCAGGTAACTAAAGAATATTCTGTGTACAAAGCAGAAATTTTCGCTCCAGCTTATCTTGTCAATAAAGAAGGAAATTACAAAGGATATCCTTTCAGATCATGGAATGGAGATCAGTTTACAGGAGGCTACAGTGACCACTTTCCTGCATTTGTAGTTCTTCAGAAAGAACCATAAAAAAGTTAGGCACTCTTATTGGAGTGCTTTTTTTATATAAATACCTATATCATGAAAAGTATTATTTTATTAGTAATGATTGCATTGGTACCTTTCAGCTGTTTTTCTCAGGAAACACCAAAGAAAGATAAAGAGCAACATGAAATGAAGCCTTCTAAAAATGAAGACGGAGAATGGGACCTTACGGTTATCGATACCCAATTCGATTATTTTCTGAGCGCTGTTGCCAGACCTATCAGCCAGTACACAGAATCTTATCTGAAGACAAAAAACACATTTTTGGTCAATGAGTGGAACAGCTATTATCATTCCGGCAGATACAGAAATATTATTGAATCCGGAATCGATTATGATCCTAAGGAAAATTACGGAATCAAGTTTGAATATAAATTATACCAGGTTTTCGCCTATGTAAACTGGAAGTATAAGCTAAGATTGAATGGATTATCCGGAAGCGATGCAATAAGGTAAATTTAAAACATCCTCAATAAAAAGGTTCAAAGTAATTTTGAACCTTTTTTATATAAATGCTGTTTAAATTCCATTGAAATACTCAATAAAAAGTCTTTCTTAATAGTATTTGGAATTTCCGTAGTAAAATACAAACTTTTAATTTAACGATGCGAAAACAACTAAAAAACAGAGATTTAACATAAAAAAAAGTTCACAACAAATTGATTTTATTTTATATTTTAGTAATGAATTAAAAAACTCATTATGAAAAAAATTATTTTATTAGCAGCTTTCGGAGTTGCTGGATTAGTAAACGCTAAAAGCACAGTAGCATCAAATCTTTATTCCAAAGTTACAGAAATCAACGAAGAGGAAAAGGAAAACAAAGTAAAAGCATTTGGATGTATGCAAGTTTTTATTCAAACATCTTGCGGACTTAATTCATACACAACATGGTGTAGCGAATGGGGAACCGAGTGTTTAATGAGCGATGCAGAAGCCGTTGAACAAATTAACTGTCATCAGTAATCAAAAAAATAACTCAGATAGTAAATAAACTATCTGAGTTTTATAATTATGTAAAAAATGAAAAAATTATTACTACTATTTATTATTAGCATAACAACTTTCATTCAAGCACAAGAAGTGAAATCAAGTACAGTATTTTATTATAAGTACACGTTCATGCGTGATTCCTTAGATAAAGACCGGAAATTTGAAGAGACGATGGTACTACTTTCAGATGGTAAAGAATCTATCTATAAAAGCTTCTCAAAAATGCGTAGAGATTCAATCGTACAAAGCAACTTTGACAAAGGAAATTACACTATAAACTTTGCTTCTATGCCTCAAGCAAGGGTAAATCATGAGGTATTTTACAGTATAGACAAAAAAATCAAAGTACTTGATAAAATTGTCAATAAGTTTTACGGATATCCCGCCGAAACAATACACTGGGCAATAGAAAATGAGAAAAAGAAAATAGGTGAATTTAATTGTCAGAAAGCAGTTTGTATGCTCGAAAACAGAAAGTTTACTGCTTGGTTTACTTCTGACATACCATCTCATGATGGACCATTTCGATTTAAAGGACTCCCAGGACTGATTATTGAAGTGTATGATTTAAACCATTATTTTACATTTAGTTTGGTTGGTGTTAAGAAACAAAGTTTGAATATAACCTTACCAAAAAATTTTATTGAAACAACAAAAGCAAATTTCATTAAAGAAAGAAACGATTTTTACGCTGATCCTGCTGGAAAAGCTAAAATGTATATGGGGAATAGTGTTCAATTAGCAGACCCAAAAGTTATTAACGAAAAATTTAAAAAAGATAATCTATTCATAGATTAAAGGAAAAAGGAGACTGTCTAAAAGCACCTTTCTCTCAGACTCTTGTGTGACAAATTTTGTCATTTAAGAAATTCTCAGAGTGTTGGTCTACCTTTTGAGACAGTCTCCTTTTAATTTTTATAATAGCTGAAAATTATTTATTGAATAATTCCTCTACTTTATCCCAGTTTACTACATCAAAGAATGCAGAAACATAGTCAGGTCTTCTGTTTTGGTAGTTTAAATAATAAGCGTGCTCCCAAACGTCTAATCCTAAAACCGGAGTTCCTTTAACGTCTGCTACAGGCATTAATGGGTTGTCCTGGTTGGGTGTAGAAGAAACAGATACAGAACCGTCAGCATTTTTAACTAACCAAGCCCATCCTGAACCGAATCTTGTTTTAGCAGCCTCAGAAAAATCAGTTTTGAATTTATCAAGACCTCCGTAATTTTCGATAGCAGCCTTTACATTTCCTACAGGCTCTTTGCTCCCTCCAGGAGTTAAAATTTCCCAGAATAGAGTGTGGTTGAAGTGACCTCCTCCGTTATTTCTTACTGCTGGCTTGTCAGTTCCTGTCTGGCAGATTTCTTCAATAGTTTTTCCTGCTAATTCAGTTCCTTCAATTGCTTTATTTAAATTGTCAATATATGCCTGGTGGTGTTTTGTATGGTGGATTTCCATAGTTCTTGCATCGATCGTTGGCTCTAATGCATCATATGCATATCCTAGTTTTGGTAATTCAAATGACATAATCTTTATTTTTAATGTTATACTTCAAAATTAGCCAATATTTAAGGTATTATCAAGGATTGTGGATTACTTTAATAAATCTTTAACATTGATATATTGATTTAGAATGAATTAAGTTTTAATTTTTTTATCATATTAATAAAAAGCACGAACCCCAATGATCCGTGCTTTCTATTTAACAATATTAAATTAAATTTATTTATTCATAGACATCAGGAATTCCTCATTATTCAGAGTTCCTTTGATGTTTTTATTAACAAATTCCATAGCTTCTACAGGATTCATTTCAGAAAGATATTTTCTGAAGATCCACATTCTCTGAGAAGTTACTTCATCCAGAAGCAGATCATCTCTACGTGTACTGGAAGAAATAAGGTCAATAGCAGGATAAATTCTTCTGTTCGCAATTTTTCTGTCCAGCTGAAGTTCCATGTTACCCGTACCTTTGAATTCTTCAAAGATAACTTCATCCATTTTAGATCCTGTATCAATTAATGCAGTCGCAATGATTGTCAGAGATCCTCCTCCTTCAATTTTTCTTGCCGCACCGAAGAATCTTTTTGGCTTGTGAAGAGCATTGGCATCTACTCCACCGGAAAGTACTTTACCAGATGCAGGCGTTACGGTGTTGTAAGCTCTTGCTAATCTTGTAATAGAATCCAGTAAGATCACTACATCATGTCCGCATTCTACCATTCTTTGTGCTTTTGCAAGAACAAGGTTGGCTACTTTCACATGTTTTTCTGCTGCTTCATCAAATGTAGAGGCAATTACTTCTGCATTTACGCTTCTTTCCATATCAGTAACCTCTTCCGGACGTTCATCAATCAAAAGAACCATCATATATACTTCCGGGTGATTGGCTGCAATAGAATTAGCAATATCTTTCAGCAACATCGTCTTACCTGTTTTAGGCTGTGCAACGATCATTGCTCTCTGACCTTTTCCAATAGGTGCAAATAAATCTACAATTCTCGTAGAAATGGTAGAATTGCTTCCTGCCAAATTGAATTTTTCTTCCGGGAAAAGCGGAGTAAGATATTCAAAAGCTACACGGTCTTTGATGAATGCAAGATCACGTCCGTTTACTTCTGTAGGTTTTAACAATGAAAAGTATTTCTCTCCTTCTTTTGGAAGTCTTACAATTCCTTTCACTGTATCTCCGGTTTTTAACCCATAATTCCTGATCTGTGCTGTAGATACATACACATCATCCGGAGAAGAGATATAGCTGAAATCTGAGGAACGTAAAAATCCGTAGTTATCCGGTAAGATTTCCAAAACACCTTCAATACTTACCAATCCATCGAAATTGAATTCTTTTTTATGCTCGTTCTGCTCCTCTGCCTTTTCAGAATGTCTGTTTTGATTCTGATTTTGGTTTTGATGCTGCTGATGCTGATGTTGTTGGTTTTGATTTTTATGTTGGTTTCCACTGTTCTGTGGATGGTTGTGTCCTTTTTGGGGTCTGTTAGCCTGTGGTTGTTGAGGATTAGTAGGCTTTTCTTCGGCCTGAACAGGCTCTTGAGGTTCTGTGTTTTTTGGAGTTTCAGTTCTTTCCTGAGATACTTCTGCATTTCCTGAATTGGTAGAAACTCTTTTTCTTTTCTTTTTTGCCTGAGCAGTTGCTGCTGATTCTTCTGTTACCGTTGCTACAGTGGTTTCAGCTTTTGGTTCTTCCGGTTTTATGTCTTCAGAAGCAGCTACCTTTTCTTCTACTATTTCCTCTGTTTTAGTTTCTACCGGAGCTTTTGCTGGTGCTTTTGGCTTGGCTGCTGTTTTTTTCGGGGCAGCTTTTTTTGCCGGGGCTTTGGCAGGTTTTTCTGCTGGAGCCTCTTCAGTATTTACACTGGCGGTTTCTGTGGCGTTGAAATAATCTTTTGCAACTTTAGGGTTAGAAGCCTGAAAGTCAAGAATAGCAAAGATCTTGTCATTTTCATTGCTGGTTCTTGCAACTTTAACGCCCAAATCTTTTAAGATTTTAGTCAGTTCCGTTACGGATTTTGACCTTAACGTTTCTATGTTAAACATATTTAATGTAAAAATGTAATTAATTGTGAGTAAGAAAAGTAAGTCCGGTGACTTTTGTTTTCAAGTACATTGTATAATGCAAATCTACACTTATTTTTGAATTGTGCAAAATTTATATTATTTTTGCCAAGAATTTAATATTCAATGCTACAGAGAATACAAACAATATGGACTTTATTAGCAGTTTTAGCTGCTGTTTTCCTTTTTATAACAGGACAGGATGTTGTCATTTCAGACAGTATTCCTTTACTTAATATAAGCTGTATAGTACTTGTTATTATTGGAGCATTAAGTATTTTCAGTTTCAAAAACAGAAAAAGACAAATTTTGCTGAATACCATCAGCATCATTATAAACGCTTTGTTGATTGGTGTATTGGCGTACTGGTTACTAAACTTATCCGGAGGAATTCAGATTCCTGAGAAGGGTATTGAGCCGATTTTCCCATTGATTGCGGTAATCTGTCTGCTTATGGCAAACATTTACATCCGTAAAGATGAGAGGCTCGTAAAATCTGTAGACAGACTTCGATAGCCTTACAACGATTTTTTGAGTGAGAACAGCTTCTTTTTAGGAGCTGTTTTTTTTGTTATCCATTCTTAAATTAATTTATGTAAATTCATTGCAACTTTTTGATTAAAAACACGACATATCATATAATTTTAACAAAAGACAATGAAAAAGCTAACGTATCTTACTTTATCCCTATTCTCAATATTTTCCTTTGCACAGGAAGTTTCCAAAGAAAGAGTAAAAACAGTTCTTTCCACTCTCGCTTCAGATGAAATGAAAGGCCGTGAAATCGGAACTCAGGAAAATGAAAATGCAGCTAATTATATCGCGAAACTTTTCAAAGAAAATAATCTGGAATACTGTACCGGAAAATCGTATCTGGTGCCTTTTGACTACAATGGAAAGACTGTATACAATGTTTGCGGAATCAAAAAAGGAAAGTCAGATCAGTATCTGGGTTTTTCAGGGCATTTTGATCATATCGGAACCAGTGATAAAAGCGGAGACAATATTTATAACGGAGCAGATGATGACGCCAGTGGAATCACTACTCTGGTAGGTATTGCTGATTATTTTAAAAATAAAAAACCGGAATTCTCTATGGTGTTCATGGCATTCAATGGAGAAGAAAAAGGAATGCTGGGTTCAAGAGCGATTTCAACAGATAAAAATCTGGATCACATTTATAATAAAATGACTGCTCTTTTCAATTTTGAAATGGTTGCTACAGAATCTCAATGGGGAAAAAATGCATTATATATGACAGGTGACGGATTCTCAGATCTTGATGAGCTTTTCAATCAGAATGCAGTAAACGGATTAAAAATCAATGCTGATCCCTATGCAAAACAGCAGCTATTCTACCGTTCAGACAACGTAAGCTTTGTCAAAAAGAAAATCATTGCCCATTCATTTTCTACTGTTGATATGACCAAAGCGTCTCATTATCACCATGAAAATGATGACATCAACGTTGTAGATTTTGATAATATGACTCAGATCATCAATAATTTGGCAAAAACACTTGACAAACTGAGTCCTAAAAATTTTGCTCCGAAGTACAATGATCAAGTGAAATTTTAAGTAAAATCATTATAAAAAACTGCTCTTTCAGCAGTTTTTTTTATTATACAGCAAGACCTTACGATCTCCTGTTCTTAAGCCAAGTTCAGGCTTATTTACGCAAAAAAATAATGCTTAATAGTGCTGAGTTGTAACAAAAAGACACTTTTTGAAACTTATCCAGTAAAGTAAAACAGGATTAAGAACGTCTTATCTTTTAATTTTACGTAATTTTGCTATCCAATTTTTTCATTGAATGAACCAATATATTAAAATACTAAAGTTCGCAAGACCCCACCAAAAATACATCTACGGAAGTTTGTTTTTCAATCTTATGTATTCTGTATTTCAGATTGCTTCCTTAGGGACTATTCTACCTGTTTTGGGAATGCTTTTCGGAACCATTGAGGCTAAAAAATACAGCCATCCACCTGTGTATTCGGGAGAAATTTTAGATTTTTTCTCCTACGCAAAAGAATATGCCAATTACTATGTTCAGAGTTTAGTAACCCAGTATGGAGCACTTAACGTTTTGGCGTGGCTTTGTGTGGTAACAGCGTTTATGTTTTTACTGAGAAACCTTTTCAGATATTTAGGTTCATTTTTATTGATCAATTACCGTGTAGGGGTTACTAAAGACCTTCGTGGAGCAATGTACAGAAAGATTCTTGCTTTACCTGTTTCCTTTTTTACAGAAAGCAGAAAGGGAGATCTGATGTCTCGTATGTCCAATGATGTGGGTGAAGTTGAAGGGAATATTTTAGGAAGTTTAGTTGAATTAATCAATGCACCTTTCATGCTGATCAGTACACTGGTAACGCTTTTCTTTTTAAGTACAGAGATGACGCTTTTTTCTCTTTTAGTATTGCCTGTCATGGGAACCATGATTGCTTTAATAGGAAAAAGTCTGAAAAAAGATTCTCATCAGGCTCAAAATGAGATGGGGAATATTTTCTCAATCGTAGATGAAACACTAAAATCTACAAAGGTAATTAAGATTTTCAGCGCAGAAAAAATAATGGACAACCGTTTTATGCAGTCTATGCAGAAATGGATCAACAGCTCCATAAATTTAGGAAGAAAAAAAGAACTGGCCTCTCCTATGAGCGAATTTTTAGGATCGGTGACGTTCTTGATTATCGCCTGGTACGGTGGAAAGCAAATCATTGTAGAACAAAGTATTTCACCTGCAGATTTTTTGGTTTTCCTGGGTATTTTCTTCCAGATTTTACCTCCTGTGAAAAGTTTATCTCAATCTATTTCGAATGTTCAGAAGGGTGAAGCTTCTCTTGAAAGAGTTTTAGCTATTCTTGATGCTGATGTGAAAATTGACGAAGTACCCAATCCTGTTTCTATCTCAACATTAAAGCATTCTATCGAATTTAATAATATTGGTTTTTATTACGATAAAGATCATACGATTCTTAAAAACTTCTCCCTTTCTATTCCAAAAGGAAAAACTGTTGCTCTTGTTGGGCAAAGTGGAAGTGGTAAAACAACTATTGCTAATCTTTTAGCAAGATTTTATGATGTTTCGGAAGGAGAAATTCTGATTGACGGAACAGATATCAAACATTTAAAGCTACAAGAATACCGTAAGCTATTGGGAATGGTAACCCAGGAATCTGTATTATTCAATGATTCGGTTTACAATAATATTCTTATGGGTAAACCTGATGCCACCAGAGAAGAAGTGATTGCAGCCGCTAAAATTGCCAATGCTGATGCATTTATCAACACACTTCCTGAAGGATATGATTCCAATATCGGGGATGACGGAGGTAAACTTTCCGGTGGTCAGAAACAAAGGGTTTCTATTGCCAGAGCAGTATTGAAAAACCCACCTATCATGATTCTGGATGAAGCTACCTCTGCACTGGATACGGAATCTGAAAGATTCGTACAGGATGCTCTGGAGAAAATGATGGAAAACAGAACTTCTTTAGTCATTGCCCACCGTCTTTCCACCATTCAGAAAGCAGATTGGATTGTAGTGATGGAAAAAGGTGATATCGTGGAACAAGGAACCCACCACGACCTGATTGCAAAAAGAGGAATGTATCACAAACTTGTTGAACTTCAAAACTTCGACTAATCTTTTAATTGAATTAAAATGAACCCTATACAAGAGTATTTCTACAGAATCGAAGAGCCTGAAAGAAGTACTCTTTTATTTTTACGTGACACGATCTTAGCTTCAGATCCGGAAAACATTACAGAAACATTTAGTTTCGGTCTTCCGTTTATCAAATACAAAAAGAAAATGCTGTGCTATTTCTACTACAGCAAAAAATACAAAAAGCACTACCTGAGCTTTTATCATGGTGATAGACTTGATTATCCAGAACTGATCCAGGACGGCAGAAAGAAGTTTAAAATCCTTCTTATTGATACGGAAGACGATATTCCCGTAGAATTCATATTAAAACTTGTACAGGAAGTTAAAAGACATATAAAATAAAAACTCCGGCACGAATAATCGTGCCGGAGTCATCTTTAAAAACCTTTTATCATTGTGTGTTTATTCCGTTAAATTCCGCCTGCTTTATTGCCCAGGCAATCATATTGGCAAAAAGGATTGAATTCTGAACCTGCATTCCTCCAGTTGTATATCCGTTTCCAGCATAGCCATAAGAAGACTTCTGAACTGGGAAATATCCTCCTGTACTTGGTGCTACAAAAGGTTCTATTGTATTACTCGGATATTGATTTCCATTGGCATTTTCATTACTTAGAAAGCCGCCATCCCCAAACCATACAAAGTTTAAACTTGTATTTCTTAATCCTGAAATTCCTGTTCTGGCAGTTGTGCTGTTGATAGGCTGCGCATAACTGTATGGAACAAATCCACTTGTCAGGCCTGAAATATTTACTGTGGTAGAAGCATCTTCACCCCAGTTTTTCCCTCTTACATCTCCAAAAGGCCCGTTAAGGATAGGATCATCATTATTGGTAAGAGCATACACAGATCCAGCACCGCCTCCATAAGATGCTGAAATGGTAGGATCAGAGAATATTCCTCTGAATAGATTCTGTGCTGTGCCCGTATCATCCGTCATCGCAATGACAACTCCTCTTTTATTAAGATAAGAAGCAATATAACCTGCATCTGTAGCATTAGGTGTATAGTTGTAGCCAATGACAACAATATCCGGCTTATTGTTAAGCGCTGTCTGAAGGGCAGTTGATGAAGGGGAATTTCCCAAAGAAGTATGGGTAAAACCTTCATATTTAACAATACTGGAAGCAGCAGTACCAAAATTTGTGGGAGAATCCATCAGACTTCTTGAGGGACCGGTATAGGCGCTATAACCGTACGCTGTTTCTAATCCGATATGGAGAACTGTTTTTTTAGGAATTACAACCACTACATTTACAGAACATGTTGTAGATACTCCCCCTTGACTGTCAGAAGTAATAGTAATTGTCTTCACTGATGTAGAAGTTGGGGTTCCCGTTCCTCCTAACGTAATATTCTGATTTCCTGTAGACGTAAATGTACCTGAACCACTGAAGGAAATTCCGTCAACGGTATTGGTAGTAATCGTGTAACTTCCCAACGCTGAAACATTCACAGGTAAGGTAATTGTATTCGAAGCTGTTAGGGCTGTCCCCACTTTGTATACTCCATTTACTGTTGCAGTACCACAGCTCATGGTATATGTACCTGCAGGACTTAGCACCGTAATAGAAATAGCTGGAGTACAAGTTACTTCAGTTCCGTTGGCTTCAAGAACTACATTATCCGTCTGAATATTCTGGGGAGTTCCCTGTCCCGGAATCTGTATGGTTTGTGTTCCGGCATTTAAAAATACACCTGTTCCATAAAAATTGTATCCGTTTGTGGTAGTTCCTGAAATGGTATAATTACCCGGTTTGGTTACATTCACGGCAATGCTTAGATAATTTGAGTTGGTAAGCTCTTTTCCTTTTACATAGCTACCCATGGCTTTGGACGTGGAGCAATCTATGGTAAAAACAGCTTTTCCCATCTGTCCGCAGACACTTTTCCATTCGTTATCCGCACGGCTCCAGTAATTGAAACAGTCTTCTGTGGTGTTGTAAATCGTCAGACCATCATCATTGGATTGATTGATTACAATTGCATTTCGCTGTGCTTCAGTTAAACGAGGAATAAGGACTCCTTTATTATTATTTCCTGAAACAACATCCAAAACGGAATTAGCGTTCGGGGTTGTAGTATTAATCCCTACTGCACCATTATTGGTTTGAGAAAAAGATTTTCCAAAAACAAAGAGCATTGCGATGAACAAGGCTTTGATTGAAGGCATTGTAAATTTTGTTTCCATCATTGTAATAAGTTATAGTTGTTTGATAATTAAAATTTTAACCTGAACATTTAACTTCCACAAAATTATCAAGCACAGACGATTACAAATTAATTCCCGCTACGCAATACTACTCACGCGTAGTAAAACTCACAAATGCCAATAACTTATCATCACATTCAATACAAATAAAAAAGTTGAGTTATAAAAAACTCAACCATAAATTTAAAAACAAATTCAAAACAGCATAAAATCAATTCTTTCTAATGTAATAGAAAAAAAATAAAACAATTAGATTAAACAGAATACAATACTTTTTATAATTTAAAAATGGTTTTCCATCTGGCAATTGTATTTCGGCTTATCTTAAAATGATGACTCACCTGAAGATTAGTCAGTCCATTTCTTTTTTGGTAAGTGAGAATCCTAAGAATAGATTCCTGATCATAAGACCGAAGCTTCTGATTATTAAGGCTAACCGTATATTCAGCCTCTCCAAAAATCAGCTGGTTAAATTTCAGAATATCAAAAGCTGATTGCAATGTTTCCAGCTTAAGTTTTATAGCCGCATCCAGTAATTTCTCTGGAAATTTTTCTTCAAGAATGTCGGTATAAATCTGCTTATAATCTGGTATCATATTATATCTTTTTCATCCATTTAAATAAAGTGGTTCTGGGTATTTTATACCTTTCAACCACATCATTGGCCGTCATTTTTCCTGTATTTATTCTTTCCAGCACAAAATCCTTCACTTCCTGTGTATAGATACTCTTTCTGAAAACCATGGTTTCTCCTTTATGCCGGAATGTATTATCAACTCTTGAACCTGGCGAGTATAAAATCAGATGTCCTGTATAGAACCTAAAAAAATCGAATTTTAAAAGCTTACACCATTTCAGAAGAACATCGGTATCCATACTTTTGGCATGATACATCCTCTCTACTTCGTCTTCCGGCCTGTTTAAAAACCTGGAAATTCTTTCTATTGAAATCTGACACTCTTCTACTTTAGCCTGGATAAGGTTTCCAATATGAATGTTCTTAATATTCATCACAATGCTTTTAAGTAAAAATATTGATAAGAAAATCAAAAAACACCATCGGAAGCTACTCAACACTACGTACGAGTAATAAAAATCAGAATTCTGTTTAAATTTTTATAAGAAAGCTATTGATATTAATCTCCGAGGAAATATTTAATTTTTTCCGGATTCTGTACTTTTTACTTTCCACAGCCCGAATACTGTTTTTGGTACACTGTGCAATTTTCTTTGTATCAAAATCCAGCTTCATCAATGCACAGAAATAGAGTTCAGAATGGATGAGATTAGGATTTATTCTTAAAATTTCAGGAATAAAATGAGGAAAAAACACCTGAAATTTTTCAAAGAACATTGGTGAATTATTTTCTGCCAGGCTTAAAATCTCCTGGACATTTTCTTCTGAAAGATGATTGATGAGCATCTGATGCTTCATCAGTTCTGTATTCGTTTTTACAAGATCCTTAATGGTAGAGTCTTTTTCTTTTTTATCGGAAATCAGTCCATGAATCAATGCATCTTTCTGAGTGATAAAAACAATATCCATGAAAAAATAGGCGATAGAAAACAAGATATTTAACAATTTTAAGGTTTTAAAATCATCTTTTTCTAAAAATCTACTTCTGGGAAGAAAATTAAAATCATAGTAAAGGCATGCAATAAAGTTAATGCTGATAATGAGAGTAATAAAAATGATAC
The DNA here is from genome assembly GCF_031844745.1 of Chryseobacterium sp. SG20098. Taxonomy (NCBI): domain Bacteria; kingdom Pseudomonadati; phylum Bacteroidota; class Flavobacteriia; order Flavobacteriales; family Weeksellaceae; genus Chryseobacterium; species Chryseobacterium sp. SG20098. Next base: position 3,601,336 of record NZ_CP134622.1, on the reverse strand, counting down.
AAAACGGATCCTTCTTATAATTGAGAAAAAATGGAACTGCAAATAAGAGGCAAAAATAGAAATATTCTACACCGCCACTCTTATAGGTATAAATATAAAAAAAACTTACTATAAAAGTCAGTAAAACAAAAACAAGGATAATAAAAGGCTTCAAAATCTTTTTAAATCTTCTTGTTTTACCTTTTATAGCCATCAGAAGCAGCCAAAAAAAAGTAATAGAAGTAAGGAATATTGAAATCAGCATGTCTCCAAAAAAAGCAATGATAAAAACAGAATAAAACAAGAATATGAAAAACAATGAAAACAGATACCTGTTAATAATATTCAGATAATTACGGTCAGCATTAGCTTCCATTTTGTCTGACTCGCCATTAAGCATTTTAAATAAAAAATTATAAATCATCTTATTGTTGTTTTATAAAGAACAAATAGGGATTCGAACAAAGCTAGAAAAAAAATCCTCTATATTCTTAATCAAATAAAATACAAAGTGTCTTTTAATAATTTCATGTTAAAAAAATTAAGTGATTTTCTTTATACAATTTACTAAAATTCCAATATTGAAATATTGAAACTAAGCAAAATCATATGACAAAAACATTAACAGTTATCAACTTACCTAATTAATGTGTCTTATTTTTAAGCCGGCAAAATTATTGTTATCTAAAAAAGAAAACCTATATATCAATACGCAATACTACTCTTGAGTAGCTAAACTCACCTATCAGTAGTACCCATCAAATGAAAAAGAGGACCCAATGGCCCTCTTATATATTTATATTGTAATAATTTTAATTTTCTTTCAGTTTGGCGATAACATCCTCACCTCCTTTTGTAATATCTCCGATCTTACAGATAATCTCTGTGTCTAAAGGCAGGAATACATCCATTCTGGAACCGAATTTAATAAATCCGAATTCATGCCCGGCCTTTGCTTTATCCCCTTCATTACAGTAGAAAACGATTCTTCTCGCAACATATCCGGCAATCTGTCTGAAGACTACTTTATGATTAGTCATCGTCTGAATAGCTACCGTAGTTCTTTCGTTTTCTGTAGAAGACTTTTCATGCCATGCTACCAGATATTTTCCCGGGTGATATTTTTTGTAAATCACTTCTCCTGACACCGGGTATCTGCAGATATGAACATTGAGTGGAGACATAAAAATAGAAACCTGGATGGCTTTTCCTTTTATAAATTCATCCTCTTCAACTTCTTTGATCATTACCACTTTTCCGTCAACCGGAGCAATAACATTTTCTTTGTGATCAAGAATATTACGATCCGGAACTCTGAAGAACCAGAAAACTAAACCGTAAATAACCAACAAAGGCATAATGATCACCAGTGACCATATTTCAAGGAAATAAATTGCTAAAGCACCCAGAATAATAAAAAGCAGGGTTGCAACGGTAATCGTTCCTTTTGATTCTCTATGTAATTTCATGAGACTAAATAAATTTTTCTAAAATAAAGTACAAATATACGACAGGAACGCAGATAATAAAACTATCCAGTCTGTCTAAAACTCCTCCATGCCCGGGAATGATGTTTCCACTGTCCTTTACACCGAAGTTTCTCTTCAATTGACTCTCCACCAGATCTCCTAAAGGAGCAAAGGCAGCAATCAAAAATCCTACAACCATCCAGTTGCCTCTCAGCTCAGGCTGATAGTGTTCAATAAAGTAGGATAAAACCAATGTTAAAACAACACCTCCGGCATATCCTTCCCAAGTTTTTTTAGGGGATATTTTAGGGGCCATTTTATGTTTACCGAAGAATTTTCCTACCAGATACGCAAAGGTATCGCTGCTCCAGATCAGAATAAACAGGAACAGAACCTCCAGAGAGAAACTGTCACTATAACTGGAGAATTTGGGTAACCCCAATGCAAAACTGAAGGGCAGGGCTACGTAGATTACGGTAAAAATAAGTTTTCCGCTGTCGAAGTAGAGTTCGTTGGGATATTTGAATAATGTAACCACAGCAATCCCAATAAGTACCAGTGCCAGTATTTCACTAAGCCTGAAATCAAAAAAGAAATCGTGATTAAAATATCTTTTGGAGAACATATAGAATATAAAAATGACTAATGGATATACCACCCATTTTTCATAACCGTTTCCAAACTTCATGATTTTGACACACTCCCAGGTTCCTACAACCAGCAGCAAACTCATTAATCCATGATAGAGATACTGTTGCTTGATAAGACCAGGTGCAATATTGTTCAGCAGCTGTGCTCCCAGCGGAGTAGAACAAAGAATAATGATAGCTACATAAACGATACCTGACAGGGTTCTTTGAATGAGATTTTTGTCCAAAATTTAAAATTTAGAAGTGGTTGCTTAATCTTCAAGCAGCAATAAAAACAGTTTTGTATTGGAATTGGAAGAACTGTCCATTTTCGATTGGCTTCCGCTTATGGAAGTAAGGTTCTTGATATTTCCGTTTCTTTTTATTTTCCCCATAGCGTCATTCAGGTTGTTTACAATCTGAGAAACATTGGCAATAATGATAATTCTATCGGGAAGCCTTGAAGAATGATAGTGAAGAATATTATTATGTGAAAGCATGATTCTGCCGTCATAAGCAATCAGATATTCACAGGTGATGAATGCGGCGTCATTAGACGGCTGTAATTCTGAAGTATACGAAGACTTCACAACGTTCAAAAAATTCTGAAGTTCTTTATCCCAACAAAAAAGATTATGTATCCCTTCTATTTTGATAATTTGATTTAAAGTTTGTAGAGCCTCCGCTTCATCTGCACAATAATTAAAAAATCCCCCTGAATGCGTAAATAATTGCGCAAACTTATAGTCAAGATCCGCATTTTTCAGCGAATCCCCAAGCTTCTCCAGGCTCTGTTTGTCCTCTTCTTCAGGCTGGTTGGTAAGTTTGCTTACAATCCTCTTGAATAAATTCAACTTAATCTATTTTTAGTCAACTTTATACAAAAATAGAAAATTAATTACAATAGTATCCAAAATATCTCCTTAAATATGAAAAAACCTGACAACTTGAAGTCGTCAGGTTTTTATGAATTCTATTTTTTAAGAGTCTTAAAGCTGTGTTGGGCTTTCTGGAGCCTGTATTTCGCTTTCTTCTTCTTTTTCTTTGATCTGAGGTGTTTCCACTACTACCGGCTGCTCTTTTTCAGGAATAGTATTGGTTACAGGTTTCTCTGTCAATTCAGGATCCCATGCTCTTTTTCCGAATATTTCTTCTAAGTCTTCACGGAAGATCACTTCTTTTTCCAACAGTTTGCTGGCTAAAGCATCAAGCTTGTCTTTATTATCAGCAAGAATTCTTACTGCTCTCTCGTATTGGTTTTCGATGATGGATTTGATCTCTGCATCAATCTTAGTAGCTGTTTCTTCAGAATATGGTTTTCCGAAATTATACTCAGACTGGCCTGAACTGTCATAGTAAGAAATATTACCGATATTCGGGCTTAATCCGTAGATCGTTACCATAGCCTGAGCTCTCTTCGTTACTGTTTCCAGGTCAGAAAGTGCTCCTGTAGAAATATTATTGAAAATAACCTGCTCTGCTGCTCTACCTCCTAATGTTGCACACATTTCATCCAACATCTGTTCAGTCGTGGTAAGCTGTCTTTCTTCAGGAAGGTACCATGCTGCTCCCAGTGAACGTCCTCTAGGAACGATCGTCACCTTTAAAAGTGGAGATGCGTGTTCTACCAACCATGATATCGTAGCGTGACCTGCTTCGTGGTAAGCCACTCTTCTTTTTTCAGAAGGTTTGATTGCTTTATTTTTCTTTTCAAGACCACCGATGATTCTGTCTACAGCATCAAGAAAATCCTGTTTTGTTACGGAAGTATGGTTATTTCTTGCTGCGATAAGCGCCGCTTCGTTACAAACGTTGGCAATATCCGCTCCACTGAATCCTGGAGTCTGTTTTGCAAGAAATTCTCTGTCTACATTATCATCAAGTTTGATCTTTTTCAAGTGAACATCAAAGATCTGTCTTCTTTCATGAAGCTCCGGAAGGTCTACATAGATAGATCGGTCAAAACGCCCGGCTCTCATCAAAGCTTTATCAAGGATATCCGCTCTGTTGGTTGCTGCCATTACGATAACGTTAGTGTCTGTTCCGAAACCATCCATTTCAGTAAGAAGCTGGTTCAAGGTATTTTCTCTTTCGTCGTTTCCGCCGGAGAAATTATTTTTCCCTCTGGCACGTCCGATAGCATCAATCTCATCAATGAAAATAATGGCCGGAGATTTTGCTTTTGCCTGAGCAAAAAGGTCTCTTACTCTGGAAGCTCCTACTCCCACAAACATTTCAACGAAATCGGAACCTGAAAGTGAGAAAAACGGAACTTTAGCTTCCCCTGCAACAGCTTTCGCCAATAGGGTTTTACCAGTTCCCGGAGGCCCTACTAAAAGAACTCCTTTAGGAATTTTACCTCCCAGCTTTGTATATTTCTCGGAGTTTTTCAAGAAGTCTACTACTTCCTGAACTTCTTCTTTAGCACCTTCCAATCCTGCAACATCCTTGAATGTTACCTGAATTCTTTCTTTTTCGTCGAAAAGCTTCGCTTTAGATTTTCCGATAGAGAAAATTTGTCCACCAGGACCTCCGCCACCGCCCATCTTTCTGAAAAGAAGGAAGTAGAATAATCCTAAAATTGAAATCCAAACCAGCGCAGGGATTAAGATATCCATTAATGCGCTCTTCCCTGTACCGTAATCTTTGGTTGTTTTAATAACCGGATTGCTGGCTTTGACCTGTTCAAATTTCTGAAGGAAAAGTTGAAGATCTCCGTATTTCACAGAAAAATCTGCTTTTGGAGCCATTTCGAAGGCAGAAAGAGGGTTGTTTTCTTTTCCGGCTTTGGAAACCATTGCCGATTTTGCTTCTTTTGTTAGGAAAACATCAGCTTTCTCTATGTCTTTGTATATAATTATATTCTGGACTTTGCCTGCCTGCATTTCTCTAAAGAAACCATCTTCATCAATAGATTTTGCTGCATCACCTCCAAGGAAGTTGGAGCCAAAGAATAGCAAAAGAGCTACGATTGCAATAGGAAAGAACCAGTTGAATCCTTTATTATTCATTTAGACTTTTTAAAATTTTTATTATTCATTTTCAATTCTGGTAATGACTGCGTCACCCCAAAGCTCTTCTATATCGTAGTACTCACGTACCTGTTTCTGGAATATATGAACCACCACTGAAACGTAATCTACCAATACCCACATCGCATTCTCAGTACCTTCTACGTGCCAAGGTCTGTCCTGCAGTTCGTTTCTTACTTTCTTCTCTACACTTCCTGCCAATGCAGCTACCTGTGTATTTGAGTTTCCACTACATATCACGAACGTTTCTGCTACGGAGTTTTCGATGTTTGAAAGATCGAAGATCATAATGTCTTCTCCTTTTACATCCTGGATAGCTTCAACGATTTTATCTATTAACGCTTGTTTTTCTGCTGTTTTATTCATTAAAAAAATACTATAATCTGCAAATTTATTGTTTTTTCTTTACTTTAACCTTACTTTTACCCTCTTAATCTCTTAAAGTTTTCTTAAATGAGCCAACTCTTCTACCTGAAAGAATGTTCTTCTACTAATGACGAAATATCAAAGTTTTTACTTTACGGAGATTCAAATTTTATAGGGCTTCATACTTTTAATCAAACTAAAGGCCGTGGTCAGTATGGAAATATCTGGACTCAGACCGCCGGAAAAAATCTGGCTTATACGCTGGCAGTGAATACTCAGAACATCCTGTGCTCCGACTTTATGTTCAATTATTATACCGCAATGGTGATCCGGGATTTCCTTGCCAAATTGTCTGACTCTGAGGTAAAAATCAAATGGCCGAATGATATTATCCTTAAAGGTAAAAAAATCGTTGGAATTTTAATAGAAAAGAAAAAAATTAATCAAAATAATTATTTCATTATCGGAGCCGGGATCAATATTCTTCAGGAAAGTTTTGATGAAATATCCAATGCAGGATCACTTCTGACGCAGACAGGGATCCGATTTGATCTGGAAGAACTTTCATTCAACCTTCATGAATATTTGTCTGAAAGGCTTAAAAGCATACCTTCAGATCAGGAAATTCTTGATGGATTTAATAAAAATCTTTTCAGAAAGGATCAGATCTCAGTTTTTGAAATTGAAAAAGAGCGACAAAATGGCATCATCCGACATGCAGACGAAAAAGGTGAACTCTGGATCGAACTGGAAGACGGAATGCATTCCTTTTATCACAAAGAAGTAAAATTACTTTACTGATTAGCTCTCTTGATATACAAATAAAGGGTAAGCGGCAAAAACACCATATTAGGCAGCCACATGGCTACAGCCGGAGACAAACTTTTATTTTCCGAAACCACTTTTAAGGCTTCGAATGAAAACACGAAAATGAAGGCCAATGAAATCCCGATGGCTAGATTGACTCCTAATCCTCCTCTTTTCTTCTGTGATGACAGGGAAAGCGCCAGAAATGTCAGAATAATGATTGAAACAGGCATGGAAGTTCTCTGGTGAAGTTCATTCAGATAAGAGTTCAGGTTACTGTTTCCTCTTTCTTTTTCTCTTTCAATGAATTTCAAAAGTTCGGGAGTGGTTTTATTTTGTCCCAAAAGCTCATTCGGGAAAAGTTCTTCTGGAGAATGCCCGTAATTTTTCCTTAATTCTATTCCGTTACCGAGTTTTTCGGTATTGTCTTTATTGATTGTTTTTTCCAGATAGTTATTTAAGACAAACTGTTTTTTGGCTTTATCCCAATACACTTCACTTGCCTTCAGCTCGTAGGTCATTTTTCTGTCTTTATCATATTTCTGATAGACAAAACTCGACCCTCTTTTTTCTCTTTTATTCCAAGAATCAACGAAAATATATTCCGTCTTACTCAGCTGTGAAGAAGCAGGAGCGGTTCCTAAAATCTTTTCTTTATTGGCTGCATTATAAGTATAGGCTTCCAGCTCATTTTTCTTGATATTGGCCCATGGCAGCACCATATGGTACACTACAAGGGCGATCAATCCAATAAAAATGGAAGTAACCAGATAGGGCTTGGAAAACCTGTGAAAACTGGCTCCACTACTGATAATAGCAACAATTTCAGTATTATTTGCCATTCTGGAGGTAAAATAGATCACCGAAATAAATACCAGAATGGAAAGGAAAGTCACCACAAGATTGATGATCCAGAAAGGATAAAAATGGATAAGAAAATAGGTCAGATCCAGTTTCGGGTCAATAGCCTTAGCATTTTCTATCCTTGGAATCTTTTGCTGAACATCGATTACCAATACGACTATAGACAATAATACCAACATGAAACTGAAAGTTCCAAGGTATTTTTTAATGATATATCTGTCTACAATTTTAAGCATATTCTCTTACAGTCTTTGTCTAAGAACCGGTACTACAGAGTTTTTCCATTCATAGAAATCACCTGCCATAATATGTTCTCTGGCTACTTTTACTAAATCAAGGTAGAATGCCAGATTATGAATCGAAGCAATCTGTTTTGCCAGATATTCTTTAGATACAAACAAGTGACGAAGATAAGCTTTTGAATATTCACGATCTACAAAACTGGTCCCAAATTCATCCAAAGGCGAAAAATCGCGCTTCCATTTTTCATTTTTAAGGTTCATCACCCCTTGCCATGTAAAAAGCATTGCATTCCTTGCATTTCTTGTTGGCATTACACAATCCATCATATCAATTCCCAGCCCGATCGATTCAAGAATATTCCAAGGAGTTCCTACTCCCATCAGGTATCTAGGTTTTTCTTTTGGAAGGATGTCTGTCACTTCATCAGTGATTCTGTACATTTCTTCTTCAGGCTCTCCTACCGAAAGTCCTCCGATAGCATTTCCTTCTGCTCCTGCTTCAGAAATTACTTCTGCAGAAATTTTTCGAAGGTCAGAATAAGTAGATCCCTGAACAATCGGGAAAAGTCTTTGTTTATGTCCGTATAATTCAGGATTATCGTTAGTCCAGTCAATACATCTTTTCAGCCAACGGTGGGTAAGCTCCATCGATGATTTCGCCTGGTTGTAATCACAAGGGTAAGGTGTACATTCATCAAAAGCCATGAAAATGTCAGCTCCGATCTGTCTTTGAATCTCCATTGATCTTTCCGGAGAGAACATATGATAACTTCCGTCGATGTGAGATTTGAATCTCGCACCTTCTTCCGTCATTTTTCTGTTACTTGCCAGTGAAAATACCTGAAAACCTCCTGAATCGGTAAGAATAGGAAGATCCCAGTTCATGAATTTGTGTAAACCACCTGCATCCTGCATCGTTTCCATGCCCGGACGAAGGTATAGGTGATAAGTATTTCCCAGAATAATCTGAGCTTTAATGTCTTCTTTTAATTCTCTCTGATGAACTGTCTTTACACTTGCTACAGTTCCCACAGGCATAAAAATAGGAGTTTGAATCTTCCCGTGATCTGTGGTAATTTCCCCTGCTCTTGCTTTTCCTTCAGAGGTTTTTTCTATATTAAAAAATTTCATCTCTATACTTTTTTAAATGCACTGTTTTGACCAGTGATTTTGTGTGACAGAAACTTCCAGCCTTATTTACCTTACTACAGGCATTACAGGACCATTCTGTTTCAGTCTTTCCTTTACATATTTATCTGCTTTGGGATCTTTTTTCAGCAATATTTCCTGCGCATCACTGGTAATCCCATCCATTTCTTCTTTAATGACATAGTATTTGAAACTATCTACAAAATCATCAGGCTTTACCTTATGTGATTTCAAAACAGCTCTGGTTCCTGCTTCCATATTTTTGTCAGGATATACAAAAATAGCCTGATCGTTGATGGCAAGATCGGCAATGATTTCAGCCATCAAACCTTTATCGACCAGATTTTTGGGCTTATCAATATAATCGCTGCACGAAAACAAGCCCAACAAAACGAAAATAAAGATTAACTTTTTCATCAGTTTCATAATCTGTTGATGATTGATTTCCATTTTAAATTCAATACCCCGAAAACTGCTTCATGGATAATTCCACCATTCATTTTGCTTTCTCCTAAAATTCTGTTGGTAAATATAATAGGAACTTCTACAATTCTGAAACCTTTTTTAAATGCTCTGAATTTCATTTCAATCTGAAATCCATATCCCTTCAGTTTCACATTATCCAATCCTATTTCTTCCAATACTTTTCTTGAAAAGCAGACAAATCCCGCTGTCGTATCATGAATTGGAAGGCCTAATACAAACCTTACATATTTGGATGCAAAATAAGAAAGCAGCACTCTTCCCATAGGCCAGTTCACTACATTCACTCCTTTTGAGTAACGGGAACCGATCGCCATATCTGCATTTTTACATGCTTCAAAAAGTTTCGGCAAATCGTTAGGATTGTGGGAAAAATCGGCATCCATCTCAAAAATATAATCGTATTTATTTTCGATGGCCCATTTAAACCCGTGGATATATGCCTTTCCCAATCCGTCTTTTACATGCCTTATGGACAGGTGCAGATAATGCGGATGTTTCTTCTGCAGTTCTTTTACAATTTCTGCAGTCCCGTCAGGAGAAGAATCATCTACTACTAAGATATGAAAGTCATCCTCCAATGCAAAAACTGCGGAAATAATATTTTCAATATTTTCCTTTTCGTTATAGGTCGGGATGATGACGAGTTTTTTCATTTCAGTTTGCAAAGATAGTTTATTTAACCTTTTTATTTTATACAAAATAATCTATAATTTTGCAAAAATATTTCTCGGGGATTAAGCGGATGAAACAGAAACTTTTATTCAACAGATCTGAACAATACGTAAAATCGATGAGAGCAAATATTTTAACTGCAGGTTCATGGACCTGGTGACAGGAAAACCTGTGCCGGACTGTGTCATCCTGAAGTTAAATAATAAATAAAAAAACTTAAATTTTGCCATCATCACAACACTTCATCAATCATGTAAGAATACCTGAAAATAATGATTGGGTAATCTTTATCCTTGTGGGCTGTATATTTTTATATGTTTTTATGATGAACGTCATAGAAAGGGATGCCAGTCTCAAAGATTTTCTGCTTCAGAAATATTTTGATGCAAGCAACAACCTTCCCAGCTGGATTATCACGTCCTGTGTAACGACACTTACCCTGTCTGTATTAATTTCACAGTACGTTCCTATAGTACCGAAATATATTGCAGATCTTCAGCTTCTGGGATATCAGCTTAATAAATTTGGATATACATTGCTGGCGGTGCTGCTTTTTTATTTAACAAAATCAACATTAGGATTTCTATTTTACCAAAGTATAGGGGATGGAAAAAAATGGACTATTTTTTATTTTACCTCCACAAAATTTTATTTCATTCTTTCATTTTTGCTAATAATTCTTTGTGTAGCCCATTATTACTTCCCGATAGACAGAAATAAAATGTTTTTATATTATTTCTGCTTCTTCGCTTTTGTATTCATTTTCAAAGTATTTTTCTATTTATTTCACAAGAACAAGATTCTTCCCGAGAAATGGTATTATAAATTTTTGTATATTTGCACCCTCCAAATCGCACCATTATTATTGCTTTGGAAGTTGTTATTTTTTTAATAAAAGTCAATGATGAGAATAAAGTCTATATTGGTTTCTCAACCAGCGCCTAGTGAGTCTTCTCCATATTTGGATATAGCGAAGAAGGAAAAAATAAAGATTGATTTCCGTCCATTTATCCACGTCGAAGGGGTTGACAATAAAGAGCTCAGAACACAGAAAATAGATCTGACGCAGTATACCGGTATTATTTTTACCAGTAAAAATGCGATTGACCATTACTTCAGACTCGCGGAGGAATTGCGTTTTGCTGTTCCGGATACGATGAGATACATCTGCCAGTCGGAAGCAATTGCCAACTACCTTCAAAAGCATATTGTGTACAGAAAAAGAAAAATCAGCTTTGGGGAGAAAAACTTCTCAGATCTGCTTCCTCTTTTCAAAAAATTCCCAACTGAAAAATATCTGTTGCCATCTTCAGATGTTTTGAGTCCGGATATTGTAAAAACCATGGATGCATCTAATGTAGACTGGACAAGAGCAATTATGTACCGTACCGTATGCAGCGACCTTACAGATATCAATGTCAAAGATTATGACATGCTGATTTTCTTCAGTCCGCAGGGAATAAAATCGCTACAACAAAATTTCCCTGACTTCAAGCAGGATGAAACAAAGATCGGAGTTTTTGGAAACACGACTTTGGCAGCTGCAGAAGAAGCAGGATTAAAAGTAGATTTAATGGCACCTACGAAGGAAACTCCTTCTATGACAATGGCCCTTGAAAAGTATATTAAAGCACTTCACAAATAGTCTTTAATTATAAAAATACAATGAACCATCTTTTCAATAAAGGAAAGATGGTTTTTTTTTACCTAAATTTGAACAAAAATTAATATTGAAAGGATTTCTGCTTAAATTACTTACTTTCAGAAGAAAAAAGTATAAGAACATTCTATTCAATAAAAAAATAAAATACCCCGGATGAAAGCTCCACAGGCAAAAAAAATTGAAAAAATACTAGAAACCCACGGCGATATAAGAACCGATAATTACTTTTGGCTGAACGAAAGGGAAAACCCTGAAGTGATCAAATACATTGAGGAAGAAAATGCCTACGAAGAATTCATCATGAAAGATACGGAAGCTCTTCAGGAAGAGCTTTTCGAAGAGATGAAAGCCCGGTACAAAAAGGACGATGAGTCTCTTCCTTATTTCTTTAATGAGTACTGGTATATTGTACGTTATGAAGAAGGCAAAGAATATCCTATCTTCTGCAGAAAGTATAAAAGCCTTGAGAATGATGAGGAAATTGTACTCGACGTTAATATTCTGGCAGAAGGTAAAGAGTTTTTTGAAGTAGGAAGTGTTGCCGTAAGCCCCAGCAACGAACTGACTTCTTTTTCTTCCGATGATGTAGGAAGAAGAATTTATACACTAAATTTTAAAAACTTAAAAACCGGAGAAATCCTGCCGGACACTATTCCTAATACGACAGGGAAAGCTGTTTGGGCAAATGATAACCAACATATATTTTACATCAGGAAAGATAAAAGTCTTCGTGCATTTCAGGTGTACAGACACAAGCTGGGAACAGATTCAGCGGAAGATGTTCTGATTTTTCATGAAGAGGATGAGACTTTTGATGTCAATGTATTTAAGACAAAATCATTAGAGTATATTTTCATTGCAAGCTCAAGCACTATTTCTGATGAACATCGTTTTATTCCTTCTGACAACGTATTCGCAGAATGGACGGTGATCCAGCCAAGGATAGAGGATCTTGAATATTCAGTAGAGCATTATGAAGATGAATTTTATATCATTACCAATGCGGATGATGCGATCAATTTCAAGATTGTAAAGACAAAGATTGATAACTGCAGCATGGAAAATTGGGTCGATGTGATTCCGCACCGTGCAGAAGTTTTACTGGAAGGTTTTGAGATCTTTAAAGATTATCTGGTTCTCGAGGAAAGAGAAAGAGGATTGCTACAGATCAAAATCATTGACGAGAAAACACAGGAATCTTACTACTTACCTTTCTCAGATCCTACTTATACAGCTTATATCGGGATCAATCTGGAATTTGATACGGAAATTTTACGCTATGGATATACTTCCCTTACACAGCCTAGTTCCACGTATGAGTACAACATGAAGGAAAAGACGACAAAACTTCTGAAACAACAGGAAGTTTTGGGTGGAAATTTTGCTGCTGAAAATTATATTTCGGAGAGAATCTGGGCAGATTCAAGAGATGGAAAGACAAAAGTTCCTATTTCACTGGTATATCATAAAGACACTAAGAAATCACCTGATACTCCACTTCTTTTATATGGATATGGAAGCTACGGACATACTGTTGATGCCAGCTTTTCTAATGTAAGATTGTCTTTGCTGGATAGAGGATTTATTTATGCTATTGCTCACATCCGTGGTGGAGAATATCTGGGAAGAGAATGGTATGAAGACGGAAAGATGTTGTTTAAGAAAAATACATTCTTTGATTTTATTGATGCCGGAAAATACCTGATCAGAGAAAATTATACTTCATCAAAACACATGTATGCGATGGGAGGAAGTGCCGGCGGGCTGCTGGTAGGTGCTGTGGTAAATTATGAACCTCAGTTATTCAACGGAATTGTGGCACAGGTACCTTTTGTAGATGTTGTTACAACGATGCTGGATGATACAATCCCTTTGACAACCGGAGAATATGATGAATGGGGAAATCCTAATGATAAGGAATACTATCATTATATGAAAGACTATTCTCCTTATGATAATGTAGAGGCTAAAGATTATCCTCACATGCTGATCACTACAGGATTTCATGATTCTCAGGTACAGTATTGGGAACCTGCAAAATGGACGGCAAAACTGAGAGAATTAAAAACAGATAATAATATTTTAGTCTTCAAAACCGACATGAGCTCCGGACACGGAGGGGCAAGCGGAAGATTTGAATCTCTGAAAGAAGATGCATTAGAATATGCATTCCTGTTGAAAATAAATGATAATTCATAAATGATAAATGATGGATAGTCCAGATTATAACACAATTTTTGCTTTTAAAACAAAGCAGCTAGCCATCATGATTATTAAAGAATTTTCTAAACTTCCACCTAATGAAGCCTTTTCTGTGATCAGAAAACAAATATTCCGGTCTTCTACTTCTATGGCTGCTAATTATAGAGCTATGTGCAGAGCAAGATCAAAAGCTGAGCGGTTTTCTAAAATATCTATCGTGATTGAAGAAACTGATGAAACTTTGTTTTGGCTTGAAATGTTAGAGGAACTGGAATATATTCAAAAAGAAATTATAGCAGATATAAAAACAAAAACTGAAGAAATACTGAAAGTAACTTCTTCCTATAGAAAAATGCTAAAGAACTAACTTTATCATTGATCAACTATCATTTATCATTTAAATATATTATGAACGAAGCTGAATACTGGAAAAAAATAGAACAATTCTTTGAAGACAATTTCCAGACTGAAAAGAACCCACCCATTGAAACCCTTTTATTTCTGATAGGGTTGCAGGAACTGGGAAGCGGCCAGCAAAAATATACAAAAGAAGACAAGGTAAACCTGATTCATATTGCAGTCTGCAGATTGCTCGAGCCTTTTGGATATTATAAATTTACCCACTATGAAGACGGATGGCCCCACTTTGAAACTGTGGAAGAACTTCCGGAACTCAAACCTAATGAGCAGACTTTGCTTATGAAAAAGGCGATTATCCAGTACTTTCAGGAAGAAGAGCTTTTGTAAAGGCTGGAGTCTTGAAAAATAAAGCAGGAAGTTAATTCCTGTTGATAAATAAAAAGAGGGTTTTCCAATGGAAAATCCTCTTTTATAATTTTTATATTCACATTTATCCAATCAATTCTTCCAATTGATTAAGCCCCATTTTAAAACCTTCTTCAAATCCCATATCCATAAGCTTTTTCATCACTTCAGGAGAATGGTAATGGATATTGATGGTTACTTTAGTTCCTTCCTCCACTCCGGTAAAGCCAATCAGCCATTTTGACCTTGGGAAGTCTTCATTGACATTGCCTTTTTCATCACAGAAAGCACTCATCCAGTCAAGACTTCTGTGTTCTGTAATTTCTCCATATTGAGTCTGAGAATACATAGGCCCTTTTTCTCCGTTTGGTCCTACCATCGTATACATCCAGATCCCTCCTTCTTTGAAATCCTGACTTACCGTTTCACATTTCCACGGTTTAGGCCCCCACCATTGATCCAATAATTCGGCTTCTGTAAAATACTTCCACACTGTTGAAACATCAGCCTTATAAATCTTCATAACATAAGTGCTAGACGCATCAAAATCTTTGTTGAAACTGATATTAGATTCCATAAATATTTATTTTTAATAAAGTTAACACTTTATTTATTGAAAGGGACTTTTCATATGACAACTAAAAGATAATTCATAAATAATTGTTAAAAAACACTCTTTTAAGAAAAAAAAAACAATTTTTTGGCTCGTTTTTTGTTTAGGTACTCTTAAAACAATTAATTTTAACATTCATTTTTCCAAAACCTATATAATTAAATAATGAATAACAAATTCATCCCAATAATTTCAGTGTTTATGACAATCTCACTGATTGTCTTTGTGACGCTCCAATTTTATTGGTTGAAAGGCTATTACGGCGTACTGGAACAGGATTTTTCAAATAAAGTGTATGCGGTTTTGGAAAGTACTTCAAAAAGTATTGAAGAGATTGAAGCTGACAAATACCTGAATCAGGATTATAAAGATTTCAGAAAAAATATTCTTGCGAACAGCAAACAGCCATCTTTAACTACCATTCAGCAAGTAGAAGACTCCGGGACTCAAAGACAGATTATTTATTCCAAAAATATCATTGAAAAAACGCAGCTGCCTATTTCTCAAAAAGGAGATTCTATCAAGCTGACTACATTGTATACAGACGAAGCTGCTTATAAAATAAAAAGAGATACCACCAATCGCGAACTTTTAACGCAAGATATCAATCAGGAGATTGAGACGGGAGATTATTCCATGAAAGAGTTTGTGAAAGTATATGGAAACAACCTTCCTATTACTAAAAGAGTAGATCCGAAAACACTTGACTCCGTTATTGCCAAAGAACTGAAAATAAGAGGTATCACTGCCAAGTTCGGATATGGAGTTCTGGATCGTAATAATAAGCTTACAAGCATTGCCAATAAGGCTTATAAAGAAAAGAAGGACAGTAATACCTACAGCTTTCCTCTTTTTGCGGATAAGAAAAATACATTATACAGCCTTGCCCTGGTATTTCCTAAAAAAGAATATTCCCTGGCGATGAATAACTGGCCGATGCTTTTGGGAACATTCCTTTCTCTACTTACCATTCTTGGAATTTATATTATTTCCATCAATTATATGATGAGGCAGAAAAAACTTGCTGAAGTGAAAACAGACTTCATCAACAACATGTCTCACGAGTTTAAGACACCATTGGCAACCATTTCTGTAGCCACGGATTCTTTGGCTAATGACAAAATTGCCACCAATCCGGATAAGGTAAAATACTATTCCGAACTGATCAAGCAGGAGAACTTAAGGATGAAAAAGCAGGTGGAAAATGTACTTAACATGTCCAAGCTTGAGCGAAATGAAGTGGAATTATTTTTAAAAGAGACCAACGTAAGAGAGCTGATCAAAAAAACGACAGAATCTTTCAACCTGATTGTACAACAAAGGAATGGAACCCTTACGCAGAAGTTTACGGCCACTCAGTATAATTTTAAAATAGATGAATTCCACATCTCCAATATGCTGGTCAACTTACTGGATAATGCCAATAAATATTCTCCTGAAGCACCGGAAATACATGTGGAAACAAGAAATGAAGGACACTGGTATGTAATTGAAATTTCCGATAAGGGAATGGGGATGGATACGCAGAATAAAACCAAAATTTTCGAAAAATTCTTTAGAGAAGAAACCGGAAATATTCACAACGTAAAAGGCCAGGGATTAGGTCTTTCTTACGTGAAGAAAATTGTAGAACTGCACAAAGGACAGATTATCGTAGACTCTCATAAAGGAAAAGGAAGTACATTCACGATAAAACTACCGATGAGCTAGAAAAATAAATGATAGATGATAATCGATAAATGATAAAACTTCTCCATCACATCAATTATCAATGATCATTCATCAATTATAAAAAGTGTAACCAAATATCAAAATATAGAAGATAGAGTGAGGAAGTTCATTCTTAATTGTTAATTTTTAATTATTAAAATTATGAGCAACAGAATATTATTAGTAGAGGACGATCAGAGTTTCGGGGCGGTGCTTAAAGATTATTTGACCATCAATAATTTTGAAGTAACTCTTGCCACTGATGGGGAGCAGGGACTTAAAGAATTTACGGAAAATGAATTCGACATCTGCATATTTGACGTAATGATGCCTAAAAAAGACGGATTTTCATTAGCGGAAGACGTAAAAAAGATTGATAAAAATACACCGATCATTTTCCTTACTGCAAGAAACATGAGAGAAGATATCCTGAAGGGATATCAGTTAGGTGCTGATGATTATATTACAAAACCTTTTGATACTGAGCTTCTATTATACAAAATAAAAGCAATTCTTCAGAGAAGTTCTACCCTGGAAAATGAAGAACAGGAGCAGTTCAAGATCAGCATTATTTTCTTCGACTCTATGCTGAGACAACTGAAAGTAGGTGATAAAGAATACAAACTTTCGCCTAAAGAAAATGAATTATTAAAACTTCTTTGCATCCACAGAGATGATTTCATGCCGAGAGATCTTGCTTTAAGAAAGATCTGGAAAAAAGAAAATTACTTTACAGCAAGAAGTATGGACGTTTATATTGCCAAGCTTCGTAAGTTATTAAAAGACGACGAAGGATTGGAAATCATCAACGTTCACGGAGAAGGATTTAGACTTTTGGTAAAAAATTAATCCAAAAATCAAATTATAAGTATAAAATTAGCAAAACAATTGAAAATGTTTTGCTAATTTTGTTTCATACCCATGGATATGAAGAATACATTTATAGGTTTGATCGCCGTATCACTCTTAGCTGCATCCTGTAAAAAGGATGAGAGAGCTACTTACTTAAAAGAAGAGGCCAACGCTGGCCAGCCCAACGTAGCCCTAAATACAACCTCAAAAACCGCTCTGATGGAACAGGCAGGCATCCAGTCTAACGTTGGTCCTGCTCCTATGGCTACCGTTCCGGGAATGAATCCTCCACACGGGCAACCTGGACACCGATGCGATATTCCGGTAGGACAACCTTTAAATGGTCAACCTGCTGCAGCTACTCCCGCTACGCAAAATGTAAACGTGAACGGAGGCAATACCATCCAGATTGATCCGAATGCTGTATCACCAGGGAAAATTTCCCTTGATAACAATGGAAAACAGGTAAAAACCGCTCCAGGAATGAATCCTCCCCACGGGCAGCCTGGACACCGATGTGATATTCCGGTAGGCCAACCACTAAACAGTAAGCCAGCACCTACACCACAGCCAGCACAAAATGGAGTTCAGCCTTCCCAAAGTCCAGCTCCTGCACCTGCTGCACAGAATCTGGCGATGGGAGAAAAACCCAAACTGAATCCGGCACACGGGGAACCTTGGCACAGCTGTTCTCTAAAAGTTGGTGATCCTTTGCCATAAATTTTGTATTTTTGCAGAGATGAAGCTGTTTCACATACTTGCCATAGTGTTTTGCCTGGGAGTCTTTCTGATTCCCAAGGATAATTTCTATGCGCAAGAGGCACAGGAAACATGCTGTAAAGCAGAGTCTTCAAAAAAAATGGATTGCTGTAAAAATCATTCTTCAAAAAAAGACAGCAACCATGATAAAACAAAATCATGTAAAGATGACTGCTGCTCATCATGCATTGCCTGCTATACTTTTATTGAAACCCCTTTTTCAAAAAATCTACGTCTGGAACTGTCTTATTATAAATCGAATAAGAATCCTCAGTTTCAGTATGCTGATCCTTATCTTTCAGACCGTTTAAAGGAAATCTGGCAACCGCCCAAGATAGGTTAATTAAAACATCAAGGGTTCATTATGTCTTATAGTGAACTGTTTTTTAATTAATTTAAACTTTTAAACAAAATGAAATTATATATTTCCAGGTTGATACTTGGTGGATTATTCCTATTTACACAATTTATAGCTGCTCAAACACTTTCAAAAAATCAGTTCAAGGTAAAAGGGAACTGTGAAATGTGCAAAACAAGAATTGAAAGTGCCGCTAAAAAAGCTGGTGCAAAAACAGCAGTATACTCTATTGATCTTCAAACCTTAACCTTTGAAACAGACAAAGCATCCGCCGATGATATTCTGAAAAAAGTAGCAGAAGCAGGTCATGATAACGAAAAATTCAAAGCTCCTGACACAACCTATGAAGGACTTCCGGGATGTTGTCATTACGACAGAGATGCAAAGCCTTCACAGGCAGAAACCAATCATGAGCATCATGCAGAGGCTACTATTTCCACTAAAAAAGAGAATGAATTCTATGTAAGAGGAAACTGTGCTTCTTGTAAAGCCAGAATTGAAAAAGCATCAAAAGATGCGGGGGCTGATACTGCGGAATGGAATGCGGAGAAACAAACGGTTACTTTGAATTTCGACCCTTCAAAAACCTCATCGGATAAGATTTTAAAAGCTATTGCTGATGCCGGTCATGATAATGAAAAATACAAGGCTTCTGATGCTGTTTACAACGGACTTCCGGGATGTTGCTTATATGACAGAGAGTTTACTTTTGGGCATCCTAATCCAAAGGTTCATTACGAAGAAGCAACAAAGCATGAAGATCATAAAGACAATGAGGCTTCATCAGCTAAAGAGGATCATTCTCAACATGAAAAAAGTATTGATGGAGTTGTTGTAACGGGTTCCAAGGCAGCAACAGCTTTAAGTAAAAAAGAAGCCGGACTTGTTTTTAATATTGATAAAAAAGAACTTTTAAAGGCTGCTTGTTGTAATTTATCTGAAAGTTTTGAAACCAATGCAACGGTAGATGTATCTTTCAGCAATGCGGTTACGGGAACAAAACAGCTGAAAATGCTGGGTCTGGATCAGAAATATACCAGCTTAACGAAGGAACAGCTCCCTGAAATCAGAGGATTGGCTTCTGCTTATGGATTAAATTTTATCCCGGGAAGATGGATCGAAAGTATTCAGCTTACCAAAGGAGGAAGTACGGTAACCAACGGCTACGAAAGTATCACGGGTCAAATCAATACTGAACTTTTAAAGAATGCAAAGACGCCTGAAACGTCACTGAACCTTTTTTCTGACTTTAATGGAAGAGCGGAAATCAATATCACCAATGTTTCTCCTATCAATGATAAATGGTCGCAAACTTTCCTTCTTCACGGAAACGGAACGTTTGGAAATACGGATATGAACCATGATGGTTTTCTGGATAGACCGAAAGGAACACAGATTAATGCAGCATATTTGCTGAACTATAACGATCTTGAAAAGTCGGGGTTCGGGTCTCATTTTGGAATTAATTTTATCAGAGATGAAAGAACGGCAGGACAGATTGGTTTTGATAAAAAACTGGGTCAGGACAAACAGCCTTTTTATGGGGTTGGAATCGATATTTCAAGATTCCAGGTCTGGAATAAAACAGGGTATGTTTTTAAAGGAAAACCTTACCAGAGTATCGGATGGATGAACCAGTATGTTTACCATCAGCAGGACAGCTTCTTTGGATTAAGAAATTATGCGGGACAGCAGCATACATACTATTCCAATTTAATTTTTGAAAGCATCATCGGAAATACCAACCACAAGTACAAGGCTGGTGCAAGTTTCTTATATGACGGTTATAAAGAAACGTATTTGCTGGATGATATGAGAAGAAATGAAATTGTACCGGGCATTTTTGCTGAATATACTTTAACTGGTTTAAAATATACTTTAGTAGCAGGTTCAAGAGTTGATTTCCACAACCTGGCAGGAACACAGTTTACGCCAAGATTGAACTTTAAATATGACTTCACACCTCAGACAATTTTAAGACTTTCTGCGGGAAGAGGTTTCAGAACAGCAAATGTATTTGCGGAAAGCCAGCAGTATTTTGCATCAAACAGAGCGATTAATATTCTACCTAATGGAGGAAATATTTATGGATTAAGACCTGAAATCGCATGGAATTATGGAGCCAGTTTACAACAGGAATTTAAGTTATTCGGAAGAAAATCAAGCATCATTGCAGACTTCTTCAGAACAGATTTCCAGGATCAGGTATTGGTAGATCTGGACAGATCTCCTCAACAGCTGACATTTTATAATCTGGATGGAAAATCTTTTGCCAATTCATTCCAGACTCAATGGGATTTCATGCCTGTAAAAAATCTTGAAGTAAGATTGGCATATAAATATTATGATGTGCAGGCTGATTATATCGGTGGAAGAAGAGAAGTTCCTTTTATGGCGAAGCACAGAGGATTCGTGAATCTGGCCTATTCGACCAATAAAAGTGATAAAGGAGGATTCTGGAGTTTTGATACGACTTTAAACTGGGTCGGAAAGCAAAGACTTCCTGATACTTCAACGAATCCGGCAGAATTTCAGCTCCCAACTTATTCGGAATCATATGCAGTTCTTAATGCTCAGATCTCAAGAAATTTCAATAAAAAAATCAGAGCTTATGTAGGAGGAGAAAACCTGACTTCTTATTATCAGAAAAATGCGATTGTAGATTTTAAAAATCCTTTCGGAAGCTATTTTGACGGAGGAATGGTATATGCTCCGATTATGAAGGCCAACTTCTATTTGGGACTGGATGTGACGTTTTAAAAGCAGGAAGTTGGAGGAATGAAGCTGGAGTACTGCTAGTAAAATTCACCGGTAATAACGAAGTAAATCCAACAGCTTTAAAACCTCCAGTAACTCCCCTCTTACAGCCTCAGGCTTCCTTATCAATAAAAAATCCGCTTCAATGAAGCGGATTCTTTTTATTTATCTTCCAAAGTCATCCTGTACTCTTACGATATCATCTTCATCTGAAGGATTGGAAGCATCGGTATGCTGCCAGATTTCGGCAACGATTCCCCAGCCTGCAAGACCAATTAATCTGTGTCTTTCCCCCTGCTGAAGTTTCACCTGATCTTTCGGACCATATTCTTTCAATTCTCCCTCTTCATCGGTATTGCTTCTTTTGATGCCTACAGTTCCTTCTACTACCTGCCAGATTTCGGCTCTTCTGTGGTGATACTGCCAGCTTAATCTTGCTTCCGGAGCCACGATAAGAATTTTAGGGCTTAGCTTCCCTCCTATTCTCAGGCTGTCTACATCAATCCCGTCAAAATACTGGTTGGCAAAATCCTGTGCCTGTGTTTCATCAATCACAAAAAATCCTCCCCATGGTCTTGTATCATCTTTTGCAGCAATAGTAAAACCTTGTGTCTGCAGCATATTCTCTACTCTCTCGAATATTTCTTTTTTTTCTGTACTCATGCAGCTATATTTTTAATTTAAAAATTATTTATTTGATTCTTCTTTTGACATTGAATATGGGAAATCTTTTTCCTGTGTACCTCTTTCTTTATTAGGTTTGCTATCCATTTTAAAGTCTAACACAGCACCTTTCATCAATTCCTTGTGGCTTAGCCAGTTTTTGGAATAAGGCTGTTGGTTTACATTCAAAGATTTTACATATAAATTTTCCGCATTGTTTTCAGGAGCTTTTATTTCAATTTTCTTACCATTTTCAAGGTGAATGGTGGCTTCTTTAAATAATGGTGCTCCCAACACATACTGATCCGTTGCTGGTGTTACCGGATAAAACCCAAGGGCTGAGAAAATATACCACGCAGAAGTCTGTCCATTATCTTCATCACCACAATATCCGTCCGGAGTTGCATGATACAATTTATTCATCACCTGTCTTGCCCAATATTGAGTTTTGTAAGGTGCTCCTGCATAATTATATAGATAGATCATGTGCTGAATAGGCTGGTTTCCGTGAGCGTACTGTCCCATGTTCATGATCTGCATTTCTCTGATCTCGTGGATCACGCCTCCATAATAACTGTCATCAAAAACAGGAGGCAGAGAAAAGACTTCATCCAATTTGGCTTCAAACTTCTTCTTTCCACCCATCAGTTCTGCCAAACCGTCAATGTCCTGGAAAACAGACCATGTGTAATGCCAGCTGTTTCCTTCTGTGAAAGCATCTCCCCATTTGAAAGGATTGAAAGGTTTCTGGAAGTTACCATCTTTATTTTTACCACGCATAAGGCCCGTCTCCTTGTCGAATACATTTTTGTAATTATATGCCCTATTCTTATAGATATCAATTTCTGAAGCAGGCTTTCCTAATGCTTTTCCTAACTGATAGATTGAAAAATCATCATAAGCGTATTCTAATGTTCTTGCTGCATTTTCATTGATCTTTACATCGTAAGGAACATAGCCCAATTCATTATAATACTTTACTCCTGCGCGGCCTACAGCTTCTATAGGACCTTCATTGTTTGCTCCGTGTTTTACAGCCTGCCACAGCGCTTCTGTGTCATATCCGCGAAGTCCTTTGATGTAAGCATCTGCTACTACGGATGCGGAATTGTTTCCAATCATAATATCAGAATATCCCGGACTGCTCCACTCTGGTAAGAAACCACCTTCTTTATAAGCGTTGGCCAGTCCCTCCTGCATTTCCACATTAATGCTTGGATACACCAGATTCAGGAAAGGATATAGAGCACGGAAAGTATCCCAAAAACCGGTTCCTGCAAACATTCTTCCGTCTACAATTTTACCATTGTATGGACTCCAATGTTTTATTTTATTTTGAGCATCAATCTCATATAACTTTTGCGGGAAGAATAAAGTTCTGTATAAAGAGGAATAAAAGGTTCTCATCTGCTGATCTGTTCCTCCTTTTACTTCTATTTTTCCTAATGTCTTATTCCAGATATTTTTAGCGTCGGTCTTGACCTGTTCAAAATTTCTGTTTCCGATTTCTCTTTTAAGATTCAGTTCTGCCTGTTCAAAGCTGATGAATGAAGAAGCTACTTTTGCGTAAACCGTTTCTTTATTTTTAAGCTTAAATCCTACCACAGCTCCGGTGTGATCACTGGTAATTTCTAACTGATCATTCACCAGTTTATCATCTTTCCAGGTTTTTGTGAGTTCAAAATCTTTATCAAACTGAATAACAAAGTAGTTTTTAAAGTTTTCGTATTTCCCGGTAGAATATCTTGTAGTATATCCGAGGATTTTTCTTTCTTTTGGTAAAATTTTGATATAAGATCCTTTGTTCAAAGCATCAACCACTACGTAAGCGCTGTCTGTCTTTGGAAAATCAAATTTAAAATAAGAGGCTCTTTCAGTAGGTGTAAATTCTGTTGTGACATTGATATCAGCAAGATAAACGCTATAGAAATAAGGTGTGGTAACCTCAGCTTTATGGCTGAACCAGCTTGCTCTTTCGTCTTCTTTAAACTTCACTTTTCCAACTCCAGGCATGATGGCAAATGCGCCATAATCGTTCATCCAGGGAGACGGCTGGTGGGTTTGTTTAAATCCTTTTATTTTATCTGCATCGTAGGTATAGGCCCATCCGTCGCCCATTTTACCGGTCTGTGGTGTCCAGATATTCATTCCCCATGGAAGTCCGACAGCCGGATAGGTATTTCCATTGGATAATGAAGGTTTGGATTGGGTTCCCATCAAAGGATTCACATAGTCTACGGGAGATACATTCTGACCTAAAGCCCAGGCCTGTAATAACAGTAAGCAAGTAGAAAATATAAACTTCATTGTATCTTTTCGTTTGTTAATTTATATACGCTTTTTTAATGCATAGCTGGCAGCTCCAAGAATGGCCGCATCTTCAAATATAGCAGAAATTTTAACCTGCAAGTTAATATTATTCTTGGTTAAGTTCTGAATAAATCTTTGCTCAAAATGAGGATAAGCCTTGGCAATATTTCCTCCTATAACTAAAACTTCCGGTTTGTAATGATCTACATATCTGACAATAAACTCAGAAAAGGAGTCTGCATAATCGTTAAACATTTGAGTCTGTATCTCTGTAGGTTTATCCAGAAGATCTTTCGTTCCTGAGATTTCTTCTCCGGTCAGTTCTTTATAATGATTCACAAACCAGCGTGTCGCCAGATAGTCTTCACTGATGGAATCTCTGAAGGGAGCATCCCATAAATCTTCATCGGCAGCAAATTTTCCATTGAAGAAAGTAGTTCCCAATCCTGTTCCAAGAGTCACTCCAAAAGCACTTTTGAAACCTTGGGCACATCCTCCGAATACTTCTCCTTCCATAAACGCAGCCGCATCATTTACAAAATGAATCTGCTTTTGAGAAATGGCCAGCCTTTTTGCCAGTTCTTCTTTAATATTGACCTGATAGATATCAATAAATTTTCCCTGCCGCATAAGAGATATTCCATTTTCATAATCGAAAGGTCCCGGCATTGCGATACCGATTAAAAGATCTTCTTTTACCAGATCATGAGCCACCTTATTAATTGCTGAAATCCAAGCTTTGAAAATAACTTCTTTGTTTTCGAAAGCATCTACATGTTCTCTTACATAGGTTGATGAAATGATTTCACGTTTTCCAGCATCTACCTGAGCCAGCGTAATGTGCGACCCTCCGATATCAATTCCTACTATATTCTGCATTATTTTTTATTTTAAATTCAAGGTCCTTCCCGTGACTGAAAAAACAGACAAACAGAAGTACACTTCTGTCTGTCTGTCTGCTTTGTATTTCAGACGCTATTTTATTAGTTCCGATAACTATTTCATTATCTGAATTTTACTTCACAATAATTTTACCGGTTGATATTACTTTACTGTTCGCAGATGTAATCTTGTAAATATAAGTACCACTGATTAAATCCTGCGTATTGACTGCGTTATTATTTTGATTAATATTCTGTTTTTTGATCAATTTTCCTGAAGCATCATACAATGCCACTTCACTTGCAGAGTTGTCACTGATAGCAAAGTGAAGATCATTTCCTCGTTTCACAGGGTTCGGATAGACTGCGCTGTTGTCTTTCACAGATTCAACATCTTTCACTGCAAGATTAGAAGCACAGGCAACATCTGTTCTCCAGTTGGCATCTGTCATATTGATCAGGGTTGCAAAATGAGTGTTGGCCGTAGCATCCAAAGCTCCCATTCCACTTCCTTCATCCATTTTCCAGTTCGCTTCAAGACCTGTAGAATTGGCAGGAACATTACAGCTGTTACTTAAAATTTCCTGTGGTGTTAATGCCTTTTTCCAAACTCTGAATTCATCAAGAAAGCCATTGAGTGTACGGGAATTGTCATAGTTTCTTCCCAGATAAAGAATTCCGTTTGCCGTAAAGTTACCCGTTACTGCAAAAGTAGCATCAAGATTACCATTGACATAAATTTTCATGGCTGTTCCATCATAAGTAGCTGCTATATGATACCATGTATTGGTGTTGAATGAAGTATTCGTATTCAATTTCACCTGTGACGAACCAAAACTTAATATAAACTGCAGCTTATTATTCGCAAGGTTTCCGTCTCCGAAACGAAGCATCGCCGAGTTATTATCTCCTACTTCAACGCCCATTACCGATGAGATGTAAGGGAAAGCAGATTTAAATGAGTTTACTTTTACCCAACCTTCAAAGGTCACCGCGTTTCCACTCAGGTTAAATTGTCCTGCGTTAAGATAATGCGTGCTTCCGTTGAAAGCAAGAGATCTTGCACCCGGACTTGTAACCGGAGCAAAACCACTGTTGAATGATCCTTCTCCTGAATAAGTACTTGTAGTTCCTCCTGTACATGAAGCCTGTACTTTCCATACATAACTTGTATTAGGTGTCAGGTTTTGTAATGAATAGGAATTGGTTGTAATATTTGGAATTTCAGTCCAGGTTGTGGCACCAGCAGTTTTATACTGTAATGTATATGACGTTGCATTTCCGGCATCCCATGATAGCTGAGCCGTATTACCAAGGAAACTTCCGGAAGTCAATCCTGATGGCGTAGTGCAGCCACTTCCGGAGTTAAACCTTGGTGCAAAAATATAAGTACTTGTTAATGTCGGTGAGCAGTTAGACTGGATTCTCCAATCGTAATTGGTATTCAGGGTAAGGTTGCTGATGACAATATTATTTCCTGAATAATTGTTGGCAACGTTTGTCCATACCGTTGAATTAGCTGGTTTATAATCAATATTGTAAGACTGAGAAGCATTGGAAGTCCAGTTCAGTTGGGCTGAAGTTCCTGTCACGTTGGAGACATCAAGTCCCAATGGCGGATCACAAGCCTGTCCCTGTGACCATGAATACAACTGACCACTTAAGAGTGTATTTTCATTATAAAGAATATTGGATCCTGTACTCAGGTAGCTGGCTACATTGGTTCCCGGCAGGTCGTACCACATAAACACACCGTATTGATCATTCTTTGTACTGGTTGCTAGGCTTGCCAGTGTAGTGGCAGAAGTTGAACTTGGATTCGAGTTTTGTATCCAGGTGGCCGCTGCAGAGATTTTAGATTTATCAAGAGGTGGAACAACAGGCGCATTGTACGTACTGTACATGGCGTTCCAGGTGTAATTGATATAATTTCCTGCTAAATCTCCATTATACGTTTGTCTGGTTGTAGCCGGACCGTAGTAGTAGAATGTAATCAGTTTATCCGGCATTGCAGCTTTAAGCTCCTGTAATAACATAACAAAAGAACTGTTATTAGGCTGTCCTGTTCCGTTATTTCCGTATCCTGCGTATTCATCATCAAGGTCTACTCCATCCAGACCGTAGGTGTAAACGGTATGAGCAACCTGCAAGGCGAAATCTTTAGCCGCTTCACGGTTAGGGAAATTGGAAATTCCAGCTCCCTGGTGGTTTCCTAAAAGATCCAGCAATACTTTTATTCCTTTTTGCTGTAAAGGTTTTACGTAGGTATTGACATCATTCAGAACTTTGGTAACGTTGTTATTATTTGAGATATAAGCACGGTTTTTAGAAACATCATAGTTGATATTCGCTGCAAAAATAATAGCAACATCAAAAAGCTGTCTGTTGGTATTCTGCAGAGTATACGAGCCTGCATTCAGCATATTGTTGTTGTTCACTTCCACATAACAGACTCCCAAAGGATTAAGCTGCTGTGCCTTGAGTGCCGGAGCTAATTGAAGCATCAAGGCCATTAAGGGAATAAAAAAGGATTTTTTTCTCATAGTATATCAATTTTGTAGTAGAAAAAATCATTGGGCCGAAGCCCAATGACGGGAGTTATTATTTTACAATTAGTTTTTCGGATTGTTTCAGGCTTCCATCATGAGATTCAAACTGAACAATGTAGTTTCCTGCCGGAATTCTGCTCAATTCATATTGATTATCTTCTGAGTTCAGTGATTTTGTGTCTACGATTCTTCCGTTAAAATCATAAATTGTCAATTTTCCTTTGCTGTATTCATCAGGAACAGAAACTGTCAGTAATGAAGATTTGCTTGCCGGATTAGGATATAATTTGATTTGATTTTTAATGCTTGTCTCTCCGACATTGACCGCCTTTTGCCCTGCAGTTCTTGCTAATGCTGAACTTCCTGTTGTACATGGCACATCTGTTCCCCAGTTAGAAGAATCAACTCCCGTTAACGTTAAAGTCACACCATTTCCTGAAGTATCCTGAACTGTAGAACCACTTCCTTCGTTAAACTTCCAATACGCAGCCAGTGAAGTTGCCGGAACGGATACATTACACATATTCTGACTGATTTCGGTTTGGCTCAATGCGCGCTTCCAAACTCTTACTTCATCTATTTTACCATTGAAATTTCTGGAAGTATTATATAAATATCCTACGTTGAATGCACCAGTTGAATTCACACTTCCTGTTTGTGCTTTAGTGGCATCCAGAACACCGTTGATATAAATTTTCATATTGGATCCATCGTAAGTAGCTGCTACATGATACCAGGTATTGGCATTCAAAGCAGTAGCAGAAGCCAGTTTTTGCTGTACATTATTAATACTTACCACAAACTGGAGTTTATTATTCGCCAGACTGGCATCTCCTAATCGTAAGAATGCAGAATTGCTGTCGCTTACTTCTGTTCCCATGATAGAAGAAATATATGGTGATGCAGATTTGAATGATGAAGGTTTTATCCATCCTTCAAAAGATAGTGCAGACCCACTTAGATTCATACTTCCGGCAGCTCCTGATTCAGTACTTCCATCAAAAGACAGAGCATAGGATCCTGTAGGAGTTGTTCCTGAAGTGCTTGTAAATCTTGGAGCAAACATATAGGCGCTTTTCACACTGCAGTTGGTTCTGATTCTCCAATCATATTCAGTATTGGCTGTTAATCCGGAAATGGTTACGGAAGTGGAGCTCTTTGCTGTTACTGCATTCGTCCATGTTGTTGAAGAAGCTGGTTTATAATCGACATCATAGGTATTGGTTCCTACGGCAGACCAGTTCAGTTTAGCGCTTGTTCCTGTAAGATTGCTTGTATACAATCCGATAGGGGCATCACAATTGGTCCCTTGTGTCCAGGATTGTAAAGTTCCGCTTAAAACAGTTGGTTCTCCATATAATGTCTGAGTTCCTGCTGAAAGCTGTGCCGTTTCATTCGTTCCATGTAAATCATACCACATGAATACGCCGTACCCTCCATTTTTAGTTTGGGTAGCCAGGCTGGTGGTGGTAGAATTGGAAGTATTTCCCATCCATACGGCAGCAGGAGAGATTTGTGCTTTGGTAAGAGGTGGTACATTTGGAGCAGAAAATGTTCCGTACATGGCATTCCAGCTGTAATTGACATTATCTCCTACTCTGGCTCCGTTCCAGGAAAGTCTTGAAGCAGCAGGGCCGTAGTAATAGAATGAAATAATCTTATTCGGCAATAAAGCTCTAAGCTCCTGAACAAGCATTACAAAAGAGCTGTCATTAGGCTGTCCTGTTCCGTTATTTCCGTATTCAGAATATTCATCATCAAAATCAATTCCATCAAGACCGTAGGTATTCACTGTATTGGCAAGCTGCAGAGCAAAGTCTTTTGCGGCTTCACGGGTAGGAAAATTACAGATCCCGGCCCCTTGGTGATTCCCTAAAATAGTCAGTACTACTTTCATTCCCTTTTGCTGAAGTGGCTTTATGTAAGTATCTGCATTAGTAAGAACCTTGGTCACGTTATTATTGGAATACAGATATGCTCTACCACGGCTGGTATCATAATTAATATTGGCCGCAAAAATATTCACCACATTAAACAGGTAGCTGTTCGATGTCTGCAGTTTGTACGCTCCCGCATTCAGGAGGTTGTTATTATTCACTTCCACATAGCATATTCCGGTAGGATTAAGCTGTTGTGCGTTAATCAGAGAACCAGACTGAAGCATCATGGCAATCAGTGCGGTAAAGATGGATTTTTTTTTCATTGTATAATTTTTTTAAGGTGTTTTGGTGTCTGAATTTTATATAGCAATCCCCTTATTCCTTCTTTTTCGGGAAGGAATCAATGATAAAAAAGCCATATAAAAGGGTGTGCTATGTCAGTAGCTCTGGGTTTTCGTTAAAGGTTTTCCATAACAATTCTCCAAATAAGGTATTGGCCCATGCAAACCATTCTCTGGTGAACTTTTTAGAGTCGTCTTTATGGAAGGATTCATGCATAAAGCCAGTTCCTCCATGCGTTTTCTGTAAGGTATCTATGCACCATCTGATCTCACTTTTGTCTTTGGTAGTGAGTGCCTTCATTATGATACTCATTGGCCAGATCATGTCAAGTCCGATATGCGGACCTCCTATTCCTTCTGCCAGCTTACCTTTGAAGAAGAACGGGTTGTTTTCTGACCACACAAATTTTCTTGTATTCAAATACACAGGGTCATCAGCTTTCACCGCATCCAGATAAGGCAGTCCCAGCAAGCTTGGACAGTTCGCATCATCCATCAGGTTATAGCTTCCAAAGCCATTTACTTCAAAAGCATATATTTTTCCAAATTCAGGATGATTGTAAATTCCATATTTTTTGATGGCTGTTTCTACCTCATCAGCAAGGCTGTTCAATTGTTGAGCCAACGTTTTTTCATTTTTAATCTGAGCAACCATTTCCGCAGCCTGGCGTAAGCTTACCACCGCAAATAAGTTGGAAGGGATCAGGAATCCGTAGATGGTAGCATCATCACTTGGACGGAACATAGAGCTGATCAATCCTACAGGTTTCGTTGGATAACCATATCCCCCCATAGGAACTCCGTCTGTTGCCCAAGCCGTTGTACGCTCGAATTTGTAAGGACCCAGATCATTTTTTCTCTGCTGTTCTGTGAAAGTCTGCAGGGTAAGTTTGATTCCTTTCAGCCAGTTGGCATCAAAAGGTTTTGTATCTCCTGTAGTTTTCCAGAAGTGGTAGGCCAGACGGATAGGATAGCAAAGCGAGTCGATTTCCCATTTTCTTTCATGGGTGCCCGGCTTCATATCGGTGTGGTCATACTCTTTCCATTTACTGATCTTCTGATCATCGTTATAGAAAGCATTCGCATAAGGATCTTTCAGGATGAAAGTAGTCTGTTTATGGATTACTCCTGAGATCAGCTTATGCAGTTTTTCGTCTTTTTTCGAAAACTGCAGATAAGGGAAAACCTGTGCGGAACTGTCACGAAGCCACATGGCATCAATATCCCCGGTGATCACGTAGGTATCCGGTGTTCCTCCGGTTTCCGTATAGTAAACAGTAGTATCCAATGTATTCGGGAAGCAGTTTTCAAAAAGCCAGCTCAGCTCTTTGTTTTTCACTTTCTTTTTAAACGCGGCAATAGCACTTTCTACGGATTCGCTGGTAAAATGTCTTTTATCTTTAGGAACACGGACAACAGGAAAATCGTCCAGCACTAAATTTTTAGCAAAAACATTTTGAGTAAACAGCAATCCGGCTCCTGCCAATGCACTTGTTTTAATAAAATTCCTCCTTTCCATTGATATTTTGTTTCGTTTATTTTTATGAGTCTTATTTTACTGGTTTGCTTCCCATTACGAATCTCAATTCACCACCGTTCATGATATCACTGTGATTCAGCTCCCAGCTTTTGTATTCTTTACCGTTCAGGAACATTTTCTGTACATAGATATTCTTGTCGGATATCTTGTCAGCGATCACGGTAAAAGTTTTTCCATTTTCTAATTTTAATGATGCTTTCGGGAATTGTGGTGCACCGATGGCATAAACAGGTTTCCCCGGTGTCACAGGATAGAATCCTAATGATGAGAAGATATACCATGCTGACATCTGGCCGCAGTCTTCATTATTGACAATTCCGTCTGGTTTCGCCGCGTACATATTGTCGCGGATATATTTTACCATTTTCTGAGTCTTGTAAGGACTTCCTGCATAGTTGTACAGGTATGGAACATGATGACCAGGCTCATCCCCGAATCCTAAAGATCCGATGAATCCTGAGATATCAACATGTTGTTCTCCTTCCATATGAAGTGCTTCTGTGAAGGTTTTATCCAGTTTTTCTTCAAATCCTTTTTTCCCTCCGTACAGATTCATCATTTCATCAATCTGATGAGGAACAAAGAAGTCGTACGCCCAGATGTTTCCGGAAACCCAGTGTGGCTGAAGTTTTTTCCAATCGTTAAGAGTAAAATCTGCTAAGAATTTACCGTCTTTTTGTCTTGGCCAGAAGTGATTATTTTCTTTATTGAAGGTATTCAGGAAGTTCATAGAACGTTTTTTATATACTTCCGATTCTTCTTTTTTACCTAATTTTTCTGCAAGCTGCTGAATACACCAGTCATCATATGAATATTCTAGTGTTGCAGAAACTGAAGCTCCGTTTTCTGATGGAGTATAGCCTAATTTGATATAATCATTAAGACCGCCACCACCATCGCTGCTGCTCATTTTATCTGTTAAAGAAGCATCTTTCATCGCGGCAAATGCTTTTTCTGCATCAATACCCGGAACTCCTTTTGAAATGGCATCCCAGATTACCGAGGCACTGTGATATCCTAACATACAGAAGTTATCATATCCGCAAAGCTCCCAGATTGGCATGTGATCTTTACGATCTGTATATCTGCTGATCAGGGAATTGGCAAATTCTTTTGTATGTTTTTGATCCATAATAGTCAATAATGGATGTGTTGCCCTGAATCCGTCCCAGTAAGAATACGTACTGTAGTTGGTAAACCATTTGGTATTCATGTTTTCCTGAGCGGCAACATAGTCTCCATTCACGTCCATATATAAATTCGGTGCAATGAAGGTATGGTAAACTCCCGTGTAGAAAATTTTTCTCTGGCTCTCTGTACCTCCTGTCACCTGGAATCTTCCTATCAGGTCTCTCCAGGTCTTTTGAGCGGTTTCTTTTGCTTTGGCAAAATCAACATTTGTTGCTTCGGTATCAAAATTTTCCTGTGCATTTTCTGTACTCACCGGAGATAATGATACTTTTACTTCAATACTTTCCTGATCTTCGGTTGAAAATCTTACAAAAGCTTTGGCATCTTTGGCAAGGGCAATTTTTTCATCATTTTTGATTTTTCCGTCAGCATAAACACCGTAAGACTTAAACGGTTTGGAAAACTCCATCACGAAGTAAGCAAATCGTTTACCTCCCCAGCCATTGCTGTAGCAGTATCCTTTGATTTTATTATTGCCTTCCACACTTACTAAAGTATGGTAGATATTTCCGAAGATTTTGTTGGTAGGATCAATAATGATATTAGCTTCACTACTTTTCGGGAAAGTATATTTATGAAATCCGACTCTTGGGGAAGCAGTAAGCTCTGCTTTAATCCCATAGCTGTCCAGCATTACGGAATAATATCCCGGAGACGCTATTTCTTTATCGTGCGTAAATTTTGAACGGTATCCTGTTTCCGGTTTATCTTCTGATCCCGGAACCATTTTAATCTGTCCTACGGTAGGCATTACCAGAATATCTCCAAGGTCTGCCCAACCCGTTCCACTCAAATGGTTATGGCTGAATCCCATGATCGTTTTGCTGCTGTAGTGGTATCCTGAGCACCAGTCCCAGTCGCCGCTTTTCGTATTCTGAT
Organism: Chryseobacterium sp. SG20098; assembly: GCF_031844745.1. NCBI lineage: Bacteria > Pseudomonadati > Bacteroidota > Flavobacteriia > Flavobacteriales > Weeksellaceae > Chryseobacterium > Chryseobacterium sp. SG20098. Next base: position 3,567,728 of record NZ_CP134622.1, on the reverse strand, counting down.
CCGGACTCAGCTGTATCATTCCAAATGGCGTGGTTGCCCCAGGAAAAGTATGCCCATGTCCTCCTGTGCCTATGAAAGGATCTACCCAGGATAAAACATCGTTTTTATTTTGCTGGGCACTGGCTACAGAAATCAGGGTGGTAAAAAAGCAGATTAACAGTTCTTTTTTCATGATAAGAGAGGTATCGGAGATTTTTTTGTTTAAAAGTTGGTTTAAAAATAGGAAAACCATTATAAAATTCCCAGTAAAAGGGAAAATTAAGATGATTAACCTATTTTCCTAAACTTTATATTACTGTATTAAATTGAATTCTTTTTCATAAAATCAATGATTTCTGAGATATATCCAAAGGCAATCGCAACTACGGTATCAGCAGCACCGTAATATACTGTTACTTTGTCTCCTTCAGTCAATGCTGCACAAGGGAAAACCACATTGGGTACATCTCCTGTCAGTTCATACAATTCAGCCGGAGCCAATAAATAAGGCTTCGTTCTGTACAACACTTTTGTAGGATCTTCAAGATCAAGCAAAGCAGCTCCCATTGAATATCTGAATCCTCTGCAGGTATTGATCACGCCATGATAGAAAAGCAGCCATCCTTCTTCTGTTTTGATAGGAACCGGCCCTCCTCCGATTTTAGTACACTGCCATGCACTGTCTTCGAAAGGCGTTACTTTCATCACGCAACGGTGTTCACCCCAGTATTTCATATCAGGGCTATAGCTGATATAAATATCTCCGAAAGGTGTATGTCCATTATCACTCGGACGGCTTAGCATGGCATATTTACCATTGATTTTCTCAGGGAATAAAACACCATTTCTGTTGAATGGAAGAAAGGCATTTTCACACTGAAAAAATTCTTTAAAATCAAAAGTATACCCAATTCCGATGGTAGGTCCATTGTATCCGTTGCACCAGGTGATCCAGTAGCGGTCTTCAATAAAAGTTACACGTGGATCGTATTTGTAATCGGATTCAATCATATCCGTATTTCCTGCCTGCATTTCAATAGGGTCATGATTGATATCCCAATTGATTCCGTCTTTACTGAAACCAGCAAAAATATTCATCTGTACTGCCTTGTTGTCGCAACGGAACACTCCGGCAAATCCGTCCTCAAAGGGAATTACGGCACTATTGAATATACTGTTGGATGTTGGTATAGCGTATCTGTTAATGATCGGGTTTTCGGAAAACCTCCACATGATATCATTACAACCTTCCGGGCGATCCTGCCAAGGGATCATTACTGATTGAGCTGTCATAAAGTATTTTTTACTTTTTATTTTTTTATTATTATGAATTGATTTGTTGTTCTTTCTGATTTTCAGGGTAAGGGAAAGGAACGAATACAGTGGCCAAAAATGCAGGAATGGTAGCAATCAGTACCCAGATAAAGAACATTTTGTATCCGATCCAGTCACTGATCATTCCACTGAACATTCCGGGAATCATTACGCCAAGATTCATAATCCCTGTTGCAAATGCGTAATGTGCCGTTTTGTGTTTTCCGGGTGCAATCTGCTGCATCATGTAGAGCATTAGTCCCACAAAACCAAATCCGTAACCGAAATATTCCACTACCACCGCAATTCCTACCGGTAAAAGATCTGCCGGCTGATAATAAGCCAGTAATGCATAGACCACAAATGGAATATTGAATGCACAGCATAGCCATATCAAAGATCTTTTCAATCCGCGGGCTGAGATAAAATACCCTGCCAATACGGACCCCAGGATGAATGCTGCAGAACCATATGTCCCATAAATAAGCCCGATATCGGAAGTAGATAATCCTAATCCTCCTAATGTTCTTGGAGCTTTAAAAAATAAAGGCGCAATTTTGATCGCAAATCCTTCTGCAAAACGGTACAGAATTATAAAGAGGATACACCATAGAATTTTCTTTTTGGTGAAGAAAGAGATTATGACTTCCAATAGTTCCTGACGAACATTTCCGGCAGTCTTTCCATCTTTCCGTTCTTCTTTGTTTTCCTTCGGCAGAATGAAATAGTGGTAAATAGCCAGTACAAAAAAGAGTAATGCATAGATCACCATAATGATCATCCAGGCATGGGTTACGCCTTTTGTCTTTTCTAAAACCCCGGCAAAATAAACGAGTGCTCCACTGCTGATAATCTTCGCCAGGTTGTAAAAAGCACCTTGCCATCCAATATACTTTGCCTGCTCTTTATTGGTCAAAAACCCAATATACGTTCCGTCTGCTACCACATCATGGGTAGCTCCGCAAAATGCAACTATCGCAAAAAGGGCAATGCTGTATTTGAAAAAATCATGCATTGGCAGGCTTAAGGCCACTAATGCAAACAGAATTCCTATCGCAAACTGAGTAAAAACAACGAAGAATTTTTTGGTTTTATAGATCTCCAGAAACGGGCTCCAAAGAGGTTTTAATGTCCAGGAGAACATGATAAGGGCAGTCCAGAAAGTAATCTGCGAGTCCGAAACCCCCATATCTTTATACATGATTCCTGAAACCGCATTAATGGTTACAAAGGGCACTCCCATTGCAAAATATAATGTTGAAATCCAAAGAATCGGCTGAATCCGACGGGTTCCGGAGTTGTTTTTTCCCATATTTAAAATAAGATTCTAAATAAAAGAGAACATCTCAAAAATACATTCAGGCTAAAAAAACGAAACTATAAATTTTTTGGAGATTCTACTCTATTCTCCCGCCTTAATGAATGCATCAAATAAAAATCTGATCTTGAGATGTCTCTTTATTAATGAGTGATTCTGAATATTTTTTATTTCTTATCCCACCAAAGTTTTGTTCCTCCGGTGTCAGGCCCATTAAGCATCTGTGCAGCCTGCTGATAGTTATATAATGATGTTTTTGTATCAATAGTGAAAGGAATTCTTCTGATCATTCCTTCTGTACTGATCGCTCCGCCGCTATCATTTTTTCTTACCTTGAAAAGAACCGGATATCCTGTTCTTCTCTGCTCAGCCCATGCTTCCGGTCCGTTTGGATAAAGGGATAGCCATTTTTGGGTAATAATTCTTTCTAATTTTCTTTCGTTGGTATCACCGTTATTCCATGCAATGGTAATGGTACTTAACTGGGGGTTTCCAACAAGTACTTTATTGTCTGCATTTTTCGGATCAATATAAGGTGCTTCAGTAGAAGTATTATCGGCAAGATAAGCAGCAACATTAGCACTTTTCCCCCATTCTCCGAAAGACTGCTGAACTCCGGTTGTATAGTTGGTTTGAATATCTCCTGCTCCTGCATATCCTCTCAAAGCAGCTTCAGCTCTAAGGAACCATGTTTCTGCAGCGGTGAATAATTTCATTTTACCATCGGTACCGGAAAAATAATCTCCGCTGGCAGATTTTGCCTGTGGCTGCGAGAACCCTCCGTACGTTGATTTACCATTTAATAAATCAATGCCCTGACGTATTCCTATATATTTTCCCTGTAAGCTTGGATCAGATGCAGGAATAGCATATGCCGGAAGTCTTGGGTCATTGTATCCGTTCATATATGCCATCAATGGTGCACCAATTAAACAATCTCCCCATGAATAGATGATAAAACTCAATTCTGACTGTCCTACACTGATCAACGCATTATCTGCATTGTCAGTAATCAATCCTGCAGGTGAAGCTAGTGCTTCTTCTGCATATTGTTTAGATTTTACAGGATCAGCATAGCTCATTCTCATGGCTAACCTCAGCTTTAATGAATTGGCAAATTTTGCCCATTGAGCCATATTTCCGCCATATACTAAATCTGCTTTTTTCAATGCCGATTTATCTTCTACATTCTGTGTTGCTGACATGGCAATTACTTTCTGCAAATCGTTAATAGCTGCAGTAAGATCAGCAATAAAATAGTTGTAGGCTTCCTGTTGAGAATCAAAATCAGTTACTCCATTCGGATTGGGTTTTTCATATTTGCTGTAAACTACAGGGCCATGACTGTCTGAAACTCTTGCGGCTGTAATGACTTTCAAAATCTTTTTTACAGCAAATGTTCCTGTAAAATCTACTCCTTTATAGATTTCCTTAGCCGTATTATCAATAATAAGAGAGTAATTGAAAATATCCTGTTGTCTGGCAATAATTCTGTTATTCCATCCATCCATCATTGAATAGGTTAGATTATTTACCCCTCCGTTAAATGGTGTTGCTGTACTGAACATTCCACTGTACATATCTGCACTAAGGTTAGGGTACAGCTGATAATCTGACTGTAATCCTCTCTGCATGGATTTCATGGGATCAACAACAGCGATGAAATCAGCATAAAAATTTTCAGGACCTCCTGCTTTTTCCTGATTATACTGTTCAAAGTCATTAGTACATCCTGAAGCAGAAAATAACAGTACAGCTCCGAATGCCAATATTTTAATATGATTGATTTTCATTTTCTTAATTGTAAAAGTTAAAAGTTAGCTTTTAATGATAATCCAATAGATCGGGTAACCGGTAATCCGAATGAATCTACCCCTACTCCACCAGGTGTATTTCCTGATACCTGCTCAGGATCAAATGGTGCTTTTTTGTAGAAGAAAAATAAGTTGGTTCCTACTAAGCTTACGGTTGCGTTTCTCATATATTTAGATTGAATATCGAAAGTATATGAAATGGAAGCCTGGCGTAAACGTATTGTTGTAGCACTGTACAGATAGGCTTCATCAATACCTTTTCCAAACCCTTCTGTTGTTCCTACTGCTTTATAGTAATCTTTCGCATTAGTTAAACCCGTGTAAGCCTGTCCCGCATTTGGTGTTCCCGGTGCATATACTGCATTTGGAATAGATACCCCGCCTGCATCTCTTGCATCAGCTGTAGACTGACTAACTCCATAGATATCGTTTGCTTTTTCTGTAAGGGAAAGTACCTTCCCTCCAAATTTACCATCAATAAGGAAAGAGATTCCCAGCTTACCAATGTTAAAGGAGTTATTGAATCCCATAATAAACTTAGGGTTCGGATTACCCAGATAAGAAGGAGTACCTTCTGCTAATGGGATTCCTTTTTCATTCACTAAAATACGTCCCTGATCATCTCTTTTGAACTTAATTCCGTAAAGATCACCAAAAGATCCTCCTAATTTCAGTTTGGTGTATTCCCCTCCACCTGTTAATGAGAAAAGTTGGTTTTCTGATATAGGTAAGCTTGGTGGAAATAATTCAACAATAGTATTTTTGTTAGCCGATGCATTTAATGTAGTTGTCCATCCAAATTTTTCTGAACTGAAGACCTTATATGACAATGAAGATTCAAAACCTGTATTTCGGATTTTTCCTGCGTTGATATAATATGATCCAGGAGCTATTCCTCCGAAATAAGAATCTATTTTTGTTTCTAACAATTGATTACTCGTATTGGAGTTGTAGTAAGTAATATCAAAACTTAATTTATTACTAAACATCCTTAGCTCTGTTCCAACTTCAAAAGTTTTATTAAATTCAGGTTTCGGAAACAGGTCTTTATACTTAGGATCAGTAATGAATGAACTCTTTGGAAACACAAGTGTTCCCGCATCTACGCCAACAGTATATCCTTTATTATATCCAATCATAGCATTGGAAATATTGGTAGGCAACCCTAATCCTACCGTTGCATAAGATCCTCTTACTTTCCAGAAACTAATGACTTCCGGAAGTTTGAAAACAGAAGATAATACAGCATTAGCTCCTACAGATTCATAGTCAAATCCCGTTCTCCCTGTTAAGGCCAGACTGGAATCCCAGTCATTTCTAAAAGTCATATCCACATAAAACATATTTTTATACCCTACTGTAGCACTTGCAAATACAGATTGTACCTGCTTCTTCATATTGGTATAGATATTATGATATCCATCACCAGGGGATCTTTTTTTACCCCATTCAAGATTACTCACAGTGAAAAGGTTAGGGTTTGTCAGATATGCGTTATCAATTTGTCCTATTTTATTTCTTGTTGTATTGATACTTGCTCCTAACGTAAAATCTAAAGAGAAAGACTCACTAATTTTAGGACTACCGATAAGCAAAACGTCCCCATATGTTGAAGAGTTTTCATAGGTATTCTTAAGAATTCTTCCATTAATTCCTTCCTTAACAGCCAGTAAAGTAGGTGCTGAAAAAGCAGCAATATCACGCTGACTGTCTGAAATATTCCAGCTATAATTTCCTCTTACTCTTGCCGTTAACCAGGGATTGATCTGGTAAGATAATGAAAGCGCTCCATAGGTATTTTTATTGCTTACAGTAACCGGATTACGGTTTAAAATCCAATAAGGGTTCTGTGTTGGAGGGTTTCCTTTAAAACTTCCATCGGGATTAACCTCCCACCAGTTTTGAGCAGGTAAAAATCTTTCTTTATTTAAGTAAGTGTAATTATCTGGACCATACTGATCAAAATCTACACCTCTTGGCAACCAGTACAAACTCGTCAAAGGAGAAAAAGATGCTCCGGGAGTCTGTCTGTTCTTACTTTCCTGTAATGAACCGATGAAGTTGGCATCTAATGTTAATTTATCATCCAGAAACTTACTTGAATTTCTGAAAGAAACGTTATACTGATCAAAATAAGACATGGGAACCACTCCTTTGTTGGTGGTATTTCCGATTGAGAAATAACTTGTTGATCTCTCATTTCCTGACTGGAAAGAAAGGCTATTTACCCAAGTTGTTCCTGTCTGAAGGAAGTCTTTAAGATAATCTTTAGAAGATCCTTTTGCGCCCCAGCTTTCTACCGACTGTCCCGGCTGTGATCCCGATACAGAAGGGTCATAAGACAGATAACTGTGCTGTAGTTTTGGAAGACTATAAGCCCTGTCCACTGTAAGGCTGGAGCTGTAAGTAATTGAACTTTTCCCTGCACGTCCTTTTTTAGTCGTAATCAGGATAGCTCCGTTACCTCCGGCAGAACCGTACAATGCAGAAGCAGAAGCTCCTTTCAGGAAGTTGATGCTTTCAATATCATCAGGATTGATGGAGCTCAATACATCCCCCGGATCCGGCATATTGGAATACTGTCCGATATCTGCTGATTTTCCTGTTCCGTTGATAATAGGAATACCATCAATCACATACAGTGGCTGTGCACTGTTGACAGACTTATCTCCTCTCATGACCACCCTTACGGAGCTACCTACACCATTGGTTCTGTTGATCTGCACATTGGAAACTTTCCGTTGATCGAATTTAATAGATTGGGAGTTTTCACTTCTGTAAGCTCATCCCCGCCAATCTGTTGACTGGAATACGTCAAAGAGCGGGCCTGCCTTTTTATCCCCAAAGAGGTGACCACGACCTCCTCAATACTGGTTGTCTTCGTAGTGTCGGCTGCTTTTTTCTCCTGTGCATTCGCAGTAAGTGAAAAAACGAACAGAACGGGTATAACTGCTTTTCTCATAAGGTATAGATTCGTTAGATTTAATTGAGAATCAGTGACATTACTTTATTTTTTAATACAAAAAAAATTATTGTTTTTTCAACAAAATTTTGCCGTTTAAGTATTAAATAATTTAAAGTTTTGTTAAGATTTAATTCACATTCACAAATCTAAATTTTGTTGCCAGTCTGATATAATACTATTTTATCATAAAACGATATTATTTTTTCAGCAATCAAAATTAAAAGCCATTAACACTTTAAATATCAACAAAATACAACACTTCCCGAACAATTAAAAAAAGGGGATTTATTCTGATATTTGGACAAAATAAAAGTAGATTTCTGGACGGAATTACAGGATGTCAGATAAGATATAAAACAGAAAGCTGTACATTTTTAATACATATTATTCAATCTTTTTAACTCCTTTAAATTGTTCTTTAAATTCGGTTGGAGTTGTCTTTTTGATGGATTTAAATACCTTATTGAAGTTCGCAATATTATTAAAACCTGCCTCAAAAGCAATTTCAAAAACAGTAAGATTTTTTTCCATCAACCAGCGCGCAGCATAACTTATTCTAATTTCATTAAGATAATTAACAAAAGTTTTCCCTGTTCTTTTTTTGATAAATCTGTTAAACGTCACATTGCTCATATTCACCAATGATGCTGCATTATCCAGCGTTATTTTGTTCTCAAAATTTTTATGAACAAAATCATGAACAATCTTCATTTTATCATTATCTGCAAAAGACTCAAGCTCAATACTATATGAGGATAAAAGTGTTTTATTATCTGCAACGGCAAGTTCATTCAGAATTTTCATAATTTCTATAAAAGATTCAAAGCTGTTCATCTTTGAAAGATTGAGAAACGAATCTTTTAGTTTCTCAGCCGTTTCGGTAGAAAAAAGAATTCCTCTGATGGAGTCTTTCATCAGATTATTGATAGGTTTCAGGATATTTTTCTCCATCAGTGACTGTTGAAAGAAATCCTGATTAAATTGTATGGTGATTTCGTGGGTTTTTCTGTTCTTACATCTGTAATTTGCCCAACAGTGTGGTAAATTGGGTCCTACCAGCACCAACTCTATATTTCCGATCTCTCCGGTATGGTCTCCGATCATTCTTCGGTAGCCCTTCCCCTTATAAATAAAGTTGATTTCAATTTCCGGATGATAGTGATATGGAAAGTCAAATGAGGCTTTAATCCTGTCAAACACGAGAAAACTATCCTCAGGAGATAGTGGAGTTATTTCTCTCAGAATATTTTCTAATTCGCTCATACAGGCAGTTATGAAAAAAGGTTAATACTTTTAGGTTACAATACAAATCTTTGTAAAAATGATAAAATAATATCAATGTAAAAACATATTTTGAATTTATTTTATTTCAATTTTTTATATCCAACATAAGAAATCATAGGTTAAGTAATTTAATACAGTTCAAATCATGCTTTTTTTTTATCTTTAAACTAAAGTTAAAGTATGCCGCAACAGCTTATTTTTGAAGATCATTATAAAAGACTCGGACTGGAAGTATTTTCAGAAGAAAATCTGGAGAATTTCAACGGAAGTCGATTCTCTTCAGATATTAAAGTATTTTTTATTCCTTCAGGATATGAACTTACAGTAGATTTTAATCATTATAAAACAAAGAAACCTTCACTTTTCTTCCTCACCAACCAACATTTGAGTATCCAAAAAGGCAAAGATGAATCTATTCTTCTTTTCTACAACCGGGATTTTTACTGTATTCAGATCCATGATAAAGAAGTCGCTTGTGACGGCCTTCTCTTTCATAACGTATTTGAAATTCCTTTTGTAGAACTTGATGATTCAGAAACGTCTCTTATAAAAAGTTTGTTTCAAAATATTCAGGATGAACTTGAAGGGAAGGATTCTTCGGCAGAGGAAATGATTAGAACCTATGTAAAACAGATCATCATTAGGGCTACCCGCAAGTGGAAGAAACAAAATCTGGATAATGATACGCTCAAAATACCAGGCAGTGAGCTTCATATTTTCAGAGATTTCAGCAGACATCTGGAAATTCATTTCAGAGAAAAACACAATGTTGCTGATTATGCAGAGCTTCTTCACATCGCTCCGAAAACTTTAACTCATAAATTTAAAAACTTAAAGCTGGAGTCTCCCAACCAGTTTATTATTAACAGAATTTTATTAGAAGCAAAAAGGTTACTTTTTTATACGGATAAACCTGTCAAAGAAATTGCTTATGATCTGGGTTATGAAGATCCCGCCTATTTCAACCGCCTTTTCACGAATAAAACGGGAAGCACACCGGTAAATTTTAAAAAAAATTACATCACGGGAAAAAAGTACAATAGTTAAGTCATTTTATCTATTGAATACTCCCCGCCATAGATATACCTTTGTAACATCAAAATCAAACAACATTACTAAATACAAAAACAAACATTATGAGACGTAACGCAACAGCCGTTTGGAACGGTACCATTAAAGAAGGAAAAGGACATTTAACAACTCAGAGTACAACTTTAAACCAGACTCAATATTCTTTCAACAGCCGTTTTGCGGATGGTGTAGGTACCAACCCTGAAGAATTGCTGGCAGCAGCCCACGCAGGATGTTTCACCATGAAACTGGATGCAGAATTATCTCAGGCAGGCTATAATCCTGAAGAATTAAAGACGACTTCTGTAATTACCCTTGATCCCAATATTGGTAAGATTACAAAATCTGAACTGACTCTTACTGCTAAAGTTCCGGGAATCTCAGAAGAAGAATTCCAGAAATTTGCTAAGATTGCTGAAGAAGGATGCCCTGTAAGTGCAGCATTCAACTTTGAAATCACATTGAATGCTACGTTGGAAAACTAATTTAAGTAATCATTCAATATCAATAGAAACGGGCTTTTAGTCCGTTTTTTAATTTAAAAAGAATCCATTAGCCTCAGCCAAAACTTAAAAGTTAGAATATTACCTGATTAAACTTTTTTAAATAAAATATACCGATTGGTATATTTTTGTATATTTGCATCATATTTAAACATTTATAATGTCGAAGGCAGAAAAAACGAAACAGCATATTATCGAGAAAACAGCAAACCTTTTTAATACCAAGGGTTATATTTCCACATCGCTGTCTGACATTACTCAGGCAACCGGACTGACGAAAGGCAGCATCTATGGAAATTTTGAAAACAAGGATGAAGTAGCCATTGAGGTTTATAAATACAATGCGGGATTACTGGGCAAAACACTTAGCCGCTCTTTTGGTAATGAGTATCCAACTTCATTGGATAAACTGCATGCTTTTGTAGATTTTTACCGGAAAAACTGGAAGTTTGTCTTTGCCAACGGCGGCTGTCCGTTAATGAATGCTGCTACGGAAGCTGACGATTCTTTTCCTGCCTTAAAAGCACAGGTGAAAAGGTCTTTTGAACAATGGATGACAAAAATATCAAATTCCATTGCTGAAGGACAAAGTAAAGGGGAAATTAATAAAAAAGTGAATGCTGAGCAATATGCGTCCTTATTCATCATGCTTATTGAAGGTGGAATTCTACTTTCAAAAACAATGGGTGACCAAAGTTTTCTCAACCACGCTTTAGATAAAGTCAGTCATATGATTGATCATGAACTCAATATTCTTCCATCATAAATAATACCATATGGAAACAAAAAAAGTGGCTATTGTAGGATACAACAGAATTCCCTTTGCCAGAATGAATACCGCTTATTCAGAGCAGGGCAATCAGGATCTTCTGCTTGCTTCTCTGAACGGATTAATAGATCGTTATCATTTAAAAGGAAAACGACTCGGAGAAGTTGCGGGTGGCGCAGTCATCAAACATATTTCTGAGAGCAACCTCATCAGAGAAACAGTGATGAATACCACTCTTGACCCTGCAACACCTGCATGTGATCTACAACAGGCATGTGATACAGGAATTGAAGCTGCTATTTATATCGGAAATAAAATTGCCCTGGGGCAGATAGATTGTGGCATTGCCTGCGGAGTGGAAGCGATGAGTAACATTCCATTCGAATCTTCACCAAGATTAAGAAAAGCTCTTTTACAAGCGAATAAAGAAAAATCAGCATTTAGAAAAATAAAACAACTGCTAAACCCGAAGCTGAAAGACTGGATGCCAATTCCCTATAAAGGGCAGGAACCCAAAACAGGTCTTGTCATGGGTGAACACACAGAAATTACCGCCAAATATTACAAGATTTCCAGAGAAGAACAGGATGAACTAGCCTTAAAAAGCCACCAGAATATGGCAAAAGCTTATGATGAAGGATTTTTTGATGATATGATTACTCCTGCTTTTGGTTTAGAGAAAGATAATAACTTAAGACGCGATAGCAGTATTGAAAAGCTCTCACAACTGAAACCTGCTTTTGATAAGCAAAAAGGAACCTTAACGGCAGGAAATTCAACTCCATTTACAGATGGTGCTTCTGCAGTTTTGCTGGCCAGTGAAGAATGGGCGATAGCCAATAACCTTCCTGTCTTAGCCTATATCAGCTTTTCTGAACTCGCAGGAATAGAATATGTAGAAAATAAACAAGATTTACTTCTTGCCCCTGTTTTTGCAGCAGAGAGAATGCTTAAAAAAGCAGGCATGAATTTATCTGATTTTGATTATTATGAAATTCACGAAGCATTTGCAGCACAGGTTTTAGCCACAATAAAAATCTGGGAAAATGATGAGCTGGCCAAAAAATTCGGATTGGAAAAAGCTCTTGGGAAAATAGACAGAAGTAAACTGAATATAAAAGGAGGAAGTCTCGCAGCCGCCCACCCTTTTGCAGCAACGGGAGGAAGAATTATCGCAACACTGGCAAAACTTCTCCATGAAAAAGGCAGTGGAAAAGGATTTATATCCATTTGCGCAGCACGTGGACAGGGAGTAACGATGATTTTAGAAAAATAAAAACGCACGTATGGATAGATTAGCACAATTAAAACAATTCATCGGAAAAGAATTTGACCAGTCACCTTCTCCTTTTATGAAATGGCTCAATCCTGTTGTTCTTTCTGCAGAAGAAGGTCAGCTGGAATTTCAATATACCATAAGACCGGAATGGCTGAATCCTATAGGAAACCTCCACGGTGGAGTTACCGCTGCCATTATAGACGATATCATTGGCGCTACTATGTTTTCTTTAAATGAAAATTCTTTCATTACCACGATAAATAATGTCATCGATTATTTTTCAACTGCAAAAGAAAATGATAATATTGTAGCCGAAACTAAAATCATTAAAAGAGGTAAACAATTCGTAAATGCACAATGCGAGATATGGAACGCAGACAAAACACGATTGATCGCAAGAGGAACCTCTAATTTATTCAAAATCAATAACTAAGTATGAAGAGAGTTGTCATTACAGGTCTGGGCGCAGTGACGCCTTTGGGAAATAATGTCGAAGAATTTTGGCAAAACAGTATTAAAGGAGTCAGCGGAGCAGGACTCATTACCCATTTCGATACGGAAAAGTTTAAAGTTCATTTTGCCTGTGAGGTAAAAGACTTTGATCCTAAAGTATATCTGAATCATAACGAAATCAAGAGAAGTGATTTGTTTACACAATATGCCATGTATGCCTCATCAGAAGCCATTCAGGATTCCGGCCTGGAACTTGAAAAGATGGATCCTTTTGATACAGGAGTGATCTGGGGAACAGGACAGGGCGGAATGTGGACTTTTGAAAAAGAAGTAATGGATTTCGCTGCTGGAGATGGAACACCACGTTTCAATCCGTTCTTTGTACCGAAGTTTATTGCCAATATGGCTTCAGGAATGATTTCTATGAAATATGGGCTTCAGGGAATCAATTATACTACAGTTTCTGCCTGTGCTACGGGAAATACAGCATTGATGGATGCTTTCAATTATATCCGTCTCGGGAAAGCAAAAGTAATTGTCAGTGGAGGTTCCGAAGCTGCTATCACTCCGGCATCCATCGGAGGATTCTCTATTATGAAAGCCATGTCTACAAGGAATGATGACTTTGCTAGCGCGAGCCGTCCTTATGATGCAGACAGAGATGGTTTTGTAATGGGTGAAGGTGCAGGTGCACTGGTGCTTGAAGAATACGAACATGCTGTTGCCAGAGGAGCAAAAATTTATGCAGAATTAGCCGGAGCCGCCATGACGGCAGATGCTTATCATATGACAGCACCCCATCCGGAAGGAGCAGGAGCCATCAAAGCAATGCAACTGGCCGTGAAAGAAGCAGGAGCTAACATGGAAGACATTGATTATATTAACCCTCATGCTACTTCCACTCCATTAGGAGATATGGTTGAATTAACAGCCATCAATAAAGCATTTAAGGGAAGTAAAAACCTTGATATCAGTGCCACAAAGTCCATGACCGGGCATTTGCTGGGTGCTGCCGGAGCGGTAGAAGCCATTCTTTCAATCAAGGCTATTCAGAATGGAATTATTCCTCCAACAATCAATCTTCACAGTATTGATGAGAATATTCCTCAGGATATCAATATTGTTTTCGGAGAAGCAAAAGAAAAAAACATCAATTTTGCGTTGAGTAATGCCTTTGGATTCGGAGGACATAATGCAACTGTTGTTTTTAAGAAATTCTCTTAATTATCATAAACTTACGACAGATTTTCATATCTGAAATTGAATTATACATTCTTCCTTAGTCAGAAGAATAAAATTCTGAAAATATTTAACAGAAATAATTACAATCCTTGTGTTTTTAAAGCGCAGGGATTTTTTATATATAAAAGTTTTTGTAAGTTCGTTCCGTCACAAAATATTTTATGAAGAAACTTTTCTATGCATTATTAATTCTTATTTCGAATTTTCTTTATTCTCAGAATAATTTTGAAATTGATCTCAGTTCAGATTCATACATTAATGATAGCCTTATGTTAGGAGCTCCAGCCACCAGAAACGGGTTCGGAGAGCTTTATACATTCAAAATACAAACCAACAACAACATTTCTGATTTTGGAAAAAAGATCAGGATGAAACATTCTATTTATTATTTTAAGATTCAAAAGAAAAATATTGCAAGTGGTTTTACAGAATACCCTCAACCAGTAGCGTTTGGTTATATGGGAAAGAACGGTAAAGCGGGTTATAGTACAAAAGTATTTTTCTTAGAAGGAGGAAAATATAAAATTGATTTACCCAAAGACTTTAATAATGTAGAACTTAATATAGACTCCCCTACCAACAGAGAATATAAGATTTTACAAAAATCATTGGAACCGTTTTATATAAAATCAAAAAATCCCTATCAAGGTGATAGCTTGATCAATATAGATAAAAAACAGGAATTTTTAGGAGAATACATCAGGAAAAATCCCAATTCGTATGTTGCATTATGGGAAATTGTGAATGATTATACTCTTAACGATTACCATCCTGCTTATTTGAAAAACTTAAATTTATTTTCCGCAAAATTTAAACAAAACGCATTATACAAAGGTGTTGAAGCCCGTTTAAACGCAGAACAATCTACATCCATTGGACAAAAAATACCTGACATTTATTTTGAAAAGGGGAATAAACTGACTTCGGAAGATTTTAAGAAATATAAATTAACCTTTATTGATTATTGGTCAACGACTTGCGCCCCTTGCATAAAAAGTATGCCTGAAATTGTGAATCTGTATCATGAATATAAAGGTCAAAATGTAAACTTCATTACAATTACAGACGAGCAAAAACCCAATAGAATGGAGATTGCCAGGAATATTTTAAAGAAAAATAATGCGGATTGGATTAATTTCTTTGATGTAAACAAAGACTTCCAAAAAAAAGTGAATGCTACAAGCTATCCTCTTCATTTCATCATCGATGAAAACGGAAAAATAATTGCCCGAATCAGCAATAGCATTGAGGAAGCCAGAGCTGTTATTAAAGAATTTCTACAATAATTCTTCAAAAGAAAAAAGCAGTCAAAACTGACTGCTTCAAACATAACGAATTATATACCCCTTATAAAGAGATTGACTTGTAACTATTGAGCATCCGGGATAAAAAAATCATCGGCATTTTCAGCAATCGGAATATAGAGTCTCTCCCATTCTTTGCTTTTCACCATATCCCAGCTGTGGCCGGTTCCTTTAAGATCTTCAGCAAGAAGAACTACTCCCGGTTTAATCATAAAAGTGGAGCCATCCGTTACTTTAAATTTTATATTTCCTTTGATGGTAATCACATATTGTCTTCTGGGAGCCGGATGAGCATTTTTTTCCCACTCCTCCGTTTTATTGCTCATCCAGAATGTTGTGGTATTCATGTGTTTAAGAGTGGGGATTTTCCCTTTCTCAAAAGTACATGATCCGTCAGGATTGTTGATTAGTCTTATAGCAGGAATAAACTCAGTGGAGGTCTCCGAAGTGACACTTACATTTTTATGGTTTTTGTGTTGTGCATTCATAAATCCTACAGTACTTACTACTAAAACAAGGCTTAAGCCCTTAATGATATTTTTCATTATAAATTTAATTTTTTATTTTTAATTATAAACAGTATCATAAACCAGCATTCTTTCAAAGAATGGTTTATATTTGTGAACCAAAGCAAGATGCTCAGGAAGTTTTCCATATGCTTCAAGTTCTTCCAGGCTATCGAACTCCATAGAAGCATTATAAGTAAATGTGCTGTCTAAAACACTTCTCGGGCTGGAAGCTGCCGGTTTTCCGTAACGGAGATTCTTCTGATAAGGAAGCTTTTTAAGGCCTTCAAAAAAATTTTCAAATTCTTTTACCTCAGGCCCGGAAAGGTCTTTTCTAAGCCAGAACAACAAATAATGGAAGTACACTTTTTTCTTTTTTTTAGGATTAAACATGGGTAAAGCAGACGCAAACATATTTCCTGAGATCAGCAGCAAAGCAGAAGCCTGGACTGAGCGGAATAAAAATTTTCTTCTTTCCATTGTCATTTATTTTAATTAAAATCTATTCTGTATTTAAGGACAAACTGCCATTTCCGGTCTGAAACTACGGCATTGTTTGAAGGGTCATTGGTATAAACAGGTCTGTTCTGAGCGTCAAAGGTTAAACGGGAAGACATTCCGTTCATCAGCAGAGATATTCCTGCATCATAGATCACAGCATTATCATGAAGTCCTTTCAGATCTGACAGCTGCATTCCTACGGCAGGCTGAAGCTGAAGACTTTTCTTTTCTTTGTCCAGATAAGGCAGGGTTCCTCCCAGTTGTACATAATATGTATTTCCGGTTCCGATAACAGGCATTGCATTTCCTGCTCCATTCAGACTCGCTTGTGTAACATCTACAGAAGTTGCAGGATTATTGGTACCAACATACCGGATATAATTGGGTCCGTAGTCGTTATGCATCGCCATCCCATAAGCGCTTATTGACGTTCCTTTTTCTTTATTCAGTGGTGCATCATAAAATAAATCTACTGCAAAGCTTTTCATATCATCATTCACTGTATTTTTACCGGAATCCAGATGCCATAATGCATTGTGAATATAATCAAACCCGGCTCCCAGACTCAGTACATTCTTTTTCCCTACATAAGTTCCTGCATTAAAGGGAGTGGAAATATTTTCCTTGTCCAAAAAAGCATATCTGAAATATCCTGAGAAGTCTTTTCCGGGGGAGTTTTTACTAAAGGAAGCTACATTCAGTTTCGGATCAGAAGTTGCCATGGTATAAGGATCAGCCACTACCAGACGGTAATCAAATCTTCCGAGCTGTCCTTTAATATAGGCACTCAATTCCCTTACGGTATAATCTGTTGTTCCCGCATTGGAGGTTGCGTAAGCTGGAAGGTCGTATAACAGCGTATTCAAAGGTCCTGTAGTAAATCTTGAGAGGCCGCGCCATGTAGAACGTCCTGCTCCAAAAGCAATTTTATCATTAAAAGTATATTCAGCGTAGGCATCCAGAAGGTCAAAATAATTACTTCCTTTTGCATTGACATTCACGTTGGTAGTTCCACCCTGCAATACAAACATCAGCTTTTCTGTTGGCTTATAAGTCATTTTTACACGAACCCTTCTAAGCGAAAGGTCAGACAGGTCTGATTTTGCTTCGTTATTGACAAGGCTTCCAGGGTTAAGCTGGGTATATCTGGCCCACAATTCTGCATATCCGCTAAAGGAAATATATCTTGAGTGATCTTCATTGAAATAATGAGTCAATCCGGGATTATTAAAATCATTTTTTTTCTGGGCTTCTAATTTCCCCATAAGTCCTAATAAGGAAAACAACGCAATTGCTGTTTTGAAAGAGGTAGTCTTCATATTTTTCTATTCTTATCTTTTGTTGATTTCAACGGGACAAAATTAGATTGCTAAAAGGCCGACAGGTATTAGAAATCTATTAGAAACCTTATAGAAAACTATTAAAAGGGGGAATGTTTTCTGATAAAAGAAAAATATAAAATACCTTTGCACAGTGCTTTGGGAATAAATGAAAGTCAGGCTTTTAAAATCAAAAAAACGTTTGAAAACCAACACCCCTATTCATCGTATTTCTTTATGAAAATTTTAATTGTAGAAGATAATTCACGCGTTTCAAGCCTTTTGAAAAGAGGGCTGGAAAGCCAGCAATATCAGGTTTATATTTCGGAAGATGCAGAAGATGCGATTGTCCTGCTGAATAAAATAACATTTGATCTGGCCATTACGGATATTATGCTTCCGAAAATGAGTGGTATTGATCTGTCCAAACTGATCAAACAGCAATATCCTGACCTTCCCATCATCATGCTTACCGCTCTTGGAACCATTGATGAAAAAATTGAAGGATTTGACGCCGGAGCAGATGACTATATGGTGAAACCTTTTGAGATTAGGGAGCTCTATGTGAGAATCAAAGCTATTCTGCAGAGGAGATCAAATAAAAATAAAGAAGCTTATCTGACCGAACTCGAATATCATGACCTGAAGATCGATAAGAAATTCAACAGAGTTTTCAGAAACGGAGCGGAAATAGAACTTACTCCCAAAGAATTTAAACTCCTGGTATTTCTGGTAAGCAATGCCGAAAGAATTCTTACCCGTGAAGAAATTGCCGAAAATGTATGGGGGAATCATTTCGACACCGGAACCAATTATATTGATGTCTATATTGCTTATTTACGGAAAAAGATTGATAAAAATTTTGATCATAAACTGATTCACACCAAACCCGGAGTAGGATTTATTTTTGCTTCACAATTATGAAAATAGCAACCCGAACAGCACTCATTTATTCCATTCTTACGGCAGGCATCTTATTTTTGTTTGCTTACGTTCTTTATTTTGTTTCTGAAAAAAACAGAGAAGATGAATTCAATGACCGGCTGGGATACAAAGTGATCTGGCGTTCAGAATTTATATTTGATGCCAGAATCAGTGATGAAAAAATCCGTGAACTCCACCAGCGTAACCAAAAACTTCTGAATGAAGCAGACATCAGCGTTTATAACAGCAAAAAAGAGCTTACCTTCACAGATCTTCCTCCTCTCAAAAGCAATGAAAAATATCTGGATAAAATGATCAGATCCGATAAAAACAGAATATTCTGGCAGCGGGGTGATCGTCAGTATATTGCCATTCAGCTCTCCTCCAACGGAGAAAAATATTATATTATTGGAAGTGCGGTAGACGTCACGGGAAAGGCCCATATTTCTGAGTTTAAAAAAGATATCATCATCATCTACATCAGTTCGATTGTTATCATTTTTATTATAGGATTTCTTTTTTCCTATTATACGCTTAAGCCTTTAAAGGATATCATTCTCCAGATCCGTGATATTTCAGAACACAACCTTAATAAACGGCTGGATATTCCCAAGGCAAAAGATGAGATTTATGAACTCACGGAAACTTTTAATTCTACCTTCAACAGGCTTGAAAAATCCTTCAACAATCATAAGCAATTCGTGACCACTATTTCTCATGAATTCCGGACTCCTCTTTCTACCTTAATTGCAGAACTTGAGCTTGCCAAGGAACTTAACGTTACCTTGGATGACTATAAGCTTTCTATTGACAATGCTCTGCAGGATGCCAATGACGCTTCGGAGTTGTCATCTGCCTTGTTAGATTTTGCCAGAGCCAGCTATGATGTATCACAGATCAGTTTTACCAATCTACGTCTGGATGAGATTTTAGCAGAAGCTAAGCTTGCATTGCTGCAGAAAAATGCCGGCTTCAAAATCGGGATCAATTATATGAGCAATGCCTCAGATGATGATGAAAACAATTATGATTTTTATGGTAATCCTTACCTGCTGCAGGTTGCTTTTTCGAACTTAATAGAGAATGCCTGTAAATATTCGGCAGACAAAAGCTGTCATATTGAGATAGAAACCCAACAGGAACATATCAAAATCCATTTTATTGATCATGGGATCGGTATTTCAGAAAAGGATCTTTCAAAAATTTTTGATCTTTTTTACCGCGGTTCCAATAAAAGTTTCGAAAAAGGAAACGGAATAGGTCTTTCCATTGTAAAAAGAATTGTAGAAATACACGAAGGAAAATTGACTATCAATTCTGAAGTATCCAAAGGAAGTGTATTTACTGTGGAATTTCCTTCCAAAAATTAAAAAGCAGTCAAAAATGACTGCTTTTTTAATCTTACGCTTTCAACCATTCTGAGGAAGAAAGATAATTCTGATCAGGATAATAGATGAACAGACAGTTTTTTCCTTTAATCGTGTTGATTATAGACTGCGTCAGTTCTCTTGGGACGGCAGGGCATCCCCAGCTTCTTCCGATTCTTTTGTGCATCGCAGCAAATGCATCACTCACATAATCCGCACCATGCATTACAATTGCTCTTCTGTATGCAGCATCATTAAAGCCCTTATCCATTCCCAATAATTTCAGAGAGTATCCGTTATCGCCCTGATAGGTTGCATCCGTGATATAAAATCCAAGACTACTCTGCAGCGAACTTTCCTTATTAGAAAAATTCGTCGCAAATTCTTCGCCGGTATTTTTTCCGTGTGCTACCAATGAGTTGAACAGAACTTTTTTGTCTTCAAGGTCAATAATCCAAAGTCTTTTTGTATTAGAAGACATAGAAAAATCGCAGATAGTTAATAAATGCGAATCCTGGGTAAGCAATCCTGCTTTTTTTAAATTTTCATAGCCCGTCAATGCTTTTGAGAACACTTCATAATTCAGTTCATGCCCCGGCTCAAATGCAATAGATTGGTACAGTGCTTCTGATGAAGACACTGCTGCAGTGTTCTTCTCAGATTTCGTTTCAGCTACTTTTTCAGTTTTCGTTGTTTTCACATTCTCACTTTTCGCCACCACTTTTGGGGAAATGTAGAATGAAGTCGTCACCATGTAAACAAGGCCTAATACGCTATAAAATCCTTTCATTCAATACTATATAAATCCAAATTAGTGGGGCAAAATTATAAAAACATAATTACCAAAGGGTTATAACTCTAAAAAGTTTAACGCTATTTAAGAAACTTTAACGTCCTGATTTTGTGAATTAAAGTGGTTATTTTTGAGAATCCGGAACAAATTCCAGACTTACAGAATTCATACAATATCTTAATCCTGTAGGCTTCGGACCATCATCAAAAACATGTCCCAGATGGGAATCACATCTTTTACAAAGTACCTCTACTCTATCCATACCGTACGACTGATCTCTTACATAATAGACTCCTTCTTTATCAGCTTCAAAGAAACTCGGCCAGCCACAGCTGCTGGAAAATTTTGATGTCGAACGGAACAGATGATTTCCACATACCGCACAATAATATTCTCCTACCTCATCAAATTCGTTATATTTTCCTGTAAAAGCTCTTTCTGTTGCCGCTTCTCTGGCTATTGCGTATAGATCCGGAGCAAGGATTTTTTTCCATTCTTCATTGGAAACATTGAGTTTTGAAGTATCTGTTCTGGAGTAATATGGATTGCTTTTTGCTTGTGTATTTTCCATAGGAGTTTTTTTAATAGGTTCATATTTCTGCGTACATGCCTGCAGAATAATTAATAGGGTTATTGAAATTAAAAATTTCATAGTAAATTTTAATTCTTTAACCACGAATGGTTTCATAACCAAATTTAGTAAATTTGAGAATATGAATGACGAAGCAAAAAGAAAACAACTTAGAAAATATAAAGCATTTGCCACCGGATTATTTGTCCTGATGGCTGTTATTTTCATTGTTACCACTATTTTACAGAAGTCTGATAACTCTCACTGGATTGGCTATGTCCGGGCCTTTTCCGAAGCGGCAATGGTGGGTGCTCTTGCGGACTGGTTTGCGGTCACTGCATTATTCCGGCATCCTCTTGGCCTTCCCATTCCCCACACCAATCTGATTGAAAACAGTAAACAGAGATTGGGAGACAACCTTGGAAGTTTTGTGGTGGGTAACTTTCTTTCTCCTCAAAATATACGTCCTTATATCCAAAAACTTAAAGTTTCCAACTTTGTCGGTGAATGGCTGGGTAAGGAAAAGAGCCAGGAGATTTTGATTAAAAACCTGTCAGATATCGTTCTTGATATCCTCAATAAACTGGATGATTCTACGGTAAGCCAGTTTATCAGCAAAAAGGTTTCTGAAATGACCGATGATATCAAGCTTAACAAAGTGGTGGGAAACGGAATTGGCTACATATTGGAAAAAAATGACCATCAGAGAATCATCACCAATCTTTCAAAACAGATCAAAGAATACATCATTGAAAACGATGAAATGATTCAGGAGCGGGTAAAAAAAGGCAGTTATTCGTTCATTCCATCTTTTGTAGATAATAAAATCGCTGATAAAATTGCCGATGGGCTTTCTGAGTTTTTCAAAGAAATAGAAGAAGATCCCCAACATGAAGTAAGAGCATTGATAACCCAAAAAATTCATGAATTCTCAGTTGACCTGAAAGAAGATCCAAAGTGGGATGAAGAGTTTAAAACCATTAAAAACGGTCTTCTAAAAAATGATAAATTGGATGAATATTCCAATGATATCTGGGTTTCCATAAAAAAAACATTGATGAAAGAACTTCAGGAGGAAAACTCGGCTTTGAAAAACTATCTTACTAAAAATTTGAATGAGTTTGCCCAGAATTTAAAAACAGATGAAAATCTTCAGAACAAAATTGATCATTGGGTTCGGGTGACAGCTTATAAATATATTCTGAAAAACACTCATCAATTCGGGAATCTCATCAGTACTACCGTTGGAAACTGGCAGGGAAAAGAACTCAGTGAAAAGCTGGAACTGGAAGTGGGAAAAGATCTGCAGTTTATCAGAGTGAACGGGACGCTGGTCGGTGGGCTGGTAGGATTGATCATCTATACCATCGCACACTTCTTCATTTAAAAAAACTAAAATCCACGACAACTCAACCATGAAAAAAATTTTCAGTGTCTTCTTTTTCTTTTTCCTCACTTTTTTTATCGGTCAAAAAGTTGAATTAAAGAAAGTAACAGATTCTTCCCAGACTTTTACAGGAGAAATCGGAGGAATACCAATTACTGTTGAACTTAGCTACACAGGCATTGTCGATTGTGATCAATACCAGCATTATGTGGATGGATGGTATTATTATGACAAATACAAAAAGAAAATCCCGCTTACCGGAATATATGACTATTATGGAAATTTGTCGCTGTATAATTTTGGGACAAAACAAAAACAGAAATCAAAGCTTCTGAAAGAGCAAATCACCTCGCTGCAGAAAGTTGAAAAAACGGATGAGATGGCACAAAAGCTTTCGCCGCAGGAATATCTTATATTTGAAAAGATCAATACGGATAAAAATCCGGTGACGGGGTCTTTTTATTTTGGGAAAAAAGTTCTGCCTGCAAAATTATTTACGGGCAATGCTATGATCTACCGCCTCAACAATTATCTGTACTTACCGAATAATAAAAAAATCAACACCTATGATTTTATCAATAAAGCAGGCGGAAACGAGCTAATTTCCTATTCTTCAGGAGAAAACGGGAACCGGGTTTTATTGTACTTTGAGCAGACATCGAATTTTAATGCCTGTGGACAGTGCGGGGCAAGTGAAGGAGAAAAAGGCTATAGAGTACTATACTTCACAAAAGACTGGAATTATAAAAACTATGAAGAATTCCTTACTGAGAGCTGCCGGGAAAATATATATGACGTTACCAAAACGAAATCCAAAGACAAACAAACAATTACCTATAAAATAGGCAAATCCGAAAGCACTCCGCCCCATACGCTTACAGTAAATATTAAAAACGCATCTGTTGTAAAGTCAAAATAAAAAAGAGAGTCATATCAACTCTCTTTTATTTTATCTCGGTAATCTGCTGGCTCTTTTTAGTAATTCCTGATTGATGTCGTTGATCAGTTGAGGACCTTCATAAATAAATCCGGTGTACAACTGAACCAATACAGCTCCTGCATCCAGCTTCTCCATCGCATCTTTAGCAGAATGAATTCCTCCTACTCCAATGATTGGAAATGCCCTGTTGCTTTTATCAGAAAGGTATTTGATCATTTTTGTACTTCTTTCACGGATGGGCTTGCCACTTAATCCACCATTTCCTATCTGTTCTAAAACTTCGGGGGAGGTTTTCAGCCCTTCTCTGTTCACAGAAGTATTGGACACTACAATTCCATCGATTTTTGTTTCTGCAATCAGTTCAATAATTTCATCCAATTGATTATTATTCAAATCCGGTGCAATTTTCAGTAATATAGGTTTCTGTACAGATTTTGACTGGTTTATCTTTTTCACTTCCGTAATCAGCTCTTTCAGATAGTCTACGTCTTCCAGCTTGGCGTGGCTTCCAACATTCGGGCAGCTTACATTTAGGACAAAGTAATCTACATGAGGATGAAGACCTTCAAAACAGTCCAGATAATCCTGGGTATAATTTTCCGGGCTTGTATCTGTATTTTTCCCGATGTTTCCACCGATGATTATTTTTCCTTTGTTAGATTTCAGCTTTTCAATAGCAGCTTCAAGACCATCGTTGTTGAATCCCATTCTGTTGATGATCCCACCATCTTCAATCAAACGGAACAATCTTTTCTTAGGATTTCCGGCCTGAGCTCTTGGAGTTACCGTTCCGATTTCTACAAATCCAAAACCAAGATCTCCCAATTCGTTAAATAACACTGCATTTTTATCGAAGCCGGCAGCCAATCCTACAGGATTTTTAAATTTTAATCCGAAAACTTCTCTTTCCAGACGCTTGTCTTCAATAGGTTTTGGTAAAAACAGTTTGGTAAGAAATCCAAAATTTTTAAGCATTGAAAATGTAAAATGATGAACTTCTTCAGGATCAAATTTGAAAAGGATCGGACGAATGAGCGATTTGTACATTGAAAAAAAGTTTTACAAAATTACTCATTTTAAAATTAATGCTAGATTGATGTATGATATTTTATCGAAATGGCTCATCTATAGTATCTATAAACTGGAAAACAACTGTATATGCAACAACTCAGTGGGATTTTTTTAGTGCGGCGACCGCAAAGAAAGATGATTATCCTGAAAACATTTTGGTTCGCAAGGGGGAACGAAGTGCTCTTGCGATCGGAAATAAAAAGCAGACATAATTAAACTTTGCGAACATTGCTTTAAAACAATGGGCACAGGGAAAAGTACTATTAAATACCTTTTGAGATACTTAGAAACACCATGCTTGTGATAAGTCAAGGTTTTAATGAAGAGTACTCACTCAGATCGAATTTCAGAATATCCCCTACTCTTTTGAACTCTTCATCTATAGTAGCATTTACGGTGATTCTTTCGTTAGAAATGGGATGATTAAAAATCAATTGGTGTGCATGAAGCGTCATTTTGTTGATGTCAAATGTCTGAAGCCACAACTTATTTTGTTTGTTGCAGCCATGTTTTCTACAACCTAAAATAGGATGCAAAATATGCTTAAAATGTTTTCTCAACTGATGAAATCTTCCCGTTTCAGGAATGGCTTCTACCAAAGAATATCTCGAAGTCTGATGCTTTAGAAAAGGTAAATCTATTTCTGAAGTCTGCAAACGGCGATAGTTTGTAACGGCATTTTGCTTAACTTCATTTTCATTAACCAAGTCATAATCAATCGTTTCTTCTTCTTTTGTCCAACCCCGAAGAATGGCCAGATATTTCTTCTCTACATCGCGTGATGCAAACTGCTCGCTCATGATTCTAAGAGTATCTTTATCCAGAGTAAAAAGCAGAACCCCGAAGTTTTCCGGTCTAACCGATGTACGGGATACACTTTTTGCCCGATCTGTTTCTTCAACTCCTGAATAGCATAGGTATCAGCTTCTCCGGCATAAAAAGATTTATGAACCAGTAATCCGCTGGGTTTGTTGATGGCAATAAGATGCTCGTCACGATAAAGAATTTCTAACATCCGGCAAAAGTAAAGATTTTTCGATTGATATTATATGCTGCCATCTTTGTAAACCTAACAGGGTTAGACATTCCTTTATCAATAGCCCCGATCTGAGAGAAAATCCCGCAGCGAGGCGGCGGCGCGAAGCAGAGCCGCCGAGCGAGGAATTGCAACGGAGAGCGGGTTCCCGGCTCCTGAAAAATTAAATTGTCAATATTTGTATGTTTATTAACTGCTTTTTTTATTGAATCTCATGATTTTGGATCCAAATTGCTATTTTTGCATTTCAGACGTAAAAAAATTATGGCAAAGCAAGAAGATGTTTTCAAGAAAGTGATTTCTCACGCTAAAGAATATGGTTTTATTTTCCCATCGAGTGAGATCTATGATGGTTTATCCGCTGTTTATGATTATGGACAGAACGGTGCCGAACTAAAAAATAATATCAAACAATATTGGTGGAAAGCTATGGTACAGCTTAACGAAAATATTGTCGGCATTGATTCGGCGATCCTTATGCACCCAACAACCTGGAAGGCATCGGGCCACGTAGACGCTTTCAACGATCCATTGATTGATAATAAAGATTCTAAGAAACGTTTCAGAGCAGACGTTTTGGTGGAAGATTATTGTGCTAAAATTGAAGATAAAGAGAATAAAGAAATCG
The DNA here is from genome assembly GCF_031844745.1 of Chryseobacterium sp. SG20098. NCBI lineage: Bacteria > Pseudomonadati > Bacteroidota > Flavobacteriia > Flavobacteriales > Weeksellaceae > Chryseobacterium > Chryseobacterium sp. SG20098. The sequence continues at coordinate 3,541,390 of NZ_CP134622.1, read as the reverse complement.
AAAAAGCAGCGAAAAGATTCGGGGATGCTTTCGATAAAGATCAGTTTGTTGCTACCAATCCAAAAATTATTGAATACAGAGCAAAAAGAGAGGCTATTCTTTCAAGACTGGCAAAATCTCTGGAAAATGAAGACCTTGCTGATGTAAAAGCTTTGATTGAGGAGCTTGAAATTGCAGATCCTGATACAGGTTCTAAAAACTGGACTGAAGTAAGACAGTTCAACCTGATGTTCGGGACAAAGCTGGGAGCTTCTGCTGACAGTGCTATGGATCTTTATCTGAGACCTGAAACGGCTCAGGGTATTTTCGTTAACTTCTTAAACGTACAGAAAACTTCACGTCACAAGCTTCCTTTCGGTATTGCACAGATCGGTAAAGCATTCAGAAATGAGATTGTTGCGAGACAGTTCATTTTCAGAATGCGTGAGTTCGAACAAATGGAAATGCAGTTTTTCGTAGCTCCGGGAACAGAACTTGAATTCTACGAACAATGGAAGCAGAAACGTCTGAACTGGCACAGAGCTTTAGGTCTGGGGAATGAGAACTACAGATTCCACGATCATGAAAAGCTTGCTCACTATGCGAATGCTGCGGCTGATATTGAGTTTAACTTCCCATTCGGATTTAAAGAGCTGGAAGGTATTCACTCAAGAACAGATTTCGACTTAAAAGCGCATGAAGAATTCTCAGGAAGAAAACTTCAGTTCTTTGATCCTGAGAGAAACGAAAACTATGTTCCTTATGTAGTGGAAACTTCTGTAGGTTTAGACAGATTGTTCCTTTCCATATTCTCTCATTGTTTAAGAGATGAAACGTTAGAAGACGGTTCAGAAAGAACAGTTTTATCGTTACCTCCGGCATTGGCACCCATTAAAGCAGCTATTCTTCCATTGATGAAGAAAGATGGTTTGGCAGAATATGCAGAAAAGATTTTCAATGATCTGAAATATGATTTCAACCTGTTCTACGAAGAGAAAGATGCGATCGGAAAACGTTACAGAAGACAGGATGCCATTGGTACTCCATACTGTATCACTGTGGATCACGATTCTCTTACAGATCACACGGTAACCATCAGAGACAGAGATACGATGCAGCAGGAAAGAGTTCCTGTTTCAGAGCTGAGAAGAATCATTGATGAAAAAACGAACTTCAGAAATTTACTTTCTCAATTATAGTTTAAAAGCCCTGTTTTTTCAGGGCTTTTTTATTTTTCATACATTCCGGAACAACCTACCACAAAAATGATTATTTTTAGCGGACTAAAAACTAAACTAATAATAACCATGAAAAAACTGATGTTTTCATCACTTGCTGTGGCATTGCTCTCAAGTTGTGTTTCTAATGATAATCCGGCCGACCACAGAGACAACAGCAATAATTCTCAGAACAATAATAACGGGCCTTTTCATCTCTTAAAAAAAGCAACAGACGTCAACCCGGGTGGTCAGCCCTATGTGGTGGAATTCAAATATAATGGAGATAAACTTGTAGAAACATATAATGCACTGGATGATGATCGAGTTGTTTATACTTACAGTGGAGATTATATTGCTAAAACAGAAGAGTTCATTGGTGGTGCTCTGGTTCTGATGAGAGAATTCACCTATTCTAATGGAAGGCTTTCAACGGAGAAAATTACTGATAAAGAACAGGGAACGCTTACCTATACCAAAATCTATCAGTATCTCAGTGATACCCATGTTCAGTTTGATGAGTATAAAAGCGGAACTTATAATCCTGCAACAGGAACATATTCCAATCTTGTATTTGCACAGGTGGATGTCAATTTAACCAATGCTGGAAATGTAGCTTCAGCTAAATATACTTATAACGGAGTTACCTACAATATCACCAATACTTATGACACTTTCAATAGCCCTATGAAAGGGATTAAAGGTTTTGTTAAGATCAATTTATTTGACGTGAGTGATGGTCAAATAGGTTATAATAATTTATTGAATCAAACCGAGAGTTATTCCGGTTCATCCAATGGAACGAACAAAATCTCTGCAGTTTACACATTTAACGGAGATAACTACCCTACCAAAGCCGTTACCACTTATGAAAGTTCGGGTTATGGAACAAGCACTCATAACTGGCTTTACGAATACTATTAGTAATTGTTCTGCCTTTTTAGATCATAAGCTTTGGAAATATTTCCAGGGCTTTTTTATTTTTCGCAACATATGGGTTAATTTATTACTTTTATCGCTCAAATTTTAACCATGAAAAAAATAACGCTGATGATGTTTGGACTGATCCAGACATTTGCATTTTCTCAAACTCAGGACCTGACAACTCTCGCTGCAGGTGATCACGTGGGAATGAATGCTCTATTCGATGATAAAGACAATCTTTACGGCTACGTTTCTCTATACTCTTACGGTAAATCCGGTGATAAGACCAAGAAGTTTGAGTATGTTATCCTCGATAAAAACCTCAACCCTGTTGCCAATAAAGAGTTTGAGGGAGATATTACGGCTGCTTCTTATTTGGGATATGTTGATTTTAAAGGTCAGATTATTTTAAAGCCTTCCATGATGGATTATTCTCTTGTGAAGAGCAAAGAAGTCTTTACTCCGGTTTCTATGGTAATCGATCCGAAAACCAACTCTATTACCCGAAAAATATATTATGATTATCTGGAAAACGGCACTTTCAAAGAGATCAACGAACCGAAGAGCTGGAAGGAACAACGTAAGGAAAACCGTGATGAGAAAAAAGAGAAAGGCTATAACTACGTTTCTGCGGTAGGAGAACTGAAAGAAGGTGGCTATTTTGCTGTTGAATACAAAGATTATGGGAAGTATGAAAACAGCAACAGCCTCATGAGGTTTGATGACAACAAAAAGGAAATCTGGAGATACAAATACAACACTGACGGAAGTAAAAAACTGTACACTACTTTATCCGTTCTGGAAAGAGACGAAAATTATATGTACTGTATCCTGAAGAAAGTGAATGACAAACAGAAGACATTCAATCTGATGGTTCTTGACATGAAAACCGGAAAAGAAACATCCAACAAACCGATTACCGGATTATCTGATGATACAATAGACAATATTGAATCCTTCTACTCCAACTACAGAAAGCTTGATAATGATAAAACTTTTGATGATAAAATAGTTCTGCTGGGAAGAAACTATGATGATTCAGAATCAGTAGGATTTGCAAGAATGATCCTCAACAAATCTGATTTTTCGGTAGATATGAAAGCGATCAATTATGAACCCAATATTTCTGCTTTTCTTCCCAAGGTCAACAAATATGGAATGGTAGAAAGCGGTTATATGCTTCAGACCAAAGATATGTACTTTATGAACGATGGAAGTGTGGGTATTTTATCCGAAAAATACAAACCGGCAGGGCAATACAACGCTCCAAAGACTACAGATCTTGTGTATATCTACACGGATAAAGATTTCAAAGTGAAAAATGTTCAGGTTTTTGAAAAGGAAAAATCAAAATGGGTCAACAGTGATTATCTCTTCTCACAATACCTCAACGGCGGAAAAGACGTAGTGTTTTTCTATCGTGACTATCAAAAAGACGAAGTAACCAGGCAGAAAAGATGGAATTTGTTTATCAATACCATTATTGATGGAAAATTCAAACAGGAGATTATTCCAATTTCTGAAAAAGACAATTATGCAGTAACGCCATACGTTGGAAAAGAAGGCTACATCCTGCTTCGGGAGTATAATGAAAAAGAAAAGTTTAACAAGATCCGTCTGGAGAAATTAAATTATTAATACAAAAAGAACCCTGACTAAACATCAGGGTTTTTCTTTAGGTTTTGACTAAAGTCAATAGAATTTTCTATTATTTCAAAAACGGGCTTCCTTCTGCTAAGCTCAGGATTATAGCCCATTCCTATTGATAAAATCAGTTTACTTTCGTTATCGTTTCATTCGTCTGATAAAAATCTGCGATATTCTTTATTTCATCAAGGCTTAAGTTCCACATAAAGTTCAGAAACTGCTGGTAACTTTCACTTTGATTTTTAGGTTCTATTCTATCCAGGTACCGGTTCAGATTATAATTTTTTCTTGCTTCATATATTTTGGTAAAGCATCTTCCCAACCAGCTTTTATAGTATTTTTCCTCCTCTTCATCCTGTAAAAACTGCATGGCAGCATAGATTCCCAGTCCATAATCTTCTGAATGGAAATAATTGGGTAAAATCTCCATTCTCGCCGTTTTTCTTAATGTTAAAAACAGATCTGAGGGTTTTTCCGGATTAACAGGAGTTTTAAGCTCTGTAAATGTCTTTTTAAGCACTTCTAATCTTCTGGAAACTTCAGGATGAGAAGCAAGAGAGTCTTTGTTCAGCTTTTCTTTATAAAAATTATAATTGTACAGAGAGAAATCTTCCTTCTTCATCCATTTTTCATTGAATGCCTGCTTGGGAAGATTAAATAGTTTTTTATATGTTTCTACCTTCAACTCTCTTGGTGAAATGGTATCAAAATCCTGCAATCTCTGAAGAGCATTGATGAATTCTGCTTTCTTGAAATCACTGTTTTTAAAGATAACATATCCCAAAGAATCTGCCTGCATTTCGCTTTGCCTTCTTTCTACTCCTTTCTTGTAGGCTGTATTTTTAAAAATATCGAAAGCCTTTTGGTTCTGGCCCTGGCTTCTGCTTGTTGTAGTAGATTTTATGTTCTGCACCACCACTTTATCCTGTTTATCCTGTTCGATAATTTTCAAAAAAGTCTTCAGGGAATGCTCCTCTATTTTATGTCCCAGCTCATGGGCAATCACCGCGGCAATCTGTTCCTCATTATTCAGCCAGCTGTAAAGCCCCATGTTGATGACAAAGGTTCCATCAGCAAGACAATAAGCATTGGGTGTGTTGTCTTTTGCAATCAGAATTTTCAGGTCCTGAGGAATTGTAGGATTATTCTTTTTAAGACGTAGAATCATAGACTGTATACTGGTTTCAAATTCAGATTTAAAGATAAAATCCTTATTCTTCACCTGCTTTTCAAAATCAGTTCCGAATTCTTTATAAATTTTGGATAATTCAGAACCTGTTTTTCCGGAATATTGGGACTTTAATCTCTTTACAGTGGCTTCATTATTTCCTTCAAAACTCTTTAAAAACGCTTTTCTCTGTATATAGTCTGCGGTATCTATTGGTTTATAAATCTGGGCTATTCCCATAATTGAAAATAGGAAGTACCCCAATACAAAAAGTTTTCTGGTCATAGTTTTATTCAATAAGAACAAAAATAACTTATTTGCTGATTCATTTTAAATTTTATAACCAAATTATTCTAAATTTGTTAAAGACCCATTCGTGAAAAAATGAGAATACTAAAGTATATGATAGGTGGAGCTGTAGCAGGTGCAGCAGCGGCTTATTTTTTGGGATATGATTATTTATTTAGTGGTATTTCCAAAACCTACCTTAAAGGAAAATCAAGTGCATACATCGACGACGGAGATCTTTTCCCCAGCAACCCTATTGCGACGGAAGAGCCCAGGCTATGGGAAGAAGATCCTGACTACAACAAAAAAGATTTACCTAAATACTTAGTTGAAAACTTAAAACACTCCAGGACAGCAGCTTTGGTAGTGATAAGAAACGGAAGAATTCTTCATGAACAATACTGGGAAGGCTATAACCAGCTATCCCAAACCAATTCTTTTTCTATGGCAAAAGCAGTGACTGTGATGCTTTTGGGTAAAGCACTGGAAGAAGGAATTATTCCATCTATTGATGAAAAGTTTTCAGATTTTTATTCTGAATTTAAAAACAAACCCTTTGGAAATAAGGTTACCCTTAAAAATTTAGCTCAAATGGAAGCCGGACTGGACTGGAATGAAGACTACAACAATCCTTTTCTGCCCAATGCTAAAGCCTATTATGGAAAAAGCCTTGTAAAAGCTGTATTCACAAGAAAATTCAAAGAAGAACCAGGAGTCAGATTTGAATATCAAAGCGGTTCTACACAACTTCTTGGTTTTGCTCTTCGAAAAGCACTGGATAAACCATTGGCAAATTATTTATCAGAAAAGTTCTGGGCTCCTTTGGGTATGGAGCAAAATGCTAAATGGACTACAGATAATCATGGTATGGAAAAAGCCTATTGCTGTATTCATTCCAATGCAAGAGATTTTGCCAAGCTGGGACAATTATTTCTGGATGATGGAAAAGCGGGAGACCTGCAAATCCTCAATCAAGATTTCATTGAACAGATGAGAACTCCTACTGAAAAGTCTGAAAACATTTATGGAATGGGACTTTGGATTAATCATGACAACCCCATCAAACATTATTATTTCCTGGGATTACAGGGTCAATATATCATTATGGTTCCGGAGCACAATATGGTTATTGTAAAAACCGGAAGCTATTCCAACAACCCTAAAAATGACAGAGGAAGACCTGATCAGGTAAAATTTCTTGTTAATGAAATTGTACAATTATTCCAATAAAAACGATGGAGAAATACAGTCCCAAAATTGATGCCTATATTGAAAAATCACAGGATTTTGCGAAACCTATCCTGCATTATATCCGTGAAACCGTTCATGAATTCTGCCCTGATGCTGAAGAAACCATGAAGTGGAGCTTTCCCCATTTTATCTATAAAGGGAAAAATCTTTGTGCTATGGCTTCTTTCAAACAGCACTGTACTTTTGGGTTCTGGCTGGAAAAAGAAATGAAAACCATGCAGGAGATCACTCAGAATATTGAGAAAAACTCGATGTTCAGTTTAGGAAAAATTACGCAGGTCGGAGATCTTCCTTCCAAACCACAGCTGAAAAAAGCAATTAAAGAAGCGATGGAGCTTACTGATATGGGCGTTACCATGAAAAAAGCGGCTCCTTCCAAAACAGAAATGGAAATTCCTGATTATTTTCAGAATGCATTAAATGCCAATCAGAAAGCTCTTGACCTATTTTTAAAGGCTTCTCCGTCCTTTAGAAAAGAATATATTACATGGATTGCAGAAGCTAAAACAGAAACTACCCGAAATAAAAGAATGGATCAGGCTCTGGAATGGATTGCTGAAGGTAAAGGAAGAAACTGGAAGTATGAAAGGAAATAAATACACCCAATTAAGAAAAAATTATTTCAAAAAATATAGAAGATCATTAATAAGTTCATGGTATGATCTCTTGTACTCTGATTTCAATATTATTCCTGTTTCAAATTCCTCCATAATCACATCATAGCCATTGGTTTTAGAATAGTCATATGCAGAAATATAGATAAGAACATTCCCCTTCTTCATTCCTACAGCCATAGTATCTGCATCCCAGTAATCTACAAATTCATATCCGGAAAAACCTTCCAGAGATAGTTTTTCTAATAAATTATTGATATCAGTACATTTATTTTCCATTCGGCAAGAAATCGTGAAAAGGGAAAAATAAGCAGAATTTTTGAATTAAAATAACATCAATGAAATCTAAAGTTAATATAAAAAATACTATTTTACTATCCGATGTCTGGGCAGTCCAATCTCATGGGCCTGTGGATAAGGCTTCCTATGAGTCATGCTTACATCTTCCTTAATCTGTTGATGGATATCATATTGTCTTTCTTTATCATAAGAGTACCGCGGATCAGGAATCATCGGCATTTTGGCCATTTTATGGATAGTAATTGTGGGAAAATGATAATCTACTTCTACTGTTCCCAAAAGTAAATAGCATCCTCCTCCCTGAAAACCATATTGTTTCAGACTGTCCGGAAAATGTGAGGTATCAAAATAATCTCCATTTGCATCAATCCACGTCCCGAAATACATTTCTCCTTTCTTCGTTGGGACATGTTTTCTGGCAATCAGATAAGCCAACATTTTCACTTGCTTTTTATGAAATTTCAATAAATCTTTTACAAACACAGAGCCTCTATATTGGGTCTGTAACAAGTCGAAGGGGCTACATGAAACAGGAAAGCCAATGAGTTCAATTTCGTCAAAAGCATCTTCAAACTGTTCTCTTTTTAACTGCGGAAGTTTAAACTCATGAACGGGTTCTTCAATCAGCATAAGCCCTCTTTGTTCCGGTTTAAAATTGACCAATAACAGCCTGGCTTCCACCAGCAATTCATTTTTAGGTTTCCCCGTAAACCTGAATGCTCCAATAAAAATTAATATCTGTATTGTTTCAATACCAATGGGAATTCGTCTGATAAAATCTTCCAGAGATTTGTAATCTCCATTTCTTTCGCGTTCTTCCACAATTCCGTGGGCAATTCTTGTTTCTAATCCTTCCAAAAGCATTAATCCCAAAAAGATATCTTTCCCTTTTAACGTAGTCTGGAATTCACTTGAATTCACAGAAGGAACCTGAACGTTTCCACCTGACATTTTTGCTTCATGGATATAGACTTCGGTGCGGTAAAATCCTCCCTGATTATTAATCACAGAAACCATAAACTCCAATGGATAATATACCTTCAGATAAAGACTTTGGTAGCTTTCCACCGCATATGAAGCTGAATGTGCTTTACAGAAAGAATACCCTGCAAAAGACTCAATCTGACGAAAAGCCTCAGCAGTAAGCGCTTCAGAATGCCCCTGCTCTTGACAGGATTTAAAGAAGTTGGCCTTTACTTCATTCAATTTTTCAATTGATCGCTCTTTTCCACTCATCGCACGACGCAGAATATCACCGTCAGCATGAGTAAGTCCTCCGAAATATTGTGCAATTTTAATTACATCTTCCTGATATACCATAATGCCATACGTTTCTTTTAGATTTTCCTCAAAAACAGAATGAAAATATTCAAACTGATCCGGATGATTATGCCTGAAAATGTATTCCCGCATCATACCACTTTGTGCTACTCCAGGTCTGATAATAGAAGAAGCAGCAACGAGGATTCTGTAATTGTCACATTGTAATCTTCTTAAAAGCCCACGCATTGCAGGAGATTCTATGTAAAAGCAGCCGATCGTTTTTCCTATGGCCAGATATTCATTGGCTTTTTCTTCATCTTTGGAAATGCTTGTATCACGGATATCAACATCAATTCCTCTTGTTTTTTTAATAAGATCTACGGTATCCTTTATTGTTCCCAGACCTCTTTGAGACAGAATATCAAATTTCTCTAATTTAACATCTTCTGCCACATTCATATCAAATTGAACAATTGGAAATCCCTTCGGTGGCATTTCAAGGGCAGAATAGTTTGTAATAGGTTCTTCCGAGATTAAAATTCCGCAGGCATGCATACTCCTTTGATTGGGAAACCTTTCCATCAGCCTGACATATTTATGGATCGTTTGTACGACAGAATTCGTTTCGTGAACTTCCATTGGCTTTTTCGTCAGTTCATCCAACTCATCTTTAGGCAATCCAAAAGCTTTCCCGACCTCTCTGAATCTCGATTTGTATTTGAATTCAACGTTTGTTCCACAAAAAGCAACGTGATCTTTCCCATATCTGTTAAAAATATATTCCAGGATTACATCCCTGTTCTGCCAGCTCCAGTCGATATCAAAATCTGGAGGACTTTTCCTGTTAAGGTTGAGAAATCTTTCAAAATAAAGGTCAAGCTCCAAAGGACATATATCTGTAATACCGATACAATAACTGACAATGGAGTTAGCTCCGCTTCCACGTCCTACATGCATAAACCCCATTCTGTTACTGTATCGTACAATATCCCAGGTAATGAGGAAATAAGAACAGAAGTTGAGTTCATCAATTACTTTCAGTTCTTTTTCCACTCTTATTTTTGCTATTTCATGATCTTTACCATAACGCTTTTCAAGTCCTAAATAGGCTAACCTTTTTAAAAGTTTAACGTCAGATTCTTTGGACTTAGTATAGTATTGTTTGTTCTTAACTTTTTCAAAATCAAATTCAAAACTGCAGGCTTCCAGCAAATTTCTGGTATTCTTTATCATCTCAGGATACCTTTGAAAAGTACTGATGATTAAATTTTCGGATTTAAAATATTCCGATTTCCCACAAACATCCTGTTCATTCAGTTTCGACAACAGGGTATTTTTGTCAATAGCCCTTAATATTTTATGAAGATTATATTCTTTTTTAGTGCTGAATGTAACCGGATGAAGAACCACCATTTTCGGAACCAACCTTTTAAATTCAGGACGGATCAATAAGTTCAGTTCTTCTTCCCGGATTCCAATAAACTCATTTTCTTTTAGCTTTGAAGGAATGTTATCTATCGGATAAACAATAAAAACATTTTTAAATACAGGAGCTGCTTCAGAAAGTTCACCTCCATAACAATTATGATCTGTCAACATTTTATTGACTTCACCAATCCCGGAGAACTCTTTTGCCACAGCAATATAAAGCAGCCTGTCTTCTTTTCTGACCTCAATTCCGGCAATAGGTTTAATGCCTGCCTTTTCACATTCTTTCTTAAAATCATAAATAGCAGTAATCGTATTGATATCTGTTAATGCCAACTCTTTAATACCCAAAGAATGTGCCTGCCGTACCAATTCTTCTACCGATAAGGTACCGTAACGAAGACTGTGGAAAGAATGACAATTCAGAAACATGATCAAAAGTTTTATATATTATTTTCCAAAATCAAAACCGGATGCCCTGCCAACTGCATCAACACCAAACCGGTTCTTCAGATAATCCATTGTCTGGTATAGGCTCATCTGTTCTTCTGTATCTTCAAACAGATTCATCTGATGGTTGCCATGCACGAGTCCGGTAAACCGTAATCCTACCAATCTCAGTCTCATTCTTCTTGTATATACCTGGTTGAATAGTTCCAATGCCACTCTTGAAAGTGTATGGTCAGCTGAAGTATAAGCTACTTTATACTGTTTAGTTTCCGTATCGAAATTGGCATATCGGATTTTTACTACCACAGTTGAAGTAAGCCATTTTTCTTGTCTCAGTTGATAAGCCAATTGCTCTGCCATTCCCGATATCAGCCGTTTTAATTCTATAATATCCATAGTATCGTTGGTAAAGGTTCTCTCGGTTGAGATAGACTTTCTTTCAGAATAAGGAACCACAGGATTTTCATCAATTCCATTGGCTTTTTTCCAAAGTTCTTTTCCGTTGAGTCCGATCATTTGCTGCAGAACAAGTACCGGCATTTCAGATAAGGTATGAATGGTCCGGATTCCGATTCTTGATAACAACTGGAAAGTCTTTTCACCTACCATTGGAATTTTTTTGATGGATAAAGGATTTAAAAATGGCTGTACTTCCAGTTCCTTGATTTCCATTCTCCCTAAAGGTTTAGCTTCTCCCGTACCAATTTTTGAAACGGTCTTATTCGTTGACAGTGCAAAGCTTATAGGAAGGCCTGTCTCTTTAGTAACAGTTTCAGCAATTTCTTTGGTCCATTGATAGCAGCCAAAAAACTTATCCATCCCTGATAAGTCCAAATAAAATTCATCAATACTTGCTTTCTCCATCACCGGAACTTTTCCCTGTATAATTTCGGTTACAGTATGAGATAAATTTGAATACATTTCATGATCACCCCGGATTACTTTTGCATCAGGACAAAGTCTCAGTGCCATACGAATAGGCATTGCAGAGCGAACCCCAAATTTTCTGGCTTCATAAGAACATGAGGCTACCACTCCACGGTCTCCACCTCCTATGATGAGAGGAATACCCTGAAGCTGCGAGTTATTACGTCTCTCGCAGGACACAAAAAATGTATCCAAATCCATATGTACAATTGCACGATTCACGCTACAAATTTAGTTACGTTTTTAAACAAAATTTGTATTTTTGTTGTTACAATTTATAACAATGTCAATTTTTTCAGACAACATACGCTTTTTAAGAGGCAAGAGAGAAAAAACTCAACAGGAGTTAGCGAATACTTTGAAACTCACCCGTTCCAGATACGTTTCTTATGAAGATGGCAGATCAGAGCCGCCTATCGAAATATTAATCAAAATCTCTAAGTTTTTCAATCTTAGTATTGACCTTCTTGTATCTGTTGACATCCGGAAGTATCCGCTGGAGGATATTCTGAAGCTTCCCGACAATCGAATTGTCTTACCTGTTATTGTGGATCAACTAGGAAACAACAGTATAGAAATCGTTCCGCAAAAAGCATCAATGGGTTATTTATCCGGCTACAGTGATCCGGAATATATTGAAAGTCTGCAAAGAATCTCACTTCCTTTTTTAACCAATGGAAAGTACCGTGCCTTTCCGGCCCAGGGAGATTCAATGCCGCCTTTTAAAGATGGCTCTTATATTATCGGGAAATATGTTGAAAATATTGATGATCTGAAACCGAATAAAAGTTATGTTTTTGTGACTTTGAATGATGGCATTTCTTATAAACGATTCATATCTGGAAACAAAAAATCAATAACTGTTGCTGCCGATAATTTATTTTACCAACCTTATGATATTCCATTGGGAGAAGTTGTAGAAATATGGCAATATGCATCAGGAATTTTTCCTGAAGATTTTGATTCAACCAATTTTGAAAATTATAATCTTAAAGATATGTTTTCAGAATTGAGAAATACTATTACGGAATTAGAAAATAAAGTGTTTATTATAAAAAATCAAACAATGTAGTTGATTCTTAATGAATAAAATTTCATAATACGACATATTTTGTCGCATTAGCGCTGTAATTTTGTTTTCAAAAAACAAATTATGATATAGATTAAATCATTCTTAACCGTTCTTCCTCAAGGTCGAGCTGATAGAGCTGATGGCGGATAATTTCTTCATTAACGGAAATATCTTTATTCAATTCCGAAAGAAACTGTCTCTGGCTTTCCAGCATTTCAAAAAAAATATCTTTGGTCTTTTCATTCATCCATTCAGTATTATTGTTCTGGATCTTTTCCTCCCATTGTTTGAGCATTCTTTCTAATCCTGCATGGCTGTTCAGTTCATTTTCATGCTTATTTTTAAGAAAATGATAAACATGCTGTTTCAGTTGATGTTTTATTTCTTCCCTGGCCTTTTTATCTTTCTCTTCATCTGTAAAATCATCAAATACATGTCCATATTTGATGAAGTATGGCAAGGTAAGTCCTTGTACGAGTAATGTAAGAAGAATCACCACGAAAGTAATGAAAAGGATAAGGTTTCTGTTGGGAAAAGGAAGTCCGTTTTCAAGGGTAATCGGAATGGCAAGTGCAGCAGCCAGTGAAACAACTCCTCTCATTCCGGTCCATCCAAGCATCAAAGGCATCAACAAGCGTCTTCTTGCCGAAGAAGCACGGGGAGCGACACTTGGCCGGAAAATCAATGTAGCCAGCATGGCGGCATAAGAACTTATGATTCTGGCGGCAATCAGAATACCGGTCACCAACACTCCATATTGGATAGCAATTCTCAAAGGAATTCCTTCTGACCGCAACCCTCCAACAATTTCAGGAAGCTCGAGCCCGATGATTAAGAAGACGATACCATTCAGAATAAATACAAAACTCTGCCATACACTATAGCCCATAATTCGGCTGGTACTGTTGAGAAATATCAATCGTTTGCCTGACATATACAAACCTCCGCAAACCACAGCTAAAACTCCGGAAGCATGAAACTGTTCTGCTATCCAATACATCAGATAAGGTTCAATAATCGTTAAAGCAATATCCGAAGAAGCTTCTGTAGGGAGTCTTTTGTGAACCTGTACAAAGATCCATGCTAAAAGTAAGCCAATTCCGGCACCTCCGATGATCATCCATACAAAGTCTAATGAGGCTTCCTGCCATATAAATTGTCCGGTTCCTACAGCAATCAAAGCAAAACGGAATATAATTAATGAAGAAGCATCATTCAATAAACTTTCTCCTTCCAGAATAGCAGAAGTAGTGGACGGGATTTTTACAAATTTCATGATCGCTCCTGTACTTACTGCATCAGGTGGAGATACGATACCTCCCAGCAAAAACCCGAGAGCAAGTGTAAATCCGGGAATAAAATAATTGGCAGTCACTGCCACTGCCAGTGCCGTAAAAAAGACCACTAAAAAAGCAAAGCTTCCGATAATACGCCACCATCGTTTCATTTCTTTAAAGGAAATAGACCACGCAGCTTCAAATAAAAGAGGAGGTAAAAATATAAAAAAGATAAGATCCGGATTGATCTTTACAACCGGAAGACCTGGTACAAAACTAACAAGCAGCCCGAATACAACGAGCAAAACAGGATAAGCAATTTTTAATTTTGTAGCCCACATATTGAGCAGCACAATGGCAGCCACCATTGCTAATAAAAAAGGTAGGATCGTATGCATTTACTATTGTGTTTTATCCATCATATTTACTACTTCTATTTGATTTTTAAAAATTTAAAAGCAATTTTTTCTCATTTTTTGGATGTACAGATGAGCTACTTGTTGCTAAATCTCTTTTTATATTATGTTTTTTACCTAAGGTTGAATATTATAAAAATTTAAATAAAACACGTCAAGTTTCGTCGTCTCTGCGCTATACTTTTGTCTTATAACAAAATAAAAAATATGGACAAAGTAACCTTAGAAAGGATTCAGAAACTTCACCCGTTGGTAAGAGATGAAGTGAAGCAGATTATACAGGAATGTGATGAAGCTCTTACCGGAAGGGCTAAGATACGAATCACTCAGGGATTAAGATCTTTTGAAGAGCAGGAAAAGCTTTATGCCATCGGAAGAATTACTTCAGGAAAAAAGGTAACCAATGCGAAGGCAGGGCAAAGCATCCACAATTATGGACTTGCCGTAGATATCTGCCTGATGATCGACGGGAAAACAGCAAGTTGGGATACCGCAAAGGACTGGGATAATGACAAAGTTGCAGATTGGTACGAATGTGTGAAAATTTTTGCCCGTCACGGCTGGGACTGGGGTGGAAACTGGAAAACATTTAAAGACCTTCCCCACTTCGAAAAAAAGAATATTCCCTCTAAAAAAGGTCCTGTAAAAACCAGTTGGAGAACGCTCTTGAAGATGCCAAAAGACCAACAGAATTACGTTATTTTTTAGTATCATTTATTTGAAATTAAATATAATACGACACGTTCTGTCGCCTCCTCAAGCTACCTTTGCTTTATAAGAAAACAACAAAAAAGCAATGAAATCTCAATATGGAATCTCAACATTTTCTGACCAGTCAATAAGATTCTGTAGATTTAAGATTGCATGTGTCCTTTTAACAAACCATTAAAAATATCACATGAAAAAGACAACCATTCTTTCTTTGGACGGAGGTGGAATAAGGGGAATTGTAACCTGCATTATTCTGCGTTACATAGAAGAACAGCTCCAGTATTATGATAAGCCTTCCGCCAAGCTGGGAGATTATTTTGATCTGGTAGCTGGCAGCAGCACCGGAGGTCTGATTGCTTCTATTATTCTCTCTCCTGATGAAACCCGAAAAGCAAAATATTCTATTCAGAAAGGATTGGAATTATATGCTGAAAAGGGGGGCGACATCTTCCAGGTTTCCTTTTGGGAAAAACTGGTTAATCCATTCGGATTATTGAATGAAAAAATTTCCCAGGAAGCTCTGGAAAAAAATTTACATGATTTCTTTGGAAATTTAGAATTAAAAGAATTAATAAAACCATGTTTAATAACAAGTTATGATATAGAGAACAGAAGGGCGAAACTTTTCAACTCGTGGAAAGCCAACCTCAGCACAGATAATTTCTATGTAAGAGATATCTGCAGAGCGACTTCAGCCGCTCCTACGTATTTTAGCCCTGTTCAGATTAAATCCATGTATGGCCAGATTTTCAGTTTGATTGATGGAGGAATGTTTGCTAATAATCCCGCGCTTTGTGCTTATGCCGAAGCAAGGAAGATTCCTTTCGCAGAAGTTTTAAAAAACCATCAGAAAGCTAATCACCCAAGCGTAAACGACATGATCATTGTCTCTATCGGAACAGGAATTGAAGCAAGACCTTATTCTTTTAAAAGATTGGAAAAGGCTGGAAAAATTGGCTGGGTAAGCCCAATCGTCGACATTTTGATGTCTGCCAACGCAGAAACAGTGGATTATCAGCTGGAACAAATGTTTCAGACGCTGGGACTTAGAAATCAAAAAAACTATTACCGATTGAATCCTTCACTGAAAAATGCTTCTCCCGCAATGGATAATGTAAGAAGATCCAATATCGAAAATCTGATACAAGCCGGATTGAGCTATATTGATGATCACAGAGAAACTTTGAACCAGATTGTTCAGAAACTCATCAAAAATAAAATATAAGCTTTTTACCTTATAACAGTATCATATAAGCTATTAAGATTATATTTAAAAATTAAAAAATCTTTTTAAAAACACGTCAAGTTTTGTCGCTTTGCCCCACTACCTTTGGAGTATTAAAAAGACACAACAACAACAATTCTTAAAAACTTTTAAAAGCCTTTGAATTCAACATTTTCTCATGCTGAACAGTCTAAAATATGTTCAAAATATAACCAACACCTTACAACACAAAACATGGAAACACCAGATCACAATACCGATGTACTCTTCAATGAAGATCTCTATACAATAGAATGGAGCGATATCGAAAATGCTGAGATGGACTATGAAAACTATCTCATTGACATTGAAAACTTCTTCAGGGAAGATTTTGAAAAAGGATTACTAGAAGAAGATATTTTTTAAATAAAAATTAATACAAGACAAGTTCTGGCGCTGTTCAACATTACTTTTGAAATCTCTATAATAACCGTACAGCAAACTCATTAAACATTCTCAATTCCTTTGAATTCACCATTCACAAAATGCTGAACAGCCAGAACTATGTCTGAAAATATAGCACAAAAGTGAGCATGCTTTATAAAAGAACAGATCACAGCAATCAACTTATTAATCAATCACACAACGTTTTATGAAAACAAAAGAAGAATTAAAGCTCTATTTTGAAAATGGAGATATCCCAAAACAGGAAGATTTTTGGGAATGGCAGGACGCTTACTGGCATAAGGATGAGAAAATTGACATGCGCAAGATCGCAGGTCTGGAGAATGGTACATTCAACATACTCTACGCTGAAATGGATGCTGATAAAAATGCTTCATTAGCCTTCTTTTCAAAAAGGAAAATTGTGATAAAAGAAGGAACAGTCACTATTCCCAAAAATTTTACTGCAGGTCTGCAGGTAACTGATGTAGAAATCCCTGACTCCGTAACAAATATTCAGGAAAGCGCATTTAGTAACGGTGGCTTAACGACTCTTACAATTCCTCCAAAGGTAACCGAAATTTCCAATTGGGCTTTTTACAATAACAGATTGACGTCTTTATTTATTCCGGACAGTGTTATCAATATTGGAATACAAGCATTTACAGCCAATCAGCTGAAAGAACTTCGTCTTCCCAAAGGAATAACGATTATCTCACAAGGAGCCTTCTCTGCCAATAAGCTGACATCTGTTGAGATTCCCGATGGAGTAACAGAAATTCACTCGGATGCTTTTGTCAGCAATCAACTCACCTCAGTAACCATTCCGGCCAGTGTACTCAAAATTGAAAACAATGCTTTCAGAGTTAACCAGCTTACAAAAGTAACATTAGGCCCTGAAACGACCTATTTACCTTATTCTTTTGACAGCACAGTGGAAATCGTGGGAGGAAAACTCATCAATTAAAATTTTTAAGCAAATGAAAACAAAACAAGAATTAAAAAAATATTTCGAAAACGGAGATATCCCAGTACAGGAAGAATTCTGGGAGTGGCATGATTCCTATTGGCACAAAGATGAAAAGATTCCTGCAGATCAATTAGATTATGATCTCTCTCAAAAAGCAGATGTAAATGCATCCAATCTTAGCCCACAGAATGCTCAGCTTTGGAAAGAAAAAATTGAAACGCAGACAACAATTCAGGCTCCACAGTTGAATGGAAATGTCTTAACTGTTTTCTATACAGGTGAGAATGGTGTTCAGCAAAGTAAATCTGTAGATCTAAGCAGTCTGGTAACCCGTGATATCAGTATTGAAAATGCAGCATATGATGCCTCTCAAAATATGATTACCATTACCCAGAATGACGGTTCTGCCTTTCATATCAATCTTTCTGAATTCAGCATTATTCCTACCACCAATACTGATGGAAGTGTAACATTATCACAGGAAGGACAGGAAAAAATCACTGTAAAAAAAGTAGCTTTAACAGGAAGTTATAATGACCTTTCTGACAAACCCACTTTTAGCGGGAATGATAATTTACAGAATGTCATAGACAGAGGTAACGGAACAACCAAACCTATTATTTTTCAGCCAAGCCAGGGGAGAGCAGGTGAAATCAATTTCAGCCCTACAACGTATTCCTTCTGGTTTGGAAATTTGAATACGGATCACACCGGAGCTTACGGACTGGGAATTGGTTATAACACATTATCAAAGTTAACCACCGGAGCAAATAACGTAGCACTTGGTTCTTATGCTTTAAATGAAACCACTACGGGAAGATGGAATACCGCAACGGGTGTTTCAAGCGGAACTAAACTTACAACAGGTAATTTCAATGCTTTTTTCGGAACACAAGCGGGAACTGAAACAACAACAGGAAATGGAAATACGTATATCGGAGATGAAGCAGGAAACAAAAATATTGCCGGAACCAATAACACCGCGCTTGGTCTGGGAGCCGCTTATTCCTTAACTAATGGTACTCAGAATACTTTTTTAGGTGCTTTTGCCGGAAATATTCATGGAAAAGCGACAACTTCAGGAGCATGGGGATCCAATACTTTTGTCGGATATAATGCCGCCTCCACTACGCATGCTATGGGTGTTTGGGGTGATAACAATGTCGTTATCGGCTGTAATGCCCCATTAGGAGGTTCAACCTTCAACAAACTGGTGATTGAATCCAATCCGGTAGCAAGACGCCATGATTTTGTAACGCCTTTAATTGGTGGAGACTTTGCTGCAAGAACATTGGATTTTGACGCCGTGATTTCTGCAAAAAGAACACCTTTAGCAGATAACACTTATACAAAAGTTGCGGTTCTTAATGCCGGTAATGTATTGGGATATAAAAACCTTTCCGACTTTCAAAACTACATTCCTATCACAGGAACAGAAGTAAACAATCCCGTTTCCGGTCATATCCAGTTTGAAAATGCCGAAGCTCCGGAAATTGAATCTCTTCTCTATAAAATCAATACTCAGGACGGAATTAAAAACCAGGTAGGTTTCTTTCCAAGCGGAGTTTTGATCACATCAGGCAGTGTAGATAATTCTATACAATCAAATTTAGATGTCAGTAAAGATTACGGTGTATTGGCTAGAGCTTATGGTGCAAAACTTAGTTTAAGTAATGCCGGAGCCTCTTTAACGAGTTTTACCGATCATTCTGACGGTAAAGGAATTATGGTAAGCAATTATCCTGATGAGCCTGTTATGGTAGAACATCAGGTATCAAATGCCAGAGGATTAAGTTCTAAAACTTATTTTGGAGACAACGCACAGGAAAATGATTACATCCAGAAACAATATGCAGACAAACAGCATTCCTACAGTACCAAAGAAGAGCTGACGGGTGGAAAATGGATCAACGGTAAGCCTGTCTACAAAAAAACCTTGTATCTGGATCAAATTCCGAGAACAGGTGAAATTGACTTAAGACCTGAATTCCCGGATCTCGAAACCATTATCTCCAACGAAATGTTTACAGAATGGGATGACCTTAAAGCGGCATTTGCAGGTAATCAGTGGCGAACAAAAGTCTACATCACTATTGAAAGAGAAAGAGCAATTATTGAACTGTTGAATACACCTGATTATGATTATTCTCTTATCAACTCGTTTACTCTAACACTTGAATACACCAAAAAATAAGAACGAAATGCCAACAAATAATACATCAACAGTAAAATCCGCATTTACTGTCGGAAAATCCTTAATAGGAGAAGGAATTATTAACTACAAAGAAACAAACCCTATGAATACCAATAACGCATCACAATCACTTTTCAGATTTGTAAGTCTGAGAAACCCTCAATTAACAGAAATTAAAGACAAAAACTTAGGATTTATCCACAGACCTAAAGGAGTAACCGGTGTTTTTGATACAGCAGTCGTTGGAAGACCTGCCAAAACTTTAAAATTTACAGCCATGAAAAGGGCTGCCGGAGAGTTTAACAATTCCGGATTCGAAAGCGAAAAGAAAATCGAAGAAGGAGCATTTAGAGACCTTCTGATGATCGGAAGAAAGCTTTCTAAAAAAGAAACATTAGAAAGCGCTGACTGGACGTTCGTTACGGATTATTACAAAAGCCTTATTAATACCAACAGACAGCTGAACGCAGAAGGAATTTCTATATTTTCCCAACTTTGGAATAATTATATTTATCAGATTGTTACCCAGGGAGATTTCTATATTAAAGAAGCCATCAGCCACATTTTAATGGCTATTCAGCTTGGTTTTGCCAGCAATCAGGACCTTACAGATCAGGAAATCATCAAAATTAATGGAGAAAAACCATTGGAAAAAGCAATGGATGGAAAAATTATACTTCCTACCATTCTATTTTCAGAGGATACGGAAACGGCTTCTTTAGTTTCATCTGCAAACGCTGAAGGTTCCGAACCGGTTTTGGCAGCAAGAACAGTTCAGAGATTAGAATCTGAAGCAAGAGCTTCTTTTGTATCCAGTAAAGCCATCCACAGAAAAGAATCCCTGAACACACTGAATTCCGAACTGGAAAAGCTTCAGAAAAAATTCCATAAATCCAGACATCAGGCCTACCAGGATGAGTATTCCAGATATATGACAGAAAACAAAGAACGTTTGGAACTGTATGACAGAAAGCTGGCCGAAGTAGACAGTAAAATCACTCCGGACATGTCCGAAGAAGAAAAAGAACGTCTTTACAGCACTTTGAAAGAATATGAAGTTGCTCCTTTCGTATTTACGTACAAAAATGAAATCAATTTGGAAGATTTGCAGGCAAAGCTTTCTCCGGAATCTTTTGACCTTTTTGTAGAACTTTTCGGTGAATCTACAACCAGCTTAACTTCTGTGGCAGAAGATAAAGACAGCCTTCAGATCCTTTCGCATGACACCTTAAGAATGGGTGCCCAGACCATTATTCTTGATGATGAGATTGAAAGCTATGCTGATGCTTTACTTGTTGTAAGAAACAATATCTCTGCTTCCATGGAGACGGCACTTCAAAACAGTCCTCTTCCGGAACAGCAGTATGCCAATATCGGCGGAGCTTCAATACCTCTTATTCACAATACCGCCAGAACACCGATGGCATACAGCTTGTATGCTCACAGTGCTTACGTAGTAGCAGGCAGCAGAGGATTTGTTAATTTTTCTTTTGAAGTTGAAGATGTTTCGTGGAGTGTTGCCAATGCTAAAATTACGGCTACAACAGATGCTGCCGGAACTTTCGAAGAAAATTACAGCAATATTTCTGTAGTTGATAATAAAATTACCTTACCTGCGGCTTTGGTAAACAGATTCAGAACCAGCTTTAGTTTCAAAATAGAAATTATTTTTGATAACGGAAGCCAGGCTTATGGAGAGATTGCCACACAATATCTGAAAGAAGACTTAAACCTTACCGGAATGCTGACTCTGAAGCGTGCAGCAGTTGAAAATCCGGGTACACCTGAACCAGGTACAACCCAAAAACGAAAAAATTTCGGGATCAAAAGATTGGGTGTAGCAGATTATATGAAAGTCGTGCAAAGTGTTCATGCTTATGTTCCGGGAGAAGTGTCCAATATTGAGAACGTTATGGCAAGCGAACTGAGACATAAGTCTTCCGTTTCCAGAGAATACTCTGAAATTACAGATACAACTTCCAAATCTCAGGAGACAGAGAAGATGTCAGACACTTCCAAAACTTCCAGAACGGATATGCAGACCGAAGTTGCTAAAGAAATTGAAAAGCAGCAGAGTATTTCTGCCTACACAAGATTCAGCTATGGAAATGACAGTGCCATGAAGTTTGAAATCGGAGCTGACTATGCCAATAATACGGCACAGCACGACAGTACAAGACAAGCTGTAATGAAATCTCAGGAAATTACAGAAAGAGCAATGGAAAGAGTTCTTACTAAAATTTCAGAAGAAAGAGTACAGAAAATCATCAAAGAATATACGGAAACCAATGTTCATGAATATGATAACAGAGGAAAGGTAACCAACACTGATAATGCTGAAGCTGCACAGCCTAAACACATTACCGGAGTTTACAGATGGATCGACAAGAAAATGAAAAACCAGATCTACAACTATGGTAAGCGTACGATGTTTGAGTTTATGGTTCCTGAACCTTCAAGATTACACCGTCTGGCTCTTACTGTTGCCAAGGCTCAGGTGCTTAAAGCTCCTGTAGATCCAAGAAAAGCACCGGAACCATGGTTAATGGCAGATCCAAAATCTGCAACGATTGTACAGATCCAGCACTGGGCTCAGGAATACGGAGTAACTTTAGAGGCATTCCCGGAAGCAACCAAACAAGTAATTCATACTGCTTCCAGCGTTCCTCAGACAAATGATGATTTTGGAATTGATCATACACAATTTACCATCCCAGACAATTATGCTGGTAAAAATGCAAGTTTCGCCTGCAGGTCAACAAGAAACAGAGGTGGTGGATGGTCAGGATCACGTTATTCTGAAGTGATGTTCTCAAACTTAAAAGGAGATATGATTGGCCGTTCTGAACGTGGTGGAGACCTTAATTTTGACGATGGATCATCTGGTTTCAATATCACAGGTAATGTATCTTTCCAGGTGAAGGGCCACAACGTAAGAAGTTATACCATCAAAGTCGTTGTGAACTGTGAGCTGAGCGATGCCTTTATCAGCAAGTGGAAAACAGACAGTTTTAATGATATTATTAAAGCCTATGAAGCTGCTTATGCCAAATTCCAGGAAGATCAGGCAAGATTAGATGCAGAGCAAAAAGAAAAAGAAGCTCAGCTTAAAGAAAGACAGGATACTTTCTACCGTTATATGGAACATGACGTGTTAAAGCACAACTGTATTGCTTATTTATTACAGGATTACCTTTATACATTAGGCCAGGAAACAACTAACGGTGCCGATGAGAAAACAACCATGGATAATTTCCAGGTATACCTGAATGAAAATCTTGACAGATATACAGCCCTTGCCAAGTTTATGGAACAGGCATTCGAATGGGAAATCATGGATTACACCTTCTATCCTTACTATTGGGCCAACCGTAAGAGCTGGCAGGAATTCTATATCAGCGAAAGTATGGACCCATTGTTCAGAAGTTTCTTACAGGCAGGTATGGCAAGGATTATCGTTACCGTAAAACCAGGTTTCGAAGCAGCTGTTCAGTTCTTCCTTGAAACAGGATTGATCTGGAATGGCGGTTCTGTTCCGGTAATCGGCGACCCAATGTACATGAGTATCGTAGACGAAATGAGACAGCCTACCGGAGAACCTCAGGGTAAATACTGGATTACCAGAATCCCTACTACCTTAACGATCCTTCAGGATAAATCCACAGGACTTCCGGTAAATCAGCCATTACCGATTTTCCCGGAAAATGATCCTAAAAATTGTGAAAACCCATCAGAATTGGAATTTGAAACAAGCTTTTCTCTGGATACTGACGCTCAATTATCACATAGTGATGGAGCTACAACATTACCGAGAGAATTAACAACAATATTTAAATAATAACAAGATCAGGCGGAAATTTACGCCGCCTGATTTTATTAAATCCAAAAACCATGTATGATTATAGACCTATAGGCATTTATAGTGCAAAAACAATGGCTGATGAAGAAAGAAAAAAGAAAAATTTCTTTGAAGATTCTACTATAGATGACCAACAACAAAAAAAGAAAAACATTAATCTAATAATAACTTTAGAGTCAGATGGAAAATACCAATTTGATGAAACTTTTAAAATGTGGGAAGTACGACATATTCCAAGTTTCGCAAACTATGAAAGCTTTGTAGACCTCTGTAAAAGATCTAATTTCAAAAATGTGGCTATAGTTCACCATGGAAACACCTTTTCAGATCATACCTACGCAAAGTCAATGAAAGTAGTTTTAGATGCTCTAGCTTTTAAAACTTTAAAAAATGTATTTGAAAAGCTGCCTAAAAAAGATTTAATATCTCTCAATGATGACTATTTTGAAGATTTCAGAAAGGAATCTGAAAAATATCATCAAGGAGGGTTGGAACTAAAAGATATTAAATCATATATTAGTCTAAAATTATTGTTAAGCAATATGTTAAACGGAGCCAATTTCTTTTCTGTTGCATGTGATGAAGCTGATGATAAAGGTTTTTTAAATGAACTAGGAAGTATGACAAACAAAGAAATAAAAATCTTTGCTAATTCAAATCGTTCAGATATTAAACAAAGGGCATATGAAGAAATTACTTCAACAAAAGAAAAAATATATTTTGGCTCATTATTAAACAATTATTTGACTCCTAGTGGCAAATTTTTCAACTCAGATGGCTGGTATATTTTTAATACTAAAAACAATACGTTAACAACGACAAAGAAAGACCTATGGTTATTAAGTAATACAAGTAGTGAAGTATATTTATTAAAAGAAAGAAGCCAAAATTTAACTCAGGATCAATTAGATGAAATTTATAGTGCACAAAAATATTACGCAAAAAATTATAAGAAGTTTTATATAGAAAAAATGCATGGAACAGAGACTTCATATAACCAAATGAGAGAGAAGATCAAGAAAAAATATCCTGATATAATAAAATAATATAACATGAAAAATAATATCCTTTTTCTGGCAGTCTTATTACTATGTAATTTTTTTTATTCTCAGAAAGTAAATGATTTAGATTCACTTAGAGTGAAATTTTGTCAAAAGAACTGCAAAGAATATAAAAGAGATTTATTATTAAAAAATAAAGGAGAAATAAATCCTGGTGATTTTGATAATAAATACTATGAAAGGTTTTCGATTCCATCAATACAAAGAACGAAAATATTTCCTTTTAATGAGTATGATTCAATTTACATAGCAAATCCTAACTTTATTAAAAATGTAGATGAGCCTCGAAATTACTTGGATACTAAATTTCATAATCAAATCAGAATGATTTCTTCATTAGAAAAAGAAAGATTATCAAATATTCTGTTTAATTACTCTAAAAAAAATATTTTTGTCAGAACAGGATTATCTAATAGTGTCGGCTGTGATTGTATCCAAGAAGAATATCCAAAGATTTTATTATTATTTAAAAGAGATGGGAAATTTAAAAAGTTTATTGCATTCCCTGATAATGGAAAAGACAGATATAATTTCACCGATCAAGAATATCAATATTTCGACTGGTCCATGGAAAAAGAACAGATGATTTTAGAATTATTCAGTAAAGATATTCTTCCTGATCAAAACTGTAAATAGGATATGTCAGCATAATAATAAACATTTCAAAACCAAAATTCTATATTGAAGCTTTTACGAGGTTCGAAACTCCGGAAAGCAAAAAAAGGATGGGTAGATCGAATTTTGATCAATAATTATAAGCCACAGCAATGCTGTGGCTTATATTTTTTAAACTGTCACATTCTTGCTATATTCATCATATATAAAAAATGGGAGCCAATTAAACCTATGAAAGTATTAACAATAAAAGAAAGTGAGTTAACATGTAACCGTTTAGATGGCGGAGGAGTTCCTATATATTATCACAATGGCAGCCCTTTTACAGGTATTGTTTTACGATACTATGACACTGGCGAGCTTTTTTGCGAAGAGGAATATAAAGACGGATATCAGGAAGGATGGTTCAGATCTTATCATAAAAACGGTAAAAAATACACAGAATACAAAGCCCATAACAACGTAGAATACAACGGGACTTATAAAAATCACTTTATTATGAAAGAAGAAAAAATAGATAAAATCATAATCTCATTAACAGATGTAAAAAAAAATGGGTTGTATAACCCAGATGGTACCTATGTAGGCTTTGATGTACGCACAGAGGACTATAAAGAAAATCCTGAATGGAATGAATTTGATTTCAAAAAAGAAGTTTTTGAAGAACTTTTAGGAGATGACTTTGGGAAGAAAGACTTTTACTATGAACCCAACACATGGGAGTTTGTTGTTGATGCACTGGAAAATAAAATTAGAGATGTACTGAAAACAATGAAAAAAGTACCGGAAGAGCATACCAAAAATCCTATGGAATATTTGAAAACTTACAAAAATGAACATTTTGATCCTATTACAAATCGTTCTATTTTTTATGAAGATGTTAAAGAATTTCTTGGTGAATTATATCATTATAATATTCGGGAAAATGTCAGAGATAAAAACTTATATTATTTTCAACTTTTTTACAATCATCTAAAAAGTAGTTTCAAAGAAGGTCTCCCTTTGTATATTACGTTAGCTACTATTGAAGACCAAAAATAAATGTATATTAAAAGGATCTACTTAAACAAAAAATAAAACACGACACGTTTTGTCGCATGAACCGCATATATTTGTCTTATAAAACTTTACCATGAATGCAGCGTTGCTGCACCCTAAAAAATAGAGAAATGAAGAAAGATTTTTATCTGACAAGATATGCCTTAATAATTAAAAGATTAGAAAGTTCTCCGGCTACCTATTCACAGCTGGAGGAGTATCTTTTAAACTCTTTTGAATTCCAGGATGCAGGAATCAAGAGCTACTCTATCCGTACCCTGCAGAGGGATATCCGGGAGATTTCCGATCTTTTCAACCTCTCTATTCACAACAAGAAAAAGGGCGACAACCGGTATTATATCGAGAGCCGCCCGATTATGGAAGTAGATGAATACAATCAAAAACTTCTTGAATCCTTCCAGGTGAGCAATGCCCTGAACCTTCACCCTGATTTTTCAGATTTCATTTTTTTTGAAAGTCGTAAACCCACCGGTGTAGAACATTTTTATGATCTGTTCTTTGCAATCAGAAATAAAAGAGTTGTAAGTTTTGAACACTACAATTACAAGAACAAACTGATGACCTCCAGAAAAGTTCACCCTTTGGCTTTAAAAGAATCTAAAGACCGATGGTATCTTATTGCTATTGATACCAAAGACAAAGTTTTAAAATCATTCGGGCTTGACAGGATCAATTATCTGGATGTAGCCAAAAATCAGTTCAGGGAGAAGTACAAATACAACTTCAGGGAGCATTTCAAAAATGCATTCGGAGTGATGAACCTTGCAGAACAGAAACCACAGAACATTGTATTGAAATGCAGCCGCCATCAGGGAGAATACATCAGAAGTTTCCCTCTTCATCAATCTCAGAAAGAAACGAAAGAAACTCCGGAAGAGATTTATTTTGAGTTCTTCCTCCACCCTACTTATGATTTCATGCAGGAGATTCTTTCTTACGGAAAAGAAGTAACCGTTCTGGAACCGAAAGGTTTAGTTGATGACATCCGCAATCATTTACAGGAATCTTTAAACCGTTATCTTGAAAGCTGATCATCAGGAATATATTTCATATTTTTTGTTATATTTACATAAATAAACCTTTATTGAAAACTTTATTCATTGGCATCAGCTGCTTTATTTCTTCCTTTTTTCTCGCACAGCAGAAAGAAGAGTTCAGACTCGTAAAGAGTTATTATAATCAGCACAGAAATATGCTGAATAAAGAGTTCAAAAAGAAATTTGATGCAGAATCCAATACGGTAAAAAAAGCTGCGATAAAGGGAGACTTTCTTTTTTTCATGAAAAAAATGGACAGCATTGAAAACAATGCTCTGATTGGAGCTTTATTAAAAGTCAGGAATCTGGAAGACCTTCAGACCATCAAAAATCCCAGGCTCACCTCATCTGAAAAGTTTGCAGATGCTGAAAAGATTGCAGATTATCCAGGTGGAATTAATTCTTTGAGACAGGAAGTCGCCAATCTGCTGTATGTTGACGGAGTATATTCTAAAGAGAAGATAATAAAAACGGATGTTGATTTTATTGTTGAAAAAGATGGAACAGTAAGTAATGTTCATGCACAGGGTGACAATTTCACCTTTAACAGACAGGCAGAAATTGCTTTATATTCTCTGGCGGAAAAATTTTCCCCGGCAACGATAAAAGGCGATCCTACTACCTATCGTTTCAAACTTCCTTTAACTTTAACAATCAGCGAATAATGAAAAAATATTTCAGTATAAGTCTGCTTTTTATCCTCAATTTTTATTTCTCACAGCAAACAGATGCTCTTAAACTCATTAAAGAAAAATATGATGCTGAAATACAGCATATAGAAGATGGCTATAAAGATGCTCTTGCAAAAGCTTCTTTAAGAAAACGCACACGGATATCTTTAAAAAAAGACAGTGATATAACTTCTCTGAAGCTTAAAAGAGATCTGGAATATCAGAAAGAGTTGGAAAAAATACAGTCTGCTTATCCTATTTCTAATAACAATCTAATCGTCCCAAAAGAAGAAGGCTATATCCTACCTAAATATCCAGACGGCATGGAAGCATTCAAAAAAGAAATTGCCAATAATTTTGATGCACAAGGTGAAATCATTCAAGGTAAAGGAATTGTTCAAAGCGTTGTAATATTCATTATAGAAAAAGACGGCAGCATGATCACCGTAAAAGGTTTTGGTGAAAATCCAGCGTTTAACAGAAAAGCTGAAATGGCAGTTTTACTTACCCAAAAGAAATGGCAGCCAGCTACAAAAGATGGAGTTCCTCAAAGAGCACGTTTAAGAGTACCTTTCACTCTAAATTTTGACTAATAAATGTTTACCGACGAATATTACATGAAAATGGCACTGCAGGAAGCAGAGGCCGCTTTAGAAAAAGATGAGGTTCCTATAGGGTGTGTAGTAGTTTCCAACAACAGAATTATTGCAAGAGCTCACAATCTCACTGAAACATTAAATGACGTGACCGCCCATGCCGAAATGCAGGCCATCACCTCTGCTGCTAACTTCCTGGGAGGAAAATACCTGAAAGACTGTACGCTTTACGTAACGATGGAACCTTGTGTGATGTGCTCAGGCGCACTTTCCTGGTCTCAGATCTCGAAAGTAGTGATTGGAGCGCGGGATGAACAAAGAGGTTTTATCAATAAACATCTTTCTCTCCACCCTAAAACAGAAGTTATTACGGGAATCATGGAAGCGGAATGCTCTTCTATTGTTAAAGAATTTTTTAAAAGTAAAAGATAATTAAAGACAAAAGCCGGAGGATATTGATATTCTCCGGCTTTTAATTTTATAAATAGTAAGACGATCTGTTTAGTCTTTTAAGATACAATATCTCACCAGATCAAAATATTCTCCGTCCTTTTTCACTTCTTTTATCAGAACAGCCTCCTGCTCCATTCCTGCTTTCTCCATAATTCTTCCGGAAGCAGGATTGTGGGGAAAATGAGTAGCAAAAATTTTATTCAGCTTCAATTCATTAAAGCCAAAATCTATTATTGCTTTTGCAGCCTCGGTTACATACCCTTTGTTCCAGTAAGGAATTCCTATCCAGTAGCCAAGTTCAGCTTTATCATCATCTCTGTCATGCAGCCCGATAGCTCCTATGATTTGACCTTCTTTATTCCGGATAGCAAACGTATACCCTGTATTATTTTCAAAAGCTTCTTTCGACATTTTCACCCAGGATCTGGCATCATTTTCCACGTATGGATAAGGAATATTGGAGGTAAGGTCAGAAAAAATCCTATGCTGAAGAAGTTCAACGATAAAAGGGATATCCTTTTCTTCCAGCTGTGAAAGGATCAGTCTTTCGGTTTGTAGTACGGGAAATTTTTCCATTATATTAATTGTAAGATTGAGGAACTAAAGTATCAGCTGGATTCAACCTCAACCTTAATCATTTAAATTTATAAATCTTTTCCGAGGAAATAAAGACCTTTCAAGGTATGGAGCCTGTCCATCACATGAATCTTATCCGTAAGGGGTTTGTAAACATGGGAAACTCCTCCTGTTGCCACTACAAAACAATCATCGTTCACTTCCTCATTGATACGGGTTACAAAACCTTCTACCATACCGAGAAAACCATATACCATACCACTTTGCATACAGGTTACCGTATCCAGTCCCAAAACAGATTTTGGTTTCTTCAGCTCGATATCCGGAAGCTGTGCGGTCTGGTTAATCAGTGAATTCAGAGACGTAACAATTCCCGGAGCAATAATTACCCCTAAAGTTTCTCCTGTTTCAGCTACGCAACTTGCTGTAAGGGCTGTTCCGAAATCTATGACAATTTTCTTTCTGTTCGGGTACAGATTATGTGCAGCCACAAGGTTGGCATAGATATCTGTTCCCATCTGCTTAGATTTAGCCTGTACTCCGGAAGGTGTATTTCTGTCAACAATCACAGGATTTGTTCCATGAATTTTTTTGATCCCGGAGCTCATTACTTTGGTCAGCTGAGGTACTACGGATCCGATAATTACCTTATCAATCTCTTTAGGATCAATTTTATAGGTTTGATAGAGCATCAGCATCTGTACATAAAGTTCATCTGCTGTTCTGTAAGGTTTTGTATTGATGACCCACGAAATATCACAATTATCGCCATTGAAAAGACCGAATCTGATATTGCTGTTTCCTACGTTTATTACGATTGAATTCATTGACATATTTTTCAGAAGAAATTCATGATATATAATTGAAATTTCCGCTTGATTTTGAGGCAATAAATTTAATAATTTTAAGAAAAAGAACCCGTCATTATCAAACTAAATTACAATGACACACTTATTTTTTCTTTCCTGAGAACAAATCACTATATTTAATAACACATTATAATTATTCTGACTAACTCATGAAAAAACTGATCCTCGGTACTTTACTATGCCTCAGCGTCACCATTTTTGCGCAATCCGGCAATTCAATGGCAAGCATTTTACAAAAAATAAAGAGTCAGTCGAAAATTGATACTCAGGATAAAACAGTTTATGATCTGATGGATGAGTTTTATCAAAAAAATCTTCAGGCTGACAATGATGAAATGACTCCCGAGTTTACCCACAAACTTCAAAGAGCAGTTTCTGATTCAAATACCAAGAATATACACCTGCTTTATCTTTTTTTGATGTATCAGCAGCATATCAGCCAGGCCGTGGCAGAAGGGAAAAAACCTAATCCGGTGTTTCAGATAGAAACTATGCATCTTCTGGAAAGCGAAACAAAGGAAGTATATGGAAAGCTCCCGGCAATCATTTACATTTTTAAAGCAGAGGCTTTAGATAGCGGCTCAAAAAAAGAAGAAGCACAAATGACGGTGGCCAGCGGCTTAAAAGAATATCCGGATTCTGTTCCTTTAAAGGTATACAGTTATTTAAATACCAAAGATGAAAATTTGAGGAAGGATCTTACTCAAAATCATCCCAATCACTGGATGGTACAGCAATTTGGAATAAAATAAAAAAAACCACAGATGAATCTGTGGTTTTTTCGTTGTATATGTCTATTGTTATTTCACTTCAACAAAGTTATTTTCCATATTCACATCTGCAATTCTCTGGCTGAAATCAATTCCCAAGACAGATAATTGAGATTTTGTGTAAGGAATGGTAAGCGTATACTCTTTCTGAGTCCAAGGCCAGTAAGGCATTGTTTTAGACTCACCATACGCATCCTTTTCTTTCCATGTATGAGTCATATTCATTGGAATCTGATACGTAACGATCTTCTTATCGGTTGTCATTACGCCAAAATCAATTGGCATTGGAACCTGGCCATTATTGACTAAGGTAATGGTAGTAGATTTTGCATCGTATTTTACATCCTTAATTCCGTAATCGATAGTTTTTGTCGTATTGATCCAGTAGTTATGGAACCATTTCAGATCCATCCCTGAAACTTTCTGTGCAATGTGAAGGAAGTCCCTGTCTGAAGGATGCTTCATACTCCACTGATCATAATATTGCTTTAAGGTTTCGGCAAGATTCTGCTCTCCCATAATATATCCAAGCTGCACCAGGTATAACTCACCTTTTACATAAGATGCAAACGTGTAAGACGTCCCGTTATCATGGTGATCACCTAACCAAACAGCTGGCTCTTCAATTCCTTTCTTAACAAATTTTCTGTAGGCATCCAATCTTTCAACAAAAGGATTCGGAAGATCTTCAGGGAATAACTGATACATGGTATAGCCTTCCGCATAGCTTGTAAAACCTTCATCCATCCACGGACGTACAGATTCGTTAGTAGCAAGCATCTGCTGATACCATGAGTGAGATCCTTCGTGAGCCATTAATCCCATCAAATCTTTAACACTTTTAGCTTCTCCTAAAATCATGGTACACATCCCGTACTCCATTCCGCCGTCTCCCCCTTGAATAAAGGCATAGGTAGGATATACATATTTTCCGAAATGAGCATTCATGATCTGGAAATACTTCGTGATATACGGCTGAGATTCACCCCACGCTTTCGTTTTATCATTTTTCTGATACACCAGATATACTTTCGGACCTTCCGGAACATTGAAGCTTTCTACAGAATAATCTCTGTCTGCACTCCATGCGAAATCAAGGATGTTTTTTGCCGTCCATTTCCAGATTGCCTTTTTATCTTTTTCTGTTTTTATTTTTGCATTGGCATCATAGCCTTTCACTTCTGAAGGGTTCTCCAGAATTCCTCCTGCTCCTACTACATAATCTTTATTAATCTTAATAGTAACATCAAAATCGGAGAACGGAGCATGAAATTCTCTTCCCAGATAATCGAAAGTTGCCCAGCCATCATAATCGTACTCTGCAATTTTCGGATACCACTGGGTCATCGTCATGTCTACTCCTTCCCTGTTATTTCTTCCGCTTCTTCTGATCTGCATAGGAATCACAGCATCCCAATCCATTGTAAAGGTAGTCTTAGAATTAGGTTTGATAGGTTCTGCCAGATACACTTTCATAATGGTTTCCTGAACTTCAAATTTCAGCTCTTTCCCATTTTGTTTAATCCAGTGAATATTCTGAGCTCCTTCCTGATCTTTTGGAATGGAAGCGAGTCTTGAAATACCGTCTTTCTGAAGTCTCCCATCACCATTTTTTCCCTGTGAAGCCACTCTCTGATCCATCATGGAATTTGGTTTGAAAGCATTCCAGTATAAATGGAAATAAACCACATTCAGCTCATCCGGCGAATTGTTGGTGTATTCTAAAGTTTGTTTTCCCTGATAGGTAAATTTTTCAGCATTAACATCAATATCCATCTTGTACTTCGCAGTCTGCTGATAATAAGCTCCTTGCTGAGCCTGAAATTGTGAAATGATAAACGCAAAAATGATTGCAGCCGATTTTCTCATTTAAAATTTTATTTTTTCTAAAGGTAGGTAATTTAACTAAGAACCTCAAATAGGAGTTATTCTGAGGTCTTATCCTGTTTGTTATGGTTTTAGATGGATTTTATTTCGGGTTGTTAAATTCTTTTTTTAACCTTATTTGTGATCCTTGTCAAGGTTTTAGACCTTGACAAGGATATTTTATCGGCTTTTCAACAGTTTTTTAATTAAAGTAATCTGGCCCAGGTGATAGTAGCAATGCTCAATCATTCCGTCGATATTTCTTCGGTAAGTTCCATATTTTTCATCAACGAAAACCTCATCAAGTTGGGAATCCGGCATTTGTTCCAATAATGCGGCAAACCTTTCAGAATCCGTCCAGAGTTTACTCAGCAAGTCTTCCCATTGTTGCTGAGATTCTATAGAAGGAAGATCAAAGCTGAATTGGTCTTTGATTTCAAGATCCCCGCCTTCAAAGACATTGACAATTCCTGCAATATAATAATCAATGTGAAAAGTGAGCATCGCAATAGTGTTTAAAGAATCAATCTTTGTCACAGCATGTTCCCAGCTCACCTCTGAAAGCTGATCTTTAAAATTGGTATTGGCGATCCAGAAACCGTCAAGCAGTACTTCTCTGAATCTTTTGGCAAGTTGTGAAACTGAGCTCATGGATATTTTATTTATGTTTCCTAAAGATAAGTTTTTATTTAAACACAAATGTTACCAATGAAAACCACTATTTTAAACACAATAAAATAGTGCAATTTGTGCAAATACATTTGTGACATTCGTGTTTAACTAATTACAAAAAAACCTCAAATACAAAAGTATCTGAGGTTGATATTATAATATTGAATTACAATTATTTTTTAGCAGCAGCTTCTTTTTTACCACTTCTTAAAATCTTTTCAAGGATTCTTAAAGTAATCAGGTACGTTGGTTTCACCCCTGTAAGACCCAACCCTCCTGAAGATAATGTACTTCCTGTTTCCAACGGATTATCAGATGCATAATAAGCATACATTACAAAAAGATCCGGTGAAATATGATGTCTGATTTTAGATGCTACCTGAATGGCTTTCTGATAGTGAGCGCCTTCCATTTCAAGACCAATAGCCTTCCATGAAGTATTCATAAAATATGATAAAATATCTTTATTCTGAAGGGAAGTTCCCAAAACGGTAATCATTGGCCCTTCAAAAGCTTTTAATTCATCATCTTTAAAGTCTTCCAGTTTTAAGGCATTTTCAAAAGGATAATTATCTGCTGTTCCTTCAAAGATATGGGAAGTAGGAATCATGATATCACCTTTCTCTCCGGTAAGAATACCTGCTTTACCCATAATGGAAACAGATTTTACATGCATCATATACACTTCTCCTTTATGCTCAAAAGGTCTAAGTAATTCATCCATTACTTCAAAAGCCTGCTCTCCGAATGCGTAGTCAAAAACCATTACCACATCATCTCCTCCGAACTTGCAGTCTGCAAATGGCGTATTTTTCAGGTCTGTTTTGCTGAGGTCTATGATCTGTACATCAATATTACTTCCACTCTTATCTGCAATATGAATCATCCCTTCATCCAAAGCATATTTTAAAACTTTATCACGAAGTTCTTTCTTGTTGGAGATCTCTTCATACAGTTTATAATCCACCTCGTGGTGCTGCTTCTTTTTAAGGGCATTATTGGCATACAGCATATTTTTCACCGAGTGCATGTTGGCTGAAATAATATGTAACGGACGCATATGAAGATCATTTTCAAATAAAACCTCTTTCACTTTGTTCGCCCATTTTTCTCCAAAATAGTGGTGACCTACTCTTTCTTTTAATATAGAACTGAAATGAATCTCTCTTTCTCTGCTTCCTTTTGCATCATCAAGACTTACTTTTGCTAAGTTGTAAATGATTTTAAACAGACGGTCAGGATTATGATCGTCACCAAAAGTATTATAAGCTCTTAAAGTCTCATCAAAAGATCTTCCTATTAAAGAAGAAAGATGAATAAGTGCTACTTCTTTTTCTTTTCTGCTGTATTTCTTTTCACCTTTTACCACTTCTTCAATAATTTTGAAGGCACGTGTCGGCTTCCAGTTTTCGTCCTGGATAAATGCCAGATTACGGACTTTGTCAGCTTCTATAAAAAGGAAGGTAAGGTGGGTAAGAATATCATAAATTTCGGAACGGCCCAAAAGAACCTCAATATTCATCTGGTGTTCGTCTATTCTATAACAGTTTCTTCTTCTTTTCTTCGGAACAATGGGTTCGAAACTTCCTTTATCAAACCCTTCATCAGATGTAAGATGAATAAAAGCACATTCTTCAATTCCTTCCGGAAGTCTGTCCAGTACATACATCAAACCGTCAAGTTCCAATTTACTTGGAATATTCATGGTTCCATAAATTTCGGGATTGATGGTCTTCAACAAACTTCTGATACTTTCTCCTGAAACTCCGCCCGGCTTGAAAAATCCTCTATAAAATAGGTGTCTCATAGAGATATATAGTCTTTCAATAGCCTCTGTGGTTTCTCTTGCTCTAGAATTTGTCATAAAATAAATTTCAAACAAATATACAAAATCTTTGCCCACTTTATTTTAACTGTCTTTTAACAAGTCGTTTAATCCCATCGTATTATTTTAATTTGCACAATATACAGTATATTTACATTGACATCTATAAAACAGGCGCGAATTCTCACATCTTAAATATTAAATCACAAACACCCCTGTTAAAAAACACCAAACAATTGTTTAAATTATATAAATTTTCAGATCACCCCTAAAATTTTTAGGGTTAAAATATTTTTGATTCATTTTTTTTGTAAATTTGCGCTGTAAAAAATCAACCCAATTATGTCAACCTTAAGATTCAAAGCATTAGAAACCCTTCCATTTAAGGATTTCAGAAAAGACAACTCTGTTGAGATCCCTGCGAAATTATCAGAGCTATTCTGTAAAAATGTTTTCTCAGAAGAAACCATGAGAGAATATTTAACAAAAGAAGCATTCGGTTCTATCATGGATGCGATTAAAAAAGGAACTAAGATCCAGAGACATATTGCAGATCAGGTAGCTGTAGCGATGAAAGACTGGGCAATGAGCAAAGGGGTAACCCACTACACGCACTGGTTCCAGCCTTTAACAGGTACTACTGCAGAAAAGCACGATTCTTTCTTTACACCCATTGAAGGAGGAAGAGCAATTGAAAGATTCAGCGGAAACATGCTTATCCAACAGGAACCAGACGCATCGTCTTTCCCTAACGGAGGTATCAGAAATACTTTTGAAGCAAGAGGTTATACAGCCTGGGATCCTACGTCTCCGGCATTCATTATGGGAACTACATTATGTATTCCTTCCATCTTTATCTCTTATACAGGAGAAACACTAGATTACAAAGCACCTCTTTTGAGAGCTTTGAATGCTGTAGATGAAGCTGCGACTAACGTAATGCAGTATTTTGACAAAAACGTAACGAAGGTAACTCCTACTTTGGGTTGGGAGCAGGAATATTTCCTTGTTGATTCAGCATTATACCAATCTCGTCCTGACCTTGTATTAACAGGTAAGACCTTATTAGGACATTCTCCTGCAAAGGGGCAGCAATTGGACGACCACTATTTTGGTTCTATTCCTACAAGAGTAATGAACTTCATGAAAGAGCTGGAAATCGAATGTATGAAGTTAGGAATTCCTGCAACAACAAGACACAACGAGGTTGCCCCTAACCAGTTTGAGCTTGCTCCAATGTTTGAAGAAGTAAACGTTGCGGTAGACCACAACTCTCTGTTGATGGACATCATGGCAAGAGTAGCTCACAAACACCACTTCCACATTCTTTTCCACGAAAAACCATTCGCGGGAGTAAACGGAAGCGGAAAACACAACAACTGGTCATTAGCAACAGATACTGGTGAAAACCTTTTAAGCCCTGGAAAGAATCCAAAGAAAAACTTACAGTTCTTAACATTCTTTGTTAACACGATTAAAGCTGTTCACGAATATGCAGACCTTTTAAGAGCAAGTATTGCTTCTGCAAGCAATGACCACAGACTTGGTGCCAACGAAGCTCCTCCTGCAATTATTTCCGTATTTATCGGAACCCAGTTGTTCAGTGTATTGGAAGAACTTGAAAAAGTAACCAACGGAAAACTATCTCCGGAAGAAAAAACAGAATTAAAATTAAATGTAGTCGGAAAGATTCCAGAAATCCTGTTAGATAACACAGACAGAAACAGAACTTCTCCATTTGCATTTACAGGAAATAAATTTGAAATCAGAGCGGTAGGTTCTTCTGCAAACTGCGCAGAGTCCATGACCGTAATGAATACTATTGCTGCAAAACAGCTTAATGATTTCAAGAAAGAAGTGGATGCTTTAATTGAAACAGGTCTTAAGAAAGACGAAGCCATCTTCAACGTATTGAGAGAATACATCAAGCAGTGTAAAAACATTATGTTTGAAGGAGACGGATATTCTGATGACTGGGCGAAAGAAGCTAAGAAAAGAGGATTAAACAACCTTAAAACCACTCCTGAAGCTTTGAAACAGGAAATGGATAAGAAGTTCTTAGATCTGTATGAAGAAATGGGAATTTTCAACCACAGAGAAGTGGAAGCAAGAAACGAAATCAAGCTAGAGAAATATTCTACAGTAATTGATATCGAATCAAGAGTATTAGGAGATATCGCAAGAAACCACATCATTCCTTCCGCATTAAATTATCAGAACAGATTAATTGAAAATGTAAAAGGTCTTAAAGAAATCTTTGGTGATAAAGAGTTCAAATCTTTGGCAAAAGAACAAATGAGTTTAATTACAAGCATTTCTGAAAATGTTTCTAAAATTAAACTTGGGGTTGAAGAACTTCTAAAAGCGAGAGAAACTGCCAAAGGTATTTCAGACAGCCAAAAACAGGCAGAAAGCTATTGTAATAAAGTAAAACCATTATTCGATCCGATCAGAGAAGCTTCTGACGCACTGGAAATGATGGTGGACGATGAGCTTTGGCCGATGACAAAATACAGAGAAATGTTGTTTACAAAATAACGTCCTGTAAAGTTCCATATTAGTTTAAATTCCTCGGTTTTCCGGGAATTTTTTTGTTTTATTAACAACCCTTAAAATTAGAGTTTTATGTCACAAAACCTGATTTCTAGAAGAAAGTCGATTAGGTTTGTTAAAGAATCTTAATAAAAAAAACCGCACACTTACCAAAAACAGGCTGTTGCGGTTTATTTTTCTTTAACATATGTAAATTATATGTTAAAATGTGTTAAAATAAGATCCTGACAATTATCATATCAGGGGTCTTTTGCTCGGAATCTCTACTTTTGTAATGCTTTTGAAAATAAATATTCCTTTTTAACACGGATAATCAAATATATATGAAGAAAAGAGTTTTGTTTTATTTAGTTGCTTTAGTTACTACAGTTTCATTACAATCGTGTGCTACAAATTATGTGGTTTCAAAACCAGCAACTTACACAAAAGAATACAAAACAGATGCCAAACTAGCTTCTATAGATAACAAAAAAATGGAGCAGGATAAGCAAAAACTTATCGACTCTTTCCTT
Organism: Chryseobacterium sp. SG20098; assembly: GCF_031844745.1. Lineage (NCBI taxonomy): Bacteria > Pseudomonadati > Bacteroidota > Flavobacteriia > Flavobacteriales > Weeksellaceae > Chryseobacterium > Chryseobacterium sp. SG20098. The sequence goes on along the minus strand of NZ_CP134622.1, from coordinate 3,502,652 downwards.
GCAGAAAAGGCGGCATCTATCGCTAGTGCTAAAAAAGCAGTTAAGAATTCTGAAATTGCAAAAGCAATCAAACATAATAAAACCATTGACGGTATCCTTGAAGAAGCTGAAACATACCTTGGAACTCCTTACAGATATGGAGGAACAACCAGAAACGGTATCGATTGTTCAGCTTTTGTTCTTTCTGTATTCGGAGCAGCAGCAGGGCTTAGCTTACCTAGAGTAGCGGCTTCTCAGGCTCAGGAAGGAGAGAGAGTTGAAAAAGGAGAGCTACAGAAAGGAGACTTAATTTTCTTTTCTCACGGAAGAAGAATTTCTCACGTAGGTATTGTAGAAAGTGTTTCTGAAGAGGGTGAGATTAAATTTATCCACGCAGCAACATCAAAAGGGGTAATGATTTCTTCACTGAATGATTCTTATTGGGGACCTAAGTTCAGATTCGCAAAAAGAGTGATCAACGAAGAAGGAGAAGCTTACAATAACTTAGCTGCTACTACTCTTGCTACACCCGCAAATTTTTAATTTTATAAATAATTGATTTAAATAATGAAGCCGTCAGAAATCTGACGGCTTTTTTATGTGCTCATTTTTGGCAAGTTTTCGCTAAAACCAATGGGAATAACAGTTAAAGAGAAAAGCGGTTAAAATCCGCTCCTATTGATTTAATTTTGAAATTTTAATATAGCAGTTATACACGACTGAAGATATCAACTGTTCTTGTCAATTTCAATATCTAATTTATACAGTAGTCCATAGATTTCAGAAAGTGAAAATCTGGCCTTTTTCAGCTTATTTAAAGCCGGATCTATCGAATAGTTTACCGATGTCCGGAAATCAGCCTTTTCGAGGTTTGTAGCATCAAAAACAGCGCCTGACAGATCACAGTTACTAAAGACGGCATTTGATAAATCACATTCACTAAAATCGACCTCAATTAACTTGGTATTTTTGAAAACTGTTTTCTTAATGGCTGTCTGATAAAAAACGGAATTATGTAAAGCACTTCCATCAAATCTGAAAGAGAGTCCGAATGCATTACATTCATTGAACTGAAGCCCGAACATTTTACATTCTTTGAAGATCACGTTATGGAATGCTGTTTTTATTAATTTTGCCATGCTGAGGTTACACTCGATAAACTCACAGTCCGTAAAGCTGAAGCCAGATAGGTTTCCATACTCAAAATTACAGTTTCTGAATGTGCAGTTTTCATACTCACTTTTTTCTAAAGGAAGTTGCGTGAAATCTTTGCTCTCGAAATCTTCGTCTGAGAAATAGGATTGTTTCATAAAAATGTGTTGATGAAGTTGATTTTGAAAACGAATTGGTCAGCAGAACAATGATAAACTTCCATCATTCAGCTTCCAACCTCCCTTTTTTAAACCAAACTATTCTTATCCGAATAATTAAGCTTAAAGAAGATAAAAGTCATCATCGAGAAAGCCAATAAAGAACTTCCTCCGTAACTGAAATACGGAAGCGGAATCCCAACGGTTGGGAAAAGCCCCATAACCATCCCTAAATTGATTGAAAAGTGCATCAGCAGAATCGAGGCAAAGCAATATCCAAATACCCGGTTAAAAGTAGACTTCTGCTGTTCTGCCAGATAGTAGATTCTTCCGATATAAACCATATAACACAGGATAAGAACTGCACTTCCAACAAAGCCCCATTCTTCTCCTACGGTACAAAAGATATAATCTGTTTCCTGTTCGGGAACGAATTTCCCTTGGGTAACGGATCCTTCACGGTATCCTTTTCCCCAGATCCCACCTGATCCGATGGCTGTTTTTGAATATAATAAGTTGTACCCGGAAGTATCTCTGAATGCCTTTTCACCCTTATAAAGAACCTCAATTCTTTCTCTCTGGTGTTTCGGCAGTTTTTCTAAAATATAAGGTGATCCGAAAGCCAGTCCGCACAATATAAGAATAGAACCTGCAATTCCTGAAATAGAAATGACGTCCCATGACATTCTATGATAATTCATGGCGATCAAAACACCGGCAATCACTAAAACTGCTACTGCAACATAAATGGGAGGAATCGCCAGCGAGATCAGAAAAACTCCGGCGAAAATAAATCCTATACCGAATAAAAGACCACTCAATCCTTCTCTATATAATGCGATGAAAAAGGCGATGAACACAAGCATAGAACCTACATCCGGAATAGCCAGAACAACTGCTGCCGGAATTCCTATAATAGCAAGGGCAGTCCAGATAGATTTTTTATTTTTAATATTAAAATCCGGGCTTGAAACAAAATTAGCCAGCATCAAAGCAGTGCCTATCTTTGCAAACTCAACGGGCTGCATGGTAAAACTTCCAAACTTATACCAGTTTTTCTGGCCCAGAATTTCTTTACCAAAAGGGAAAAGACCTATCAACAGTAAAACTCCTCCAATGTAAATAATACCAGCCATATTCTCAAAGAATTTGCTTCTTCCTACGAATATAACCAGCCCTACAAATACAGAAATACAGAAAAAAACCAATTGCTTCTCTCCTAGTTTCTGGTCAACACTGTAAATATTTGCAATGGCAAAAATGCAAAGCAGGAAATACAGCCCAAGGCCAAGTTTATCTATTCCTTCTGTCCATTTCATTGCTTTACAGGTTTTTTAGCAGTGTTATTCTTTTTAGCGTCCTCTTCTATTTTCTTTTGCAGCTTAGCCTTTTGTTGTTTTACCAATTCCAGACTATCCTTTATTCTTTTTTGTTTGATGGAATCAGGTTTAGGGTCAACATATAGTCCTTTACGCTTCAAATCTGCAATCCATTGTCTTTTATATTCAGGCATGAAACTCGAGGTAATCATTTTTTTGTAAAGATTTTCTCTTTTCAAATCACCGGTAATATATTTTTCAGCAATCACTGTACAGGCTGGCCCTGCCCATGTAGCACCAAATCCCGCATGCTCCATTACAGCTACTACAACAATTTTAGGCTTATCAGCAGGAGCAATCAGTACAAAAATGGAATTATCCTTCCCTTGCGGCACCTGTGCTGTTCCTGTTTTTGCTAATTGTGTAAAGTCATTGGATTTCAATCCTCTTGCCGTTCCTCTCAACACTACGGCTTCCATTCCTTTCAATACCGGTTCAAAATGCTTCGGATCAACTAATGTTTTATGTTTAACCTTAAATCTTGGATCCGGATTGGGTTTCCCATCAATTCCTTTTACAATATGAGGAGTATAATACCATCCTCTATTAGCAATAGCCGCCACATAATTGGCCAGCTGAATAGGAGTTACCAAAACATCGCCCTGTCCCATTCCGTTATAAATAGCACCAGTGGACATTTCATCCCAGTTTTTAAAATCAGTTCTCTGAGAACCGCTTGCCTTCATGATAGCTTTAAATCTTTTTTCGTAAAAATCTCCTGAAGGTATTCTACCCCTTGCCCCAACGGCAAAGTCATTATTTAAAAATTCACCGACTCCGAAGCTGCTCATGATTTTTTTCCACTCATCAACACCTTTTGAAGGATTTCCCGGATATTTTTTGATAATGGCAATAAAGGCGTAGGTAAAAAAACAGTTACTGGAAACCTGAATGGAAGGAATAAGCGGATCTGCTCCACCATGGCCTTTAATTCTTTTCCCTTTATAGAAAAATCCTCCTCCACAAGGAAAAATAGTTTTCTCGTCCATCACACCCATCTGCATTGCTGCTAAAGCAGTCAGTAATTTGAATGTTGATCCCGGAGGATATCCAGCCTGTAGTGCACGATCAAAAGTTGGCTTATTTTCATAAAGGGTATCTTTTGAAAGGGCATATAAGTTTTTTGATTTATTAGGTCCGGTAAAAAGGTTTGGGTCAATATCCGGTCCGGTTGCAGCTACTAAAACTTCTCCGTTATTAGGATCTAAAGCTACAATTGCGCCGTGTTTATTAACCAGCATTTCTTCTGCCGTCCTCTGAAGGTCGTAATCAATGGTTAAAGTAATATCTTTACCCGTAATCACGTCTTTATCCAAAGATCCGTTTTTATAGGAGCCAATATTTCTTAATCTGATATCTTTCTGGATATATTTCACTCCTTTAACTCCGCGCAGCTCTTTTTCGTAGGATTTTTCAACCCCTGTTTTTCCAATAAAATCTCCCGGTAAATAGTATAGTGAATCTTTTTTAATATCTCTTTCATTCACCTCACTGGTATAACCGAGAAGGTTTCCGGAGGTGGAAACTTCATACTGACGCTGAGGTCTTGATACAATATTAAATGCGGGATACTTAAAAATAATTTCCTGAACTCTTGCAATATCTTCTCTGCTGAGGTCTTTAATAAAAGTCATCGGGGTCAGCTTAGAATAATATTTTTCCTTTTTGATCACATTGATTTTATTGATAAAATCCTGTTTTGTAATTTTCATTAAACTACAAAACGCCAGTGTATCAAAGTCAGGTTTCATTAAAGCTTGGGTAAACGAAATTTCATAAGCAGGCTGGTTACCCACCATGATTTTCCCATTTCTATCAAAAATGACTCCACGCTGTGGAATAACATATTCTGTTTTGATGGAGGTATTAGCCGCATTTAAGGCATAGCGGTCTGTAAACAACTGCAAATAAGCAAGCCTCGCCACAAAAATAAGGGCGATAATAACGAGGATGGAAAAAATTTTTAAATAACGTGTGTTCAAACTTTTTGTTTGATTTTAAATATTAATGCGTAGATGACTATAAAGATAAATGAAATTACACTTGTCACCAACACATTAAATAATATTTCAAAAAACCTGCTAAACTTAAAGAACTCAATATACTGGACTAAAAGCTGATGCAGGAAAATACTTGAAAATAAAAACAGCAAAAACTGCGCCCATTGAAGGGACTGGAATGAGAAAAAGTCCGTAGACGTATCTGTGGAAGTCCTGAAGATCAACGTTCTGAAATAAGCGATTAACGTTGTTGCAAATGCATTGATCCCCCATGAATAGAGGAAACCGTCAATAGACAGCCCTATTAAAAAGCTCAATGCCAGGAACTGAAATTTGTTTCTGAAAAATGGATAGAACATGACAAACACAGGATATAATACCGGAGTATATTTCCCGAAAAGTGTAATCCTGTTCAATACAAATATTTGTAATGCAACCAGAAAGATCATGATCAATATATCGGTAAATAAAGTCCTGCTAATCATTTTCTTTTTTTATTACAGCCTGCATAGTATCCTGAATCTTCTGCACTTCTGCTTTCTTAAGATTCTTCACTACATACACTTTATTCAACGCTCCCATTTTTTCACTCAGCTCTACGGAAATGTCCCAGAAGCCGGTTTTATTGTCCACAGAGTATCCTGCAATAGTACCAATGGTTACTCCCTTAGGGAAAATAGCAGATTTACCATCTGTAACAACAGTATCACCTACTTTCAATGCAACATATTTTGGAATATCTGCCAGGTGCATCACCCTTGAGTTATCTCCATTCCATGTTAAAGTACCAAAATACCCTGAGTTTTTAAGTGCTGCATTAATTCTAATCTTGTTAACACTTAACACGGATTGAACCAATGCATAACTATCTGTAGAATTGATTACAATTCCCGCTATGCCTCTCGGCGCCATTACTCCCATTTGAGGAAAGACTCCGTCTCTACGGCCACGGTTGATTGTAAAATAGTTGTTTCTTCTGTTGATACTGTTGAAAACAATTTCTCCATCAACAAAAGTATAGATCTGCCCGCCACCAATGGTATCGTGTACTCTTTTGAAAACAGGATTTTTCTCTCCGTCTTTTCCATAGAGTTCAGTCATAAGGGCTTTATTCTGAACCACAAGATCTTCGTTGATCTGTTTTAGCTTCAGATAAGAAACTCCTTCATCAATATATCCGGAAACCCAGGAATTGAACGCAGCCGTTTGGCCTGCAATCCAGGATCTCTGCATGGCATTTCTTGAGAATATCAAAACCAGAGCAATAATTTGCAGGAATATAAAGAAGACGAAAAGAGTATTCTTCGAAAATAATCTCAGCAAAAATCCCATTCAGATATAAAGTCGTAAAAAGTTAAAATTATTTAATTAAGAAATTGAACTTATCCATATTCTTAAGGGCAATACCTGTTCCGCGAACTACAGCTCTCAACGGATCTTCAGCTACAAATACAGGAAGACCTGTTTTCTTGTGAATTCTGTCCGCAAGACCTCTTAATAACGCTCCTCCTCCAGCAAGATAAATACCTGTTTTGTAAATATCAGCAGCCAATTCCGGTGGTGTAAGAGATAATGTTTCCATTACGGCATCTTCAATTCTGATGATTGATTTATCTAATGCACGTGCAATCTCTTTGTATCCAACCATAATTTCTTTTGGCTTACCTGTAATAAGGTCTCTACCCTGTACCGGGATGTCTTCGATATCTACATCAAGATCTTCTACCGCAGAACCTACTTCAATTTTGATTCTTTCAGCAGTTCTTTCTCCGATATAAAGGTTATGGTGAGTTCTTAAGTAATAAGCAATATCATTGGTAAATACGTCTCCTGCAATCTTAACAGATTTATCACAAACGATACCTCCTAACGCTACAACAGCAATTTCCGTAGTACCACCACCTATATCGATGATCATATTTCCTTCAGGCTTTTGAACGTCAATCCCAACCCCAATTGCAGCTGCCATTGGTTCGTAGATCAATCTTACTTCTTTTGCGTTTACTTTCTGAGCAGAGTCTCTTACCGCTCTTTTTTCAACTTCAGTGATACCAGAAGGGATACAGATTACAATTCGTAATGCCGGTTGAATGAATTTACCTTTGATTCCAGGAATTTTCTTGATAAATTCCTTGATCATATGTTCAGAAGCATGGAAATCAGCAATAACCCCGTCTTTCAAAGGACGGATTGTTTTGATATCCTCGTGAGTTTTACCCTGCATATGCTTGGCCTGCTCTCCGACGGCAATCGGCTTACCCGATGAACGTTCAATTGCAACAATTGAAGGTTGATCTATAACAATTTTATTATTATGGATGATTAGGGTATTAGCAGTTCCAAGGTCTATCGCAATTTCTTGCGTAAACATATCAAATAAACTCATATTTTTCTTCTGATTTTAAGTTTACAAAGATATAAATTTAAGACTACTAAAGAAATTTCCCACCAACTTAATTTGGTTAAAATTTTATTAAAATTTATAATTCTTTATTAACTTTCAATTTAGACATTTACAGAGTTTGATTTCAACTAAAATTAATAGGATGTTAAAAGGGCAAAAAAGGTAATTACAAAAGGGTAAAAAACCAAGAAAACACAGTATTGAAGACCAAAACAAAAACTCAGAAACGTCAACAATTCTTTTCCAACACGGAATTTTATCATTTTAAGATTTTGTATTTCTGCCAGAAACACCTTTTCTTCCCTTTTATAGTTTTTTACGATAATTATCATATACACTATCTGAGAGAGGTTAATTAAAAAAATCGTAAATTTGCGACTGCTTATGTTACAGTATTCCAACATTCATCGAACGTCAAATTTTGCCGTGCTTTCAATAAGCTACGAGAAAGCCGACGTAGAAACGAGAGGAAAGTTTGCATTCTTTGATGAGAACATCAAAAACTTTGTTTCCAGAGTCCATCAGGAAGACCTTGGTGATGCATTTGTGGTTTCCACCTGTAACAGGACCGAAATCTACACCACTTCTCCCAATTATCTTTTAGTAGCTGAAGAGTACTGCAAAACCATTGGAGTACAACTTACAGATTTTCTTCAGTTCGCGAATATTCTTACCAAAGAGGAAGCATTGATTCATCTTTTCAGAGTAGCAGCTGGTCTTGAAAGTCAGATTATTGGAGATTTTGAAATTATCGGGCAGATAAAAAAAGCATACAGCCGTTTCAAAAAAGAAAGACAAAATTCTAATCCTTATCTGGAGAGAGCCATCAATGCGGCTATTCAAATTTCGAAAAGAATAAAAAATGAAACCGGCATTTCCAATGGTGCGGCTTCTGTTTCTTATGCGGCGGTTCATTATATTCTAAACAACCAGAAGAGAATCACTGAAAAAAATATTCTTCTTTTGGGAGTAGGTGAAATTGGACAGAATACCGTTGAAAATCTGGTAAAACATGTCTATCAGCCGAAAATTAAAATTGCCAACAGAACTCAGGAGAAAGCGGAAAAGATTTCCCAGAAATATAATATTCCTCACGTTGATTATTCTGATTTTGACCAGGAATTAAAAAATACAGATATTCTTATTGTGGCAACAGGAGCCAAGCATCCTATTGTCAACCAGTCTCACTTCCCGAACGGAAAAGAAACACTGATCATTGATCTTTCTATTCCTCATAACGTTGAAAAGAATGTTACAGAAAATAAAAATGTAACCCTGATTGACGTAGATGAGCTTTCAAAACAGATTCAGGAAACGATTCAACAGCGAGAAAGAGAAATCCCGAAAGCTGAAAAAATCATTAAGGAACTGATGAAAGACTTTATTGAATGGGAGAAAAAGAGAAAGCTGGCACCCAATATTCATCATTTCAAAGCAGTTCTAAAGAACATGGAACGTAATGAAATGCATAATTTTTATAAAAAGAATAAATACATAAACATCACGGACATGGAACTTTCTGACAAAATGATCCAGAAAATCACCAACCGTTTTGCAAAATATATCATCGATAATCCTTTAAAAGCCGAAGAAATTAGTAAATTAATGCACGAAATATTAGTTGAACAACCAAACAACGAATTCAATGAAAAGCATTAGAATCGGAACGAGAAATTCCGCACTTGCACTTTGGCAGGCTAGAGAGGTTGCGAGGCACCTTCAGAACAACAATTATTTAACGGAAATTGTTCCTATCGTTTCTTCTGGCGATAAGAACCTTAATCAGCCGCTTTATTCTTTAGGAATTACCGGGGTTTTCACAAGAGATCTTGATATTGCTCTATTGAATGACGAGATTGATATTGCCGTACATTCTTTAAAAGATGTTCCCACTCAATTGCCTCAAAATATTGAGATGATCGCTTATCTGGAAAGAGATTATCCACAGGATATTCTGATCAGAAAAGAATCTTCAAGGAATAAAGAATTCCATGAACTTAAACTCGCTACAAGCAGTTTGAGAAGAAGAGCTTTCTGGTTGAAAAATTATCCGGCTACTGATTTTTCAGATATCCGAGGAAATATTCAAACCAGACTTCAAAAACTTGAAGACGGAGATTTCGATGCTACGATCTTATCTTTGGCAGGTATCAAAAGAATGAAAATGGAAATTGATTACGAAATGCTTCCATTAATGATCTCTGCGCCTTCACAAGGGGTAATCTCTGTAGCCGGACATACTGACAAACCGGAAATTAACGAAATTGTAAGCCAGATCAATCATCAACAGACTCAGATCTGTGTAGAGATTGAAAGAAACTTCCTGAGCACTTTAGAAGGAGGCTGTACTGCACCTATCGGAGCATTTGCGGAAATCATCGGTGATCAGATCCGTTTCAAAGCGGCACTTTGCTCTCTGGATGGGAAAAACTGCATTTCTGTGGATGAAAACTTTGTGTATACTCCAACCGAGAATTTTGGAGAAAAGTTTGCAAAAGTTGTTCTTGAAAACGGAGGAAAAGAATTAATGGCAGAAATCAAAGGCCAGATCTGATAGCTCAGATTTACATTTTTACCTTCCTTTAGCCACTCTTTTTCATCTTCTTAATTTTACAGACATGAAAATCTTATTTACCAAAAATATAGACCAGACGATTATATCCAAAGAATTAGGAGAGGGTATTTTGGTCGACTGTGTTGAGGTAATTAAGACTAAACCCATTATGATCAGTCCTTTTGAGCTGAAAAACTATTCTCTGATTTTCACCAGTGTCAATGGAGTTGCTTCTTTTTTTAAAAACAGATTCAAACCCAATGAGAATTTTACAGCCAAAAACTATAACAAAATCTATTGTGTAGGTGAAAAGACCAAAAGAGAGCTTAGAAAGCATGGTTTTGGAACATTTAAGGTACTGAAAAATGCTGAAACTCTTTCGCGATTCATTATCGGAAAATGCCAGCACGAGCAGTTCCTGCACTTTTGTGGTAATCTTGCCATCAATGTTCTGGACAAAGACCTTCCTTTACAAAACATTAAGTACAAAAAAGTTACAATTTATAATACTGAGGAAATCAATCCTATAATAACTGAAAAATATCATGCTGTGGTATTTTTTAGTCCGAGCGGAGTTCGTAGTTTTGCAAGGCGAAATTCTCTGGAAGGCATGAAGCTGTTTTCCATTGGTGAAACCACTTCCGGTGAGCTGAGAAATTATACGCGGGAAGAAATTTTTACTTCTGAAGAAAATACACTGACATCCATATTTGCATTGATCAGAAAAGAAATCGGAAGTAGGATTTAGAATATCTGTTACCGGATATTGCGGTAATATTAGTTACAATAGATTATGATAAAAAACGACCTATATTTAAAAGCACTTCGCGGAGAAACCGTTGAAAGACCTCCTGTCTGGATGATGAGGCAGGCTGGAAGATATCTGCCGGAATTCATTGCTTTAAGAGATCAGTATGATTTCTTTACAAGATGTCAGACTCCAGAGCTTGCTGCTGAGATCACTTTACAGCCTATCCGCAGATTTCCTTTGGATGCTGCGATTCTGTTTTCTGATATCCTGGTAGTTCCGCAGGCAATGGGAATTGATTTCAAAATGAAAGAATCTGTTGGACCATGGTTAGATACTCCAATCAGAACAATGGAACAGGTTCAGAATATTGAAACTCCGGATGTGAATAATACTTTAGGGTACGTTTTCGATGCTATTGAACTTACACTTCAGAAGCTGGACAATGACATTCCATTGATCGGTTTTGCCGGTTCTCCATGGACCATTCTTTGTTACTGTGTAGAAGGAAAAGGAAGTAAAGCTTTTGATATTGCAAAATCCTTCTGCTTCCAACAGCCTGAAGCAGCACATTTATTATTACAAAAAATTACAGATACTACAATCGCCTATCTGAAGAGAAAAGTAGAAAAAGGAGTTTCTGCAGTACAGGTTTTCGATTCCTGGGGAGGAATGCTTTCTCCTACAGATTATCAGGAGTTCTCATGGCAGTACATCAACCAGATTGTTGAAGCATTAAGCCCCCTTACTCATGTTGTAGTATTTGGAAAAGGATGCTGGTTTGCTCTGGAAGATATGACAATGTCTAAGGCTTCTGCTCTTGGCGTAGACTGGACTATTAAGCCGGAATTCGCAAGAACTTTAACGAACCATACAATGACGCTACAGGGGAACTTTGATCCTGCAAGACTTCACTCAACACCTGAAACCATTAAGAAGATGGTGAATGAAATGATCAACCGTTTCGGAAAAGACAGATACATTGCCAACTTAGGCCACGGAATTCTACCGAATGTTCCTGTCGAAAATGCTGAAGCTTTCATCAGAGCAGTAGTAGACTGGAAACCGAATTTGTAAGATTATTCTCTTAAAAATACAATAGCCTTGTTATCCGTTAACAGGGCTTTTTTATTGTAATTAATTTTCCGGAGGTTTTTACATTTGATTATTAACCCTTTAAATCACATCATATGAAAAAGCTAAACAAAGTAAAGATGAAAAGTATTATAGTAGAAGGACAAATCTGCCTGGAATGTGCTACCGGCAATTATCCGGTCATTATTGAGGGCCGGTGTTATTGTATACCAATAGACTAATAAAAAAAGCAGCTCAAAGGCTGCTTTAATTCTATATCGTAGAGATTCTTTATTAATTAACTCAACATTCTCTGTGCTTTTCTAACACCTTCCACCAGGGCATCAATTTCTTCGAAAGTATTATAAATAGCGAAACTTGCCCTTACTGTTCCGGCAATATTAAAGAAGTTCATGATAGGCTGTGTACAGTGGTGTCCTGTTCTTACAGCGATTCCCATTTTATCAAGGATCATCCCTACATCAGAGGCAATACCCACTCCTTCCAGATTAAATGATACAACACCTGTTCTTTTTGCTTTCTCACCATATACTTTCAGACCCTCAATTTCTAAAAGATGTCTTTGAGCATATTCCAACAAAGCATTTTCATGGTTTTGAATATTCTCACGACCTACTCTGTTCATGAAATCAACGGCAGCACCTAAAGCGATATTTCCTCCTACATTCGGTGTTCCTGCTTCATATTTGAATGGAAGACCCGCATAGGTAGTTCCTTCGAAGGAACACGTCGCAATCATCTCCCCTCCTCCATGAAACGGCGGTAAAGCTTCCAATATTTCTTGTTTTCCATATAAAATACCTGTTCCCATCGGAGCATACATTTTATGACCTGAGAACACAAAGAAATCACAATCCATCTTCTGTACATCAATATTGAAATGCGGAGCAGACTGAGCTCCGTCTATCACAACATAAGCATCTGTATTTTTTCTTGTTTTAGCAATAATTTCCTCAATTGGATTTACAATCCCCAAAGCATTAGAAACCTGATTTACAGAAACAACCTTCGTTTTTTCACTCAAAAACTGATCAAAATAATCCATCTGAAGGATTCCGTTCTCATCAATCGGAATTACGCGAAGTTTCGCTCCGGTTCTTTCACACAGCATTTGCCATGGAACAATATTGGAATGGTGCTCCAGATAAGAAATAATGATTTCATCATCTTTCTGCAGTTTCTGTGTTAAAATATAAGCGATAAGGTTCAACCCTTCTGTTGTTCCCTTTGTAAAAATTACTTCAAAGTCATGTTCAGCATTGATGAATTTCTGAATCTTTCTTCTTGAAAGCTCCATTTCTTCTGTTGCCAGCTGGCTCAGTGTATGAATTCCTCTGTGAACGTTGGCATTAAGTTCTGTATAATATGCGTGACAGACTTCCAAAACTGAATTTGGTTTTTGGGATGTAGCTGCATTATCCAGATAAACCAAAGGTTTACCGTTCACTTCTCTGTCCAATATAGAAAACTGGCTTCTTATTTCCTGAATGTCAAACATTTATTTATTTTTTAAATTAAAACGTCCTTATTTAGAACTCTTCAAATTTACGGCTTTTTTTCCGAAAGGAAGCATGGGGTTGGCTCCTGATCATTGTCAGTTGATAGAAATATTCGATAGTGTAAGGTGAAGAAAGACAATAAAGCAAAAAGATGAAATTGAAACCAAACCTTTTAAGTTTGCTCAGTTCTTTCAGCTGAGACTGGCTATCAAATAAAAAACCCGCCATAACTGACGGGTTCTTATATTGTTTAAATAAGCAATTCTTATTCTGCTGCAGTTTCTGCTGCTGCTTCAGGGGCTGCACCTTCTTCAGTTGCAACTTCTTCCTCATCATCATCATCCATTGCAGCTGCACCACCTTTCATTGCATTTCTAGACATCTTAACAGCAACTACTACTGCATTGTCAGGGTGCATGAAAGAATATCCTTCTGTTTTGATACCACCGATGTAAAGTTTGTTACCAATTCTTAATGGAGTAACATCAACTACTACTTCGTCAGGTAGGTTAGCAGGGATAGCTTTTACTTTTAGTTTTCTGAAAGACTGACGTAAAACACCACCAGCTACAACACCTTTTGAACGTCCTGTAATTCTTACCGGAACTTCCATGATCACTGGCTTATCATCAGATAACTGATAGAAGTCAACGTGAAGAATTTTGTCAGTAATCGGGTGGAACTGAATATCCTGAAGAACAGCTGGAATTGTTTTTCCGTCAACCTCAATAGATACCGTGTGTGCTTCAGGAGTGTATACTAATCCTTTGAAAGCTCTCTCTTCAGCAGAGAAGTTCAAAGGTGCTTCACCTCCATAAACAACACAAGGAACTAATTCAGCATCACGTAAAGCTTTTGTAGACTTTTTGCCCACGCTTTCTCTTTTTGTACCTTGAATTGTAATAGATTTCATTTATAAAAAATTTAAAAAATTGTTCTTATTTTAATTTGCAACTTATTTAAAATCAATTAAATAACAAACTTGCTGCTAATTGATTTGTGCTCATGAACCATTGTCATAACGTCTGCAAATAACGGGGCGCAAGATAGCACTTTTATTTTAGATGACAAATTATTTTTAACAGGAATTGAGTCAGTTACAATAACTTCCAGCAGTTGCGAGTTCTCAATATTCTCGTAAGCCTTTCCTGAAAGCACTCCGTGAGTAGCCATAGCTCTTACTGTTTTTGCTCCTTTTTCAATTAAGATATCTGCAGCTTTGCAAAGTGTACCTGCAGTATCAATCATATCATCAATAAGGATTACATTTTTACCTGTAACATCCCCGATAAGGAACATTTCTTCTACAACGTTTGCTTTTTTTCTTTCCTTATAAGCAATTACTACTTCAGCACCCAGGTGACCGGCATAGTTTTTCGCTCTTTTTGCACCTCCCATATCAGGAGAAGCAATGGTAAGGTTATCAAGATTCAAAGATCTGATGTGGTCTACGAAAATAGTAGAAGCATACAGATGATCTACCGGAATCTCGAAGAATCCCTGAATCTGATCTGCGTGAAGATCCATTGTCATGATTCTTGTTGCTCCTGCTGCAGTAAGAAGGTTAGCAACTAATTTTGCACCGATCGGCGCTCTTGGTTTGTCTTTTCTGTCCTGTCTGGCAAGTCCGAAGTAAGGAATTACTACGGTGATGCTCTTTGCAGAAGCTCTTTTTGCTGCATCAATCATTAGAAGAAGTTCCAAAAGATTGTCTGCAGGAGGGAATGTAGATCCAATCAGGAAAACTCTTCCTCCTCTTACAGATTCGTCCAAAACAGGCTCAAATTCCCCGTCGCTGAACTCCTGAAAGTTGATTTTTCCTAATTCTTTCCCATAACTCTGGGCAATTTTCTCTGCCAAGTCCCTGCTGGTTCTTGTACAAAATAGATAACTTAACTGATCGGCCATTTTTACTTTTTAAAAGATTTTGCAAATTTAAAAAAAAACCACAAGATTTACTCTTGTGGTTTCTAAGTTTTTATTTTATCAATTATTAAGGGAATTTAACTCCTGAATATTTGTTCGGATCTACCTGCGGAAGTGTAGACTTATATTTAGCATTGATAGACTTGATAAATTCATTAGCAACAATACCGTATCCGCGTCCTGTCAGATGAACTCCGTCTAAAGAGAAAGCTCCGCCGGTTACAAATGTCGCCGTATATTTTACTCCATCCCAAATAATTCCTGATTTAGAATTCAATTCCATCATTTTAGCGTCCATATCCACAAAGGCAAGACCTTTGTCTGTTGCTGCTTTTTTTATCGCTGTGTTATATCCTGCAGTAGCAGCAAGGACTTTTGCAGTCTCAGCTTCAGTAAGGACAAGCTTATCTTCTAATGGTACGGAAGTACCTCCTCCAGCCTGTGGAGTAAGAACTTTACTAGCTGGTAAAAGAATTAAATCCTTCGCTGTTGTTTGTCTGTATTTTGGAAGCCCCGGAACAGTTGACAGATCTTTATCTACAATTACAGCTCCGTTGACTGCCGCTCCAGCAGTAAATTTAATTAACCTTCTCTGATATTCAGCATCGCTGATCGCTCCTAAGGTTTTAGCCTGCAGCAATCCTGCATTATACTGAGCATATCCTGTATTCAGCTGAGTTACCTGAGCATCTGTCAAACCTGTAAGAGGCATAGCAGGAATTCTCGTAAAGTAAGGGACATTGGTAACTGTAGGAATATTAGCAATAACACCTTTTCTTTTTGTACCGGCAGGGAATAGTTTATCTACTAAATAAGCATAGGTATTACTGAACCCTACCCCTACAGCACCATCTACTGGCGTAATCGGAACATTCGGATCAGCTCCTCCTGAAGTTGCATATAATAAAACATCATTATTTCCTATCCATAAAGAAATGAAGGTTGGGTCTTGTTTTAGGGCATCTTCTACTACTGAAGTTGTTGTTGATGACGCAAACCTTACGAAATATGGATTTGCAGTAGCAGGCGTAGAGATTAATCCGGCTGGATTCCCATATCCCGGAGCCAGTAAATGCGCTACTCTTGCTCCCGGAACTCCCATATTCTGGTAAGGACCACCAGCAGAAACATTATCTAATGCTGCTCCTGGAGCTGTTGGACCGGGAGTTAATGCTCCGTTCACCACACTTAACACATATTTACCTGCAAAATCTCCTGTTGCTGGGTTAAATAAATTGGTAAACCCTCCTGTGTCATTAGGCATCATTGGCTGTTTAAAAGCGCCTCCACCTGCTAATTGCATTTGCGCTGCAATCATGCTTGGATAAGATTCACTCTGTCCACTGCTGTAAAGAGCTCCATCTCTATAACCAGCAGTTAATGAGTTTCCTAACGAAATATATTTTGAAAAGTCTGCGTCTCCTTTTGTTACCGGGATATCTTTCACATCCGTATCGAAATCCGTATTACAGCTTACTGTAAAAAGAAGTGCAGAAACTGCAATTGTCGATATTATAATTTTTTTCATAGTCTTCTAAAATTAAAATGGATTATAGGATAAACCTAGACCTAAGTAAAATGCTGTTGCTTTCGACTGTCCGTAGAAACCTAGATTAGCATTATTTACATTTCTGTATTGAGGCATTGCATATCCTCCTGCAATATCAATTCCGAATTGTTTCAGCTTAAAGCCAATCCCTCCTGTAATAACATACGTATCATATGAAGGTGTTTCCGGGATAAAGTTTTCTGTAGTGTAAGGTGCTTCATCATAATAAGCTCCCAAACGTCCGTAAATCATATTGGTAAATGCATACTGAGTTCCCAGTCTGAATGTTTTAGAATTCTTAAAGTTTTTAGGACTTGTAAGAACAGTTGGATCTGATGGGTTGTTTCCAATAGGAGCATTCTCGAAATCTAAAGTAAGCTTACTGTATCTTTCCCATCCGTGATAGTTAAAGTCAGCAGAAACCTGCCATTTCGGTGTCACTTTATAAGTTAAACCAATGGTGTATTCTTCCACTAACGGAAGTGTTGCAGAGAACCCATCCTGTCCGGCAGCATTTAATTTCAGCTGATTATAGATAGATTGAGAAGGGAACTGGAAAGTAGCCGTACCTTTTTTAGCTTTCATATCTATTGCTGAACGGTAAGCAATACTTACATCTAATTTCGGATCAGGTCTGAAGTAGAAACCAAAACCATATCCGTGTCCGCTTGCTTTTTTATCGTTGATATTTACCTGTCCTCCAAATTGTGTTACTGCTTTATCCCAGTCTACAACTCCTTTTGCATAGATATAGCTGGCACCAAAAGATACCCATGGAGCTAGTTTTACAGAAACCATTGGCTGGAAGTAGAAACTTTTCAGTTCTAATTTTTGAACCATTTCTTTACCTTCCCAGTCATTCGGCCACTTAATTGTACTTCCAAAAGGTGTTGTTACACTTAGACCTACGGTAAGCTTTTCTATCGGTCTATAAGTAATTGCGGCATAGAAAGGAGTTCCTACAGGGTTATCTGTCTCTGTACTTTGTAAAGTATTGAAGTTTTGAAAAGTAACCTTGTTACTTGCTGCAAACCCTCCTGCCACTACACTCAGCTTGGAAGGGATAAATGACATACCCGCCGGGTTAAAGAATGTCACACTCGCGTCTTCGGCATGAGCACTAGTATGCGCCATTGCCAATTGTTTTACCCCCTGCAGGGAAACTCTGAAGCCTCCTGCGTAAGATAGAACTCCCGCCAATAAAGCAGTTGATACTAATATTTTTTTCATAGACTATTATTATATATATAAGCCAAATATAAAATTATTTTGAATACGTCTGTTAATATTTCCTAATATTTTAAACAATATTGCAAAAGAAAACTATGTTTAAAATAACACCTCAAAGAAAATAAAATACAAAACAATCATTATTAAACACTTAAAATAGTTTAAAAATCAAGTTATATTCATTGTTTAATTTTAAACGATCGTTTAAAATTAAACAATAATGCACTAAAAAAGCAATCCAGGAAAGGAAAAAGATAATAAATGTTAAAGAAAAAAAATAGAATAAATTAAAAATCAGCATTTTTATTCCCTTATAAAGCCTCTGACTACATCTACAGACATCATTCTTAGTTAAAATAGGGAAATCTTTTATACCGAATTCACCTTATTTAAGTATTTTAGAATCGCATAAAGATAAAAATACATAAATTTGCAGATTATAAATAATAGAAAATATGAGTTGTGGATGTAAAACATCCGGCGATTCTGCACATTCTTGCGGTCCTAAAAAAACCGCAAATGGCTGTGAAAATGTAAATACCTGCGGGAATAGTTATAAATTAAGTGTTTTTGACTGGCTTTCTAACATCAACAATCCGGCACCAAACAGGTGTGATTTTGTAGAAGTTAGGTTTAAAAATGACAGAAAATCTTTTTATAAGAATGTAAATAATATTCCTTTACATATAGGTAGCGTAATTACAGTAGAATCAAGTCCGGGACACGATGTAGGCGTAGTAAGCCTTACGGGAGAATTAGTAAAGATTCAGATGAAAAAGAAAAAATTTTCGGAAGAATCGGCACTCAAAATATACAGACAGGCCAACCAAAAAGATCTTGAGGTATGGCAGGAAGCAAGAAAAAAAGAAGACGGCGTAAAGCTTGAAGCAAGAAAAATTGCACAAAGATTAGGCCTTGAAATGAAAGTTACCGATGTGGAATATCAGGGTGACTCTTCAAAAATAACCTTTTATTATACTGCTGATAACAGAATAGATTTCAGACAGCTGATCAAAGATTACGCTAGTGCATTCCGTACCAAGATCGATATGAAACAAATCGGTTTTAGACAGGAAGCCGCCAAAGTGGGTGGAATCGGGTCTTGCGGACGTGAACTTTGCTGCTCAACATGGCTTACAGATTTCAGGTCTGTAAACACCAATGTTGCAAGATATCAACAGCTGAGTATCAATCCTCAGAAACTGGCAGGACAATGTGGTAAGCTGAAATGCTGCCTTAACTATGAGCTTGACAGCTACCTGGACGCATTAAGCAACTTCCCTTCTTCTTCAACTACTTTGGAAACAGAGAAAGGAAAAGCATTCTGTATTAAAATCGACGTTTTCAAAAAGAAAATGTGGTTTGCTTATGTAGACAGCTCAATTGCATGGTATGATTTTGATATTGACCTTGTTAAAAAATTGATTTCAAAGAATAAAAGAGGAGAAAAAACACTTCCTCTTGAAGACCTGAAACAGCCTGAAACCTCTACTCACACGATCGATTTGATACAGGAAAACAATGTGGACCGTTTCGAAAAGAAAAACAGAGGAAACAACAGGAACAGAAACAACCAGAGCAACCAGAATAAGCAAAACAACAACCAGCAAAGTCAGGGTCAGGGCCAAGGACAAAAAAGAAACAGACCGGAAAGACAAGAGAGACCGGAAAGATCTGAAAAAACCGAAAACCCAAACGCTCAATCTGCCAATCAGCCTAGACCTCAAAAGCAGCACCCACAGCAAAAAACACCTGTGGAAAAAGCAGTGAATAATTCTGACGCTGATAAAAAACCACAGAGTAACAATCCGAACAAGAAAAAATTCAAAAAGAAATATCCTCCAAAAAAAGATAACAATGCATAAAATTTTAGGATTACTTTCATTTATCCTTTTCTTTAGCTGCAACTCTTCCTCAGGAGGAGATGTCATCATGAATTCCGTTGATAACAAATGGAATAAGAAAAGCGAACAAAAATTTAATCTTGAAGTTTCAGATCCGCAGAATCCTAAAAATATTATATTTGTCGTAAGAAATAACAACACTTATCCTTACAGCAATATAAGGTTTATAGTGAATTTCACCAATCTACAGAACAAAAAAAAGGAAACAGACACGTTGAATTATGTTCTGGCTAAACCAAACGGAGAATGGCTTGGTACAGGGTTTGGTGATACGAAAGAAACTTTGTTTCAGTATAAAGTAAATTACCAGTTTCCGGGAAAAGGAAAATATGAAATCGGTCTTACTCAGGCGATGAGAAATGATAACCTTCCGGGAATTGAGGATATTGGGGTAAAAATAGAAACGGCTAAACCGTAACCATAAATGGAAGAAAACAAAAAAAATACAGGAAATAAGGGGAAAACATTTCCTCTGCCTCCCAAGAAAAAGAAAGATACCTCCTGGAGAAAATGGGTTTCATTTATCTGGATCGGACTCATTGCGGTAGTTCTGGGAATTTCAGGGCTTTTCTTTTCGGTTTCTCAAGGATTCCTTGGGGAAATGCCTGATGTAAAAGAACTTGAAAATCCGGATATCTTTGTTGCTTCTGAGATCATTTCTTCAGACGGAGTAACTTTGGGTAAATTCGAAAAAGAAAAGACTCAACCAATTGTTTATAAGGATCTCCCTCCTTATCTTATTTATGCTCTACAGGCTAAAGAAGATGAGCGTTTTAAAGAACACTCAGGAATCGATTTATACTCCGTTGCCAGAGCCGTAGCATATGGTGGTGGACGTGGTGGAGGTTCTACCATTACTCAACAGCTTGCCAAACTTCTTTTCACAGGAAATGCTTCTCAGAATAAAGTTCAGAGAGCATTCCAGAAACTGAAAGAATGGGTAGTAGCAGTAAGTCTTGAGAAAAGATACACCAAAGAAGAAATTATCACTCTTTATTTCAACAAGTTCGACTTCCTTTTCAATGCTAATGGTATTGAAATGGCTTCCCGAGTTTACTTTAACAAGAAAACGTCTGAACTTACATTACCGGAAGCTGCAACATTTGTAGCAATGCTTGAAAATCCAAGAAAAAACAATCCTTACAGATACCCTGAAAAGGCTAAAGAAAGAAGGAATGTTGTATTGGATCAAATGCAGAAAACCGGATACATTGATGCTGCAACTTATGAAAAAGCAGCCAGTACCCCGATTGAAGTAGACTTCCATCCTATCAAGAGTATCACTGATGGATATTCTGCTTATTACAAGTTCTATCTGAGAAAAGAGATTGACAAATATCTTGAAGCTCATGAAAAAGAAACCGGTAAAAAGCTTAACCTTTACAAGGACGGTCTAAAAATATATGTTACTCTTGATTCTAAAATGCAGAAATATGCTGAAGAGTCAATCAAAGAACACTTAACAGATCTTCAGAAGAGATTTGATGCAGAACAGAGAGGAAGAAAGAACAGACCTTTCTACTATCTTAATGATAAACAAATCAAGGACGTAATGGTTCAGGCGATGAAAAGAACCGGCCGTTACAAATTACTGAAAGCTGACGGAATGCCTGAGGATTCTATCATGATGGAGTTCAAAAAACCTATTAAAACTTCGCGATTCACATGGGCAGGAGAAGAAGAGGTGGAAATGTCTCCATGGGATTCTATCAGATACCACAAACAAATTGCACAGGCAGGTTTGATGTCTATGGTTCCGGGAACCGGAGAAATCAAAGCTTGGGTAGGTGGTATAGACTGGCAGCACTTCCAATATGACCATATCAAGCAAGGTAAGAGACAGGTAGGATCTACATTCAAGCCTTTCGTATATGCTACTGCTATTATGAAACTTGGAATGACACCTTGTTCTGCTGTTTCTAACGGAACTTATGATCATAACGGATGGCATGTACCGGGAAGAGGTGGAATGCTTACTTTAAAAGATGCATTGGCACACTCTCAAAACCCTGTTGCTGCAAGACTTATTGAAATGACAGGAGTAGACGCTGTAATCCAGACGGCAAGAGATCTGGGAGTAACAGAAGATATTCCTAGAAACAATACCATTGCTTTAGGTTCATCAGACATCACGATTTACGAAATGCTAGGTGCTTACAGTACTTTTGCCAATTATGGTAATTACAACAAACCAGAGATGATCTGGAGAATTGAAGATGCCAACAGTAGAGTAATCAAAGAAGTAAACGTAGAGCCTAAAGAAGTAATGAACCCAATGTATGCCTACACCATGATTGAACTTATGAAAGGTGTTGCACAATACGGAACTGCTTCCGGAGAATTAGGAAGAAGAGGAATTTCAAAAGCTGTGGAAATTGCAGCTAAAACAGGAACAACTCAGAATAACTCCGATGGATGGTTTATGGGAATCACACCAAAACTGGCAACCGGAGCATGGGTTGGATGGGAAGACAGAGCAACCCACTTCTTTGGAACAGGTGAAGGTCAGGGTGCGAGAATGGCACTACCAATCTGGGCAATTTTCATGAAAAAAGTATGGGCTGATAAGAGCTTAGGAGTAACTCCTGATGACAAGTTTGTTAAGCCTTCAGACTGGAAAGACGGATGTTCAAACCTTAAAGGACTAAGCGGAGGATATGGAGATGAAGGAAGTCTTCAGACGATCGATGAGATCAAAAATCCAAGGCCGGCAGATCCAACTCCTAAAAAACCAACAGAAAAGAAAGAGGACAACATCAATGAAAACCTTCATTCTAATGATGAAGTAGATTTCAATAAATAAATTCTCTTTTAGAAATACACAAGACCTTTCAATAATTTGAAAGGTCTTTTCTTTTTTAATTAATACCTTTGAAGGATGAATATCGAACGTATCAGACAGCCATTTATTGAAACTTTTCCTGGTGATTTTTCCAATAACCCTATGCAGAGAAACACTCCAAAAGTCTTATTTGCTACTATTAAGCCTGCAGGTTTTGATAAACCCGAATTGATTGCTTTTAACGAAGCTTTATCAGAAGAAATTGGCCTGGGAAAATATGAAGATGAAGACCTGAATTTTTTGGTTGGAAATAACCTTCCGGAAAATGTTCGAACATACGCCACAGCTTATGCAGGACATCAGTTCGGAAACTGGGCAGGACAGCTTGGAGATGGAAGAGCCATCCTTGCTGGTGAAATTACCAATGAGGCAGGAAAAAAGACCGAAATACAATGGAAAGGAGCCGGTGCTACTCCATATTCCAGACATGCTGATGGAAGAGCCGTATTAAGGTCTTCTGTACGCGAATATCTTATGAGTGAGGCCATGCATCATTTAGGTATACCTACAACAAGAGCGCTTAGCCTTGCTTTTACGGGTGAAGATGTGATGCGCGATATCATGTACAGTGGAAATCCACAGCTTGAAAAAGGTGCAGTGGTCATCAGAACTGCTGAAAGCTTTTTACGTTTCGGACATTTTGAACTTATGTCTGCCCAAAGAGAATACAACAATCTTCAGGAACTTGCCGATTTTACCATTGAAAATTATTATCCGGAAATTACAGCTACTGACAGTACGAAATACAGAGATTTCTTTGAAAATATCTGCACCCGAACGGCTAACTTAATGGTTGAATGGTTCAGAGTCGGTTTTGTACACGGAGTAATGAATACAGATAACATGTCAATTCTCGGATTAACCATTGATTACGGTCCCTATTCCATGATGGATGAATATGATTTGAATTTCACACCCAACACAACAGACCTTCCGGGAAGAAGATATGCATTCGGAAAACAGGGACAAATTGCTCAATGGAATCTTTGGCAGCTTGCCAATGCTCTTCATCCGTTAATCAAAGATGAAAAGTTTTTAGAAGATACTTTAAATAATTTCGGAACTTATTTTTGGGAAGCTCATGACCAGATGCTTTGTAAAAAGTTCGGTTTTGATCAGCTTCAAAAGGATGATGAAGAGTTTTTCACCAGCTGGCAGGGTCTTATGCAAGAACTTCAGTTAGATTACACCTTGTTTTTCAATCAACTGAAAAAAATAACCCAAGCCACAAATATATCAGAACATTTTAAAGATGTCTCTTATATTATCCTGAATGAAGAAAAGCTGGAAAAGCTAAATAGTTTCATCAAAAGATATGAAGCAAGAAAAGCTTTAAACTCTATTTCAGAAGAAGACTCTTTAGCTATGATGGAAAAGGCAAATCCAACATTTATACTCCGAAATTATCTTCTCTACGAATGCATTGAAGAGATCAGCAATGGCAAAAAAGAGATGCTGGAAAAGCTCATGAAAGCACTCGGAAATCCATATCAGGAAATATACCCCGAGTTCTCCGCCAAAAGACCGTCTGGATATGATGATACTGCCGGATGTTCCACACTTTCATGCAGTTCGTAATTAACAAATATTCATAAAAAAATTAAAAAACATGTAATTATTTTCATTTTTTTATTACATTTACTAACAACTTTAAACGTAAACCAAATGAAAACAAAATTACTATTCATTTCCCTAATCTCTTTTGTATTTGGGAACGCACAGATTCTCACAGAAACTTTTCAGGGTACGACATTTCCTCCAACAGGATGGACAACCGGAACAAATGTGGCTTCAAGACCTTGGGGATTTACCACTACCATATTTAATGCAACCGGACAAGCAACATTCAATATCAATGGTGGAAAATCTGCCGCTATAGGATGGATTGCCCAGGCACAGGACGCTCATTTAACAAGCCCCTCCTTCAGTTTGGTAGGAACAACAAGTCCGGTACTAAAGTTCAATGCTAAAATTGGATACGAATACATGGTTGATCCAAATCCTAACGGAGATTTAAAAGTAGAGGTCTCCACAGATGGAGGGACTACCTGGAATCAGGTATGGGTTGAAGAAAACTACGGAGTATATACGGATTATGAAACATTAGCAATTACCGTGAGCTTAGCTTCCTATGCAGGGCAGGCGAACGTTAAATTCAGATTCCGTTATGTTGCCAATGATGCAGATAGTCTTTCCATAGATGATGTACAGGTCTTAGCAAGCGCTACATTAGCGACTCAGGAATCCAATGCTAAAGTTAAAGAGTTCACAAACATCTATCCAAACCCTACAAAAGGAGAAATCAATATAAAAACAGACAAAAAAATCAAATCTGCTACAGTAATTGATGCAAGTGGAAAATCTCTACTCAACAATACTTCAGAAAAATTGGATATTTCTTCGCTTCCAAAAGGAGTTTATCTATTAAAAGTAGACTTCTCAGACGGAACTTCCAAAACCGAGAAAGTAATCAAACAATAACAACGTTTATACAAACTTTTATAACCACCAATTTTGGTGGTTTTTTTATTTTACTTTTGCAAAAAATTTGACCCGTGTCTTTTATCAAAACAAAATGTATCAATTTTCTTAAACTGGTTTTTCCATCCACTTATACCGAACTGGCAGTATTTCTGTTTTTCATTGTCTGCTATGGAATTCTGGGATCTTATATTGCCCTTCATTACAGGATTATTTTTGACAGCAGAATTCCATGGGATGCCTATTTCAGCTTTGACAACAAATCTATCCTTATGACGGGAGGCAGCTTTGAGAGACACCCTTTATCTTACTATTTTTTTAACTGGATAAGAGAATTTTCGTTATTTATTTCAGGAGGAAAAATGGATGCTAATTTCAGGCTTACTCTGGCATGGCTCAGTAATATCATCATCACATTGAACATTGTTCAGGTATTTAAATATGTAAAGAATATCATTCAGCTTCCTTTATGGTTAAGCCTTTTAATCGTATTATTCTTTGGAGCTTTTGCCACTAATATCATCTTGTCTTTCACACCGGAAAACTTTACCTACACTTTATTTTTACTATCGCTATACAACTACTATGCGGCAATCAAACTAAGGAAAGAAGAGAAAATACCAGCAACAGCCTTATCATTGGCTGGGATTACTATCGGAGGGCTTACTATTACCAACTTTGTAAAAGTTTTCATTCCTCTTATTTTTGAAAAAGGCATTTTTACCAACTGGAAGAAATTCGGAAATGCTGCATTAAGAGTAATAATTGCGGTTATTTGTTTTATCCTGCTTTATCTGAACAGAATCGATTTTAAATATCAGAATATCTTTTCAAAAACCAATCAGCAATATGAAAAGTTTTCCAATGTAGAATCTATGCCGACATGGGATATGATTCTTTCATTTTTCTTTGGCGGGAATATTCTTTTCCCCGGCTTCATCATGTCAGACAAGCACAATATGAAAGGGTTCAATTTCAAAGGACTTTATATGGATCTTTATTCATCTGCCATTCCTTACTTTTTCGTAGCAATATTATTAATCCTGATAAGTTGGAGTTATTTTAAAAATTTCAAGAATAAATGGGTCCAGATCATCACTATTTCATTTGCAGTTGATATCATCATCCATTGCGTGATGAGATTTGGTCTTCATACTTCCTACATCTACGGAGGACATTTTGTTTTTGTCTATCCTTTGCTTGTAGGATGGCTCTTTTTTGCGTACAGATCATCACCGAAAATGATGTCGTTTTTAACATTCATTGTGGCAATATTATTTACTTATCTGCTGATCAACAATATCTTTAGAATGGCAGAATTCTTCTGGTTTATGGAAAATTATTATCAATAAAAAAAGCTGAGAAATTTCTCAGCTTTTTGTTTTTTTATATTGAAATAAATTCTTCTTATTTAGCCTCGGCACAGAAAATTCTATACTGTACTGCAACTGCAGATTTAAAGTATTCTCTGATTTTCGAAAGATCACTGGCGGCACTTTGTTTTGTGAAATAACTTCCAGCCAAAATCTTATAATTTGGTCTTAAAGAAGCATCGGTCTCCACTTTCAGATTCGGGAATCTTTTTCTGAAATAAGACTTCACCTCATTAGCCTCCTCATTACTTTTTACCGTTGTAATCTGGATTTTGAACCCTAAAATTCTAGGATTTTTCTTACAGATTTCAGCATTGGTAAGCTCTCTACTCGGTACAAAGATCTTAGGTGGTTTTGTATTGATTCCTGTAGAAATTCCACTATCATTATTACCGAAATCTTTAGGAGAATTTGTTGGAGTAACTTTCGCACACTTTCCTTCAATTCCTTCCAAAGCAGCATTTATTTTGGAATCCATTGTCATAATAAGCTCTGTTCCTGACAGGGTATCCTTTTTAACAACTTGTTGTGCTTCAATATTATAAAATCCAAATAATGATAATATCGAAAATATTTTGATTAGATTTCTCATTTAAACTTGTTTCCGCAAATTTATACAAATTAAAAAACTATACCAAACTGGTTATTTAGAATCAATACAAATTAAACGTAAATGATATTTTCCCTTTTCGATATACCGTTAAATTCCTGTTAAAAATATTATTTTTGCGGAATTGATTGAATGTTCAATAATTTACTAACATAAGATAATTTAAATGATTAGTTGGAGAAAGCATTATAAAAAAACGTTGATAGCAATAGGCTTATTGCTATCAACCAGTGCTTCATTTTACGGGCAAGACGGCGATCCTAAAAACGGAGAGAAACTTTTCAAAGCGAATTGTACTGCATGTCACGCGCTGGACAAACAAGTTGTAGGACCACCTCTAAAAGGGGTTGTAGAACGTGTAAAGACAGAAGGTGGTGTAGACAAAGATTGGCTTCACAAGTGGATCAAAGACAACAAAGCTCTAAGAGCTTCTGGGGATAAATACGCCAATGAGATTTTTGAAAAGTTTAACAAGACTGAAATGCAGGTCTTTCCAAATCTTACAGATAAGGATATTGACGACATTTTAGCTTTCACAACTAACCCTCCTGCTCCGGAGGAGAAAAAACCGGAAGCAACTCCTGCAACTGACGCTACTGCGGCAGCTCCTGCAGACAAAACTACAACAAACGTTGTCATCATTTCACTTTTAGCGATCGCAGGTTTACTGGTTTGGATCTTGGTTAAGCTAAGACAATTGGTAAAACTAGGTCAGTCTGAAGATTTAGCTGGACTTAATGAAACAAGAGTTCGTTCTTTCAGTGAAATGTATGAGAAGTTCCACTTCATTGGTAAAGGTTTATTGGCAATCCTTGCTATTTTAGCCGCTTACGGAGTATGGAACTGGTTAATGTGGATTGGGGTTTACAAAGGGTACAAACCTGAGCAACCTATCTACTTCTCTCACAAAATTCACGCCGGAGAACAGAAAATTGACTGTCAGTTATGTCACTCTAGTGCTAAATACGGAAAAGTATCTGAGATTCCTTCTATGAACGTTTGTATGAACTGTCACAGAACGATTTCTGAATACAACGCAGATCACTACATGGAACCAGGAAAAGACAAGGCATTCTATGACGGAGAAATTCAGAAGATCTACGCTGCAACAGGTTGGGATCCTGCAAAACAACAGTATACAGGAAAAACACAACCGGTTGAATGGACAAGAATCCACAACATGCCAGACTTCGTTTACTTCAACCACTCACAGCACGTAATTGCTGGAGAACAAGCGATCATCAATTCTTTCAACAAAAAGAATCCTAACAACAAAATTGATGTTGTATGTAAAGCTTGTCACGGTAAAATTGATACAATGAATGTTGTTCAGATGGCAAACGACTTTACTATGGGATGGTGTATCGAGTGCCACAGAACGACTGAAGTTGATATGAACAACGGTTATAATAAAGAGTACTTCAAAAATCTACATGACAAGTTGAAAAAACAATATCCTCAAGATGGAGGTAAGATCACTGTAGATGCAATTGGAGGTCTTGAGTGTGGTAAATGTCATTATTAATAACTAAAAAATTAGAAGTATAAATGGCTTCAAACAAAATACAATTCAGAAGTATTCATGAACTTAAAGATCCAGCTTTGAATAATAAGCTGGCTCAGAAAGAGTTTCAGGAAGAAATTCCGGTAGAAGATTTCCTTGGAGATGCTGAGAAAAACGGATCTAGTACTTCAAGAAGAGATTTCCTTAAATTACTAGGGTTCTCTACAGCAGCAGTTACATTAGCTGCCTGCGAAGCTCCGGTAATCAAAACGATTCCTTATGTGGTAAAGCCGCATGATATTATTCCGGGAATCCCTAATTATTACGCTTCAACTTATTTTGACGGTTTCGACTTTGCTAGTGTTTTAGTAAAAACCCGTGAAGGTAGACCTATCAAAATTGAACCCAACCCGGCTGGTGGCGATTTAGGTAAAACTAACGCAAGAGCTCAGGCAAGTGTACTTTCTCTTTATGATAACGATAAAGTAAAGCAGCCTAAACTAGACGGTAAAGATGAAACTTTCGATAAAGTAGACAGTTTCGTTATCAAAGGGTTGGAAGAAGCTAAAGCGTCAGGCAAAAAGATTGTGGTTTTATCACACTCTTTTCCTTCACCAACTTTCAAAAAGTTATTCGCTGAATTCAAAGCTAAATATCCTACAGCGGAATTAGTAACTTATGATGCATTCCCTTACTCTGCAGGATTAGATGCAGCACAGGAAGTATTCGGACAAAGAGCATTACCTGTTTATGACCTTAACGGTTCTGAATTGGTAGTTTCTTTCCAGGCTGATTTCTTAGGAGATTATAACGCTTCAAGCTTAGAGACTTCTTATGCAGCAGCTAGAAAACCAGGAGCAAGCATGTTGAGACACATTCAGGTGGAGTCTAACATGTCATTAACTGGAGCTAACGCTGACTCGAGATACAGATTAAAACCAAGTGCTGTAAACAAAACTTTAGTGGAAGTTTACAATGCAATCGTAGGTGGTGGTACTACTGATAAGACTGCAACTGAAATTGCTAATGAATTGAAAGCAAAAGGAAGCAAAGCTGTTGTTTTCGCTGACGGTTCTAAAGGAGCACAGGTTTTAGCACACTTAATCAACCAAAAATTAGGTTCAGTAGCTTTCACAGGTAAGGCAAACTTCCTTAAAGAATTCAACGCTGCTAAATACCAGGAATTCTTAGGATGGGTAAACGGTGGACAAGTTGGTGTATTGATTACAAACAACGTGGACCCTATCTACTCTCATCCAAAAGGAGAAGATTTCAAAAAATCGTTATCAAAAGTTCCTTACGTAGTTGCTGTAGCAGATAAGAAAAATGAAATGTACAAAGCAGCGAAAGCTGTCATTCCGGTAGCGAACTGGCTAGAGTCTTGGGGAGATATCGAACCACAGACTGGTGTATATTCATTAATGCAGCCAACAATTCAGAAAATCTACAAATCAAGACAGATTGAAGAATCTTTATTGGTTTGGAAGAATGGTAAAAACAATGCAGCAAACAACTACTACGATTATTTAAAAGCAAGCTCTGCTTCTCTTTTAGGTGGTACTTCTTTCAACAAAGCATTGTACAACGGTATCAACGCTTCTACCAACGCAACTACTTTAGCTTATGCAGGTGGAAACGCTGCTCAGGCTGTTGCTGAACTAGGAAACTTTAAAGCTTCTGAATTAGAATTAGTATTATACACTAAGACTTCAATGGGAGACGGTACTCAGGCAAACAACCCTTGGTTACAAGAGTTACCTGACCCAATCACAAGAATGTCTTGGGATAACTACCTTACAATTTCTCCTAAAGATGCAGAGAAATTTGCAATTGACAACGATCTTAACGCGAGAATGCAGTTAGATGGTTCTATTGTAAACCTTACTGTAAACGGAGTTAAAATAGAAAACGTTCCTGTATTCGTACAACCAGGACAAGCCGAAGGATCTGTAGGTCTTGCACTTGGTTATGGTAAGAAAAACTCAGGAGCAACTGCTGATACTGGAGTAAATGCTTATCCTTTATTTGACGGCTCTAACCTTGTGCTTTCAGGTGTTAAAATTGAGAAAACAGGAGAAGATCACGAGTTCGCAGGTATCCAGCTTCAAAATACATTGATGGGTCGTTATGAAATCGCGAAGGAAGTTCCTTTGGCAGATTTCATCAACGTAGCTTTCGATGATGAACACAAAGGATGGAACAAACCTTTGGAATACCACACGATCAGCGGAGCACTTCCAGCGAGAAAAATCGACCTTTGGGATGCTTTTGATGATACAGATGGTCCTCACTTCAACTTATCTATCGACCTGAACTCTTGTACTGGTTGTGGAGCATGTATTATTGCTTGTCAGGCAGAAAACAACGTTCCTGTAGTAGGGAAAGAAGAAGTAAGAATGTCCAGAGATATGTACTGGTTAAGAATTGACCGTTACTATTCTTCAAGACAAACGGTAGAAGTATACGAAGGATTGAAAGAAGGAATGGCTGTACCAGAATTATATGGTACTGCATTCAACAAAGAAGGAGGTGCATTAAACCACCCAGCAGACAACCCGGATGTAATCTTCCAGCCAGTAATGTGTCAGCACTGTAACCACGCTCCATGTGAAACTGTATGTCCGGTAGCGGCTACTTCACACGGTAAGCAAGGTCAAAACCATATGGCTTACAACAGATGTATCGGTACCAGATATTGTGCAAACAACTGTCCGTACAAAGTAAGACGTTTCAACTGGTTTACTTATAACCTAAATGACAAGTTCGATTTCAACATGAACAACGATTTAGGAAGAATGGTACTTAACCCGGATGTAGTTGTAAGAACTAGAGGGGTAATGGAGAAATGTTCAATGTGTATCCAAATGACTCAGAATACTATTCTTGAGGCTAAGAAAGAAGGAAGAAGAGTGAAGGATGGAGAATTCCAGACTGCTTGTTCTAAAGCTTGTTCTACTGGAGCAATGACATTTGGAGACATGAATGATAAAGATTCTTCAATTAGAAAGCAGTATGCATCTAACAGAAGATATTATTTACTAGAGGAGATCGGAACAAAACCAAACGTGTTCTATCACACTAAAGTAAGAAACAGAGTAGAAAAATAAAGTTTAAATAATAAATAGGTAAAAAATGTCAGGACATTACGAAGCTCCGATAAGGGAACCTCTAATTATTGGTCACAAAACTTATCACGATATTACAGAAGATATCGCACGACCTATCGAAGAAAGAGCAGGTAAATTATGGTGGATCTCATTATATGCTGCACTAGTTCTATTCCTCTATGGATTCGGCTGTATCGCTTACACTATCGGGACAGGTATTGGAGCATGGGGGCTTAACAGAACTATTAACTGGGGTTGGGATATTACCAACTTCGTATGGTGGGTAGGTATCGGTCACGCCGGGACCCTAATCTCCGCAGTATTATTATTATTTAGACAGAGATGGAGAATGTCTGTAAACAGATCAGCAGAGGCGATGACGATCTTTGCGGTTGTACAGGCAGCAATCTTCCCTGTAATCCACATGGGTAGAGTTTGGGTTGGATACTGGGTATTCCCTTTACCAAACCAATTCGGTTCTCTTTGGGGGAACTTCAACTCTCCTCTACTTTGGGACGTATTTGCGATCTCTACGTATTTCTCAGTATCAACTGTATTCTGGTTTATGGGACTTATCCCTGACTTTGCAATGATCAGAGATAGAGCTAAAACTCCTTGGACTAAGAAAATTTATACATTCCTTGCATTCGGTTGGGGTGGTAAAGCAAAACACTGGCAAAGATTCGAAGAACTTTCTTTGGTTCTTGCAGGTTTGGCAACTCCACTTGTATTCTCAGTACACACTACCGTATCATTTGACTTCGCAACTTCAGTAATTAAAGGATGGCACTCAACAATCTATCCTCCTTACTTCGTTGCTGGTGCAATCTTCTCAGGATTTGCAATGGTACAGACCCTATTGTTGGTTGCAAGAAAAGTGTGTCACTTAGAAGAGTATATTACAATGTATCATATCGAAATTATGAACATCGTAATCATCTTAACCGGTGGTATGGTAACTGTAGCTTACGCAACTGAATATTTCATCGGATGGTACTCAGGATCTAGATTCGAAGATTTCACATATCTTTCTCCAGGTGCTGCTGTAGGACCTTACTGGTGGGCATTCTGGTCATTGATCATCTGTAACCTTGTTATTCCTGCTTCTTTCTGGTTCAAGAGACTAAGAACGAACATTATCTGGACATTCATAGTTGCATTGATCATCAACATCGGTATGTGGTTCGAGCGTTTTGATATCATCGTTATCAACCTTTCAAGAGACTACTTACCAGGATCATGGACAATGTTTAAGCCAACGATCATTGATGTGGGTGTATACTTAGGAACGATCGGATTCTTCTCTGTATTATTCTTATTATATGCAAGAACATTCCCTGTAATTGCACAGGCTGAATTAAAATCGATTTTGAAAATCTCAGGTGAAACTTATAAAGCAAAAGAAGGAGATGAGCACCACTAAAATTGTATACGGACTTTATGCTGACGACGACGATTTAATGAACGGCGTTAAAGCATTCAACGATAAAGGAATCGCAATTAACGAAGTTTATACTCCGTTTCCGGTTCACGGACTAGACAAAGCTTTAGGTTTAAAGAAAACTAGAATTTCTGATGCCGCTTTCATCTATGCTTGTTATGGTGTAACTATTGGTGCTACTCTTACCTGGTACGTGATGAATCACGACTGGCCTCAGAATATCGGTGGTAAACCAGCTTTTGACTGGGGACACAACATGCCGGCATTCGTAGTTCCAATGTTCGAATTAATGGTATTCTGTGCTGCTCACATGATGTCTTTAACTTTCCTAGTTAGAAACAAAATGTATCCAGGAGCTCCGGCTCAGAACCCGGATCCAAGAACGACTGATGATAAATTCATGATGGAATTCGTAACTGAAGATGTGGAATCTGTAAAACAGTTGCTTATTGAAACTGGAGTTGAAGAAATAACTGTTAAAGACGCTTAAAATGAAAAAGAATGTATTAAAAATTACAGCGGTTTTAGGTTTAACAACAGTTTTACTTAACTCTTGCGGACCAAAGGAGAATACTCCGTTGGTATATTTCCCGGACATGTATTTTCCGGTAGCTTATGATCCATTGATGAAAGCTCAGGATGCTTATTCAGATCATGAAAATGAAATTCCTGCTTTTGTTAAAAATAATGGTGCAACAGGTCTTTCTCCGGTTGAAGGATCAGTTCCTCAGAATAAAGACGGAGTTTTTGAAGAAAGCTTATTACCTAAGAATGTTGACGAGTACAACGCAGGGTATGAAGCATCTAAAAAACTTACAGCATCTCCTTTGAACCCAGCTAATGCAGCTAAGGATCTTGAAAGAGGTAAAATATTGTTTGATCACACTTGTGCTGCATGTCACGGTACAGGAGGTGATGGACAAGGACCTATCGTTCAAAGTGGAGCATTCTCTGGAGTACCCAACTATGCTGACAGAGAAATTACTGTAGGATCTGTTCATTATGTATTAACAAACGGTAGAAATGCCATGGGTTCTTATGCGGGACAATTGAACGCAGGAGACAGATGGAGAGTAGCAATGTATGTGATGAGTGCTTTCAAAAAAGGAGCAGCAGCACCGGCAGCAGCTACAGCGGCGGCACCAGCAACAACTGAAACGACTACCGAAACTAAAAAATAAGAAAAGAAATGTATAGTTTTTCACCAAAATTAAAATCAACTTCTATAATACTTCTTGTTGTAGGTTTAGTTCTTTTCGGTATTGGTTTCTTTTTGAACAAAGG
Source organism: Chryseobacterium sp. SG20098 (assembly GCF_031844745.1). Lineage (NCBI taxonomy): Bacteria > Pseudomonadati > Bacteroidota > Flavobacteriia > Flavobacteriales > Weeksellaceae > Chryseobacterium > Chryseobacterium sp. SG20098. The sequence goes on along the minus strand of NZ_CP134622.1, from coordinate 3,468,433 downwards.
AATATCTACTGAGAAAATAGAACAAATGATGGAAGCTGTTCATGCTTCAGGTCATACTGCTCCTACACACTCAAGTGAAATGGTTGGACCTCAGGATCACGCGGCTCACCTTGAGCACGCTACATTGCAGGTACACAACCAGCCTTTAGCAGCAATACATTTTGTAGCTGTATTTTTCTTTGGAGTAAGCTGCTGCGTATTATTCTTCTATTCTATTCAGCACGCTGCCCATGCAGGATGGCCAATCATCATTACAAGAGTAATGGAAGCTATTGCTTCTTATATTCCTTACGGTGGTGCAATTCTGGTAATCCTGATGATCTTAAACATCACTCATAATGGTCACTTATTCCACTGGATGGACCCTGAATTGACAAACCCGGATTCTCCGCATTTTGATGTGATCTTATTTGAAAAGAAAAAATTCTTAAATATTCCTTTCTATGCAGTAAGAACTTTAATCTATGTGATTGGTGCTTCTTTCTTCGCTTGGAAATTGAAAGCTCAATCTAAGAAAGTAGATGAAACGAAATCTAAAGTAGAGTATCAAATGCTTTACAGATGGGCAGTAGGATATATTGCATTCTTCGGATTTGCTTCTGCAGCTTGGGCTTGGGACTGGTTAATGTCTATTGACCCTCACTGGTATTCTACAATGTATATCTGGTATTCAATGGTTAGTTGCCTTTCAAGTGGTATTGCTGTAATCATTCTATTAAGTGTTTACCTTAAGAAAAATGGTTTCTTACCACAGTTCAATGATAACCACTTACACGATTTAGGAGTATTCCTTTTCGCTACAAGTATGCTTTGGACATATACATGGTTCGCTCAGTTCATGTTATACTGGTATGCCAACGTTCCGGAAGAGGTTAACTACTTCTTCGGTAGATTCCAGCACTACTCTCCTACTTTCTTACCGATGTTGATCATCAACTTCTTATTACCACTATTGGTATTAGTAAGCAGCAGCATCAAGAGAAACTACAAAGTAGTTACTACAATGGCAGTAGTAGTAATCTTAGGACACATCTTAGATTACTTCAACATGGTAATGCCAGGAACAGTAGGACCATACTGGAACACTCCTGAAGTATTCCTGTTAATCCTAGGAGCAATCCTGTTCGTAGCTGGATTATTTATGTTTACTGTACTTTCAGCTTTATCTAAACTGAAGTTGATTCCTACAGGAAACCCATTCTTACACGAATCTGAAATTTATGAGTATCCTTTCTAAGGACTTGTAACAAAATAAAATTATAAGAGACTGATTGTTAAAACAATCAGTCTTTTTTTATGTATATCAGGTAACTCGTCGCCATTGATGGGATCAACAATTAAAAAAAACTTACTATGAAAACCAAACTTTTCCTTTACACATTCTTTCTTTTTTTATATAGTTTTATTTCTGCACAGACCATCACTTTCGTTTCTGAAAAAAGTAATGCTCCCCTTCCCAGAGTTTCAGTGTTTGGGAAAGATGGAACTATTCTGGCATACTCAGATATTGAAGGCAAGATTGACAAACAATCATTATCTCCCTCGCAGGAAAAGTTTCAGCTTGTCTATAATAATTTTCCTGTTGCCACCTTATCATATTCCGATTTTGACCAGCCCATTATTAAAATCAATGATCAGGTAAAAGAGATTGAAACCGTAGTTATCAAAAATAACAAACCTGCCAAATACATTTTTATCAAAGGAAATTTTAATGCTTACGTGACCGTAAATAATAAACTGAATAGTTATACCGATGGAATTGTAACCTATATTTTTGACAACAAAACAAAAAAGCTAAAAAGTACAAACGTGGAACAATACAGGGTTTTCAGATTGACAGAACCTAAAAACGAGAAGAAAGAAACTTCATCATGGGATTATGGAAATTCTCTACAGATTCCAAAACTTAAAAATGTAGGAAATCCGGACGAATACAAAACAAAAAGAAATATCATCAGAGAATTGAAAGGCGATCGTAAAGATCAGATTGAGGTAACAGGAGGAGCACTTCAGGAAAAAGAATTTTCATTTTTCGGATATCGATTTTATGATATCAGAACCATTTTGAATATGTCCTTTGAAAAAGGATCAGAAAAGACATTGAAAGATTTTCTTGAATACAATGAACTTGTTTTTGTTAAGCTTAAACACAAAAGCGAACCCGAATACAATCAGATTGCCGTTTACACAAATTTCTATCCTACAGAACTTAGCTTTAGCAACGACAATGATATTGAAAAAGTAAAATTTGATAAAGAAAACAGTAATTACAAAACTTCTTACTGGCAGGATTCTTCATTCCCGAATATGCAGACCATCTTCAGCAATTTTTTCAAAGGAGACTTAAAAGAACAACCCCAAAAAAAGTAAAAATATAGGATTATGGCTATTATGAAAAAGAAATAAAACAAGCCATAAAACATAAAGTGAAAATAAAATCCAGTATTAATAAAGGTTTTATTAAATTTGCAACAAACCAAATAAAAATGAAAAAGTTTTCTTTTCTACTTGTTTTCAGTCTGTTGCTTTTTACAGCATGTAAGAAAGATCATGTAGATGCTACGAATACTAAAACACTGCAGTCAAGTATCAATGATATGACTTCCAGTTTACCTACCATTAAGCAGATTAAGTTTAATGAAGCTCTTTATATCCTTAAAACATTTGGAGTAGAGGCAGACGGTGATATCAATGAGCTAAAAGCCCTTGGAAAACTGATTAACGGAAAGAAAGTTCCTGAAATCATGTCTTTGGCTGACGAAGTGGCTCAGAAAAACGGAATAGAATGGGCAAGTACTGCCCCACCATCACTTGGAGAGATGAATATCTTCAGGGATGATAAAGCTAAAGAAAGCGATCCTAACGATGTGAAAGCCGGATCACTAAGCCTTGTGACAAGACCTACGGGAGATGACGGAACCGGAGCGCCTACAGCAATCCAGATTGTTCCAAGACTTGTAGATGCAGCCGGAAACCCTGTATCTTTCACAGGAGCTGGCCTTGAAGCCACTCTTGAAGTCTTCAGTAACGGTGTAAGATTGGCTACTGCTAAAAACCTTATGCAGGATAATAACTTTAAAGGATTCAATTTAAAATTCTCTTCTATCCCTGCTTCAAAAGTGGTAGATAATAAAATTGATATCACGGTTTCTGTAAAAACAACTGCCAAGACTTTCAAAATGTCTAAAATCGGGCTTGATGTCAATGCAGCAGCTCTAAAAGTTCCTGCCATCCCAAAAACGGATTCGACAGCGGTGACAGAGCAACCAAGCGCAGTGATAGATCCAAACAATCCAACAGCAACTCCTGGAGCAACTACGGACCCTGCAACACCAGCTGCACCAAAGCAGCCTACTGCAGACCCTAAAAATACAGTAAGTAAGTTCCTGAACAGTGTGAGTTCTCAAAACTTAAAAGCAGCATACGAAACAGCCAGTAATCCAAGCTGGGGAAGTTATGAATCTTTCTCAAATCCTACTTCAGGCTTTGGATCTGTAAAAAATGTAAATGTAAAAAACATTACGACAAGTGGAGCTAATGCTAATAGTGCGAGCGTAAACGCTACTTATGATGTAACGGATAAAAGTGGGAAGACAACTTCTTTAAAAGTAACTTTCGGGCTTAAAAATGTAAATGGAGACTGGAAAATTTCCAGCTATAAAATCAATTAATAAATGGCTTCAGCAGAACTGATCAAAAGATTAGAAGAAACAATTGAAAATATCCCTGATTTTCCGATTCCGGGAATCCAGTTTAAGGATATTTCACCTATCTTTTTAGACCCAAAACTTTACGAAGATGTCATTGCAGACCTTGTTGCATTCAGTAAAGGAAAAATAGATGCAGTCTGCGGAATTGAAAGCCGCGGTTACCTTTTTGGAATCGCTATCGCTGTGGCATTGGAAGTACCATTTATTCTAATCAGAAAAGCAGGAAAACTTCCCCCGCCAATTATTTCAGAAAAGTATGATCTGGAATATGGAAGTGCCATTATTGAAACCCGTGAAGGCCAGATAAAACCTGGACAAAGAGTTTTAATCCATGATGATCTTTTAGCCACGGGAGGAACTACTGAAGCTGCAGCAAAATTGGTAGAAAAGCAAGGAGCAATTGTTTCACAGTTTAGTTTCCTTATCGGTTTACAAGGTCTGAACGGTGATGAAAAACTGAAGAAATTCGGTGCAGAGATCTACCATATTTTAGGATACTAAGACTTAATATATATGCTTCGAAAGGTTCAGCATGACAACGCTAATCATTTACTGTGAGATTAGAACAAGCACTATCAGAAGTGTCATGCTGAACATCTCGAAGCATCTTTTTTTTAATAAATTCATCATTCACCATTAACAATTCACAAGATTTCGTCAATAATACTCACAAAGTATTTTGTAAATCTCTCAGAAACAATTAAATTTGCATTTCAATTTTTAAAAACTTATGGCAAAATTGGGAAAGAGTGCTCAGAACGAGCAAGAAGGTAAAGAAACAGTTGAGTTCTTTAAAGACCTTGACAGAGAGGCTTTAAACACTGAAAGATTTGTTGAAAAATATTCAAAGCCGCTTGGTTTTGTATTTGGAGCTTTGATTTTAGGAGTTTTAGGATTCTTTGCTTATAAGCAATTTGTAATTGCTCCAAAGAACACTGAGGCTGTAAAAAGTTTCCTTGCTGCTCAAAAAAATCTTACGGAAGGTAAAGATAAAGATGCCTTAGGTGGAAAATCTGCAGCTAATCCAGGTTTTATAGGTACAGCTAATGAATATTCTTCTACTGAAATTGGTAAACTTTCTGCTTACAATGCTGGTTTATTAAAATTCAAAGAAGGAAAATTCCAGGAAGCATATGATCTTTTGGATAAATTCTCTTCCAAAAACAAAACCTTGATGGCAATGAAGTATGGAGCAATGGCTGATGCAAAATCAGGTCTTAACAAAAATGATGAAGCTCTGTCTTTATTAGATCAGGCTGCTACAGCATCTGATGATCCTTATACAACGTATTATTTTACAAGAAAAGCAGGTATTGTTGCTTTAGGATTAAAGAAAAATGCAGAAGCTAAAAAATACTTCTCTGCAATTGACGAGAAATATCAGGACTACGACAACGGAATGTCTGATTCTTATATCGAAATGACTAAATATTATTAAAAAATGGCAACAGTTAATCTATCCGATTACAAGCCACTTCATATAACTAATGCCGAAGATTTTTCTATCGGCATTGTTTTTTCTGAGTGGAATGATTTTGTAACTTACAATCTTCGTGATGCAGCTTTGGAAATCCTTGAAAAAGAAGGGGTAAAACCTGAAAACATCAAACTTTTCCCTGTACCAGGAGCTTTCGAATTAAGCTATGCTAGTATGCAGCTTTGCAAAGAGAGAAAATATGATGCAGTAATTTCTATCGGATGTGTGATCCGTGGGGAAACTCCACATTTTGACTATGTATGCTCTGCAGTAGCGCAGGGAATCAAAGACTGTAACATCATGACGGACACCCCTACTATTTTCTGTGTATTAACAGATGATAACAAAGAACAATCTATTGCAAGAAGCGGTGGAGATCTTGGAAACAAAGGGGTGGAAGCAGCCGTTACAGCGCTAAGAATGATTGATTTCAAAAAGAAATTATCTGATAAAAAGGGGAATATCGGTTTCGGACATTCTTAACTTTTTATTCACTTTAACAATATAAAGGGGCTATTTTTAATAGTCCCTTTTTTATTAGTATATAAATAATTCATAAATCTTATTAATAAAAAGGATGTTTTTCTTTTTTTCCGTCAAAAGTTCCCTACAAAAACTATCTTTGTGAAAATTAATAAAGACAGACAATACATGTTTTTAAAAAAAATAAAACCCTTCTTGTATTTAGGAATTTTCTATCTTATTATTTCGTTGATAATAAGAACAGTATTCTTTTTTCATCCTATTACTACTGCTAGTTTTGGATTTTTCGAAGTCGTAAAAGTTTTGCTGATAGGTCTGGTGAATGACATTTTTGTTTTCATACTGGCCAGTTCCATTCTCGCTCTTTACTTCCTCTTTCTTTCCAATTCAAAATATAAAAAACCTTACGGACACATTATTCTGAGTGCTCTGGTTCTATTCTTCCTTTATATATGGCTTGTGCCGAACAATATTTTCAAGCAGTATGGAGGTTCCATCATGGAAATAGCCCTTGTTTTCGTAGGGATAAAAACTCTTTTCTTTGGATTGATGCTTTTCCTTCCTACTCAAAGGATAAAAATACGTAACACATTATATTTCATCACATTATTATTATACGTTCTTCTGATCATTTTCAACGGAGTCAGTGAATACTTCTTCTATAATGAATTTGGAGTTCGTTATAATTTTATTGCTGTAGACTATCTTATTTATACCAATGAGGTGATTGGGAATATCATGGAAAGTTACCCTGTAATTCCATTGTTTTCTGCCATCATGCTTGTTACCCTTACCATCACGTGGTTCATTTATAAGAAAACAAAAGATGAATTGCTGGAACTTCCGGACTTTAAACAAAAAATGTTTCTTCTGGGCAGTTTTATGGTACTTTGCGCGTTGAGTGCGCTGGCAATACCGTCTTTGATGCAAATCAAATCTGACAATGTTTTCGCCGACGAAATTGAAGCCAACGGACTTCCTAAGTTCTACTGGGCATTTACTCATAATGAGCTTGATTACTTCCAGTTCTACTCCCAGATTAACCAGCAGCAGGCCGAGAAGAATTTTTTAAGCCAGTACCCACAGCATACGTTATCAAGAGCTGTCGTTGCGGAGCAGCCTGAAGTGAAGAAAAATGTAGTATTGATCTCCATTGAAAGTCTTTCTGCAGATTTCATGGAACATTATGGCAATACCCAAAAAATCACTCCTTTCCTGGACAGTCTTGCTGATAAATCACTCATGTTTACCAATCTGTATGCAACCGGAAACAGAACGGTACGCGGACTGGAAGCTTTGACATTATGTATTCCTCCTACAGCAGGAGAAAGTATCATCAAGAGAGATGACAATAAGAATAAATTCACAACCGGAAGTGTTTTCAAGTCTAAAGGATATGATGTCAAGTTTTTATACGGCGGATACAGCTATTTTGATAATATGCAGGACTTCTTCGGAGGGAACGGCTATGGAATTGTAGACAGAAACAACTTTAAACCTGAAGAAATCACTTTTGCCAATGTTTGGGGTGTTGCTGATGAAGATATGGCAAGAAAAGCTATTCAGGTGATGAATGCCGAAGCCAAATCAGGAAAACCATTTTTCAATCACTGGATGACGGTTTCCAACCACAGACCGTTTACTTATCCTGACGGAAGAATTGATATTCCGGGAACAGTAAAATCCCGTGAAGGGGGTGTAAAGTATACAGACTACTCTCTTAAGCTGTTCTTCGATATGGCTAAGAAACAAGACTGGTACAAGAATACGGTTTTTGTTATTATTGCAGACCATTGTGCATCCAGCGCCGGGAAAACAGAACTTCCAATGGATAAATACAGAATTCCTGCCATGATTTTCTCTGAAGGATTTATTCAGCCTCAGAAATTTGATGCACTGATGTCTCAGATAGATGTAATGCCTACTCTTATGGGATTATTAAATTTCAACTATCAATCTAAATTTTTAGGTCAGGATGTATTCAAACCTGAATTCCAGCCTAAAGCTTATGTGGCCACCTATCAGGATCTTGGATTTATCAAAGGTGAACGTTTGACTATTATTTCACCGGTTAAAAAGGTAAAACAGTATTCTTTGGAACTGGAAAAAAGTGATCTGAAACCGGAATTTAAACTGTATTACGACGAAAAATTATTAAAAGATCCAGATCAGAAACTGGTTGATGACGCTGTATCAGCCTATCAATCTACTTCTTACTGGCTCAAAACAAAACAACTCAACAGATAAATATCTAAATATTTTCGCTCATAATCTGGCGTAAAATATTTAAATTAACCCATAAATTTATTAGTATGAAATGGACAGACGACAGAGGCGGAAACGTTGATGACCGCCGTGGTTCAGGAGGCGGAAGTGGCGGTATGATTGTAGGAGGCGGACTCGGAACTTTAATTATAGCAGCCATCGTATTCTTTTTGGGAGGTGACCCATCCGGCATTTTGAATTCTGGCGGCATGCAGTCTTCAGGAAATTCCGGGGAACAGAGAGAGCTTACAGCCGATGAAAAACAAGTTGGAGAAATGGTTGATATGATGGCCAAATGGAATATTCTTACCTGGGATCAGATTTTTAAGGAAAATGGAATGACTTACAGTGCTCCTCAGGTAGTTCTTTTCGAAAATACAACATCTTCAGCATGTGGTACTGCTCAATCTGCTATGGGACCATTCTATTGTCCGGCAGATCAGAAAGTCTATATGGATATGAGTTTTTTTGGTGAACTTCAGCAAAAATTCGGCGCTAAAGTAACAGAATTTACAGTAGCTTATGTTCTTGCACATGAAGTAGGACACCATGTTCAGACCCTTTTGGGAACTACACAGAAAGTAGATGCGTTAAGAAGAAGCGGAAGATATTCCGAAGAGCAGATGAACAGAGTATCCGTTGCTACAGAATTACAGGCTGATTTCTATGCCGGAGTATGGGCAAAAAGAACCAATGACAGCAAACATATTCTGGAACCAGGAGATATTGAGTCTGCCATAGATGCTGCCGAAGCGGTTGGCGATGATAATATTCAGAAAAGAGCACAGGGATATGTGAATCAGGAAAGTTTTACTCACGGCTCTTCTGCACAGCGTAAAGAATGGTTTATGAAAGGGTACAACACCGGAGACATCAGACAGGGTGATACTTTCAACCAGCTATTAAAATAGTTTTTATCAAAAATTATAATGACATAAAAAAGCGGTCTTGACTTAAGACCGCTTTTTTATTTATTGCAATTCGATCGGATTTGAATTTTTCTTAGCCTCTTCTTTCACCCTTTCTTCCATTCTTTTTCTCATATCGGCAGGATTTTGATTTCCGCCGCCGGGACCTCTTCCGCCTCCGCCTATTCTTATTGTATTAGAAAATCCACCTTGTCCACCTCCACTTTGGCTCATAAACGACATTGGATCAGCTTTAAATTTTTGCTGCTGCTTGATATAATCTGTTCTTTTTACTTTCAAAGTATTTCCAAACTGGTTCAAAGCCGGAAACTCAGCAATTTTATAGTTTTTCATGAGATCAAAAGAATAATCTCCTTTATCATCTTCCACTTTTACAATCAGTCCCGGAAGTCCACCGAACTTATAAGGTCCGTCCTGATAAGGCAGGTCAGTTGTAAACCACGCCGTCCATTTTCTTCCACCAAAATCAGTTTCAGCTTTCTGAACTTTATACTCGCCTATTTTTCTCGTTTCTGACTCTATTTTCCAGTTCAGTGGTCTGTCTTCTTCATATGAATAAATATCACGCCCAATTCTGTCTTTGAAATAAGTCTTTTGATTTGTTTTATCTTTTTCAATGGAATAGCTGATATTTGTTCTCAATCCTTCCATCTGATCTCTGTTGATGCTTGCTCTTCCGCCTCCGCTCTGAAATGCTTTTTGCATAATAGAATCTCTTTTGATTCTGTTTTCAGAATAAAACACTGATTTTTCCGGAGAAATATCCAGATAAGCATTTTCAGTCTTGATATCTGTTTTATTTTCCGCATCAGGCTTCATCGTCACCTGATATACGAATCTGTTGGTTTGTGCAGAAACATTCTGTATAAAGAACGCCAATGCGATAATACCTATTTTTTTCATTTATATTTTTATTTATTGAGCATTATCAAAAGAAAGACTTATTGTATCTATTTTTTGACAAGTTTTCTCCTTTATTGCTTCATTATATATATTCTTTATAGATTCAAAATATGATTCAAGGTTAAAATTATAAATAAAACCTTAACAGTAAACGGCTTAGTTTATCTTTTTTTAACATAATTTATCCTCGCAGAAATAGCTATTAATATCAGAATCATTAAAATAGATATCTTCGATTTGAGATTGCGGAAATTAGTTCGTATTTTTGCATCATTAAATCATTCTAAATAAATACAATGATAAAAGTATCAGACCATGCAAAGGAGAAAGCCATCCAGTTAATGACGGAAGATGGTTTTAACCCTGCTGAAGATTATATAAGAGTAGGGGTAAAAAGCGGCGGATGCTCTGGTTTAGAGTATGTTTTAAAGTTTGACAACGAAAAAACAGACACAGATCAGATTTTTGAAGATAATAACATTAAAATTATTATAGATAAAAAATCCATCCTTTATTTAGCAGGAACAACTCTTGAGTATTCAGGAGGATTGAACGGAAAAGGGTTTGTTTTTAACAACCCGAATGCATCCAGAACATGTGGATGCGGGGAATCATTTAGTCTTTAGAGAAAAGACATTAGATCCTAGATTTCAGACCTCAGAGCTACTCTGGATTTTGAAATCTAAAATCTGAAATCTAAAAAAAAGTAATGAGTAAATATACAGAAGACGATCTAAGAGTCGATCTAGAAAATAAAAAATATGAATTCGGTTGGGAGACGAAGATTGATTATGAAGACTTCCCGACTGGTTTAAACGAGGACATCATCCGTGCGATCTCTGCTAAAAAAGAAGAGCCGGAATGGATGACTGAATGGCGATTGGAATCTTTCAAAATCTGGCAGAAAATGGTAGAGCCTGAGTGGGCTAATATCAAATATGAAAAACCAGATTTTCAGGCAATCCGTTACTATGCTGCTCCAAAAGTAAAGCCTGAACTGGCAAGCCTTGACGAAGTAGATCCTGAACTATTGAAAACATTCGAAAAGCTAGGGATTAATATCGAAGAGCAAAAAAGACTTTCAGGAGTTGCTGTAGATATCGTAATGGACTCAGTTTCTGTGAAAACCACTTTCCAGGATACACTGGCAGAAAAAGGAATTATTTTCTGCTCGATCTCTGAGGCTATTAAAAACCACCCTGATTTGGTAAGAAAATATCTTGGAAAAGTAGTTCCGAGAGGAGATAACTTTTATGCAGCATTGAATTCCGCAGTATTTTCTGACGGAAGTTTCTGTTATATTCCTAAAGGAGTAAAATGCCCGATGGAACTTTCTACTTATTTCCGTATCAACCAGGCAGGAACAGGACAGTTTGAAAGAACGCTTCTTGTAGCTGATGAAGGAAGTTATGTCTCTTATCTTGAAGGATGTACAGCACCGTCAAGAGATGAAAACCAGCTTCACGCAGCGGTTGTAGAGCTTATCGCTTTAGACAATGCTGAAATTAAATATTCAACGGTACAGAACTGGTATCCTGGTAATGAAGAAGGTAAAGGAGGTGTATTCAACTTTGTAACGAAGAGAGGACTTTGCGAAAGAAATGCAAAAATCTCCTGGACACAGGTTGAAACAGGTTCAGCAGTAACGTGGAAATATCCATCTTGTATCCTTAAAGGAGACAATTCTATCGGAGAGTTCTACTCTATTGCGGTTACCAACAACCACCAGTATGCAGATACAGGTACAAAGATGATCCACATCGGAAAGAATACCAAATCAACGATTATTTCAAAAGGTATTTCTGCTGGAAAATCACAAAACTCATACAGAGGACAGGTAAAAGTAATGCCTTCTGCAAAAGGAGCAAGAAACTTTTCACAATGTGACTCTTTATTGATGGGTAATGAATGTGGAGCTCATACTTTCCCTTATATTGAAATCAAAGACCCTACGGCACAGTTGGAGCACGAGGCTACAACTTCAAAAATCGGGGAAGATCAGATTTTCTACTGTAACCAGAGAGGTATTGATACAGAAAGAGCCATTGCTCTGATTGTGAATGGTTTCAGTAAAGAAGTTTTGAACAAGCTTCCGATGGAATTTGCCATTGAAGCACAAAAATTACTGGAAATTTCATTAGAAGGTTCAGTAGGATAGAAAAAATATGATAGCTACAGAAAGATTAATTTTAAGAAAACCTACAAAAGAAGACTTTGGAAGATTCTTTGAAATTAATCATGATCCTCAAACCAATATTCACAATCCAGGCGGACCAATGAATTTTGAAAAAGCAGAAAGCACATTTGCCAGAATGCTTGATCATTGGGAAAAATATAGTTTTGGAGGCTGGGTGATTGTTGAAAAAGATGATCCAGAAAATATAGTAGGTTTTGGAGGGCTGAGCTATAAACTCTACGGAGAAGAAGAAAAATTGAATTTAGGTTATCGTTTTGCTTCCCAGGCATGGGGGAAGGGATACGCCACAGAATTCACAAAGAAGGTTATAGATGTTGGATTAAATCAAGACAATAAAGAAGAAATATTCGCAATTGTCCGTCCCAGCAATATAGCTTCTATTAAAGTTTTGGAAAAGGCAGGTATGATCCAAATCGGGACGCTGAATGATGTCCCTGGTCAGCCTGAAAGTTTAGTATATAGAATTCAAAAATAATTTGTTTAAGCAAATAAAATGTTAGAAATTAAAAACCTTCACGCCAAAATTGAAGATGGCGCAGAAATATTAAAAGGTATTAATCTTGAAATAAAGCCGGGCGAAGTTCACGCGATCATGGGACCAAACGGAGCTGGTAAATCTACCCTATCTTCTGTAATTGCTGGAAAAGAAGATTATGAAGTGACTGGTGGAGAGATCCTTTTCCAGGGAGAAGATATCAGTGAAGATGCTCCTGAAGATAGAGCTCACAAAGGAATTTTCCTTTCTTTCCAGTATCCAGTGGAAATTCCGGGAGTTTCTGTAACGAACTTTATCAAAGCTGCTTTGAACGAGACGAGAAAAGCAAACGGACTGGAAGAAATGCCGGCAAAAGAAATGCTTGCATTAATTCGTGAGAAGTCTGAAAAACTGGGAATTAAAAAAGATTTCCTTTCAAGATCATTGAACGAAGGATTCTCCGGAGGTGAAAAGAAAAGAAATGAAATTTTCCAGATGATGATGCTTAATCCTAAGCTGGCAATTCTTGATGAAACTGATTCAGGATTGGATATCGATGCTTTAAGAATCGTAGCAGATGGAGTAAATCATTTTAAAAATGAAGGAAATGCAGTTCTTCTGATTACGCATTATCAAAGATTACTAAACTATATTCAGCCTGATTTTGTTCACGTTTTAGCAGATGGAAAAATCATCAAAACAGGTGATAAGTCTTTAGCATTAGAACTTGAAGAAAAAGGTTACGACTGGCTTCTTAACTAAGAAGAATATATATTATTTCAGAGATTAACCTTTCCTGTAATCATTCATACAATATGGCAGAAAAGAATCTCTACTATTAAAAATTGGTTTTCCTATTCCTCGGAATAACAATATTTTAGTTAATAAAAAAAGAAAAAATGGTGCAAACCACAGATATACCAGTAATGGCATTAAAAGAACAAATTATAGAGAACCATAATGAATTTTTGGAGAGTCTTCGTCACAGATTTCTGGATGAGGAAAGAAAAACAGCGCTTCAGAAATTTGCAAACCTTGGTTTTCCTACTAAAAAAGACGAAGAATATAAATATACCAATCTAAAGGAGATCACGGAAAAAAGCTACAACTTCTTCCCGAAAGAGCACCACAATATCACTAAAGAGCAGTTTGATGAACTACACCTTGGAGAAGAAAATTTTGATTGGATTGTTTTTGTAAACGGTAAGCTTCACAAAGAGTTATCTAAAGTTTCTATTGAAAATGTAGAATTCCTTTCATTCAATTATGCATTGAATGATGAGAAGCATAAAGAGGTTTTTGAAAAGTATTTCAATACGATTGCTTCCAAAGAACAGGCTTTTACGAACCTGAACCTTGCTTACTGCAAATATGGCTTCTTCCTTAAAGTTCCTAAAAATGTAGTGATTGAAAAGCCAATCCACGTTTTTTACATTTCTCAGAATCAGGAGGAAAACACATTCTACAATACCAGAAACCTTTTGATCGTAGAAGAAGGAGCAAAAGTAGAAGTGATTGAAAGCCACCATAATTTTGACAGCACTTACGTACTGACAAACTCTGTGACGGAAATCTTTACCTATCCGAACGCAAAAGCTGACTGGCACAAGCTTCAGAACGATAACAACACAACCTATCTTATCGATAATACTTTTGCAAAACAGGAGAAGGACAGCTTAACTACGGTAAACACATTCTCTTTCGGAGGTAAACTGGTAAGAAACAACCTTGATTTTATTCATAATGGATCTAATATAAATTCATTCATGAACGGAATCACCATTATTGGGAAAGATCAGTTGGTAGATCACCATACTGCAGTTCACCACAACTTCCCGAACTGTGAAAGTTACCAGAACTACAAAGGAATCTTTGATGGGAATGCCCACGGAGTTTTCAACGGAAAGGTTTTTGTTGACAAAATTGCACAGAAAACAAACGCTTACCAGCAAAACAACAACGTATTGCTAAGTGAAGGAGCAAGTATTGATACAAAACCTCAGTTAGAAATCTTTGCTGATGATGTAAAATGTTCTCACGGATGTACAGTAGGACAATTGAATGAAGATGCTTTATTCTACCTTAGAGCAAGAGGAATTTCTAAAAAAGAAGCTCAGGCATTACTTTTATATGCTTTCGCGAATGATGCAATGCAAAACATTGATATAGAGCCTCTAAAAGAGAAAATTTCAAAGCTTTTAGCTGAGAAATTAGGAGTTGATATAGAATTCTAAGACCTATATATTGATAAACAAAAGCACTTCAAAATGAAGTGCTTTTTTATTGTATCATATAGTATGTTTCTACTTATTTTTTCAACCAGCTTTGGTTATCTTTATTTTCTGAACGTTTCTTACCATTATCAAAATTATAAGCCAATCCTACGCCTAAAGTCTGCTTCAACTGAGTCTTCCATATCTGATTATGATCATACAAAAGATCCAAAGTAACGTTGGTAGAAATATATTTATTGATTTTCATGCTTAAAACTCCGCTATATCCAAGGACAAGCCTGTCCGGATGATCAAGGTAGTTTGAGAATACAGAAGCCGTATTCAGTAAGGTTATTTTCTCCATAATTTTCAGCTTGTACATTGCCGTTCCCAGAAAACCGAATTGGAAAAGAGAAGAATCTCCATCGTTTTTAAGACCGTAAGTTCCTGCCTTCTGAAGATCTTCGTCTAAAACGAAAGTCCATCTGGCATTTGCAGGCCGTAAAGTAACTGTAAGATTATCATTGGGACGGTATGTAACCCCTGCTCCTACACTCAGATATCCGGGAGCCATAAAATTGGAAATCTTTTTTGCATCAGGATTATTTCCATCTTCATAACCCGGAGCAAACTGAGTCTGAAGCCCTGCTCCTGCAGACAAATACCAATGTTTGGCAAATTCTCTACCATAGTTTGTAGATAGATTAATGACATCCTGTGTTTTTCTAACTCCGGTTCCCTGTGTGTTATTTTGCCCGTATCCCAGAATAATAATATTTTCCCAAAGATCTTTCCCTTTTTCATACGTCAGGTTGTAATTAACACCAGCAAGCCAGCCAACGTTGTTAGCTCCACCTCCTACCCAGTTTGAAAAGGCAGCCTGGTTAAGCATTAATGTATTTTGCCCCTGAATAGACCATGCTTTAATGGTGTCTGATGCCGGAGCTTCTGTCTTAGCCTCCTGAGCGAATGCTACAGCTCCAAAAGAGATAGAACTGATCAATAAAAGTTTTTTCATAATGTTGATTTATTACAAATGTATAAATAATAATTTATGCCATCATAAAATTCACTTTAAAATGAATTTAACATAACTAAAAATACGCGCATAAACAACTGAAATTAAACGACTTGTAAACAAAACAATTCCTAATCAAACTTAAGTCAACTTAAAATTACAGAATTTTATAAAGAAAAAACACCTCATTTCTGAAGTGTTTTTTAACTATAATATAAATTTTCCAAACTATTTTTTGATCCACCACTGGCTGTCTTTGCGATCAGAACGTTTTACACCATTTGCGAGCGTATAGGCAAATCCGATTCCAAGAGTTTGTTTCAGCTGTGTTTTCTCTATCTGATTATGATCGTATAGCAAGTCTACGGTCACATTGGAGGATATGTATTTATTCACTTTCAGGTTCAGCAAAGCTCCATAGGCAAGAACTAATCTGTCCGGGTTATCAAGGTAATTCGAGAAGACAGAAGCCGTATTGGTTAAATAAATATCTTCCATTATTTTCAATTTATATATTGCTGTTCCCAGAAAACCGAATTGTAATAACGAAGTATCTCCATCATTTTTTAAACCATAGCTGCCTGCTGTCTGAAGGTCTTTATCCAGTACAAATGTCCATCTGGCGTTGGTAGGACGTAACGTTACAGTGAGATCATCATTGGGTCTGTATGTGATACCCATCCCGACGTTCAGGTAGCCCGGTGCCATAAAATTGGATATCTTTTTCGCATCAGGGTTATTTCCGTCTTCATATCCTGCAGCAAACTGTGATTGAAACCCTGCTCCCATAGAGAAATACCAGCTTTTTGAGAATTTTCGTCCATAATTGGTAGAAACATTGATAACGTCCTGTGTTTTTCTGATACCCTGGCCTTTTGTATCATTCTGCCCATATCCAAGAATAATGATATTTTCCCAAAGGTCTTTATCTTTTTCATACGTCAGATTATAATTCAATCCGGCAAGCCATCCAACGTTATTGGCACCACCGCCTACCCAGTTTGAAAAGGCAGCCTGATTAATCATTAATGTGTTTTTTCCTAAAACCGACCAGTATTTTATGGTATCTACCACTGCGGAATCTTTTTTCAATTCTTCTTGTGCACTTGCATATATTCCTATAAAACAGGAAAGAATCAATAAAAACTTCTTCATTACTCTAAATAATTTTCAATGCAAAAATATTAATATAATTTTTTTAAAAGCTAAAATCAGCTTTAAAAGAACCAATTTCTATAAAGTTGAATTACCTCATAACAAGATATTTCTATAAAATCAATGCCAAATAATGAGTTCAAAAGTTAAATTTAACACCTTTTGTCTTAAAATCAGGACGGTAGAAACTTATTCATCGACAAATTTTCCGAAATTTATCATTGGCTTTTGATTTGACGTAAAACCCATATGTTCAAAAATGTAATTTCCAAAAGAGCGGTTATATACCCATTGCTAATGCTTTCAGCGATGTGGTTCGGGTATTTTTTACAAATGCAGGGCTTTTTTCAAAGCTGTTTTGGAGCCATTATTCCTCTCTTACCCGAGGGATTGCTTGGTGTAGTTACCTCTCCCCTTTTACATGGAAATATCGATCATATTATAGGAAATTCCATTCCCATAGCAGCACTTATGTTTTTGCTGTATCAGTTTTATCCATTGGTGGCCAACAAAGTTTTTATCATCGGCTGGCTGGCAACGGGACTTTTAGTATGGCTTCTTCCTCCTATTGATATTCTTACCGGTGAATATATGTACACCTGTACCATCGGAGCAAGTGGCGTGGTTTATGTACTCGCTTTTTTCCTATTCTTCAGCGGGGTATTTAAATGGAATACGAAGCTTCTCACAATTTCAATGCTTGTTGTGCTTTATTATGGCAGTTTGATATGGGGGATGCTTCCTGAAGAACTGTTTTACAACATGCAGGAGCCGAGCAAAATTTCTTGGCAGGCCCATCTTTCAGGAGCTGTAGTAGGCAGTATTATTGCATTTGCTTTTAAAAATGTTGGCGAAAAGAAGAAAAAATTTATCTGGGAGTTTCCAAATTATTACAGCGAAAAAGATGATAAATTGTGGCAGGAATACAAGGAAAATCATCCTGAAGACTTTATGGAACTTCCATACAAGAAAAAAGATGATATCTGGGACCATTTGGATGAATTGAGAAAAAGATAAAACTTATTTCATTACATTTGAAAAAAAACACACATGACCTCAGAAGAATACTTTTATGCCATCGCCCTCCGCGAATGCAGCCAGATTGGTGATATCCATTTTCATAAACTTGTCTGTACTTTCGGAAGCGCTCAGGAAGCCTGGAATAGAGCCAGAAAAGAATATAAAAAGCTGGAAGGAATAGGGCAAAGAACAGTTTCAGATATTGGAAATAAGTCTCATTTGGAATTCGCAGAAGAAGAATTAAATTTTTGCGAAAAAAATAATATTCAAATCAGGTTAAAACACCTCAAAGAAATCCCGTCTCTACTTAATGAATGTAATGATACTCCCGCTATTCTTTATCAAAAAGGGAATATTGAGGATGCACAGCCAAAAATAAGTATTGTAGGAACCCGAAATATGACCGCTTATGGAAAACAGTTTATTGAAAACTTTTTTGAAGCAACACGATCCTCAAAATATACATCCATAAGCGGTCTCGCTTTAGGCGTCGATAAAGAAGTTCATGAACAGTCTATTTGTCATCAAAAGCCCACTGTAGCTGTTCTTGCACATGGTTTTCAATATCTATATCCGGCAAAAAACAGAAAACTTTCTGAAAAAATTTTACAGGAAGGAGGAGCATTAATAACGGAGTTCAGCTCTTCCAGAAAACCTGACCGGGAAAATTTTATCCAGAGAAACAGAATTGTGGCAGGAATATCCCCTGCAACGATTGTAGTGGAAACCGGTTTCGGAGGAGGCTCTGTGAGCACAGCAGCCTTTGCCAATGATTATAACCGTGATGTTTTTGCACTGCCTGGAAAAATTACAGACAGTTCTAGCCAGGGATGTAATCAGCTGATTTTCCATAATAAAGCAACGGCAATTTCTACCATAAAAGATCTTATAGAACTCCTTGGATTAAATGATCCTAAAGAAAAAATGGAAGAGTTATTTCCTTATAGCGAGACCAAACCACAATTATCTGACAATCAGAACTTAATATATCAATCTATTCAATCTTATCCTCAAATCTGTTTAGACGATCTCTCCATGAGAATTGATCTTCCTACTCATAAAATCTTACCAATAATTTTAGAATTGGAACTTTTAGGGAAAGTAAAATCATTTTCCGGGAGGCAATTCATCGCAATTTAAGATTTAATGATTTCTTAATATTGCATTATTTCATATATAACATTTCATTTTTAATAAAATTTAAACACAAATTATCAATTTAATAATATTACGGAACATTATTATTTAATTTTTAACAATGTTAAAATATAGTGTTGTGAATCTTGAAAAAAAAATTAAATTTGTTGACAATAATATTCAACCTTAATATATGGAACAATATAATATTGACCAGAAAATCCAAGAGTTTATTGCAAAAATTGAAGCAAAAAATCCTAACGAACCGGAATTTTTACAGGCTGTAAAAGAAGTTGCCGTAACCGTAATTCCATTCATTGCTACTAAAAAAGAATATACCGGAATGAAGCTGCTTGAAAGAATGGCTGAAGCTGAAAGAATTATTATTTTCAGAGTTCCATGGGTTGATGACAAAGGAGAAATTCAGGTTAACAGAGGTTTCAGAATTCAAATGAACTCTGCTATTGGACCATACAAAGGAGGAATCCGTTTCCACCCTACTGTAAACTTATCAGTTCTTAAATTCCTGGCGTTCGAACAAGTATTCAAAAACTCTTTGACAACTCTTCCAATGGGAGGTGGTAAAGGAGGTTCAGATTTCGATCCACAAGGAAAATCTGATATGGAAGTAATGCGTTTCTGCCAGGCTTTCATGACAGAATTATGCAAACACATCGGTCCTGAAACAGACGTACCTGCAGGAGATATCGGTGTTGGAGCAAGAGAAATCGGATATTTATTCGGACAGTACAAGAAAATCAGAAACGAGTTTACCGGAGTTCTTACAGGAAAAGGTCTTGCTTACGGAGGTTCATTAATCCGTCCTGAAGCTACAGGATATGGTGTAGTATACTTCGCAGAGCAGATGCTTAAAACGATCGGACAGGATTTCAAAGATAAAATTGTAACAGTATCAGGTTTCGGAAACGTAGCGTGGGGAGTTATTAAAAAAGCAACTGAACTAGGTGCTAAAGTTGTAACAATCTCTGGTCCTGACGGATATATCTACGATAAAGATGGTATCAGCGGAGAAAAGATCGATTATTTATTAGAACTTAGATCTTCTGGTAATAACAGAGCGGAAGACTATGCTAAAAAATATCCATCAGCTGAGTTCCACGCTGGAAAACGTCCTTGGGATGTGAAGTGTGACGTAGCTTTCCCTTCCGCAACTCAAAACGAACTGGATTTAGATGATGCAAGAAAATTAGTTGAAAACGGATGTATCTGTGTAACTGAAGCGGCTAATATGCCTTCTACACTAGATGCTATCAACTATTTCTTAGATAATAAAGTATTATTCTCTCCTGGTAAGGCTTCCAACGCTGGAGGTGTTGCTACATCAGGATTAGAAATGACTCAGAACTCTATCCGTCTTAACTGGACTTCTGAAGAAGTTGATGCAAGATTAAAGGAAATCATGATCGGTATCCATAAAGCTTGTAGAGATTACGGAAAAGACGAAGATGGTTATGTAAACTACGTAAAAGGTGCAAATATTGCCGGCTTCGTAAAAGTAGCAGAAGCAATGTTGGCTCAAGGAGTTGTGTAACAAAAAACAAAGGTTGGGAAAAACTCCCGACCTTTTTTGATATAGCCTGTTCCCGGGATAATGGGAAAAAAGTAAAAAGTGAAAGGAGAAAGCGCTGCTATATGCAGCGCTTTTTTTATTTTTATATGATGCAAAACACCTTTAAAAATATTGATGAATATATACTTCTGTTTCCGATAGATGTACAGAAAAAATTACTCGAACTTAGAAAAGTAATTCATTTACAGGTTCCGGATTTGGAAGAATATATCGGGTATCAGATGCCGGCCTTCCGGTACAAAGGAAAACCGTTGATTTATTTTGCGGGATATAAAAAGCATATCGGATTCTATCCCGGAGCTGAGGGTATTCATAATTTTAAAAAAGATTTTGAGGAAAGAAAGTATAAATTTTCAAAAGGAGCTGTTCAATTTCCCATCACTGAAAATCTGCCGCTGGATCTGGTCACCAAGATTTTATTGTTCAAAGTGGAAGAAATTGAACAAAAAAAATCCTGAAATACAAGATTTCAGGATTCCGACTAGTGTTTGCTAAGTGCTTTACTTTTTCTTCTTTTTGTCTTTCTTCTCTTCTTTAGGAGCATCTGCAGGCTTAGTAGCATCAGTAGGCGTTGTACTTACTGATGGATCCGTTGCAGGTGCAGTTTCCATTGTAGTTGCAGGTGATTTTTCCTGTTGATTCTTTGGATCCGAAGGACTTGTAGTCTGTGTATTCGGTTGTTGAGTCTGAGTTGTCGTAGTGTTATTAGTAGAAGTATCGGCCGGCTTTTGTGGTGTTGATTGTGCTGATACTGCGATTACTCCGACTAATGTAAACGCTGCCGTTAAAAATAACTTTTTCATAATGTAATATTTAAATGATTGTTTAACTTAAACGAGACATTATTTATAAAATTATGTGTAAAAGACTTATTTAACGTACTTTATAATTATTTAAGAGGAATTTGCAAAAATGAGTTAGAGTGCTTTGGCTGGAAGAGGGATGTTGGAAGCAGGAAGTTTATTAGATTAGAAGTCGCAGTTTTTCTGATCAAAGATGAGAGCTCCCAATCCCCATCTCCCCTCTTCCTGCTTACAAAACTATTTTCCTATATTCTTCATCATTTTTTCTACAAATTCAAATGCTGCAGGGCAGATAACTGTATTTTTCAGCATCAAATTATTGATCTGATAAATCTTTTTACGGTCTGTATGAGGATATTCACGGCAGGCTTTTGGTCTTACGTCGTAGATAGAGCATGTATTATCGTCGTTCAGAAAAAAACAGGGAAGATTCTGCAATACTTTATCATTATCTTCATCTACTCTCAAAAATTTTGCTTCAAAGTCTGCAGACTTCATTCGGAGATGCTTGGAAATTCTCTCAATATCTTTTTCGGTATAGAGAGGTCCCGTTGTTTTGCAACAATTGGCACACTGCAGACAATCTATTTCTTCAAAAACTTCATCATGTGTCTCCTGCACTATATAATCGAGATTCTTGGGCGGTTTTTTCTTTAATCCGTCCAGAAATTTCTTGTGTTCTTTCTGCTTTTGTATCGCTTGTTTTTTATAAAAATCTAAATCCATTTATTCTTTGTTTCTCACGGACTCCGGAAGTTCTTCTTTTTTATACTCGTTAATTTTATCCAGATCCAGTACCGTTGAGAGATTTTCTTTATTTGGATAATACATCGGAACAAATTTGGCTCCATATACAATTTCTCCAGTAGTGTACGAAGATCTTTGAACCACCGTATTTGAAAATACTTCATCAAATGCGCGTACCTGTACGATGAGCTCAAGATCTGTATTTTTAAAATCCTCTTCAGAAAAACCGTAAAACGGAGAGTTTTCATCAATTTTATGCACTACAGTCCAGTTGAGAGCCAACGTATTGATCTTACTCATCTGCGTGGTAAGTCGGTAAAAATTACTTTTGGCAACCCCATTTTCCACAACTTCAATAGCTACCGATACAATTACGTCGGCATCCGTCAAAGCATTATTTTTATAGGGAGCAAGCCTGAACATCAATGCTGAAGATTCCTGAAAAGGAGCAATAACTGCTATATCAGAAAATCTAAGATATGCCCGTGGTCTTGAAAATCTTCCGTAAAAAAGCCCTGTTGCAATGGCAAAGGTAAGCAATCCCAGAAAAGCTTCAAAAGTTGCTACAAGACTTGCCAAAAATCCTACCGGAGCTATCCTCCCATATCCAACTGTGGTGAATGTCTGGGAACTAAAGAAAAAGACATCAATAAATTCATTGAGTGGATCACTTTTATCTATTCCTGTGAGATGCTCTACCCCAATCAGATAATAGATCATTGCAAACAGTAGATTAATGAGAATATAAGCGATAACCAGATAAGAAATAAAACGAAATGAGGACAAATTCAGCATGGTGTGATACCAGCTTAACCTGTTAAAAACATTAACGCCTCTTCGCTGAACATTCGGGAGACCATCTTTATTGATGAATCTTCCTGAGGCATTGGTTCCGAAACCACTGTTCTCCGCATTTTTCTGACGGATCTTTTTTCTGAATCCTCCTGTCATTTTTTAATCATTTTGACTTTGTTATATTATGATTTTCCTCTACAATAAGCCAGTTGATGATTAGCTCTTTCTTTCAGCATACAGATATTTTAAAAGGCAAAGTTAAGCATAGAACGCATTATGATGCTTAATTTTTTAAGTAATCATTTTTTTAAATTACTCCCTTCAGATGATAGATGATTTTACCATGGATTTTCTATAAAGCTGTTTACTTAAAATGAATAAAAAAACAGCAGAAATTCAAATTTTTCTGCTGTTTATATCATTTATTAAATCCCAATTACACAATAGCGTTTCATGCGGGGCAATTGGGTAATCTCAAATTCCGGCGAATTAATTACTAATATTATTCTTTAATAATTTTAGACTGATATTTATTGGTCCCATTATTTATTGAAATAATATAAATTCCCGTTTTCAGATCTTTTATTTTATCGTTAATTTCCTTATTGATGTCACTTAGAGAGCCTTTTACTGAAATCAATAACGTCCCTGTCATATCAGATAATTCAGCGTTCAGATTTTCTCTTGAATTTTTAATATGGATAACCAGTTTTTGTCCATTCTTTAAGGGATTCGGATAAATAATAAAGTCATTATTATTTGTCTTACTATCCTTAACATCTAAAGTATTTGCCGGATAAACGAGAATTTTTTGCCCGTTATATCCTACTGCATATACTTTCAAAGCATTGGAAGGGAAATCAACATATGTATTGGCCAATGTAGTATCTCCAGTTCCTACGATAGAAACACTGATGAGCTGGTCACCTGCATCATAAGTTTCAAATGCAACAGCATTATTCCACTTAGAATTATTTACCAATAAAAACTGACCTTGCGCATTGTTCACAATCTGGGCCCCAATTCCTGTAATTCCTGAGACAGGAAGAAGATTTTTATAGGCATTCACGCTATTTGCCGAAAGATAATTAATCACAGGAGATACTGGTTTTGCATACCCCTTCATTAAAACATAGGCTTTCACATCATCAATCATACTTTGTGTAATCGTAAGCTGACCGTTTGAGTAATCTGAAATTGTAGCATTAATAGGTTTTAAAAAACCTGTATTGGTAAAGAAATCTGTAAGGTCTTCCTACACAGCGTCACAGGTATTTTTCACAAAATTCATGACCATTTGTCCATTGGTAAGCTGGGTTTCGTTTGTGTTTCTTACTTTTTCAGCTACTGTAGCAAACCAATGTGCATAATCTATTCCCGGAACAGCAGGTATAACCGGAGGCGTATCTTCATCTGACATATCCGAATCAAATGCAAGCGTAGATGCACTTTTTGAAGCACCCGCCAATTGATAATACAATTCTAATTGCCAAAACGGAATAAGGCTTCTGAAATTTGCATCTGCAGGATTCACATAATCTGTTCTGAACTGATCCATAATACTCTTCCCGTTAATTTGGGTTTGAATAATAATTTCTCCAAATCTGTTTCCTGCCACTTTAGGGAAAGCCGTTTTATCAGCAATTTCACCTTCCAGTCTTGTAAATCTGTTAGCTCCTGTTGGTGAATACAAATTGTAATATGCCCAAAGCGAGTACATATTATTTGTAATTTCTGTCGTTCCGATCCATCTTAGCCCAGGTCTAATCTGATTGACATGCCCTAATTCATGAGCGACTCCCCAAAAGTCCAGACCAGTTGCTGAAGCAGAATTTGAAAGCCCCCAAGTGAGATCTAAATGAGCACCCAGGCCTCCTGCATACCAGCCTCCAGAAGATTCTGTATAAACAAGCTGTCTGTTTTTAAGATTTTTATTAAACTTAAAAAAGCCCATCATTTCTCTTTCAGATTTAACAATTGCATCGTATTTATCAATTAAAGGCTGAGCGGTGGTGAAATGGAAATTGCTTATCACAGACTTATCCATCATCAGTTTCGTGTAATAACCTTCTATATCAATTTTTGGATAGACATCATTAGTCAGCATTTCAATCCATTCTGCAGACGTTGTACCCTTTTTATATATACCATTTACAATCCCTGCTGTAATATTTGCCGATACAGGTAATGCATTTACATCATCAGTGTAATATGAAATGTATCCCAGTCCGGCATTTGTAATATTAAGAATATTCAGTCCATTTTTCAATTCATAAGATTTTTCAGGAGAAGCTCCTTCAGTAGCGAAATCTCTTATTTTTAAATACACTTTGTTTGCCTCCGTAATATCTTTGGCAAAAACAATAGCAGTAGTATTAGCCTGAAATGCTAACCCTGTCGGATTTTCATAGCCATTATAATTCCCTACCTTATACTGGTTGTTTATGGATTCAATTGTTTTATATGCCGTAAAAGTCTGAACTCTGTATTTTCTATTATAGGTATTATTAAATAAACACTGAGCTAACCCTTTAATGAAAGGTGAGGAAATTGCATCAATATCCTGCTGGGTTATTGTTGGTTTTAAAGTACTGAAAAGAGTATCATTAAAAATATTTGAATAAGCTGAAAGATTAAAACTATTAGGGCTGTTCTGAAAAAATTCCATTTCAGCACAACTGGCAAAATTGTTTTTACCATCAAGAACCTCAATCTTTATATTTAAAGGAGTAATGGCAGAAGGAAAAACTACCGTTTTAATAGTACTCGTTTGTCCAAAATTTTGAGTAGCAATATCAACATAAGCAGGGTTAGAAATGGTATTATAACTTATTTTTACATTTCCGAAAAGACCATTAGGCCCGCCATCTTGTCTTGGGGTGTACCTTAAATAATTCATAGATGTCTGCCCATCAAACTTATAAATCAGAGAAATAGGAAAAGTGGCTGCTGTAGCATTCCAGCTGCAATGATAAAGCGTACTTACATTACCATCAAAGGATTTCTCTATATTTTCTCCCGATTGGAAACTTGAAGCCGAAGATCCTGCCACCTGAGGCAACACAGGAATATCCGCATACCCTGAAAACTCATTGGTGGGAAGTGTACATTCTGTTTGTATAGGGTCCATCTGTTCTTCAGAATAGAACTCCATCTCTGCACAACTTGAAAAATTATTTTGAGCACTTAGAACATCAATCCTAATAACATCAGGATGAACAATTGCTGTTGGCAAATCTATTGTTTTTGCCGTATTATCAGATGCCCAGGAAATAACTCCGGTTGCTGCTATAAAAACAGAAGGATCGGATTGCGTAGAATAGGAAACCTTCACACTTGTCCATATTCCATTAGGACCTGTTGTTCTAGGCTTGTACACCAACTTTTTTACACTTTTTACCCGACTGGAAAATTTGAAATTTAACTGATCCGGAAGTGCAGTACTCAAATTATACCGCGAATGATAAAGTGTATTCACATTATTATCATTACACATTCCTGCCTCCTGCCCGGGCTGTGGTGGTTGTAACGAACTTACATAAGCTATAGGCATTTTATATTGCTGAGCAAAAACTATCTGTAAGAAGAACAGAAATAAAAGGATAAAATAATTTTTTTTCATCTTGTTGTAATTTTTGATTAATAAAATTTATTCAGAGCTACTGCTATAAAGGCGATATAATTGAAAGATTTCCAATTTGATACTGTTGTGTCAAAATGGTTGAGTAAAGAACGAAAGCTGTTCAGCCATGCATTAGATCTTTCTATAGCCATCTATTCCTGTAAAAAATTCATCAAAATAACTCTCAGTGAAAACCATCTTGAGAACAAAAATTAGGAGCCAGATTATTTTTCTATCATAGCTTTGCCAAATACTTGTACATCAACCTAAAAGTTTTATTTCTAAAATTAAGAATTAAAATAATTGCAAAAACTTATACCTACCTGTTTTTAATAATACACCACCAGTTGAATTATATTATTGCAATCCCGCTTTACATTAAACTGCTGAAAAAATGAAAAAACAATACTCCACTTTTACCCTTTTTTAATAAGAGAAATTCTATATCTTTTGTGCCGGTGATTCCAGTACGGTAACACTTACATTGCTGACAGATTTTACGATCCCTGACTCTCCGTGTATATTGGTAAGAAAATCAGGGAAGCTTTCGATAGGAAAAGCCCAATAGTAATGTCCATCTACGGGAGAGGGAAAGTTCGCCTGTAATCTTCCTTTTAATTTCATCGGTACAAAGTATTCAACGGATGATCCCTTCAATTTTGTAAGGACAGAAATTGTTTTTTTAGAATGAGCGGGCACAATGGTTTTGTAGCTGCTGGTTTCAGTAACTTCTTCAGAATTTTCTGTACCTTCAGTAGTATCTCCTCCTACAACAACTTTTGTACTTGCTGAAGCTTTTGCAACTAACGGAATATCAACGGATACTGAAGCTGCCACTTCAAATGAACCTGAAACGGTCCGTTTCCAGGAAGTAGAATATCCTTTTTTATAAGAATAGGTTACCGTAATTTCACTTTCTCTGTCGCCATTGTTAATTGCCTCCGTAGTGTAAGCATTGTCCGGTAGATCTGCACCGTCCGTTTTTATTGTCACCTGAGGAGTTCCCAAAACAATGGAAACATTAGGGTTTGGAGCTGTATTCCGGGCATCTCCATCTACAGAAAGGTCTGGATTAAATATAATTCCATCCGGAACCTGGCCGGAATAAGCAAAAACGTTTTTCAATCGTGTTCTTTCTCCTGAATAACTGACATCATATCCCATATCTTTTAGGTGATTTGCCTTGAAAGGGATTTCACGCTCTTCATTTGGCGAACTATAGCTGGCACCCAAACTATTATTGCCTGGTAATTTAAACTCATCTACAATTTTCCAGCCCTGCTGAAGCATCTCTTCCTCAGTCAACTGTGATTTCTTTACTTCAGAATAATGTACTTTTTCTGAATCATCATTCATAGCACTCACTTCATCCCTTGAACATGATACTGAAAACATCAATAAGAGAATACAAACAGAATTGATTTTTTTGATCATTTTAATAATTTTTTAGTGTTTAATAATTAAATTTACAAAAAACGAATTCTTTTAAGGCGCTTTTTTGCGAATTAATCAAATTTTAATCTTTCCCAATTTTCCATTGTTTTATAATATGTTGTTCTCTAAAATACTGTTTACATGAAATTTATCAATTTCGCGACTGAAATTTTTAATACGAATTATACTAACTTTGAAGTATGAAAAAGCTTGAATCAAGAGAAGATATTGAACACCTTGTCAATTCATTTTACAACAAAGTTGTTAAAGATGAAACCATTGGATTCTTTTTTAATGATATTGCTAAAGTAGATTGGGATAAACATCTTCCTAAAATGTATTCTTTCTGGGAATCTATTCTTTTTGGGCAGATGAGCTATAAAGGAAATCCAATGGGTGTCCACTTCCCGGTTAATGAGATACAAGCTATGGAACAGAAGCACTTTGACAGATGGCTGCTGCTTTGGCGTACGACTATTGAGGAAAATTTCGTAGGCGAAAATGCCGACATGGCGATTTACAAGTCAGAGAATATAGCAAAACTGATGGCTTTCAAAATGGAGCTGGCGAGAAGGTTGTAGTGATACGGGATTCGGGGTACGGGATATAGATGTCGAGGTTAACTTCCGGGATTTTACAGATAAAAAAGATTTATAATTTTTTACTTTTTCCTTCTAAGGAACAATTACTGTAAAGATATAGGCTGCCAGATTCACCAGCAGAACAGTCCCGTACAGGACGTTTGTTTTTCCACGACTTAAAGATAGCATCACAATAAATACGGATAAAGAAAGCAGAATAATGTCTTTTTTATCCAATCCCAATACAAGTGGAATATCATACATAATACATACCGCTGAAACCGCAGGAATAGTCAGTCCGATACTTGCCAGTGCAGAACCCAATGCCAGATTTAAGCTGGACTGGATTTGATTGGCTCTTGCTGCACGGATTGCAGCAACGCCTTCAGGAAGAAGAACCACGGCAGCAATAATTACCCCAACCAGGGATTTTGGAGCTCCAAGGCTCTGTACCATTCCTTCTATTGTATCGGACAATCCTTTGGCCATCAGTACAACAATAACAAGACAGATTACCAGAAAGACAAAGCTGATAAGTGTTTTTGGTAATGAAGGAATATAATGTTCTTCAGGATGCTCATCAGGAACAATAAAATAACTTCTGTGGCGCACAGTCTGTACCATCAGGAAAACCCCATAAATGGCAAGACATGCGATAGATATAAAAATAAGCTGAGCTTCGTTATAGAATGGTCCGTTGACACTTGAAGTAAAATTGGGAAGAACAAGGGTAAGTACCAGAATGGAAACAATACTCACCAGATAAGTAGTTGCTGAAGTTCTTGCAAAGAACTGTTCATGATATTTAACGCCGCCTACCAAAATACATATTCCAAGAATTCCGTTGAGAATAAGCATTACGGCAGCAAAAACGGTATCTCTGGCCAGCGTGATCGCCTGATCTCCGCCGGCAACCATCAGCGAGATGATAAGTGCTACTTCAATAATGGTGATACAAAGCGCCAGGATGATTGTTCCGAAAGGCTCCCCTACTTTATGAGCTACAACTTCAGCATGATGTACTGCTGATAAAACACTTCCGATCAATAAAACACCGGCCAGAATATCATAAAGGACACCATTTCCCATCAAACCGGAAAAGTAGTATCCTACCGCCAGAATAGGAAAAATATAGGTATAATGTAAAAGTTCTTTTAGTCTCATATCGTGACTACAAAATACAAAAAATCTATAATAATTTCAATATTAAAAGAAAATATTAATAATATTTTAATGAGGCCAGAAGTTAAAATCCTGATAATCTGTGAACATATGAAACAGAAGCCCGATTCCGATAAGCCTGATATTTCCTTTAAAGAACAACAGCAAAAAATACACCGCAATGGCATAATAAGAATGTAAAAAATGAAAACCTATACTTTCTCTTGACGGATCAAAAACAGGATTGGCAAAAAGATGGTCCAGATCTACCAGCATGGTAGCGAGAAGAATAAAATATGCTTTTTTCCAATTTTTACGATAAAAAACTAATGCGATAAATATTGGAAAAACGAAATGCAAAAAGTAATGAGTAAAAGTTTTGAGCAATGTGATGTCTGATGGAGCCATTAATGAAAATTTTATCGGTTTCTATGCTTACCAACGTAAAATTAAGGGTAATTCTCCTTTATTCGCTTTTATTTTTACCCAATAATTCTGAGCCTTGTTCCCATACAACACGTAATCAATGTCAGAAATGATCTTCTTTTCAGTGTTATTCAATGTTTTCAAAGAAGAATACAGCAAAGCATTATTTCTGATCAGCATATAATTTTCTTTGAGCTGGGGAGATAATGATACTGGTTTTCGGGTAGATTTTATGACAACTCCCTTATTATTCCTTTTGATTTCATTGGGTTGAAAAGGAATAGCCGTGAATTGATTTTCAGCATTGATCCACATTTTAGACTGAAAGTACTTCCAGGTTTTTTCAGGATTATTACTCTGAATATTGATCATATAGCTGGGCTGGGTAATCTTTTGAACTGTCTTTTTTTCAACTTCATTGAAATTATCATCATATTCATAAGTGACAATGGTATCATTGATCTGCTGGAGATTGGCCGTAGCTTTTAAAGACACAGCCTGTGATGAATCTGCAATACTCTTATTAAAAAAACGGGTAAAATTTTTGATGTTTTCCTTATCAAGCTCCAATTCCAGAAATTGATTTCCTTTCTGAAGTTTTGAAGCAATTGTATTAAAAGTCTGAATGTCTGAGTTATTTTTAATCTCAATTTCATCCTCATTTAACTCAATGGAAAAGTTCCGGATCTTTTGCCCTGAAATGAACGAAATGCTTCCCAATGTATTTTGAATAAAGCGGTCTGCCTCCCAAACATGATGTACAGAATTCTGAAGAAGTTTTTTTTGAAGGTTTTCAAAAGCAAGATCTGAACTTCCTGCAATACAATAATTTCCTTCTATCATAAAGAAAAACTGCTCCTTCTGAAAACGGTTATTACCTTTAGCAACAAAGTTTTGCTTCTTTAAATAGGTGATGAGTTTTTGCGAATCTTTAAGCTCTAAAACACTGTACCATTCTGAAAATTTAGTGTCTTTAATATGAAATATCTGCAGAAAATCCGGAATTCTGATTCCTGAATCTTTCAGTGAACCGGAGGTTTTACTCTTTGCTTTGCTTCCGGACCATTTTAAAGGATGGGTTGCTAAACTGAAGAGGTATTGTCCCGTTAATTTCTTCGTGTCGATTAAAACGACTGCATCTGCGTTATCAGGAATATACTGAAGGCTTTTATCTTTGTGAAAAGCTATAAAATATACTGAAACAGCAAGCAATAAAAATAACGGGACAATAATTTTCTTTTTGTTCATCTATAAAATTTGAGGCTTCTTTTCTGTTTCTTTAGCTTTAAAAACCTGATCGAATATATCAAAGAAATACATTAAGCTGTTTTCTGAAGAATCTTTGATGTTATAATTCATCTCAGTCTGGATGCTTTCTCCCTTTACTTCCGTTTTATAATACAGTTCTCCTACATTTTTTTTGATCGCCTCTAACGTTTTTCTCTCTTTCGGGCTTTTGAATTCTTTGTCTAGTCCTGTTAATAGCTTCTGAATATCCAGTCTGCCGGACAATGGATATTTAGCGGAGTCTTTTGCCCATTTTCTGGAAACATCAGATTGGTTTACAGGTAAATTATTATCTGCAGCACTCATAAGGTATACTACTCCATCTTTCACAGTAAAAAACAACTGATCTACATATCCTCCGTTTTTCTCTTCTTTAAAGGTATAAAGGTTTCCTTTTTTAGAGAATCTCTTAGACATTTTTTTGTTGGTTGTAAGCAAATCAAAAATACGGTTCCAGTACCCTTCATTCTCTGTTGCAAATGCGAAAGTGAAGTTAGGAACAGCAATTTCTTTTGTTTTCTTTACTTCTTTTTCATTGAAATCTGCATCGTATTCATAATCGGTGTATTCTACGGTTTTGGATTTTAATTCATTCAAAACAAAGATTCCGTTTCCAGGGGCAATTTTGGTAATTGCTTCTTCATCCAGTACAATTTTCATGGTTTCCATAATCAGCTCCATTTCTTTTTTGTACTCGTTTTCTCCTGAGTTCTGAAGAAGACTGTACATCATGTCAAAGCATTTTGCGCCATTCACATTCATTGCATAGTAGCCGACACTTTTTTCATTGATCAGCTCCAGCAGTTTTTTGTTTTTCTTCCCTTTATAAATGGCAGAAATATTCTTTTGAATGTCACCATTTTTGTGCTGATAATTATTAACCAGCCTTACTTTGTCTTTATCAAAATACAGATTGTATGCATAGTTGGAATTGTACATGTTTTTGAAAAACTGTCCATAGCCGTAATACTTTGTCATTTTTCCGTAGATGCCTTCATTTACAATTCTTCCGTAGTCTGTATACACAAAAACATCGGAATTGGCATCTCTGAACGAAAGCATTTCTTTAGGCACTTCAATTTCTAAATTTGAACTGAAATATTGGTCAAAACGATCTTCTGCGTTCTTTTTAACAACCCTGAAGTTTTCTCTACGGATAGAATCCTGCTCTTTCTGGAAAGCCTTTTCTTCTTCCTCATCATAAGCATCTTCCGGCATTTCTTCTCCGTTTTCAGAATTTTCAGCAGTTTCTTTATCTGCAGGATATTTATGATGTTTCTCCAGGTATTTGATATCTTTCTGTATTCTTGCAATCTCGTTGTTATTATCTTTTATACTTTCTTTCAGATACTTAATATCATCCTTCAGACTTTTGATCTCTTCTTTATAATCAAACGGCTTTTCCGGTTCTTCGGTATACACTGTATCTCCCGGCTCTGCGTAAGCGGAGTCCACCACTGCAACTGCTGTACTGTCTGCAACTGCTTCCTCTACCCAAAGATCCTTATAAGGTTTTGTATAGCTGATCATACTGAGAACAGCACGGCTCCCGTTCCATGCTACAAAAACATCATCATTGATATCTACGTAAGAATAGTTCTTTCTGCTGGAAACTTCCTGTCCTTTTTTCTTTACAGAATTAATGAACTCCTGAAACTTTTCCTTATTATCAATGATAAAATGGGTATTATATGCTTTAATGGAGTCATTAAAGCTCGCATAATGGTATTGAACAGCGTCGTATTTGATTCCTGTTTTGGAATAATCTGTCCATGAAAGATTTTCTTTACTCTTTTTGCTGAGCTCATGCAGCAAAGGATTCAGTTTATTCCAGTTGATTTTATTATTAAGCTGTTTTCCGTTAACTTCCATATAAAATACGGCATCGGAAGGAATTTTCATGCTGTTTTGGGCTAAAATCAATGTAAAGCCAAAGAGGACGAAAATAATGGTTTGTGTTTTTAAAAAGATAGATTTCATGACTATAGTTTAGAAATTTATTGAAAAAGGATGGTATTTTGTATTTGTTTTTTCTGAAGGATAACATCCAGAATATCTGCTTCCAGTTTAAGAGCCTTTTTGTTGGGAGAAAGCACGTAAGTAGTATTCGATTGTGATTTCACTGGAGTTTCAAACTGCATGATAGAAGTATATTTCGCATCAGTAAAAACCTCTTTGTCTGCCTTACTCATCTTGTCATAATCAGCCTTGAAAGTATTGACTTTATTCCTTATCAATGTCTTTTTTTCAAGATTCTGACTGTAAACCTGAGTCGGAACCATTTTACCCAATATTTTCTGGGCTTTCAGTTTTTCCAGACCTGCATTAATGTTTTCAATCTTTTTGAAACTACAGCTCAGCTTGATGATGTAATTATCAAAATCCATGGAGGTTTTCACATTGCTGATTCCGGGAGTTCCTTTAAAAATTCTGGCAGCCTCATTGATTTTAGTTTCAATTTCTGACTTTTTAGGAACTTTTTTTCCGTTGATGGTTTCCATTTTAGAAATTGAAGCAAGTCTTGTTTTGCTCTTGCTTGCGTTAAGAATAATGGTATATTCTCCTGTTCCGTCAGCTTTTATATTCACTTTATCCAGAATATCAAAACAGCTTGTCAGGAACAGCAAAGGAATACATAGAAGAAATAATCTGAGAAAATTTTTCATGATCAGGTTTAAAAGCACAAAATTACTTAATTCTGGCCTTACATCCTTATAATCTTTGATTTTTTGGGCATAAATAGCTGTTTCCCGGTACTTTTTCAGGGGAAAATACGGTACTTTTTCCGTATATTATTTTTTAAACTCGTCCTTTAAGATAATCCTGGCGAAGATCTTCATCCAGTTTTTCAATAGCATACCGAAGACATGTTCTGGGCATTTCTTTATAATATTGGTTCAGATAACTGATCAGCTCGCCTTCACTTCTATTTCCCATTTCCCTTAGCAGCCATCCGTTTGCTTTGTGCATCAGGTCATGAGGATGTTTCAGATTTCTGGTGACAAATTCTTTGGTCAGATCAAATGATCCTTTTTTTATATAATGCATTGTTCCGACAACAGCAATCCTTTTATGCCACATCTCATCAGATTCCGAAAGCTCTACAAGAAGGTTTTCTTTCTGATTTTCAAAAGCATATCTGCCTAAAATTTTATAGCAGGTAGAATCTACCAGATCCCAGTTGTTCACATAAGGAAGATGATCCAGATAAAAAGCGACCACTTCTTCTTTTACTGCCTTATCTTTTGTTTTCTCAAACTTTGAAATCAGCATAAAAAGAGCTGTCAGCCTGTGCTCGTGATATGTTGAAGAAAGTAATGTACTGAGTTCCTTTAAATTTATTTTCGAATAATATTCTTTGGCCACAGAGCGTTGATCCGGAACTTTTACGCCCAGAAACAAGTCGCCTTCACCATATTCTCCTTTTCCAGTTTTGAAAAATCTTGGAAAAAATTCCGCCTTTTCAGGAATGGATAAAACAGCAAGTGCTTCCTGTATTTCTTTAACAATGCTCATATGATTTTAAGCGTTTTCTTCTACAGCAATATTTTCCTGCTCCTCTTCTTCTTTGGCAATCTTATTCGGATTGCCCACTTTAGCAATGGTAAGCCCCTGAACAATGATTGAGAATACGACGACACAATAGGTAATACTTAAAATAATTTCACTGTATTCACTTTTAGGAACAGACATCGCCAATGCAATGGAAACTCCGCCACGAATTCCTCCCCAAACAAGCACTTTCACCGTTTGTGGACTGAAACTTCTTCTCAGGGAAGTAAATTTTGTAGGTCCCCAGATCGAAATAAATCTTGCCAGCAAAACCACCACAATGGCCACTAAGCCCGGAATCATGAAATGTCTGAGATCTTTAATCATCAAAAGTTCAAATCCGATGAACAGAAATAGTACCGCGTTCAGGATTTCATCAATCAATTCCCAGAATTTGATCAGATAATCCTGGGTAACAGACTTCATTTTGAAACTTCTGTTGAAATTTCCCATAAATAATCCTGCCGCCACCATAGTCAATGGACCTGATATATGCATCTGACGGGCAATCAGATACCCTCCCATTACCACTGAAAGCGTTACTAATACGGAAATAATATAATCGTCCACTTCACGCATCAATCTTGAAGTAACCCATCCTAACAGAACCCCGAGTAAAAGACCTCCGCCTGCTTCCTTAAGGAGAAGCAATCCTATCGTTTCAACACTCAGATCCACTTCTTTTCCGATCGCCAGCTGCAAAATCACTGTAAAGACCACAACTGCCATACCGTCATTAAAAAGAGACTCTCCGGCCACTTTTGTTTCCAGAGATTTGGATACATTCGCCTGTTTCAGTACACTCAGAACCGCTACCGGATCGGTAGGAGAAATCAAAGCACCGAAAACAAGACAGTAGATAAAAGGAAGTTTAACCCCCACATAAGGAAGCAGATAAAACATTCCGAATCCTACGACAAAGGTAGAAATCACAACACCTACTGTGGAAAATATCACTACAGGTCTGAACTGTTCTTTCAGGTCATTAATATTAATATGGATTCCCCCTGCAAAGAGTAGAAAATTAAGCATAGCACCCATCAACACCTCCGTGAAGTCGATACCATTCATAAGGTTGTGTAGGTGTCCGAAAGTTCTCGGAAGAACCGTTTCTCCAAACAGTACCAGAAAAATTGATACTACAATGGCGATTACCATAATTCCGATGGTACTTGGAAGTTTTAAAAACCTATAGTTAAGATAGGCAAATATTGATGCTAATACGATTAATGCTGAAAATGAATAATATAATTCCACTAAGTATCTTTATTTTAAGATTAATTGGTGAGTTCCAAATAGAGTATTTTGATATAAATTTGATTCCCATCTTTTTCCCAGATGTCAAACATGGCATCTTTAGAAGCTTTCGAACGTCTTGTGTAATCCTGCCCTATATTCAGAATATTCAGCAGAATGTATTCATCTCCTACAGAATTAACGATAAAGGCTGTTTTTTCTGACTTTCCGTCCCCCGAACTTCTTATCCCTTCAGTAAGTGCACGGAATTGGTTCAGATGATGGATAAAGTTATTTCCATCCTTTACAGAATCGTAAGCCCTGAGAAGAATCAGCAGCACATCCAGGTTGGTAGGATCTTTATCATACAAAGCTTTTCCCTGTTTGATACAATCTGCAAAATTGTTTTGTTTAAAGGCTTCTACCAGACTTTTAAAGCTATCATCTGATGTGTTTATTTTATCGTTTCTAAAATTTCTTCCGTAGTACAGATATTGAGATTCTATACTGTCCAGAGATTTAGGGTATCCTTTAAATTTGAAAATAAGCTTATCGTAATTATACGGAGAGTCGGAAGTCCTGAGACTTTTCTCAATAGCTTTTATATCAATTTTTGATTTCTGGCTGAACCCAAAAACCGAAAACAGGATGAACAAAAGGAAAAAATGGTATTTCATTAATTGTTGCTTTCTTCTTCGTCGTTGTCGAAATATTCGAAAAGAAAATCGTTGTATGGAAATCTGGAAATATGAATCTTCATGACCTCATCATAAATCATTTTCTTCATTTCCGGGAAGTTTTCTTTCGTTAACGCGGAGATGAAAACCGTTGGATATTTAGATTTTGCCATCCAGGTCTTTTTCCATTCTTCCAGAGAAATATTTTTACGGGTTGAAGGGGTAAGATCATCTTCATCCTTTTTCTCATAGCTGAAATCGTCAATTTTATTGAAAACCATGATCATCGGCTTCTGATGAGCGTTGATTTCCATCAGGATATGGTTAACAGATTCTATATGATCTTCAAAGCTTTCGTGAGAAATATCTACCACATGGATCAAAAGATCGGCTTCACGAACCTCATCCAATGTAGATTTAAAAGATTCTACCAGCTGAGTAGGAAGTTTTCTGATAAATCCTACGGTGTCTGTCAACAGAAACGGTAAATTTCCAATTACCACTTTTCTTACCGTGGTATCCAGTGTAGCGAATAATTTATTTTCCGCAAAAACTTCAGATTTTGAAATGGAATTCATCAGGGTAGATTTCCCTACGTTGGTATATCCTACCAAAGCAGCACGAACCACTTTCCCACGATTGTTACGCTGGGTAGCCATCTGCTTGTCTATCGTCTTCAGTTTCTCTTTCAGCAAGGTAATTCTGTCACGGATAATACGACGGTCAGTTTCAATTTCCGTTTCTCCGGGACCTCTCATCCCTATTCCCCCTTTCTGACGCTCAAGGTGGGTCCACATTCTTGTCAGTCGTGGTAAAAGATACTGGTATTGTGCCAGTTCCACCTGAGTTCTCGCATATGAAGTCTGTGCTCTCTGGGCAAAAATATCAAGAATAAGATTGGTACGGTCCAGGATTTTAACCTCCATTTCCCTTTCCAGGTTTTTAAGCTGTGAAGGAGAGAGTTCATCATCGAAAATTACGGTTCCGATCTCATTTTCTTTTACATATTCTTTTATCTCGATGGCTTTTCCGCTACCGATAAAGGTTTTGGAATCAGGCTGAGTTAATTTTTGGGTAAAGCGCTTTTGTACGGTTGCTCCTGCTGTGAAAGCTAAAAACTCAAGTTCATCCAAATACTCCGTCAGTTTTTCTTCATCCTGATTCTGGGTAATAACACCCACCAGGACAGCTTTCTCATAGTTATGTTCTTTCTTTTCTAACATTAAGTTCTGTCTATGTTTATGATTTTTACAAGTTAATATTTTTCAGAAAAAAAACAAAATCAATTTTTATTTAATAACATATTTTAATATAAATTTAAGTTTACTGATGAATGATTTATAAAAAATCAATAACTTTATATAATAAATTTCTGATTTTTAATTATTTAAATCAAAAACTAATCTCCGGAAATCATGATTACCCATATCAGATGTATGATTATTGATGATGATGAACTGGACAGGCTGGTTCTTCAGCATTATATCAGGCAATATGAAAACATTGAAATTGTTGCCACTTTCGACTCTGCTGAAAAGGCAGTTCCCTATCTTGACATTCCTGTTGATCTCCTGATTACCGAAACCAATTTAAGGGGGATGAACGGTCTTGAGTTCAGAAAGCTGGCCCATAAGATCCCTGCCTGTATTTTCGTAAGCTCTCATCCCGAACTGGCTGCCGGAGCTTTTGAGATTAATACTTTAGATTTTATTACCAAACCGCTTACCGCAGAACGCTTTCATTATTCGATGGAAAAGCTTTTTGATTTTTTTGAAGTAAAAGAAAAATGTGAATGCTATGATGCCATGGTGGGAGAAAACTGCATTAAAATAAAAGAAGGTGGTCATGTTTTTCAGATTAAAATGAAAGATATTCTCTACCTGGAAGCTCTGAAAGATTACACCAGAATCATCACACTTGAAAAAAATCATTGTATTTTAAATTCACTGGGAAATCTTCTGCAAAAAAGTTTTTTCAATTCTTTTGTCAGAATACACAGAAGCTATGCTGTCCCACGTCATCTTATCCGCGGAAAAAACTGTCACGAAATAGAACTTCCGCATCGTATAAAACTTCCTATTGGCCGAACTTACAAGGACAATCTTTCTTTTTTTAATCCTTAAAAATACATCATAATAATTCACCAATGCCATTGGTCGATTATTTCTGCCGTTGGTCTATTTTCCTGCTAATCAATGGAGATAGGTGGTAATTTAGTCTTCCCAAATTCCCCAAGAAAACACATCTATTAATCACCAAAACTGTTATCCATGGAAAGAATATCTATTTATTGTATTATTCTGTCTGTCTTTTCCATCTCCATACTACACGCTCAGGCTGTAGTTTTAGCAGCGGGATTGGATGCATCAGCAGCTATTACTCAAAATGGAGAAAATATCAAAACTTTCAAAATCATAAAAAAATAAAACGCCATGAAAAAAATATTATCACTGTTTTGGATCCTGACAGGTTTCTTTATTGGACTGTCCCAGGCTCCGGAAAAAATGAGCTACCAAGCTGTCATGAGAAATGGTTCCGGACAACTCTTAGCCAACCAAGGAATTGCTATAAGAGTAAGCATATTGCAGGGATCTCCTGCCGGAGCAGCAGTCTATTCTGAAAGACTCACCGGAAATACCAATGCCAACGGACTTGTTAGTCTCGAAATAGGAACAGGAACAATCCTTACCGGAACATTCGCCACTATTGATTGGTCCTCAGCAAGCTACTATTTAAAAACAGAAACAGATCCAGCTGGTGGAACCAACTATACCATAGTAGGAACAAGCCAGTTACTAAGTGTACCCTATGCTTTATATGCTAAATCTGCCGGAGTGAGCGGAGGAAGCTTTACGATCCCCTACTCCAATACGGTAAATAAT
The DNA here is from genome assembly GCF_031844745.1 of Chryseobacterium sp. SG20098. Classification (NCBI taxonomy): domain Bacteria; kingdom Pseudomonadati; phylum Bacteroidota; class Flavobacteriia; order Flavobacteriales; family Weeksellaceae; genus Chryseobacterium; species Chryseobacterium sp. SG20098. Next base: position 3,428,657 of record NZ_CP134622.1, on the reverse strand, counting down.
GCCTCCACTTTATTTTCATTAATCAATAATGGTGATGGAACTTCTGTGGAAGGAGCCAACAGCACAACCACATCCAGTATTGCTGCTGTAAGAGGAATTGTAAGCAATACAGCCCCCGGAGGATTTTCTTCTGCAGTACGCGGTATCAATAACGGAACCGGCGGACTGGGAATTGGAGTCTGGGGAAGCCAGGCTGGAAGCGGCTGGGGCGTATATGGCGTTACTCCCAATGGTTTAGGAGTTTACGGAAATGCCAGTGGAAACGGATATGGTGTTTACGCAAACAGTAATACAGGAACAGGATTAAATGCCACAAGTAACAATGGTATTGCTGCCAATATTTCTATCGTCAATAATGCTAACGCCAATAGTGTTCTTACGGCATCTACTGTAGGGAACGGAACAGTTATCAATGTTTCCACCACAGGTACTGGAGCCGGAATACTAAGTTCTACTGCAGGAGGATTTGGTGCCCACGGGATCACCTCTTCCCAGTCATCTGCAGGGATTATAGGAGACAATACCGGAGCAGGTGAAGCAGTTGTGGGTAGAACGACCAGTGATATTGCCGGAGCGGTTGTGGGCCGTAATGATGGAGGAGGATATGGAGTGAGAGGATTTGTTGCGACCAATACATCCGGAACGGGTATCGGTGTTTACGGTCAGGTAGGTTTAAATAACAGTACCGGACGTGCGGGAAGGTTTGAAAATTTCAACAATACAAATACTGATGCTAATACTTTTGAAGTGGCATCTAACGGAAATGGAAACATCCCTGATAATACCAAAGGCAATGCTGCTTCTTTTGTACTCAATAATACCAATAGTGTAGGAGCTGCGGTAAGAGGGGAGGTCAATACTATTTTTGGAAATTTTGGTGCTGCTGCTATTTTTGGTGTCTCATCCGGAACCGGAGGACGAGCCGGACTATTCTACGCTTCCAATCCTGCCGGAAACGGAGCATCATTGATCGCTTTGACAGACGGTAACGGTAACGCCATTACAGCCAATGCAGGTAAAGATGGCAATGGGGTTGAGACCAATATTGATGGTGCCGGAAATGCGCTTTATGCATGGGTTCCTTCTTTTGCTACCGGACGTGCCGGACGATTTAATATTTTCAATGAATCAAACACCAGCGATGTTATCACTGTAACCACTGTTGGAAACGGTATTGCAGGTAATTTCAAGGTAGATAAAGTGACCGGAACCTCTCCTGCAGTAAGAGGAGAAGTCAATTCACAGTTTGCCAACTTTGGCACAGCAGGAATTTATGGAGTATCTTCCGGAACCGGAGGATACGCAGGCCTTTTCCACGCATCCAATCCTGCAGGAAACGGCCCTGCCTTGATTGCTATTGCAGATGGTAATGGTATCACCGCTAATGCATCCAACACCGGAGATGGTGTAGAAACCACTGTAGACGGAACAGGAAGTGCAATCTATGCATGGGTTCCTAATTTCAGTAACGGACGAGCTGCCAGGTTTGTTAATTTTAATACATCTAATACCAATGCAGCACTTACTGTAGAAACTCATAGTGCAGGATCTCTGGCTTTGTTTAAATCAGGAAACCCGGGAACCGTAAACGTTGCCCGTATTGATAATACCGGAAAAGGATTTTTCAATGGCGGCACACAAAACAGTGGTGCTGACGTTGCGGAAGCTTTTGATGTCAACGGAAACATCTCTGAATATGAACCTGGTGATATTCTGGTTATCTCAACAAAAGCAGATAGAACGGTTGAAAAATCATCAACTCCCTACTCTACTCTTGTTGCCGGAGTGTATGCTACTAAACCTGGTGTACTGCTTACAGAAGAACATATCGATATTGATATATCCAATAAAGCGCCAATGGGTGTCATTGGTGTTATTCCTACCAAAGTATGCCTTGAGAACGGAAAAATAAAAAGAGGAGATCTTCTGGTGACTTCATCTAAAGCGGGAGTTGCCATGAAAGCCAATCTCAAAAAGGTAAAAATTGGCCAGGTCATCGGAAAAGCACTTCAGGATTATGACCAAAAAGAAGTTGGAAAAATTCAAGTATTAGTCAATATAAAATAAACCGTCATGAAAATAGCATATATCATCCCATTATTATTTCTAAGCACTCTTATTTATGCTCAGGAAAGTAAAAAAACGACTGCTGTAGAAGAAGATCAGGCACTGGTTGTAAAACAGGCAAAAGAACAACAGGCAGTCCAAATTCAGGCTGATAAGGAAAGAGCTGAAAAAAATCCGGTAAGTACCGGGTTGGCATCTGATCGAGGCCTGGAAGTTAAAAAACAGGAATCCAAGCCCAAAGCAGCTGCAGACAATTCAGGAAAGCTTCTTCCTAATACAGCAAGTCTTGAAGATATTAAAAAAACGATCCCAAACAGACAAGCATATCACAATAGTATAAATTCCAGGAACACAAAAACGACAGTTACCGGGCTGCCTAACACAGCAACTCTGGAAGAAATAAAAAAAACAATCCCCAAAAACTAATGACTCTCAAAAACTGATAACCTCAAAAAGCTGATAACCAAACTAGATTTTTCAAACAAAGAAGTCCGCTATTATGCGGACTTTTGTTTCGTATAGGGAGAAATGGTATGATTAATCCCAATCAGCAGCTACAAATTTCATAGTATTTCCATGATCATCTGTTAGAGTAAGAAAATGCCCTTCAATAGAATAATGAGTCATCGTTTCTATTTTCTTCTGAAAAGAGTTTTCAAGATTCATATCCTGACAGGCTTTCATTGTACTTATTCCTTTTGAAAATTTCACTTTTCCTTCTTTTTTAAATTCAGAAGCAAAAGACATCCGGTTACATCCCATATAAACACTTGCCTGAATTTTACCCTTTACCCTATTGGCTGTCAGATTCATTTCGGCTTTATTGGCTATTAATTGATCTTTTGAAAAGCCATCAAAAGAAATGAGCATCCATTGCCTTTGAAGAAAAGGATCTTTGGTGGGCACTGAGGAACAATTTAAAACGAGTCCTAACAGTAAAACTGCAAAAAGTGGTAATAGTATCTTTTTCATGCAGATTATCATCCCATTTTCATACCATTCCGGGACAGAATCTCGTAAAAATTAGTAAATTAGCGACACAAAAATTATTTTATAAAATGAAAAGACTATTTCTACTATTCACTTTCTTACTGGGCTTTGCTCAGATGAGGGCGGATGAGGGGATGTGGCTGCTAATGCTCATCAAAAGACTTAACGGTGTTGATATGCAAAAAGAGGGTCTGCATCTTACGCCTGAAGAAATTTATTCTGTGAACAATTCAAGCTTAAAAGATGCTATCGTAAGTTTCGGTGGTTTCTGTACTGGTGAGATCGTTTCGGATAAAGGACTTATATTTACCAACCACCACTGTGGTTACGGTGCTGTTGCTGCGGCTTCTACACCAGAAAAAGATTATTTGAAGAACGGTTTCTGGGCAATGAAACAGAAAGACGAATTCAATGCAAAGGATCTTTATGTAAGATTTTTAGTGAGAATGGATGATGCTACGCAAAGAATCAATTCTAAACTAAACAACAATATGACCGGAGCAGAGAGAAAAGCTGTGATTGATGCTGAAACTAAAGCAATCCAGACTGAAAACTCTGAAAACGGAAAATATACGGTAGTAGTAAGAGATTTCTTCAACGGAAATGAATTCTACTATTTCGTATACCAGGATTATAAAGATATCAGATTGGTAGGTGCTCCCCCTTCATCATTAGGAAAATTCGGAGGAGATACAGACAACTGGGAATGGCCAAGACACACTGCAGATTTTACAGTTTTCAGAGTATATGCTGATGCTGCAGGAAACCCTGCTGAATATTCTCCAAGCAACACGCCTTTAAAGCCTAAGCACTTCCTTCCGGTTTCTCTTAAAGGAATTAAGCCTGGTGACTTCTCAATGATCTTAGGATATCCTGGAAGAACAAACCGTTACCTAACTTCTTACGGAATTCAGCAGATGGTAACTAAAGATTACCCGGCATGGGTTGAAGCTTCTAAACTGGCCATGGATGTTATGAAAAAGTATATGGACAAGGATAAGGCAACTCAGCTTAACTATGCTTCTCAATATGCTTCTGTAGCTAACTACTGGAAAAACAGACAGGGGACTATTGATGCAGTAGAGAAAAACGGAACCATAGCCGATAAGCAAAAAACAGAAGACATCTTCAGACAATGGTCTATGAAGTCTGGAAATGAGGCTTACGATGGTATCCTGGAAGATATTGCGATTTATTACAAGCAGGTTTCTGAGAGAAATGTTGAGAGAAACTATGCTACTCAATTCTCAAGAAATGCAAAATATATATCTCTTGCTCTACAAGTAGGATCTGTTCTTAAGGCGTATGCCGCTCAGGACATGCAAGGAAGATTAGCGATGAAAGCTAAAACTGAAGCTGCCATTAAAGCTGCTTATGAAAACTTCAATCCATCTTTAGAAGGAGAAATGCTTTCTTCTATGGTAAACCTATATCAGATGAGAGTTACTAACAAAGAAATTGCTTCTGCTACTATTTTAGGATTAGATGCTAAAACAATTTCTAACTTGGCTTATTCTTCTATCTTCGCTAACAAAACTTCTGCAACGAACTTCTTATTACACCCGGATGCATTGAAACTTGATGCTGATCCACTTTGGAAAGCTGCTAACGGAATTGTTGCTGATCAAAAAATGAGCACTGAAAGATATGCCAACGTAGATGATAATTTTGCTAAAAAGAACCGTATGTTCTTAGCTGGTTTAATGAAAGCTATGCCAGAGAAGAAATTCTATCCGGATGCTAATTCTACAATGAGATTAACTTACGGTACGGTAGATAAATTACCTATAAGAAACGACAGAAATTATTTCGGTATTACGGATAACTATTATACAGATATGACTGGTCTTGTTGGAAAATACAAGAAAGGTGATGAAGAATTCGATCTTCCTCAAAGAGTAATTGATCTTTACAACCTTAAAGATTTCGGTCAGTATGCTGATGCTGCAGGTTATATGCCTGTAAATTTCCTTTCTAACAACGATATTACAGGGGGTAACTCCGGTTCTCCGGTAATTGACGGAGACGGTAACCTTATCGGTATTGCTTTTGACGGAAACAGCGAAGCATTAAGTGGTGATATCGTATTCGAACCTGAATGGCAGAAAACCATCAACGTAGACGTTCGTTTTGTTCTTTGGACAATCGATAAGTTTGCGGGGGCAAGAAGATTAGTTGACGAGCTGAAGCTTGTAAGAGATGCAAACACTCCGGCTGATACAAAAACTAAAAACTCAGGGACTACAACAATGCCTAAGAAAGTTAAAAAATAATCATCTTATCTGATATATTTTTGAAACCGTGAAAGTAAATTTCACGGTTTTTTTATTTTTGATTATTAAAATATTTATCATGAATCCTGAACGTATCGAATTTACAGCCATTATTCAGCAGAACGGAGCAATGAATGCTGCGTTTATAGAATTTCCATTTTCTACAGAGGAATTGTTTCACAAAAAAGGGCAGGTAAAGATAAAAGCCCTTTTTGATGATAAAGTTGAATACCGCGGAAGTCTTGCCAAAATGAAATCAGACTGTCATATTTTAGGTTTGACTCAGGAGATCAGAAAGAAACTTGGTAAAACCTTCGGAGATGAGGTTTCCGTCTCCCTTATTGAAGATAAGGAGGAAAGAGTGGTTGAAATTGCAGATGATATTGCCCTTGTTTTTAAAGAAAATCCGGGAGCAAAAGCTTTATTTGATGCAATGAGCTACACCCACAGAAAGGAATACATCCGCTGGATTGAAGAAGCCAGGAAACCTGAAACCAGAGAAAACAGAAAAATAAAAATGATCCAGATGATTCTGGATGGGAAAAAGGGAATATAGACCGCTTTAATTTTCCCTCTCAAAAACGATACATTTAAAAAAAATTGAATTACGAAAATATTTTTTGTCAGGATCTCAAAAAGTAGCCGACTATAGTTGCAGATATCATTTATAACTATAAAAATTTACTTTTATGAACAAGTTTATTTTCAGAACATCAGTTTTAGCAGCAGCTACTCTAGCTGCATTTTCTCTAACTTCATGCAGTGATTCTAATAACGACATGATGATGGACATGGGTTTTCAAAGATCCATTACTTTTGAAAACATTGTAACTCCCAAAGATTTTGTAGAAAGCGGAAGTTTTCAGGGAGTAGGAACGCCTCCTATTATTTTGCCCGGTCAATCTGTTTCTGTTAAATTCAGTGCAGGAAAAGCACAGGCTTTAATGTTTGCTACGATGTACGGAGCTTCAAAAGACTGGTTTTTTGCGTCCCAACAGCCGGGTATCAAATTGTTTGACGCTAATGGAAATGCTATTACCGGAGATGTTTCTTCAAGTGTACGACTATGGGATAACGGAAGCAAAGATGACACCACAGGGCAGGTTGAAAGCAAACCCATTATGCAGGTTCCTAATGTCAATGCTTCACAACTTATGAAGCTTAATCTTGCTTACAATGATGTAACTTCAGAATTTACCCTGACCATTACCAATACCTCCGGCGGAACAGCCAACGAAACTCCTTTTTCTCCCGGTGTATGGGCTGTTTCCAACTACAATGGATCTCAGCTGCTGAACAGTGCTCCATTTTTTACACCTAATGCTTTATCCAATCCTGAAATCACAGATATTGCTCAAATGGGAAATATCAGTAAAATGATGACAAAACTGAATGCCAACACAGGAATTATGACGGGGCTTTCTCCTGCCTTGGTGGTTGTTTATCGTGGTGATAAAAATCCAATTTATAAATTAGGCAAATTAGACAGCGGAATGGGACTGAAAGATATTGCACAGTTTGGAAATGTAGCCAAGCTTCAAAACAGTTTAAAATCTTTACCTAATGTAAAAGGAGTATATGTTGCAGGAAATGCTCCTGTAACTCCGGGAAGTAAGGTAACCACAAACTTTAATGCTGAGCCTGGCGATAAAATTGCTTACGCAACCATGTTTGGTTTTTCCAATGACTGGTTCTATGCCAACGAACAAAGCATTGATGCCAATAGTAAGGGTGACCTCAGCCTAAAAACTTCATTATTTGATTCGGGGACAGGTATTGACCAATATCCGGGTGCGGGAAATCATCAGGCATTGTTTGGCGGAACCCCACAAAGTGAAAATAAGGTTATTTCCAAAGTAGGAACAGCATATCCTGTTCCTGCTGTACAGAATGTGATTAAAGTAACCATCAACTAATCTTCAGATAAGAAAAGGTCAGACAATACTGTTTGACCTTTTTTATTATGCTGTTCGGATAATAAAAATACATCCGTTTTTATTATTGTTTCAGTGCTCCTTCCAGATACTGTTTCCCTCCTCCATTGGTAACGGTTATAGAGCCTTCATAATGGCTTACCTTCACTCCCAGGTCATTATTTATTTCTTTAAAATACCCCGCATTTTCTCTGCTATAAAGCGCATCTCCCTGCCAGAGAAATTGTGCAGACTGCCCTGTTTTGTTTTGAAATGTAAGAACTCCCAATGGATTTACCAATCCCCTGGATTTAATATCCACCACTGCACTTTCATTAGCAGCGAAATCTTTTGACAATACAATAACGTTATTCATCTATCCTGTTTGGTTTTCAGTTAATTAAAAAATGGGATAAGATTTTTTCATTACCCTGATCCAAATATCCTGGTCCACTGCGACAAAATCTGACGTATTTGCTGAATAAAAATTAAAAGCCCAAGCAGGATCTGTCTGGGCTTTTTCAATTATCAAATTCTATTCAACCGGAATTCCAAGATATTGTAAATAGGAATCCAATATTTTTTTATCAAATACCGGTTCGTGAATGCCTGACCCTTCCAGATACTGAATAACATTGGAGCAATCCCATACATAAGTATTCTGGTAAAGTTCTACTGTGGATAATCCTTCATGCATATTATCACTGAAAAGACTCGTTAATGGATACAAACGGTTTTTGCTGTCATCTTCCCATTGTTTTCTCCATTCTTTATAAGGAAGGTCTTTAAGTGTGAAAGGATAATATTTTTTCATGAGTCCGAAGAAATCTTCCAAAGTAAGATTGGTTTCCGGACGGGCAATCAGGTTGAATTTCTTCCCTATTGCCTCTTTATTTTTGGTGATATGAGCCATCGCTTTGGTCATATAATCTACCGTAATAAGTCCTTCTCTAAGCTCAGTGAGCGCGGGATACGATTTGAGCTCTATACAATTTTTCACCAATCCGGACCACCATTGATAAGAGGCACTTGCCCCTGTTTCGCTGTGGCACATGGCATATCCAAGACGGTACGTAATTAATGGTAGCCCTTCTTTTGCCGCTAAATCAGCAATGGCTTCCATCACCCATTTACTTCTTACATAACCAATATCTTTACTTACGGACATCAGATTCTGTTCAATATCATCAGATTCAAACATTACTGTTTTTCCTGTGAACAGATGTCCCCAGCTATATACGGAAATGGTTGACAGCAAGGCGAGGCATTTTGTTCTTTCCGCTCCTGCCAGTTTTATAATTTCCCTTAGCCCTTCTACATTCGGTGCTTTCATATAAGAGTAGGGTTCGATGAAGTTGACTGAGCTTCCGGAGTGATAAATCAAATCGGTTTGTTTTGCCAGTTTTGTAAATGTTTCTTCTGAAAGTCCTAAAGACGGTAAAGCCAGATCTCCGATAACAGGAATAATTCTAGATTTCTGTTCTACATGTTGAGGAATATGATATTGTTTAAAACATCTGTCAATTTTTTCCATTGCATAAAACTCATCCTGAGCTCTTACAAGACAGTAAATATCAGCATTTGTAGTATCAAGAAGCTCCTGTAACAGGTGAATTCCTACAAAACCTGTGACACCAGTTAAAAATATTGTTGTTGGATTTTCCACCTGTTGAGGATCAAATCCACCTGCAAAAACAGTTCCCGCAGCAAGATAAACATCTTTCTGAAGCTCAACATATGGTTCTACATCTTCAATGGGGATTGCTTCCCTTGTCTCTCCTGATCTTTTAATAAGAACTTCTGAAAGTTGCTGTAATATAGGATACTGATATATATCCCGCAGATACACTTTTACATCCAGCTTTCTCTGCAAAGCAACCGCTACCGTTGCAACCAACAGAGAGTTTCCTCCAATATCAAAGAAATTATCTGTGATATTGATGACAGGACGTTCCAATGCAGACGACCAGACATCTGCAATAATCCTTTCGGTTTCGTTGGTTGGAGGCTCAAATGAAATCAATTCTTTTGCTTCTTTATCGGCAAGATCTTTTAAGACCTGCGTATCTGTTTTTCCATTTGCTGTTAACGGAATTTTATCTATAAAAATAATTTGTGCAGGAATCATATAGCCCGGAAGTTCTTTTTTCAATGCATTTCGGACTGACGAAATATCTGCTACTGCTCCAGGAGCTAATACAATAAAAGCAATAAGATATTTGGTACTTCCTTCCGTTTCTTTACCAAGAACCATAGCTTCTTTAATATTTTCCTGCTGGATCAGTGAACGTTCTATCTCTCCCAGTTCCACTCTGAAGCCACGAATTTTCACCTGATTATCAATTCTTCCTAAGAATTCAATATCACCATCCGCGTTCCATTTGGCAAGGTCTCCAGTTCGATACAGCTTTTCTTTTTCATTGAATGGACTGATAATAAATTTAGCTTCCGTAAGTTCTTTATTATTAAGATATCCTTTTGCTAAAAGATTTCCTCCAATACAGAGTTCTCCTACAGCTCCTACGGGCAGCAATTCCTTATTTTCTCCCAAGATATATGCTTTTGCATTGGCAATGGGTCTGCCTATAGATGAAACATATTTTCCATTAATATCTTTCACTTTTTTATAAGTAGCGTATACGGTACATTCTGTGGGACCATAATAATCCACCAGCTCATAGCTTAATTCTGAAGTAAGTACCGGCTTTAGCTTCTCACCTGCTGTAAAGAGATATTTGAGCTTCAGATCATTATAATTGCGGGTAATATCCACTACAGAAGGAGCCAGAACAGTAGGCACAAAGCCATGGGTAATACTATTTTTTCTGTAGTAATCTACCAATGCCTGAGCTTCTGTTCTATCCTCATTATCTGCAATAAAAACCGTTGCGCCTGAAGTAAGAGCCGACCACGTTTCCCACACAGAAATGTCAAATGCCAATCCCGCCACAAGAGTTAATTTTGAGCTATGATCCACATGAAAATGATGATTATGCCATGTTACCAGATGCTGTATAGCCTGATGGCTTACCATTACACCTTTGGGTTTCCCCGTCGAGCCAGAAGTATAAATTGTGTATGCAAGGGCATTTTGGTGGATATTAATTCCTGGATATTCTGATGATAAATGATTAAGATTCTCCATATTGCTCATATCAAATACTTTTACCTTTTCGGTTTCTGATAAAAGTTCTCCAAGAATTTGATTGGTAATGATAAGATCAGCAGTGGTGTCAGAAAGAATATATTCTACTCTTTTGACAGGATAAGCAGGGTCTATCGGAACATAGGCCGCACCTGTTTTGATAACTCCAAGTACAGCAATGATCCATTCTAAAGAGCGGTCCAGCCAGATGGGAACATATTTTCCTTCTTTGATACCATGGCTCAGTAATAAATTGGCTACCTGATTGCTTCTCTGATCCAACTCTCCATACGTAATCTTCCGATTCTGATAAACCGCAGCAGTCTTATCAGGATGAAGGATTGCCTGTTTCCGGAAAAGAGATTCCAGGGTTTCTTCATGATGATAATCCCAACCGGTTTTATTAAATCCGTTGAGCAATTTTTCTCTGTCTTCAGAAGACAGTAATACCGCTGAACCTATCGATAAGGTTCCTGATGAGGGAATTGTGTTTGACATAATAATTTGATTTGGATTAAAAATTTGTAATTGGCAGCTTAATGCTTCGATAAGTTCATTTTAAACTCCTTGAAATGAGAAAAAAAGGACGTAAAGCATAACCACAGCTTATTTTACTCAATGTGTTTTCATAATAGTTTTAAAAACCGAATGATACAGAGTTTCACTCGACCCTGTCAGTGAGCAGACCGGTAAACAGTGTTCAAACGATGTTTATTGCAGTCGAAAAGAAGAAAGAATACATTGCAGATATTCTTCAGGAATTAGAGACAAGACTCTATTCAGAATTTAAAGATTTAATTTTCATAATGTAATATTTTTAAAAATTTGGTAATCAAACTTATCATAATATTTCAAACTACGCGTTACATAATTACGATCATCTACCACATCCCGAAATAGATATTGTGGAAGAGATGAAAATAAAAAAACTGGATTACAATACATTACGCAACCTAGAGTAAAACTTTTCTATATCTATATTTAACAGGATCAATGTATGGGAATATTCTCTACATTTGTAAAACAAAATAAAATACACTTCATTCTAGTATGGATCAAAAACTGAAGAGACCATGGATTTATACACATTCCATGCAATGAACTGGATATTTTTATACTTTCTGACGGATATTTTGGTATTGGATATCACCAGCCTATCTTAGCACCAGGCATCCCTCAAAATCTTGTAAAAGATTAACTTCGTAATCTTTATCTATCTGAATCTTATTATGAAGCACCTATTAATGTTATGCTTATTAAAAAAGGTGACCGCAACATTTTAGTGGACACAGGAGAAGGGTTTTATGATGAAGAAAACGCGGGGAAATTGGTATACAGCCTTACTGCAGCAGGATTTACGCCTGAGTCTGTTACTGATATTCTGATTACACACGCTCACCGGGATCATATCGGAGGAATTCTTTCTAAAAACGGTGATTTCGTATTTCCGAATGCCCATTATTATATTTCCAGTCAGGAATTTGAGTTCTGGACAAGTGATGAACCGGATTTTCAGAAAAGTAAAAACCCGGAAGGAGGAAAGCCAAGCATACCTTTGGTTAGAAAAGTTCTTTCTGCCATAAACAGCCGGCTTACAAAGTTTGAAATGGGTGATCAATTATTCTCATGCATTCAAACAGAAGCTGCTCCCGGACATACTCCGGGTCATATTATTTATACAGTGAATGATGGGGATTTATCAATAACCAATGTGGTAGATCTTTTTCACTCTCCCCTGCTTATTGCAAAACCGCATTGGGGAACACAATGGGATATTGACTTTGCAACAGGTATTGATACCCGCAAGAAAGTTCTTGAAAACTGCTATCAAAACAGAACACTTATCTGCTCTGCCCATCTTCCATGGCCGGGAATAGGATATATTAATAAAGTGAATGATCAGTTTCAATGGATTCCTAAAGTATATAACAATCCTTTTTCGATCAATCTTAAAATTGACCAGAAGGCAGGTACAGTATAAATTTTTCTAAGAAAAAGAGGTCGGATCGTTTATCCATTCCAGAATTCACGATCCAGACTTCTGTATTGTATGGCTTCGGAAATATGATGAGACAGAATCTTTTCAGATTCTTCAAGGTCGGCTATTGTTCTGGCAACTTTAAGAATTCTGTCATAAGCTCTTGCCGAAAGATTAAGTTTTTCCATAGCTAATTTGATGAGACCGAAAGACGTTTCATCCAGTTCACAATAGGCCTCAATTTCCTTAGGTCCTATTTGAGCATTACTGCTGATATTGAGGTTTTGATATCTTTTATTCTGAATATCTCTTGCTTTCAAAACCCGCTCTCTGATATCTTTGCTCTTCTCTCCTTTTCTTTTCTCAGAAAGCTGCTCAAATTCTACCTTTTGAACTTCAATATGAATGTCTATCCTATCTAAAAGCGGCCCGGAAAGTTTACTCATGTACCGCTGCATTTCGTAAACAGATGAAGTATTATTAGGATCATCGGGAAAGAATCCGCTTGGACTGGGGTTCATAGAAGCTACCAGCATAAAACTTGCCGGATAGTTTACAGTAAATCTGGCTCTTGAAATCGTTACTTCACGATCTTCCAAAGGCTGTCTCATGACTTCCAGCACAGTTCTTTTAAATTCGGGCATTTCGTCCAGAAACAAAACTCCGTTATGAGCAAGAGAGATTTCTCCTGGTTGTGGATAACTTCCTCCTCCTACCAGAGCAACATCTGAAATAGTATGATGTGGAGATCTGAAGGGACGAACAGTCATCAATGATGTTTCTGTTCCTATTTTCCCGGCTACAGAGTGAATTTTTGTTGTTTCCAAAGCTTCTTTCAATGTCAATGGAGGCAAAATACTGGGAACCCTTTTGGCCAGCATTGTCTTTCCGCTTCCGGGCGGTCCGATCAGAATAATATTGTGTCCGCCTGCCGCTGCCACTTCCATCGCCCTTTTGGCGGTTTCCTGACCTTTAACTTCGGAGAAATCGAAAGGGAAATCATTGATTTTTTCATGAAATTCTTTTCTGGTATCCAATGTAACTTTTTCGAGCGCTTTTCCTTCATTAAAAAAATCAATAACCTCTCTGATATTTTCAGCTCCGTATACTTCAAGATCGTTGACAATGGCTGCTTCTCTGGCATTTTGTTTGGAAAGGATGATTCCTTTAAAGCCTTCTTCTCTGGCTTGAATTGCAATGGGTAAAACGCCTTTGATAGGTTGTAAACTTCCGTCCAGTGACAGCTCTCCCATAATAATATAATCTTTAACGTTCTCTGCCAGTATTTGATCGGAAGCAGTTAAAATACCAATAGCAATGCTGAGATCGTAAGCAGAGCCCTCTTTTCTAAGATCTGCAGGAGCCATATTAATGGTAATTTTCTTTCCAGGAATTTTAAATCCGACATTTTTCAGGGCTGCACAAATTCTATAGCTGCTTTCCTTAATAGCGTTATCAGGAAGCCCAACGAGATGGTATCCTATTCCTCCGGTATCTACATTCACTTCAATAGTAATGGTCTGTGCAGCCACTCCATGAATGGCACTTCCATAAATTTTGATCAGCATGATGTGTTTTTGAAGTAAAAATAAACAATATAGTATTTTGAAAATCTGAATGTTACATTAATGATTTTCTATAAGAATAAGGATATCTAAAAAGATTTCAACAAAAGGGCATTGAGAGAGGTTCTTCAAAAACTATTGAGATTTTCATGTGGCTCAGATAGCTTCCCCTTACATACAACAGAAATTAATCATTCCTTTTTTCAAGAGTTATAAAAGTTCTCTATATGAAAAGCTTAATATTTTTGGTTTTACGAAAGGAAAATTCCACTTAAAAATTATCATAGAAAGAGAAAAGGGAATAAAATCCGCTAAAGTATTCCAGCACAGTGGATTTTTTGTTTAACAAGTATGTTAATGTAATATATCCGGATCAATTATCAAGGTTATAGATAAAGAAATACATAAAGAATTCCTTCATTCTGAACAAATTTTACTCAAAAATGAATATTTACAATCAAGAAACAATACTAAAATTTGGTATTGAAAAAGACTATGAAACTATATACTAAATTTTATCTGCATGAAGAAGCCATGTGGAGAGCAAAACATGTCACTAAGGCCTATTCTTCCTATAGATCCAAAAGAAAGAAGACCTGTCTCCTACATTTGACTTTGCAAACATAAGAGACAGCCAGCCTCCTCTTGTATCAGAATAATGTGAGTATATTCTTCTTAATTATCATTTAGTAAGCTAAAGAAATTCCTGCTCCCCATCCCATATCACTGTCATAGTGGGCACGAATACTTACATTTTTATTAAGAATATACTTCAATTCGGTCATGTATTCTTTGTCGGTATTGACCATGAAGCCTCCTCTCAAACGTTTTGATATTGGAATATCTTCTCTCATCAGCTGTAAACGAATGATACCGTCATGATATACTTCAGCCTGAAAGTTGATCAGCATCGGAAGGGTATACACGAAACCTAAACTGATTGCTCTTCGGGTATCTTTTTCGTTCTTTTGCCCGAAGATATTTTTCTCCTGTTCATCTATTCCCATTTTTCTATAGCGGAAGTCAAATCCTACAAACGGCATAAACCACTGCATCTTCCCGATGTATCTTCCCAAATGCGTTTCCACCTCATATCCGTGCATATCATTATATCCTAAACGCCATTCTGCAGAGAGGTTCCATCTTGCGGTCTGAAGCATTGCATCCCCGTCATTTCCATTGGTTGCAAAGTCATTCTGAATCATAAAATGAGGCATATTGCTTTCTCTCTGAAGCATGTTATAGGCTTCTTTTTTGTCCGGTAAATAAGGGTTTTTATAATCATCTACTGCAAAAACCCTGTTCATTCCTGCCATCATATGATAAAGGATATGGCAGTGGAAGAACCAGTCGCCTTCTTCATTAGCCTGAAATTCAATTGTATCGGTTTCCATTGGCATCACATCCAGTACATTTTTCAGGGGAGACTTTTCTCCTTTGCCATTAATTACCCTGAAATCAAAACCATGTAAATGCATCGGATGCCTCATCATGGAATTATTATAAATGGTAATTCTTAATATTTCTCCTTTTTTTACAGGGATTTTATCGGTTTCAGATAAGATTTTATTATCCATGCTCCACACATAGCGGTTCATATTTCCGGTGAGGGTAAATTTTAATTCCTTTACCGGAGCATCTTTAGGAAGTTCTGTGTTATAAGGAGATTGCAACATGGCATAATTCAGGGTTTTAATATGTCCTAGAGCATTGGCATTATATCTGTTACTATCCATATTCATTTCCTGATCTGCATTCATATTGTGTTCGCTGTGATCCTGTTTCTGCTTTCCATCACCTGTAATCTCAGGGTACATCACCACATTCATATCCATTTGGTTAAGGCTCATTTTCATTCCCATATCATTAAGATCTCCGTTCATTTTCATCATGTCATTCATCATTTTCATTCCTTCAAAGTATTTAAGTTTGGGAAGAGGAGAAATAAGCTGTTTGATGCCATTACCTACAAAGTAACTTGCAGATTGGGTTCTGTCTTCTGTGGTAGCTAAAAATTCATAGGAAACGCCATCCTGAGGAATGGTTACTACGATATCATAGGTTTCAGAAACAGCAATAATCAGTCTGTCTACTTCTATCGGTTCCACATCATTACCATCATTGGCCACAACGGTAATTTTACCTCCTGCATAACGTAACCAGAAATAGGAAGAGGCTCCTCCGTTTGAGATCCTTAAACGTACTTTATCTCCTGCTTTTAGCTTTTGCCCATCAACGGTTGTTAAATCAGTACTGTTATTTCCATTGATTAATACTTTATCATAATATACATCACTTACATCCATGGCCAGCATGCGTTTCCACTCATTGGTCAGTTTTGTTTTAAAGTGACCTTCTTTAATGGCTTCCACGTAAGACTGTGTGGCATTTTTTTTAATGGCAGCCCAGTCGTTGGCATTGTGAAGCATTCTGTTGATATTATCAGGATTCAGGTTCGTCCATTCACTTAGGATAATAGGAACTGTCGGCAGGTCATCAATTCCTTTTCTGAAAGTTTTGTCATCCTCTCTTTTTTTCATGACGAAGCTTCCATACATTCCAATCTGTTCCTGAAGTCCGGAATGGGAATGATACCAGTGTGTTCCGTGTTGAATAATCGGGAAACGATAGGTATAGGTAGCTCCAGGCTTTATAGGTTTTTGCGTCAGCCATGGTACACCGTCTTCTTTATTGGGTAAAAATACGCCATGCCAATGCAGTGATGTACTCTCTTTCAGCTGATTGTGGACTACAATTTCTGCGGTATCTCCTTCTGTAAAGGTAAGAGTAGGCATTGGTATCTGTCCGTTAACAGCGATGGCTCTTTTTTCTTTCCCGGCGTAGCTGACCAGGGTATCTTTTACATATAGCTCATATCGTACTACTTTCTGTGCCAAAACACCTTGCCAGCAGAAGAAAATCAAAACTGCCTGAAGTAATCTTATGGCGATATTCTGAGGTATATTCATTGTATTATTTTTATTCATAAACTTTGCTCTGCTCTTTTAACCATTCGGTCATTGTTTTAATTTCGTCATCACTCAGTTTTGCTTTTCTGTGCATCAGAGTGTAAGACGACAATGGCATTTGCCTGTTTACAATCTGTTCTTTTATTGAATTCAGCAATCTTTCCTGTTTTCGGTTGGAATAGGTTTCCCATTCATTGAAATTCAGGTCATTTTTCGCCTCTTTAATGTGGCTTTCTACAACTGATCTTACAGGCTGTATGTAATCGTACCACACATAATCGGTATTGTTACTGTGACAGTCATAACAGGAATTCCGAAACAGAGTTTGTACTTCAGCCGGCATTTTATATACTCTTATAAAATCTTTTGTAGCAGCATTGCCTTTATCTATATTAAAGGCGGGCTGATACAGTTGTATTGCAATAAAAAGAAACAGAACAAATACCAAAATTCTTTTCAGTATTTGTTTCATTCTCAGAACTCTTTTTTCACAGAACCACAGTTTAACATCTGATTTCCATAGTAAGGATTTTTGATGTCTCTGGTTTCACTTATCCATACTGCTCCTTTACCGTCATTATACATTGGACAATGATCCTGATACAGTTTTTGTGAACTGCCAAATAAGGCGATAAGATCCGAAACATCTTTACTTAAAGAAGCCAGATGCTCACGCTGATGATCAATTTTCCCTGCATTATCACCAATATGTTCTGCATTTTCCTTTACGTTGTCTGCTATTTCTTGATACTCTTTTTGTTTACTGGAAGGAATACTTTTCACATCCACATTCTTGAGGGTCGACAGTAATTTTTTTCCTGCATTGGCTGCTCCCTTGTCATTGTCTGCAACAAGTGCATTTTTAAGGGCTAAATAATCTTTAACAATAGGTTCAATGCTAAAGTTTTGGGGGTTAGTCTCTGTTTTAACCGTTTCAGTTTTCTGATCAGGAGCAATTACTGGTTCAGCAGAAACAGCTGAATCACGTGATGGTAATGTCTTTGTCTCAGATATAGATGTACTGTTTTGTATTTTTACCTCACTGTTTTTATTTGGAGACTGTTTGCAGGAGATTGCGGCTGTTAATATGATGATTGTTACTATTATATGTTTCATTGTATTAATATTTACTTATTAAAGTTTTTTATTATTGATGGTTGATGGTTTCCTGAACACTCCCGCAGGTAAGCATTTTAGAACCGTAAAATGGATTTTTGATGGATTCTTCTTTGCTAAGCCAATTCGCTCCTTTTCCATTATTAAACATTGGGCAATGCTGGTAATACACTGTTTCGCCATGTTTTGAAACTTTGGTAAGGGCATAGATATTTTCAGACAGAAGCGCAAAAGTACCTCTCTGCTTTTCGATGTCTTTAGTAGTTGCTATCTTTTCTGCCTGTGCTGTCAGTTCTTTTAAAGCTTTCATCCAAACAGTATGTTCTTCATTGGAAAGCTTACCCATTTCAACATTCCGAATCGCTTTTACCAAAGAGGCTGCCCTTGCCGATGAAGTCCCTGCATCAGTATTTACCAGTGCATCTTTTAAAGAAAAATAATTGTCAAAAACTGCTTTAAGCTGAAATTCGTTTTTATTTTCAGAGTTGTTAGCCTGGGTCATTTTGCTGTGATCATGATTAGCGTGTTCGTTATTCATATTCATTCCCTGATCTTTATTCATGTTGGCAGGTTTTAATTCTCTTTTGTACTGGCAGCAGCCCGGCAGCTTACTGTAAACATCGTCCGGAGCTAAGAACTTTTCACTGTCATAACCCGCTAAAGCAATACGCTTAAGTATTTCTTCCTGATTTGTTTTTTGGGCATCATAATTCAGGGTAGCCATTTTTGTATCTTCATTCCACTCTACGGATGAGATATTCTTTAGATTCCCGGCTTTTTCGATATTGGCTTTACACATTTCACAGTTGCCATATATTTTTACTGTCTCTGTCTTTGCATTTTTGATCTGTGCAAAGCTTATAGTATATGATAGTAATACAATGATTACCATCAATATTTTTGATAATGATTTCATTTTTTGATTTTTAAAATTGATAATTGGAATACGACCGTGTGTCCGAAAACAAAAGTTTGCCTTCGACAAGACCTATTTCTGGCTGTACAGCCAGATAATTATCCTATTTTGGGAGGTTGCCAGATAGAAGAAAACCCTGAAGAATAATAGGTTTGACTGAAACTAAATTTAAGTTTCGTTTCCTCAATGAAATGATTTTTGATTTTCAGACCGTCCATAACAGGAAGTCCTGTTAATGAGATGACAGTTCCGCATCGGCAGGAATTGTGTTTACATTTGCCATTGCAATCATTATGGTCTTTATCTTTTTTACAAAAACCAGTTTTACAGCAGAATTTATCTGATAAACTACTAGTTTGACACTTATAACCTAAAGTTTGATCCTTTTTTATATCTTTTTTTGTGCACGCAAAGCTTAAGTTCGGTACTAAGAAAAGCACCAGACACAGGATAAGGATGCGGCCGATATGTTTGTTATAAGTTTTCAACCAAACAAAGTTACAATATTTATCATTTATATCTTTTTTTATGAAATTATTTTTGTGAATTTTTCTGCAGGTTGATGTTATTTACAAAAAAATCAATGTATTTCTGAATAGAAAATTTTTCAGACAAAGCTCGTAGCAAAGGAATTTATCTCTTCATAGAATAAAAAAACCGGTACAAAAAAATTTGTACCGACTCAACCATTATTAAAAACTAACGAAAAAGATTATTGGTCTGAATACCGGAAAAAATTAGTGTGAGTCAGGAAGCCGGATGCCGGAAAGAGAAAGCTCCTTTGGGGGTAATTATGACCGTCATTAGATTAACAAGGATGAAAATGTATCTATGAGCGTAAAGTATTAAAATAAATCACTTTAGTTCTTCTTCAATACAAGGAACATCCCCCTCTGACATCCATTCTTCCTTCCCACAATCAATTTTTAACCTCTTCAGATTGTATACTCCTATTATTTTTTTATCAATCTATTTTTATATTCTGTTCCATCTGTGCTTTTAGACACAATGATATAATTTCCTGGTACCAGACTGCTTACATCAATCGCCTGGTTATATCTGTGATCTACTTTCTTCAGGACAAGTTTTCCGGACATATCAATGATGATAACTTCCTTATAGACTTTATCCGATTCTTTCCCGATATAAAGATGCTGCGCGGTAGGATTAGGATAAATTCTCAGATTATTATCTTTAATTTTTGTCTTTCCAGTTCCCAGATTGCTGCAGAATTCCCAATCTCCGAAAGTCACCTCAACAAATGCAAACGGGTCTAACATCTCACATTGATCCTGACAATATTCCGTACAGGCATAAAATCCGTATTTCCCTGAGTTGGTTGCAATGTAGGTGTCTCCTACTACACCTGCAATAATACAAGGATCTCCTGCTACCGGCGGATTGCTCCCTGGCACACATTTGAACCAGGTATGTTTGCCATATACTAAAGGAAATATATTGTCAAACTGTACAGAAGCTCCATTGCAGACCTTCACGGTTCCCATATTTTCTTCGTAGGTGCCCGGTGTATAAGTAGTCATCATTGCCGGCAGACCATATACAAAACCATCTGCAAATGCCGTAGGACTCTCTGCTGTACAGTCGCCCTCAGAAACCACTACTTTAAAATAATTCAACTGATCGTTACCACTAATGGTTAGCTGCTGAGATGTTGCTCCCGGAATAGCTACCCATGGATTGTTATTAGGTGTCTGCCAGGTCCATTCCTGTTTGTACCACTGATACGTTGTGTACGTCTGTGTAGTGGAAAGAATTTCATCTTCCGTACTACAGAATAAAATCGTTCCCGGATACTTTTGCCCAAGTCTCGCGCTGGTAATTGTGGGTGTACATTGTGCTTTAATATTCAGAATACTAAATAGTACAACCGCTAAAAAAATTAGTTTTGTTTTCATATATATAGATTATTAAGTTTGGTGTTGTAAAAATGGTCTGCCTTAATCCAGCAGTACTCGTATTCCGAATTTCATATTAAATTGAAAAGGCTTTTCCTTATAAATGGTATTAGGAGCACTTTCTTCTTTAAAATGGTACCCTATTCCCGGCTCTGCATAAATTCCGACTTTATCAATAAGTTTCAACTGAAGCCCTACTGCTGTATTGACAGAAAACTGCAAAGGTTTAGGCTCCACACGTTCTTTTGAGGACTCCTTAATTTGATCATCGACAACATAAGTTGTTGTAATACTGCCCGCTATTGGTTTTTCTACCAATGCTCCAGCTGTAATATATCCTGTAAATTTTCCTTTTTGAATGACATTATAATTAACCTGAACAGGAATTCCTATATAATGAACTGTCTGATCTCCTTTAATATAATTATTGTCACTTCCGGAATGCAGCTCAGAAGAAAGCTTGGTGTAATTCAGTCCTGTTCCTATTCCCCATCTTTTCCCCAAATTATAGTAAACAGAAAGTCCGAATGTCACCGGTACTTTATGTCTGATCCTCGCTTCTACCGGCTGACTTTGATTGGCCAGTAATATGGCCGTCAGAGGATCATCATGATATTCGGCTGTAGACCATACCTGATCTATATTCATCGCTTTTCCAGTGATTGAAGCATAGCCCGGAAACTGCTGTTCTGCAGAATTGGAACCCATATTTCCTGTAAGCATACCTAACATCCATGATTTTTTATCTCTGGATCTCGCGGCTTTAAGCTGTGTATTTTCAGCATAGACTTCTTTTACTTTTTCCTGATTAAAAAGAACCTCATCAGAAGCCTGTTCTTTTACAGTTTCTTTCACTGTATCATCAATAACTGATGTTTTCTGAGCGATCTTACTTTCCTGCTGAAAAGACTCAGATGCTGTCGGAAGCTTGAAGACATCCTGGATCTTCTGATGGCTTCCAGCCTGATTTTCTGCTCCATTATCAGCATATCTTGGTGTCAATGTTTTCTCCGAAGCACCGGTGTTCAATATATTTTCAGATAAAAAAACATCTGTTCTTGATTTTACTTTACCGCCTGAAAGATTCTCAGTTTCTATAGTTTTTATATAATTTTTCTCCTTTTCTCCTTTCATATCTGCCGGTTTCTGAGACAGCGTTTTTCCGGTATCATTCTGGGGCAGTATTCTGGTCAGCAAAAACAATAATGCAATGGCCGCTGCAATCCCTCCTACGCGATAAAATATGGATCTGTTTCCTGTATTTGTTCTCTTTTCTTTGATTGCTTCACCTTCATGAACCTCAGGAATAAATCCGGGAATACTGTTATTTTCTTCTCCGGAAAATAATTCATCTTTAATGTCATTCCACAATCCTTCCGGAACGTCCTCTTCATGGTCATCCATTCTGCTTCGCAGATTATTTAGCCATTCGTTATTCATATTGTGCTTTTTTTGACATTTTAAATTCTTTTATTTTCTGAGCAAGCAGTCCTTTTGCCCTGTGAAACTGTGATGCAGAAGAATTCTCTGCAATCCCCAGCAGCCCGGCAATCTCTTTATGGCTTTTTTTCTCAAATACAAACAAGTTAAAAACAGTTCTGTACCCTTCAGGAAGAGCTCTGATCATCATCATAATATCATCACGGGGAATTTCTTCAAAATCCGGTTCTTCTTCATTAGGAATATCTGGAAGATCATCTACTTCTATGGCAGATTTAAAGTCTCCTTTCTGCTTAATATGCTTCAAGGATTCATTGACTGTGATACGGGTCATCCAGGCTTTTAAAGAACCATTTCCTCTGTACTCAAAAGATTCTATCGAACGGAACATTTTAATAAAACTGTTTTGGAGGACATCATGAACATCTTCTTTTTCTGCCAGATAACGAGAACATACATAGGACAGATTTCTGGAATAAGCTCCAAAAAGCTCTTTCCAGGCAGCTTCCTCCTTTTTCAGAAGGTGCTTTACCAAAATCTGTTCTTTACTTTCTTCCATATAATGCTGCTGCCTCCGTATCCGCCGGGATATTATAAAACTGTCAAGCAAAAATAGATTGCATCTTTTTAATAAAGTGCAATCCATTGATGATACTATTTATTAATTTTTTATACAGAACGGGAAATTATAATCGATCACGTCATAAGGAGTAACCACTGTTCCGTCTACTGTAATTTTTTCTGCTGTGAGCGCATATCTAAGCGTTCTATCCATCCCTACATAATATCCTTTTTGCTTAGAAACGAATTCCACAACCGTTTTTTTGTTGACTCCGTCTACCGGAATCTGAAGCTCCATTGTTTTTGGAGTAAGAGTAAGCTCTATCACATTATTTGCGGTATTGATCACTGCTGCATATTTAATATCATAGTTCACTTTTCCAAGTGATTTTATGGCAGTTTCAGCTTTTGCAGGATCCTTTACTACAGTTTTTACGATTTCACTTATTGGAAATTCGGCAAAAGAGATCGTATCTTTCTTTACTTTGAATTCTTTTATTCCTTCTCTTTTGGTAGTTCCTTGTACAATAATCATTTTTCCTTTATAGTTTCCTGGTAATTCTTCCATTTTTACAGGCGGAATGTCCGGTCCTTCATTATCATTACATGAGAATAGGGTCAATCCTGCCAAAACCATTAAAACTGTCATAAAAAATCGGGGTACTGTCAATTTTTTCATTGCATTACATTTTCGTTAAACATTAATTATTTTCGAGTACTCATCTATATAAATCATGTTTTCTGAAAATCTTGCATCCTTTTCCAAAAAAAGAATAAAAAAAATTATAACCAATTGATTTTGTGAATATAAAATTTCATCATCTCATTGCAAATTCCGTACCTGTTATAAAAACAAAGCTCTATTTATCTTTTATAAACAGCAAAAAGGAAACTACATGACATAGCTTCCTTTTTATTATTTACCAGTTGTATTTTATTGTACTCCGCCTCCAAGTGCTCTGTAAAGATCTACCTCAGCATTTAATTTTTCAAGGGTCACATTGATGGCTTCCAGATCATTCTGAAGTTTATTGTTCTGAGCAGTGATCACTTCCAGATAGGTAGCCATCCCACTTTTATATAACTTCAATGCATCATTGATTCCTTTGTCCAGAATAGCTGTTCTCTGTTCTAAAAGCTGTAATCTTTCTGAAGAACCTTTAGACTTTGCCATAGCATCGGAAACTTCTCCCACCGCAGTCATTACAGATTGTTTAAAATTGATGGCTGCTTTTTCCTGTTCAATCAAAGCTGTTTCATACGCTGTTTTCAATTCTTTTTTCTGAAAAATAGGGGCAGCAAGATTGGCCGCAATTGCTTTGGTAATAGATCCGGGAATATCAAACCATGAGCTGAATTTATTGGAATTTACACCTATCTGTGGGCTCAGACTGATACTTGGATACATAGCAGCTTTTGCCAATCCGGTTTTGGAATTTAAACTGATAACGTTAAACTCTGCCATCTTCAGATCAGGTCTTCGGCTCAGCAGTTGTGCGAGTAATCCTTCTGACAGCTTATTTTCAGGAATCATTGTTTTCAGATTTCCTTCTCTTTCTACTTTGTCCGGATATTCTCCACAAAGAATACTCAGTGCATTTTCCTGAATAGAAATATTCTGTTTTGCCAAAGGAATCAGCAGCTCAGCGGTTTTCTTCTGTGCTTCCGATTGCTGAACCGCCAATGAATTAATTTGTCCTGCCACAAACTGAAGATTCATCATTTTAAGGGTATTGTCACTCAACTCAATATTCTGTTCGGCTATTTTCAGCTGTTCATCTAGACTGATCAGATTATAATAAGCCTGAGCTACCTGAACGACGATTCTGCTTTTGATGGCATTTAAATTTTCTTTTTGTCCAAAATATTCTGCCGCCGCGGATTCTTTCTGCATTTTAGCTTTTCCCCAAATGTCTACTTCCCAGGAAAGCCTCAGTGCGGCACTGAAATCATCCATGTATTTTGTACCGACAAATTGTTCATTCAGAGAGCCGTTAAGCGTATTGGTAGAAGCCCAGCTTCTGTTGGCACCTGCTGTAAGATCTAATGTTGGCATCAGACCCAGTTTAGCTTGTTTATAAATCAGATCCAGCTGTTCTATATTTTTCAAAGCGACATTCACTTCATTATTTCTTGAAAGGGCTTTATCTATTAGGCCTATCAATTTTGGATCTTTGAAGAATGTCTTCCAGGGAAGAATTACTGTATCTCCTGTCACCTGCATGGATTCTTTGTAGGTCTCGGGAATCTGAAGGTCTGTTCTTGTATATTTTTTCCCTACGGCACAAGACATCAGTAGTGATGCCATTGCGCCTGAAATAAGGAAATTCTTTATATTAAATATGCTCATTTGTCAATTGATTTTCTGTTGTAGTATACTTCTTTTTGGTAGAGAATTTCTCATCCAGATACTGAAAGAACATGTAGAGTACAGGAATGACGAAAACTCCTAAAACCACTCCACTTAGCATTCCCATGGCCGCACTTGTACTGATGGATTTGTTTCCTGATGCCATTCCTCCTGAAGAAATCATCAGTGGAACCATTCCCACAATAAAGGCTAATGAAGTCATGATAATAGGACGTAACCTCGCCTTTGCTCCTTCCAGTGCGGAGTCCAGAATCGAAAGACCTGCTTTTCGCCTTTGTATGGCAAATTCTACAATCAGGATCGCATTTTTGGCCAGAAGCCCGATAAGCATGATGAGTCCCACCTGTACATAAATATTATTATCCAGCCCGATGGCTTTTATTCCTAAGAATGCTCCTACAATTCCTGTTGGAATGGAAAGCATTACAGCTAAAGGAAGGATATAACTTTCATATTGAGCTGCCAGTAGCAGGTACACAAAAAGCAAGCACAGTCCAAAAATGGCAATCGTTTGATTTCCTGCTGATTTCTCTTCCAAACTTAATCCTGTCCATTCGTAGCTGTAGTCGGATGGTAGCTTGCTTAAAGTCTGTTCCAGTTTATCCATCAATTCTCCATTACTTACGCCTGGTTTTGGAGACACGTTGATATTTAATGAATTGTAAAGGTTATATCGCTGAACGGATTCCGGACCGTAGACTTTTTTCAAAGTAATCAATGTATTCACCGGAACCATATCTCCTTTTTCATTCTTTACGAAAATATCGTTGAAGGCCTGTTCATCCATTCTGAAAACACCATCTGCTTTAATATTCACTCTATAGAACTTCCCGAATCTTGAGAAATTCTGAGACTGATCTCCTGAGAAATAGGTCTGAACAGTTCCCAACAGATTGGAAATGCTTACTCCCAGCTGCTTTGCTTTATCTTCATTTACTTCAAGTTCCATCTGAGGATAATCTGCCCTGAACATGGTGTAGGCAAATGCTACTTCCGGAACCTGCATCAACTGACCGATCAGTTCATCTGCTTTGGCCTTAAGAACCTGAGGATCTCTTCCCATACGGTCCTGAAGTACAATTTCGGCATCATTCGTCATTCCGTAACCTTCTACAGGAGGCATTCTGAAGGTCATTACACTTCCTTCTTTGATCACTCCCAGTTTTGCATTCGCCATATCTACCACTTCCTGAATATCCTGAACCTCTCCTCTTTCTTTCTTAGGTTTCAGTTTAACAAATCCCATTGCATAAGCCGGCCCTGCACTGTTACTAAGAAGGTTGTATCCGGTAATGGAAGTATTTTCCTGCACCGCTTCCACTCCTTTTAAGATATCATTGATCTTGTTGGAAACCTCTGTCGTTTTGGTCAATGCTGTCCCGGGAGGCATGCTTAAAGTGTACATGAAGAATCCGTCATCTTCCATTGGTACAAAACTTTTTGGCGTACTTGACATCAGCCAGCCTGCAACCCCGATAACAACTACGATTAATCCTCCTGCAATCCATTTTCTCCCTATTAAAAAGCGTACTCCTTTTGCATAACGGTTGGTCATATTATTGAATCCAGCATTGAATGCCACAGCAAACCTCTGCCCGAATCCTTTTGGTTTTTTACCTTCTCCCGAGTGATTGTTTTTCAAAAACACGGCACATAAAGCAGGAGTTAAAGTCAATGCGTTAACTGCTGAAATAATGATCGCTATGGCCAATGTATAGGCAAACTGCTTATAGAATAATCCTGCAGAACCGGACATAAATCCGATGGGAATAAATACGGCCGACATCACCAATGTAATAGAGATAACCGCTCCTGTGATCTCGCTCATCGCCTTATGAGTTGCTTCTCTTCCTGAAAGGTCTGTTCCTTCCATATTACTGTGGACGGCTTCCACCACTACAATGGCATCATCCACCACAATACCGATGGCCAGTACAAGGGCAAAAAGGGTCAGTACGTTGATCGTAAATCCTAAAACCAGAAGGAAGAAGAAGGTACCGATAATCGCCACCGGAACTGCCACTGCCGGAATAATGGTAGATCTGAAATCCTGTAAGAAGATAAATACCACAATAAATACAAGAATAAATGCTTCTATAAGTGTTGATTTCACCTGTCCTGTAGCTTCATCCAATCTTTCTTTGGTACTCATTACCTTCGTGTATTTGATACCAGGAGGGAATGATTTTGATAATTGGTCAAGAGCTTTATTCACTCCTATTTCAATCTGATTCGCGTTGGATCCTGTAGTCTGCATAATCGCTACAGTCACTGCATTTTTCCCATTGGAAAGGTTATCTCCGGTATTTGAAATGGCTCCGAATTCTACACGGGCAATATCTTTTAACCTAATAACCTGGCTTCCTGCATTTTTAACAATAATATTTTCATATTGTTCCGGCTTGTTCTTTTTTCCTTTATAGCGGATTACATATTCTAAGGCTGCATCAGATTCCTCCCCAAGTTTTCCCGGAGCAGATTCCAAACTGTGGTCTGCGATCGCTCTGGAAACATCTGCCGGTTCAAGTCCGTAAGATGACATTTTCTGAGGGTTCAGCCATATTCTCATGGAATAATCTTTCAACCCGAAAACCATGGCCTGCCCAACCCCTTTTACTCTTTTAACCTGGGGAATAAGGTTGATATTCGCATAATTTTGAAGGAAAGTTTCATCATATTGTTTATTATCTTCCGTATAAATATTGAAAATCAATACCATACTGTTCTGCTGCTTGGAGGTGGTCAATCCCATTCTCACTACTTCCTGCGGTAGTATCGGGGTGGCCTGCTGTACTCTGTTTTGCACGTTTACGGCTGCCTGATCAGCATTCACTCCCTGCTTGAATATAATGGATATCGAGAATGTACCATCATTACTTGCCGTAGACTTCATGTATTCCATATCTTCCACTCCGTTGATCTGCTCTTCCAGCGGTGTTACCACAGAACGGATCACTGTTTCACTGTTTCCTCCGGGATATGATCCTGAAACGGTAATCGTGGGCGGAGAGATGTCCGGAAATCTGGTCACTGCCAGCTGGTTTAATCCTATGATCCCTAAAATAACAATGATAAGGGATATTACCGTCGCCAGTACAGGACGGTCTATTATCTTTTTTAACATTTTTGAATTTTCTAAGAAAGGTTATACAACTATTTCAAAGGAACAGTGTGTGCCACCACCTGTGCTCCGTCTGTAAGGGCATCAATTCTGTTAATGGCAATCTTATCTCCTGCATTCACGCCTTCTTTGATAAAGTAATCCTGGGAGGTACTTCCTGAAACGGTAATCTGTGTCATTTTCACTTTATCCTTACCATTCAGTTTATAAACAAAGAATTTGTCCTGAATATCTTTTACAGAGGTTTTCGGAAGTTTAATCACACCATTCAGGGCATTATGAATCATCACTCTGGCTGTTCCTCCGGCTCTTAATAATTTATCCGGATTCTGGAAAACAGCTTTCATCTGAATACTTCCGGTATTTCTGTCGAAATTTCCGCTGGCATTTTCCAGTTTTCCTTTAAGAGAATAAGTGGAGCCGTCTGCCAGGATAAGCTCTACATCTTCTGCTGTATTTCCTGATGCTGCCGCTCTGCTGTGTGCAATAAAATCAGCTTCATTCATGGAGAAGTACACATTCACGGTGTTGATGCTTGAAAGCGTTGTCAATGGTGAGGCATCAGACGGACTGATAAGGTTTCCTACCCTGTTTGGAATTCTTCCGATGTAACCACTAACAGGAGCTTTAATGTAGGTAAAATTGGCATTGATCTTTGAGGATCCCAATGATGACTGTGCCTGTGCTACCTGTGCTGAAGCAGCTTTATAGCTTGCCTGTGCTGTTTTCAGCTGCATATCGGAAACTACTTTTCCTTCTACAAGAGGTTTCAGTTTCTCCACTTCAAGTCTTGCTGTTTCCTGTGCCGCCAGCGCTGATTTCAAGGCCGCTTCATTGGTATTGACCTGCTCATTGTACACAGATGGATTTATTCTGAAAAGGGTCTGTCCTTTGCTTACATACTGTCCTTCTTTGATATATACTGCCTCCAGATATCCTGTTACCTGTGCTTTGATATCCACATTATCCTGTCCTTCTATGCTTCCCGGATATCCTGTAGACACATCTGCATCTCCGGATTTTACCTGAATAAAATCTGTAGGCAACGCCTGCTGCATCTGCTGGGCATTCTCCTGGCCGCTCCCGGAACCGCATGAGTACAATATGGCTGCAGCTGTAAGTGAAAGTACCAGATATCCTTTTCTGTAATTCATAACATTGGTTTTTAAATTTTACAGGAGCAAAATAACTTCATCTTACAGTGATATTCATTCAGAAGTTGGGTGAAGTGTCATTAATCGCAGATGAAACGTATGATAGGAAAAATGAAGGGAAAGCAGCTATTTTCGTTTATAAATGTGGTAAAAAAGAATATTTCGGATGAAAATATAAGTAAAATTGTCAAACACAAATTTGTGGACGATATAAGTGAAGCAAAAAAAAGACTGCTTTTATAGAAGCAGTCTTGTCTGTATTTTTCCAGGATTAATAATCCATCCAGGATTTGAAAACGGAAGCCTTTTCCCGGCTTACAATCACTTCCATATCAGGCTGTTTCCTTAGTTCCAGCTTCAGTTTCCCATTAAAATGATTTAAAATCTGCTTAACGGAATTGATATGAATGATAAATTGTCTGTTGGCACGGAAAAAGAATTTAGGATCCAATTGTTTTTCAAGTTCTTCCAGGGTTTGGGGAACATTTTCTACCACTCCCGTATTCAGCATGGCTTTGCTGATTCCCAATTCGGTATAAAAGTAAAGGATATCTTCTGCCAGCACGGTTTTATATCCGTCTCTGTGGGCGATCAGAAAACGTTTTCTATAGTCTTTTGGCTGGATATAATTCAACAGTCCTTCAATGGCTGTTCCTACTACCGGGACGGCTTCCATAAAGGTTTCATAGCGTTTTAAAGCAGCATCCAGCTCTTCTTCTTCAACAGGTTTCAGAAGATAATCTACACTGTTGTATTTGAATGCCTGTACTGCATATTCATCATATGCTGTGGTAAATATGACGGCACTCTTAACTTCATGTTTGTTAAATATTTCAAAGCTGAGACCATCTGCAAGGCGTACATCCATCATAATGACATCCGGGACAACATTATTTTCCAGCCAGTGTACTGTTGAGGTGATCGAGTCTTCCACGGACAATATTTCAATATGGGGTCTTAACTTCAACAACAGTCTTTTTAACCTGTCAGCATTCGGTCTTTCGTCTTCAACAATTAAAACTTTATTAATCTTCATATCAATGGGAGTTTTACAATAAATTTATCTTCAGTTTTTTCAATTACAGGTTTAGGATATCCTAAGATTTCATATCGTGCAACGATATTGGTAAGCCCTACTCCTGAGGAATCCGGTTTGTTGATCAAAGGCAGAAATGTATTAGAGACTACCAGCTCTCCTTCAGGGTTTGTATAAACGTGAATTTCCAGAGGGTTTACTTTGGATGTCTGATTATGCTTAATAGCATTTTCAACCAGCAACTGTAAAGACAGCGGAAGGGTAAATCTGGATCTGCACTCTTCCTGAATATCTATTTTGAATATAACGCCTTCCCCTATTCTTTTTTCAATCAGAAAGATATAGGACTCTAAAAATTTGAGTTCCTCTTCTACGGCGATAATGTCTTTTTTGGAATTGACCAATAAGTATCTGTATACTCTCGCAAATTTCTCGGAATACTCATACCCCAACTGCTGATCTTCGAGGATGAGTTCTGACAACACACTTAAGTTATTGAAAATAAAATGCGGGTCAATCTGAAGCTTAAGTGCCTGAAGTTCTGCCGCCATTGCAGCCTGCTTGTGTTTTGATGCCCTCAGTTTGTGTTGGGCAGCTTCTACTGCTGTTTTTTTCCAGTTTTCCAATAAATAATCAACAGTATTAAAAGCACTGATAATCAACGATATGACAATATTAGTAGCAATCCATTGTCCCAGCAGCGTATATTCTTTGCGGGAATCCATTTCAGGTAATGTTACTGAAGTACCATCCACGATTGCATTAATAATAATCACAATCAAAACACTTCCCACGATCTGAAGCAAACACTGAATGAATAATCGCTTTACGGTTCTGTTTCTCCAGGGAAGCCACTTATTAAGTGTTCTGTCTATAAATATACTTACCTCAGAAATAATGATTGAAAAAAAGATAATCCATGTGGCATCTTCGAGAATCATTTTTAAAGGAGCATCAAGGTAGCCTTTCCAAACGGGATCAAAAGGATCAATAAGGTAGGAAAAAACGCAGAAAGTGACCACTGCTAAGGCCCAGATCACCAGCCTTCTTTTCATGGTGGAAAGAATCTTCTTATTCCGTACTATTTTTTTCCTGATGGCAGAAATCCTGTTCATATCCGGGACTTTATGAATGTAAATATAGAAATAGATTTTATATGAGTATCTTCTATTTTGGACGAGACCGCCAAAACAATACCTGAAACGTAAAATAGCAGAGTTAAAATGAATGTGACGGTTCATCACCTGAAAAAGACATTTCATCATCATTTTATGCAACATCACATTATTTTTACAATCAGGGAATAACTGTCTATCATAGTTTTGTAATATTAAATCCGGTACAATGAAAACAATAATTGTCTGCACAGATTTTTCCCACGAAGCTGAAAATGCCACTCATTATGCAGCATCTATGGCTAAAGAAAACAAATACAGGATGGTACTTTTCAATCTTCAGTCCGTTTCCATCCATGCCCTGAATGCACAGGCTTCAGCTGATTTTTTCTACACTCAAACGCTTAAAAATCAGAAAAAAATGGAGGATAAGGCAGCGGAACTTAAAAGATTATATACTGTTGAAAACCAGCATCATCTGGCTTCCGGCAATTTTATTGAAGAGCTTGAAAACTGTATGCAGATTCACGATTGTGATTTTATTGTGATGGGAATGGCTGAAAAAACTCTGGAACAGAAGCTTTTGGGAAACAGTGTAACAAGAGCTATACACAGAATTAAAAAACCGATACTCATTGTTCCCGCTCATGTAGAATATACAGGAATCAGGAAAATTCTTTTTGCTTATGATACGCATAAAAGCATGACCTGGTCTGCCATGAATGATATTTACCACTTTATTAATGAATTCAATGCTGAGATTGAGGTATTCAATGTAAGTGAAAGATTAGAAGATTTTGCTGAGGTTATTCATGATATTGACCTTAATTCTGGGTACGATCTGGATGATATTAAGTACAGCTTTAAAATGATTCAGTCCATTGAAGTCATCAAAGCGATTGAGGAGGAAATAAAACTGACCAGCCCGGACCTTTTAACCATGATTCCTTATAAATACAATCTTGTAGAATCTCTTTTCCATCGAAGCAAAACAGCCATAATGGCCTACAAGAATAAATTACCATTACTATCAATTCCCTTAAACATAGATTAAGAATCAATAAA
The DNA here is from genome assembly GCF_031844745.1 of Chryseobacterium sp. SG20098. Lineage (NCBI taxonomy): Bacteria > Pseudomonadati > Bacteroidota > Flavobacteriia > Flavobacteriales > Weeksellaceae > Chryseobacterium > Chryseobacterium sp. SG20098. Next base: position 3,395,946 of record NZ_CP134622.1, on the reverse strand, counting down.
AATCTGTTCACATTTGAATTATCCTTTTTGCCTGTAAAGGCTAAATTTTACACTTAATCTTGTTTAACAGGACCGGGAATAGATTTCCGGTCCTGTTTTTATTTCAGAGGTTTACTATTACTTTTCCTGCAACGCGGCTGGTCTCAACCTCCAGGTGTGCCAGTGCTATGTCTTCAAACGGGAAAGTTTTATAAACAAATGGTTTCAATGCTTCCTGCTTCAATAAGCCCGCAATTGCTTCTGCAGTTTCTTTTTTAGACTGTACCATCATAAACTCAATATTCACCTTTTTCTGCCTGGCTCTCAATGCAATATCCTCAGGAATCTCAGGCGTCGGAAGTGTTATAATAATACCATTCTCTTTTACAATATCTACCGAATCCGACAAAGCTTTTCCCTGAAGGGTATCAATGACGATATCTACATCCTGCACCTTTTCATAAAAGTTTTCTGTTGTATAATCAATATGTTCATCAGCCCCCAGCGACAAAACAAATTCTTTATTTTTACCGGATGATATGCCGATAACATATGCCCCAAAATACTTCGCCATCTGAACAGCAAAATGACCGACACCACCTGAAGCGGCATGGACCAGAACCTTGCTTCCTTTTTTAATTCCGGCAACATCCACTAAGGCCTGATATGCCGTTGAAGCAGCCATTGAGGCCGCGGCAGCCTGCTGATGGGTAATATTCTGAGGCTTTAATGCCAGATGAGCCGCCGGAGCAGCCACATATTCTGCATAGGCATTTCCTTTTCCAAAAAAATTGACCATTCCGAAGACTTCATCTCCAGATTTAAAATCAATTACACTTTTCCCGGTTTCTACGACTTCTCCCGAGATATCCCATCCTAAAATAACGGGCCTCTTTTCTTCAAAAATCCAGTTCAGAACTCCTTCATATGCTCTGGACTTTACATCTACAGGATTAATGCTTACCGATACTACTTTTACCAATACTTCATCATTTCCTATGACAGGCTTATCTATTTCCGTAAATTGAAGATTTTCAACGCCTCCTGCTTCGTTTACAATAACAGCTTTCATTTTTTTTGATTTTAATTATCGGACAAATGTAGTCTCATCATATCTTTGCAGCAAGTATGTACTTTTTAGTAATCTACATACTAAAAACATACTAATACTGATTATCAAACCATTGAAAAAATGTTAAAAATAAAAAAAGTTACCAATGAGCCATCCTGTCCTGTTGACTATGCCTTTAAACGGATTGGAGGAAAGTACAAAGGCCGTATTTTATGGTATCTTCATCTGAAGACAGTTATGCGGTATGGCGAACTTCGTAAAACCCTTTCTGATATTACCCCTAAAATGCTTACCCAGACTGTCCGGGAACTGGAAGATGATGGGCTTATCCATAGGGAAGTGTATCACGAAGTTCCTCCTAAGGTAGAATATTCTCTAACGGAAACCGGCGCCGAACTCATTCCTTTTATTGATTATCTGAGAATTTGGGGTGAAAACCAGATTGAAAAAGAGAGGATAAAAAGGTAAACCTTTCCTGCAAAGCCATGAATGTTCATCATGGTTTTAATTTTATTATTGAAGGAATACCATTGGATATTTTTAATTAAAAAAACAAACCTCGTAATTCCTATTCAACTGAATATCAAAAAGTCGTAAATTTAATAAAGGATAAAAACAGTGTTTTCACCCTTTTTTATAGTTGTGCCGTTCGCTAATTTTGTTCCATAAAATTAAAACCATAAAAATGAAAACTTCCTTTTTTACTAAGATTTCACCTCTGCTTTGTGCAGCTCTTATTCTGGCTCTTTGTCTGCTTAGCTGCACCGAACCTCCTAAAGAACCTGTAAGCAACAGTTATAAAAAGAAACTGATCAGCTACCGTGAAGGGCGCGTTCTTTTTGATGAATACACCAGAACCAATCATGAAATTCTCATGAAGTACAGAAACGGCGAACCCGATTCGCGATGGTACTGGTTTTCGCTTGAAGATATGGAAGGCTATATTAAATATGTAAAAGAAAATGCCAGAAAACAAAAATTAAAAAATCCGGGAATCAGGATCTACATGGGAAAATACCCAATGAACCACCCTAAAAACAGAATGGCAAAACCTGAATATGCAGGTTACCAAACTATATTTTTAGTACCTACCGCCCAAAAAAGAGAAAGAGAGAAGGCCATGGCCAGATCAGCCACCACCGAAGAAAACACAGACGTTACTTCAATAGAATCTATGAACATGACCAATCTGGCGCCTCCACCAAAAGCATTATCAGAAACAATGCCTTAAAAAACACAGCATTATGAACTGGAATATTGAAACAGGGAAACAGATATCGATGGCCATTTCCATTGTAGTGATGATTCTAATGGTCATAAAATACAGAAAAACCGGAAAGGAGAATTTATTTTTTATTATAGGATATCTGTTGTTTTCCCTGATTGATATTTCCTGTTATTTCTATTTCAAGCTGACCAATCTGCCTACGGACATCTTCTATGTAATTGGTTTTTTAATGATTGTATTTTTTTTGTATTTATTGTATTATTACCAATTACTGTATGTTCCGATGCTCAAAAAGATACAGACCATCATCCTGATTCTTTTTGTCCTCAATATTGTTGTGATGTTTTATACAGAAGATGATCTGCTTCATCATTTTTCTTTTAATATGCTCTATGCAGATATTCTCCTGTTGCTGTTTTCAATCATTTTGTTCCTGTACCAAACCTTTAATTCTGATAAAGTATTGGAAATCAAAAACTATTTACCTTTCTGGATATCAGTATCTTTAATGATATTTTTTATTGGAAGCATTCCGATACTTTTTTTCAGGACTACTGTTTCGGAGACGATTTATTTCTTCATTTTATTTATGCTGAATCTGATCAGTAACGGGATACTGATATTAGGTTTAATCTGGAACAAACAGGAAAGATAAGATAAAAGCTTTGCAGATATGGAAGAGAATAATCTGGTCATCATCTTTACGATTACTTTATTCATCGTTGTTTTGACAATGGTCTTCATTTATGCGGTTTTTATCAGGAAAAAAACAACCCTGCTGATTGAGCAGAAGGAAAAAGATGTACGGTTTGAAAAGGAACTGGCGACTTCCCAGGTAGAAATGAAAGAACAGACTCTGAATTATATCGGGCAGGAATTACATGATGATCTGGGTCAAAAACTATCCGTAGTCCGCTTACGCCAGAACCAATTGATTACCAAACTCCAAAATACAGAAAAAGAAGATCTCATCGAACTCAATGAATTATTGGGAGAATGTATACAAGATATCAGAAACCTGTCTAAAACATTGATTACTGAACAGATCATTCATTTCGGACTGGCAGAATCCATTGAAAGAGAAGTGAAAAGGATCAAAAAACTAAAATTATTGAAAATAGAATTTATTACTCAAAAACAGGATATTGATATTTCGCCTAAACACGGACTGATCCTTTTCAGAATTATCCAGGAAAGTATCAATAATATTCTGAAACATTCCAAAGCCAAAAATGTTTCCATACACATGGAAGATGACTGTGATAAACTACACATCAGTATCTCCGACAACGGAAGAGGCTTTGATACAAGCAGTATTCAGGATGGCTCAGGATTGAAAAATATGGAACTGAGAGCCAAGCTGATTCATGCTGAACTGTCTATACAATCAGAACTGAATAAAGGAACACAAACTTTGATAACCTATCATAAAAATTTATTATGAAAACAATTCCCATAGCAATCGTTGATGATCATACCTTAATCTCCAAAGCACTGGAGAATATGATCACAGAAAACACTCAATATCGGGTCATTATGAATCATCCCAACGGAGAAGAATTTATTGCTGGTGTGGAAAAGGCTTCAGAATTACCTGCTGTAGTTCTGATGGATGTTAATATGCCTTATAAAAATGGTATAGAAACTACAGAATGGCTTACAGAGCATTATCCTGATATTAAAGTCATTGCCCTTACCATGGATGATGATGAAAGAATATTAATTAAAATGTTAAAGGCCGGCGCTAAAGGCTATCTGCTGAAAGATATGCAGCCTTCCATTCTTTTCCAGGCCATTGAAACGGTATTTGAAAAAGGCAGCTTTTATACTGATTTTGTGGCTCAAAAACTATTGAAAGTAAAAACAGAAGAAGCCAAAAATGCGTCTTTGCTTTCAGAGCTGAAAGACCGGGAAAAAGAGTTTATCAAATGGGCCTGCAGTGAACTCACATACAAAGAAATAGCGGATAAAATGTGCCTGAGTCCCAAAACCATTGATGGCTACAGAGATTCGGTTTTTGTGAAACTGGATATAAAAAACAGAGCGGGTCTGGTACTTTTTGCTTTGAACCATGATTTGTGCTGACTTAATTTTTAATCCTATTTATTCCCTGAAAAAATAAACATCTTTACATTCTATAGACGTATCCGGCAGCTTTTCAAGCTGCCGGATTTTTATTTCATAACCCACTCATACACAAACAAAAAAGGTGTTTTTCCTTTTTCAAAACGCGGTTTTCTCCTCTGTTTTTGCTCTTCTGAAAGATGGAATTTTGTCATAGAAAAAAACACAAAAAGGCAGCCCCCGAAAAGCCGGAACAGAGTAGGGAATATTTTTTAAAACTAATACAATGAAAAAAGCACTTATCGTAGGTATTAATGATTATGCACCCATCGGATACGGAGGTCCGGATCTTAACGGCTGTGTAAACGATGCGAGAGATATGGCAAACACATTGGTGATCTGTGGTTTTAGTCCCGCAAAGATTAAAATCCTGACCAATCAGAATGCTACAAGAGCGAATATATTGAACTATCTGAAATCCATGATCAGCACAAGCGTAAAAGGAGACTCTCTCGTTTTTTATTATTCAGGACACGGAACCAGAGTGGCCAATATCGGATCGGATCTTGAACTGGATGGTTTGGACGAAGCTATTTGTCCGCATGATTACGCCAATAACGGTGTCATTCGGGATGATGATTTTAAAACTGTTCTCAGCAAGCTAAAAGCCGGAGTAAATATGGAAGTTATCTTCGACTGCTGTTATTCGGGAACAGGAACCAGAAAAATGGATCTGGGACTGGAAGCTGATCTTCTCAACGAAACAGCCCGCTATATCCCTCCAATGCTTGAGGATGAATTTTATCTCACTTACGCCAGTGAAATGGAGACTTCTAAAAGTTCAAAAAAATCAACCGTTCTCACTAAAGCGCTTGTGCCTGTTGCCGGAATGAATCATACGTTTACGCCTGTATTTCCGCCTGTATTCATGTTATACATTCCGAAGGCAACCGGGCCTGTATACCCTGTTTTGGTATAGGTAACCGTTTTGTTATTGAAGTTGACAATGACTGTCCAGCTTCCTCCACGTCTTATAAATGTTGCACTAAGAGCATAGGTAGGCTCTGCAGTAGTTACTGTCTCTGCAGAATTGTCAGGGAATATTTTACACATAGGATACCAGTAGGACTGAACCAGCCTGATATTCGCAACCGTTTGATTTAAGAGATCTACTCCATTGGCGGCATTTACTAATCCTATAAAATGGGTCATCGTTCCAAAGCCGTTTGGTCCACTTATCGTTGCTGTTTTACCTGTAATTTCAACATTCATGTAAAAATCTTCATCTGCACCAATCAATTGATTGGTCTTTCTGGCTGCGATGAAACTTGAATCATCGGCAGGAGTCTTTACATTACTGTCAGAACTGTAACTTACGGCTGCTCCTGCCTGTGTAATGGCGGATGATACAGCATTATTGTATATTTTCTGTTCCCAAACAATATTATTGAGAGGAACACGCTGGATCTGGCTTGCCACACGGATGGTAAAACTTGTTAAGTACCATGCTACCCCATTCCACAGTCTTATTTTATATTCTCCTGCCGGAATATTTTTGAAATTGTAGTAGAAGGTCAGATCAATTCCATTAGTATACAACTGAACCTGTGAACCAGGGATGATGGCAACAACAGTAGCAGTATCCGCAGAAATACTATCCTGGGTACATAGCTCCACTTTAAAACTTGTGGAAGGAAGATTTAAGTTGGCTCCTTTCAGATTAATCCAAAATGGTTTATCTGTTTTGTCCACAATGGGGGGAGATATGACTGCAACACTCATTGTTCCTGTGCTCCATCCTCCGTTCATTTTAGTTTTCCATGCGGCTCTCTCAGCTTCTGTCATTTGATTGGGCATTTCCAACAGTAGATTTTTACTGTCAACAATAGCGTTTAAGCCATCGGTATTTTGAACTACAACTTTTTGAAAATTAACGGTGTCAGAATTCTTATTGGGCAGCCCGGATAACACATAAGGGTTTCCTAAGGTATTGATCGAAAATGAGGCGTTAAGAGTATGGCTTCTTGCTGCACTGTTGGAAAGGTTTGCATTCATCATATTCTTCCCCAGATCACCTGCAGGAAGTTTGGCAACATTTCCGTTATCATTCATTCCTATGATTTTAGGATAATCCTGCGCATTTCCATCTGTCACAGGAATTTCCAGTTTCTTAGCTAATTTCTCTTTTGTCTTGATATTATACTGAGCCTGACTTGCGATTCCTTCTGCTAAAAGATCCGCATTTGAAATACTGACATGATTATCAGCTAATTCCAGGGGAATAGTTCCATCAACAACGGCATGCGTTTTTAAATCTCCGTTTTCATCAACAGCATAATCTGTGTAAGTGGGAGAACCTATTGCAGCTACCTGATAGATGGCGTTCACTTCTCTTTCTCCAATGGGAGGCAATTCATTGACACGTATAATTTTTCCTATAATTGGCATTTTTTTATTTTTTAAGGTTAATAATTATGTTATTTCCAGTCTCCCAAAATCACTTTCTGTCCTTCCAGCGATTCCACTCCAAGAAGATTGTCATTGGGTTCAAAATTGAATCTATCCTTAGTAATTACTTCGGAAGGAACTTCAAAGTCATCTGGATTTTCTTCCGTAAATGGCAGGGCGTGAGCCACTTTTAATCCTATACTTTCAGCTTGAAGAATATTTAAAGTAGTAGGAAGTCTGGTAATCCATGCTTTTCCATGTTTTTTGCCTTTTGGCTGCTTCATTTCATCTACAATTGATAGATAAAGGTCATCTCCGATGACAGGAACTTCACCGCCATTCCAGATTTTTCCTGTTGCCAGATAAAATTGTACAGCACCTTCAAAACCAGGACGCACCGTGACCACCACTCTGGCCATTCCACTTTGTAAAAATGCCGTGAAAACGGGATCCGTATTCTCTGCTTTATACAAATCTGACCAGTTGTGTTTATTTCCCCAATAATATGGGTACAGATAATAGGATAGATTTTCCCATTCAAATGCCTGCTCCATGAATTTTACAAAAGCGGAGTATTTGTCAAGATCCTTAGAAAGCTTCGTTTCATAATCAGTAAATGAACTTCCCTGAGTTAACCCTGATAAACCGTAACCATGAATAGCATTCGGGGCTCTGTCTGCCATATAGGAAATACAATTTTTTCTAAGAACCGTATTTTCAATCTGTCTGTAAAAGTTAGGATTTGAGCCTTTAATCGCAGAAGCTTTGTTTTCTTCTTGAGAAACCGCATTATTATATTCAATCAGAGCCACTTCATATGCATCAATAATAGCCTTAAAAGTTTCCTGTTGCCATTCCCTTTTGGCTTCCTGTGTCAATTGACAGGTTGCAACCAGTGAACCAGTAACTCCTTTCATATCCCATGAAATAAAAGAAATTGTAATTTTATCTTTTATCGAATCCAGAGGCATATCTACTGCTGTTCCGACTTCTTTACCACAAACATATACAGTATGTCTAGAATTCATTCCCAATCCATCATTCATAGCACCTGCACCAGCTCTTAAAGAGCCTTTTACATAAATGGCTTCATAATTTTCAGGAATTTTAAAGTCATTATTATGATATACACCGGTCCATCTTCCTACTCCATATTCATTATCAACTCCAAGGTTTTTCTCAGAAAATGCATTTGAAATATAAATAACAGGCTTTAATCTTTTGTCTGCAGTAATATTATATTTTCCTGCCCAATACTTAAAAATCACATCATTTTCCAATGCTGTATGATCCTTCATCGGCATTACATCAGAAGTTCTTGGATCCTCAGGTTTTACAAACTTGCTCTTCGCAATCCCCAACAAATGCAGTTTTGCTGGTTCAGGAATCATAAACTCAAACATCATACGTTTTCCATAATCATAGATCTGATTCTTCATCAATTTATCTACCCATCTGTAAACGCCTACTACGTGTTTATCTCCTTTTTTATTATCAAAGCCATGAGTGTTATTTTCTTCAAATTCTTCAATAATTTTCTCGATTCTTTCTTCGTGAACTTTTGTGACAATCCTGTCCATAGCTCTTGCGGTAATATCCTGGGCCTGAGTAACGGCTTGTCTGGTACTTTCATCTCTGGAACTATGGCTGGCATTACCTAATCCTAAACTCGTATTGATATTTGCATTTACTGTTTTGTAACTTGCATTTATCCCAAACTGAGTATTGCTGTCTGATGCTTCCTGCATCATTTTAGCGATCTCATTCTGCATTTCAAAACGGGTAGCTGTTGTCGTATCGGTAAGCTGCTCTCTTTCAGTATCAGAAGAAGTAGTAGTAGTATTTTCACTTCTTCTTAATTTTCTGGTTGATTTCTCACGATACTCTCTGGCCATAATATTTTCAATATGGGCGACTTCGCCTTCAACATAGGCATGTGTGGTCTGCTCCACTTTCAAATAGTCTGCAATACCAATTTGTTTAAATCCGAATCCTGACGGAATAAAATTATTTTCATCTTCAGTATCTACAGGTTCTCCTTCATCCACCTCTAGCAAAAATTTATCAGAAAGGCATGCTCTTGCCTGCAGTTTACTGGCATAGATATTGGCAAGCTTTCCATTCGTGAACATAATTTTAGCACTTAAAGAAGCATCCTGTATGGTATTAAAGTCTAATCCAGGCATACAAAGATCATTGAGGAAAATAATATTTCCTGATCTGGACTTTACATAATAATCACTATTGATGTTTGCTGAACCGTTGCCTGGAGTAAGATTGTAAGAGATATTACTTACCTCCCAAGATGAATCCGGAACGGTAAGTGCGATATCAAAAGTAAATCCCTTATGAACATATTTTGGACAAATCTGATAGGTAAAAGGAACCGCCACTGTTCTTGCTACCGGAATAAGAACTCCTCCTATACTAGTATATCTTTCATGCTCCGTATTAGTATTTTCCACAATAATATTGTTGGATTTTTCAACAGCTTCTTTTACTAATATATCAATCTCGGAAAAGGTATTTCTACCCTCTAACAAAATATTAAGATCTGTAGAGTTTAATGATGCTGAGCGTTCTTCTCCTGCATCTTTCTGAAAATCATACCCAAGTACATCCAAAAAAGTATCTAAATTTTCCGGCTTTATGGCTCTTAATAGAGAATCTGCCTCTATTTCCTGTCTAAATTGAAAATTAAGTTTAGGTAATTGCGGCTTGGGAATTTCCGGAATTTGCTGGCAAGGATCTGCCGGATCATATTTAATATCCTGATTTCGTACCTGGCAGTATCTATCCTTATTTGCGATTACATCTTTATTATATTGTTCAATAAGCGGGGCTATTTCTTTCTGGTGAATTTCTTCTGCTGCCGCATATTCTTTTTGATATTCTGCTTTATATAATCTTTCAATACTGGAAAGGTTTTTCTTTAAAGCCTCATATCTTTCCAATTTGATCTTTGCAGCAGAGATAAGCTGTTGCTGTTGCATTTCCTGTGTTGGAAAAGTTTCTTTAGGGCCTTCAGAAACCATTCTTGAAGAAGGTTGCAAGTTAGAAAGAGCCTTGTCATCCATCATCAGTTCTTTAGGCAAAACAACTCTTGCCCCAAGTGCTGTCTTCATTTCCTCTTTGTCTGAAACAGAAAGAATGTGATGAGCCAGAAGCACCTGCATGATAACTTCCTTAACGTAAAAATCTTTCTGAGTTACCACCTGATAAATCAGATTATTCCATAAACTGATCAGAGGAGGGGTTGCGGGAGTAGCCTGTGGATCTGTCAAAACGGCTCTTTTAGCAATTACCTCTTCATAAGTACATATAGTCTTATTTTTTGCTAACCAGGTTCCAAATACATAGTAAGCCTTATAGGTTCTTTTGAAACCCTCTAAACTATTCGCACTGTTTGGGTCTGTTGAAATACGTTCCGGATTATTTGCATAATTAGCGGCACATGTTTTCAGTAATTTTTGTTTAGCTCCGGTTCCGTTAACAACAGGGACATAAAAGGCGTTATCATTTTTCAGATCCTGAGGAATAACAATGAATCTTTTATCTTTCTTGGTATCATCAGATAGTTCAGGGCTTCTCAGGCTTACAAATCTGAAAAGTGTTTGTGATGGTGTATTTTCTACAGGAACATCTGTAGTACTATTTTCCATATCGTTCATTTTGTGTAATTTTGTATTGATTTATAAAGGTTAAGATTTTGAAGCTCTTTTTAGTAGAATGTCTTCAGGTTTTAGCCTTATTTTTTTAGGTGGTTTCCGGCAAAAGATGTCCACCTGGAATTTTTAAGTCTAGTTTCATTTTCTGTGTTTTTTCTTGAAGCAAAGATCACCCCCAGAAGCGACAGAACTTGACGTATAAAAAAAATTTATTTTTCTACTCTAAACCTTTGGAGCAAAAACTATTGGTATTCTCAATATTTTAATACATTTGTTTAAAACATACTTCAGATGAATTTCGAGCAGATCAACTTACACCTTGAGGCTTATAAAGAACACAACCAGATTCTGGATGCTGCCAAGTATCTGATCCATTCTTTTGAGCTGGAACATGAGAACTTTGCGGGATTTGGTTTCAGGGAAGAGCTATCTCCTACTTCAATGCTTCTTACGGCAGAAGGAGACCTGGGAGGACCCCAAACCGTAATGATCCCACGAAATTTATTTGATTTTGACCTGAACCTTGTTCTGAATATGGTTGCCCACGAAATGCTTCATGTAAGACAAAAAGCACCCGGACAAGTTATTGAAGACAAAAATGAAAGGGAATTTCAGGCGTATTATGAAATGCTTTTTCACAAAGTTTTCCCGCAGATCCCGGAAGTTTCGGATTTTCATAAAAAATTCTTTGGAGGAAAAGCATTGGAATACTACAAAAGAATGGGTGAAGGCTCAGTATTGCAGCAAAAGTATGCAGAACAGAAAACAGAAGTAGAACATTTAATAAACGAATTACCATGACAGTAAAACCAGAGATCACCTGGGCAGATTTTGAAAAAATAGACATCAGATGCGGAACGATAATTTCTGTGAATGATTTTGAAAAAGCAAGAAATCCATCGTATCAGCTGGAAATAGATTTTGGAGACCTGGGAATCAGAAAATCATCTGCTCAAATTACCTCTCTTTATAAAAAAGAAGAACTTGTAGGAAAACAAATTTTAGCGGTTGTCAATTTCCCTAAAAAGCAGATTGCCAATTTCTTCAGCGAATGTCTTGTGTTAGGCTTATATGGAGAGGACAAAAAAGATGTTACACTTTTGGCTCCTTCATTGCCAACAAAAAATGGAATGCAGGTAGGATAGATACCCAACAAAACACATATGATACAGAACATACCCTTAGAAAGAGTTTTATTCCTTGACATTGAGACTGTTCCACAGGCAGGATCATGGGACGAATTATCTGAAACCGAGCAATATCTTTGGGATAAAAAAACCAAATTTCAGAGAAAAGACGATATCTCCGCAGAAGAATTTTATGACAGAGCCGGTATTATGGCCGAATTTGGAAAAATCATCTGCATCACCATCGGAATGGTCGAAAAGAATGAAACGTTAAAAATAAAAAGCTTTTCCGGACATGATGAAAAGAAAATGCTTCAGGAATTTGGAGAAATCTTCAACAGTCCAAGGCTTTACAATGTGATTCTCTGTGCACATAACGGAAAAGAATTTGATTTTCCTTGGATTGCCAGAAGATATCTAATCAATGGAATGCAGCCTCCTGCCCCGTTTCAGATGTTTGGGAAAAAACCATGGGAAGTTCCTCACATCGATACAATGGAGCTTTGGAAATTCGGAGACTATAAGAGTTTTGTATCGCTGGAACTACTGGCGCATGTCTTTGGTATTCCTACTCCGAAAGATGATATTGACGGCTCAATGGTTTCATCAATTTACTACATAGAAAAAGACTTGCAGAGAATTGTTGACTATTGTGAAAAAGATGTCTTAACTTTGGCAAATATTTTCCGGCGCATGCGTCAGGAAGATTTGTTGAAAAGGAATATCAATCTAGATTAAAAAATGAAATTTACAGACGATCAAATTGCTGACATTGGTGAGGAAATCATTGGTGTATTAAAAACCGTATATGACCCTGAAATTCCGGTAGATATCTACGAATTAGGGCTGATTTACGATGTCCAGATCTCCGATGATGCTGACGTAAAAATTATAATGACCCTTACTACTCCCAACTGTCCTGTTGCAGAAACACTTCCTCAGGAAGTAAAAGATAAAGTGGCTGAAGTAGAGCATGTAAAAAGTGTAGATTTAGAGCTTACTTTCGAACCGAGCTGGAATAAGGATATGATGAGCGAAGAGGCGAAGTTTGAGCTTGGAATGCTTTAATTACTCTTAACAATATAAAACCCCGAAGAAGTATTTTCGGGGTTTTTATTTTTAAATATCTTTTGCGATTTCCTTGCCTTCTCTCCTGCTCCATTCACTCCATGAACCTACATACAGATCCGGAATGGGAAATCCTGCATAATCCAGGGCTAAAATTGTATGACACGCAGTAACTCCTGACCCACAATGAATGATCAGACGATCAGGCTTATCTTGTAATAACTTGCTGTATTTTTCTTTTAAGATTTCCGGACTCAGAAAATTTCCGCTTTCATCAAGGTTTTCAGAAAAAGGAATATTAATCGCTCCCGGAATATGACCGGCGACCAAATCAATAGGCTCAGATTCTCCTTTATAACGATAAGCATCTCTTACATCAATAACTGTAGAAGAATCGTTTGTTAATTCATTTTCAACCACTTCCAGACTCGAAACCGGAAGACTCCAGTGATTTTTTTTAATTAAAGCTGCTTTATCAAATTTCTCTTCCCCGGAAGAAAATTCTAATCCTGCTTTTTCCGCTGCCTGCATTCCGCCATCAAGAACCTGAACTTTTTCCAACCCGAAAGATCTCAGCATCCACCATGCTCTTGCTGCTGCATTGGAAGCACTTTTGTCGTCATAGACAACAATATGGGCCTCTTCTGATATCCCAAGATCAGAAAGCGTTTCAGCAAACTTTTCTACGGAAGGAAGCGGATGCCCGCCTCCAAAAGCAGCATTTTCTCCAATCTCTGCCAGATCTCTGTCCAGATCTATGAACCGGGCTCCCTTAATGTGTTTATCAAGGTAGTTTTGCTTTGCATCTTTTCCGGTTCTAGCATCAATAATAATAAGATTTTCAGCAGGGATATTTTTGAGTTCAGATGACGAAATTATTGGAGTCATTTTGTTGATTTTTGGGTTAATTTAATTATGTTTTGGCTAAAGCCATATGTATTTTAATATAGTAAAGCGGGCTAAAGCCCGCTCCTATTGATAGTTTTCTCGCAGATTCTGCTGATTAAGCAGATCTTCTTTTCTATCTGTGGGATCTGCAGAATCTGCGAGAAATTTATTCTTCTTAAAAATGAAAAATATCCTTCGCCTTGTTATAAGAACTTTCAAAGTTCAGAAGGTTCAGCTTATGTTCAGCTTTTTCCACACTCATAAAATTGATCACCTGTTCTGTAGGCATATTTCCCACAAGATCATCTTTAGCCATTGGACATCCTCCGATTCCTTTGATGGCACTATCAAATCTTCGGCAGCCTTGATCGTAAGCCGCTTTTAATTTTGAATAAGAATCTTCATAACGGTTATGAAAGTGTCCCCCGAAATTAATTTCAGGATATTTTGAAGGTATTTTTTCAAACAAAAGAGCAATCGTTTCAGGAGTTGCCACTCCGGTAGTATCTGATAATAAAATATCTTTTACTCCGATGTCCGAAAACTTTTGTGCCCATTGGTCAACATCCTCCCACTTCCACATTTCGCCATATGGATTTCCAAAAGCCATCGAGAAATAGATATTAAGCTGTTTCCCTTCACTTTTTACCAGCTCAAGCATTTTAATGATTTCATCGAAAGCTTCTTCCTGACTTTTATTCGTATTTCTGTGCTGAAAAGTTTCAGAAATAGAGAACGGAAAGCCCAGAATATCTACTGACTCGTGTTTTAGTGCTTTTTCGGCTCCTCTGTAATTACCAATAATAGCAGAAACTTTGGTCTTGGAACGTGATTTGTCGATATTTTTTGCCACCTCATCAGAGTCAGCCATCTGCGGAATCGCTTTAGGAGAAACAAAACTCAGGCAGTCCAATACATCAAAGCCAACATCCATCAAGGAGTTGATATAATCTATTTTTTTATCGGTAGGGATAAATTCTCCCCATCCCTGCATTGCATCTCTAGGACATTCGGTAAGAAACATTTTTACTTTTTGATTTTCTCAAATATAATAAAACTAAACTACTTGGTACACTATATATACAAAGCTAACACTATTTTGATTTTCAAATATTTATATCTGATTCATAATTTCAATAATTGATATTAAATCGCAAATAACGTATTCTCAGTATCAAATTTGCTAACTTTGTTAAAATTTATGATATCTGATGAGTACAATAGAATTCAACCCTTTGTGGAAAGAAAAATTACTGAACCGTTTTCTTAGCTATGTAAAAATATATTCAACCAGTGATGCAGAAAGTGAAACTACACCTTCTACTGAACGTCAGTGGGATATTGCCAACTATATTACTGAAGAACTTAAGACCATCGGTCTGGAAGATGTTTCTATAGACAGCAATGGTTATATTATGGGCTATGTTCCTTCTAACCTTGAAAATGATGACAGACCTACCATCGGATTTATTTCACATTATGATACTTCACCTGATTTCAGCGGAGAAAATGCAAAACCTCAGGTTTGGGAAAACTATGATGGAAACGATCTTATTTTGAACCAGGCAACAGGATTCACACTATCTCCTTCAAGATTTGAAAGCTTAAAAAAATATGTTGGTCAGACATTAATTACTACTGACGGAAATACGCTTCTTGGTGCTGATGATAAAGCAGGCTGTGCAGAGATTGTAACAGCTGCTGAATATCTTATCGCGCATCCGGAAATCAAACATGGAAGAATTGCTATTGGCTTTACTCCTGACGAAGAAATCGGAAGAGGAGCTCATAAGTTTGATGTTGCTAAATTTGGTGCAGAATGGGCTTATACAATGGATGGCGGAGAAGTTGGAGAACTTGAATATGAGAACTTTAACGCGGCCGGAGCCGTGGTGAAAATCCACGGATTAAGTGTTCACCCCGGTTATGCTTACGGAAAAATGATCAATGCAGCTCTATTAGCGGCTGAATTTGCTCAAATGCTTCCTGCTAACGAAACGCCTGCAACAACAAAAGGTTTTGACGGGTTCTATCACTTAATGGATATTACGGCTGATATTTCAGAGGCTAAACTTCAATATATTATCCGTGATCATGATGCAGATAAATTTGAAGCCAGAAAGAAATTCATGGAAGAAAAAGTAGCTGAATTCAATCAAAAACATGGGGAAGAAACTGCTGAAGTAGAGATCAAAGAACAATACAGAAACATGAAGCAGCAGTTTGAAGGTAAAATGCACATTGTAGATCTTGCTGCAAAAGCAATGACTGAAGCAGGTATAGAACCTAAGATCAAAGCGATCAGAGGAGGTACAGACGGTGCTCAGCTTTCTTATATGGGACTTCCGTGCCCGAATATCTTTGCAGGAGGAATCAACTTCCACGGACCATACGAATATGTAGCTTTAGAAAGCATGGAAAAAGCAACTGAAGTCATTATTAATATTGTAAAAGCTTAATAAATCATGAAAAAGGTCTTAGCATCAGCATTCATTTTCACTTTTATTTTCAGCAGTGCCCAGGTTTCTGAATTTCAGAGGGCAGACTCACGCTATGAAAGAAAGAAAACGGCTCTGTATAATAAATATCCTAAGCCTAATGATTTAAGAACCAAGAAAGAATGGCTTTTGACAGAGGATAAAATAACAGCTTACAAGACCGCTTTGGATAAAGCTTCTCTTGAGGATCAGAAAATGATCAACGCAGATCCTCCTGTAAAAACAAAAGTGAGTAAGGAAGCAGAATACGATAAAGGAAAAACCGCTTTTCAAAAACTTTTATATGAAGCTGTAAATCTTGATTTTCTTAACTTTTCTTCGGAAACCTACAAGGCAACGATAAGTTTTGTTGTAGATTCCAAAGGGAACGCTCTTGATCCCAAGGTAAAAGGAAACAATGAAGATGTAAACGCATTCATTGAAGCCGCTTTTTACCGGATTAAAGATAAGGGCAAGTGGAAACCTGCAGAAGACAAAGGGAAACCGGTCTCTTCAAATGTTTCCGTTCCTTTAACAATGTCCTTTAAAAAATAATATACAGAACCCGCTATCATCATAGCGGGTTTTTATTTTTCATATAATAAAAACATAATCAAAGATCATTATGTTGTTGATATTAATTTAACACAATTCTTTTGTAAGTTTTAAATAATTCACTTAATTTTGATTAAACCTTAAAATCACTTTATATGAAAATGAAATCCAACCACTTTAAAATCAACAGAAATTTTTACTTTTCCTTTCTATTTTCTTTTTTCTGTTTGTTTCTTTTAACGTCTTGTTCTCAGGATGATCCGGCGGATGCTCCTGTTGAAAAACCTACAGAGTCTACCCCTATGAAGACTTTGGGAAATCTGACTTTACAGAAGAATGTTATTATTCTGAATGATGAATCAGTAAATGCCATTTCAACTCACAATGAAGGAGAAATTACATTTAGCCGTATGACACCGCAAACGGATAGCATCTCCGTGGGAACAGTTATTGTAGGGACTAAAATAGAAGGAGATCAAGTGAACACCATTCTTTCAAAAGTAAGTTCTGTCTCAAAATTGAACAACCAATTTACAGTACAGACTTCCAGTGCGAAGCTTGAAGAATTTATCTACAGCGGAACCCTGAGCGGTGTGTATGATCCATCCGGTAAAGCTCCCGTCAATATTGATGGAAGAATGGTGAATTATATTCCTGTAGAAGGGATGGTTTCTGAGCAGATCAATCAAAGAATACATTCTATTGAAGCTAAAAACCTTCAAAATCAGAAATTAATTACTTTCAACCGTTATAATTTTAATAAAACGTATTCCTTTCCTCTAACTTCAGCTGGAACATCCAGTGTAAATGTACAAGGAGGATTTACACCAAAGATTGATTATAATATCACATTCTCATGGGGACATTTGTCTAACTTCTATGTTAACCTCATCATGGATGATATCAAACTTCAGAGTACGGCAACTATTGTAGGAAGCCTGGGCTACACCGCAAGTACTACAGACTATCTAAATATTCCTATCGTTCCTATTGTTTTGGGACCTACAGGACTGATCTTAAGCCCGACCCTATCTGCCGGACCTTTTCTGGGAGTACAGGCTACAGGAAAAGTACAGGCAAAGCTTTTGGATCTTGAAGGAAATGCTAACTTTTTAGTAAGCAAAACTCCGGAGATTAACATTAATCTTCAAAAGAAATCAGAACCTGCTATTACTCTTGCAGAGGGAAATTTATCTGCTGAAGGTGGTTTAGAAGCAAAAGGAGCTGTAGGATTAATGTTCCTTACCATTCCTATTGCTAACTCAGGGTTGAAAGGAAGAGCCTCTGCCCTTTCATCTTTAGGATTAACTCTTGTTCCTGCAAGAAAAGGAGTGATTACAGTAAAAGGTAAAATCCAGGCGGATATGTTCTACGGCTTTGGAATTGCTCCTTTACGATATGAAGGAACCATTCCTCTTTTCCAAAAAGAACGTGTACTGTACCAGAAGGAATTTAATTTCTAAATACTCTTTTTCTTATTCATCATAAAAAGCCACTTTCAGAGTGGCTTTTCTTTACATAAAAGCTCCACATAAAATTCATTTACAACAAATTAAGACAATTTTATTATATTTACAAGGATGTACAATTGTCAACAATAACTTTTAATACCAATTATCATGAAAACAATGAAAAAACTTTTGAGAAAAGACTTATCTGCAATTCTGGGCAGCGGCATAGATGGCTGTCATATGGGAGGCAACTCTTACAATTGTCAGGACGACTGTCAATGCGCATGGGGATACGCTTGTGAAATGTATGAAGACGGAAATCCGGGACAATGCATTGCAGTAGGTGGAGGTGGAAATCCTGGCGGAGGTGGATGTACACCTCCTTCTATTTGTGAGGAACAACCTTATTAAAATCAACTAATAAAAACCGGGAGTATTTCTGCTTCCGGTTTTATTTTTCACCTTAAAAAAGATCCTTATCAAAGCATCTCTGCCATTCATCAAATAAAATTTAATTTCATCCGCCATAGTTGTTGTTTTGCATCAGATTTTTAACAATAATTAAATTATGAAGCAGCAATTTTTCGCTTTAAGTGCATTGCTATTATGCATTTTTTGCAGCATGGAAACTAAAGCACAACAGACTCCGGCTTTTCACATTGGGGTAAAGGGAGGGGTAAACTTTACAAAAACCTCCACGGAATCTTCTTTAGAAGGGAAATACGGATTCGGTTATCAGGCAGGTGTAATGACAAGAATGGATATCGGAAAACTGTATGTGCAGGGAGAAGCTCTGTTCAACAAAAGAAAAACATCATACCAATCCCAAGACGGAAGCTCTTCAAAACTTTCATGGAACGCTATTGATATTCCTGTGGTAGTAGGATATAAACTGATTAAAGCAGATGACTTTAATGTGAGAGTATTTGCCGGAGGTGTTTACAGCTATGCTTTCAACAATAAAGTATCTGCCTCTCAGGCCATTCAGGAAGGGTTTAAAAAGTTTGACAAATCCAATATTGGCGTTACAGGAGGTGTAGGATTAGATTATAAGAACTTCACGGTAGATCTGAGATATGAGACGGGTCTTACGAGCATCAGTAAAGAATTTAAGTCCAAACCCCACAGTTTTTCCCTTGGAATAGGTTATTTCCTGTTCTAAGAAACTTAAATTATCTTTACCATTAGAAACTGTTTTCCCTGCAGTTTCTAATTTTTTTATCAACCTATTTCCAATTCCATGACAAAATCTTTTATTGCAAAAGAATACATATTTACTTTTATTTTCTGGCTTGTATTAGCGATTGTATTGTGGTTTAATTTCCAGAGTACAACAGAAAGTTATCTTGCGATGACCCAGGCTGCGATCATTGCGGCATTTTCGTTTACATTTACTCACTTTTTAACCAATAAGCTTCTTCCGAAAGCACTTCGGGAAAAGAAAATGAAACTGTTCCTGGTACAGCTGGTAATGGTTATTTTCATGCTTAGTTTGGTTTTCTCCGTTATATTCACGTATCTTGAAGTGGAGCCCAAAGATCAGCTTCCTGAAAACTTCACAGATCAGCTACCTTTTTTGTGGAAGGGGTTTTATATGTCTCTGCCTGCCTCATTTCTTATCAACGGAGCAGCGTGTGGTGTAAAATTTTATAATGAACACGGAAGAATAGAGCGGGATCATATTCTCCTTCAGCAGGCGCATCTGGAAAACCAGCTCAAGCTTTTACAGGACCAGATCAATCCTCATGTGGTATTTAATATCCTGAATCATATTCATATTCTGATGAAAACGGACACCCAGCTTGCTGATTTTTTGCTTATGAAATTTTCGGATATTCTCCGGTATCAGCTGTACCATTGCAATCAGCCACTGGTACCTTTGGATAAAGAGATTGAGTATCTCCAAAACCTTGTTGAGGTAGAAAAACTGAGGTGGGGAAATGAGCTGGACGTAAAAGCCCAATGGCAGATCAATAACAGAAAAGCTTCTATTGCTCCTTTACTTTTGGTTCCTTTCATAGAAAATGCATTTAAATACGTTTGCAGGCTACCGGGACATAAAGGTTATGTGAAAATCTCCTGCAAAGAAAAGAATAACAGTCTTTATTTTTATGTCGAAAATTCCTATTTGGATATGGCAACCTATAAAAAGAAAGACGGAACGGGTGGAATTGGTCTTCAAAATGTAAAAAAACGGTTGAAATTACAATATCCGGACGCCCATGATCTGAATATCGAATCCGATAATCACATCTTTAGAATAACATTAACACTAACACTATCTGACAGTTATGAGCTCTAATATTCCTAAAATGAAATGCCTTATTATTGATGATGAGCCTCTCGCTAGATTCCATCTTAAAGAACTGGCCGGTCAGATTGATTTTGTATCGGTTGAAGGAACGTGTGCAACAGCATTGGAAGCCGACGCAAAGGTAAAGGAGAGTGAAATAGACCTTCTCTTCCTGGATATCAACATGCCTTATCTTACGGGCCTTGAATTTCTGGAACAGCTTGAGAATCCTCCTTTATGTATTCTCACTACTGCTTATTCTGAATATGCGCTGGAAGGATTTCGTCTTCAGGTGGTAGATTATCTGTTAAAACCCATTGCCTTCAACCGGTTTTATCAGGCGGTAAATAAGGCTCAGCAGCAATTTATCATCAGTGAAAAGCTGAAAAAAAATACTTCGCTGGATGATCCTTTTCTGTATGTAAGGCAATCTGATACTTTCATTAAAATTTCTTGGGTAGACATTCTCTACATTGAAAGTATGCAAAACTACACCAAGCTTCATTTTAAAGATAAATCACTGATTATTCATCAGACCATGAAAGCTATTGAAGAATCCCTTCCTTCAGATCATTTTTTCAGGATTCATAAATCCTACCTCATCAATATTACCCATATTGATATGATTTCGGGAGGGCGACTTTTCATTAATAAAATTGAGCTTCCGATATCCCGTACCCGAAAGGAAGAACTGCTTAATCAGGTTGTTTATAAGAAATTAATCAGTAAATAGAAGAAAAAGCCGGAAGCAGGGAATTTAATAACTCCAGGCTTCCGGTATTTTTTATGGGAGATTCCAGCGTAGTGATAATGCTGCATAAAATGTGCTTGAAAATCTGGGATCTGCTATCTTTTTGTCTCTGAAAATACTGCTGATTTTGCGGTCATTTTCGCTGAAGCTCCTCAATATGGCAGTTCCACCTGTGAGGCGCAAAGTAAGCCGGTCGTTGATTTTTAATTCCGGTCTGAGTCCTGCAGTGATCTGCTGATATCCTAGCAACATCGATTTTCCATTTATATTTCTTTCGGCAGTCATTCCATTCAGTTCTACAACAGCCTTTAAAGTAAATTTATCTGAAAAAAGATATCCGGCTTCCATCCCTTCCGGGAAATTGATCTTAAACTTAACTTTTCCGTTTGTTTTCCAATCGAAATAAATCCAGGGCAAAATCATAGGAACACCAAAAGCAGTAGTAAGCACCGGACCGGCTCCCAATGAAAGGTTAGGATTAAAATGTCTGATAAATAAAATTCCACCCTGTCCAAGTACATCATCGAAATCTATTTTCTCAAGGTCGGTATATACTCCTACCGATGCCGTCATCATCATACTCCACTTTTTACCTAAAGGTCTCATATGCTGTATTCCGGCCTGTGCATTCAGCATCTGATCAGGAAACAACTGAGTTTCGTAATTTTTATGCGTCATCTTTGCATAAGAGCCACTTAATAGCATAGACCACGACCTTACCTTCCCGTCAGTATCTTTTTTTACAGATAACGGAATACTTAGATTCAGATCGACTCTTTTAAAATCACTTTTAGAACTGGTCTTTGTACTATCTTCCGGACGGATGTAATTGGATGCAGGAATATATTCGGTTTTAAGCTCTGCGGAAAGCCCGGACTGTGCACTTACCCCATATCCTAATGGCAATATACAGCATAAAGCTGTCGAAAGGGTTCTTTTCATATTTAAATTTTATGCAAAGAGAACCCTTTGACTATTTTTTACAAAAATTACTTGATTAAGTGCCCGGATTGTATGACAACCGGATTAAATAACAGGATCAATTTCCGGATTAGAACTGGTGTTTAAGCTTTCTCTTTTTTGAGTTTTAAAAATCCGGTATCCGAACCACACTGCAATCAATGCCATTGCTGAGCGTGTTACCACCATAGGAATGATAGAATCTGCTTCTAAGAATCCTATCAAGCCTGATAGTAAGAAAGTTACCATCAACTGCATAAAACCAAGCAGTGCCGCAGCTGTTCCTCTGCCTTCTTTGAATGGAGACAAAGCATGAGCTGATGTAATAGGAAACAAAATACCAATAGCCAGTAATGACAGATACAACATAGCAATTTCTAAGGCTACAGAAAGATTTTCAGCTGCAATCAGAATATGAAGGGTACATACCACCAATAAAACAATTGTAGCAGCAAATAAAAGTGTTGAATTGCTTATTCTTTTGATCAGTTTAGGCGTAATATAAGCGGCTGTTATCAATGCCAGTGAGTTAAAAGCAAATATAAAGCTAAATGTACCGCTCGAAAATCCATGGATCTCCATGAATAAAAACGGTGCATTGGAGATATAAATAATCAAAGAAGCAAAGGCAATACTTCCTACCAGGGTGCTGTTGATAAAGTCTCTGTTGGAAATGATCATTGTCAGCTGATCTTTTAGTCCTTTTTCATTCAACATCTCATCATCGGAAAGATGAATTCTGGTATTGGTTTCCGGCACATACTTGTAGACCATGAAAAAGGTAATCAGCCCCATGATGCATAAAAAGGCAAAAGAACTGTTCCATCCCCAGAATTTAAGGAATACACTTCCCAGTAACGGAGCTACAATCGGGGCAATACCACTGATCTGCGACTGCTGTGAAAAGATAGTGACAGCCTTATGCTTATCATAGAGATCAATAATAATTGCCCTTCCGATAACAATTCCGGCACTTCCTCCGAATGCCTGTAGGAAACGCATGCCCCATAATACATAAATATCAGAGGTAAAGTAGATAGCTGTAGCTCCTATGATAAAAAGCAAAAGTCCGCAATACAACATGGGTTTTCTTCCTTTTTTGTCTGATAAAGGTCCCCATAACAGCTGCCCGAAAGCAAATCCGGCAAAAAACACAGAAATGGATACCTGAATGTGTCCGATATCGGTATTAAAAATCTTCGCCATACTTGGGAAAGCGGGAAGATAAAGGTCTATACTTAACGACTCTAACGTGTTGAGTAGTGCGAGAATAAATACTACGATGTTCAAATTCTTCTTCATAAATAACAATAAGCCTTCTCAGGCGATTTTTTCAGCTGCAAAATTGCTGTAAAAAGTATCGTTTTTCAATAAAAGAACTGAAGGAAGGATGGCACAAACTGAGGATTACCCTATCTGATTACCCCCGGATTATTTATTTAAAATAAAAACCAAAGGAACATTCTGAGGATTAACCTTTTCCAGGCCTGAATCCTTCCGGATTCTGCCGGGTATGCTTTTTAAAAAACCGGGAAAAGTAAGAAGCATCGCTAAAACCTAGTTTAAAAGCAATCTCCTTTACCGTTAAAGCGCCAAAACTAAGCTCTCTTTTGGCTTCCAGAATAAGTCTCTGCGCAATCATTTTTTTCACTGTCGTTCCTCTTGAAAGCCGGACAATGTCATTGAGGTGATGGGCACTTATTTTGAGCTGTTCAGCATAAAAGCCTGTATTTTTCTCTGTGATATAATACTCTTCTATCAAGGCTGCAAGTTGCTGAATCCTCGGTTTTTCATCTTCAGCAGTATTCTGCATCGTAATCTGATCTGTAATGATCAGGCAGAAGGCTCTCAGATAAGCTTTTAAAATTTCAACACGCCCGGATCCCAGATATTCTCTTTTAATCATTGAAATAAGCATATTTCCGGTTTCACTGCTTTCTGCATCCAAAAAGAAAGGTCTCGCTCCGTTGGCCAAGACCACTTCCGTATCACAGGCTTCTTTGAAAATTTCTTTGCTTATGGCCAGCACATAACCTTTTTCATCACGGAGTTTCATATTAAAAACCTGACCGGGAACGATAATACAGAGCTGATTATTTTTTACGGTATAGCTTTCAAAATCCAGTTCAAGACGGCTATCTGTATGTACTTCTTTGAACCAGATAATCTCAAAAAAATTATGCCGATGAATATCCTCGAAGTTCTCCGGATGTCCATTTTCTAAAGTGTTGACCTGAAATTCTTCAGACATCAGATTATGAACAGGAATATTTTTTTCAGATGAATTCATTGCTAATGTATTTGATCAGAGAAAGCGAAAACCGCAGCAAAAAATACTACGGTTTTCTTACAATATTTAAAATTAAATATAATTTTTCGATTTTATTGGCTTAAAAAAGCATCCCATCCCTGAGCGGTCAGAGCAACCAATTGGTTTGATCCTCTGGCTACCATAAAGTTTCCTTCTTCTTTTTCTACGGCATGCCCAATAATGGTAAAGTCAGGGTGATTTTTAATTTTATCAAAGTCTCCAGATGAAATTGTGAATAGCAATTCATAATCTTCACCACCACTTAAAGCTGTCATTACAGGATTTAAGTTCATTTCATCTGCTGTAGAGATCGTAAGATTGTCTAACGGAATTTTTTCCTCGTACAATCTGAATCCAACATTGGATTGATCTGAAAGGTGAAGGATTTCGGAAGCCAGACCATCTGAAATATCAATCATAGAAGTTGGTTTAATATCCAGTCCTTCCAGAATCTTTTTAACGTCTGTTCTTGCTTCAGGCTTCAGCTGTCTTTCAAGGATATAATCATAGCCCTCCATTTCCGGCTGCATATTCGGATTAGCAAGGTACACAGCATGTTCTCTTTCCAGAATCTGTAAGCCCATATAGGCTCCACCTAAATCTCCTGTTACAACAAGAAGATCATTTGGTTTTGCACCACTTCTTTTTACGATGTTTTCTTCATTTTCAATTCCTACAGCGGTAATACTCATTACAAGACCCGAATTAGAACTTGTTGTATCTCCTCCGATAAGGTCAACCTTATATCTTCCACATGCTGCCTGAATTCCTGAATAGATTTCTTCTAATGCTTCCACTGGAAAACGATTGGACACCGCAAGGGAAACCAATATCTGTGTAGGTGTTGCATTCATTGCTGCAATATCGCTCAGGTTTACCACTACCGCTTTATAGCCTAAATGCTTTAAGGGAACATATCCTAAATTAAAGTGTACACCCTCCGCCAATACATCTGTTGTAAGAACTACTTTTTTGTTATCAGGATTAATAACTGCTGCATCATCTCCTACTCCAAGCTCTGAAGATTCATTGGATAACGGAAAATACTCTGTCAAATGTTTAATAAGACCAAATTCTCCTAATTTTGAAATGGGCGTCAGCTCCTGTGATTTATCTTCAAACATAAATTTCTTTTTATAAGTGATGGTTGATAAATGATAATTGATATTCCTGAATACAGATTTTCATTCTGTATCAACCATCATTCATCATTTATATATTAATTTCAGCCGGGTCAATATTGTGCGGGTGGAAAGGAAACTTTTTGAAGTCTTCTTTCGATAATACAACAGTGTCCGGGGTTTTATACTTATTCATTGCTTCCACTACATCATCCGGTGGTGTGGTCATTTTTCTAAGCATCATATCAATCCATACGCCTGTAGCTTCTGCCGTGGCACAGTGCATTCCGTCAGGTGTATAGAATTTGTGTACGAAACGGTAGATGGAAGAATCTTCTGCACATCCGTCAATTTCTACACTTACGATTACCGTCTGATCTGCATAGATCTCTTTGAAGAAAGAATATCTTTCATGCAGGATCACCGGGCCGATTCCCCATCTGCTCAGCTGGGTAACCCCCATTTTCTCTTTAGTCATAAAAGCCATTCTGGCCTGTGCACAATATTGCACATATGATGAATTGGCCAGGTGCTTATTGGCATCAAGGTCGCTCCATCTTACTTCAAATTTATGGTAGAAAATCATATGAAAATCGTTTTTGATATAATTAAAATTATAATCTTCAAAAATACTCAAATAAGATGGTTTATAAAAATTGTACTTTTGAAAAAATAATCTTCCGCATAGGATTACCCATACATGAAACAGATCATTATTATCGGAGGCGGTGCTGCAGGCTTTTTCTGCGCATCTAATCTTGACGAAAAGAAATATACAATTACAATTTTAGAACAGAACTCAGATGTCCTTCAGAAAGTTAAAATTTCCGGAGGCGGACGCTGTAATGTGACGCACGCATGCTTTGATCCAAGAGAACTGGTTCAGTTTTATCCCCGTGGAAACAAGGAATTACTAAGTGTCTTTACTAAATTTCAGCCTGGTGATACAATGGAATGGTTTGACCAGCGTAATGTTCCTTTAAAAATTGAAAATGATAACAGAACTTTTCCTGAAAGCAACTCTTCCCAGACCATCATCAATACTTTTCTGAATGAAACTCAAAAGAAAAATGTCACGGTGCAGACAAAATGTACGGTAAAAGAGATTGAAAAACAGGACGAAAAGTATATTGTAAAGACCAATTCTGGAGATTTTGAAGCAGATTATATCATTTATACGACCGGAAGTTCTCCAAAATCATTGAAAATTGTCGAAAATCTGGGGCATAAGATTGTAGACCTTGTGCCTTCCCTTTTCACCTTCAATATTAAAGATGAATTGCTGAAAGACCTTCCTGGAACAAGCTTTGAAAATGCCGGAATTTCTATTCCTAAACTTAAAACGGAAGAAAGCGGGCCTTTGCTTATTACGCACTGGGGACTTTCCGGACCTGCTGTTCTGAAAATTTCTGCGTGGGAAGCCATCAGTCTGGCAAAACTTAAATACAACTTTGAAATTGAAGTGAATTTCATTTCCATAGAAATGGATGAAGCAGAAGAAGTATTCCACAATTTCAAGCAAAGCAACCCTAAAAAAACCATCGGACAATCAAAGATCTTTGATATTACCAACAGATTCTGGCAGAAAATCTTAGAAATTTCAAAGGTCGATCTCAACAAACAGGTGGCTAATATTTCCGGAAAAGAAATACAGAAAATACTGGAAAACCTCTGCCAAAAGAAATTTCAGGTGACCGGAAAATCTACTTTCAAAGATGAGTTTGTAACAGCTGGAGGTGTTGATTTAAAGGAAATTAACTTTAAAAACATGTCTTCCAAATTACTTCCTAATTTCTATATTGCCGGAGAAGTTCTGAATATTGACGCCGTGACCGGAGGATTCAATTTCCAGGCATGCTGGAGTGAAGGATGGCTGATTTCACAGGATCTTAACAGCTTGTAAAAAATGATTACTTTTAATAAAAACTAAATACATGAAAAAAAATTTCGGTTTCTTTCTTTTACTATGGTTCTTTTTAGGACACAGCCAGGAAAAAACAATCGTCTCTGACTGGACATCATTCACACAAGCTGTCAATATAGAGCATAAACAGAATTGGAACTTCCGTATAACGGCAAAAATCAGAAAAGAGAATGAGGATAATGGCTCCAATTGTGGGTTATGGTGCAGAATAAATAATAAAGATGAGTCTACCAGTTTCTTTGAAAATCAATATTATGGAATCCAGGTAACCCGTGAATGGAAAACCTACGAAATAAAAGGAACCATCAATCCATCTGCGAAGACCATGACTATCGGAGCATTTGCTCAAAACAACGGGGATTTTTATTTTGACGATTTTAAGCTGGAAGTCAATGATGGAAAGTCAAAAAAGTGGATTGAAATCCCTTTGGAAAATTCAGGTTTTGAGAAAGATATTACATCAGGTGGCTGGTTTGAAGGAATCCATTCTCAGAAAATAAAGCACGTAAAGCATTTTACCATTGAAACTTCGGATTATCAACCATTCAGTGGTAACAAATCTTTGTTGATTAAAGGTCGTGGTATTATCGGAACAATGCCGGAAGGAAAATTTATGGATGTTAACGGCATCAAATTATATTATGAAACCTATGGAGAAGGTGAGCCGGTTCTTATGCTTCATGGTAATGGCCAATCTATAAGTGCTTTTATGAATCAAAAAGACACATTTGCTAAAAAATATAAAGTGATTATTGTCGATTGCCGTGAAAGAGGAAGATCTACTTATGACAAAACGAAGGAACTTACCTTCGATATTCAGACAGAGGATATTAAGCAGTTTTTAGAAAAGCTGAACATCAAAAAAACAAAAATTCTGGGCTGGAGTGACGGAGGAATTCTCGCACTGTCTATGGCCATGAAATATCCAGAAATGGTAGACAAAATTGCCTGTTCAGGAGCCAATATTTTTCCGGAAGGAGTGAAAGATCATGATTTAAAATCCATGAAAGAAATGCTTGTAAGCCTTACTAAAGAGAACAAAGACCATAAAAATGACATCTTTATTGATCTTCTGAATCTGGATTTGAAGTATCCTCAATGGAAGTATGAAGACCTGAATAAAATTCAGTGTCCATCATTAATCATTGCTGGTGATAATGATCTTATAAAAACAGAACATACGGTAAAAATCGCAGAATCTATCCCCAAAGGACAATTAGCCATTATCCCCAATGCCAATCATTATGTTCCCGAAGAAAAGCCGGAATTATTCAATGAATTAGTCATTGATTTCTTTGAAAATAAATAACTAAAAACCAAATCATGAAAAAAATAATAACATTCATTTTATATCTTGGATTTGGGTTCGCATTTTCTCAGGTAAAGGAAACTGAAATTCTACCGGCTAAAGATCAGTCTGAAGAGCATGTTTTGTCGAAAGACTCAAAATCTGCAGAATATCCCGGAGGATGGATGGCACTTCGAAAAGATATTGCTGACAGAATAAGGACGAAAAAAATAAATGTGGGAGGAATAGAAGGAACAATCACAGCGAGGGCAAAGTTTATAGTTAATATCAAAGGTAAAATAGAAGATATCACAGTAACTGGTGATAATGCCGATTTCAATAAAGAAATAGAAAGAGCTATAAAATCTCTGAAAGCCCAATGGAAACCAGCAGAATCCAAGGGTCGTATTGCCCGTAGCTATTATACTTTTCCTCTTACCATAAAACTTGATTAACAGCCGATGCTCTCTGCCAAAAGAAATACTGCCGTTTTCTTTAAAACCCTTTTAGTTTTAGGGTTCGGGTATTTCTTTTGGCTGATGCTTAAGATTACCTTAGAATATATTCCTTATAATCCTGAAGTCAGCTTTCTGATGATTAAACAGACAGAAGTATCGGAAAGACCGGAATATCTTTATTTTTTCTATACCCATGTTTATACGAGCATCTTTGTGCTTTTTTCAGGTTTTCTGGCTCTACTCAGAAGGAATTTTGGCGTCAATAATTTCCACAGGAATATGGGAAAACTATATACTTTTCTCATCCTGATTTTTGCAGCGCCTTCAGGAATTTATATGGGAATTTTTGCCAACGGAGGCCTTTTTTCAAAGATTTCCTTTATTATTTTAGGCTTTTTATGGTGGTTTTCAACATTGAAAGCCTATCAGCTGGCAAGACAGAAAAGGTTTAAAGAACACAAACAATGGATGTGGCGTAGCTTTGCTTTTACTTTATCTGCTATTACCCTGAGAATGTGGAAGGTAATTATTGTATATTTATTTCATCCCAATCCTATGGATGTCTATCAGATCATTGCATGGCTGGGCTGGATTCCCAACATCCTTATTATTGAATATTTAATCACAAAAAAACATCTATGAAAATTGTAAATTACACACTGATTTCCCTGCTTACAGTTGCTATGTTAAGCTGCAAAAAAGAAGGAAAGATTACTGAATCAGGAAAAGATTCTCTGGCTGCAAAGAAGGATTCTGCGGTAGTCCCTGAAGTTCACCAGGAATATTACGGAATTTATACCGGCGAATTTGCCGGAATGGAAAAGGTAGTTGATCAGACAGATGGCTCAGAATATGATGTCAGTAACTACAAAAGAATTTCTTTAAAGATCAACAGGATCACCAAAGACAGTGTTTACGGACAAAGTATCGTGAATGGGAATCAGCGCCCGTTCAGAGGTGTTTTCAATGAGGCTACAACGTCTTTTGTGCTTGATGAACCGGGCAATGACAAAACAGACGGAAGATTTGAAGTAAAATTAAAGGGAGACAGCTTAACCGGAAAGTGGAATGCTTTTGATAAAACAATGGTTAAAGCACCTTCAAAAACGCTTAAACTTATTAAAAAAGAGTTTGTCTATAACCCGAATTTTATGCTGGATAAGGATTCTGACCTTGTAGACTGGTCAAATCCAAAAGAATTTACTGAAAAATACACCGATGAAGAAACCGGAAAAACAGAAAGCTATAAAACCTCTAAAAACCGTATCGCATCTGAAGCCATTTTCAAGCTGAATGCTTCCAAGCAGAAACTGACAGAAAAGGATCTTAAAAACTTAAGAAAACTGGATCTTGAGATCATCAAAAATTCAGTATTTGCAAGACATGGTTATTCCTTCAAAAAAGAAACTTACAGAAATTTCTTTGAGCAAACAGACTGGTATATTCCTGTTTCGAGCAATGTAGATAATGATCTTTCGCCTATGGAAAAGGAAAATGTGGCTTTACTGAACCGTTTTACCAAATATGCGGAAGATAAATATGACAGTTTTGGAAGATAGAGAAAAGGTTTTTAGGTGGCAGGGATTAGGGAGTAGAGGTTAAACCATCACTGTTTGTCATTTTTACTAAAATATAGAGCAACAGACAGCCTACAGCATAACAAAGATTATCTATCCATGAGAAAGAATTTCCAATGACAATATACATCAGGCTTCCAGGACGGAAGCCTAGTTTTTCTGCAATATGGAAATACTGGGCAAATTCTACCGCAAAGGAAAAAATAAGAATTCCCTGAATCAGCTTCTGATCATTTACTTTTACAAAACTCTTGACGAAAGTATAAAGAAGCATGACTACAATAACATCACCAAGATATGCTCTCACAAAGAAAATATCACTGAGTTTGGTGGCAATCAATACTTCTGCAAGAAAAATAAAAATTGTAAGAAGGAGATATTTCAGGCTGAATCGGAATTTCATTTCAAATTGGGATTAGGCATAAAAAATCGGTATTCAGGGAACACCGATTTATTTTTATGGGAACAAATATATTATTTCTTTACTTTGATTGTACATCCGATGGCTACAGTTTTAGATGTTTTCACCGTTCCTCCCTTTATCAGAGCATTTACTGCATCCTGTGCATAATATTCCGATACATCATCCGGGTTATCATAATTATTGTCGATAGCACCAATGTATTTTACGATGTTCTTTCCGTTTTCTTTTTTCAGCACAAAAACATGCGGAGTCTTTGTAGCACCGTATTGAGGATAAATTTTCTGCCCTTCATCTACAAGATAAGGAAAAGTAAATCCTTTCTGCTTTGCTCTTTCGATCATCTGCTGATAGCCATCTTCGGGCTGTACGTTGGGATCATTAGGATTAATGGCAATGACCGGATAGCCCTGAGCTTTATATTTTTTATCCAGTTCAATGATTCTGTCCTCATATTTTTTAGCATAAGGACAGTGATTACAAGTAAATACTACTATGAATCCCTTTGCGCTTTTAAAATCACTTAGGGAAACCATTTTCCCGTCGATATTTTTAAGCTTAAAATCGGTAGCTTCGTCCCCTACTTCATGGCCTTTTACAAATAAAATATTCTCTTTCTGTCTTATATTTTTATCATCATCTTTCGCTGTAAAACTTAGTAATCCTAGCCCAACGATGAATGCAGTCATTACAATTTTCAGATTTTTCATAATTTAATTATTTATTGTAGATTTTCTTTAATTGTTTTTTCCAGATCTTCTTTGCTCATCTCACCGTCATTGAAATGGATTTTTGATCCGTTTTTGTAGAACAATGTTACCGGAATATTTCCATCCCAGTCTTTTTCAAATCTTGCAATCCAGGTATTCATCCTTTTAATATCATCTAACAAAAGTACTTCAGCAGTCAGATTTTTATTTTTAATAAATTTCAAGACTCTTTCTTGATCCGCCAGTCTGTCCAACGAGACCAGAATCATCTTATACTTCTCATTATCTGCATATTTAGTATTTACCTCCATAAAATGGGGAAGTTCTTTTACGCATGGACCACAGGTTGTAGACCAGAAGTTGACCACAAGCAATTTATCTTTTTCCTGCTGAATACGCCTTTCCAGGTCTTCATATTTTACGACAGAAACTTCCGTCTGCTGGGCTTTGAAAACAGAGCAGCATACAAACAGGATTAATATTTTTATTATATTTTTCATTATCAAAATATAAACAACTACAATACAACAATATACAAAAATAAAATTCATCAATTCCGTAAATCTTTTACAAATAAACATTTTTTTGGTCACTGATTCATTTTTTTGATATTTTTACAGCCTTAAATGATAATCATGAAAAAAACTTATTTACTTCTGCCAATTTTCTTTTTGGCATCATGCACAAGCAGCAATGACGATGATACTTCATCTAACAACAACGGAAATAATACTAATAATGACAGCCCGGTTCTAGTAACAAAGATGGTTTCTGACGGAGAGACCTCAACCTATACTTACAGTGGTTCTAAAATTTCCCAGATTAAAAATATTACCAATGGTGAAATTACTCTCTTCAGTTATTCTGGAGATCTCATTACTCAACAGGTAACTACTGGTTTAAGCACAAGTTATAAAACAACGTATAGTTACGACGGAAGCAGCAGGTTAAGCAAAAAAATATATAGTGAGACTTCCCTTTCTTCCGGAACGACTTCTACAGTAGAAACCAATTATAGCTATCTTTCCAGTAATAGTGTGAAAATTACTTATACCGCAAGCTTTACCGGATCTTCAGCCATAAGAACAGGCAGCAAAACAGCAACATTAAATGCTGACGGTTCGCTTAGCAGCTGGACAGAAACAGCATCCGTACCTAATAATACAGGAGGTTTTCATAGTGCCACAGGTACTTTACAGCCGATTGTGTACGATACCAAGAATATTCCTTTTAAAAATGTAACAGGTTTTTTAAAAATTATTGATAGTGAAGATGAAAACGGATCTGTACACAATATCATAAGCTATAACCATGTCCTTAATTATAACAACGGAGCTGGAAGTGGAGAATGGGGAATCTTTAAATCCACTTACGAATATAATAACAGCGGATACCCAACAAAAAATGTCAAAACATACTATAATAAGACAGGAACGGGGGTAACGAATAGTGAATTGATTACCTATGAATACAATCATTTATAATAAAGAGAGCCGACAAGGCTCTTTTTTTTTGCAGATATGTTAATTTTTTCACAAGCATTAGAATTATATAGATGATTTTTATATATTTGATTTGAATCAAACTAAAAATACCATGAAAAAATCAAACAATCAGAAAAAACTGACTAAAAAGGCATTGAAAAACATTACAGGAGGAAATGGACCAGGGATATGCTGGGAAGGCCTTTGCAGGGTAAGAGGAACAGATGATGAATATACCATAGGACCTTTAGACAGCACCGGATTTTGCTGCTAATCCAATACACTAAAAACAATAACCAAAATCAAATCATCATGAAAAAATCAAACATTCAAAAAAGAAAACTGACAAAAAGTGAGTTAAAAGAAATTACAGGAAGTGGCAGAGTATGCTGGGATGGATTCTGCCGCAGAGGCGAATTCGAAGAATGGCAGCTAGGTGCTGGTGACAAAAATGGCTATTGCTGTTAGGATCACATACACTTTGTTAGATCAAAGGATTGAGGCAGCCCTCAATCTTTTTTTATAAAATAGATTTTCGATTTGAAAAGTTAACAATTTGACTCACAATATTTTGAACATAATAAAATAACTTGTAAATTAGCTTTTACCAAATTAAAATTATTATGAAAAATTTAAAAAATCAGAAAAGAAAATTGAGTAAAATTGAGCTGAAAGAAATCAGCGGCGGAGCAAACAGGCCAGTATGCCCAAGAGTAATCAGCTGTACAGATCCTCATACCGGAGAAGAACGATATGGTGTTCCCGGGATGCAGGATGGATTCTGCTGCTAACACAAAACAACTGTAAAAAAATGATTGGATTACCCTCCAATCATTTTTTTTATCGCATTCAGCTTCATCAAAGCTTCAATAGGTGTTAAAGTATTGATATCTATTTTCGTCAATTCTTCCCGGATATTCTCAAGAACAGGATCATCCAATTGGAAGAAAGAAAGCTGCATATTTTCTTCTGTCACTCTTTTGATACTTTCAGAAGTACTTCCACTTCCCTGCGTTCTGCTTGCTTCAAGGGTTTTAAGAATCTCATTCGCTCTGTTGACCACTTTGACAGGCATTCCGGCCAGTTTTGCCACGTGAATACCGAAACTGTGCTCACTACCGCCCGGAACAAGCTTTCTCAGGAAAATAATATTCCCTTTGTTTTCCTGGATAGAAACATGGAAATTTTTCACTCTTTCAAAATTCACGGTCATTTCGTTCAATTCATGATAATGCGTTGCAAATAAAGTTTTTGCCTGCGTTGGGTGCTGATGAAGATATTCTGCAATAGCCCATGCAATGGAAACTCCGTCATATGTTGAAGTTCCACGACCGATTTCGTCCAGTAAAATCAGGCTTCGTTCTGAAATATTATTCAGGATATTGGCTGCCTCGTTCATCTCTACCATGAAAGTAGATTCTCCGGCAGAAATATTATCGGTAGCTCCTACCCTAGTAAAGATTTTATCCAACAATCCGATCTCCGCATGTTTTGCAGGCACAAAACTTCCAATCTGTGCCAGAAGGCATACAATCGCTGTCTGACGCAGAATTGCCGATTTACCGGCCATGTTAGGCCCTGTTACCATAATAATCTGCTGCGAATCCTTATCCAGGAAGATATCATTCGGGATGTATTTTTCTCCTAACGGAAGTGCATTTTCAATGATCGGGTGTCTTGCTTCTTTTAAATCGACAGCATAGCCGTCATTCAAAACGGGCTTTGTATAACTCTCAGATACAGCAA
Organism: Chryseobacterium sp. SG20098; assembly: GCF_031844745.1. NCBI lineage: Bacteria > Pseudomonadati > Bacteroidota > Flavobacteriia > Flavobacteriales > Weeksellaceae > Chryseobacterium > Chryseobacterium sp. SG20098. Next base: position 3,360,877 of record NZ_CP134622.1, on the reverse strand, counting down.
GTTCAGACAATCCTGCAGCCACATCAAGTTGGGCAATGATATTGGAATTCCCCTGGATCTGATCAATATAAACCATTGTTTCCCCACATACATTTCTGTACAGGGATGTTTCCAGAACGCCTATTTTTTCTTCGGCGCCAAGGATTTGGTTTTCGTATTCTTTCAGCTCTTCGGTAATGTATCTTTCAGCATTCACTAAGGTTTGCTTTCTTACCCAGTCATCCGGAACTTTATCTTTATGGGTATTTCGGACTTCAATATAATATCCGAAAACGTTGTTAAAATCAATTTTAAGGCTGGTAATCCCAGTTCTTTCAATTTCCCTCTGGCACATTTCGTCCAGGAAACCGCGTCCTTTACTCTGAAGATTTCTCAGTCTGTCAAGCTCTTCTGAAACGCCTTCTTTAACAATATTTCCTTTCGCAATATTTACCGGAAGTTCTTCATTAAGATGATTTTGCAAAAATTTAATCAGTTCTTCCAGATCAAATAAAGGCTCTAACCACTCCAAAACAGCCGCATGAGGGTGTAATAAAGCTTTGATTTTATGAATATTAATTAAACTCTGACGTAAATATCCCAGTTCTTTAGGTGAAATTTTTTCTGCAGCCAGTTTTCCCATCAACCGGTCAAGATCAGAAATGGATTTCAGAAGCTGGCAGATTTCATATTTCAGTGCATCGTTTTCATTTAAGAAATCAATCAGAGATAGTCTTCTCATGATCTCATCCACAGATTTTAAAGGAAGAATAATTCTTCTTCTCAACAATCTTCCTCCCATCGGAGTAGATGTTTTATCAATGATATCAAGCAGAGATTTTCCCTGTGGATTGCTTGGATAAACAATTTCAAGGTTTCTCAGGGTAAAATTATCCATCATCAGATAATCTTCCTGAGGAATGATCTGCAGTTTCGTAATATGAGCCAGCAGATTATGATGGGTATCTTCTACAAGATAAGCAAAAATAGCTCCTGCTGCTGTAATGGCCAGCGGAAGACCTTCCACTCCAAAACCTTTTAAAGAATTGGTTTTAAAGTGATTTGTTAATTTTTCGTAGGCAAAATTATATTGAAAAGCCCAGTCTTCAAGCTTAAAGGCATTTTTATTTTTGATCTGTTCCGGAATCTGTGTACTTCTCTGGAAAATAATCTCACTCGGATCAAAGGTATTTACAATGTGTAAAAGCTTTTCCAGGTTTCCTTCGCTTACCAGAAACTCTCCTGTGGAAATATCCACTAAAGCAATTCCGTACTTCTCTTTTTCCTTGTGTAATGAAAGCAGGAAGTTATTCTTTTTGGAATTCAAAACCTGGTCATTGAAAGTAACACCAGGCGTAACCAGTTCAGTAACACCACGTTTTACAATTCCTTTCACCATTTTCGGATCTTCCAGCTGATCACAGATCGCAACTCTCATTCCCGCTCTTACCAGTTTTGGAAGATAAGAGTCTATTGAATGGTGTGGAAATCCTGCAAGTTCTACACTGCCTTCTCCATTATTTCTTTTGGTAAGGACAATTCCTAAGATCTGGGATGTTTTCACAGCATCCTGCCCAAAAGTTTCATAAAAGTCCCCTACCCTGAAAAGCAATAGCGCATCCGGGTATTTACCCTTGATCGTATTGTACTGAGTCATTAATGGAGTTTCCTTCTTCGTTTTTGCCATAGTAAAAAATGAGCCCCAAATTTAAAAAAATAAATTCAGGGTAAGAGAATTGTTTAGGGGTTAATCTTCTATACTTTTCTTTATCAGTAATTAATCGTATTTTTCAGCCATCAAATCACATTATTCATGGAATTTCCTGTTTTAGAGACTGAAAGGCTTATTTTGCGTCAGCTTACTTTTAATGATACCCAAGATCTTTTTGAATACTTTTCTCTGGATGAAGTTATGGAATATTATGATCTGGATACCTTCAAGACGGAAGACGACTCCCGTCGCATCATCCAGCATTTTAACAGTGAATTCGAAAAGGGAAAAGGCTTCAGATGGGCTCTGGAACTGAAATCCACCGCAAAAGTTATTGGAACCTGCGGCTATCACAACTGGTACAGGGAACATTTCAGAGCAGAAATCGGCTATGAACTCAATCCCAAATTCTGGCAGCAATCCTATATGAAAGAAGCCATTCTTCCTATTTTAACCTACGGATTTGAAACAATGAGGCTTCACCGTGTAGATGCTTTCATAGATCCTTCCAATATTTCTTCTGAAAGACTGTTGACTTCTTTAAATTTCAGCAAAGAAGGGACGTTGAAAGATTATTTCTTTGAAAAAGGGAAATTCGTAGATGCAACCATCTTCGGGCTTATCAATAAATAAGTTCAAAAATTTAACGCTAGGAAGCAAAGAAAATTGATATTGATGCTTCTTATTTTCGTTCGCAAAGGCTTTCATTTAGCAATTGAATTGCTTTTCTCGCTGAATGAAACGCCTTTGCGAACCTTTATAAACAGATAAGCATTAAACTAGCGTTCAATGCGTTAAAATTATCTAAACTCTAATTCTTATCATTTAGAAAGATGCTTTTCCAAAGCTTCGGAACTTTTCTTGTAAGCCCATTTCTGCTTATAATTCACCCATTTGGCTTTGAAAAGCTTACGCATTAGTTTATCCGTGTACCTCATAATGAAAACATGATAGAGCATACTGGCAAAGACATTGGGTTTATTGGGAAGAGCTCTCAGTGAAAGAGAAAAACCTGGTTCCAGATATCTGTTGAAGTGCCAGAATGCCCCGGGAATAAAAAGGGCATCACCATGCTCCATGAAGATTTCGTATCCTTTGGCATATTTCAGCGCCGGAAACTTCTCATAATCCGGATTTTCATAATCAACCTCGTAAATGGTATGAACGGATAAAGGAACTTTATATAAAAAGGGCGACTGCTTCTGATCAAATAATAAAATCCTTTTCTTTCCTTCGAAATGGATATGCATAAAATCACCCAGATCCACATCATAATGCATTAAAACATGGGCCTCACTTCCACCGAAGAATAATGTGGGCAGTCTTTTAAAAAATTTTATTCCAAGATCAGGGTAAGTAAAGTTTTTCAGCAGCTCAGGAAGCCTGTCTGTAATGATATAGAAAAAAATTCGCAGATCAGAAGGCTTGCTTTTGATGGTGTCAATATAGTCCTTCATTTTCATACGGGTAACCGGAGCATCAGAACTTTTGGCGGCATCAGCCGGTTTGTTATCATATAAAGGAACTTCCTGATCTCCTGCCTTTTCTTTGATGTAGGCAAGATTCCATTTGTCAAAAGCCTCCCACCGGCTGGCAAAATTCTTAATCAAAAGAGGTTTTTGCTTTTTAAAATAATTTTTCTGAAAATCTTCTTTACTGATATCATTTACAACATCTACGTTTTCGAGGATCATGTATTTTGTATTTAATGCGAACTAAAAATAGTGTTTTTTTGAAACGTGAGAAAATTAAGATTAAAAAGGCTGGAAGCTGGAAGATCGATGCCGGAAGTTAATATTTGTCTGCAAACCTTTATACATCATTGCTTAAAAGATTTTTTATGGAAAACTCAAACTTCTTCTTTGGCTTCCATAACTTCTCACTTCCGTCTTCAGACTTCCTTACTTAATTAGCAGAGCTCAGATGAAAAAATTATATTTGTAGTAATAAGCGAGTTTATGAGAGTCTATAATACCAAACATTTCATTAAAATCCTTTTCAGTTTACACAAAAGTGATACTTTAAAAATTCTTTTCCCGAGTATGATTCTTGTAGGATTATATTCTTGGGGAATTCAGTATCTGGAAGTTGAATATCTGCACCTTACCACAAAATCAGGAGTGAGTAATGTAGGCATGATTCATTCTCTGCTGGGTTTTGTGCTTTCACTTTTGCTGGTTTTCAGAACGAATACTGCCTATGACAGATGGTGGGAAGGTCGAAAACTTTGGGGAAAACTGGTGAATGATACCAGAAACTTTGCCATAAAAATCAATACGATTCTTGGCGACAACCGCCAGGATGCTGAGCAGATTGCCAGATATTTAAAATATTTCCCGCACTTTTTAGCCAAACACCTTTCCAAGGAATCTACAAGGCTGGCTTTGGATGAAGATTATTCTGAAATTGAAAATTCGTTGAAAAACCATGGACCAAGTGAAATTGTTATTCTATTAAGCCATAAACTGAATCAATTAAAAAAAGAAGGAAAAGTTTCTGAAGTTGAAATGCTGTATTTAGATACCCAGCTTTCCGGCTTTCTGGATGTATGTGGAGGTTGTGAAAGAATCAAAAACACACCCATTCCTTATTCCTATTCTTCTTTCATCAAGAAATTTATTATTCTGTATGTTTTTGCGCTTCCTATTGCTTACGTTATTACAATAGGGCTTTTTATGATTCCACTTACTGTTTTTGTGTATTATGTATTGATGAGCCTTGAACTTATTGCAGAAGAAATTGAAGATCCGTTCAATAACGATGAAAATGATATTCCTATGGAAACCTTAGCCCAGAACATTGAGAAAAATGTACAGCAGATTATGATCAGAAAATAAAAAATCAAGCTTTTAAAGCTTGATTTCTTTAAGTTCGCCATCCTGTTTTATCTCTACAAATTTGCTTTCCCTGTTGGCAGCAGAATATCCGTAGAAAAAGGTACTGTATATAGGAGTGGAATACAGATAAGCTCCATAGCCGTTATAAGCATCTGAGGTTCCTGTCTGCTGCTGATAACTTGCCGTTGCAGTAAAGTTGACAATGGTTTCAAGATAATATTTCCCGGGTTTGAGTTTTTCAAATTTAAATCTCCCATGGTCATCGGTTAAAGCTTCCACTCTGTATTTAAAAGCCTCTTCTGACATATATACGGTGGTCTTTTTATTTTCATATTTTCTTCTCATGTCATAAAATTCCTGGAAATAAGGAGTAACAGGAAAAAGCATAACAACCGTACCTTTGGGAGCATAATGCTTTTCTCCAAGTAACGGTTTGATTCCCCAGTTGTTTTTTTGTTTGGTAGAAGCCACTCCTTCAATGGTAGAGTTTCCAAATCCAAGCATGTCTCTTGCGAGCTTTTTATCAAAAAAAGCTTGAGGATAATAAGTATTTTGTGCACTCAGGTAAATAAATCCCCATATTAATATGAATAATGTGAATAATTTTTTCATAGTATATTTTTGAGTCAAATATAAGTATTTTACTATTTTTGAATTAAAAATAGCTATGAAGTACATGTTTCTATTGTTTTTTTCCACTGCTGTCCTGATCACGGCACAGAAACCTTGTGGATATAAAGACGGATTACAGGAAGGAGCCTGTAAAGAATTTTATGACAATGGCCAGGTAAAAAATACTGTGGAATGGAAAAAAGGGAAACTGGATGGTGATGCTGTTTTTTATTATGATAACGGGAAAGTGCAGTCAAAAGGAGAATATAAAAAAGGATACAAAGTAAAGGAATGGTCGTATTTTGATAAAAATGGAGTCCTCACTTCCAAAGAAGTTTTCAGAAATGGAGAGAAGAATATTTATGATAACAGCCTTACCGCTACTTTTTATTCTCCTGCAGGTAAAATAACTGAAATTTCCAATTATAAATTCAATAAATTACAGGGAGAAAGCAAGACCTTTCATGAAGATGGAAAATCAATAAAAGATATTGGCCAGTATGACAACGGGCTGGCTACCGGAAAATGGAAAGTCTTTTATCCATCTGGAAAATTACAGCGTGAAACTGAACTTGCCAACGATAAAAGAAACGGCAACAGAGTTCATTACCGTGAAGACGGAAGCATAGAAAAAACAGAGGTCTATAAAGACGGAAAATTAATCTCAACAAAATAATACAATTGGTACAGAAACTAAAACTGGAAGAACTTAACAGAATAGATGTAGAAACATTTAAGAAGGTTGAAAAAATTCCGTTGGTCATCATTTTAGATAATATCAGAAGTATGCACAATGTAGGTGCAGCCTTCAGAACGGCAGATGCCTTCTTAATTGAAAAAATAATCCTTTGTGGAATCACCCCGCAGCCACCTCACCGAGAGATTCATAAAGCGGCATTGGGAGCAACGGAAAGTGTAGACTGGTCTCATGACGCAGATACCAATAACGCGATTGCTGATCTGAAAAGCAAAGGATACGAAATCATCGGGATCGAGCAGACTACCGACAGTCAGCTTATTACAGATTTCACCATCGACAGATCAAAAAAATATGCCTTAATTTTAGGAAACGAAGTAGAAGGAATCAGTGATGAAGTACTTCCGAATATTGACGTATTTTTAGAAATTCCTCAGCTTGGAACGAAGCATTCTCTTAATGTAAGTGTGTGCGCCGGAATTGTGATGTGGGAATTTGCAAAAGCATTAAAATAAAAAAACTGCATATGTCCTTAGTAGACAGTGCAGTTTGAAATAAATCTAATAAAAAGTAAAAATGAAAGGCGACAAAGGTACTTTATTTTTTTTTACAAACAAATTTTGACGGCATTTTTTTTGTTTCATCTTAAAAAAAGTAAGGTTTTCAGAAAAAGTTTCGTTTAATTTTTTATAAATTAGCACAATGTTTATCAAGGACTATATCTCAAAAGACTTTCCATGTTTTAGCCTGTCTGACTCCATAGAGTCGGCCAGAAACCTGTTGGAAGACTTCGGATATTCTCATGTTTTCATCAAAAAATCTCATCACTTCTTCGGAGCCATTGCCATGGACTTCCTGTATGAAGAAGATGGAGGAATACTGAAGGATCTGGAACACCAGATTGAACGGTTTGCAATTCTGGAGGACAACAATGTCATGGACAGCATCCGCCTGTTTTATACTTTCAGCTCCAATGTGATTCCGGTGATTAATAAAAATGAAAAATATCTGGGGTATATTACCTGTGAAGATGTTTTTCAGGACCTTTCCCGTTATCCTTTATTTTCAGAAACAGGAGCTATTCTTACCGTAGAAACTCCGGCCAGAAAATATTCAATGACGGAAATTACCAACATCGTCGAAAGCAACAATTCGAAGTTTTACGGAGGATTTATAAGCTTTATGTCTGAAGAGGTAGTTCAGGTCACCATAAAGATCAGCAATGAAAATCTGGCCTCGATAGACGCTACTTTTGACCGGTATGACTACAGAATCGTTGAAAAATATTATTCTGATGAGAAAACCGATCTGTTTAAAGACCGTTATGGTTTTTTACAAAAATTCATAGAAATATAACATGAAGGCAGCCATATATTCTCAGAAAAAAGATCTTGATACTTTTTTATATTTAAGCAAGTTTATCTCTGAACTTGAAGCAAGAGGTGTAAAATCTGTTCTGTATGATGAAATGGCTGAAGCACTTCAGTTTTCAAAAATATTCGAAACTTTCAACTCTAAGCAGGACCTTCTGGATAAAGAAGTGGATCTTTTCTTCACTTTCGGTGGAGACGGAACGATTGTAAATTCTTTAACCTTTATTGAGGATCTTGAAATTCCGGTGGTAGGAGTGAATACAGGAAGGCTTGGATTTTTAGCTTTTTTCACGAAAGAAGAAGCCTTTAAGGAACTGGATTCCATCTTAAAAGGAAATGTAAAAACAAGCCGCCGTTCTGTAATTGAAGTGGTTTCTCCAAAACTGGAGGGAGTTTTTCCTTACGCATTAAACGACGTTACCGTTTCCCGAAAAGAAACCACTTCCATGATTACCGTTGACTCTTATATCAATGACGAATTTTTGAATGTATTCTGGGGTGACGGCGTGATCATTTCAACACCTACAGGTTCTACCGCCTACTCTCTGAGCTGCGGAGGCCCTATCATTTCTCCCAATAACGAAAATTTTGTCATTACTCCTATTGCTCCTCACAATCTGAATGTGAGGCCGCTGGTTGTGAATGATAAAGTAGAAATAAAATTCAGGGTGGAAAGCCGCGTACCGCAATACTCTCTTTCCTTAGATTCCCGACTGATACATATTGAAACCGACAAGGAAATCATCATTAAAAAGGCAAAATTCCAGCTTCTTCTGGTGCAGCCCAACAGTTTGAGTTTCTATGAAACCATCCGTCAGAAGCTCCTTTGGGGCAGAGATAAAAGAAACTAGTAATTTCTTAAAAATGATTACCTTTACACGAAATTAAAACACCTAATAAATTTATAATAAAAAGTAAAACATGAGCAGAATTTTTCCGGCAGGAGTTGCCACAGGTCAGTTAGTTACTGATATCTTTCAGTATGCTAAAGAAAACAAATTTGCATTACCTGCAGTAAACGTAATTGGATCAAGCAACGTAAACGCTACGATGGAAACTGCAGCGAAATTAAACGCTCCTGTAATTATTCAGTTTTCAAATGGAGGAGCTGCTTTCAATGCAGGGAAAGGATTAAGCAATGACGGACAAAAGTCTGCAATCTTAGGAGCAATTACTGGAGCAAAACATATTCACACTCTTGCAGAAGCTTACGGAGCAACGGTAATTCTACACACAGACCACTGTGCAAAGAAATTACTTCCTTGGATCGACGGATTGATGGATGCTAACGAAGAATTCTTCAAGCAGACAGGAAAATCTCTTTACTCTTCTCACATGTTAGACCTTTCTGAAGAGTCTTTAGAAGAAAACCTTGAAATTTCTGCTAAATATTTCGAAAGAATGGCTAAGCTTCAGATGACTCTTGAAGTAGAAATCGGGGTAACAGGAGGTGAAGAAGATGGTGTTGACAACTCAGACGTTGATAACTCAAAATTATATACTCAGCCTGAAGACGTAGCTTATACTTATGAAAAATTAAAAGCTATTTCTGATAACTTCACAATCGCGGCTGCTTTCGGTAACGTTCACGGAGTTTACAAGCCAGGTAACGTAGTTCTTACGCCGAAAATCCTTGACAATTCTCAGAAATATGTTCAGGAAAAATTCGGAACAGCTGCAAAACCTATCAACTTTGTATTCCACGGAGGTTCAGGATCTACATTAGAAGAGATCAGAGAGGCTATCGACTACGGAGTTATCAAAATGAACATCGATACTGACCTTCAGTTTGCATACACAGAAGGCATCAGAGATTATATGATCAACAATATTGATTATTTAAGAGCTCAGATCGGAAATCCTGAAGGAGAAGAAAAACCTAACAAAAAATTCTATGACCCAAGAGTTTGGGTAAGAAAAGGTGAAGACACATTCTCTGCAAGATTGGTAAAAGCATTTGAAGATTTAAATAACGTAGATACTTTAAAATAAGAACTGTACATTTGTACCAATGTAAAAAGTATTCATAGGAATGCATTTACATTGGTACATTTTACATTTATACATTAATACAAGCAAAAATGGCATTCGACTGGTTTAAAAGAAAAGCAAAAAACATTACCACTTCTACTGATGAGAAAAAAGACGTTCCCAAAGGCCTTTGGCATCAGACTCCATCCGGAAAAGTAGTGGAACATGATGAACTAAAGAGAAATAACTATGTTTCTCCTGAAGACGGATTTCATGTAAGAATAGGAAGTGCAGAATTTTTTGACATCCTTTTTGACGGTGGTAAATTTACCGAACTGGATGCCAATGTTGAAAGTATTGATATCTTAAACTTCAAAGATACAAAGCCTTACAAAGACCGTTTGAAAGAAGTAAAAGCTAAAACAAAGCTTACAGATTCTATCAGAAACGCTGTAGGAACTGTAAAAGGAACTGAAATGGTAGTTTCTTGTATGGATTTTGCTTTCATCGGAGGATCTTTGGGTTCTGTAATGGGAGAAAAGATCAGAAGAGCAGTAGATTACTGTATTGCACACAAACTTCCGTATATGATTATCTGTCAGTCCGGAGGAGCAAGAATGCAGGAGGCTACTTACTCTTTGATGCAGCTGGCAAAAGTTCAGGCTAAATTAGCTCAGCTTTCTGAAGCTGGACTTTTATACATCGCTTATCTTTGTGATCCTACATTCGGAGGAATCACTGCTTCTTTCGCAATGACTGCTGATATCATTATGGCAGAACCGGGAGCACTGATTGGTTTCGCAGGACCAAGAGTAATCCGTGAAACAATCGGTAGAGACTTACCGGAAGGATTCCAGACATCAGAATTCTTACAGGAAAAAGGATTTGTAGATTTCATCGTAAAAAGAACTGAAATTCAGGATACTGTTGCCAAAACAGTTAATTTATTAGCTGTAAAAGCATAGTATCTGTAACAAAAACAATACAATCTCTCTCTAATTAGGGAGAGATTTTTATTTATGAGGACTTTTAAGATATTTTTCAATACCATCCGAAGCATGAGTTTTAAAAAGATTATCCGTCTTTTATCACTTGTCCTTCCTCATCCTCTTTTCGCTTTACTGAGTTTTTATGCAACAGTAAAAGCGTTTACCATTGCACAGAAAAAATTCCCTGCAACGGCCTCCAACAATGGAATTGGAAATGCTTTCAGACACGCGCTGTGGTGCTGCTTCATTATGATGTACTGCTGCAAGATCTCTTCCCCTAAAAAAGCGCTGGATTTTTGTAAAAGAATCACAGATATGCATGAAGAACTCTTCCCTAATGAGCCTTTGGAAACCAAAATGGATCTCCATAACAACAAAATCGGAATGGATTATTTTATGGAAATTTTACCCGGAATTCATCGCCAGTTCTTTGAAAAAAGCTTCTTTGTAAATGCTTTGATCAAAAAAATGGATGAAGCCAAAGTTCTGAAGAATCTTGATGATGATTTTAAAGGATATCTTGTTTATCTGGAAGAGTAAATCATTTTAGTTTTAAACGCTAGAGAGCGTAAGGAAAATCTAAAAACTTAATGCATATTTTTTGTTCGCAAGGGCATTTCATTCAGCAATGCTCTTTAACTTAAATTCTCTTTGCTTAGTGCTAACGCCTTTGCGAACGAGAAAAATCATTTTCCCATTATTTAGGAACTTTGTGAACAATGCGTTAACAATAAGCTTTAAGATTAGAGACCATCATTAGTTTTCTTTCACACCGGAATTACAAAAGACTTTAGTTATTTTTGTGGTTTGAAGTATTTTCGATAAGTTTAAACAATTAAATCAATCAGATGGTTCTCAGCAGAATTTGGTCGGCTTTCATTATCATTGCCATTGCCATTGCCAGTATAAAATATGTTTCGTCAGGTAACTACAAAACCATTTTCAATGATATGGTGGTGGGAAAAGGAGGTGATACAGTAAAGATTGCATCTCAACCTATGAACAGCCTATCTCCTATTGTCAGAGACAGCCTGATGAAAAAAAATGATTTTGCAGACAGCAGAATTCACTATAAAACAGATTCTTTAAAACAAAATGTAAATGTTTATCGCGTTCAGGAAGCCGATGGAGTTATCGGAACCTCTGAAACTGCCGTAAAAATCTGTCTTGGTCTTATCGGAATCATGACCTTGTTTATGGGATTCATGAGTATTGCTGAAAAAGCAGGAGGAATTAACCTTCTAAGCCGTTTGATTCAGCCATTTTTTTCAAAATTATTTCCGGAAATTCCTAAAAACCATCCTGCATTCGGACATATGCTAATGAATTTCAGTGCCAATCTTCTGGGATTGGATAATGCTGCCACTCCTTTTGGATTAAAAGCGATGGAAAGTCTCCAGACTTTAAATCCCAATAAAGATACTGCCAGCAATTCGCAGATTATGTTTCTGTGTCTTCATGCCGGAGGAATGACGTTGATCCCGGTCTCGATTATTGCCATCAGAGCCTCTATGGGATCAAAGACCCCTACAGATATTTTCCTTCCTTGCATGATCGCCACTTTTGCGGCAACTTTAGCTGCGATGATTATTGTTTCTTTATACCAGAAAATCAATCTTCTTCGTCCGGTGGTAATAGCTTATGTAGGAGGAATTTCAGCAATTATTGCTTTATTGGTAGTATACCTTGTACAATTGAGTAAGGATGAACTGGATGACTTCAGTAAAGTATTAAGCAATGGTTTAATTCTGTTTATCTTCCTTGCGATTGTATTAGGAGCTGTTTATAAAAAAATTAACGTTTTTGATACCTTCATTGAAGGCGCAAAAGAAGGCTTCACCACCTGTGTTAAAATTATTCCTTATCTGGTTGGAATGCTGATTGCGATTTCATTACTAAGAACTTCCGGTGTATTTGATGTGATTATTGACGGAATGAAGTGGGTAGCCAACGTTGCCAATATGGATCCGAGATTTGTGGATGGACTTCCAACTGCATTGATCAAACCTTTATCCGGTTCAGGAGCCAGAGGAATGATGGTGGATACGATGGTCACATTTGGAGCAGATAGCTTCCAGGGAAAATTAGCCGCAGTGCTTCAGGGAAGCTCAGATACGACGTTCTACGTGATTGCAGTATATTTTGGTGCTGTAGCCGTTAAGAATACAAGATACACGGTAATTGCCATGCTTCTGGCCGATTTAGTAGGCGTTATCACTGCCATTGCATTGGCCTATTTATTTTTCGCATAATGAAAAAATTCTGGTTGAACAATGCAATTAACTTTAAACATTAAACTTAAAACTTTAAATCCATTATGATCACAGATAAAGAATTCACCTTAAGACTCATCCGCCAATTAACTCAGGCATTAGAAAAATTGATTCTCGACAAACCTGAAGAAAGCTTAATGCAGAAAGAACTGGATTTTGATACGTTGATGAGAGACATTTTTAAGATGAGCTTCACAGAGGTTGCTTCTAAAACCAAGGAAGAAATGATCGCGATTGTGAATGAAAGACAGGAAAGAGATCACAAAGATTATTATGAAATGCTGGGAAATCTATTTTATTTCAACAGCAGACATGATCAGAACAAAGATTTTCAGGATAAAGCCAAGACATTCTACGAGCTTTATCTTCAGACCAGTGGTATTTTTGCACTACCCATTATCAACAGAATAAATGAATTGAAAAAAGCACTTGAATAAAGTGCTTTTGTATTTTTAGAATGTAATTTTATAAGTTCCGGTGGAAGAAGTATTGGCTTTTTCTGCTTTTACATATTTCTTAACCCAGGCCACAGACGTGGATGAGACACAAGGATCTGAAATCCCGCCGGCTCTTCTTGCGGATACTACATTCCCTGCTTTATCTACCGTATAAGCAATAGTAATTGATCCACTTGCTGTACAGCTGTGAGAAGGCTGTGCCCCTCCTCTTCCCATTGTTCCCGGAATATAACCGACTAATTTTCTGTCGATTCCTACTTTACTGTCTCCGTTTCCATCACCGCCTAAAGGATCTCCCGCGTTTCCGATACCATCACCAGTTCCCTGGCTTCCGGCTTTAGTTCCTCTTCCTTTAATCAGGTTGCCTATGGCTGCGGTTCCTTTTCCTTCACCATTTCCTGTTTTTGAATTGGCAGTGGCCGCTCCAGATTTTTTAGTATTTTTTGAAGCACTTGTACTCGTAGCTTCTTTTTTCTCAGCTTTTTTGGATTCCTCTTTTTTAGGAACAGTAGCTTTTGAATTATTTCCTGTAATAACTTTTTCCTTAACCTCTGTTTTCTTTGGTTCGGGAGTAGGAACTGGTTCTGGCTTTATAACTGTTTTTGTTTCCGGAACCGGAGTTTCTGCGGGCTCTGGTGTAACTTCTTCCGTTGCAGCGGCAAGACTTCCAGGCTGTTCAGCTGGTTCTTCAATCCCCTTTCCATTTCTGTTATCTCCAAAGTTCACCAGCATAGTAGTAACCACTTCAGGATCTTTATCCAGTTCAGGTTTTAATTTATATAGAAAAACAAAAAGCAGAATAGCAGCCCAGATCAGAATAGAAAGCAGTGCGCTCTTTACTCTGTCTTTATTTTCTTCGTTTCTGTTTGCTGTATAGCTTTTCATCTTAAAACGTAATTCTTTCCGGAAATCCGGATATGTTATTTGTCTTTAACGGTTGCAATAGCAATATTAAATTTATGTTTCTCAGCAATTTCCATCACAAAAACAACATCTTTATGCAATGTGTTTTCATCAGCTCTGATCGTAAATGATTTATTGGTCTGGCTGGCTAATTTATCTACAATAATTTGCTCCAGTTCTCCTTTATTGGCAGGATTATCATCTACAAAAAATGAACCGTCCGGCTTGATACTTACCGTTAAAGGATTGGGAATATTATCATCAACTGCTCCGGCTTTCGGAAGATTCACATCAATAGCGCTTTGATTGGCAGCTGAAGAAGTGATCATAAAGAAAATCAGCATCAACAGGATAACGTCTGTCATCGCTGCTAAACTGAATTCCGGATTTGCTTTATTTCTTCTTTGAATTTTCATCGTAAGAAAGATTTATAAAGGTTTGTTGATAAGGTCTAAAAATTCTCCTGACATATTCTGAGCTTTCAGGACAAATTTATCAATCCTTGTCAATAGAATATTATAACAGAAGTTAGCAGGAATTGCTACAGCCAAACCTACAGCGGTCTGCCCTAAAGCGGTATAGATCCCCTCTGAAAGTGTTTTCGGAGAGAATGATCCTGTTGCGTGGGAAAGATTAAAGAAAGCAATAATCATCCCGATTACCGTACCTAAAAGTCCCAACATGGGTGCAATACTTGGTACTACAGCCAAAAGGTTCAGGTTTTTTTCCATATTGGCAACCTCTACCTGTGCCTGAGATTCCATAGCACTTACAATATCAGAAACAGGACGTCCTAATCTTGAAATTCCTTTTTCTAAAATTCTTCCTTCCGGAGAGTTCTGGGTTTTGCAGTAATCTGCTGCCGCCTCTATTTTTCCTGCCTTGATGAAGTCTTCGATATTGTTCATGAAGTGGGAATCTGTTTTTGATGTAAGCCTTTTGATAAAGAAAAATCTTTCGAAAAACAGGTATAGAGAAAACACTCCCAATAGTAATACAGTGACCATCACTATTTTAGCGAAAGCTCCTCCATGGAACATAATTTTCCAGAATGAGAACTCTAAGTTGTCTGCAGCAACTGCAGGGGTAGCGATTTGTGCAAATAAAATCTGAGAAAGTTCCGTTAACAGCATTAAATGTAAATTTTATTAAATTTCAACGACAAATGTAGGAGAATATTATGAATTGAACTCTTAAAAATTGCTTAAAAACAACTTAAATTTTGTTACAATTTTACAAACAGCAAATTTCTTTCCAAAAAAAAATTTTGAAAAGAAATCTGGTACTAAAAAGATAGAAGCCTATGTTAGTCTTCTCCTACCTCAATTTCATCTTGCTTAAATTCGCATTTTAATCTAAAGGGGATCGGTGTATCTGATCCGGTATAGAAATCATCAATGGTCCCTTTCCAGATGACCTGAAGCTCCCCTTCTTCATTTTTTTCAAAAAGAAGCTCATTATCATAGATGTAGGCATCTTCGTCATCGAAAAGGTCTACTTCTGTATAGGTTTCTTCATCAGAGTCATTGATGATGATGGTTTTTCCTTCTATTTCCGCCGATTCAATAGGAAAATCAAAAACTTCAAGTGAAAGCTGCGGAAAGTTGTACTGTAATGAATCATCATCCACGTGATCCAAACTGTCATCCGTAATCACTTCAACCTCTAAAAAATGTTGCTGGTTGCTGTAAACTGCCTTACAATAAGTATTTCTGATATTGTATTTTAGCGTTTCGTCCGGATGGTAAATTTTTAAAATCCCTTTCATTTTTTCTTAAAAAAGAGCTGTAATAATATGATTGTTAAACGTTTTAGACAAAGATAAAAAATTGATTCAAAGTTGAAAGGATTTTGAAAATAATTTTTTAAAATCAATGCAAACAATAAGTCTGAATCTCCCAATAATACTTATTTTTGTTTTCATAAAGATTCTGAAAATGAAAAACATTTTATCAAAAAGTATTCTAGGATTAGGGTTGGTGATTGGGCTTACTTCCTGCAAAAAATCGGATTCTCCCCTTACAAAAGTGACTCCCAGCAATCTGGATTCTATCGCTTCCAACTATTATGAGCAGTATCTTAAACTATATCCTTTAGATGCTACCGCACAAGGAGATACAAGATATAACGATCAGCTTCCTATCAATATTGATAAAGATTTTATCTCAGGAGAAATTGCTTTCTACAATTCTGTGCAAAAACAACTGGAACATGTAGATTATAAAACCCTTTCTGACGAAGACAAAGTGGTCTATGATGTTTTGGATTATACTTTAAAAGATAAAACTGAGGCCTACGCCTATCATCCGGAATATATTCCTTTTACTCAATTTGGAGGACTTCCGTTAACGTTCCCATTGTATGGAAGCAGACAGGGTAATCAACCTTTTAAAACAGAAAAAGACTATAGCGACTGGCTGAAAAGAATGGAAAAATTCCCGGAGTGGATGAATGCAGCGGCAGACAACTTCCGTGAGGGAATCAACAATAAGATAGTATTACCTAAAAAACTGGTTATCAAAATGATTCCTCAGATGAAAGCAGAGGAAATTACCACTTCTGACATGGAAAAGAATATTTTCTATGGTCCGATAAGAAATTTTCCGAAAAGCTTCTCTCAGGCTCAGAAAGAAAAATTTTCAGCACTTTATAAAGATGCTATTACCAAAAAGATCATTCCGGCTTATATTAAAATGGGAACATTTTTAGAAAAAGAGTACCTTCCGAAAGCAAGGGATACAGACGGATACAACAGTCTTCCTAACGGAAATGAGATCTACAACTATTATGTAAAAAGCTGGACAACCACTAAGAAATCTCCTGAAGAAATTAATAAGATCGGACTTCAGCAGGTAGCTATGCTTCGTGCAGAAATGGAAAAAGTAAAACAACAGGTAGGTTTTACGGGCACTCTTGAAGAATTTATCACTTTTGTAAAAACGGATCCAAAGGCAATGCCTTATAAAACATCTAAAGAGGTTTTAAATGCATTCAACGGGATCTTAACTAAAATCACTCCGAAGCTGAAAACAATGTTTAATGTAACGCCAAAAACGAAGTTTGAGATCAGACAGACGGAGAAATTCAGAGAGGCAAGTGCCAGCGCAGAATATATGCCGGGAACTCCGGATGGAAAAAGAGCAGGTATATTCTATGTTCCGCTTCCTGACCCTACTAAATTCAATGTTACTTCAGGAATGGAATCTCTTTTCCTTCATGAAGCCATCCCAGGGCATCATTATCAGGTTTCTTTGCAACAGGAGAACACAAAGCTTCCTAAATTTATGAGATTCGGATGGTTAGGAGCTTATGGTGAAGGGTGGGCCCATTATTGTGAGACATTAGGACCTGAATTTGGGTTATACACAGATCCTTATCAAAAAATGGGTTACCTGAGTGATCAGATGCTGAGAGCTGTAAGACTGGTAGTAGATACAGGGCTTCATACAGGAAAAATGTCACGTGAAGAGGCTATCAAGTACTTCTTAAGCAATATTTCTTACGACGAGGGATCTGCCACTGCAGAAGTAGAAAGATATATGGCAATGCCGGGACAGGCTTTAGGCTACAAAATAGGATCCTTAAGAATCCGTGAGCTGAGAGAAAAGTATCAGAAAGAACTTGGAAACAAATTCAAGCTGGCAAGCTTCCATGATGAAGTATTAAGCCAGGGATGTCTTCCTTTGGATGTTCTGAACAGAAAAATGGAGCTTTGGGCTAAAAAACAAAAATAGTTTCTTTATGAGACTATTTTTATTTTTTACCGGTATTTTATTGGTGTTATTGAGCTGTCGAAAGAAGCACAATTTTGAAAATTTTACGGTTGACAAGAGCTTACCTGGCAATGATACTATTCTCCTTCTTTCCAAATATCCGGAACTGAAGCTTTATAACAGTGAAATTGTTGAAAGTAAAATAAGGACAGCACATATTGTTCAGGCTGCAAGTTACTCAGATGGCTTTCGTAAAGGAACATTTTTATTCGATGATTATAAATGCAAAGCTCAGTATCAGAATGATACTCTTACCATCAAACTGAATAACAATAACGGATATTTTGGAAACGGAATTTTGATTAAGGTGTTTAAAAACCACTTTTACATCAAAGATATTGATCCAAAAACCTTAAAAGGCGAGGAAAAATTCATAAAATCTAAGGTTTTTAGTCAGAAATTGATTCTAAATAGTAAACAATTCACCAAAAATGACAGCATTTATGGCTTTATAGATTATAAATGCAGTATTGACAGTTTGGTTGATAAACACTTTAAAGGATATTTTAAAACCATAATACAATAAAAATTGATATGATCACAGAAAGCCTCAAATCTCTTTACAACAGAGATTTAAATAAATTAAAAACAGAGCTAGAAGCCTATCAAAACGAAGAAAATCTTTGGAAAGTTGATAAAAACATAGCCAATTCTGCGGGCAACCTGGTTCTTCATCTGGTTGGAAACCTCAACCATTTTATAGGAACGCACCTTGGAAACACAGGATATGTAAGACAGCGTGACCTGGAGTTTTCATTAAAAGATGTTCCAAGAGCTGAACTTATTGAAAAAATAGAGGCAACTACAACAATGATAGATTCTACTCTTTCTCAATTATCAGAAGACGACCTGAAAAAAGAATACCCACTGGTTGTTTTTGAAAATAAAATGACTACAGATTACTTCCTGATTCATCTGATTGCTCATCTGGATTATCATTTGGGACAGATTAATTACCACAGAAGGTTGTTGGAATATTAAATCATTTCCTTTATCTCACATGATGTTTTTAAACCATGTCAAGGTTCAGAACCTTGACATGGTTTATTTAGCGACCACAAAGTAATTGTTGCGTTTTCTATCAGTTCGCATAGATCTTTCACTCAGTCAGGGCAATATTGCTTTGCTAAACGAAGTGTCTTCACGAGCTATCCCAGCGTGGTTTTTATAAAGTCTTAGCGGACATAGTGGCAAAATAATTGAATTATTTCTCAAACATCATTTTCGTAATAAAATCCTTCTCTCCTTTTCCTCTTGCCGGAGAATATTCTCTTCCATAGAAAATAATCTGAAGGTGAAGTTTATTCCATACTTCTTCAGGGAATAATTTTTTGGCGTCACGTTCTGTTTCCACCACATTTTTTCCGGAAGTAAGTTTCCACTGCGTCATCAGACGGTGAATATGGGTATCCACAGGAAAAGCAGGAAATCCGAAACCCTGACTCATTACTACTGATGCCGTTTTATGCCCTACGCCCGGAAGAGCTTCCAATTCTTCATAAGTCTGGGGAACAATACCATTATGTCTTTCTAACAGAAGTTCGGCCATTTTCTTCAGGTTTTTAGCTTTCGTATTGGATAATCCTATTTCTTTGATTAGTTCTTTGATTTCAAATTCTTCCAGCTTAGCCATTCTTTGCGGTGTTCCTGCTACCGCAAAAAGTTCGGGAGTAACCTGATTTACTTTTTTATCTGTAGTTTGTGCAGAAAGCGCTACGGCAACCATCAATGTATAGGGATCAGTGTGATCTAACGGAATAGGTGTAGTGGGATATAATTTTTCCAGTTCTATCTGAACGAGCTCAGCTCTTTGTTTTTTTGTCATGTATGCCTTAAATTTGAACAAAATTAAATCATTATGCTGAAAGTTGGAGATAAATTACCTGAATTTGAAGGATTCAATCAAGACGGAGAAACAGTAACCTCATCAAAATTAATTGGAAAAAAACTGGTCGTTTTCTTCTATCCGCAAGCGAATACACCAACCTGTACAGTGGAAGCCTGCAACCTGAGTGATAATTATACTAAGCTTAAAAAAGCAGGATTTCAATTATTGGGAATAAGTGGTGATTCTGTAAAAAAGCAAAAGAATTTCCATAGCAAGTTTGCTTTTCCTTATGATCTTATTGCAGATGAAAACCGTAATATCATTGAAAAATTCGGGGTATGGCAGGAGAAAAAAACGTTTGGAAAAACCTATATGGGAATTGTAAGAACCACTTTTATTTTCGATGAAAATGGTATTTGTACAAGAGTGATTGAAAAAGTAACTTCAAAGACTGCTGCTGAACAGATTCTGGAGGGATAACTTTCTTAAAACACAGATATCACAAATATTTTCACAAATAACCCAGATACATTATTGTGCTATTTGTGAAAATATTTTTTTATAGATTTATTATTCTGTTTCGTAATAGTTGAGTTCTTCGGTTTCGCCTGGAAGTATGACGTGTTTTTTAAACCTCAAACCTAATTTTTCAATCAGCTTTTGGGAAGAAATATTATCCTTTGAAATAATGGCTGATATTTTTGTTAATCCGAAATCATCCATTCCGATCGATTTAACCTTCTGAGCTGCCTCAAAAGCATAGCCCTTACCTTCGAACTCTTCCAACAGAGAATATCCGATATCCACAATATCAAGTCCTTCCCTTTCGAAGATTCCTACCGCACCTACTTTTTCATTTCCATCTTTGGTTATTAAAATATAATTTCCAAATCCCAGCCTTTCAATCTGTGGGGCAAATCTGTTTAAGATGTAATTTTCAGCATCTTCAATGGAATTTACATTGCGGTTGCCAATATGTTGAATGAATTTTGGCCTGTTATAAAGTTCAAAGACAAAATCTTTGTCTTCACGGGACATAGGGCGAAGGATCAATCGTTCAGTCTCATAGGTATTATTTGCGCTTGGGTGTTTTTTTGGGCTCATCTTTCTTTGGTTCTTCTTTTTTTTCGATTTTTAAAAGTCTCGGGTTATTAGCACATTTTTTATTGTAAAGCTCAATATAAGTTCCATTGTCTTTAACATTGTTTACAGCACCTGTAGATTTATTGAGTGTTACTGTATAATGTGTTTTCTGGTATGGACATTCCTTTGAGGTGAGCTTTCCAAGGTCCAGATAGTAATTCGACTTATCTTCATGATAATTACCCGCAAGGTCCTTAAACTCTTCATCTATCATATATCCGTCAGCGGCTAATACAACAGCTGCTTCCTGAGCATTATCAATTCTATCTACAAACTTCTTCAATCCTTCGACATCCGTAACGTAATTTACTTTACCTCCTTCCGAATAAGCGATATAATAAAAGCTGTCTTCACTAGGGAAAAGATTGAATCCTGAGAATTGAGGAGTATAATTTACCTTACCCGAAATCTTTATTTCCTGACCTTTCCCATAGCTGTTGTACACCAACACCCATGAATCCACCCTATTACCAGGGTTGATCTGCTGTAAAATAGCAGGAATGCTTGAAAACTTTTTCTTCTCCTGAGCAAATCCTAAGACTCCCAAAAGTGAAAATGTAAGAATTGTAAATCGGGTTGCAGTTTTAATCATAATTTAAAAATCAGCAGAAAATATACCAAATATTACATAAACTTCTCGCCCTTTTTAAAGTTTTTTAAATCAAGAACATAATCTTTAATGAGCTGATCATTATCCCTTGGGCAGATAAGAAGCGCTTTATCTGTATCTACAACAATGTAATTTTCAAGACCGTCAATAATCACTGCCTTGTTATTATTCTTTAAGCGGATGATATTCCCTTTTGAATTATAAGAAAGTAAATGTTTCAGTTTTACAGCGTTTCCGTTTTTATCTTTTTCTGTATTTTCATAGACGGAAGTCCATGTACCTAGATCACTCCACCCTAAATCTGAAGGAATCACGTAAACATTCTTTGCCTTTTCTAAAATCCCGTTATCAATGGAGATTTTCTGAACCTTTGGATAAATGGTTTCAATACAGCTGTTTTCTTTTTCGGAGTTATACTCACAAGCCATAAAATGCTGCATCATCTCAGGAAGATAGAGATCAAAAGCATGGTGAATACTTTTCACATTCCATACAAAAATTCCTGCATTCCAAAGGAAATCACCACTTTCCAAAAAGCTTTGGGCGATTTCAAGAATAGGTTTTTCTGTGAATGTTTTTACTTTAAAATATTCTGATCCTTTTTTCTCTACAAACTGAATATAGCCATAACCGGTGTCGGGTCTTGTTGGAGTTATTCCTAATGTTACCAGATAATCATGCTGTGAAGCCACCTCAAATGCCAGCTCTACTTTTTCCAGAAATACGTCCTCTTTAAGGATCAGATGATCTGCCGGCAATACAATCATTGTTGCATCCGGATTGATCTCAGCAATTTTGTTAGCCATATACAGATTACAAGCTGCTGTATTCTTCATCAACGGCTCACCCACAATATTCTCTTCAGGAATTTCCGGAAGCTGCTGATGGGAAACAGGAACATATTCTTTATTCGTAATCACGAATATCTGCTCTTTAGGAATTACCTTGCTGATTCGGTCATAGGTCTGCTGAATCATTGTGCGTCCGGTTCCTAAAATATCCTGAAACTGTTTTGGAAATTTCTGCGTGCTCATAGGCCAGAACCGACTCCCGATTCCCCCGGCCATTATAACGCAGTATCTATCTGATTTTAACATTCTTAGCTACATTTTTCTACCCTCGCTAAAGGCTTGAAAGAATACTTCCTTCCAGTAGCCAGGTTCTTACAAAGATAGTTTTTTTTAACCAGACCTTCTAATAAATACTTTTCGTTGCGATAGATAAAAAATTCTCCCTTTTTAAGTTCCTCGATAAATAGAAGAGTATCATCCTGTTTTTCAGTATGGAAGTATCTTACCAGATCAGGGCTTGCCATGAAATTGGCTTTTGGCGATTTTGAAAATTTTATAATGATAGGTTTGAGTTCTTCATCATAAATTTCAAGGCTTTCCAGAAGCATATTTCTGAAAGTTTCTTTCCATTCATTACCGTGGGGAGAGATTCTTCGCCCATATTTTTCGAAAGCAATCAGATGAGCAAGCTCATGAGTGAGTACAAAGAAAAAAAGCTGTGGGGTAAGGGTAGAATTTACCGTAATTTCATGAGAATTATCCGGAAGTTTTCTGTAATCTCCCAGCTTTGAATTTCTGTTTCTTGTTACTTTTATATGTATATAGTAATCTGCAAACCAGACTCTTAAATATCTAAGTGTATTTTGAGGTAAGTATTTTTCTAATGATTGAATTGGCATTTTACAAACTTAATGGAATTCCTGCATAGAAATTCAATAGTTTAAGACTAAAAAGATAATTATATTTTGCTTGCGCTACTGATCCTTGTGCATTTGCATAATTATTTCTCGCCACATTAACGTCGTAGATAGTGGTTCTTCCGGCAGCATAACTTTTATCGGCAAAATCAAGAGCCAGTTTTGAGCTTTTTTCAGCTTCCACTGCAGCCAGATAGGTTTCATAATTGGCATCAGCATCAAACTGAGCTTTCTGTACGTTTTGTCTTACCGTCTGTTTCTGTTGTTCCAAGGAATTCTTGGCTAAACTTTCATTTATTTTAGATTGTTCTACCTGAAGTTTTGTTTTCCCTTTATTGAAAATAGGAATATTCAGTGATAGCCCCACGTTTTGTCCGAACTGATCTTTATATTGTTCAAAAAAAGTTCCCTGTACAGTACCTGGCATAGGATCAAATTGTCTGTTATAGAAAGTATTAAGACCAGCGCTCGCTGTTAATGTAGGCCAGTATGCAGTTTTGCTTACTTCCGTTTGTGCCTCGGCAGATCTTATACGGCTTTCCGCTGCTTTTATCTGAGGCTGTATCTCATACGCAGTGGTAAGCACTTCATCCGCGGTAGTAAGCTGTAAATCAAGCTTTTCAGGAATATTTACATCTTCCACATCAAAACCTTTATAATCTGAAAGCTGTAAAAGCTGAACGATGGCAAACAAAGCACGTCCAACGTTTACTTCTGCAGTTTTAAGGTTTTGTTTTTCTCTTGCCAATGCAGCTTCAGCCTCTGCCAGAACCGTCTGGGCTGTTGTTCCAACCTGAGTTGTGATTTTAGCTCTGTCAAACTGTTTCTGCGCATTATCCACGGCACTCTGAGAGATTTTAACAATCTCTTTATTCAACAAAGTAGTCAGATATTGCTGAGCGATCTGAAGGGAAATATCATTTTTAATGGTTTCAATGTCGTATTGGCTTGCTTCTACATCAAACTGGGCTTTTCTTACATTTTTCTCTAACCTTCCATTATTATAGAGCAAAATATCAGCACCCAGACCAATACTGTTATTGAATCTATCGTTTCTAAAGCTTCCTGCTCCTAATGAGCCTTGCCCGAAACTTACCCCATTCGTCATACTCCCCGATACTGATGGTAGATATTCTTTTTGGGCTGCTTTAAGATTATATTCCTGGTTTTGTTTGTTATACTGATTTTGGATAACCTGAAGATTATGCTCCACTGCATAGTTTACACATTCTTTTAAGGACCATTTCTTCTGAGCGCTTAAACCCAGATAACCTAATCCAAAAACGATGATCCAAACTTTTTTCATATTGTATATGTTTATTTGTTTTTAATGGTCATATGGAATCGTGTTGTCTTCATAATTACTATACCATGTAAATCACAGCGATTTCATATTAAGATTTTTCAATATTAGACGAATTAAATATAAAAAAGTTACAGATTGAAAAATTATATTTTATTTTAAAAAAACTTTTGGGAATTTTGCACCATGACAAATGAACAATATCAGGAAGCTATCGACTGGCTTTTCGTACAGATGCCCAACTATCAGATAGATGGACAGAAGGCTTATAAACCTGGGCTTGATAACATTACAAAGCTTTGTGCTTTCTTTGGAAATCCTCAGGATAAAATAAAATGTATTCACATTGGCGGTACCAATGGAAAAGGTTCTTCAAGCAATATGCTGGCATCGGTTCTTCAGGAAGCCGGTTATAAAACAGGATTATACAATTCTCCACACCTTATAGACTTCACAGAGCGCATAAAGGTGAATGGAAAAAACTGTAATAAAGAATTTGTCTTTGATTTTATTCAAAAACTGAAAACGATTCCGGAAGACATCCGTCCCTCTTTCTTCGAGTTTACGACCATCATGGCTTTTGAATATTTTTATCAGCAGCAGGTAGATTTTGCCATTATTGAAGTAGGATTGGGAGGAAGACTGGATTCAACAAATATTATTAAACCGTTGATTTCGGCCATTACTAATGTTCAGCTGGATCATCAGAATATTCTTGGAGATACCATCGAAGAAATTGCATCAGAGAAGGCTGGAATTATTAAACAACATATCCCGATTATTTCCGGTGACGAAAATGAAGCCGTTAGAAATATCATTCAGGATAAAGCAACGAAAGAAAATGCTCCGTTTATAGATGCTACTCTTATAAATACCAACCTTGAATCTGATCTCAAAGGGAATTACCAGAAGAAAAATATCAGAATTGTATTGGCCGCTGTAGAAGAATTAAGAAAGCTTAAAGTAAATATTTCTGATGAAGCATTGGAAAAAGGACTTCTCCATGTTCACCAAAATACAGGATTTATTGGCCGTTGGTTCGAGTTTTCGCAATATCCACTTACGATTTGTGACACGGGTCACAATCAGGCAGGTCTGGAGTATGTTTTTTCACAATTAAATTCAATTAACAGACACAAGCATGTTATTTTGGGGTTTGTGAATGACAAAAAAATAGATGATGTAATGAATTTACTTCCTGAAAATTCTGAGTTCTATTTTGCAAAACCATCCATCAACAGGGGAAGACATCCCGAAGATTACGAAAATCTGCTCCAGGAGGCGAAAATTTTTTATAAAATTTTTGATTCCGTGCAGGAAGCGTATCTCTCTGCAAAAGAACGATGTACAAAAGAAGAAATGATTTTTATCGGCGGAAGCAACTTTGTAGTGGGAGATTTTTTAGAAAAAAATTTGGAGATTAAAGAATAAGTCGTATATTTGCACCACTCTAAACAAGAGAACAAGTCTAGAGGGTTCTTAGCTCAGTTGGTTCAGAGCATCTGGTTTACACCCAGAGGGTCGGGGGTTCGAATCCCTCAGGACCCACAGAAAAGGAAACGAAACCTTTCAAAAAAATTCGGGTTCTTAGCTCAGTTGGTTCAGAGCATCTGGTTTACACCCAGAGGGTCGGGGGTTCGAATCCCTCAGGACCCACAAAAAATCTCTCAGATTTCTGGGAGATTTTTTTATTTTTATCCCTAAGCAATTTATAAAGCTTCTCCTCCACTTTTCCTTATATTTATCTACCTTTGCCTTCACTTGAATTTCGCTTGCTGTGAATAAACTTCATCTTATATCATTTAATTATCCCTACCCTCCTTCCTATGGTGGAATTATTGATGTGTATTATAAAGTTAAGGCATTATCTGATCTGGGAATAAAGATTCACCTACATTGTTTTGTAGATCAAATCCCTCATAAGATTGATCCGGAAGTCAAAGAGATGACAGAAAATGTGTTTTTTTATCAAAAGAAAAAGAATCCACTTCTCTATTTCTCCAGAACACCTTTCGCTGCTGCCATCAGAGATTCTGAAACCCTACTTAAAAATTTGGAGAAGCACAAAGCTCCTATCTTGTTCGAAGGCTTGCAAACAACCCATATTATACGGTTTTTGAAGGATAACAGACACCAACTCTACCTCCGTCATCACAATAACGAATCAGAGTATTATAAAGGCCTCTCTGTGTCTGAGAAGAACCCATTTAAAAAGATTATTTACAAAATTGAATCTGTGAAGTATTCCGGATATCAGAAAAAACTTTTAAAGAAATTTGAAGCTGTATTCTGCTTATCTGAAAAGGAATATAATGAAGTACAAACTTATTCGGAAAATGCACACCTGATTCATATCTTTCACGGTAATGAATCAGTAAAGGAATTGGATACAAAAGGAAAGTATTTTCTCTTTCATGGAGACCTTACTACCGCTGATAACAAAAGAGCATTGAATGAAACAATTGACTTATTTAAAACCCTTCCACAATATCAGCTTGTTGTAGCCTCAGATCGTGCCAGTGAGGATATTAAAAGAAAGATTTCCACAGTTGAAAACATCAGCCTCACTCCTATTCAAACCACGGAGAACCTTTACCGCCTTCTGGAAGATGCTCATGCCAATATTTTGATTTCTTACCAGAATTCCGGAACAAAGGTGAAACTTTTTAATACGCTTTACAACAGCCGTTTCGTGATTATTAACGGGAATATTACAGATGATCCGGTTTTAACAAATTTATGCCTGTATGGCGATGATATGAGCCAAATCCGTCAACAGATTATCTCCTCAGCTGGAAAGGACTATCATGATACTGAAAAGAGAAAGAAAGTCTTAGAAAAAAACCATTCTGATAAAGCCAAAGCTAATGAGATAGGTAGGATTATTTTTAAAAATTAATCCTGTCCACCACTTTCTGAATATTAAACTCTTCAAGGCAAGCCCAGTCGCCTCTGTAGCATTCTTTATCTCCAAAGACAGAACATGGTCTGCAGCTCAGGTCTTCCACCTGAACAACATCTTCTTCGCTTTGTCCGAATCCTAAAAAGCCGGCATAAGGATGAGTAGCTCCCCAAATAGAAACACATCTCGTTCCTACAAGACTTGCGAGGTGCATATTGGCAGAATCCATGGATATCATCAGTTCAAGCCCGGCAATATAATTGAGTTCTTCCGTAAGATTTAATGTTCCGGCAAGGTTTTTTGTATTAGGAATCTCTTCTGCCCATTTTTCGAGAGTTTCCGTTTCTTTTTTACCTCCTCCAAAGAAATATACAGTATGTTTCTGAGCCAAAATTCTTACCAACTCATAGGATTTTTCCAAAGGGAGCATTTTTCCTTTATGCTGGGCAAAAGGAGCAAATCCAATTCCAGATTTTTGTTCTGAAACTGGTCTTAATTGATGAGAAAGTTCAACTTTGAATCCCATTTCACGAAAAACGTCAGCATAACGTTCCACTGTTTTTTTCAGCTGCATCTTTTCCAGATTCCAGACATCCGTAAGATGTTCTTTTTCCTCTTTACCTTTATTAATTTTAAAGACCTTAAGTCCCTTTCTTCTATATATTCTGTCTAAAACTTTGGTTCGGATTACATCATGGAGGTTGGCAATACAATCAGGATTAAACTCACGAATCAGTTCATTACTTAGTTTTCTCAATCCAAAAAGACCTTTGTAGTCATCCAGATCAATCCCCTTAAAAGTTACATTGGAAACTCCAGCAAACAACGCCTCAAAATTTTTCCTGGAGACCATAATAATTTCCACACCGGGGTTCTGCTCCAGAAATTCTCTGAAAACAGGTACGGTCATCGCAACATCTCCGAATGCGGAAAAACGATATGCTAAAATTCTGGTCACGGTTATGATTTCAGTTGGTAAGCAACTGCATAAAACTTGATCTGCTTTGTCATCGCCATAAGCCCGTTAGCTCTGGAAGGTGAAAGAAATTCCTGTAGTCCTATTTCTCCGATAAAATCAAAATCAGAATCCAGGATTTCCTGAGTGGAATGTCCACTGTAAATACTTACTAAAAGAGAAACGATCCCTTTTGGTAGAATACCATCAGAATCTGCATTAAAGAAAAGTTTCCCGTCTTTAAATTCAGCATCAATCCAAACTTTGCTCTGGCAGCCTTTAATCAGATTTTCTTCTGTTTTCTTATCTTCAGCCAAGCCTTTCAGTTCTTTTCCAAGATCAATGATGTACTCATACTTTTGCTCCCAATCTTCAAGAAAAGCGAATTCATCTATTATTTCCTGCTGTTTTTCTTTAATGGTCATTTTAAATCAAATTTCTTTTGCAAAGATAACCAATTTTGTAAAAATTATTTACAGGATGCTTTTTCAAAAAGTTGGAGGATTTTTGTCTCTTCATTCTCCCAGCAAAATACATCTGCTGCCTTATTTAATTCGCTCTGATAATACTGTCTTCCTCTCTGAAGAACAAGATTGATTGCTTTTTCAATGGTTTCAGGCTGATGATCCAGAATAACTTCTCCTACATTAAATTGATTTTTTATCCTTTGCATTTCCGGAAAATTAATCATCACAAGCGGTACTCTCGATTGGATATAGTCACAAACCTTATTAGGAAGTGAATAATAGTAGCTTACTCCA
This sequence comes from Chryseobacterium sp. SG20098, assembly GCF_031844745.1. Classification (NCBI taxonomy): domain Bacteria; kingdom Pseudomonadati; phylum Bacteroidota; class Flavobacteriia; order Flavobacteriales; family Weeksellaceae; genus Chryseobacterium; species Chryseobacterium sp. SG20098. The sequence goes on along the minus strand of NZ_CP134622.1, from coordinate 3,332,091 downwards.
TTATTTTCTTCGAGACTGAATCCTGCATCAGCGGTTTTTGTTATTTCCCTGAGATTTTCCGGTTTCAGCTTACCCAGAAAAAAGACTTTATCCTGAAGTTTCTCCTGAATAACAAGTTCTTCGTATTCTTTTTTCTTCGGGCCGTCACCTGCAATTTTCAGAACAGCATCTTTAATATGATGCATGGCCACAATCATTTTTTCAATTCCCCTCGACTGATTAATTGCTCCCTGATACAGAATGATCTTTGGATGATTTTCAGGAATTTCCGGTGCTGAAAGAATTTTTCTCGGAATATTTCTAACCACTACCGGATTGACATTATACTGTTCATGAAACCATTCGGCATAGCTTTCACTTTCTGTCATCATCAGTTCCATATGAGGCACCAGCTTTCTTTCAAGTACTCTCCAGAACTTCTGAGAAAACCTGTTTTGAACCGATGGCATTTCTGTGAAAATTTCATGGCTGTCAAAGACTAACGGAATATTCAGTTTTCTGGCAATGAGATAATTTGGCAGAAGTGCATCAATGTCATTGGCATGGAGAATCGTATATTTGTCCGCTTTTTTCTTCAGTTCTTTGTATAATTTCCAGTTGAATTCAAAATAAGCGGTCTTAAGGCTTTTAGACTTCAATCCTATTCTGGAAAAGGGATAAGGACGTTCCATTTTTTCATTTCCTTCCCAGTCGTTACCAATCAGATCTATGGAATACCCGTTATCAAAAAGGGTTTTGCACACCTTCTCTATCCGTTGGTCAGTATACAGATTACTAAAAGCAGAAGTAATAATTTTTTTCCTCATCAATCTTTCTTGTCTAGTATTAAATAATAGATTTGAATGAAACAAATAAGCCCGTTTGGTATGATAACAGGCCAAAGCATTCCATTAAAGATACCATAAATGACAAAACAAATACAGCCAATCATGTTAACCACTCTGATTTTTTTTACATCTTTCAGTATGAAACTCAATACGATAAAAAGAGAAGCAGAATAGCCAATGTAAGTGGTAAGTTCAGAATTCATGGGGAAAATTTAAGGTTACAAACTTAATCATTTTCAATAAGATAATAAATTTTTTTCTGCCATAAAGTCATTAATTGATTTTTGGTAAAATATTTGTAATTTAGATAATGAATAAAAGGTAATGTTGCCTTTGTTCTAATGAGATATATTATGGATTATAAGTTTTCACAAGGTTTGAGCCAGGTGTTCAAACAAAGCAAAAGCGAAGCTAAAAGGCTCAAAAGTGAATTTCTTAATACAGAACATCTACTTTTAGGTATTATAAAAACGGAAAACTCTGCAAAAGAAATCCTTCAAAACCTTAATGCGGATTTAACACAAATCAGAAGAAAAATTGAAACTTTAAATACAGCAAGTCTTAATCCTATTTCTGAAGAGGTTACCAATATTTCTTTCACTAAGATGGCAGACCATGCTATTAAACGTGCAGAGTTAGAATGCCGACAGTATAAAAGCAATGAAATTAATACCGTTCACCTGCTTTTAGGTATTCTTTATAAATATGAAGATCCTACTTCAAATATTCTGGGAGCTTATGACATCGACTATGAAGGAGTTTCAAGAGAATACCAGACTATGCTTAAAAATTCAGGACAGTCTCCTCAGATGAGTGCTTACGATGATGATGATGAGAGAGAAGAATTTGAGCAAATGAGAAAGCCTACAGGAAATCTAGGTTCTGCAAAAAGTAAAACGCCTACATTGGACAACTTTGGTAGAGACCTTACTTCTTTGGCAAGGGATGGAAAACTGGACCCGGTGATTGGCCGTGAAAAAGAAATTGAGAGAGTTTCTCAGATTTTATCACGTAGAAAGAAAAACAACCCTCTTCTTATCGGGGAGCCTGGAGTTGGTAAATCTGCCATTGCTGAAGGGTTAGCACTAAGAATTCAACAGAAAAAAGTGTCGAGAGTTCTTTACGGAAAACGTGTGATCACTTTAGATCTGGCAAGTTTAGTTGCCGGAACTAAATACCGTGGTCAGTTCGAGGAAAGAATGAAGGCCATCATGACGGAGCTGGAGAAAAACAGAGATGTCATCCTATTTATTGATGAGCTTCATACGATTGTAGGAGCTGGAAGTTCTACAGGAAGTTTAGATGCTTCCAATATGTTCAAACCGGCTTTGGCAAGAGGTGAAATTCAATGCATCGGGGCAACTACCCTGGATGAATACCGTCAGTATATTGAAAAAGACGGAGCTTTAGAAAGAAGATTCCAGAAAGTAATGGTGGAACCTACTTCTATTGATGAAACGGTACAGATCTTGAATCAGATCAAAGATAAATATGAGGAACATCATAATGTAATTTATACTCCGGAAGCGATTCTGGCTTGTGTCAATCTGACATCGAGATATATTACAGACCGTTTCTTACCGGACAAAGCGATTGATGCAATGGACGAAGCCGGATCCCGTGTTTATATCAAAAACATGAAAGTTCCTACAGAAATCATTGATTTTGAAAAGAAGATCGAAGACATCAAAGAACTGAAACAGAAGGCTGTAAAAGCTCAGGATTACCTTGAAGCAAGAAAGCTGAAAGATGAAGAGGAACGTCTTCAGATGGAACTTAACTCGGCTCAGGAAAAATGGGATAAAGATGTAAAAGAGAAAAAAGAAACCGTAACAGAAGAAAATGTAGCGGAAGTGGTTTCTATGATGAGCGGAGTTCCTGTGACGAAAGTTGGTAAGAATGAGCTTGACAAACTTGCCCAAATGGATGAGAAACTGAACGGAAAAGTAATCGGTCAGGAAGATGCTGTGAAGAAAGTTGTTAAAGCTATTCAAAGAAACAGAGCAGGTCTTAAAGATCCGAACCGCCCTATCGGTACCTTTATTTTCCTTGGAACAACCGGGGTTGGTAAAACCGAATTGGCAAAAGTAATGGCAAGAGAGCTATTCGAATCCGATGAATCTTTGATCAGAATTGACATGAGTGAATACATGGAGAAATTCGCTGTTTCAAGACTAGTAGGTGCGCCTCCGGGATATGTAGGATACGAAGAAGGTGGTCAGTTAACGGAAGCTGTAAGAAGAAAACCTTATGCAGTAGTTCTTTTGGATGAGATTGAAAAAGCTCATCCGGATGTATTCAATATTCTGTTGCAGATTTTGGATGAAGGACACGTTACAGACAGTTTAGGAAGAAAAATTGATTTTAGAAATACCATCATTATTCTGACTTCAAACATCGGAACAAGAGATCTTAAAGACTTTGGAGACGGTGTAGGATTTGGAACTTCTGCAAAGAAAACAACTTCGGATTCAAGAGCAAGAAGCACGATTGAAAATGCCCTTAAAAAAGCATTTGCACCGGAATTCTTAAACAGAATTGATGATATTGTGATCTTCAACTCTCTTGTGCAGGATGATATCAAGAAAATCATTGATATTGAACTGAACAAACTTTATGGCAGACTTGAAAAATTAGGATATAAAGTAGATCTTACTGAAGAAGCAAAAGACTTTATTTCTGAAAAAGGATGGGATAAAGATTTCGGAGCAAGACCATTGAAACGTGCCATCCAGAAGTATATTGAAGACTTATTGGCAGAAATGCTGGTAAACAAGCAATTGAACGAGGGAGAAACCGTAGTTCTTGACCTTAACGAGGCAAAAGACGGACTGATCGGGAAAACACAGAAGGCTAAGAAATCAGCTGAAAAGTCTTCTCAATCTTAATTAAATAAATAATTTTCAAATAGAAAAACCCCGGGAACTTTCCCAGGGTTTTTTGTTTTTATAGATTTTGACTATTTTGGTTTCTGATTAAACAGGTTAGGCCCTTTCTTATTGATAAATCAAATATTAAAGTCCTACTACAAAACCAATGTTCGGGATCAGACCGCTGGAAAACACACTGGAATTCTGTTTCCAAAGCACGTTATACATTAAACCCAGCTGCATGAAGGAATTGTTTCCGATCCGCTGCATATATCCTCCTCCAAGGTATAATGCATTTTCTTCCGTATTGTATTTATAATCGTAATATTTATCCTTGTAATCAACAAAATAATGCTGATAGTTAGCTCCCACGTAAAATGATCTGGCAAAATAATAGTTGACAAAAGGACCTACTCCAAACATGGTAGATTTATAATAATCAGAAGTCTGCCACGAAACACTTCCTACCACACCGCCTTCAAAATCATTAGTAAATCTGTAACCTACTCTTGGCGATGCAGATAGATTAAAAGCGCTGTTACTTCCAAATCCTAATCCAATGCCTCCTCCAAAAGTCCACTTGCTGTTTTCCTGTACGGGTGCTCCTACTGAAATTTGGGAAAAAACTGATCCTGAAGATATCAGCATCATAGAAATAATAAACTTTTTCATATGTTATATTTTTGGTCTTACAATTATATTCTCATCTGTTTCCATTTGCAGAGGTTGATAAAAAGATGACATATAGCTCTATCGTTTTTATCAATGTTTAAAATTATGGTTTTTTTACGAATTTTTTAATTGTATTTTTGCCACATCAAACTAAGAACTCCCGTTAAGAGTTTCGTAAAATTGAATACAATGAAAGTAGTAGTAGGCCTCTCCGGAGGTGTAGATTCTAGTGTTACAGCTTATTTGCTGCAGCAACAAGGCCATGAAGTAGTGGCTTTATTTATGAGAAACTGGAACGATGCTTCCGTAACATTAGAAGATGAGTGTCCCTGGATTGAGGACAGTAATGATGCCCTTATGGTGGCACAAAAGCTTGGAATTCCTTTCCAGGTGATAGACATGAGTGAACTTTACAAGGAACGTATCGTTGACTATATGTTTGCCGAATATGAAAAAGGCAGAACTCCCAACCCTGATGTATTATGTAACAGAGAAGTAAAATTTGATGTTTTTATGAAGACCGCAATGTCTTTGGGTGCCGATAAGGTAGCAACAGGACATTATGCAAGGGTAAATTCTACTTTTGATGAAAACGGTAAAGAAATTTTCCACCTTCTTGCAGGAAAAGACAATAATAAGGATCAGTCTTACTTCCTTTGCCAGCTAAGCCAGGATCAGCTTTCAAAAGCATTATTCCCTATCGGAGAACTTACAAAGCCTCAGGTAAGAGAAATTGCAAAAGAAATCGGACTGGTAACGGCAGATAAAAAAGATTCTCAGGGATTATGTTTTATCGGAAAAGTAAGCCTTCCCCAGTTTTTACAACAGCAATTAAAACCTAACGAAGGGGAAATTGTAGAAATTTTCAAAGATTCTCCTTTATTTTCAGAAGAAAAACCTGAATTCTCCTCCAAAGAAGAGGAACTTGAGTTTTTATCACGAAAAATCAATTATAAAAAATCTGACGGAAAAGTAATCGGGAAACATCAGGGTGCCCAGTTTTTCACGATCGGACAAAGTAAAGGCCTTGGTATAGGCGGACACAAAGAAAGCTGTTTTATCATCTCCAGAGATATGGAAAACAACATTCTTTTCGTAGGAGAAGGAAGTCATTTCCCGGGACTTCATAAAAAAGCTCTGAAAATTGATAATTCTGAACTGCACTGGGTACGTGAAGATTTGAGGCTTCAGAACGGAGGATCTATGGAAGTAATGGCCAGATTCAGATACAGACAGCCTTTGCAGAAAGCAACCCTGTATCAGTTTGAAAATGCTTTTTATATTGAATTTGATGAACATCAGTCTGCTATTGCTGAAGGACAGTTTGCTTCATGGTATATTGATGAGGAGCTGATCGGCAGTGGTGTGATTTCGTAAGAGTTTCGGGTACGGGATTCGGGTGATTGAGATTGTTTTTTTTAAGAAAATATTTTTTTGAAATTTTTCTGTAAAGTTTTTTAAGTTATCATACTTACGGAGTAAATAACAATAAAAAATACTACTATGAAAACATCTACAAAAAACCGGTATGCTTATGTAAACAATATTCTGATTGCAGTTGTATCCTCTATTTTCGGTTATAATCTTTATCAGGCCATTGTACATCCGGAAAACTCCAATATCGCGATCAGTCTTATTTTGGTAGTCCTGACTTCCGTTATGGTTCGAAAATATGGCTATCAGCCCGCAAAAGAAGAAAAGAAAGATATTTAATATCAACAACACATAATAAAGCCCGGAACATTTTTGTTTCGGGTTTGTTTTTAATAATAAATTTTATTTTATCTTTTCATTTACATAACCTGAGATAAAAACCAATGTAACAATACCTTCTGCTATTAATATCACAACAAGAAATCCAACAGGTTTTCCCAATATGACACCTCTGATAAGCTTGATAATTCCCAACAAGAAAATAAATCCTGCGAAATAAATTGTCGTTCCCGAAATGGTTTCTTTCAAAGAATTTAGCATAAAAAACGAAGCGTAAAATCCTAGAACCAGAATGACATAGAACTTCAAAAAGTCAGGTCCTTTAAGAATAACCGGATTAAATGTCAAATGGACTGTCATAAGCCATATAAAGCCTATCACAACCGGAACTGAATGAATGATGAGTTTTTTCATAATGATGAATTTTATTATCCTCCACAGCCTCCGCATCCACCGCAACCACCGCAGCCTCCTCCACAACCACCTCCTCCGCTGCAGCTTGAGCAACCACAACTTCCTCCATCATTATTTTGCTTATCTTTTCTGTTAGGGTCAGAAACCTCCTGATCTCCTATGATTGAAACGATCGTTCCCAGAATGAAAATAATCCCGAATACAACTCCAGTAACCATTAACCCTGAAAAGCTATCTCCTTCTGTACACGAAAATAAAAGCAGTAACACAAATATGGGAGCAAAGAAGGCCATTTTTTTAAGCCAAAATTGTACTTTTGACTTTTTCTTACGCTCTCTCCAGATTTCTTCTGGTGCTTCCTGCCGGAATATCTGCCGATAACTTGTTAAAGTATCTTCAAACCAGTTCTGATGTCTTTCTTTTTCCGCAGAGCCTCCTTCGGAAGGATGATGATGAAGCGGTCTTTTTAAGATATGGGGACAGAATTCCTCCCAATAATTCTGCGTATAAATCAGATGCATATGCCAAACCTTGTCAACGATGTTACTGGGAGAAGCTCCGTGGGGAAGAATACAGCAGAGATACACGAACTTTTTGTATTCTTCAATTGCTTTTCTTGCGAAATCAAGACTCCAGCGTTCTTCTATGGCCAGCTTTTTTGAAAAAGGGAAATCAACTCCCGGAGCATCCAGAGAAAATTCCTGTATCCTGTTCCAAAGAGACTCATCTTGTAATAGCATTTTTGTTTCCATTGTTTTGATTTTTGTTTTTCTACTCAAATATCAATGGATTATACAATATAAAAGTCTTTCAAAAATCTTTTTTAGTTTGATAAAAATCTTAAATTAGTCTTACAAATAAACACCATGAAAAAGGAAGATATCCTGCATCTTGAGAAACTGATGAATTTCTTAAGCCGGCAATTTTTAAAGAAAAACCATTGGGAAGATGTGACCAAAACCGAATGGTCTTATATAAGCGCTGAACTAAATGAACTGATTATCAATGATCATTCAGAAAAAGAGATAAAAAAAGAACCTGATATTCTGGGAACAAATTATCTGTATGAGCATCTGATCATCAATAAACTGAAAAAATTCAAACAGAACGAGAATGCGGTTTTAAGCAGACCCAACCTTGCTAAACTGAGTTTAATTGTCAAAGTTTTGGGATATTCCAATTACATAGATTTCATAAATTCAAATACGGAAGCATTCAATTTTAATGATCTAAGGATTGATATTAATAATACCAATATGAATACCGCTCTTTTAGACCGTTTAGTAGGGTGCTGGTATTCTTATAACAGAAATCTGCCCGATAATCCTTTGATGGCAAAAGAAGACCGCATATGGCGTTCTGCCATGGAAATTTATAAGTCGGAAACCACAGGAGAATATTTTATTGAAAGAAGCGGTGGTGATCATCACAAATACTTTGGAAAAGTAACCGCCTATTCTGATTATGTTTTCATCATCATGAACAGCAATACTTTTATTCGTCAGAGACATTTCATTTCAAGGATAAAGGATATTAAAGAAAAACTTAAGAACCCGGACTATAAACTCCACGAAATCCACTTTATAAGCACCTGCATTAGTTTCAATCAGGAGCCGATTGCTTTATTTGAAATCTTCAGAAAAGCGGACAGAAAAAACTTCATTTCTGATTCCATCAGTTTTCCCATTGACAGTGACGAAATACCTGAATCAATTGTTAAACAACTTGAAGATACCGAATCTAACAGAATAGATTACAGATAGTTAAAAAAAAATAAAGATTATCGGACAAAAAAATAATTTAACAATAAACATCATCATCAATCTCTATATCATGGCCCCGGAATAAGACTATTTCGGGGTTTATTGTATTTCTCTTATGCCTGGAATATATTTAAACCTTAAAAATCAATTCATTACCGCAATAATTCTCTAACTTGATGGTTCTAAATATAAACCCTTCAATCGTCTTGCTATGGAATATTATGAATTGTATGAAGTTTTGAAAAATCATTTTGATTCCGGAAAAGACAGGGCTGAACTTCAGGAACTGAATGTAAGCATTGAATCAATTCCTTTTGAATCCAAGGTATGTGATCTGCTTTATGGCTCAAAGAAACAACAGTGCAACAAACATCAGCAAACCCTAGAAATCAACAAAAATGGTTATCTCTTGTACAACCTACCTGCTGTAGACATCAAAGATTTTGATATTGAATGCAATAAAAGATTTGAATATCATATCCTGAAGCGGGCAGATATAGAAACAGCCGAAGGAGCTTTGTTTTTTTTCCATGGACTGAATGAAAAGAAATGGGATAAATACCTGCCATGGGCGTATGAATTGGCCCAAAAAACACAAAAGGCCATCATACTGTTCCCTATTGCGTTTCATATGGATCGAGCAGAACCTATCTGGAGTGACCGCCGTCACATGATGGAAGTGGTTAATTTCAGGAAAAAAAAGTATCCGGAAAACATGAATTATTCCTATGTAAATGCTGCGATAAGTTCCAGACTGGAAGCGCATCCGCAAAGAATATTCTGGTCCGGGCTACAGACTTATTCTGATATTACAGAAGTGGTAAAAGATATTAAAAAGGGCAAAATCAAGGGTATTTCTCCAGAAGCAGATCTGGATTTATTTGGGTATTCTATAGGATCATTTCTTGCTTTAATTATCAAAATGGCAGATCCTCAACATTATTTTACCCGATCAAAAGTGTTTTGCTTTTGTGGTGGAATGACGATTGACAGGATGTTTCCGATATCCAAATACATCATGGATACTCAGGCAACAGTTAAAATGCAGTCTGTTTTTACGGAATTGCTGAGCTCTGATTTTAAGTCAGATTCACGTCTGAAACATTATCAGAATGAAGCATTGCATCCACAGGAAAGCTGGTTCAAAAAAATGCTCCGCTACAATTATTTCCAGAAGGAAAGAGAAGAAAGAATTCAGGAAATCCAATCTCAGATCAAGGCTTATGTATTAGAGAAAGACAGTGTTGCTCCTCCGATAGAAGCACTCAATACGCTGCAGGGTGGCTACAGGAACATCAATGTAGATATTGAAATCAAAGATTTCCCGTTTGAATATTCCCATATGGTTCCATTTCCGCTTACCCACAAGCATTCAAAAGAAGTTACCGACGCATTCCACCAGTTTGTACAATCTGCCAGTGATTTCTATAATGCCTGATGATTAATTTTTCAGGGATAAAATAGAGAGAGAAATAGTTTAAAAATAAATAGAATAAGATCCATGGTGTTTGTTTTTAAGTTAATCTTTATCAACTGACCAGCCAGTCTTTAAAATCTTTCACACGGTCTCTGCTGACCGTTATTTCTTCTTCAGGCTGAAACTCAAGGTCCACTTTATAGTAAGGCGAAGTATGGATATTTTTGATATAATCCGAACTGATAATAAATTGCCTGTTCACCCGGAAAAACTTTTTCTCATCGAGTACATCTTCCAGCTCATCAAGTGTAAAATCTGATGGATAGGTACGATCTTCCGTCTGAAGATAAACGATTTTATTTTCACTGAAAAAACAGCTTATTTCATGAGTCTGTATAATCTTAAGGTTGTAGCCTATTTTCACCAGAACTCTGGAAAGCGTAGACTTTTCTTTTCGGATTAACTGTTTAATATCCTGAGAACCATTAGTGTCATTGGCTGGAATAAATGATTTAAATTTCTCCACTGCTACTTCCAGGTCTTCATCAAGAATGGGTTTTAAAAGATAATCAATGCTGTTCAGTTTAAAAGCTTTCAGCGTATATTGGTCAAAGGCTGTTGTATAGATAATGAAACCTTTTGTAGGTACTTTTTCAAAGATATCAAAAGACAGTCCGTCACCCAAAACGATATCTGAAAAGATCAGCTGCGGATGCTCATTTTCAGAAAACCAGGCAACTCCTTCTTCTACTGATTCTATTTTGGCAACTATCTCTATTTCAGGAAAGTTATTCAACATTCTTTCTAATTTCCTTGAAGCAGGTTTTTCGTCTTCTATGATGACAGTTTTGATCATTGATCTTTAATTTTGGTTTTCAGATTTTCGGGAAATAAAGTTAGATAAAAGCTGACAAATTTTAATAATCTATTCGCTTTTTCTCTTTTTTGAGTTCTTTTTCAATCATATCTCTTTCCCATTCGGAATCAAAAAGAAAAAGTTTTGCAGCTTTTACCAGAATGATAAATGCCCAAATTCCAAGGATGATATATCGGTCAAACCAATGAAAGCTAATCATCTTTTCTCCAAAAATATCATCCGGAATGATCAGAACGGCAAATAAGGCAAATATAAAAAGGCTTTTATAGAATTTTCTGATATTGTTGGTTCTTGTGTGGGCAGTATCGTAATCCATGATATTATAAGTTTTTAAGTTATTGTTTAAAGTGTTTTTATTTTCTGTTTTTCATCCTTCTCCATCAGTTCTCTGATTTTTCTTTCTTCCCAGCTTTTACCAATTCCGAATACGCTTATGGCATGAAATGCAATTCCTACTCCCCATCCCAGTGCAGGCCATAAAAACCATAAATATCCGGGAGCAGTTACAATGTTCAGTATTGCTAAAAAAGGAATAACGATACAGTACGAGGTAAGGTTTCCATAAAATTCTTTCAGGTCTTTCACTCTTCTTGAAGCTTTTCTGTAAGCAATTGTTTCTTTGTCTGGTAAAATTTCCATAATGATTTGTTTAAAGGTTGATTTGTTTTTTCTTGAATCAAAGGTAGCTCACGAAAGTGCCATGAATCAATTTTATGTGACCGAATGGTAGATTATGCTGTCTGAATTGTAAAAACCTGCCATTAATAGATAAAAGGGATCAATTTTTTGGTTCTTTTTCTGTATTCAATATATTCATCCCCGAACTGTTCTATCAGCGTCTGTTCTTCAATTTTTATTCTGTAGGCAAAGGCTAAAGCAAAGACTAATGAAAGCCAGTTATTGAGATACAAACCGAGGCCAAAAGAAGTTAACAGGGAAAAAGCATAGGAAGGATGTCTCAGATATTTATAAAATCCTTCTTTTTTGATTTTATGATCCTGTCTTATGGTTACATCTACTGTAAAATATTTTCCCAATGACCTGATGATCATGTATCTTACAATAATCCCTATAACGATAAAAAGTTCACCCAGATATAAAATCCAGATACCGTCAATTATTGGAAAATGAGTCTGATAAGACACAAATACTGCACTTGCAATGGAAAAAGGAATGGCCAGCCATAGGATATTCAGAGTTGATTTATCCTTGTTTTTTTGATCTTCTTTGCCAGATTTCAACATGTTTTTGTAAAGGAATTCTGTAAGAAACCAGGCTGCCATTGAAATATAAAACAAAGTTGATAAAGCATTCATTTTCAATAAAATTAAGATTAAAAGTATTTTTAAAAAGATAGTTTCTCTAATGCTCTTTCTGCTTATCCATCAGTTCTTTGATCTTCTTATCTTCCCATTTCTTGATAAAATTAACACGGGGCAGAAAAACGGTAACTGCATGTGCCGCAAGTCCTATTCCCCAAAAAGTTGCTGTGAAAAAGTTTTTAAACTGAAAATAACTTTCACCAGGTTTCAGGTGCATACAATTATAGACAACAATCAGAGCATTTACTGCTATATAAGCGAATACATGTCCGTAAAACCCACGCAGTCTTTCTACCTGTCTTCTTGCTTGTTGATATTCAATATTGTTTTCGTCAAATGTTCTCATGGTTCTATTTTTTTTGTTTGTTCATAATTTCACGAATCTTCTTTTCCTGCCAGGATTCACCTACTCCAAACACCTGAAATGCATGAGAAGCAACGCCTATTCCCCATCCCAGTACAGGAAACCAGAACCAATGATTTCTGCTGCTCGTAAAAAGATTAATAAAGATTAAAAAGGCACTTACCGTACAGTAAGAAATAAGGTTCATATAAAAACTCTTAATCTCTTTTACTCTTTTTTGTGCCCGTTGGTAAGCTGCAGAATCATCTTCAGGTTTTGATATGGAAACTTGTGGTTTAGCCACGAGCATTGGAAGTTTTACTTTAAAATGATCTTCAGATTTTTCGATGAAGACATTTCGCTCTGTAATAAGGGAATAACGCTGTACAATATTGGCCAGACCAATTCCTGAGCTTTCTTTGATCTGCTCTCTTACCTGAAGATTATTTTCAATGCAGAGCGTATTTCCGTCTGAAAAAATTCTGATGATCAGAGGTTTTGATGATGTGGCAAAATTGTGTTTGATACAATTTTCCAGCAAGAGCTGCAAAGCCAGTGGAACTACATATTTCTGATAATCCTCTTTAGCAACATCAAAGGTAAAATCCACACTGTCTTCAAATCTTGTTTTCAAAAGTTCACAATAGGTTTTTGCAAATTCTATCTCGTCTTCTACTGTTACCAGTTCTTTATCTTTTTGTTCAAGTACATATCGGTAAATCTTTGACATTGAAGCAGTAAACTTTTGTGCTTGACGAGGATTTTCATCAATCAACGAGCTTAAAACATTCAATGAGTTGAAAAGGAAATGTGGATCCAGCTGGTTCTTTAAACTTTCAAACTGGGCATTTGCAGATTTGGCGATAAGCTTCTGTTCCACCACTTCTTTTCGGGAAGTTTTCTTCAGCTCTTCCATGAAACTTCTGGCATGAAGGAAAGCGGATATCAACAATGCTATATTGATGGTAAACCAATTGAGGAAATTATATTTTCCAAGGAAAAACTCTTCTGTAGTAGCTGCTTTTTGAATAAGTACAAAATTGACATAATTGCAGAAATAGACCAGTACAAAATTGGCGACAATAATTGAAATAATACTGATAACCGCTCTTTTGGTTGTAGCCTCAGACCATGGGACCTTTTTATTCAGAAAACTGTTCAATAGCCCGTTTCCTCCTCCCAATACAAAAGAATAAATAAAAGAGATAAGCAGGGTATATAAAAAGTTTTCAAGATTCTTCTCTTCTGTAAAGACAAAAAAGAAAAACATGGAGACAGCAAGCGATACCCAGAATAGTACAATAAAGTTTTTCCGTTTCATGATCTGTTTTCTTGACTCAAAATTAGTTTTTATTAAAGGTATCAAAAATTAATTGTTACCGAAGGGCTGATTTTTCTTTCCGAATGGTATAAAAAAACCTTCACGAATGAAGGTTGATTAATTTGAAATATAGAAAAAGCTATTTTATTTTTTCTGCCGGTAAGCTTAAGAAATAGTCTGCTTCTCCTTTTCCCCAGTTAGGGTCCAAAACTGTTTTGGGTTTGTAGGCTTTAAACTTTGCCTGAGCATCTTTAAACATTTCCAATCCTTTGGTTTTGCTTCCTCCATACTGTTCGGGAGTAAAATAGACATCTTCTGCTTTGATAAGCGCAATTCTTGGGTTTGCCGGGTCTAATTTTTCTGCAATATTAAGTTCCTCAGCAGCTCTTGCTCCATCTGTCATATAACGCTGGGCAGGATTTACCATCATTCTGAGAGAATAAGACATTTTTCTCAACAGGTGAATTTCTGCATTATCAATTCCTGCAAGATTCTGAGCCAATGAAAGACTTTTCTCTGCCTGATCTGCAATACCATCCAATTCCTGCATTTTTCCGTCTCTCATCAGGGTTCTTCCTTTTTGGATATAAGAAAATGCGGCATAGTAAGCCGGAAGCCATTTTGTACTTTCTTTACTTCCTATTCTCTGGAAATCATTTGCAAGAGCCTGGAAATCTTCTGAGGTTTTGCAGGTTTCAATTCTGGCTATTTTTTCAGACATTATTTTGTCATAATCTGCCTGTGCAAAAGCTGTTAAGCTCACAAAAGCTAAAGCAAAACTTAAAAGGTATTTTTTCATGATATCAAATTTTAAAAGTGAGTTATGTTTGTTTGTTCTAAGATATGTTTTTTATAAATTATTATTGATGGCATCATCTGTTTTGTCTACTCCAAAGCTTATAAACGCTCCTATGAAAACAAAAGTATTGACAGGCGGAACAATTGCAGAGCTTCTGGAGCCATTGGCTGAAAAATTATAGCCATAAATATTCTTTGATCCTAAAATATTGCTAATACTCAATACAAATACCGGAAAAGCTTTTGCATCTTTTTTACCGATATTCGGAAGATAATTGACGCTGAAATTCAATGCGTTGTAATCCTTAAGTCTTCCTTCATTCCTGATAAAATTTACAGCTTTTCCATCTTTAAATGTGGAGGCAATGTCATAATAAGGCCGTCCTTTTGCGTAAGTATATGATAAATTGACCCCAAGCTTCCATTCAGGAATAAATCTTTTTGCGACTGCTGAAAGGGTATGTTCTGCTGCAAAACTCGGCTGCAGGCTTACTGGATAATTCAGGAAATCTCTTTTTGAATCCAGATAAGAGTAGCTGATCCAGTAATCGATATTTTCAAATGTCTTTTTATTATCTCTCCAGAAGAATTCCAGTCCTTTTGCATATCCGTAGCCATCATTGTTTAAAGCAGTTTGAATCTGCTGATTTTGCTCTTTGTCCTGGGTAATATTGAACGTCTTAATCAACTGGTCATATTTCTTGTAAAATGCCTCAAAACGTAAAGTTCTGCCCTCTGAAGCTCTCTGAACCTGGAAAATATAATGCTGGGATTTCTGGAAGCCAAGATTGGCAGGTCCATTGATGTATTTACTTTCCGGATTCTGATAAAAAAGTCCGTATGCTAACGAAGTGGTCCAGTCTTTTGCAAGGCGGTAAGCAATTGCAAAACGAGGTGCAATATTATCCTTCCCCAAAAATGAAGAATGTTCTGCTCTCACCCCTATTTTCGCTGACAAAGCATTGCTGAAGCCAAGATCAGTTTCTACAAAAGCAGAGGAGATCAAATCTTTATAATGTTTCCGTACCGTTTCAAAATTCAGATTTTCATCGGTATTATTCAGTTCAACTCCTCCTCTTAAGGCACTGATTCTGTTGATCTTTCTTTCAAGAACTGCTTTGAAGTTCACATAGTTTCCATCAGTCAGAAGCTGGCTTCTGTTGGATTCAACATCATTGGTTTCTGTAGAAAAATGAAGATCCGATCTGTTATAGGAATAAGAACCTCCAATATTCAAAAGATATTTTCCGAATTTCTGTTTAAAAGAAAGGTTGTGAAATGTATTTTTACCATTAAGCTTTACCAGACTGAAATCGGATCCGGGT
The DNA here is from genome assembly GCF_031844745.1 of Chryseobacterium sp. SG20098. Taxonomy (NCBI): domain Bacteria; kingdom Pseudomonadati; phylum Bacteroidota; class Flavobacteriia; order Flavobacteriales; family Weeksellaceae; genus Chryseobacterium; species Chryseobacterium sp. SG20098. The sequence continues at coordinate 3,316,429 of NZ_CP134622.1, read as the reverse complement.
TTAAGACTTTCTGATCTCACGCCCATTTTATTGGAATTGAACATTCCGTAATATTTGAAAAAGCCTCCTGATTTTGTTTTAAATCTGAAATTCAGATCTCCGTTAAGACCTTGGGGAGCTTCTACAAAGTCTGTATTAAAATTTAAGACCTTCTGCATCAGACTTAAAAGAGAATATCCTGCTGTAGCACCATAGGAATAGTTTTTATTATCTCCTAACTTTTGAAATCCTGCACTCAGAAAAATAGGTGAAATCCCAAAGTTATAGGAGGTTTCTTCCGGAAGATCTACACTTTCCAGCATCAATGCTCCCGAAAGAGCCTGCCCGTACAATGCAGAATAGCCACCACTTGAGAAAACATTTCCTTTAAAAAGTGAAGTATTGAACTGATCTCTCCCCGCTATTCCCGGAACAGAATTAGAAAAATAATTATTGATAAGACTTCCGTCCATAAAGATTTTAGATTCCGTTCCGGTACCTCCACGGATGAATAAACCTTCTGTTCCTCCTACTTTCTGTACTCCCGGAAGATAAGTCAATGCTGAAGAAATCTGTCCGTCTGCTCCTGCCGTTGTATAAATATCAATGGGAGTGAGTAATGCTGTTGCTCTTTTTTTATCACTGGCTTCAATAGATCCTGCAGAAACTACTACTGCATCAATCTCACTGATCTGTTCTTTAAGATCAATATTCAAAGATATATCTTGATTTTCAATAGAAACTGATCTTTCTACATTTTCATATTTCGGGTGGGTAAAAGTAATTGTATGAGCTCCTTTTTCTGAAGTTTCAAAGGTAAAATTACCCTGAGCATCTGTTGTAGCCCCATCATAGGTGTCTTTGAGCGTTACATTTACTTCGGCGACTCCTTTGTTTTTAAAGGATACTTTCCCCGATATTTTCACCTGGGAATATCCCATAATGGAAGTGAGAAGAAGAATCAGAAACAGTATGTTTTGTCCTGGTGTTTTCATTTTTATTGTTTTCTGGAATCAAAAATAGCATGAGAAATACCTTTCTGTAAAAAAATTATTACTGAAAGGCATTCTTTTGCTCCCGAATGGTAATTAATGAACCGGAATGCAAAAATCCACGATCATCTTCCCTTCCGGATGTTCTTTAAAATTGGAGTGATAGATTTCATAAGGAAAAGTTCTTCTCATGGCGTAGTTGTTTTCGTTCATCCATAAGAACAGAGAAACCCAGCATTGTTCAAAATCATCCAATGTCACCTCTCCGCTTCCTACAATGTACTTTCCGCCTTCTAACGTTTCTGAAAATACTTCTCCCTCCTGTTGCTGCAGTTTTTCATCCAAAAGCATACAGGCGTGAATTCTGACTTTATCGAGAGGTGTGATTTTACAGCTGTCATGATATACAGAAATCATTTTAAGATTTTGCCGCGGAAACAGGTTTTTCTTTTTTGCCCAGTCTATCAGGATATTAAAAGAAGGTTCTACGTTGGCCATTCCAAGGCTCATAATGGATGCCAGATTCATTTCCGGCATTTCTTTTATTTCGATTTTCAAATTCATTCTAGTCCAGTTTAACAGGTTTTCAATATTGCAAATGTATTGGCTGAAAACAGTCTCAACTTGTCCGTTCTTGCTTTGTGTTTGTAAAATCCTGTGAAATTCTTCCGGTGCTGATCTGCGAAATTCTGTGGGCGCGAGACCGTAATATTTTTTGAATGTTTTGCAGAAAACAGAATGATTGGAGAAACCAAGATCCCAATAGATCTCCTTGATCTCCATATTTTTATGAACTGCTAAATGAAGAGCACTTTTCTCTATTTTCTTTCTGATAATATAATTCTGAAGGGTTTCTCCTGTAACCAGCTTAAATATTCTGTGAAAATGAAAAGGTGAATAGGCACATATCTCTGAAACTTTTTCCAGAGACAGCTCCGCATCAATATGGTTATCAATATATTGAATTGTTTTTACAATCCGTTTTTTATATTCTTCCACTTCAAAATTATTAGTTTACAAAGATATTTGTCCGGAATGAAAGTCTGTTGTCTTTTATTGCTATTGTCTGGAAGTCATTTTGCTTTTTTTGTCACGAGATCTCCTCTTCAAAACGTTTAAATAAAAGAACATCTTGTTTAACTTTCTGATCTGAAGATGCAATATACCCCTGATAATCTTCATGAATAAAAATTTCTCTGGTAAAGAACTTTTCTTCTTCAATCCTGCATTCGTTATTGACCACTTCAAAAGAATCCAGCGGAAGCATCAGCCCTGCTCCATGAGCCTTTATTACAGCTTCCTTTCTTGCCCAATAAGTGAAGAATTCTTTCGTTTTATCCTCAGCATCATGAATTTTCTGAAGCTCTTTGGCCGTCATCTGAAATATAAAATCCTGATAATTGATCTTCGGATCTCTGAATTCAACATCTATTCCCAAAGGATATTCTGCAATAGCACAGACCGCAAGCTCTTTGGAATGCGATATATTAAAATGAAGATGATGGTCTTTTAAGTAAGGCTTTTTATTGGGAAGAACTCCTGTTTCTACATCAGAAATATTATAATACGTTTTCAGACCATATTGTAAAAGCACCTTTCCCAGTAAAGAAAGCTGCACATCCTGCCATCTTCTGTATCGCAGGATATTCTGATTAACCTCCTGAGAAAAAGCAGGCAGAAATCTATCTAAACGTGACTGATGTTTTTCTTCGCTGATGAATGTATAAAGAATGATCATTTTCTATTGGTTTCCAACTATGAAGGCTTGATAAAATGACTTTTTAACGACTAAAATAAAGCTTTTTTTCATCTCTTTTTAAACAACATATTATTCATCTCAAGATTTTGGAATTTAAAGTTAAAAGATGCTTTATGCCAGTAATTATTTAAACCAGTTTTTTAAAAAAGAGTGAGATCATAAAGCGCTTTGGAAAATCTTTTTTAAATTTATCGTAAAATCACTATAAATCATTTAACAAATGAAAGTACAAACATTAGCATTATTGGCGGGATTTGCAGTTTTTGCCGTTTCATGCGGAACCACAAAAACCTATTCTGTAAATGCCAAAAGCGGAACACAGACAGGGGGAACAGCGAAGTTTACTCAAAATGGAAATGAAGTAACAATGAAGCTTGACATCACCAACCTTACTCCTGGAATCCATGCCGTACACATTCATGAAAAAGGTGACTGCTCAGCTGCAGACGGAACTTCTACTGGCGGCCACTGGAATCCTTCGAAGAATGATCATGGTAAATGGGGTGCCGAACATTTCCATATGGGAGATATAGGAAACCTGGTTGCTGATCAGAACGGAACGGCGACATTGACTTTCAAGACAGACAAATGGTGTCTGGGCTGTACAGACGAGTCTAAGAACATCATCGGAAAAGGTCTTATTGTACACGCTGCTGCAGATGATTTCCATACTCAGCCTACCGGAAATGCAGGAGGAAGAGTGGGATGTGTAGAAATTAAGTAATCTACTTTATTCAATAAAAAAACCGCTAATCTTTATAATTAGCGGTTTTTTTATGTTTAGGATTTAGCTCCCATGTCTGATACAATATTCATTGCTTCCTGCAGGTAAAGATCTTTTTTCAGATTCTTGATCCACATTTCAGATTTTTTCTTGAAAGCTTCGTCTTTTTTCTCTCTTTCAATTTCACTTGGATACATGATAAACTGAAGACCGTTTTCAAATTTTGTCAAAGCCTTGAACTTTTCAATCTGAGATTTTCTGTTCTTCATCAGCTCATTAAATTTTGTAATATTCAATGTGATATTTTCTTCTTTATCCAGTTTTTCTCTCCACTGAGCAGATTCTAATAGCAACTGATAATTGCTGTTTTTAGCCATTCTGTCTGCACTTGCCTTCTCCAGAGCCTGGATATTGAAATAGTTCAGTTTCTGGAATTTTGTAGGTGGAATTTTATCCCAGGCCAATGCATAATCATCATATCGCTCTCCTACTTCAGCATACGTAAAGAAGTCTTTCATCTGGATATCAGAAACAATTCCTTTTCTCTGGGTAGATTCTCCGGTAATTCTGTAGAATTTCTGGATCGTCAGTTTTAAAGATCCGAAATCATCTTCTGTATTCAGGAATCTGTTCAGATCCACAAAAGTCTGCACGGTTCCTTTTCCGAAAGATTGTGGAGATCCGATAATCATCGCTCTACCATAATCCTGCATTACTCCTGCAAGGATTTCTGAAGCTGAAGCCGAAAGTTCGTTTTGCATAATAACCAACGGACCTGTCCAGATTGGAGTTTCATTTTTGTTCTTAAGCGTCTGTATTTTTCCGTTTCCGTCTTTTACCTGAACATAAGGACCAGCTTCCATGAAAAGTCCCATAATATCTCCTACTTCAGTTAAAGAACCTCCACCATTATTTCTAAGGTCAAGAATGATTCCCTGAATGTTCTGTTCTTTAAGCTTAATGATTTCATTTTTGATATCATCAGAAGCATTTCTTCCTTTGGCGTTTTCAAAATCAGCATTAAAGCTTGGCAGGTTGATGAAACCGTATTTCTTACCATTTGGAGCATTCACTACAATACTTCTTGCAAATGTATCTTCGATAGCAACTTCTTCACGGATCATGGTTACATCTTTAATGGAACCATCTTTTTTCTGAACAGTTAAGGTTACCGGAGTTCCTTTTTCACCTCTGATCAGTCTTACCGCTTCATCAGAAAGCATTCCTACCACATTTACAGCATCTTCTTTCGGCTTTGATCTTACTTTCAGGATTTTATCTCCTTCTGAAAGCTGCTTGGATTTCCATGCCGGTGCACCAATGGTAAGTGCTCCTAAGTAAAGGTTTCCTTTTTTCTCCTGGATCAGGGCTCCGATACCAATTACTTTTCCGGTGAACTGGGTATCAAAATCTTCTTTATCTTTTGGAGAATAATAGTTGGTGTGCGGATCAAATACTTCAGTATACGCATTCATATACACGGTAAACCAATCCATTTTCTTTCTCTTTTTGAATCTCGTGAAAGTATCTTTTACAAGGTCTTTTACCTCATCAGTCGCTTTTTTGATCTTCTCGTCCTGAGTAAGTGGCTTAAACTTGATCGTATCTTTCAGTTTATATTTCTGAACAGAGTCTTTCTTTTCTTTCTGAGCTTCTTCTTTGCTGTTCATCGACTCAACTTCCTGGAGGATGTTGTATTTGATGAATTTTTTCCACTCATTATACTGTTCCTGTTTGTTGGCAGGTACTTTTTTTAGTTTGGGCTCAAGAGTAAGCGTTTCATCTTCCTGAAGATTGATGGGCTTGCTGAAGATATCCTGTGTGATTTTATCAATCTCATCCACTCTCTGGTAAAGTCTGTCAATGGTAAGCTTATAGAATGTAAGATCACCTTGTCCGATATAGTCATCAAGCTTTGTTTCATGCTTGCTGAATTCATCCATATCAGATTGCAGAAAATATCTTTTCGCTGGATCTACCAATTCGAAATAATGCTTATAAACGTCCTTCGAATAGGCATCATTGATAGATTTCGGGCTATAATGCAGATAAGAAAGTGTGTTTTTTACGCTCACCATTATTGTCTGCATCTTTTCATCGTCATTCTGTGGCGAGTTGAAACAAAACATTAGACTGGTTAATGGAATCAGGAGTAAAAATTTATTCAGTTTGAAATTTTTCCACATAAACTGTCTTTATTTATTAATTTTTTTAAAATAAGTATAGTAATTAGTAGCAGTAAGTTTGGTACTGTTACAAATGATCAAATTTAATACCTTATTTACAAATATCGACAGTTTTGATCATTTTTATTTAAAGAGATTTACAAATAATCAGGACAGTATGAGCCATTTCCTATTATCAGACAGTTTCGTTATAAAGTGATACAGATCAATCCTTTTTTTCAAACAAACCTAAATTTTTAATTTTTAATCTAAAAACAGAAAACACATACCACAAAAATCAATTTTTAGCCATAAAGGCATAAAATATGCAGAGAATTAACCATACAAATTCAAAATATTAAGTCATGAAAAGTTTATTATGGTTAGTAGCAGTCATCTGCATCGTTGTTTGGCTATTGGGAATGCTAGGAGTCGTTCCCGGAATGAGCACAGGTTATTTAATTCACGTTTTACTGGTTATTGCTATTATTGTTATTCTTTATAATATCATCTCCGGTAGAAAACCTCTCGACTAGTTTATTATTTTGTACGACCACTTAACATTAAAATTATCAGGCTTTACAGGTGTTCTTCACAGGATAACAAGAGATTTTCATGGGAGGCACCTGTAAAATTCTGAGTTTGATGAACTAAAATTCATATTAAAATTCCTTCATTTTAGTCAGATATTCTGCTTCTGGCATTTTTCTTTATCGGTGCATTGATCTTCACTCTCTGAAGCAAAAGCAGAAGGATTTTATTTCTATTTCACAACAGCCAATCCCAATCTGGTATTTTATGGCGTCTGATTTTTACCTACATTTGATGTGTTGAAAATCTATTTGTTCAATTCTGAAAATGAACAAACTCACTCTGTTTAAATAAAAAATTAAAGATAATTTATGGAAAGACCACTTATTCTGGTGACTAATGACGACGGAATTACAGCTCCTGGTATCAGAAATCTTGTAAATTTTATGAATGAAATCGGAGAAGTAGTGGTTGTTGCCCCCAATTCTCCTCAAAGTGGAAAAGGCCACGCTATTACCATTAATTCTACCCTAAGCTACGAAGAAGTTACTCTGGATGGCCCGCAGACAGATTTTTCCTGTAGCGGAACTCCTGTTGACTGTGTAAAAATGGCTCTTGATAAAATCCTGACCAGAAGACCCGATATTGTGGTTTCAGGAATCAATCACGGGGCAAATTCTTCTATCAATGTAATCTATTCAGGGACCATGTCGGCTGCAGTAGAAGCAGGTGTAGAAGGAATTCCTGCCATTGGATTCTCATTACTGGATTTCAGCTGGGAAGCAGATTTCACTCAGGCTAAAGAATTTATTCAGAATATTGTAAGAAGAACATTGGAAAACCCAATGCCAAAAGGAGTTGTACTGAACGTAAATATTCCTAAACTTCCGGCGGAAGAGATTAAAGGAGTAAAAGTCTGTAAACAGGCCAATGCCAAATGGGAAGAAAGCTTTGATGAGAGAGTAAATCCTCATGGTAAAAAATATTACTGGCTGACAGGTTATTTCAACAATATGGATGATTCTGAAGATGCTGATGAAACAGCATTGGCCAATGGATATATTTCTATTGTTCCGGTAAAGTTTGACCTTACAGCTTATGAATACATGAAAACATTGGAAGAAGTGATGACTTTTGAAGATGTAAAAGAAGTAAAATAACAAGAAAATAATAAAAGCGTGAAATTTCATTTCACGCTTTGCTTTTTATATGGCTAAAATAAAACTTTATCTTCTTTCCTGAGTTCTTCCAGATAAGCCTTTTTTTCATCTCTGTAAAAGAGGTTCATGGTTTCAAAAGGTATTAGCTTCAGGTCTTTATTGACAATATGTACGCACGACTTCTTCACCGCTCTTACATCAAAATCATGAGCATCCATAAAGTTCATGATAATTATTCTGAAAAGGTTATCATAATCGAGATCCGGAGCACAAACATCCGGCAGGCAGCACAGTAACTGATTGACTTTAGGCTGAACTTTATCTACGGAAATTCCGGTGCTGAAAATATCCAGCAGCTGCATATGCAATCCTTTATCCTGTTCATAAACAATGGTATTCCTTGATTCATTATTCAGAAGATCTGCAGGATTGATATACCGGGTTAAAGGAATTGTTTCGCCCTGCAGTTTCAAGATATATCCCATAGCAAGAGCATCCGGATTACATGGAACGGGAATAATATCATCAGAATTTAATAACGGAAACTGATTGATAATTTCCTGTCTTACTTCAGTTAAGGTAATTTTTTCATGAGCAGAATCTTCCCGGTTTCTTCCGGCAATTTCAACCGGCTGAAAGGTAATTCCTCTTACGCACTTCTGTTTTAGGGCAAATTCTATAATTTTTCCAATTTCATCAATATTTTTATCTTTTTGAAGAACAATAACCAGTGTCGTAGAAAGGTTAAGCTCATTGAGTTTTTCCAATGCTTTCATTCTGACCGCGGTAAGATCCTTCCCTCTGAAATCTTCCAGGACATCAGGTTTAAATGAATCAAACTGAAGGTAAATTTCAAACTCGGGAGCATAGGTCGCCAATCGTTCAGCAAATCCCGTATCATTGGCTATTCTGATTCCGTTGGTGTTCAGCATCAGATGTTTGATCGGTTTTGATTTGGCAATATCCATAATTTTGAAAAATTCCGGATGGATTGTAGGTTCTCCTCCACTGATCTGCACCACGTCTGGTTCCCCTTCATTTTTTACAATAACATCAAACATAGCCTCAATTTCTTCCAGGCTTCTGTGACTTCCATAATGGGGTGAGGACATTGCATAGCAGGTTGGACAGGTCAGATTACAACGATCTGTAACTTCTACGATAGAAAGACAGCTATGCTGTTCATGATCTACACATAGTCCACAATCATAGGGACATCCATATTCCACATCGGTTCCGAAATGAAAGGGCATTTCAGAGGCTTTATTATAGTTTCTTATATTTTTATAATACTGTACGTCAGAAGCTATTTTTGTTTTAAAAAATCCATGATCCGGACATCTTTTGGTCATAAAAACAGCTTCATCCTCAATAATGATTTTGGCACCTACCCTTTTAAGACATTCCGGGCAAAGACTGATGGTATAATCATAATAAGTATAATTTCTTACTGGCATAGCAAATTTTTTAAAGTCCTCCGCAAATATAACCGCTGATCAATCCACAGATCAGAAGAGATATCAGCATGGTCTGGATAAATTGTTTTCTGGTGAATTTCCTGTCTCCCTTTCTTTCGTAAATAAGTTTTGTAATAAAAGCGACGATGAGGGAAAAAACCAGTGCAGCCAAAATAATTGCACCAATAATCATTATCACTACCCCAGCCAGATTGAGATTCCCTTCTAAAATAGTTAATGTTTTCATCTTGAATATTTTAAATATAAAGATCCGGTATTTTTGATTTTATAAATGTAGTAAATAATTACACAGATACACACCATTTGAATTGTACCTATATTTCCAATGATTTCTATTCTTGGTTTTATAAAATCCAAAAGGAATCTGAATGTAAAATAGCTGAGCATAAACAGCTGAAAAATTAAACCGGAGACGTACTTCTTACTCTGAATATACTTTAATCCCATCCACAGAAGAAGTAAAAAGGCTATTTCATACAAGGCAACAGGATGTCTGAGATATTGGTCCCCCAAATACATTCCAAAAACAGAATCAGTAGGAATACCATACGTTTCTTCATAAACCCCTGTAAGAAAACATCCTATTCTGCCTATAATCATGGCCAATATCAGGGGAAAAACAATAAGATCTCCCGTACTTTCTTTATGATGTACAATCTTTTTTGCCAGCTCTACTCCCAATAAACCAAAAGCCAGTCCTCCTACAATAGTATTGTTTGACCAGACCTTTCTGAAGGAAAAATTTTCAAATAATGCATAAGGATTTTCAAGATTACCGATCAGCTTGGAACCTATCAAAGCTCCGGCAGTAGCACCAATTAAAACTGCCGCAGAAGTATTGAAGGAAAGTTTTTCCTTAGACTTACGTTTCAGATAAAAATAATATCTCATACCCAAAAACATTCCGGCAGCCTCAAAAAGCGGATGCGCAAGGATTGTTTTGCCGAAAATATGAAATGTTACAGGAAAATCCATTGTTTCAAAAATACACTATTTCATATTATTCACTACCTTTATTCTGACAAATAATTACAAAATGCGTATAGAATATGACATAAAACTGGGGTTCAAGGATGTAATGTTCCGCCCTAAGCGTTCTACTTTGAAATCCCGTTCGGAAGTTGATTTACTGAGAGAATTTACCTTTAAACATACCAGGAAAAGATGGACAGGAGTCCCTGTAATTGCAGCCAATATGGATACGGTAGGAACTTTTGAAATGGCAGTGGAACTGGCCAAGGAGAAAATTATTACCGCGGTTCATAAGCATTATACTCCTGAGGAATGGAGCAAGTTTCTCAACAGCCAGCCTGAAAGTATTCATCAGTATATTGCACTGAGTACCGGAACCGGAAAAGCTGATGAAGAGAAAATAAAACAGATCCTCGATAAGCACCCAAAAATTGAGTTTCTCTGTATAGATGTAGCCAATGGTTATTCTGAGCATTTCGTTGAATTTGTGAAGAAAGCAAGAGCCAATTTCCCGGATAAAATTATTATAGCAGGAAATGTGGTTACCGGAGAAATGGTAGAAGAACTTCTTCTGGTAGGTGCAGATATCATAAAAGTAGGTATTGGACCTGGATCTGTGTGTACGACCAGAGTAAAAACAGGAGTGGGATATCCTCAACTTTCTGCGATTATTGAGTGTGCAGATGCTGCTCACGGTTTGGGAGGGCATATCATTGCTGACGGCGGATGCAAAGTTCCCGGTGATGTAGCAAAAGCTTTCGGCGGCGGTGCAGATTTCGTAATGCTGGGCGGAATGTTTGCCGGGCATGATGAAAGTGGTGGCGAAATGATTGAAGAAAACGGTAAAAAATACCGCCTTTTTTATGGAATGAGTTCTAAAACAGCCATGGATAAACATTCCGGAGGTGTGGCAGAATATCGTGCTTCTGAAGGAAAAACAGTAAAAGTGGCTTATAAGGGGCCTGTTTCAGAAACGGTAAAGGATATTTTGGGAGGTGTACGATCTACTTGTACTTACGTAGGTGCCTCAAAGCTTAAAGAACTTTCCAAAAGAACTACTTTTATCAGGGTTCAGGAACAGGAAAATCAGGTTTTTAACTAAAAAATCAAAGAAATATAAAAAGGCTGCATAAATAATATGCAGCCTTTTTATATTGTTATGTTAACATTCCGCCGTCAACGTTTAATGTCTGTCCGGTAATGTATGCCGACATTTCGCTGCCTAAGAATACACATGCATTGGCGATATCTGCAGGCTGTCCTCCTCTCTTCATTGGAATTTCTTCTCTCCATCCCTGAACTGTTTTTTCATCCAGAACAGCAGTCATTTCTGTTTCGATAAATCCAGGTGCAATTGCATTACATCTGATATTTCTTGATCCTAACTCCAGTGCTACAGATTTTGTAAATCCGATCACCCCGGCTTTAGAAGCTGCATAGTTGGCTTGTCCGGCATTACCCTTCACACCTACTACAGAAGTCATATTGATGATAGATCCTGATCTTGCCTTCATCATCGGCTTGATTACCGCTTTTGTAAGGTTGAAAACTGAATCTAAATTTACTTTGATTACTTTATCCCAATCTTCTTTGGACATTCTCAATAACAGGTTATCTTTTGTAATCCCTGCATTGTTTACCAAAATATCAATCTGCCCGAACTCTGCCATTACTTCCTCCACCAATTTCTGAGCTGCATCATAATCTGATGCGTCAGACTGATATCCCTTGATTTGGGTTACAGAACTTAAAGCTGCTTCTAATTCTTTTGCTTTGTCTACAGAGCCGGCGTAGGTAAATGCTACTTTTGCCCCTTGCTGAGCAAACATTTCAGCGATACCTTTACCGATTCCTCTTGTAGCTCCGGTAATTAGTGCTACCTTTCCTTCTAATATTTTCATATCTATTGACAATTATTTTCTTTTTATAACTCGTTCAGCTTGTGACAGCTGCCTCTTCATGTTTCTACAATTCCTTTCCGGAATTAAACGGTTTGCAAAGATATTATAAAATGTTATTCAACCCATTTAAATTTTCAAAATACTACTATTTTTTTTATGATTATCAGGATTTTCATTAAAGTTGACCAAAATTATTTCTGAATCTGGTGAAATAAATAAAGTCTGTTTTTTTACTCTTATCCAGTCTTAATACCTCTTTCTGCCAAAAGTATTTATCATAAATAATGTCTTTCAAAGGCTCATTCTGAAAATTGGAAACTCCAAATTTTCCTTCTTTTTTAACGACAATTTCGTTTTCAGCATTTCCGAATGTTATAATATCTTCGTATACAAACGGTACAATTTCTGTTCCCTTCCCATCCAGGACTCCATAAAAGTTATCTGTGTTTCTGCAGACCAAAGGTTTTGAATATTGATTGAGAGGATTAAAATAGTCAACATCTTCATTTTTTATCTGGCTGATATTTTTCAACTCAGATAATGACTGATCTTTCACTGAAAACCTGTAGTAACGATTATCTTTTCCAACAATAAGATTATCAGGATAAAAACCTAAAATCCGGACACCGTCACCCACAATATTTTTAAGATCTTTATCGAGAAACTTCTCTTCATTTCCTTTTTTAAGGTAAATAAAGTCTTTCCCAGAAATGGTAAAACTTCTGATGAAATCATATTCCAGTGGAAGAATAACATTTCCCTCCAGATCTATAATTCCTGATTTCTTTACCTTATCATTGTAGACACCAAAATAATTATTCAATAAAGGATTTAGATATTTAAAAGTCTGCACATACAGCTTCTTGTCTTTTTTGCTGAAAACTGTTGTCTTTCCATTTTTTGTAAGGTAGATATACTCTTTTTTACCAAAGTATTCCGGGGTGATATCATTATAGACTTCTTCAGCAATTGTTTTTCCATCAGCATCAATCAAACCATATTTTCCTGTAGCCTTATTTTGGGTAACCAGATAAGGATAGGCATTGATATTTACCACTTGTTTTGAAAATTTATGCAGAGTCTCTCCGTTATTTCCAATGATTTCTTTTTCATTGTCTTCATTGATGATCAATGCTCTACCCTCATACAAGCTATAGTCTTCTTTAAATTCGCGATTGCTGAGTTGCTTTCCTTTAAGGTCGTAGAGAAACCATTTTTTATCTTTTAAAACCAAGAGTCTGTTCTTCCCTGAAAAACGAATCTTTTCAGCATAAGGAATGATTTCCTTTCCGTTAAAATCATAAACAGCTTCTGAATTCTGTTTTGATGAGATGATACAATCTTCACTCCACCATGGGGTATTAAATTCCTGATCGTTGAGAGGAATAAGTTCTGTTCCTTTTTCGTCAATAACAGCTGATTTTCTGCTATTTCCTTCCTCAGAATATAGAATAAACCGGTTTTTAAAGACATGCAGAATACCTCCATTGTAAGGGGATTCAAATGTAACCGTTCCTAAAGAATCTACAATTCCCTGTTTCTTGTAACCAGTATCATAGAATGTTCCATATCCTTCCGAATAAGAACTGATCTCCTTCCCTGTTTTTTTCGACAGGATCACCTTCATATATTGGTTAGTCTGTGCTGTACAGACTACAGAAAACAATACAAAAACTAATTTTTTCAAAGAAAATTAAATAGAATTATTGACAATAAGAACGATCTCTCCTTTTAAAGTTTTACTCTTGGAGAACTCAATTAATTCATTGATTGTCCCTCTTTTAGTTTCTTCAAATTTCTTAGAAATCTCACGGCTTAAGCTTACCTTGGTTTCTTCTCCGAAGAATTCTTTGATCTGTTCCAGAGTGGTATTAATCTTATGAGGGCTCTCGTACAAAACGATGGTCTTTTTTTCTTCTGCAAGCTGCTTCAGTTTGGTTTGTCTTCCTTTTTTCTGCGGCAGAAATCCTGCGAATAGAAATTCATTATTAGGAAGCCCCGAAACCACAAGTGCCGGAATGAGCGCCGTAGCTCCGGGAAGGCAAATCATGTCAATATTATTATCTGCTCCTGCTTTGGCCAGCAAATATCCGGGATCTGAAATACCAGGTGTTCCCGCATCGGTAATAATAGCGATATTCTCACCATTTTTAAGATCTGTAATCACTTTCTCCGTTGCCTGATGCTCATTGTGTAAATGATAGGACTTTAAAGGCTTGGAGATCTCAAAATGTTTTAAAAGTATTCCTGAAGTTCTGGTGTCTTCACATAAAATATAATCTACTTCTTTCAGAACATTTACCGCCCTGAATGTCATATCTTCCAGATTCCCAACGGGTGTGGGAACAAAATATAGGATTCCGCTCAAAATTATAAGAATTTATTTTCCACCAATATCCAAAGTCTCTGTGCATATTCATCCACCTTATTCCATTTTCTGTCATAGTACAGATCACTAAGGTATTCTTTGGCTTCTTCCAGTGTTCTGAATTGATTCAGCTGATAAACAGTATCGTTCAGATCTGCCTGGCTTCCCTCAAAAAGCATCTTTGTAAAGGCAAGTCTGTCATTCAGATCCAGCTTAAATTCAGGTTTCAGCTTGTCTGCTTCCATGAATTGGGTTGGAATATTGGATTTCAGAATACTTCCTGTATCTTCTTTAACAACAGGAGCTGTTTTTTCTTCCTTGGAAAGTTCCAGGTGGTCGTCATCAAAAAGTGACTGAACAGCCTTCATTCCTTTGATATTGGCTAATTTTATTTTTTTCTCCCGATGGTATTCTTCTAAATTTTCGAAGCTTTCATCGGAACGATGTTTATCTGTTTTTTCAGTAACAGGCTTGTCGATTTCGACAATCTTTCTGCGATCATATACTTCAGCCAGAATACTTTCTTCTTTTGCAGGTTCTTCAGAGTGGTCATTTTTGATCTCACTCAGAATATTTTCCACATTGGAAGTTTCTGTAGCCATTTCCCCCTGCTCTATGGAAATGTTTGAAGCCACAAATTGTTCTTCGTTTTCTTCAATCAGTATTTCATCATCCAGCGTTTCTGTATCAAAAATGCTCGGAATTGTTTCCGTTACAGAAGATTTTACATCATTTACTACAACAGAATCCGTTTCTTTTTCAGATTTCGTCACAATAATTTCATCTTCCTGTTCTTCTATTTCATTGAGCTGATTAGTGAAAACAGCTTCTTCCTCTGTGACTTCATTATAAAACAGATCTTCGTTAAGATCTTCATCCGAATCCGGTGTAGAATCTGCAAGAATTTTATCTTCATCTACAAAGCTCAAAACTGCTCTCTGTTCCTCTGAAATTTCATTTTCATCAATTTCATTCAGCTGATTATTAAAAACAGCCTCTTCTTCAAGGGGTTCATATTCTGGAGTCTCTTCCTGAATATTTTCCGGTAATTTTTCTTCCTTGTTTTCTTCTACAAAGCTTACAATATTTTCATGGAATTCATTTTCAACAATTTCATTCAGCTGATTGTTGAAAACAGCTTCTTCATCAGGTTCGTCTGAAAAAACTTCATTTTCATCAATTTCGTTCAGTTCATTATTGAAAATTGCTTCCTCCTCCGTCACTTCGTTTCCGGTATCATGATGATCTGTTTCTCCTGAAACAAAAGAGACATAATGATGGTCCGGATTCTGCTCCGGATTGTCTGCTACGAAGTATTCAATATTTTTTTCCAGCAGTTTCAAAAAAGAAATCCTGTTAGCAAGCTCATCTACAAGATCTTGCTTGGAAAGTAATTCGTCTATATTGCTTATTTTGTCCAGATTATCAATGATATTCATGGATTCAAAAAAAATCTTTTCCTTTAAATCTTGGATATTCTGCATAATAAGATTCTTATTAAAATTGCTTACTTTTGATGTTAAAAATATACGGCTAATTTAACAAATGTTTTTAGAAAATACAATTAATCATTCCAAACAAAGTGGTTGGATGGAAGTGATTTGTGGCTCTATGTTTTCCGGTAAAACCGAGGAACTTATCCGCAGATTGCGAAGAGCGGAAATGGCAGGACAGAATGTGGAAATTTTTAAACCAAAAATGGATGTACGGTATTCTGAAGAAGATGTAGTTTCCCATAATCAGAATAAAATCCGCAGTACAGCAGTAGAAAACCCTAATGAAATTCTTCTGTTGGCTTCGAATTGTGATGTAGTAGCCATTGATGAAGCTCAGTTTTTTGATGAAAGCATTGTTGATGTTGCCAACCAGCTTGCCAATAGTGGTATCAGAGTAGTTATTGCAGGATTGGATATGGATTTTTTGGGTCGTCCATTTGGACCAATGCCCAATTTGATGGCGACTGCAGAGTATGTTACAAAAGTGCATGCTATTTGTAAGAGAACCGGTAATCTTGCCAACTACTCGATGAGAACTTCACAGGGAGATAATCTGGTGGAACTGGGAGAAACAGAAAGTTATGAAGCAGTAAGCCGCCGTGTTTTTATTGACGAAGTACTTTCAAAAAGAAAATAATCGGATAAAGCAGACGACGAAATCACTAAATTGTAAAACTGTTTGCTATAAACCGTAAAATATATTCACTAATATAAAATGAAAAGCGAAAAAGCTACACTGTAAAATATTTAAAAAGGAAAAACCGGATGATGTCATAAATCTCAGCCCTTTTACTATTTTACCTTTTTGCCGGTTCGCTAAAAAAAAAGCAGAAAGGGTACCAATGAATTATACAGTACAACACATTGCAGAGATCACCAGTTCACAGGTCATTGGTGACGGAAGTTTATTGATCAAAAATATAGCATACGATAGCAGGATTATTTATTCTATCAAGAATTCAGCTTTCATTGCGATCAATACTCACAAAAATTCCGGTGAAAAATTTATTGAATCTGCAATGGACAGGGGTATCAATGTCATTATTTCTGAACATTACTATCCTGAGTTTGACAATATAACCTGGATCATTGTTGAAAATTCCGTAGAGTTTCTTCAAAAATTAGCAAAGTATCATTTCGAAAATTCTCATTTACAATCGATAGGAATTACAGGAAGTAATGGTAAGACTATTTTAAAAGAATGGTTATATCAGTGCTTATGGAACGAGTTTCCTACGGTAAAAAGCCCTAAAAGTTTTAATTCCCAGATTGGTCTTCCTTTGTCTCTTCTTCAGATCAACAGTTCCCATCAGCTTGGGATTTTTGAGGTAGGAATTTCAAAACCGCATGAAATGGAAAAACTTGAAAATATTTTCCACCCTCAGATCGGACTGCTCACGCATATCGGAACTGCTCACGCGGCCAACTTTTCTTCCGAGGAAGAATTGATTAATGAAAAAATTATTCTTTTCAAAAATTCTGAAGTGATCATTTATAATGGAGATAATTTTTTGGTTGATCAAAAAATTAAAAAATCCTATTCTGATAAAAAATTAATTTCTTACGGTTTTAAAAAAGAGAATCAGGTTTTCATCAAAAACAATATTTCCAAAGATGAAAACATCATTGTTGAATATTTGGGTGAAGAAATCAGTTTTCCGGTTCATCAGAGAGACGAAGCGACATTAACCAATGCTATGGCGCTTATCTCGGTACTCAAGGAACTGAATATCGAAAATAAAAAGATCGTTGAAAAAATCAACCTTTTAAAAGCCGTTGAAATGAGGCTTGAAGCGATTGAAGGAGTTAAGGGCAATATTGTCATCAACGATTCTTTTAATCTTGACCTCGACTCTTTGAAGACTGCCCTGCAGTTTTTGAATGAATACAACAAATCTAAAAAATCACTGGTCTTAACAGATATTGTAGGAGTAAACTCCAACGCCAAAGAATTATATGAAGAAGTTTCTGAACTGGTGAATGAGCAAAATTTTGACTCAGTCTTCTTAATTGGCGATGAAATATCAAACTTTAGTGAATTATTTAAAACTAAAACATATACTTTTATTGATACTAAAGAGCTCATTGAAAGTAAACATCTTACTGAAATAGAAAATCAGATTATTCTGCTCAAAGGAGCCAGAAAATTTGAGATCGAAAAACTGAAAGATATTCTTGAACTCAGAAAGCATGATACGGTATTGGAAGTAAACCTTAATGCAATTCTTCACAATATCAACTATCATAAATCATTGCTGAAACCGGGAACTAAAATGATGGCAATGGTGAAAGCCAACGCTTACGGGCTGGGAAGCTTTGAAGTATCAGAATTTCTTCAGCATCATCATATAGATTATCTTGGGGTAGCCTATGCAGATGAAGGGGTAGAACTTCGTAAAAAAGGGATCACAACTCCTATTATTGTGATGAATCCCGAGCAGCACAGTTATCAGACGATTATAGAATATAACCTGGAGCCGGAAATCTACAGTTTCAGAGTTTTGGAATTATTCTATGAAGCGGTTCAGAAATCCGGATATGATAAGAAATATCCGATCCATATCAAGCTGGAAACGGGAATGCACCGTCTTGGTTTTAAAGACTTCGAGCTGGATCAATTAAGCGAAACTTTAAGTCAGAAAAACGTAAGGGTTCAAAGTATGTTCAGCCATCTATCCTCTTCTGATATGCCTGAAGAAAAAGAATTCACTTTAAAACAACTGGAGATATTCGAAAAAAATTCCGGTTACCTTATTGAAAAACTAGGCTACGCTCCTATCCGCCATATTCTGAATTCGGCAGGAATTACCAGCTATAAAGATCATCAGCATGACATGGTGAGAATCGGTATTGGTATGCTGGGAGAATCTGCAGATCCTGAAATTCAGAAACAATTACGATCTGTGGTAAGCTTTAAAACCGTAATTTCACAGATATCAACCGTTGAAAATGGTGAATCTGTAGGCTACAGCAGAAGATATAAAGCAGATCATCCTACAAGAATTGCAACGATTCCTGTGGGATATGCAGACGGAATTCCAAGATTGATCGGAAATCAGGTAGGAAATGTAGGTGTAAATAAAACTCTTGCACCTATCGTCGGAAATATCTGCATGGATATGATGATGATTAATGTAGACCATATTCCCAACGTAAAAGAAGGTGATACAGTAACTGTTTTCAACGCCAAACCAAGCTTAAAAGAATTCGCAGGATACTGCAAAACGATAACCTATGAAGTATTAACCTCCATTTCCCCGCGGGTGAAACGGATTTATATAAAAGATTAACTATGAGAAAACTCCTGATTCTGCTTTTCATATTCCCACTGTTATTGATCCATTCTCAGGTAAAAAAAAATCTGGTAATTCCGAAGAATCCAAAAATAGGGCTTTCTCTGGCCGGTGGTGGTGCCAAGGGTTTTTCACATGTCGGAGTTCTTAAAGTACTGGATTCTTTGGGAGTGAAAGTAGACTATATTTCCGGAACAAGCATGGGAGCTATCGTAGGCGGATTGTATGCCGCCGGATACTCCGGAAAAGAAATAGAAAAAATAGTCATGGATACAGATTTCTATTCTCTTATTATGGATCCAAAGTCCCGGCAGGAAGCCAGCTTTTTCAATAAATCTGTAGACAAATATCTTTTATCCATTCCGCTCAAAAACGGTAAAATCACACTTCCTTCCTCTATCAGTACCGGACAAAGAAATGTTTATCTTCTGAAAGAACTTTTTAAAAACGTTTCCAATATTGAGGACTTTTCCAAAATGCCTATTCCTTTCCTTTGTGTCGCTACCAATCTTGAAAGCGGCAATATGCAGATTTTTGAAAAGGGAGATCTCGTACAGTCTATTATGGCGAGTTCTGCGTTCCCTTCTTTAATGGATCCGGTAAAAATTGGGGACAGCATTTATATTGACGGAGCGATGACGGTAAACTACCCCTCAAAGCCTTTAAAGGACAAAGGAATTGACATCGTCATAGGTGTGGATCTTAATCAGGATCTTTCTAAAAGAGAAGATTTAAACAATATTATAGCCATTCTGAACCAGGTCATAGATTTCGGTATCAAAAGAGATACCCGAAGACAATACAGATATACAGATATCAATATTAAACCCAATCTGAAAGGGATGTCCGCTACAAGCTACGATGATAAAAAGAAAATTCTGGACAGCGGATATGTGGAAGGTATGAAATATTCCCAGGTATTAGACCAACTGCCAAAGAGATCATTTGACCGTCTCAGACAACAGGTGAACCCTATATATTCGAATGTTTATAAAATAGACAGTATTTCTATTGAAGGAAGCAAAATTTATGGTAAAAACTACACGCTGGGAAAAATGGGACTACGCCTCCCCTCTTTGCAGACCTATGGAAGCATTAATAAAATGATAGATAAACTGGTTGCTACCAACAACTACAAATTTATCAATTATGATATCGTTCAGGAGAATGACGCCAATTACCTGAAGCTTTACGTCACTGAAGATGATGCCCGTCATTTTCTAAAATTCGGATTGCATTATGACGAAGTTTTTAAAACGGGACTTCTTTTGAATTATTCTGCAAAAAGGCTTTTATTTAAAAATTCAAACCTTTCGGTGGATCTCGTTGTAGGAGATCGTCTCAGATATTACCTTAATTATTTTGTAGATAACGGATATATTCCGGGAGTTGGCCTCTATTCATCAGGAATGAGCTTTGATATAAAGAATGTAGATAACTATGTAGTAGACCGCTGGGAATGGATCAGAAATGAAGCTTATATACAGTCTACCTGGAAGGATAAATTTGCCATTGGCGGCGGTATTAGCCACGATTATTTTAAAGCAGAAAACAGCAATGGAGATAACAGGCGATACAGCCGTTTTCTGAACCCTTATGTTTTTATTAAGACCGACACTCAGGATGATAAGGAATTCCCTACAAAAGGGGTTTATTTTGCAGCAGAAGGAAAGGTTGTAGATCTTTTAAAGTCTGAAGTTGATAAAAGAATCATTCAGATCAAAGCTGACCTTAAGCTTAATATTCCGCTAAGCAAACAATTCAGCTATCGTCTCAATCTGTTTGGAGGAGTTACTATCGGTGAAAACCTTCCAGGCTATTACCAATACAGATTAGGCGGAATTTTTGAGCAGAATCTCATCAATTTTAAAAGTTTTGGTGGATTCTATTTCGCCCAGTTGTATACAAACAATGTCATACTGGCATCAAATGATGTTCAGTTTAAGTTTAATAAAAACTATTTTATCAGCGGAAACTTTACCTTTGCCAACTTATCAAACGATATCAAGTTTGAGGATGCAGTTAAAGTAAATTATAGCTCACTGGGAATTACAGCTGGTTACAAATCTCCTTGCGGGCAGATAAAAGTAAACTTCAGCCACTCCCTAAAAAATAACCAAAAAGGTATATTCAGTGTTATTTTAGGACACTGGTTTTAAAAAAATGATACAGTTCTTTTACGAAAACTTACCAGAGTCGGTAAGTACGGATTACAAAAAATGGCTGGAAGATCTTATTCTTTCAGAAGGAAAAAAATTAGGAGAAATCAATTACATTTTCTGTGATGACGAATATCTTCTTAAGATTAATCAGGATTATTTGCAGCATGATTATTATACAGATATCATCACTTTTGATTATGTAAAAGGTAAGACAATAAGCGCTGAGATTTTCGTATCTTTGCAGCGCATTTCTGATAACGCCTCTACCCTTTCCCGAGATTATGAAGAAGAATTAAGAAGGGTTTTAGCCCACGGTATTTTACACCTTGCAGGCTATAAAGATAAAACGGAAGAGGAAGAAAAAGAGATGCGGAGAATGGAAGATCTGTACCTGGATAAATACAGGGATTTAAAGTTTTAAAATTGAAGAATCACTTAAAGTCCCATATTTAAAGTACTCTATTCTAGCAACAATATAAGTTTACCTAGAGTGCATTCTCCAAAAATGTTTCACGTGAAACATTGGTTATAAAGATAAGGTTTAAAGCTTAAAACAAGCGAGATAAAAATGATTTCAGAAATATATGATGTAATAGTAGTAGGTGCAGGACACGCAGGTTGTGAGGCAGCAGCAGCAGCAGCTAACCTGGGTTCAAAAACACTGCTTATTACAATGAATATGCAGACCATCGGACAGATGAGTTGCAACCCGGCAATGGGCGGAATCGCAAAAGGACAGATCGTAAGAGAAATTGATGCAATGGGAGGATATTCCGGAATTGTGGCAGACAAATCTGCGATCCAATTCAAAATGCTGAATCTTTCAAAAGGTCCTGCGATGTGGTCTCCGAGAACCCAAAATGATAGAATGCTTTTTGCCGAAGAATGGCGTTTAGCATTGGAGAATACTCCCAATCTTGATTTCTTTCAGGATATGGTGAAACAACTGATTGTTGAAAATAATAAAGTAGCCGGAGTAGTTACTTCTTTAGGAATTGAGATTAAAGCAAAATCTGTAGTTCTTACAAACGGAACTTTTCTTAACGGATTAATCCACGTTGGAGATAAACAATTAGGAGGAGGAAGAATGGGTGAACCGAGAGCTTTTGGAATTACAGAACAACTGGTCACTTTAGGTTTTGAGGCAGGAAGAATGAAAACCGGTACTCCACCGAGAGTAGACGGAAGAAGTTTGGATTATTCAAAAATGGAAGAACAGAAAGGAGATGAAAATCCTCAAAAGTTCAGCTATCTTGATACACCAAAACTCACCAAACAACTAAGCTGTCATATCGTATATACTAATGAAACGGTACACGATATTTTAAGAGAAGGCTTTGACAGAAGTCCAATGTTTAATGGAACGATTCAAAGTTTAGGCCCAAGATACTGTCCAAGCATTGAAGATAAAATTAACCGTTTCGCAGAAAGAAACAGACACCAGCTTTTCGTAGAACCGGAAGGATGGAAAACTGTGGAAATCTATGTCAACGGATTCAGTTCTTCTCTCCCGGAAGATGTACAGATCAAAGCGATGAAACATATACCAGGATTCGAAAATGTAAAAGTTTTCCGTCCGGGTTATGCAATTGAATATGACTACTTCCCTCCTACCCAATTAAAGCATACCCTCGAAACTAAATTAATTGATAATTTATATTTCGCCGGACAGATCAATGGAACAACCGGATATGAAGAAGCAGCTGGTCAAGGATTAATTGCCGGAATCAATGCACACAATAAAGTTCATGAAAAGGGAGATTTTATCTTAAACAGAGATGAAGCTTATATTGGAGTATTGATTGATGACCTAATTACAAAAGGAACTGAAGAACCTTACAGAATGTTTACTTCACGTGCAGAATACAGACTTCTTTTAAGACAGGATAATGCTGACATCAGATTAACAGAGAAAGCATATCAGCTAGGACTGGCAAAAGAAGACAGATTAAGACGCGTCGAAACTAAAGTATCTGAAAGTCAATCACTTGAAGAATTCCTTCGAGAAACTTCTTTAAAACCAGGTATTATTAACCCTGTCCTGGAATCTATCGAAAGCAGCCCTGTTGATCAGGCGTACAGAGCAGCACAAATCCTTACCAGACCTAATATGACGTTAGAAAAACTGGATGAAATTGATTTTATCAAAGAAGTTTCTAGTCAATATAATGATGAAGTAAGAGAACAGGCAGAGATCAATATTAAGTATAAAGGATATATTGAGAAAGAAAAAGAAAATGTAGCTAAGCTGAATCGTCTGGAAAATATTAAAATCCCTGAAGATTTTGATTACACAAAGCTTTCCAGCCTATCTGCAGAAGCAAAACAAAAGATGTCTAACGTACGTCCGAAGACTATTGCTCAGGCAGGAAGAATAAGTGGTGTTTCTCCGGCTGATATCAATGTTTTATTAGTTTATTTAGGTCGTTAATAAAAATGTTTCACGTGAAACATTAGAAAATAAAAACAAAAATTAAGGTATTTATAAGCGTAAAACACTTCTGAATATCTTAATTTTTTTATCATATAAAAGATATTTACTTCAATGAAAATAAAAGATCATTTTCTTTCACAGGAAATATTTGAGATCAAAGAGACTGAAACAAAAGGAGTTTTTAAAACCACTCCTATTCCATCCAATATTTCCAGATATTATGAAAGTGAAGATTATATTTCTCATCACCAGGATTCCGGAAGTTTGAAAGAAAAGCTTTATAAGTTTCTTCAATCATTCAATCTTCAGTACAAAAAAAATATCCTGATAGACAGAATAAAAAAAGGATCAAAAGTTCTGGACTACGGATGCGGCGCAGGAGAATTTGTAAAGTATATTGAAAATGATTTTAAAACCTATGGATTTGAACCGGATTCTGATGCCAGAAAAGCAGCACAGGGAAAAATAACCAAGGCTTCTATTTTAGATGATATTAACAAAATTGAGGAAAATACCTTAGATGCTATTACACTATGGCATGTATTTGAGCACATCGAGAATCAGGATGAAATGCTTGCTGTTTTTCATGAAAAATTAAAAGAAAAAGGAATTCTTGTGATTGCAGTTCCCAACCCTACTTCCTATGATGCGAAACATTATAAAGAATATTGGGCCGCTTATGATGTTCCAAGACATATCTATCATTTTTCAAAAAATGGTATGGAAAATTTGATTTCCAAAAATCCTGACTGGAAAATGAGAAAGATCAAACCTTTAGTTCTTGATTCGTATTACATCTCTATGTTGAGCGAAAAATACAAAAAATCACCTCTATTTTGGTTAAAAGCAGTGATCTTTGGAACAATTTCCAACGTAAAAGCGTTATTTTCGAACGAATTTTCAAGTTTGATATATATTATCGAAAAAAGATAGAAAATCGATTTTTACCCTATTTATGAAGGTCAATTTTCAGCGTTTTAGCTTAAAAAATAAAAACTCAGGATTTTTCTCCTGAGTTTTCTTTTTAAATATCATATCCGAATAATAATTTCTTCGTCAATTTTATCAAATAAAAAAAAATAAAAATATCTACCCTACTCTATTTTTAAAAGTTGAGAAAAATGTCCATCACCTACACAGCATTTTATGCACTTAAGATTTTACTAAACCTTCTCATTCAGTTTTCAACAAAAGCATAAAAAACAGCAAAAAAAGAAGAAATTTAGTTTCAACAAGATAAATTAATACAGAAATAGCTTCAATTCAGCTTCAAAATAAAATAAGATACAGACACTCTAAAAAAGAGAAAAAATTGATTTTTAAGCTATTTATGAAGTTCATTTTTCGACATTTTTATTAAAAGAAAAAATTAAAGCTGATTTGGTAAATATAATTCTGACGACAAAAAAAGAAAATCTAATTTCTTCCTAAGGTAATTATTCCACGATAAAGAAGAAGCTCCCCTACTCCACTCTACCACTTTTAATAAAAATAATTTTTCCCTACTTCAAAAAATAAAATTGATAAAAATTGAAAGGTTGTATTTTTTTTACAAAAAAGGAAAAAATAAAAATACAGAGAGTTTCAAAAATCAATACTTGATCAAAAATTTAAAACTTGGAAGCACCTAAACAATGTTAAACTTCATGGCAAATTTTTAAGTCTAAAGAATAAAAAATTAAAACTTACTTAAAATTAGCATGTAAAAGGATCTTAAAAATTCAAAAAAATAATTAACTTATTCATTTTATTATAGTTACCTATGGATTTCTATTGTCTTAGTAAAATTATCACATGAAAATAATAAGGATAAAATAGTTAAAAAATAAGTTTAATAATTAATAATCAACAATATACATAACCATCACTACTGTATGAAATAAATAAAACATTGAATTTAGAGATTTAAAGTTTTCAAAAGATTAATATTTACCATTTTCCAGTAGAACTTTAAATACTAAAATAATCTAAACTACTATTTCCTAAAACAGATAAAGTAAAACATATGTCTCCAGAATAATTTTAAAAAAATAAATAGAATCACTTTTCAATGGGAAGAAAAAATCATAAACCTTCCTTCAAATCCTCTACTAATCTTCATAAGATCATATCAACTACTCCTTCTATATTTTTCGAAATACAAAGTATAATTCACAGAAAAAATACCGCTTTTTATATCAATTGTTTTGCAAAAATAATGGTCATTTATCAAAGTAAAATGAGAATAAAACCATAAATAAAATCACATAAACTCGTAAATTTTCTAAGAATATTCTGATCATAAATTTCATTAAAAACATAAGTCTCTGAAAGATAATTCAACCCATCTCTATATAACTAGAAGTTATATCTAAAATAGCATTAAAACTACGATCAATAAAGGATTTTCTTTAAGTTTAAGAAATAAAAAAAGCCTGCTAATATAATTAGCAGGCTTTGAAATATCTTTTATTTTCTATTAATTATTGATTGCAGCTACCCCTGGCAATTCAAGTCCTTCAAGACTTTCAAGCATTGCTCCACCTCCGGTAGAAACATAGCTTACCTGATCAGCATATCCGAATTGCTTAACAAAAGCAACACTGTCACCTCCTCCAACTAAAGAGAAAGCACCAAGTCTTGTTGCTTCAGCAATACTCTCTCCTAAAGCAACTGTGCCACCAGCAAAGTTTGACATTTCAAAAACTCCGATAGGACCGTTCCAAAGGATAGTTCTTGAATTCAACAATACATCATTAAACTGATCTCTCGATTTGTGACCCGCATCAAGTCCCATCCATCCTTCAGGGATTGCATAGATATCAGCTTCTTTTCTCTCCACATCATTACTAAAGCTTTCAGCGATGATGGCATCAGACGGAAGATATACTTTTACTTTGTGCTCTTTAGCTTTTACTAAAATCTCAAGGGCCAAAGGAAGTTTATCTTCTTCTACAAGAGAATTACCGATTTTCCCTCCAAGAGCCTTAATAAAAGTAAATGCCATACCTCCACCAATGATCAGATTATCTACTGCAGGAAGGATATTCTCTATAATGGTAATTTTAGTTGAAACTTTAGATCCACCCAAAATAGCTGTAACTGGTTTCTCACCACTTTTTAATACTTTGTCGATTGCCTGCAGCTCTTTAGCCATTAGTAAACCGAAATATTTAGTTGACGGAAAGTATTGAGCGATTACTGCTGTGGAAGCATGAGCCCTGTGAGCCGTACCAAATGCATCATTTACATAAGCGTCTCCTAACTTTGAAAGCTTCTCTGCGAATCCAGCATCTCCTTTTTCCTCCTCGTTATGAAAACGTACATTTTCCAATAGTAAGATCTCTCCTGGTTTTAAATCTGCAGCTGCTTGCTCTGCCTTCTCTCCAATACACTCATCAACAAATTTAACTTCTTGCCCTAAAACAGCAGAAACTTCGCCAACAATATGTTTAAGAGAAAATTCATCTTTAACCTCTCCCTTAGGTCTTCCAAGGTGTGTAATTAAGATGACAGAACCACCATCATTAAGGATCTTTTCCACTGTTGGTTTCACAGCAACAATTCTTGTGTTGTCAGTCACTTTCAGTTGATCGTCCTGTGGAACATTAAAGTCCACTCTTACCAGAGCCTTCTTATCTTTAAAATTAAGATCATTGATTGTTTTCATAAGTAGATTTATTTTTTGCTAAGCCCTATGAAACCGTTGTGCTCAAAATCCGTTTTAGCTTTCGGAAAAATCTCGCAAGAACAATTTCATAAATCTCATTGAATTTTTGTTTCACAAATGTAAGGTTTTAAACTTTTTCAACAGTTTGATTAAAATAAAAGTTTTCAAAAAGTTTCCCCGAACCCAATCACCCATTAATCAACAATTTTATCTCTTTTAAAAAAAAGAATAATGTAGTTGTTGTTGAGTGTTGTGAATTTCGGGGATAAGTTTTATGCTAAAAATTGATAACATTCAACTTTTACTCAACTCATATTTAACTCACAATATAAATCTCTGTAAACCCGTTATTTCACATACTTATTAACAAATGTTGATAACTTTGAGATGAAACCATTATTAGTTATTTTATTATGGAAAAATCTGGGGATAGCTGAAGAAAACATCTGGAAAGTTGTGGTAAAAGTTTGAGAAAAGATTTTCTATTACGAAATAAATTGATCTTTAAAAATAGAAAGTTGAGAAAAGTTTTCCACAGTTATTCACATACCTTTTCACAATTAACTCAGGGTTTACTAACACGAATTGTTATTATTCTTACCTTTGTAAGGAAATAGAATCTAATAAAGCTTAATAAGAGTATTATGAAAAGAAAAATTGCTATCGCAGCGGACCATGCAGGCTATGAATATAAGGAGATTGTTAAGAACTACCTTTCAGAACGTTTTGATGTTCAGGATTTTGGAACGTTTTCCACAAACAGTGTGGATTATCCAGACTTTGTACACCCTGCGGCAACCTCTGTGGAAAACGGAGAAAATGAGCTGGGAATTCTGATCTGTGGAAGCGGAAACGGAGTTCAGATCACTGCTAACAAACATCAGAAGATAAGATGCGCTTTATGCTGGATGCCGGAGATTGCAACACTGGCAAGACAGCATAATGATGCCAACATGATTTCAATGCCGGCAAGATTTATATCTAAAGAACTGGCACTTGAAATTGTAGATAAATTTCTTTCAACAGACTTTGAAGGTGGAAGACACCAGAACAGAGTTGACAAAATTGCAGTTTGCTAATTATAATAAGGCTTGTAAATCACTTTACAAGCCTTATTTATTTTTTATTCGTACATTTGCAGTGTCCAATAGAAATTACACTCTATTATTCTCCAAAGCCTTTCTTATATTTGAAATATATTTAATAAAAGGTTTTTCTCTTTTCTTCTCCAGAATTGTATTAAATTTATACAAAACTAAAGCTCCCGTTGTAAGCAAACTGAAAGATAATTTCTGATGATTTACGGAAAGATTCTAATGATGAAATTGAATAACCTTATACTAAGGAACTAATAAGGAAGATTTAGAAAAAGGTCTTAATTGAGATAAGACCAAAACAATTAAAAGAAAAATTAAAATGCCAAAAAAAAGAAAATATATAAGTCATAAAAATGATTTAAAGATGATGGAGATCGGAAGAATGATCCTCCGTTTTATGAATGCAAATTCATCCAAAATTTATAATTATAAGCAGATCGCTGATGGGATAGATTACAAAAATCCAAGACAAAGAGAACTTGTGATCCAGGCGCTGCATAAACTTCAGGGATCTGAAAAGATTAAAGAAGTTGAAAAAGGAAAATACATTGTGAACCTGAAAATCGCAGGAACGCTTACCGGAACTATTGACTTTAACCAAAGTGGAAATGCTTATGTAAGTGTGGAAGGTTTGGAAGATGATGTCTTCGTTCATTCCAAAAATGTAAAGGATGCATTGCAGGGAGATAAGGTTCTTATTATAACTTATCATTATAAAGGAAAGAAATTAGAGGGCTCTGTTTTGGAAGTTTTGGAACGTACCAGAACTGAGTTTGTAGGAACATTTCAGAAGGTTGCCCATAAGGAATTTGGGTTTGTGGTTTGTGATAAAAAGACAATCAACACAGATATCTTTATTCCGAAAGGAAAATTCAACAATGCTGAAGATGGAGATAAGGTGATCGTAAAAATGACGGAATGGAGACCGGGTGACAAAAACCCGGAAGGTGAAATCATTCAGGTACTGGGTGCTCCGGGAGAACATGAAACGGAAATCCACTCTATTCTTGCAGAATATGGTCTTCCTTACGAATTTCCATCGGAAGTAGAAGCTGATGCAGATAAAATCGACAGAAGCATCACAGATGACGAGGTGGCAAAACGTTGGGATATGCGTAATATCTGTACGTTTACCATTGACCCTAAGGATGCGAAGGATTTTGACGATGCTTTATCCATTAGAAAACTGGAAAATGGAAACTGGGAAATCGGAGTTCATATTGCAGACGTATCTCATTACGTAGTTCCGGGAACTATTCTGGATGATGAAGCCTATCAGAGAGCTACTTCAGTATATCTTGTTGACAGGGTTGTGCCGATGCTGCCGGAAGTTTTGAGTAATGATGTATGCTCCCTTCGTCCACACGAGGATAAATATACCTTTTCAGCTGTTTTTGAACTGAATGATAATGCTGAAATTCAAAAGCAGTGGTTCGGAAGAACAGTAATCCACTCAGATAGGAGATTCACATATGAAGAAGCTCAGGAGCGTATCGAAACCGGACAGGGAGATCTGGCGGAAGAAATCAATACACTTGATAAGCTGGCGAAAATAATGCGTCATGAACGTATCAGAAAAGGAGCCATTACTTTTGACAGAAGTGAAGTAAGATTCAATCTTGATGAAAATAATGAACCGGTTGGTGTGTACTTTAAAATCAGTAAAGACTCTAATCACCTGATCGAGGAATTCATGCTTTTAGCCAATAAAAAAGTATCAGAATTTGTATCACTTTCAAGAAAAGGTGAGATCACCAACAATACATTTATTTACAGGGTACACGATGATCCGGATCCTGCAAAACTGGAATCTTTGAGAGACTTCGTTGCTACTTTCGGATATAAAATGGATTTGGCCAATACCAAAAAAGTGGCTGCGTCTTTGAATAAACTTCTTCATGATGTAAAAGGAAAAGGGGAAGAAAATATGATTGAAACTCTTGCGATGAGAAGTATGAGCAAAGCTGTGTATTCTACAGAACCAATCGGCCACTATGGTTTAGGTTTTGAGTATTACAGCCACTTCACCTCTCCTATCCGTCGTTATCCCGATTTGCTGGCACACCGTCTTCTTCAGCATTATCTGGATGGAGGAAAATCTCCAAACAGAGGTGAGCTTGAAGAAAAGGCAAAACACTGCAGTGCGATGGAAAGACTGGCAGCAGATGCGGAAAGAGATTCCATCAAGTACATGCAGGTAAAATTCATGGAAAAACATCTGGGAGAAACATTCAGAGGAGTGATTTCCGGAGTAGCTGAGTTTGGTTTCTGGGTTGAAATTCCTGAGAATGGTGCTGAAGGTTTGATCAAGTTAAGAGACCTTGTGGATGATTCCTATATGTATGATGCGAAAACCCATGCTGTATACGGAATAAGACATGGAAATAAATATCAGCTTGGAGATGAAGTTCAGATTAAGGTGGTGAAAGCCAATCTGATTCAGAAGCAGCTTGACTTCCAGATTGTGAAGTAAAGAATTAAGTCTTTAAGAAGACTGTTGATAAAATTATAAAGGCTGATGTGTTACCGAACCGTCAGCCTTTTATTTTCTAAATGTAAAAAGTATGAAATGTACTCTCCACTCCTCTCCTATTCCTTAATAAAAAATTACATTAAAGTGTTATTAAAATCCACTTGATATATCATAACTTTATTGAATAATTAAATCATAAAGTCTAACTTTGTATTAAACGAAATGAATTTTTATTCATTTTAAAACACTACTTAATGCTAGAACTTGTACTATCTGCCGTCATATTAGGATTTATGCTAAGCCTGGTTTTCATAGGACCTATTTTTTTCCTGCTTATTGAAACCAGCTTTTCCAGAGGCCCCAGACATGCCCTGTCACTGGATCTTGGTGTGATTACGGCAGATTTATTATGCATTGTAGCGGCGTACTATGCCAGTACGGATATTGTTTCTTTAATTGATAAACATCCAGGTTTTTACAGGATCACTTCTATTCTTATTTTCATCTACGGAATTGTAATGCTGGTGACCAAAACCAAAATGCACCTGCCCGGAGAAGAAAAGATCATTGGTCAAAATTATATTAAGACCTTTTTCAACGGTTTTTTCTTTAATCTTCTGAATGTTGGAGTCATCCTTTTCTGGCTGGTAACGGTAATTTCCGTAAGGAATCAATATCCGGACACCAGCAGTTTTATTTTATACATCAGTATAGTACTGGCCACTTACCTGTCTATAGATCTTGCCAAGATATTTCTTGCCAAACAGTTTCATGATAAATTAACACAAAAACTGGCCAACCAGATCAGAAGAGTTGTTGGCTGTATTCTTATTATATTCAGTTTCTTTATTTTCCTGCAGAGTTTTAAAAAGTTCAACCAATTTGAAAAACAACTGGAGGAAGCAGAAAAGAAAGAAGTAAAATATCAAAAAGCAAAATGAAAAAAATGATCTTTCCAAAGTCTCTTAAAAAAGGAGACAAAATAGCTGTTATTTCCCCTGCAGGTGCAGTAGATACTACTCAACTGGAAAAGGGAATAGAAATGATTAAAAGCAGAGGTTTTGAACCCGTTCTCGGAGAACATCTCTACACTAAATTTTCAAACGGATATAATTACGCCGGAACAGAAAAGGAAAGAACAAAAGATATCAACTGGGCCTTAAATGATACGGAAATAAGAGCTGTATGGGCTTCAAGAGGCGGTTACGGATGCCAGCATCTTATTCAGCACCTGAAGTTGAAAAACTTTACAGAAAACCCGAAATGGTATATCGGATATTCAGACAATACAGTCATACAAAGTTATCTGTTAAAAAAAGGTTTTGTTTCCATTCATGGACAGACCATTAAGACATCAAGTTTTGGAGTGACAAATGAAAGCTATGATCTGATCTTTGATATCCTAAAAGGCAAAAAGCCTAAATACGTCCTAAAATCTCACCCATTCAATAAAAAGGGGAATATTCAGGGAGAATTGGTTGGAGGAAATTTAGCCCTTATCTACGCTCTTCTGGGAACGAAATATTCATTCGATTTTAAAGACAAGATTCTGTTTATTGAAGATATAGGAGAAAACTTTTATGCACTGGACCGTATGATTATGAGTCTGGAGCTGGCAGGTGTCTTCAACAAAATCAAAGGATTGATTGTTGGTGGAATGACCAATATGGGAGATGAAAAGGAAAATAAAAACTATGAAGATAGCTTTGATGAGTTCGTTTACAAACTGATCTCAGACAGAATTTCAAAGTATAATTTCCCGGTAGTATTTACATTCCCGAATGGGCATATTAAAGACAACAGACCACTCTTAATTGGTGCCAATGTGAAAATGAAAGTGGATGCTAAAGTAAAAATAGATTTTTAAAGTAGCACTACTCTCCTATCTCCAAACTCTTAACTATACACTATGGCATATCATAATGATTTTGGAAAAATAGCAGAGAATCTCGCTGCTGATTATCTTCAGAAAAACGGCTATACCATTAAGGCCAGAAACTTTCGTTTTAAGCAAAACGAAATTGATATCATTGCTGAAAAAGATAATCTGATTATTATCGTGGAAGTGAAAGCAAGATCCACCGATGCGTTCATCCTTCCTCAGGAAGCTGTAACCAAAACAAAGATAAAATCCATTGTTTCTGCAGCTAATCATTATCTGGAGGAATGTAATAACGATCAGGAAGCCAGATTTGATATTATTTCCGTTCTTCCCGATGATAACAAAAACTTAGTTATTGACCATATCAAAGATGCTTTTCAGGCCTTTGATGCAAATTAATAAATCAATACAACAATGTTTGAATGTAACAGAATCATGACATTGATAGAGGAGTGCATTCGGACATTTAACAACCAATTTTATGAAGACAATATTAATCACCGGTGCAACTTCCGGTATAGGTAAAGCCACTGCAGAGCTTCTTGCAAAGCAAGGAAACAGAATTATTATTTGTGGAAGGAGAAGTGAGGTGCTGGAGTCTGTAAAAACAGAACTTTCCCAATACACCGAAATATTTAGTTTAATATTTGATGTAAGGAATCTTGAAGAAGTGGAAGCAGCTATTAATTCTCTTCCTGAGAACTGGAAAGATATTGATGTTCTGATTAATAATGCTGGCAATGCTCATGGGTTAGATCCTCTCTCTGCTGGTAAGACGGACGACTGGGATTCTATGATTGACGGAAATGTGAAGGGATTACTGTATGTTTCCAAAATGATCATTCCAACTATGAAAACTAAAAATTTAGGTCATATTGTAAATATCAGTTCTGTAGCAGCAAGACAAACCTATGCGAATGGAGTAGTGTACTGTGCAACAAAGAAAGCAGTAGACGTTATTTCGGAAGGTATGAGACTGGAACTTACAGAATTTGGAATCAAAGTAACCAATATCCAGCCGGGAGCTGTAGAAACCGATTTCTCTCTGGTAAGGTTCAAAGGCGATAGTGAAAAGGCTTCAACGGTGTATGCAGGCTATGATGCCCTGAAAGCAGAAGATATTGCTGATGCCATTGCTTACTGTGTAAATGCTCCGAAACACGTTACTATTTCAGATATGACTATCTATCCAAGTGCTCAGGCTGAGCCAAGAACGATTTATAGAAAATAGTCCAAAATAATGGAGTAAATTTGCAGAATATTATAAAGCGATTTTGCTTTTCGCGATTTTGCTGTTTAGCTTTAAAACAAAAAAATGAAAATTCTATATCTGGAAACATCATCGAAAAACTGTTCAGTAGCCATATCAGATAATGAGAAGTTATTGTGCCTTTGTGAAGAAGTTTCTGAAAACTATAAACAGTCTGAAAGTCTTCACACTTATGTAGAGTGGGCATTGGAAGGAGCGGGGATTACGCTTAAAGATATCGAAGCCGTTTCTTTAGGAAAAGGTCCCGGATCTTATACCGGCCTAAGAATCGGAGCAGCCTCAGCTAAAGGGTTTTGTTATGGACTCAGAGTTCCTTTGATAGCAGTGAATTCTCTTGAAAGCATGATAGAGCCTTTTTTAGGCGATAACTACGATTTTATAATACCTTTGATCGATGCAAGGAGAATGGAGGTTTATACGGCCGTTTATGACGGTAAAACAGGGGAGGAGTTATCCAAGACCGAAGCCAAGATTCTGGATGAAACATCTTTTGAAGAATTTAAAGATAAAAAAATTCTGTTTATAGGGGATGGCGCTAAAAAAGCAAAAGAAATTCTGAATCTCCCTGATGCTGTTTTTAAAGAAGATGTTTATCCTTCTGCACAATATCTCATCAGAAAGACTCTGGAGAAAATACAAAACAAAGAATTTGAAGATATGGCTTATTTTGAGCCTTTTTATCTCAAAGATTTCCATGGAGTAAAGAAAAAGAAAAGCGAAGAATAAATCTTCGCTTTTTATTTTATTGAGGTCTTGGCGGGATCTTCGATCCTGATTTTGTCTCAGTAGGTTTTTTAGGATTTTGTGGTTGCCCCGGGCTTGCTTGTGGAGCTGTACTTATATTATCCAGCTTCTGTACTTTTCCACTATTCATTTGTGGAACTCCCGTATTTTGGGTGTTAGGTTGTACAGGTGCTCCTGATGGTTGTTGAGGAATATTATTTCCTTTGTTGTCCGTTGCCTGGAAGCTGAGGTCACTTTTCAGATAATTCAGCATTTCTTTTGCTCTTATCCCTTCAGGTGTTTTGGAATAATTCAGGGCAATCTGTTCCAGCTGCAGAATCATAACTTCTTTTCCACTTGATTTTCCTGCATTGAAAGCATTTAATAAATACAGCTTAGGAACCAGAGCATCTTTCGGAAACTTCTGAATCGTCTGATCTATAATATCTTTACTTTCCACAAATTTTTCTGATTCAAATAGTGCGTATGCCTTTTTGTATTCGTTTTCAACTTCTTCAGTTGATTTTACAAATGATTTATTTTTAGGATTTCTGGCAAATTCAGCGTAAGAAGTATAAGGATAATCAGCTAAGAGAATTTGTTTTGCTCTTTCAGAAGCCTGTGGATTTTTCTCATAATTCATGGCAAAAATCTCATACAATGCCTGTAACATCACTTTTTCTTCCGGCTTTACATCAACAAGATCATAAAGTGTTTTCGTGGCCAGTGGAGTATTGGTAAAATAATTCTGATACATAATTCCCAGACCTAATGAGGCGGTATCTCTGTCCTTTTTTAACTGAGATAATTTTCCCTGATCTGTAGGAATCTGTTCAATATAGTACGCAGGCTCAAAACGTCTTGGATTAGGCGCTGAGTTTACTCCCAACGCTTCATTTTTCATATCTTCAATGGAGGCCATCTTCTTGGAAGAACGCCAGTTATCGGCCAGGGCACGGTCTCCCCAGATCTGCTTAAATGAAGAGGTTCCTTTGCTTACCGTTCCTGAATTGCTGAAATAAAAACCTTTTGTAGTGACTCCAAAGTCTTCAAAAGAATTGCCGCTATTGGCAAAAATAGAATTGGCACTGTAATCTCCGGTATCAAAACCTTTACTTCTTTCCGCACGTCTCCTTTCCTGTTCCTCTTTCTCTTCTTTAATCTTTAATTTGGCAATATATTTTGTGAAATAGTCTGTTTTCTGAGCATCATTCATTTTTGCCAGAGAAAGAATACTGTCATTCTTTTTGATCAGATAGTAGTTTTTGGAAATCTTTTTAATATACTCGGATTGATCTTTTAACAGGATTTTTGATGGTTCATAAGTCATTACGGCAAGCGCAGAATCATAATAACTTCCGGCCCCTATATAATCATTTTTGTCAAGATAGCTTTTTCCTATTTCATAATAAGCCAATCCACGGATCTGAGGATCAGAAACCTTTTCAAACAGTGATTTTCTGAAGAATTGCTGTGCTTCATCCTTTTTGCCTGCTTTATTAGCCATTAAACCTAAGGCATAATAAAATTCGTTCTTTCTGGAGCCATACATCCCTTTTTTACTGATTCCTTCCAGGTAATTTTTGGCTCCTGCATAGTCTCCTTTACCGTTAAAAGTTTTGGCGATGGCAACCTGAGATTTTACTTCAAATTCGAAATCACTGGCATATTTATACGCTGCAGCATAGCTTTCTCTTGCTTTATCATTCTGATTCAGATTTTCCAGCACCTGACCTCTCAGATAAGCGATTCTGCTTTTCAGTTTTCTGTTGCTGTTCAGTTCAAAAGCATTATCAAGTTCTTTGGCGGCCTCTTCTTTTTTCCCGGCATCAAGCAAAGATTCGGAATAGTAAATACTCAGCAGTTTTGCATAGCTTTTACTGATATCTTCACTTTTCAGTTTGGCAAATGTTTCATGCGCTCTGTGATAATCTTTGATCTGATCATAAGCAAGCCCCTGATAGATTCTCGCGAGTGGAATCCTTTTGTCATCTTTCATACGGGTGAAAACATAATTCAGAGCATCAAGTGCTTCCAGAGAT
This sequence comes from Chryseobacterium sp. SG20098, assembly GCF_031844745.1. Classification (NCBI taxonomy): domain Bacteria; kingdom Pseudomonadati; phylum Bacteroidota; class Flavobacteriia; order Flavobacteriales; family Weeksellaceae; genus Chryseobacterium; species Chryseobacterium sp. SG20098. Next base: position 3,279,879 of record NZ_CP134622.1, on the reverse strand, counting down.
TTACCCCGATAAATTCTTGCCTGGGCAAGGATCATGTAGGCATCAAAAATCTGTTTATTTTTCTCCTCACCATTTCTGGTTACGGAGTATTTATTGATTGCTTTTAAAGCCTTTGCTTCTGCAATTTCGAGAGTAGTGGCTCCTTTGGTCTGTTCCCCGTCAGGTCTTGAAGGGCCATTTCCCTGAGGTCCGCCGGGAATATTGGGAATTCCTGAATTACCTCTTCCAGAAGGTCTGTTGGCTACTTCAGCCATCTTCATCGAATTTTCGGCAAAAGCCTCAGTCTGTCCAAGATCACTTCCTAAAGGCTGTTCTTCATAAGTCAGAATAGGAATGTAGGGAGCATAAAAGTTGTCCTTATGCCCTTTGTCTCTGGTGGTAAACTCACTGTTTAATGCATCTTTTGCATTAAATAATGTGTTATAATATGTGGAAAATCCTTTCAATACTCTTGATCGCTGCTCCGGCTTTTTCGTTTTGGTAGCACATGAAGCAACAAGACATATGACTAAAAGGAATAATATATTCTTTTTCATTATTCAATATAACTCGCTAATCTGCTTTTTATTATCAGCAGTTTGATGATTTTGTAAAAATAATAAAATTTTATAATGAATAATATTTATATTTCTTCAGGAAGTATTTTATTTCTTCTTTAATGGAAGTTTTAAACCTGATAATCTTTTAAATCAGAGAAGATTCTTTCAGGATTTTATAAACAAGATGGGTAGGAAGTCCCATAATGGTATAATAGCTTCCTGTAAGGCTTGTGATCTTTGCCATTCCCAGCCATTCCTGAATACCATAACTGCCTGCTTTATCAAAAGGCTTATAATTCTCAATATAATAGTTTATTTCTTCATCAGAAAGAGTGTCCAGAGTAACATCGGCTACATCTGTTTCGGTAATGGATGTATTGACGGTTTTGATGGTAATGCCCGTATAGACCTGATGCGTTCTTCCCGAAAGACTTTGAAGCATAGTAAAGGCGTCATCTTCATCTTTTGGTTTTCCCAGGATCTGATTATCGATAGCGACTACCGTATCAGCAGTCAGAAGTACTTCACCTGCTTCCAGGTTTCTAAAGACTGAAGCTTTTAAATCAGAAAGATAAGCCGCAGCTTCCTCTATTTTGATATTTTCCGGAATAATTTCTTCGCAGTCTATTTTCACGACCTCAAATTCAAAACCAAGGCTGGAAAGAAGTTCTTTTCTTCTTGGGGATTGTGATGCTAAAAGTAATTTCATACAGATACTTATACAGATTGAGTATTATCATCGTGCCAGTTTCCCTGAACTTTCATTACCTGTTCAATCACATCACGTACTGCACCCGTTCCTCCTTTTTTAGGGGAAATATAATCGGAAATTCCTTTTACTTCAGGAACTGCATTTTCAGGACATGCCGCAATGGCTGAACTTTCCATAATGTGAATATCCGGAAGATCATCACCCATGGTCAGAATTTCTTCGTTTTTAAGATTATATTTCTTCTTAAAGTCTTCGAAATCATCTATTTTATTGTGAGACTTCGGATAGTAATCCTGAATACCCAGATAATTGATTCTGTGCTTTACCATTTCATCATTTCCTCCGGTAATAACCCCAATTAAATAATTGTTTTTTAAAGCTTTTACTACTGCATAACCGTCAAGGACATTCATTACCCTGCACATGTTTCCTCCGGGAAGCAGATACACGCTTCCGTCAGTGAAAACTCCGTCAACATCAAATACAAATGCCTTAATATCTTTTAATTTCTCTTTATAGCTCATACATTTTCTGAATAGAATGATTCATTGTTTTATAAATTTCAAGACTCTCGTCTTTTAATAACTGTTCATGCAGCTGTAAAATCCTTACATCATTTCTTACTGCCGGACCGGTTTGTGCCAGTTTGGGTTCAATTTCATGAATTTTCTGAACCGTTTCATCAATGAGGGGTAAGAAATAATCAAACGGAATATCCTGGGAATCTGAAATTTCTTTAGCTCTTGAAAAAAGATGATTCACAAAATTGCAGGCAAATACAGCAGTCAGGTGAATATATTTTCTTTTTTCGTGATTGCTTTCCATCACTCTTTCTGAAATCTTTGAAGCAAGATCAAACAATATTTTTTGATCTTTTTCATTTTCCGCCTCTATAAAAAATGGAATTTTTTCATATTCAAGTTCTTTGGATTTTGAAAAAGTCTGTAAAGGGTAGAAGCTGGATTTTCTATACTCACCAGCCAGCACTTCTTTTGGAAGAGATCCGGAGGTATGGGCAACCAGACAATCTTTTCTTGTAATAATTTTTGAGACTTCTTCTACAGAATGATCACTTACACAAAGAATATAAAGATCTGCTTCTTCCAGATGATCTGTGGAATAAGGAAGATTTAATTCTTCAGAAATTTTACCTAATTCTTTTTCGTTCCTCCCAAAAATCTGGGCCACAGGAATACTTTTCAAAGTGAAAGCTTTTGCCATATGATAGGCTACATTTCCGGAACCGATGATTACAATTTGCATATAACAAATATAAGATTTTAAGCTGAGCCGGGAAAAGAAGAACACTTCAGAAATTCTGTACTTCAATATAGGCACGTTTATTGCGTAAGTGTCTCATATTATTTTTAATATTTACATTGAAAATTGAATTTTTAATTTAACTTTCAGCTATTTTTGTAATCCAAAACAATGAAGGCATCTTATGAAGATTAAGGACGCGGAAATTATTTCGTTGATGCAGAATCCACGGACCCAGGATAAAGGGGTTCGTGCCTTGATGGACGCCTATCAAAGCAGATTGTACTGGCACATAAGAAGAATTATTGTGGACGGAGATCTTGCACAGGATACTTTGCAGGAAACTTTTATTAAAGCATATCAGAATTTTCATCAGTTCAAAAATGATAGCCAGTTGTATACCTGGTTGTACCGAATCGCTACCAACGAAGCGTTACAGCAGGTTAACAAAATGAAGAAAATGCAGAAAACTGATGAGGATCCGGAGTATCATATGCAGAATCTTGTGGCAGATAATACAGAAGGTGATGCTGAAGAAATTCAGATTTTACTGCAGAACGCTATACAGAGCCTGCCCGAAAAGCAGAAACTGGTATTTATGATGCGGTATTATGATGATCTACCTTACGAAGAAATATCAAAAATTGTAGATATGTCGGTAGGGACGCTAAAAACGAATTATCATTATGCCAAACAGAAAATAGAAGATTTTATTAAAGAAAATTACGAAAAATAATTTTTGACCAACAAAGATGAAAGAGTTCGACATAGAAAAATTAGAGCGTAAAAACATTTACACAGTTCCTGATAATTTGTTTCAAAATATTCAGGAGAACGTTATGAATGATATAAAGGCAAGTAAAAAAGCACCTGTCTTTAAGCTGAACTGGATGTATGCTGCAGCAGCATCGCTGGCTTTGATTTTTGGAGCAACTTATGTTTTTAATTCAGATAACAATTCCACGGAACAAATTTTGAACTCTAAAACAACCTATGTTGCCAATAACGGAGAGCCCAAAACAGAAAGCGAGCTGGCTTATGAAACTTTAAAATCTGATTTAACTTCTGTTGAAAATAATAATCAAACAGTTGAAAATCAAAAAAATAACAATGTTTACGCTTCTAAAAGTGTAAGCGAAACAAAAAAAACAACAGAGAGCCCTACACCGGTGAAAACTGTAAAGAAAAAAGAAGAAACACGAATGAATGAATATCTGGACTCGTTTTCTAATTCTGAAATTGCAGAGTTAGCAAGTAATTCGACTCAGGACGTTTATTTGGATATTTATAATTAAAAGAAAATGAAAAAGATATTATTGACGTTTTTGATTATTTATGGCTTTGGATTAAATGCCCAAAGGACAGACTATGATTGGAAAAAGATGGATCCTAAACAAAGGAAAGAAGTCATCAATAATCTTTCTCCGGAAGAGAGAAAAGACCTCCTAAAGAAATTCAGGAACAATATGATCATGGATAATCTGAATGTTGATCCGGATGATAAAGCCGAATTTACACAATTGTATAACGAATATTTGGATAGCCAGAAGCAGATAAAAAGTCAGTTTAATTCCAATTTTGATCCCGAAACTTTATCAGATGAAGAAGCTAAAGCTAAGCTGCAGCAAAGTTTTGAAGTGGGACAGAAGTTATTGGATAACAGAAAAAAATATGCAGATAAAATGCAGCAGGTAATTCCCTGCCAAAAAGTTCTGAAGCTGTTTCAATCCGAAAAGATGATGAAAGATAAAATGGATGAAAGAAAACCTCACGGAAATCATGACGCTTCTGGATCCAGACAGAACCCATAATAGTTTATTTTTTTAATGTTGGACGGCTCTTACAGATCTTTCTGTGAGAGCCGTTTAATTTTTACAATAAAAAAATTATTTTTACCACAAATTCTATCTATGAAAAAAGCACTTTTCTTTTTATTATTTTCGTTAGTATTATTGGGTCAAAAAACAGAAACCATTGATCTTTCAAAATCTATTAAAGATAACAAAAACTCTATCAAAAGTCTTACAGTGATAGATCAAAGAGGTAATCAGGAAATCGGAATGGTGATGTACCATAAGGATGAGGTAAAAGTTATTTTCGAAAATAATGCCAGCAAAGACATACAGGATTGGTTTTATAAATACAATCCGGTAAGGGGAAATGATGAGATGATTTTTTTGCTTGAAAATTTGAATGTTTCAGAAGATAAAAAGGAAAAGTATTCTATCGGAAAGCTTGAATTAAAGGCAAGTACATTTATTAAGAAAGAAGACGGATATCATTTTATTGATAGAATAGATACTGTAGCAACAGTCTCATCACGAACAACTCCTTATCTGGCACAAAGTCTGGCAAGAAAAGTAACTTTAATTCTTACTGACCTTTTTAAAGAATCTTATAAAGCAACACCTTGGGAACTTAATATTTCAGAAAATGATTTTCCTGATTATACTTCTGTATTGAAAGAAAAACTTAGTATTCTAAAAGAAGATGAATTAAAAGAAGGAGTTTATAAAGACTATTACAGCTTTTTTACTCACAATCCTGAACCCGGATTTACTTTGCAGACTAATGATAAAGGAGTCGTTACTAAGGCCATAAAAGGAGAGGAAAAAACGGCAATAAGACATTTTTATGCTTTTGTGTATAAGGGCATTGCCTACAAAAATATCCCTGTGGGTTACACTGAGATTTTTAAAGATGATAAGGGTGTTTTTATTGAGGTAACAAAGGCAGAATTATTTCCTGAAACTGCTACAACCGGGGTTACAATTGGTGCAGCAGCAGGAGGTCTGATTGGTGGCGTTATTGGTGCAGTGATAGATGTCAGTTTATCAGGCAAAAGAAAGAATACTGTAGGACCTAAAGTTTATCTTGATCCTTTTACCGGAAATTATGTGTTACCGGAAGACTTTGGCAAAACAAAATAATATTTAAAAAGAGGGAAAATTTTACCTCTCTTCTTATTGTTATCTGTGTTTCAGTTAAAAGAAAGAATTAAGAATGAAAAATTCTCCTGCATTTTCTTATCTTTGCAAACTACAAGATTCTTAAATGAAAAACATACGAAATTTTTGCATAATTGCTCATATCGACCATGGTAAAAGTACCCTGGCAGACCGTCTATTGGAGTACACGAATACCGTTACCCAAAGAGAATTACAGTCTCAGACGCTGGATGATATGGATCTGGAGAAAGAACGTGGGATTACAATCAAATCACATGCTATCCAGATGGATTATGAGTATAAAGGAGAAAAATATATTTTAAACCTTATTGATACCCCGGGACACGTTGACTTCTCTTATGAAGTTTCCCGTTCTATTGCCGCCTGTGAAGGTGCACTTCTTATTGTAGATGCTGCGCAAAGTATTCAGGCACAGACTATTAGTAATCTGTATCTTGCATTGGAAAATGATTTAACGATCATTCCGATTTTGAATAAAATTGACCTTCCGTCTGCAAATCCTGAAGAAGTAACCGATGAGATCATGAACCTTATCGGATGCGAATATGAAGATGTATTGAGAGTTTCCGGTAAAACAGGAGAAGGTGTTCATAACCTTTTAGAGCAGATTGTTGAAAGAATTCCTGCACCGGTAGGAGATCCTGACGGCCCACTGCAGGCTTTGATCTTTGACTCTGTATACAACCCGTTCAGAGGTATTGAAGCTTATTTTAAAGTAGTGAATGGAAGCATCACTAAAAATGAAAAGATCAAATTCTTCGCTACAGGAAAGGAATATGGAGCTGATGAGGTAGGTACATTAAAACTGAAGCAGGTTCCCAAGAAAACGATCCATTGCGGAGACGTGGGATATCTTGTATCCGGTATTAAAGATGCCCGTGAGGTAAAAGTAGGAGACACCATCACTTCATTTGAAAAACCTGCGGATGCTCCGATTGATGGATTTGAGGAAGTAAAGCCAATGGTATTTGCCGGGATTTATCCAATTGATTCTGAAGATTTCGAAGAATTAAGATTCTCTCTTGAAAAATTAAGACTGAATGATGCTTCTCTGGTTTTCGAACCGGAAAGTTCCGCCGCTCTTGGTTTTGGTTTCCGTTGCGGATTCTTGGGAATGCTACACATGGAAATTGTTCAGGAACGTCTTGACAGAGAGTTCAATATGAATGTGATCACTACGGTACCGAACGTATCTTATTTTGGATATACTAAAAAAGAACCTGAAGTTCCCATTCTGATCAATAACCCGTCTGAAATGATGGATCCTTCAACGATGGACAGAGTAGAAGAACCATTCATCAAGGCGTCTATCATTACAAAATCCGATTTCGTAGGAGCAGTAATGACTTTATGTATTGAAAAGAGAGGAGAAATTGTTAACCAGAGTTATCTGACATCAGAAAGAGTAGAGTTAATTTTCAATATGCCTCTTGCTGAGGTGGTATTCGACTTCTATGACAGATTAAAATCTATCTCTAAAGGATATGCTTCATTCGATTATCATCCAATCGGATTCAGAGCTTCCAAGCTTGTAAAAATGGATATCCTGATCAATGGTGACATGGTAGATGCCTTATCTTCATTGATTCACGATTCTAATGCTTATTATATCGGTAAAAGAATGTGTGAAAAGCTTCGTGAGCTGATCCCGAGACAACAGTTTGATATTGCTGTTCAGGCTGCATTAGGGACGAAAGTAATCGCAAGAGAAACCATTAAAGCCTTAAGAAAAGACGTTACCGCAAAATGTTACGGAGGGGATATTTCCAGAAAACGTAAGTTATTGGAAAAGCAGAAAGAAGGTAAGAAGAAAATGAAGCAGATTGGTAGAGTAGAAGTACCACAATCGGCGTTCATGGCTGTACTAAAATTAAATGATTAATTATTAATCTATTATAAAGTAAAACCGCTTCATCAGAAGCGGTTTTTTAATGCATTTATTTTTTACGCGTATATTTTATTTCCATTGTTTTGTATTCCTTTCCGCTCTTGGAATCAGGGCCATACATTTCAAGCTTTTGAGTATTATCATCCACAAAGGTGAATACTTCTCTGAAATCACAGTCTTTTCCAGGTCTTGAAGGATCTGTCATTTTCCCTTTGAATTCAACTGATTTTGTGGAAGGGTTCCAGTTGCCTTCGCTATGCATGATTCCGGTTCCCATATTATCGATCCACGTACTGACAAACTTTTTCTTTGCGTTATCATATCCCACAATGCTCATTCCTTCAAAAGGCATTCCCATAAAGTCTCCTTTGTGATTTGTGATCTGATAACGTCCGCCAAGCATCATTTTATTGATCGCTTCAGATTTACTCATCATAGGTTTGGCTCCGTTTTCCATCCACATTGTCGTTTCTCCTGTCCAGGTTCCATCAGATTTTGCAAGCATTTTCTGCATTTCTCCCGGAGTTGAATATGCCATCCAGTCTTTCATGGCGGTTGCGGAATCTACAGGTTTCCATTCAGATGTAGAAGCTGAATCTGTTTTATCAGAACCAGTGGAAGCTGTCGTTTTTCCTTTCTCACAAGCTATTAACAGAATAGCAACGGAAAGAATTGTTAATAAATTTTTCATAATGATTTAGTTTTAAGATGGTTATAAAGATAAATTAAAGATAAGAACTTTTATTATAACGGAAATTATTTTTTAATACAACCATAAATTGTAACTTTGTGTATTCGTAACGCAAATCAATTTATGGAGTCTCCAAAAAAATTACAGGATATAAAAGTGGCTGTAGATGCCGTTATTTTCGGATATTTTGATAAAAAAGATCTTCAGATCCTTCTGATTAAAAGAAATATTGAACCTTTTAAAGGAGGCTGGGCACTTCCGGGAGGGCTTGTTCTTGATGATGAAAGTGTAGATGATGCGGTAAAAAGAGAATTGTATGAAGAAGCCGGTATAAAGCCCGATTTTTTGGAACAACTGTATACTTTTGGTAATCTGGGACGGGATCCAAGAAACCGAGTGGTTTCTGTGGCTTATCTGGGGCTAGTGAACCCGTCTTACCATGAATTGTTTGCCGATTCAGATGCTGAAGATGCGCAGTGGTTCAGTATTAATAAACTTCCTTCAGTTGCTTTTGATCATAAAACAATTATTGAAACTGCTCTAAAAAGACTTCGTACAAAAATTCAATACCAGCCAATCGGCTTCAATCTTCTCAATGAAGAATTCCCTTTTTCAGATCTTGAAAATCTTTATAAAACCATTGTCGGACAAGAAATTGACAGAAGAAATTTCCGCAAAAAAATCATGAGTTACGGATTGCTTAACGAAACCAACAACGTTAAAAAAGAAGGCAGTGGGAGACCCGGAAAACTTTTTACTTTCAATAAAGAAAAATATAAGGAGCTTGAAGAGCAGGGCTTTTACTTTGAGATTAAATAGATTGTTTTAAACACAGATTTCACAAATGTCTTGCACAAATATTCATTAATATTTACAGGCATTTTCGGAATGCACATTATACAGTATTAAGACATTCAATAGGAAATATCTAACTCCGGATTGTATTATCGGTCTTCAGTCATTCTGACGGAGGAAGAATCTCGTAATTGGTTAGATTCTTCACTACACTGTTGAACTACGTTCGCAGACCTTCAGTCTGTGTTTAGAATGACATTGATGTAATAACAATTTTTAAGATCAAATTCCACCAGTTTTAGCTGAAACCTATCAAATTTGTGTCATTTGTGATTAAAATTTGTGTTATTCGTGTTTGTTAAGATTAAATTATTGTTGCTGAAAATCAATCAATTATATTTATTAGCGTAAAATTAACACAAATAAATTTGGTGCAAAGACTGATATTCTTTTAAATTTGTGTCAAAATAACGCAATCATGAAATATACCTTACAAAATATTATAGAACGCTTTCAAAAAAAGGAAAAGATAAAATATCTCTTTTTCTGGGGACACACGGCAAAAGATATTGTTACCAAATCATGTTTAAGCCAATGGTTTTCAGGAAGTTTTGAAGAAAACGGAAATACCTATAGAACAGCAGAACATTATATGATGGCTGCAAAAGCAAGATTATTTAATGATGCTGAAATGGAAAAGGAAATTTTAAAAGCCGCTACTCCGAATCAGGCAAAAGCTCTGGGTAGAAAAGTAAAAAACTTTGACCCGAAGCTTTGGGATGAACATAAATGTCAGATTGTAACTCAGGGAAATCTTTTAAAATTCTCGCAAAATCAGAAATTTAAAGATTTTCTTTTGTCAACCGGAGATAAAGTTTTGGTGGAGGCAAGCCCTTATGATAGAATCTGGGGAATCGGGATGCTGGAAACGGATAGCAGAGTAGAAAACCCTTTATTATGGAACGGAGAAAACCTTTTAGGATTTGCCTTGATGGAAGTAAGAGATGAATTAAGAAGATAAAACACAAACCAGACACAAAATATTAATTATGGAAAAAATAGAATTACACCCACAAATATTTCTGATTGAAAATTTTCTTACTGAGACTGAATGTGATCATTATATCAGTCTTTCGCAGGAAAAAGTCTTTGAAGAAGCAAAAATCAATGTATTCGGACGCCAGCAGATGAATAAAGGAATCAGAAATAATGACCGACTGATGGTTTTTGATACTGCAATTGCTGAAGAGCTTTTTAATAAGGCTGTAGAGTTTCTGCCTCAGGAATGTGATGGATATCAGCTTTTTAACTTTAATGAAATGCTCAGGGTTTATAAATATGCTCCCGGACAGCAGTTCAAAATGCACAGAGATGTAAGTTATATCCGAAATGAAAAGGAGAAAAGTTTCTACACTTTTATGATCTATCTGAATGATGATTTTGAAGGAGGAGAAACAGAATTTGAAAACCTGTTTACAGTAGCTCCGAAGAAAGGAACCGCTCTTGTTTTTCACCACCCTTTAAGACACGAAGGAAAAACACTGATCAGTGGCTTGAAATATGTTGTGAGAACAGATATAATGTATTCAATAGTATAAGTCAACAGGATCGGAGAAAGGCATTGCTATGTCTTGTTTAATTAGCGTAATTTTAACACAAATAAAAATATTTGATCATGGAAGATGAATTAAAACCCAGATTTATCGAATCATTACAAAGAAATAATGATCAGATCAGAGAAGACCGTGCAAAAATCATCGGAGCAGATTCCGAACTGATTTACAGGCGCAGAGTGGAAGATATCGAATTAAAAATTAAAAGACTCGAGCGCGAACAGGAAGGGCTTATTGATATCAGTCCTTTAGACAGAAACAGTCTGACTTTTGTGGATTTCAATCCCGAAGCATTCGTTCAGAAAGACATGGAATTATCATTAACAATCAGAAATCTGAATATTCAGCTCGAAGTTACCCAAAAGAGATTTGAATATTTATTTGGAAAAAAATTATAGTCATGGGAAGTACAAGATATGATTTAGAAGCTCGTTATGACAGAGCAAGAAAAGCAGGTTACGGAACAAAATCCGCAGGGGAAATTTTCACTCAGAATGCCAAAAGAATAGCTCATGAATCGATGAATCCACATGGAATTTCTTTCAGGGAATCCCGGGATTCGGAAGTCCACCCCAATTCAGTTCCCATTATTTTAGGATTAGATGTTACCGGAAGTATGGGGCATATTCCTCATGAGTTGATCAGAGATGGATTACCGAAACTCATGGGCGGAATTATCCAGGGAGGCGTTCCTGATCCGGCCTTATTATTCCTTGGAATCGGAGATCATGAATGTGATGGTTATCCGCTTCAGGTGGGACAGTTCGAATCAGGAGATGAAGAACTGGATATGTGGCTCACAAGAACTTATATTGAGTCCGGAGGTGGTGGAAATGCTGGAGAAAGCTATCTTTTAGCATGGTATTTTGCAGCATTTCACACCAGAACAGATGCGTTTGAAAAAAGAGGACAAAAAGGATTATTGTTTACCGTAGGTGATGAACCTTGTTTAAAAACCCTTTCTGCATCTGCAATCAGGGAAATCATGGGAAAAGGGCAGCAAACCTATACTCATTTTGAACTGCTGGAAGAAGCACAAAAAAAATATGAAGTATACCACATCAGTGTTTTACATTCCGATCAGGCACTGAGAGCAGACAGAGGCTGGAAAGAATTATTAGGACAAAACTGTATTTCCATAGCAGATCACAGGGACATTCCGAATGTTATTAAAAACATTATCTGTGATAAGTTTAAAAGCAAAAGCATCGGAACAACAGGAACAGTAGGATTGGATCAGTTTCAGATGCTTTAGAAATCTGTCAATGTCGTCCTAAAATAGGAATGACAATACTAGAAACCTCAAAAATTAAAAGAAATGAAAAAGGCGCAAATAGTAATAGGACTTGGTTTTGGTGATGAAGGAAAAGGAATTACCACAGATTTTCTGGCTTCTCAGAATCCGGAAGCTGTTGTGATCAGATTTTCAGGAGGACAGCAGGCTGCCCATACCGTAATGATGAATGAAAGAAAGCATGTGCATTCCAGTTTTTCCAGTGGTGCACTTCGTGGTCTGCCTTCTTACTTTACCGAGCATTGTACGATTCATCCGGTTTTTCTTCTGAATGAAAGAGAAGAGTTAAAAGCAAAGAACGGAAACATTGAGCTGCATATCCATCCATTGGCAAAGCTGACAACTCCTTTCGATGTATGGCAGAACAGAACAAATGCCCGTAATCTGGAACACGGAACCTGCGGAAAAGGAGTGGGAGCCACGATGAAAAGAAACGAAAGTCCTTATAAACTATTTGCTATAGACCTCATAGCACCCAGAGAAATGCTGATAGAAAAACTGAAAGGAATTGCCTATTACTATGGTTTTGTAGAAGAAGGCGAGATCAGTGAACTTTTAGAACCTTTCTTAAATGCTATTGAAGCTATTGATTGGAAGATAAATGATTATAAATACCTGGCTTCGTTTGATCACCTCATTTTCGAAGGAAGTCAGGGTATTTTACTCGATATGGACCATGGCGTTTTTCCCAATGTGACTTATGCACATACGACTTCAAAAAATGCCTGTGAGATTTGTAAGCTTTTAAAGATTGAAGATATTGAAATGTATTATGTGACCAGAAGTTATGCAACCCGTCATGGAAACGGCTGGATGAGCAATGAAAAAGAAATGAATCTGAAAAACAATGAAGAAGAAACCTGTATATTCAATGAATATCAAAAGGAGCTAAGAACCGGAGAAATAGATTACAAACTGCTGAATTATGCCTTAAAACTGGATGGAGCTTATGCGTTTCCGGTTAAAAAAAATCTTGTCATTACTTGTCTGGATCAGATTGATGAGGAATTTAAAGTAGAAAATCTTGATGAGGAATTTGATGTTGTCTATGGATCCTATTCTCCTTATTCTAAAGATTTTAAACGGATTTTTTAAATTCAGCAGTTAAAAATGTTAATTTTATTTGGAGAGGAGGAAATGATAGAGAATAAAAGAAAATAACCATGAAAACTATACAATATTTAAAAGGGGATGCTACGGTCCCACAGGCCAAAGGAATAAAGATCATCGCCCACATCTGCAATGATATCGGAGGTTGGGGAAAAGGTTTTGTACTGGCAGTTTCCAAAAGATGGGAAGAGCCGGAAAAAGAATATAGAAACTGGCACCGTTTCAGAAGTAAAAATAATTTTGCTTTAGGAGAAATTCAATTGGTTCAGGTTGAAAAATACATTTTTGTAGCCAATATAATCGGGCAAAAAGGAATAAAAACCGGAAGTAATGGTGTCCCTGTTCGGTATGATGCCATTGAAAAAGCTCTGGAAAAACTTTCCAACGAAGCTTTGCTGCTGAACGCAAGCGTTCACATGCCAAGAATCGGATGCGGACTGGCAGGAGGAAAATGGGAAGAAATTGAACCTATTATCGAAAGAACATTGCTTGTAAGGAATGTGGAGGTATATGTGTATGATTTTTAATAAATTAACCAACAATGAGAGAATTTGAAATAAGAGCAGATTATAAAAATGACACGCTGATTGTCTATCAGGCCTATAATAAAGCAATTGCAAAATCAGCCGTAGAGGATCAGAAATTTACAGCTCCTTTTTCATTCAACAGAATGACCTGGATAAAGCCTTCTTTTCTCTGGATGATGGAGCGCAGCAATTATGGACAGAAATCCAATCAGGAATGTACCCTGGCCTTACATATTAAAAGAGAAGCCTGGGAGAAAGCTTTAGGCAAAGCAATTCTTACTTCACCTGAAAAAAGGGTCTATCCCGATCCCCGGAAATGGGAAAAAGATTTTGAAAATGCCGGAATATATGTGCAGTGGGATCCTGAAAGGAATATTAAAGGAGCAAAACTGAATTACAGTTCCATTCAGGTAGGAATCAGCCGCGCATTGATTGAGGAGTTCAATGAAGAATGGATTGTAAAAATAGAGGATTATTCTCCTTTGGTTAAGAAGATTCTGAATCTTACCAGGTCGGGAGAATTTGATAAGGCAAAAAAACTGCTGCCGGTAAAAAAAAACTATCCTCTGTCAAAAGAACTGGCTTACAGAATTGGAGCCACAGTATAACCAAATAAACGAACGTCATGAAAACAATAACATTATATAGACCAGTAGGAGAAAAAGAAATGATCTTGATTATGGAAAGCGGATTTAAAAAATTTCCTCCAAGACTGGAATGGCAACCTATTTTTTACCCCGTTCTTAATGAAGAATATGCTTCAGAGATTGCAGAAAAATGGAACACCAGAGACGAAGCTGGAAACTATCTTGGTTTTGTAACCCGGTTTGAGGTGTTGGAAAAAGTGACGGATCAATATCCTGCACAGAATGTCGGGGCTAGAAATCACAATGAATTATGGGTTCCTTCTGAGGATCTTAACAGCTTTAATAAGGCAATTGTAGGAGATATCAAAGTAATCAAAGTCTTTATAGGAGATGACTTTAAGAAGGCTGCAAGTGCTGAGTTGGAAGATTTGATGATCAAAATAAAAAAACTAACTATGACTAATAAAGGAATGGCAAAAGATACTTTGGATATCTTAGCTAAAAAATATTATATTAACGAACATAACGAAAAAATAAATATAGAAAACGAGCTGGAAATCAGTAAAAAAGAAACCTCTCTTTTCACTCCGGAACAGCTTTCTGAAATTAAAGAATCTCCGTTGCCGGAAATCAGTTTTGAAACAAAAATTGAAACCTGGAAGTGCAGTTCTTTAAAAGCAATTTTACAATTAGCCGAAGAAGAAAATCAGGAGAAGATTATGTGTCTCAATTTTGCATCAGCAAAAAATCCGGGTGGAGGATTTATCAATGGAGCAGAAGCACAGGAAGAAAGTCTGGCAAGAACTTCCGGACTGTATGAAAGCTTACTTCAGGCATTTGATTATTACACAATTCATCGTGCAATGGAATCCTGTTTTTATACGGATACAATGATTTACAGTCCTAAAGTTCCTGTTTTCAGGAAAGATAAGGGAGAGTTGCTTCCTAAGCCTGTTCTGTGTAATTTCATCACGTCTCCGGCAGTCAATGCAGGGGTGGTAAAACGTCAGGAACCGGAAAGAGCACATGAAATTCTTGATGCAATGGATCTTAGAATGGATAAAATGCTTTCACTGGCTTTACAACAAGGAAATGAAGTTCTGATTTTAGGAGCCTGGGGATGCGGTGTCTTCAAAAATGATCCAAAAGAAATTGCAGGATTATTCGGGAAATATCTTCAGGGAAAATATAAAAATAAATTTAAAAGAGTGGTTTTCGCAGTGCTTACCAAGAAAGAAGAAATGCTGAAACCATTTGAAGAAATACAATGAAAATAGAACTAATAAAAGGAGACATCACAAAAATCCAAGCTGATGCAATAGTTAACGCTGCCAATTCATCCTTACTTGGTGGAGGTGGAGTTGATGGAGCCATTCATCGGGCAGGTGGTCCTCAGATATTAGAAGAATGCAGAGCAATTAGAAACAGACAAGGAAAGTGCAGTCCTGGTGAAGCTGTCGTAACTACTGCCGGAAATCTTCCTGCAAGGTATGTTATTCATACGGTAGGCCCGGTTTGGAATGGTCATGAAGAAGAATCAAGACTTTTGGCAGATTGTTATCATAATTCATTGAAATTAGCGGAAAGCCTTGGTGTGAAAACCATTGCTTTTCCTAATATCAGTACGGGAGTTTATAGGTTTCCAAAAGAACTGGCTGGAAAAATTGCTGTAGATGCGGTCAGAAATTTTAAATCGGATATCATTGAGAAAGTTATATTTGTTTGTTTTGATGATGAAAATGAGATAATTTACCAAAAACTTTTAGATTAAACCCATGAAAAAACTAACCATATTAAGCGGTGCAGGAATCAGTGCCGAAAGCGGAATAAAAACCTTCAGAGACGGAGACGGTCTCTGGGAAAATCATAATGTAACGGATGTGGCAAGTCCGGAAGGCTGGAAAAAGGACAGAGCTTTGGTTCTGGAATTTTACAACCAGAGAAGACGCCAGCTGCATGAAGTACAGCCCAACGAAGCTCATCGCTTACTGGCAGAGCTGGAAAAATATTTTGATGTTCAGATCATTACCCAGAATATTGATGACCTTCACGAAAGAGCAGGATCTGCTAAGATTCTTCATATTCATGGAGAATTGTTCAAGTCATGTTCGAGTAATAATAAAAGCCTGATTTATGAACAAAAAGAGGATATTAAAATTGGTGATAAAGCTGAAGATGGGGCACAATTAAGACCATTTATCGTTTGGTTCGGAGAAGATGTTCCTTTGTATCAAACGGCAAGAGAAATCGTAAAAGAATCGGATATTCTGCTGGTTATCGGAACTTCTCTGCAGGTATATCCCGCAGCAGGACTGATTCATGATATCAAAGACGATTGTCTTTTAATTGTCATCAATCCTAATGAAACGGGATTCGGATACGGACAGAGAGCTGTAGTAATGAAGGAAACAGCCACTCAGGGAATGAAAATATTATTTGATAAATTAGTCAATTTAGCCTAATGGAAAATAAGGTAAAAGCTGGAATTATGGGTGTTTGTATTGGAGATGCACTTGGAGTTCCGGTGGAATTCAGAAGTAGGGAAGAGCTTAAACGTTCTCCTGTTACCAAAATGCGTGCTTTGGGAACCCATCGTCAACCTGCAGGGACATGGAGTGATGATGGTTCTTTAACGTTGTGTCTTGCAGATAGTTTGTGCAATGGATATGATCTTGAAGATATAGCTTTGAAATTTTTACAATGGTATAATGCAGAAATATGGACTCCTCATGGAAAAGTTTTTGATATAGGTATTGCGACTTCACAAGCTATTTATAGAATAGGAAAAGGTATTTCTCCTACTTTATGCGGAGGGAATTCTGAGTTTGATAATGGAAACGGCTCTTTAATGAGGATTATGCCATTATTATTTTACATTAAAGATTTCACTATTGAAAAACGGTTTGATATTGTAAAAGAAGTTTCCTCTATTACACACAGACATATCCGTTCTGTTTTGGCCTGTTTTATTTATTTGGAATTTACTTTGGAAATTCTAAAAGGAAAAGATAAATGGGAGGCATATCAAACAATGCAGAAGACCGTTCGGGAGTTTTTAGATTATAATCTTATTTGTTCACAAAATGAAATGGATAAATTTCACCGGATTTTAGAATTAAAAGTAGGTGAATATGACTTAGCTCCTTTGCATACATTACAGGAGAAGGAAATAAGCTCTGGAGGATACGTTCTTCACAGCCTGGAAGCTTCACTATGGTGTTTTCTCAACTCAGAAAGTTATTCTGAAGCAGTTTTAAAAGCTGTTAATCTGGGGGAAGATACCGATACTACAGGAGCAATCACCGGAGGAATTGCCGGAATTTATTATGGATATGAAAATATTCCACAAGAATGGATTTCTGAGCTGGTGAGAAAGGATGATATTGAAGCATTATGTGAGAAATTACACCAAAAATTAATGAACTAAAACACAACCCATGAACGAAATAGAAAAGAAAAAGATAAGTAAATTTTTAAGCCTGATCTTACGTCATCAGCCGGATAGTATAGGTCTTACCCTGGATGAAAATGGTTGGGCAGATGTGGAAGAGCTGAGAGCAAAATCAGCCCAAAAGAGAATATATTTTACTCCCGAAGAATTAGATGAGGTGGTAGAAACAAACAACAAAAAGCGTTTTGCTTTTAATGAAGATAAAACAATGATCAGAGCAAGTCAGGGACACTCTATTGATATTGACCTGGCTTTGGAAGCCAGACAGCCTCCGGAATTTCTGTACCATGGAACAGCAGAAGCCAATATTTCTTCTATTTTAGAAAAAGGAATTGAAAAAAGAAGCCGTCAGCATGTACACTTAAGTGCTGATAAAGAGACTGCTGCAAAGGTCGGAATGAGACACGGCAAACCTGTGATTTTGACCATCAGAACCGGAACAATGCATCAGGAAGGATTATCTTTCTTTCAGTCTGCAAACGGGGTTTGGTTAACAGATTTCGTAGATGCAAAATATATTTCGAAGTAAAATGAGCAGAACATTAGTCATAGGAGATATCCACGGAGGGTTTAAAGCCTTACAACAAGTTCTTGAAAGAGCAAGAGTGATGAAAAATGATCAACTGATTTTCCTCGGAGATTATGTAGATGGTTGGAGCGAATCTTCACAAGTCGTACAGTTCTTACTGGAGCTTTCTGAAATACAGGAATGTATTTTTATCAAAGGGAATCATGATGCATGGTGTGAAGATTGGTTGAATTTAGGACAAAAACCTGATGTATGGCTTTTCAATGGGGGAAAAAGTACAGTAGAAAGTTATGCTGAGTATTCTCTTGAAGATCTGGATATTCATCTCGAATTCTTTCAAAGGATGAAAAATTATCATATTGATGATCAGAACCGGTTGTTTATTCATGCCGGATACGCTTCCATGCACGGTCCTGAAAAAGAAGTGTACTCAAGCAATTACCGTTGGGACAGAACGCTTTGGGAAACTGCCGTGGCAATGGATAAAAAACTGTCGAAAAATTCTGAATTATATCCTAAAAGACTGCTATTGTATAAAGAAATATTCATCGGACATACGCCTACTCTTGATATTGGGATCAAAATACCAGCCAATAAAGCTAATATCTGGAATATGGATACCGGAGCAGCCTATACCGGATCTTTATCCATCATGGATATTGACTCCAAGCAATTCTGGCAAAGTGATCCGCTTCCTTCCTTATATCCAAAAGAAAAAGGGCGAAATTAATACTGTTGAGAACAAACCTAACAGGTTTTCAAAACCTGTTAGGTTTTTATCTGCAAAACAACTTTACCTTTTCAATCTTTTGCAATTTTGACTGCCAGCACATCCCCGTTTCTCACAAAAGATGATTAATTTTAAAGTCTGAAAATATGACTTCAATGAAACTGAAATATCTTTTATTCACCTTAAGTTCTACCTTGTTTTTGGCTCAAAAATCGTTTCAGACCCCTTTTGAAAAAGGGAACGGAAATCAGACAGTTACCTACGACGAAATGAACAGCTATTATCAGGATCTGGCGAAAAATTTCAATACTATTCAGTACCTTAAAAAAGGAGAAGATGACAACGGAAAGCCAATTTATGTAGTGGTTTATAATCCCTTTCCTGAAAAAGACCTTGAAAAATTAAGAAAAGACAAAGCCATTCTTTTTGTCAACAATGGAATTCACCCGGGAGAGCCGGATGGAATAGATGCTACCATGATGTTGATGAGAGATCTTGCGGCTAAAAAAATTAAAACTCCGCAGAATTTTATTATTGCTGCGATTTCCGCTTACAATGTCAGTGGAATGTTGAACAGAGGATCTTACTCGAGAGCCAATCAGAATGGACCGGAGCAGTACGGTTTCAGAGGAAATGCAAGGAATTATGACCTGAACAGAGATTTTATCAAAGCAGATTCTAAAAATGCCAGAAGCTTTCAGGAAATCTATCAATGGTTGAAACCGGATATTTTTATCGATAACCATGTCAGCAACGGAGCAGATTATCAATATACGTTCACCTATATTTCTACATTTAAAGAACGTTTGGGAAATACCCTTGGAAATTATTTCTACAATGATTATCAGGCTAAAAATATTGAGGATATGAAAAAACTGGGGTATGATAGTACTCCCTATGTCAATATCCACGGAGATGTTCCGGAAGTAGGATTTGCCTCATTTGAAGATTCTCCGAGATATTCTACAGGATATACTTCCCTTTTCAACTCTCTGGGAACAGTTCCTGAAACCCATATGCTGAAGCCTTATGATAAAAGGGTAGATGCCACTTACAAATATATGCTGGTGAATCTACGGAATTTAGATAAAGATTATCATAAAATAAAGCAGCTTCGAATAGAAAATCTAAAACAATATCAGGCTGGAAAACAATACGGAATCCGTTGGAAAATAGATTCTACGAAGTTCTCTACTATGGATTTTAAAGGTTATGAAGGAAAATATAAGCCCAGTGAAGTTTCAGGCAAACCAAGACTGTATTATGACAGAAATAAGCCTTTTACGAAGAATATAAAACTCTTTACGACGGCTGTTCCAACGGGATATATTACCATTCCAAAATATTATGTAATTCCGCAGTCGCAGTACCGGGTGATTGAAGAATTTAAAAGAAATAATATTCAGATGAAACCGATACAGAAAGACAGTACTTTAACGGTTGAGTCCTATAAAATTAAAGATTTTAAAACCGTTAAAAATCCTTATGAAGGGCACTACCTGCATTTTGAAACTACGGTTGATGCTACGCAGAAAAATAGGGTATTTACAGCCGGAGATTATCTGGTTTCAACCAATCAGCCTGGTGTAAAATATATTATAGAAACCCTTGAACCTGAAGCATTAGACTCATTTTTCAATTGGAATTTCTTTGACGGAATTCTGGCACAGAAAGAATACTATTCCGCTTATATTTTCGAAGATACAGCTGCTGAACTTTTGAAAAAGGATAAAAAATTGAAAGAAGCGTTTGAAGCTGCCAAAGCATCGGATAAAAAGCTGTCAGAAGATGGAGATGCACAATTAGATTGGGTGTACAGACATTCTCCTTATTTTGAAGAAAAAACATTCAGACAGTATCCCGTTTACAGAGTGTTGTAAATATTTTTTCACAAAAATTCTGATGATTTTTTTGTTTTTTTATAGTAATTTGTTAATCAATGTTTTATATTTTTATTAAATTAGTATCAAAAACAAACACTATGAAACAAATTTATCAATTCGTAACATTGCTGTGCTTTATACCAATAGGTGTACTGGCGCAATATTCTCAAAGTTTTGATTCGGCAACAATGCCTGCTGACTGGACAATAATTAATGGTGGAGATCCTGGAACCTGGGAAACCTTTAGTTCTTATGACTCTTCATTCAACGCTCCTCATTCTGGGACCCACTTCCTTGGATTGGAATACGGCAGTACTTCCCATGATGATTATGCCATAAGCCCTGCTATAGTGGTCACTGCAGGAGTATCTGATAAGCTTACTTTCTGGGCAAGAAACAGAGGGGCAGGACTTGCTGAGACGGTGGATATAAAAGTATCAACCACAACTCCTACTATTGCAGGACTTACCAACACGCTCGCAGCAGCAGTAAAACCTCCTACTTCGTGGAATCAGTATACGTACGACCTGACTCCTTTTGTAGGACAAACAATTTATATTGCTTTTCATTCCACTACAGAAGATGTTTGGTTTATAGGGATAGACGATTTCCAGATTTCAACAAACAGTTTATCGGTTTCTGATGCAAAAGCGGATAAGAGCCGTGCATCCATCTACCCAAACCCGGCACAAGATGTTTTACACATCAAAAATAAAACTAAGATCTCTGAAATTAGCATCTATGATCTTAACGGAAAGCTAGTGAAAAAAGAAACGATGGATACAGAAAACGGAACTGTAAATGTAAGTGAACTTGCAGCAGGGAATTATATAGTGAAGGTCAAAGATAAAGAGACTGAAAAAGGCTATAAAATGATTAAGAAATAACATTTATAACAAAATAAAAAAAGACGTTTCAATTGAAACGTCTTTTTTTATTTTGGTAAGCCTCTCTTCAAGGCCATTTCTGCTCTTTTAATTGCCATTTTCTCTTTCCAGTCCATATAGCTCTTTTTAAAGTTCGACTTCATAATGTCGTCAAATTTACGCTGTACGGTAAGATTCCATAGAGAATGTGCTTTTACTGCCCATGATTTGTCCCATGCTCTTAAGGAAATTGAGAAACTTCCGTCCAGATATTTCATCCAGTGCCACCATCCTGTAGGCATAAATAAAGTATCACCATGTTCAAGATAGCATTCAATACCTTCTACACCATCCAGTGCCGGGAATTTTGTGAAATCCGGATTTTCGATATCATAATCCTCAAGTGCATACGTAGCATAGGGTATCTGATAAAGGCGTTCTTTCCATTTATAGTCGAAAAGAAGGATATGCTTTCTTCCATTGAAATGGGTATGGAAAATATGGGCCATATCGATATCGAAGTGAAGGAAGGTTACAGAACCTTTTCCTCCAAAGAACATATTCGGATATTTATCAAGAAAGCCTCCCATTAATTCTTTAGGAGAAATATAATCTTCCAAAAGTTTAGGAGCATATTTTATGGGGTCGAATAGGAAAATTCTAAGATCAGTAGGTTCTCGCTGAATAAGATCTATGTAATCTCCAAACTTCATTTTTGCTGCTGACGCATTGATGGGAGCAGAAGGGTCTGCCTTTGAGCTGTCATATAGCGGGACCTCCACATCTCCTACAACCTCCTTCATATATTCCATCGTCCATTTTTGGTAAGCAGGCCATTTTTTTGCCATATTTTTGATGACAACGGGCCTTCTTGGCTTCAGATATTTTTCGTAGAATTCTTCTTTCGAAATGTCATCTACAACATCTATAGGCTTTAAAATAATTCCCATTTTATAAATTTTATGTTACAAAATTATTAAATATATATTGATGTACCAGTGTTTAATTTTTTTTTAATCTATGATTCAAATCAGATTTTCCTATTTAGAATAAGTAAGATTATTAATTTCTTAGCTCCTGCTTAAAATTGTTCTTTTATCTAATCAATAAGACAAAATCTATTCAGATTATGTTACATAAATCAAAAAATAAATCATCCACTTCTTTTGCAAATTTTTTATGCCAAACATCATTTTATGATAAATTAAATATTCACAAAAGCGGATAAACAGATTGTGAATCTGCTTAAAAAGATTTCTTTTTTTCAAAGAAAATCAAAAGCTTAAAAATTATCACTATGTTTGTAGTGATAATGGTTTAACTTTTATCTATAAAATTCATCTTTATAAAAAGTGTAACAAAAAACAATATCCATTAACTAATTGAGCAAATAATAAGTATGAAAAAAAATATTTCCTTATTTCTGATGCTTTTCTTCACGGTGCTTACTTTCGCACAGAAAACGATCTCAGGAAAGATCACGGATGATGACGGGGTAGCAATACCAAGCGCCAGTGTAACGATAGAAGAGCCCGGTAAAGATGCTATTCTTGCTTATGCCATTACGAATTCCAAAGGAGAATATAAAGTAACTTTTACATCCGCTGAATCCAATGTGGATTTAAAAGTGAAAGCATTCAATCAGAAACCTCTTACGAAGCAAATTAATAACAGCGATCAGACTCTGAACTTTAAAATGCAGTCTGAAGCTACAGAAATTAAAGAAGTACAGCTGAAAACCAAAATGATCACTGCAAGAGGCGACACCATCTCTTATGATCTTAAGGCTTTCAATAGTAAAAACGACAGAACCCTTGCAGATGTAATGAAAAAGATTCCGGGAATTGAGGTCAATACAGACGGAACAATTCTCTACCAGGGAAATGCCATCAATAAATTCTACGTCAACGGAAAAGACCTTATGGAAGGAGGTTATGGAACCATCAACAATTCCCTTCCTAAAGATGCTGTACAGAAAGTAGAAGTTCTGGAGAATCACCAGCCGGTAAAAATCCTTCAGGATAAAGTCCCTTCAGATCAGGCAGCCATCAATATCAAACTGAAAAACTCTGTCACCATGACTGGAAGAGGAGAAGTAGGAACCGGATTTGGAGATCCGTGGCTTTGGAATGTAAAACTGACGCCTATGTTTTTCGGGCAGAAAAGCCAATGGGTTGTCAATTATAAAACCAATAACATGGGTGAGCAGGTGGAAAATGAAGGAAATATTCTGGCTTTCGGTAATAGATTTGAAGGAAAAAGGATCAATGCTTCTCAAAATGACTGGTTAAATGTAGAAAATGCAAGTACACCTAATCTTCCGGTGAAAAGATATCTGATGAACAGTGTTCATTATTTGTCAGCCAACTATCTTACCAATATTGATAAGAAAAAGGAATGGGAGCTTAAAGCCAATGCAAACTATACTAATAATTCCGTAAATAGAGAATCTTATAGCCAAACTGATTATTTTGCAACATCTAATCAGCCGGCTTCAAGAGTTACTCAGAATATTTTCAATAACTTTTATACTGATAAAGCAAAAGGAGAATTGATTTTCACTAAAAATGCAAAAAAAGGATTCTTTAAAAATACCACAAGCTTCTCTCAATATTGGAATGCAGATCGTGGTATTGTAGATCGAACAGATGGAAACAGCAGCCGACATGGGGAGGAAGCAATAGAATCTCCTACTTCTTCATTTCAGAACTCATTAAGTACTATTATCCCATGGAACGAGAAAATGATTAATGTTCAGTCGTATATTAATTATCAGACAGATAAGCAGACATTGGAAGTTTCGCCTGCATCTTATTTACAGATCCCTGGTTTCATGACGGCAACACCCTCGGATATTGCAAGACAAAATATGAGGCTGAAAACTTTCGAAGCCAATCATTCTGCCAATTTAGGATTTTCAGCTAAAGGATGGACTTTTACACCAGAGGTTGGATTTAACTTTAAAACTACAGATCTTGTTACCGACTTGTCAAATATTAGAGCAATTCCATCTACCAACCCTAATATCCCCAATCCTAAACCTGAGTCATATAGCAATGATTTAAAATACACTACAGCTACACCATATGGAAGCTTAGGAGTAAATTATAAAAGTGAATCATGGATGATTTATGCTAATCTTCCTGTAAATTCAAATAATATTAAGGCAGAAGATCCTTTGAGGCTTGTTTCAAAATCGGTAAATAAAGTCACTTTTGAACCCAATATTTTTGCACAGTATTCTTTTGCTTCATTCTGGAAAGCTTCATTAACAGGAAATATCAGTAATAATTTTGGAGAGGTAAACACAGCATATTCAGGATTTTTAATGACTTCACCCAATGGTATCAATGCAATGGATGCTACCAACCCGATTCCTCAGAACAATACAAAATCTGGAGGAACACGAATAGAATATAGAAATCCTCTGAATAATTTGTTCTTTAATCTTAATTACCGGCTATCCGATGTTAAAAGAAACCTTATTTCTTCCCCAGTAAGAAATGAAGCAGGATATACAACCGTGAAATATCTGGAACAGGATAATCACACAAAAAATAATGGATTTAGTGGAGAAGTAGGAAAGTATTTCCCAAAATTTAAAACAAATGCTTCAGTAAGCTATAGTAACAATACTTCAACATCAGACGCTTATCAGAATGATAAATCTTATGAAAGTAAAAACAACTCTCAATCAGTAGGATTTAAATTTAATAATACCTATTTCAGTTGGATGAGTGTAGATTATAATTTTACGATTTCCAGAACAAAACAAACCAATACAAGTGAAACACCTGAATTGAATAATATAAACTCAAGAAATGGATTTAATCATAATTTAGGAGTGTTCTTCTATCCAATAGAAAATCATACCATTGGATTTAATTGGGATCAGGTAAACAGCAGCGCCGGAACTCAGAAATATAACAATGGATTCTATGATTTATCCTATCAGTTCAGCTGGGCAAAGAAGAAAATTGATTTTGAATTGAAATGGATGAATATCGCGAACAAAAAAGTTTTTGAAACGTATGATATTAATGCACAAAGTATTTCTTACACAAGAATTCAGCTCCGTCCTAGCCAGGTTATGTTTACCGTAAAATTCAACTTTAAATAAAAAAAAACCAATCCATACGGATTGGTTTTTTATTGAGATATACTGAAATTAAAAGCTTTGCTGGTCTGCTGAAGGCCCATAGCTTCCCGGCAAAGGAATATTGTTTAGTCTGTAATACACTCCCAGTTGAGCCCTGTGATGCGTAATCTGGTTTAAAGCATGCCGGATGGCTCCGTACTTGCTCCAGCTTGCCAGTTCGTGCCCATCATTTTTAATCGTCCAGCTGGGATTCAGATCGTTTTCTGTACTGTTTTCCAATGCTGTTTTTGCAGACTGGTAATCATCTTCCAGTTTTTTCATGAGTTCATCTCTTGTAGACAGAATGGTAGGTTTATAATCTCCCTTGGCAAAATCCAGTTCCGAAGTTTTTAAAATAGTGTTCGGCCATTCAAAAACTTCTACCAGATGGGTAGCAAGAGGCATCATTTTCATGCTTTTTTCATGCGGAGCATAATCGTTTTTTCCTTCAGGGAATAGTTCAATAAATTTTTTTGTGGTTTGGAACTCTCCCTCCAGTTCGGATTTTAATTGAGATAAGGTATCCATAATATTTTGTTTTTTAGAAACTTAAAGGTAAGCGTTTTAAATATGAAACTGTTTTAAGAGAATCATAATTTTTTAATTAGTAAAGATTTGAAACAGGTGAATATTTTTTACCGAAAAATAAAATTTCAGAAAAACTGTAACAAAAGAAGACAAGTGATTACTAATTATATAAAACTTGTTACAATGAAAAAGTTATTCTCAGTATTTCTTATTGCTCTTTTTGCATTTGCAGGAGCTCAGGAGTCAAAAGAAACAGCCAACCGTTTCTTTTATGAACTGACTTTTAAGCCGAAAAAAGATTCGGCGAGAATGGATAAGATTATTACTATTCTTGATATAACCCCAAAGAAATCAATCTACCAGGATTATACAATGCCGGCTCAGGATTCTATCATTAAAGTTCAGATAGAAGAAATGGAGAAAACCAAATCTTTTAAGGATATGACCAAGTTGATTAGGTGGCCGAAATTTTCATATAAAATTATTAAGACTTATCCTGACATGAAAGTACAGTATGTAGACAGAATCAGCAGAAATCTGTTCTCATATGAAGACGATCCGAAGCTGCAATGGAGTATTCTACCAGATAAACAAAAAATAGGCGCGTACAATGCTCAGAAAGCAACTACTGAATTTGGAGGAAGAACATGGACTGCATGGTTCAGTTCGGATATCCCTTTTCAGGATGGACCTTACAAATTTAAAGGACTTCCTGGTCTGATTGTAAAAATCGAAGACGCTGATAAAAACTATTCATGGCAATTGAGCGGAAATAAAAAGATCGAAAATTATGATGAATTATCATATGCCGATAAGATCAATGCTAAGATGGGAATGATGAGCAATACAGTAACACCTACATCAAAAGAAAAGTTTCTTAAATCTTATGAAGGATACAAAGCAGATCCTTTTGCAGAATCCCGTCCATATATGACTGCAGAGAATATGAGCAGACCCATGCCGGGAACAGACGGAACTGTAGGAGATTTCATGAAAAGGCTGGAAAAGCAGGTGAAAGATTTCTTCGGGTCCAATGATAATCCCATAGAAAAAGAACAGCCTTCTGACAAGAAGAAAAAGTAAGACTTCATATCAACTAAATTATATTTTGAATCAACCCAGATACAGCAATGTGTTTGGGTTGATTTCTTTTTATCAGGTAAATTCTACGTTTGACCAGCAGAAATTTTAAAAAATTCTCAGAAAAAATTTGATTTTATTTTTTATTCTCATATGTTTGCTAAAACTAATTTAAAAATTATACCATGAAAAAATCTATTGTCGCAGTTCTGCTGACAACATCTGCATTGCTATTTGCTAAAAATGAATCTCCAAATAAAAATACGGAGCCCCAAAAGGCAACAGAAACTGTTTTAGTCACTAAGAAGACTATTGAAAAAACAGATCAACTACAAAAACCTATTACATTATCCACAACTGCAAAAGAGAGGGAAAAGGAATTGACTACAGAAGAAAAATGCGCTATTGAACTTGCTGTTGGTCCTGTAATTGCGGGGCCTCCTGTTCATTGTTTTCAGCTTGGAGCAGAAGGATAATCTTAATAAGATATAAATAAGCCCAGATACAACGATGTGTCTGGGCTTATTTCTTTTATCTCAAAACGTTATTTAGATTAAATTTAAATAGCGTATATTTGCAGGACTAAAAATTAGGCTTTGAAAGAGAAAGGATTACATAAATTAAGTGGATTCCCTAAAAATAAAATGGGGAAGATATTGGGATATGATAACGACCATCTTAAAATGCCCAATAAAATTATTGAAATGGGGCTTCTTCCGGAGACCATTTTCAGAATTTTGTATCAGGCTCC
Source organism: Chryseobacterium sp. SG20098 (assembly GCF_031844745.1). Lineage (NCBI taxonomy): Bacteria > Pseudomonadati > Bacteroidota > Flavobacteriia > Flavobacteriales > Weeksellaceae > Chryseobacterium > Chryseobacterium sp. SG20098. The sequence goes on along the minus strand of NZ_CP134622.1, from coordinate 3,251,938 downwards.
GTTCAGCGGGCCAATGTATGTAGAATTTGGAGCAGAAAAAAGCCGGATTGCTCTTCGTGAGGAAGAAGGAGATTACATCATTGTTGAAGAATTGAATTAATGCAGGAAAACAAGAAAAAACAGATACTTTTAGTCGGGAATCCTAATGTAGGAAAGTCAACGGTTTTTAATACGCTTTGCAACAAAAAGCAGAAGACCGGAAACTACGCTGGCGTTACCGTTGCAAGTCATTCGGGAAACTACATATACAAAAATGAAGAAGTTGAGGTGATAGATCTTCCAGGTTCTTACAGTGTATACCCGAGCTCAGAAGATGAGGCCATTTTCTCCAAATATCTTATTGACGAGCAGAAAAACTACGCAGGAGTTGTTTATATTCTTGAAGCATTAAGTTTAAAAAGAGGGCTGCTGTTGTTTCAGCAGATTCAGGACCTTGGCATTCCAATGATTCTGATTGTCAATCAGATTGACCAGGCAGAAAGAAGAGGAATTACTATCGATATTCAAAAATTTTCCGAAGCATTAGGCATTAAAATTATTCAGACCAATGCCAAGGAACAGATCGGGATTGATGAAGTAAGGGAAGCTGTTTATAACAATGAATTCGTAAAAACAGATCAACTTTCTTTTGAAACACCAAACGAACACAGAGACTTTATTCAGAAACTGGCAGCACATAAAGGTTTCGATAACGAATATAAAGCATGGATGAGCCTTTCTCTGGGAACAGATCTTGGAAGAATCGGCGGAGTAATGGAACAACTCAATGAACCTGATTCTAAAAGTTTGGTTCCTAAAAGATTACAGGTTCAGGAAACTGTAAGAAGGTACCAGAATGTTGACAAAATACTGGCTGATGTTATTTTTAAAAAGGCTCAGTTCAAAGAATTATTAACCGAGAAACTGGATAAAGTTTTGGTTCATAAATTCTGGGGTTATGTGGTCTTTTTAGCTATTCTGCTGATTATTTTTCAAAGTGTTTTCTTCCTTGCAGAATACCCGATGAGCTGGATTGAAGATACATTCTCCTGGCTGGCCGCATTTACAAGCGAACATCTTCCTGAAGGACCAATTAATTCATTGATTTCAAATGGAATCGTTCCCGGAATCGGAGGAATTGTGGTTTTTGCACCACAGATCGGAATTCTCTTGTATTTCCTTTATTTATTGGAAGATTCAGGATATATGGCAAGAGTAGTATTCCTGATGGACAGATTACTTCGTCCTTTCGGGCTTAACGGAAAAAGTATCGTTCCCCTTGTGTCAGGGACTGCCTGTGCGATCCCGGCGGTGATCTCTACAAGAAATATTGAAAATGTAAAAGAAAGATTGCTTACGATATTGGTAACCCCATTTATGACATGTTCTGCTAGACTTCCTGTTTACAGCATCATTATCGGACTGATTATATCAGAAGGAACATTTTTAGGAATCAAATACAAAGCACTGGTCCTGATGGGAATGTATCTCCTTGGGTTTTTAGTCGCTTTATTCTCTGCAGCAATCCTTAAAAGATTTATTAAAAGTAAAGGAAAAACGTATCTCGTAATGGATCTTCCAGCCTATAAAAAACCACTTTTCGGATATGACTTTAAAATGGTTTTAGGAAAAGTATGGGACTTCATTACCGGAGCCGGAAAAATAATTTTCATCGTAAGTATCATTATCTGGTTTTTAAGCTATTTCGGGCCAAGCCAGAAAACAAATGAATTTGTAGCTGCAGATGTTCACTTAGACCATTCTTACCTTGCTAAGATGGGTAAAGGAATAGAACCTGTAATTGCTCCTCTTGGTTACGACTGGAAAATGGGAGTAGGAATCCTTACAAGCTTCGTGGCAAGGGAAGTCTTTGTGGGAACAATGTCTACGCTCTATAGCCTGGAAGATGATGCTCCGGAAGTGAAAGTTATTGATAAAATGAGAAGAGATGTAAAACCAAACGGTGAAAAAGTCTTCAGTTTTGCAACCGGAATTTCGGTGCTTCTTTTTTATGCATTTGCAATGCAGTGTGTTTCTACACTTGCAGTAGTCTACAGAGAAACCAAAAGCTGGAAATGGACTGGCTTTCAGGTAGTCATGATGACAGGTTTGGCATATTTTGTGTCGATGATAGTATATCAGATTTTAAAGTAATGGACTCATCATTAATCATTCAGTACGTACTTATTGTATTAATTGTAGCATTTGCTTGTTACTCTTTATTTAAAGTACTTAAAAAAAATTTCGCTCCTAAGAAATTCAGCTCCAAAAGAACCAACTGCGATAAAGATTGCGGCTGTTCTTAAACAAGGTTTAATAGAAATCAAAAAATAATAGTATTTTCATCCTTTGAAAATATTAATTATTTTGACTCTAAAAAACACAATTTCAGTTCTCTTGTTGTTCTCATGCATTTTTTACGCTAGGTGTCAGACAGATACAACACTAGTAAAATCGTATAGAGATCAGGTGATGATCCGCCTTAATCTGGATACCAATCTTGAAAAGTATATTCTTTCCCAGCGAGGAAATGATAAAATGGAACTGTCCATCAATAACAAAACAAGAACGTCCGTATCTATTGACTACCGTGCCATTAGTGCAACCCTCTCTTTTTCCCCAAAATTTATCCCGGGAAATAATGAGGATGATCTGAAAGGGAAAAGTTCTTATACAGATCTGAGCTTCAGGTTTTTTCCAAAAAGATTTATCCAGACTTTTTATTATAAAAAAGTAAAAGGGTTTTACGTGGAAAATATGAAAGATTTTGTTCCGGACTGGCAGGAAGCAGATGCTTATTTACAGTTTCCAGACTTAAAAGTGGTGAGTTTTGGAGGAACAACATCGTATGTGTTCAATAAAAACTTCTCGGCCAAAAGTGTATATACTCACAGTGAATGGCAGAAAAAAAGCAGCGGAAGCTGGATTCCTTATCTGGATTATGATGTCAGCTTTTTCACCAATACAATAAATGAAGTGAAAAACAAGGAAGTTCAGTATAAAATAGGGGCCAATATGGGATACTTTTATAATTGGATTATAAGAGATAAAGTGAATGTTGCTCCCTACCTTTCTGTAGGACTTGGAGGACAGTTTTCAGGCTCCCAGGAGAACAATGAGCAGAAAGAAAACGAACAGTTTGTAACCCTGAGAATGGAAGGAGGTCTTCACGTGGGATATAATTCAGACCGCTTTCTTTTTGGAGGAAGGATGAACTTTAGGGCTTATACGTATCAGAAAAACGGAGAAGCAGTTGAAAATAATAACCTTTATGGACTGTTATATATTGGGTATCGTTTTGCACCACCGAAAGTTGTGAAAAATACCTACGATAAAGTCCAAAAAAAGATTCCGGTTCTATAAGTTGAAGGGTCTTTTAAGTATCTTTGCGTTGGAAAAATTCAGAAAGAACAAAATAAAAGCAAAAACATCATGTCATTAATAAAATCTATTTCCGGAATTCGCGGAACCATTGGTGGAAGAGTAAATGATAACTTAACACCGCTGGATGTTGTAAAATTCGCATCCGCTTTCGGAACCTGGCTTCAAAATAATAAAAACAAAAAAGATCTTACCCTTATCATCGGAAGAGATGCCAGAATTTCTGGCCAGATGGTTTCCTCTTTAGTTACAGCTACATTGCAGGGATTAGGAATTAATGTGGTAGATCTGGGTCTTTCTACAACCCCGACTGTTGAAGTAATGGTGCCTGAGCTGAGTGCAGACGGTGGAATCATCCTTACTGCTTCTCATAATCCAAAACAATGGAATGCCCTTAAATTATTAAACGAAAAAGGAGAATTCATCAGTGGTGAAAACGGAGCTGAAGTACTGGCTTTGGCAGAAAGCGAAGATTTCAACTATGCAGAAGTAGACGATCTTGGAAAATATGAAACAAGAGACGATGCTTTTGATATCCATATTCAGCAGATCCTGGATTTACCGATGGTAGACGTGGAAGCAATCAAAGCAAAGAATTTTAAAGTAGTTCTTGATGCTGTAAACTCTACAGGAGGAATTGCTATTCCAATGCTTTTAGATAAATTAGGTTGTGAAACCATCAAATTATATTGTGAACCTACGGGACACTTCCCACACAATCCTGAACCGTTGAAAGAACATTTGGGAGATATCTGTGATCTTGTGAAAAAAGAAAATGCAGACTTAGGAGTGGTGGTAGATCCGGATGTAGACAGACTGGCTTTGATTGATGAAAAAGGAGAAATGTTCGGGGAAGAATACACCCTGGTAGCCGTTGCAGATTACCTGTTGAAAAATAAAAATGGAGTAGCAATCTCCAACCTTTCTTCAAGCCGTGCATTGAGAGATGTAGCACAAACCCACAATTCAGAATACTTTGCAAGTGCTGTAGGAGAAGTAAACGTTGTTACTTTGATGAAGGAGAAAAATGCGGTGATCGGAGGAGAAGGAAACGGAGGAATTATTTATCCTGAATTGCATTACGGAAGAGATTCTTTAGTAGGAGTCGCTTTATTCCTAACACATTTAGCTAAAGAAAACAAGACCGTTTCTGAATTAAGAGCGGGATATCCAAGCTATTTCATGGGTAAAAAGAAAATAGAACTTACGCCGGAGATTGATGTAGATGCGATCTTAAGCAAAATGGAACAGGAATATCAGAATGAAGAAGTCTCTATAGTAGATGGTGTTAAAATAGACTTTGAAAACAACTGGGTTCACCTTAGAAAATCCAATACAGAACCAATCATCAGAATTTATACTGAAGCTAAATCTCAGGAAGAGGCAGATCAGTTGGGAGATGATATCATTGCTAAAATCAAGAGTTTAATCTAAAAATATATGAAGAGCGGACAAACAGTCCGTTCTTTTTTTATACCAGAAATGTTTGAACATATTAAAAACAGATTTCCTTTCCCTAAAGAAAAGTGGAGAAAATTTCTGGGCAGCTTCCAGCGTATGGATGTTCCTGCCAAGACTTTGCTTTTAAAAGAAGGTGAAGTTTCCTGCAATGCCTATTATCTTGAAAAAGGGATGGTAAGAGCCTGGTATAATAATGACGGAAAAGATGTTACCTTTCAGTTTTTCCCTGAGAACACAATGTTTTCCTCTCTTGAAAGCTTTAAAAAAGGTTTACCAAGCATGGTTTCATTTGAGACCATAGAACCCTGTATTTTATACAAAATTAATAAACCTGATGTGGAAGCTTTTCTGGAAGAAGTTTACGAAAATCCGGAGCTTAGAAACCTTTTTATGGATGCTCTTTTCGAAAGGGTATTCGATTATATGAAACATTTCTTTTCATTCATTAAGGATACTCCGCAGCAGCGATATCTGAATTTAGTTAAACAAAAACCTGAGATCATCAAAAGAGTTCCCCAGCATTATATTGCTTCCTATCTTGGCATTACTACTGTACATCTCAGCAGAATCAAAAGCAAAATATTGAAAGAAGGACTTTAAGAGGATGGAAGATGGAAGCCAGAAGCTGGAGATTTAAAAAGACACCGCATTACTTTGTATTTGTCCTGTTTAAATTTTAAACGCGATGTTCGCGAAGAATAATAAAAATGCTCGCAAAGGTGTTCCACTCATCAAGGGTCGCTATTCTTTGCTGAACGAAATGTCCTTGTGAACAAATAATAATAACAATATCATGTTTCCTAGCGATTGCTGCGTTTGTTAACTCTGTTACCGGCTTTATAAACTCCCAACCTCCCGCTTCCAGCTCCCTTTTCCAAACTGATAACAAATGTTATCGCTTCACAGCCTTCTACACTCCTAATTTTGTATAAAAATTAAAAGAATGAAAGCAGCCGTAGTATTTGCAAAAGGAAGCATTCCTCAATATGCAGATTTCCAGGAGCCTGAAGTACAGGAAAATGAAATTTTGATTTCAGTAAAAGCCGCATCAATTAAAAATCTCGACAGAGCCAGAGCAGGTGGAAATCATTATTCAACAGAAAATCAGAAACACCAGCCAGCGGTTATCGGAACAGACGGCGCAGGATATCTGGAAAACGGAAGTAAAGTCTATTTTTTCAGCAAAAAAGGGACTGTATCCGAAAAAGCTGTAGCAGATAAAAAGATGATCATTCCAATTCCTGAAGGACTTGATTTTTCTCTGGCTGCAGCATTGCCCAACGCCGTTATGGGCTCAGCAATGGCATTAAAGTTCAAAGCAGGAATACAGCCTGGAAATACTGTACTGATTAATGGAGCAACAGGAATTACAGGCAGAATTGCCGTCCAGATCGCCAGATTATATAGAGCACAGAAAATTATTGTTACCGGAAGAAATGAAGAATCTTTGCAGTCTTTACTTGAACTGGGTGCTGATGAGATCGTTTCTCTAAAATTGGAGGACATTGATTTTAAACAAAAAATAAAAGAAATTCATCAGGAAACACCGATAGATATTATCATAGATTATGTCTGGGGTCATTCTGTAGAAATGATTTTGTCTGCTTTCAAAGGAGACGGAACCTTTTCCCATAAAACAAAGCTTGTAACGATAGGAGGAATGAGCGGGGATACCATTCAGCTGTCTTCTCAGATCCTCAGAGGAACCGATATTCAGATTTCAGGATCAGGATTGGGAAGCTGGACAAAAGAAGAATCAGCGCTACTTTTTTCGGAAATTATCCCGGAAATGTTTCAGGCAGCAGTTGAAGGGGAAATTAAAATGGAAACTCACGAAGTTGATATTAAAGATATCGAAACCATATGGAACGCTGAAATAGAAAGCGGAAAACGTCTGGTCATAAGAATTTAACCCCAATTTCCGTTTTTTTATCCACAATCCTTTTATCGGTTTTCTTTTTTTACTATTTTTATAATAGAAATTTATGAAATGGAATATTCAAAAAAAAGTTGCAACTTTGCATAAATATTTGAATATCAGTTTCAGATGTATTATTAACTAAACGTTTGCCGAGGTTTGTAAGCAAATTCAAGCGTTGGGCCGACAAAGAGGACACTATTGGAAGAGTATTTTGGAAATGAACTTGTAAAAAAGTTCGAGGAAATGATGGAAAACAATGACGAATTCTACTTCGATACCGAAGAGTTAGAAGACATTATTGTTTATTATTTGGAGCTTGGTGACTTTAATTACGCTGACATGGCTGTTAATTATGGGCTAAAGCTTCATCCCAATTCGTTGGATATCAAGATCAAAAGACTTGAGATCCTTCTGGAGTGGGAAGAGTATAATACGGCGAAAGAACTTATTGACGAACTGAAAGGTGCTTCTATGGAGCATACAGACTTTTTGGTTTGCTACGCCAAGTATTATTCGAACCTAGGAAATCCCAGAAAATCCATTGAAATCTGTAAAAAAGCTTTGACATTAGAGGAAGAAGAAAACTTTCTCCACAACTTTATTGCGGATGAATATGTGAATCTCGGAGATCCTTTTAACGCTCTTAAACATTACAGAAAAGCACTGAAAGAAGATCCTACGGATGAATATTCGCTGGAAAACTGTATGGTGTGCTTCAGTGACCTGAATAAGAGTGAGGAGGCTATTGCCTTTCTTAATGAATATTTAGATGAATTCCCTTATTCTGAAACCGCCTGGTTTGAATACGGACAATTCTATTTCAACAGAAAAAATTATGATGAAGCGATAAGAGGCTATGACTATTTACTGGCAATCAACTCAAACTCTGTAGGAGTATATGCCAATAAAGCAGCCTGTTATGAAGCTTTGGGACAATACCAGAAGGCCATTGAAACTTATGAAGAAATGCTGGAGCTGGAATATACAAAAGCATTTACTTTTTATAAGATCGGATTATGCAACAAGGCTTTAAAACAGCCTATTTTAGCTTTAAATTCATTCCAGAAATCATTGAGAGAAGACCCTCAGTTTTATCTTGCGATGATGGAACAGTCTTATCTTTATGAAGAAATGGGAGGAATGTCTGAAGCATTACATTTTGCCAAAGAAGCTACCCAGCTGAATGAAAACAATCTTGACTATCAGAAGAGACTGGCGTTTTTATTCATCGATTCGGGGAAGTTTGAAGAAAGCCTTTCTTGTCTTAAAAAACTGGTGGATGCTGAACCTTCAAGGTTCTACAACTGGTATGCCTATTCAGAAGTTTTAATGTTAGTAGGAGAGTATGAAGATGCGGTAACAGTCTTGAACAGAGCCATTAAAAAACATCACAGAGCCGAGCTGTTTTATCAATTGAGCAATTGTTTTTACAATCTGAAAGAACAGGATAAAGGAATGGAATCTCTTCAAAAAGCATTGGAACTTGATCCTTCTTTAGCTAAGGATATGCAGAAAAAATATCCTTTCATTAAAGACGAAGTGAAAAAGGTCAAGGCCAATAAAGTGAAGAAAAAGAATTAGATGTCTCTAACAAATAACAGAAAACCTGCAGAAATGCAGGTTTTTTTATTGATAGTTGTATTCGTAGAAAAATTTATCCGGAACACTGGTATTTGCATTTCCATTCACATCAAGAGATTGTCTGCTTTCTTCAGATGGATAACCGGCAGTATTAAAAGTAGTTGTATACTTGTGAGACGTTGTTCCGGTTGCTGTTCCTCCTCCGGCAGTCGTATTGGTAAACTCTCCTTTATAAGTGCTTAAGCTGTTCTTAATATTCGAAAATAGCATGCTTATCCCATCACTGCTTTCATTTCCATTGAATATGATTTTGTCAAAACCTTTGACATTTTTGAAAGGATAGTTCTTATCAGTATAGGTATAAGTCTCTTTTTCTGTATAATTAACCGTATTTCCATTGACGATTCCGGTTCCTGATCCTACGTTACTTACCATATTTCCATTGCTGTACGTAAATACACTGTTGATCGTATAAGAACCGGCAGTTCCTGAATTCGTCTGTCTTTTTACATTGATTTCCGTATTGCTGGTATAGTTATAAGTAAATGCAATCGTATTCTGTACAGTTCCGGTAGTGGAATATTCCTTTATAACAGCCGAAGCCATGCGCCCATTAGAATATCCATATTCTACAGAGCTTTCAAGAACATTATTTTCGTAATGTTTAATCCCGGAAACATAATCATCGGTATAAGAGAACTCCACTCTTTGTCCATGATTAATGTTGTTAATCATACTGATGATTTTGGTTCCGTTGTAATTGATTTTCATTACAATACCATCCATTGTCATCTTCGTGGGAAGAATTACGCTTTGATTAGACGGATCACTGTTGTCGAAAGGAGTGTCATCAGAGTTGGAACAAGAAAGTGTAGATAAGGCTATAGCCCCAAAAAGTAGAAGTTTTTTCATAGTTATAAGTTAAATCATCCAAATATAATTTAATTTATAATATGATTTTATTTTTTTGGATTTGTTCTTAAAAATATGAGTCCGGCAATAATAACTCCGGCTCCTATAAATTGTAAATAAGTGAGTTTTTCACCATCAATGATTCCCCAGATAATTGCAACGATTGGCATTACCAAAGTAACCGTTGAAGCAAAAAGAGGAGAGGAAACTTTCAGCAAACGATAATTCATCATCATTGCCAATCCGGTTCCGAAAACAGATAAAAGGCTGACAAACATAAGTCCCATCAGATTATCTTTTGAAAAGCTGAACTCTGAAAAGAATCCTGTACCTGTTAAGGCGATAATGGACGGAAGTAATAAAACAAATGAGAAAACAAAAGCAGATAAAACCGTGGAAGATACCTCCATTAGTCTGGATTTCACGGTCGTTGTGCTCATTGCGTAGCATAAAGTAGCCAATAAAAGCAACAGAATCGGGATCATTTTCAATTCTCCGCTGTCTCCGCCTCCAAATGCGAGGATACAGACTCCGGTGAAGCTTATTAATGTGCCCACAATTTGTTTTTTAGTTGTTTCGAACTTCCATACCAAAGCTCCAACAATAATGACGAAAATAGGCATCATGGAGTTGATAATCCCTGCAATACTACTGCTTATTTCGGTTTCAGCAATCGGAAACAGAAACATGGGGATGAAGTTTCCGGTGAAAGCAGCCAGAATCAACCATTTCAAATGTTTTTTAGGGAAAAGTTTGTAATTGGAAATAGCAACCGGAAGCAGAATAATGCCGGCAATAAGAACTCTTAAAGATCCAACCTGAAACGGATTGAAGTGTTCCAGTGATTTTTTGATTAAAATAAAGGATGATCCCCAGATAATGCTGAGGACAACCAGAAGAACCCACTTTTCTTTATCTGCGTTCATTATTTTCGTGTAAGATTTTTAGAAATTCTTTTTTGGGAATCATTTTTGCCCCCAAACTCTCCAAATGTTCGGTATGTGACTGACAGTCAATTATTTCAATATTTTTCTTGTTGCTTTCCACAAAATTGATAAATCCTGCCTTTGAAGCATTACTTACCTTAGCAAACATACTTTCTCCGCAGAATACATTTCCAATCTGCAATCCGTAAAAACCCCCTACAAGTTCTTCATCCTGCCACACTTCAATGCTTTTGGCTAGGCCGTATTCATGGAGTTGAACAAAAGACTCCATCAGTTCATCAGAAAGCCATGTGCCTGACTGCCCTTTTCTGGTGGCTTGCTGGCAGTTCCTGATGACTTCCCTGAAATTCTTATTCTCAGAAAAAGTAAAAACATTCCTGTTTAAGATTTTTCTCATTGATTTTGAGATTTTTAATTCTTCAGGAATAAGAACAAATCTTGGATCTGGACACCACCAAAGGATCTCCTCTCCGGGATTGTACCATGGAAAAATGCCCAGCTGATAAGCAAACCAAATACGTTCTACAGACAGGTCGCCACCAAAAGCAACCACTCCCTCATGACCCTCATAAAGCTCAGGGTCAGGAAATGAAATCTCGTTTTTGTCTAATCGGACCATTTTTAGAAAAAAAATCCCACTTCAAAAAGCAGGATTTATATTTGATCTTTATTCTTTAATTAGAAAGGTAAATCATCATCGTCGTCTCCGGCAAACGGATTCTCATTAGAAACTGGAGATGCAGATTGCTGTGGCATCGCCTGAGTAGGTTCTGAAGCATTGTCAGAAACTTTTTCTACTCTCCACCCTGTAATAGAGTTGAAGTATTTAGTTTCACCCTGAGGAGAAACCCATTCTCTCCCTCTGATGTTGATTCCTACTTTTACGTTTTCTCCTTCTTTAAGATTATCTAATAAACTGATTTTATCAGATAAAAATTCTATGTTTATCGGCTGTGGATACTGTTCTTGGGTCAAAATAACCATTTCTCTTTTTTGAAACCCGCTCGCAAATGTTTGAGCATCAAAAAGTTTCTTTACCGTTCCTTGTAATTCCATATCGTAAATATTAACGATGTAAAAGTAAGAAAATGAAATGTAATAAAAGAAGGCGTGAAAAAAAAATATGGAATTTTTATTTTTTTTTCTTGAAAAGTTTGGTAGTAAAGGAAATTGTCCTATATTTGCACTCACAAAAACGAAGCAAGCTCTTTAAAACTTACAATATAAAAAACCAGCGGATGTGGTGTAATTGGTAGCCACGCCAGACTTAGGATCTGGTGCCGTGAGGCGTGGGGGTTCGAGTCCCTTCATCCGCACTATGCGAAAATAGCTCAGCTGGTAGAGCACAACCTTGCCAAGGTTGGGGTCGCGGGTTCGAATCCCGTTTTTCGCTCCACACCATGCCCTGGTGGTGGAACTGGTAGACACGCAGGACTTAAAATCCTGTGTCCGCAAGGACGTACGGGTTCAAGTCCCGTCTGGGGTACAAGACCCTCTGTAATATCTTACGGAGGGTTTTTTGTTTTAATAGAGAGTGTTCTTTAAATAAAAATCTTATATTTGTAAGAAATCAGGTTGAATCTGAGTATTCAGATCAGCAAAACCAGCGGATGTGGTGTAATTGGTAGCCACGCCAGACTTAGGATCTGGTGCCGTGAGGCGTGGGGGTTCGAGTCCCTTCATCCGCACAATTCGAAAGACTCTGGAGAGTTTTTAAGAAGGTTGGAACCCTTGGTTCGAATCTTTTTTTTTGCCCACACCATGCCCTGGTGGTGGAACTGGTAGACACGCAGGACTTAAAATCCTGTGTCCGCAAGGACGTACGGGTTCAAGTCCCGTCTGGGGTACAAAGCCCTCTGTAATGTATTACGGAGGGCTTTTTTGTTTTATAATCTTCAACCTTTTTGCAAAGTCAATAAACTGATGCTTTCTCAGTTGTTGAGCAGATCCGTTTTCTTTTCAAGATTCTCCAGCCTTTCAAAAATACTGGTGAAAATATTTTTCTCAGTAGTAGAAACGTATCCTACAATTTTATAATATTCCGTACGAGATTTGGTTATTGTTTGTTTATCAGTAACATATGAGAGGTTCCCATCCTGATAAATAAGAAGATGGTTGATAGATTCTGTTTTCTGATCTGCTTTGTTCAGAAATAGAATATCACCGTATTGATATTGTGGTAGCAAAGGTTTTTCAGAAGTAAATTCATACAAAAGATCAACTGATGCTAATATTTTTTGCATTACTGCCGTGTTTGGATTATTTTCTTCTGTGTCTGTCTTTGCTTCTTTGCTGTTTTGAATAGCCAGCTCCGGGAAAAGCATCAGCTGATCTATATCAGAAACGCTTACTAATTGGTTTACCTGGAGGATTTCTGTCAGTAATTTGTCAAGATTAAGGTTAAAATGATTAGCTACCTTTAATATAGTTTCTATCTTAGGTTCTGCACGCCCTTCCTCATAAGAGCTTATTACCCCTCTGTTTAAATCAAATAAATCAGCAAAAGCCTTTTGGCTTAGTCCTTTAACCTGTCTTATTTTTTTAATATTAGTTCCAAAGAAGCTCATTTTGTCTAATCTTTTTTGCAAAGATAGAGAATCTGAAACAATTATTTGCTAATAATATTTGCATTTTGAAAATTTTATTTTATATTTGTCTAGACTAAAAATAAAACACTAAACCAGCCATCATGAGAAATCAAATATTCAGAACGGTCAAAGAGTGGTTGTTAGATTATGAGTTTAACATCACGTTGGAAGATGAGGCTCAGAGAATCTTAATCATCGAAAAAGAATCCAACGGGATAAAAAACATGATTCTTATAATATCAGACTCTATTCTGATCATGGAACAGTTTCTTTTTGAAATCAAAAATCCATCCGAAAAAATATTTCTGAGACTCCTTCAGAAAAACAGAGACATCGTTCACGGAGCATTTGTACTGGACGGAAGCGGAAGAAGGGTGATTTTCAGAGATACACTCCCAACCGATAATATGGCGCAAAACGAAGTGATGGCTTCCATCAATTCTTTAGGAATCCTTGTGGGGGAATTTACAACGGAAATGCTTGAAATGAGTAAGTAATTCACAAAAGATATTTAAAATGAACATTTTTAAAAGATTGTTAACGATAGGAAAAGCAGAAATCCATTCTGTGATCGACAGCTTTGAAGACCCAATCAATTTAACGGAACAGGGAATCCGCGAAATGAAAGAACAGCTGGGAAAAAGTATAGAAGCTCTCGCTCAGCTGAAAGCTCTTGCCATACGCAAAAAAAATGAGGCAGAAACTGAAGAGCAAACTGCCAAAGATTACTATAATAAAGCTATAGTCATTGTTCAGAAAGCCGAAAAAGGAGAAGTGGAAACCGCTGAGGCAGACCGCCTTGCTAAAGAAGCACTGAAAAAACAGACCTCTTCATTGGAAAAGGCAACAGCTCTTCAGAAAGAACATGAGAAACTGTTTGCTGACTGCGAAAAGTTACAGGGTAATATCAACCATCTGAAATCAAGCATTACCAAGTGGGAAAATGAATTGAAAACCCTGAAAGCAAGAGTTCAGGTGAGTGAAGCCACAAAAGATATCAATCAGAAGATGACCCAGATGGATACCGGAAGCGCGGTAAGCATGCTGGAAAAACTGAAGGATCGTGTTGTACAGCAGGAAGCCCTTGCAGAAGCTTATTCTGACCTTTCAAAATCAGGAAAAAGCATTGATGAAGAGATCGATGCCATGGTAAACAGTAATGATACAAAAGCTGAAGAAGCTTTAAACAGATTAAAGGAAACCCTTAAAAAAGGCTAATATATGACCTTTCAGGAATTTTTAAATATAGCATTTTCTCCGGTGAATACGGTTCTGACAGTCCTTCTCGGGCTTTCAGTGGTCTATTGGCTCTTTACCATCCTTACAGGGTTGGATATCGATGTAGGAATTCATTCCGACCTGGATACAGATGCCGATATAGACGTTCCCGACGGTCATCTTCACGCACCCGATCATGATCCTTCAGCCTGGATGCATTTTCTGAAATTTCTGAATCTGGATATCGTTCCGGTCACGTATTTTCTTACACTTTCATTGCTGATCACATGGCTGGGCTCGTTTTATCTGAATTATTTCGTACCTCTTCCTACTTGGGCAGGAATACTGATCCTTTTTCCAATGATGATTGGAGGAATGCTATTAACCAAAATCATTCTAAAACCGCTGAATCCCTTTTTTAAAGAGATTAATCATAAAGGAGAATTATCCTATGCCTTTTTAGGAAGAGAAGGACGCTTAAAATCCAGTATTCAGGATGATAAAATAGGGATGATGGAAGTCTTTATCGGAAGCGATCCTATGACGCTGATGGTGAGGAGCAATGACGGAAGCAGGCTGGAGCATGGAACCCGGGTTATGATTGTAGATGAGGAACCCGAAAAAAGGATTTACTATGTACAGAAATCAATAAGATATTAAAATAAAAAACTAATAACCATGCTAACTATTTTTTTGATCTTGCTGAATTATATCCAGGATATCATCTTCCAATTCTTATAAAAACAAAAAAAAACACATCTATATAAACTATAAACTTATAAAACTATGAACTTACCTTTAATTGCTGGAATTGTTGTTGCTGTGGTAGCATCAATCGGATTGATTTTCTGGATTTTATCGATGTATAAAAAAACTGTTCAGGGAATTGTTATTTTAAGAACTGGTTATGGAGGTACAAAAGTCTTCTTTAATGCCGGTATTGTTATTCCTATTATCCATCGTATGGAATCTATGGATATCTCCGTAAAAAAACTGGAGATTTCAAGAGAGGGAAGAGCAGGCTTGATCTGCAAAGACAATATGAGAGCAGATATTCAGGTGGCATTTTTTATCCGTGTCAATAAATCAGTAGATGATATTGTGAATGTAGGGCAAACTATTGGTTGCCAGCGTGCTTCTGATGCCCAGACATTAAGAGAATTGTTTGAAGCTAAATTTTCAGAAGCTCTTAAAACAGTAGGAAAGAAATTTGATTTTACAGAATTATACGAAGCAAGAAGCGAGTTCCGTCAGGAAATCCTTGATATCATCGGAACAGATCTTAACGGATATGTCTTGGATGACTGTGCGATAGACTACCTTGAGCAGACTTCAATTGATAAATTAGATAAAGATAATATCCTTGATTCAGAAGGAATTAAGAAAATTACTGAACTTACAGCGACCCAAAATATTAAAGCCAATCAGGTTCGTCGTGATGAAGAAAAAACCATTACAAAACAGAACGTAGAAGCCCGTGAAGCCATTCTGGAACTTGAAAAACAGCTGGCAGAAAAAGAAGAATCTCAAAAAAGAGAAGTGGCCAATATCAAAGCCCGAGAAAATGCGGAAATTCTGAAAGTAGAAGAAGAAGAACGTCTGAGATATGAAACCGTTCGTATTGCTACAGAAGAAAAATTGCAGATTGCAGAAGAAAATAAACTTCGTCAGATCGTTATTGCTGCTAAAAATAAAGAACGTGCAGATCTGGTAGAAACAGAAAGAGTATTAAAAGATAAAGCCCTTGAAGCTACAGAAAGAGAAAGAATTGTCTCTCTTGCTCAGATTGAAAAAGAGAAAGCAATAGAGCTGGAGAAGAAAAGTATTCAGGATGCGATCCGCGAGCGATTAACCATGGAGAAAACCGTAGTGGAAGAGCAGCAGGGAATCAAAGATCTGGAAGCCTTCAAAACAGCAGAAAGAAACAAGCAGGTAGAAATTACCGTTGCCACTCAGGAAGCAGAGAAAAAGCTGATCGAGGAAACAAGAGCTGCAGAATCCCGCAGATTGGCAGCAGAAAAAGATGCGCAGAAATATGTAATTGAAGCACAGGCGAAGAGAGATGCAGCAGAAAAAGAAGCTGAAGCCCGTAAGATCATTGCAGATGCGAAAGCAAAAGAAGAAGCAACCGTAGGATTATCAGAAGCTCAGGTAATGCATGCGAAAGCAGATGCTGCAGAAAGACAAGGTGTTGCAGAAGCAACTGTTATTGAGAAAAAAGCTGATGCCAACAAAAAAGAAGGAATTGCCCAGGCAGAAGTCATCAAAGAAAAAGCATTGGCAGAAGCAGCAGGAATCACAGAGAAAGCAGAAGCCATGAAGAAACTGAATGATGCCGGAAAAGACCACGAAGAATTCCGTCTTCAGCTTGCCAAAGAAAAAGATGTGGAACTGGCTCAGATCGCTATTCAGAAAGATATCGCAGAAGCGCAGTCTATGGTACTGGCGGAAGCTTTCAAATCTGCAAAAATTGATATCGTCGGAGGGGACAATACTTTCTTCGACAATGTTATAAGACAGGTTTCTGCAGGAAAAGGACTGGATAAGTTCATCAGCCACAGTGAAAATGCACAGATTGTAAAAGAAAACCTTCTGGGTGATGGAGAAAATATCATCGGAAAAGTGATGGGAATGGTGGATAAATATAAAATCTCTTCTGATGACATCAAAAATATGAGCATTGCTTCTTTGATCTTTAAACTGAATGGCGTAGCCAATCAACAGGAAAAAGGTATTCTGGAAAGAGCTCTGGACATGGCTAAACACCTGGGTGTGGAGCACAAGCCGGTGAATAACAACCATGTTTAATACAAGAGTGCTTTAAATGCTTAAAAGATTCTAACACTCAAACCTTATAGGTTTCCAAAATCTATAAGGTTTACATCAAAAAAATTTTCAAAGTACCACAAGTTATACAAAGACCTGCTGTAATTCAGCAGTCATGACAACCTAAATAAAAACGATGTCAGAACAACTTAATTCCGGAACTTACGAAATTATTCAGAACCGTTTAAATGAGCAGAAGAATGATCTGATTCAGAGACTTCAACAGCTTAATGAAAACCGTAAAAATATATTTGGCGGAGTCGATTTTTCGCTTGTAGCCAATGAAAGAATTTCTACGGATCACAGCTGTATTGCCAAAGATATCTATTCA
Source organism: Chryseobacterium sp. SG20098 (assembly GCF_031844745.1). Lineage (NCBI taxonomy): Bacteria > Pseudomonadati > Bacteroidota > Flavobacteriia > Flavobacteriales > Weeksellaceae > Chryseobacterium > Chryseobacterium sp. SG20098. Next base: position 3,234,793 of record NZ_CP134622.1, on the reverse strand, counting down.
CTGGGTGACCACCTGATTTTCGGGTCTAATGCACATCTGGGACTTCAGACGGAAATCAATATTTCGGACGTTTTTTCAATATATACAATCAATAATGACCGGTTTGAACCTCAGGATCACACCCTGATCAATGATGAGGTTTTCATTGACGAGTTTAAAAACCTTTACAAATATTACAGAAATACTTTCTTTGCCCGATTTACCTTCACGGAAAACTATCTTTATATGGTTTTTCAGCTGTCGGAAAGTACTACAGATATCAAAGCCTTTAAATGGCTGATTAAAGGGAATCACTTGACGTATATCGATTCGAGAAGTGCCTCCGAAACCTCATATCCTCAGCAGCATGGCTTTGTATGGACAAAGGCAACAAGAGATATGCAGAGATCCGGAAAACATCCTCATATTTCTTTAGCAGATAAAGTTTTTGTAGAAAGCATCGGTGGAGATATTACCATCAAAGTAGAAGACAATACAGATACCGGGAAGGGAATTTATTCTGAAGATGTCATTCACAAAGATCAGAATCTGGATGATGCAGAGATTCATTTCTGTGATCTGGATAATCTTGTTTTGTTTAAAATAAAGCCTTACCAGGAAACAGAACGCTATTTTATTTATAACCACAAAGAAAAGACCGTTTCGAGAGCAGATGCTCTTAAATATTCAGGGCTTTTGCTTCCCGAAAATCAAGGGGTATTGTTTTCAAACGGATATGCGCTTCAGACCGGAGGATTAAAAGTGATTTCTCAGGATCAGAACAGGCTTTACTATCTGAAAACCATTACGGAACCAAACGGAGAGAACTTTTTGTATGTTTTTTATGATGATAAAACGAATAACTATCAGCTTATTTCTTACAATATCATTACCCAGACCATAGAAACTCCGATCCGTTGTAGTGGATTTACGTTTTTACATGATGGAAAACTGATCTATCTGAGAGAAAGCATCGAAACCACAAAGCATCATCTGTCTCAGATCTGGCAGACTCCTTTTTCTAAAGAACTGTTACCCAATATTGAAAAAGCAGACAGTTTACTTTACAAAATAGGAAATAAGGATATTGTAAGAGTAATGGCAGAGAGTCAGGAGCTGATCACCCTTCTGAACAAAAAAGACTCTTACAGTGGTTTATATGATGATATCGTAAAGCTCTCAACCTTTATTCTGGATACTTACTATTTCCTTGGGGAAGATGAGGTCCAGAAGCTTGATGCACCATTGAAGGAGATCAGAGCGATTGCCCATTCTGCCATCAATGAATACGAAAAAGTAGTAGAACAACGGAAGAACACAGAAGAAGCTTTAGAAAAGATAAAACAGTCCTGTGAGAAAATTCTTGATGATACCAAAAGGCTTCATTACTCTCAGCTTACAGAGTATATTGATGCCCTTTCTCAGATCAGAGCTTTAAGGGGTGAAGTGACAGGAGCAAGAGAGCTTAAATATGCAGACACTGCTTTACTGGATAAATTGGAAAAATCCCTTGCAGACCGTTATACAGAACTTTCAAATGCCTGTGTAGAATTTCTGCTTCAGGAAGGAGCATTATTGCCATACGAAGAAAGGGCACGGCAGATTTCCGAAGATATCATTGGATTACAGAAAGCCATTGATGCCAAAACAATTGAAGAAAATATCAATACCCTTTCCGGGCAGCTTGAATTATTGGTGGATATCGTTAATAACCTTAAAATTGAAGACACCTCCCAGTCTACCCAGATTATTGAAAACATCTCTCTGATTTTTGCAAGGCTGAATCAGGAAAGACTTGAGCTCAGCAAAAGAAAAAGGGAAATTTCAGGGAAAGAACTGGCTTCAGATTTTCACGCGCAGATTACCTTATTTGACCAGTCTGTGATCAATTTTCTGGAGCTTTCGCAAACTCCTGAGAAATGTGATGAATATCTGACCAAACTTTCTATTCAGTTGGAAGAAATGGAAACGAAATTTATTGATTTCGAAAAATTCATTCAGCAGATAGGAATCAAAAGAGAAGAGGTTTACGGACATTTCCAGAATAAAAGGGTACAGCTTACCGAAGCAAGAAATAAAAGGACTCAGAATCTTTTTGATGCTGCACAGAGAATCCTGAAATCCGTACAGACCAAAGCAGAATCTTTTGACTCAGAAAATGAGATCAATGGCTATTTTGCCGCCGATCTGATGGTGGAGAAAGTGAGAGATCTCTCCAGACAGCTCGCAGAACTGGAAGATTCAGCAAAGTCGGAGGAGGTTCAGACCTTGTTAAAAACCCAGCAGCAGGAAGCAGTTAGAAAGCTGAAAGATAAAAAAGAGATCTACGCAGACGGGGAAAGCGTTATTGCATTGGGAGACTATAAATTTGCAGTCAATCAGCAGAAGCTGGACCTTACTTTGGTGCTTAGAAATGCTCAATATTACTACCACCTTACCGGAACCAGCTTTTATGAACCTTTAAACTTCACAGCTGATGAATTCAAAGAAGTATGGAATCAGGAATTTGTTTCAGAAAATAACAAAGTAAAAAGATTTGAATACCTCGCCTGGAATGTGTTTTCCGCTCACAAAGAAATAACCTCAGAGGCTGAAAACGAAAAGGCTGTACAGCAGTTTACAGCAGAGCATTTCGGAGAAGGACTGGTAAAAGGAATTCATGATAAAGATGCTGAGATAATTGTATTGAAACTTCAGCAGATGCACAATGAACTGGGACTGATGAGGTTCACAACAGAGGAAAGATCATTAGCACAGCTTTTCTGGTTTTTCCTGGAAAATGATAAAAAAGAATATTATACCAAACAGTTTGAAGCAGCCGCTATTATTGCTGAATCATTCACTATAAAGCAAGGATTTGAGTATTTAAGCAGAGAACTTTCAGAAGAAATGAAATCTTTTGCATCAGCCCATGGTATTTTTAAAGAAACGGATTGTATCAATGCTGCCACCTACCTGAAACAGGAAGATAAAGAAAACTTCCTGATTTCAGAAAAAGCAGCAGCATTGTATGAATTGTTCCTGAAAGAACTGAAGGAAAAAGGCAAAGACCTTGAGTTTATTAACCAGCTAAAGGTGATGTATGAATATCCTAAGGCATGTTATTATATTGCGGAAAGCGCGGTAAATGCCTTTGGTTCAGAGGTTAACCGGGATATTATGCCGGAGGTGGCAGCATTTATCATTACCCAAAAATTTGATCCGAAAAATATCAGACACATTGCGTATGAAGTAGCCATAAAAGAGCTGAAGTCGCTTGAAAAAGAGACAGAATATCATCTTAACTACTTTGAGTTTGTATCCCGCCTTAGCCATTTTAATACAGTTACCGTTCCCAAATACAAACAGCTTCAGGAATTGAAATACAACTGGGTAGATGAAAAGAAAAAAGCATTGAAGCTGGATACTTTCAAGCCTCAGGTATTAAGCTCATTTGTGAGAAATAAACTGATTAATGATGTTTATTTTCCTCTTATCGGAGCGAATCTTGCCAAGCAATTGGGAACAGCAGGTTCAGACAAAAGAACAGACAGAATGGGAATGCTTCTTCTGGTATCTCCACCCGGATACGGAAAGACAACCCTGATGGAATATATGGCAGAGCGTATGGGACTGGTATTTATGAAGATCAACGGACCATCTTTAGGGTATGATATTGTATCAACAGACCCTTCTGAAGCCAAGAATGCAGGGGCAAGACAAGAACTTGAAAAACTGAATCTTGCGCTGGAAATGGGAGATAATGTTATGCTTTATCTTGATGATATCCAACACTGTAATCCTGAGTTTTTACAGAAATTCATCTCTCTTGCAGACGGACAGAGAAAGATTGAAGGAATATACAATGGAGAAAGTAAAACTTATGACCTTCGATCCAAAAGATTCTGCCTTGTCATGGCTGGAAATCCATACACAGAGAGTGGAGAAAAGTTTAAAATTCCGGACATGCTGGCCAACCGTTCAGATACATACAATCTGGGAGAAATATCCGGATCGAAAACAGACCTTTTTGACCTGAGTCTTATTGAAAATGCTTTAATGTCTAATGAATATCTGACCAGGCTGACCAATCCGGGAATGGAAAACCTGTATGAACTTTATGATTGTGTACTTACAGATAATCCTGCCGATAACCTGAAAGGAAATTTCAGCTCCAGTGAAATATCAGATTTCAGATCAGTACTGAAAAGCACAATCACAGTGAGAAATATGGTGTTGAAGGTGAACAAAGAATATATCGCGTCCGCAGCTATGTCAGACGATTACAGAAATGAACCGCCATTCAAACTGCAGGGATCTTACCGTAATATGAATAAGCTGATTGCACAAATACAGCCTATTCTTAAAGATAATGAAGTTACCCAGATTGTCCTGAATCACTATCAGAATGAATCTCAGACACTGACAACCGGAGCAGAAGCCAATATGCTGAAACTGAAAGAACTGATAGGAATTCTTTCAGAAGAAGAAACAGAACGATGGAATGAAATAAAGAAAACCTTTGTTAAAAATAAAACTCTGAAAGGACTGGGTGAAAATGATAGAATGTCGCAGATTGTAGCACTGCTTGCGCAATTCGGAGACGGACTGGAAGGAATCAAAGAAGCTCTTAAAAAAGCAGAACAATAACCATGAGACTTTAAATAGTTGTCAACAGGCTGTTTCTATGTGAAACAGTCTGTTTTTTATTTCTATGCTATTATCAATTGTGCGAATAACGATTTCTTCCGGAAAAAATCTGCTTTATATGCGACAGGAAAAAGATCAGATAAAAAATCTGTACCCATAATATTCTATAGTTCTGTATCTGTGTCCAAAATTAAATACTCCATAATTTTGTTTAGCTAAAGAAGAAAATATGGAAACAATCACTCAACATCAGAAACAGTTTCAATATGCTGAGGCTTATGTATCAGACATGTTGGTGCTGAAAAACATTTTTCTGGAAACACAGAATTTGAAGCAGGCAGATCAGAATTTCGGACTTCCTTTTCTTTTGGCTAAAAACGGAAAAGAAACTGTTGCTTTTGCCAGTCTTATCATCAACGAAAAGGATGAAATATCTTTTAAAATCTATGATAAAAACAGAATGACGGAATCAGAAAAAAGGAATTTTTATTCCCGGGCTGAAAGATATTGCAAAAATAATAATACATCCAATTTCAAGGATCCGGAGCAATTAAAAAGCAGTATCAACAGTATGATCAGTTGGCTGAATCCTGAATAAAAACAGGATAAAATTGTACATTTACTTAAAACCCGGATTCTATGTCTAAAGATGTTCTGTACCTTAAAATAGCCAATTCTGTCACAGAGCAGATTAAAAGTGAAACTCTGCAGTTTGGAGACAGGCTTCCTTCATTGCGAAGTGCCCAGAAATTATATAATGTAAGTCTGAATACCATAAAACAAGCGTATATGGAACTCGAAAGCCGTTCGCTGGTAGAATCACGTCCGAAATATGGATATTATGTAAGCCAGACTTCCCAGCGAAAACTGGCGCTGCCTTCTGTGACACAGATGAAGGTTTCTGAAGGTAAAAATACCCCTCAGGATTTGATTGACAAGGTGTTCGGAAGTATCGGAGGAACAGATGTTACACAATTTGCTCTTGGAATTCCGGGTAAAAGTCTTCTTCCGGTAGCTAAGATGAAAAAATGCATGATTGATGTGATGAAAAGGAAAAGTGACAGCGGAACCAACTACGAACCCGTGCAGGGAAGCGAAGTGCTGCGCCGGGAAATTGCCAAATGGTCAATGGTTATGGAAGGGAAAATCACAGAAGATGATCTGGTCATCACTTCCGGAGCGATGAATGCCGTTTATAATTGCTTAATGGCCGTGACGCAACCGGGAGATTCGGTGGCAGTGGAAAGCCCTGTGTATTTTGGAATTCTTCAGGCCATTCAATTATTGGGATTGAAAGCAGTAGAAATTCCTACGCATCCTATTACAGGAGTGGATCTGGATGCTCTAAAGAAAGTGCTTCCAAAGCTGTCTGCATGTTGTTTTGTGGTAAATTATAATAATCCACTAGGATTTCAGATGCCGGATGAAAACAAAAGAGAATTGGTTAAAATGCTTACCGAACACAATGTTCCTTTGGTAGAAGATGATGTCTACGGAAACATCTATTTCGGAGCAGGAAGACCAAAGCCTTGTAAGTTTTATGATGAAGCAGGAATTGTGATGTGGGTAGGCTCGGTTTCCAAAACATTGGCTCCGGGATTTAGAGTAGGATGGGTAGCACCTGGAAAATTTAAAGAGAAAATTATTCGCCAAAAACTGGTTCAGACGGTGAGCGGACCTTCTTTGTTTTCAGATGTGATTGCAGATTTTCTTGCCCATGGACGCTATGATCATCATCTTAGAATGTTTAGAAAAAAATTATACGCCAACTACCTTCAGATCCAGAAATCGGTGATTGAATATTTTCCGGATAATACCAAAATCTCAGAACCCAAAGGCGGTTTTATGCTCTGGCTGGAACTGGATAAGAGAATATGCACAGAAGATCTTTATGATTTGGCGGTCAGCCAGAAAGTAAACTTTGCCCCGGGAAGGATGTTTTCACAATATAATCAGTATCAGAACTGTATGCGCCTGAATTATGCATTAGAATGGACAGACAGAGTGGAAAGTGATCTGGAAAAGCTGGGAAAAATGATAAAAAACAGAATTTAATAAACCTTATAGTGATGAATGATATCAAGAATGAAGTAAAAATTATAGTGTATGAACCTCAGTATAAAGAAGCCTTCAAAGCTTTAAATGAAGAATGGATCAAAACATTTTTTGTAATGGAAGCGGGAGATTATAAACTGCTGGATCATCCGGAAGAAGAGATTTTAAATAAAGGAGGACATATAGCCTTTGCTTTGCTGGATGGAGAAGTTGTAGGAACCTGCGCATTGGTAAAAACGGAAGATCATCCTCTTACTTTTGAGCTGTCAAAGATGGCAGTAAGTCCTAAAGCTCAGGGAAAAAAAATAGGCTATCTGCTGGGAAATGCTCTAGTGGAAAAAGCAAAAGAATTAAAGGCAGAAAAAGTTTTTCTAGTTACCAACTCTATCCTTGTTCCGGCTATTAAGTTGTACGAAAAGCTGGGCTTTATCCATATCCCTATCGGTCATGCCGAGTACGACCGTGCAGATGTCAGAATGGAGTTGATCTTTGCATAAACAAAAAAATATTAGAACTCGGATAGGAATATCCTTGTTCTAATATCAAATTTAAATCTAATTGCTTTACTGTTTTATTTCTTGATGAATGTCTTGGTCAGTGCTTTTTTGCTTCCGTTGATTTTAATGAAATACACCCCAGCCGGAAGATTTCCGATATTGATTTTTTCATCGTAAAAACCTCTTGAAGACTTTAAATGGGTTGTTAAAACATTTGATCCTTTACTGTCGATGATTTCTGCTTTAATTTCCTTATCCTCAGATTGATACTGGATTCCAAGGAATGTTGAAACAGGATTCGGATAAATTTTAAAATCCTCAGCGATTACCCTGCTCTCTTTTGCTGCCAATATTTCTTTGGAACATGCCGGAATTCTATTCACTCCATCTATTCCCCATGAAGACTGTACCGGAATACAAAGCCAGTTCAATACCGTAGGGAAATGATCCGTTTCTCTTGTCGTTGAGGTGTAATCATACACTTTAAAATTGTTAACAGTATTGGCATTATAAGTAGGAGAACCTGTCACGGTCATATGATTGGCGTTTGGACCAGAGTCAGTCAATGTAGTTCCTGAAGTTCCATTACACTTCCAGTTGGCTAATAATTGAGAATAATAAGGATGTGAAGTTGTAATATCCTGGTTCGCCCAATTCACGATAACATCATTGGGAAGAGCCGATTTCCAGATTCTTACATCTTTATAAGAAGCCGCCAGATTAATTCCGTAAGCATTGGTTCCATCCTGATTTAAACTCAAAGGAAGCCCGGAATCAATATTTCCGATGGTATTCATTTTAGCAAAAGTTACCGGAACACCATCTTCGTACAATGTTACAAGGCCATCTCTGTCAAAGCTTGCCGCAATATGTTTCCACTTATTTGTTTCCACTTTTCCGCCTACCAGGTCAATTCTGTTCGTTCCATCTCCAATATTCATTTTGAAAGTCTGTCCTGAATATCCTGAGAACACAAATCCTTTATTTTTCCCATTAGCCCAGTTTTTATTACTGATCATCACCGGATCACTGGAGTAAGCTGCATTAGGCTTTACCCAAAACTCGATGGTGAAATCCTGGTTAGCTCCAAAATTAAAAGGAGTCTGGCTTGCTGGCTTTGCATAAGTTCCTGCCGGGAAATTTAATTGATTGAATGTTTTATTGGATTCTAGAACAGTTTTGCTGATCTGCTGAGGAATAAATCCAGGATTGGAATACACCGTGAAAATATTTCTTTCGGTAAGATTTCCTCCTCCATGAGAACTTTCGATCGCTCCATGATCTGTGGTTAATACAACCAACCAGTCTTCATTATTATAAGAAGGTCTGTTTTTCATTGCAGTCACAATTTCTCCAATATAAGAGTCTGTAGTCTTAATAGAATTGACATATTGAGAAACAGTGGATGAGAATCCATAAGAATGTCCGGCATGGTCTACATCATCAAAATCTACAAAGAGAATATCCGGATTATCATTCTGTAAAGCTGTAACAGCTGCATTTTTCACTGCAAGATCCGTTGCGAGATTACTTTTTACATCAGCGGTTTGAATGATTTTGTCGTTAATAGGTGACCAATGAGCCAGAGAAATGGTTCTTAGAGCGGGATTATAAGTCTCTGCTCTGGTTAGAAAATCAGGATAGTTGACATAGTTCGGGGTGGTAAAGTTATTGTCCTGAACATTGTGTTTGGTGTGCCATACGCCTGTAAGCATGGTGCTCCATCCGTTTCCGCTCCAGGTAGTAGCAGCGCAAAGTCCGTCAATAGAATAAATAGACTGACTAATGAGGTTTTGGATGTTGGGAGTTGGGGTAGACATCATAACATCTGCACGGCATCCGTCAATACCGATAAAAAGAACTTTTTTGGTCTGAGCTCCAAGGAAATAGCTTATAACAACAGCCATTGAGAATAGTTTTGTTTTCATGGGGAAAAGGGTTTTTAGAATTGTGAAAGTTTACAAATAGTAATTTATTTTTAACTATTGTAAAATTAGTTTACTATTTGTAAAAATTTATGAACGGAAAGTTAATTAATTGATAATTAAAAAGATCACCGAAAAAAGCTTAGATATTAACCACAAAAGCCACAAAAGAAAAATGACTCTGTTTATTTTAAGTTACATACTTTGTGAATAGAAGATCAAAAAAGGTTTCTGAATATGTCGGTTATAACAAATACCTAATGATCCGTACTACATTCCCCTCCTCCGGAGGGCTGTCGAAAATTCAAAGAATTTTTGACGGGGCGGTAAAAACACAAACATTTCCAATAGAAAAACCATGGAAACATTTGTGTCAAGAAGTATTTAAAAATAATCTGAAAAAATGGATTAAAGGATTCCCTCAGCTTCAGAAATCGTATTCAGAATATAATCAGGAGCTGCCTTTTCAAGCTCTGATTTACTCTGAGCTCCGGAAAGTACCGCTACTGTTAATCCGCAGCCTGCATTTTTGCCCTCTTCAATATCAATCACAGAATCACCTGCCTTTAAAACTTTATGAGCTTCAGTAATATTGAATTTCTTCATTGCAAGATGAATCATTTCAGGACTTGGACGGCTTTCTGAAACATCATCAGCAGTAATCAAAGCATCAAAATGAATACTTTCTTTCCAGTTGAGTTTATCTAAAAGCTGGTGGGCGATTTCTGAGGTATACCCTGTATTTAAAACAATTTTTTTGTTTTGAGACCTCATATTCAATAAGAAATCTTGCGTTCCGTTGATGGGTTTTACATCCAGATTTTGATAAGATTCTTTCAGCTGGTCAGAAAAATTCTCAAAAATAGCAGGAGCATCTTCTTCGTTCCCATTGATTTCTTTTAAAAGACTTGTGATCGCTTCCAGTTTTTCCATTCCGGCACAGCTGGATAATACTTTTTCCAGGCTTACTGCGTAGCCGTAATCATTTACAGCATTGGTAAGTGTTTTGTAGACTACGTTATCTTCATCAATTGTTGTTCCGGCCATATCCAGAACGAGTAATTCTATATTTTTCATTTGAATTTTATGCGTAAATTTTTTCAATATTAAATTTGGAAAAGCCACCGCTTCCCGTCATTCCCTTTCCTCCGATACCCGTTACAATATGAATGTTAGCGGATGGGCTGTGCTCAAAAATATCTTTTGTTTTGCACTGGGAATAGATTCCGAACCATCTCCTCTGAATTTCATACGTAGGAAGATCAATAATTTTCTTAGCCTCATGAATCATGAATTCATCAATCTCCATATTAAGGTCGTACCCAAGGTCATCTGCATTTTTAGCATCTGCATATTCATGAGAATCTCCTATAATGACAGAACCATCCAGAGCCTGTTTGAATAAAATATGAACACCATACTTCTTTTCGAATGAATTGGGATCTTCTAAAGCCTTGATCTTCTGAAAAGAAGGACACTCACTGAATGATTCATATCTTCTCACAGAAAGCCCTGTAAGAATATTTCCCTGAAGAGAGTAGATTCCTTGAGGTTTGGTCTGAAGCATTTGAAGTTTACTCACTTCCAGATCACTGTCATTGAATACTTTAGTATATAAAGTTTTAAACTCGTGTCCACCGCAGATTATGATTTTGGAAGCGTTAAATTCCGTTCCATCAGCCGTTACCGCTGTACATTTCTGATCATCTTCATGGGTTTCCAGTACAGTTGTATTGTAGAAGATCTGTAATCCCATTTTTTCCTGAAGCAGCTTGTGAAGCTTTACAATCATATCTGCAGAATCTACGGAAAGTTCCTGAGGAAAAAACAAACCTCCCTTGCAATAGTCTGAACGGAGACCGTCAAATTTCTTGATGCAGTCGTTCTTAGATAATAAAACAGATTCATACTCATTATTTCTGTTGATTTCATATAACTCTTCAATCAGTTGAAGCTCTTCATCATTGGAAGCAATATAGATGGAACCATTTTGTCTGATGGTAAGATCTGCCTGATCATGAAGTTCATTGTAGATGGTAAGGCTTTCTCTACCGAAGTTTTGCCATTTAAGATCCATTCCGGAAGGTACTACCTGTCCGAAATTTCTTACTGTGGCACCCTGGGGAATAGAATTTCTTTCCAGTAAAGCTACCTTAAGATTTTTCTTCAGCGCATGATAAGCATGGAATGTTCCTAAAATTCCGCCTCCTACAACGAGTAAATCAAATTTTGTTGTCATTGTACTATAGTTTATAAAATTTTCGACGTATCGAAATTGATGAATTGATTAGATTTAGATTTGGGTTTTGACTTTTTTCTGAAGGCCAGAAAAGCAATCACGGAAAGAACGAAAACCGCTATGGTAATGATATAATTTAAGTGGATATAAAAATGTAACCACGAAGTTTGGGCCGAGCCAAAGTTTTTATACAAAAGAATAAGAACACTTCCCAGATAACCGAAAGAATCCACAATATAGATCAGAAAACCAACATTTCCCTTAATTTCAAAAGCGGCGATCATCCGGTCAAAATAAATTCCATTGAAAGGAATATAGCAGATATACATTCCGAAGCCTGAAACCGTCATCCATAAAAAAGGAGACAGAGAACCCTGCTGAAACAGATATGTAGAAAGTCCTACCGTAAGAATTCCCGCAAAAAGAATGTAATGATAATAGGCAAATGCCTTTTTATTGTTTTTTACTTTTACCATAAAGCTTAAAATTACCAGAACCATTGTGGCGATAGGAATTTCCGTTAAAGTGAAAATAGAACTGTCAAAAGTAAAGTTCAGTCCGTCCCAGATTTCACGATTAAAATTATCTCTGAAATCCCTTAAAACGGTTAAACTGATATATAAAAATATGATGCACACAATTGGAACAAAAAACTGTTGGATCAGGGCTTTTCTTTCTTTACCATTCAACGGTTGTCTCTTATTTTTAAGCAAAATGTCTTCTTCTGAAGGTTTGGGAATTCTTTCAAGCAATAATCCGAAAAGAATCAGAGGAATAATGAAAATAAGTCCGGCTGAAAAAGGCATCCAGAATTCTGAAATGGAAAAAGTATCCATCAGAAATTTTCCTACAGATTTTGTAAAACCTGAAGAAACCACAAAGCTTGAACATAAAAATAATCCTATGATTTCGGTGGTTTTTCGTCCTTCAATATAAGAGAAAACAATTCCCCAGATCATTCCCAGCGGAATACCATTAATAAACATGAAGAGAATATTGTAAGGAGCAGGAACGGCTGCAAATCCTAATAAGGAAAGCTCAGCAATAGCAATGAAAGTAAACAGATAAGCGATTCGTTTCTCAGGTTTCAATTCCGAAATAAATTTGATCCCGATGAATTTTGAGATAAAATATCCAATAGCTTGGACAATGATAATCAGAATCTTATAATCTACTCCGAAATAGGAAAGCCCTTCGAAGGAAGCTACGGTAAAAGGTTTCCTGAAACCGTACATGCAGAAGTAAACACCGAAAGCAGCAAATGCGGCCTTCAGTGTTACCAGTGTTTTTTTATTGATGGTTCTGGCCATGGTAATGGTTTAGAAGTTCAGTTTTATTCCAAGATTGAAACGTACTCCATAATATTCCACCTGTTCAGGACGGTCTTCGCTTTTTCCGAAGTGGTAAATCAGTGGTTTGTTCAGAATATTATTCACATCCGCATACAAAGTCAGGTATTTGGTAAATTGATAAGAACCTCCGAAATCCAGATTGCTGTATTTACCATAATAAGAATCATTGATATCCTCCTCAGCGTATTCTACAGCATACTTTCCTTTGTAGTTATAAGCCAGTCTTGCATTGAATCCTTTTTTCTCAAAGAAAAGCTGCGCATTGTACAATTCTTTTGCCTGGTAGGGAAGTGCTACCGTTCTTCCGCCTGGCTTTTCCATTTCGGAAGTCATGAAGGTAGCATTCAATTGTACTCCAAAGTATTGTAAAAGCCCTGGAAGGAAGTCAAATCTTTTATTAATTCCCAACTCAACTCCTCCTAACCATGCTGCTTTCCCATTATTAGGAGCTGTGAATTGTACGCCATTGATTCCGTTGTAATTTCCGATAAAAGAGTCCTGGAAAATAGGATCAGTAATCGATTTATAGAAAACACCGCCACTCAGAATCCCTACGTTGGAAAAATAATATTCTCCCATCAGGTCAAAATTCAAAGAATAGGTAGGATTAAGATTTGGGTTTCCCCCTTTGAACTCGTTATCTGCTTCAATATAAGTTCCGCCCGGAGTAAGATCTCCGAAATTAGGTCTTGAGAAAGTTCTTGTCGCAGCAAAACGAAGATTGGTTTTATCGTTTAACGTATATTTTAAATGAATCATTGGGAGAACAGCCAGATAGTTTTTAGTATTTTCTACCGGTGTCAGTACGTCATCATTCACGCTGTATCCTCTTACTTTAGTATTGGTATTGGATAACCTGATTCCTCCTAAAATGATGATTTTATCATTCAGTTTATAGGTTGCCATTCCGTAAGCATCTGCATGTTTTTCAAACACATCAAAGTTTCTTCCTAATGCTTTATTATATTGCAATGCTTCGGAATCAGCAGTATTGATTTTTAAATTTCCCTGGTTGTCATACCAAAACTGGTTCATTCCTGTGGTTGAAAGTACCGGACCAAAAGTATTGCCGATATGGGCATTCATTTCACTTAAATATTTCGGTCCGTTGGGCTGTGTTGTGAGATATTGTGAATAATCTGATAGAAGAGGGGCTGTTCCACTGCTCCAGTTGTAGAAAATATCGGAGAATTTTGCATTACGTTCTTTATCTCTGTATTTAAAACCATATTTTAAAGTCAGTTTATCAGAAGCATTGATCTCATGGTTGAAAGCCGCTACGATTTTATCCTTTTCCTCCACAAAGACTTTATAAAATTCAAGATCTGTAAATCTCATCTGAGAAGCATCCATTTTAAAGTTCGGGTCACTGTAGAAACCAAATAAAGCATCCGGATTTTTATAATCTAATTTTCCACCGTCAGCTTTCCAATATGCTCTCGGACCATTTCCATGATTTGAAATATAATCAGGATTGATGCCTACTCCTGATTGAGTGTACTTGATGACGTAGTAAGAATTGTTCTGTTTATCAGGAATATTGCCGTACTTAAATTTGTTGTCATAATAAGAGAGATCCCAGTCGATTTTTCCTTTATTTAAGTTATGAAGTGCTCCCAAAGAAACAGAAGTAAGTTCTGTTATCAGTAAATTGTGGATATTCTGGAGCTCTACTCTTGCTGTATTATTAGCACTGCTGAATTTATCAAAACGGATTCTGTGTTTATAGTGGGTTTCATCATCCGATAAAGTACCATACATTCCTTTTAAATAGAAGGTTGTTTTTGGAGATAATACATATTCAAAAGCAGTATTGATCCCTGTTGTTTTTCTGACTCCGTTATAATCACGAAGTTCCAGTCTGAAAACTCCTTCATCGCCACTTCTTCTAGCCTCAAAATTATCTGTAGACCAGTTTCTTATGAAATGCGCAAAGTTGAATAAATACCCGAACTTTTTATCCTTCGTTCTTCCCCCATACAAAAATCCAAGATTGTAAACTCCTTTATCAGACTTTGCATTATAACCGCTTCCCACAGTAGCTTTGAACTCTGTTTTCATCGGTGGAGTTTTGGTGATAAAATTGACACCGCCGCCTATTCCGTCAGCTTCCATATCTGGGGTAAAAGACTTGTTTATATGTACATAGGAGATCAGTTCTGTAGGAAAGAAATCAAATGCTGTTGCTCTGGAAGTCGTTTCTTCCTCTGCGGTGGGAAGTCTGTTTCCATTAATGGTTGTGGATGCCCAGAATGGCGGAAGTCCTCTCAGGGAAACAAATCTTCCTTCTCCCTGGTCTCTTTCAATAGAAACTCCCTGCACACGCTGTACGGTTTCTGCTGCATTTCTGTCCGGTAGCTTTCCGATTCCGTCAGAAGCGATGACATTGGTGATATTAATGGCATTTTTCTGAAGGTTTAAAGCTCTCGCTTCCGTATTTTTTAACGTTCCGGTAACGACAATTTCGTCAATATTTTTTCTCGGTTGGGATAGTTTGATAATTCCTAAGTCAACCGTTTGTTCCGGTTTAAGATCTACATTGATATCTGAAGATTCATAACCGATGTAGCTGATTTGTAAAGTATATTGGCCTTCTTTAATATCGTTGATGGTAAATTTCCCTTCAATATCAGTCGTCATATTTTTAGATAAGCCTTTTATTTTGACTGTGGCCCCGGGGAGAGGCTGACTGTCGTCAAGCACAGTTCCTATAATTAACTGTTTCTGCGCTGAAACAAAAATCATGAAACAGACAAAAACAAGGGTAAATAATTTCTCTAAATTTGTTTTCATTTTTACATATATTAAATTTTTTATGCAAATCACGCTAATAATTTTAATATATATAAATATTTTGTGTTAAGTATTGTTTAACAAATAAGCCCGGTTTGTTACGCATTTTTTACTTTAAAACCAATAGGAGTTAACCTTTGAAAATTCAGGAAAACAAGCTTTGAAGTGAATGTTTCAAAGTTTTTAGTAAATATTTACCATAAATAATAAGAATTGAAATCAGTTGAAAATGGGCCTTTTTTAATTCATATTTCGTTCATCTTGGAAGAAAACAGGAAAATGAAAGTTGCATATTTGTAAACTTTTGTATTGCCTGAAAATCAGAAATTAAAGGATAATGATTAAAGTAGATGATATTTTAGACACTAAGTTTTATGATTGAAACAGTATGTTTTTAAGGAATCAAAGGCTGCTACTTGTCGCTGATGAAGCGTTGCATACACTTGGACTGAATCTATTCTTGACGTGTCATTCAGAATAACAAAAGCAAAAAAAAGAAATAGTTAAGCCGTATAAAAATAAAGAACAAGCATCACACAGCTTTCATCATTGATGCTTACCGGAACATGAGGAAATTTTCCGTTGAAATACAAAGAATCACCCTCTTTTAAGATGACTTCTTCATTATCAATTACGTATTTTACTTCTCCTTTCAGGATATATTTGAATTCCCACGCATCCGTAATTACTTTTTCCCTTTTAGAATTGGGCTCAAGAGTTAGTAAAACAGCTTCAAAACCTAAAGAATGAAGACTCTTGCTGAAGATATGCATATACTTAAATCCTTCAGCTTCTACTTCTTTTTCAATGACTTGCTGGCTTTCTTTCGGAACATAAATGAATTTGGCGTTGGATTTTTTCTCAACCCCTTCAAAAAAATAACTGGCATCAATCTCCAGCGACTGAATCAGATCCAATAACACAGGTAGTGAAGGAATCGTTCTTCCGTTTTCAATTCTAGAAACAAGTCCGTTGCTTACATTCGCTTTGAAGGCCAGCTCATTAATGGTTAAATTATTCTTTTTTCTAATATCCTTTAATCTCTTGCCGATACCTATTAAAAAGTCATTCATACTGTGTGTAATTTAACCTGAATTATATTCAAACAAAGGTAATATTATTCCATAGAGTTTGGATACAGGAGGGAATCAATTTATTGAAAATTATTATTTGTTGCTTGCTTCCCCGGATTCTTTCACTTTTTCTCCCCAAGAAAATTTCCCTATTTTTGTAAAACTCCTTATTTCATCTATGAAAAAAATTATTCTTATCGAAGACGAAACCAGTGTGGTGTCCTTTATTAAAAAGGGACTTCAGGAAAACGGATATGAAATTTCTGTAGCTTTTGATGGGCGTACAGGAGTGCAGCTGGTGCAGGCTAATGATTTCGATCTGGTAATTTTAGACATTATGCTTCCGGAAATGAATGGTCTGGACGTGTGTAAAGAAATAAGAAAAACCAATCAGAGTGTTCCGATTTTATTTCTGACTGCTTTGGGAACTTCTGAAAACATCGTTCTCGGATTGGAAAGTGGTGGAGATGATTATCTGGTGAAGCCTTTTAAATTCATTGAACTGGTAGCCCGTGTAAAGTCTTTACTAAGGAGAAGCAACAACAACGGTCCACAGGAAATTGCCGAACCGGAGCCGGATAATGAACATGTATTCCAGTTTTCGGATCTGATGGTAAATGATTATACCAAGAAAGTAACCCGCGCCGGAGAAGAGATTTCTCTTACTTCCACAGAATATAAACTGCTGCTGTACTTCCTGAACAATCCTGAAAAAGTAATTTCAAGAGCGGAAATTCTGGATGCCGTCTGGGGCGTAAATTACGAGCTGGGAACCAATGTGGTAGATGTTTATGTAAATTATTTAAGAAAGAAACTGGATAGCCAGGACGATAATAAGTTGATTCATACCGTGATAGGAATGGGGTATGTGTTAAAAAAGACATAATGAATGTTTAACAGAGTCATTACAAATCAAACCAAAACGATGGTACTCTTGATGTTGGTTTTTACCGCCATCATTTTACTGTTCAGTGGTTTGGTGTACTTTTCAATTGTTAATTTTTCACACCAGAGATTTTATGAACTGCTCAAGATCAGGACAGCAACGATTGTTCAGATCGAAAAAAGCAAAGATCATCTCGACCTTCCGGAAAATTATGTTCTCAACAGCCTGAATGATGAGGAACTTCCAATGGAAAAAGACTATGTTTTTGCCGTTCCTACAGATTCCAATTTCAAAAAAATATCTCAGGAAATTCATATTCCTTCATACTTCTTTAAAAATATTATCAAGGAAGGAGAGTCCAATTATAATGATGAAGAATTCTATTATATAGGACAGAGCTTCAAATATGATGATAAAGATTATATTGCTATTGCTTCTGCTAAAAACCATTATGTTGTTTATTATCTGGGTTTTTTAAAGCGAACACTGCTTACCTGCATTGTACTGTCTCTGTTCTTTAGTATGATTTTCTCTTTTTATTTATCTAAAACTTTATTCAGACCGATCTTAAAAATCACTGGAAAAGTAAAGGAGATCAGTTCTGAAAACCTTCACTTAAGACTGGAGTCTCAGCCTGATAATAAAGAACTTAACGAACTGGTGGATACTTTCAACGATATGCTCAACCGCATTGAAACTTCTTTCGAAACCCAGAATCACCTGATTGGAAATGTTTCCCACGAATTGAGAACTCCGCTTACCTCTATTATGGGAGAAGCCGATGTTGCCCTTTCTATCAGCAGAACAGCGGATGAATATAAAGAAACCCTGGGAATTATTCTGGATGAAGCCGAAAAGCTGGATAAAAAGATCAAAGCCTTATTAATGATTGCCCAAACCGGATTCGATGGGAAAATCCAGAAAATGGATAAGGTGAGAATTGATCAGCTGCTTTGGGACGTTATAGAAACGCTCAGAAGAATTGATTCCCGGAATAATATCTATCTGGATATCAGTATGCTTCCCGATAACCCGAAGAAACTGAAAGTACAAGGGAATGAGCAGTTATTGCATCTTGCAGTAGCCAATATCATCAGTAATGGCTGTAAATATTCTAATTTCCAACAGGTTAAAGTCTCTCTGGGAGCAACCAATTCGGATGTGTACATCATTGTAAAAGACAACGGTATTGGAATTCCTGAAGTGGAAATGAACAAAATCTACGACCCGTTCTTCAGGGCTTCTAATACCAATAATTATGAAGGCTACGGAATCGGACTTCCATTAGCGAGAAACATCGTAAGAATGCATCATGGTGAACTGATTGTAAGCTCGCACGAGAATCAGGGAACAACCGTACAGATGAAGTTCCCGAATTTCTATAGCATGCAGAAAGGCGAAGAGATAAACAAATAAGAATCTCTATTCTAGCATTTTTTACTTATTTTTCATTTGTTTTGTTTTGAAAAACAAATGTTTATATCTTTTTTTGATCCTGATTCTTTCCTATATTAAGGGCTCTTAACAATTTTCTAATCTCATTTTAATCTCTTTAATCACATTTTAATTCCATTCCAAAGATCTTCTAATATGGTCGTTCTAGTTTTGTATCATCAAAAAAGATAAACACAATACAAAATAATAAGAACATGACTAAAACAATTTTAATTGCAACAGATTACTCTCTTGAGTCATTGAATATATTGAAAAAAGTACTTAAAGAGAAAGATGCCGCTGAAGATCAAAACCAATATAACATTCTTCTGACTTCCGGGTATGATTCCGGAGATTCTATCAGAGATCTTTTGTTCAGTACCAAAACATCTGTTTTCAATAAAATAAGACCTACAGAATTCTGCGATGCCTTTGGAATTATCAGTAATAAATATCCTCACCTGGTTAATAAAATCATCTGTGATGTGTTTACAGGAAGTTTCCAAAGAACATTCAATCAATATGTAAAGGCGGAAAATATTGAGGAAGCTTACTATGCTCCATCTATTAAAAGCAAAGGAAAAGGCAAATTTGATCTGATTCCTTATATCAGAAAATGCAAAGAGCTGAAGTCTCATGAAATTACCATCGAAGTAAGAGAAAAGCTTCCGGAAAGAGGAAGACTGGCAGAGATCTTTGTTGAGGTCTAAAGATTAAACACAATTTAAAAACGATTAAAAATGTTAAGAAATTATAGTAACAGCAGGACACTGGGAGACAATATCAGATTGGGGACGCTGACTGCCTTCACAGCAGGTACTATAAACATTGCTTCCCTATTGATATTTCTCTCTTTTACATCGAACGTAACGGGACACTACGCTATTTTAGCAGCGGAAATCAGTAAAGGAAACTGGACGCAGGTAGGAGTTGTAGGAGGATGGATCTTTTTGTTCTTCTTCGGAAGCTTTCTGTCCAACTTCATTGTCATTAATTTTAATAAGAAAAGTAAATATTTTGCCCATTCCATGCCCATTGTGCTGGAAATCATATGTCTCCTTTTTGTAGGAGTATACGGGCAGTTTTATTATCAGAAAACATTAGAAGAGACAGAATATTTAGTAGCATTGATGCTTTTCGCGACAGGATTGCAAAACGGTTTAACGGCAAGTATCTCCAATTTCTCTGTAAAAACAACCCACCTTACAGGAACAACTACCGACCTGGGAATTCTGGTATCCATGTTTACCCAAAAAAAATACAGGAGAAACGGAGAACTGATTGGCAGAGCAAAACTTCTGATGAGTATTATGCTTGCCTATGTAATGGGAGCTGTATTTTCAGGGTTGACATACTATTATCTGGAATTCAGAGTCTTCTATGTCATCAGTATATGTCTTCTGATTGTCATCGGGTACGATGCTTATAAAATTCATATCCGTCACTTCAACACGAAGTACAGATACAACAGGATTTACAGAAAGCCCAATATTTTTGCTTATCTGTATGAGAAAATCCACGGTATTCCTAAAAGAGAGAAGAAAAGAAAGCTTGTCTTTGAGGATTAAAATAGAAAAACACACTATTAATTTTTTGTATAAACTAGCTGTAAATGCCCTTATTTTGTTATGAAATAGGGGTGTTTTTCTGAAAAATCAACTTCTGGATCGGTAGTTCTATTGTTTTTAATCATATTTTCATGACTGTTAAAATAAAAGTTTCCGGATGAGACGCATCAACTTGCTAACGCCCTTCATTACAAACATTAAAAAAATCGGTTGGGGATAAATAGGTAAAAATGTTGATAATTAAATATTAAATCACGATTTTAGTATTTTAATTCCCGTTTCCATTGACTATTTTTGTAAGTTGATTTACGTTTTTATGTCAGATATTATTCAGCTTTTACCGGATCATGTAGCCAACCAAATTGCAGCAGGAGAGGTGGTGCAGAGGCCTGCATCCATCGTGAAAGAACTTTTGGAAAATGCTATTGATGCCGATGCAACGAAGATTGAATTGATCATCAGAGATGCCGGGAAAAACCTTATTCAGGTGGTAGATGACGGAAAAGGAATGTCTGAAACAGATGCCCGCATGGCGTTTGAAAGACATGCTACCTCCAAAATCAAAGGAACAGAAGATATCTTTAAAATCGCCACAAAAGGCTTCCGTGGTGAAGCACTGGCTTCAATAGCAGCGGTTTCTCAGGTGGAGCTCAGAACGAAACAGAAAGATACTTCCATTGGAACCAATATCTATATCGAAGGAGGTGTTTTCCAGTTTCAGGATCCGGTTCAGACAGCAGACGGATCAAATTTTTTAGTGAAAAATCTTTTCTATAACGTTCCTGCAAGAAGGAAGTTTTTGAAAAATAATAATATTGAATTCAGACACGTAATTGATGAATTTCAACGTGTTGCACTCGCTCATGAGAACCTTGAGTTTTCACTGTTCCATGATGACGAAGCTGTGTTCAGGTTGAGAAAAGGAAGCCAGATGCAGCGTATTGTGGATGTTTTCGGAAGAAAGCTTCAGCCGCTTTTAATTCCTATTAAAGAGGATATTATCTGGTGTAAACTGCATGGCTTTGTTGCCAAGCCTGAAGGTGCCAAGAAAGCAAGAGGCGAACAGTTTCTTTTTGTGAATGGGAGGTATTTCAGAAGTCCGTACTTCAATAAAGCCGTACAGGAAGCATTTGAAGGGCTTCTTCAACCTGGATATGTACCTTCGTTTTTCCTTTTCCTGGAGCTTGATCCGGAGAAAATTGACGTGAATATTCATCCTCAGAAAACCGAAGTGAAATTTGAGGACGAGCATCTTATCTTTGCTTTGCTTCGTTCAACTATAAAAAGATCTTTAGGAATTTATAATGTTTCTCCAAGCCTAGATTTTGATAGAGATCCGGAACTGGATGAAATGATGAATAAGCCGATTCCCAGCAAAGGAAATGGAGGCGGGTCCAGCGGCGGGGTTTTTAAAATGCCTGAAATCATTGTAGATAAAGACTATAATCCGTTTCTGGAAGAAAAAAACGTAGTACATCCGGAGGAAATCCAGAATCTTACGGAAATGTATCATCAGAATATTACAGCAGAACCTTCAAAAATTAACCTGTTTGAAGATGAGGATTTTGATGAAGATCTGATGAGACTTCCTAATGGATACTGGCTTTTCAACAAAGGAGATGTCACCTTAATGCTGGATTTGGGAAGAATGCACAGACTATTGGTTTCTGAAGGAAATAAATCTACCAGAAAATCCAATACAAACAGTCATGCTCTTCTTTTCTCTCTGGAGTATCATATGAATGAAATTGAAAAGACAAAGTATAATTCGATAAAAAAATATCTTCCGGAATTAGGGTTTGACATGAAAATTGCTCATGAAAGTGTACTTCGAATAGATTCACTTCCTGAAGGATTGAAAGAAACCCAGGCCATGAAGTTCCTGGAAAACCTTTTTGAGATCCTCGACTACAAGACAGAAGAAGAATTTTTGCAGTATTACCATAATCAATGGAATAAAATGCAGTCGAAGTCAAGATTTGACTTTATTTATAAAAAAGATGCGGAACAACTGATTAAAGACTTTACAGCATTAGGCTTCCCGGAATTTTTACCGGACGGTAAAAGATGCTTTTATGAAGTTCCGTTTAATGATTTTAAGAACAAATTTTAAAGAATATGTTTAACAATATACCGCCAATAACAAGGAACATAATCATTATAAATGTTATAGTGTACCTCATATCTAATTTTATTTTTAAAGGATTATATGATTCTTTGGTAGGTTATTATCCTTTTTCTCCACTCTTCAAATCATGGCAGGTAATTACACATATGTTTATGCATGCTCCTCTTGATGAACCTGGAGGGATCATGCATATTTTATTTAATATGTTTACTTTGTTTAGTTTTGGACCTATTTTGGAACAGACACTGGGAGATAAAAAGTATCTGATATTGTACTTCGCAAGTGGTCTTGGTTCATTTTTCTTGTTCAATCTGTGGAATTTTGTTGAGATTCAACAGATTGTTTCTGCGTTGGAAAGCTTAGGAGTAAATGCTTCAGAAATTTATTCGAGGGTGTCCCTTAACACGGCTGAGTATTTAACATTCCATGCATCTAGCCAGGAAGCGCAGAATTTATCAGATCAGCTTTATAGAGATTTAAGATCTCCAATGTTAGGAGCTTCCGGAGCAATTTTCGGAGTAGTAGCTGCTTTTGCTACATTGTATCCGGATGCAAAAATCGGAATTATGTTTATCCCTGTTCCTATGAAAGTAAAATACCTCTTACCCATCATTGTTGTGGTTTCCATATACCTTGGGGTTTCTGGAAATGGAGGAGGTATTGCCCACCTTGCCCACGTTGGTGGTGCTTTGGTTGGATGGCTGCTGGCAAGAATTTGGAAAAAACATTTGTACCGTTTCAATTAAAATAATTTTGTGAAGATTTTCCGACTTATCGTATTCATTGTCCATCTGGGAATTTTATTTCTGCTGTTGGGTACTTTATTGAACGCTTATGTACCTCCAAAGATTTTTCCATGGTTTAATCTGCTTTCCTTAGGTTTTCCTGTGCTTATTATAGTATATGTGATTCTTACAATTTTCTGGGTATTCAGCTGGAAAAAAAGAGCTTTTGTATTTATGTTTGCTGGGTTAGCGTTTATAAATCCTGTAAAACGTTGGGTTAACTATTCTGATAGGAAAGGAGGTTCCGAAATAAAAGTGGTTTCTTTCAATACCAGAGCTGGAAGAGTAGGAAACAAAGAGCTCGAACCCTATCTGAAGTCTCAAAATGCAGATGTTCTTCTTTTACAGGAGGATGCGGGTATCAAATATCAATTTGAAGGCTATCAAAAAGTAAATCCCGGAGGAGGCTTAACAATTCTGACCAGGCACAAAATCTTGAAACAGCAGATTATAGAGCCACAAGATGGAGAATTAAGAATTCCTGGTTTGCTGGCTGATATAGAAATTAAAGGCAAAACCTACAGGTTCATTGATGTCTATCTCAATCCTTTTCGCTTTCAGAAAGAAATGGTGAAACTTAACGGAGATACCGATAACGACGAACAAAAAATAAAAGATGTTGTTAAAAGGTTGATTCCCACCTTTAAAAAACATCAGGATCAGGTCACACTTATTCGTGAAGCTATTGACAATTCTCCTTATCCTGTAATTCTAGCGGGTGATTTTAATTCTGTACCCAATTCTTACGAATATTATCATTTATCAGAAGGGCTTGAAGATGCATTTGTGGAAGCAGGAAGAGGAAGTGCAACCAGTTTTCACGATTATAAATTCCCCATTAGAATAGATTATATTTTCTCTTCCAAAACTGTAAGGGCAATATCTTATAAAGTTGACCGTTCTGTAAGTATTTCAGATCATTATCCTGTCACAGTTAAGTTTTCTACGGAAGGCAAATAATCATAAAAATAGTTAAAGTTATCTGCTTGGTAGGATTTTTGTTGAAAGAAAACCGTACCAAGACCGTTTTTTCATGAAGTCGAACCAGATATTACTATTTATACATATCGTTATTGCTGTATTGCTGTTATGCACATTGGGGAATGCATGGATTCCACCTAATATTTTAGGCAACCTGAATCTTCTGTCTCTTGGTTTTCCTTATCTGATCCTGTCACACCTGCTTCTTACACTGATCTGGATCGTAAAAAAAGAAAAAATTGCGATTGCTTTTGCACTGGGTACACTTATTTTCTACAATCCGATCAGACGATGGGTGAACTTTTCTCCCAAAACAGAAAATTTAAAAACAATACGGGATATTAAAGTATTGACTTTTAATGTGAAATACGGAGAATATGGCTGGGATAAAGTAAAAGATTATATCAAAGCACAGGATGCAGACATTATTCTGGTACAGGAAAAAGATACAAACCGTGTTATAAAACGTGATCTTATAAAATATCCGTCAGTTATTCTTAAAACTAAGCATAAAATTGTAAGACAAGCGGAACTTATTGATGAAAAGGCTCGCGGAAATTCATTCTATGCTGATATAGACATTAATGGGAAAGTAATCAGAATTATTAATGTGTATCTTGAACCCTTCAGGCTTCATAAATCGATGTTTACGAAACTTGATAAATTAGGTTTGGGAAATGTTTCAACATTGCTTTCTCATATGACACCGACCTTTCAGGCACATGAAGATCAGGTAAAAAGAATTAGAAAAATGATAGATTTATCTCCTTATCCTGTTATCCTGGCAGGAGATTTTAATTCTGTTCCTAATTCATACGAGTATTATAATCTCGGAAAAGATCTCCAGGACGCGTTCTTAGTAGCAGGAAAGGGTAGTGCAAGCAGTTTTCATGATTATAAAGTCCCGTTAAGGATTGATTATATCTTCACTTCAAAATCAATCATTCCTTTAAGCTATAAAGTAGATCAATCTGTGAAATTATCGGATCACTATCCTGTAATTGCAGAATTTCTGTTAAATTAGTTCCATGAAAAATTTACTGGCTGCGATTTTTGTTTTTACCATTCTTTTTACTGCGTGTTCCAAGAAAGAATCTCCGGGTTTTGGGGCTGAACAGGAGGTGAGAGTACGTTATGATACAACTGCTGTTGACTCCTTTTCTACAGGAGCTGTTTCAGTGGATATTGCACGAAAAATAAGAATGTCCTCTCCTCAATATCTTGATTCTGTAAAACAGGCTAGAAAGCTGCAGGAGGAAGAAAATAAGCTTAAAGCAGAGCTTGAAAAGGAAACCAAAGCAAAACAGGAAGAGGAAAAGAAAAAAGCAGAAGCTGAAAAGAAACTGAAGGCAACAGAAAAACCGGTAACACCGGAAATCAAATCAGAATAAATCTAAATTCCATTAAAAAATAAACAATATGAAAAAACAAATTTTAGCTGCAGTGGTGATCTCAATATTCACTGTAGCATGTACAAAATCAACAACAAAAACAGAACAGGTAGAAAATCCTGACGGGTCTACTACCACAACCACAACTACTACTACCGAAACACCGAACGTTGTGGATACTGCAAAAATCAACAACGCGAAAGAAGACGTTAAGGCTAAAGTAGATGAAGCAGGCAATAAGATTGATGCCGCTGCTCAGAAGGCGAAAGATAAGATTGATGCTACTGCAGATAAGACAAAACAAGATCTTAACAAAGCAGGACAGGATATCAAAACTGAAGCTAACAAAGTAGGGCAGGATGCAAAAGAAGCTGCTAAAAAAGGAGCTTCAAAAGTAGAAGAAGCCGCGAAAAAAGTAAAAGAAGATTTAAGCAAATAAATAATAAAAGCCGTAGTTCAATAGAATTATGGCTTTTTATATGCAATTGAGAGTTAGGAATCTTTCTCTCTTATTTATTCATTTCCAATAATGGATCAATATATTCTCTGTCATTGCTTAACCTTGGTACTTTATTTTGTCCACCTAGCTTTCCTTTAGCTTCCAGCCAGTGATAGAACAGATTTTCTTTTGCAATATGGACAATCGGTCTTTTAAGAGTCATATTGTTGTATCTTTTCGCTTCATAGTCTGAATTGATGGTCTTTAAATGTTTATCAAAAGCATCAATAAAATGATCCAGATTATCAGGATGCTGACTGAATTCAAAGATCCATTCGTGGGCACCACCTTCATTTCCTTTCATAAAAACCGGAGCTCCTGTAAAGTCTGTGATTTGTGCTCCTGTTAATTCGCAGGCCTTTGAAAGGGCAGATTCCACATTGGTGATCATCAGTTCTTCCCCAAAAGCATTGATATAATGTTTTGTTCTTCCTGTTATTTTTATTCTGAAAGGATTGATCGAGGTAAAGACAACGGTATCGCCAATCAGATATCTCCACAATCCTCCATTGGTGGTGATTACCATTGCGTAGTTTTTCCCTACTTCCACATCTTCCAGACTTACGACTTTCGGATTTGAAAAATGAAACTGATCCATAGGGATAAACTCATAAAATATTCCATAATCCAGCATCAGCAGCATCTCATCACTATCTGATCTGTCCTGGATACCAAAGAAGCCTTCGGAAGCATTGTAAATTTCGTAGTAATTGATGTTTTTTCCGATGATCTGTCTGAATTGTTCCCTGTAGGGCTTAAAGCTGATTCCACCGTGAAAAAACACCTCTAAATTAGGCCACAGCTCAGAAATACTTTCTACATGAGTTTCCTTTAATACCCTTTGAAGAAGAACCATCATCCAACTTGGTACTCCAAGAATACTTCCTACATCTTCATTTTTTACTTCGGAGGTGATTGCTTTAAGCTTACTTTCCCATTCTCCCATCAAAGAAACTTTCTTACTCGGAGTGGTGGTGATTTCTACCCAAAAAGGAAGGTTGTCAATGAGAATAGCAGACAGATCTCCGAATTTTGTATTGAAATCAGCATACAGCTCAGAACTTCCGCCTAAACGTAAGTTTTTATAATTAAAAAGCTGGTTTTCAGGATGGTTGTTGGCGTAGATAGAAACCATATCTTTTCCGGCTTTCATATGACAGTATTCAAGGCTTTCTGCAGAGATCGGAATGAATTTGCTTTTAGCATTGGTGGTACCCGATGATTTGGCAAAATGTTTTATGAGACCTGGCCAGCTTACATCTTTATGGCCTTGTCTTGCTTTCTCAATAAAAGGTTCCATTTCTTCATAGCTAACAATAGGAACTTTGCTTTTAAAATCCTGATAACTTGATATTGAATTGAATCCGTATAGTTTGCCATATTCCGTATCCTCCGCATGAAACAACTGAGAAAAGAGTATACCTTTCTGGGTTTCAATAGGATGGTCCATGAAATTCTGTATCTGGTCAATCCTTTGACGGATGAACCAGTTGACTACGGTATTGAAAAGTGCTTTGGTTGCCATTTCAACAAATATAATGATATTTGAATTTTCAGAAAATTTTTTACGTGATTAAATAAAAAAACCGTTACAAAATTTGTAACGGTTTGATATTTAGTTTATTGATTCTTAGCAATATTCATCGTAAGCTGCCTGAAGGTTAGCTGCGATAGCTCCTGCAGGGTTTCCTTCAATGTGGTGTCTTTCCAGCATGTGAACTAACTCACCATCTTTGAAAAGTGCTACACATGGAGAACTTGGAGGGAATGGAGCAAGGTGTTTTCTTGCTTCTACTACAGCCTCAGTATCAAATCCTGCAAATACAGTTGTTAGATGATCTGGTTTTTTGTCTCCCGTTAAAGAGTATACTACTCCCGGTCTTGCAGCACCTGCAGCACAACCACATACGGAGTTGATGACCAATAATGTGGTTCCGGATTGTTTTAACGCATCTTCTACCTGAGCAGGAGTTGTTAAATCCTGAAAACCTTTATCTGTAAGCTCTGCCTTCATAGGCATTACTAAATCTGTTGGATACATATATTTTGTTTTTTATCTGTACAAAGTTAAGCAATTCTTTGCGTTTGTTCAATATATAAAAACTATCAATTGATTAGTCATATAAAATTAACCAAGTATTAATATTGTAATAATATTCTAAAAAAAGTGAATTAACACTAGGAATAATAAAATATTATTATTAAATTTGAAATGATTCTGAAAAACAAACGACCGTGAAAAAAACATTTGAAGCTTTCCCTCAAGCAATCAATCACTTAAATACTCTCTGAAATATGGTAGTAGCTTAATTCTCTTTCAGTTTAGAATCAAACTGATTAACAAACTTTAATATCCAAAGAAAGTGAAGCCCGGAACTGAACAGTTCCGGGCTTCTAATCAAATCGATATGCAAAGGTTGTATATCCTATAGTTATGGAGTGAGAAGCATTTTTAAACTTTGAAATGAATTTAAGTTTAAAAACATATCACCATTAAGAAAGGAGCTTTTTAGCCATCTCAGAAATACTTTTTCCGTCTGATTTTCCGGCTAATGCTTTTGATGCCACTCCCATTACCTTCCCTAAATCTTTAACAGATTCAGCTCCGGTTTCAGAAATAATATTTTTAATTTCTGTTTCTAATTCTTCAGCAGAAAGCTGTTTAGGTAAGAATTGCTCAATAACTTTCATTTGAGCATCTTCTACTTCTGCAAGATCATTTCTTCCCTGTGCAGTAAATTGATCGTAAGAATCCTTACGTTGTTTTACCATTCTCTGAAGAATAGCAATTTCCTGTTCTGCTGTTACTTCAGCTCCGATAGCTTCCGTTTTAAGCAGTAATATCTGAGATTTCACAGCACGCAGAGAATCCAAAGCCACTTTGTCTTTGGCTCTCATTGCTGTTTTTATAGCTTCGTTTATTGTATTTTCTAAACTCATGGTTTCAAATTTAACAATGTATCAATGTAACAGTTTACCAATAAATGTCTGGTAATTGTTACATTGGTACATTTCTACATTGTTATATTATTTAGTCTACATCTTTATTTAAAAATCTGTTTTCTCTGATCTGCATGGATCCATTGTTATCAGACAGATAAGTGTTGATGTTCTGGTCTGATGCATTGTTTCCGTCGATCGAAATATTTTTTCTTTTAAAAGCGGGAATAGATTCGAATTCACTTGTGCTGTCAAAATTCTGGTAGCGGGAGTTGAATTCTTTTAATTTATTTCTTCTTTCAATTACTCTGTCCTGATCAATCGTTTTATTCACGAAAGTGAATTCTGATTCTTCAGTTTTTGGAGTCTCAATTTCTGTTTTGTGTTCAAAAGTTGATCTTGTTTCAACCTTTGGCTCTTCCTGTTTTTGGTAGAACGTTTCAATCTTTTGAGCTGGTTCAGCTACCGCAGCATTGGTAGGAGTATTAAACTCTGCTTTTGGCTGCCCGAAATCCTTACTAGGCTCGTTTCTGATAGGCTCGTTTACAAAGAAGCTGAACTCAACAGGTTTTTCATTTGAAAATGAATTGTTGAAGGAAGTTCCGGATTGTGGTTCCTCTTTTTTGTTTTCAAAATCAAATGAAAAAGACTGGATCTCAAGATCGTTAGGATCATCATGTTCCTCATCAATAGCTAATAAGCTATATTCTTCTTCTCCTTCTTCTTCATTTCTCCAGTTTTGTTCCGGTGTATTTACTGTATCTTCTTCTTTATCAAAGAATTTGATTTCAGTTCTTGGCTGCTCTTCTTCAATAATCATTTTTTTTTCAGCAGAGGTCACATTGAACGGAGTGTCGTGATCTTCGTCATCCAGCCTGAAAAGGTTTTTTCCTCCAAAATCATGCGTTGTTTCAGGAGCTGATTCTCTTTCTTCTCTTGTTTTGAAAGGAGAATTTTTAGGTGCTTCAAAACTGTCGTTAAGACTGATTCTGATTTTCTCAGTAGGTCCTGCGAATTTCTTATTATCATTAGAGAATCCTGTTGCAATTACAAGAACACTTACTGCATCTCCTAATTCTTCATCTGCACCCACCCCGAAAATGATATCTGCAGTGTTTCCTGCTTCTTTCTGGATGTGGTCCATAATGATACCGATCTCATCCATGGTAACTTCTTCAGCCCCACTTCTGATCAATAACAATACGTTTTTAGCACCTGTGATCTTGTTATCATTTAATAACGGAGAATCAAGGGCTTTTCTTACAGCTTCTTCAGCTTTATTTTCACCTGAAGCAGTTCCTGTAGACATCAAGGCTGTACCGGAATTCTGAAGTACAGATTTAGCATCTCTAAAGTCAATGTTTACATCAAAGTAACCTGTAATAACTTCTGCCATCCCTTTTGCAGCATTGGTTAACACTTCATCGGCTTTTGAGAATCCCTGCTTGAATCCAAGGTTTCCGAATTGCTGTCTTAGTTTATCATTGTTGATGACAATAAGCGAGTCAACATTGTTTCTTAATTTATCCAGACCGTTTTCTGCCTGCTCCAACCTTCTTTTCCCTTCAAAGCTGAAAGGAACGGTAACAATACCTACGGTAAGAATTCCCATGTCTTTCGCTACTTTAGCAATGACAGGAGCGGCTCCGGTTCCTGTACCACCACCCATTCCGGCAGTGATGAATACCATCTTGGTGTTTTGGCCCATAGCAGCCTTGATATCTTCAATACTTTCGATGGCTGATTTCTCACCAACTTCAGGATCGGCACCAGCTCCAAGACCTTCTGTGATAGAAGTCCCCAACTGAACTTTATTGGCTACCGGGTTATTATCTAAAGTTTGAGCATCTGTATTACAAATCACGAAATCAACTCCGTGGATTCCTTTCTCGTACATGTGCTTCAGAGCGTTGTTTCCACCGCCCCCTACACCGATTACTTTTATAATGGATGAATTTCCTTTTGGCAAATCAAATGAAAATCCTTGTGTACCTATATTTTCCATAACTATACTTTTAATAATTGATAAGTGATAGATGATAATTGATGAATGATATTCGTCTTTAATTTAATAAATATTAATCTATTTCAGGTATCATTGATCATTAATCTTTTATCATTTATATTTATTTACTCTACTTCTTCAAAGAATTTTTTTACTTTTTCCATAAGCGACTGCCCGAAGGTCAGTTTCGCTTTTCTGTTCTCTTGCTTTTCATTTTCAAAAGACTGCTGCTCCTGAACCGGGGCTGCCTGCTGAACGGGTTGAGCCGTTTCTGCCTGTGCTGCAGTGACTTCCGGTTTGGGTTGCTCTGTAACAACTTCTACAACTTCGTCAATATTCTGTTTTTTGTCTCTGATCTTTAAACTTTCCATCAGTAATCCGATAGAAGTAGCAAATTCAGGGCCTTTCAGATACTGATTTTTATCATTGGCGATATATTCATTCGCAAAACCGATTCTGCTGTCAAAACCTGTTGTATAATTGGCCAGCTGACGAAGGTGTTTCAGGTTTGAACCACCACCCGTAAGAACAATTCCGGCAATCAGTTTTTTCTTTTGTTCAAAAGCACCATAAGCCTTCAGTTCTGTATTTACCATTTCCAAAACTTCTTCTACTCTTGCATTGATGATCTGCGCTAAAGTTTTTAAAGAAATCTCTTTGTCCGGTCTTCCGTGAAGTCCGGGAATGGTTACAAAAGTACTGTCTTTTTCTAATTCGGGAACAGCCGAACCAAATTTTACTTTCAGTTGTTCTGCATGTTTTTCTATGATGGAACAGCCTTCTTTGATATCTTCGGTAATAATTCCGCCTCCGTATGGAATCACACAGGTATGACGAATGATATTATCTTTAAAGATTGCAATATCTGTTGTACCACCACCAATGTCAACAATGGCTACACCGGCTTCTTTTTCTTCTTTTGTAAGGACAGCTTCAGAAGATGCCAATGGTTCTAAAGTAAGGGCTTCCATTTCTAATCCGGCTTCACGAACGCATCTTGCAATATTTCTGATGCTGCCCATTTGCCCTACTACGACGTGGAAGTTGGCTTCTAAACGTTTTCCATGCATTCCGACAGGTTCCTGAATTTCCCCCTCGGAGTCCACTTTATATTCTTGAGGAAGTACGTGGATAATTTCTTCTCCAGGAAGCATAACCAGCTTTTTTACCTGATCTTTTAATGCTTCGATGTCATCGTCTGTAATAAATTTATCAGGATGTTCACGCATAATATAATCGGAGTGCTGCAGAGAACGGATGTGTTTTCCTGCAATACCTACCGTAACTTTGCGGATAGGAACTCCGGCGCTGGATTGTGCTTCGGATACTGCAGCCTTGATTGAATTAATAGTTTGTGAAATATTATTCACAATACCTTTATGAACACCAAGACTTTTAGCTTTTCCTACACCGAGAACTTCTATTTTCCCGTGTGCATTCCTTCTTCCGACAATCGCGACTATCTTCGTTGTCCCGATGTCCAGACCTACTGAATACTCTTGATTTTCCATTTTATATCGATTTGATTTTTTTCTACTTTTTTATCTATAAGGATAGGCTCCTATTTGTGTATTAAATGCCCTGAGGGACTTATTCTATTTTTACTTTTGCCTTAGGCTTGGACTGCGCCTTGACGGGTGGCTTTTTCTCCGCTTTTTTGGTTTCTTTTGTTTGTCCTTTCGGTTGGGTAATCTCTTTCGGTTTTACCGAGGTGGAGTTGGTTTTTTTTACCTCTGCTATTCTGGGTTTAGCTTCCGTCTTTTTAGTGGCTGTTGGGGAAGGAACTTTTGCCAATTCCATCTTTCCTGCCTTTAAAATACTGTCATTTTCTTTAAAATAAGGGTTTAAAGTAGTGACAATCTGATTCTGATATTTCACCGAAACCATGCTGTATTTCTGAGGATCCTGATACACAAGATATTTTTCCACAAACGTTTTAAATCCTTTTACTTTAAAGTCAATATTATCAAGGTCTCCAATTTCCACTCTATAATTTCCTTCACTTGTTAGAAGGCTATAGCTGTCTTTACTTTTTGAGATTCCGATAAAGTATTTCTTACTGAAATCATCTTTATCAATTTTTTCTACCAGTTCTGCCAGCTTCTCATATTCATCAGGATTTACGTTTCCTGTTACCAGCATACATGGGTGAGAATAGGTTCTTGAAATAGGGAATTCAACTCCTTTCTCATCCACATAAAAGTCTTTTCCGTCTTTATTTAATCTGAAAACAGGCACTCTCTGTTTGATATCCAGATTCAGCTTTCCGTTCAGGTTCAGATAAACATTGGCGCTGTCTACCGCTGGCAGGGAATTGATCTTTTTTTCCAAAGAAGGAATATTGAGATCTCCCACTTTTCCTGAAGGATTTTCTTTTTTTACAATTTCCCTGATATCTTTTTCATCAACAAAATATACCGGAGTTTTCTCGTTCATTTTTACAGAAATCTTGTTATCCGTAATCTGCTCACGGCTGAATCTCCTCAATGAGAAGCTTAGTAACAATCCCAGGATAATTACAGTGACAACAATTTTTAATATTCTGTATTTATTTTTCATATTTTTATTTTAACGCAACGCTCGCAAAGAGTTTACTTTGTTTTTATTATTTAGTTCGCAAGGGCGTTTTACTTAGCAAGTGTTTAAATTTTATAATTTATTTACAACTCGTTTTACTCCATTTTTGAATAACACTGAATGAAAATTCAAGATCATTCCTAGTTTTATATTTGTTATTCTTAAATAATTTAAAAGCTGGAAAAAATGATAATCATTAATTTCCTGAACTGCCTTTATTTCAATTATTACTTTGTTTTCAATTAATAAATCTATCCTGAACGCCTTAAAAATTTTTAATTCCTCATAGTTTATGTCAATATTTTTTTGACGTTCTACATTCAATCCTCTATTTTTCAGTTCATAAACTAAGCATTCTTCATATACATTCTCATAAAGTCCAATTCCAAGGGTACGATGTATTTTCATTCCAGCATCGAAAACAATCTCTGAAATTTCATTTTCTATCATACAATTTGTGTTTTTATTTTTAACGCTATGATCGCAAAGCAATCTTTTTATTTTTCCGTTCGCGAGGGCGTTTCACTCAGCTACGGCTATCATTTGAATAATTTATTTTTATAATTAAATAATTTTTTTAACATAAATCTGTTATTTTTCTCATTTGCTGAGTGAAACGCCTTTGCGAACGATTTTATATTTTTCTTCGCGAGCATTGCGTTTATACTCAAATTTTTTCAATCCATTCACAAATGGGGTCATACAGGGTGTCTATATTTCCTGCACCTACAGTAAGGAGGATGTCAAAATCTTTTTCTTTTATTTTTTCAAAAGCATCGGATAAAGCCGATACCTCTTTTTTATCTAATGTTACTTTCTCCAGCAGCCAGTTTGAAGTAATTCCCTCAAAATTTTCCTGCAGCTCTCTTGCAGGATAAATATCAAGAAGAATGAGTTCATCTGCCTTACTTAAGCTTTCCGCAAATCCATCTGCGAAATCTCTTGTTCTGCTGAAAAGGTGAGGCTGGAAAGCTACCAATAGCTTTTTATCAGGATAAAATGTTCTGATTGAGCCCATTACAGCATTGATTTCTGTAGGGTGGTGAGCATAATCATCAATGTAAATTTTACCGTTTTGATAAATATGTTTGGTATATCTTCTTTTAATTCCCTTAAAATTGGCAATGGCCTTTTTCAGCGTATCAAAATCTGCGCCTAAATTATGCAGGATAGCCAGTGCTGCAGTGGCATTTTCCACATTATGAATTCCCGGAATTTCCCAGACAAAATCTTTTATTGTTTCCGTTGGAGTATGGAAGTCAAAATAAATTTTATCATGCTCCATACGCAGGTTGTCTGAATAATAATCTGCAGGCTCATTTACCGCATAAGTTTGATGTCCTCTGCCAATTTCCAATCCTTTTCTTACAAAAAGTTGTTTGTCTTGAGGAACTAGAGCTGCAAACTGTCTGAATCCTTCTTCAATATGGTTAATGTCTCCATAAATGTCCAGGTGATCCGCATCTGTAGAAGTTACTACTGCCCAGTCCGGAGAAAGGTTCAGGAAGCTTCTGTCATATTCATCTGCTTCTACGACAGAATACTTGGAACCATTATATAAGAAATTGGATTTAAAGTTTTCAGAAATTCCTCCCAAAAAACATGAGAAAGGAAGATCTGCCTCTTTACACAAATGGGCCACAAGGGTAGATGTAGTGGTTTTTCCATGAGTTCCTGCAATAGCGATACAATCTGTATTTTCAGTAATTAATCCTAAAACTTTAGCTCTTTTTAGAACTTCAAACTGATTTTGATTGAAATAATCCAATATTCCAAGCGTTTTGATAGCCGGAGTATAAATGACTAAAGTATCTTCTTTCTGAAGGGAAGTAATCCTTTCATCAATAAGATCTTCAAAAACAATATCAATGCCTTCATTCATTAGGTTCTGAGTAAGCTTTGTATTGGTTTTGTCGTAACCCAATACTTTTTTTCCGGATGCATTGAAATAGCGTGCCAATGCACTCATTCCTATGCCTCCGATTCCAACGAAGTAAAAAGTCTGATATGTTTGTAAAATGTTCATTTATATTTTAATCTTTAATAACTCTTTAATCAGTTCAGAGTTTTATTACTATATTTTGTATTATAAGGCTTTCATCAACTTACGCTAGTGACTCGTTAATGAATTAAATTTTAACGGTGTCAGGCTGAGCTTGTCGAAGCCTTCTAATCTTTCATCCTATTTTTTGATAACATTGGCAATAAATCCCAGTTATCATTTATTATTGCTTCCTTCTTTTTTCTACTCCAGCCTTTAATTTGTTTTTCAAAGCTTATCGCTTGAGTAACATCATTAAATTCATGGTAGAAAACAAGTTCTACAGGTTTTCTTGTATACGTGTAACTTTCAGGATTTAATCCGCCATTATGTTCATTAATTCTTCTTTCCAAATCGTTGGTAAAGCCTGTATAATAAGAATTATCAGAACATTTTACAATGTATACATAATATATTTTCATTCATTTGTGTTTGCTTACCGGCCCTTCGACAAGCTCAGGGTGACAGCTCTAATACTAACTGTTTATTTTATTTATGTCAGGCTGAGCTTGTCTAAGCCTTTCCTAACTATTTTATTACGTTAAAAATCTCGTCTACAATCTCTTTTGCGGCATTAGGTTTGGCAAAATATTTCAGATTGTCGGACATTTCTTTTCTTATCCTTTCATTCTCGCAGATTTCTGACAATGTATTCCAGAATTTCCCCTGCATTTCAGAGTCTTTTACCATTCTGGCAGCATTTTTTTCAACCAGGTTCATCGCATTTTTGGTTTGATGGTCTTCCGCTGCAAAAGGGAAAGGTACCAAAAGCACCGGCTTTTGTGCTATAGCCAACTCTGAAATGGCAATAGCTCCGGCTCTGGAAACAATGATATCAGCAGCAGAGTAGGCCAGTTCCATGTCTTTGATGAATTCTTTCAAATGAACAGAAGATGGAAGCTGGAGGCCGGAAGACAATTCTTTGTAATCCAACTTTCCTGTTTGCCAAATTAATTGATATCCTTTTTCTTTCAGATTCTCAATATTTTCTTTCCAGGCATTATTCAATGTTCTGGATCCCAAAGAACCTCCTACAGAAAGAATCGTAAGTTTATCTTTATCCAATCCCATTTTCTCTTTTGCCTGAGCGGTTTCCTGCATTCCTGAAACAATATTCTCACGGATCGGATTTCCCAGAAACTTTATTTTCTCTGTAGGAAAGCCTTCTACTTTTGGGTAGGCTGTGAAAACAGCTTTGGCTTTCTTGCTTAAAATTTTATTGGTTACCCCGGCATGAGCATTCTGTTCCTGGATGAAAATCGGAATTCCCATTTTGCTTGCTTCATAAAGAGCAGGTCCGCTGGCAAATCCTCCGGTTCCTACTGCAAAATCGGGAGCGAAGTTTTTGATAATCTTTTTAGACTTTGATAAACTTTTCAGAATCTTGAAAGGTAGTCCCAGATTGGATAACAGATTACCTCTGTCGATTCCTGCGATATCAATTCCTTCAATTTTATAGCCTGCCTGAGGAACTTTTTCCATTTCCATTTTTCCGTTGGCGCCAATGAACAAAAATTCTGCATCAGGAAATCTTTTTCTGATCTCATCTGCAATGGCAATGGCCGGGAAGATATGTCCTCCGGTTCCTCCGCCTGATAATAGTATTTTTAATTTTTTGTTCATTTTAAGCGATATCGTTTATTTCTGCTATACTTTGTTTTTTGCCCATTCCTTCTTCATCATAAATCTGAATTCTTGAGCTTATATTTAAAATAATACCTAACTGTAAATAGGTCACCAGCATGGATGTTCCTCCATAACTAATTAAAGGCAGCGGCTGTCCTGTTACCGGGATCAGATTCACCGCGACGGCTATGTTGACCGAGAGCTGGATAAAGATCATTACCCCGAGACTGAGCACGAGTAACGATCCAAAGAAAGCCGGCATTTTACTGGCGATCATCACAATCCTGATCATCATAATCAGGTACAAACTGATCAGAAAAGCGGCTCCTATCACTCCATATTCTTCTACAATCACTGCGAAAATAAAGTCGGAGGCAGATTGCGGAAGCATTTGTTTCAATGCACTTTTCCCTGGCCCCATTCCGGTAATTCCGCCGTGTACAATGGCTGCTTTGGCCTGCATTACCTGATAATTTTTTGCTTTTACGCTTTCATCATCTACATCTGCTGTTTTGGCTTTGCTTGATGTAAAGGTTTCAATACGGCTCATCCATGTGTGAACACGGTTTCCACCGATCATATTGGTATTTAAAGCAATCAATAAAAAGAACACAATGGCTACAAATGATGCGGAGATAAATCCTGCAATGTATTTCCAGTGAAGCTGTCCTATTATGAGAACCACTACGGAAACCATTAAAATCATTAATGCCGTTGAACCGTTATCTTTGGCTACCAATACAAAAACAAGCAGGATAGGCCCAAAAATATACATGATATTCTCTATCGGAAGCCTTTCCCTGGTGATCTTTTTGGTCAGATACCTGCACAGATAGATGATCAGCATTAAAAAGGCAAATGATGAAGGCTGGAAAGAGATTGGTGTTCCCGGAATTTTCAGCCATCTGGAAGCACTTGCTCCATCAATGGTTTGTCCGGTAAACATGGTAACAATCAACAGAATAATCATCAGGCCGAGCAGGATACTGCTGAGCTTTCCGATGTATTCATATTTTATAGTTCCTACCAGTCTCATAATGGCTAGTCCCAGAACTACAAAGAACATATGTTTGATAACGTGGCCTGTTGTGGTCCCGTTATTGACAATGTATTCGAGATTTGAACTTGCAGAGTATACCGGGAAAATAGAGAAAATGGAGATCACAAGGATGACCATCCAAAGTACTTTATCGCCCTTTAGAAATTCAAATCTGTTTTCTGTGTTCTGTTCGTCCATATTTAATGCTATTGGCTAATGGCTAATGGCCATTGGCATTTAATACCTGTTCTTTAAACTGGCGTCCTCTGTCTTCATAGCTTTTGAACAAGTCAAAGCTTGCGCAGCATGGAGATAATAAGACCGTGTCGCCTTTTTTAGCCAGTGATTTTGAAATTTTCACGGCTTCTTCCATACTTGAAGTATCATAAATAAGCTCTTTTTTATCTTTAAAGAAATCGATGATCTTCTTGTTATCTACTCCAAGACAAACAATTGCCTTTACTTTTCTTTTGACTAAATCTTCAATTTCGGTATAGTCATTTCCTTTATCTAAACCGCCAACAATCCATACGGTTGGTGTTTTCATGCTTTCTAAGGCATAGTAAGTAGCATTTACATTGGTTGCTTTACTGTCGTTGATGTATTTTACGTTATCAATTTCAGTAACGAACTCTAATCTGTGCTCTACGGCCTGGAAGGTCATCAATGAATGTCTGATGCTTTCATTGTTGATTTTTAATATTTTACCGGCAATAGATGCTGCCAGGCTGTTGGCTACATTGTGATTTCCCAGCAGAGACAATTCATCAACTTTCATTGCGAATTCGTCTTTCATTTTTACCACAATTTCATCATCATTCACAAAACCTCCTTCCGTTAATTTCTCTTTGGTTGAGAAAGGAATCATTTTCGCCTTTATTTCAAGCTTTTCAAGAAGATTTTTACTCATTTCATCATCCTTGTTGTAGATGAAGAAGTTATCATTCTCCTGATTTTCTGTGATTCGGAATTTGGCCAATGCATATTCTTCATAATTGTAGTTGTACTGATCCAGGTGATCCTGAGACAGATTCAACAATAAAGAAATATAAGGTCTGAAATTCTGAATATCATCCAATTGGAAAGAGCTTACTTCCAATACATAGTATTCATGGTTTTCATCCGCCACCTGCT
Source organism: Chryseobacterium sp. SG20098 (assembly GCF_031844745.1). NCBI lineage: Bacteria > Pseudomonadati > Bacteroidota > Flavobacteriia > Flavobacteriales > Weeksellaceae > Chryseobacterium > Chryseobacterium sp. SG20098. The sequence goes on along the minus strand of NZ_CP134622.1, from coordinate 3,195,217 downwards.
TCGCAAAGCTGTATCCGATATTTCCTCCTAAACCTACATTCAATCCGTCATTTTTCAGGATGTAGTAGATCAGTGAAGTTGTGGTTGTTTTTCCGTTGCTTCCGGTAATGGCAATGATCTTTGCATCTGTAAATTCTGAAGCAAATTCAATTTCAGAGGAAAGTCTGATTCCTTTTTCATGAATTTTATTGATGATATCAGCCTTTTTCGGAATTCCCGGGCTTTTTACGATCCAGTCAGCATTTAAAATCCTTTCTTCATCGTGGTTTCCTTCTTCAAATTCAATTTCATTTTCGGTAAGAAACTGCTTATAGTTATCCTTAATGGCTCCTTTATCTGAAAGAAATACTTCCAGACCTTTCTTTTTAGCCAGATAAGCAGCTCCGCATCCGCTTTCTCCACCTCCTAAAACAACTATTTTCATATTATAAAAGCTTTATGCTATAGGCTTTAAGCTTTATGCTTATTGCTTACAGCTTTTATTTTTATCTCATTTTTAATGTGATCAGACATACAATGGCCAGTATTACTCCGATGATAATCATTCGGTTCACGATTTTACTCTCGTGGAAACCTTCTTTCTGATAATGATGGTGTAATGGTGACATTTTGAATAGTCTGTTGTTTTGAGCATATTCCAGCCCATATTTTCTTTTTCTGTATTTGAAAACAACTACCTGAAGCATTACAGACAGGTTTTCAATTAAGAAGATTCCGCATAATACAGGAATCAGCAATTCTTTTCTTAAAATAATGGCTAAAACAGCAATTACGCCTCCCAGCATTAAGCTTCCGGTATCTCCCATGAAAACCTGTGCAGGATAAGTGTTGTACCAGAAGAATCCAATTACAGCACCTACCATTGCGACTGCAAAAATGGTGGTTTCCCCCATGTTGGGAAGGAACATGATATTGAGATAGTCTGCAAAGATGATGTTCCCGGAAAGGTAAGCGAAAAGAGCCAGTGTGAGCAGTATAATAGCACTTGTTCCTGCTGCAAGACCATCAATTCCGTCGGTGATGTTGGCTCCATTGGAAACGGCTGTTACAATGAAGATTACAATGGGAATAAAGACAATCCATGCCCACTCATGGGCATCTTTATCATTCATCCAAAACAAAATTCCACTATAATCGAATTCATTATTTTTGGCAAAAGGAACAGTGGAAACGGTAATTTTTTCTGTAGGCATAAAGTTCTGCTCTACATTGTTCCTGTTCACCACTTTAGCATCCGCATATTTTCTTTTAACGGTAATATCCGGGTGGAAATACATTGTAATTCCGACAATCAGCCCTAATCCAACCTGACCAACAATTTTGAATTTACCACTTAAACCGTCTTTATTTTTTTTAATTTTCTTTAAATAATCATCCAGGAAACCAATAGCACCCATCCAGAACATTGAAACCAGCAGCAACACAATGTACACATTGGTGATTCTTGTAAATAGCAATACCGGAATGATGGTTGCCAAAATAATGATAAGTCCTCCCATGGTAGGAGTTCCTTCTTTTTGTTTCTGTCCATCCAATCCCAGATCACGTACCAATTCTCCCATCTGTTTTGTTCTCAGGTAATTGATTACTCTTTTCCCGTAGACAAGAGCAATAATAAGCGAGAATAGTACAGCCATTCCGGCACGGAAGGAAATGTATTTCAACAATCCTAATCCCGGAACGTGAATTCCATGGTTGGTTAGATATTCGTATAGATAGTATAGCATAGTTTCAATTGTTAATAAATAATCATTGATAATTGATGAATGATAAAATCAGCTATTATTTATCAATTATCGTTTATAATTTACTTGCTCATTAATTTCCAAAGCTCATTAATTACTTCTTTGTCGTCAAAATGATGTTTTACACCATTAATCTCCTGATAGGTTTCGTGGCCTTTTCCGGCAACTAAAACAATATCTTTAGGTTCTGCAAACTTTATGGCCATTTTTATGGCTTCTTTTCTGTCTGGAATTGAAGTGTATTTGCTGAAGTTCTGAGGTTCAACGCCTGCTTCAATTTCTTTGATGATCTGTGCGGGATCTTCTGTTCTCGGATTGTCTGAAGTGATGATTGCCAGCGTTGATTTTTTAGTGGCAATATTTCCCATTTCAGGTCTTTTGGAGTGATCTCTGTCTCCTCCACAGCCGAATACGGTGATTAATCTTTCATTTTTGGTTCTGATATCGTTGATGCTGTCCAGAATGTTTTCCAAAGCATCCGGAGTGTGTGCATAGTCTACGATAAAGAAAATTCCACCATCGGATTTGAAGGTTTCAAATCTTCCGGAAACTCTTTTTAATTTGCTGATAGCCTGAAGAATTTCATCCTGCTCAAAACCTAGTTCAGCAGCAATTCCAAAGACAAGCAGTAAATTATATACATTGAATTTCCCGGTCAGTGTCGTCCAGAATTCTTTTCCGTTGAAGTTCAACAGCATTCCGTTGAAATCCACTTCCAATAATTTCCCGTGATAGTCTGCCATGGTTTTCAAAGCGTAAGACTTCTTTTTAGCCTTGGTGTTCTGAAGCATTACATTCCCGTTTTTGTCATCCACATTGGTGATGGCAATAGCGGTATCTTCTAATTGATCAAAGAATCTTTTCTTTGTTTTTAAATATTCTTCGAACGTTTTATGATAATCTAAATGATCATGAGTAAGGTTGGTGAAGCCTGCTATTTTGAAGTGTAGTCCTTCAATTCTATTTTGGGCAATTCCGTGTGAGCTTACTTCCATGAAAGCAAATTCGCATCCTTTTTCTACCGCTTCCGCCAAGATCCTGTTGATGGTAATTACATCAGGAGTGGTGTGGGTTGCCGGAATAACTTCTTCACCAATTCTGATTTCCACAGTAGAAAGTAAAGCGGCCGGATATCCAAGGTTTTTAAAGACATCAAAAAGAAGGGTCGAAACGGATGTTTTTCCGTTAGTTCCTGTAACTCCTATCAGTTTTAATTTCTGAGAAGGATTTCCATAGAAGTTTGAAGCAAGATGACCAAGGGCTTTAGAAGAATCTTTTACCTGAACATAGGTTACATGTTCCACCAATGTTTCAGGGAATTCTTCGCAAACAATTGCGGCAGCTCCTTTTTCAATAGCAGAGGCAATGAATGAATGACCATCCACTACTGTTCCTCTCATGGCAATATAAAGAGAGTTTTCTGTAACCTTTCTGCTGTCGATCACCAATTCAGTTACCTCACGGTTATTATCACCGTGGATTTCCAGTACTGGGATTCTGTTTACTAATTCTGTTATAATCATCTTTATCAATAAGGCTTTGCCCTATTCCGGTTTAAATGGTTCTTCCGAACCTCGTTTTTAATTTTGCAGAGATAAATAAATTCTCTGGTTTTTACTTATCGTGGTGCCTTCCAGAGGGAATTGTTCTTTGATTCTTCCGACTCCTTTATAATCGACACGGTAGCCTAAGTTTTCCAACTGCGGGATTACATTTTTCCCGATTAATCCTACCACATTAGGCATTTGTTTATCATTGACCGCTACTTTGACATTAGGCTCCACCATTTTGCTAAGATTTACCTTTTTGTCTACAAGCATTTCTTTTTCAATATTCTGAGGCGTTTTCAGGAATGTTTTTCCTGCAATTTCCTTAAACACCGGCGCTGAAACGGAACCTCCATAAAATCCTTTTGCGGTATTAGGTTCACTGATCATGACATAGCAAGTATATTTTGGAGCATCAGCTGGATAGAATCCTGCAAACGATGCACGATATTTCATTGGGCCAGGCAGCCAGTATTCGAATCTTGCGGTACCTGTTTTTCCTGCCATTTTCAGGTTGGGAGTAAAGATGCTTCGTCCGGTTCCCTTTTCTACTGCTTTGGTTAAAGCACTGGTCATCATTTTAATAGCTTTTTCAGAAGCCATTTTGTTTACCATTACTTCAGGTTTTGCGCTGTACATCACTTTTCCGTCTTTCATGATTTTATCAATGAATAAAGGCTTAAGCATTTTTCCTCCATTGGCAACTCCGTTGTAGAAGGTTGTCAGCTGCAGCAGGTTGATGTTGGAAGAGTATCCGTAAGAAATGGAAGCCAGTGTTGCGGCATTCCATCTTTTATTTTGTGGTGTCACGATCTTCGGTTTTGTGATTCCCGGAAGCTCGATGTCCATTTTATCAAATAATTTCCAACGCTTAAGGTGATCAAGGAAAATCTGTGGCTTTTCAGCATAATACTTTGTGATCAGTTTGGCTGTTCCTACGTTACTGGACTTCGCCAACACATCACTGATATCGTATGTTCCTCCTCCGTGGCCGTCAGAGATTCTCTGTTTTGCATAGACCCAAACTCCGTTTCCTACGTTTACCGTTGTGTTTTCATCGATAAATCCATCGTCCATTGCTGCCAGAAGCGAAATGGTTTTAAAAGTAGATCCGGGCTCGATATTATCTTTCAGCGCGTAGTTGTAAGAGTCTTCGTATTCTCCTTCTTCTGTTCTTCTTAAATTAACAAGAGCACGTACTTTTCCGGTTTCCACTTCCATCACAATCACGGTTCCGTGCTTAGCTTCGAAATTAATCAGTTGCTTCTCAAGTGCGGAGTGCGCAATGTCCTGAATTCTAAGGTCTAAAGTCGTATAAACATCTTCTCCGTCTACCGGTTCCTGAACTTTCCAGAAGTCGATCGGTTTCCATTGGGAAGAATTGATTCTTTGCTCCAGCCTTTTACCGTCTGTTCCGGTTAAATATTTTGAGAAGGCACCTTCCAGTCCGGATTTAAGCTCACCGTTGTCCATACCGATGGTTCCGGCTCCGATTTCTGAAGTGGCCAATTCTCTTTTATAGTTTCTGTCAACAATAAATCCTCCTTTATTTTTTCCTCTTTTGAAGATTGGAAACTTTCGGATTCTATCGTATTGATCGAAATCCAGCCCTTTTACCAAAGTGTAGTACTGGTTTTTCTTTTTCTTCTGCTCGTCAAACTTCTGTCTGAATTCACTTCTTGGTTTTCCGAACATTTTGCTCAAGGAATCAGTTAGCGCTCCGATATTGTTGGAGTACACCGTATCTTTCATTGTTTTGAAATCAAGATAGATGTCATATCTCATCACCGTTGTAGCGAGAATAGAACCATCGGAAGCAAACAAATTACCTCGGGCAGCTTTTAAAGTGGCCTCACGATAGTTTTTATTAATGTAATCATCTTTTATTTCCTGGACATTGGTATTCTGAAGGATGACAATCCTTGCCAAGAACATGACAAACACGCACAAAGCTACCACTGCAAAGAGGTAGCCCCATCGTAACGTTTTCTTACGTTTATTGTCGTATTCATTTTGCTTTTGCATCTGTACTATCCAGTTTTATTAGCAATTTGTGAGGGTGGTTTTCCAGGGTCATCAATGAATCCCGGGCAACCTCTTTCCCCAGCTCTGATTCCATTTTTACTTTGATCAGCTTACTCTGGGCGTAAGCGTTTCGTGATTTGTATTCTTCTGTTTCTTCCTTTAAGGCGTTTACAATTTTTATTTTTTTATTGACGAGATGGTTAGTATAAATCATGGCCATCATCAGAACGAACAAGAGAAGAAAATACTTGTAATGTATTTTGATCTCATCACGATTCAGAAAGTTTCCTTTTATAATGTCTATAAAAGTGAGTCTTTTCTGGGGACGATTTGTTGTTCTTTTTGCCAATTTATGATGTCAATTTGCTTCGCAGTGAATTTACTTCGTGTCAATAGTCAATTTTATTTTGCTAAATAATTCACGATTCACTCATTCACATTTATACTTTAATTCCCGTTCTCATCTTGGCACTTCTTGCTCTTGAGTTTTCTTCGATTTCCTGATCGTCAGGAATGATCGCTTTACTCTTTATCAATTCGAATGCCTTTTTATAATTTCCGTAGATATCTCTTTCCGGCTCTCCTTCGAACATTCCGTTTTTTAGGAATCTTTTTACCAAGCGGTCTTCTAAAGAGTGATAGGAAATAACGACTAATCTTCCTTCCGGTTTTAAAACATTATAAGCCTGAACCAGCATTTCTTTCAACACTTCAAGTTCCTGGTTGACTTCAATTCTTATCGCCTGAAAAAGCTGAGCATAGAATTTATTCACCTTGTGAGGCGGAATATAGCTGAACAATTTTTTCAGATCTTCCGTCGTATCTATACTTTTAGTTTTTCTGTGATGAACAATTTCTCTCGCCAGCTTTCTTGCTTCTCTTAATTCTCCATAGTGATAGAAAAGATTTGCAAGTTCACTTTCTTCATATTCATTAATCACTCTTTTGGCATCCAGATTCTGCATTACATTCATTCTCATATCCAAAGGAGCATTGCTTCTTGTAGAGAAACCTCTGTCTGCTTCATCAAACTGGTGAGAAGACACGCCTAAGTCTGCCAAAACACCATCCACCTGTGAAACTCCATACATCAGCAATGAGTTTTCCAGAAATCTGAAATTCTGATTCACTAATGTAAACCTGGCATCATCAATTGTATTTTTAAGTGCATCCAGGTCCTGATCAAAACTGAACAATCTCCCTTTGTCGGAAAGTCTGCTCAAGATTTCTCTTGAATGGCCTCCGCCTCCAAAGGTGCAGTCCACATATATTCCGTCAGGATTCGTTACCAAATCATCAACACTCTGCTTCAACAAAACGGGGTTATGATACATGCTTAATTGTGTTTTTTATTTACTATATAATCAATTAATAACCTACAACAGTTATTCTTCATCGAAAGAGCCCATCACATCTTCGGCAAGGCTTGCAAAATCAGCTTCGTTAGTGGAGATTACCTTTTCATAGGCATCTTTATCCCAGATTTCGAAGAGTTCTCCTGCACTGGTAATCACAATATCCTTTTGAAGATTTGCGAAAACCGTCAGGTCTTTGGAGATCTGTAATCTTCCTGCATTATCCAATTCTACTGTTTTTACTCCTGCCGTAAACATTCGTATGAAATCAGCATTCTTTTTTATGAACCTGTTCAGTTTATTAATTTTACCCATCAGTTTGTCCCATGCATTCATAGGATAAACTTCCAGACAAGGTTGGAACACAGATCTTTTGACTACAAACGCCTTATCGTCGAAGTTTTCCATCTGTTTGATTAAAGATGAAGGAACTTTTAAGCGGCCTTTGTCGTCAATTTTACACTCATATGTCCCAATGAAATTTTTCATTTGGGACAAATTTATATAATAATTTCCAAAATTTCCCACTTTTTCCCACTTTTTGACTCAATGTTAATAAGTTTTATTAAAGATTGAATTTCAATAATGTAAAATGCTGATATGAAGAGACTTGTTAAAAGTGCTATTTAGGCCATAATAAAGCGCGTTTGAAAAAAAAAGTTAAAAAGGAGAATATTATATTATTTTTATCTTAAATTAGGATAATCAAAATTTTTTTGAGGTTTAATTTGTATTTTTGCAGGGCTTTATTAAGGCGTTTTATGATATTTAGTACAAAAAAAGAAAAGAAATATTCCTATGTAGAAGCGGGAGAAGGACATCCATTAGTGCTGTTGCACGGGTTAATGGGTGGTTTGAGTAATTTCGATAAAATGGTAGATTTTTTTTCGGATAGAGGCTTTAAAGTATATGTTCCTCAGCTGCCGATCTATGATCTGCCGGTACTCAATACGAATCTTACCACGATTGCAAAATATATTATCAAGTTTATAGAAAGTCATATTGTGGGGCCGGTCTCTATTGTAGGAAACTCAATGGGAGGTCATGTAGGACTTATATTGACTTTAGCAAGACCTGATCTAGTAAAGAATCTTGTTCTTACCGGAAGTTCCGGGCTTTATGAAAGAACTTTCGGAGACAGTTTTCCGAGAAAAAATGACCGATCTTATATCAGGAAGAAAACGGAGGAAGTTTTCTATGATCCAAAGGTAGCAACAGAAGATCTTGTGGATGAAGTTTTTGCAGTTGTCAATGACAGAATGAAAGGAATAAAAACAGTAATGCTGGCAAGAAGTGCCATCAAACACAATATGCTGAATGATCTTCCCAAGATTGTGACGCCTACCTGTCTGATCTGGGGTAAACAGGATAATGTTACTCCACCCGAAGTGGCAGAAGATATGCACAAGTTTATTCCTAATTCGGACTTATTCTGGATTGATAAATGCGGCCATGCAGCCATGATGGAAAAACCAGATGAATTCAATGAAATCCTTTATAACTGGATAAAAGATAAAGTTTAAAACATATAAATGACCATTAAGAGCTTTTCTTAATGGTTTATTTTTCTAAAATACATTCAAAAATGATTATCAAGACAGCAGAGTTTGTAAAGAGTAGTGGAAAATGGCAGGAATGCCCTGAACCAAATATTCCCGAATATGCTTTTATTGGAAGGTCGAACGTAGGAAAATCATCACTGATCAATGCCATGATGAATCATAAAGACCTGGCTAAAACATCGCAGACCCCGGGGAAAACCCAGCTGATCAATCATTTTTTGGTGAATGAGAACTGGTACCTTACCGATTTACCAGGATATGGCTATGCCAAGGTTTCAAAAGTCCAGCGAAAGGATTTTGAAAAGCTGATCACCAATTATATTCTGAACAGAAGAAATCTGGTCAATCTTTTTGTATTGGTAGATGTAAGGCATACTCCGCAGAAAATCGATCTGGAATTTATCCAGTGGTGTGGTGAAAGTGGAATACCGTTTTCCATTGTCTTCACAAAGGCAGATAAACTGAAACCGAATGCCGTTGTCAAAAATGTTGAAGACTATAAAGCCGAGCTTCATAAAACATGGGAAGATCTTCCCGAATTGTATATCACCTCAGCAGAAAAGAAAGAAGGAGGAGATAAAATTCTTGACTTTATCCAAAAGACCAATGAGTTTTTAACTAATAATAATATAAGTTTCGATGAGTAATATGATCTGGAAAATCAAAACATTTGAAGAGTTTACTGTTCCGGAACTATATGCAGTACTGAAAGCCCGTATTGATGTTTTCGTTATCGAGCAAAATTGTCCTTATCCTGATCTGGATAATTATGACCAGAAAGCCGTTCACATCTGGGCTGAAGAAGAGGGACAGGTACTGGCCTACTGCCGGATTTTTGATAAAGGAATAAAGTATGAGGAAACTTCTATAGGAAGAGTTCTGACCACAGAGCTGGCGAGAGGAAAAAGCCTGGGTAAACAGTTGATACAATATGCCGTAGAAACTATAGAAAACCGTTTTCACACTTCTGAAATCAAAATATCGGCACAGGATTATCTTTTAAGATTTTACAGCGGATTCGGATTTGTAGATACAGGGAAAAAATATCTGGAAGATGATATTCCGCATACGGAAATGATAAGAAAGTAAATAAAAGCGAGGAAATTTAATTCTTCGCTTTTTTGATAGTTAAATATATTGAAGTGTGTTTTATTTTCCTGAAATAGCTTTTAAGATAATGGGCTCCAGATTGGAAGGGAGATCGGCAGATTTGATCTGATACTTTTTGATTTTCATTTCTTTAAACCAATTTTCCCAATATTCTTTAATAACAGCTTCTTCAAAAGGATTTCCTTTTTCGGGATTGATTCCTAAAACAATAACTTCGAGATTACTCAGGTTTTCATTTGCTTTTACAAAGCCATAGCCATTTTTTTCAATGGTATCTTTAAAACCGGAAGTTGTCAGGTTGTTAGTTTTTATTAGCTTGGTTGTTAAATAGGAAGTTTTGTATGAATTTTCCTTCTTTTCATCAAACTTAGTATTTTCATGATACATATAGCCGTCGGTCAAAATGAAAAGAATGTTTCTGCGATCATCTTTAATGCAGTAATCTTTCACTTTGTTTTTGAAAAATTCCCAGATATCTGACCCTACATATTTGCCATCTTTTATTGCTGATTGATAGATGTTTAGAGGTAATTCCGAATATTTTTTGTCAACAGAATCAAAATAACTTTTTGGAATATCTTTATTAAAAGAAACCTTCAATTCTTTTGTAAGCTCGTTCATTTTCGGATCTGAAGGCTCCGGATTGAAGAAAACCTGCATCTGATCATCGTATGTGATGATTCTTTTTGATTTAATATGATTTAAAAATCCTTTTTCAATAGCTTTGATATATTCTGCATCCCGCTGAAAATACTGCATGGTGGGATTTGGATTGGTTATAGGATCAATTCTGTCTGATAAATCAATTAAAATACTAAGATTAATATTATTAGAATCAACAGCTGGTGGACAATTTGTACACGGTGTTGGAGGTTGTTCTTTGCAACAAGAAACCAAAGAAATAATGAATAATAAATAGAATATCTTTTTCATAATTTTCAGTTATAAAGATGATAAATACACTAAATTTTGATTGTCAGAATTAGCACCCACGGTTTCCAGATTGGCATTGTAGGTTGCAATGCAGTCATCAATCATCGTTTGCTTTTCCGTTCTTGATACTGCTATTTTTTCACCGATAAAAGTGATCCAGCCTTGAACATACTCTGAAGCATACAATTTGTAATCTTTAGTAGGTATGATCACACCGTCAATAATATTCTGAAGTTCTTCTATTCTTCCTCGTGTTTTGATAATTAATTCTTTTGTACTTCCGATATTGGTCAGGATTTCTTCAATTTCCTTTTTCAGGACATTGATTTTTTCCTGAAAGAACTCAATCCTCTTCTGTCTGATTTCCTGTTCATTTTTGATCTTATCTTTTTCACGGTGCTCTTTCATTACAAAGTCGAAAACCAGTCCCCAAATAATGTAAACAATAAATCCGGCAAAAATAATTCCCCAAAACTGAATTTTGGTAAAAGCAATCTTAAGATCAAAAGGTGGAGAATTAAAGGTTCTGTTTAATTCATATAATTTTGATTCAATTTCGTAGGCTAAAATGCAATCAAAAATAAATGTTACGATAAATAATAATCCAAGCTTGATATAGTTGGCTCTCGTTTTATTCTCCCAGAACATATGAATCAAATAACCTAATCCAAGAAACACAAACGGAATAAGGGTAACAAAAGCACCTTCAATAACTCCTTCGTTCCATGCCTTACTGAAAGCTTGGGCATCTAAAACACTTTGAATTATAGTACTTTTAGCATCGAAACTTTTAAAGAAAGCTGAATATGATGTTGATATATAAAATGTTGTTAAATATAGAGTAATGGGAATCAAAAGAATCAGGCCGATCCAGAATTTTGCAGATGCACCTCTTTTAGCTTTTACATTATATTTTTCCGGGTTTCTGGGAAGATCAATGATCTCAGCTTTTAATGTTTCAATGGTATGCTGATGATTCTCAATTTCTGTGCTCTTGTTTTTTAATTGTTCCTCTTTGGTCTCCTGTGAAACGAATAAAGCTTTGATTTCAGTTTCCCGGTTTTTCTGCTCGTTTACATAGGATTCTTTCAGTTTTTTCTGCTTTTCAACCATTTCTTTTTCTTCATTCTGAAATTTTGAATAAACGGCATCCAGACAAATGAATAGGGTAGAGTGGTTTCCATTGGTTCGCGAACTGTCTCTGTATCCTGCTTCATGATAGGTTCTTTTCCTGGTTTCTTCCAGAGATTCATTGTCCGGATTGTTATTGTTTTGAGGAAACGGTTCCGGTGTTTGTTCTATCGGAACGGATTTGAGTTTGAATAAATTTTTTATGCTGGTGGTATCCATGATGTGTTAGTTTTTTAATTCATATAAAATTTCGCTTTTATTCTTGCCAATTTTTATGGCTTCAATGAGGTAATCTACAATAGCTGTTGTATTTTCTTCCAGAAATCCAAACATCAGAACATATTTTTGCATGGCAGAATATTCATTCGGAGAAACAACTCCGTCGGCCCAGATCATGACGGTGAGGTCATACAGATAATCAACTTTTTCTTCGATCGTTTTGGGTATCAATGACTTTAAATTGATAGGATTTAAGAGTATGTCGTCTAAATTTTTTGATGAAATACCTCTTTCTTCTGCACATTTATAAAGCATTTTCAGCTCTAATGCACTGAAATCGTCATCACAGATTGCCATTTGATAGAGTCTTAGAAAGTGAGCTTTGAGGCTTTCTGTTATTTGATTGTTTTCCATGATGGTTATTCTTGTCTTATTTTTTAGGATTAATAATTCTGTCTCTGGAAACAGTTCTTTGGTGTATGGGAGGTAAGTGCTCTGAGGTTTCTTCGGTAATTTCTTCTTTTTCTTTTTTTTGTTCTTTTCTTTCTATGAAATTGATTAGCAGAAATAAAATTCCCGTTATAATATCAATTGGGATCCAAATGTTTTTCCGATACAGATAAATCGGGAAAACGGGATTGAAAAGAATGAGAATGATTAGAAATAGTATACTGAAATAATGTTGTTTAGAGCTCAGCGTATTGTATAAAACCAATAAAACTCCAATGGAAATAATAATTCTAAGGAAAGTATAATATTCTATAGGAAGTTTGAAAATACCAGCGAAACAGCATAACGCACAGAAGGTGAGAAATGGTTTCATGATGCTGTTTAAAATCCTGTGCTAAAATTATATTTACAATTAAAACGGTTTTCAGACATAAAAATAAGTACGAAGAAATCAAAAAATGCAACTAATGCGGGAATGAATGTCCAGCAAAATACAAGATAAAGTATTCCCATACCATTCTGACCTAAGTAGAATCTGTGAATGCCTAATCCTCCCAGGAAAAAAGCAAGTAATGCGGCGGTAGATTTTGATTTCATAATTTAAACTCTTGATAAAATTTCGTTCTTTTTTATTTCAAATTCTTCGGGAGATATTATTCCGTTCTCTTTTAAGTCTTTCAACTTTTGCAATAAGGCAAAAGCGTACTGAATTAATTCCCAAGTAACAGCTTTACCATCATAAGGAGGCATTCTATTTCCTTTTGAAATTGGAGCTGTTGTAGAAGGATTTCCAACGACTTTCCAAACTCCAGATTCAGGACAAGTTTCTCCTGTCTTCGCTTTTGTTCCTAATGGTTTTCTTTCCATTGTAAAAATTTTTATTGGTTTAACAGTCCAAAAATATGAGCATTAAATTTTGGTTCGTTACGGGTTTCCGTAAAACGGGCAAAAAATAAAAAAACCTTTCAAAAAATTTGAAAGGCTATATGTAAAATGAATTGTGTATTATATAATCCCGATGTCCTTGCAGAAGGCTACCAGCTGCTCATTGCTGTTTATTTCAAGGTCTTCTTTCAGACTGTTTAATCTTTTCTCAACACTGCTCAGGCTGGAGGGTTTAATATTTCTTTCTTCGAGGTGGGCAGGAATATTTTTTTGTAAGATTCCTTTAGAAAGAAGGGAGACGAGAGTAATGTCAAATGTAGAAAACTCATAGCTGTTGAACTTTTTCATATCCTGCTTCAGATCAAAAGATAAATAATTTTCGCCGATATATACAGATGCAATGGCCTTTTTCAGTTCTTTTGAATCGTTTCTGGCTTTACGGATATATCCGTTGATTTCATAATCTGAAAAAAGATTTTCTATTACACCCGTTTTATGTTCTGCCGAAAATACAATGACTTTCAAATCAGGCTGTATCTCTTTTGCTTTTCTGATGAGTTCTTTTCCGTCTTTAAGGTTTTGCTCATGATGATCATCTTCATAATACAGATCTGTAATCAACAGGTCATAAGGATATTTTTCCCGTAATGCTTTCTGAATTTTTCCTATAGCATCATCACAGTAATATACATAATCTACTGTAGGAATATTCAGCTCCTCAAGAGTTTTCTGAACAGAAATATTGATGCTTTCATGATCTTCGGCAATTAAAATTTTTTTGAACATGGTTATACGGTTTAATTAAAAAATGGGTTAAGACCCCAAAAGTATATTCATTTAATTTTTAGTCATTACGGTTTCACGTAAAAGGGACAAAAAAATGATATTTCAGCAGACCTGATCAGATGAGACCGATATCTTTGCAGATGACGATCATTTCAATGTTATTTTTTGCGCCAAGACTGTCCCTGAGTTCGTTCAGTCTCCTTTCAATAGACCGGATGCCATATGGAATCATTCCGTACTGTTTCAGAGAAGTGCTTATTTCATTCTGTTTGTAGCCTTTGGCTAACAGTTCAAGCAATTTGATATCATACGCATCAAACTCGGAAGAAATATGGCGCATTTTATTCAGAACATCCTGGGGAATTACGGTTTCTCCGTTAAAGATTTTGCGTATTGTGCTTTTCAGATCTTGTCCGTCACGCCTTGCCTTACTTACAAATCCATCAATCTGATATATTTTATAAAGATCGTCAATTGTTTTTGCTTTCTTTTCCACAGAAAACACCACTACTTTTAAAGCTGGCTGAACTTTTTTTGCTTCATGAATAAGTTCCTGTCCGGAATGAAGCTTCTGAGGAATATGGTCTTGTGCAAAAGACAAATCAGCAATAAGCAGATCATATGGGTTTTTTCTTTCAAAAGCTGTTTTTATTTTGCCTAATGCCTCATCACAATAGGTTACATAATCAAAATCCAGGATGTTTAACTCTTTTATTGTATTCAGGATTCCTTGGTTCATTATTTCCTGATCCTCAACGATTAAAACTTTTTTGAACATGGCTGCATAATTAGGAAACAGGGAATGAAAGATTGACCTTCAGCCCCTTTTCAATTTTTGTTTCAAAAGTAAGGGTTCCGTTGATTGTTTTAATACGGGATGCCGCATTACGTAAGCCGTTTTTATAAACAAGATCCCCCGGAATTCCTATTCCATTGTCTTTGTACTGAATTTCAACGACATTGTTTATTTTTTCAAATTTAACCGCAACATGACTGGCCCGGCTGTGTTTTTTCATATTCACCATCAGCTCACGGACCATTTGGTAAACCTCCTCTTTTACTGTGAGAGAAACGGACTCCCAGATCGCAGGACTGTTTCCTGCGGTAAAGGTTTTTACGGTATCATTATTAAAAGAAGCAATAAGCTCTGAGATGACTTTGCTGAACTCTTTTTCTTCTCCAATTTTATCGTAGGAAATATCTCTTGATTTTTCATATACAAATTCCAGTTCATCAAGCGCTTTATCCCGGTCAAAATCTTCCTGGTTTTCAATTTTTGTCATCACCTGGTAAATACCATTGGCAACCACATCGTGCACTTTTTTAGACATCTTAAGCTGGGTGTTTTTTACCTCGATTTCTTTTTCTTGTTCAAGCTTTTTCTGTCTTTTTTTATATAAAATAATAATAATAATTAGTAGGGCAATAAGTAATCCCGAAAGAATGTATTGCCATAATAATTGAATTTCTTTTTCAGCCTTTTCAGCTTTTACTTTTGTATTTTCATACTTTATAAAAGCAAATTTATTAGTGTAATCATTACGACTGGCCTGTATGCTGTCGGATAGATTTTTATATATTCGGAAGTGATTATTTATATCTGCTGGCTTATCTACATAAATTATTTTTTCAAGAGCTTCAAGTCTATCTTCAGGGCTTTTGTTTATTTGAGCGATATCAAGCATTTTTTTAGCATAATAAAGTGATTTCTCTGGATTTGCTTTCTTATTAATTTCTGCTAAATGAGCATAGCTTGAATTAGCTCCCCAAAGGTCATTATTTTCTAACTTAAGTTTTAGAATATTTTCTATGTTAGTTTGAGCATCTGTATTATTGTTGTCTAGCCATTTTATATATTCAATATTATCTTTAATTCTATTTTTTAAATTTAAATCTGAAAGGCTTGATAAGTTAAGCTTTTGTAAAATGTTCAATGCTTGTTTATATTTCCCTGATTTATATACTGCTACAGATTTATTATTTAATATACTTAGCCGGTTTTGTTCAGATTCAATTTTAACAGAGAGCGCTTTATCATACCATTCAATTGCCTGAGGATATTGATTTTGATTTAACTTTAAATTAGCCATAGTATCATATAATGCATAAAGGCTTTCATCATTTTCCTTCATCATTTTTAGTGCTTCTACCAATGTTGATTCCGCACCTAAAAAATCACCTCTGTTTTTTTGAGCATTTGCTTGTACAATTAAACTTTTAGAAATATTAGAAAAATCATTTTTTTTACTATAATAACTTATAGCTTCTTGGAGCTTTAAATAGGCCTTAACATCATCTTTTTCAAGAAACCTAACACCTTCTTCGTATAATTTATCAGCTTTTAATATGTCATTATTCGTTTCCAGTGTATCCTTGCATGAAGCAACGAGACAAAATGAAAAAAGGAAAAATAATAAATTTCGTATCATTTTACTAAAATAAAAAAAACCACTCTAAAGAGTGGTTAAAATTTCTATTTTTTAGGAGGAAGGGTTGTTCCTGTTTCTCCTCCTGTATCGCTTTCCCCTGTTCCTCCTACAGGATCTGTAGCTCCACTTTGAGGCTGAACTGTTTCAGTAGTTGGGTTATTATCGTCTGCAGTTGTTGCATTAGTATTATTGTTTGAGAATGCTAAGCCGAATAGCATTAATATGATCTCTATCATTTCCTTAAAATTTTAGAAGTTTTTTGACTGTTTTTCTTCCTCCTGAGAAGTATTTATCTCAGGCTGTACACAATTAAAATTTCGAAGCGCTTCTTAATTTTTTAGGGAAGTGAACCTTCAAAAACGGAGGAGAAACATCTGCTTCCCAACCCGGAGTTTTCCTCCGTTTTATCTGATGATTTTTGAAATCAGTTTTTTTTAGATTTTATTTTAATGTTTGTAATTGTCCCTGATTTCTTTTACAAATATCTTGTATATAAGCTCAAATATTCAGACAGACGATGGACAGTAACGTTCGATGTAAGTGTTTGATTTTTACGGAAAACCGCAATTTTAAAGTCTTGTTTTTGTCTAATTTGGACAGCAAATAATTAATACCTGAAAAATTATGTATGAGAAGAAAAGATTTTTAATGAAAACCGTGTTTGAAACTGCAAGAAATGAGCTACCTAATGCAAGCGACAATTCTATTTCAATTTACTTAAGTTCTCTATTTGAAGAGCGATATGGTTTTTTAAGAGATGAAAGATCTTATGTTAGATATTATAAGAGCATGGTAAAAAAAAATAAAGATTATAATATTGATGGTCTTGCTTTAGATTATTTAAGTAAGTACGTAGGATATGATGATTTTGATGATTTTTGTAATAGAGTAAACTTAGAAGGAGATGGAAAAACTACATTTACGATGAGTTTCAAAGATCTATCAGATAAAATTCAACAAATAATTATCACTGTAACGCCAACTCTTTTATTACCAGATTTTATGAGAAAAAATGGATTAGGTATTCTAGAAATGACTTTTGTACTATTTCTTGTTACGGGTGGCGTTGTTTTCTCTAATAGTAAAAATTCTAAATCTTTTGGTATTATTTCTGGCTGGGGATCTCCTGCAATTAATAAAGCCTACATGTATTGGGATAAAGATAGATATATGGCAACAGATAGTAGTTCTTTAGGTTATCAAGTCGAGGTGGTCCCGATGAATGAATATATGTTTAAGTATTTCAAAAGAATTACAAGACCGGACACCTTGACTGCTAAAAATTCCTTAGGAAAAGTGTGGTATAATAAAAGTAAAAATCATGTAGAGTTCTTTACGAGTTTTGGAAAACATCCTGAAAATGAGAAAACATTAAAAGAAGTTTCTGAAAGAATATTGGAAAATTACGCAGGGCCAAATGCAACATTAGAAGAATAATTTTAAACCAAATTAAAGAAAGTCCTTACCCATTTTTTGGTAAACAAAAAAGCGAAGAGATTTTCTCTTCGCTTCTATATTTTATTGAGCTGTAAGTATTCAGGATGCATATTAAACATCAGTAAGAACGGACTTTTAGTCCGTTTGATAAAATATCACGTTTTACTCTACGTTCAGCATTCCCAGTTCTCCGAAGTGTTTTTTAAACTTCTGGATTTTTGGTCCCACTACAGCGCTGCAATAAGGCTGAGTAGGGTTCTCATTATAATACCCCTGATGATATTGTTCTGCCGGCCAGAATTTGTTGAATTTCGTTAATTCTGTTACATAAGTTCCTGTCCATCTTCCTGATTCCTGAGATACTTTGATCGCTTCTTCAGCTTTTGCTTTTTCAGCATCATCTTTATAATAAATAACGGAACGGTATTGAGTCCCGATATCATTCCCTTGTCTGTTAAGTTGGGTAGGATCATGTAAAAAGAAAAATACATCCATCAATTGCTCGTAGGAAATAACAGCAGGATCATAAGTGATCTGAACCACTTCTGCATGTCCGGTTTCTCCCGTACATACTTCCTGATAAGTCGGATTGTCTTTATGTCCGCCTGAATATCCTGAAATAGCAGATTGTACCCCTTTAAGCATATTGAAACAGCTTTCCACACACCAGAAACATCCGCCTCCGAAAGTAATCTCTTCTAAATTATTGTTGTCCATTTTTGGTAATTATATTGTTTTATTATCATTCCCTGATCCGGAAAATGCAATCAAAAATATGAAAAACTTTTTCATTTGAACAGGCTTTTACTTCTTAAACTTAAATTGCAATGATAGATGTAGCAAATGATTTTAAACACGAATAACACGAATGTTTTTCACAAATAACAAAGGAAAATAAGAATACAATTTCTTGCATTTAATCACCACAAAGTATTTTAAAGCATTTAGTATCAGGTATGTCATGCTGAGCTTAGTCGAAGCATCTTATATTCTTTAAACACAAATAACACGATGCTTTTTACAAATAAACATAAGGAAAATAAAACGCAATCATCTGTGAAAATCTGTGCAATCTGTCAAAAAACAAAAGCACCCTAAAAAAGGTGCTCTATATTATTTAAAATACTTTCAGTTATTTTTCCCAAACCAAAGCACTCGCTCCAAGGATAGCAGCATCGGCTTCGTCAAGTTCACTGAATACCAGTTTCACTTTATTTCTGAAAATTGGAAGAAGGTTTCTTTCCATATGAAGTTTTGCAGGCTTTAAAATAAAATCTCCTGCCTTGATAACTCCTCCAAAAAGAAGAATCGCTTCAGGTGAAGAGAACATTACAAAATTGGCTAAGGCTTCACCCAGCTTCTGTCCGGTATATCTGAAAACTTCAATTGCAATAGGATCTTCTTTCATTGCACATTCAAATACTGTTTTAGAATTGATCTCGTCTTCAGGATATTGGTTCAGCATAGATTCCGGGAACTCAGCTCTCATTTTCTTTGCTGTAATGGTAATTCCTGTGGCAGAAGCATAGGCTTCCAGACTTCCTTCAGAACCTGTGCTCCAGTGTTTTCTCCCGCCTGGCTTTACAATTGTATGTCCCAATTCTCCGGCAAACCCATCGTGTCCATAGATTAAGCTTCCGTTGGCAATAATTCCACTTCCTACTCCTGTTCCCAGCGTAATCATGATGAAATCTTTCATTCCTCTTGCAGCTCCGAAAAGCATTTCTCCCAGTGCCGCAGCATTCGCATCATTGGTTACTGTACAAGGAAGGCCAAATTTTGCCGTCATCAGCTCAGCGAAAGGAATAACACCTTTCCATGGAAGGTTAGGGGCGAGTTCTATGGTTCCTTTGTAATAGTTAGCGTTTGGTGCGCCTACTCCGATTCCGTCAAAGTGAGCTTCAGTACCATACTTTTCCATCATTGGACGAACATGTTCATATAAAGCATCGATGAAATCTTCCACTTTGTCATAGGCATCAGTTCTCAGATTTCCTTTATCCAGAACTTCACCACGGTGGTTTACGATTCCGAATTTAGTATTGGTTCCGCCGATGTCAACTCCAAGGGCAACTTGTTTTGATAAATCTATTAATGACATTTCTATTATTAAATTCTAGGGGCTAAAATTATAAAAAAGATTGTATTAATGGATTATTAAGTAGGTTTTATTTAATACTTTAAGCTGTTTTTATTGGTTTTTTCTTTTTTCTCCCCCACCAGATCATAAATCCGGTAACCGGAAGAGAAGCGCAGATAATACTTACAATAAAAGCGATGATCTTGGTGGGAAGTCCCAGAATAGCACCAACGTGAATATCATAATTGGCGCTCACAACCTTTTCTCCAAAGTTTTTGTCCTTAGGATCATGAGTGTGCAGCAATTCCCCTGAGTTCTCATCAAAGATTAAGCTGCTGCTTTTATGGTAAGAATAAGAAAGATGTTTTACGTACACCTCAAAGTTGGGATGTTCGTGGTCATCCATATGCGGATGTCCTAAATCGATAGCGAAACCATAAGATTCAGGATATTTTGTCTGTACTGTATTGATGATTTTATCCAGTGTTCCTTCCGTTCTCAACTCAATGGGAGCTTTGGTTTTAATATGTGAGAAGTCAGGATACTTTGTTTGTCCACCGGAAAATATCACGTAAATCATCGCTTGTACTACAAAAAAAGCATAGAAAAGACCTGTAATTGAGAAGATTAAAGCAAAAATCGACGCGTAAAATCCTAAGACATTATGGAGGTCGTAGTTCTTTCGTTTCCAGCCTTTGATATTTTTCCATTTGAGGGCAAATCGCTGTTTTCTTGCTGCTTTGTTCTTTGGCCACCAGAGAATAATCCCGGAAATCAGCATAATGATAAAGATAATAACAGGAATTCCCACGACGTAAGTTCCCCAGTCCTGCTTCAAAAGATAGCTCCAGTGGATCATTTTTACAATATTGAAGAATCCGTTTTTTTCATCATAGACTCTCAGTACTTTCCCTGTGTATGGGTTTACATAGGCCTGTTTATAGATAGGAAATTCGTCAAAATAGTTCCAGGCATCCGTATTATGTTCATACCAGAAGAACATATAGGACATTTTTTTATCAATAGGAACATTTACCCAGTGGATAGGATATTTCTCTTTTACCTGTTCTGCCACAGCCTTTTCCATCACTCTGATGGGAAGGACCTGTTTCTGCTCTATATTTTGCTCGTGATGGTAGATGACGTCTTTTCGGGTGATATTTTCCACTTCATCTTTAAATACGTATAATGCTCCGGTAATAGAGATAATAAAGATCAGAAATCCTATTCCCAACCCGAACCAAAGATGCAGCTTGGCAGACCATTTTTTGATAAAGCCCGGTTTCTTTTTATGATGATGCTTTTTCTTCATATAACAGTAAAAAGTAAAGCAAAGATATGCTTTACTTTTTATTTAGATTAATTAAAATTTGTATTCAATCATGAATGTCCCTCTCAATCCAAGAGCATTGGTAAAATCACTG
This sequence comes from Chryseobacterium sp. SG20098, assembly GCF_031844745.1. Classification (NCBI taxonomy): domain Bacteria; kingdom Pseudomonadati; phylum Bacteroidota; class Flavobacteriia; order Flavobacteriales; family Weeksellaceae; genus Chryseobacterium; species Chryseobacterium sp. SG20098. The sequence continues at coordinate 3,174,099 of NZ_CP134622.1, read as the reverse complement.
TCTCTTGCAGTCCACCATGAAATAGCAGGCTGATACAGTTTGTTGAAAATGTTTTCAATACCTAATGATACTCTCCAGTTGTTGTCAACCTCATAACTGGATTTGAAATTGAAAACAGTATACTCAGGTACATATCCTTCACCATAAGCATACAATCCCGTCTTGGCATTTGGTTCAAATCTGTTTTGCTGGAAAGAGTGAAGCATATCAAGACCAACGGATAGAGCTGGAACAGGTCTTGCCTGAACATAAGCCAATACTTTAGGCGCAGAAATTCTGCTGTTGTTGATCTTGGTAGAATAATCACCGTCGTCCTTTATAGAGGTAATTCCTTCCATCCAGCTGTAGCTTCCACCAAACTGAATCCATTTTGTAGGGCTAAAGTGTAAAAATCCTTCTACCCCGTATACAATCTCGGGAGATCTCTGAATCATCAATGCTCTGTCTGGACTTTGTACGAATGATGCTCCCAGTTTCGATGTGCTTACATAAGAAGTTAATTCATAATTCAGCCAGCTGGAAAGCTGTCCTGTTGCTCCCAATTCGTAGTTGTTTACAATGATTGGTTTTGTTTCCAGGCTTTTGATGGTTTCAGAAGTTGAGGTTCTTAAAATTCTTCCTAACTCATTGATAGAGTAGGCCTGAGAGAAGCTTCCGAAAAGGTTGATATAAGGCTCAATATTGTAACGAATTCCAATATTTCCTACCAATGCATTGTAGTTCAGTTTTCCACCCGCGACAGGAATACTTTTGGTGAAAGTTCCGTCACTTTTCAGGGTAGAAAGGGTATTGAAGTCATCTACATTTACTTTGATGTTTTCGTAACGAAGTCCTCCTTTGATGGTGAACTTTTTAAACAGATCTATTTTTGCAAGTACGAAAGGTGCAATATTGGTCATGTTCATATTCGGAGTCCAGAAACGTCCGTCTTCCAGCTTTTGAACGGTTTCATCATTCAGAATATCGGCTCCGTAGATGATTTCTGCCTGAGAGTTCGCTGAATTCCAAAGCTGGGTATCAAAATTGAATCTTGCTCCTGCTTTTTTTGAAATTACATTCGACTGCCCGCCGTTGAAAAAGGTGTCGCTGTAGCCGTAAACGGTTTTAAAATCCTGATAATAAAGGTTGATATTCAAAGAAGTTCCTGCAAACAGGTTCTTATTGTCGTAGCTTACTCTTATGTTGTGGTTTTTAGGAGTTCCCTGGGGAGTTGTTTCCAAACCTTTCCCAATTCCTTCACCAATCGTTGGCTTGATGCCGTATTTTCCTGTTTTTAATCCTACATTCAGATCTGATCTTGATGAATAGCCAATGTAAGAAGCCTCAATTCTCTGATTTTCGTTGATGTCATAACCTATTTTCAACAGTCCGTTGTAGTTGTCCATCTTCGCAATGCTATAGGTAGGACTTATCAAAACACCATCACCGTCTTTTGTATATCCTGTTCTTTCGTAGGCTAATGAAAGGGTATAATCAAACTTGTTGATCTTTCCTGATAAAAGCTGACTGGCTCTTACTCCTAAAGTACCTCCATAAGGCTGCCCTGTAAGCCCGATCTGTGAAATCCCGGAGATTTTTTTATCTGTTTTGCTTCTTTTTGTAATATAATTGATGATCCCTCCGTCTGCTCCGTTACCATAAATGGAAGAAGCTCCTTTGATTACCTCTATTCTTTCGATCGCTGAAGGGTCAATGGTTCTTAAATCTCTTGCTCCGTTACGAAGTGGGGTAGACTGTGGAATTCCATCAATCAAAACCAGAACCTGACGTCCTCTTAAGGTCTGTCCTGTATTGGATGTCTGTCCCGAATTGGTTCCTAAACTGGGAACGGTATACTGCAGGATGCTTGTGATATCTGAGTTAACGGTCAGCTGAGACTGAATCTGTTTCTCTCCTACCACCGTTACGGAGCTTGGAACTTCTTTTATGCTTTCCTTTTTTCTGGAAGCAGTCATGACAACCTCGTCTACATTTTTAGTTTGTAAACTATCTTTTACCTGAGCAAAAACAGTAGCAGTTCCTAAGCAGGCAGCTGATAAAAGCACTTTTTTCATTATATTTTCTTTCCTTTTTTCTTTCTTTTTCCCCACCAGACCAGAAATCCGGTTACAGGGAGCGATGTACATGTGAGGCCGGCTATAAACCAGATGACCTTTCCAATGATTCCGAAGTAGGAACCGGTATGGATGTCGTAATTGGCGTTGGAATATTTCTCGGCAGTATTGAGATTGTGATGAGGTTTATTGGCGAGTAGTTTTCCGGAGTATTTGTCGAATGTTAGGATGTTTCTTTCACTGTATCTTCCATCCATTCCGTAAACCGTTACAGGAAGATTCTTCAGTTCTTTTCCTTTTTTATTCTTTCCGTTCAAAGTAATTCTGAAGCTGGATGATTTTGCGTACAGCTTTTGAGTTTGTGCCGCAGCGAGATCAAAAACAGCTTCATTCTTTGCTATCAGAGAGTCCGGAGATTTTCTTTCTTTTTCCTTTGGAAGTTCCCATGAACCTGATAATGCAAAAGTAAAAGTGTTTTTTACATAGGGATAAGCAAAATAAAGCCCTGTAATACTTAATAGCAATGCAATAAATGATGCATAGAATCCAAGAAGATTATGAAGATCATAATTTTTACGCTTCCAGTTTTTTACATTTTCCCAGTTGAACCAAAAACGTCCTTTTCTTGCATTTTTGTTTTTTGGCCACCATAAAATGATTCCTGTAATCAGCATAATGACGAAAATAACAGTTGGGATTCCTACAGTATACGGTCCCCATTCTGAATTAAGCAGAAGTCCCCAGTGGATATATTTCAGAATATTGAACACATCATACTTTTCATCATAAACCGCCAGAATTTGCCCGGTATACTGATTTACATAGACCAGTTTGTTAATGTGTACCTGCTGAAAATAATTCCATCCTTTTTTGCTTTTGTCATAGTACTCAAACTGGTAGGATTTATTTTTATCCAAAGGAATTTCTACAGCGCTTACAGGATATTTTTCATTAAGTTCCAGCGTAACTTTTTCACGAAGCAGATTAATAGACAATGGCTTTTTTCCGATATCCTCCTTTTTCAGGTAAATGGCTTCTTTGCGTAAGCTATTCTGTATTTCATCCTTAAAAACATATAAAGTCCCTGAAAGAGAGACTATAAATACAATGATTCCAACAGATAAACCCAGCCACAAATGCAGCTTTGCAGACCATTTTTTTGTGGAAGAAACCTTCTTTTTATGATGATGCTTTTTTCTCATAGCAAAAAGTTAACCCCATGAGGGGCTAACCTTTGATTTTTTAAAATTTATATCCTATTGATACTCTCCAGTTACGCGGAGCATTGTAGATCCAGGCATATTCTCCTCCATCACCTCTATATCCGCTGTAAAGCTTTCTGTTAAGAACATTGTTCAACATAAAGTTAATATCGAATTTTTTAGCAACATAAGAAACGCCGAAGTTGGTATCAAAATAATCAGGAAGACTCTGATCTTTTGTGGCACTTACCCCATACCAGGATTGTCTTCCTCCCTGATATTGATATCCTGCAGAAATACCGAAACCATTTAAAACACCATTCTGGAATCTATAGTTGATCCAGGTATTCTGAACATTTTTTGCATTTCCTGGAGACTGAACTCCAATTCTTGCAGGATCTGTGTCTTTGATGGTTTTTGCATCAGTGTAGGCATAGTTTACAATGATGTTCAATCCTTTGATGATTTCTCCTTTGATATCGGTTTCAAAACCTCTTGCTCTTTGTTCTCCGGTTGGAATCTGAAAAGCAACTCCACCGTTTTCATTAGCGTTTCCTGCTACAAGAATATTTTGTCTTCTGATTTCGTATACTGCGAAGGTAGAGTTCCATTTTCCACCGAACCAGTCTTTCTTCAATCCAAATTCAATATTCTGACCTCTGAAAGGATCTGTAATCAGGGTCTGATGAATTCCTGTTCCGGATTGTGGTACAAAAGTCTTATCATAGATTCCGTAAGCAGAAAAGTTTTCATTAATAGAATAACTCACTCCAACTCTTGGGGTAAATTCACCCGCTGTATCTGGTACAACAGGAGTTCCAGGGCTCAGATTAGGATATGCAGAATAGGTTTTACCGCTGGTATACCTTCCTGCTAATGTTAATCTCAATTTATTATTAAACATTTCAATCTGATCCTGAGCATAATATGAAGTATATTTTACGCCCTGATCGTTATAAAACGGAGCAGAAGTGTTTAATGTATAAAAGTCAGAAGAAGGAAGTTTTGAAGAATCTACTCCATAATTTACATTATAAATATTTATAGGGAAAGGACCTCCGGCAAAAGATGAAAAGTCTGCATTATACTTTCTGTCTCCATAATCGAATCCTGCAATTATTTTATGTACAATGTTTCCTGTGTTAAGCTTACCTCTTACATAGGTTTGGAAAATGTGATTTTTTCCTTTTGCCTGCCAGTTGCTTAAGGTTCTGTTGAAAACATTCTTATTGTTCGCATCAAAAGTTCCCCACCAAGAACCTCCGTCGTAATTCAGATCCATATAAGCATACTGTGTGCTCCAAACCCAGTCTTTGAAAAGCTTTTGGTCTAAACTTAAGAATAAACTCTGGTCTTTTACTTCAGTTTTCTTGAAGTTCGGGTCATTAAAATTGGTATGTACATTCAGTGAAGCGTATCCGTCGTTAGACATCAGATAAGCTCCAGGCTGATTGAATTTTAAGTATTGATAGTTGTATTGAGCTGTAAATGTAGTGGTTTTTGTAGGTCTGAAAGTAATGGAAGGGGCAACAATGAATTTGTTTGTTTTGTCATTTTCCACCCAGGATTTATTAGAGCTTCCCATCAAATTGATACGGTAGTCTAAAACCCCGTCTTTTACAAGAACTCCATCCAGATCAGCTTCTCCTCTGAAAAGATTATAGCTTCCCGTTGTGAAACGCACACTGTTGGCAAACTTTCCTGTAGGTTTTTTAGTTACTACATTATAAAATCCGGCAGGATCTCCCATAGATCCCATAAATCCGGCAGGACCTTTTACAAACTCTATTCTGTCTATGATAGATGCGTCAGGATTGATGGGTCCCCAAGTAGAAGAAACATTCATCCCGTTCATGAAAGTAGCAATACCTGCTCCTCTCATGAAAACATTGGAATATACATTATCCCAGTGTTCTACTTTTCTTGCCCCACTTACGTTACGGACTATTCCTTCAGACATATTTAGAGTCATCTGATCAGCAAGAACCTGTGAACTTACAGACTGTACATTTTGTGGCAGCTCAAGAATAGGCGTCTGAATTCTCAGTGAACCTGAAACCTCATTCAGCTTGTACTTCTGATAATATCTTCCGTTAACAACTACTTCTTCAATATCATTGGATTTGATGGTGTCTTTTTTTTGCGCAGAAACCAACATTGTTCCCAGTGCGGAAGCACAGATCAGTACATTTTTCATGAAACTCAAATTTTCTGCAAATATATTATTTTTAACTGTTCTAAATAAATAATAAGATTGATATTTATCATAAAATTATTATATAATGAATAACAAAAAACCGCTACGGTCAATGCCACAGCGGTTTTTGTATGATTTTATTAAATTTTTCTTAAGCCGGAATTTCGCCTTTATATAAGAAAGAAATAATTTCTTTGTTTAATTTATCGATCATTTCACTGAATAAGTGGAAAGATTCCTGCTTGTAAATTACCAATGGATCTTTCTGCTCGTAAACAGCTCCTTGTGAAGATCTTCTTAAGTCGTCCATCTCACGAAGGTGAAGCTTCCAGTTTTCATCGATAATTGATAAAGTGATATTCTTTTCAAAATCGTTCACTAAACTTTCACACTGAGTATCGTAAGCTTCTTTAAGATCAGCTACAATTGTCATTGTTTTGTGCCCGTCTGTGAAAGGAACCTGGATCATTTTGAACATTGAACCTTGATTTTGGTATACATTCTCAATGATTGGGAATGATTTTTCTTTCAATAGGTTCAGCTTCATTTTGTAGTCTTCCTGAGCTGCTTTGAATAAGATATTCGTCAGATCCTGAACGTTTTTATTATTAAAATCACTTTGAGAAACCGGAGATTCCATTGTGAATGTTTTAATGATTTCGTATTCAAAATCTTTATAATTTCCTGAAGCTTTTCCTTTCGCAACGATAGAATTGGCAACATCGAAAATCATATTTGTGATATCATATTTCAAATGGTCTCCGAATAAAGCATTCTTTCTTCTCTTGTAGATTACATCACGCTGTTTGTTCATAACGTCATCGTACTCAAGAAGCCTTTTTCTTGTTCCGAAGTTATTTTCTTCCACTTTTTTCTGAGCTCTTTCAATAGACTTACTGATCATAGAGTGCTGAATTACTTCTCCCTCTTTGTGACCCATTCTGTCCATCATTTTAGCAATTCTTTCAGAACCGAACAAACGCATTAAGTTATCTTCAAGAGATACATAGAACTGAGAACTTCCCGGATCTCCCTGACGTCCCGCTCTACCTCTTAGCTGTCTGTCAACACGTCTTGAATCGTGTCTTTCTGTACCGATGATGGCTAAACCTCCTGCATCTTTTACTTCTTTAGAAAGCTTAATATCGGTACCACGACCTGCCATGTTGGTTGCAATGGTTACAACTCCCGGCTGTCCTGCTCCAGCTACAATCTCAGCTTCTTTTTTGTGAAGCTTCGCGTTCAATACCTGGTGTGGAATCTTTCTTAACTGAAGTGCTTTTGATAGTAACTGAGAAATCTCAACAGAAGTAGTACCTACCAATACAGGTCTTTTCTGTGCTGTTAATTTTTCAATTTCCTCTATTACAGCATTATATTTTTCTCTGTTAGTTTTGAAAACTAAGTCTTGCTTGTCATGTCTTAAAATAGGACGGTTGGTAGGAATTACCACAACGTCTAATTTATAGATTTCCCAAAGCTCTCCAGCTTCAGTTTCAGCAGTACCCGTCATTCCCGCAAGCTTGTTATACATACGGAAGTAGTTCTGAAGCGTGATGGTTGCAAAAGTTTGAGTAGCTGCCTCAATTTTTACATTCTCTTTCGCTTCGATCGCCTGGTGAAGACCGTCTGAATAACGACGTCCCTCCATGATACGACCTGTCTGCTCATCAACGATTTTTACTTCACCATCAATGACTACATACTCATCATCTTTTTCAAATAATGTGTACGCTTTCAATAGCTGGCTCATCGTGTGAACACGCTCGGATTTTTCAGCAAAATCAGAGAAAAGTCTTTCTTTTGCTTCAAACTCTTCTTCTTTAGAAAGGTTCTTAGCTTCTACTTCAGCAATCTCAGTTCCGATATCAGGAAGTACGAAGAAGTTAGGATCAGAGTTACCCTGAGACATGTATTCAACACCTTTGTCTGTAAGGTCTACCTGATTGTTTTTCTCCTCGATTACGAAGTAAAGATCTTTATCTACAATCGGCATATCACGGTTGTTGTCCTGCATGTATTGCGCCTCAACTTTCTGAAGCAATGCTCTGTTTCCGCTTTCCGATAAGAATTTGATTAATTGTCTGTTTTTTGGAAGACCTCTGTATGCCTGAAGTAATTTGAATCCGCCTTCTTTTGTATTTCCTGCAGCGATTAATTTCTTCGCTTCATTGAAAATAGCAGAAACGGTTTTCTTTTGTACTTCAACAATTCTGTCGATAGAAGGCTTAAGAACATCAAACTCCTGTCTGTCTCCTTGAGGAACCGGACCTGAAATGATCAATGGTGTTCTGGCGTCATCTACCAATACAGAGTCCACCTCATCCACGATAGCAAAGTTAAGTTCTCTTTGTACCAATTCTGAAGGTGATGTCACCATGTTATCTCTCAGATAATCGAAACCAAACTCGTTGTTCGTTCCGTAAGTAATATCTGAGTTGTATGCTTTTCTTCTTCCGTCTGAATTCGGCTGGTGATTATCGATACAATCGATAGACATTCCGTGGAACTGATAAAGAGGACCCATCCAAGCGGAGTCTCTTTTTGCTAAGTAGTCGTTTACGGTTACAACGTGCACTCCTCTTTCCGGAAGTGAATTTAAGTAAATAGGTAATGTTCCTACCAAAGTTTTACCTTCACCGGTTGCCATCTCGGCAATTTTACCACTGTGAAGAATAACCCCTCCGATAAACTGAACATCATAGTGGACCATATCCCAAACTACAGGAGTTCCGGCAGCGTCCCATGAGTTTTTCCAAATAGCTGTGTCTCCCTGAATGCTAACGAAATCTTTTCCTGAAGCGACAAGTTCTCTATCCCAGTCACTAGCAGTTACACGGATTTCTCCATTCTGAGCCCATCTTCTTGCCGTTTCTTTGATCAATGCAAAAGCTTCGGGAAGAACCTGAACCAGAACTTTCTCTTCAATTTCGTAAGATTCTTTCTTTAAAGACTCAATTTTTGAGAAAAGAGCTTCTTTTTCATCAACGTTGGTTGAATTTTTTATCTGCTCTTTTATCTGTTCTATTTGAGCTGTGATCTTACTGGTTGCAGATTTTATATTCTCTTTAAACTCAGCAGTTTTTTGTCTCAACCCATCATCCGACAATTGTTGAATGTTAGGTTCTACAGCTCTGATTTTTGTTACAACTTTTTTTACTTCTTTTAGGTCCTGCGCTTTTTTGTCTCCCAAAAACCCTTTAAGAACTTTGTTTAAAAAACTCATAAATTTTTTGCTTTATGCTTAATGCAAAATGCTTTAAGCGTTTTAAATAACACTTATCGTGTAAATTATATATAAAAAGGGCAAAAAAGCTCTAAGCATGCAGCCTAAAGCTTATCGCTTTATTAATATTCGTCCTCGTTCCAAAGGAAATCCTCGTCAGTAGGATAGTCACTCCATACCTCTTCGATAGATTCATAAATTTCTCCTTCGTCTTCAATAGCCTGAAGGTTTTCTACTACTTCCATAGGTGCACCAGTTCTGATGGCGTAGTCGATAAGCTCTGCTTTTGTCATTGGCCAAGGTGCGTCACTTAAATATGAAGCTAATTCTAATGTCCAGTACATAATTTTCTAATTTTTTGCAAAAGTATAAAAATAGGTTGTATAATAAACTTTTTTATACTTGATTTTCAATTCTTTTTATAATTTTTTCTTATAAATGGCTGTCACAAACTAACTGGCAGCTATGTCAGCAATTTACTTATTGTCGTTTTCTCAAAAACCATTCCACAAATTTTTTTATGCCATTTTGGAAGTCTGTGGCCGGTTTATACCCTATCAAATCCATTGCTTTTGCAATGTCGGCATTGGTTTTTGTGACATCTCCCGGTTGCAATGGCAGAATTTTTTTGATGGCAGATTTTCCCAGCGTCTTTTCGATTGTAGCCACCATTTCAGACAAAGTGATTACTTGATTTTCGCCCAGATTCACAATTTCATAAATTCCTGAATTGTTTTCAAGATAAAGAATAGACTTAGTAATTCCATCAATGATATCATCTATATAAGTATAGTCTCTGGCCGTATTTCCGTCACCATAGAAAGGAATTTCCTGATTTTCCGAAATGAGCTTTGTAAACTTGTGTATAGCAAGGTCAGGTCTCTGTCTTGGCCCATATACCGTAAAGAATCTGAGCTGGATCATATCTATATGGTATAGATTATGGTAAACATGTCCTATAATTTCTCCGCTTTTCTTGGTAGCAGCATAAGGAGAGATAGGATTGTCTACATTATCTGTTTCCGTAAAGGGAATTTTCTCATTGTTTCCATAAACACTTGATGAAGATGCACAAATGAATTTTTTAATATGGAAATCCTTACACAGTTCCCAAAGATTCATAGTACCTCGTACATTCACTTCTTCGTACTCCAGAGGACGTTCAATAGAAGGGCGAACACCGGCAAGTGCAGCAAGATGGATCACCATGTCAATATGATGATTCTTAAAGATGTTTTCAAGACCTTTTAGGTCCCTGATATCCTGCCAATAGAGGGAATATTGGTCTGAATGGGTGAGGGAAACCAAACGCGGAATATCCGTCTCTTTATCTGAGAACTCAAAATCCGAATTTTTACTGATTGACTCCAAAGTATTTTTAATTTTTACCTGATAGTCATAGAAATCATCAAAATTGTCAATGTTTATGACAGAATGTCCATTTCTTAATAATCGTTCAATTAAATGGGAACCGATGAACCCACTACCGCCTGTTACAAGATAAACCATTTGTATTTTTTATGAGCACAAAAATATAAATTTTACTTTTTGAAAAATATAATCATTAAATTTACTTAAAAAAGTAATATAAATATAATATGCAGTTTCAAGGGCAAATTTTAAAGATGACAAGCGTCGATGCTAAGCCAATCCAATACTACCTCAATCTTTCTGGAGATCTGATCCATATGAATGAGCTGTTTGGAAAGCAGTTAAGCATCAAACATACCGGATTTCAATGTGTAAATTGTGGTGAAAATAAACCAATTTACAGAATGGGATTCTGCAAAAACTGTTTTTTTGAAAGCCCTTATGCAAGCGATACCATTATCCGCCCGGAACTATCTACAGCTCATTTGGGAGTTGCAGAGCGAGATCTTGAAGTTGAAAAACAAATTCAGCTGCAGCCACACACTGTTTATCTGGCCTATACAGGAGATGTAAAAGTAGGCGTAACCAGAAATACACAGATTCCTACAAGATGGATTGATCAGGGTGCAACTTTTGCATTACCCATCGCAAGAACGGAAAACCGTTATGAAGCAGGAATGATAGAAGTAGCTTTAAAAGAACATCTGGCAGATAAAACGAATTGGAGAAAGATGCTGCAGGATGATTTTGAAGGAGAAGTAGACCTTGCTGATTTCCGACAAAAGATAAAAGAATATTTTCCTTACGATTTCCAGAAATTTTATAGGGAAGGAGAAGAGCTGTGGATGTTTGATTATCCTTTTGAAAAACCGGAGAAAGTTTCATCGTTTACATTAGATAAAAAACCTGAGTTTACAGGAAAGCTTACAGGAATTAAAGGTCAGTATCTTGGATTTGACGGAGGCAATTTTATCAATGTAAGAGGGCATGAAGGGTATGTAATAGAACTGGAAATAAAGAATTGATCTATATAATAGGAAAGAACCAAATCACAAAATATGAAAAAATGGGTTAAAAGGCTATTAATAACTTTCGGAGTCCTGGCAGGAATTCTTCTTGCTGCGAATTTCGGACTGAATCTATGGCTCAAAACCCAACTTCCGGAATACATCAAAAAAAATACAAACTATAAAGTTTCTTACAAAACGCTGGATGTTGATCTGGGAACAGGAAATATCTTTGCAACAGGAATTTCAGTTAACAGTAAAGATCCGCAAAATACAGACGTTATTGGTTTGCAGGGAACTATTGATACCTTGAAAATAAGCCGTTTCGGAATTTATGATGCTGTTTTTAATAAAAGAATCAGCTCGTCAGACCTTTTGTTGGCTAAACCCAATTTAAATGTCATTCTTGCCAAACCTGTCGACCGCAAAACCGGAAAGAAAAGAAATCCGGTTTCATTTGAAAATATAAGAATTAACGAAGGTAAAATTGCTGTTTTCAGGCATACAAAGCAGAAATTTCTGTCTGTCCAACAACTGGATCTGTTTGTAGAAAATTTACAGATGACGGAAGAATCCGTAGAAAATAAACTACCCGTTGTTTTTGACAAATACAGCATCAAAGGACAAAAATTCTTTCTTCGTCCAGATGAAACATATGCGGTTACCATCAGCAGTATAAATACAAGTAACGGACAGATGGCTGTTGAGAATTTCAGGCTGACCCCGCTGCTCTCTTTTGCTCAGTTTAAAAAGTTTTATCCTAAGAAGGCTCAATTATTTGAATTTGCAGTTCCCAAAATGGATTTTACGGATGTTATTTTAAACAAAAATAAAGTTTCACTTACGAATGCAGACTTTGAGAATCCTGTTCTGACAGTCTATAATACAGGAGTAAAGACCAAGAAAGCCGAAAAAAAAACAAATTTTGAAGTTGATTTAAAAAATATAAAGCTGAATAATGCCATAGTAAAGATCACAAAAACGGATGGAAATAATCTTCTGTCAGTAGGGAATCTTAGTGTAAATATCAATCAGCTGATGTTTAATAAAGAAACTTCTGAGCAGGTTATTCCAATAGGATATAAAGATTTTACTATAGCCGCAAGGAATATTGAATATTCCAATGCTCAGAATATTATAATACGAAGTCTTGCGCTGAAGCCTGCAAACGGTGAAATCAGGGACGTCATACTGACACCAGGGCATCCTGCAGAGAGAAAAGCAACAGCAGTGTTAAAAACAGATCATATTGCTTTTAATATCAATAAATTGGAATTCATTGATAAAAAACTTAATGTGGATCTTAAAGATCTTCTCGTAGAAAATGTTAACGGAACTTTTAAAGCAGGTGAAAAAACAACCAATAAATCTGCCGGACCAGGGATTATTAATTCCTTTATCATCAGAAAAACATCCTTAAAAAACTCAAACATTACTTATGATAAAGGAAAACAACCACTGACTTTCCATGATCTTAACGCAACGGTAAATGATATTGAATTATCACCTAGACCTAATCAGAAAGGGCTGTCCTTCAAAGTAAAAGACTATTATATTACCACTAGAAATCTGGCTTATAAAACGCAGTTTTACAATATGAGCCTTGGGCTTATTAAACTGAATAAAAATAAGGTACAGATTAACAATTTTGCCATGAAGCCTCTCGTTTCAAGAGCACAGTTTATCAAAATGATACCCGTTGAAAGAGATCTGTATAATTTAGAAGCCGGACAAATTACTGCAAAAGGAGAGTGGGATCTTTTTTCTCACAACAAAATGGTTAATGCTTCCCAGGTAGACATTGAGTCTGCAAATGCGAATATTTTCAGAAGCAAAATTCCTAAAGATGATCCGAAGATAAAAGCATTATATTCTAAAATGCTTCGTTCTATTAAAATTCCGATGACAATTCATAATCTTGATCTCAAAAATTCTGTTCTGGTATATGAAGAAGATACTCCGGAAAGTATGGGACCCGGAAAGCTGACCTTCAGTAATTTTAATATGAACGTTAAAAATCTGAACTCTGCCAAAATAAAAGGAAGCCCCACAAAAGTGGATATTAAAATCAATTGTTCTTTCATGAACCTCTCACCACTTTCCGTCAACTGGAACTTTGATGTGGCTGATCAGAATGATAGATTTGCAATTTCAGGGAAAACTTCCAATCTCCCTGCAAGTGGAATCAATCCCTTTATCAGACCTTATCTTCATGTGACCGCTACTGCAGGAACTATTCAGGAAATGCTTTTTAACTTTAAAGGAAACCCTGCCGGATTACACGGAACTTTTAATCTTAAACATAAAGACTTAAAAATTGCCGTATTAAATAAGAATAACCATGAGAAAAAAGGGTTTCTGACTGCAGTAGCCAATATTTTTCTGAAATCAGATTCAGGAAGCTTTCCGGAAGCTGTTACGGTAGAAAATGTAGAACGTGACCCTACAAAGTCTTTCTTTAATCTTTTCTGGAGAGGAATAGAGCAGGGATTGAAGAAAACCCTGATTGGTAAAAATGTTGAAAAAACAGAAAAGAAAGTCAAAGAAGCAGTTTCTTCTGTAAAGGATATGAAACAATCGGTAAAAGAAATAAAACAGGAAATAAAAAATAAAAAAGAAACTCCCCAACCGGAAGCAGAGAAAAAAGAAAAGAAAGGTTTCCTGAATAATGTGTTCAGAAAAAAGGAAAAAACTGAAGAATAATTCTTTAAACCATTAAGACAGATCCTTTTGCGGTCAGTCATAACCACTGTACAGTTTTTAATTGAAAACAACCTTAATGGTTTAAAAAATTAATATGTGATTGAGTTGTTAAAAATTGAATTCATCACTTTCCTGAATAGGGATATCTCTTAAAAACTTATCAAATTCTTCGCCTGGATAATTGCTGTCTGCACCATAGGAATCTATAATCATCCCACGATTTCCTGCATTGTCCTTCACAACATAAAGTACAGCATTATCATCAGGATTGCTGTCTCCCTCGAAGCGATAAGTTTTTAAAATGACCAGTTCAGAGGGTTGATACACCTTGTCAGAGTTTTCAAACTTCATTTCACATTTATCATTCATTCTGAACTCCCTGTGTATTCCTCTTTCAGAGAGTGTTTTCATCACCTGGCTCAAGGTCGTCATTCTGTCTATGTTTTCTGGATTTTCCATAATAATATTTTTATTTTTAAGTACAATAATTAAACCATTGCAAACTTTAAATATAAGAAAAATAGCAGATTGTAATTTTCCTAAAAATAAAGTTGAATGTTAACAAAATTTATAATTAAAAAAAATAAAATAGGTATGCTTTTTGCAATGGTATCAATAATAAATCAGAGAAAATATGAAAAAAGAAGTTGGAGTTTTACTGGCAGGAGGAGTTGGTCTTTTGGCAGTATTGAGTTTAATAAGCATTAAAAAAATTTTGACTAAAAAAGATAAAAAATATAGTGATTCCTATTCGGACTATCACAGACACTTTGATGAAAAAAATAATGATGATGAAACTCATGGAGTAGAATTATTCGCGCTGAAGTAGTAAAAAAATATATTTAATTATGTTTAAATCCAACGCTTTTGAAAGTGTTGGATTTTTTTGTGGAAAACTTTAATGTTAAAACTCATTATTTTATAAAAATTCCATTCTAATTTTACACCGGAATGCAAAACGAAAATTTCATAAAAGGTCAGGGAGCTCAGCGAAACGTTGTCAATCGTTTCGACAGGTATACCTATGAACCAGAAGATGAGGATTTCGAAACCGTAAAGACTTCTTTTACGGAAGTATTTCCCAAAACCATTGTCAATCAGGTCAAAAGTGAAGACCTTCCAATGGAATATTCGATGAACCCTTATCAGGGATGCGAACATGGCTGTTCTTACTGCTTTGCAAGACCTACTCATGAATACTGGGGTTATAGTGCCGGGGTTGATTTTGAAAGAAAAATCATGGTAAAGAAAAATGCCCCTGAGTTGCTGGAGAAATTTTTTCAGAAAAGAGGATACAAAGCTGCCCCGATTCTATTGTCAGGAAATACCGACTGCTATCAGCCGGCCGAAAGACAATTTGAAATTACCAGAAAATTACTGCAACTCTGTCTTGATTACAGACATCCTGTCAATATTTTGACAAAAAATGCACTGGTGCTAAGAGATCTAGATATTTTAAAACCTATGGCAGAACAGAATCTGGTATCTGTTTCTCTAAGCATTCCAACCATCAACGAAGAACTGAGACGAAAGATGGAGCCGAGAACAAGCTCTGCAAAAAATAAATTAAAAGCAGTTGAAATTCTTTCTGAAAACAATATCCCCGTACATGTAATGGTAGCACCCATTATCCCAGGACTCAATAGTGATGAGTCTTTAAACATATTAAAAGCTATTTCGGATGCAGGTGCTTTAGGATTCGGTTATACCCTTGTAAGACTAAACGATACCGTGGAACCAGTTTTTATAAACTGGATTGAAACCCATTTTCCGGACAGGGCGCAAAAAGTTTTAAATCTTATCCGCTCCATGAGAGGAGGAAAACTGGGTGATAAAAGATATTTTGAACGACAGAAAGGAGAAGGGAATATTGCAGAAATGATTCATACCACCTTTAAGATCGGCAAAAAGAAGTTTTTTGAAGGCAAAGAGTTTCCAAAGCTTTCAACGTCTAACTTTACTGGATCCCGTGATCAGCAGCTACGGTTATTTGATTAAGCTTGCCTTATATATATAATATAAAAGAGAGCCTACCTCTTTATTCTTCTTCCCGCACTCTCAAACCCTTTTACTCTCAAACTCTCAAACTTTTTTCAGGAGCTAATTCCTGCTATCCATTTCTACTCCTCGCGCCAGCGCTCTCCTACGCTCCAACCCACCACTCTCCAACCCAAGCTGCGGGGTAACCATTTCTATCAGGGCTAGGGTAGGGGTCGTTAATGATAAGTGGTGAATGATGAATGATGAATGATGAGGTTTTGGTTATTGAGTTTCGAGATTTGGGTCTCCATGTATAAAAGGAATATTGGTTTGAATTTTCATATTGCAGAATTCTATGGAAACATATTATTGAGTACAAATCTCTATTCCCATTGTATCATTCCGCAGGAATCCAAATTCTTTACAAGAGCGCTTGTAAGTTGGCAGGATAATATCTGAGGTCTTTTAGCAGTTAGTATTAGCCATGTGATGCTGAGCTGAGTGGAAGCATTGTAATTAATTACGCGTGTAGGAGTTAAATCTTATTGTTCTATATAATATATAATATACTCTTCAGTCTACGTCGAAGAAAGTCAGCTCTCTAGTCTAGTCTCTCTATTATATAATATATACTTTATTTGATCATAGCCACCCCAAACCCCGCATCCCGCACCCCGAATCATACCTCTCTCCCCCTCAAACACTCAAACACTCAAACACTCAAACTCTCCCACACTCTCACCCCGATCTTCCAAACAAATGTTTACAATTTTTCCCCCTGCTACCCAGTCCTTTAGCGGCAAATATTACGAAACAGTAAAATTTATGTTAAATAAACTTGTTTTGCGTTGTATGAAGTTACTATCTTTGCCCCACTGAAAAACGAAAGACATTCAGTAGCGCAGAAGAGCCTTTAGCTGGGCAGAAACGATATTACTTCAAAAAAGAAACAAGCAAAAAAAACTTTAAAACTTTTTGAAAAAAAAGTTGCCAGTTTAAAAAGAGTTTGTATCTTTGCAGTCCCAATTAGAGGGAGCGCAGGAGTATAGAGATTGAGGTTTTGAGAAGGATTAAGGTTACTTAAAAAACTTTAAAATTTTCTTCAAAACATTTGGTCATTAAAAAATAAAGTTTTACTTTTGCACTCGCAAATACGGAGCGACACTGACAGAGAGATTGCTTCGTTATAAAGCGAAAGATATAAAGATCATTGACATACAATATAACAACCAAGTAAGGAAAAACTAAAGCGTTAAAAACTTTGAGTGAGTCAGACAAACATACAATGGAGAGTTTGATCCTGGCTCAGGATGAACGCTAGCGGGAGGCCTAACACATGCAAGCCGAGCGGTAGAGATCCTTCGGGATCTTGAGAGCGGCGTACGGGTGCGGAACACGTGTGCAACCTGCCTTTATCTGGGGGATAGCCTTTCGAAAGGAAGATTAATACCCCATAATATACTGGATGGCATCATTCGGTATTGAAAACTCCGGTGGATAGAGATGGGCACGCGCAAGATTAGATAGTTGGTGAGGTAACGGCTCACCAAGTCTACGATCTTTAGGGGGCCTGAGAGGGTGATCCCCCACACTGGTACTGAGACACGGACCAGACTCCTACGGGAGGCAGCAGTGAGGAATATTGGACAATGGGTGAGAGCCTGATCCAGCCATCCCGCGTGAAGGACGACGGCCCTATGGGTTGTAAACTTCTTTTGTATAGGGATAAACCTACCCTCGTGAGGGTAGCTGAAGGTACTATACGAATAAGCACCGGCTAACTCCGTGCCAGCAGCCGCGGTAATACGGAGGGTGCAAGCGTTATCCGGATTTATTGGGTTTAAAGGGTCCGTAGGCGGATCTGTAAGTCAGTGGTGAAATCTCACAGCTTAACTGTGAAACTGCCATTGATACTGCAGGTCTTGAGTGTTGTTGAAGTAGCTGGAATAAGTAGTGTAGCGGTGAAATGCATAGATATTACTTAGAACACCAATTGCGAAGGCAGGTTACTAAGCAACAACTGACGCTGATGGACGAAAGCGTGGGGAGCGAACAGGATTAGATACCCTGGTAGTCCACGCCGTAAACGATGCTAACTCGTTTTTGGAATGTAAGTTTCAGAGACTAAGCGAAAGTGATAAGTTAGCCACCTGGGGAGTACGAACGCAAGTTTGAAACTCAAAGGAATTGACGGGGGCCCGCACAAGCGGTGGATTATGTGGTTTAATTCGATGATACGCGAGGAACCTTACCAAGGCTTAAATGGGAAATGACAGGTTTAGAAATAGACTTTTCTTCGGACATTTTTCAAGGTGCTGCATGGTTGTCGTCAGCTCGTGCCGTGAGGTGTTAGGTTAAGTCCTGCAACGAGCGCAACCCCTGTCACTAGTTGCCATCATTAAGTTGGGGACTCTAGTGAGACTGCCTACGCAAGTAGAGAGGAAGGTGGGGATGACGTCAAATCATCACGGCCCTTACGCCTTGGGCCACACACGTAATACAATGGCCGGTACAGAGGGCAGCTACACTGCGAAGTGATGCAAATCTCGAAAGCCGGTCTCAGTTCGGATTGGAGTCTGCAACTCGACTCTATGAAGCTGGAATCGCTAGTAATCGCGCATCAGCCATGGCGCGGTGAATACGTTCCCGGGCCTTGTACACACCGCCCGTCAAGCCATGGAAGTCTGGGGTACCTGAAGTCGGTGACCGTAACAGGAGCTGCCTAGGGTAAAACAGGTAACTAGGGCTAAGTCGTAACAAGGTAGCCGTACCGGAAGGTGCGGCTGGAACATCTCATTTTAGAGCGTCTTAGGACGTTAAACAAAATCAGTATCGTAAGATACAAAATACTTACTTAAAGCATAGCTTTAGTTTTTTGTTTGGTTGATATATAAAAATACAAAACCCACTAGAAATTAGTAAAGGGATTGAGAGAGGCAAAGAAGATAAAAGCAGAGAGAGAAAGACGAAGAAATTAGTCTATTATCTATCAGTCTATCATCTTTTACGTCTAAAAGACAGTCTCGTAGCTCAGCTGGTTAGAGCGCTACACTGATAATGTAGAGGTCGGCAGTTCGAGCCTGCCCGAGACTACTAATTGAAAGACAGGAAGAGATCAGCTATTAGACATCAGACATTTAGGTTTGAGATCTGGAATCTGATATCTAAAGTCTACTAGAGGGGAATTAGCTCAGCTGGCTAGAGCGCCTGCCTTGCACGCAGGAGGTCAAGGGTTCGACTCCCTTATTCTCCACAGTTTTGGAAGACTGATTTAAAAGTTACGAATGGAGCCAAAAACAACATTTGTTCATCAGTTTGAAAGAAAGAAATTAAGATCATTGACATTAACGGTAAAGACATCACAAAGAGAAAACCGAGCGCATAAAGCGCTTGAGTAACCAATAGGAAAGAAATCGTTAAGGGCGTATGGCGGATGCCTAGGCTTTCAGAGGCGACGAAGGACGTGGTAAGCTGCGAAAAGCTGCGGGGATTGGCACACACGAATTGATCCGCAGATATCCGAATGGGGCAACCCGGCATATTGAAGATATGTCACCTCGCAAGAGGAGCAAACCCGGAGAACTGAAACATCTAAGTACCCGGAGGAAAAGAAATCGAAGAGATTCCGTAAGTAGTGGCGAGCGAAAGCGGATTAGCCCAAAAGTCTTTTTATGTTTAGAGGAATGTTCTGGAAAGAACAATCATAGAAGGTGATAATCCTGTACTCGAAAGGCATATAGAGATGATAAATGAGTAGGGCGGGACACGTGAAATCCTGTCTGAATATGGGGGGACCATCCTCCAAGGCTAAATACTCCTGAAAGACCGATAGTGAACAAGTACTGTGAAGGAAAGGTGAAAAGCACTTCGAATAGAAGGGTGAAATAGAACCTGAAACCGTACGCCTACAAGCGGTCGGAGCAGCGTAATGCTGTGACGGCGTGCCTTTTGCATAATGAGCCTACGAGTTAATTTTACTAGCGAGGTTAAGGTATTAAGTACCGGAGCCGGAGCGAAAGCGAGTCTGAATAGGGCGCATAGTTAGTAGGATTAGACGCGAAACCTTGTGATCTACCCATGGGCAGGTTGAAGCTCTGGTAACACAGAGTGGAGGACCGAACCGGTTGACGTTGAAAAGTCTTCGGATGACCTGTGGGTAGGGGTGAAAGGCCAATCAAACTGGGAGATAGCTCGTACTCTCCGAAATGCATTTAGGTGCAGCGTCGTATATAAGTTTATTAGAGGTAGAGCTACTGATTGGATGCGGGGGTTTCATCGCCTACCAATTCCTGACAAACTCCGAATGCTAATAAATGTTCTACGGCAGTGAGGGCATGGGTGCTAAGGTCCATGTCCGAGAGGGAAAGAACCCAGACCAACAGCTAAGGTCCCCAAATATATGTTAAGTTGAAGCAACGCGGTTGGACTGCATTGACAGCTAGGATGTTGGCTTGGAAGCAGCCATTCATTTAAAGAGTGCGTAACAGCTCACTAGTCGAGCGGTCCGGCATGGATAATAATCGGGCATAAACATATTACCGAAGCTATGGATTTATATTTTAGATATATCTGGTAGGAGAGCATTCTATTTGCGCCGAAGCAGTACTGTGAGGTATTGTGGAGCGGATAGAAAAGAAAATGTAGGCATAAGTAACGATAAAGCAGGCGAGAAACCTGCTCACCGAAAGACCAAGGCTTCCTCAGCCATGCTAATCAGCTGAGGGTTAGTCGGGACCTAACGCGAACCCGAAAGGGGTAGTGGATGGACAATGGGTTAATATTCCCATACTTGCTCACAATAAAAGGGGACGGTTGGATGTAGCTGCTGGAGACTGACGGAATAGTCAAGGCCTAGCCTTCGGGCGAAGCTGCTGTAGTGTAATCTGATCCAAGAAAAGCCGAAGTGAAGCAACCCGTACCAAAACCGACACAGGTGGTCGAGGAGAGAATCCTAAGGTGCTCGAGTGAGTCGTGGCTAAGGAACTAGGCAAAATAGTCTCGTAACTTCGGAAGAAGAGACGCCAACAGCAATGTTGGCCGCAGTGAAGAGGCCCAGGCGACTGTTTATCAAAAACACAGGACTCTGCTAAATCGAAAGATGCTGTATAGGGTCTGACACCTGCCCGGTGCTGGAAGGTTAAGGAAGGTGCTTAGCGTAAGCGAAGGCATTAACTGAAGCCCCAGTAAACGGCGGCCGTAACTATAACGGTCCTAAGGTAGCGAAATTCCTTGTCGGGTAAGTTCCGACCTGCACGAATGGTGTAACGATCTGGGCACTGTCTCAGCCACGAGCTCGGTGAAATTGTAGTATCGGTGAAGATGCCGATTACCCGCAATGGGACGAAAAGACCCTGTGAACCTTTACTATAACTTCGTATTGACTTTGAGTAAGTAATGTGTAGGATAGGTGGGAGGCTTTGAAGCAGGCACGCTAGTGTTTGTGGAGCCGACGTTGAAATACCACCCTTTACTTACTTGGAGCCTAACTTCTTTCAGAAGGACATTGCGTGGTGGGTAGTTTGACTGGGGTGGTCGCCTCCAAAAGAGTAACGGAGGCTTTCAAAGGTACCCTCAGCACGCTTGGTAACCGTGCGTAGAGTGTAATGGCATAAGGGTGCTTGACTGTGAGACCTACAAGTCGATCAGGTGCGAAAGCAGGACATAGTGATCCGGTGGTTCCGTATGGAAGGGCCATCGCTCATAGGATAAAAGGTACTCCGGGGATAACAGGCTAGTCTCCCCCAAGAGCTCACATCGACGGGGAGGTTCGGCACCTCGATGTCGGCTCGTCACATCCTGGGGCTGGAGAAGGTCCCAAGGGTTGGGCTGTTCGCCCATTAAAGTGGCACGCGAGCTGGGTTCAGAACGTCGTGAGACAGTTCGGTCTCTATCTATTGCGGGCGTTAGATGTTTGAGAGGGCTTGATTCTAGTACGAGAGGACCGAATTGAACAAACCTCTGGTGTATCAGTTGTACCGCCAGGTGCACCGCTGAGTAGCTACGTTTGGAAGAGATAAGCACTGAAAGCATATAAGTGCGAAACTCGCCTCAAGATGAGACATCTTTTAAGGGTCGTTGTAGATGACGACGTTGATAGGCTATAGGTGTAAAGACAGTAATGTCATAGCCAAGTAGTACTAATTACCCGTAGATTTATAGTCTATGGTTACTAATATAAACCAGGTGCTTTATGCGCAGTGAAGGTTTTGTCTTTGTGAAAGTTTTTATCGCTTAAAACAGATGTCAGATATAAGACATCAGATACCAGACCTTGAAGTCTGAAATCTGAAATCTATCCTCTGATATCTTATATACCTTCTTTAGGGTGGTTTTAGCGGTGGGGCTCACCTGTTCCCATTCCGAACACAGAAGTTAAGCCCACCAGCGCCGATGGTACTGCTAACGCGGGAGAGTAGGCCGCCGCCAGTTTTTATTTTATTTTTAAAAAACCTTTATCTTTACGATAAAGGTTTTTTTGTTATATACCTACACCAACACTAAACCCACTCAACATACTCCCCAAACTAACTAACACAAAATCCAAACAGAAAGAGAAGTAATGAGTAATAGGTAATGAGCAGTGGATAATAGATAATAGATAATAGATAATAGATGTTCGTAGTAAGTAGCCCAGCTCATCTATCCGCTATTCTTCTTCCTCCAGCTTCAGGCTTCCTGCTTCCAGCCCTCTGTTTTTTATTCTTTATCCAACGATGGATCTTTACCTTCAATACTATTTATTCTTCCCAGGCTGTCACTCCAAAGAAATCTAAATAAGGTTTTCTTTATTAAAATGCTTCGACTCCGCTCAGCATGACAATGCTAATACTAACTGCTAAAGAATCGTGGACATTATCCTGCCATCTTGCATCCTTTAAACCTCTAATAAATAAGTCTGGATTCCTGAGGAATGAAATAATTGGAATAAACGTGCATCCTTACACTTGCAGTTTTGAGATCTAATCGCTGTACTTCGTAACCCGGAAATTAGGATCTCTATCTTTTAAGGCCGTAAATCGCTTATTGTGGTTGAAAGCTAGTTCATATTATATAAATGAGATTTAATCCCTCATAATTCACCTTATTTTAAGTCAAAAGAAATAAAAAAACCGCTTCTCTAAAGAAACGGTTCTTATGGGTTACATTTTGATTGTAATCTTACATATCATTGTTGGTATCCGGGCATTTGAAATCATCGCTGCAGGTTGCACAAACAATGGTTCCATTACAATAGTACATGCAGAAATCTGCTTCAGGAAGGGTGGTACCTCCTGAAATGTTTTTTAATTGGTCTTTTTTTAGTTTTTTTAGTTTTTTCATATGGTTTTAATTGAAAATTTGTAAGTAAAGTAAAAATAGTTAAAATATTTTTAATCAATAATGTTTATTACATTAAAAATAAAAAATTAATATAACAAACAGCTTTGAGAGCTATAGGATCAATGATTTGTATATAAACATTTGATTGCTAATAAAATAAATGCTATTTTTAAGGTAGCGTTATCCGAAAAGCTTACAGAGTAGGAAAAACTAAAACTATAACTATGAAAAAACTAAAAAAACTTTCAAGAGACGACAAAAGAAGTATTGTTGCGGGTGCCAATTTCCCAGCCTATTGCTTAGAAGGCGGCGGACCGGGAGAAGGCGGCTGTTCTGCAGGACAAATCTGTTCGGGGGGAAAATGTGTTCCTTACGAAAATCCTGGAGGTGGAGAAAATCCTGGAGGCAGTGGAGATACATATACCTGCATCTGTCCGTGGGGTACTTTTACACAATCGACTCCTTGCCCAGAATTTTATTGTATAACAGGATAGGACAAAATTGTATTATTAATTAACTCTCATTATAGTTGGAAAATTATTGATTTTATTCAGTAAATATTGCTAATTTACGCAAGCGTTATCCGAAAAGCTTTCAGAGTAGGAAAAACTAAAACAATAACCATGAAAAATTTAAAGAAAATTGAGAGAAAAGAATTGAAAAGTATTTCAGGAGGACTTGATAAGTGTTACGATCTAAGGGATTCTCCTGATGATCCTTGTCAGGAACTTAATGATCAAAATAACGGTTGTTACAGAATGAATAGCTGCACAATGTTATGTACACGCGTTTCCTGTTTAACTGGGATGTAATATAGTGAAAACGGCTGCCTCAAATAGAGGCAGCCGTTTCTTTTTTATTTTTTAATTAACCCCAGTTCGATCAATCTTTCATGCAGGAATTCTCCGGCAGTAGTATCTTCGTATAGCTTTGGATTGTTTTCATCTACACAATTTTCAAGGGCATTTAAAGACATTGCACTGATAGGATGCATAAAGAAAGGAATTGAATATCTTGAAGTACTCCACATTTCTCTTGGTGGGTTTACCACTCTGTGAATGGTAGATTTCAATTTGTTGTTGGTATGTCTTGAAAGCATATCTCCAACATTGATCATCAATTCATCTGGTTCAGCAATGGCATCAATCCATTCTCCGTTGTGGTTTTGAACCTGAAGCCCTTTACCCTGTGCTCCCATTAGAAGAGTGATAAGATTGATGTCTCCATGAGCTGCTGCTCTTACCGCATCATCTGGCTCTTCAGTGATTGGCGGATAGTGAATAGGTCTTAAAATAGAATTTCCTTCTGCGATTTTGTCATCAAAATAAAATTCATCTAAACCAAGGTGTAATGCTAAGGCTCTTAACACATACTGTCCTGTTTTCTCAAGCATTTGGAATGCTTCTTTACCAACTTCGTTGAATTTTGGAAGTTCATCAACGATTACATTGTCTGGATACTCACTTCTGTATTTTGAATCATCAGACAGATACTGTCCAAAATGCCAAAATTCTTTTAAGTCTCCTTTTTTGAAACCTTTAGCAGTTTCTTTACCGAATCCTACATAACCTCTCTGGCCACCAATTCCTGGAATCTCATACTTTTGTTTCGTTTCCACTGGTTGTTCAAAAAAGTTTTTCACCTCTCCATACAAATCTTCTACTAGGTTGTCATCAAGAAAGTGGCCTTTTAAGGCTACAAAACCAATTTCTTCATAAGCTTTTCCGATTTCATTTACAAATTTCTGTTTGCGTTCCGGGTTGCCCGAAAGGAAATCACGCAGGTCTACACTAGGTATTTTATCCATTTTTAGAAATTTACGAACAGCAAAATTACATTTTTTTTAATTTAAATGATTTTAAAATCATTATTTATAAGTTAAATTTGCTGTATGAAAAAATATTCTTCTAAGAGAAGTATCCAAATAATTGCACATCTTCTTCAGCAGTACGGAATTGCAGATATCGTAATTTCACCGGGGTCAAGAAATGCTCCTTTGGCCATCCATTTTTCAGAGGTAGATCGTTTCAACTGCTACAGCATTGTAGACGAAAGAAGTGCGGCTTTCGTGGCAATGGGAATGGCAAAAAGTGAAAAGAAGCCTGTAGCGGTTACCTGTACCAGCGGATCAGCAGTAGTTAACTACTATCCCGCGGTTACTGAAGCTTTTTATCAGAATGTACCCCTTTTGGTACTTACTGCAGACAGGCCGACAGATTTTGTTGATATATTCGATGGGCAGACAATAAGACAGAAGGATGTTTTTCATCAGCATTCCTATGGCGACTTCCAGCTTTTGGAAGACAGCAAGGAGAATGCAGAAGATATTAATTTCGATATCATTAAAAAAGCTATTGAACTTTGCTTTGAGAAGCAAGGTCCGGTACACATTAATATTCCTCTGGAAGAACCTTTATATGAGCTGGTATCTGAGCTTCCCACTTTCCCAACTGTGGAAAAGACCATCAAACGTAAAGAGTATGAAATACCGTCCAATCTGATTGCAGAATGGCATACTTCGCAAAGAATTATGCTGTTAGTGGGAACAAGAGACTACAGCCCGGAACTGGAAAACCAGCTAACTCAGTTGGTGAAAAATCATTCTGTAGTGGTATTGAGTGAAGCTAATTCAAATCTGCACCATGAGAAGTTCTTCAAACATATAGACCGTTATATTTTCAATTTTACCGAAGAGGATTATAAAACATATGCTCCTGACCTGTTGATTACAGTAGGACAGAATGTGGTTTCCAAAAAAGTAAAGCAATTTCTGAGAAGTGCCCGCCCAAAACAGCACTGGCATCTTGATGAAGTATGGCAGCCTGATACTTATTTCTCACTGACAGAAAAGATAGAGGTGAAGCCGGAAGTTTTCTTTTCAAAACTGCTGAAATTTATCAATCTGGAACCTAGACCTTATTTTAATCTTTGGGACGTTTTAAGAGATAAAAAAGATGCTAAACACGAGCAATTTTTAAATACAATTGATTTCTCTGATTTTTATTTCTTCAATAAAGCATCACAGACAATTCCTGAAAACTATAACATTCACTTCAGTAATTCATCTGGGATCAGATATGCCCAGCTGTTTGATTTCGGAAAGAGAAAGATGTATTGTAACCGAGGAACAAGCGGTATTGATGGATCTACTTCTACAGCAATGGGATTTGCCATCAAAAATGAAAACCCAACTTTATTGATCACAGGAGATCTTAGTTTCTTCTATGATATTAATGGTCTTTGGAACCAATATATTCCACCGTTTGTAAGAATTATGATCTTCAATAATGGTGAAGGTAATATCTTTAAAATCATTCCGGGACCTGGAAATGCCAACCCGAATACATTAGACGAATTTATTGCTACAAAACACCGCAAGAACGCTGAATCCCTGGCGAAGCATTTCGGATTCTCCTATATCAGAGTAGAGGATGAGCTTACGTTGGACAGAGTGCTTGAGAATTTCTTCAAACCTGATGCACAGCCAAAAATCCTGGAAGTAAATACTCACGGGAAGAATAGTGCAGATGTACTGAAGTCGTATTTTGAGTTTATGAAATAGATTTAAAGATCAAGATATTCTTCACTCCCTGGCAGATTGATAATTCTGTCAATAGGATAGATAAACATATCATCAAAATCATTCAACGCATTAATGATCTGGAAATGGGTGAATTGCTTTATGTTCTGTAAAGTAATCTCCGTTTCTTTGATCTTTTTTTGCTTTAAAAGATGCTGTCTTTGTACTCCGTTCAACAGATAAGTAGAAGGCGTAAACCAATCTTTCCCTTTCAAAAACAAGAGGTTAGAGAAAGATGTATCGGTGATATGATTGTTTTTAACAATGATAATTTCTTCAGCTTTCGCCTTAGCTTTCATTTTATCCAGTTCTTTACGATCCTCAAATTTGAAAGAATAGTCGAAGCTGTTATTTTCTACCAGTTTGAAATCCTGTATTTCCGGGATTGCGTATGGAATCATCTGTGTCCTGATTCTTTTATCGAGATCATAGGCAATTCTCAGTTTGAAAAGACCATCCTCGTCATGCTGCAGGTTTTTATAGATTTTGGCCAGATCAATAGAGTCTTCCTTCCCGAAATGGGAAAATGTCTGATTGACACGTTTCTGATGTAGATCCAATAGAAAAACCTCCTGATCTTCTACTTTAATGCTTTCAATGAATTGGGACATAGATTTTATTTTTCATTTCCTGATACTCGTCTTCTAATTTACTCATGTGCGTTATACCGCCTCCGCTTTTGAAATAAAGTTGGTCTTCTTCTTTTTCTATAAAGCGTATCATTACACAACTGTCTACATTTTGGCCGTCAAACCAGCCGCAAACTCCCGTATAATATCCTCTGTCATATCCTTCCGCATCCAGAATTATTTCCAGTGTTTTAGGTTTGGGAGCTCCTAAAATAGAGCCGGCAGGAAGAAGTTTCTGCATAATACTTCCTACTTTTCCTTCATATTCAGGTTTTATCATTCCTGAAATTTCAGAACTCATTGCATATAGATCCTTTTGCTGGGTTTTGATAAAGTCAATATGCTGGAACTGGTCCACCTTTACTTCATCAGCGACCATACTCAGATCATTGCGGAGAAGATCTACTACGGTGTAATGTTCTGCCTTCTCCTTTCTGTCATTCTTCAGAATTTCTGCTGCATTTTCAATAGCTGCGTCAATTGTTCCTTTCATAGGATAGGTGAAAATTTTTCCATCAATGATCTTCACAAAAGTTTCAGGAGAAAAAAATACAAAAAAATCTTTATAAAAAACTTTGTACTTTGCATTTGAGTGGTAAAAAATTTCTTCTAAGGTTAAATTGGTCTCAATTCGTGTTTTTCTAGTATAATTTACTAGGTAAGAGTTTCCCAAACGAATATTTTCCTGAACTTTATTAAAGCCGGCCTGAAAGCTATCCAATGTTTCAGGAAAAGACTTCCATATTACTTTTTTGTCCAATTTATGTGTCTCCTTTGTGTTTGAAAAGTCTTGAAAATCAATAATTAAACCTTCTTTTTCAATTTCATGCTCCTGATAGATTTCAATATTCTCCGAGAGAAAGTCTATGACGAAAAAATAGGGAACCTTCTGAAGAGAAAGTTCGTCCATTTCCATAAATTTTTGATGATTCACTGAAAACATTCTGCAAAAGTACTTATTGATGTTTACTTTTGCATAAATTTTTTTATGATGCAGAATAAATATCCTCAGAAACCGGGAATAGATTTTATATTGAAGCAGGCTTTTTTTTATTGGAATAAAACACTCGTTTTTCAGTTGATGTTTTCCATTGTCTTTTTTGGAATCTTGCTTACAGGAGTGATGCTTTTCGGAGAGAAGTATGATATTTTTTCTTATAATAAAGAATTGCAGGAAGCCTTTATGCAGGGCACTCAGGTTTATCTGAAGAAAATGGAGCAAATAACAGCTACTGAAAATTATCAGATGTTTACATTGGCAATCTGGGCAACCACGGCATTTCTGTATCCTTTAAATCTTGGAATGTTCCAGATCTTCCGTAAGATGGATCTTAAAGAGAATATTGTAATAGGAGATCTTTTTGCAGGGTACAACGGGCTTAATTTTTTTAAGTATGTGGGATATTTTCTTTTCTGGTTCTTTATTTACAAATTTACCATTCCTACTGTTGTATTGGCTATAATTTGGGTTGCTGTAACCATTTTTGTTGCTCCATTGATGTTCTTTACCAATAAAAGAATTTTTGAAGCCATTTCCTTGAATTTTAAAGCGCTTAAAATGTATTTCGTTGAAATCATGGTGTGTGTGATCGTTGCTTTTCTATTTAAGTACTTAGGTTTTGCTTTGTTTCTGATAGGTGGACTTTTCACTTTTCCTTTTTGGAATGCGATGATTTATTCACTTTATAAAACAGTCTTTTCGGAGAAAAGTTAAAATTCATTCGTGTTTAATGGGATTTTTTACTAAAAAAAAGTAAATTTGGTAAAATCATTAAATATTTAAACTATGTCTGAATTTAACGAATTTGATCAGCAAGGCTCTGTACCCAACAGAGAAACGGGATCAATTATTTCTCATGCTTTTGAAATGTACAAAGGCGTTTTCGGTTACGGAATTGTAGCTATGATCATCTATCTGATCGGAGGTTCTGTTATTCAAATGCTTACAGGATTTGATTCTGCTTCTATGGTAGAAGAGATGAAATCTTCAGGAGGCGATTTTAATTATTGGAGTGCACCGGGACTTCCTTTATATATGGGAGCTTCCAGTCTTTTTGGCCTTTTATTATCTCCTTTGTATGTAGGATTGATCTACATGGTGAATAAATACAATACCAAAAACCCTATTGAGTTTTCCGACCTTTTTATCGGATACCGCCAGAATTTTGTAAACATTTTGATTTATAGTCTTCTTGCCTGGATTATTTCCTCGATAGCTCTGGCATTGTGTGTTTTGCCTATCATTTTTGTATATCCTTTCCTTTTAATAGGATATCCGATTCTGTTATTTGAAAATGCTTCAGCTACAGAAGCTTTATCAAAGTCGTTCAACATTGCTAAAGAGAACTATGGAACTTTCTTATTGACAGGGTTTTTAGGGTTTTTGATTTCTATTGCAGGGGTTATTCTTTGCGGAATAGGGGTTATCCTGACAGCTCCGTTTATTATGATTGTAATGTACTCAACCTATTGTGCTTTCTTAGGAAAACCAAGACAAATTATGTTCAGCAAATAAAAATATAAAAATACATGATGAATAAGGACAAACAAATAAGCAGTGTTGCGATAAAGCAGATGTCATTGCTGGCCATCATTCTGGTATTGGCTGGATTGATCTGTTTTAATCTGGCATTGTTTATTCCGTCGGTGTTGGGAGCAATTACCATTTATGTAGTCTGCAGAAAATACAATTTTTATCTGCAGGAAGAAAAAAAATGGAAACCGTCACTGGCAGCCTTTGCATTGATGTTTGCGAGTCTTATTGTCCTTATTCTTCCGATTTATTTTATTGCCGATCTCATTATTGATAAACTGGGGAATGCACAGGCTTATATGGCCAAATTCAATGTTTTTCTGGACAAAATACATTCTTATATCTTCTCAAAAACGGGGTTTGATATTCTGAGCAAAGAAAATATGGCCAAGCTGAAAGATAATGTAGGGAAATTTTCTACTTCTGCAGTCAGTGGGACATTCAATACCCTTACCGTAGTAATGTCTATGTATTTTATTCTCTATTTTATGCTGGAAAGACCGAGACTCTTTGAAAAGATCCTTACTTCTTCCGCCCCGCTGAAGCGAGCAAACATCTCCCTGATCGGCGATAAAATGAGAAAATTAATTATGGCCAATGCAATAGGAATTCCTGTTGTTGCAGTAGGACAAGGAATTGTTGCTCTTATTGGTTATCTGATTTTCGGTGCGCCGGGAGCCATTCTGCTTTTTGCTTTAACAGCTGCTGCATCAGTAATACCGGTTGTTGGAACTGCTATTGTATATGTGCCGGTGTGTATTTTTATGATTGCTGAAGGAAATACAGGACAAGGTATAGGTTTAGCCATCTACTGTCTTGTAGTAGTAGGTCTTACCGATAATCTTCTTCGTTTTACCCTTTTAAAGAAACTGGAAAATATTCACCCATTGAATACTGTATTCGGAATCATCATGGGAATGAATCTTTTTGGCTTCATGGGACTGATTTTCGGGCCTATTCTGATCTCACTAACCCTTCTGCTGGTTCAGGTATACAGAAATGAATTTTCGGATGAAGAAACCCCTCCTGATCTTGAATTACCCGGTCAGGATGATATTAAAGAAAAATTAATCTAATTAGATAAAAACGTGGAAGGACTTAATCCCGAAATATTAAAGGAAATCTGTGTAATGAAAATGCCTTTCGGTAAATATGAAGGAACGGTTCTGGTGGATCTTCCTATCAGCTATCTGGAATGGTTTAATAAAAACGGAATGCCAAAAGGAAAACTGGGAATGCAGCTGTCAACAGTTTATGAGATCAAATTAAACGGACTCATGGATCTTTTGGTTCCCATCAGAGCAGCGGTAAGAAATGGATTGTAAAAATTAAAATATACCCATTTTAGTATATAATTTCGGCGGCATCGAAGATGCCGCCGAAACTATTTTATCATTAATCTTTTTAAGCTTTCAAAGCTGCAATTTCATCTCTCAGCTTGGCAGCTTTTATAAAGTCAAGATTTTTTGCTGCAGATTCCATTTCTTTCTGTTTCTGAGCAATCATTTTCTCAATATCTTCACTGGCATAAGTCGCTTTTGTTTCCGCAACTTTCTGAAGGATTTCTTTTTGCGTATATTTTTCATCCGGGAAGTCTTTGCTTCTTCCTACGAGATTTTCGGATATCTTTTTATTTAGGGCTTTGGGCTTCAGACCGTGATCTTCATTGTACTGCATTTGCTTGGCACGGCGGTATTCGGTTTCATCCAGGGTAGCCTGCATGGATTTTGTGATTTTGTCTGCATACATGATTGCCTTTCCGTTCACGTTTCTTGCGGCACGGCCCACAGTTTGGATCATTGATCTTCTGCTTCTAAGCATTCCTTCTTTATCAGCATCCAGAATGGCAACCAGAGAAACTTCAGGTAAATCCAGACCTTCTCTCAATAAATTAACCCCAATCAGTACATCAAAAAGTCCTAAACGAAGATCCTGCATGATCTGAATACGTTCCAGGGTCTCTACATCTGAGTGAATATATCTCGTTCTGATTCCGAACTTGGTAAAGTATTTCGTAAGTTCCTCTGCCATTTTCTTGGTTAAAGTAGTTACCAGTACTCTTTCATCAGCATCAGCTCTTTTCTGGATTTCTTCCATCAGATCATCAATCTGGTTCAGTGAAGGTCTTACTTCAATAATCGGATCAAGAAGCCCGGTAGGGCGGATGATTTGTTCAATATAAGCACCTCCCGTTTTTTCAAGTTCATAATCTGCAGGCGTTGCAGAAACATAAATAACCTGATTCTGAATAGCTTCAAATTCTTCAAACTTTAAAGGTCTGTTGTCCATCGCTGCAGGAAGTCTGAAACCGTACTCCACTAACGCCTCTTTTCTGCTTCGGTCTCCCCCATACATGGCATGAACTTGCGGAACAGTTACGTGGCTTTCATCAATGACCATTAAAAAGTCTTTAGGGAAATAGTCAATCAGACAGAAAGGTCTTGTTCCCGGAAGACGACCATCCAGATACCTGGAGTAGTTTTCAATCCCTGAACAATAGCCCAGTTCTTTAATCATTTCAAGATCCAGTTCAGTTCTTTCCTGAAGTCGTTTTGCTTCTAATGGCTTCCCAACGGAGCTAAAGAAATCCACCTGTTTTACCATGTCGTCCTGAATATCTTTAATGGCGCCATTTAAGGTTTCCTTCGATGTTACAAAAAGATTGGCAGGATAAATCTGTATCTGATCAAAATTATCCTCTACATTTCCAGTAACAGGGTCGAAACTTTGAATCTTTTCAATTTCATCTCCAAAAAACTGAATTCTGATCGCATTATCAGTGTAGGCAGGGAAGACATCGATTACGTCCCCTTTTACACGAAATGTTCCTCTCTGGAATTCATTCAGCGTTCTGGAATACAGTGCATTAACTAGTGAATGGAGAAGTGCTGTTCTTGTCACTTTCTCACCAATAGCGATAGAAATCAAAGATTTATGAAATTCGGTAGGATTCCCGATACCATAAATACATGAAACAGAAGCCACAATCAAAACGTCTCTCCTTCCCGAAAGAAGGCTGGCAGTTGCAGAAAGACGTAGTTTTTCTACCTCTTCATTGATACTCAGGTCTTTTTCAATATAAGTTCCTGTTGTGGCAATATAAGCCTCAGGCTGGTAATAATCATAGTAGCTTACAAAGTATTCCACTGCGTTTTCGGGAAAAAACTCTTTAAACTCCATGAAGAGCTGTGCAGCAAGCGTTTTATTGTGTGCCAGTACCAGAGTTGGACGTTGTACTTTTTGTATCACATTCGCAACAGTAAAGGTTTTTCCGGAACCTGTTACCCCTAAAAGCGTTTGATATTTCTCACCGATCTCTATTCCTTCAGTAAGTTTTTCAATAGCTTGAGGCTGGTCTCCGGTAGGTTTATATTCTGATTGAAGCTTAAAATCCATAGAAAAGAATGTATACAACAAAAATACGAAAGAAATTATTAGGCTGTATAATGTTTTGAAGGTGAATATTTTGATAATATAATTTTAACTTATCATCCTTGATTTTTGATTTTTTGAAGTTGTCTGATTACGAAAAATTGAAAAAATAAAAAAGCGCTGAAAAAAGCGCTTTATTGTTATTGCCGTGTAAAAGTCATTGTTGCCGGAACTTTCAATACTGAAGCAATGTTTTTTCCATCTTTCATTGCAGGTATCCATACTGTTTCATTACTGATTTCAGTGACTGTTTTTAAAAGTTCCCGGTTCAGAATTTCATTTTCTCCCGAAGTAGTTACCAGAGTTGTCTTTCCTGCTTCATTGATATGAATATACGCGGTAGAGGTTATAGGGCTGCTATAGTCTCCTAACTTACTCACATCTACGCTTCTGCTTATTTTGATTTTT
Source organism: Chryseobacterium sp. SG20098 (assembly GCF_031844745.1). Classification (NCBI taxonomy): domain Bacteria; kingdom Pseudomonadati; phylum Bacteroidota; class Flavobacteriia; order Flavobacteriales; family Weeksellaceae; genus Chryseobacterium; species Chryseobacterium sp. SG20098. Next base: position 3,140,457 of record NZ_CP134622.1, on the reverse strand, counting down.
AAGTCTTTAGGCCCTCCGGGATATTGTGCTGGAAATTCGTTCGTATTCTGTTGGGTATTGACCGATGAATTTGTGTTTTTACTTTCGCGTGTTTTATCTACTTTCGGAATTATTGTATCCGGAACTTTTTTCAATTCCTCTTTTTGGAAATCTATTATACCAGATGACTTTCCTTCTTCCTTGGTTTTTTCAAAATAGTCCTGACTTTTTAAATCTGTTTGTTTTGATTCCTTGTGTACAATTTGATCCGGGATCTCTGCTATTCTTTCAGAAAGAAAAACATGAGTGGAATTTACTGCATATGTTCTTTCAGAGAATAAGACAGCTGCAGTAATTAAAACGGTGATTCCTGCTGTTTTCTTTAGCAGACTAAATTTTGATTTTTTTGTTTTCATCATAATAAATCTTTTTTTGGTGTTATTAAAATTAAATGAATGAGTCAAAGGAGGATTTTGATGGTTCAGAATTTCTTCAAGAATAAGATTCTGGTAATCTTTGATGTTGCAATTGCTTTTCACGACAGCTTCGTCTGCCAGGAATTCATGATTTGTGATCATCGCTTTCTTATAAAGGAAAAGAACAGGATTGAACCATGTAAAGACTTTTAAAGTGTTCAAAATTAATAGGTCAAGGCTGTGATTTTGTTCAATATGAGTTCTTTCGTGAATGAAAATTCTTTGATCTATTGTATCGTTTTTCATATAGTTTTCGCCCATATACATTGTATTCCAAAAACTGAAAGGGGAAAGATTTTCTTTTGTCAATAATATAGTATGGCTTTGGTAAATATGTCTCTTTCCGGATATTTTTTTGAGCTTCACAAGGGAAATAAAGCTTTTTATCAACAGAAATAGGGTGATGAAAATATAAATTTCCCATACCACATTCATCCAGTTAAAACTTTCCTGCTTTTGAGGGATAAAAACCAGTTGTTGTGCCGTTTCTTCTATGATCATTTGCGGCATTTTCTCAGTGCTGTGATTGGGAAGAGTAATAGTAACAAAAGGAATTATATAAGAAAGTACTAACGAACTTAATAAATAAAGCCTGTTGAATCTGAGCATTTTTTCTTTTTCCAGAAACAGATAATAAACAGCAATGAAAATAGAAGAACACAGAATTATTTTCAGAATAATAGCAGTCATATTTATTCTTTAATTTGTTCATCAATAATATCACGAAGTTCTTTCAGTTCCTTTTGGCTAAGTTTGGCATTGGAAGTAAAAAATGATGCAAACTGCGTTACAGAGCTGTTAAAAAAGCGGTCAATCATGGAAGTCATTTCTTCCTTAAAATATTCCCCTTTTTCTACTTTTGGAAAGTATTCGCGGGAATTTCCATAAAGTTTATAGCCTATCAGTTCTTTGTTTTGCATTCTTTTAAGTAAGGTTGCAATAGTTGTTGGTGCTGGCTTTGGATCCGGATAGGCTTCCAGTATGTCCTTCATGAAAACAGTTTTCTTTTCCCAAAGAATTTCCATAAGGCTTTTTTCAGAATCAGTTAGTTTAATCTCTTTCATTCTACAAGTTTGTAATTTATTCTACAAATGTAGAATAAAAATTGATATGTGCAAATTTTATTGGCATTATTTTTCCATTCGTTGTATAACATCTAATTATAATGATATGAAAATCAATCAATTTTATATTCCTGTAGTAAGCCTTTTTCTTTTTTTATCTTCATGCAAAGAGAATCATGCCAATGCTCAGCGGACTGGAAATGACGGAAGTGTGGAAACGGAAAATCCTAATTCTGATTATAAGCCTGCATTTAAAGGGCAGACAAGAATCAAGGCTGTAAAAACAACAACGCCCTATGCCATAGAAATATTGAATAAAGACCTTGGAAGACCATGGGGAATTATCAATCTACCTGACGGAAAATTTCTCATCACAGATAAGAAAGGGTATATGAATGTGGTTTCAACAGATGGAAAACAGGTGTCAAAGATTGAAGGTTTTCCAAAAGTAGATTCAAAAGGACAGGGCGGAATGCTGGATGTAGCACTTGATCCTGATTTTAAAACCAACAATATTATTTATTTCAGTTTTTCGGAACCTTTTGGAAAAGGAAACTTAACATCTGTAGCAAAAGGAAAGCTGTCTGCAGATCTTAAAAATATTTCAGAAGTAAAAGTTATTTTCCGTGCTGAACCTTCTTATGACGGAGATAAGCACTACGGAAGCCGTCTGGCTTTTGATAAAGATGGACATTTATTTGTCAGTACAGGAGAAAGATCAGATAAAGTAACCCGTGTATATGCGCAGAAAACAGATAATTATCTAGGCAAGATTTTAAAGATTACAAAAGATGGTAAACCTGCGCCGGGAAATCCTTTTATTGGGAAACCCGGTTATAAACCTGAAATATATGCTTACGGAATCCGAAATCCGCAAGGAATGGCTATCGATCCCAATGGCAAGCTCTGGGATGTTGAAATGGGGCCAAGAGGGGGTGATGAAATCAATCTGATTCAACCGGGAAAAAATTACGGCTGGGGAGATGTAACCTATGGTATCGAATATTCAGGGGATAAAGTAGGACAGGGTATCACTCAAAAAGAAGGAACCGAACAACCTGTCTATTATTGGGATCCTGTGATTTCACCAAGCGGAATTACTTTCTATACAGGAAATATTGATGAATGGAAAGGTAATCTCATTATCGGATGCCTGAGTGGAGAGCACATTAACAGAATTGTTATGAAAGATAATAAAGTAGTGGGTGAAGAACGTCTTCTTACAGATCAGAAAGAACGTTTCCGTGATGTATTAAACGGTATGGATGGGAATCTGTATGCAGTAACAGACAGCGGTAAGCTTTATAAAATTTCAAAAAAGTAGAAAAAAACTGTATCAAAATTTCACTCTGACCGAAATAAAATGTAGTGAAGAATCTTATGTTATTGGTTTATAAATGAGACTCTTCCTTCGTCAGAATGACAAAGGTGAAATTATTAACCTTTGATACAGTTTCTTTTTATTCTCTTAAAACTTAAAATTAAGTCTGGCAAAAACCTGTCTTCCGGCAAATCCCATCTGTACAGGATCAAAAATACCTCCGGCTTCTGTATTTCCGTCGGATACATGTGTAGTCTGTAAAGTAGGATATCTGTTGAACAGGTTTTTACTTCCTAAAGTCAGATTCAGATTCTTGCAGAATTCATAGCCGAAAGAAAGATCGGTGGTTACTTTTGGATTATAGACCTGTTCTGAGTCGTCATAACCAATCAGGGTTACTTTATCAAATCGTACCATCTGCAGATTTACATTGAATTTGTTGAGTCTGTAATTAAGGTTTAAATTTACTTTTGTCTTCGGAGCAGAAGCAAGAATAAATGCTTTTTCTCTTGCACTCAGGTAAGTATCTTCTTTCCCTGCCAGCTGTTCTGAGGTATTGACTTTTGTGATTTCCATATCATTATAGTTTCCTGCTAATGTAGCAGTCAGTTTTCCGGAACCGATATTTTCAGTATAGCTTAAGATCACATCAACTCCTTTTGTTTTGGTATCGATGGCATTGGAAAAAAACTGTACCTGGTCGATAAATGGATTCTCTTCTTGAACTTTTTCTGGTAAGTCTGCTTGTGCAAAATATCCGGTAAGAACAATTCTGTCTTTAACACGGATGTAATAACCATCTACGGTGGCTGTGAATTTTCCAGTATTGAAGGTAAACCCGGCGCTACCGTTCACTGAGGTTTCCTGCTTCAGTTGAGGAATTCCCAGGCTGCTTGCGATGTTACTGTCATTAGAAGCGAGCTGAATAGTGACCAGTTTACCGCCCTGGAAGTTGGTAAATTGCTGGCTGTAGTATTTCTGAGCCAGAGAAGGCGCTCTGAACCCAGTAGAAACGGATCCCCGGAAAGCAAACTGTGGCGTGATCGCATATCTTGTAGCAAATTTACCATTCAGAGTGCTTCCGAAATCATTATAATTTTCAAACCTTCCGGCAATGCTTATCATCCAGTTTTTAGTAACATCCAATTCTGTATCTACATAAGCAGCAAAGTTGTTTCTGCTATTTCCTGTATCTGTAGAATAGCCAGGAAAACCTTGTGAACCACCTGGCCTTACATTGCCACTTGACGGATTCGTAACCAACAAGTTTTGAGGTGTGTTTGAAGTCACCAGATTTCCATTGATATCATACATGGCGTAAGAAGCCTCTTCTCCTTTGATGATATCAAATTTTTCATATCTGAATTCAGATCCGAAAGCAACGTTAAGCCCTTCCAGTACTTTGAACTGTTTCACAGCATTAAACCCAGTTGTATTCTGCAGCAGAGAATGTCCTCCTGCATTAAAGCTTGTAGGAGATTTGACTCCTAAAGTGGCATTAATTGTATTGTCTATCTGGTAAGTAAACCTGTTGTTACCAAAAGCATTATAAAAATCTACATCCCAGTCTGCAACTTTGAACTTTAATCCGTTGTCAAACGTAAAATCCGTAATGCTGGTATTTTCAACCGGGTTAAATCCTGTAGGGTAAACTTCAGGAATATTACCGTCTGCATCTGGGGTTCTGGTCCATGCATAAGCCTTAGTATTTCTATGTGAAAAACCTTGGCGGGAATAAAACTTCAGACCATCAGATAACGGGACTTCAATATTTCCGAAAAAGTAGATGTTCTGAGCTTTTGCATCTCCGAAACGCTGTCTGGGAGAGGTGTAAACATCTGGATTGGCATTTCGTATGGCGTAATCTTTATTGATGAATTCTACGGTAAAGTTTCCGAAACCACCTTTTGATCCTATTTTAGTTCCCAAATTTCCATTGAAATCAAAGGTGGTTCCGTCTACTTTGTGATCTGATACTACGTCATTATTACCTGGACTTTTGAAAAGATTCATACCTGTGAATAGATTTCCTTCAAAACCATTATTTCTGTCATTCAAAATAACATTAATTACTCATGCAATAGCATCCGAACCGTATTGGGCTGATGCTCCGTCACGAAGAACTTCCACTCTTTTTATGGCGCCAATAGGGATCGTATTCATGTCATATCCCGTATTTCCTCTTCCTTTGGTTCCGAAAAGGTTAATCAGTGAAGATTGATGGTATCTTTTTCCATTTAACAAAAGTAAAGTCTGGTCAGGACCAAGACCTCTTAACGTAGCGGGATCTACAGCATCAGCACCGTCGGATCCTGATTGTTTATTGGAGTTAAAAGAGGGTGCTGAAAATTGTAAAAGCTGGTTGATTTCCACTTGACCCGTTGACTGGCTTACCTGTTTAATGTCTATAATATCAATAGGAACGGGCGTGTTTACCACTGTTCTTTTCTTGTTTCGGCTTCCGGTAATGGCAACTTCGTCAATTTTTGATTCTTTCAAAGTATCTTTTACCTGCTGGGCATAGGAGAAGGCAGAAACTCCAAGGAAAATAATGCTGATATATTTTATTTTCATATTAATAATTTTTAGTGATGATTCAATCAAAATTATCAATATTTATTTTTAAATCAACATGAAAATAAAATATTTAGTATGGATATCTTAATTTCGTGTTGATTTGTGATAAATTCGGAAAAATAATAATCTATTATTTATATTTAATTAAAATTTTTAATGTTAAAAGCTGGTAATGATTCTGTTAATTCCTTCTTCTAAAATTTCCTGGGATGTAGAAAAGCAAATTCTGATATGTCCTTCAGCTCCTTTTCCGAACCATCTTTCTGATCCCGGAACAATAGCGACTTTCCCGTGAGTTAAGACATGTTGGGCAAACTCATCGCTTGTCATTCCGTTTTTAATCTTTGGAAACAATACAAAAGTTGCCTCCGGGAGATTAGGTATTACAATTTCTGAATGGCTTAATAATCTGAAAGCAAGATCTCTATTGCTCTGTAAGTGAGCCAAAAATTCTTTGTACCATGGTTTTGCCTTCTCCAGTGCTACACTTCCGGCAATTTGAGACAAAGTAGAAACCCCTTCTATTGTAGAGTTGAAATTGGATTTTTCTGTGAAATCTTCAAGAATATCCTCATCATTGCAGAGTACGGCTCCAATCCTCAATCCTGCTATTCCAAATGATTTTGAAAACCCATACACGGTAAAGCTCTTTCTCTTTGCCTTATCTGAAACGGAAGAATAGGTATGAAAGTCTTTATGATCATAAATAATATCACTCCAGATTTCATCACTCATCACCCAAAGATCATGAGCAGATGCAATTTCTGCTACTTTTATCAATACTTCTTTAGAGTAAACTTTTCCGAGCGGATTGTGAGGATTGCATATGCTGATAAGTTTAGTTCTGGGATTGATTAAAGAAACCATTTTTTCAAAATCAATTTCTCCTGTTGTTGTATCCGCAGGGCAGAGCATTACTTTCCCACCCGCAGTTTCCACCGATTTTTTGAAAAGAAAATCTACAGGATCCAGAATAATGGCTTCATCTCCGGGGTTGAGTACATAGGATGCAATAAGGAACATTCCCTGGGCAGCACTGTTGACAGCCAGAACATTCTCCGGTGAGAAGCTTCCGTGTTTTTCCAGGTTAAAGTGATCTGCCACGCTTTTCTTAAATTCCGGAAGTCCGGAAAACGGGCCATAGCTGAGGTAACCGTCTTTCAGGTATTCAATAATTCCCTGTTCTATTTCAGGTGCTGTTCTGAAGTCGGGATCAGCTGCTGTAAGAGGAATGATTCCATCTTCGAGCGTAGCCCATCTTCCGTTATATGCCTTTCTTTTCAAGGCTTCAAGGTTGATATCGTTATTGGTGAACATTATTATTTATAAGATATGGGTAAAATATTTTCGGTTTGTTGGTTGAGTGGAAGCAAAAACTGATTGAGTAATATCCTTCCGTTGTTAATATGAACTTCGATTTCAGGTTTTCTCTTAGCTTCGTATTTACTGAAGGCGGTCTGTATATTTTCTTCTTCAACTAAATACTTCGTTAATAAAAGTGAGTCTTTCAAAGCAGAGGTAACTCCCTGACTGGTAAATGGAATCAGTGGATGTGCTGCGTCACCTATGAATACTGTGTTTTCTTGATAAAATGGATTAAGTTTTTCAAGTTCATAGACATTCCATAAATGTACATTTTTATAGTCCGATTTTTGGATGATTTCCGGGATTAGAGGATGCCAGTTTTCAAAAATTTCAATCATGTATTTTCTTAAGTTCTCCACAGAACATTCATTGATCATGTATTTTTGGTTGTCAAACTGTGAATACCAAAGAACAGTATCATCAGAAAGTTTAAGAATCCCGAAAGTAAGGCCTCCGTCTTCATGGTGGAACTTCATAAAGTCATTTTCAATAGAATTGGCAATTTCTTTGTTTTGAATGATATTCACGACTTCACTTTCTCTTACCACTCTCATCATTTCATCTTTAAAAAGATGTTTTCTGATGCGGCTTCTGGAACCGTCAGAGATGACAGCAATGTCAGCATCAATATCAGTCCCATCGGAAAGCTTCAGTTTACCGTTCTGTAGATCATCAAAAATGATAGTTTCTTCGTAGGTTATCTTTTGCGGAGTAATATTTTGTGTTAATAAACTGATCAGTGAATGTCTTGAAATGGCGAAAACATGATCCAGATTCTTTTCAGCCAGTACTTTTCCAGTGTGAGAATATTTTGTGTATTTTTTTAAAAAGTTTCCATGCTTAAGAAGCAGTTCGGAGTCAATAATCTGGTAAAGATAATCCATTCCTTCCTGCGGAATAAGAAAACCGTGGCCTGCCAGATCTTCCTTTTTTCTCCTTTCGTAAATGTGGTAATCAATCTTGTGCTTTTCTAAGTAATTCGCCATGCTTAAGCCAGAAATACCGGCGCCCACGACAGCAATTTTCTTCATTTTCGGAATAAAGTGTTTTTCAGGTTGGTTTTGTAAGTATTTTTTTTAATCACCCTTAGGTAAATGCAAAATTAAAATTAAAAACCTTCACTATTTCAAAAAAATAAGTCAATTTAATTTTGATTTCATGAAAAATAAAACGAAAAACATAAGATATACTATGCAATAAAAAAATATGATTGATTTATATGTGTTTATAAGATATGTTCTATTGCAATATCTTAATGATTTTTAGTGGATTAAGAGATGGCTGGTCTTTGAGAACGTAAAGAATCAGATTGTTGTTTGTTTAAAACAATTTTGAATTTTAAGACATAAAAAAACCGGAAAGAATTCCGGTTTTATGATTAAGCTTTTTCAAGCTGAACGGTAAAGTGTCTTAAAATTTCCGGTTCCCACGTGATCTTGTAGCCTTTTGCTATTTCTTCGCGTCTTTCGTATACATTTTTGATGGCAGCAGCAATATAATCCATGTGGTTGTTGGTGTAAGTCCTTCTAGGAATTGCCAGACGTACCAGTTCTAACTTCGGATAACGGTTCTCTCTTGTGTCAGGATCTCTGTCTGCCAGTAAAGTCCCGATTTCTACAGTTCTGATCCCTGCTTCCTTATAAATTTCCAGTCCTAATGTCTGAGCCGGATATTCTTCACGGGAAACATTCGGAAGGAAGTTCAAAGAATCGATGAATACGGCGTGTCCTCCGATTGGTTTCTGAACTGGGATTCCATATTCAATCAGTTTATTTCCAAGATATTCAACCTGAGAAATTCTGCTTTCAAGGTAAGCAAACTCAGTAGCTTCATCAAGTCCTACGGCCAATGCTGCCATATCTCTTCCTGCCATTCCTCCATAGGTAATGAAACCTTCATAGATGATGGTGAAGTTAGAGGCTTTTCTGAAAACCTCTTCGTTGTTTAATGCAATGAATCCTCCGATGTTTACTAAACCATCTTTTTTGGAACTCATTGTCATTCCGTCTCCGTAAGAGAAAATCTCTTTACAGATCTCTTTAATGCTTCTGTTTTCCTGTCCTGCTTCTCTTTTTTTGATGAAGTAAGCATTCTCTGCAAATCTTGCTGAATCAAAGAATACAGGGATTCCGTATTGGTCAGAGAGCGCTTTTACAGCTTTCATATTTTCCAAAGAAACAGGCTGTCCTCCAGAAGAGTTACAAGTAATCGTAATTAAGCAGAAAGGTATATTTTCTTTAGGATGGCTTTTATAAACTTCTTCCAGTTTTTCAAGGTTGATATTTCCTTTGAATGGGTGAAGATCATTAATATCAAAAGCTTCGTCTATCGTACAGTCAATTGCATGTGCCTTTCTGAATTCGATATGACCTTTTGTCGTATCAAAATGCGAGTTCCCAGGAACTACATCACCTTCTTTTACCAATACTGAGAAAAGGACGTTTTCAGCAGCCCTTCCCTGGTGTGTTGGTAATAAATATTTGAATCCTGTAATTTTTTCAACGGTTTTCTGTAACTGCTCAAAAGAACGTGATCCAGCATAGCTTTCATCTCCGGTCATCAAAGCAGACCATTGTCTATCAGACATTGCTCCCGTTCCTGAATCGGTAAGCAGGTCAATATAAACGTGCGAAGATCTTAGGTTGAAAAGGTTATAATTAGCTTCTTTAAGCCATTGTTCTCTTTCTTCTCTGGTGGACTGATAGATTTCTTCCACCATTTTAATGCGGAAAGGTTCCGCGTACGGTAAATTCATGAGTTAAATTATGTTTTAAATTGTTTGTAAAGAAAATGTGCTTGAAAATAATTTTTCAAAATTCATCAATGTATAGATAAGTCGGAAAAAGAGATTATTCCGGAGCCTTAAATATATTTTCATCAGAATGGAATCCGGCTACACCGCCGCTCACTGCAAACTTCATGGCAGAAGCTGCTGTCATTCCCACTACAGGTTTGATGTTTTTTTCTTCAGTAACAATTACCCAGCCCGAAATAGCGTACGAGTGGGGAAGGTATACCGCAACGTAATTATGCTTGTCAACGTCCGACATTTCTTTTTGAGTTAAAAAACCGATTCTCCAGATTTCCGGATTCTCGTTGGTTTTTACCCATACAGGATCGTTGAATTTTTTCTTGTCGCCTACGAATGAGGACATGACGTCTTTCGTAGGAGTGTAAATGTGTTTTACTCCCGGAGTTTTCTCCAGTAAGCTGTCCATGGTATCGAAAAAGAATCTTCCGACCACGAATTTATTTCCTAAATATCCTAAAATAGCTGTAAACAAAATAATAGATACGAATACAAGCCCGGGAACCTGCTTGGCTAAAGAAGGAACAAGGTTGTCAATCGCGCTTACAATATACCAGATTACAAAAATAGTAAGCCCTATAGGACCAATGATAACCAATCCCTGGAAAAAATTTTTCAGGAACATATTGGCGATATTTTCAAAGCTTGGCTTCTTCAAGGTGTATTCTTTACTATTATTATTTTAACCGTGGATGGTTTCTTTATTTCCGTAGGATTTAATAATATTGGCTTCATACTCCAACCATTCTTCCCAACGTTTGTTTACTTTTTCCGGGTCTCCGAGCTGTCTTGCAAATCCGATGAAAGTAGTGTAATGATTGGCTTCAGAAATCATCAGTTCTTTGTAGAAAACCTTAAGTTCTTCATCTTTGATATTTTCCGTAAGAACTTTGAATCTTTCACAGCTTCTGGCTTCAATCATAGCGGCAAAAAGCATTTTGTCTACGATGAGGTCTTCTCTGCTTCCCTGTACAATAAATTTTGCCAGTTCATTCACGTAATCATCTTTTCTTGCTCTTCCAAAAGTAAAGCCTCTTTTTTTGATGATCTCATGTACCTGATTAAAGTGATCCAGTTCCTCTTGTGCAATGGCAAGAAGTTCAGTCACAATCTCAGGATATTCCGGAAGCATGGTGATCAGGCCTATAGCATTGGTAGCTGCTTTTTGCTCGCACCAGGCATGATCCGTTAAAATTTCTCCAATGTTTCCTTCTGCAATATTTGCCCACCTTGGGTCGGTAGGTAGTTTCAACTTAAACATGTTGTAAAATTTTTGTAAATTTAAACAAATTGAGGTAAGAAATGTGACTTTATTTCAATTTGATCCTTAAAGTCTTAAGATGCGGTCTTTTTTCTTAAGAATTCCAGAATATTCCAGCCTGAGGTATCTACTTTTTTCAATCCTGCAGAAATAATGAAGGCTAAAATGATATTAATTCCATAAATAATGACCATCAAAAGCCACCATGGCATGTTTTCTTTTAACGGAACGACCAGAAAATAAACGAGTGAAGAGCTGATTCCCTGTGCAAAATAGAAGAAAATAGCATTTTTTCCGATGTAGGTGATGAAATTTTCTTTTGTGATTTTCAGTCGGTTGTAAAGAACAAATAATGTGGTAAGAGAGAATAATGCCCAGATGATGTAAGGAACTTTTGGTGGAAATTTATTTTTATTGATTTTATAGAAGATGTCTCCTCCGTAGTACCAGAACATCCATATGAGAGCTGCTCCTACAAGTCCATATAATACAGGAATAGCTTTGGTAGGGATCTTTTTTCCACGCATTTTGTGGCCGGTTAAAAATACAGCAAGGTAAAATGCAACGTATCCAACTTGCCCCGTCGGATAATACTCCGGGAAGATGTTGAATAATAAAGTTAAGGCAATACAAAGTCCAATAAACCAATTGATATGTTTTGGGAAAAACCTTAGGATAAGGACACCGAAAACGGTGAGTATATAATACACTTTAAGATACCAGAAACTTCCCATCACTACAGGAAAAGTATCGGCATTGGTGTACTGATGAAGATACCAGTTTCCCAGATTTTCCCATTGAGGGTATGTTGAGATGCTGGTTGTAGAATATTTAGATCCAAATGCAGAATAAAAGCTCTGAAGCCATTCCATAGAAAAAAAGCTGAGTCCAAAGACTTTAAAGAAGTAATCTAAAAAGAACAGGAAGGTCACAAAAATCATATAGGTAATCTGGAGTTTCAGAAGACGGTATAATGTTTTTTCAATATTGGCTCCTGAAGTAATTCCGCTGAGTGCGTAAAATAGTGCCACATCAAAGACCAGAGAAAAAACTCTTACTTCTGCGGGAATATAAAACTGTCCAGACCAGAATGCAGTATGGATAAATATGATGGAAAGTGTTGCCAGTCCTTTGGCGAAATCAATGTAGAGATCTCTGTTCATTATAGATTGCTTGGAAGTTCTTTAGTGATTCGTTTTAGCTGTCCGTGTTCAAAAAAGTATAGATTGCCTTCCCATTCAGGCTTTTGGCTGTGCTCCAGTCCACGAAGATCGTTTTCGAAATATCTCATGTACTTCATTCTTATATTCGAGTTATAAAAATCATTGTCAATAGCAAAAAGAGGTTCCGTGAAAACGGCTGAGCGTTGAGCGGTTGTCTCGCTGATATTATGATAGCCATTCATGACCAGGAATAGTTTATATCCTTTTTCTTTAGCATACGTTTCGTATGAAGACATTGGCAGACACAATTTTGATGAGCAGCCATTGGTAAATACATATACTAATGCTTTTGGATGGTTTGTTAATTCTTTCTTTAGCTGAGAGCCGTTTATCTTATAAATATGCTCAGTGTCTGTTTTTGAAAAGTCCTCTATAGGGATAATGCTCTGCTGTTCAGTGGATGAGAGCTTGCCGTAATCATTTGTTATTCCCGCAACAGTACAGGAGTTTAATATGAAAAAGGAAATTATAAGTAACCAATACTTCATGGAATTATTTTTTTTCAAAAATACAAACAAATTGATTGGGTAAAATATAAAAGCTTTTAAAAACAAAAAAGGGGCGGAACATACTGCCCGCCTCCTTTCTTAAATATGCTAAAAATGAATGTTCTCGTTTATTGAAGATGTTTAAATTCTTCTGCAGAAATTTCTCCCGACTGAATTTTTCTAAGTTCATCTATATATTGACTCATGTATGCGTCAATTTCAGGATTTACAGTGTTCTTAGCCATCTTGTAAGTTCCATTTAGTACTCCCTGATAGTAATAGAAGAAGTTGTAATCGAAATTGGAGGCATTAAGATCGTATTGTCCTAAAAGGAATCCTAAACGAACTGCTGATCTTCTCTGTGCAGGAGTTCCATGATGGTTTACATTGGTTGTCTGATAATCGCCGATACTTTGGGCAAATTCATAAGCTGCTGCAATTTCTGCAAAGCTGGTTTTATTGTATCCGTTAGGTCTTCTCAAATAGTATCCTGCAAAACCATCTGCTTCAAGCTCATTCGGTCTGTACGTTGATTCTGATACGGAAGGAAGATTGAAGATATACTGTAACTGATGTCCATACTCATGGGCAAGGATCATTGCATTTACAATATCACCACCTTTTGATTTTGCATCATAATAGATGGCATAACCATAATAGATTTTTCCTGTAGAGTAAGAAATGGCATTGTACGTTGAATTGAAATTGGATGGATCGTTCACAAAACGCAGCGTAGGATTGCTTCTTCCCCACATGCTTGCAATTTTAGTCATTTGCCCATTCATAAAATTGGTGTCTGTGGAGTTTTGAAGCCCGGTCAGTAAAACTGAATTGGTGCTCCAGTTGTTGTCTACATAAGAACAGATTTTTTCAAGATCCCCAGGCTGATCAATTTTTGCACTTAGTGCTTCTTGCTGAGGTTGAACATTGTTGTCCATTTGGTCATCACTACATGCTGTTAAAGAAGTAACAGCAATGGCACCTGCTAGTAAGCAGAGATTAAAGTTTCTTTTCATATATAAATTCAATTTGGTAAAACGAAGGTATGAAATTATCTCTTAAGTGTGAGTACATTATTGAAAAAAATTATTCAAAACATAGTGAATAGGATTTTAATAAAAAAAACATTGATTTGATTGTAAGCTATTTAGAAATTTATATGTATATTTGCACCTCGAAATAACTAAAAATTTATAAACAATGTTTGCAATTGTAGAAATAGCAGGGCTTCAATACAAAGTTGAGCAAGACCAGAAGTTGTTTGTAAACCGTTTAAAAGGAGATAAAGGAGGAAAAGTTTCTTTCGATAAAGTTCTTCTTACTGTAAACGGTGCAATCACTGTAGGCGCCCCAGCTGTAAACGGAATCACTGTAGAAGCAGAGATCCTTGACCACGTTAAAGCTGATAAAGTAATCGTTTTCAAAAAGAAAAGAAGAAAAGGTTACAAAGTGAAAAACGGTCACAGACAATCTTTAACTCAAATCGTAATCACTGGTATTACAGGTTTTGAGGGTGGAGCTAAAAAAGCTGCTGCTAAAAAAGAAACTGTGAAAGGTGAAGTTCTTTCTGACAACGCAACTGTTAACTTTGGTGAAGATCACGAATTGAACTATCACTTAAAGAAAAACAACTTGTCTCAGTCTAAAGAGAACAGAGAAACTTTAATTACTTTAGGTAAAGCAGTTAAAGTTGAATTAGAAAAGAATATTCTTACTCATGAAGAAGTAGATGCTGCTATCATTAAGAATATCGATCAATTTAAAGCACTTAATAAATAATCCAGTAATAAAATGGCACACAAGAAAGGAGTCGGTAGTTCCAAGAACGGTAGAGAGTCTCACTCTAAAAGATTAGGTGTGAAGATTTTCGGAGGACAAGAAGCTATTGCCGGAAATATTATTGTTAGACAAAGAGGTACTCAGCACCACCCAGGTGATAACGTGGGAATCGGTAAAGATCACACTTTGTTTGCATTAGTAGATGGTAAAGTAGTTTTCAGAAAGAAAGCAAACAACAGATCTTTTGTATCTGTAGAGCCAAACGCATAATTTAAGCGTTTTATAAAAATTAAAACCTCAGTTTTTACTGAGGTTTTTTTATTGGCCTTTTTGATGTATTCATTTATTCGTGAAATATTTTATATTTGTTAACTGTTCAGATTTGAATCAGTTGCGATAGCCGAAAAGCAAAGAGAGTAGGCAGCAAATAAAACTAAACAATCATGAAAAATTTAAGAAAATTAACCAAGAAGAATCTGAAAGAAATCAACGGAGGAGCTGGTACAGTATGGTGTCCACCAAAGCCAATTACTTCATGTAGTACATGGTGCGGACTGACAAAGGAACAGAAAATGCGTTGCCTTCTTGATGTAGAAGAACCTTGCGAATGTTTTTAATTAAAGCTTTACAAAAAAGTTCGGCGGCTTCAAAGAAGCCGCCGAACGTGTTTTATATTATAATCTGTTTAAAATCCTACCTGGAACCCTGCTTTAACCCCGAATTTAGAAATATCAGGTCTGTCTAGATAATTTCCTCTCCAGTTGAAGTCTACTCTGAAGATTCTAAGATTTCCGATTCCTATATTTTCAATCCCGAATCCATATTCATAATAGATATGTTCGCTTGGTGCAGAATATTTAAAACCTTCTACATTGATCGCTTTGGAGGCATCACTTAATGTACCATAGGCTCCTCTGATAAATGCAACTTCTCTCAGTTTCAGTTTTTTAATCAAAGGAATGTAAGAAAGGATCTTACCGTTAAAATGATGCTCTAATTGAAGAGTTGTATACGCATCCGTCACAAACTCATAATAGTTAAGCTGAGAGAAAGTATTCGGAACCAGACCATAGGAAAGGTTTGCCGGAATAATATTCTGTAATGCCAAAGGAACTGTATTGAAGTTCTTTCCGGCTTCGAAATTAACCACCAGTTTTCCCATACTTCCAATTAAAAAAGCCTTGTAGAGCATGAACTGGAGTTTGTCATAATTGAAATCAGCATTAAATAATCCTTCAATACCTCGTGTATATCTTAAAACGATAGTTGGAGCTAAGTTTCTGGCCTGGTAACGGTCAATACCGGTTTGTGAGAATTTTGCACCAGGTTTGGCAATTAAACTGATGGTAACGTGAGAATCATTCACTGTTTTTCTCAGCTGCCCATCCTTGTAATACATCAGGTTGAATTTTTCAGGAATTGCAGAATGAATACTCTGCATCACTCCATCTACTCTAATCTGGAAGTTCTTCCATGGTTCAATAGCTGCAAAAACGCTTGTTTTGTTTACAGAACTTAAAGAAATGTTTTCTCCTCTTGCAAAAAAGGTACTGGTAGATGAAGATTGCGGCGTAACACCATCCCCTGATGTAAGCTGTCCCCCAAGCTGAACAATATCTCTGCTGGTTCCTGCCCCAATCATAAAGCGGTTAAGCTTATTGAACATATATCTTGCTTCTACGCCATATTTAAACTGTTGATCTTTGAAACCATAAGCTGTATAAAACTGCGCTCTCCAGGTATCATTCAATCCGAAATAGGTTCTTGCTCCTAATCTTATTCTGTCCCCTTCTACTTCATTTCTTCCGTAAATTGAGAAAATAGGACCAATATCTATTCCTTTAAAGGCATTATAATAACGTGAACCGAGGGTTTCAAACAGTTTTACCATTCGGTTGAATTTCGGCGTCTGCTGAAGCTGGTCAAGCATGTTATAAACGCCCTGTTCTGCTTTAGATAAAGTGTCAGGTCTTGCTTTAGTCCAATATGCATCGTCTTTATTGGTGAACTTGTCTTCGTATTCTTCTTCGGTACGTTTGAATACTTTAGGATCAAGAGGCTTGTTGAACTGATAATCAGAATAATCTACCGATCTTTTGGCGATGATACTTTTTGCACCTTTCTTTTTTGAGAAAGGACTCATTTCAAATTCAGTGATCAGTTTTTTAGGAAGAAATGTAGCGTCATCAGGATTGTCGTATTCTACCTGAGTATACACACTGTTGACAAAGTTGACGTTGATCTTCTGTGTTGACTTTAATGTTGCTCCTAAAACAGCATAAGTATCGGTGTCAATATAAAGGTTTCCCTGGAATGCAAGAATGTCTTTTCTCTTAGGCTGATACCTTATCTGAAATGCTTTCTCACCACGAATCGTAATGGTATCCATAAGGCTATAATCGTAAGTACTGAAACCATCACTTCCGACAGGGCTCTGGAATCCGATATCGAAATAATTAAGAGTATTGTCGTAGATATTAATATCACGGTATAAGTTTTTAGCAGAAACCGTAATCACCTGGTTATCCTGAAAACCTGAAGTTTTCTGGGCTACTAATGTTCTTTTGCTGTTTTTTTCCGGTTTATTTTTACCATAATTTTCGTAAACGGCTTCGTTCAGGAAAATAGGAAGTCCAAGTCTCCCGCTTGCTGTGGAATCTGCATAATCGAAAATGAAATCCAGTTTATTGAAAATCTTTTTCTTCATGAAGGCACTATCAAGATTGTTTAGGTCAAACTGCGTTTTTTCATACTCTTTATAAGAATAGGTGTCGAATTTTTCCAGTCCGTTATTTCTTTTTTGTGCCCATACTTTCTGCATAATTGCATAAGCCGGATTTTCTTTCTTGCTTTTGTATTTTGTTTTTCCGCTTTGAAGAACAATTTCCTGAATGTCGCTTACTTTAGCCTGCGAAAGCTGTACGAAAATATTGTCAGCATTTTCGGGAGTGATATCAAGGGTTTCTGTAGTATAATTTTTTCTGGAAAATCTTAGTTGATGGATGATGCTATCAGACTGAATAATAAAACTGCCTGAAGTTGTCGTCAGGGCAGGTTTTTTACTGTCGTTGATAAAGATATCAACTTTATTGAGTTCTTTACTGCTCTTTTCGTCAACCACCTTGCCGCTCGCTTTGTTTTGAGCGCATACGGAACCGGCGAGAATCAGAAAGAAAAATAAAAGATAGTGTTTTTGGGAGTTATTGTTTAACATCATTCGTTTCTTCAGGCAATTATCATAAACAAAAAGCATGCAGTTTATTTAAAAAATAGGTAAAAAAATAAAATATTTTTATTCTATCCTATAAAACGACAAAAATAGCGAAAATAATATATGTATGGATTAAAAAATAATCGGGAAATTTTAATGCTTAAAATATAATAATCAGGAGATTAAAAGAAAGGTAACGTTCCTGCTTTTTAGAAATATTTTGCAGCCGTTATGAAGAATTTATATCATAAAAAAAGACTTACAGAAATGTAAGTCTTTTTTGCTCCTCCTGCTGGGCTCGAACCAGCGACCCTCTGATTAACAGTCAGATGCTCTAACCAACTGAGCTAAGGAGGAATGTCCTTTGTTTTAAGTGGTGCAAATATAATAGGAATATCCGTACCAAGCAAGTTTTTGTTCCTGAATATTGAATGAAAAGAGCTATTGGTTTATTTTTCAATAAATTAAATTTTAAATATTTTTCTGGGATGAGCAGGAGGTTATTCATGATTTTATAAATTCCAGCCGATAAGCTTTGGGACTTTTGCCCCGCTGCGTTTTAAAAAATTTATTAAGATGGCTCTCATCAGTGAATCCCAATTCGTCGGCAATCTCTGAAATTCTGTTGTTGCTGTGTTTTAAACGGTGCTCTATTAAGGTGGTTTTATAATTATTCAGATAAGACTGAAGGGTTTCACCGCTATGTTTTTTAAAGTATTTACCGAGATAATTTTCAGAAAACCCGAACTCTTTGCAGATGGTTTCAGTTCGTATTTTTTCAGGTTCATAGATATTTGCCTGTATATAATTCAGAATACTAATAATTCTTGATTCTGAGGTTTCATCGATCTTCTGAGGAAGATATTTGGCAATATTGCGGGCAACAATAACAATGAGTGTATTAATGAGTTGTGCGGTTATATCGCTGTGATACAGGTCTTTATTGACGGCTTCTCTTATCAAAGCTTCTACGATTGGTCTTACAAGTGTTTTATCTGTCTGATTTTTTAGGATACATCCGGGCTTGTGGTTGGCATTTTCAAGAATAAATTCCAAACGCTTGATATTCTCTTTCGAAATTTTATCACTTTTTAAATAAATATTACTGAACCTCAGAAAGAAAAAACGGGTTTTAGTATCAATCCAAAACTGGCTGCAATCCTGTGGGGTCAGGAGAAACATGTGATTATCCGAATAGGAAAAGCTGTGCTTATTAATGCAATGCTGCCCTGTGCCTGATAAAATAAAGACAAGTTCAAAGAAGTTTTTTCTGCTCTCTTTATCCGGGAATGTTTCTAATGTTTCAAAATGAATACTGTATGGCTCATATAATACGTCTCTGTTCATGAGGGTTGCTTTATATTGGCAAAATTATACAAAAATAGAGAAGTTTTGTACCGGTAATTTGCTAATTATCAGTATAATTTTGCCTTGTTCATATATTGGAATTGTCTACCAGCATAAAAAAGTTACCCGCTAAAAGATCAAATTTCATTATTAGAAATTATAACATACTAATCATATATACAGATGAAAACCAATAGATTTTTTTTGATTTCTTCAATTTCAGCACTATTTTTCTTCAACTCAGCTAAGGCTCAGCAGAAGGTCATTCAAACAGATTTTAATAAAGGAATTTGGGAACAGGTGGGAAAAGGATTACAGCGTAAATGGATATCCGGCTCAGAAAGTACTTTTGCCTTTTGGAAAATGGATAAAGATGCTCATGTAGCTCCCCATAGTCATCCGAACGAGCAGGTGACTTATATCAATAAGGGAAGTGTAAAAGTACTCATGAATGGGAAAGAACATATTATAAAGGCTGGTGGCGTCCTGGTGATTCCTGCAGGTATTACGCATGAGTTCTTCTGCCTTGAAGATGGAACCGAAGATCTGGACTTTTTTACTCCTGTGCGTAAAGACTGGATAGATGGATCTGCATCTTATCTTTCAGCACATGGGAAAAACCTTGAAGTCGTAGCGCAGTTTACTGATTCCAGACCAGGAAATGTAGCCGTGAGTCATAACGGAAGGGTATTTGCGACGATGCACCCTTTATCCGATCCCAAACAGCAATTGGTGGAAATCCGCAATGGGAAAGCAGTGGCTTTTCCGTCTACGGATTTACAGAAAAACGGACAGCCGGCTGATAGTCATAAATTTGATACCCCGCTGGGAGTCACTATAGATAAAGGAAATCGGCTTTGGATGATTGATATGGGGCTTGAGCTTGGGAAAACCCGTCTTTGGTGCTTCGACCTGAAAAAAAATAAAGTCGCTGAAAAGATAGAATTACCAGCTGATATTGCTCCGAAAGGCAGTTTTATTCAGGATGTTGCCATCGATGAAAAAAATGGCTGGGCTTACCTTGCTGATATTGCCAATCCGGGAATTATTGCATTGAATCTTAAAACAAAAAAAGCAAGGAGGTTTGGTGGTCATCAGGCTTTACAGTCGGAAGATGTTGATATGATTATTGATGGAAAGGTCATTGATTTTGGAGGCAAACCGTCCCGTGTAGGCATTAATCCTATTACGCTGTCAGATGACAGGGAAACGTTATTCTTTGGTTCTATGAATGGAACATCATGGTATGAAGTTCCTGCCCAACTTTTTAGAGAAAATAAAGATGACCATGCAATAGGAAAATCCATTAAGAAACTGGGAGAAAAACCTGTGAGTGATGGTGTGGCTACAGATCAACAAGGGAATCATTACATTACTGATCTTGGAGGTCATGGTATCAGTAAGCTGGATAAAAATGGAAATCTTACGGAATTCATTAAAGATTCAAAATTACAGTGGCCTGATAATATTGCAGTTTCTGATGATCGCTACCTGTATATTTCAGTCAACCAACTTCATACAACAACAGCGTTTTCTGGTCAACCGGATGCCGGAAAACCTCCGTATTTTATATACAGGGTCAAATTATAAGCCAAAATTTTTAAATATAAATCACATAAAATATTAAACAATGAACAAAACGTTTAAATCTGTGGCGGTACTGAAGTCTAAACCGGAGAAAATAGATCATTTGAGAAATGCTTTACTACAACTGATAGAACCAAGCCGTAAGGAAATCGGCTGTATGTATTATATTCTTTTTGAGGATAAAAAATCTGCCGGAACTTTCTATATGTGGGAAGCGTTTGAAGACGAAAAGGCTTTTGAATTTCATACCCAAACTGAACATTTCAAGAACTTTGCAGGCCAGATGGATGAATTGATGAGTGAGCCTATACAGCTTGTTGAGCTGGAAAGAATTTCAGAGGAATAAAACTCTTGTTATCATAAAAGTTAAGATCATACCAACTAAAAAGACCTGCAAAAGTGCAGGTCTTTTTTATTTTATAGTTCCGGAGTTTTATTTTTTTAAATCTTTAAGGATTTCCTGAACAGCTCTTTCAAGTTGTGGGTCATTGTTCTGAAGACGGTCCATAAAGGTGTTTTTTACATAAATGTCAGGTTTTACACCTGTTTTTTCCAGGTTCTGTCCGTCTAATGTGTAAGTTCCCCATGAAGGAAGTCTGTAAGAAGATCCGTCTACCAACCCTTTTGCTGAAGTGAAAATAATCCATCGATAAGTATCCTGACCGATAATTTTACCCAGCTTTAGAGCTTTGAACCCGGCTGCAGTCATTTCGGCATCACTTAATGAGGCTTCATTAATCAAAAGAACAATAGGCTTTCCGGAAGGAGCGAAGTTCGGTTGTGTTGTTATTTTTCCTTCACGATATTTCCATTGCAGATAAGGTCTCTGAGAAAGGAAATTCAATACTTTGTCATGAACATTTCCGCCGGTGTTGTAGCGTAAATCGAGAATAACAGCGTCTTTTCTGTTCTCCTGTTCTACCATATCAAGAAGAAAACGATCCAGCTCATCAGTAGACATGTTTTTCATGCAAGAGTAGGCAATACGGTTATTACTAAGCTTGTCTACACGCTGATGATTGTTGTAGATCCAATCATCGTAAAGTAATCCTTTTAATTCTCCATTAGAAATCGGATGTACTTTGGTTGTTACCGTTTTACCATCACGGTTGAAGGTAAGAACAAGCTCATCCTGTTTTTTAGGGCTTGTGAAATACGTTTCGATATTTTCGTTTACATCAATCTTTTTTCCATTTACAGAAGTCAGTTGATCTCCAGGTTTGATATCAACCCCTGAACGGTAAGCGGGAGATTTTCTCACAATGCTTTCTACCGTGTAAGGCTGGTCTTTTTTGAAGATAATTCCGGTTTCGTTGGTGAAATAATTCAGGAATACGGTTTCCTCTTTTCCGGTAGAAGAAAATCCGGTGTGTGAAGAATTAAGCTCTCCCAGAAGATCATTCAGTAAAATTCGCAGATCATTTCTGTTATTTATATACGGCAGGTATTTTGCATATTGCTCCTTTTTGGCTTTCCAGTCGATACCATGGAATTTTTCGTCGTAGAAGTTTTCTTCCACACCTGTCCAAGCTTCAGCATACATCTGCGTAAATTCTGAGGCCAGATCTTTATCGAAACTATACTGGATATTGATTTTTTCAGGTTTTAATGCGGCAACAGTTGTTTTGTAAATATTACCTTCAATCAGAGCAAATAGGTTTTTCTCATTTTTGGTTAAATAATAAGCTGCTTTATCAAACACTTTTTCAGATTTGGCAGGCTCAAAATCGGTAAACACCTTTTTGTACAGTTGTCTTTTTCCGTTATCCTGATTAGAATTAAATAATAGAATTTCTTTTTTATCATCAGCGAAAACGGCCGGATCATCCTGATATCCATATCGGTCGGTTACCAGCTCAATTCTGTCCAGGGTATCTTCGGGATTTATTTTCAGCTCTTTGATGACCGGTTCTTTTTCTTCCTTTTTCTCTTTATCTTCTTTGTTCTTGTCTTCTCCTTTTTTGTCCTTCTTATCTTTATCATTTTCTTTATCCGAAGATTTTGTTTCCTTCTTTTCTTCAGTGAAGAGATTGTCGAATTTTTCAGACTTAAAAGGCTCGTCAAACCAATCTAAAGCCATACGGTAAATGTTGGATTTCTGCATGCCTAAAGGATAAGACGGATTGGTCCTGTCGCTGGCGAAATAAATATATTTTCCGTTCGGAGACCACACGGGATCTTCCTCTGAAACTCCAGTGTTGGTAAGGTTTAAAGTCTGTGCTTTTTTGATATTATAGATGAAAATATCCAGCTCAAAGTTTCTTTTGGCAGAGAACAAAACATATTCATTGTTTGGCGAAAATGAAGGTCTTGAGTTTTGGAATGCCCAGATTTCATCTTTTACAATGGTGGTGGATTTGAAACTTTTTAAATCCAATAATCTTACTTCATCTCTCCCGCTTAAGTAAACGGCTTTTGAAAGGTCGTTATTAAGGGTGATACTTCTGTTATTGCGTAAATCTTCCGTTAATTGCTTTGGCTGTCCTTTTCCGTCTGCCTGAATCGTAAACCAGTTTTGATATCCATTATAAGTCTGATTGTAAAGTAAAGTACGGTTGTCTTTCAGCCATTTTACTTCCATAGCACGTTCTTTACCATCAGAAATCTGCTGGGCAAATTTCCCTTCAATATCAGAAACGAATATAATACCACGGCTTATGAACGCCATTTTTTTACCGTCCGGAGATACATCATAATAGGAAATATTATTTTCCACATTGAAATTCTGAGCTTTTTCCAAGGTTTTATTAGTATTCAGGCTAATGTTGAGGGGAGCTGTTTTTTTTGAAGCTACCTCATAAGTATAAAGCTGATAATCCTTTTCAAAAATAACTTTAGATCCGTCTGCTGAGACAAACGGTTTTTTTATAGAAGTATCAAATTGCGTTAAAGCAGTTTTTTTACCATTTTCGATTTTATAAAGATTATATTCTCCATTATTCTCATCAGAAATAAAATAGATAATACCTTTTTTATCTACACTTGGGTTGAAATCTTTTCCTTCATAGTTCGTGTACTGTTTGAAAGAATTGCTTTTTGGATTGTATCCAAGAATATCAGGATTATTTTCTCCCTTATAACGTTTTCTCTGTACCTGATGGGCACTTTCAGATGAGCTTGTGAAAAGATATTCTCCTGCAGGGGTTTCCACTAGTCCATTGGTGTAGTTAAAGTAATTATTGAAAAGTTTTTCCGGAGTTTTTCCTTCAATTGTAGTTTTAAAACTTCCGAAATTATTATTTCTGTTGGAAGTAAAATAAATCGTTTTGCTGTCCCACGCCCAGCTTTCCATTTCATCCCTTCCGGTATGGAAGGTTAACTGCTTGATGGTTCCTCCTCCTGCGGGCATTACATACAAATCATAATTTCCATATTGATTAGAACTGAATGCAAGCCATTTTCCATCCGGAGAAAGGCGGGGATTGATCTCTTCTCCATCCAGGGCGGTAATTCTTGAAGCATTTCCTCCATTGGAATCTGCTTTCCAGATGTCACCGTCATAAGCGAAGTAAGCTGTTTCTCCATCAGGACTCAATGAAGGACTTGATAAAAAATAAGACTTTTGCTGCGCCGAAATCCCTATAATAGAAAATGCTGTTAATAACGAAATAATAGTTTTCTTCATGGTACAATTGGGTATTTATGCAATACTATCTGTTGGTTGTTAATTTTTTTGCCTTTTTATAGAAATGTTTATTTGTAAAAAATTTTCTCAATCCGGATTACTCTAAAAAAGAATAGTCGAATTATTGACGAAATAGTTACAGGTAAAATGCTTTAAAGGCTTATAAAATCCAATAAAACAGATGTTTCTGGGAAAGTGAAGGAAAATTGTAAATATTTGTTTTTTTATGTCGGACTCATTGGTTCTACAAAACGCAAAGAGGATATTCTCTTATTGTTGAGGGACATAAAAAGGCGACGGAGTCGCTGATGAAGCTGAGTGGATATTCGAATGCTTAGAAAGAATCAACAAAGTTGGCTCCCGCCTTTGCTTCCTGAAAAATGAAGTACCAGCTATTAATCCTTTGCGTTATATTTAAACTACAAGTGTGTTATTTCTCAGATTTGGTGTCCTTGCCATGAAATAGTTCATAGTAAGACACAAAAAAAGACTCACATTTCTGTAAGTCTTTTTGCTCCTCCTGCTGGGCTCGAACCAGCGACCCTCTGATTAACAGTCAGATGCTCTAACCAACTGAGCTAAGGAGGAATGTCCTTTGTTTTAAGTGGTGCAAATATAGGACGAATATTTATACCCTACAAATATTTTTAAGAAAAATTTTAAAAAAAATTATAATTTACCCATAAATACTTTGAAGATGTCACTTCCAAAGATCAGTAACATCAATCCTAACAGGAAGATAACTCCAATCATCTGTGCGTTTTCCAAAACTTTCTGCGGAACAGGTTTTCCTACAATAATTTCATATAAAGTAAATAAAACGTGTCCACCATCAAGTCCCGGAATCGGAATAAGGTTCAGGAATGCCAGCCATACGGAGAACATTGCTGTAAAGCTCCAGAAAGCAACCCAGTTGATCTTAACGCTTCCATCCGCATCTTTATCCACAGGCATGTTTTTTACGATCGCAATAGGACCTCCAACATTTTTATACCCCTGAACTTTAGAGTTGAACATAATTTTGAACTGCTTTACCTGTGTGGTTAATGCTTCAATAGTTCTTGTAAATCCTCTTGGAATAGCTTCTCCGAAAGAATATTTTTTATTCGTTACAATATCTTTTGCAATGCTTTTGGTATCAATTGCGATCCCCAGTTTTCCGTTTTTATCTACGGAAACTGCAGGTAATGTCTGGAAAGCACCGTTTCTTTCAACATCTACAGAAATTGTTTTACCTTTATTTTCACTTAAAAGAGCACTTACTTCATCAAAGAATGCTGCTTTCTTACCATTGATTCCTACAATTTTGTCGCCTTTTGCAAGACCTGATGCCTGGGAAGAAGGAGTAGCCAATGAGTCAACAACCATAGAAACTCTTGGGGTGATGTATAGTTTTGCTTCTCTCTGCTTAAGAACGTCTGCTACACCGTCTGCATTGACAGGGAAAGTAACTTCCTGTCCGTTTCTGTTTACTGTAACATGATCTCCCAAAAGGATATTGATGGAAGTATTTTCAAGTCTTTCTGCCGGTTTTCCGTCTACACTAATGATTTTGTCACCATTCTGGAAACCCATTTTCTTTCCTGCAGAAGTGGCTTCAATACCATTTTTAAATTTTGTAATATCTGTATAAGTTTCTCCGTTGAAGAATGATAAACAGCTGTAGATTAACCACGCAAGAAAAAAGTTAACGGTAACTCCCCCCAGCATAATGATAAGTCTCTGCCAGGCTGGTTTTGATCTGAATTCCCAAGGTTCTGCCGGTTTTTTCATCTGGGCAGTATCCATACTTTCGTCCACCATTCCTGCAATCTTCACGTATCCTCCAAAAGGAAGCCAGCCGATTCCGTATTTTGTTTGTTCAGGGTGTTTTCTCCAGTCGTTGTCCGGAAGTTTTGATATATCGATAGGAACTTCTTCCTTCTTTCCGTTCACTTCTATTACTTCAGAATCCGGTAAGTTTTTTGATAAAAATTTATACTGCCATTTTCCGTTGATTTTCTTCATGGAGAATATGGAGAAGTAAGGATCAAAAAACAGGAAAAACTTCTCTGCTCTGGTCTTGAACCATATTGCCGGTAAGAAATGCCCAAGCTCATGAAGAAGCACAAGTATAGAGATGCTCAGAATGAACTGAAAAAGTTTAATTGCTATTTCCATTAATAAATTTTAGATTTTAATTTGCAAAGGTAACAATTATCAAAACTATGCCAAATAAAAAAGCTCCCCGAAACAAGAAGCTTTGTCATATTTAAAGATTGATTTAATAATAGGATTATAAATTGAAAGAAACACCAAGGCTGCCATTATTACCAACCTCTGCAAAGACTCCAATTTTTTCTGTGAAGAAATAACGGGCTCCAATGTGAGCTCCCACTCCAAAGTCTCTTCCAAGAACTCCAAGGTCTACTCCTGGATAGATGTCCCATTTGGAAGGCAAATTTAGAGCTTCCTGTAAATGAAAGTTCAGTCTTCCAAACACAAAAACACGATTATCTTTATCGTTGTTTTTATAATTATCAAAATAGCCATTGATCCCGGCTCCTACTGAAATCAGTTTGTTGAGGCCATAGTCATACGTTCCTGTAATTCCGGTTCCATATCCCCAGGCACTCAGCCCCAGTTGTATTTTCTGATCCCCCTTTCCTGTCCACGCCTGAGCATTAGCCATAGCGCCAAAAAAGAAGATCGCCACCATAAAAAACAATTTCTTCATAAATTTTTAATTTTAAGGATAATAATAAAAAATATTTCTATCAAAAATGAAACCGAAAGAATGGCAATATTGTAAAAATGCTTGACTTTAATAAATTATTAAGAAATAAATTCTATTTTAAATACTAAAGCATTCTTCAACCATTTAATTCTACTTTCGTAAAGTTAAAAGATGTATTTTTATATTTCATATATGAAATAATTTAAAAGAATAAAAGATGAAAGTTGTAGGACTTAATTTAGATATCATATGGAAAAAAAAAACTGAGAATTTTGCGCGTATAGAAAGCGAATTGCTCAATGTGGAGGCAGATCTGTTTCTGCTTCCTGAAATGTTTTCAACAGGTTTCTGTATGGATGCTTCTGAAGTTTCGGACAGAAATAATGAATCACTGGAGTTTTTGAAAAAAATCTCAAAAGAGAAAAATGCTGCATTTTGCGGAAGTGCTCCGGTAGAACAGGACGGCAATTTTTACAACAGAATGTTCTTTGTAAAGCCGGATGGCGAAATCACTTTTTATGATAAGAGACATTTGTTTTCTTTTTCCGGAGAAGATAAAGTATACACGCCAGGAAAGGAAAGAGTAATTGTTGAATATAAAGGAATACGTTTCCTGCTTCAGGTGTGTTACGATCTACGTTTTCCTGTCTTTGCAAGGAATAACGATGATTATGATGCCATATTATATGTTGCCAACTGGCCCGAGAAAAGGGTAGGAGCATGGGAACATCTGTTGAAAGCCAGAGCTATTGAAAACTTATCTTTTGTATTTGGTTTAAACAGAATCGGGACCGATGGAAATGATCTATTGTATCAGGAAAGCTCTCACTGCTTCTTTGGAGATGGAAAAGAAATTTCTCAGAAACAGGGAAATCTTGTATCTGCAGAATTATATATGGAAGAATTGAACGATTTTAGAAAGCATTTCCAGTTTTTAAATGACCGGGATAGTTTCTCCATTCAACTATAAAAAATAATAAAGGCTGAAATTCATGTGAACTTCAGCCTTTATTATTTTTTTGTTTTTTATTTAAACATATTGTTGCAGAAGGTTCGTTAATGTGTTCACATCATGAACACCACTTTCCTTCCATAGCATTTCTCCTTTTTTGAAAATGGCTAGTGTAGGGACTCCACGTACGCCATACTGAGCTGCCAGTGCAGGATATTGATCTACATCTACTTTTATAATTCTTGCTCCTTCGCCAATATTTTCTTTTACTGTATTTAATACCGAAGACTGTACTTTACAAGGCTGACACCATGTTGCGAAAAAATCGATAAGTACGGGTCTTTCGGAATCTATGATTTCCTGAAATTTTTGTGACATAGTTTTGGTTTTATTAGTTTGCATTTTTGTTTGTTTCATCCTGGATCGCTTTTACATTTTTCCAGGTTGTACCATCATAAGCTTCCACACCATTTTTCTTCAGAATTTCCATCGCCTGATCAGCTTGGATTCCTTTATTGCAAAACACAACAACTTTTTTACCTTTTAGAGTTTCTATATTGTTTTGAATCTCTGCCAAAGGAATGTTGATGGCATTCTTTGCTGTTCCTGCGGCATATTGCTCCGGAATTCTGACATCCACCAATGTTACATCAGAGCTGTTAACCATTTCTTTGATGTTAGCCGTAGAAACAGTTGCTGTAGAGTTTGTCTTGCAGGCATTTAGAGTAAATGTTAATGCTAAAAATAATCCGAAAAACTGAATTTTCATGTCTTACAGGGTCTTAGATTGGCATACAAAATCTGTGGTTGGAAGTTTTTCCGTTTTTTTGATTCCGTTAAAACCACCTTCGATTTCGGTAAAGTTTCTGATTCCGTGTGAGTTAAGGATGCTTGCGGCAATCATGCTTCTGTACCCACCTGCGCAGTGCAGGAAGAAATGTTCAGAATCATCAATGGTACGAGCCCAGTCACTGATAGTGTCTAGTGGCTTGTTATAAGCATTGTCAATGTGTTCTGCGGAATACTCCGTAAGTTTTCTTACATCAATTACTGTAGCGTCTGCTGTAAATTGTTCTGCAAATTCAGCCGGAGTAATTCTTTTGATCTCATCCGTTTCCTTACCTGCATTTTTCCATGCTTCAAAACTGCCTTTCAGGTAACCAATTACATTGTCAAAACCTACTCGGCTCAGTCTTGTGATTACTTCCTCTTCAGTTCCTTCATCAGTAATTAATAGTAAAGGGTGTTTTACATCTACAATAAGCGTTCCTACCCATGGGGCAAAATCACCTTTCAGTCCTATATTGATAGAGTTGGGAACAAATCCTTTATGGAAATCCGCAGCTCCTCTTGTATCTAAAATTAATGCTCCTGTTTCTTCTGCCAGAGCTTCGAAATCTTCAGGTGTTACAGGCTGCAATCCTTTGTTCATCACAACGTCCAGACTTTCATAGCCACCTTTATTTAAAGCGACATTCATCCCGAAATATTTTGGAGGAGCTGTTAAGCCATCCAGAACTTCTCTGATGAAAGACTCTTTATCCGGTTGATTAAGAGCGTAATTGGTTTTCTTTTGGTTTCCTAAGATATCAACTGTCTCTTTCTGCATATTCTTTCCACAAGCAGATCCGGCTCCGTGAGCTGGATATACAGTGATGCTGTCATCCAATGGCATGATTTTGCTCTGAAGGCTGTCATACAAAATTCCAGCAAGATCCTCCTGAGTAAGATTAGTTGCCTTCTGGGCAAGATCCGGTCTTCCAACATCTCCTAAAAACAGCGTATCACCAGTAAAGATTGCAGTTTCAACACCATTTTCATCGATTAAAAGGTAAGTACTGCTTTCCATCGTATGCCCAGGAGTGTGCATGACCTTTATTTTCACTTTTCCGATCTCAAAAATCTGATTGTCTTCAGCAATAATAGCGTCAAATTCCGGAGCAGCAGTAGGTCCATATACAATAGGAGCACCTGTTTTGTTGCTTAAATCCAAATGTCCTGATACAAAATCTGCATGGAAGTGAGTTTCAAAAATATATTTTAAAGTGACATTGTCTTTTTCCAGACGATCCAGATAAGGTTTTACTTCTCTTAGCGGATCAATAATGGCAGCTTCATTCTCTGATACAATATAATAGGCACCCTGAGCCAGACAGCCCGTATATATTTGTTCAATTTTCATTGGGGTCTTTTTTTAATGAGTTAAAGATACGAAGTATTAGATCAATTCTAAATGAAATGTTAAATCCCATTGATAGTTTCTTTCAATACTTTGTTAAACGTACGTTTAGTATATGTTGTTTTTTTCAGCAAAAAGAATGCCTTACATAAAGATAATGGTAAATGCTGTTTTATATCATGTTTAGTCCCTATATCCTTCCTGGCAGAAAAAAAATAATGATCGTGGTTTAAAATTTGATTATTGAAGGACAAATTTATTTTCGAAAGAAGCGGAGAGAAGTTCTTCAGAAAATATCTTCACATATTTTACAAAAAATTTTATATTTATAAGTTAAAAAAGCGATCAAATGGCAGACAAAACACAATTTATTGAAGAACTTAACGCTAGATATACTCCAAAAGGAGAGCATATAATATTAGGAAAAGGAATGTTGGATGGCGAAGTGGTGACAGAAGTCAATGTAACCATTCCTCTGAAAACCATAAATCGTCACGGTCTTATTGCCGGAGCTACCGGAACCGGTAAGACAAAAACGTTACAGGTGTTTGCAGAACAGCTTTCTCACGCAGGAATTCCGTCTTTGGTTCTGGATATTAAAGGAGACTTTTCCGGGATTGCAGAAGCAGGTCAGATAAATCCAATCATTGAAGAAAGGTATGGCAAAACACAGCTTCCTTATAATCCACAAGGTTTTCCGGTAGAACTCATGAGTATTTCCGGAGGAAAAGGTGTAAAATTGAGAGCTACGGTTACAGAATTTGGGCCTGTTTTATTAAGCAAAATTCTTGAATTGAATGATACCCAGCAAAGTATCATGTCTATAGTTTTCAAATACTGTGATGATAAAGGACTTCCATTGATTGATCTTAACGATTTGAAGAAAGTACTGCAGTACGTGACGGATAATGCACAGGGAAAAGCTGAACTTGCAGCTAATTATGGATCTATTGCATCAGCATCTTTGGGAGCTATTTTAAGATCTATTGTAGCTCTGGAACAACAAGGAGCGGCAGGATTCTTTGGTGAGCTAAGCTTTGATGTTCATGACTTGCTGGAAACAAGAGACGGAAAAGGAGTGGTTAATATCTTAAGAGTAGCAGATATCCAGAACAAACCACAGCTTTTCTCCACTTTTATGCTTTCTCTTTTTGCAGAAATTTATATGACATTTCCGGAAGAAGGAGATAGCGGGAAACCAAAATTGG
Source organism: Chryseobacterium sp. SG20098 (assembly GCF_031844745.1). Lineage (NCBI taxonomy): Bacteria > Pseudomonadati > Bacteroidota > Flavobacteriia > Flavobacteriales > Weeksellaceae > Chryseobacterium > Chryseobacterium sp. SG20098. The sequence continues at coordinate 3,109,290 of NZ_CP134622.1, read as the reverse complement.
TATTATTCATTGATGAAGCCCACCTGATTTTTGATGAAGCTTCCAAGGCCCTTCTTTCACAAATTGAAACGATGGTAAAACTGATCCGTTCCAAAGGAGTGGGGATCTATTTTATTACCCAGATTCCTGGTGATGTCCCTGAAAATGTACTTTCCCAACTTGGATTAAAAATACAACATGCCCTAAGAGGTTTTACGGCAAAGGATAAAAAAGAAATTACCAAAGCCGTTGAAAACTATCCTACCACAGAATATTACAATGCTTCCAGCCTGATCCAGAATTTGGGAATCGGAGAAGCATTTGTTACAGCACTTGATGAAAAAGGAATTCCTACCCCATTAGTACATACTTATCTGATCTCTCCGGAATCAAGGATGGATGTTTTGAATGACGCGGAAATCTCTGATCTGACTTCAAGATCAGCACTTGTAGCAAAATATGAGCAGGCAATTGACAGAGAATCTGCTTATGAAATGCTTACCAATAGGATGGAACAGGCTGCACAAAACCCGTCACCTAACCAAAAGGCAAAGCCGGTAAAAGAAGAACCTGGAATGTTTGAACAGGTATTGCAAAGTAAAGCTGGCCGTACTTTTACCTCTACATTAATGAGAGAAGGAGCAAAAGCTATTCTCGGAATGTTCGGTCTGGGAGGCAGAAGAAGATAATTTTGAAAGACAATCTGCTGTATTTTGATATATTTTTTGTTATTTTAGCAGGTTATCTTTACCTAATAAAGAAAAATAAGACCGTATTTTATTGGGGAATAAAGCGCGGTTTTAAATATTAAACCAGAAAAACAGCAGTTAAAACATTCATGTATTCAATTATAGATATAGAAAGTAATGGTGCAGGTTATAGAAATGAATGCATTATAGATATCGCCATTTACAGATATGACGGTCAGAAAATTATAGACCAGTTTATATCTCTGGTAAACCCTGAAGGTGATATCACTCCTTTTGTACAAAAACTGACCAGTATTACCCCGAAAATGGTCAAAACTGCTCCAAAATTTCATGAAATTGCCAAAAGAGTGATAGAAATTACTCAAAATACAACTTTGGTGGGGCATAATATTGATTTTGATTATAGGATGCTTCGCCAGTCATTCAAAAGGCTTGGTTATGATTTTAAAATCAATACTTTAGATACAATTCCTTTAGCAAAAAAACTGATTCCTGATGAGGTAAGTTATTCCTTGGGAAAACTGGTGAAATCATTAGGTATTCCATTGACTAACCATCACAGGGCGGAAGGTGATGCAAGAGCTACCTTAGAACTTTTCAAGCTTCTGATTTCAAAGGATACCGAAAATGAGATCATTCAGAAGCAGCATGATGAGTCTAACGCCAAAACGTATATCAATAAAATCAAAGAGCTGACTCAAGATCTTCCTAATGATAAAGGTTTTGTCTATTTTCAGGATGAAGGTGGACGTATTATGTTTTCTGATTATGTTCAGGATATCAACAAATTTTCCAAAAAGGTTTTCAATTCCAAATCAAAAAAATGGGAACAGATTCAGAAAGATGTTGAGCAGATTAATTTTGAACTTACCGGAACAGATATTATTGCCAAACTGATACTGAATTCCAAGAATATTAAAAAGAAAGAAGTTTTACCTTTCGGACTATATTTCAGGAATAATAAATATGTGGTTGAGAAAAATAAGCTCAATAAAACCGAGAAGCCAGTCTTGAAATTCAGGTCATTTACCCAGGGAACAAAAGCTGTTCAGTTTATTGGTTCTCAGGAAGAATTTAAAGATTTTTCTGTCTTGAAACAAAAAATTGAATTCAGAAAAAGAAATGAACTTTGGCTTGGACCAGGAAGAAAATTAGGAGAAAAGTTATTTTTAATCATAGAAAACGGGAAATTGGTTTCCTTTGGATTCTATGAGCTGTTTACGCAGATTCAGACACTGAGTAAGCTGGCTAAGTTGAAAATTGATCTTCCGTTATCTTCCACAGATCTGAATAATGAACTGCAGTTGGCTCTTCTTCGTGGGGATTTTGAGACATTACCGTTACCGAAGTAAAAGAGTGTCTATACGTTACAAGTTGTCTTCTGAAGACAATGGTTGTACAATCAATTTTCAAAAAGTAAAAAATAAATAGTATTTTTGCAAAAAATAAATAAAAGCAATGCAAAATTTTAAACAAAATAAAACTGGAAAAAAGGGAGCTGTAAAGTTTTCTAAGGTTTGGAATATTTAAAAGAGTTGTCTTGCATAAAAAATAATCAATGTGGCAGGCTCTTTTCTGAAGAATCTGCCTTTTTTTATGTTAAAATGAAATTATGAATTCAAAAGAATTATTAAAGATTGCCAATGAGTTTGGCACACCAGTGTACGTTTATGATGCGGAGTCCATCAAAATTCAATATGAAAAACTTACCTCTTCATTTTTAAAACATACGAAGTTCTTCTACGCAGCGAAGGCTTTAACGAATATCAATATTCTTAAATATGTCAAGAACCTGGGTGCATCTTTGGATTGTGTATCTATTAACGAGGTTAAACTAGGGTTGAAGGCAGGATTTTCGAAAGAAAAGATATTGTTTACTCCCAATTGTGTTGACCTGGCCGAAATAGAAGAAGCAATGACTTTTGGAGTTCATATTAACATTGATAACATTTCTATTCTTGAGCAATTCGGGAATAAATACGGGAACACTTATCCTATTTTAGTAAGAATCAACCCACATATTTTTGCTGGGGGTAATTATAAAATCTCAACGGGGCATATCGATAGTAAATTCGGGATTTCCATTCACCAGGTTCGTCACATTGAAAGAGTGATGAAAAGTACCAACCTGAATGTTGAAGGACTTCACATGCATACGGGAAGCGAAATTAAAGATCCGGACGTATTTCTTCAGGCATTGGAGATTATGCTGGAGCTTTCTGAGCATTTCCCGAATCTGAAATATCTGGATATGGGAAGTGGTTTCAAGATCCCTTATCAGGACAGTGAAGAAGAAACTGATGTGAGAACATTAGGTAAAAAAGTAGAGAAAGTAATTTCTGAATTTTCAAAATCTACAGGAAAAAAATTCGAATTATGGTTTGAGCCTGGGAAATTCTTAGTTGGGAAAAGCGGATATTTATTGGTGAAAGCTAATGTAATTAAACAGACAACGGCAACTGTTTTTGTTGGAGTGAACTCCGGATTTAATCATTTGATCCGTCCGATGTTCTACGATTCTTATCACATGATTGAGAACCTTTCTAACCCAAAAGGAGCAGAGAGAATTTATACTGTTGTAGGAAATATTTGCGAAACCGATACTTTTGCATGGGACAGAAAACTGAATGAAGTAAGAGAAGGAGATATCCTTGCTTTCCACAATGCAGGAGCGTATGGTTTTGAAATGAGTTCAAACTTCAACTCAAGATTAAAACCGGCTGAAGTATTGTTCTTAGACGGAAAAGCTCATTTGATCCGTAAAAGAGATGAGTTTGAAGATCTGTTGAGAAATCAGATTGAAATAGTGATGTAAAATCCACATATAATATAAACAGCCGCCTTTTAGGTGGCTGTTTTGTTTTACAGCGGAATATTAAACCTCACGGGTTTTCAAAACCCGTGAGGTTTGAATAGAAAAAAATCAAAATTAAATTACAAGTTTTTAACATTGCGTTAGGGATAGAGTCTCAACTTTATTCGTTAAATTTGATAGAGATAGGAAGATTTTCTCCTTCTCAAATACTATTTTCATCTAAAAACAATCACCAAAACAGAGTAATTATGGCAAAAAACATCGCAGAGCAGATTGTTGAAATGCTCGAAAATGCCAATGTGAAAAGAATTTATGCTGTAACAGGCGACAGTCTTAATCATCTGAATATTGCAGTCAAAAAAAGCAGTATCCAATGGATTCATGTAAGACATGAAGAAGTAGGAGCTTATGCTGCCGCTGCAGAGGCGGAGCTTGATGGGTTAGCTGTATGTGCCGGAAGCTGTGGTCCCGGACACGTTCATCTGATCAATGGAGTTTATGAAGCTCATCGCTCTCATGTTCCAATGCTGGTCATTGCTTCCACCATTCCCAGTGATGAAATGGGCATGGATTACTTTCAGGAAACCAATACGATAAAACTGTTTGACGACTGTAGTTACTATAATCAAATGATTACCCGGCCAGAGCAGGTACAGAGAACTGTACAGACTGCTATCCAACATGCAATTTCCAAAAAAGGAGTTGCGGTGATAGGTCTTCCGGGAGATGTTTCTGAATTAGATGCCGAAGAAGGCTCTACTTCCACTCAAATCTTTAAAACAAATCCTGTCATAAGACCTTCGGATGAGGAGTTGAAAAGCTTGTCAACACTGATAAATAATAGTAAAAAAGTAACAATCTATTGCGGAATAGGCGCTGCTGAAGCCCGTGATGAAGTGATTGCTTTGTCCAATCTGTTAAAAGCGCCCGTAGGATATTCATTTAGGGGGAAAATGGCTATTCAGCCCAATAATCCAAATGAAGTGGGACTTACAGGTCTGTTAGGATTTCCTTCAGCCTATCACGCCATGCATGAAGCTGATCTTGTCATTCTTCTGGGGACGGATTTTCCTTATCAGAAATTCATGCCTGTAAAAAATAAAATCGTCCAGATTGATGAAAGTCCTGAAAGATTAGGAAGAAGAGCAAAACTCGAGCTAGGACTTGCCGGAGATGTCAAAGAAACCATCAAAGCATTATTGCCGTTACTTGACGAAAAAACTGATGTTCATTTCCTGAACGAGCAGCTGGCATTTTATGATAAAGTGAAAGAAAGCCAGTTGGAGTATGTGAAAGATTCTGGAAAAGAGAATGCTATTCAGCCGGAATATGTGGCCCATACTTTAGACAAACTTGCTAAGGATGATGCTATTTTTACGGTAGACACCGGAATGTGCTGTGTATGGGGAGCAAGATTTATTACAGGAACAGGCGAAAGGAAAATGCTGGGTTCATTCAATCATGGATCAATGGCTAACGCAATGCCAATGGCTATCGGAGCAGCTTTAGCTCATCCTGAGAAACAGGTAATTGCTCTATGTGGAGACGGAGGATTGTCTATGCTTTTAGGGGATATGGCTACTATTTTTCAGTATAAACTCCCTGTGAAACTAATTGTTTTCAACAACAGAACGTTGGGAATGGTAAAACTGGAAATGGAAGTTGGCGGGATGCCAGATAATGAAACCGATATGATTAACCCGGATTTTGCCATGGTAGCACATGCGATGGGCTATCCGGGAAAAAATGTTCATCTTCCCGAAGAAGTAGAAAGTGCCATCAAAGAATGTCTGGATCACAACGGACCTTATCTTCTGAATATTTTCACCAATCCTAATGCACTGGCCCTTCCTCCTAAGATTGAATTTGATCAGATTATGGGAATGACAAAGTCTATGGCCCAGCTGATGCTTGGAGGTAAAATGGATGAGGTTTTTGAAACCGTAAAAAGTAATTATAAACACATTAAAGGGTTACTGTAAGATTAAAAAATAATGAATTCAAAACTTGTATTGAATTCGCAATATTTAAATTCTGAAACTTCATGCTTTGCGTGAAGTTTTTATTGTTTATAAATAAGCTAAATATTTACCTTTGTTTATTATTTAGTATACAAAATTATGAGAACGATATTTTTATTTTTAGCCTTATGTGTAATGAATTTTTCATTGGCGCAGGATCAGGAAGACCGTGATGATTCTTTTATCAGGGAAAGCAATAAAAATGTTCTGAAAATAGATATCAAAGAACCTTTTATGCAGGTAGCTGTAAAATGTAATGATTTTAAACCTGCTGCTTTCGAAGGGGGTGTCGCGGCCTATAAAGAAATTCTCAACAAATATATGTATGCATATCTGAATTCAGATTTCTATGCTTTGACTGGAGATTTTACATTTACCTTAGTGCTTGATGCTAAAGGAAAAGTAGTAGATGTGAAAGGAATGCCTAAAGTACAGAACAGTGAAGTTTTTTTTGACGATATGCAATATGTAGTAAGAAGAATCAAGAAAAACTGGACTCCGGCCTCTTGTGGCGGGCAGCCTGTAGCTTCACAGATCAAGGTTAAAATGAACTTCTCTTCAATGTCTGTGGATATTGATTAGATGCAAAGGTTTTCTTTTCAAAATTTAAACACAGGGAGATATTTAGTGAAGAGATCAATTAAGATCTGAAAAAAGAAATAAAATGAAACATGACCATGATTAAAAAAATTTTGTTGTTTATTACTTTCTTTGCAACAAAATTAATTTTTGCTCAAAATGAAGTTTTGGATAAATATCCTTATGGCCAAGATTTTTACGTTGGAGGTGTAAATCAATTAACTAAGGAGATGGTAATGGTTGTTAAAGAGAAAAAGTTGTTGCCTTGCGAAAAAAGCGAAGAACGGTATAATGTACAGATTCTTGTGCATGAAAACTCATCCATCAATTATGTTAAAGATTTTGATACTGTAGAAATTCAAAAAAATAAATGCGCATTTGATTTCAACCGTAAAATTATTCCCCATCTCAAAAAATGGATGCCGGCAAAAGTAAACGGAAAGTTTATTGGAGCCATTGCCAAAATTGAAATAAATCCTTTTTATTTAGTTAATTCCAAAGATGATCCAAGTAAAAACGAAAAGAAAGGCCCAACTTTTAAAAAAGGAATAAAAGCTTTTGGATTTGAGGTTAAGTCTATTTTTGAAAAATTCGTAAAGAAAAACGAGGACAAAAGAGCTTTGTTGACATTTGTTGTGAATGAGAATGGCGAAATGGAGGATTTCAAGATTGAAGGTGATTTTTTTTGACTATGAAAAGAAAGATATCATCAATAGTCTGTCTAGAATAAAAGGAAAATGGAATCCTGCTACATTTAATAATATTTCAATTAGAGCTAAAATTACTCAACCAATTTTTCAACAATTTGATCTACAGAGAGAGTTGGAAGATCAGGATAAAATAATGGATCAAAATTTCCATGATAACAGATACAGATAATCTCCTGACATTCTGTCACAATATTTTGTATCTTTGCAAACTTATTCGTTCGTAATTTTAAATTACGGACCTTAAATTGATTATCGTGCAGGAAAAATATATAGACGAAACAAAACAGGGCGAAGCTTTTGCTATTGCAGAAAAACCGGAGAACTCTAAAAAACTGTTTTTAGAAAGCTATGGTTGTCAGATGAACTTCTCTGACTCTGAGATTGTTGCATCCATTCTTAATGAACAGGGCTATAATACAACGATGAAAGTTGAAGAAGCAGACCTGATTCTTTTAAATACATGTTCCATCCGTGAAAAAGCAGAACAGACTGTAAGAATGCGTCTTTCTCAGTTTAAAAATCTGAAAAAAGAAAGACCGAATATGACGGTTGGTGTACTGGGATGTATGGCAGAAAGATTGAAAACCAAGTTCTTGGAAGAGGAGCAGTTGGTTGACCTTGTTGTAGGTCCGGATGCGTACAGAGACTTACCGAACCTTTTAAAAGAAACTGATGATGGAAGAGATGCCATCAACGTTATTCTTTCCAAAGAAGAGACGTATGCCGATATCAATCCTGTTCGTTTAGGTGGAAACGGTGTTACCGCATTTGTTACCATTACCAGAGGTTGTGATAATATGTGTACATTCTGTGTGGTTCCTTTTACCAGAGGAAGAGAAAGAAGCCGTGATCCGCACTCTATTATTGAAGAATGTAAAGATCTTGCCAATAACGGATATAAAGAAATTACCCTTTTAGGCCAAAACGTAGACTCTTACCTTTGGTATGGAGGCGGTCCTAAAAAAGACTTTGCCAAAGCTTCTGAAATGCAGAAAGCAACAGCCGTTAATTTTGCTCAGCTTCTTGATTTAGTGGCTAAAGCTGTTCCGGAGCTGAGAATCAGATTCTCTACTTCCAACCCTCAGGATATGAGTCTGGACGTATTCAGAATGATGGCAAAACATGACAACATCTGTAAATATGTACATCTTCCTGTACAAAGCGGAAGCAATAATATGCTGGAAGCGATGAACAGACAACATACCCGTGAAGAATATCTTGATCTGATCAGAAAAGCAAAAGAAATTGTTCCGGAAGTCGCATTCTCTCAGGATATGATCGTTGGATTCTGTAATGAAACAGAAGAGGATCACCAGGATACTTTAAGTCTTATGAGAGAAGTAGAATATGACTACGGTTATATGTTTGCCTACTCAGAAAGACCGGGAACACCGGCGCACAAGAAAATGGAAGATAATATTCCGGCTGATGTAAAACAAAGACGTCTTGCTGAGGTTATTGCCCTTCAGGGTGAGCTTTCAAAACAAAGAATGAAATCTTATGTAGGAAGAGAGCACCAGATCCTGATCGAAGGAATTTCCAAGAAGAACAAAAATCAGTGGAAAGGAAGAAACTCTCAGAATGCCGTATGTGTCTTCGATAAACTGGAAGGACAGAAAATAGGTGACATTGTGAACGTTTTTGTGTATGATAATACGCAAGGCACGCTTTTAGGGAGGACAGTAGAATAAAATTAAGTTACCATCACTGAAAAACTTAAAAAAAGAAAATATATATTCTTAAAAAAAGATCAACGGGTATATTACCGTAAGATTTTTAGTAAATTGTGAAGGAAAGACAGTACTGTTCAGATTATGGTATATGAGCCCAGGTCTGAAAGAGATAGAAGGTTTAAAAGTAGTTTACTATCAGTATTCAACCTATAAAATTAAAAATGGAAAAGTTTCAGAGGTATTACCTTAGCTTTTTGTTACTTATCGTTTACACCAATACTATTGCACAGGTCAACTGTAATGCAGTAGAGGGTGAGAACTGTAAAAAGGCGTGTGAGTTATACAACTGGGCTTCAGATTTACAAGGTCTAGCAGAATCTCAGGAAGCTTTCGATAAAGACATTGAATTGTGTCCCGATTTTTCCTATGCTTATATGGAAAAAGCAGTTCCATATCTTAAAAACGGGGACTTCATAACCTGGAAGATTCTAATTGATAAAGCCGTTGCTTTAGACCCTAAAATGCACCTTGGTTACAGAGGCAGGACAAAGTTTCAGTTTCTGAGAGACTACACAGGAAGCATTCAGAATTTAGAAGAGTTAAAAAAATATCCGGGAGGCTTTGGAAGGTCTCAAAACGGAGATTATAATCTGGGCATCGTAAGAGTGATGTCCTACAGTGCTTTAGGACAGAAAGAAAAAGCAGCGGGGATTATAGAAAGGCTTCTGGTAACCAGAAGTTATGTGAAGGGAATGTTGGATCATTATCAGCTGGGAGTTACCTATTTCGAGTTGGGAAGATACGACAGAGCCCTGGAAAATTTTGAAAAACAAAGCAAAGAGTACGACTTTGCTGAGAATATATACTTTAAAAGTAAAGTTTCTAAGATCAGAAACAAAGATTATTTGGATTTAAAAATGTTAGCCTTACAAACGTATGATGAAGGGAAGACCATGAAAGATGTCTACACTCATCACTTTAACAAAGTCTACAGACAACAGATTGAAGAGCTGTAGAAGATTAACATTCAGTCAATAATCAAAAATTTACTTATGAGCAACGAGCTACAAAACATAAAAAACCGTTTCGGAATTATCGGAAACTTTCCTGCACTTAACCGTGCCCTCGAAAAATCTATCCAGGTTGCACCTACAGATATCTCTGTACTTGTGATTGGAGAAAGTGGGGTAGGGAAAGAATTTATTCCGAAAATCATTCATTCAGAATCCAGAAGAAAACATCAGCCTTATATCGTTGTAAACTGTGGAGCCATTCCGGAAGGAACCATAGATTCAGAATTATTCGGACACGAAAAAGGAGCTTTTACAGGAGCTACAGCTACAAGAAAAGGATATTTTGAAGTAGCAGACGGCGGAACCATCTTTTTGGATGAGGTAGGAGAACTTCCTCTACAAACTCAGGTTCGTCTTTTAAGAGTGCTGGAAAGTGGTGAATTTATGAAAGTAGGTTCTTCACAAGTGCAGAAAACCAATGTGAGAATTGTCGCAGCTACCAACGTTAATATGATGAAAGCTATCCACGATGGAAGATTCCGTGAGGATTTGTATTATCGTTTGAATACTGTTCAGATTGATATGCCACCTTTGAGAGAAAGAAAAGGAGACATTCATTTGCTGTTCAGGAAATTTGCAATTGACTTTGCAGAAAAATACAGAATGCCGGAACTGGAGCTGGAGCAGAGTGCTGTTCATTATATAGAAAGTTATTCTTTCCCGGGAAATGTCCGCCAGCTAAGAAATTTAGTAGAGCAGATGACCGTTGTGGAAAGAAACAGAAATATCACTGCTGAGAAGCTTGCCGAGTATATTCCTATGGAAACCCATCTTCCAATGGTGGTCAATACGCAAAGCACTCCAAAACAAAATGATTTCGGAAGTGAAAGAGAGATCATGTATAAAATTCTGTTCGATATGAGGAATGATATTAATGATTTAAAATCCTTAACTTCGGAACTGATCAAGAACAGAGGAACAGCAGATCTGAGCAACCATGAGAAAAACCTGATCAACAGGATTTATACCCCTGAAAGTCAGCCGCAGGTGAATTCCGGATCTTTGTTATATTTTGATAATAATAACGATACTCCGGCAGTTCAGACTCCAACAATTATTTCTAGTCCTGATGATAGTTATGAAGATATTGAAGATATCGAAATTGAGGAAAACAGACCAGAATCTCTTTCTCTTCAGAACAATGAAAAAGATTTGATTATCAAGGCCTTGGAGAAGCATAAAGGACGTAGGAACAGAGCTGCAGATGAGTTGGGAATCTCCCAAAGAACTTTATACAGAAAAATAAAACAATATAACCTGGAAGATTAGCAAAACATAAATAATGAAAGTCAATTTAACACCCAAGCCGATCAATTTTAAACTCGGAGAATATATAAACAAAGGTTTCGAACTTTTAAAGAAAGATTTCGGGAATATTTTTATAGCATTTTTAGTATGCTTTATCATGTCTATTATTCCATTCTGTGGATTATTAGCAATGGGTAATTTATACAAATACCTTCAGAGGCTGAACAGAAACCAGCCGGCAAGTCCCGGAGATATTTTTGATTTCAAAGATTTCATGCCTTATTTTATGTTGCAGTTAATTGTTTTTGGTGGTGTTTTATTGCTTTATATCCCGTTATTTGCTGTGCTGGGTATATCAGGAGCAATTTCCGGAAGGGATGAGCCCAATCCGATGGTAGGACTTTTTATGTTTCCTTATATATTTTTAATAATAGCAGCTATATATTACTTTGTTCTAAAAGGCTTTTATATTATTCCGTTAATCAGTCTTAAAGGAATCAAAGAAGTAAAAGAAGCCTGGAATATTTCCAAAATTATGAGCAAGGGAAATCTATTGTCAATTTTTCTTTTCTCATTGGTAGTGAGTATTTTGTCCCAGATTGGTATTGTTGCTTGCGGGATAGGAATTTTTCTTACCTTACCATTCTTATACACAGCAAATTATTTTGCTTATGAAGATGCTATTCAACAAATTGAGTATGATGAAATTATTGAAATCGGATCTAAAAATGAACTTTAAAATTAACAATATCAGCTTGAAACAATCACTGTTAACGGGAGTGCTTTTTGCATTGCTTGGAGTTTTAAATTCATGCTACAGCTTTACGGGATCGTCTCTTACAGATGAGAAAACAGTTCAGATTAATGAATTTCCCAATAATGCTCCTCTTGTAAACCCTGCATTATCACAACAGTTTTCTACAGCGATTCAAAACAGATTCCTTCAGAGAACCACTTTGAAAGGAACAAAAGAAAATCCGGATATCCTGATTGAAGGAGAAATTACAGACTATTCCATTACCCCTACCACCATCAGCTCCAATACCCAGACCAACCCTTCTGGAGGAGTGATTCAGCAGGCACAGAATAAACTTACGATTACAGTAAAGGTACATTATGAAAATAAAATTCATCCGGATGCAAGTTTTGACAGAACATATTCTGATGAAGCCGCTTTCAACAGTGATGTATCCCTAAGTCAGATCGAAGACCAGCAGGTAAAGCTGGTAACAGATAGAATTATTAATAAAATATTTAACGACATTGTAGCGAATTGGTAAGATGAATCCGAGAGTTTTAGAATTAATAAAAAATCCGAAAAATATTCAGTTAGAAGACCTTGGTCTTTTGAAAGAAGAGATTCACACTTTTCCTTATATTCAGAATATCAGGGCGCTTCATCTGTATGGAGTGCATCTGTATGAAAAAGAAAACTATCAGAAGGAGCTTTCTGTAACGGCTGCATATACTACTGATAAAAAGATTTTATATCAGCTGATCAACGGAAAGATCAGACAGGAGGTGAAACCCGAAATTGTGGAAGAAAAGAAACCTTCTAAAACAATTGAAAAACCTGCCCAATTTACTCCAAAGATCCAATCCTTCCCCATCAGAAGAGAAGAAGAAGTTTCTTTGGAAAAACCTTTGGAAGAGGAGAAAAGTACTTGTGTCTTACCAACCGCACAGGAAGTTAAACACATTTATGTAAACGGTGAACGAAACAGAATTTTATTTGAAGGAGAAGAAAACTTCCTGAATGACCAAAATTCTGAAACCATAGATATTGAATCTACCCTTGAATCTGGAACTCTGGTAACCCAGAAGACTGAGTCTACAGTTGAAGAACCGGTTGGGGAGAAAGTAGAATCCGGACAAGTTGAAACTAAGGAGAATGATGGAGAGGCGTTTACGGCAGAAACTATCATTCGCGAAGATCAGATTTCTTCAGAAAAAGAGGAAGACAATATTGAAGAAGAAGGAAATACCAGTTTTCATGAAGTAGCGCCTTTAGTATCAGAAGTAAATAGTGAGGCAGCAGCAGAAGAAGAGCCTGTAAAAGAGGAATCCGGCCATAAAACTGAATTGGTTTCTGAGGAAGAATCTGCTCACCAGGAAAAAATACAAGCTGAAGCAGAAGCCGGAGAAGACTTTACACCGGAAACCATCATCGATGAAGATCCGATTTCTGGTGTAAAAGAAGAAAATGGTAATGAAGGATTGCCTTCAGTGGAAATATCTGATGCGGAAGTAAGTTTCCATGGAACAGATTCATTTATGCCAGACGTTAAAATCCAGGCTAACAGCGAAGAAATAATGGAGACTGTTGAAATTTCCCAACCGAACATCAATAAACATGAGGAGGAAATGAGACGCCTGATTGAAGAGGTTGAGAAAAAAATGAAGGAAACTAAACTTGCTCAGCAAGAGGAAGAAATAGAGCCTGAAACAGTTGAGGATCATGAAATTAGCTTCGCTGATACTCAAAACTTTCATTTCTGGTCAACCAGTGACAATAAGCCTGAAGAAATAAAAGAAGAACCTGTACAGGAAGGAGTTATTGAAAATCAATTACCTGTAGAAGAGACTAATTCTGAGTTGGCTGAAGAAAAGATAGAAGAAACCTCTGAAGTACAGTCTGCATGGAAACCGATGAGTGTGGAATCCAATATGCCAGATTCTTTAATCAGTAAACCTGAACAAGCATCAGCTCCCGAAATACAATCTCTGGTAGTGGAAGCAGCTCCTGTTACTGAGTCTGAAGGTATTACTGAAGAGACACAATCTACAGAAGCTGTTAAGGAAGAAGTTTTGCCAGTAGTGGAGACTTCAGAAACTGAAGATGATAATGCTGCCCCAAGTGAATCAACTGAAGAAGAAAAAACGGTAACAGAAACTTTAAAAGAAGATGTTCCCGTAATGAATGTTTCATTCTTCGGAACCGATATTTCTACCCTTAAGGTTGAAGAAAAGAAAGAAGAACCTGTAGTAGAAAAAGTACAGGAGGTTACTATGAAAAATACTACTCCTTCATCAATAGACAGCAATGTTCCAGGTTTTATCAATACGTGGCAGAGCTGGCTTAAGATTGGCAGAACAGAAGAAATTGTAAAGGAAAAGTCAGAAATTAAAGAAAAGGCTATTGAAACCTTTATTGAAAACAACCCTAGAATCAGTCAGTTAAAAGAAGAAAGTACCTATGTTGTAAAAGAAAAGAATGACGATATCTCACATTTGATGACAGAGACATTGGCGAATCTTTATTTTGAACAGAAACTCTATACAAAGGCCATAAAAGCATTTGAAATATTGATCAAAAAGAGTCCTGAGAAGAAAGACTATTTTGAATCCAAGATTAAAGATATTAAAGACTTCAGAAGTAAAAATTAAAATGAAAAAGGTACTGTTCTCATCAGTACCTTTTTCATTTTATAACTTCTGAGAATTGCTTTTAGTGCTTTTTAATTTTTTCCAGGCCTTCCGCCCAAATACAATAACAACAATTAATGTGATTAGAGCAAATATGGCCGCTATTACCGGAGCTGCCATTGCGAGAACAGACATGATACCTGCACCAGCTGTCTCTGTTGTTCCTACCATAGAGTTTCCTAAACCTCCGGTAGTCGCAGTAGAAGCAGCCCTTATTCCTGCAAATCCAGAGCTGATGGTAGCTGCTGTACCTCCACCGGCAATTAATGCCAAAGCCCATTGTGGGAAAGTTCCAAGATCAGCAAACTGACTCGCAAATAATATGGAACCAGCTACTGTTGCCATGGGAATAGAAACAGTATCCAGTAAATGGTCAACAAAAGGGATGTAATAAGCAAGTATTTCAATGATAGTGGCTATTCCTGTTGTAATAAGTGTAGGGAGACCAGCAAGCCATTCAAAATGCTCATTCATGGGAATCCAGTTGAAATAGGAGGCAAGGCTTACAATAAACATAGGAAGAAATACCCGGAAGCCTGTAGCAGCTGCTAATCCAATCCCAATAAATGCACTGATGATATAAGAAAAATAGGGAACGTTATCTAACATATTAATTTTCAGATTTATTGTTTTCTCTAAAAATACAAAAACTATATGATATTTGGAGTATTGCTAATGTCTGAGTTTGGGGTCGAGTGATACGTGATACGAGTCTCGAGCTTTGCAATTCGTGGTTTATTGTAGCGTAAAAATATTTTATACATACTTATCTGAAAATTTGTGTGATCTGTGGGAAATAAAAAAATCTGCAAGAAAATGTCTCACAGATCTTTTTATTTTAAAGAAAAGATTATTTTTTCTGCGCTTCACAGAGTTTGATAAACTGTGCTTCCACATCCTGAAATTTAGGAGGCATCTCAGAAGAAACCCAAAACAGCATTGCCATAGTTTTTTCTCCAAAGGCTTGCCTGAAAAGATCTTTATTCAGACGATAGCATTCTCTCAGTAACCTTTTGATACGATTCCTGTGTACTGCTCTTTTAAAATATCTCTTAGAAACAGAAACTCCAAATCTTGCAGTTTCTACAGAAAGGTTGGGCTTATCCTTTAGAATAATAATTCTAAGGTTTCCGCTTGTTCTCCATTTACCTTTCTCAAAAAGCAAACTGATCTCTGTGTTTTTTTTGAGCTTTTCCGCTCTGGGATATTTGGAATTTGTCATTTACGAAATGTAATATATTTTTTTATTTTTCTCCCGCATATTTCACACATTAAGACATGAAAATCGTTTTAAAAATCTGTGAAATACATGAGAAAATATTTTAATCCTGATTTAATAAATGATTAATCACTTCTGAAGCGGTATACAACCCGAAAATGGCAGGCATATAACTTATTGTTCCGTAAAAAGATCTTTTATAATTGGTCCCGTCAGTCATTTTCAGACTTTCCTCATCCTGTATGTCATTGGCAAAAACACAACGGACTCCTTTGTCAATTTTTACTTTTTTCAGCCTTTTTCTTACCTGTCTTGCGAGGTGGCAGTGTTCAGTTTTGCTGATATCCCTTACCATTACCTTGCTTGGATCGGTTTTTCCACCGGCACCCATTGAACTTACAATTTTTATCCTTCTTCTTTTGGCAGCGATAATCAGACAAAGTTTTGGCGTTACACTGTCAATACAATCTAAAACATAATCAAATTTTGCAGAATCCAGAACTTCATCCATTCTTTCAGGATTTAGAAACTCATTGATTTTGGTTAAATTAAGATCGGGATTAATATCTAAAAGTCTTTCAGCTACCACTTCTACTTTATGCTTTCCAATGGTGGAATGTAAAGCCGGTAGCTGTCTGTTGATATTGGTAATGTCTACGGTATCACCATCTACAATCGTCATATTGCCAACTCCGGCTCTTGCAAGAAATTCAGCTGCAAAAGAACCTACGCCGCCTAAGCCAACAACCAAAACAGTAGCTTTGTTCAATTTTTCCAAGCCTTCTTCTTTTACCAGAAGCTCCGTTCTTTCCAACCAGTACTTATCCATTTTTTATTGAGTGTAAATTTTCTAAAATTTGTTCATTGAGCTGTTCCAAAGAAATACCTTTTATTTCCGAAACTTTATCATACAATTCTTCGATGCTAAAATCTTCATTGTCAGTTTCTAAAAAGAGTTTGTCTAATGGAGTGTTTTTCAAAATATCCTGCAAAGATAAATTATACAAAACAGCTTTTCCAAAACTCAGGTAAAAATTATTGGCAAGAAGGTCTTCGGCAATTTGATGTTTTTTATTAAAACCATGAATGATCATGGGCTGCTCGGCTTTCTTTTTAAAAGAAATGACCTCATAAAATTTTCTTACACAATGAATAATCATGGGCTTTTTGACTTCATTAGCGATCCTGATCTGTCTTAAAAAAACGTCTTCCTGAATTTTCTGATCTATAGAAACTAAAGAATCTAAACCACATTCACCAATGGCAAAACAATTTTGAAACATCATACTTTTCATCCATGAAAACTGCTGTTCGAGATTGTTAACATCAATATCTTGGGGATGAATTCCAATAGAATAAGGGAAATCAGGCGGAATTTGCTCAATGTTCATATTGTAAATTCCGTTTTTGATATATTTCTTATGATGATGAAAATCAAAAAAATCCATATTCAAAAGTAAGTATTTTCAGAATTAATTTAAAATTATTAAACGATCGTTTATAAATGTGTTAAAAATTTCTTAACTTTACTCAAAGTACACTTCATGAAAAAAAAATTTACAGAAAAACAGATTCACATATTGGATATTGCAGAAGAGCTCATCGCCAAGAAAGGATATGAGGGAACTTCTGTAAGAGATATTTGTTCCAAAGCAAATATCAACGTCGCCATGATCTCTTATTACTTCGGTTCTAAAGAGAAAATGATGTCCTATCTCTATCAGTACAGAGTACTGAAAACAAGAGAGAATTTTTCAGAATTTGCAGATACGATCAAGGATGGTAAGCCTGAAATGCAATTACGGGAAATGATTAAATATATTGTTTCTCAGCTTTTCAAGTATAATTATTTTCATGGTTTCGTGACCCAGGAGCTTCGTCATACAGAGAATCTGAAAGATGAACTGCTGGATTTCTATCAGCTATTTGTGAAAAAACTGGATGAAGTCATTAAAAAAGGTGTCGCATCAGGAGTTTTTACTTTTACGCCCAAACCTGAAGACATTCTTACCATGATCATCGGATCCACTTTATTTGTCATCAGGAATAAAAATTTCTATGAGCTCTATGTTCCGAGCAAAAATGAGGAAACCTATGCAAAAGAAGCAGAGAAAAAGGTGAGAATGAATCTTTTATTAAGTGTTTTTGCGATTTTGGGATACGCTGCAGACTAAAATTACGTTAAATATTCATAAAAAAAAATCTATTGGCAAAAAAGTTATATTTTTGCAAATTAGTAAATCGGCTGTATAATCCGAAAACTGTTGAATTTTATATATGAAAAAATATATTTTAGGTCTTTTTGCTGTAGCGGTGATTACATCTTGTGTAAGTCAGCAGGAGAGAGCAATGAGAAGTGCTGATAAAGAATTTATCTTAAAGGCAGCTAATGAAAATTTTGCCAAGAAAAAATGGAAAAATGCATTGGCTCTTTACGACAGACTTGCCAATCTTGTGGCGGGAACAGATGATTTTCCTAACGTAGGTTTCAATACAGCTTATGCCAATTATTACGACAAAAGTTATAAGCTGGCAGGACACCAGTTTAAGAATTTTGCAGTAAGTTTTCCAAAAGACCCGAGAGCAGAAGAAGCAGCCTATATGTCTGCATTATGCTACTATGAAGGTTCTATGGATTACAACCTGGATCAGTCGAGTACAGAATTGGCCATTAATGAGCTTCAGGAATTCCTGAACAATTATCCCAACTCTGAAAGATCTAAGAATATCAGCCAGTTAATTGATGAATTGTCTTATAAGCTGGAATTTAAAGCTTATGAAAATGCAAGACAATACTACAAAATGGGTGAGTATAAAGCAGCCAATGTAGCATTTGAAAATGTTTTGGAAGATTTTCCAAGTACAAAACTTCGTTCAAAGATTTATGACTATATCATGAAGTCACGTTATGAATTGGCGATGAAGTCTGTATATGGTCTCAAAGATGAACGTATTGAAAGTGCTCTTACTTATACAAAGCTGGTAGAGAAAGAACTTCCCAACACAGAATATTCTAAAACAGCAGTAGATCTTAGAGAAAAACTGGAAAAAGAAAAACAGAACTTCGTAGTTGTTAAAAAACAAACTGAGGCCAGAATTGCGGCTTTAACAGCAAAACAGAAAAAAGAAGCTGAAAAACTGGCAGATAAAGATAAAACAGAACAGCAAATCAAGGATCAAATCAGCAATGAAAAGAAAGCAATGCAGTTACAGAGGGACAGTGCAGCACTTAAGACACCTCCTCCTGCAGCGACTTTCAAAATTCAAAGATAATTCGTAAATTTGCCATCTTAAAATAAAAATAATTTTCTCAAAATGAGTGTAAAAGATACAAAAGCAGAAGTAAATACTATTACTTACGACAAAGATAAGATTGAAGATAAAGTAGGTTCAATCTATGAAGCTATTGTTATCATGGGAAAGAGAGCAGAGCAGATCAATGCGGAGATCCGTACGGAACTTCACAACAAATTGGATGAATTTGCCGTTCACAATTCTACATTAGAAGAGGTTTTCGAAAACAGAGAGCAAATTGAGATCTCTAAACATTACGAAAAGCTTCCAAAGCCAACTTCAATTGCTATTGAAGAATGGTTAAACGATGATGTTTATTTCAGAAAAACAGAAGAAAGAAAATAATCTTCTGTATTTTAATAAATCAAGGTCATAAAGGAATTTACTTCTTTTATGACCTTTGTTGTTTTAAAGCCTCATTGTGTGGGAAAAAATAAGTACTTTAGTATTTCAAAAAATTAGAACTAAATGAGTGTTTCCGGTAAAAAGATACTTATCGCTGTCTCTGGAGGAATTGCGGCTTACAAAATTCACTTTCTGATCAGAGATTTTGTGAAGAAAGGTGCCGAAGTACAGGTTATTATGACTCCTGATGCAGAAAACTTTGTAACGAAACTAAGCCTGTCTACATTATCCAAAAAATCCGTGTATTCGGATTTTTATAGTGATAACGGAACATGGAACAGTCATGTGGAAATGGCCCTGTGGGCGGATGTTATGATCGTTGCTCCATGTACGGCAAATACACTGTCAAAAATGGTTCACGGAATGTGTGATAATCTTGTTATTGCCACCTATATGTCTGCAAAATGTCCTGTATTCATAGCTCCTGCAATGGACCTTGATATGTATGCACACCCTTCTACAAAAAAGAATCTGGAGCTGGCAGAAAGCTTTGGACATATTATCATTCCTGCGGAAAATGGAGAGCTGGCCAGTGGACTGATCGGGCAGGGAAGAATGGCAGAACCGGCAACTATCTTTAATACGGTAGAACAATATTTAAGTTCGGATATCCAATCCCGAAGCCTTGAAGGAAAAACGGTTTTAATTACCGCAGGACCTACCTATGAAGCAATAGATCCGGTAAGATTTATCGGGAATCATTCATCAGGAAAAATGGGATTCTCTCTCGCAGAAGAAGCTTCAAAAAGAGGAGCTAAAGTAATTCTGATTTCAGGACCGAGTTTTCAAACCATCAATGATCCGAACGTTGAACTTCATAAAGTGACTTCAGCCAAAGAAATGCTTACAAAAGTATTTGAATTTTACGACAGCATAGACATAGGAATTGCCAGTGCTGCAGTAGCAGACTATGCTCCCAAAGAAGTGGCGAAGGAAAAAATCAAAAAGAATGTTGAAAATCTTACGATAGAATTGGTTAAGAATCCCGATATCCTTAAAACAATGGGAGAAAAGAAAACCCATCAGTTTTTGGTAGGATTTGCACTGGAAACGCAAAATGAAGAAGAAAATGCCAAAGGAAAACTGGAAAAGAAAAATCTGGATATGATCGTTCTCAATTCCTTGCGCGATGAAGGAGCCGGTTTTAAAAATGATACCAACAAAATCAAGATATTTACTAAAACAGAAAAGAAGGAATTCAATCTGAAATCCAAGGATGAAGTAGCAAAAGATATTCTCAATTTTGTTGAGGCTCAACTTTTAAAATAATTTTAATAAATTTCCGTTCTCAATTTTTAATAGGCAATGAAAAAAATTATAAGTTTATTTTTTCTGTTATTTCTATATACCCAAAGTTTTTCTCAGGAGCTGTTGGCAACAGTGCAAGTAAACTCCCAACAGCTGGGTGGAAGTAACCAGCAGGCGTACAAAGCGTTGGAGAAAAGTCTCCGGGACTTTATCAATAATACCAGCTGGACAGGTAAAAGACTTCAGAATTTTGAAAAAATAAAATGTGCTTTTTCTATTGTTATTGCAGAAAGAGATGTTAACAAATTCAAAGGATCTATTGTGATTCAGGCAGTAAGACCTGTGTACAATACGACTTATGAATCTCCTTTAATTAATCTTCAGGATCAGAGATTTGCTTTTGAATATATTGAAAATGAGAGTCTTATTTTTAATGAAAGACAATTCTCCGGGAAAAATCTTACCGATGTAATCAGTTTCTATATTTATGTTATTTTAGGTCTTGATGCGGATAGTTTCCAGTCTATGGGAGGATCACAATGGTACGCAAAAGCACAGCAGATTGCACAGAATTCCCAAAACAGAAACTATGAGGGCTGGAATACCATCAACGAGCCAAGAAGCCGTTCTATTTTGATTAACGAAATTATGAACCCCAACTGGAATCAGTTACGTTCTACCATTTATACTTACCATAGAGCTGGATTAGATAATCTTTTCAACCAGGATCAGACTGCCGGGAAAAAAGTCATTTTTGATGCCCTGATGCAACTAAAAATGTACGAAAATAATTTCCAGCAGGCGTTTTTCTTTAACCAGTTCATGGATACCAAAAGCGATGAAATTTTCAATATTTTCAATTCCGGAAATAATGGAGGGTTGATTCTTAATGATCTTAAACAGACAATGATCATCCTTTCACCAAAGAATATAGAGAATAAGTGGAATAAATGGAAAGTCTAGGATTTGTGAGCAGGTTTAAAAACAGTTAGCATTATGGATGAGTGAACAGTCAAAAAACGATTTCTTAACTCATTAAAAAAACTTATTTTTACAGTTCAAACTCAAATTGGATTATAACCCGGATTATCAATGCTTTCGAGAATTTACATTAAAAACTTTGCCCTGATTGATACCCTTGAAGTATCATTGAAAAATGGTTTACAGGTTATTACCGGTGAAACGGGGGCGGGGAAATCTATTATTCTAGGTGCTCTTCGACTTATTTTAGGTGAAAGAGCAGATGTAAAATCAATCGCCAAAGCTGAAGAGAAAAGTGTGGTGGAAACCGAGTTTTCTCTCAATAATCAGTTTAAGAAATTCTTTATAGAGAATGATCTGGACTACGAACTTCAGACTATTATCCGAAGAGAAATACTTCCCTCAGGGAAATCCCGTGCATTTATCAACGATGTGCCGGTAACGTTAGATATTCTTAGAGAGCTTTCCTCACAACTGATTGATATCCATTCTCAATTTGAAACATCCAATCTTTTTACCTCAGAATATCAGTTTAAAATTATCGACGGGCTTTCTGAGAATAAAAAAATCATTGAAGAGTATCAACAGGAGTTTTCTGAATTTCAAACGCTGAAGTTGTTATTGAAAAAACTGAAAACCCAACTTTCGGAATTCAATAAAGAAAGCGATTATAAAGAATTTTTACTCAACGAATTGGAAGAGCTCAAGCTTGACGATGTTGATTATGAGGATATTCAAAACCAGCTTTCTATCCAGGAAAATGCAGGAATGATCTCTGAAAATGTAGGCCAGATTCTGTCAAGGTTTCATCAGGAGGAAATAGGGATTCTGTCATTCTTTAATGAAGCGACCAGTAAACTTTCAAAAATTTCCGAAATTTCTACCAGTTTTGCTGAACTTGATTCAAGATTGGAAACCTCTTTTGTAGAGCTTAAAGACATTATCTCTGAGTTGGAGCATGAAGCGGAAAGAGTTGAAATCAATCCTGAAAACCTGATATATCTTACCGATCTTAACAATAAAATCAATGCGTTATTTCTTAAACATAATGTTTCAGAGCTTAATGAACTGATTGAGATCAGAAATCAGCTGGCTGGAGATCAGAAAGGAGCCTCAGATTTAGAATTACAGATTGAAGAAACTGAAGAAACGATCTCTCAAAAAGAAAAAACACTTCTGAGCCTTGCTTCAAAACTTTCAAAGAACAGACATAAGAATGTTCCTGTTTTCATCAAAAAAGCAGAAAGTCTTCTCAAGAAATTAGGACTGGAAAAAGCAAAGGTGGATATAGAATTGCAGGATGCTGACGAATTTAATCAGTTTGGAAAGGAAAGTATTCAATTATTGTTTCAGGCCAACTCCGGCTTCCCTTTAAAACCAATTCAAACGGCTATTTCCGGAGGAGAAAGATCAAGAGTAATGCTTGCTGTAAAGAAAATTATTGCAGAAAGTGATGAGTTGCCAACCCTTATTCTGGACGAAATTGACACTGGTGTTTCAGGAAAAGTAGCTGAAGAAATCGGTAACCTGATGAGAGAAATGTCTGAAGACATGCAATTGATTGTTATTTCCCACCTTGCACAGGTTGCTGCTAAAGGAAACGATAATTATAAAGTAGTAAAACAAGATATTTCCGGCAGAACACAATCTACTATTATTCCATTAAGCAGTGAAGAAAAACTGAACGAAATTGCCCAGTTACTTTCTGGAAGTAAAATTACGGAAGCAGCCTTGGCACAGGCAAAAGAGCTTATAGGATAATTAAATAAATCCACTTTTTTCTTAAAAATTTGTAACATATTTTACATTATATTTACTAATGTATAAAAACTAAAATATGTTTCTAAAGTTCCTTAGGCTTGAAATCAAAAGCTTTTTTCGTGGTACATCTTTAGGGATCAATCTGACCATGAAAATTCTCCGTTTTATAGGAATTCTTTACTTTATCGGATGTCTTGTGGGTGGAGCATTTATTGCCTTTTTCTACATTCAGGAGGAAATGCACCAGGATCCTTTAAAGGTAGTTTCAAAATTCATGATCATTGCCTGGATTATTGATCTTGTTCTTAAATATCTCTGGCAGGAAATCCCTACACAGAATATTAAGCCGTTTCTTACCATGAATATCAGGAAGAATACATTGGTCAATTATATGCTGGCTAAGACGTTTCTTTCAGCATTCAGTTGGCTGAGTTCCTTATTCTTTATTACATTTTCACTGATTGCATTATTCAATGGATACAGCATTCCAGGAGTCTTATTATGGCTTATAGGGGCGGTTTCATTACTTTACATGAATAATTTTATCAATATCTTTTTCAATGGGAAAGAAACGCTGGCAGTTATCACAGGAGTATGCTTTCTGGGTATAGGAGCGTTGGGGTATTATAATATTGTTCCAGTTTTATATTATTCTGAATCGGTTTTCTTCAGCTTGTATGAAAAACCTTACTTTGCACTGATTCCTGTTCTATTGTTTGTAATACTCTGGTGGGTATGTTTCCGCTACCTTCGCAATGAATTTTATCTTGATCAGGGGCTTGAAGCCAAGAAAACAGTCGGGAAAACAGAAAATATTGCCTTCCTGAATAAATATGGTGTTATCGGAGCATTTATCAATAACGATATCAGAATGCTGAGACGCAATAAAGTAACCAAAGGAATTTTGTTTGGAAGCTTTATGTTCTTGTTCTATGGATTGCTGATGTTTAGTTCTTCACTCTACAAAACTCCGGCAATGATGATGGTTATGGGACTTTTTGTAACAGGTGGTTTTCAGTTTCTGTTCGGGCAGCGCGTACCTGCTTTTGACAGTTCCTATTTTCCATTGATGATGACTCTGAATGTTCCTTACAAAGAATATCTGAAAGCGAAATGGTGGCTGATGAATATTATAACAGCTGCTTCTGTAGTCATTGCTCTCTGTTATGCGTACTTTGGCTGGGAGATCTATGTTACATTCTTTGCGGCAGGATTATATAATATAGGTGTTAACTCTCAATTTACCTTGTGGTCCGGAGCTTTCAATAAAAATCAGATCGACCTGAATTCAAAAGAGAAAAGAATGGGGCAAAAAGGAAGTTTCAGTTTAGTGACAATGCTTCTGCTGATTCCTAAAATGCTTCTCCCAATGGGAGTATTTGCTTTGACAAAATATCTATGGGGAATTACTGGCGGAGTGATAAGTATTGCAATTATAGGAATTATCGGCTTTTTTCTGAGAGAGAAAATCTTCGATATCATTGTAAAACAATATAAAAGAGAGAAATACAGCACTTTGGATGCATTTAAAAATATAAATTAAGCCATGATCAATATACATAATCTATCAAAAACATACGGAAAAGCAACGGTTCTTAATATCGAAAATCTTGAAATTCCTAAAGGGGAAACATTTGGCCTTGTAGGAAATAACGGAGCAGGAAAAACAACTCTTTTCAGCCTGATGCTGGATCTGATTCAGGCTACGACAGGATTTGTAAGCATTGATGGTATTAAAGTCAATGAATCCGAAGCCTGGAAAAATAAAGTATCAGCATTTGTAGATGATACCTTTCTCATTGGATATCTTACTCCGGAGGAATATTTTTATTTTCTTGGGGAGCTGAGAGGTCAGAATAAAGCATCTGTAGATGAATTCCTGAAACCCTTTCATGATTTTTTCAATGGTGAAATCCTGAAATCCGGGAAATATGTCCGTGATCTTTCAAAGGGAAATCAGAAAAAAGTGGGAATCGTAGGAGCAATTATCGGGAATCCTGAAATAATTATTCTTGATGAGCCTTTTGCTAACCTTGATCCGTCTACCCAGATTAAGCTTAAAAACCTGATCAAGGAATTATCAAAACAGGATGGCGTTACTTTCCTTATTTCCAGCCATGATCTTTCCCATACCACAGAAGTCTGCAACAGAATTGTAGTGGTGAACAAAGGTCTTTTGGTAAAAGATATTCAGACTAATCCGGAAACATTGAAAGATCTGGAACAATATTTTGCAGATCAGGTTTCAGTTTCGGATATTTAATACCACAAAAATAGAGGTATGAATACAATAGAATCACAGAATGTAACAGATTATCCCAACAGCAATACTATTTTCATGGTCTGGAAACTTAATGACAGCCCTGAGCTGAAAGAAGTTTTTCAGGAACTATGTGCTTTGGTTTTAAATCTTAATAATTCAGTGTTTAACCGTTTCCCGGACAGCAGAGCAAGCTGTGTCATGGGAATTGGCGCTGATGCATGGAGAAAACTGGAACTTCAGACACCAATGCCCAAAGAATTAGTCAATTTTGAAGAAATAAAAGGAACGAAACATACCGCAGTTTCTACTCCCGGAGATCTTCATTTTCATCTGAGAGCAGACAATAAAAGCCTTATTTTTGATATGGCTGTCGAAATTTCCAGGTTATTGAGCTCAGTGGCCGAAAGTATTCTGGAGGTTCATGGATTCAAATATTGGGATGCGCGTTCCATTCTTGGTTTTGTAGACGGAACGGAAAATCCGCATGGAGACGACCGTGATTATTTTGGAAAAATAGGAGATGAAGACCTTCAGTATAAAGGAGGAAGCTATCTTTTTGTTCAAAAATATCTTCATAACATGGATGCCTGGAAAGGCTTATCCACGGAAGAACAGGAAAAAGTGATCGGAAGATCAAAAGAGAATGATATTGAAATGTCTGATGATGTAAAACCATCAAATTCACACATTGCCTTAGCTAATATCGAGGGCGAAAACGGTGAAGAATTGAAAATCGTAAGAGATAATATGCCTTTTGGGAATCCTTCTACCAATGAGTTTGGAACTTACTTTATTGCCTATTCAAGTACATTCTCCACCACAAAGAAAATGTTGACGAATATGTTTATAGGTGATCCTCCGGGAAATTATGACAGAATTTTAGATTTCAGCACGGCAGTTACAGGAACGCTTTTCTTTGTTCCTACCAGAAATTTGCTTGATGAATTCACAGGATAAAATGAAAGGCTGTCCCATTCAAGGCAGCCTTTTTAACTTTTTTTAGTTGTTTCATGGTACTGTTTTAATTGAGCTTAGAATTAAGCTGGACCACCAGTATCACACATACCAACAGGAGTCAGACAAAATGCAGAAGAGTTGCAAGGATCTACATCGGGTTTTGTACAGCATGCATAATAGCCGTTTGCTTCTATTAAGTAAAGGTTACCAAGGCATGTAAAGCCCGCACCTAATACTACTTTTAAATTTTCTCTATCTAATTTTTTTAGATTTTTCATGGATTTAGTTTTAAATTAATTATATCTCTAATATAGGAAAAAAATAAATACAGAGTACTTTTAATTAAAATATTGTCATTCAGTTTTTTATTTAAAGGTTTTTCTTTTGTTTCTCGAAATAAAAAAAGGAGGGAATTTGTAACTCTGGACAAAAAAAATCAACTTATTGTAGTAAATAATAAAATATTTTTTTCAAGTTGTAACCTTTTTTTGTTTTGATTGTCTTTAGTATAGAAACAGCATAAGCATGAAACTTTTGTTCGGAAATAAAAAGAATGATTTGTTGAGCCTCCTGAAGAAACAGGATCCGGCTGCACAGAAGATTTTCTATGAACAGAATGTAAAGAGATTCCTGAGTGTAAGCAAAAGCTATGTGAGCGATTTGTATCAGGCCGAAGATTGTCTCATTAAAGCATTCTGTAAAATTTTTAAGCACATTGAAAGCTTCAGAGGAGAGTCGAACCTGGAAAGCTGGGCAAGAAGAATTGTTGTAAATGAATGCCTGAATTTTATCAAAAGTCATAAAACTATTTTCTATCTGGACGAGATTAATCAATCTTTTCATGAAGATATCCATGAAGCAGAGATTGATTGTGATTTTAATGCACAAGAGCTTTTGGATCAGCTTCCCGATGCCTACAGAATGGTTTTTAACCTGTATGTGCTGGAAGAATATTCTCACCAGGAAATTGCTGATACTTTGCAGATTTCAGTGGCTGTCAGCAAAACACAGCTGTTCAGAGCAAAAGAAAAATTAAGAAAGATCTACTTTCAACAACAAAAAAAAGTGAAAAATGAAAACGTCTAAAGATACTATTGAATTTCAGATCAAAAAACAGATTGAGGAGAGAGAAATCACTCCATCACGCAATCTGTGGTCCGAAATTGAGCTTCAGAATAACAATAGTCACCGTTTCAAATCAAAAATGAACTGGTTTTTAGTAGCGGCATGTTTGATTTTGACATTCAGCTTGGGAAGCGTTCTTTTTTTTCTTAATCAACCTTCCGAAACTCAGCAGGAAATTGTGAAACAAACCGGAAAAAATACTACAGAAGAAATTGTAAAAGATCCGGTTCAGAACCATGTTCCGCTGGCAGTTGAAAATAATGATAAAAAGGAGGTGAAAAAAACTCTTTCTCAGGATAAGGAAGAAGCTATTTCTCCTATGGCAATGGACCAGAATAAGCTTATTCCTAAAGAAACTCTTCCTTTGAAGAAACTGGATATCACTCAGATTTCTAATCCTAAGATGATGGCAAAAGCCGATTCTATAAAAACTCCGGTTAAAAAGAAAAAATATGTAGACCCATCCACACTTCTTTTCTCAGTAGAGCATAAAGATGTTATCGAAAAAACAAAGGATGGAAGTAATGTGGCTACTATTGATTTGAATGCCAGATAACATATCCGTAAAAATTTAAAAATTAATAATATGATCAAGAAATTAATCGTAATGGGATTGCTGTGCTCTTTTTCAGCATCATTCTATGCACAAAAGACATTCAATATTAACCTGTCTTCTAAAAAAGATACAGAGGTAAGCCCTATTGTAAAAGAAAAAGTAGAAGAATATGCTGCAAAGATCAATACCATCATTCAGGAAGAAAAAAAGCTGATGGAAGAAGAACTGTTGGTTCTGCAGGCAAAAAACCTGGATAAGGCAGATTTTGACAGAGAAAAAGCTCAGATTGCAGACCGTTATTCTGAGAAAATGGATAAAAGAATTGAGGAACTTGGCTTTGATCTGGATGACGTTATTCAAAAGCAGGTAAGATATTCCCTTCTGAATACCGATGTTACCTCTAAAGAAGAGCTTAAAGAAAAATTATTGAAAAAATTCCGTCCCAGCAGAAGCTTTACAGGATATTTCTCTTATGGAATCATGACACTTACAAACAGTGCTCAGGATAATGTCCTGGATAAAAACATAGGATATGCCAATAACCTGGAGTTTGGTCTGAAACTGAACTATCAGCTTAGCAGAACAAGCCCGTGGGCGGTAATTTCCGGGTTAGGATTTTCCTGGAGAACAGTAAGAGCAGATAATAATATGCTGTTTACAAGAAGTGCAGATCAGGGAGTCGCTTTGGCGCAATACAACGGAAACCTTGATAAAAGCAAATTGAGAACCGGATATATCATGGTTCCTCTTGGAATGCAGTATAATTTCTCAAAACTTAAAAATGCCGGAATGGATATCCAGTACAGAAGTTATTACACAGGATTTAAAATTGGAGCCAATGTATATGGTGGCGTAAAAATGTCTACCAACAATATTGTAAAAGGAAATGACGGTGAAACCAGAGACCGCGGAAACTATCAGGTGAATCCTTTTGTATATGGAGCACAGATTACATTTTCGTATAACAGTTTCAGCGTGTTTGTTAAAAAAGATTTCAGTAACTTCTTTAAAGACAGTTATTTCAAAAATGATAAAGCACTGATATTTGGCTTGGCCATTGGGTTAGATTAAATATATTTTTGACAGTAAAATGAAAAACTCCAGGAATTATTCCCGGAGTTTTTACACTGTATCAGTTATAGAATCATTATTTTAAACTTCCTACCATATCTTCAGGTTTTACCCACTCGTCAAACTGTTCAGCAGTTAACAAACCAAGATTAATGGCTTCTTCTTTCAACGTTGTCCCGTTTTTATGGGCCGTCTTAGCAATTTTAGCAGCATTTTCATATCCGATATGAGTATTTAAAGCCGTAACAAGCATTAAAGATTTGTCTACCAGTTCTTTAATTCTCTCATGATTGGGCTCAATACCTACCGCACAATGATCATTGAAGGAAATACATGCATCGGCAATCAATTGGGCAGACTGTAAAAAATTGTAAGCCATTACCGGTTTGAAAACATTCAGCTCATAATTCCCCTGAGTTCCTGCAAATGAAATTGTAGTGTCATTTCCTAAGACCTGTGCGCAAACCATCGTCATTGCTTCATTCTGGGTAGGATTTACTTTCCCGGGCATAATAGATGATCCCGGTTCATTTTCAGGAATATGAATTTCCCCGATTCCGGAACGTGGTCCTGATGCCAGTAATCTTATATCCTGAGCAATTTTATATAAAGAAACTGTCAGTTGCTTTAAAGCTCCGTGAGATTCTACAATCGCATCATGAGCAGCAAGGGCTTCAAATTTATTTTCAGCAGTAACAAAAGCGTGTTTTGTAAACTGAGCAATATATTCTGCTACTTTTACATCATAGCCTTTAGGCGTATTCAATCCTGTTCCTACAGCAGTTCCTCCCAATGCCAGTTCAGAAAGATGAGGTAGGGTATTTTTTAAAGCTCTCAATCCGAATTCCAATTGAGCCACATATCCTGAAAATTCCTGTCCAAGAGTAAGCGGAGTGGCATCCATCAGGTGGGTTCTACCAATTTTTACCACATCTTTAAAGGCTTTTGATTTCTCAGACAACGTATTTTTTAGTTTCTCAACAGCCGGAATGGTTACTTCCACAACTTTGGTATACGCAGCAATGTGCATGGCAGTGGGATAGGTATCATTCGAAGACTGGGATTTATTCACATCATCATTCGGGTGGATTTCAGATTTTTCACCCAATGTTCCGCCGTTATTGACGTGTGCTCTGTTTGAAATTACTTCATTGACATTCATGTTCGACTGGGTTCCGGAACCCGTCTGCCAGATCACCAGAGGAAACTGGTCATTCAATTTTCCCTCCAGAATTTCATCACATACTTTCGCGATCATATCTCTTTTTTCCACAGGAAGTACTCCCAGATCAGTATTGGCATAAGCGGCAGCCTTCTTCAGATAAGCAAAAGCTTCAATGATTTCATGCGGCATTGAACCCTCAGGTCCTATTTTGAAATTATTTCTGGAACGTTCCGTCTGTGCACCCCAAAGTTTATCTGCAGGTACCTGCACTTCTCCCATGGTGTCTTTTTCTATTCTGTAATTCATAGTGTTGAAATTTGTATGATCTTTTATTTTTTACGCCAAAAAAATTGTTGGTAGTATCATGTTTAATGAAATAAATAATATTTTGGCTTTGTTTATTTAGCTTCTATAAAGGTACTTATAAACTCAGAAACCTCCAATTTATAATCATTATAAATATCAATTTAAATGACTGATTTTACTCATATTTTTTTAAAGGAGGCGTATTTTTGTAGAAACAAAAATTGAATGGATTTTAGATATCAGGATCCGTATCCTATTCAGAAAGATGATACGGTGTACAAAAAACTTACATCAGACTATGTAAAGGTTGAAAAACTGGGTGACAGAGAAATTTTAACAGTAGATCCTAAAGGATTGGAACTGTTAGCTGAAGAAGCGATGGCAGATGTTTCTTTCATGCTTCGTTCTTCACACTTAGAAAGCCTTAGAAGAATCATTGATGATCCTGAAGCTACAGATAATGACAGATTCGTTGCTTATAACCTTTTACAAAACGCTGCAGTAGCTGTGGAGGGAGCTCTTCCTTCGTGCCAGGATACAGGAACGGCTATTGTAATGGGGAAAAAAGGAGAAAATGTGTACACGGGAGTAGATGATGGTGAATATCTAAGTAAGGGAATCTTCAATACCTATCAGAAAAGAAACTTAAGATATTCTCAGGTCGTTCCTTTAACGATGTTTGATGAGAAGAATTCCGGGTCTAACCTTCCTGCACAGATTGATATCTATGCTAAAAAAGGAGATTATTACGAATTCCTGTTCTTAACAAAAGGAGGGGGTTCTGCCAACAAAACATTCTTATATCAAAAGACGAAATCCTTATTGAACGAAAAATCTCTTGAAGAATTCATTAAAGAAAAGATTTCGGATCTTGGAACGGCTGCCTGCCCGCCTTACCACTTAGCATTGGTAATCGGAGGAACTTCAGCAGAAGCCAACCTTGCAGCAGTGAAAAAAGCATCTGCAAAATATTACGACAATCTTCCGACAGAAGGAAATGAGGCCGGACAGGCATTCAGAGACCTTGAATGGGAAGCTAAAGTTCAGAAAATCTGCCAGGAAAGTGCCATCGGAGCTCAGTTTGGAGGAAAATACCTTACTCACGATGTAAGAGTGATCAGACTTCCGAGACACGCGGCATCTTGTCCGGTAGGAATGGGAGTTTCCTGTTCT
This sequence comes from Chryseobacterium sp. SG20098, assembly GCF_031844745.1. Lineage (NCBI taxonomy): Bacteria > Pseudomonadati > Bacteroidota > Flavobacteriia > Flavobacteriales > Weeksellaceae > Chryseobacterium > Chryseobacterium sp. SG20098. The sequence goes on along the minus strand of NZ_CP134622.1, from coordinate 3,077,532 downwards.
GCAGACAGAAATATCAAAGGGAAAATTACAAAAGAAGGGATCTTCCTGGAGCAATTAGAGCAGAATCCGAAAAGATTCTTACCTGATACTCCACCACATTTGGAAGAAGCTGTTGAGATTAACCTTAACAAACCAATGCCGGAAATTCTTGCAGAGCTTTCCAAATACCCGATCAAAACCCGATTAAAACTGAACGGTACTCTTATTGTAGCAAGAGATATCGCTCACGCAAAAATCAAAGAAATTATTGACAGTGGAAAACCAATGCCTGAATATTTCAAAAACCACCCAATCTATTACGCGGGACCAGCGAAAACTCCGGAAGGAATGGCTTCAGGAAGTTTCGGACCTACCACTGCCGGAAGAATGGACGTTTATGTAGACGAGTTCCAGAGCCACGGTGGAAGCATGATCATGCTGGCAAAAGGAAACAGAAGTAAAGATGTTACCAATGCATGTCATAAATACGGAGGTTTCTATCTTGGATCTATCGGAGGACCGGCTGCTATCCTTGCAAAAGATAATATTGTGTCTGTAGATGTAGTAGACTTCCCGGAATTAGGAATGGAAGCAGTAAGAAAAATTGAGGTAAAAGACTTCCCGGCATTCATCATTTCCGATGATAAAGGCAATGATTTCTTCGCAAATCTTGCTCACTAATTAGTTTAAAATTAAAATAAATAACAAAATAGAACGCTGATCTTTTGTGTAAAAGGGAAAAAAGTTCTATTTTTGCCTAAAATCTTTAAGAGAATGATAACGATATTATCAGCATTTTGGCCGTTCTACCAGTTCCTTTGGACTATATTCTTCATTACTATGTTCTTAGTAGGATTCTGGTGTATTTTTATGTTCTTCGGATTAGTAATCCCAATGTGGCTAACTGAAGGTTTGAAAGAGTATTTCGGAAAAGTAAAGCCTTTCGACCCTGAAGATATCAGAAGAAAGCTTATTACTGAGCAGGAAGGTGTAGAAGTTATCTATAACGAGCCGAAAGGAAACGGACCTTTCCTTCACGATCACGGACATCATCATTAATTGATTGTCATTGCTTTTTCACCTGAATTCTGAAAAAGTAATATCAAAGCAAAACAACATATATAGACCGCTTAAGCAATTAAGCGGTTTTTCTATTTATTAGTCCTCAGACTTTCAGGAGATACCCCAAATTTCTTTTTGAAAGCACGGGTAAAGTTCTGGAGGTACTCATAGCCGCATTCAATAGCAATCTCTTTAATCATAATCTCTTTATTTGTGATCAGTTTCCTGGCTTTCAACATTCTGAGCTCCGAAATATAATGAGCAATCGTTGTATGATATCGGGCTTTGAATTCTTTCCTGATGACATTTTGATTCATTCCTATATATTTTCCAATCTCTTCTGCTTTTATATTTCTATGATAATTTTCATCAATGAATTTCCTAATCATTTCAGGAGTTTTTGGAGTATCCTCGAGAATATTTTTCTCATTAAATTGCTCAAAGATCAGGATAAGAAGTTTAATAATCTTTGCTTCTATGAATAACTTCTGCATAATTCCTCGTTTGCTATAACCAAGAATTTCTTTAACAATCATATGCATCTCAACCGTCATATCCGGCGGCGTTTCTTTATGAAGGAATATAAAATTATTATGAATCATGTTTTCCAGAATCTCAGCATTCTCACGATTTAGTTTTGGATTGATGAGGTTAAAGATATATTGGTAATTAATCTGAATGTGGAGATACCTCAGAATTTCCTGATTTTCTGTCCATAGTTCAGCAACACCTTCTTTGGAAGAATAATGAAGTATATATTGATTTTTCCTGAATAAAAACTGAGTGTCGCAATCATGACCTTCTAAATTAATGCCTTCACTTAACATGAAAATCAAATTAAAACTTGACTTTCCCTCCAGCATATAAGATTTGAAGGATTGATCAGAACAAAGGTCTTCCTGCATGATGATTTTGATGTCCTCGGATATGAACAAATGTTCGCTTTTTGATTGACCCCTCATACAACACATTTTTACAGCCATGGTACAACTTCTTAAGATAAAAGTCCTTCGCAGGATAACCAAAAGTTCGAAAATGATAACTCGGGGTTGATAATGTGAGGTACTTTTGCGCAAAATTAAATTAAATTTAGAATAATTAAAAATAATATTCATATGTTTAAAGATTTATATTTTGCAATACGGAAAATCAGAACAGGATTAGCATTGCTAGCCGTTGCTGGAAGCTATATGTATGCCCAGCAATGGGAAAGTGTAGGAGGCATTCAGGATGTATCTGCAGGAGGAAGTGGTTTCAATAATCTTGTTATTGACAATTCAGGAAATTATTATCTGTCCTATTATGATGTTTCTGTAGCTAAAGGTTCTGTTCAGAAATTTAGTGGAAGCTCATGGTCTTACTTAGGCGGTGTTCCAGGCGTAACTACAGGGACAGCTACTTATAACTCATTGTCTATAAGTCCAAACGGAAACAGTATTTATTATACCAATCAGCTTGGTTATCCAGGCTCCGGGATGGAAGTACGTTTATTTACAGGCTCTTTATGGTCTCAGCTTCCTAATGCTACAGACAGCTCGGTAAATTATCAGGCTTCTGCGGTATCTTCTGATAATATTATATTCACTTATGGATCTTACGGTTCCGGAACAGTAAAAAAATATTCCGGAGGTGCATGGGAACAGGTCGGAAATGCAGGTTTTTCAGGAGGTGCTGAATTTGCAGAAATGGTAATAGGAACCAATAATATGGTGTACACCTGCAATGTTTCCGGAGGGATAAAAGTATATCAGAACAGTACAGATGCCAGCTCAGCACAAAACTGGACACTGGTAGGCGGAACAGCAGCAGATGATTCTTCATCAGGAGAGCAGTATAATGCTGATATTGCTTTAGATGGAGCGAACAGAATCTATGTTGCTTATGTTTCCAACTCCGGAGGAGGAAGGAAGTTGAATGTCAGAAAGTTTGACGGAAGCTCCTGGGTACAGGTTGGAAATGCCAACTTCTCAGAGGGAAGAGTACAGCATGTTGCTTTAGCCGTAACAGACTCAGGAAAGCCATATGTGGTAGCCAGCCGTTTTGAAAATGATAATTTCCTGAGAAATACCGTTTATCAATTAGACGATTCGCAAAACTGGGTTCCTTTTGGAGGTGATTTTATTTCAGCTGGATAGGCAAAATACAATGATTTAGCAATAGATAAGGCACAAAATTATCTTGTTTTGGCTTATTCCGACAATACAACAAAGGTGAAAAGAATTTCCCTGAACCTTAATCCGCAAACATGCAGCAATACAGATCCTGGAGCCAGTGTTGGTGATATTGGTTGTGTAAGTTTTATGTATCGCGGACAGCAAGTTGCTTATACTACGGTAAGAGGAGCAGACGGAAAAATCTGGCTTCAGCAGAACCTTGGAAGCTTACAGGTGGCTACATCATCAGCGGATGCGAATTCTTATGGAGACCTTTTCCAATGGGGAAGATGGGATGATGGACACCAGCTTAGAAATTCCCAGATGGTACCAGCACCATCTCCTAATACTCCGGAAGGAACAAGTACCATTGCTGGAGCTTATGTTGCAGGATCTCCGGCATGGTGGGCAAATTTTGCAAGTGGGGATACATGGAATGGGGCATCACTTGCAGATGTCAATGCTTCTGTAGGTATAGATCCTTGTAAAGCAATAGGACCAGACTGGAAAATGCCTTCTCAGGCAGACTGGACAACTTTAATAGGAGCAGAAAGTATTGGTAATCCGGCAACGGCTTACAGCAGCAATCTCAAATTATCGGCAGGAGGATACAGAAGCTCCAGTGACGGGAACTTTACTTTTGTAGGGCAAAGAGGGTATTTCTGGAGCTCTGATACATCAAGTTTAGGAGGAAAATATCTCTATATCGGATCTACGATTGCCAATCCATCTGCTGGTGCTATGAGAGGGCAGGGTGCTTCAGTAAGATGCATCAAGCCTACTTCTTCTTTGAGTACTTCAGAAACCAAACTGAATCAATCTGTAATTGGAATGTATCCTAATCCTACAAAAGGAATTCTTATGGTTAAAGCTGATTCAGGGATTGAAAAAGTAAATGTTGTGAACGCTGTAGGACAAAGAATGAATGTGCAGTTCTCGGATCATCAGATCAACATGACTGAACTTCCTTCAGGGTTGTATATTGTAGAATTAAAATTAAAGAATGGACAATCCATTTCTAAAAAGATTATAAAGGAGTAAGCGGATCTCAATACCAAAGATTTCGCCAAAAGAAATTAGTTCATTACAATTACTTTTATTGGAAGGCTCATGAAAATTTCATGAGTCTTTTTTTATTATTTTTCCTCCGAAAAAATAGAAATATTTGATGAATACCGAAGAGGAATAGTGGTCATGAAGAAAAATTTATACTATATTCGATAAAAAATAATAAATGAAAAAGTTTTATTCTGTTGTTTTTCTGTTGATTACCATGGCTGTATTCGGACAGATCAATTATACAATTTCTCCTGATCCGTTCAACGAAACAGATGCGATCACGCTTACTGTTCCCGGGGATCAGATTGATGAGTCTGCGTGGGGCGTTTCCAACAATGCCATTTATATCTGGACCTGGTCGTTTGATACCAATTATCAGAACAGTCAGGATTGCCCTACCAATGGCAGCTGGAACAATTCCAATGATCTTAATAAGCTGAATTATAATGCAGCAACAGATAGTTATTCACTCACTTTTACACCAACTTCTTTTTATGGAAGAACAGGAATCGGAAGGTTTGGGTTTTTATTAAAAGATAAGACGGGATCACATCAGACTTCACCCGATATTTTTGTAAACGTAGGGACTTTAAACTTAACGCTTACAAATCCATTAGCGAACAGCCTCACTTCAGTTCCTACGGGAAATTCCATTACTATTACGGCGACGGCAAGTACCAATGTTACATTTCAATTAAAAGCTAACGGAACTGTTGTCAATTCAACAACAACGCCTTCACAATCTTATTCTTACAGTTATACGGTTACTCAGGATGCAAATATGGAACTTGTGGCGACACAGGGAACCAATTCCAAAACGGCAGCATTCATTGTACAGGTTCCGAGAAATGTTGTTTCCCAGGCAATACCCAACTGGATCAGACAGGGGATCAATTATCATCCGACAGATCCAACCAAGGTGGGATTGGCTTTATATGCTCCGGGGAAAAATTTTGTACACGTCATAGGAAGCTTCAATAACTGGACGGTGAATGATACCTATTTAATGAAAAAAGACACCACAAATCCCGATCTGTACTGGATTGAACTCAATGGAATCACTCCTCAGCAACTTTATACCTTCCAATACAGAACAAATGATTTGAGAAAAGTAGCAGACCCTTATTCCCCACAAATTTTATCTTCTTACGATGACCCGTGGATTTCGGCTTCTACCTACCCGAACTTACCAGCATTTCCTGCCGGGCAGGGTTTTGAAGTGTCAACATTTAAAACAGGCCAGACCGCTTATAATTGGCAGGTTACCAATTTTCAAAGACCTGCGAAACAGGATCTTATAGTCTATGAATTATTATTGAGAGACTTTACTCAAGAAAAAAACTGGCAGTCATTGATTGATAAAATCTCGTATTTAAAGAATTTAAAGATCAATGCTATAGAACTGCTTCCCATCATGGAATTTGACGGAAATCTTTCCTGGGGATACAATACTTCTTTCCATTATGCATTAGACAAAGCCTATGGAACTCCGGAAAAATTCAAAGAATTTGTAGATTTATGTCATCAGAACGGAATTGCAGTCATTCTGGATGTAGCGTTTAATCATGCTACAGGACGCTCTCCTTTAGTTAGACTTTGGAATATTGATCCTGATGGTGACGGCTATGGTGATGTTGCACCGAACAATCCTTACTTTAACCAGGTACCGAAACATTCATACAATGTCTTCAATGATTTTAACCATACAAGTCTTTCAACGCAATATTACGTTGAAAGATGTCTTCAGCAATGGCTTACGGAATATCACATAGACGGATTCCGTTGGGATTTAACCAAAGGATTTACGCAAAGCTGTTCTGAAAATGATGAGGCCTGTACCAATGCCTACCAGCAGGACAGAGTGGATATCATGAAAAATTATGCTGATAAACAATGGGCCATTGATCCCAATTCTTATATGATCTTCGAACACCTTGGAACTGATGCAGAAGAACAGCAATGGGCGAATTACAGAATAGCAGAAGGAAAAGGCGTTATGCTTTGGAATAAACAGACCGATCCTTACAATCAGAATACGATGGGCTATCAGGAAAACAGCAACTACGACCGTATGAATCACAGTCTTCACGGATTCACCAATATGAGTGCCGTAGGCTACGGAGAAAGCCACGATGAAGAAAGACTGATGTTTAAAAACCTTGCATACGGTGCAGCGAACGGAAGCTATGATGTAAAAAACCTGAATACCGCTCTTGAAAGAATGAAAACTTTCGGGGCCACGTTCTTTACTATCCCTGGTCCGAAAATGATCTGGCAGTTTGGAGAATTAGGTTATGAATTCAGCATCAACAGATGTGCGAATGGTACCATCGACAGCGGATGCAGAACCGATGAAAAACCTGTAGCATTCACTTTAGGATATGATACCAATGCGAACCGAAAAGCAGTCTATGATACATGGGCTAAAATCATCAACATCAGAAACAGTCATCAGGTTTTTAAATCTAGAACTTACAGTATAGAATCCAATAACCTTACGAATGATCCTACTGGTCTTATCACAAGAATTTATGTGTATGATGCAGCTATTACAACAGGAATAAAGAATGTTGTCGTATTGGCCAATTACACGACTTCCGCACAGAATGTAGTGCCTTATTTCCCTTACACTGGTCAATGGCAGAATTTAATGGATAACAGTATTTCGAATATAGTTTCCACAACGGCTCCGATCACTTTACAGCCCGGAGAATTCAGAATCTTTGGAAATTATGCAGGTGCGTTGTCTACTGTAGATACCAATGCGGTCAACAAATTATCTCTTCAGATTGCGGATAATCCGGTTCGCAACGGAATCGCTCACCTCGTTTTCAATAAAGCAAAAAAAGGTGAAATTTCAATTTTTGATATGACCGGTAAAAAACTGGATAATTTCAAACTGGATAAAGAGAGCGGAACTTACGATGCGAAGGTTGATTATCCAGCAGGCACGTATCTTGTGCAGTTGAAATCAGATACAGGAATAGCCATTCAAAAGATGATTATTGAATAAAATAAATTATAAAATAATAAAGGCAAATTTGCGGATCAGCAGATTTGCTTTTTTTTGTAAGTTCAAAAAAATAGTCTACTTTTGCAGTAGATTTATCAAGAAAGGTGGAGGGATTTGGCCCGGTGAAACCTTAGCAACCTACACGGTTCCAGAAGTGTAAAGGTGCTAATTCCAACCCTTTGGGGGAGATAAGTGAAGTCAATATTCTATATAAATTCCATTTCTTGAAGTCTTGTGTATCTGCGGAAAGATCCGTCAGATTCGTATTATTAATTGGCAAGAATAAAAATGAAAAAATTAAGCACAGCTGTATTATTGCTTGGAGCAATTCTGGTCGCGGCTCAGGAAAGTGAGGAAAAAGGAAATCAGATCGAAGATATCATCATCGTCGGAAACCGTAATGTCAAAAGAACAAAGCTGGAGACACCGGTTCCTGTAGATGTAATTAATATCGACAAAATCCAGAGAAGTTCTCCCCAAATGACTGCTCAGGATCTCCTGAATTATGTGATTCCATCGTTTAATGCAGTGAGACAGTCTGCTTCTGATGGTACCGAACATATTGACCCTGTTACTTTAAGAGGTATGGGACCCGATCAGGTTTTGGTGTTGCTTAACGGAAAGAGAAGACATTCTACTTCTTTGGTAAATTATCAGAATACCGTGGGAAATGGTTCTGTAGGAACAGATTTGAGTACCATTCCCGTAATTGCAATTGATAGAATAGAAGTGTTAAGAGACGGAGCAGCTGCGCAATATGGTTCTGATGCCATTGCAGGAGTGATCAACATAATTCTTAAGAAAAATACAGGAGCTTCAGCAAGCCTTACCTATGGATTAACCGGAAGAAATGATGGTGATACTTACCAGGCAGGAGTTAACTATGGAACCTCATTAGGAAAGAAAGAAGGCTATATTAATCTTTCATTACAGCTAAGTCACAGAGGAAAAACCACTAGAACGCAAAATCACGACCTGGATATTTTCGGGGATAATTTTGCCTATGAATTTGCTGGTGATGCTGAAGCCGTAAAAGCTGCCAGAGCTGCAGATGATGCAGAAATTGCAAAAAGAGGATTAACACGTGATGATTTTAATTTTCAGATCGGAGATGCCCAGATCAGACAGGGACAGCTGTTTTTCAACTCAGAATATCCTTTTAATGATCATTTTAAACTCTATTCTTTCGGAGGTTTCAGTATTAAAGAAGGAGAAGGGTTTGGTTTCAGAAGACTGCCGAGCGAAAAATCTAATGTAGTTTCATCCATTTATCCGAACGGATTTCAGGCTACTCTGGCCTCTCAGGTATATGACGTTTCTTATGCTGTAGGTGCGAAATATAATGTTAACGACTGGCTATTTGACCTTAGTAACACCTTTGGAAGCAATACTTTCAATTATAATGTAAACAATACGAATAATGCTTCTTTGGGAGCAAAATCTCCCACCCGTTTTTATGCCGGAGCGCATAGTTTTCTGCAGAATACCATTAATCTTGATGTTTCTAAAAATATAAACCGTTTCAATATTGCTTTCGGTGGTGAGTTCAGGTTTGAACAATACCAGATTAAAGCGGGTGACGAAGCATCCTATACCCAATATGACATCAATGGAAATGTTGCCACTGAAGGATCAACAGTGCTTGGTGCAGGCGGATCTCAATCCTTCATCGGATTCTCTCCCAACAATGCCTTGAAGAAAGACAGACATTCCACGGCAGTATATGCAGATGTTTCCTATGATTTGGATAAAAAACTCAACATTGACGCTGCTGCCAGATTTGAAAATTATTCAGATTTCGGAAATACCTTGAATGGAAAACTCGCTGTACGATATGAGTTTGTAAAAAACTATGCGGTAAGAGCCGCTGTTGGGACAGGATTCAGAGCACCATCATTGCAACAGCAGTATTTTAATAATTCCTATGCGGATATTTCTACCTCGGGTTCAAAGATTGTTACCAAAGGAATATTCAGCAACGATAGCGAAGCCGCTAAAATTCTTGGATTTGATAAACTCAAACAGGAAACTTCTGTCAATGCAAGTGCTGGATTTACGCTTAAACCTTTAAACAACTTGACAATTACTATAGATGGATACTGGATCAAAGTAAAGGATAGAGTTGTGATCACCAGCAATATAACAGATAAAAGACTGGATCAGTTTAAGGTAGAAAGCGGAAGATTCTTCGCCAATGCCATTGATACAGAAACGAAAGGAGTAGATGTAGTGGTTTCCTATGACTGGATTCTTGGGAATGGAAAATTAAATTTGAATCTTGCCGGAAACTATACGGAAACAAAAATCACAGATTTTCATTTTCCTGAAAACTTAGGAACGCCTCAGGATCAGTTTTTTGGTCCCGATCAGATCAATATCATTGAAACCCTGTCTCCAAAAACAAAAGCTTCATTAGGATTAAATTATGGAATAGGAAAATTCAGTTTTCTCGTAAGAAATACCTATTTTGGTAAGGTAATAAGAGATGGTTATCCGTTTGGAGACGTGCAGGAATTCTCCCCAAAAGTTATGACTGATGTAAGCGTTGGCTATGATATCACCAAAAGTATCAATTTTACAGTAGGAGCCAACAATATATTTGATGTCTTTCCGGACCGCCAGATTTATAAAAATTCATATTATGGAGTATTCAAATATGCGCCTGTACAGATGGGAACGCTGGGGAATTATTTCTTCGGAAGGCTTAATTTTAATTTTTAATCATTAAATGAGTACTTCCTCACATCAGATTGGCTGGAAAACAGCCGCAGCCATCGTCGTTTCCAATATGATCGGAACAGGGATTTTTACCACCTTGGGATTTCAGCTTTCCGATATTACCAACACCTACAGTATTTTCCTGCTATGGAGCATCGGAGGAGTTCTCGCATTGTTCGGAGCTTTTTGCTACGCAGAATTGGGCTCCCATTTTAAAGGAAACGGAGGCGATTTTATTTATCTTAAAGAAACCTATCATCCGATTTTCGGATACCTCATAAGCTGGATTTCGCTCATCATAGGATTTTCCTCTCCCGTAGCGCTGGCAGCTTTGGCTATGTCAAAATATCTTTCTGTATTTGAATATTCTTTTGGAAACGGATTTGCCATAGCCGCGATATTCCTGGTGGCAATTGCATTATCATTCAGCCTGAAAACATCCAGCAGGTTTCACAACTTTTTTACATTCATTAAAATCGCTTTTATTATTGTACTGGTTATTCTTGGAGTAGGAATTTCAAATTCACCGCAGATCGGCAACAGCCTTAATTTCAGTGACAGCTGGCAAAATGAGATCATGCTTCCTGCCTTTGCTACCTCTCTGGTATTTGTGACCTATTCATACACAGGCTGGAATTCAGCTTCCTATATTGCGGGAGAAATAAAGGATGTACAGAAAAACCTTCCTAAATCATTGATTATAGGAACTGTTTTTGTGACGGTAAGCTATATTCTGGTGAATTATATTATGCTGAAACACGCTCCTGTAAATCAGCTGGCAGGAAAAGAAGATGTGATGGGCGAAGCAGCAGTCAATATGTTGGGTCCGGCTTTTGGAAAAATTGTTAATATTTTTATAGCCCTGCAGCTGATTGCAACCATAAGCGGATACTTGTGGGTTGGCTCAAGACTGACACAGGCTTTTGCAAAACATACCCACATCTGGAAACCATTGTCATCTGGAAATGCAAAAGGAATTCCGGTAAGAGCTATCTTTGCCCATGCTGTGATTGCTGCTATTATTATTTTAACGGGAAGCTTTAAAGAAATTTTTGTTTATACAGCTTTTATACTACAGCTTTTTGCCAGTCTTGCGATTTCGACGGTTTTCTTTCTGAAGAAAAAAGACAGAAAAATCTTTAAGTCGAATGCTTTCCATATTTTTCCGGCAGTTTTTCTTTTGTTCAGTATCTATATCCTCTATTTTACATTCATTCATAACCCTAAGGAAAGCTTGATAGGATTGGGAATTATCGCTGTAGGAATTATTTTATATCTGATAGACAGAAGACTTTCTAAAGGATATCAAACTTAGTTTTGATGATTCAGAAAGGGAATAAACAGATTGGCAAATCTACCTTTTTGTGGTTTTGTATCCTTTATCCCTAATGCTCAAAAATTTATGATGATTTGGAATTTTAATTTTGAATTAATAATCCTTATCTTTGCACCCACAAAATTTCTACAATGTCTAAATCATTAATTCCAAAATTAGAAGCTATAAAACAAAGATATAATGAGGTTGCAGACCTTATTATACAGCCTGATGTCATTTCAGACCAAAAAAGATATTCTTCTTTGAACAAAGAATATAGTGATTTGGGAAAAATTGTAAGAGTTTACGATCAGTACAAAGGGGCGCTGGATAGTATCGCAGAATCTGAAGAAATCATTGCAGATGGTTCAGACAGAGATCTGGTAGATCTGGCTAAAGAAGAAAAACTGGAAGCTCAGGCTAAACTTCCCGGATTGGAAGAAGAGCTGAAAGTATTGCTGATTCCTAAAGATCCTGCAGATGACAAAAACGTTATCGTGGAACTACGTGCCGGAACCGGAGGTGATGAAGCCGCTATTTTTGTGGAAGATATCTACAGAATGTATACCATGTATTTCAAAACAAAAGGATGGAGACATGAAGTTACAGATTCTAACGAAGCAGCGAAAGGATACAAGGAATTGATCATGAAAGTGGAAGGAGAAGGTGTTTACGGAATCATGAAGTTTGAATCCGGAGTTCACCGTGTACAGCGTGTACCTGAGACAGAATCTCAGGGAAGAGTACATACTTCTGCCATTACGGTTGCAGTTCTTCCGGAAGCTGAAGAAGTAGATTTTGAACTGAATCCTGCAGATATTGAAATGCAGACTTCCCGTTCAGGAGGTGCCGGAGGTCAGAATGTAAACAAGGTTGAAACGAAAGTTCAGCTTACCCACAAGCCTTCAGGACTTGTTGTGGTTTGTCAGCAGGCTCGTTCTCAGCTGGCTAACCGTGAGCTGGCGATGGAAATGCTGAGAACAAAATTATACGATATCGAATTACAGAAAGTACAGGGAGATATTGCAGCACAGCGTAAATCCATGGTTTCTACCGGTGACCGCTCTGCAAAAATTAAAACGTACAATTATCCGCAAGGTAGAGTTACAGACCATAGAATCAACAAGTCTATGTACAACCTTGATGCTTACATGAATGGCGATATTTCTGAAATGATTGATGCCGTAATCATGGCAGAAAATGCAGAAAAGATGAAAGGGGAAGAAGAAAATTACTAAAAATCGAAATAAAATAAAACACAGCCTCTGATTTTTCAGAGGCTTTTTTACATACTAAATACAATTTAAACTATGAAAAACTACAAAATTATTTTCCTGCTATTGCTTTCCGTGATGGGACAGCAGCTGATGGCTCAGACAGAAGTGAAGAAACCCAAAGAAGCCTTTGAACTCTTTTTCGGAACTTTTGTGAATAATGATGAAACAGCTTTGAACAAACTTAACGATTATCTAAGACCTACTGTAGAAGGTCAGAATGCGTATCAGGTAGATTTTAAGGAAACTTCAAAAGAAATGATAAATGGCAGCGTTGAGAATTTTCTGGCTGCTTTCCCAAAAGCCACGGCTTCAGCATGCAAAAAAGAGGCGGAAGAGTATTTTATCGCGATGTTTGGAAACTTTAAAACGGGAAAACTTATCGTTAAAGACGTAAAAGTAGTTCCGAATGAACATGTTGAAGGGCAAAAAGTTGCTGAGATAAACTATTCTGTAAGTTTTCTTGTTCCATCAAAACTGACTTCCGGACCAAAAGGAGATCTGAATAAAATAAAAACGGAAGACCTTAAAAAGTATTTAATTCAGGCAGTTCAGGATTTTAAAAATGCCAATAAGACTGTAACAACAGATCAAAACTTTACTTTATACGAACTTAAAGAAGGAGATAAAATATACTATTGGAATGGAAGTCCGGATGAAATTGTTTCCAATCTTACCGATTTCTATTTTGAAAGTTTCGGAGCTAATGAATAGTCTAAAAGTACCATCATAAAGAATAGAAAAGTCCCAATACAACGGGACTTTTTTTATTTCACATACTTTGCGTATTTTTGAGAAAAACCGATCAGTATGAATTTTAAGCCTATATTGTTAACCGCTGGAGTATTGTTTTCAGCATCTTTTTATTCTCAGAAAATGAATTATCCTAAAGCATTAAAAGGAAACCAGACAGATACCTATTTTGGAACTGCCGTTTCTGATCCTTTCAGAGATCTGGAGAATGACTCTGAACCTACAAAAAAATGGGTGGATGAAGAAGTTGCTTACAGCCAGAATTACCTTTCTAAGATTCCGTTCAGGGATAAAATTAAAAATCAGTTGAAGGAAATCTGGAACTATGAAAAAATTTCTGCACCTTTCAAAGAAGGAGATTATACCTATTATTATAAAAACGATGGTCTGCAGGCGCAATCTGTTTTGTACAGAACCAACAACAAGACCAATGCTACAGAAGTATTTTTAGATCCTAATAAATTTTCAGAAAAAGGAACGACATCTCTTTCCAATCTTTCATTCAATAAGAAAGGAAACCTTGCAGCTTATTCTATTTCCGAAGGAGGAAGCGATTGGAATAAGATCATCATCATCGATGCTGTGACTAAAAAACAGATTGATGAAACTTTACTGGATGTAAAATTCAGTGGAATTTCATGGCAGGGAGACGAAGGCTTCTATTATTCAAGCTATGACAAACCTAAAGAAGGAACAGTACTTTCCGGGATGACGGATAAGCACAAAGTATACTTTCATAAACTGGGAACAAAACAGTCTGAAGATAAATTGATTTTCGGAGGAGATAAGACTCCAAGAAGATATCTTAGTGCAGGAGTTTCTGAAGATCAGAGATATCTTATCATTTCTGCTGCTAATGCCACGAATGGTAATGAACTGTATATAAAAGACCTTAAAAAAGGAGGAGACTTTGTACAAATTATGAGCGGGTTTGACATTAATGCCAGCATCGTAGATACACAAGGTGATGATCTTTTCATTTTTACAGATAAAGATGCTCCGAATATGCGTCTTGTAAAAACTACCATTGCTAATCCGGCTCCTGCAACATGGAAAGACGTAATTCCACAAACTGAAAACGTATTGGGAATCTCTTCAGGGGGAGGATATTTCTTTGCAACCTACATGATTGATGCGATAGACCAGGTAAAACAGTTTGATAAAACCGGAAAATTGGTGAGAGAAATTACTCTTCCGGGTAAAGGAAATATCTCAGGATTCGGAGGAAAAGAAAAAGAGAAAGATGTTTACTTCTCTTTCAGCAATTATATTACACCGGGAACGACTTATAAATTCAATGTAGATTCCGGAAAGTCTGAAGTCTATCAAAAACCTAAAGTGAAGTTTAATCCGGATGATTATGTTTCGGAACAGGTATTCTATACTTCAAAAGATGGTACAAAGGTTCCTATGATGATTAATTATAAGAAAGGAACTAAACTGGACGGTAAAAATCCTACTATTCTTTACTCTTATGGAGGTTTCAACATCAGCCTTCAGCCGTCATTCTCTGTAGTCAACGCTATCTGGATGGAAAATGGCGGTATTTATGCTGTTCCAAACATCCGTGGAGGAGGAGAATATGGTAAGAAATGGCATGATGCAGGAACAAAACAGCAGAAGAAAAATGTTTTTGAAGACTTTATCGCTGCCGGAGAATACCTTCAAAGTAAAGGTTATACTTCAAAAGAATACATGGCCCTTTCCGGAAGATCAAACGGAGGATTATTAGTAGGAGCAACAATGACAATGAGGCCGGACCTTGCGAGAGTAGCCTTCCCGGGAGTAGGAGTGTTGGATATGTTGAGGTATAATAAATTTACAGCAGGAGCAGGGTGGTCTTACGATTATGGTACTGCAGAAGACAGTAAGGAAATGTTCGAATATCTGAAATCCTATTCTCCTGTACATAATATAAAAGCAGGAACTTGCTATCCATCTACAATGATCATTACCAGTGATCATGATGACAGAGTAGTTCCGGCACATTCATTCAAATTTGGAGCAGAACTTCAGGAAAAACAAGCATGTAAAAACCCTATTCTTTTAAGAATTGAAAAGAATGCAGGTCACGGAGCTGGAAGATCAACAGATCAGGTGATCAGTGAAAATGCAGATCTTATATCATTTGCTTTATTTGAGATGGGGATAAAGAAATAACTTAAATTTATACCTATAAGAAAGGCCGGACATTTGTTTGGCCTTTTTCTTTTGCTAAATGAAAGAAAAACAGAATATTAACAGAAGTTTCATGTTTCGTTCAAAAAAATTAACTTTACGGGGACAAAAATAATTGGAATGCGAAAGACAATTTCTGTGAAAAAACCGGATTTTAGTGTATTACCTCAGGAAAAAGAGATTTACAATTTTGAAAAAGACGGCCTTGAACTCAAATCATCCTATGAAAAAAAAGATGTAAAAGATGAATCATTAACGCAGACTTCACCAGGAATTGCTCCCTATCTGAGAGGGCCGTATTCCACCATGTATGTTCAGAAGCCATGGACGATTCGCCAGTATGCCGGATTTTCCACCGCTGAAGAATCCAATGCTTTCTACAGAAGAAACCTTGCGGCAGGTCAGAAAGGACTTTCCGTAGCATTTGACCTTGCAACGCACAGGGGATATGATTCTGACCATTCAAGAGTGGTGGGAGATGTAGGAAAAGCAGGAGTTGCCATCGACTCTGTGGAGGATATGAAAATCCTTTTCAATGAAATTCCATTAGATCAGATTTCAGTTTCAATGACCATGAACGGAGCTGTACTTCCTATTTTGTCATTCTACATCGTAGCGGCAGAAGAGCAGGGAGTAAAACAGGAGTTGCTTTCCGGAACTATTCAGAATGATATTTTGAAAGAATTCATGGTAAGAAATACTTATATCTATCCGCCAGCACCTTCCATGAAGATTATCGCAGATATTTTTGAATACACTTCGCAAAATATTCCCAAATTCAATTCCATTTCCATTTCCGGATACCATATGCAGGAAGCTGGTGCAACGCCTGTACTTGAAATGGCTTACACATTGGCAGATGGTCTTGAATATGTAAGAACAGGAATAAAAGCAGGAATGAACGTAGACGATTTCGCCCCAAGGTTATCCTTCTTCTGGGCAATCGGAATGAATCATTTCATGGAAATTGCGAAAATGCGTGCCGCAAGATATATCTGGGCAACCCTTTTGAAACAGTTTAATCCACAGAATCCAAAATCTCTGGCATTAAGAACCCATTCACAAACTTCAGGATGGTCTTTAACGGAGCAGGAGCCTTTCAATAATATTACAAGGACAGCGATTGAAGCGTTGTCTTCAGCATTAGGAGGAACGCAGTCTCTCCATACCAATGCACTGGATGAAGCTATCGCCCTTCCTACAGATTATTCGGCAAAAATTGCAAGAAATACACAGATCATTCTTCAGCAGGAAAGCGGAATATGTGATGTCGTAGATCCGATGGGAGGAAGTAACCTTGTAGAAAGCCTTACTCAGCAAATGATTGAGGAAGCAATGAGGTATATTGATGAGGTAGAGCAGGAAGGAGGAATGACCAAAGCCATTGAAGCCGGAATTCCAAAAATGAGAATTGAAGAAGCCGCAGCAAAAAAACAGGCTAAGATCGATAGTGGTGAGGAATTTATTATCGGAGTCAATTCATTCAAATCCTCATTGAAGCAGGATCAGATAGAAATTTTAGATATTGACAATACTGAAGTTCGCAGAAAACAAATTGAAAGGTTAAATACGATCAAAGCAGAAAGAAATACAGAAGCTGTTGGGCAAATCCTGAATGACATCCGCGAAAGTGCGAAAACAGGAAAAGGAAACCTTCTGGCTCTATGTATCGAAGCCGCAAGAAGAAGAGTAACCCTTGGCGAAATGAGTGATGCCATGGAAGAAACCTTTGGAAGATATAAAGCAAATA
This sequence comes from Chryseobacterium sp. SG20098, assembly GCF_031844745.1. Taxonomy (NCBI): domain Bacteria; kingdom Pseudomonadati; phylum Bacteroidota; class Flavobacteriia; order Flavobacteriales; family Weeksellaceae; genus Chryseobacterium; species Chryseobacterium sp. SG20098. Next base: position 3,060,278 of record NZ_CP134622.1, on the reverse strand, counting down.
TTAAAACAATCTCTGGTGTATACGCAATGAATGCCGGTAAAAACGAATACTTTGAAAAAGCCCTTAATCTGACTCAGAAATTTGAAGAAGAAGAAGGACGCCGCCCAAGGCTAATGGTCGCTAAAATGGGGCAGGATGGACACGACAGAGGCGCGAAAGTAGTAGCTACAGCATTTGCCGATATGGGATTTGACGTAGACGTTGCTCCATTGTTTCAGACGCCGGAAGAAGTGGCTAAGCAAGCGGTAGAAAATGATATTCACATTTTGGGAGTTTCTTCATTGGCTGCAGGACACAAAACATTAGTTCCGCAGGTAGTGGAAGAATTATCTAAACTGGGAGCAGACGATATTACCATCGTTGTAGGAGGAGTGATTCCGCAACAGGATTATGAATTCCTTTATGCCAATGGTGCTGACTTTATTTTCGGGCCCGGCACCAATCTTCCGAAATGTGCAGTGGAAATTTTAGAAAGATTTTTAGAAAAATAAATAGAAAAACTTAATTTCTGTACTGAAATTAAAACATAACCTATGAATCTGAAAAATATAATAAAGCCTACGAGGAAAAAGTTGTTTCTTCTCGTAGGCTTATTTATTATCGCCGGTGCTTTCCTTTTAGCTTCAGGAAAAAATGAATCCATACAAAGCTCAAAAACCTTTGCAGATACTGCTTTGGTTAAGGAACATTTGACAGCACTTACCCAAACAGCGCAATTTAGAAATCATAAAAATATTGACCAGCTGAGTCATATCGCAGATTATATTCATCAGACGTTTGCTCCTTATGGAGACAGTACCGCTTTTCAGGAATATAAAGTAGACGGGAAAATTTATAAAAACGTTATTACTTCTTTTGGAACAGAAAATACCAAACGGATCATTATTGGAGCACATTACGACGTTTGTGGAGATCAGCAGGGAGCAGACGATAATGCCACCGGAGTTACTGCCCTATTGGAGCTCGCTAGAATGTTGAAAGGACAGAAGCTGAAGTACAGAGTAGATCTGGTTGCTTACACGCTGGAAGAGCCGCCTTATTTCAGAACCGAAAATATGGGAAGCTATATTCATGCAAAATACTTAAAAGACAACAAAATTGATGTCTATGGAATGGCCAGTGTAGAAATGATAGGTTATTTCCGAGACGAAAAAGGTTCTCAGGGTTTTCCTATAGGTATTCTTTCCTGGATATATGGTGATCAAGGAAATTTTATTATGTTGGCTAAAAAGATGACTGGAGCAGGCCCATTTGTAAAAAGCTTTATTAAAAATTTTAAAGGCTCAAAGCAGATCAAAACAGAGACGTTCTCTGCTCCCAAATTCGTTGCAGGAATAGACTATTCCGACCATTTGAACTATTGGAATTTTGATATCCCTGCCCTCATGATCACCGATACTTCTTTCTTCAGAAATAAAAATTATCACCAAACTACGGATACTTTGAAAACACTGGATACAAAACGGATGACAAAGGTAATTGATGCCATTTTTCTCAGTATTATTCACCTTAAGTGAAAAAAATATTTTGATTTTCAGAAAAATGTATATATTTGCACCTGAAAATCAAGTTTAACCAATAAAAACAACGAAGCAATGTTCAGAACTAATCAGAATTCTACAGTTGGATTGCCACTTATGGTGGTAAGGCTTCGCGGTTTGGTACATTCTTAGAATAACAGTACAATGAAATATCAGAACCCGAAGTCGTAGAGATTTCGGGTTTTTTATTGCGCAATATTTCAAACTTCAAGTTTCCCCGAAATCTTTTTTTAGTGTCATTAAGGACAAAATAGAAGTAGGACATTCCTCAGAACTATTAAGTCTATTATTAATCCATTCAACTAGTATTTTAGTTGATTAAAAGTTGTGTGAGATAAAAAAACAATTAAGTTTCTATAATCTCACATCATACTTCTGTGAACAATGGAAAATGATAACCTTCTGCATTTCCGCCTGAGAAGCGTAAGAAGCAGAAAAAGAACAATTAGAAAAGATGTAGAAAAGCAGATAAGAACAAAATACAAACGTAGTAGAGAGCTCTGGAAAATAAGAAGAAATCTTCCGTTGATACCATTAGATAAACCTTATCAAAAAGGATTTGTAAGATTCTTTGTCGTAAGGGATGATGTAAAACAATCCAAGGACGGAGATTTTTTCGAAGGAATTTTAAAGAAGATAAATACCTATATGTATTCTGATAACCGAAAATTTCTAAAAAAGAAAAGAAAATTAGGAAGAAAGATATATCTAGAAAGAGAACAGAAGCTCAGGTATATTACTTCATTTTCCTGGAATTATCCAAAATGGGAACTTACCGACAGAGAAAGACAATACTTTGAAAAGAAGGATGACTATTGTCCTGTCCGTAAAATATTCGGAACCTACTACAAATTTACTGAACCATGGAGATTTGTTCTAAGAGTAAAGCCCAATATGATTACCCATTACAAACCCCTGGATTTGGTGCTGGAAAAAGAATATGCAGCGCTGGATTCCTGTTTGGGACAGCATAAGGTAATAGGGATTATTCACAAGACTATTTTATGTAAGTCGAATCCATGGAAAGAAAGGTATCAAAGAGAACTTATCAAAAGCAGGAAATATGTTTCCTGCACAATGTCTGCAACAGAGATTGCAGAAAGCTTACAGGACTTATAAGTCCAACTGTTATTTAAAACAAAAACAATGGGAAATTTAAAACTAAAAGGAAAAGATATATTAAAACTGGGCTATCCAAATAATCAAAGCGTCAACGTAGCATTGGAAGTCATGAAAAGAAATTTTGCAACGAAGAATATTCATCATGTAAAAGCTATTTTAAAGGAGATACTGCTGAATCCGGAAGAATTTGAAAAAGATCTGACTTTCGGACAAATTGCAGAAACTTTGCTTTCATCCAAAAAAACTGAAAAAAGAATGCTGAATTCACAACGTGCTTCCTTTCAGATTTTTGGTAACAATATCTCAGAAGAGGCTAAAAATCAGTTGTACACAGCTTTGAAACTGCCTGTTTCTACTCAGGGAGCATTAATGCCGGATGCCCACAGCGGGTACGGACTTCCCATAGGAGGAGTTCTGGCAGTGGAAAATGCAGTCATTCCTTACGGAGTAGGGATGGATATTGGTTGCAGAATGAGCCTTAGTATTTTGGATACACCGGTTTCATATCTTGAAGGAGCAAGAGATAAATATGAAAAAGCGCTTGCTGAGCATACAAAATTCGGAATGTATGAAACGCATAAATCTCACATAGATCATGAGATTTTCGACAGAGATACATTCGATATGATCCCGATCTTAAGAAGATTAAAGGGAAAAGCCATCAAACAGATGGGATCCTCAGGCGGAGGAAATCACTTCGTAGAATTCGGGGAAGTGGAAATCACTGAAGAGGACGAACAAATTGGTCTCCCAAAAGGAAAATATCTGGGAATACTTTCTCACAGTGGCTCAAGAGGCCTGGGGGCAGAAATAGCACAGTATTATTCAAGAATGGCGACAGAACAATGTCCGTTACCAAAAGAAGCACAAAACTTCGCATGGCTGGATTTGAGTACCCATCTTGGATTGGAATACTGGACGGCAATGAACCTTGCTGGAGATTATGCTTCAGCCTGTCATGATGATATTCACAGAAGGCTTGTAAAAGCAGTTGGTGGAAGAATGAAAGCCAGAATTGAAAATCATCACAACTTTGCCTGGAAAGAAATCCATAACGGTAAAGAAGTAATCGTTCATCGAAAAGGTGCAACACCTGCCAATGAGAATGAATTGGGAATAATTCCGGGATCTATGACCGCAAAAGGGTTCATCGTTCGCGGTAAGGGAAATCCTGAATCCCTGAATTCAGCATCACATGGTGCAGGAAGAGCTCACTCACGAGGAGAATGCAGAAGCCTTTTCACTCAGCATGATATCAAAAAAGAGCTGAAACTTAAAAATGTCACATTGATGGGCGGAAATGCAGAAGAAGCACCAATGGCCTACAAAGACATCAATGAAGTGATGAATGCACAGTGTGAGCTGGTAGATATTCTGGGAACATTCCAGCCGAGAATTGTGAGAATGGACAAATAATGCGCCTCATACTTTATAACCTTACAGGTTTCAAAAACCTGTAAGGTTTAATCAGAAAATATTGAAAAACAAAAAATGGGAGCACCACATAACATAAAACGATACGGTGAAGTCTGGCCTGAATTCAGAATTCAGTCAGGACTCGGAATTTTAGATAAATTAAAAGATAAAGTCATTATATCAGGGGGTTGGGCATGGCATTTTATGTCAGAAACAGGACATACAGAATACAAGCATGCCCATGACCACAAGGATATTGATGTTTTTGTAAAAAAAGAAAATGTAGCAGAAGTAGTTATCATTCTTCAGCAGGAAGGATTCCAGAAAGTCTGGACACGATATGACCATCTGCCGAGTGACGAAAACTTTCGCAGGTATGAAAAAACAGTTGAACTGAAAAATGAAAAACTTTACAGAATTACCATAGACTTCTTTGAAAGAGATGATCTAGAGACAGTAGAAACCAATGGTTTTACCGTTGTGAGGCCTGATATTTTACTTTCTTTTTACAGAAATATTCACTCCAGTGACAAATGCTGGGCAGTGATGGCCGCAAAAGAACTATTACAAAAGGGAATAAATCCGGTTGGAAACCCTTTATTAAGCAAAATGCCAACATAAAAAATGGAAAAATTAATACAGATCACTTCGGGAAGAGGCCCTTTAGAATGCCAGTGGGTAGTAGCCAGGGTTCTGAAGGCCTTTCTTGAAGAGGCAAAACACAATACAATAGAATACGAAATCATTCATCGTGAAAATGGAGATGAAAACCTGACATTAAAATCAGTAACCCTGCTTTTGAAAGGAAAAGACCTAAGCTTGTTTTTAAAAAGCTGGCTGGGAAGTGTTTGCTGGATAGGGAAAAGTACATTCAGGAAGCTCCATAAAAGAAGCAATTGGTTTATCGGAATTTTTGAACTGGAAAATGTAAAAATGACTGATTTCCATGAAAAAGATATCCGGTTTCAGACTGTAAGAAGCCAGGGAAGTGCAGGACAAAACTTAAACAAGGTGAATACCGCTGTACGTGCCACTCATATTCCTACCAACGAAACTGTTTTTGTACAGGATTCCCGTTCACAGCTGGAGAATAAAAAACGGTCTGTGATCAGACTCAAAGAAAAGGTGATGGCAGTTTATATACAACAACTGGAAAGAAAACTAAAAGAAACCTGGTCGATGCAGATGCAGGTAGAGCGCGGAAATCCGGTTCGAACATTCTCAGGGACAGATTTTAAAAAGAATTACGAAGACAAGACATTTAAGAAAAGAAGAAATGCCTTGAAAAATGAATTAAAAAACTACAGAAATGACGTTAACTAAAAGTAAATATTATTTTGAAGCATTAGACTACTTTCCTTTCAACCTTGCTGAATGTATGGATGCGCTGAATTATGCTTTATCCTATGAACCGGAAGATGCGGACAGTCTTTGTCTCATGGGAAGAATATATTCAGAAGAATTAAAGGATTATGAAACTGCCAAAAAATACTTTGATGAAGCCATGCAGAGTAATATTGGGAATATTAATACTCCCAAATATTATATTGAATGTCTTTTGAGTAATGAAGATTATAGAGAAGCAGAAAAACTGATTGAATTTGCTTTGAAACTAAAAGGAATTGATAAATCAGAAATCCTGACCTGTCTTTCTCTTCTTCAGGAGAGAAGCTTTGATTACAAACAGGCTTTGGCAACACTTAAAGAAGCTAAAAAATTTGCTTACAACCGTGCAGCACTCGAAATTATTGAAGACAGAGAAAAACTGGTTAAAGGAAAAGTAACCAGGACAAGAACCGTAAAAAAGGCCGAATAATCTTTTTTTTGATTTATAATAAAAACAGTATGACTACCTCAAAAGTCAAATCATTTGACTTCTGTCATTCTGACGAATGAAGAATCTTATTGATAACCATAAGCGTGAGATTCTCCATTACATTTCGTTCAGAATGACAATTTTGAGGTAGTCTTATTTTTTATTCACGGAGATCAGATAATCATACACCATTTGATGTTGGTCATCAGTAAGCTTGGCCTTCGGAGCCATTCTGCTTAAAGTATTGATCCATCCCTGGTTGTCATGCTTGGTTGGCTCCGGAAGCTTATGGCATTTTGCACAGGAATTTTCAAAAATGGTTTTTCCTTGCGCCAACTGCTCAGATGAGGTGTACTTTGGCCCGGTAACAGCCACACTTTTCGGTCCGCAGGATACCAGAAATGCCGATGCTGCAATACCTGTTAAAATGAATTTTTTCATATCCTAATATTTTTTTGATGATTACTTCTTTACAGAAACAATATAATCATAAACCCATTGATGCTGTTCATCCGTCAATTTTGCCTTTGGAGCCATAGAATTCATGATTCCTACCCATTGCACAGGGTTGTGTGAAGCAGGATCTGGTAATTTATGACATCTTCCGCAAGAGTTTTCAAAAATAGTTTTCCCCTGAGCAATCTGTTCTGCAGTAGAGGTAGAGGTTCCTGCAGTAGTAGCGGACGTAGAAGCTTTCGGCGTACAGGATACAAGCAAAATAGCCGTAAACGAAGCCGCAGCAATGAGTTTTTTCATGTTTCTTCTTTTGATATAAAACAAATGTAATAAATTCCTGAAGCCGTTGATACAGGATATTCTAGTTTTAATTTAGAAGAAATAAAAACTAAATTCATAAAAAATTGATAATTCCAAATAAAGCCAATTTGTGTCTTTTGTGTGATCATTATGATCCAGGTATTGACCATTCACATTTTAATTATTAATTTTGAATTAATGAAATTTTCTACAGAAGAGCTAATAGAGGGAATACAGTCAGGAAACAAACGCCTGATTGCAAAAGCTATTACATTGGTTGAAAGTAAGAAAGCAGAGCACAGAGCCCAGGCAGAAGAGCTTTTGAAGAAAATTATGCCTCTTACCGGAAACTCTGTGAGGGTAGGAGTAACGGGTGTTCCCGGAGCAGGAAAGTCCACTTTTATAGAAAACTTTGGTCGCCTGGTTATTGCTCAGGGAAAAAAGGTTGCTGTTTTGGCTATTGACCCAAGCTCGGCTATCAACAAAGGAAGTATTCTGGGGGATAAAACCAGAATGGAGGAACTTGCCAAAGAAGAAAATGCATTCATTCGTCCTTCTCCTAGTTCAGGATTTTTGGGAGGAGTAGCCAATACTACTTTTGAAACCATGATGATCTGCGAAGCTGCAGGCTATGACTATGTTTTAATAGAAACTGTAGGAGTAGGGCAATCAGAAGTTTTGGTGGCTGATATTACCGATGTCTTCTTATTCCTTAAAATCATTGGAGGAGGAGATGAACTTCAGGGAATAAAACGAGGGATCATGGAAATGGTAGACCTTATCTTCATCAATAAAGTAGATCAGGACAATCTTCAGAAAGCAAAAAATACAAGACTTGAATTAAAAAGAGCTTTAGACTTTATTCCGCCTAAAGAAAAGGGATGGAAGATTCCAGTTTTACTAGGTTCTGCACTTCATAATCAAGGATTACAGGAAGTCTATGATACAATATTCGAATTTATTGATCTGAAAAAGAAAAGCGGCCGTTTTGAAGAAATCCGTGTTCAGCAGGCTGAAAAACGATTTGAATATTGGGTTCAGGAATATATTTTATCCCTGATGAAAAAAAGTAATGCTGTGGAGGAAGCTTATCATATGCACAAAAAAAATGCTTCAGCGATGGTTTCCAATCCAAGTACTGAAGCAAAATTATTTGTTGAAAAATTTTTATCGAACGAAAACAGGGATTAAAGTTTCTCTTTGTCCTGTTTTACCTCAGTTTTAGAAATGTATCCATCATAAGTAATGGGCTGTCTGTCACTACTTCTCATAGAAACGAAAGCTTTTCCGTTTTTAAATACTTCAATATTAACTTCGTCTACGTTTCTTACATCTTTAGGTTTGAACTTAAAAGTCCAGGTTCCTTTTTTATTCTGAGTTTTAGTTACCGTAAAATCTTTTGAAGTAAATCGGTAACTGTTATCACTGGCACTTCCAAAAGTTGGATTAAACATTCTTCCAAAATAAGGCAGTACTACATCAAGCGTATTTTTACTGACATCAATGGTATAATCTCCATTCAGATTAAGCAGCCTTGTTGCAGTGGCATTAGGCATTGAATTCATGACATTAATAACATCATAATTCGTAGGATTGGCTCTTTGTGCATAGAACGTAAATTCCTGGGAATTCACCAAAGTGTCCACTGTTTTCGGATCTAATGAACCTTGTGAAGCACAGCTCTGAAATAAGAACAGGAATCCAAAAATCATCAGTAAAGAAATATACTTTTTCATAATGATATAATTATTAAATTTAAACAGCAAAATGTATGCAAATATATTCTTTCTGAAATATTTTGGAATAAAAATTGTTAAGGTTGAATTATTAACACTCAAACTATGAAAGTTACACATCTATTAGGAATGGGAGCTATTGCTCTGTCGGCTGTTGCCTGTACTACAAACCCGATTACGGGGAGGTCTTCTTTACAGCTGGCCAACAATTCGGAAATTTTAACAATGTCTTCACAGGAATATAGAACGACATTGTCTAAAGGTAAAGTGATTACCGGTACGGCAGATGCAAAGAGAGTGGTAAATGTAGGAAACAGAATTAAAAATGCGGCAGAAAGATATTATCAGAGTATTGGAAGATCAGCAGATCTTGCAAGCTACAGCTGGGAATTTAATCTTTTGCAGAGCAATGAGCTGAACGCCTGGTGTATGCCTGGTGGAAAAGTTGCAGTCTATACGGGAATATTACCGGTAACAAAAGACGATAACGGACTTGCAGTTGTAATGGGACATGAAGTTTCTCACGCGCTGGCAGGCCATGGAAACGAAAGAATTTCTCAGGCAATGGTTGCTCAGTATGGAGGGGCAATCCTGGGAGGAACAATCTCAAATTCACAATGGGCAAGTGTTTTCCAGAAGGTTTACCCTATCGGTTCACAGGTTGCTTTATTGAAATACGGAAGAGGTCAGGAATCTGAGGCAGATGAAATGGGGCTTTACCTGATGTCTATGGCAGGATATGATCCAAGAGCAGCCATTCCTTTCTGGAACAGAATGGAAGCCGCATCTACAGGAGCAAGACAGCCTGAGTTCTTGTCTACCCACCCGAATCCGGAAACAAGAATTTCAGATATCAACAAAGATCTTCCGAAAGCTTTAGAATATTATAAGGCTGCGGGAGGAAAATTATAATTAGAATTTTAATCTTGAGTAAGGCCTTATTAAATTTTTAGTAAATTTGGTAAGGCTTTTTTATGTAACCACCTAAACACAATATTATGAAGAGTTTATCAATTACCGGACTTATCCTTTTAGCTGTTTCTGCATTACTTTTCTATTTAACAACCGATTTTGCCGTAGAACAAATAAAAATTTCTCACATTATGGGAATCATGGCGGGAATCGGGATCGGGCTTATCATTGGAGGAATGGTAGGCTATGTAAGTAAAGGAAGCGCTATAAAAGCGGAACAGAAGAAAAAAGAATTCAAACAGCTGCAGAAAGACAAAGAAGAGCTTGAAAAGCAAGCTGCAGAAATTGCAAAACGCCAGGCTGAACTTGAAGCACAAAATAAAAACCCTCAAATTTAAATTTGAGGGTTTAAAGTTGTTATTTTCAATAATTCATTAGAATTTATATCCTAAACCTACCATAAACAAATTAGGTCTGTTATCATATCTGATTTCCGAACCGGAAACTTTGTTGATGAAATTTCTTTCGTCTTTGCTGAAAGCGCCCTCATATCTGGCATTTACAATAAGCTTTTTGATTTCAAGCTGCGCACCGAACTGGTATCCTACTGTAAAGTCATTTTTAGCATTTTCTTTGAAATCGTTGTAAGTATTGTCTTTATTTAAGTTAAAACTTCCTACAGGTCCTACAAAAACGCCCAGCATATTCCCTAAAAGATTATATCCTAAAAGAACCGGAACATCGATACGGTTGCTTTTTACATCAAAAGTAGTGTTCTCTGTAGTAAACTCATTTTTGAAGTGAGTGTAATAGATTTCCGGCATCACAAACAAGGAAGTAGGAAGACCTACTTTTAATGAAAGCCCAACATTGAAACCTACATTATTTTTACCAGTTCCCTCAATCGCATCATTCACTGTTCCTTTAATATTGGACCATGAAGGAGAGCCTGTCGGAAAAATTAAGTTGGCTTTACCTGCCAGTGAAATCTGTGCAGATGCCCACATTGAAAACCCTAATAACGCTATACTAAGTACCTTTTTCATTATCGTCTATTTTTGTATTTGTCGTTTCAATCGTTTTATTATTCTCTAGTAAATATTCTCTCAGCTCTTTAAACAGTTCTGAAGAATAAACGAAGTCAATCAGATTTTTATTGCCTGCAGTAATCAGAATGTCTTTGTTGCCTTCCCATTCTTTGATTCCCAGTCTTAGGTATACAATTTTCTCGCCAATCGTCATTACAGAGTTCATATCGTGGGTATTGACAATGGTTGTGGTGTTGTATTCCTTTGTGATCTCGTAAAGAAGATCATCTATTACTTTTGATGTATAGGGATCAAGTCCCGAATTGGGTTCATCACAGAACAAATATTTGGGATTGTTTACAATTGCTCTCGCAATAGCAACCCTTTTCTGCATTCCCCCTGAAATTTCAGAAGGATATTTCTTTTCAGCTTTATCAAGGTGTACTCTTCCTATTACTTCAAAAACCCTTTTCTTTTTTTCTCTGTAGGTAAGATTGGTAAACATGTCAAGAGGAAACATAATGTTTTCTTCAACAGTTAAAGAATCAAATAATGCGCTTCCCTGGAATACGGTTCCGATTTCTGAACGGAGATGTTGTTTTTCATCTCTGGTCATAGTATTAATATCTTTCCCATCAAACAGGATTTCTCCTGATGAAGGCATATAAACATTCAATAAACTTTTTAGAAAAACGGTTTTCCCGGAACCACTCTGCCCAATGATTAAGTTTACTTTTCCTTTATCAAATGAAGTTGAAATTCCCTTAAGCACTTCAACATCATCAAAACTTTTCTTAAGATCTTTTACCTCAATCATCAGCTTAATATTAATTGGGTTAAAATTAATTCAGAGATAATAATGAACACCATTGTCCATACTACGGCCTGTGTACTGGCTCTACCTACTTCCAAAGATCCTCCTTTTACATTATATCCGAAGTAGGAAGGTACTGTTGCAATGATAAAAGCGAAAACAGTGGTTTTGGTAAATGCATAATAAATGAATAAATTAGGCATATACATTTGAATACCAACAATATAGTCGTTTTCTGTCCAGTTGCCTGTTAAAATTCCTGCAATATATCCTCCGAGAATACCAAATACAATACTGATGGCAATAAGCAGAGGATTAAAAATCATACAAGCGATAATTTTGGGAAATATGAGGAAGTTGGGTGAATTTACTCCCATAATATCCAATGCATCAATTTGCTCTGAAACCCTCATCGTTCCAATACTGGAAGCAATATATGATCCTACTTTACCGGCCAGAATAAGGCTGATGATGGTAGGGGCAAATTCCAATACCAATACTGCTTTTGTAGCGTATCCTACAAATGATGGAGGAATAGGAAAGGAAGAGGCGTCAAAGTTGTTGAACATCTGAATAGCAACTACAGCCCCCACAAAGATTGATGTGAAGACGACAAGCCCGAAAGAATTTACTCCCAAATCATTAATTTCTCTCATGAACAGCTTCCAGAATACTCTCATTTTCTGAGGTTTCTGCAGGGATTTTCCCAAGAGGATAATGTATTCCCCTATCGCTGTGAAAAACTTTTTTAACATACTGCTAAATTAGACTTTTTTATTTAATTGGGCTAGGGTCAAGAATAAGACCAAAGCTTGGTTTTGTGTTAAAATTATTTCAATATTTTTGTTATTCCGTTCTTCATTTTGCATTTTTATCTCCTCCAATCACCAATAAAACGGTTTTTAAAATAATAACCAGATCAAGTACGAAACTCCAGTTTCTTACATAGAAAGCATCTGCCAGAACTCTTTTTTTCATTTCTACTTCCACATCTCCGAAGTCACCACGCAGTCCATTTACTTGTGCTAGTCCGGTAATACCAGGACTTACCATACTTCTCAGACTGTATCTGCCGATTTTAGGTTTGTAATAATTGTCGACAGCCAGCATGTGAGGACGCGGGCCTACCACAGACATTTCTCCTCTCAGCACATTGATGAATTGAGGAAGTTCATCAAGACTGGTTTTTCTTAAAAACTTACCCACTCTGGTAATTCTGGAATCATTGACAGAGGTGGTTTTGGTTGTAGATTCATCATTGACAACCATTGTTCTGAATTTAATACAATTGAAAACCTCTTCATGAAAGCCATATCTCTTCTGAATGAAAAATACTGGACCTTTGGAAGTTGTTTTGATTAAAATTGCAATGATTGGGAATACCCACGAGCAGATTAAAACCAATATAATAACAGAAAAGAGAATATCAAATGTTCTTTTCATCAGGAAATTAGAAAAATAATCTAATGGATATCTGGCCTGATTAAGGACGGGCTGGGTCTGTATATAGCCAAGGTCATAAAGGAAAAAATCGCTTTGGGTGATACTTGGAATCAGTGAAATGTGAATCTTATGATCTTCGGCCAGTCTGAAAATTTCATTTTCCATTGCTTCGTCATAGGAGTTTTCCATCGATAAAAATAAGGTGTGGATTCCGTTCTTTTTCCAGAAATCTACCAGTTCACTGATCTTCACCGCGGTATGTTCGTATTCAAATATTCTGTATCCATAATCTTTACGGTCTGTAAAGATATTCTTCAAAATTTCTGTGGAATGGTTGTCTCCTAAAAACATGACATTCCTGTAATTGGCACCAAGAGACCGTAAATATTTGATTGCAAAATATACTAATGATTTTGCAAGAAAGATGGCAATAAAAAGGTAAAGGGAAAGCCAGTAAATATCCGAATTGAAAAATACATTCTTACTTACCTTTCCTATAAGCAGCACTCCCAGTATAAAAAACAGGAAATGAATTAAAAGCCGTTCAAGAAACAGGGTATAAGTGAGGTTTCTCGGGATATTGTATATTTTTGTCCTACCACTTAATAGTACCCAGAACAAAAACAACAGAACCAGAGAAAAACTATTCTGATACCAGGTTTCTTTATTGTATTTTAAACTTTCATTTCTGCTTATAAAAAAGAATATGAAGATAGATGCAATAACCATGAGGTCAAGCAACATAATGATTGATTTCAGGTATCTAGAGTATCGAATTCTCTGCATCTATCGGTATTATAGCGAATAAGCCCGGCTAATTTACACTTTTTTACGGGATATTCAGATATTTGTGCGTCTGAACAGAAGCCTGCCATTCAGGGTTTTCCAGAATGAAATCTGTGATCTTGGGATACATATCGTTTCTTTTGCTCCATTCACTCTGAAGATAAAGCTTACAGTTTTCAGAAACTTTTGCAGCCTGTTCCTGAGCAAAAGTAAAATCATGCTGATTGAAAATAATGACTTTAAGCTCATTGGCCTTTTGATAGATCTCTTCTTTAGGAAGTCCTGTTTTCTTAGGGGAGAGAGTAATCCAGTCCAGTTGCCCGCTCATAGGATACGCTCCTGACGTTTCGATGTGCACTGTACATCCCAATTCTTTCAGTTTGGAGGTCAGGATATCTAAATTCCACATTAAAGGTTCACCGCCGGTCAATACAATTGTTTTACAGTGTCTGGCAGCTGTTTCTGCAATTTCTTCTGCATTCATCAAAGGGTGGAGTTCCGGATCCCAGCTTTCTTTTACATCACACCAGTGACATCCTACATCACAACCTCCCAGCCTGATAAAGTATGCGGCTTTTCCGGTATGTGCTCCTTCTCCCTGTAAAGTGTAAAAATGCTCCATCACAGGGAGCATTTTACCTTCTTTTAATAAAATATCTTCTTCTTTATTCATTTTAAAATTAGTCGTTATAGACCGAAGTTTTGTAAGCAATGATGGTGTTTTTCATCAGCATCGCTCTTGTCATTGGGCCTACTCCTCCAGGTACGGGAGTGATCCAGCTTGCTTTGGCAGCACAGCTGTCAAAATCCACATCACCTGCAAGGTAATATCCTTTTGGAGAGTCATTATCTACTCTTGTAATACCCACGTCAACAATTACTGCTCCTTCCTTGATCATATCTCCTTTTAAGAAATGTGGATCTCCCAAAGCGGTAATGACGATGTCTGCTTTTCTTGTATATTCTTCGATGTCTTTCGTGTATGAGTGTGTAAGGGTAACAGTAGAGTTTCCAGGGAAATCTTTTCTTCCCATCAAAATACTCATTGGTCTTCCTACAATTTTACTTCTTCCGATAATGACACAGTCTTTTCCTTTCGTTTCAATATTATATCTTTCCAATAAAGTTAAGATCCCGAAAGGAGTTGCCGGTAAGAAAGTATCCATTTCAAGAGCCATTTTACCGAAGTTTTCCGGGTGGAAACCATCCACATCTTTTCTAGGGTCAATAGCATTGATGATCTTTTCCTGATCAATCTGATCTGGTAAAGGCAGCTGAACGATAAATCCGTCTACCGCTTTAGACTTATTAAGCTCGTCAATTTTTTCCAATAGTTCAGATTCAGAAACAGTGCTTGGAAACTTGATTAAGCTGGATTGAAATCCTACTTCCTCACAGTCTTTCACTTTAGAGTTTACATAGGCCTTGCTAGCTCCGTTATTTCCTACAAGAATAGCTACCAAATGCGGAGCTCTTCTTTTGCTTGCGAGAATCTTTTCTACTTCTACCTTGATCTCCGCTTTAATTTCCTTGGATACTTTAAGTCCGTCAAGAATTTCTGCCATTTTTACTTTTTTACTTTATAGATTTACTTTTACTTTCTTTTTACTTACTATTTATTTTCTTTATAGTAATTGATCAATCCGTTGGTAGAGCTGTCATGAGAGCTTATTGCTTCATTATTTTCAAGCTCAGGAAGGATTTTATTGGCTAATACTTTTCCTAATTCTACCCCAAACTGGTCAAAGCTGAAAATATTCCAGATGACACCCTGAACGAAAATTTTGTGTTCGTAAAGGGCGATCAATTGACCTAATGAGAAAGGAGTTAATTCTTTGAATAATATAGAGTTAGTTGGAGTGTTTCCATGGAAGACTTTGAAATTGATCAGTCTGTCTATTTCTTCATCAGATTTACCCGAATTTCTAAGCTCTTCTTCCACTTCTTCTTCCAGTTTTCCGAAGGCAAGAGCCTCAGTCTGAGCGAAAAAGTTAGCTAATAGCTTGTCCTGGTGATCAGAAACATGGTTCGGGCTTTTTGCATAGGCAATAAAATCTGCCGGAATCAATTCTGTTCCCTGATGGATTAACTGATAGAATGCATGTTGTCCATTGGTTCCGGGTTCTCCCCAGATGATCGGTCCCGTTTCATATTCTACGAATTCACCGTTTCTGTCTACACACTTTCCATTACTTTCCATATCTCCCTGCTGAAGATACGCTGCAAATCTGTCCAGATATTGAGAATAAGGTAAGATGGCATAAGTGGTTGCTGCATAAAAATTACGGTACCAGATTCCTAAAAGTCCCATTAATACGGGAACATTTTCAGAGAATTCTGCTGTCTGGAAGTGTTGGTCTGTATCAAAAGCACCTCTTAAAAGCTGCTCAAAGTTTTCATATCCTACAGAAAGTACAATACTTAATCCGATAGCACTCCAAAGAGAATATCTTCCGCCTACCCAGTCCCAGAATTCAAAAATATTTTCTTCTGCGATTCCAAACTTCTTAACTTCTTCAATATTAGTAGATAAAGCAACGAAATGTTTTGCTACATCTTCCTGTTTTCCTGCTTTCAGAAACCAGTCTTTAGCTGAATTGGCATTCGTCATTGTTTCCTGAGTCGTAAATGTCTTGGAAGCAATGATGAATAAAGTAGTTTCAGGATTTAAATCTTTTACTACTTCTGCGATATGATTTCCGTCCACGTTGGAAACAAAGTGAGCGTTTAATCTTGTTTTAAAATGCTTTAAAGCTGAACAAACCATAACAGGACCTAAATCTGATCCTCCGATTCCGATGTTGACTACATCTGTAATCTCTTTTCCGCTGAAACCTTTATGTTCTCCTGAAATAATCTTCTCAGAAAAAGATTTCATATGCTCAAGAACTCTCTTGATCTGTGGTTTGATATTTTCTCCATCTACGATAATTTCACGGTCGGAGAAATCTCTTAAGGCGGTATGAAGAACAGCTCTCCCTTCTGTTTCATTGATTTTATCTCCTGAGAACATTTTGGAAATAGCATCTTTTAACTGGCTTTCTTCAGCAAGTTGTAGTAAAAGATTCTTTGTTCTTGAATCGATTAAATTTTTAGAATAATCAAAAAGATAATTGTCCTTTTGTAGAGAAAACTCATTAAAACGATTCGGGTTATACTGGAAAAGAGTTCTAAGATCAAAGTCATTTCCACCGAAGTGTTCGTCAAGTGCTTTCCAGCTGCTAGTTTGTGTTGGATTTATTTTTGATAGCATATTACAGAATTTTTATCAATCAGAAGATCATATATCGGAAGAGAATAGGTCATAATCCATAATGATTTATTTCTGATTTGCAAATTTACGGAAAAATAAAACCTCTGATAAATTTGAAGACGATAAATAACATTTTTTTAAAAAACAAAACCCCAGAACAGGTCTGAGGTTTTCTAAAATGTGTTTTGTGGTAGGAGTTTTCAATACTATTCATCCATTTCGTTCAGAATGTTTTCCAATTGTTTTGCGCTTCCTCCATAGATGTATTTTGTCCATAGAACAATGCTGGTTATAAACCCTAACGTTCCTATCAGTACTGCAATGATTAATCCCTGTTGATGTGAAGCAGAAAGTTCTGGTAAAGACTTTCCCTGCTCTTTCATCGTATTGTAGATAACCAGTCCAATAGTAATAAGTAAATGTGGAAGTAATAAAAATCCGAAAGACTGATATCTTTCCATATTCAGACGAAGTTCATGATATATTTTCCAAAGACTGTTTTTGGTGTTTCCGGTATAAAGTTCCGTCTGTTTGTAGAATTTATAAAATCCTAGCAGATAGTATGAAGAGATAACCACCATCATCGTATAGGATACATAATAAATAATGTACTGTGAATGAGGGAATTTAAACTGTAAAGGGAAAAAAGCGATCAGAATGATGGCCAGAATCTGCATAGGAAATTCTTTCTTCATGTTTTTCTGGATTTTTTCTATAGGGTGTTTGCTTTCCTTTAATTGCTTTATGGTATCAGGAATATGGACATCGCTGTCTTCTTTATTCCACTGTTCTTTTAATTGATCAAAATTCATAACCTGATTTTTTTATGATTTGCTGTATTTTTTCTTTTGTTCTATTGAGTTTTACTCGCGCGTTGCCTTCACTAAGTCCTAAATTATTCCCTATTTTTTTGTGAGACATCCCTTCCATGAAATAAAATATGACGGCTTTTTCCAGAGAGTTCAGTTCCTGAACGGCCCTGTAGAAAATTTCCAGCTGCCTGTCTTTGGTGGGATTATAATCTTCCTGCTGAACTTCAAAGTGCGAAGGAGCATCTGTGTGATTATTAGATCTTTGCTTTTCCTTTTTTAAATAGGTAATTGCAGTATTGATGGCAACCCGGTACATCCATGTAGAAAACTCACTATTGCCTTTGAAATTCTGGTAGGACTTCCAAAGCTGGATTAGGATTTCCTGCTGCAGGTCTTCCCGGTCTTCTACGGAATCTGCATAGATCCTTGAAGCTTTATATAAAATGCCCTTGTGCTGGTTGACGAGCTTTAAAAAAGCGGTTTCAGTTGGATTGCTCACAATCGTTTCATGGTTTGGTTATAATTATAAGCTTGATACAGGTTTTACCTTGTAGCCTTTTGCCTGTAGAAGAGGAATAATTCCGTTTTCACCCATAAGATGAGAGCCTCCAACGGCAAAGAAAGAACTTTCTTTTTTCATCATGTCCGGCATTACTTTTACCCAATTTTGATTTCTGTTGGTCAGCATGGCTTTTTCCTGTCGGGCATTCATGAATCTTTCATCCTTAAAAAGACTGTAAAGAGATTGTACATTTTCATTTTTAAAAGCTTCAATCATCTTTCTGAACAATATTTGATATTCCTTATCCATTTTCAGTTGAGCAATAGTGCTTTTCAGATCATACGCTTCATTGATTGATTTCATCTGATCTTCCACTTTTTCAAGTCCTTTGATGCTTTTTTTATCTTTTATTGCTTTCTGAAGAAGTTCCATTTCGTAAAGCTTTACTTCCGTCTGAGGGCAGGGGATTGCTTTGGTAGAAAGAAGAGCATACAATGCCTGAGGGCTTGAAGAATCTATACTTTTCAGATCCGTTCCGTAATTGGCAAGAACAGTATTCAGCTCTTTAGCTTCTTCGGGAGAAAGCTGATCCGATATTTTTTTATCTGCTTTAAACATTTTCTGTAATGACATCATTTCAGCGGGATCTGTATAATTGATTTCCATAACAAAGTTGTCAGATTTCTCAAGCGCTTTCAATACCTTAGATTTGATCTCAAAATCTTTACTGCATAAGATATGAAAAGTTCCGGTAATATAAGAAGGCTTCGAAAGTCCGTTGCCGGATATTTCCCAAAGCAGGCTGTTGTCTTTGTTTTTACTTTGTGCGTTGGCTGTTATGAAATTCAATGACAGTAATGCTGCGAATCCAAGTTTTATTAAATTTCTCATTGTATTAATTTTTTTGATTTTCTGTTCTTTTAAACAGTAGGTAAAGCAGGCATTACAATCGTTACAGTTTTTTTTCAAAAAAAATAAAAACCTCCTGAAAACAGGAGGTTGTAAAATCTAAAATTATGATGATAACCAATTGGTTAGGATAGTTTTTTATTCCGGGTTTTTTGGATATTCAGGTTTTGAAATTTTTCTTTTTCTTAAAAAATAGAAGATTGCAGCAGCAATTAATAGGAGTGGCCATACATTGATAAGCCCCACAATAATTCTCTGAATCAGATAAAAACCGTATACAAAGCCATCTTTAGCATCATAGATGAAATTGTATTTATACTTATTATCAATACTTGTAGTGTTGGTAACAGCAATTTCTGCAATACGCAACTGAGGCTCTTTGATGTAAATGTCAATCGTGCTGTATTTCAGATCATCCGTCATGTCCATGCTGGAAAGCTTTTGAAGATTTGCTTCATACATATTCTCATCATCCAGCGTTACTTTATCTTTATTTGTTTTCAGCTTGCTGATGTTCTCAGAAGTTTTTTGATTTCTTTTCCCTTCTAGTTCAGAATACTTGATGTTGGCCGTAACATCCTCAGCATTGATGGATCTTGAATTAAGAAATAATTTATTGGTATTGATCGCTGTCAATAATTCTCCCAGTTTTTCCGTTGGAATACGTACCTGCATTCTGTTCTCTGTCTGGTATTTTTTAACCAGCATCGCCTTTTCATTGGATGTGTTGTAGGTGTTTTCAGAAACAACGTTACTTTGAAGATTACTATTGGTAACAAATCCTCCAAGCTCCTGAACCGATTTTTCAATAGCAATCGTTGCATTATACACATCTTTTACTTCCATGTTCACATCAGCTGTTTTGATGAACTGTTTGTCTTTTACTTTCATTTCTGCAACGGATGAAATACTGTCGGAAACAATAGCAGAAGCAGAATCTGTTGTAGCATATGCTTCAAGGTCTGTTGAAGCTACTTCTCCTTTTTTACATGAATAAATTCCTAATAAAAGTATAGCTGACAGAGATAATTTAATGTAAGTGGTTTTCATAGCGCTGATTTTTGTTGTTTTGCTTGAGTCAAAGTTCAGTCAGGATCTTTTGTAACACTTGAAAATCAAAAGTAAAAACCTTGTAAATAAAATTTTCGGTTTTAATGAATTGAAATATAGCATTTTGTAAAATAAACTTGAGCTTCAGCCATTGCTTTCGGAGCAGTTTTTGCTTATCTTTTACAAACCAAAACTACAATCTATCACTATGTCAAATACTTTTTCCAAAATCAGAAACGCAATAGGATTATTCACATCTATAGATTTTGATCAGCTGAGCGCCATTTCTCAAAAAGTGGATTTGCCAAAACTGATGCATAATTTCTCAAAACTGGATGATAAAAAGCTTTCCGGGCTTATGAAAATGCTCGATCCCGAAAAGAAAAAGAAAGAACTTCCTCCCATTGATGGAGACTTTTATGATATCTACCATACTCTTACTCCTGAACAGCGTGAAATTCAGCTTAAAGTAAGAGCGTTCATGGAAAAAGAAGTTAAACCTCTGGTCAATCACTACTGGCTCAGAGATGAATTTCCTTTTGAGCTGATCCCAAAATTTCAAAAACTGGATATCTGCGGGGTTACTTATGAAGGGTATGGTTGTCCGGGAATGCCTTTCCTGATGGAAGGTGTTATTGCCATGGAGATGGCAAGAGTAGATGCTTCTATTGCCACTTTTTTCGGAGTACAATCCGGACTGGCAATGGGTTCTATTTATATCTGCGGATCGGAAGAGCAGAAGCAAAAATGGCTTCCGCAGATGCAGAAATTTGAAAAAATTGGTGCCTTTGGACTTACGGAGCCCGAAGTTGGATCAGGAGCAGCAGGCGGACTTACGGTAACCTGTAAAAAAACACCTGAAGGCTGGATTCTTAATGGTCAGAAAAAATGGATCGGAAATGCTACTTTCGCTGATCTGATCATTATCTGGGCTAGAGATCTGGATAGCGGAGAAGTGAAAGGATTTATTGTAGAAAAAGATAATCCGGGATATTCCGTAGAAAAGATCAAAGGAAAAATGGCGTTAAGAATTGTTCAGAACGGATTGATTACCTTAAAAGACTGTCTCGTTACCGAAGAAAACCGTCTGCAGAATGCCAATTCCTTTAAAGATACAGGTAAAGTACTGAGAATGACAAGAGCTGGAGTAGCATGGATGGCCACAGGTTGTGCACGCGGAGCTTACGAAAGTGCTTTGGATTATACCCGAAAAAGAGAACAGTTTGGAAGACCTATTGCCTCATTCCAAATGATTCAGGGACATCTGGTGGAAATGTTGTCCAATCTTACCGCTATGCAGACAATGGTTTTCAGACTGTCTGAAATGCAGGATGAAGGAATTTTAAAAGATGAACATGCTTCTTTAGCCAAAGTTTTCTGTACTCTCAGAACAAGAGACATTGTTTCCAGAGCAAGAGAAGTAATGGGAGGAAACGGAATTCTGCTTGAGTACGATGTGGCCCGGTTTGTTGCCGATGCAGAAGCCATTTATTCTTACGAAGGAACAAAAGAAATCAACTCGCTCATCGTAGGACGATCGATAACAGGTTTCAGTGCTTTCGTATAGGTGACAGGTAGCAGGTAATAGGTTGTAGGTGCTGCAACCTGCAACCTATCATCTGCCGCCTTATGAAACTAAAAGTTTATATTTTTCCTTGTTGTCAATAATCATCCAAAGATTGATCAGAAACATTACTCCGGCAATACCCATTCCCATAGGAGACTTATCCATTGTGAAAACATGCGTGACAATTCCTACCATGACAGGTAAAATAACAATGGCACCTAATGCTCTTGTTTTTGGGAAAATAAATAATAACCCGCCAATAACTTCTACAATGCCCACTAATGGCATCAGCCAGCTGATTTCTCCAAAAGCAGCGAAAAGTTTCATTTGTTCTGGAGTAGGTTTCTCCATGGGCATATAATTAAAAAACTTGTTTAATCCGGCATTAATAAACATAAGCCCGAAAAGTAAACATAAAATGAATTTTACTGTTTTCATGTTTGGTGATTTTATACCAAATGTAAAATAAAAATAGGATTCTTTGATTGTATTTTTATAAAAAATGTATAATTAATGTTAATGATAGGTTAATGTTGTGTTTTGGATAATTTCATTGTTTATATTTGATATTCAAACTAAACTAATACTATTATGTTGAAAAATCTTAAAAAATTAAACCGTACGGATTTGAGAGAAATCCAAGGAGGCGGAGGTGTTGGAAAATGTGATATAGGACCAATTGGATGTCCGTGTAAAATTCCACCAGGTGATCCTTGTTTAGGCGGCCCGGGTGGAGATCCTAGTGGACCTTCTTATGGATATTGTCCTGACAGCCAATCTTATATTCTTTGTACGGAAACGTGTCCAAATGGAATGAGCCCTTTGTGTGCTCTTCCATAAATAATATAAAAAAGACTGTCTCGAAAAAGGCAGTCTTTTTATTTAAAGTTACGAGTATACCAATGAGTACCCATTGCTTATTACTCATTACTCATATTCTAGTCCATTTCCTTCAAAGTGATATTCTTGGAAATTTTGTAGCTTTTTTTCTTCTTATGAGGTTTGGGCTCTTCTCCCAGCAATCTTCCCCAAGGTTTTAGATCGTCTACTCTTTCACAGATAATTTTTATAATCGCAATCGCTGGAATGCACAGGAACATTCCTGCAATTCCCCAAAGATGTTCTCCTAAAAGGATTCCAATAAAAGAAAATAGAGCGTTGATCTTTACTTTAGAGCCCACCACAAATGGTAGGACAATATTTCCATCTACAGCATGAATGGCAATATACCCTAAGGCAACATAAATACAGGTTGAAGGCGTAGAAGTAGCAAACGCTATAAAACAGGAAATGAGAAGAGAAATAAAAATTCCCAGATACGGAATAACGTTTAATAATCCTGTGAGAACTCCTAATAGGATAGCATATTTCACTCCCAGAATGGTAAGTAGCGTGGAAGTAAGAACAGATACAATAATCACCTGAAGGAAAAGCCCGAAGATATACTTCTTGGTCATGATTCTAATTTCGTTTACAGCTTCCTGTACACTTGCTTTATGTCTTTCATTGAAAACTGTAACGATAAAATTGTTTAAAAGTCTTCTGTAATTTAAAATAAAGATAAAAAAAAGGGTGAAAAATATAATAAATCCGAATCCGGTTGAAAATATTCCAAAAGTAAATCCTAAAATGACTCCCGAAGAAGACAGCAGTTTAGTTAATCCCTGGTTAATATAATCCACCTGTTCATCCACTTTCACATTAAATGTTTTGGAAACCCAATGCTGAAGGCTGTTAAAAACAGTCGTAAACTGTTCCTTGAGGTGTGGAAGATCCTTACTGAAGTCAGACAGCTGATTGGTAAAGAAATAAATGATACCACCTAAAATCATCAGCATAATAAATACTGAAGTCATGGTAGACATAGATCTTGGAAATCTTAACTTTCTTTCCATAAAAGTGGCTGCAGGTAAAAACAGCATTGCCATCAGGAATGCCAGGAAAAACGGAGCTAAAATACTCTGTCCCAATGCCAGAAGATAGCCAAGTCCAATGATGGAAACCACCACGAGGGTAAGCTTGACAAGGAAAGGAAGTCTAAGAAAATTCATAATCTAAAAATATGCGGTGTGGAATAAAAATAAGAAAACCCTTCCGAATTGAAAAATTTTTTATTCAATCCTTCAGGATTTTCTTGGATTGTATCAAATTTTATTCCACCCAGCCAGATTGATTGTGATTTTTTACCTAAAACAGAAACACGCCCTGAATATCAGAACGTGTTTCTTTATTGAGAAGTTAATATGTTATAAGTTGTTTTATTCTTCAATGGCGATGTCAATGACTTCTTCCATTCTGTTGACGTAGTGTACTCTCAGATTTTTAAGATAATCTTTTTTGATTTCTTCCACATCTTTTCTGTTAGCCTCACAAAGAATAACATCTTTGATTCCTGCTCTTGTTGCTGCAAGAAGCTTTTCTTTGATTCCCCCTACAGGTAGTACTTTCCCTCTTAATGTAATCTCCCCGGTCATTGCCAGGTGGGGTTTTACTTTCTTGTTTTTAAATGAAGAAACCATGGATGTCAGCATAGCAATACCGGCAGACGGTCCGTCTTTAGGCGTTGCCCCTTCAGGAACGTGTACGTGGATGTTTTTCTTTTCAATGTCTTCCTGAGGAATACCCAGTTCATCATGCTTAGCTTTAATATATTCCAAAGCAATAGTCGCAGATTCTTTCATTACCGTTCCCAGGTTTCCAGTCATCGTTAATGCCCCTTTACCATTGCTTAAAATACTTTCAATATAAAGGATATCTCCACCTACACTTGTCCATGCAAGACCAGTTACCACACCCGGAACTCCAGTGATTTCAGATAAGCTTTTAGGTCTTGGAACCCCAAGAATTTCATCTACTTTTTCCACTGAGATTTTTGGATCATAATCTTTTATCAAAGCAGTCTGTAGCGCTACCCATCTTCCAATGGCTGCTATTCTTTTCTCCAGAGTTCTCACTCCGCTTTCTGAAGTATGAGCTTCTATAATATGTTTGAGTTCTGCATTTCCAAGTTTGAATGATTTTGCATCCAGACCATTTTCCTCCTGTTGTTTCCTGATCAAATGTCTTTTGGCAATCTCAATCTTTTCCTCCAAAGTATAGCCGGCAATCTGAATAATTTCGGTTCTGTCTAAAAGAGGAGTCTGTATGGTTGAAAGTGAGTTGGCAGTTGCAATGAACATTACTTTTGAAAGGTCATAACCCATCTCCAGGAAATTATCATAGAAAGACTTATTTTGCTCTGGGTCAAGAACTTCTAGGAGTGCTGAGCTCGGGTCCCCATGAAGTCCCTGTCCGATTTTATCAATCTCATCAAGAACAATTACCGGATTTGAAGTACCGGATTTTTTGATGGACTGTAAAATTCTTCCAGCCATAGCACCGATATACGTTTTTCTATGTCCACGGATTTCACTCTCGTCATGAAGTCCTCCCAATGACAATCTTACATATTTTCTTCCTAAAGCATCTGCAATAGATTTTCCTAAGGAAGTTTTACCCACCCCCGGAGGCCCTACCAATAATAGGATAGGAGACTTCATGTTGTTTTTTAATTTTAAAACAGCCATGTGCTCCAGGATTCTTTTCTTAATATCTTCCAGTCCGAAGTGCGCTTTGTCAAGTACTTTTTCAGCTTTTGCAATATCAAAAATATCTTTTGTATAAGTTTCCCAAGGTAGATCTGTAAAGAAGTCCAGATAGTTTCTCTGAACATTATAATCCGGAGAGTTGGGATTCTGACGCTGCAGTCTGCCGATTTCTTTCTGGAAATGGTCTTCTACCTCTTGACTCCATTTTTTTGATTTAGCTTTAGCAATAAGGTCTTCCACATCACTTTCAGGTCCACCGCCCAGTTCTTCCTGGATTGTTCTGATTTGCTGATTCAGGAAATATTCTCTCTGTTGCTTATCTAAATCTTTTGAAGTTTTCTGATGAATCTGATTTCTCAGTTCCAGTTTTCTGAAATCCTCATGCATCAGCTCGTAGCACTGGTTGGCTCTTGTCATAAGACTTTTCTCTTCAAGCAGTTTTTGTTTTGCAATCGAAGAGAAATTAGCATTGGTGCAGATGAAATTCAGAAGATCATCATTATTGTTAATATTTTTAATCGCAAAGTTGGCGGCATTAGGAATATTAGGATCCAGTTCAATGATCTTTAAGGCAAGATCCTTGATGTTTTCCAGCAATGCTTCATACTCTTCCCGGTCTTTAGGCTGGGTATCTTTTAATTTTGATATTTCAGCTTTAAAATATGGTTGATTATCAACGATTTTTTTAATCTTAAATCTGTGAAATCCTTTGGTAATAGCTGTAATATTGCCTTCGGGAAGCTTAATGATCTTAATAATCTTTGCCAGTGTTCCGGTAGTATATATATCTTTTTCGGAAGGTTGTTCCAGATCCGAATTTTTCTGGCTTACAATTCCAATAAAATCCCCGTTTTTCTGTGCCTCTTCAAGAAGCTGTATAGAGGTTTTTCTCCCCGCAGTAATAGGAATTACCACATTAGGGAACATGACCATATTTCTTACGGGAAGTATAGGGAATATTTTCTGTTCGGAATTTTTATCAGTCTCTGCGAAATCGGAAAGATTGATTTCTTCAGTTACGATATCAAATCCGTCACTGATCATTTCTTCTAAACTAATATCTTCAAATTCTGTCATAGTCAATCGAATGACAAATTGTCATTTTCGTTTTTTATCGTTAAAGGGATTTTTATATAATATACTCTGAAAACGTGCGGCATATTATAATGTTTTAAAAATGCACAATACTTATGCCATTTGTTTTTTACTTAAAAATACGGTCAAAATTTCCTTTTTTAGATAAACTTTGCATTAAAAATCAAAATAAAGCAGTTCTGTTTCTGTAATTTCTTAAAAATGTGTATTTTCGCAAACTGATAAAAAACTATAATTTATAAAATGGCAATTTTAGGACAGATTAGGAGTAAGCCTTGGCTTTTAATGGGAGTAATAGCCTTAGCGCTTTTGGCGTTCCTGGTAAACCCCGATAGTATCGACAAGGTTTTTGGTAAGAATCCTGACGTTTTAGGAAAAGTAAACGGTGAGAAAATCACCCGCGAAGAGTTCAATGATCAGCTTTTCGTGTTGCAGCAGCAGGCTGAACAGCAAGGTCGTCCGAAAAACGGTCTTGAAGAGCAGGCGTGGCAGTTACTTGTACAATCTAAACTTATCAAACAACAGTTTGAGAAACTGGGCTTTGAAATGACTGATGATTATTTCTGGAATCAAATCCAGTACGATCAGATGTTTGCTCAGAATCAACAGTTCTTTGATGAGAAAGGTAACTTTAAAACTCAAGAGCTTAAAAAAGAAATTGAAACATTACAAAACACCAATCCTCAGGGATATGCACAATGGTTGAAAACGAGAAAGACAATCGAGTACAGACTAATGGCAAGACAGGTGTTTACTAATCTTTCAGCAGGGATTACTACAGGTAAGAAAGAAGCTGAAGAATTGATGAAGCAGAGAGATCAGCTTGCAGATATCGACTTTGTAAAAGTAGATTACGCAGCTTATCTTCAAAAAACAAAGATCAATGTTACCACACAGGATCTTGCTGATTACATCAAGAAGCACCCTGTAATGTTCAAAGCTGAGCCAAGCAGAAATATCGGTATTGTATTTTTCCCATCTAAACCTAGTGCAGCAGATGATGCAGCAGCCCTGAAAGAAATTACAAAATTATATTCAGGAGGTACAGATGCAAGTGGAGGAACTGAAAACTTCCAGAATACTAAAAACGATTCTATGTTTGTTGCAGCAAATTCTGATGCACCATTCAATCCTCAGTATCTGAATCCTGCACAATTGCCTCCAACAATCAAAGATCAGATCACAGCAGCAGCGGTAGGTCAGACTTTTGGTCCTTATAAAGAACAAGATGTATATGTAGTCTCTAAATTGGTAGGAAAAAGACCTTCAGATTCTACTTTATCCAGACATATCCTAATTGCATTCAAAGGAAGCCCTGCAGGTGAAGGGGTAACAAGAACCAAAGAGCAGGCTAAGAAATTGGCAGACTCTATCGGAGCTATTGTAAAAGCTACTCCTGCTAAATTTACAGAATTCCTTAAGCTTTCAAGTGATCCGAATTCTGCAGCTCAGGGAGGTAGCCTTGGATGGACAACACCGGAAACACCTTTCGTTCCTGAATTCCTTGCTTATCTTGCAAACAATCCTAAAGGAGCTACAGGGGTAGTAGAAACACAATTCGGTTACCATATCATCAATATTGAAGATAAAAAATCAGGATCAATGGGGTATAAAGTTGCTAACCTTGTGAAAGCAATCAAACCTTCAGATGCTACTGAAGCTGAAACAGATAAAAACTCAAGAAAATTCATTCAGCAGGTTCAAGGAAAATCTTTCAACGATTTTGTGAACATTGCTAAAAAAGGAAACTACCAATTCTCCAATCCAAAAGCAGCAAAAAGATTTGAAGGTCAGCTTCAGGGCTTAGGTACTGAAAAAGATGCTGATATCCTTGCCTGGGCTTTTGATAAGAAAAGAGAAAAAGGAGATACTGAATTATTTACAGTAGACGGAACAGGTGATAAAATTGTAGTATATCTGAACGGAAAACAGGAGGCAGGTCTTGCTGATCCTGAATCTGTAAGAGATCAGATTGAAGTTATCGTTAAAAATAAACTGGCAGCAAAACAAATCTCTGATAAAATTGCAGCAGCAAAAGCTTCAAGCTTAGATCAGATTGCCAAATTATTTGCAGCTCCAAAACAATCAGCTCAGGTGAATCTGTTGAATCCTTCTGTAGCAGGGGCTATGGAACCTAAAGTTGCCGGTGCAGCGTTCGGTGTTGCAAAAGGTAAACTTTCTAACCCGGTTGAAGGTGGAACAGGAGTTTATGTTCTGATCAAAAAATCAGAAACTGTAAACAAGCAGCCTGGAGATCTTAAGCAGTTTACAGAATCTCTTACTCAGAGAAGTGCTGGAATGTTCGGACAGGCTTGGATGAAGAGTCTTCAGGATAATGCAGATATCGAAGATTACAGAATCGAGATCTGGAACAAGCTGGGGAATCAGCAACAATAAGAAATTCATTTCAATGATATAAATAGCGGCAAAATTTTTTGTCGCTTTTTTTGTATTTATGGCAGAATAATAAAGGAAAAGATTTATTTAAAATGTATTATATTTGCTTATTAGAAAAAAATTAGCAAGTGAAGTTCAGTAAAGAATTAAAAGCTGGTGTGATTGCACTTCTAGCTATCGTAGGCTTTGTGGTGTTGTTTCAGTTTATGAAAGGGAAAAGCCTTTTTACTACCGACAATATATTTTACGCAAAATATGACAATGTAGAAGGTCTGGCGCAGTCTGCGGCAGTTTCTATTAATGGTCTGAAAGTAGGGCAGGTAGATAAGATTATTCCTATCACCTCAAAAGATGGAAAAATTAATTTTGTCGTAAAAGTTACCGTCGACAATAAATTCGAATTTTCAAAAAACTCATCATTGGAGATCTTTGAGCCGGGATTAATGTCTGGTAAAGAAATGAGAGTAAACCTTATGTATGGTGGGCCGACTGCAAAAGACGGTGACACTTTAAAAGGTGCTTTCAAGCTGGGAACGCTGGGAAGTCTTTCTTCGCAGGTAGGTCCGGTAAAAGATCAGCTACAGGTGGTTTTACATAGAGTAGACTCTTTAATGGCGAATGCCAATCAGGTTTTTGATGCTCAGAACAGAGCCGAAATAAAAGCTTTACTAGCTAACCTTAATAAAACAGTAGGAGCATTACAATCCACAGCAGGAAGTGTAAATACGCTTGTAGGACACAATGATCCAAAACTGCAAAAAGTGTTGGATGATGCAAGTCTTACTATGCAAAGCGGAAAAGTAACACTAGATAAATACGGACATCTTGCAGAAAGTATCGACACTAAACAGTTGAATGCTACCATTGCAAGTTTAGATGCTACAGTAGGAAAATTGAATCAGGTGATTGGAGGTATTGATAAAGGAGAAGGAAGTTTAGGTAAACTGATGAAGGACGATCAACTGTACAACAACCTGAATTCAGCTTCTTCCAATCTGAATACATTAATCGAAGATATGAAAGCGAATCCGAAGAGATATATCAACTTCTCGGTTTTCGGTAAAAATAACAAAGACTAATACGCCTTATGCAGTACATCGATAACATTATTTTCCTGATTTTATTAGTAGCCGGGTTCGGGCTGTTTGCTAAAAGCCTGCAGAAGATCTACAGAAATATCAGGCTGGGTCGTGAAATCAATAGAAGTGACAGAAAATCTGAACGCTGGAGTATCATGGCCAATGTGGCTATGGGACAGAGTAAGATGGTAAAACGTCCTATCGCAGGAATTTTACACATTTTTGTCTATGTTGGTTTTATTATCATTAATATAGAACTCATTGAAATAATTGTTGATGGACTGTTTGGTACTCACCGTTTTCTTGCCTCGGTTCTGGGACACGGATTCTATAGCTTCTTTACAGCTACATTAGAAGTGCTTGCACTTCTGGTTGTAATAGGTGTGGTTATATTTTTCATCAGAAGAAACTTTTATGGGGTTAAAAGATTAACAATGAAGGAGCTTTTCGGATGGCCGAAAGAAGATGCCAACTGGATTCTTATCATCGAATTTGCCCTGATGATGGCTTTCTTTAAAATGAATGCCTCAGATTTTATTTTGCAGTCAAGAGGAGTTTTACCAGTACATGGAAGCTTCCCGATCAGTGAGATGACATTTGTGCCGTTCTTGGAAATCTTCAACTTTGACAGCGGGTTTTTGATGTTCACAGAGAAAGGAGCATGGTGGTTCCACTTTGTAGGTATTCTTTTCTTTATGAACTATCTTTATTACTCAAAACATTTGCATATTATCCTGGCGTTTCCAAGTACATGGTATGCAAACCTTGATAAAAAAGGAAAGTTCAATAACCTTGAGTCTGTAACAAAGGAGATCAAATTAATGATGGATCCTAATGCAGATCCATATGCTGCTCCGGCTGAAGGCGCAGAAGCTGATGTACCTTCCAAATTTGGGGCAGAAGATATTTTTGATCTGAACCAGGTACAATTGCTGAATGCCTATTCGTGTACAGAATGTGGACGTTGTACTTCCGTTTGCCCGGCTAATATTACTGGTAAAAAACTTTCTCCGAGATTGATCCTGATGAAGACCAGAGACCGATTGGAAGAAGTGGGAAGAAACATTGATAAAAACGGAAAATTCGTAGATGACGGTAAAAAACTGTTGAACGATTATATCACTAAAGAAGAACTTTGGGCTTGTACCACATGTAATGCATGTACAGAAGCTTGTCCGGTATTGCTTGACCCGCTTTCCATTATCTTTGAAATGAGAAGATTCCTGGTGATGGAACAGTCTGCTGCTCCACAGGAACTGAATCTGATGATGACCAATGTGGAAAATAATGCAGCCCCTTGGCAGTATAATCAGGCTGACCGTCTGAACTGGGCAAACGAAAATTAATGTAACAATGTAAATAATGTAACGATGTAACAATCATTGGTAAACTGTTACATTTGTATATTGATAAATTTGATTTAGAATGGATTTCACTATAAAAACAATGGCAGAATATGCTGCCGAAGGAAAAGCACCAGAAGTTTTATTCTGGGTTGGATGTGCGGGAAGTTTTGATGACCGTGCTAAAAAAATTACAAAAGCATTTTGCAAGATATTAAATAAAATGGGAGTTGAATTTGCTGTTCTGGGACAGGAAGAAAGTTGTACAGGAGATCCTGCGAAAAGAGCAGGAAACGAATTCGTTTTCCAGATGATGGCGCTTACCAATATCGAAGTGTTAAATGCTTACGAAGTAAAGAAAATCGTAACAGCTTGTCCACACTGTTTCAATACTCTGAAAAATGAATATCCAAGCCTTGGCGGGCACTTTGAAGTAGTACACCATACCCAGTTTCTTAAAACCTTAATGGAAGAAGGAAGACTGAAGATTGAAGGAGGTGCATTCAGAGGGAAAAAAATTACCTTCCATGATCCATGTTATCTGGGACGTGCCAACGACGAATATGAAGCGCCAAGAATGCTTCTTGAAAAGCTGGATGCTGAACTCGTAGAAATGAAGCGTTGCAAAACCAATGGTCTTTGTTGTGGAGCAGGAGGCGCACAGATGTTTAAAGAACCTGAAAAAGGAAAGAGAGACATCAATATTGAAAGAACGGAAGAAGCTTTATCTTTTGAGCCTAAGGTAATTGCTACAGGATGCCCTTTCTGCAATACCATGATGACGGATGGTGTAAAACACTTTAACAAAAATACAGAGGTTGCCGTAAAAGATATCGTTGAACTTCTTGCTGAAGCAGAAGACTTATAATTGACATCTTATACAGGTTTATGAAGCTGAAATGGAGACTCTCCTTTTTGTTTATCATTTCGATACTTGCTCTTCTTACATTCTGGAATTATCAGAACAGAGTATATGACTGGGATATGCCGGGCTATATGGGATGTATGTATACTTCCGAATTTCCGGACTCACCGGATAAAGTCCGAATCCTGACCTATGAGGAAATCAAGAAAGAGGCTCCTGCAGAACATTATACAGACATTATCGGAATAAAGCAATGGGACATTCCCAGGCAGTATTTCGTAAAAAATACCCAATCTTTTACAGAACAATTACCCTATTTTCAGATCAAAGTAGGGTATATTCTTATGATCACCCTTTTTTATAAGCTTGGATTATCGTCGCCAATGGCCGTATTGTTTACCAGTCTTATTTCTTACTTTTTTTCAGGAATATTATTATTTTATATTCTGAAACTCCTGTTTCCAAAGAAATACTGGCTTGCGATACTATTAACGATTGCCGCCATGCTTTTGCCACCAAT
Source organism: Chryseobacterium sp. SG20098 (assembly GCF_031844745.1). Taxonomy (NCBI): domain Bacteria; kingdom Pseudomonadati; phylum Bacteroidota; class Flavobacteriia; order Flavobacteriales; family Weeksellaceae; genus Chryseobacterium; species Chryseobacterium sp. SG20098. Next base: position 3,027,929 of record NZ_CP134622.1, on the reverse strand, counting down.
GACTTACATGTCGAGGGTTTCTACACCGGATATGTTTATTTTTCAGTTTATGCTGATTTTTATGATCGGGTTACTCAAAAAATGGAACAAATGGGCAATGTTTGTACTTTTATTCGGTATTACTTTTATTCGGCCAGATTATATTACATTCACCCTGACTTATATTATGGCTGTTTTCTTTTTCCATTATTTCCGGGAAAAGAAAATTGATATTTCTTTTATTGCACAGGGAATCGTACTTCTTGCCATGTATCTCGCCATCATTAAGTTTTATCATTATCCCGGATGGAAAGATCTGTTTTATGATACTTTTATTGACAGAAGACCTATTATTTCAACACACCCCATCGATGTTAGTTTAAAAGACTACCTGAGTATTATCTATATTAAAATCATTTATTTTAAAAAAGTCACTTTATCGTTGGCTATTATGATAGGAGTGATCTTCTGGCGATCTAAAAACGCATGGGTGAGGATGATTTCAGTTCTTTTTGTGGTGAATGTCTATATCAAATTCTTTTTCTTTCCGCAGTCGGCTGCTTTAAGGTTCTTCTTCCCTTTTATTTTTCCGGTTTTTATGATGATGCTTTATGTATTGAGTAAAAAATACAATGATCTTAAACTCGAGAAAATTGCGTAATTTTGTATTTAAGATGATAAGGATATTCAATCAGCGTTAAATTAATATTCTGGTTAGTGATCAGAATTTATTTTTTTGATATGTTCTTGAAAAATAAATATTTACATTATGAAAATCGAAGAATCTAATATTGTAGAAACCAACGACTACAGAGTCATTATATACCCGGCTTCAAGACCTTTTGAAACAAAAGAAGCTAAAGCTATTACTGAAAAACTATTTGATTTCCTTGCAACGTGGGCTGCTCATGGAAAACCACTTTCTTCTTCTTTTAAAATTGAAAAGAATCAGTTTATCATCGTATGTGTGGATGAAGAAAAAGAAATGGCTTCAGGATGCAGCATTGATGCATTAGGAAAGGTAATGAGAGAAATTGACGAAGAATATCAGCTAGGCCTTTTCGATAGGATGAAAGCAAGTTTTGTGGAGAATGGTGAAGTGAAAACGTTAAAATTAATGGACTTTAAAACGAAGCTGAGAAACGGAGAACTTGTAGAAGATATTCAGGTTTTTGACTTCTCTAAAAATACGTATCTGGACTTTTTAAGCCACTTCCTTCTTCCTTTGGAGAAGAGCTGGGCGGCTTCTATAAAATAATTGCTGTTAAGTTGATACAAAAGAGTAATCATAAAGTGGAAAATATATTTCCACTTTTTTGTTTTAATGTATATTTGTATAGATTCGAGCAGTGACTAATGCCTAAAGTACTTTTTTTAACGACTTCCCACAGCTATAATGATGACCGCATTTTTTATCATCAGGCAAAAGCTCTTAGAGATAATGGGTATGAAGTGAAAATATGCAGTTTATATGCAGAGTATAAAGGTTATATTGATGGGATTGAAATAGAATCTTTTGCCATTCTGGAAGAAAGTATAGAAACGAAAATGGAAACTTTCAGGAAAGTTTGCGATTCTTTTCATCCTGAGTGTATCATCTGTTCTGAACCATTGGCTGTTGTGGCAGTAAAGAAGTTTGTAAAAGAACACAGGATAAGCTGCATCTATGATATTACAGAATGGTATCCTTCCATGTCAATGCTTCAAAAGTACAGGTTTCCGGCTACCATTTTTCAGGCCATAAAGTTTTCACTCATTCAGCTGTATGCCGGATTTTTAAGTACTCATTTCATTTTTGGTGAAACCACTAAAAAATTTCCTTTAGTTTATTTTTTTGGATTTAAAAAACAGATCATTGTTCCTTATTATCCGGATTCTCTTTATATCAAGGAAAGCATAAAGCAACTCGATCCGAACGTCGTCAAGCTATGCTATACCGGACAGATTTCTAAAGATAAAGGAATTGAAAATTTCTTCAACGTAATAGATAGACTTCGTCAGAAAATGCCTGCACTTCATATCAGGATTCTTATTATTGGTTCAACTGTACAGGAAAGCGATGAGCTCTACTTTTCATCATTATTAAAGATATATTCTTTTGATGATATTGAGATCAGAAAACCAACAAGATTTGAAACATTTACAGAAGCATTTGAAGATGCGGATCTATGTTTTGATCTTCGGGAAATTAACTTTGAAAATAATCATTCTCTGCCAATAAAACTGTTTTATTTTATGGGAGCAGGAAAGCCTGTGATTTATTCAGATTTGAAAGGGATCAGGGAGCATATGGGAGAGCTTTGGTTTGGAAGTCTTGTTGATCCTCATGATGCAGAAGCAATCTCGGATATTATCATCAATTATATCAGGAATCCGGAGCTGTATCGATCACATACTCTCAATGCACGAAAAGAATTTAAAGAAAAATATAACTGGGAACTTATAAAAGATAATTTCGTTGATTTTGTAAAAAAATCTATTGATCAATAATCATCATGCAGCTTACTATCATTAAAACCTTTGTCTCACGTTTTCTGATTCTGATCCTCAGTTTCGGTCTGGTGATCTATTCTACGAATATGTGGGGAAGTGAGGGTAAGGGGACCATTTCTATTGTGGTGGCCAATGCAGCGGCAGTAAACTTTTTCAGCAGCATTTTTTCCGGAAGCAGTGCTTCTTATTTCGCATCAAGATTCAGAATAGAAAAGGTTTTATTATATGCCTATCTGTGGTCTCTCCTGACTGGACTTTTAATCCCTTTTTTATTCAGTGTAGCTTCTATTCAGGGCGAATATCTATTGTATCTGATCGGAATATCTGTTTTTTCTTCACTCTTATCTACCAATATCAGCTTGTTTATTGGAACACAAAATATTAGAAAGTTTAATGTGTATACTGTTTTGCAACAGTTGGTCCATATTATCTTTATAGGAATATTGGTATATGGGTTTGGAAAGAAAGATGTTACTGTGTATTTTCTTGCACAGATTGGCTGCCTGGCGCTTCTTTTCCTCACTAGTTTTTTTCAGATTATCAAAAAATGCAATATTTCTGAAATATCATTCTGTAAAGACGTGGGTAGAAATATGTTTGAATATGGCTGGAAAACTCAATTGAGTGCGTTTGTTCAGTTTTTGAATTACAGGCTTTCGTTTTATTTCTTAGAATATTTTGAAGGTTTAGCGAGTGTAGGGATATTTTCCATCGGGGTTACTTTTTCAGAAGCGATCTGGACCATTACCCGCAGTATTGCTGTTATTTTATATTCAGATGTAGTGAACAGTAAAAGTAGGGAAGAATCTATAAAGAAAACCAAAGAATCTTTAAAGCTGACTTTTTTTCTGATGATTGGTTTTGTGCTGGGAATCATGATCATACCCTCTCAGGTTTACGAGTTGATTTTCGGGAAAGAATTTAAAGATACCAAGGAAATAATGCTTCTTTTATCGCCGGGAATTTTTGCCATTGCAGTAAGTGATATGGTGGGACATTACTTTTCAGGAATGAGAGAACTGAAAATTCTTAATGTCAAATCAATTGTAGGTCTTGTGGTTACCGTTGTATTTTCTTTCATTGCGATACCAAAATGGGGAATTATAGGCGCTTGTGTTGCCACTACATCGTCCTATTTTGTTTCGGCCTTCCTGCTGTTCAGAAAGTTTTATAGTTCTACTCCGTTTATTTTTAGAGACTATATGGTTTCAAAAGAAGAAGTACAGCTTTTAAAGCAAAAATTTTTAAAGAAATAATTACTTGATAGCTCCCCTTAAATAAAGTCATTTTTCCTATTTTTACATATCTATTAATCCTTTTCTATGTGCGGAATCACCGGTTATTATTCATTTCATAAAAGTATTTCCTCTACAAATATTCTGGAAATGAATCAGGCGATCAGACATCGCGGTCCGGATGATGAAGGGTTCTGGATGTATAGTAACGGAGAGGGAGCCTCTTTTTCGGGAAACGATTCCACGCAAAAAATTAAAGAACAGTTTCCGGTTCTAAAAGAGAAAAATTCTAATATTGCGTTAGGTTTCCGTAGATTATCCATTATTGATCTGTCTGAAAAAGGGCATCAGCCTATGCTTTCAAAGAATGAGCAGATTATTATTACATTTAACGGAGAGATTTATAATTTTAAAAAATTAAGGAAAGAACTTGAGTCTTTAGGTCATTCTTTCTGCAGTACTTCAGACACTGAAGTTATTCTCAAAGCTTATCAGGAGTGGGGAAGTTCCACCTTTGCAAAGCTGGATGGGATGTTTGCGGTTTGTATTGTGGACCTTATCTCTCAAAAACTTATTCTGGCAAGAGACCGAGTAGGAATGAAGCCTCTTTTTTATCATCACAGTAAGGAAGGAATGATTTGGGGATCAGAAATAAAAGCATTGTTGAAAAACCAGCTGGTAAAGGCTGAAATCAACTGGAACGGAGTCTACACCAATTTTCTTTTTCAAACAACATTGGCTCCGCAAACCTGTTTTCAGAATATTTTCTCTCTGGAACCTGCATCTTTTATGACTATTGATTTAAAAAATCAGAAAATCACTACAGAAAAATTCTGGAGACTGCCTTCTCAGTCTGAAAAAAATATTTCCGATGAAGAAGCGGTAAAAAGGATTGACGAACTTCTTTCTGAAAGTATTTCAGAACAATTATATGCGGATGTTCCTGTAGCAGTGATGATGAGTGGTGGAATTGATTCAACGTTAATTGCTTCAAAATCAAAATCTTTCAGTGCTCATGTTAATACATACACAATAAGTTATCCGTTTTCGGAAGAAGAAGTACATAATGCATCTCTGGCCGCCAGACATTTTGGAATTCCGCATGAGATAAAAAAAGTAAATGATGACGAGGCACTGGAAGACCTTAAAGAAAATATTCAGCATTTTGAAGAACCTTACAGCAGTTTTGAAGTCTTGATTAATGCTGCAAAATATGCACATAATCAGAATTTTAAAGTTGTATTAAGTGGAAATGGAGCGGATGAGCTTTTTGCGGGCTATTCTCATACGCTGAAACTGAACAGATGGCTTCTGATGAGGAATTTTAATTTTATAGGCCCTTTGATCTTTACAAAGGATAAATTTTCACAACGGGTGAAAAACTACTTTTCCCAGGATCATATGTTTGATTTTTTCAGACAAAGCCAGATCAGTATGAGACCGATGGAAGTTAAAAGTCTTATAACCCCAGCTATTTATAGTAAAATAGATTTACACCTTTCAGAATATCATCTTTCAGAAGGAAAAAATTATGCCGGGTATTTTGAATACGACATGAAATATTCACTCTCTTCCCACCATGTTTTCCGGGATGATCTGAGTGCGATGAAGTATAGCGTAGAATTCCGTTATCCTTATCTGAGCAATAACCTGATAGATTATGTATCATCACTTCCGGAAAATATCAGATTTAATGGAATTCAGAATAAACCTTTATTACGTAAAGCAGCTAAAAAATATCTTCCTCAGGAAATTCTGAATATGCCCAAGAAAGGGTTTTCATTTCCGGTGAATTATTTCATTAAAAATGAGCAAAAAGTAAGAGACTTTATTACCGAAAATCTGGAAAGCTTAAAAAAGCGAAATTTCTTCAATGCTGCAGTGATTGATGAATGGTGGAATTATCAGGAACATGAATATGATTGGGTAAAAATATGGCAGCTGGTTACCTTTGAACTGTGGTATCAGAAATATTTTGAAAAATAAAGAAGGAGTCTAAAGATTAATATTTTACCTTTGTATTTATGATGAAATATTTTTGGGGCATTTTTGTAGCGGTTTTTGCACTCATCAGTTGTAAAAATGATGATGATTCTTTGCAGAGAATAGATCAGGCGCTGAATATTTATATGAAAAACAGTGCAGGTCAGGACCTTCTGAACAGTAAAAAAGCCGGATCTTATACTGGATTTTCGGTAAATGATATTTTTGGAACCAAAGATATTGCCCCGGTAAGTATTCCATTGAAAATGACAACGGATTCCTTATTTTACATGGATTATCTGGCGGGTGCTAAAAGAAGAAGATTAGATTCTATCAGTCCTGATAATCCGGGAACAGGAACTTCTTACCATTCCAAAATGTTAATTACCTTTACAAAAAGTACCAATGTCAATGATAATGTTACGGGGACATTGGAAATTCAATATCGTAATACACCTACTGTATTTCAGGTTTCAAAGGTATTGTATGACGGAAATGAAGTGTTTTCAAAAGAGGCTGATGCACCTACTTCAATAAATACCGTTACGATCACAAAATAATTTTTAAATTTGTACAATTGTTAGCTTATTATGAGCTAAACATCTAATATTTAACATCTAAATAAAATGTTACAAGTCAATTTTTTGCGCGACAACAAAGAACGCGTTTTAGAAGGTCTTAAGAAAAGACAATTCAAAAATCTTGAGTTGGTAGACGAGGCTATCGCTGCCGACGAAGAAAGAAAAAGAATCCAGTTTGAGCTAGATTCCCAGCTTTCCGAAATCAATAAAATTTCGAAAGAAATCGGACTTTTGATGAAAGAAGGGAAAAAAGAAGAAGCGGAATCTGCAAAGTCTAAAACAGCACAATACAAAGAGTCGAGCTCAGAATTGAAATCCCAGCTAGAAGTTAAAGAAAACGACTTACTGAATATTCTTTATCAACTACCCAACATTCCCAATGAACTGGTAAAGAGTGGTGCTTCTGCGGATGATAACGAAATCATTTTCCAGTCTCATCCTGTAGAAGGTCTTGGTGAAGGAGCAATCCCTCATTGGGAGCTGGCAAAAAAATACAACCTGATTGATTTTGAATTAGGGGTAAAAATTGCCGGTGCAGGTTTTCCTGTTTATTTAGGAAAAGGAGCGAGATTGCAGAGAGCTCTGGTTCAGTATTTCTTAGATAAAAACGTGGAAAAGGGATATACGGAAGTGAACCCTCCTCATGTTGTCAATGAAGCCTCAGGTTTCGGTACCGGACAGCTGCCGGATAAAGAAGGACAGATGTATTATATCAACGAAGATAGATTATATCTTATTCCTACTGCAGAAGTTCCTGTAACAAACCTTTACCGTGATGTATTACTGGATGAAAAAGATCTTCCGATCAAAAATACGGCATTCTCTCAGTGCTACAGAAGAGAAGCAGGAAGCTACGGAGCTCACGTAAGAGGATTGAACCGTCTCCACCAGTTTGAAAAAGTAGAAATCGTAAGAATTGAAAAACCGGAAAATTCTTATGCTGTTTTGGAAGAAATGGTAGAGCATATCAAAGAAATTCTTACCGATCTTGAGCTTCCGTTCAGAGTATTAAAACTTTGCGGTGGTGATACAGGTTTTGCATCTGCCATGACCTATGACTTTGAAGTGTGGAGTGCCGCTCAGGAAATGTGGCTGGAAGTAAGCTCTGTTTCGAATTTTGAAACATTCCAGGCAAACAGACTGAAATGCCGTTACAAAGGAGATGGTAAATCTCAGCTGGTTCACACCCTGAATGGATCTGCAATGGCTTTACCTAGAATTATGGCTGCATTGCTGGAGAATAACCAGACACCGGAAGGAATCAAGCTTCCTAAGAAGGTTGCGGAATATGCAAGATTTGATATGATCAACTAAATTAATCTATTTTTAGTAACAATAAAAAGACCACCATAATCCGGTGGTCTTTGTTTTATTCAGTAACGATGATAATCTTCTTATCAGCGTTTTTGAGTTTTGTATCATTATCGTAAATAGCTTTCAGATCATAATCTATTCTTATGGAATGATCATCAATCTGTTTTACCCAATCATGTTTACCTGAGATTGATTGTATTTTATTTTCAAATTTTAAGGTTGTACCGATCTTTTTGAAAAACATTACCATCATCCCGGCTACTTTCTCAGCTTCTTCCTTTGAGCTTTTGGTTTTGACAGCCTCTTCAATACTTCTAAGATTAAAATTTTCTGTATCGATGGTGAGTGTTTTTCCATCCCAGCTATTGTATATATTTTGATCTAAAGGGATTTTTTCGGTCTTTGTAAAACTTTTTAAAACCAAATAATCTTCTGCAGTAAAATGTTCCATTTTAAAAGAAAATCCTGCCAGCTTGTTGTCCTCCTTTGTGGATTTCATGAAAACTTTTTTCATGATTCTGATAGAGTCCGGATTTTCAGTTTTTAATTTTCCTTCCTTTTTGGCAAGATCATACATACTTGTCCAGGTAGTCGGAAGTCTGTCCATTTCCCCAAATTCCTTCTGCTTTAATGAATCCGGTGTCATCGCCATCATTTCAGCCATAAACTCCCTTGTATCAATATCGGTGACAGAAGACGACGCAGCATCTTTATGATAGACAATTTCAGAATTGATACTGCAGGATTGCAATATAAAAAGACTGATCAGAAATAAGAGGATGTTTTTCTTCATGGTAGATTTAAATACAAATTAATGGCAGTTAACGGCTCCGTTCGGATCTTTAATAATTGTCATGGCTTCTGCTTTCGGAGAAACATAGGGAATTCCGAGTTCAAGACCTCTCAGAATGAATAATCCTCCCAAAATAATCATAATCACAGGAACTGCTTTTAAAACTTTTACTCTGAAGGCCTGATTCATGAGATTTCCAGCCAGAACTATAGCGAACATGAACGGAAGGGTTCCCAAACCAAATAAAGCCATATATAAAGCTCCCTGCCATATCCCTCCTCCTGCGAGGCTGGCGGTAAGTGCCATATACACCATTCCACACGGTAAGAAGCCATTTAATACACCAGTCGTAAATCTTGAACGGTAATCTGCTTTCTGAAGTAATTTTCCCAAATTCATTTTTACGCTGTACAGAAACTTGGATAGGAAAGGAATTTTTGAAGCAAAATCTTTTCCACCAAATGAAAATACAGCCATAATGATCAGAAGAACTCCTGCCGTAATAGTGAGGTATTTCTGAAAGCCAGCCATTTCAAATCCTTGACCGATAATTCCGAGAAGTGCACCCAATAAGGAGTAGGTGAAAATTCTTCCGAATTGATAAGTAAGGTTCTGAAGATAGAAATTAGCTGACTGTTTTTTGGTTAATCCCATCGATAAAGCAATAGGTCCGCACATTCCGATACAATGAAAACCGGAAGCAAAGCCTAAAGCAATAGCCGATACAATAAGTCCTATTTCCATATCACATCATAATCCATTCGGTAGTCTGTTTTATCTTTTGTCCAACTTAATCTTAATGTGTAGTTTCCTACTTTCAATACCTGTGCAGGAATTGTGAAAGACTGGCTGGCATCAAGCTGTACAGATTTTTTAATGTCTAAATTCTGGTCGTCGGTTCTGTTTAAAACAAATTTTACCGTAGTATTTGAGTTATTATATTCTTTAGGAAAAGTAATTTTAATTCCTTGAGTATCCTGGCTGTATACAGGTTTTTCCTGAAGATCATCTGCCTTTTTCTTAGCATCAATCACATCCTGGTACTTCAACTCTTCTTCGTAATAATTATCGGTTACCATTTCAGAATTCTTCTGCCCGTTCGGGAAAAGAAACATCATGGATAATATAAAAACTATGAATGCTAATAGTGCAATTACAACACCATGTCCCCAACTAAAGTTCTTCATCTTTTTCTAATTAAAATTGCAGTTTAAATGGTCCTTCAAAATAAGTCTGATAAGAGTCTATCAATTTACCTTTCATATCGTAAACACCGATAGTAATATTTTGTTTAGAGAGTTTCATATCATTTTCCGGGAAGCTGATGTTGATCGTTCCTTTGGAAATTTTATCTCTGTCTACCTGAATCTTACTTGATGCACTATACGTAATTTCACCATGTGCAGGATCTATTACTTTGATGGTAACGATTTTTTTCTCATTCGTTTTATTAAGGAAGGTATAATTATAAGTGTTGGTAATTTTACCGTCTCTCACAAAGAATGTACTTCCCGCAGGTTTGATGAATTTAGCCTCCATCTCGCCACGGCTGTACAAAAGATATCCCAGGAATCCTACAAGAAATAACAGGAATATAGAAAACCCTTTCATTCTTCCTGTAAACTTGAACTGAGTTTCTTTTTCAATTTCGTTTTCAGAAGCATATCGGATCAATCCTTTTGGAAGTCCTACTTTTTCCATTACTTCATCACAGGCATCAATACATGCGGTACAGTTGATACATTCCAGCTGTTGTCCGTCTCTGATGTCAATTCCGGTAGGGCATACCACTACACACTGGTGGCAGTCGATACAATCTCCTTTTCCTGCAGCTTTACGATCTTCGCCCTTTCTCCATTTTGCTCTGTTTTCTCCTCTTTTGAAGTCATAGAAAACATTGATAGTGTCTTTATCTATCAATACGCCCTGAAGTCTTCCGTAAGGACAAACCAATGTACAAACCTGCTCTCTGAACCACGCAAATACAAAGTAAAATGCTGCGGTAAGAAGAATCATTACAATAAAATTGGTAGGATGTGCAAATGGCCCTTCTCCAACAATTTTAAATACTTCCTCATATCCTACGATATACATGAACATAAAGTGGGTGATAATGAGTGAAATGATGACATAAATACTCCATTTCAAACTTCTTTTCCAGATCTTCTCACTGTTCCACTCCTGTCTGTCCAGCTTCATCTGCTTATTTCGGTCACCTTCAATCAGATATTCGATTTTACGGAATATCGATTCCATAAAAATTGTCTGAGGGCAGATCCACCCGCAGAAAATTCTTCCGAACGCAATCGTAAAAACAATAATAAAGATTAAAGAGGCAATAGCACCTAAAGTAAGGATAAAAAAGTCCTGTGGATAGAAAGGCTGTCCAAAAATGAAAAACTCCCTGTCTATTACATTAAACATCAGCAATGGGTTTCCATTGATTTTGATGAATGGTAATGTAAAATAAATAATTAATAGTAAATAGCTTACAATGTTTCTATAGTTGGTGTACTTTCCTTTAGGTTTTCTTGGAAAGACCCATTTTCTTTTTCCGGATTGCTCCATTGTCCCTATAGAATCTCTGTAAGTCTCAGGGTCCAGAACCTGTCCCTGTCCGCCGCGTACTTCTATATCTTCTATGTCTGACATATGTAATAGGTTTTAAAAAAGAAAAAACATAATTCGTTACTATTTTAATCTAATAACAAATTATGTTTTTTCATATGTTTTCTAATTTTTTTAATTATTCTTTTTCCCAATGTGCTTCGGTTCCCTGAGGAGCTGCTCCTCCCTGAGCCGGAGTCACTGGTGGTTGTTCCTGGTTGATGTGATATACATACGCTGCAATCTTCTCAATTTCTGCTCCTGAAACTTCTCCGTTTTTACCGAAGGCTCTCATGGCAGGGTTAGTAGGAGAACCATTCCAGTCCATGTGGAATACGTTTTTGAATAACGTTTTCTCAGGCTGGTTGATCCAGTAGTTATCAGTAAGGTTTGGCCCGATACCTCCACTACCGTCTTCTTTGTGACAAGATGCACAGTTTGTTTTGAATAATTCTTTACCTTCTGCAATGTTATCAGCTGAATACTTAGCTGTTTCAATCGTTACAGGAGGCTGAGATTTCTGATATTCTTCAATACTTGCCAACTGCTCTTTATATTCTTTTTCATATTCGCTTAACGGGTGAGCGAAGTCTGTGAAAGAGTAAGCTGCAATATATACAATACAAAAAGCGGTCCCAAAATAGAATAAACCTACCCACCATTTCGGTAATTGGTTATCCAGCTCCATGATTCCGTCGAAACCGTGGTCGATAAGGATATCCTTTTCTTCAGAAGCCGATTGCTTTTTGAAAGCACTTTGGTACAATCTTTTGAAATAAGGAACTTTCTTTTCAGCTAAATATGCTGCCTTTTCCTCAGGAGATAATTTCTTGAATTTGTTGTTCTCAATTAGGTCTCCGATAGCTCCATGAATGTAAGCCAGGATACCAGCGATCACAACAGTTCCCCAGAAGTAAGGTGAAGAAAGGAACGCGTAGCTCTGTACAAATAAATAATAAAAAACTATTAAAAGTCCGATTATTATTAAGATGTTTATAACAACAGGTGTTCTTTGTTTCATAAAAAATAGTTTAATTTTTTAAATTAAAATCGTCATCTTCATCATCCCCAAGAGGTGCCTCTTCTTCTTCTTTGTAATATTTTTTAGGTCTGCTAAAAACATAGATTACTAAAGCTATGAAGAACAGCATAAAGAAAATCAGAGCCAGTGTCTGGTAGAAGCCAGCATTTTCAGTATTGGATAATATATCTTTAAAGTTCTGAGGAATCATAGTATGAACTTTTTAATGTTTTTTAGTTATTACTTGCTGTTTTGATTTCAGTTGTTTTGATATCTGTACCTAATCTCTGAAGATAAGAAATAAGAGCTACAATTTCTTTTTTCTCTAGTTCTCCCTGAGGTCTCTTAGCATAAGCCTGCTTAAGGTCATTAGCTTCAGAGAAGATATCTTTCACAATTTTTGCTGATTGGTTGTTTGCCCATGTGTCTGCAGAATCAATTTCAGCCTTAGTATAAGGTACATCGAATACATTCTTCATCAGCTTCATCTTGTCTACCATCTTAGTTCTGTCTAAGTCAGTAGCAATTAACCAAGGGTAACGAGGCATGATAGAACCAGCAGAAGTAGATCTTGGGTTATACATGTGTTTGTAGTGCCAAGAACTTGGGTTTTTACCACCTTCTCTATGTAAATCCGGTCCTGTTCTCTTAGAACCCCATAGGAATGGTCTGTCGTATACGAATTCTCCAGCTTTGGAGTACTGTCCGTTTTTACCGTTGAATCTTGTAATCTCATCTCTGAACGGTCTGATCATCTGAGAGTGACAAGCGTTACATCCTTCACGGATATAAATATCTCTACCTTCAAGTTCCAGCGGTGAATAAGGTTTTACCGCAGAAATCGTAGGTACACTTTTCTTAAGAGATAGTGTTGGAATAATTTCAATTGAACTACCGATTGATATCGTGATGAAAGATAAGATACCTAATAATACCGGAGTTCTTTCCAGCCAAAGGTGAGTACCTTCTCCTTCTTTTCTGTTTTTGCTGATGTTTGCCAACGCTGGAGCTTCAGCAGGAACTTCTTTTTGGAATGATCCTTTTCTTACTGTAGCAATTACGTTTACAATCATCAGGATAGATCCTGAGATATAGAATAAACCTCCTACGAATCTCATTTTGAAGTAAGGAATAATTGCAGTTACCGTATCCAGCCAGTTTTTCCATAATAAGGTTCCATCCGGGTTGAACTGCTTCCACATTAATCCTTGTGTAAATCCTGAAATATACATTGGAACTGCATAGAAAATGATTCCTAAAGTACCTAACCAGAAATGCCAGTTAGCTAATTTTACAGACCAAAGTTTTGTTCTCCACATGATTGGTACCAGGTAATAGATAACCCCGAATGCCATGAAACCATTCCATCCAAGAGCTCCTAAGTGAACGTGACCGATAACCCAGTCTGTAAAGTGACCAATTTTGTTGATGTTTTTAGTTGCCAAAAGCGGTCCTTCAAACGTTGCCATACCATAACAGGTAACAGCTACTACGAAGAACTTAAGGATAGGATTTTCTCTTACTTTATCCCAAGCTCCTCTCAGCGTAAGAAGACCATTTAACATACCTCCCCAGGATGGTGCAATAAGCATGATAGAGAAACCTGTTCCTACCGCCTGAGCCCAAGCCGGAAGAGCTGTATACTGAAGGTGGTGAGGACCAGCCCAGATATATACAAAAATTAATGACCAGAAGTGAATAATAGACAGTTTATAAGAGAATACCGGTCTGTCTGCAGCCTTCGGAAGGAAGTAATACATTAAACCAAGAACCGGAGTCGTCAATACGAATGCAACCGCATTGTGTCCATACCACCACTGTACAATAGCATCTTTTACCCCCGCATATGCTGAATAAGATTTCCAGCCTGTGAAAGATAAAGGTACTTCAAGGTTGTTGAAGATGTGAAGCATTGCTACTGCAATCCAGGTACCGATGTAGAACCAGATGGCTACATAAAGGTGTCTCACTCTTCTCTTAGAAATAGTCAGGAACATATTGATACCAAAAATGATCCATGAGAATGCGATCAATATGTCGATCGGCCACTCGTGTTCAGCATATTCTTTAGAGGTATTAATCCCCATAAAGAATGTAACGAACGTAGCAACGATCATAAACTGCCAGGTCCAGAAATGTAACCAAGACAATGTGTCACTGTACATTCTTGTTTTTAATAATCTCTGTAATGAGTAATAAATACCCGTGTAAACAATGTTACAAACGAATGCAAAGATTACGGTATTGGTGTGCAGCATTCTGATTCTACCAAAACCAAATGCACCATGAGTGTTTATTAACCCTTCAATATTACCAGATGCCAAACTTTTAATGGTTGTGTCATCCGTCCCGAAAAAGAATTCAGGTAATTCAGGGTAGAAAAGCATTAATGCCGCCGTAAGCCCGAACGTAAATCCAATGAGACCGAAAACTAAGGTCGCATAAAGGAACGCACGGACAATACTATTGTCATAACTAAACTTCTGTGTTTCCATATCAACTATTCACTATTTTTCTCAATTTTTATTATTTTCTCCTATTTCTTTATCGTCTTTATTTTTGTTGCCGGTTTCATCTTTTTCTTCGACTTTTTCGTCATCAAAAAGGATTCTGACAGCCGGAGATTCATCATCTTCAAACTGTCCTTTTCGGGCATACACTATAAATACGACCAAGAAAATCGCAGCCAAAGAAACACTGCAGAGGATCATTAAATATAGAATATCCATTGGACAACAAAATTAACCTATTTTCGGGGTTCAAATTTAGTGAAAAATAATGACATTCATCACGAAATGCCGATTTCAGCTAATTTAAAATCAGTCTAAATAAGGGCTTTTACGCCTGTTTTTTGAAATATTTACGACCTAAAATCCAGGTTGAAAGTGTAGTAAAGGTAACCACTGTAATCGAACTGATTGGCATGATGATTGCAGCGAAAAGCGGATGCATATGCCCTGTAACAGCGTAACTTAAACCAACAATATTGTACAGAAAACTGATTATAAATGTCATTTTCACAATCGTGATGGAACCCTTACAAACGTTCAGGTAATTGTCCAGAGTAACTACTTTATCTCCGTTCATGATGACATCGGAAGATGGGGTAAAACTATTCGTGTCGTCAGCAATAGCAATTCCCACATTACTTTGTTTTAAAGCTCCTGCATCATTAAGTCCGTCTCCTAGCATTGCGACTTTTAAGTGCTGATCCTGAAGGGATTTGATGTAGTTTAACTTGTCTTCCGGGCTTTGATTAAAGGCCATTCCTTTGTAATTAGGAATAAGCTCTTTAAGTTGATTTTCTTCTGAGGAATTGTCTCCGCTCAGGATAAATATTTTGTAGTGGGTAAGTTTTGTGAAAAGTTCTTTCAGCTTCGGGCGGTATTCATTTTTAAAGATGAATTTTCCTAAATATTCTCCGTTTTTACTGATGTAAACCGCCGTTTCAAGGTTTTTAGGCTCCCGGTTGTTATACCTTGCGGAACCAATTTTATATAGGTTTCCTCTTACGCTTGCTTCGTATCCTTTTCCGGAGATTTCAACGAAATTTTCTACCGGGAAATAATCATCATTGACTTCAAAGAACTCATACAATGATTTTGAAAGCGGGTGATTGGAATTTTTTAATAAAGTTTTGATATTCAAAGAGTCAAATTCGCTGATCTCAGATCCTTCGTATTTGATGTTTGATTTCTTTCTGTGTGTAATGGTTCCTGTTTTGTCAAAAACAATCGTATCAAGTTTCGCGATTTTTTCAATCGTTAAAGTATCTTTTACGTAAAACTTATTTCGGCCTAAAATCCTCATAATGTGACCGAAAGTGAACGGAGCAGACAAGGCAAGTGCACAAGGACATGCAATAATCAGAATCGCAGAAATAACCTGAAACATAATTTTTAAATCAATAAAATACCAATAAGTTCCTGCGACTAAAGCAATACCTAAAATAATGAATGTGAAATATTTGCTGACGTTATTCGTAAGAGTATCGAGACCTGTTTCGTGTTTTTTAAATGCCTCTTTATTCCAAAGCTGAGTTAAATAACTTTGATCTACGTTTTTAATCACTTCGAGCTCTAAAGACGATCCTATCTGCTTACCTCCGGCAAAAATCTTATCTCCAGGCTGTTTGCTGATACTTTCACTTTCTCCGGTAATGAAACTGTTGTCGATATTACCTTCTCCGTTGATCAGAATAGCATCTACCGGAATGATTTCCTGATTCCTAACCAGAATTCTATCACCCACTTTTATTTCAGATAGTAAAATATTATCCTGTTTACCTTCGAAATCTACCTTGGTTACAGCAATCGGGTAGAAGGATTTGTAATCTCTGTCATAGGATAGTGCACTGTACGTTCTTTTTTGGAAAATTTTTCCGAGAAGCATAAAGAATAAAAGTCCACAAAGAGTGTCAAAATATCCTGGACCATAATCTGTTACCACTTCATAGATACTTCTTCCGTACAGAACAAAAATTCCTAAGACAATCGGAACGTCAATATTGACAATCTTATTTTTTAAACCGTACCATGCGGATTTATAATAGTCTGAAGCTGAATAAAATACAACAGGTGTTGCCAGCAGGAATATCAAAGTTCTGAATAAACCTCTGTAATGTTCCATCCAATAATCTTCCCCTCCAATATATTCCGGAAAGGCAAGGAACATTCCGTTACCAAAAGCAAAGGCAGCAATGGCAAATTTTACTAATAAAGATTTGTCAAGATGATCTTCATTTTTATCAGCGGTTTCAAGGCTGATTACCGGTTTGTATCCTAGATTGGTTAAGAATTTAGCGAGTTCGCTTAATTTCAGATCGTTATGGTTGAATGAAATCTGCAAAGTCTTCCTTGTGAAGTTTACCTGCGAATATTTAATGTGCTTATTTAATGTATGAAGGCTTTCCAATAGCCAGATACAGGAAGAACAGTGAATAACGGGGATTTTGAAAGTAACAAGACTGGTGCTTCCTTCAGAGAAATCAGTAACTTTCTCAAAAATTTCCGGCGTGTCTAAGTAATCAAATTGAGAAGAATTTTCATCATTCGGACGAATTCCTGCTCCTTTATTAAGCTCATAGAAATTGCCTAAATGATTTAAATTTAGAATCTCATAAACAGATTTACATCCGTTACAACAGAAAGTCTTTTCATCAAATAAAATTCTCTCTTTTTCTATCCCTTGACCACAATGAAAACAGTTCTCGCTCACCCCATAAAATATTGAACTACAAAATTATAACAAATTTTTTTGTTTATCGTGTTAAAAAGTTCTATTTTTGTGATAAATATCATATAAAATGCCGCAGGAACAACAGATAGCAATTGAAGAGAGGTTCGCCAGAGTTTTTAATGATAAATCATTTAAAGAAAGACTTTCTAGCGCAGATTTTGAAAAATACATTAATGGCAAAAAGAAACTGAGTTTTCAGAAACATGATACTATTTTCGAGGATGGCGAAACTCCAAAAGGAGTGTTTGTCCTGGAAAAAGGTGCTGCCAAACTTTCGAAATCAGGAGCGTTCGGTAAAGATCAGATTTTAAGATTTATCAAAGAAGGAGATATCATCGGCTATCGTTCTTTGCTTTGCGGGGAAAATTTCCAGGCCAAAGCAGAAGCAATGACAGATATTGAATGTGTGTTTTTACCTGCAGATATTTTCATGTATCTTTTGGAGGTAGACCCACAATTGTCTTTTGTAATGCTTCAGAAAATCTCATACGAACTAGGAGAATCTTCCAATACCATTACTTTCCTTGCACAAAAAACGGTAAGAGAAAGACTGGCAGAAATTCTTTTGCTGCTGGAACAGAAACTGGGAGTAGATCCTGAAGGCTTTATCAAGATCTCATTAACGAGAGAAGAGATAGCTAATATCATCGGTACTGCTACTGAAAGTGCCATCCGCCTGATCTCGGAATTCAAACAGGATAGCCTGATTGAAGTGGACGGAAGAAATATCAAGATCTTAAATCACGACAAACTCATGAAACTCGGTCACGTAGTTTTATAATCATACAAAAACTTAAGTCGGCTCAAGGCCGACTTTTTAACTTTTAAAAATAGATAAATTATGTCTGTTCACTCTGAAATTAAAAAAGTTACAACTGAAACCTTGCGTAAAATGAAATTCGACAAGGAGAAAATAACAATGCTTACAGCCTATGATTTTACCACGGCGAAGATGGTAGACGCAGGTGGAGTAGATGCTATTTTGATTGGAGACTCTGCAGCGAATGTAATGGCTGGTTTCGAAACTACATTACCCATTACGCTGGATCAAATGATTTATCATGCTCAAAGTGTGGTAAGAGGAACCGACAGAGCTTTGGTGGTAGCGGATTTACCTTTTGGAACTTATCAGAGTAATCCTGAAAAAGCACTGGAGTCTGCGGTAAGAATGATGAAGGAAGGAGGGGCGCATGCTGTAAAAATTGAAGGTGGAAAAGAAATTTCCAAGTCTATCAAAAAAATCATCAATGCCGGAATTCCGGTAATGGGACATTTGGGTTTAACACCACAGTCTATCTATAAATTCGGAACGTATAAAGTAAGAGCTAAGGAAGAAGCTGAAGCTGAAAAATTAATTGCTGATGCACAGCTTTTGGAAGAACTAGGATGTTTCTCTATCGTATTGGAAAAAATTCCTGCTGATTTAGCCAAGAAAGTAACTGAAAGTATTTCTATTCCTACCATCGGAATCGGTGCTGGCGCAGATTGTGACGGACAGGTTTTGGTGTATCATGATATGGTGGGAATGAACAAAGGTTTCAGCCCGAAATTCTTAAGAAGATACCTTGACCTTTACACAGAAATTACAGGAGCCGTTTCTCAATATGTGAAAGATGTGAAAAATGTAGAATTTCCAAACGAAAACGAAAGTTATTAATCCATGCAGAACCAACAATCTATTCAGGGAATATTATCTATTGCAGCTTTGATTTGTCTGGCCGTGGGATGGTTTAATTTATTTTCCCCGGAAATTAATCATTTGCTTTCAAGAAAAGTATTTTATGTTCTGATTGGAGCAAGCTTTTTTATTCAGGCTCCATTGCTTACCAATAAGAATTTTGTCTATGCCATGTATGCTGCTGCTGCCATCTGTGTATTCGGAGCGTTTATTCCGGAAGGCTCAAAACTTTCAGCTGTTAAAACGGTAGGCCTTCTGGCAGGGATTATCCTGTCTTTATCCAACAGAAGAAGATAGACGGAACAAGTATGAAGGAGCAGATTATATATGAAGACAACCATCTTCTGGTGATTAATAAAAAGGTGGGGCAGCTTGTACAAGGCGATAAGACCGGCGATGAATCACTATTAGAATCCACCAAGAACTTTATAAAAATAAGAGATGCTAAGCCGGGAAATGTTTTTCTCGGCTTGGTTCATCGTATAGACCGCCCAACTTCAGGACTGGTGATCTATGCAAAAACTTCCAAAGCACTTTCCCGTTTGACACAGATGGTGAAAAACCGTGAAGTGAAAAAAACATATTGGGCAGTTGTAGGAAAAGAAATGATCCCGCAAAGCCAGAGACTGGTGCATTATTTAAAGAAAAATGAAAAAAATAATAAGGCTATTGTCTTTCCGAAAGCTACTGAAGGGGCGAAAGAAGCTATTCTTACCTATCATGTGATCAAAACACTGGATAATTATCTCCTTCTTGAAATTGATCTTGAAACCGGAAGGCATCATCAGATCAGAGCACAGCTGTCCAAGACCGGAGTTCCGATTAAGGGTGATCTGAAATACGGAGCACCACGTTCCAATCCTGATGGAGGAATCAATCTTCACGCCAGAAAGCTGGAGTTTATTCATCCTGTTACCAAAGAAAATATTGAAATAACAGCTCCCGTGCCGCAGAATGATGCGATCTGGAGAGCTTGTGAGGAATAACTAAAGATTTTTAGTTAATTAAAGGCAAACATAAAAGTCCGTCTCAATTTTGAGATGGACTTTTTCTTTATTATCATTTCAGATTTTGCGCATTCTAAAAAAATGTCTAACTTCGTTCCCAACTTTAGGGGTGTCTGTTACCAACAGACTGAGACTTACCCTTTGAACCTGATCTGGATCATACCAGCGTAGGGAAAAGTAGATGACTTTTGCTGTACATTCTATTGTACAATAATGGCCATTCCTAAAGTATATTTAATTTATTAGGAATGGAACTTATAATCAACCACACCCGAAAAACATTTGATGTACTTCCTGCAAACCTGGAAGCATTACTGGCTATTGAGTTACCCGGAAAGAAAAAAGGTATTGCTGTAGCGCTCAACAACCGAATTATTCCGCTGTCAGTCTGGGCGGAAACCATTCTCAAAAACAACGATTCAGTTTTAATCATTACTGCCACTCAGGGCGGTTAATTCTCATATTTAATACCAAAAACTTATGGCTCACTCCATTACATGTTCGCCATTTCCGAACTCAAAGAAAATCTATATTGAAGGTACATTACATCCTATCAATGTAGCAATGCGTGAAATACAGCTTAGCCCAACCAAATTGACCAATGGCGGCTTTGAACATAATGCTCCGGTAACGATTTATGACACTTCAGGTCCTTATACCGATGAAAATGCGGTTATTGATATTCAGAAAGGGCTTCCAAGAATCAGAGAACAATGGATTCTGGATAGAAATGATGTCAATATCCTGGACGGAATTACATCTGAATATGGAAAAGCCCGTTTGGCGGATCCACGTCTTGACGAACTGAGGTTTTCTTATGATCATAAACCCAAAGTGGCAAAGGATGGCAAAGAACTGACCCAGCTTTACTATGCCAAACAGGGAATCATTACTCCGGAAATGGAATATGTGGCGATCCGGGAAAATCAAAGAATAGAACAGCTGGAATCAGTGTCTAAAGAAATGGCTTTTCAACATCCGGGACACAGTTTTGGAGCCAATACTCCAAAAAGCAAGATCACTCCGGAATTTGTAAGGGACGAAATTGCTGCGGGAAGAGCGATCATTCCCAATAATATCAACCACCCGGAAAGTGAACCGATGATTATCGGAAGAAATTTCCTGGTAAAGATCAATGCCAATATCGGAAACAGTGCTGTTTCATCCAGTATTGAAGAAGAAGTAGAAAAAGCAGTATGGGCCTGCCGATGGGGAGCTGATACCATTATGGATCTTTCTACCGGGAAAAATATTCACGAAACAAGAGAGTGGATTATCAGAAACAGTCCGGTTCCTATTGGTACTGTTCCGATCTATCAGGCATTGGAAAAAGTAAAAGGTGTTCCTGAAGATCTGACATGGGAAATTTTCAGAGATACCCTTATTGAACAGGCAGAACAGGGAGTTTCGTACTTCACTATTCATGCAGGTGTTTTGTTGAGATATATCCATTTAACAGCAAAAAGAGTCACCGGAATTGTATCCAGAGGAGGATCTATTATGGCAAAATGGTGTTTATTCCATCATAAAGAAAGTTTCCTATACACTCATTTTGAGGAGATTTGTGAGATCATGAAGAAGTATGACGTAGCTTTCTCTTTAGGAGATGGTCTTCGTCCCGGATCTATTGCAGATGCTAATGATGCCGCTCAGTTTGCAGAACTGGAAACTTTAGGTGAACTGACAAAAATTGCATGGAAACACAATGTACAGGTAATGATTGAAGGCCCTGGCCACGTTCCGATGCACATGATCAAAGAAAATATGGAAAAGCAATTGGAAGAATGCCATGAAGCTCCGTTTTATACCTTAGGCCCATTGACCACTGATATTGCACCGGGCTATGATCACATCACTTCAGGAATCGGTGCAGCCATGATCGGATGGTTTGGATGTGCGATGCTTTGCTATGTAACTCCGAAGGAACATTTAGGGCTTCCGAATAAAGACGATGTAAAAGTTGGAGTAATAACCTATAAGCTGGCGGCTCATGCTGCAGATTTGGCTAAAGGTCATCCGGGAGCACAGTACAGGGACAATGCATTGAGTAAAGCCAGATTTGAATTCAGATGGGAAGATCAGTTCAATCTTTCATTAGATCCAGAGACAGCAAGAGCTTATCATGATGAAACACTGCCCGCAGAAGGAGCAAAAATTGCCCATTTCTGTTCCATGTGCGGACCGAAATTCTGTTCCATGAAAATTACACAGGAAATTCGTGAATCAGCAGAACAAGGAATGCTTGATAAATCACAGGAGTTCATCGAAAAAGGGAAAGAAATTTATATATGATCCTGGTCATTACTCCTGAATTGATTGTCCCAAACGAGACAGATTTCATTAATCAGATGTTTCAGGAAGGTCTTGATCTGCTTCACATTCGTAAACCATGGATCAGCCGGAATGAAATGATTGAATTTATCACTCAGATTGATGAATCTTTTTATACACAGCTGGTTTTGCATACGTATTATGACCTTGGGAAAGAATTTACTATTTCAAGGTTTCATTTCAGAGAGATTGATCGGCAGGAAGAAATGTATAAGTCTTTTGCGAAAGAAAATACCATTTCAACTTCTGTACATGATATTAAAACCTACAATACTTTGGAAAAAGAATGGGAATATGCTTTCATAAGCCCGTTCTTTCCAAGTATCTCCAAAAAAGGATATGGATTGAATTCTACCATTAAAGAAGAAATAAAACATCGGAACAATCCGGATGTAAAATTGATTGCTCTTGGAGGAATTCATCAGAATAATATTTATGAAGTTTTCGATTCAGATGCTGATGGAGCAGCTTTATTAGGTGCAATCTGGGAAAGTGAAGAACCTTTAAAAGTATTCAAAAAATGCAGGAACGTCCTTATGTCATAAGTATTGCAGGCTTCGATCCCAGTGGCGGAGCAGGCTTATTATCAGATAGTAAAACTTTTGAGCAATCAAAGGTGATGGGACTTGGAGTATGTACCGCATTAACCTTGCAAACTGCTTCGAAATGCCTGAATTTAGAATGGCGGCCTATAGATGAAGTAACTGAAGCGATTCAGGTGCTGATGGAAAGTTATCCGGTTTCAGCAGTTAAAATCGGGATCGTGAAGGATGCCGAATTTCTGGGTAAGATTGTAAAAACAGTTCAAAAAGGAAATCCTGAAGTGAAAATAGTTTGGGATCCCGTTTTGAAAAGTACTTCTGAATTTACATTTTTTAACCTTGAAACACTTCCTCAATTAAAAAGTACGGTTAATAAGCTTAGTTTAATAACTCCTAATTATAACGAATACCACATTTTAAGAGGAGATAATCTTTTGCCGGATACAAATCAATGCTCATTACTGATCAAAGGAGGACACCGGAAAGATCATTTGGGAACGGATATTTTAGTTGAAAACGAAAAAGAAACTTTTTTACTCCCGTCCGAAGACAATACAATCTATTTTCCTAAACATGGTTCCGGCTGTGTTTTATCTTCAGCCATTACAGCAGAACTGGCGAAAGGCGAAAATATGGAGAAGGCATGCCGAAACGGAAAACGATACATCGAAAAATTTTTAAAAAGCAATCCCTCTTTATTGGGAGCGCATTCATAGAAAACATGGAAAAATTACAATACATATCACAAGGAAATACCCTGCAGGAACAGGAACTTTGTATTCGGAAAGCCTTAGACAACGGGATCAAATGGGTACAGGTTCGATGGAAAAATGCTCCTGAAAACGAATTAATCAATCTTTGTGAAATTTCAAAACAACTTTGTTCAGAATATCAGGCGGTTTGTATTATCAATGACCATGTACAAATAGCCAAAGAAATAGATGCAGATGGTGTTCATTTAGGATTGAACGACAGTGCCATTGAAGAAGCAAGACTGATCTTAGACGAAAATAAAATAATTGGAGGAACGGCTAATACCCTTTCAGATGTCATTCAGAGAATCAAAGAATCTTGTGATTATATAGGTTTAGGACCATTGAGATTTACTACAACCAAAGAAAAACTAAGCCCTGTTCTGGGGTTTGAAGGCTACCAGGCTATCATTGATGGATTAAGAGAAAAATCAATAGACGTTCCCAAAATATTTGCCATCGGAAGTGTTACTCTCGAAGATATTTTACCGTTACAGGAAATCGGGATTTATGGTGTTGCTGTATCCGGACTTATTACCAGGCAGCCGACTATTATTAACGAACTAAAAAAAGTAATGATATGAACAATCAGAAATTAGAAATAGCAGGAAGAACTTTTGAATCAAGACTGTTTTTAGGAACAGGAAAATTCGGAAGTATGAGAGATATGGTGCAGTCTGTTATCGCATCAGAAACCAATATGGTGACAATGGCGCTTAAAAGAATTGATGCTCAATCCAGTGAAGACGATTTGCTTGATTCATTAAAAGAAACCAACGTTCACCTTCTGCCTAATACTTCCGGAGCAAGAACCGCCAAAGAAGCTGTATTGGCAGCTCAATTAGCCAGAGAAGCACTGGAAACCAACTGGGTAAAACTGGAAATTCATCCGGATCCAAAATATTTACTTCCCGATCCAATAGAAACTCTATATGCCACGGAAGAATTGGCTAAATTAGGATTTATTGTCATGCCTTATATCCATGCCGATCCTGTTTTATGCAAACGTCTTGAAGATGCCGGAACAGCTGTAGTAATGCCGTTGGGGGCACCCATTGGAACCAATAAAGGATTGAGAACTCAGGACTTTCTGGAAATAATCATCAGTCAGAGTAATGTTCCTGTAGTGGTAGATGCCGGAATCGGGGCACCATCAGATGCTGCAAAAGCAATGGAAATGGGAGCAGATGCCGTTTTGGTGAATACTGCCATTGCTGTAGCCAGAAATCCGTTGAATATGGCTGTTGCTTTTAAAGAAGGTGTGATTGCAGGAAGAAGAGCCTTTGAATCTGGATTGGGAGCTATTGCCAACCATGCTGAAGCTTCAAGTCCGCTTACTTCATTTTTATTTGAATAAATCAAACTTATGAAAAGCTTTAAAGATGTTTTTGAAAACTATCAGTGGGATGAGGTGAAGAATAAGCTTGAAAAAGTAAGTCTGGCAGATGTAAGATACAGTCTTCAGAAAAAAAATAAAACTCTGGACGATTTCCTGAATCTCCTTTCACCAGCTGCCTCTCAGGAACTGGAACTTATGGCAGGAATGACGCAGATGCTTACCCAAAAACGATTTGGAAAAACCATTCAGCTGTATGCACCGCTGTATCTCAGTAATGAATGTCAGAATATCTGCACCTATTGCGGATTCAGTCTTGATAATCATCTGAAAAGAAAAACCCTCTCCGATACGGAACTGATGATTGAAGCATCTGTTCTGAAATCAATGGGAGTGAATCATGTGCTGCTGGTGAGTGGTGAAGCCAATAAAATAGTAGGAGTTCCTTACTTTCAGAATGCTGTCCGTAAGTTAAAGCCTCATTTTTCCAACATTTCCATTGAAGTTCAGCCCTTATTGGAAGAAGAATATAAGTTGCTTCATGAGGAAGGAGTACATTCCGTTTTGGTGTATCAGGAAACCTATCATCAGGATGTTTACAGAGAATATCACCCAAAGGGTAAAAAATCTAACTTCCATTTCCGTCTGGAAACTCCCGACAGGGTAGGAAGAGCAGGAATTCATAAAATTGGACTAGGAGTTCTTCTTGGACTTGAAGATTGGAGAGTTGACAGTTTTTTTAACGCATTACACATTGATTATCTTCAGAAACAATACTGGAAAAGTAAATTTTCTGTTTCCTTTCCAAGACTCAGACCGGCAGAAGGGATTATTGAACCTAATTTCATAATGGAGGACAAAGATCTTCTTCAATTGATCTGTGCGTATAGAATCTGGAATGAAGACCTTGAAATCTCCATTTCTACCAGGGAAAGTGAAGTGTTTAGGAATAATATTGTTTCTCTGGGAGCAACCGCTATGAGTGCAGGTTCAAAAACAAACCCCGGAGGATATGCGGTGGATAAAGAATCTCTGGAACAGTTTGAAACCAGTGACGAGCGAAGTATGGATGAAATTAAAATCATGCTTAAAAAAGCAGGTTATGATCCTGTGATGAAAGATTGGGATTCCGTATATAACGGATTTTGAAATTTTAAAGCCATTAAGGATTTTGAAGGAGTGAAGTTGAATTAATAAAAATCGGAGATTTTTTAGATAGTATCTTTTTAAAGCGAAGCTTAACTTTCCTAAAATAACTAAAGAAACTTAATGGCTCAATTATCATAAAGTATGAAAAAAGAAGATCATTTTTCACGGTACAGCCGGCAGATATTTATTGAAGAAATAGGATTGGAAGGACAAAAGAAAATAAGTTCATCCAAAGTTCTTGTCATTGGGGCAGGAGGTTTGGGAAGTCCTGTTATTCAATATCTGGCTGCTGCAGGAGTAGGAACTTTAGGTGTTGCAGATTTTGATGAGGTTGAACTTCATAATCTGAACCGGCAGATTATCCATACCGAAAACAGAGTAGGATTATCCAAAGTGAAAAGTGCTGAAACCTTTGTTGGAGAACTCAATCACCAGATTACATTCATCGGTATTGAAGAAAAAATCAATGAAAATAATGCAGAGGTAATTCTGTCTCAATATGATGTTATTGTTGACGGCTCAGATAACTTTTCAACAAGATATCTGGTAAATGATACCTGCGTGAAACTGAAAAAGGTTTTGGTTTATGGAAGTATTTTAGGGTTTTCAGGGCAGGTTGCTGTATTTAATCATAATGGAAGTAAAAATTTACGGGATATTTTCCCTGAACCGCCTTTCGATGAGGATGTGCCCGATTGTGACAGTCTTGGTGTATTAGGAGCTCTTCCCGGAATGATAGGCAGCATGATGGCTCTTCAGGCATTAAAAATTATCATAGATCTTCCGGTGAGTGTGAATCAAATGACATTGGTAGATACGATGAAGTGGAGATTTCAGACGATAGATTTCTGAAGTAAATGTAAACACTAATATCACTGATATTTTACCAAATAACACCATTTTAATATCAATAGAAAGAGGCAGTAAAATGATTACTGCCTCTTTTATTTATCTTAGAAAGGATTATTGTGCCTGCTGCATTACGCCACCGTTATCCTCTTTTTTAGTCTGGTTAAGGATATTCGGATCCTCTTTTGCCAGTTTATTTCTTGTCGGAATTTTGTAGTTGATAGAAAATCCGAAATTTCTTGTATCATATTTACTGCTGATCATTACAGGAGTTCCTGATGGAGGATTAGAACGTACCTGCATCATCTGTCCGTTGAAAATATCATTTGCAAAAACAGAAAGTGTCAGACGGTTGTTCATAAACTTTTTCGTCAGCGTAATATCAAGCGAGTTGTTGAACGGTTTTTCTGCCGTAAAGTAGAAATATCCTGCTTTGGGTGTCAGATAGCTGTAATTAGCTGTCATTTTGATGTCCTTAGGCAAAAGAATCTGCGTCATGATATTGAAAATCCAGAACCCTTTATTATTCAGATTGTCAATTTCATGTTTCTGATAACCGGCATATAAGTACATGAAGTTAATTTTATCAGGGTTGAAATCAAACTTCATAATCTCACTCATAGGCTTACTGAAAATCATGAAAGGAATCGGCAATCCCACGTTGAAGTTGTGAATTTTCATATTTGAAATATTCACCTGCTCGTTGTAGAGTTTTCTTCCGTCTTTTCGGATGATCTGTGCCACCTGATTGCTTGCCGAACTTACACTATATCCGATAAATGCATAATCAAAAGCTGAAATTTTCAATTCATAATTATCAAAAATAGTAGGTTGTAGATTCGGGTTACCGTTTACTTCTGTACTGGGTCCTGAGAACGTCACGTTGTTCGGGTTAAGGGCAGAAATACTCGGCAGACTGATTTTTCTGTTGTAATTCGCGGCAATATAAACCTGATTCATCATGTTATACTGCACGCTTGCATTAGGGAAAAATTTAAACTTATTGAAAGGAATTAAATTAGCCTCTACCAGTTTTGCATCTTTATCAAAATATCTTGTTACTCCGGAAATATCATAGTTCTCAGCACGGAAACCTAATGTGAAATCAAATTTTTTCAATTTAGCCTGAAACTCTAAGTAGGTAGAAGCTGTCTGTCTTTGATATTCCAGATTGGTCAGACCAAAACTTTTCGTATCATAATCCTGTCTTTCATATAACCCACCAAAACTTACCTTTCCGCCATCAAGAAGTTTGATTGGCTGTGCATAATCTACTTTCAGGTTCGCGATATTCATCACAGATTTATTGTTCAGAATATCTTTTAATCCGTTGGTAGGGCTATCAAGAGGTTCATTGGGATAATTTACAAATGTTCCATCCTGAAAATAATTATCCTGAGAAAACTTGCTGTCTGATTTTGTATACCCAAACTGGAAATCAAGTTTTTGAGATTTGTCAGCAAAACGTTTCTGATACGTTACCACGGCTTCCTGTCTCAAGGTATTGGTATGGGCAACATCCGAAGAAGTGTAAAAAGCTTCTCTTAAATCCTTCGGGTTTCTCTTGAACGGTAGATCTCCATGTCCGTCACTTAAAGTATAGTTATCATTATTGTTGTGATAAATATCGTAGTTCAATAATAATCTGTCCTGTCCTAAATCAAAAGTCAATCCGGATTTTGCAAAATATCCGCGTGCATATCGATCGGTATGGCTGTTCAAAAGTTCATCCTGCTTACCATTCAGCATACTTTCACGGTAATTCTGCCCAACATTCAGCTGCCACCCGAAATATTTATTTCTGGCGTTTAAGTTAACAGAGTTTGTGGTTCTGCTTCTGAATTTATCATAATTCGTGAAAGAATAATTTCCAGAATAGGTAGCAGTTAAATATTTATTAGCGTTTTTGTTGGTGATGATATTCATAATTGCACCTCCGGAAGTGGCTGGAAACTCAGCACCAGGCTGAGTGATCACTTCAATCCTTTCTACAGAATTGGCAGGCATTCCTTCCAGGAAGGAGTTCAGTTCATTGGACGTAATGTTCAACGGTCTTCCGTTAAGATATACTTCCAGCATTTTTCCCTGATACATCATCCCTGCGATGTCTGTAGATACAAGCCCGGGAAGTTTTTTAATTCCTTCCAGAACGTTTCCGTTATTGAGCTGAGGTTGTTCAGAAAAATCAAAAATAGTACGGTCCGCCTTTTGTTCAACGGCTTTTTTAGTTTTGGTGATCACTACACCTTCAATTTGTTTCTCTTTAGGAGTGCTATTGGTCTTTTCCTGAGAGAAAACCAGCATAGAACTTACCAGAGATAAAGCGAATATAGTTTTTTTCATAATGTTTTTACTACTATTCGGTTAGACGATGAAAAATAAATTTTGTTACAGCCAGCACAGTAATTTATTTATTTTAATGAAGAAAATTCAATAAAATCATATTCTGCAGAAGAAGTAAAAAGTTGTCTTAATACAGCCGCATGACCATTTCCTGCAATAACAAGAATTCTGTCTTCATTATTATGAGGAATGTTTTGAATATTGCGGAACATTCTCAGATTCCTGCTGTACCAATAGAGAGCAAGCATATCTGCACCATCATATTCTCTCAGTTTAAAATCTCCGCTCAGATAAGCCCCATATCCATATTGATGGCTTTCTTTGGAATTCATATAAATAAAAGTGTCTAAGAGCGATTTGAAATTTTTAGGTTCAGAACTCTTGAAAAACCTGTTAAATTGTTGAGAAATTGCATCATTACTTCTAAAATCATACTCTTTGCTGAGG
Organism: Chryseobacterium sp. SG20098; assembly: GCF_031844745.1. NCBI lineage: Bacteria > Pseudomonadati > Bacteroidota > Flavobacteriia > Flavobacteriales > Weeksellaceae > Chryseobacterium > Chryseobacterium sp. SG20098. The sequence goes on along the minus strand of NZ_CP134622.1, from coordinate 2,998,251 downwards.
GTATTAAAAAATGAAGAATCGCTTTTTCCAAACTTCTTCTGAAGATCATCCCAAATAGATTCCGCATCAATGCTGAACAGTTCTTTTATTTTAAGGTCCCTGGCGATTCTCATAGCAAGCTGATAACGTTCGTCTCTTTTGTCCCGGTGTTTGCCGTCATTGTATTCCTTAAGCTTTTGGTTAGCATTCCAGCTTGGCCAGGCCTCAATTGCAATTTTTGTTGGCTTAAATCTTTTGATATATTCTACAAGCTCGGTGACTTCATTTGAAGTTTTAGGAGAAAGTACATCTATCTGATCTTCTGTATTGATTTTATTGGCATCAAGATTTGGGTAATCAAAATGAAATGATCCGACAACCAAAACTTTTGTCTTTGGATTTTTAAAATAATCGGAAGGTTTTTTTTGAGCAAACACTGATGTAGACATGAATACAAGAAAAATATAAATAAAAGTTTTCATGATTTTATTTTTTAATTACTATTACATTATTATTGTGCACGGTTTTTCTCTTCGAAATTCACCGTTCTGTTATTTGATTTTACTTTCTGATTTCCAAAATTATAAGTGATGCTGAGTGTCATTCTTCTGGCATCCCAATAGTTGTTGAAGGACTGTGTGTTATCGGTAAAGTACATATCAGCCCTTAATCCGGATTGTCTGAAAATATCACTCACTGAAAGATTGACCTGAAGTGCCTTTTCTGCAAAGCTCATCTTTAATCCTGCATCCAGGCTTGCACTGTTTTTCGCAGAAAAATATCCGTCTCTGGAAGGAAGATTGTTCCAGTAGTTGACAAATAGCATGAATGTTTTTGCTTTATTCAGCTGGAAGGTATTGTTCAAAGAAAAATAAAATGACTGTCCATTTTTAGCAACCAGATTGAATCTTGTAATCTGAGTTTCATTATAGCTGAAGGAAGTAGAGATATTACTTTCCCAGATTTTGAAATAGGTGTTCGTATAATTGAGATTGATTCCGTAAACATTCTGATTATAATAGTTTTCATAGGTGCTGACAAGGTTAATCCCATTCAGAAATGAAATCTGGTCAAAATTATTCGTTGTTCTCTGATAATAAAGATTGGTAGAAAATTTACTTTTAAAAATATAATTGAATTCGATGTTATGATTGAAAGATGGCTGCAGACTTGGATTTCCTGTATAATACGTATTGGGATTAGAATACCATCGGAACGGATCTAAAGCCCGGAAGTAAGGCCGGTTGATTCTTCGTGAATAATTAATACTGAACTGATTGTTTTCATTGGCTTTATAAGAGACATAAGCTGTTGGGAAAAACTTTCCGTAATTATTCTCCGATTTTGATTGCGTAGTAGGAGAGAAGCCGCTGGTTTGTGAATATTCATAACGAAGTCCGGCCTTTACAGACCATTTTTCACCTAGGTCCTTACTGGCACTGATATAAGCTGCATAATTCTTTTCATCATAATCAAAAAGATTACTCTTTGCCGGATCTATGATATAATTCCCATTGGTGAAATTAAAATATTCTATATCTGAATTATTAGAAAACTGGCTGTATTTCGTACCTGTTTCCAATTGAATTTTTTTGAAATTTAAAGTCAAGTCTGCTTGTCCGGAGTATATTTTATAATCTACCGTAGAGCGATTTCTAACGATCTGAGTGGCATTAGTGGCAAGATTTTTTGTTGTAAAATTAACTTCAGTATCGGGCAAATTTCCATAATAATTAGATCCGAAACTAAGTTTATGTTCACCCAGTTTTTGATCAAAATAGAGATTAAGCATTTGGGTAGTAAAAGGAGACCGATGCTTTGAATCTGTCTCTGTTTGCAAAGTAGACGTACCATCTGTAAAGTAACTTTGTGTCGAATTGATATCCATATTGGTATGTCCTTTTGTAATGTCGTATACCAATCCTATATTGGAATTTTTAGAAAGAGAATAGTCGAAATTGGCATTCAGCCCAAGTCCGTCATTCATATCTCTTCTGTCATCCTTGCTGACAGAAGAATTTTGGCCGATAATATTATATTTTTCTACCGATCTTTTATCTCCGTCATATCCCGTCACCTTTACAGAAGCTTTTATCTTCTCGTTTTGATAATTTACTCCTGCCACACTGCTGAAACCGGCATATGTTTTTTGAGTATAATTGGAATTCAGATAGCCGCTCCATCCAAGATTCTGATTCTTTTTGAGGATGATATTAATAATTCCGCTGTTTCCCTGAGCTTCATATTTAGCAGGTGGAGTCGTAATCACTTCTATTTTCAAAATATTTTCAGAACGAATATTTCTCAGATAATTGATGAGTTCTGATCCGGAAAGATTCAGCATCCGGTCATTCACCATTACAGAAACCCCATTCTTTCCGGCAATAGAAAGAAGTCCTTTGTTTTCATCCACCTGCAATAAAGGAGTTCCCGCCAGAACCTCAGTCCCTGAGCTTCCCTGTGAAAGCATTGAGTTCTGAACGTTGTAAACAAGACGATCCACTTTACGTTCTACCAGAACTTTTTTACCATTCACCGTCACTGCTTCAATTTTGTTGACGTTAATAGTGTCTTTTGTTTGTGCTGCTGTTAAAGAACAAATCAAGGTAGCTATAAATAAAAAATCTTTTTTCATGGAATATTAATGACAGATTAAAATAATGGTTGTGTTAAATTTCTCTCACAAAAGTATTGGAAGGGCTTCTGAATGGAAAGAGCATTTAGATGAAGGGCAACATTATGCGTGTCAAAAAAGTTTCATCGGAAAAAAACAGGTTTTTATCGAAAAGAGTAGATGGAGTATCGCTACAGTGATTTATATTTGAATATGAATAAAAAGCAAATTATCTGGCTTCAGATTTTTTATTGGTGTTTCAATTTTATAGGGAACAACATTACGCCTTATTTCTTTTTCCCTGAGCGAAGGGGATTTGAAACGTATGTGCTGAACTTTACCTATTTTATTACTGAAATCTCTACTTTTTATCTTTTGTATCTTGTTATTATTCCGAAAGTATTAAATCTTGAGAAACTTTATTCTGCAGTTTTAGTTTTTTTAATCTCTATATTAAGCTTTGGTGTCATTCGGTATGGAATAGAAGAAGTACTGCTTCCAATTACTCTTGGATTCAGAAATTATAATAAAGATACCGGACTTTTATATTATTTGACAGATAATATTTACAATGCTTCACTGACGGTTTTCATTGCCGGAATTTTGTGGATCGTGGAGAAATACGGAGTTGCTGAAAATGATAAAAAACAACTTCTCATTGAAAAAAAACAGGCAGAGTTACAGGCACTGAAGACTCAGATCAATCCTCATTTTATTTTTAATTCATTAAATAATATTTACTCTTTGGTGTATCAAAAGTCAGATAAAGCACTTCCGGCCATTGAAGAACTTGGGCAATTGCTAAGATACAGTACCAAAGATCTTGAAAAAGACTCAATTTCTTTGGATAAGGAAATTGGATATATAGACAGTCTGATTGCGCTGGAGAAGCTTAGAATCAGAAATCCTGAACTGTTGAGTATACAAAAGGATATTCAACACCCTCATCTGAAGATCTCACCCATGCTGTTGGTTCCTTTTGTTGAGAATGCCTTTAAACATGGTGATTTTCGTGATAAGGGTTTTGATATGAAAATTTCAGATCATGATAAGGTGCTGCATTTTTATCTTTTAAATTTTAAAACACAGAAAATGAAAGACACCGTTTCTGGAATAGGAATTCAGAATGTAAAAAAAAGACTGGAAATATTGTATCCTAAACACCAGCTTGAGATCAAAGATTCCGAGACGGAATTTATTGTAGACTTAAAAATTGATTTAAGGGATGAATAAGATAAAATGCATCATTGTGGATGATGAGCCGCTGGCCATCTCTCTTCTGGAACATTATGTAGAGAAGATTCCCTTTCTTGAATTGGTATTTTCAACAGAGAATCCTATTCTGGCCTTGGAGTATCTGCAAAAAAATGATTCCGACCTCATCTTTCTTGATATTCAGATGCCTGAGCTTACAGGAATCAATTTTATGAAGATTGTAGGACCTGATCAAAAGTATATTCTGACAACGGCTTATTCAGAGTATGCCTTGGAAGGATATGAGCATAATGTAGTGGATTACCTGCTGAAGCCTATTTCATTTGAAAGATTTCAAAAGAGTGTATTAAAGGCTCAGGAGCGATTTTCTTTTCCACAGGAAGAAAATACCCATTTCTTTGTAAAATCTTCCGGGCAGAGGCATCGTATCGGCTTTCAGACGATTCTTTATATTGAAAGTATAAAAGACTATGTCAATATCCGGACTGAAAATGATGAGTTTATCGTTCTGGATACTCTTAAATCAATGGAAAACCAGCTTCCTGCAACATTTGTTCGGATTCATAAATCTTTCATCGTCAACCTGGATAAAGTCAAAAGTATTGGAGCGAAAAAAGTGATTCTTCCTGAATACGAGATTCCTATTGGAGAAAGTTATAGGGCAGGTCTTTTGGATAGATTAAAGTGATAAAATATCGGGATATTCATTTGAGACAGGTTTCTAAAACCAGTAAGGTTTAGAATATTTAACAAGTTCAGATCTAGTAAGTTGAAATAAAAAAAGACGACTTCAGTTGAAGCCGCCTTTCTATTAATTAATCTAACAATTAATCTTATTTTTCCTGTTGTTTGATCAGATTTAGCGCTGAACCGGCCTTAAACCAATCAATTTGCTGATCATTGTAAGTATGGTTGGCCATAATGATATCTTTAGTTCCATCGGTATGAATGAATTCTAAAGTCAGTTGTTTTCCTGGAGCGAATTGATCAAGATCTAAGAAATTAACAACATCATCTTCCAGGATCTTGTCATAGTCTGCCTCATTAGCGAAAGTAATTCCAAGCATTCCCTGTTTTTTAAGGTTCGTTTCGTGGATTCTCGCGAATGATTTTACCAATACAGCTTTCACACCAAGATGTCTTGGTTCCATGGCTGCGTGTTCTCTGGAAGAACCTTCACCATAGTTCTGGTCTCCTACAACGATTGTCGGGATACCTGCTGCTTTATAAGCTCTTTGTACAGCCGGAACTTCACCGTATTCACCGGTTAATTCATTTTTAACTTTATTGGTTTCCATGTTGTAAGCATTCACTGCTCCAATCAACATGTTGTTTGAAATATTATCCAGGTGACCTCTGTATTTCAGCCATGGTCCAGCCATAGAAATGTGGTCGGTAGTACATTTTCCGAAAGCTTTGATCAATACTCTTGCTCCGGTAATGTTTTTACCATCCCATGCAGGGAATTCTTCCAATAACTGAAGTCTGTCTGAAGTTGGGCTTACATTAACAACAACGCTTGAGCCATCTTCTGATGGTGCCTGATATCCGTTATCATCTACAGCAAATCCTTTTGAAGGAAGTTCGAAACCTCTAGGCTCGTTAAGTTTTACCTGTTCGCCAGCTTCGTTCGTTAAAGTATCAGTAATCGGGTTAAAGTCCAGTCTTCCTGAGATCGCTACAGCAGCTACCATTTCAGGAGAAGCTACAAATGCGTGGGTGTTTGGGTTACCGTCAGCTCTTTTTGCAAAGTTTCTGTTGAAAGAATGGATAATAGAGTTTTTCTCTCCTTTTTCCGCACCTTCTCTGTCCCATTGTCCGATACATGGTCCACAAGCGTTGGTAAAGATTCTTGCGTTTTCAAATTTTCTGAAAGAATCTAAGAATCCGTCTCTTTCCGCTGTAAATTTCACCTGCTCAGAACCAGGGTTGATTCCTAAGATTGCTTTAGGTTTTACCCCTTTTGACACTGCATCCTCTACAATGGATGCAGCTCTTGATAAATCTTCATAAGAAGAGTTGGTACAAGAACCGATAAGCGCCCATTCCACTTCTAACGGCCATCCGTTAGCTTCAGCTTTAGCTCTGAATTCAGCAACAGGAGTCGCTAAGTCCGGAGTGAAAGGTCCGTTTAAGTGAGGAGTCAGTTCAGAAAGGTTGATTTCTATTAATTGATCGAAATATTGTTCAGGGTTAGCATATACTTCAGCATCACCTGTTAAGTGCTCTGCAATTTTATCAGCGGCATCTACTACGTCCTGTCTTCCTGTAGCGGAAAGATATCTTCTCATAGAATCATCATATCCGAAAGTAGACGTGGTAGCCCCGATTTCAGCACCCATGTTACAGATCGTACCTTTACCCGTTGCGGAAAGAGATTCTGCACCTTCACCGAAATATTCCACGATACAGCCTGTACCTCCCTTTACGGTAAGAATTCCGGCAACTTTTAAGATCACGTCTTTTGCAGAAGTCCATCCATTCATTTTACCGGTTAATTTTACCCCGATAAGTTTAGGCATTTTAAGCTCCCAGGCCATTCCTGCCATTACGTCTACTGCATCAGCACCTCCTACACCAATAGCTACCATTCCCAATCCGCCGGCGTTTACCGTATGCGAGTCGGTACCAATCATCATTCCTCCAGGGAAGGCATAATTTTCCAGTACAACCTGGTGAATGATACCTGCTCCCGGTTTCCAGAATCCGATTCCGTATTTATCACATACAGAGCTTAAGAAGTTGAATACTTCGGAGTTTTTGTTGATCCCTTCCTGTAAGTCTTTATCAGCACCTACTTTAGCCTGGATAAGGTGATCCGCGTGAGCAGTAGAAGGAACAGCCACTTTAGCTTTTCCTGCCTGCATAAACTGTAAAAGTGCCATCTGTGCGGTAGCATCCTGCATCGCTACTCTGTCCGGTGCAAAGTCCACATAAGAGTTTCCTCGTTCATACGCTTGTGTAGCATTTCCTTCCCAAAGGTGGGTGTAAAGGATTTTTTCTGAAAGGGTAAGAGGTTTTCCCACGATTTGTCTTGCTGCTGCAATTCTTTCAGGGTAACGTTCGTACACCTTTTTGATCATATCAATATCAAAAGTCATATCGTATTTTAGTTTTGTTCTTGTTCCGTTAATGCTTCTTTTCCCTGTGTTGAAAAAGAAAATCACTTATCTATGCATCAAAAAACGTTCCTATAATCCATAAACAGGGTGTTTTTGATTCTGAAATCAATAGATTTTATAACTTTCAATTTAAGAAAAATTAGAATTTATTTTCCAGCTTTTATCGAAAAAAAAACGTAATTATCTTAAAATAGAAACGTTCTAAACAAAAAATTGGAAGATTTTAAATCCTTAAGGACTAAAATCTTGCAATAATATAGTTATTCAGTAGTCTTGCGACTTATTATCAATCTCTTAGTGAGCGCTTGTACTTGTTAATTCTTTAATAGAAGGAACGAAAGTAGTAAGGTCGATTCCTTCCACTGCAGCTTTGTACTCATCAATGCTAGGAATTCTTCCGATAATCGCAGAAAGAACAACAACCGGAGTTGAAGCAAGCAGAGATTCTCCTTTTTTACGTTCAGAATCTTCCACTACTCTTCCCTGGAAAAGACGGGTAGATGTTGCTAAAACAGTATCTCCTTTAGCTGCTTTTTCCTGGTTACCCATACAAAGGTTACATCCAGGACGCTCAAGGTACATTACGTTTTTATATTCAACACGGGCCTCTCCTTTTGGAGCGTTATCATCAAATTCAAAAGCTGAATATTTTTCTAATAATTCCCAGTCTCCTTCTGCCTTTAATTCATCAATGATGTTGTAAGTAGGGGCTGCTACTACAAGAGGAGCACTGAATTCTACCTTACCTTGTTGCTTTTCAATGTTTCTAAGCATTTGAGAAACAATCTTAAGGTCTCCTTTGTGAACCATACAAGATCCTACGAAACCAAGGTCTACTTTTTTCTCACCACCATAGTAAGAAAGATCTCTGATGGTATCGTGAGTATATCTCTTGGATACATCATCATTGTTTACATCCGGGTCAGCAATCATTGGCTCGACAATTACGTCAAGATCTACAACTACTTCAGCGTAATATTTAGCATTTGAATCCGGAGTTAAAGCAGGTTTTTCTCCTGATCTGATCTCTTCAATTCTCTTATTTGCTTTGTCAATTAATCCCTGAAGAACTTTGTTGTGGTTATCCATACCCTTATCGATCATGATCTGGATTCTGCCTTTTGCAATTTCCAGTGATTCGATCAAAGTATTATCTTCAGAAATGTTGATAGAAGCTTTTGCTTTCATTTCAGCAGTCCAGTCTGTAAAGGTAAATGCCTGGTCAGCAGGAAGTGTTCCGATGTGAACTTCAATGATTCTACCCTGGAATACGTTTTCTCCTCCAAACTGCTTCAACATCTGAGCCTGTGTAGCATGAACCACATCACGGAAATCCATGTGTTCTTTCATGTTTCCTTTGAAGGTTACTTTTACAGATTCCGGAATTGGCATTGATGCTTCACCTGTAGCCAAAGCAAGAGCCACAGTTCCTGAGTCTGCTCCGAAAGCTACTCCTTTGGACATTCTTGTGTGAGAGTCACCACCAATGATGATGGCCCACTCGTCAACAGTGATGTCATTAAGAACTTTGTGGATAACGTCAGTCATGGCGTGGTATTCACCTTTCGGGTCACGGGCTGTAATCAGTCCAAACTCGTTCATGAATTTCATCAGCTTAGGAATGTTAGCCTGAGCTTTTTTATCCCAAACCGAAGCGGTGTGACATCCCGACTGGTAAGCTCCGTCTACAGTAGGAGAGATTACAGTTGCGGCCATAGATTCAAGCTCCTGAGCAGTCATAAGCCCTGTGGTATCCTGTGAACCTACAATATTCACTTTGACACGAACGTCTGATCCGGCGTGCAGAACTTTTCCTGGGGTAGTTCCCACAGCATTTCTGTTGAAAATCTTTTCTACAGCAGTAAGTCCCTGTCCTTCATGAGAAATTTCTTTTGAAGGAGCAAAAACCGTCGGCGCTTCAATACCTAAAACCTGAGCAGCAAATGTCTGTAGTTTTTTACCAAATACGACCGCGTAAGATCCTCCTGCTCTGATGAATTCCATCTTTTGCGGAGTGAAAGATTTGGTAAGGTCGATCAGTTCCTGGTCGCCGTTATATAATTTCTTTTCTTTTGTATTGATTGTTAAAACAGTTCCTGTTGCTACTGAATATGCTTCTTCAAGAACAATGTCACCGTTTTCATTACGAACCGGGTTTCCGTTTTCGTCAACTTTCTTTACCCAGTTTTTAAGGTCAATACCGATACCTCCGGTAACGTCTACTGTGGTAAGGAAGATCGGAGAAATACCGTTTGTTCCTCCTACAATAGGAGCAATGTTAACGAATGGTACATATGGGCTGGCCTGTTTTCCTGTCCAAAGAGCCACGTTGTTTACTCCGGACATTCTGGATGATCCAACACCCATTGTTCCTTTTTCAGCGATCAGCATAACGCTTGCATCAGGATGCTTTGCCTGTAAAGCTTTGATTTCTTCCTGAGCTTCAGGAGTGATCATACATTTTCCATGAAGTTCACGGTCTGATCTTGAGTGAGCCTGATTACCCGGAGAAAGTAAATCTGTAGAAATATCTCCTTCACCAGCAATATAAGTAACTACTTTAATTTCTTCAGCAACTTCAGGAAGTTTAGTGAAGAATTCAGCTTTTGCGTAGCTTTCAAGGATTTCTTTTGCAATTTCGTTTCCGCTGTTGAATGCTTCTTTCAGACGGTTCGTATCTGCTTCATAAAGGAAAACCTGAGTTTTAAGAACGTTGGCAGCTTCTTTGGCAATAGCTGCATCATTACCTAAAGCAAGGTCCAGCAGCACCTCAATAGAAGGTCCGCCTTTCATATGAGATAATAATTCAAAGGCAAATGCCGGGGAAATTTCTTCTACTACGGATTCACCCAGAATAATTTCTTTTAAAAATTTTGCTTTTACTCCCGCTGCACTTGTTGTTCCGGGTAGTGTGTTATAAATGAAAAATTTAAGAGAGTCCGGTCGGTCAGCATTACCTGAATCTTTAATTTGTGCAATGATTTCGCTTAGTAATTCAGCACCATCAATTGGCTTTGGATGAAGCCCCTGGGTTTTTCTTTCTTCAATCTCTTTGATGTAATCCTTATAAATACTCATAATAGAAGGTCTTTCAAAATTAAAGGTAGGCCTGCTTTTTCTTTACCGGGGTGTATAAATACAATTAATGACATTTTGAGTTCTCGCATTTTGATGCAACATTAACCGAATAAAGTCAGCATAATCTACACTTTTTCAAAAGTTTTTTAAAATTATCAAACATTTCAAAATGTTCCCAAAATTACGAAATTTTACAATTTTATAAGAATGAAATTATTTAGATTCTTTATAAATATGAATTTTATAATATCTATTTTTGGTCGTATTTTTGTAATCAAATGGAGAATATGAAAAATATCCTGAATGTTTTATGTGTTTTTATTTCGATTTTCGTTTTCTCACAGACCCGATCTGTGAAGAAAATCCCTGCGAAGAAAGGACCGAAAACCACGGCTAAAAAAGCAGCTTCAGCCAGCAAACCTAATGCTGACCTGGTGGTGATCAACAAAGATCTTCCTGTTTTGATTCCTAAGAAAAAAGGAGATCAGTTCGGGTATGTCAATCAGAACGGGAAATTTATTATCCAGCCGGAATATCATATTGCCGTATTTTTTTATGAAGACTGCAACCTTCTGAATTCTCCTAATGAAAAAGTGAGAAAATTTGGAACAAAAGACTATGCTACGGTGGAGAAAAATATGATTTCTTACCGTATAGATAAGTCCGGGAAGAGAGTCTATCAGTTTAAAGATACCGATTTTGGAAAATGTAAATTTGAAGAATATAAACAACAGTTATTCCAGGCTTATATCCTTAATGGTTTTTACGGAATCATTGAAAAATCAAAATTTGTAAATGCCGCAGATTACAGACAATATCAGATCTATCCTCAATATCAGTATCTGTTCATTCTTGAAGGGGATGATGTAGCTAATCCAATGATTGTTGCTTCCAATAATGATAAATTTGGAATCATTGATGTTAACAATAAAGTTATTATTCCGTTTGAATATTCCAATATTAAAAGAAACTTCAGCTGGAAACTCGGTAAGATGTTTGAAGTGACAAAAGATGGTTCCAATTACTATTACATAGACACCAACAACAAAACTTACTAAATAATTATAGATGATGAATGATGAATGATGAATGATGAATGATGAATGATAAATGATGAATGATTCATTTGATAACTCCTATTTTTCATAGTGTTTTTTCCATTCTGTAACTATTTATTTACCACGTAATCTGATATTCAGAAGCCCACATCTCGTAACCCGATCGCAGTTCATATATTTTTTGTAATTTTGCGGCTGAAATAAAGGGGTGCTTTAACAGGCTGAGATTATACCCAATGAACCTGGAACAGGTAATGCTGTTTAGGGAATTGAAAATGTACCAATGAAACAGTATAACAATATACCAATTGCTAGACTGTTAAATTAATAAAATTGTTACATTATTGCTCAACCCCTTTTATTCATTAAATATTAAAGATTTATAGAATGAAAGGATTATTTTTTTTAGGGCTTAGTGTAGGCTCAGTAGCTTTTATACAGGCTCAGAATAAAGATTCCCTAAAGGTGAGGGAAATTGAAGCAGTCAACTTTACCAAAAGGCTTCCGGTAGCAAAGGAAATCATCAATGTACAGAAAGATCTGGACAGTAAGAATCTGGGACAGGATCTTCCTATTCTTTTGAAAAATCAAACTTCCATTATTTCGACGTCAGATGCCGGAAACGGAGTAGGATATACCGGTTTCAGAATCCGTGGTGTTTCAGGAAGTGCCATCAATGTTATGATGAACGGTGTTCCATACAACGACTCTGAAAGTCAGGGAACCTTTTTTGTCAACGTTCCGGATTTGACAAGTTCTGCCTCACAGATTGTCATTCAGAGAGGAGTAGGAACTTCCAATAACGGGGTTTCTGCCTTCGGAGCAAGTATTAACGTACTTTCTAAGGATCCTGAAGAGAAATTTTATTTTAAAACGGATGACAGCTACGGATCATTTAATACTTATAAATATTCAGCAGAAATTGGCTCAGGGAAATTCTGGAAAAACCGACTTTCTGTGATGGGAAGATATACTCATATTCATTCTGACGGATACATCGACAGAGCTTCATCCAACTTACATTCTTATAATTTCACTGCCTTATTTGAAGAAGGAAACACGAAATTACGTTTAATGGCTTTTGGTGGAAAAGAGAAAACGTATCAGGCATGGAACGGGATTGATCGTAAAACCTGGGAGACTGATCCCAAATTCAATATTTCAGGGGCCATTTATGATGCCAACTGGGAGAATATTGTAAGTTTCTATGATAATGAAACGGATAACTACAGACAGAACCATTATCAGTTGCTTTGGGAACAGAAATTCAACGACCGCTGGAATCTGGAAACCACGTTCCACTATACAAAAGGAAAGGGATATTATGAAAACTACAAGCAGGGAGATCCTTTTTCAAGATATAACCTTCCCAATATAACAGAAGGAGGAGAAACGATAAAAGCTTCAGACTTTATCAGAAAAAAATGGCTGAATAACGATTTCTACGGAATGGTTTCTACATTGTACGGAAAGTTTGAAAATTTAGATTTGAACTTTGGTGCTGTGGTCAATCAGTATTACGGAAGACACTATGGAAATGTAACAGGAGTATTTTTTCCTCAGATTGATGAAAGTGAATATTACAGAAATCGCTCTGTAAAGAATGAGGTGTCTGGTTTTGCAAAAGCTTTATTAAGATTGAATAATTTTGAATTCTTTGGTGATTTGCAGCTCAGAAAAATCAATTACAACACAAAGATTCTGACGGCTGGTGATGGTGAAGGAGCAGATTTAAGTAAAAACTGGCTGTTTTTTAATCCAAAAGCTGGAGTAAATTACAGAATTGACGGAGGTAAAATATTCCTTTCTTACGCCCACGCCCATCGTGAACCCAACAGAGACGATCTGATGGCTAATAATGATGTAAAAGCAGAAAAGCTTCACGATATTGAAGCCGGTTTTGAAAAACAGTTCGGAATCGTTTCTTTTACTGCGAATGTGTATTATATGTATTATGTGAACCAATTGGTTCTGAACGGAGAACTGAATAACGTAGGGGCATTTATCAGAACAAATTCAGGGAAGAGCTACAGAAGAGGTATTGAGGTTGGTGCTTTGGCAAAACTATCCAAACAATGGGAGGTTTCCGGTAACGTAACATTAAGCCAGAACAGAAATCAGGATTTTAATATTCAGAATGGTGATGTTCCTAAAAGCCTTGGAAATACTCAGATTTCATTTTCTCCAAATGTTATAGCCAATTTAGGCTTGAAATTCAATCCTACAAAAAATTTCCAGTTTGCTTTAATGAATCAGTATGTAGGAAAACAATATCTGGATAATACCGAAGATGCCAATCTGCAGCTTAAAGATTATTTCCTTACAGATTTCAATGCTCAGTACCAGTTTAAAATTGCCAATAATGAAATTGCATTGAAGTTATTGGTGAATAACCTGTTCAATAAGAAATATGTGAATAACGGATCTGTTTATGATGGGCAGCCTTATTATTTTTCTCAGGCAGGAACGAATTTTATGTTTGGAGTGAGCTGGAAAATTCAGTAATTGACAAATCGGCCTTTTTGCTTTTTAACAGTTTTGACCTTTTTAAGCTTAAAAAAAGCAGTTTGAATAACAGTATATCTGTTTTACTACAGAATAAGTAAAAGACTGTTTCGGCAGTCTTTTTTATATCCATTAAATATTACAAAAAGTCACGAAAAAGTTATAAATTTGCTGCCAAATGAATATTTCAGCATATATTTTAGAATACTTAAAACAATTTGGAACTGCCACAGTTCCAGGCTTTGGGGTGTTTTCACTGAAAAATTCTAAGGCAATTATTAATTCTGAAAACGGAAGCATTCTGCCTCCGGCCAGTCAGATTGAGTTTACAATAGATTACGAAGTACAGACTGAAGATCTTGCTGCTTTTATTGCAGAACAAAAACAAATGTCTCTGGAAGCTTCAAAAAGTGATCTTAAAATTCAGACTGATTTTTGGAAGAAAAAACTTCAGGCCGAACAGGTTCTTGAAATTCAAAACCTTGGAACAGTCTTCATTGAAGAAGGACACACTCATTTCAAGGGAAAAAGAATAGAATCCGGACGTCCGGACTTTTACGGATTGGAAGAAATCAGATTCTCAGATATCAATAACGGGGAAAAAGTGAATACCACAGTGAATCGCGAAAAGGATTTTAAATTCAAAAAAACAATTCTTTGGATTTTCCTTCTGGTTATTCCGGTTCTTGGGATTTTATACCTGGCGTTTAGCCAACAGGAACTTCTTTTTGGAAAAAAATCTTTCAATAATGTTTCTGTACAGACTTCCACCCATAGAATTGTAAAAGATACGGTGAAAGTAATGGTACATACCCCGGAAACATCCGTTTCAGATTCTTTGAAAAAAGATTCATTAGTAAAACCCGCCGGAAAAGTAAAACAATCTGCCCCGGCTGTCTCAAACAACACTAAGACTAGATGGCAAAAATAAAAAAAGCGTCAGAATCTCTGACTATTATGACCAATATCGTTCTTCCGAACGAAACCAATTCTCTAAGAAACCTTTTCGGTGGTGAACTTTTAGCAAAAATGGACCGTTGTGCGTCTATTTCTGCAGCAAGACACTGCGAAAGAAGAGTAGTTACAGCTTCTGTAAACCACGTATCTTTCAACCATCCGATTCCGGAAGGAGGAGTTGTGGTGCTTGAATCTAAAGTTTCCAGAGCATTTTCCACTTCCATGGAAGTGTATGTAGATGTATGGTTGGATGATCCTATCAATCAGAAAAAAGTTCATACGAATGCCGGGATTTATACTTTCGTTGCAGTAGATGAATTCAACCGTCCAATTCCTATTCCGGAAATGATTCCTGAAACAGAGGAAGAAAAAGAAAGATTTGCCGCAGCATTCCGTAGAAAAGAACTTTCATTGATCCTTTCCGGAAGAATGAAGCCTTTGGAGTCTGTAGAGCTTAAAAAACTATTCCAGGAACCGCAGGAGTCTAAGAAAGACAAGAAATAAAACACAAAAAACACAAATGACTGGCACAAATTTTCACAAATGGTTTGTGCTCAGTCAGATGAAAAAAAATAAGCAAAATGGATATTTCAGAAAATGATATATCAAAAAATAGTCTACGAAGCAGGGTTATGATGAGGTTAAAATGGAGGTTGGTTATAGACTTGACTTTTTGATTGAAAAAAAATTTGTGCTGGAAATAAAATCCATTGAATCATTACAAGATATTCATCTAGCGCAAATACTTACCTACCCTCGCCTCAGTAATTGCAAACTTGGGATGTTGATCAACTTCAATACACTTCAGTTTAAAAATGTAGTTAAGAGAGTAATTAGCGGTACTTTATAATTTGTGCTATTTGTGAAATAAATTAGTGTCATTTGTGTTTAAACTATGAAAATACTTCTTTTAGATAAAAACCATCCTCTCATCACTGAACAGCTTTTGGCTCAGAATTTTATTTTAGAAGAGGATTTTACATCGTCTTATGATGAGGTTTGTGATAAAATTGAGAACTATGACGGAATTATTATCAGAAGCCGTATTCCACTAGACAAAAACTTTCTGGAAAAAGGAAAGAATCTGAAGTTCATTGCCAGAGTAGGAGCCGGAATGGAAAATATTGATATACCTGTTGCTGAAAAACTGGGAATTCAATTGATCAATTCTCCTGAAGGAAACAGAGATTCTGTGGCTGAGCATGTAGTGGGAATGCTTCTGGTGATCATGAACAGACTTTTTATTGCTTCTCAGGAAGTGAAAAACGGGATCTGGAAACGTGAAGAAAACAGAGGAGATGAGCTGTTGGGGAAAACAGTAGGATTAATTGGATATGGTAATATGGGAAAAGCTACTGCAAAAAGACTTTCAGGGTTTGGATGTAAAGTGATTTTCCATGATATTCTTCCTGATCTTTCTGATGAATATGCAGTACAGGTTTCATTGGATGAATTGAAGCAGTCTGCAGAGATTGTGAGCTTACACATTCCTTTAACTGCGGAAACCCATTATCTTATAGATGAAACATTCATTGCAGAAATGAAAAAGCAATTTTATTTTGTGAATACTGCAAGAGGAAAGAATGTTGAAACTAAAAGTTTAGTACAAGCATTGAAATCAGGAAAAGTGAAAGGTGCTTGTCTGGATGTTTTGGAATATGAAAAGTCTTCTTTTGAGAACATTGAATCAGAAAATGAAGATCTGAAATATCTTCTTGAATCAGAGAAAGCTATTGTCACACCCCATATTGCCGGATGGACCCATCAAAGTAAAGAAAAACTGGCTCAGTTTATTGTAGATAAAATTGTGGCTTCACATTGTTAAGATATTTAAAAAAATAAAATATAAAAGGCGGATATACAAAAAGTAAATCCGCCTTTTTACCCTTTAACATTTTACTTTTCTATTTCACTTATGTTAAATAATTCATAATATCCACCTCATATTTATTATTTATTTTGAGTTTTATTAAATTGCCACTCATTTTTGAATCACATGACGACGCGTAATTTTGTACTTATTTTAACTGTTCTATTATCAATATTTTCCTGTAAAAAAAAGTCTGAAGCCAAAGAAGTTTCGGCTGAAAATACAACCAATCTGCCCAACTATGGAAATGTAGATCTGAGTGATATTTTTACAAAGGGTGACGGACAGCTTTTGAACAGACAAACTACCGTAAGTTATATAGATCAGTATTACAAAAAAATATGGGAAGGAGGAGACCTTAGTGGTGGAATTCTTGTTGCCAAAGGTGATGAAATCCTGTATGAAAATTACAGAGGTTTCGGAAGAGAAGGAAACCAAATGCCAATCGATAAAAATACACCTTTGCACGTTGCTTCAGTTTCAAAGACTTTAACGGCAATGGCTATGATGAAGCTTATAGAGGCCGGAAAAATAAAATTAACGGATCACCTTACGCAGTTTTTTCCAGGATTTCCCTATCCGAATGTTACCGTTCAGACTTTATTGGATCAAAGAAGCGGTCTTCCAAAATATGAATATTTTATTACCAAGATACAACCTGCTCCGGCAGAACTTTCCAAGCCTTTTATTACCAACGAAGATGTATTGAATATGATCATCAAATATAAACCTGATCTGGCAAGAGATACGGATACAGGATTTATGTATTGCAACACGAATTTTGCTTTATTGGCTTTATTAATTGAGAAAGTGACTAAAACTCCTTTCCCTCAGGCGATGAAAGAAATGGTTTTCACACCATTGAAAATGAATAACACGTACATCTTCCAGGAAAAAGATATTCCTACAGCTTCGCAGTCTTTCTATTATGGAGGAAATAAGTTGTATCCTTTAGACAGACTTGATCTGATTTACGGAGATAAAAATGTGTACACTACACCAAGAGATTTGTACAACTTCTCAAAAGCAATGTTTTCGAAAAATTTCCTGAAACCGGAACTGATGCAGATGGTATTTACTCCTTACAGCAATGAGAAAGCAGGAATGAATAATTATGGGTTAGGATTCAGAATGAAAATATTCGATAATGGCGAGAAGCTGACCTATCACAACGGATGGTGGCATGGCACCAACTCGGTATTTGCCCATCTTTTAAAATCTAAGGTTACCATTGTAGCTATTGGAAATAAATATTCAAACAAAGTATATACAGCTCTTGCATTATCAGGATTATTTGAAGATTTCCCTTTACAGAAAGAGAAACTTCATACGGTGATGCATGACAATAAAGATACTTTAAATTCCGGACAGGAAGTTTTTGGAGAATAATGTTTACTTTTGCCTAAACATTTTCATGAAAAGGTTTCTTTTATTATTCGTTATCTGTTTTCTTGTACATTCATGTGCAAGAGTAGGATCTCCTGTTGGAGGGCCTAAAGATACTCTGGCACCGAAATTTTTAAGTTCAAACATTGATACAACAAGAATTAATGTCAAAAGAGATATTCACCAGCTCCGTCTGGATTTTGATGAATATGTGACGTTGAAGGATATCAATAAAAACCTGATTATTTCACCTCCCATAAAAGGGATAACGAGGATTCTTCCGTCCAATATTGCCAACAAATTTGTTCTGATTCAGTGGTCAGATACCCTTCAGGCTAATACAACGTATAATTTCAATTTTGGAAACTCAATTGTTGATAATAACGAATCCAATATACTAAGATATTTCAATTTTGCTTTTTCTACAGGAGATAAATTGGACGATCTTTATATCAGCGGTGAAGTGAAGGATGCTCTCAATACTAAAAAGAAAGAAGGAACTATAGCAGAAAATAAACTTGTGGTAGGATTGTATCAGCTAAAAGATACAATGGATTACAAGAAAAAACCTTACTATATCACAAAGGTAGATGAAGACGGATATTACGAATTAAACTATCTGACTCCTGGGAAATATAAAATTATTGCTTTTGAAGACGAGAATGGAAATTCTATGTATGATCCGGGTAAAGAAAAAGTAGGTTTCCAGAAAGATCCCATCAATTTTGAGAAATCCATTTCAGGATTAAACTTAAAGGTATACCCTTCCAAAAAACCGGTGAAGTATGTAGAAATGAAAGAGATAGCCGGAGGAGTTCTGATGACCTTTGAAGGAAATCCTGATGAAGTAAAAGTACAGTCGCTGAACGAGAAATTAAAGGATGTCAAGATAACACACAATCCGAAATCAGACTCGGTGAGAATCTGGTTTGATGCTGTAAAGGATAATGTGGGGCAGGAAGCAAATGAAAAGCTGATCTTCACCCATAATAAAGGTCCGAAAAAAGACAGTGCCTACAGTGTTTCTTTATTTTACAGATATAATAAGAAGAATGCTATGGATGTCTTTAGTGATAACGACGGAACCTCTATCGCTCCAAAGGCAGATTTAAAAATTGCATCAAACTATATTGTTGATAAAATTGATCCTTCAAAATGGACTTTAAGAGCCAAAGGAGACAGTTTAACAACTTTACCATTTACTGCGAGAATTTCAGAAACAAATCCTTATCAGATTCAGGTTCAGTCAGATTTTGTAATGGGGAAAAGTTATGAGCTTACCGTACCTAAAGAAACCGTATCCTCTTTCTATGCAAAAAATACTCAGTCTAAGCGTTTCGATTTTGATGTTGACAAGATAGACCAGTTTGGAAGTGTTGAATTCTCCATTTCTAATGCACCTACGACAAATTATTGGATTCAGCTGCTGGATTCTTCAGATAAAATTGCTTATCAGAGATATATAAAAGGAGACAAAGTAAAATTTGATATCCTGAAACCTGGAGAATATATTGTGAGAATTCTGGTAGATAATAACGGGAATAAATATTGGGATGAAGCAGATTTTGCAAATGATGTTTTTGCTGAAGATGCCTATGTTTTCTATAAAAAAGTGATCATTAGAGGTCTATGGGAAACAAGAGAAGAGTGGGATTTGAAGGATACCAGAACACTTGATAATCCTAAAGGAGCTACGCCCGCTGTAGCAATTCCTGTAGTGGAAACACCACCAGCTGCGACTGAAGTGAAACAGGAAGCTAAAAAAGAATTAAAATCTCAAAATGCTGTTTTAACGCCAGTAAAGTAAGTTGATGAAGATCGCTAAGAAAATAATATTCTGGACATTGGTGGCGTTTGCCCTGATTCAGTTCTTTCCTATCGATAGAACCAATCAGCCTGTGGATACGAAGGTAAACTTTGTTGATGCAAGGAAATCACCGGAAAAGATCAGAACGCTGCTTAAAAATGCATGCTATGACTGTCATTCCAATGAAACGGTTTATCCGAAATATGCTTTTATTGCTCCCGTTTCATGGTCTGTGAAGAGTCACGTGAATGAAGGTCGCGAACATCTTAATTTTTCTGTCTGGGGAACATATAATAAGGATCTGAAGGAAAATATGCTGACTAAATCCGTTCAGACCATTCAGAACAAAACAATGCCGATGCCGGGTTATATTGTTTATCATAAAGAAGCCAATCTTTCAGAAGCGGAAAGAGCATTGCTGATTCAGTATTTTGAAGAAATGCTGAAGACTAAAACCTACTAGTTTCTATCATAGAAAACTCCCGCAGATTTTACAAACTAAGCAGATTATTTAAAACAAATATCTGTCCGGTCTGTAAAATCTGCGGGAGAATATTTTACAAAAATTATTTCTTTATATAGCTCTCAAAAAATCTCTTCTGAGAATCGAAAGCGATATCTTCAAAATCCAGATCCTGTAAAGGAATCCAGACTGCTTCTGAGATTTCAGAGAGTTCAAGACTTACCTCAAATTTTTCCGGAACATTGTATTCATAAAAGAGATCGATCGTATTATAATCAATTTCCTTGTATTGATAGATGTTAGGAAGGCTGGTAAGGTATTTCAGGTTCGAAATATTGATGTCAAGCTGAAGTTCTTCAAAAAGTTCTCTTTTACAGGTTTCCTCTGCACTTTCTTTAGGGTCGACAAATCCTCCTGCAAGATCGAGCTTCCCTTTTTTAGGATCTCTGTTTCTTCTGGTAAGATAAATTTCGTCTCCACATCTGATGACAACTGCTACCGCACCTGCCACATTATTATACAGAGTAAAACCACATTCCGGACAGCTCCATTTCTTTTCACCATCCCAGTGTAAGGACTCCTTGCCACAGCTTGGGCAATATTTCAATAGTTTCATTGAGCAATATTAATATTTCTCGGGTGATAACTCAAAATAACATCCCTTAATTCTTCCGTTTTCAGATGCGTATAGATCTCCGTTGTGGTAATACTTGAGTGTCCCAGCATTTCCTGGATATAACGTAAATCTGCCCCATTCTGTAACAAATGGGTTGCAAATGAATGTCTGAATGTATGTGGTGATATTTTTTTGTTAACCCCTGCTTTATCTGTAAGTTCTTTAATAATAAGAAATACGATTACTCTGGACATAGAAGTCCCACGGCTGTTTAAGAACAGAGTATCTTCATATTTCTTATTGACTTTTCCTTTAGAACGCACCTCTTTGATATAACTTTCAAGCAAATCAGCCGTATAATCAGCTAAAGGAACAAAGCGGGTTTTATTTCCTTTTCCGTGTACCTTGATATATTGCTCTTTGAAATTGATATTGGAGATCTTCAGATCGATCAGTTCAGAAACACGAAGTCCGCATCCATATAGTACCTCTATGATGCAGTGGTTTCTTTTTCCAAGATCTGTATTGACCTCAATAGCAGCAATAATTTTGTTGATATCAGGCAGGCTTAAAGTATCAGGTAGATATAGTCCCAGTTTAGGGCCTTCAAGTAACGCCGCAGGATTGTCTTCACGATATTCATCCTCCAGCAGAAATTTGAAGAAAGCTTTGATGGAAGATATCCATCTTGCCTGTGATCTCTCACTGAATTTCTGTTTGGAAAGATTGAAAATGTATTCCTGCAGGTTTTCGTAACCGATGGAGTCTGGACCGACGTTTTCCAGATCCTCTTCTGCGTAATCTTTTAATTTCTTAATGTCCCGAACGTAAGCGTCGAGCGTGTTTTCTGAAAAATTTCTTTCGAAACGAAGAAATATTTCAAAATCTTTGATCTTTTCATCCCAAGTCATTTGTGCTTATTTTTTTAGTTCACAGTCCGATATTTGTTCTATTTCAATATTATGGTTTCTCAGGAACGATATTCCATCGTCATCCGAATACTCATTAATGTACACCAGTCTCGTAATCCCTGCCTGCAGAATCAGCTTGCTGCATTCTTTACAGGGAGACAGCGTTAAATATAACGTTGCTCCTTTTGCAGATTGGGTAGAGGCAGCCAGCTTTAATATAGCATTGGCTTCCGCATGCAATACGTACCAGTGTGTTTTTCCATCTTCATCTTCACAGCAGTTTTCGAATCCCGAAGGAGTCCCGTTGTAACCATCTGAAATAATCATCCTATCTTTTACGATAAGAGCTCCCACCTGTTTTCTCTTACAGTAGGAGAGTTTTGCCCATTCCTGAGCCATTTTTAGATAAGCTTTATCAAACTTATTCATACCGCAGCATTGTTTTTTTTCGAAATAATTTGGATTAAAATCTTTTAGAAAGATTTAGAAGTTAGGCTTTCTCTTCTCTAGAAACGCAGTAACTCCTTCTTTCTTATCTTCCATTTCAAAAAGTTCTCCGAAATATTTGATTTCAGTTTCAAAACCTTTTTCCCTATCCGATAAATTCACGGCATTGATAGCCTTCGATATTGCCATTGGTGAATTGTAGGCAATCGTGTTTGCTAATTCTTTCGTTTTGGTTAATAATTCTTCAATAGGGTATACTTCATTCACCAGTCCGATCTCTTTTGCTTTTTGAGCAGGGATCATTTTGGCAGAGAAGATCATTTCATTGGCAATACCTTTTCCTACAAGCTTTGGAAGCCTCTGAGTTCCTCCGTATCCTGGAATCAATCCAAGTGTTACTTCAGGAAGTCCTAATCTGGCGTTTTCCGATGCATATCTGATGTGGCAGGCCATGGCAAGCTCCAAACCTCCGCCTAATGCAAAACCGTTTACGGCTGCAATGACAGGTTTAGACATATTTTCAATCTTGTTGAACAATGTATTTTGTCCGTTTCTTGCAAGTTCTTCAGCTTTTTCCTGTCCGAATTCACTGAATTCCTTGATATCAGCTCCTGCTACAAAAGATTTTTCTCCACTTCCGGTAAGGATAATGACTCTACATGAAGTGTCAGCGTTAAGCTCATCCAGTGCGGTACTGATTTCCTGAATTGTTTTGGCATTTAAAGCATTTAAACTCTCAGGTCTGTTTATGGTAATAATAGATAATTTATCTTCTTTTTTTAATAATATGTTCTCGTAACTCATTTTTCCACTTTAAAATATCATCCTTTGCAAATTATGAATTTTTTACAAAAAAAAGGAAAAAATATTATTTTTTTTTCCTTTTTTTTAATTTATCATTCAATATGATTATTTGGAATGATTCATCATATTTGCATCAATATTGACGTTTAGTTGAGAAGCCACTTTCATGCCAAGCTCTATGTTAGCACGGAAAAAGTGACATAGCTGTCGGTTGATAATCTCATCCTTTTTAGGTCCTGTAATGCCATTCATACTGCCTACAATATTTTTGATCAGATGATCTCTGTCCTCAGCATTCATTGCTTTTGAATACAAAAGCCCTGGTTGGGTATAGTGATCACTGTCATTGTCATTTCTGTTGTAGCTGGCAACATGAGCACTGTCTAACTCATATTCATAGTTTTTATAAGATGAGTCTGCTTTAATATCATCAAAACTGTTCGGATGATAATTAGGTTTGTCCTTGTACTGGCTTGAATCTGCCATATAACCATCTCTTTGGTAGTTGTTGACTTCAAATGGACATCTGTTCACTTCCAGCTGATGAGCATTGACACCTACTCTGTAACGATGAGCATCAGGATATGAAAATAATCTTCCCTGAAGCATTTTGTCCGGTGAGAAACTGATTCCGTTAATTAAGTTACTTGGTGAAAAAGTAGACTGTTCCACATGGGCAAAATAATTAACAGGTATTTCGTTAAGCTCCATTTCGCCTACTTCAATCAGAGGGAAATCATCGTGGAACCATACTTTGGTTACATCAAAAGGATTCCATCTGAAATCTTTTGCCTGCTCCTCAGTCATTACCTGTATAAATAAAGTCCATTTAGGGAAATCCCCATTTTCAATAGCGTTGCAAAGGTCTTCCTGTGCAAAGTCCGGGTTTTCTCCGGCCATTTTTACGGCTTCTTCCTCCGTAAAGTTTTTTACACCTTGTTTTGTTTTAAAATGGAATTTCACCCATACTCTTTCATTTTTATCGTTGATCATGGAGAAAGTATGAGATCCGAAACCGTGCATATGTCTGTAGCCGTGAGGTGTTCCTCTGTCTGACATTAGTATAAGAACCTGATGAAGTGATTCTGGGTTTAAGCTCCAGAAATCCCACATCATAGTGGCGCTTTTTAAGTTGGTTTTTGGCACTCTTTTCTGAGTGTGAATAAAATCCGGGAATTTTTTTGCATCCTTAATAAAGAATACGGGAGTATTGTTTCCTACAAGATCCCAGTTTCCGTCTTCGGTATAAAATTTTAAGGCAAAACCTCTCGGGTCTCTTGCCGTATCTGCGCTTCCTTTTTCGCCTCCCACAGTGGAAAATCTTGCGAACATTCTGCATGAGTTTCCTACTTTTGAAAACAGCTTTGCTTTTGTGTACTGGCTGATGTCGTGTGTTACAGTGAACGTTCCGTAAGCTCCGCTTCCTTTGGCATGCACAATCCTTTCAGGAATTCTTTCCCTAACGAAATGTGCAAGATTCTCCTGAAGAATAAAGTCCTGCAGCAATACCGGGCCTCTTGGTCCTACCGTCTGTGAATCCTGATGTTCAAAATAAGGTGCGCCGTTACTTAACGTTAATTTTTTAGAATCCATATAATTGATGATTTGAATAATTGTTTCTTTTTCCTAAATCCAGTGTAAAGGTAATGAATATCAAATTTACTTGAATTTTTAATTGCTAATAGCAAAAACGTTATATCTTTGTAATAGATAATATTAATCAAATGAACATTCAGCAACTGGAGTATCTTATCGCCGTTGATAAGTATAAACATTTTGGTAAGGCCGCTCAGGCGTGTTTTATTACCCAACCTACGTTAAGTGCCATGATACAGAAATTTGAGGATGAACTGGATGTAAAGGTTTTCGACAGAACTACTCACCCGATTCGTACCACGGATGTAGGTCTTCAGATTATTGATCAGGCAAAAGTAATTATCGAGTCTGTCAATGAGCTGAAAAACAAAGCCAACCTTTTGAATAATATTCTAGGAGGAACTATCAATCTGGGAATCATTCCTACGGTGTCTTCTTTCATTCTGCCAACAGAGATTTTCAAATTCCTGGAGGAAAATCCGAAGATTCAGATGAATGTAAAAGAAATGACAACTGATAATATTATTAAAGCGCTGAAAGCAGGAGAGTTAGATGCCGGAATTATTTCCACTCCTTACGATACCGCTGACGAGTTTTATCAGGATTTTCTGTTCAATGAGGAGTTGATGATTTACAGTTCCAATACAGAAGCTAACAAAAAGAATTCTTATATCATTCCGGAAGATCTGAATGTAGAGAAAGTATGGCTTCTTGAAGAAGGGAACTGTCTGAGAAATCAGTTTGAAAATATTTGTCACCTTAAAGAAAATACCCTGAAACCTAAAAATTTAGATTTCTTAGCTTCCAATATCCAGACTCTGGTACACATGGTAGATAAAGTAGGAGGAATCAGTATTCTGCCGGAACTGGCACTGAGCCAGCTTTCAGAAGAGCAGAAGAAAAATGTTTTCAGATTTAAAAAACCTTTCCCGTATCGGGAAATCAGTATTATTTACTATAAACCGACTTTTAAGCAAAAAATTATTGATGAATTATCACATTCTATCAAAACTTCTTTAGAACTTAAGTTGAATTACCACGAAAGTCCGAAAGAATTTGTAAGCATTAAGCCTCAGTAATGGAAATGCTTTAAAGTGATAGAAATCATCAATTTAAATAAAAGTATAATTAATAAACAAAATTTTTGAGTATTACGAAAATAGTACTTAAATTTGCTGACGTTTATTACGAGGAAAAATTTGACCTGATTGCAACCTCTATAAAAAAATGCTAAAACAGTATTCTTTTTTCTGGGCAATTTCATTCATATTTTTCGCAATACAATTTTTTAAATCTTTAAAAACAAAAGAATTATATGTCTTATTTATTTACATCTGAATCAGTTTCAGAAGGACATCCGGATAAAATTGCCGATCAGATTTCCGATGCATTAATCGACCATTTCTTAGCCTATGATAAAGATTCAAAAGTAGCATGTGAAACTCTTGTAACTACCGGACAGGTGGTATTGGCAGGAGAAGTAAAATCAGATGCTTACCTTGATGTACAGACCATTGCAAGAGAAGTAATCAACGGAATCGGGTATACGAAAGGAGAATATATGTTCAACGGAGATTCTTGCGGAGTTATTTCTGCTATCCATGAGCAGTCACCTGATATCAACCAGGGAGTTGACAGAGCTGTAAATGATGAGTCTTTCGAAGCTAAAGCAAATGCACAGGGAGCAGGAGATCAGGGTATGATGTTCGGGTATGCTACCAATGAAACGGCAAACTATATGCCTCTTGCATTGGATCTTGCCCATACGATCTTGAAAGAACTTTCTGCTATCAGAAGAGAAAATAAGGAAATCACTTATCTTCGTCCGGATGCAAAAAGCCAGGTAACCATTGAGTATTCTGACGATCATAAACCAATCAGAATAGATTCTATCGTAGTTTCTACCCAACATGATGACTTTGGAAGTGAAGAAGAAATGCTGAACAAAATCCGTGAGGATATCAAAAATATTCTGGTTCCAAGAGTTGTTGCACAGCAAACTGAAGAAATCAAGGCTTTATTCAACGATCAGATCAAATATCACATCAATCCTACTGGGAAATTCGTAATCGGAGGACCTCACGGAGATACAGGTCTTACAGGTAGAAAAATCATTGTTGATACCTACGGAGGTAAAGGAGCTCACGGTGGTGGTGCTTTCTCTGGAAAAGATCCTTCTAAAGTAGACAGAAGTGCGGCTTACGCAACAAGACATATTGCTAAGAACTTAGTGGCTGCCGGAGTAGCGGATGAAGTTTTGGTACAGGTTTCTTACGCCATTGGAGTAGCTGAACCTTGTGGTTTATACATCAACACTTATGGAACTGCGAAAGTAGATCTTCATGACGGAGATATCGCTAAAAAAGTTTCTGCTATTTTTGATTTAAGGCCTTATGCTATTGAGCAGAACTTGAAATTAAGAAATCCTATTTATCAGGAAACAGCGTCTTACGGGCATATGGGTAAAGAGCACTATATAGCTGATAAAACTTTCAATAAAGGACATAAAAATGAGCTTACATTAGAAGGGCTTGAGTTCTTTACATGGGAAAAACTAGACAAAGTAGAGGAAATTAAAGCTGCTTTTGGAATTTAATTTCTCTTTAAAGAATAATAAATGAACTGCTTTATCTTTGGATAAGGCAGTTTTTTTTAATTTTACACCTTAATAATATAGAAAGATGATGAATTTTCGAACTGTAGTTGCTGCCATGTCTCTGTTTTTGCTAAGTACATTAGTAAAAGCTCAATATACCATGCATAAAATGATCAGTGTAGGGTATACTTACCAAAATCAAAGTTTTGGTGAAATAGGAGGTAAATTACTTTTCCTTAAAAATGATGATGTGATTTACAGAGTAGGAGGATCTGCAATGATGGGATCTGTGGATTCTAAATTTGCTATTATGCCCAAACTACAGGCTGATGTCCTTCTTAATTTTGAAAAGAATGTAGACTTCTATCATTCATATTACTTTTTAGCAGGTGTGGAAGGAACCAATAAATACATTGCCCCTAAGATAGGAGTTACCTTATTTGGGATGCTTGATCTTACAGGAGGTTATGCTTTTCCTATCGGAGATACCCGACTGAACGGCAAAGAGATGAAAGGACTGAATATTAATTTTACATTAAATGTTCCTACAGTCTTTATTCATGACATGTTTAAATGATTTTTTTTAGATTTTTCTCTATAAAATTTAATAATAGGTTAACAGTTATTAAAAAATTATTATATTTACATCATAATAATTGTACTACTGCCTATAGAAGAGACTCTACTCTAGAACTGTTTTGTTTATACAGCAAAGGCCAGAAGAAATATCTGGTAGAATGCCTGTCTGCAAATATTTATATTGAGAAGAGTTATGAAATCAAAATCGGATAGTTTACTAATTTCCCTTTACCAGAAAGGTGATGAGAATGCATTATCAACCCTCATTCACCGTCATCAGAGAGAACTTTTTACATTCATTTTTTACAAAATTAATGATGAAGATTTAGCTAACGATATCTTCCAGGATACATTCATGAAGATTATTGTCATGCTGAAAGAAGGACGCTATAACGAAGAAGGCAAATTTATTCTTTGGGCGAAAAGAATTTCCCACAATTTAATCATTGATCATTTCAGGTCAAAATCCAAGAATATCAAAGTTTCAGAAACTACTTTTGAAACAGATGAATATTCTATCTTTGATTTGATCAGAGAACCTTCAGAAAATATTGAGGACCAGCTTGTGACCAACCAGATTCAGGAGGATCTTATGAGGATGTTACTGTTTTTGCCACAAAACCAGCAGGAGGTAATCAAACTGAGGTTTTTTGATGGTCTGAGTTTCAAAGAAATTGCAGACCATACAGAGATGAGCATTAATACTACGTTAGGAAGAGTAAGGTATGCACTGATAAACCTGAGAAAAATCATGGACGAAAACAATATAATATTAACCAGATAAATAATATTTTGTAAAATTTCACGTTTTTAAGGAAAACATACTTCGCTTATGAAAAAAAATGACTCCTTAAAAGTGAAAACTTTGAAACCTAAGAAACAAACAATTGATTTTTTGCTGAATTTTTCCAAAAGCCTTGAGATTGTGAAAAGCAAGAGCAAAAATTATCCTATTACAAAAAATTAAAATTATTAACTTTGTGCTGTATGAAAATGCAGCACGTTTTTTTTGACCTGGATAATACACTCTGGGATCACCGCAGAAATGCCTATCTTACCATTAAAGATCTTTTTGAAAAACAGGAAATTACTTCAAAATATCATATTGATTTTGAAGAGTTTCATTCTGTCTATCACAATATTAACGAAGAGTTGTGGGAAAAGATCAGAGACGGAATTATTAGCAAAGAGTACTTGAGAGAACACCGTTTTTATGATTCATTCAAACATTTTGGAGTAGATAATAAAGAGCTTGCCCTTTATTTTGAAGAAAACTTCCTTGATAATATTGTGAGTCATAACGAATTGGTAGAAGGAGCAGAAGATGTTTTGGAATATCTGAAAGCTAAAAATTATACACTGCATATTATTTCCAATGGTTTTCAGGAAGTAACGGAAAGGAAATGTACCCTGTCCGGAATTGCACCTTATTTTAAGACAATTACCAGTGCAGATGCAGTAGGAGTAAGAAAACCCAATCCAAGGATTTTTGAATATTCATTAGGCCTTTCTGAAGCCAGCAAAGAAGAAAGTATCCTGATTGGGGATGATTGGATTGCAGATGCCATGGGAGCTACAGATTTCGGAATGGATGCGATCTTCTTCGATGTTTATAAAGAAGATAAGCAGAAAGAAGGTTTAAAAGCCATTACCCATCTTCAGCAGATCAAAGAATATTTATAGAAATATATAAGATCATAAGATTTGATAAAAAGCCACTAAGACCGCCTTAGTGGCTTTTCTGTTTTCAATTTTCATAAATCAATACAAACATTGGTGATCATCTGTTTCAATGTGTGGTTAACTTAAATTTCTCCACCAAAATCATTTTTCCCAATTCTTTCCCAAATTGATTAGCAACTTTGCTTCATAATAATAACAGAAAATGTAATAGTATGAAAAATGTAAAGAAAATCACAGGAGTATTAATGATTATTTTTTTATTAGTGGGAGGCTTAGTAGCCGCACAGGACAGAGCAATCAATGCGAATCAGTTACCGAAAACAGCTAAAAACTTTCTTGCTGCTCATTTTAAAGGAATACCTGTGACCTCGGCAATAGAAGACAGAGAAATCTATGGAGTAGATGAGTACAAAGTATATCTGACGAACGGAATGAAAATGGAGTTTGACAGCAATGGAAACTGGAAAGAAGTAGATGGAAAACACCAGAAAATTCCATATGGTTTCATTCCTGTTTCAATCAGAAATTACATCACGAAAAACTTTCCTAACACTTACATTATTAAGATTGAAAAGAAAAGATGGTCTTATAAAGCAGAACTTTCCAATGGATTGGAGCTTGAATTCGATAGAAACGGGAATTTTAAAAGAATCGATGATTAACACTTAACCGAATACAAACACTAAATAGTAATACTATGATCAATTGGAATGTAATAAAGAGTAACGGAGGAAAGATGTCTTCTGCTCAGATTAGAAAGAATATGGTATCATTTATGACAAGAAATCATCCTTGCAGCATCATTGATTCTATTGAAAAAGAACACAGTGCTTACAAAATTCATTTGATGAATGGTCTGTGTCTTGTTTTTGATGCAGATGGCCTGAATGTGAAATCAAATTAGATTCTTTATGAAAAAGAACCTGAGGGAATCCGGCAGAGAGCATTTCCATTTTGTAGATTTATTATCAGTAATTTATCACATAACCCTTATACTGATGATATTATCGTAGACTTTCGGATGTATATTCCTTTCTCCAGCTTCCCTCCTTATAATTTCCTATATTTGACATAAGTTAATCGTGCACCAGAGCATATAGATCCGGAATATGAAGATTTTAATAGTAGAAGATGAACCCGAACTGAAAGATACCGTACAGAAATTTCTGGAGGCAGAACACTTCATTGTAGAGTATGCAGAAAATTACAGTGGCGGACTGGAGAAAATTATTTCTTACGAATACGACTGTATTTTGCTGGATATCATGCTGCCTGACGGAAACGGAATCGATCTGCTGAAAGAGATCAAAAAAATGCACAAGAAAGACCCTGTGATCATCCTTTCTGCCAAAGACTCAGTAGATGATAAGGTGGCCGGACTGGAAATAGGAGCAGATGATTATCTTGCTAAACCTTTCCATCTTGCAGAACTGATGGCGAGAATCAAATCTGTGATCAGAAGAAAAAATCAGGATGGCGAAAATATCATCCGCTACAAAAATATCAGCATTGACCCGGAGAACAGAACGGTGAAAGTAGGTGATGAAGAGCTTGTTCTTAACCGTAAAGAATATGACCTTCTCTATTATTTTGTGATTCATCCGGAAAAGACCTTACAAAAAACAACACTGGCAGAAGCCATCTGGGGAGATTATATCGATCAGGCGGACAGCCTGGATTTTATATATTCCCAGATTAAAAATCTTCGTAAAAAACTGAAAACCCTCAATGCAGAAGCTGATTTCCAGGCTGTATACGGAATAGGATATAAATTCATCTGATGAAGACTTCATTAAAATATTACACGATAAAATACCTGATCATGATCCTGCTGCTGATTATAGCAGTATGGGCAGGTCTTTTTTATGCCTACATTCTGGATGAAGTACACGATAATGTAGATGATGGTTTAAGAGATAGAAAAATACAGATTATTAAAGCTGTTTATCTTAATCCTCAGCTTTTGAAGAATAATGAATTTGGATTCAATGAATTTAAAATCAATCCGATCAAAGCCGCAGATTATCAGAATAAAAGCAGGCTGTACAATAAGATGTATTATATGGAATATGATGATAAAGACCAGCCTTACAGGGTTTTGGAAGCCGACTTTATTGATCAGTTCAAAGGGCATCAGCGGCTTGTCATCAGAACATCTACGGTAGAAGAAGACGAATTGATATATGATCTTACAACAGCCTTAATTGTGCTTTATATCCTTTTGGTGATAAGTATCGTAGCAGTTAACGGATATCTCCTTAATAAAGCTATGAGACCATTCTATCAGATATTGGATAAACTTAAAAAATATCAGTTTGGAATTCCTTTTTCTCAGGAAAAGCAGAACTATAAGATCACCGAATTTGAAGAATTAAATGTGGAAATTAATGAAATGATTGAACGTAATGAATTGGTTTTCTATCAGCAGAAACAGTTTATTGAAAACGCTTCCCATGAGCTTCAGACTCCTTTGGCTATCGTGATCAATAAAATTGATCTGATGATCCAGAATGATGATCTTGATAAAAAGAACCTTACTTTTCTTACTGAAGTAAAGAATGATCTGAGAAGAATGGTTGGGTTAAACAAATCGTTATTAATGCTTTCCAAAATTGAAAACAGTCAGTTTAATAAAACTTCAGATGTTGATTTTAATGTGATGATCGCTCAATTAGTTCAGAATTATGAAGATTTCATTGCATTCAAAAAAGTAGAGGTCAGTATTATTGAGAAAGGAAAATTTGTTGCGGATTTTAATCAGGATCTTGCAGATATTCTTTTATCCAACCTTCTTAAAAATGCAGTTAAATATAACCATCAGGAAGGGATTTTAAATATTATCGTGGAAAATAATCGGATAACATTTCAAAACAGCGGAAGTGCTGAACCTTTAGATAAATCCAGAATCTTTAACCGTTTCTATAAACGGGGATCAGATCATACTTCTACAGGATTAGGGCTGTCTATCATCAAAACCATTATCAAGCAATATCCGGGCTGGGATATTAATTACGAATATGGAGATCAGATGCATTACTTTATTCTGACAAAGAATAATGCCCAATAATAATACTTTATATCAATAGAAAAAGCCTTTCAGACGAAAGGCTTTCTTATGTTTAAAACTCAGGATTAAAATCCTAAACTTGTTCTTACTCTTTTAAGTGTTTCCAGCGCGATAGGTCTTGTTTTTTCCGCTCCTTGCTGAAGTTTTGCTTCAAGTTCATCAAGATTATTCATGTAATAAGTGAACGTTTCTCTTTCTTTCTCAAAACGTACCAGGATAAGATCCAGCAATTCTTTCTTAGCATGTCCGTATCCGAAGTTTCCGGCAAGATATTTTGCTCTTAATGCTTCAGTCTGTTCAGGCGTAGCAATCAGCTGATAAATCTGGAATGTTTTATCCGTTTCAGGATCCTTAGGTTCCTCTAAAGACTTGGAATCTGATTCAATGCTCATCACCTGTTTCTTCAACTCCTTTTCAGGTAAGAAAATGTTGATGATATTTCCTCTTGATTTTGACATTTTCTGTCCGTCTGTCCCGGGAACATATTTAGTGTCCTCCTGAAGTTCAGATTGTGGAAGAACAAGAATTTCACCCATCTGGTTGTTGAATCTTGAAGCTACATCTCTTGCAAATTCCAGGTGCTGAAGCTGATCTTTTCCTACAGGTACAATTTCAGCATCATACAGTAAAATATCTGCAGCCATCAGAATAGGGTAGGTAAACAGACCGGCATTTACATCCTGAAGTCTGTCAGCTTTATCCTTAAATGAATGGGCTAATGTTAATCTTTGGTATGGGAAAAAACATGATAAATGCCAAGAAAGTTCACAGGTTTCAGCGATATCACTTTGTCTGTAGAAATATGTTTTTTCAGTATCCAATCCACAAGCAAGCCAAGCCGCAGCAATCTCGTAGGTATTTTGTCTTAAAGTCTGCGCATCCTTAATCTGTGTAAGTGTATGAAGATTCGCAATAAATAAAAATGATTCATTTCCTTCCTGCTTGGATAGTTCGATAGCAGGAATAATAGCCCCTAATAAATTTCCAAGATGGGGTGTTCCGGTGGCTTGTATGCCGGTAAGAATTCTTGACATTTGTTTACAATTTATATTTAAAAATTAATGAATAGCAAATTTACGAGGTTTGACGGGAATAACGAAAGATAAAAGATAAAAGATAAAAGATAAAAGATAAAAGATGTTGTTATTAAAATTCAATAGGGGTGGGCTTCAGCCCAGCCAGCTTAAAATTCAACATCTATCCATTGGCTTTAGCCAAAACGTATCAACCTTCAATAATCTATATCTCTTTACGCATCATCCGTGAAAATCTGTGCAATCCGTGGGAAAAATATTAAGGAATCACAATTTTTTCTCCTCCAAATTTCGGTTCCACACCAAAAAGAAGATCCCAATAGGCTTTAGCTTTTGCAAAATACTCTCTTAAATTGGTCTTTAAACCTGCATACTTATTCACATCCGCTGCATTGTATCCAAAGGCTTCCATGCCATTTTTTCTGGCCAGGAAAACGGCCCTTTCATTGTGAAACTTCTGAGAGATAATGATCAGTTTTGTCTGGCTGAAAATATCCTTTGCTCTTACCACGGAATCCAGCGTCCTGAATCCTGCATGGTCTAAAATAATTTTATTCTGTGGAATTCCTTCCTGCATCAATGCCAGCTGCATATCTTCAGGTTCGTTATAATCCTTGGTACTGTTATCACCACTAACGATGATGTATTGTATTTTCCCGCTTTTGTATAAATCACTTGCAGCCTTAATTCTGTTATAGAAATAAGCATTTGGAGTTCCATTGCTCAGAAGTTTTCCGGTTCCCAGTAATAATGCGGTTTTTACTTGTGGTACATCAGCAGTATTGTAGGAAAGAAATGGTGCGCTGTCACTTTTGATGCTGTAATTCGCCCAGGCAATAAAAATAATTCCTGCAACGAAAAGAAGCAGGAAAAATTTAATAATATTTTTGATTATTTTTTTCATCCGAAAATATATCTTTTAAAACTCCAGACCGTTTGGGAAAGCTTTTTTTCTGAATATTAATAAGAATGCGGCACCTACTGTGATCGCAGAATCAGCAACATTGAAAATATATTTAAAGAACTCAATATGTTTTCCTCCTATCAAAGGCCAGCTTTCAGGAACGTACCAGTCTACCACCGGGAAATGAAGCATATCCACTACACATCCTTTCATAAATGTGGAATATCCGTGTCCGAAAGGAACAAGTTTGGAAATTCCGCCATAGCCAATCCATCGGTCAGTGCTGGCGTCATAAACTGTTCCGCTGTCGAAGATCATTCCATAGAACATTCCGTCAATAAGATTTCCGATAGCGCCTGCAAAAATGATCGCCATGGGAACTAAAAGATAATTAGAAGCTCCTTCTTTCAACCATTTTTTGAACATATAGATCATCCCTCCGATCAGGAAAACTCTGAGGATAACCAGAAAATATTTCCCGATAATTCCTCCGAAATGAAATCCATAGGCCATTCCGGGATTTTCCACAAAAGTTTTGTTAAAGAAACCATTGATAACAGGAATGCTCTCATTCAGTTCAAAATGGGTTTTGATATAAATTTTTGAAGCCTGGTCAATGAATAACACTAAAAGTGTTATTGCTAAGATCTTTTTCATTATTGTCCTTTAGGTTTTGAAGGCTTTGAAGCCGGCTTTACATTTTTATTATCGCTTGCTTTCTTGACCACTTTCTGTCCATTGAAAGAGCTCTTAACATGTGCTTTTTCAAATTTAATGCCCATTTCTTTGAGTACGCTTTTCAGTGCACTCAGCTCCATAGAATTCTTAGGATGTACTATGATAGATTCCATTTCTTATATTTATTATTTACATTTTGGACAGCTCATCAAGTCTTTTCCTGTCTTTCTCAGACAGATCATTGACTCCGTTTTTGCCCATCTTACTCAAAAGTCTGTCGATTTCTTTCTCCCGCTCGCGTTTATCAGAATTGAATTGATCATCAATGGTATAATTATAATTTTTTTTCCGATCAGGGAAGAATCTGTTTTTGATCCATTCTCTGTTGAAAAATAATATAACTACGGCAATGATCACTCCCAAAATTAATAATTCGTTCATGGGTATACATTAAAAATTAGGTTTATAAAGTATCCGTAAATACGATATAAACCCAATGTTATTTTACAAACCTTACGGTTATTTTTGCATGTTTTTCGCTTCGATGCTCAACGTAGCGTGAGGAACGGCTAAAAGCCTTTCCTTAGGAATCAGCTTTCCTGTTACTCTGCAAACACCATACGTTTTATTTTCGATTCTGATCAAAGCATTTTTAAGATCACGCACGAATTTTTCCTGTCTTCCTGCCAAAATAGAATTCTGCTCTTTGCTTAGCGTTTCTGCTCCTTCTTCAAAAGCTTTGAAAGTAGGAGACGTATCATCAGTACCATTATTCTGGTCATTGATAAAACTTTCTCTGATAAGCTGAAGATCCTTTTCTGCTTTTTCTATTTTTTCTTTAATGATCGCTTTAAATTCCTGTAAATCAGCATCGCTGTATCTAACTCTTTCGTCTGACATATTCTTTCTCTTTTTTAATAAAATTATGAAATGGAATTTGAAATATAATAACTACAGGTTAATTTTTTTCAACATTTATCTTAAAATTAACCTCATCTATTTCGATTTCGTTAAAATTTAAAAGTGAAGATACAATTTCTATTTTATTTGACAAGACTTCGGAAGAAATATATTCTTCATTTTTCTTAATCTCATTCAGGAAAGGAGAGCTTTCTTCCAATGTGATTGAAATTCTGTCTGTCAGATCAAAGTCTTTGTCTTTTCGCAGGTTCTGAATTCTGTTGATGAATTCTCTTGCGATCCCTTCAGATTTTAACTCATCGGTTAACGTCAAATCTAATGCCACAGTTGTTTTTCCATCAGAAGTTACTGTCCATCCCGGGATATCTTTTGTAGAAATTTCCACATCATCAAGAGTGATCTCATATCCCTGAACGTCTGTTTTCCCTTCTTTTTCAAGTGTGGAAATCTGTTCTGCTGTAAGGTTGCTAATCTCTGCACCTACCACCTTCATATCTTTTCCTAATTTAGGACCAAGTGCTTTGAAGTTCGGTTTTATCTGTTTTACAATTAAATGGGATGCTTCTTCAGCATTAATTAACTGTAATTCTTTCACGTTCACTTCCTGCTTGATCAGATCTGCAACTGCAAGAATCTGTTCTTCTGTTTTAGCATCCAGTACAGGAACCAATACTTTTTGTAAAGGCTGACGAACTTTTACATTTTCTTTCTTTCTCAATGAGAAAACCATACTTGTAATGTTCTGTGCCAGATGAGTCTTTTCAACCAGATCCTGATCGATTAAACTTTCATCTGCTACCGGGAAGTCTGTTAAGTGTACAGATTCACAGTTTTCTTTACCTGTTACCTTATTCAGGTCCTGATATAACTGATCCATAAAGAACGGAGCAATAGGAGCGGATAATTTTGCTACTACTTCAAGACACGTGTATAGAGTTTGGTAAGCGGAGATTTTGTCATCAGAATAGTCTCCTTTCCAGAAACGTCTTCTGCATAATCTTACATACCAGTTACTCAGGTTATCGTTCACAAAAGTACTGATCGCTCTTGCTACTCTTGTCGGCTCATAATCTTCATAGAATGCTTTCACCTCTTTGATCAGAAGATTAAGCTCAGAAAGGATCCATCTGTCGATTTCCGGACGGTTTTCCACTTCTTTTTCTGAATAGTTAAAGCCATCTACATTCGCATACAAAGCGAAGAATGAATAGGTATTGTAAAGGGTTCCGAAGAACTTTCTTCTTACTTCGTCGATTCCTTCAATGTCAAACTTCAGGTTTTCCCATGGGTTGGCATTGGAGATCATATACCAGCGCGTAGCATCCGGTCCGTATACAGCAAGTGTTTCGAACGGATCTACGGCATTTCCTAAACGTTTTGACATCTTCTGCCCGTTCTTGTCCAGAACAAGACCGTTACTCATTACATTTTTATAAGCAACTGAATCAAACACAGCAGTCCCGATAGCGTGAAGCGTATAGAACCATCCACGCGTCTGGTCAACACCTTCTGCGATAAAATCAGCCGGGAATGCTTTATTATTGTCGATTAATTCTTTATTCTCAAAAGGATAATGCAACTGGGCATAAGGCATAGACCCTGAATCGAACCAAACGTCGATCAGGTCGCTTTCACGCTTCATTGCTTTTCCTGAATCAGAAACCAATACCACTTTGTCAACCACGTTTTTGTGAAGATCCACAAGTTCATAGTTAGACTCTGACATATTTCCGATGATGAAACCTTTGAAAGGGTTTTCAGTCATCAGTCCTGCTGCAATTGATTTTTCGATCTCGTTATAAAGTTCCTCTACAGAACCAATGATCTTTTCTTCCTTCAGGTCATCTGTTCTCCAGATCGGCAACGGAATACCCCAATATCTTGAACGGGATAAGTTCCAGTCGTTTACATTTTCCAGCCAGTTGGCAAAACGTCCTTCACCCGTAGCTTTTGGCTTCCAGTTGATGTCTTTGTTTAAATTAACCAGTCTGTCTTTTACAGCAGTCATTTTCACAAACCATGAATCCAACGGGTAATACAATACCGGTTTATCTGTTCTCCAGCAGTGTGGATAGGAGTGGACATATTTCTCTACTTTGAAGGCTTTGTTTTCTGTTTTCAACAGGATGGCAAGTTCCACATCCCATGATTTCTCAGGAGCAGTTCCTTCGTCGTAATATTCGTTTTTGATATAAGTTCCGGAGAATACCGCAGGAACATTATCTCCTTTGATGAATTTACCCTGTAAATCTACCAATGGTACAAGATTGTCATTTTCATCTTTTACCAACATCGGTGGAACCTCAGGCTGAGCCATTTTAGCAACTCTCGCATCATCCGCACCAAAAGTAGGTGCTGTGTGAACGATACCTGTACCATCTTCTGTGGTTACGAAGTCACCAAGAATCACTCTGAATGCATTCTCAGGGTTGTCATTAGGTGTAAACCACGGAACTAATTGCTCATATCTTGTATCAACAAGCTTTTCTCCTGTAAATTCTTTTAGTATTCTAAAAGGGATTACTTTCGTTTCCGGAGTATAGTTGGCAAAATCTTCATCTGTACCTTCTGCGTATTTTTTACCGAAAACTTTAGGTAAAAGAACGCTGGATAACACTACTGTTACAGGTTCAAATGTATATTGATTGAAAGTTTTAACTAAAACATATTCAATATCTCTCCCTACGGTAAGAGCCGTATTGGATGGAAGTGTCCACGGGGTGGTCGTCCATGCAAGGATATGAACATCTCCGTCAACATCATTGAACAATGCTGAAGAGTCTTTCTTTACTTTAAACTGAGCCACAACCGTTGTGTCCGAAAC
Organism: Chryseobacterium sp. SG20098; assembly: GCF_031844745.1. Taxonomy (NCBI): domain Bacteria; kingdom Pseudomonadati; phylum Bacteroidota; class Flavobacteriia; order Flavobacteriales; family Weeksellaceae; genus Chryseobacterium; species Chryseobacterium sp. SG20098. The sequence goes on along the minus strand of NZ_CP134622.1, from coordinate 2,959,537 downwards.
ATCACGATAGGTTCCGGGCTGATTCAGCTCGTGAGAAGAAAGTCCTGTTCCTGCTTTTGGAGAGTAAGGCTGGATAGTGTAGCCTTTGTACAACAAATCTTTGCTATACAACTGCTTCAACAACCACCAAACGGTTTCCATATATTTTGACTTGTACGTGATGTACGGATCATCAAGGTCTACCCAATATCCGATTTTCTCCGTAAGGTTATTCCATACGTCGGTATAACGCATTACCGCTTCACGGCAAGCTTTGTTATAGTCTTCAATAGAGATTTTTTTGCCAATATCTTCTTTCGTGATTCCTAACTCTTTTTCTACACCCAGTTCCACAGGAAGACCATGCGTATCCCAGCCTGCTTTACGGAAAACCTGCTTTCCGTTCTGAGTCTGGTAACGGCAGAAAATATCTTTCAATGCTCTTGCCATTACGTGGTGAATTCCAGGCATACCGTTTGCTGAAGGCGGACCTTCGTAAAAAACAAACTCAGGATTTCCCTGACGAATCTCAACACTCTTATTGAAGGTTTTATTTTGTTTCCAAAATTCCGCTACATTCTCTGCTACGTCAATAAGGTTGAGGTTTTTGTATTCTTTAAATTGGCTCATTGTAAATATCTCAATATCGTTGATTAATTAAGTCTGCAAATTTACTAAAATTTGTCGGTTTATAATATATGTTTTATTTAGGTAATTTCTATTAAAAAGTTCAATTTCAGAAATATAATAAAGAAAGTGGGGGAAAGTGAATGGTGAATAGTGAATAAATGAATTTTTTCTGACAACTTTTATGTGAGATTTTATGCAGTATATTCAATAGAAGTGGGCTTTAGCCCACTTGAATAATAAAGTTTATTTATGGCTTTAGCCAAAACTTAATGGTAACGCAAAGTTCACAAAGATGTATGGATAATGTAAGATCGATCGCAAAGACGTTTCACTCAGCAGGGGAAATATGGGGTGAGAAAAACAAAATTGATTCGAAGATTGGCTAGAGTACGAAGCACTGATTGGCAGAAATTTTGTACATTTAAGTAGACCTACTAAACCCAAATGCTGTATGAAAATCTTTTATTACCTGATGCTTTTTGTTTGTTTTATCAACACAGGCATTGTACAAGCTCAAAATAATTACCCTCAAAATTATTTCAGAAATCCATTAAACATTCCCATGCAGCTCGCTGCCAATTTTGGTGCTGTGCGGACCAACCACTTTCACATGGGACTGGATCTGAGAACTAACAGCCAGGAAAATCTGCCGGTTCTTGCCGCTGCAGAAGGTTATGTAAGCAGGATAAAAGTAGAACGGTACGGATTTGGAAATGCAGTGTACATCACTCATCCCAATGGTTATACCACGGTATATGCTCACCTGAATAAATATTTCAATCAACTTGATGAATACGTAAAGGAGAGGCAATATAAAGACGAAAAGTGGGAACAGGATATTACTTTTCAGCCCGGACAGTTTCCTGTGGAGAAAGGACAGCAGATTGCTTTAAGTGGAAATACCGGAGGTTCGGCGGGTCCGCATCTGCACTTTGAAATAAGAGATACCAAAACAGAGGAATGCTTAAATCCGTTACTTTTTGGCTTTGCCATTCCTGATAATATTGCCCCGATTATTAGCGGATTGTATTGGTATGACCGACGTTTCAGTACGTATGAACCAGGAGCAAATAATATTGCCGTAAAAAATGAGGGAAATGCTTATACGGCTAATCTTATTCAGGTGAGTTCTCCGGAGATAAGTTTTGCCATTAAAGCTGTAGATAAAGCCAACAAAGGATTTAATCTTGGTATTTATCAGACAGAACTGTTTATGGATGGCAATCTGATGTACAGTTTTAAAATTGATAAGATCCACTATGATGATACCCGATACATCAACGGTTGTATAGATTATACCAAATTCATAAGAGATAAAATGGGAATCCAGCACCTGTCTGATTTACCTGGAATGAAACTGCAGCATTATAGTCTTCCAAATTTAAGTGGGATTATCAAACTTAAGGATGAAAATATTCATGCCATTGAAATTGTCCTTAAAGATGTCAAAGGAAATACAAGCCGCTTAACAACAAAAGTTCAGTTAAGTAAAACTTCAGAGAAAATATCTTATACTGCAAAAACAATAATGGCTAATCAAGGGAAAATCATTACCACAGAAAATACAGAGATTGCTTTTAGTAAAAATGCCATGTATGATGCTGTAAATTTCAGTGCCTATGAAAAACCTGATACAGATCCGAATGCAGTTTCAAATACCATTGTTTTGCATAATCCATATATTCCCGTTCAGGATGAATATACCTTGAAAATAAAACCGAATAGAAAATTAACCAATACAGAAAAAGATAAAGCCATTATTCTTCTTGACTATGGCAGTGATAAAACCGTTGTCAAGGTAAAATGGAATGGTGATTGGGCAGAAGGGAAATTTAACAGATTGGGTACCGCAAAATTGTTGATTGACAATAATCTTCCATCCGTTTCATTAGGCTGGGCAGAAGGAGCATTAGTTAATAGCAGTTCATTACTCTTAAAAGGAACAACGAAAGTGGGTGATATTATTTCATTCCGTGCCGAACTGGATGGCAAATGGTTGAGGTTTACCCGTGTAAAAGATAATTTTGTCTACATTTTTGATGAAAAATGTCCTAAAGGAAGCGGTTCTCATACTTTAAAAGTGACAACCATCAATACTGCCGGGAATACCAATACACAAACTTTTACGTTTAGGAGATAATTCATCTTTTAATACTTGAATCTTTAAATCTTTTAATTTTAATTAGATAAATTTGCCTTTTAAAAAATTAAAATCATTGGAATTTCATCCGTCAATCGAGAAAGCAGGGATTCAGGAAATCAAAATATTTCAGGAAGAAAAACTTCATGAGCTTTTGACTTATCTTGAAACGCATTCCCCTTTTTACCAGAAACTGTTCAAAGAAAATAATATTACTATTGAGGATATTCGTACTTTGGAAGACCTTCAGAAGATTCCTACCACCACAAAGAATGATCTTCAGCAGTACAATCATGATTTTTTCTGCATAACACCGGATAAAATTGTGGATTACAGTACCACTTCCGGAACATTGGGAGATCCGGTGACTTTCGGATTGTCCGACAGTGATCTGGAAAGGCTTGCGTACAATGAAGCGATATCTTTTGCCTGTGCAGGAATTCAGAAAGGAGATGTTGTGCAGATGATTACCACCATAGATAAAAGGTTTATGGCTGGGCTTGCTTATTTTCTTGGTTTAAGAAAAATGGGGGCAAGCGTAGTAAGAATGGGACCGGGAATTCCTGAACTGCAATGGGATTCTATTTTCAGATACAAGCCCAGATATCTGATCACCGTTCCTTCTTTTCTGTTGAAAATGATTGATTACGCTGAAAAACACGGGTTGGATTATAAAAACTCCAGTGTTTATGGGGCTGTATGTATTGGAGAAAGCATCAAGAATCAGAATTTTACAGATAATATTCTTTCACAGAAAATCAAGGAAAAATGGGACATCAAACTCTTTTCTACCTATGCTTCTACGGAAATGAGCACTGCTTTTACAGAGTGTGAATTCCAGATCGGAGGACATCACCATCCGGAATTGATTATTACAGAAATCCTGGATGATGAAGGAAACCCTGTAAAAGAAGGAGAAAGCGGAGAACTTACGATTACGACTTTGGGAGTGGAAGCCATTCCTTTGTTGAGGTTTAAAACCGGAGATCTTGTAAAAGCCCACTATGAGCCATGCCAGTGCGGAAGAAATACGATGAGGTTAGGACCTGTTGTAGGAAGAAAGCAGCAGATGATCAAATACAAAGGGACAACGCTGTATCCTCCTGCTATGAATGATATTTTGAATGATTTTAATACTATCTTATGCTACCAGATTGTGATTCAGTCCAACGAAATCGGACTTGATGAGATTATCATTAAACTTAGTACAGAAGCAGATCACGAAGGGTTTGTCAATGAAGTGAGAGATCACTTCCGTGCAAAATTGAGAGTAAGTCCCAAAATTGAAATCATAGATTTTGATGTTCTTTCTAAAACAGTTTTTAATCCAAACAGCAGAAAGCCAATCACTTTTATTGACTTAAGATAAAATTAAACCTAAAGAATAATTAACAGAGGTCTTTTTATATATCTTTGGGGCTTGAATAGTAAAACTAATACACTATGAAAAAATTATTTCTGCTGCTTTTTGCAGCCATTACCACGGCAACTTTTGCCCAGGACAAAATTAATATTGAATCTGGAAATTTTGACTTTCTGAAAGATCAGACTGAGGTAAATGTTCAGTTTAAATTTGAAAATCCTCTTTTTCAGGCAGATAATTATACTGAAGCCCAGTATCTTGAAAGAAGAAAAACAGAGACATTGGCTAAGAAAGGCGAGCAATCCTGGAAAGAATGGGATGAAGAATGGCAAAAGCATAAGGAATCAGTTTTTTTTGATAAGTTTATTGAAGGAGTAAATGGTAAAGCGAAAAAAATAAAATTCACTAAAGGAGCTTCGGCAAAGTACACCTTAATACTGCATACAAAATGGATCTACGCCGGATGGACTGGGTTTGTAACACAGCCTGCTAAATTATCATCAGAAATGATATTTGTTGAAACTGAAAATCCATCTAAAGTTTTAACTAAAGTTCAGGGTGATAAGATTGAAGGGATAGGAAGTAAAGGTAGCTATCGTATGGAATACGGAAGAATATCCGCTGCATATGAAAAAACAGGAAAAGAATTGGGTAAAGCTATTAAAAATGCTTTAAAATAACAAAAACGGTCTGAATTTTCAGACCGTTTTTTTATGCTTGATTTTGCTGTTCCTGTTTTTCCTGTTTGATCAGGTTTGCAAGGTTTTTAATAACTGTATCATGCTTTCTCACAAAAGGATTGTCTTTATTCCAGACATAGCCTGCTAAAACAGCACAGATCTTTTTCTTTACGTCCGGATTTTCCGGTTGATGGAAGAATAATTCCTGAAGGTTTCCGGTATACCATTCTTTTACATAGGTGGTGAAAACATCCACTCCATATAAAATGTAGTCTGTGTATTCCCTCTGCCAGTCAATTTTTTCTCCGTTTAATTGTCTTAATGCCAGTTTGGCGGCCAGCATTCCGGATTCTGTGGCAAAAGCCATTCCTGAAGAAAAAACCGGATCAAGGAATTCAGAGGCATTTCCTGTTAAAGCAAATCCGTCTCCGAATAAACTTTTTACTGAACAGGAATAATCTTTCAGATGTTTAGGTTCAAAAAGGAAATCTACATTTCCAAAACGTTTTACATAATATTCAGAAAGAGAAATAGCTTTTCTTAAAGCTTCCGTTGTATCTCCGTTTTCAGATAATTTGTCAATATATTCAGTAGGACCTACAATTCCTAAGCTGGTATTTCCGTTGGAAAAAGGGATTACCCAAAGCCATACTTCTGTTTCAATAATGTCAAAAGAAATCAAAGTTCCTTCCTCTCCCGGTTCTCTGTTGATATCATTCACATGAGAAAAAATCGCAGAGTGAGGGGATAGTTTTGAAGGTTTTTCAAGATCAAGCAGGCGAGGTAAAACTCTTCCGTAGCCACTGGAATCGATAACAAACTTAGCATGGATCTCTTTTGTTTCTCCATCCTTGTTTCTTACCGTAGTTATAGAATCTGTTCCGTCAAATTTGATGTCTATAACCTCAGTTTCAAACTCAAGATCGATTCCTTTGTTAATGACTTCCTGAGCAAGCGTATTATCAAAATCAGCTCTCGGAACCTGCCAGGTCCAGTCCCAGCCTTCCCCGAATTTGTTGCTGAAATCAAAAATGCAGACTTCGTCACCACGAAGAAAACGAGCTCCAAGCTTTTTTTCAAAGCCCATTTTATCTAATGCAGGGAAAAGTCCGGCCTCCTCAAAGTGGTCCATTACCCTTGGAATTAAGCTTTCTCCAACTACCAGTCTTGGAAATTTCGTTTTTTCGACTACTTTTACGCTGACGTTATTGTTCTTCAGGTACGAAGAAGACACGCATCCGGAGGGTCCGGCTCCGATTACAAGAACGTCAACAGATTCTTTGCTCATCTTTGATTTTTTATTTTAATAATAACTTTTATCTTTGCCGCAAAATTAGTGACAAATAATTAATATTTTACAAAATTATCAACTATTACTTTTAATTGATGAAAATAAATAACTTTTTAGAACTGAAAGACTTTCAAAAAATTATCATTGAGAATGAAAAAATAGAACTGGATGAATCACTTTTATCAAGAGTGGATAAAAGTTTTCAGTTTTTAAAAGAGTTTTCAAAAAATAAAGTAATATATGGTGTGAACACCGGTTTTGGGCCAATGGCTCAGTTTAAAATCAGTGATGAAGATACACACCAGCTTCAGTATAACCTGATCAGAAGCCACTCTTCAGGAATTGGAAACCCTTTGCCTGTAGAAGAAGTAAAAGCATGTATGCTTGCAAGATTGAATACCTTATCATTAGGGAATTCAGGAGTGCACCAGTCTGTTATTTATCTGCTTCAGGAGCTGATCAACAGAGATATTACTCCACTAATCTTTGAACATGGAGGAGTAGGAGCAAGCGGTGACCTTGTTCAGCTGGCTCACCTGGCTTTGGTATTGATTGGAGAAGGAGAAGTTTTTTACAATGGAGAAAGAAAATCTACCAAAGAAGTTTTTGAAGTTGAAGGCTTAGAACCGATCAAAGTAGAGATCCGCGAAGGTCTTGCATTGATGAACGGAACTTCCGTAATGTCAGGAATCGGTATCGTAAATGCTTATAAAGCCAATCAGCTTACTGATATTTCTCTTAGACTTTCTTGTGCCATCAATGAGATTGTACAGGCTTATGATGATCATTTGTCAGAAGCCTTGAACGGAACTAAGAAACATTACGGTCAACAGAAAGTGGCAGAAAGAATGCGTGCTCACTTGGCAGACAGTAAACTGATCAGAAAAAGAGAAGAACATCTGTATACCCATTTTGAAGAACAGGAAAAAGTATTCAAGGAAAAAGTTCAGGAATATTATTCTTTACGATGTGTTCCTCAGATTCTAGGTCCGGTATTGGATACATTGGAATATACGGAGAAAGTTCTTGAGAATGAGATCAATTCAGCGAATGATAATCCAATTATCAACGTTGAAGACCAGCATGTGTATCATGGAGGAAACTTCCATGGGGATTATATCTCTTTGGAAATGGACAAGCTTAAAATTGTGGTAACCAAACTTACCATGCTTGCAGAAAGACAGCTAAACTACCTTCTGAATGCTAAAATCAACGAAATTCTACCTCCTTTTGTCAATTTAGGTAAATTAGGTTTCAATTTCGGGATGCAGGGTGTACAGTTTACAGCAACTTCTACTACGGCAGAAAGCCAGATGTTGTCAAATTCTATGTATGTTCACAGTATTCCAAACAATAACGATAACCAGGACATCGTTAGTATGGGAACAAACGCTGCTGTAATTTGTAGAAAAGTCATTGAAAATGCCTTTGAAGTTTTGGCTATTGAAGCTATTACCATCATTCAGGCGGTTGAATATCTTGGATTCCAGGATAAGGTTTCATCCTCTACAAAAGAACTGTATGATGATATCAGAAAAATTATTCCTGCTTTCTCAGACGATATGGTTATGTATCCGTATTTGGAGGAAGTAAAGAAATATCTGAAAGGAATGTAACTATTGGTTGCCATCAATTGTCTTTTAAAAAAGGCTTCCAGCATCAACTTAAAAAACTAAAAACGATATAAACACTAACGCATGAAATGTGCAATTGTAACAGGAGGCTCCAGAGGAATCGGGAGAGCAATCTGTATAAAACTGGCTGAAGAGAAAAACTATCACATCCTTATCAACTTCGCTTCAAATGAAACGGCAGCCAAAGAAACGTTGGCTAAAGTGGAAGAATTGGGTGCTACCGGAGAAATTCTTAAATTTGATGTAGGAAACACCGAAGAAACACAAGCTGTTTTAACGGAGTGGCAGGAGAAAAATCCTGATGCCGTGGTAGAAGTGATCGTCAATAATGCCGGAATCACAAGAGACGGTCTTTTTATGTGGATGCAGAAGGAAGACTGGAATAGTGTGATCAATACAAGTCTGGACGGATTCTTCAATGTGACCAATTTCTTTATTCAAAAGCTGCTTCGTAACAAATACGGAAGAATCATCAATATGGTTTCTGTATCCGGAGTAAAAGGAACAGCCGGGCAGACAAATTATTCTGCTGCGAAAGGAGCTTTGGTAGGTGCTACAAAAGCCCTTGCACAGGAAGTTGCCAAAAGAAATGTTACGGTAAATGCCGTTGCACCGGGTTTCATCAAAACGGATATGACCCAGGAGTTTAATGAAGAAGAACTGAAAGCAATGATTCCTGCCAACAGATTTGGAGAAGTAGAAGAAGTGGCAGATCTTGTCGCATTTTTAGCATCTAAAAAATCTTCTTACATTACAGGTGAAGTGATTAATATTAACGGAGGAATTTATTCATAACATGGAAAATAGGGTTGTAATTACCGGAATGGGAATTTATTCCTGCATCGGGACGTCTTTAGAAGAGGTCAGGGAATCCCTATATCAAGGAAAATCCGGTATTGTTTTAGATCAGGACAGAAAAGAATTTGGTTTTAGGTCTGGCCTCACAGGAGTTGTTCCAAAGCCTGATCTGAAAAATCTTTTAAACAGACGCCAGCGTGTCAGTATGGGAGAAGAAAGCGAATATGCTTATCTTGCTACGCTTGATGCTTTAAAACAGGCAAATCTAGATGAAGAATTCTTGGATGCTCATGAAGTGGGGATCTTATACGGAAATGACAGTGTTTCTCAGGCAGTCGTAGAATCTATCGATATTGCAAGGGAAAAGAAAGATACAACATTGATGGGATCGGGAGCGATTTTCAAATCAATGAACTCAACGGTAACGATGAACCTTTCTACGATTTTTAAACTGAAAGGAATCAATCTTACCATCAGCGCAGCATGCGCAAGCGGTTCGCATTCTTTAGGACTGGCTTATATGATGATTAAAAATGGTTTCCAGGATATGATTATCTGTGGCGGAGCTCAGGAAACCAACAAATATTCCATGGCGAGCTTTGACGGATTGGGAGTGTTCTCAGCCAGAGAAGATGAGCCTGCAAAAGCATCCAGACCTTTCGATGCAGAAAGAGACGGATTGATTCCAAGTGGCGGAGCTGCCAGTCTGATTGTTGAAAGCTTGGAATCTGCCCAAAGAAGAGGCGCTCCGATTATTGCAGAAATTATCGGGTACGGTTTCTCTTCCAACGGAGGGCATATTTCAACACCAAACGTGGATGGACCGGCTTTGGCAATGGACAGAGCCTTAAAACAGTCAGGATTAAAAGCTTCAGACATCGATTATATCAATGCTCACGCAACTTCTACTCCAATTGGTGATGCCAACGAGGCAAAAGCCATCTATGAGATCTTCGGGAGCGAAGTTCCGGTAAGTTCTACCAAATCCATGACCGGACATGAGTGCTGGATGGCAGGTGCAAGTGAAGTTATCTACTCCATTCTGATGATGCAGAACGATTTTGTTGCTCCCAATATTAATCTGGAAAACCCTGATAATGAAGCACAAAAGATAAATTTAGTTGCAAAAACAAAAAATCAAAAAATTGATGTATTTTTGTCGAATTCTTTTGGGTTTGGGGGAACCAATTCTGCACTAATAGTTAAAAAATTTGATTAAAAACATGGAAAGGGAAAAAATTGTTGCTATTGTTAATGATTTTCTTGTCAACGAATTCGAGGTAGACGGAGACGAAATCAGTAACGATGCCAACCTTAAAAATACACTGGGCTTAGACAGCTTAGATTATATCGACATGGTAGTCGTGATTGAATCCAATTTCGGGGTGAAATTAGGAGAAGCAGATTTCAAAAAAATGGTAACATTTGATGATTTCTATACAACGATTGAACATAAGATTGCTGAAAAAAACGCGTAGTTATTGAGTAATTCTTTATTCTATAAAATGTGCCAATGTAACAATATCGCAGTGATCCGGTAACGGACACTTCAAAAAGGTATTATTACATTGGCTCTCTGTTATATTAAATTATAGATATGAACAAGTGGAAAGGTAAATCTAAAGGAACAGTACTCGGATACAGAATATTCGTCTGGTGTATTAGAAATATCGGGATCAGAAGTTCATATGGTGTGCTGTATTTTGTGGCGGCCTACTACTCCCTGTTTCAGAAGAAAAGCAATCAATATATTCTTTATTATTTTCAGAAAAGACTGAACTATGGATACTGGAAATCCAAAGCTTCCATCTTTAAAAGCTATTTTACCTTCGGAAAAGTTCTGATTGATAAAACTGCGATTTCTGCCGGACTCAGAGAAAAATATACCTATGAATTTGACGGTATTGAAAACCTCAGAAGTCTTTTAGCTGCTAAAAAAGGAGGTGTACTCATCAGTGCCCATATTGGTAATTTTGAAATTGCGGAACACTTTTTTGCAGATATCGACTTCGACTGCCAGATCAATCTGGTTACAACAGATCAGGAAGTGACCGTGATCAAGGAATATCTGGAAAGTGTTGCGGTAAAAAAGAGTAATATCAAGTTTATTTACGTGAAGGAGGACATGTCTCATATTTTTGAGATCAATCAGGCTTTGTCCAATAATGAACTCATCTGCTTTACCGGAGACCGTTATTTCGAAGGGTCCAAATATCTGGAGGCAGAACTGCTGGGAAAAAGTGCAAAATTTCCTGCTGGCCCGTTTTTGATCGCCTCAAGGTTAGGCGTTCCCGTAGTATATGTTTATGTGATGAAAGAGAATAATCTTCATTACCATCTGTATGCAAGAGTTGCCCAGAATATCAAAAATCGTGATTCACAGGGACTTTTACAGTCTTATGTGCAAAATCTTGAAACTATGGTGAAAAAATACCCGCTTCAATGGTTTAATTATTTTGATTTTTGGGATGATGTTGATTAATTTTTCTATTTTTATCCCGTAAAAACGAATAAAAACTAAAAAACCATTAAGATTTACCGAGATTTAAGAGAACTCATAACATTTCTATGCTTACTTTACTGAAGTAAACTTTAAATATCTTAAATTCCCTGTTTCTTAATTATTAAAAGCACATTTTCTTTTGAAGAAAGAATACGACATACTTGTAATCGGCAGCGGATTGGGAGGCCTTGTTTCAGCTCTTATTTTGGCGAAAGAAGGTCTGAAAGTATGCGTTCTGGAGAAAAATAACCAGTATGGGGGAAATCTGCAGACCTTTTCAAGAGATAAGCTTATTTTTGATACCGGAGTCCATTATCTTGGAGGTTTATCCAAAGGACAGAATCTTAACCAGTTCTTTTCCTATCTGGAAATTATGGATGATCTTGAACTTCAGTTGATGGATGAAGACGGCTATGACAGAATCAGTTTCGGAGAAGATGAAATAGAATATCCTCATGCACAGGGTTATCAGAATTTTGTTGAACAGCTTTCAAAGTATTTTCCCGAAGAAAAAGAAAACCTTGAAAACTATTGCGAAGAAATTCAGTATGTATGCAGCCAGTTTCCCAGATATCATGTGGTGGGAAAAGACAATTACAACGAGGAAATCCTGCATCTAAATACCAAAAGATTCATTGAATCTGTTACTCAGAATAAAAAATTGCAGTCAGTTTTACTGGGTTCCAACTTTTTATATGCCGGAGACTCGGAGAATGTTCCCTTTTATGTACATGCTCTGACGGTAAATTCTTATATCCAAAGTGCTTACAAATGTGTGAAAGGAGGAAGCCAGATCTCTAAACTTTTAATCAGAAAACTCCGGGAATATGGAGCCGAAGTACACAAGCATTCGGAAGTTTCAGAATTTGTTTTTAATGAAAATAATACACTGACCTCTGTTAAAACAAAAAAAGGAAAAGAATACGCCGCCAAACAATTTATTTCAAATATAGAAATCCGTTCCACCATTAAACTTATTGGTGAAGAAAGACTTAAGAAATCTTTTCTGAACAGGGTTTTAAGCTGGAAGCCGGTTTCATCGTGCTTTAGTATTTATCTTGTTTTAAAGCCTCATTATCTTCCGAATTTTAATTATAACAGATATCACTACTCCTCTGAAGAACAGGTTTGGAATGCATTCCAATACCGGAAAGAATCGTGGCCGGAAACGTTTATGCTTTCTTCTACACCTTCGAAACGTCATCCTGAATTCGCAGAAAGTATGACGGCGATATCGTATATGGATTTTGATGAGGTTAAAGAATGGGAGAATACCTTCAATACCGTTGCCGATGAACATGAAAGAGGAGATGCTTATGAAAGATTTAAGCTTGAAAAAACAGAAAAAATGCTTGATGCTCTGGAAAAGAAAATTCCGAATCTAAGGCATGCCATTAAAACACTCTATACTTCCTCTCCTTTATCTTATCGGGACTATATCGGAAATTGTGAAGGAAATATGTATGGATATATGAAAAGCTCGGAGAATCCTCTTAAAACGATGGTTTCTCCCCGTACCAAAATTGACAATCTTTTTCTGACCGGACAATCCGTGAATATGCATGGCATCTTAGGCGTTACTATCGGAGCTTTTAACACCTGTGCTGAAATTATCGGAAAAGAAACGATAGACATGCGGCTGACCCAAATGATTAATAAAAACTAAAGTGAAAAAAACTAAAACCATTTATTCATCCTGTAAAAGAACTTTACTTTATCTCACTTTTTGTGTTTTCCTCACATCCTGCGGAATCTCAAAGTCTATCAAACATATTCCCGATGTAAAACAATATGCTCTGGAGATCCCGAAAGTAAACCAGATCAATGACAGTACCTTCAGCTACAATCAGAATTATCTTACCAAAAATAAACAGCAGCTCTGGGAACTCTATATTAAAGGAAATCCTTTGCAGCTTGGATATAATAGCGGAGCATTGACCCAAAACTTAATGCAGAAGCAGGAGAACATTTTCTTTTCAAAAGTGGAGGGTTTTGTGCCATCAAAATTCAGACAAGGGCTGTTAAGAGGTTTTTTAAAATGGTACAACAGAAAAATGTACCTCAATGTAAGAGAAGATTATCAGGCAGAATTATTTGGCTTGTCACGATATTCATCCGATCAGTATGACTTTATTGCTCCTAAATATTTAAGAAACCTTTACCTGCACGGTGCTCATGATATCGGGCATGCCATGCAGGATCTTGCCATGGTAGGCTGTACATCTCTTGCTGTATGGAATGAAAATACTGAAGACGGAGACTTGTTGATTGGAAGAAATTTCGACTTTTATGTGGGAGACGATTTTGCTAAAAATAAATTGGTAGAGTTTGTGCAACCCGAAGAAGGAATTCCCTATATGTCGGTAAGCTGGCCCGGAATGATAGGTGTAGTTTCAGGAATGAATAAAGAAGGAATTACCGTGACCATTAATGCCGGAAAATCAAAAATTCCTTTAACGGCAAAGACTCCTATTTCCCTGGTTACAAGAGAGATTTTACAGTATGCAAAAAATATAGAAGAAGCCATTGCCATTGCTAAAAAACGAAAGGTATTTGTTTCGGAATCTATCCTTGTGGGAAGTGCAGCTGATAAAAATGCAGTCATTATTGAAGTTTCACCTAAAAATTTCGGGGTATATAGAGTACAAAATACAAGCAGAGTGCTTTGTACCAATCATTTTCAGTCTGAAGCTTATAAAGATGACAAAAGAAATCAGAAGCAGATTGAAGAAAGCCATTCAGAATACCGTTATGAAAAACTTCAGGAGCTTTTGCAGAAAGAAAAGAAGATCACTCCCGAAAAGATGGCTTCCATTTTAAGAAATAAGTCAGGCTTAAAAGATGAAAGTATCGGTTATGGAAATGAAAAAGCACTCAATCAGCTATTGGCTCACCATGCCGTTATATTTTCGCCTCAGAAAAAACTGGTTTGGGTTTCTTCCAATCCTTATCAGCTTGGAGAATTTGTTTGCTATGACCTGAATGAGATTTTTTCCGGTAAGCCATTATCGCAAAGTCTGCTGGCGAAAACAGAACTGAATATTGCAAGAGATCCGTTCGCAGATTCTGAAGAATTTCAAAACTATGAACTGTCCAAAATGTACGGTAAAGAAATCAATGAGGCCGCTGATGATAAAAACGTGCTGTTGACAGATGATATTATCCCATCGTATCAGGCTATGAATCCCGATTTTTGGCTGGTCTATTATCAATCAGGAAAGTATTATTTTAGCAAAAAAGAATATTCAAAGGCAAAAATGGCGTTTGAGAAAGCATTGACGAAAGAAATTACAACAGTTCCGGACAGAAAAAATGTTGAAAAATACCTGAAGAAAACTTTAAAGAAACTGAAATGATCCCCAAATATATAAAACTGCTGTTCTGTATTCCTTTTGTTATTATTATCTGTTATTCTTTGTATTTGTGCACCGTTTACAGCTCAATACCTGACACCATCACTATTCACGGGTACGGAAGTATGAAAGACAATTATGGAAGCAAAATCTTTCTTGTGTTTCCTGTACTGATGAATCTCGCTGTTCTTTTATTTATCTGGTTGATCATTAGAAGGCCTGATAAAATAAAATTTACTTTTGAAATCAATGAGGAGGAAAGAGAAAAAATATACCATATCACCCAGCTCGCCCTGGTTATTATTTCGATATTTGTTACCATAATGATGACACCACTATCATTCGCTGATGTGGTCTTTAAATAATTGATTATGAAAAAACTTTTAACCTTATTCTTTACCGCATTCGCTCTGTTATCATTTTCTCAGGACAGAAAAGAGATCGGAAATACTTTCATTAAAGCCTTGCTGGTTGATAAAAATATAGAAAAAGCACATGCTTATTTTGATCCTACCGTAGCGAGACAAATTCCGGTGGAACAGCTCAAAGCGATTCCGCAACAACTTCAGGGGCAGATTGGAGGACTTAAAAATATCCTTGAAGTAAATAACGAAGGAAACACCTATTATTACTATTCTGAATTTGAAAAGGAAAAACTGGATATTCAGCTTACTTTTAATGAGAATAATAAATTGCAGGGTTTCTTCTTAGTTCCTCACAAAACATTTGAAAAAAGAGATGAGAAAACCGCACTGAAAATAAAAAGTGATGCTATTGAGCTGAAAGGAACATTATTAATTCCACCTTCCAACAATAAAAAGAGATTGGTTATTTTCGTTCACGGCTCCGGACCTCATGACAGAGATGAAACCATTGGAGAAAACAAGCCGTTTAAAGACATTGCAGAATATCTTTTAAACAACGGAATTGCTTCCTATCGATATGATAAAAGAACCTATTCCCACCCTGAAGCATTCACGGAAAAGTCTACTGTAGAAGAAGAAACCATCAATGATGCTGTAAACGCAGCTCTTTATTTTAAAAATAATGCTGATTACAAAGGATACCAGATTATCATTCTTGGGCATAGCCAGGGAGCATATATGATGCCTAAAATTGCAGAAAAGGCACAGGTTTCAAAATATGTTTTTATGGCCGGAAATGCAAGACCGCTGCAAGACCTGCTTGTTGAGCAATATGAATACCTTCATACGATTGACCCGGCTAAAGTTCCAGCTGAAGCTGTTCAGGAAATTAAAAAGCAGGCTGCTTTTTTAAACTCATCCCAATTTAACTTACATTCTCCTTCATCAGAGCTTCCTTTGGGCCAGTCTGCCGCATATTGGAAGTATTTGAAGGATTACAATCAGCTTAACGAAGTTAAAAAAGTCAAAGCTCCGATGTTTTTTGCGCAAGGGGGAAGAGATTATCAGGTAACCGAGAAAGATTTCAGCCTTTGGAAAGAAACATTGAAAAATGATAAGACTGCTGTATTTAAGTTTTATCCTGCATTAAGTCACTTATTTATTGCAGGTTCCGGAAAACCATCTCCAAAAGATTATGAAACAAAAGGAAAAGTGGATGAACAGTTTTTAAAAGATTTGGTTCAGTTTATTCTGCAATAATGTATTCCGTGTACAATAGAAAATAATAATTCATTGTGATAGGCCTGGAACTTTGTTCCGGGCTTTTTTAATTGTTTTCCGGATTTACTTTATTCAGAAATAAAAAAGACACTACTCCTGCAAGAGAAGAAAGGGTGGTACTTAAAATAAAACTACCGATAATATATTGCAACAGATTATTTTTAATCAGTTCAAAGTTTAACTCCTGACTTAGAATATCGCTGTTTCCACTTACAAAGGGAGCTCCTAGAAACAAGGAAGCGGCAATAATGAAAGGGATAAAAGGAGGAAGACTCACATTGGAAGCTACAAATGCAAGGACTTTATTAAGTTTAAAAAGTACAGATAAGCTGATCACCAGAAGCGTTTGGAATCCCCAAAAAGGAGAAAGTCCTATAAAAACGCCCAGTGCTATGGAAAATGCTTTCGTGCGGTTACTTCCGTCACTTTCTAAGACATCTTCCTGTATGAATCTTTTAAAGCTTTTTTTTTTGAAATTATTCACAAAATTTCTCGGAATAATATAAAGTAGAGTAATCGTTACCAGAATTGTATTCAGAATACTGATTCTTGTGAAATCTTTGAAAGGTCTGAAATGGGAAACCCGCTCCACCGGATCATATAAAACCTTGATTGGAACATTTTTTACCGGAACATGCCTCCATGCAGTTCTTACAATAATTTCTATTTCAAATTCAAACTTTGGGGTAAAATATTTCTTTGGAATTTTATGCAAAGGATAAAGTCTGTAGCCGGACTGTGTATCTTCAAGCCTGATACCGGTTTCAAACCAAAACCAGAAATTGGAAAAACGGTTTCCGAAACTGCTTTTCTTAGGAATCCCATCCTGAGACATATTTCTGTTTCCGATCAGAAGAACTTCCTCTTTTTCCTGAAGAAGAGCTTCTACAAATACCGGAATATCATCCGGATAATGCTGACCATCCGAATCAATGGTGATGGCGTAATGATATCCTGATTTCTTTGCTGCTCTGAAACCCGTTTTTAGGCCGTTTCCTTTTCCTTTATTCTCCGGTAAGGAAATTACAGTGATCTGAGGATATTGAGAAAGAATCTGAGGCGTGGAATCCGTAGAACCATCATTAATTACAATAATACTTCCGGTGTAGTTGAGAACGCCGTCAATAACCCTCTTCAGGGTTTTTTCATTATTGTAGGTAGGGATTAAAACGCATATCTTCTTTTCAGAAATAGCATTTTGTACTTCAGCAAGAAACATTTTTTTATTTTAAAGTGGCTTTTTCCGCCTCTGTCATGGTTTTAGATTGCATTGCAAACCTTTTGATATAGCCCTTCAGAGCTGTATTCTGTTTGCTGTAATTATTCAGCAGGAAAGCTTTATCATCTTTCAAACTTCCACGATATCCTACAATTTTCGGAATATTTTCCTGAACACTCATTCTGATAAGACGAAGTTCTGCATTGTTAGGATTACTTTTAATAATGCCTTCAAGACTTGTAGCACCTGTCTTTACCAGAGCTTTTCTGTTGCTTTTGGCAATTTTGGCTTCCATAATCTTTGCTGCGGCCTTGTATCCTACAGTTACAGCATCAGAGCCGGATTGTTTTTCCGCAGTTTCAATAAAGCTCGCAGTATTGGTAGTGGATTCATTCGCCTTAGCATAGCTGTTTCTCAGCGTTTCAAGATCAGATTGAAAGAAAAAAACAAATGCTGCTATGAATGATAAGATTAGTTTCATGACGATATTTTTTTATAGCTTACAGACAATTTCAATGCAATAGTCTCGCCAAAAGAAGTCGTGTTTTTTACTTTAACATCTTCTTCATTTTCAGTAATATCCAGTTGAAGTACCAGATCAGGGGTTTCAAAAGGATTGATAATCGCCATGAACTTTACATTGGAAGCTGTTTTCAGAAATAACTTTGAACCTGTAAATTCCTCAGTCAGTTCCTTAATAATTTGCATCATACAAACACCGGGAGTTACCGGATTTCCAGGGAAATGACCTTTAAAAATCTCGTGGTCTTTATTCAGGTGAATATGAGCGGTAAATTTTCCGTCTTCTGTCTTATCGTATGATGTTAAAGTATAAAAGTCTGTAAGAATGGTCTGCATGATCTTATTTTTTAAGATTAAATGTACACTACACTTTGGTTTGAAAATAATACTTGTAGGCTGTACAGTTCTTATTCTGTTTCGGTTATTTGAAATAGTTTTATATTGATCTTAAAATCTTTGTGCTGTAGATTTAAGCTATCCGCGAAGATAGGTTTTTTTGCATCAAAAGTGAAATCGATTTTCTCTTTGTTATTTTTCGTGTAAACAATCTCTTTCAGTAAGCCATTTTCTTTGCTGAAGAACAGATAGTAGCTCTTCTTATCGATTTTTGAAAGATAGATTTTAGCATTTTTATTTTCAAAACTTTCACTGACCGGATATTTTCTTTTCAGAAGTTGTTGAAAGTCGTTTTTCAGGAAATTGATGACTATTTTTTTATCCAGGTCAGGAAGTACATAATTCAGTTTGAAATCATTATCAGAGACTTCAAAATCTATCAGTTTATTCCCGAAATCAGAAGTTAAGGCGACACGGTGCGTTGTTTCATTCAGTTTTTTGATGACCAGAATTCCACTCACATGGTTTTTATAAATGTCCATCTGGCATTTGTATACATAATCTTCGGTGGAAGAAAAGAATAAATTTTCAACCATCTTTTCAGAAGAAGAGACAGGTTTTGCTTCTGTTAACCGATACGTTTTACAGGAAGCAGCCAGGATCAGAATCAGGCTATAAAGTAAACTCTGACGCAGGAATGGAAGCATTGATCTTGGTATTTTTGAAAACAATATTCGTAGTATCTCCGGAAGCCTCCGTCATATTGACCTGTGAAACTGTCGACTGGTTTTTAGGGAAAAACAGTTCAATCTGTTTAATATATTTCAGCAACTGAGAAGTCTTTGGGATAAACTTTGCCACATTGTAATTTCCGTTCTTAAAATAGGTAACGGTAAACTCAGGATCATTAAACATGGTTCCATTCGAACTTCCTACAATAAGTTTATTGATTTTTTCAAATGTTTTGCTTTTCGCATCTACAGAAGATTTTTTTCCCTGATCATTGATGAAGATTTTATTACTTTTAAAAACAATACTGTACTGATATGGTTTAGTGTACTTCCAGCTCAGCATATTGGGCGTCTGCAAAGACATTTTCCCATAGGTGACAATGCTTTTATCAAGGAAATCCATTTTTTTGGTCTGGGTAAAATCGCTCTGTAACGTTTTAATTTCTTTCGTGTCTGAAGAAACCTTCGATACAAATGCTTTGGCTTCAGCTCCTGACATTGCTGTGTTTTGCGCAAAAAAGAATCCTGAAACCAGTAAGAATACTCCGAAAGCAATATTTTTAATCATTTCTATTTGAATTTATCACTGTATCAACAGTAAAGGTTGAATATTTTTTATCCTTCAAAAATACTAATAAATTGGTCAGCACCCGAAAGGTCTTTTCCGAAGTGTCATGAAGAAGGATAATACTCCCATTTTTCAGACCTTTGGTCACTCTGTTGTAGATCTTTTTTTCATCATCAATGATGGTGTCCAAAGAGCGTACATTCCACCCGATGCTTACTTTATTGGTTTTTTTGATTGCTTTTGCAATATTAGGGTTCGTCACTCCGAACGGCGGTCTGTAGAGATTGGTCTTAATATTTCCCACGTTTTTCATGATCTTATCACACTTTTCAATCTCTGTAATCATTTTTGAAGTCGATAAAAACCCTGTAGAACTGGAATGTGATAAGGTATGATTTCCAATCGTATGACCTTCTGCAATAATTCTCTGAAACGTCTCAGGATATTTTTCAATCTGTTTTCCAATACAGAAAAAAGTTGCTTTTATCTGATGTTCTTTAAGCAGGTCTAAAAACTTTGGGGTAAATTCAGTAGGTCCGTCATCAAATGTAAGAGCCACTTCTTTTATTCTGGTACGCTTATGAGTAATACTGTTCACAAAATATCCCAGCTCAATGTCAAAAGAACCCCAGACAACTACTGCAGAAAAAGCAAAAAAACAAAACAGATATACCCAAATACTTCCGTGGAACGCATAAATAAAAACGTTACAGAAAAGGTAGAACAGGATGAAGGGATAATGTTTCATTGCTGATTGTTTTATTACAAGTTTTATAGTCGTAATATTTATTGTATACCATTGTCACACTCCGTAGGAGTCCAGACTAATTTCTAATTTAGATTCCACGCTTCACTGCGTTTCGCTCTGAATGACAAATAGACCGTATAATTTTCAATTTCAACAATTATGCCTTTTCCAATAACACCAGGCTGTGATCATCACCCGCCAGATGGTTGTAAAGAAGTATATTCTTTATACTTTCCTTTTTTTCTGCATTGATCATCATAATTTCCGGGATCTGCTGTTCCTTCAGGATATGACAGGCCATAAAGGTTGAAAAACCACTTGCTGTATTGAATTCTCCACTCAAATGTTTATAATACAGCTGTGCTGAATCCGGAAACAGATTCATTGCTTTTGTATAATACATATCTGATTGTGCATCTCCACTGAATCCTAAAATAACCGCATCAATATCATGAGTGGAAAGATTGTTTTGAACCAGGAAATTCTGGATAAAATCCTTTACTTCATTCAATTCAACCTTATTGCTGATATGGATATTCTTAAGCCTGGCATAAGAGTTTTCGGTCTTATCTTTTCCAATTACAAAAAAGCTGGCTCCTTCGCCCCAGATTACGCCATTGGTATTAGAATTCAAATAATCTGCAGGAAGATCTGCTTCTTTTTTGATCGTATTATTTAAGCAGTAAAGTTCCATGGTTCTGTCCGTCTGTTCGTCTGTAGAACCTACCAGAACATTTTCTGCTTCTCCGTCATTGATCTGAAGCTGAGCGTCCAGTAACGAAAACTCCAGTGAAGAAGAAGTATTTACATACGTGAAGTTGTAAGCATGACACTGTAATCCCAGAGCAATCTGTCCTGCTACCGTATTGTGAGTAGACTGGATGAAAAAGGTAGGCGTAAGGAACTCTTCATGATTATCAATCACGTTTTTTAGGAACTTTTCAGAATCCTGAGAGCAGCCCATTCCGGTTCCTACAATGATAGCATCCGGTTTTTCAATTTCAGCTTCCTTCAATGCGTAGTGAGATGCTACGGAGCTCATTTTTACGGTTTTAGACATTCTTCTGATCATCGCAGGCGGAATGAACTCTTTGTAATTAGGTTCTATCGCTTTAATGATGTTTGAAGAATTTTTAACAGTAAGGTTCTGAAGAATATTGTCGTTTAAAGTGTCCTGAACCGAGATACAGGATGCACTGTTGATGTATACTGCACTCATGATTTTGAGAAAATTAAGGTGGAACAGTTTCCTCCAAATCCAAATGAATTGGAAAGCACATGATTGATGTTTTTCTCTTTCAATTCGGTAACAGGAGTAAGGTCAAACTCTTCCATTTTTGTTTTAAAATTCAGGTTCGGGAAAATCACACTGTTTTGCATGGCTAGAATTGAAAATACGGCTTCAATTCCTGCTGCTGCAGCCAAAGTATGTCCTGTAAATGCTTTTGTGGAGCTGAATTCAGGCACCTGGTTTTCTCCGAAGATTCTTATCATGGCAATTCCCTCAGATAAATCATTGTTGGGAGTAGCTGTTCCGTGAACGTTGATATAATCTATATGCTCTTTTTCCACGCCGGAAATTTTCAGGGCTTGCTGCATTGCTAAAAATGCGCCCTGTCCGTTTTCCGAAGATGCGGTCTGATGGTGGGCATCATTAGCATTTCCATATCCGGAAAGATAAGCGAGAACCTTTTTGTTTTCTTTTTTGACCATTTCTTCAGATTCAAGGACTAAGAAAGCCGCAGCTTCCCCAAGATTCAGTCCTTTTCTGTCGTTGTCAAAAGGAGTATTGTAAGAATCCGTAAGAATCATCAGGGTATTGAACCCATTCAAAGTAAATTTTGAAAGAGAATCTGTTCCTCCGACAATCACGCGATCCAAAACTCCGTTTTTAATCAGTTTAGCGCCCATCATAATCGCATTGGCTGCTGATGAACAGGCTGTACTGATGGTAGAAACCATCCCTTTTAATCCCAGATAACCGGCAATCGCCAATGAGGAATTTCCGGCATCGTGTGCGTCAATATACTTTTGCTTTTCAGGGAAGTCTTCGTAAGAGTAGAAGTATTTTTCAGTGATATCCATTCCGCCTACACTGGTAGAAGAAATCAAGCCGGTTCTGTAACCATTGATATCTGAAATTCCTGCACTTTCTACAGCTTCCTTTGCAGCGATCATTCCCAATAAAGAAGTTCTTGTTACGTTATTGTCTTCATCAAGCTGAAGCTGTTGTACAAGTTCTTCATTGGATAATTTTATTTCACCCGTTTTAATGGCTCCGGCATGACGGGTTTCAAACATTTCGATATCTGAAATTCCATGTTTTCCGGATTGCAATGAAATAAAATTTTCCTCCACATTGTTTCCGATGGAGGAAATGATGCCCATTCCGGTTATGGCAATTTTTTGACTCATGGTATTCAATAATGTAACAATGTATCAATCGGATAATTTACCAATAATTGTTACATTGTTACACTGTTAGATTGTTATATTAATTTATTTTGTTCTGTTATCCTCGATGAATTTTGCCATCGTATCGATAGATTGGAAAATTTCCTTTCCTTTTTTAGGATCAGCTAATTTTATTCCGTAGTCTTTATCAAGAAGAACGATCAGTTCCAAAGCGTCGATAGAATCTAATCCTAATCCACCTCCGAACAGTGGGTCAGTATCTTTGATCTCTTCTACAGATACATCTTCAAGGTTAAGAACTTCGATAATTTTGTGTTTCAATTCTGTTTTTAAGTTTTCCATAAATAGTATTTTAATGTACAATATATCAATGTGCCAGTTGACCAATGGTTGTTATTGCCTTTAGCATTGGTACATTATCAGATTGGTACATTGTTAAATTATAATGTGAGCAAATATACAAAAGCTTTGTAATTTTCCTGATACAATTCCACCCAGCCACACAATACTTTGTCAGCTTTTCCGGATAGAAGAATCTGTTCAGAATAGTCATTCAAAAATTCTTCATCAAAATCATCCAGTACGAAAAAAGCATTTTCTGTCTGCATTTTGTGTTTAATGCTGATTTCACCTACACAAATATTGGGTAAAGTATACACAAAAACGGCAGGACTCGGATAGAAGTTATCCTGATCGTTGATGCTTTCCTGATATTTGAAATCGGTATCCAGACTGGACGATCTGTTAGCAAAAACAATGGCTGTTCTGCTGTGGTCTTCATCTTTCAAAATGGTTTCAGCGGAAAGAAAGGCTAATTTACTCAGGTTATCCATTTTGTGAAATTTCGGATAGCTGAGGTCTAAACTTTTATAGGCTTCTTTGGCAAATTCCTGAAAGGTTTCGCTTGGGCTTTCAAAAATAAGATTTCCGTCAACGGTTATTTTTGAATGTTCTATGGTACAGGTATTTATTTTCTTCATCACTTTCAGTTTAACATTTTTCCAGTACAACAGCTGCATTACATCCACCAAATCCAGAAGCGGTCTTTAGAATATATTTAATATCTGCAGTTTTGTTTTCTTTAATGATATTCAAAGGCTGGGTTACTCCTGTTTCCTCAAAATTTTTTGAAGGAAGCAGAGTGCCGTGAAGAGCACTTTCCATGGAAATGATACTTTCCAAAAGACCGGAAGCACCCAGGCAATGTCCGTAATAGCCTTTCATACTGTTGAGAGGAATATTCTGGAGATCCATTCTGTTGAAGGCAATGGCTTCCATTTCGTCGTTATATAGAGTGGCTGTTCCGTGGGCAGAAATAAAATCAATCTGTTCCGGAGAAACCTTCGCTTCAGTCATAGCATTTGTGATACTGGCATATAAACCGTCACCGGTTCTTGAAGGTCCGGAAATATGATTGGCATCATTCACTGCTGAATCTCCCAGTACTTTAAATCTGAATTTTTCGTTTCCAGTTGACATTGAAGTGATATAAGCAGCAGCTGCTGCTTCACCAATATTAATTCCGTTTCTGTTTTTATCATAAGGTTTACAAGGTCCTGATCCTATTGCCTGAAATGAATTGAATCCTGAGATAACAAATTCAGAAAGCTCATCACCTGCAATCACAAAGGCATCTTTATATTTTCCTGCCTGAATCATATTTTTAGCAACAGACATTGCCATTACTCCTGAAACACAGGCGTTAGAAACGATGATCGGTTTGGTTTTAAATCCAAAGAAATAAGCAATTTTTTCTGCTAATTTTGATAAATAAACACCTTCCGGTAATTCCGGCTGGTTTTTTAACAGACTGATATTTCCTTTTGTTGTAGAAAAGATGAAAGCCGTACTTTCCGAAACGGTATGTTTTTCAACAAGAGGCTGTAAGCTTAAAAGAAGCATCTTCTCCAGTCTTGTGAAATCAGTTGTATGCTGAGCGAAGAATCTGTTGAACTCTTCATTCAGTTCGTCAGAATCAATCATAGAAGTATAAAAAGCCTCCTGATTGTCTATAATTTTATGTAAAGCAACTCCTGACTGTCCTTCTAACAGAGCGTTCCAGTTGGAATCAACATTGAAACCTAAAGGAGTTACACAATTGTAGTCTGTGATATAAATTTCCTTTTTCATGATAATCCCATTTTATCTTTCCAGTTTTGAAAAAATTCCGGATTGTACAGGCATAAGCTTCCATTGCTATCAAGAAATACCTGAATGGTTTCTCCGCTGCATACCAGTTGATCTTCCTGATTGAAAAGCTCATATCTGTAAATAAGTTTGGCAGATACAGAATTGATAAAAGTCGTTACGATCTTAAATGTCTCTCCATACTTTAAAGGAAGAAAATGCTCACAGGTACTTTTTACAATAGGCGTTACATATCCTGCATTCTGGATATCAAGATAGGTAAGACCATGCAGACGACCGAAAGCTTCTCTTCCGTCTTCAAAATACACGATATAATGCCCATGCCAGACAATGCTCAGCGGATCTGTTTCATTGAAGCGTACTCTCACTTCTTCGGTACAGGTTAATATATTTTCTTTAGACTGCATTTTGTTTTTTTTCGTAAAAAATGGAAATAGCTACGGTGGCAATATAGAATAAGAAGAGGAAAACCAGTTCTTTGGCAATTCCACCAATTCCGCTGTTTCTTAAAATAATATCATAATAGGCATTCAGCCCCCAGTTCATAGGAGAAAATTTAGCTACGGTCTGCATAAATTCCGGCATTAAAAATACAGGAACCCAAATCCCGCCAATAGCAGCTAAAACCACTACAGAGGTTGCTCCAAATGGGGCAGACTGTTCCTGCGTATCGGCTATAGTTCCCAATAGAACTCCAAATCCAATTGCGGCCAGTCCTGCAAACAGTGTTACTACCACAAGCTGGAACATTTTTCCGGATACATCAAAAGCCGGAAGATCCATATAAGGGAAAAGGTAAATTCCAACGGCAACCATCAGTAAAAACTGAATAAGGCAGATGATAAGATAGGTAAATGTTTTTCCTAAAATATGGACAAAGTAAGGAGTAGGGCTTATTCTTGCTCTTACACTTGTGCCCTGACTTTTTTCTTTTACCAGATTGATGGATAAAGGGACTACAATAAAGAAGATGGCAAAAAGTGTCCATGCAGGAACGTTGTGCTGAACAGAGTTCGGCATCACATCCATTTCTCCTTTTTGGGGAGTTATTTCTTTAAAACTGATCAGGTTTTTATTTTCGTCAAGATTTTCTGTTGTTCCCAGCTGCTCCTGAAATGCCTTGTAAATCTTTTTATTTTCAATCTCAAAAACCATTTTATTCACAGAATTCATCACGGAGTTTTTGAATCCGGCATTGGTAGCGGGATCAAAATACAAATGAATTTCTTTTGCCTTTGGAGCTGCTGTTTTTACTTTTGCCGAATCTCCTTCCAGTCCGAATGAGCTTACAATGGTCTGAACTTTAGAGTCAATATTGGAATTTAAATCTTTCGTTAAATTTTCAGGAATGACAATCGCCATCTGATAATCTCCGGAAAAAACAGCATTTTGGGCCGACTTTTCATTGAAGTTGGTCAGCAGTTGGAATGTTTTGCTGTTTTCAAGCTCTGCTTTTATGTTTTTTGATACCTCAGATTTGTCCTGATCAATAAAGATAATAGGAATCTTTGATCCTTCAAGGTTTTTAAAGGTAGAATCCTGAATAAGGGTAATGGTGACAATCAAAAGCAAAGGCATCACAAAGATGATGACGATTCCTCCAATATCTCTTTTTAGCAGAAGAATTTCCTTAATAAAACTTCTCCACAGTTTATACAACAACATCTCTTAATTCTTTTCCGGTTAATGAAATGAAAACGTCTTCCAGGTTTTCGGCATTGGCAATCTGCGAAACAAGTTCTTCAGGGGTTCCTACAGCATGAATTTTTCCATGATCGATGATGGCAATTTTTGTGCAGAATTCTTCAGCCTCAGAAAGGTGATGGGAAGTATAAATAATGCACGTTCCCTGTTTATTTAAATCCAGAAGATAATCAATAATTGCTTTTTTAGATTGAACATCCACACCTACAGTCGGTTCATCCAGAAAGAGAACTTTAGGATTGTGAAGGGTGCCGGCGATGAGGTTGCAGCGGCGTTTCATTCCTCCTGAAAATTGCCCTACCTGCTTGTTGGCAAATTTTGAAAGCCCCATGATTTCAAGAGATTCATCAATGGCTTTTTTAAGCTGATTATGCTTTAAACCATACAGGCTTCCAAAAAACATGAGGTTTTCTTTGGCTGTAAGTGTTGGGTATAAGGCATATTCCTGTGGAACAATTCCGATAATCTGTCTGATTTTAAAGCCGTCCTTCTGGGGAGATAAACCATTGATGGTAAAATGTCCTGATGTAGGTTTGATTAATCCTGAAAGCATGGAAATCAAGGTTGTTTTTCCAGCTCCGTTGGGGCCAAGAATTCCATAGATTTCATTTTTACTGATGCTCAAAGAAATATCATTTACAGAAAACTCATCAGAATTTTTGTATTTTTTGTATAAGTTTTTAATCTCAATCATATTTTCTGCCATATCAGATCGCTTTTCTCAGTTTTTTATAGAAAGCTTCTTCCAGGTCTGCAATATGCAGCATTGTTTTTGAAAGTTCGTTATAGATATTGCTTTTGGAGTTTCTGTTTTTATAAACACGGGCAATATCCACGGCAAAGTCTCTCCAAAGGTCACCAATAGAAGTAATTTCTTTTGATAATTCCTTCAGCTCATCATTTTTAAGAATAACAGCCGCTTCCTGAAGAAATGCACCATAGATAAACCTGAAGCCTCCGCCTCCGGTTCCGATTTCTTCCTGCATCCTGATCAATTGTCCCAAATAATGGTTAGTCACTTTTGTACCTTTCTTTTCAGCCCATTTCGGGATGCTTTTGGCTACCCATCTCATAGCTTTTACTCCGATAAGCGGTACTGGCGCCAGCATATTTTTACAGGTATCCTTGATTCCTTTTTTGATGGCATCTTCAAGATTCACATTTTCCGGAACATACACAGGGTAGTACATATGTCCTTTTGGAGGAAGTGCTCCTTTGGCGTATCTTACTTTTTCCAGTTCTGCTTCAGAAAGGGAAGTGGTATAATCCATTACCGGATCACTGATCAGAAATTTTCCGTCTTCTTTTCCGTATACCACAAGGTTGTGGGCATTGAAGTGAAATTTATATTCTTCAGGAAAATAAGTAAGGTTGAAAACGCCCACCTGAAGTCCTGTAGGAATATTTTGTTCCAGATTTCTTTCAAGCGCTTTTTGGGCATCCTGAGGATTGGAGAATTTTTCTCTTTTGATTTTAATTCCTAATCTTTTGGCTGCTTTACTGAAAATAGCACCCGGCATCGGACGATAGCTGAAGCCCGGAGCAAAATTCACCTTCAGAAAAGGAAGATAGACAAAAAACAGTCCTGAACCGATCCCGAAGATCATAGGTTCGCTTAGTTTCAAGCCTTTGTTAAGCAGTAGATTAGAAGCAACACCGTTTTCGCAATGCGCAGTCTGATGGTGTTCAAAGTTTAATTTCATTTGCAGATTGTATCTTTTCTCTGGTCAAATGGAACGGGCATTATTTCTGGCCCTGTTTCATTTATTTTCCGTTGAAGTTTTTTAATTCATCCACTGAAATACCGAATGCATCGGCATATTTTTTCAGTGCATTTTCGCTTAGTGTTTTGAATATTTTTGGTTTAAAATGTCTTTTTACCCTCCATTGCCACATTCCTACATATGAAGCCAGAACGCCAATATCCATTTTGTTCAGTTCCATAAAATAGGCAATAGGGCTTGCTATATTATGGGCCACATTTTGTTTTGCTTCCTCAATTCTCTCATAAATAAGTTCCATAGATTCATCCAGAGCAGCTTTCTTGGCATCCCAGCCTGTACTGTTTGCTGTCGTGTAGTTGTCGTTCTCATCCGTTACATACAGAACTTCAGTCATGTTGGCGGATTTCAGGTTACTTTCGTCTTGAGGCAGGTCTTGTTTTTTCATCTAAATAATGTTTATATTTTTAGATTCCAGATGACATAAGGCTCACCTGTTTTTTGATTCTTTTAATCAGGTGGCTAAAATAGTGAAAATACATTATATGTAAATCATATTAAATTTGAGGGAGTTATTACCATGAAATAGAGACTGTATCATCAATAAATCTCCAGAATTGTTATAGAACCGTTTTTATTTTTCCCTGTTTCGAAAGAAGCTTTTAACTAATTCTATATAAAAGAATCTTAAAAGAATCCTATAAAGCTTATTGTTTCTGTTGGTAACGGTTCCTTTGTAACAAGTGTTTATATAAATAAGACTAATGGATGGAAATTTGGATTGGAAAATAATATTAAATAACTACTATGAAAAAGATTTTTATTTCGGTTTCGCTTTTCTGTATGATCAGTGCAATGGCACAGAAATTTGAGACTCAAAAACAGACGGATGCTCAAGGGTATACCTATGAAACGGTAAAGAATGACCAGACCGGAGTGCGTGTGTATACACTGAAAAACGGATTGAAGGTTTATCTGGCAAAAAATGATGATGCCCCGAGGATCCAGACGTACATCCCCGTAAGAACGGGATCTAATAATGACCCAAGTGATAATACGGGTTTAGCGCACTATCTGGAACATATGGTTTTCAAAGGAACTTCGCATCTGGGAACTCAGGACTGGGCAAAAGAAAAAGTCTTATTACAACAGATCTCTGATCTTTATGAGCAGCATAAAGCAGAAAAAGATCCTGAAAAAAAGAAAGAACTTTATAAAAAGATTGACGAAGTTTCCCAGGAAGCCTCCAAATATGCTATCGCTAATGAATATGATAAAGCAATTTCTTCATTAGGAGCTACAGGAACGAATGCTCACACTTCACTGGATGAAACGGTTTATAAAAACAACATCCCTTCCAACGAATTGGAAAAATGGTTAAGAGTAGAGAAAGAGCGTTTTTCAGAATTGGTATTGCGTCTTTTCCACACAGAGCTTGAAGCGGTATATGAGGAATATAACAGAGCTCAGGATAATGACAGTCGTCTTGTATTCTATTCATTGATGCAGGCTCTTTTTCCAAAACACCCGAACGGACAACAAACGACAATCGGAACTTCAGAACATTTGAAGAACCCTTCTATGGAGGCGATCCACAAGTATTTTGATACTTATTATGTGCCTAATAACATGGCTGTAGTATTGGTTGGAGACCTGGATTATGATAAAACTATAAAATTAGTTGATCAGTATTTCGGTGCATTCAAATACAAAGAACTTCCGATGAAAAAGATGGTTACGGAAGAACCCATGACCAGCATTGTTACCAGAACGGTAAAAAGTCCTACTACGCCAAGAATGACTATTGCATGGAGAACAGATTCTTATGGAACTCAGGAAGCAAGACTGGCAGACGTAGTATCTGAAATTTTAAGTAACAGAGGAGATGCAGGATTAATTGACCTTAACATCAACCAGAAGCAAAAAACGCTTGGAGCAGGAGCGTATGAGTCGCCTTACAAAATGTATGGTACATTTGGATTAGTGGTAACGCCTAAAGAAGGTCAAAGCTTTGATGAAGCTAAAAAACTTCTGATGGATCAGCTTGATCTTGTGAAAAAAGGACAGTTCCCGGACTGGATACTGAAAGCTATCGTAAATGATAAAAAAGTTCAGCGTATGAAGAGCTGGGAAACAGCTGATGGACTAGCTACTGAGTTATATGATTCCTATATCAATGTAAGAACATGGGAGCAGGAGCTGGATGAGATCAATCAGTATGATAAAATTACGAAAGCTGACGTAGTGAAGTTTGCCAACGATTTCTTTAAAGATAATTATGTTGTTATTTATAAAGAAAAAGGGGTGAATGATAAACTTGTACGTGTACAGAACCCTGGAATTACCCCGATTAAACTGAACAGAGAAGCTCAGTCTCCTTTCCTTAAAGATATTCTGAATACAAAAGTACCGGAAAGTAAGCCTGAATTTATTGATTTTAAAACAGCCATTCAGACTTCAAAGATCAAAGATAAGACGATAAGTTTTGTGAAGAATAAATATAATGAGGTTGCTCAAATCAGTTATATTTTCCCTTTCGGAACAGATAATGATAAAGAACTTTCTATTGCAGGAACTCTTTTCGAATATCTTGGAACCGATAAATACACTCCGGAACAGCTGAAAGAAGAATTCTTTAAACTGGGCGTAAGTTATAGTCTGAGAACTTCCAATGACCAGATGATCATTACATTAAGTGGTCTTGAAAGTAATATGAAGAAAGCTGCAGAACTAATGAACCACTGGATGACGAATGTAAAAGCTGATAAAGCAATTTATGCTCAAACGGTAAAAACAATTCTGGAATCAAGAGCTTCTGCAAAGAAAGATAAAGTGAGAATTATGGCTGCTCTTTCAAACTATGCTAAATACGGTAAAAATTCAAGAATGACAGACATTGTTTCGAAAGAACGTCTTGAGAGCATTGACGCCGTAGAATTGATGAAGAAAGTGAAAACGTTGAACCAGTATCCTTATCAGGTACTTCTTTACGGACAGGATCAGTCAGGATTAGAAAAAGCGGTGAAACCTTTTATCATTAATACAAGCCTTCAGCCTGCACAGGCAAAAGAATATGCTGAACCAGCTACTGAAGGAAAGGTATATTTCACAAATTATGACATGGTACAAATGGAAATGTCAAAAGTAGCAAAAGCCAGCACGGTAAACCTGAGTAACTTCGGGAAAGCAAATGTTTTCAATGAATATTTCGGAAGAGGATTATCTTCTATCGTTTTCCAGGAGATCAGAGAAAGTAAGTCATTGGCTTATACTGCCTATGTTTCTTATGGAAATGCTTCAGAAAAAGGGAAAGCAAACTATGTTACAAATTATATCGGAACACAGTCAAACAAGCTTCCTTTAGCTGTAAATGCAATGAATGACTTAATGGTATCTTTACCACAAATCCCGGCACAGTTTGAGAATGCAAGAGGTTCTGCCTTAAAACAGATTGCTTCTAACAGAATCAACAGAACAAATATTTTCTTCAATCAGTTAGCATTGAAAAAACTAGGGGTTGACTATGATATCAGAAAAGATATTTATGCTGAAATTCAGGGATTGACATTACCACAGCTTACAGGATTCTACAACACTGAAGTAAAACCTGTAAAATACAATACCGCCATCATCGGCAAGAAAGAAAATCTGAATATGGAGTCTATCAACAAAATGGGAGAATTCCAGGAAGTATCTCTTGAAGAGATCTTCGGATACTAATCCTTTGTTTAAAATAATGTTAAAAGCGGGACAGAAATGTTCCGCTTTTTTGTTGTTTAAAACTCTTTCTCCCTGACCATCAGAGTTTCACGGATTTATAAAATGTTTCACGTGAAATAATTCATCTGGTAATGAGGTTTTTATGATTGTAATTGTTTGAATGTCAGTTTGTTTTTGAAGAAGTGATGAATGTGTAAATAAACAAAAAACGGACGTTTTTCCGTAAAATCATTGTAATCAATTCAATAGGAGTGGGCCATGACTCTGAGCGGAGACGAAGAAAGCCCGCTTAAAAAAAGAGAAAAATCAATTGGCCGCAGCCTAAACCTATATTTTAAACACGAATAACACAAATGAATAACACAAATGTTCACAAATCTATTAGAGAATATAAAATTGATTTAAAAGAAAAAGCTGTACAAAATGTACAGCTTTTCTATTCTATTTTTAATTGATCATTACGATTTTACTTTCTGAATAAAAAGGTTGATCTCCGCTCTGATCAATAATTCATCATGATGAAATGTTTCACAGAAAATATGGCAAATGTTCTCAAACTGTGAAATAAGTGAAGCTTTGGAAATGATTTTGTCATGTACTTTTGGAAGAGCGAAAATCTCGATCTTCTTGATATTGGTAATGAACCCGATCACTTTAGTATCAGCTTCAGGATTTTCAAAGAAGCTTTGTCCAAGGATAGAAGAGCAGGTTTGGGCCATATTTTCGATTAAGCCGGCTTCTGCAAACTGATTGTTGTGAACAAATATATTATCTTCTTTGATTTCAAAGGAAGTCACTACTTTTTCTTTGGTCAGCTCCAGAATATAGTCTGCCATCAGCATCGGTTCACGATGCGGTAAAAAGTTGTGTATATTGATGATATTTTCTTCCTTTATCTCCATTTCAGTTTATTTTACAGCGGTTTTCATTTGAGATTTTGCAATCACTTCACCGTTCAGTTTGGTAACAATATCTACAAGGGTTACTCCCATTACTTCATTAAGGATGGTCACCTCAGATTTCAGGTGGTCTCCTACTTTAGGTAGTATTTCGGCTTCAAAAGATTTGATAGCTCCGATATATCCCGTAGGTGCATCTTTTCCCAGCAGATAATATTTATATCCTGTATGCAGGGCAACGCTCTGCGCCTGATGCTCAATCAGTCCTGAAGCCTGGAATAATCCGTCCTGGATAAAAAGGTTATCTTCTTTTATTTCAAAACCAGACAGAAGATGATTCTCAGAATATTCTGATAATTCATGTACCATCACAAAAGGAAACCTTTGCGGAATAAGGCTTTCTACAAAATCTTTATCGGATGTTGGCAGTCTGTGTTCCATTAGCAAACCGTTAATAAAGCACAAGAATAAGCAAATCTTCCACTTTCAGGAACACAAAGAAGTACTTTTTCTCCTTTTTTTAGTTTTCCTGAATTCATCAATTCTTCAAGGGCAATAAATATAGATCCTGCACCGATGTTTCCAACCTCAGAAAGGTTATAGAACCATTTTTCTGCAGGGAAATCCATTCCTTTTTTAGCAAACTCTTCTTTCAGTCCATCTTTGAAATATCCTGAAGAAATGTGAGCCAGTACGTGGTCAATTTTTTCCGGATCCAGATTATGCTTGTCAAAAGATGATCTTAAACTTTCTGCTCCTTTTACAAGAATATATTTATCAAGGATTTTAGTGTCTTGTTTGATGGCAAAAATAGATTGCTTCAGCCATTCATCAGAAGGGTAGTCAGCCCATGATTTCAGACTTCCGTCTTCCAGCTTATCACATCCTGCATACATACATGCTTCAATTTCGTGAGCATAAGAATAGAAATCAATGAATTCTATTTTTAGGGAAGTACTGTTTTCTCTCGGTTTATTTTCTAAAAGGAAAGCGCCTGCTCCATCAGAAAGCATCCATCTCAGGAATTCTCTTTTGAAAGCAATGATAGGTCTTTCCTCCAGTAATTTTAAATTTTCTGCTTCATGGTTGAATTTGTCAGCAGTCATCCATGCAGACATTCTTTCAGAACCTGCACATACTGCGTTGTCCTGTACACCGGCTTTTACAGAAAGGAATCCATAGTTGAGCGCATTCATTCCTGAATTACAAAGACCTGTTGAAGTATTAATTTCAATAGATTTTCCGATGTTAAGCTCACCATGCACCATAGAAGCGTGAGAAGGCTGGATCTGATCTGGTGAAGTAGTTCCTACCGATAGTAATTTCATATCTTCCTTTTTGAAATTTTCATCAAAAAGTCCTTCGATTGCTTTGGCAGTAAGCTGTGCATTAGAGTGGGTAGGATTCCCTTCTTTGTCTAAGGCGTAGTATCTTGTTGTGATTTTATTATTTCTTAGGATAAGTGATTTTGCTTTAGATGGCGCATCATTGATAAGCCCAAGATAAGTCTCCATTTCATCATTCGCTACCGGCTCATTGGGTAAGTATTTTGATGCTTTTGTTATAAATACGTCGTACATTCTATTTTAAATTAATTCCTTGTAAATATCTTTTTTGTTTTTGTCTTTTAAACCAAAATATAGGGGTTGTAAGCAGGTGTAAAACCAAAACGACAGGTGAGATAATCCATATCGCTGCCATCAAATATACCTTAAAGAATTTTATCAGCAATGGACGTTTCTCTTTTTTCTTGATAATCAGGTTAGACCATACTGTAAAAATTTTGTTTCCTACCTTTTCTACACGCACTAAAAACGCACGGATTTCAATCGCTCCGTTTTTCACAAGATCTGGTTGCAAACTATTAAGGTCGTCATTATTAAAATGTCTTTCAATAATCTCGCCATACTTTACAGAACCTGCGATTTCTTCATTGGAAACTCCTGCGGCAGTAAGCATTCCTGATTTTTCTTTCTGACCTGTGGTAAGCCATCGGAGAATCGTTAATACGCTGGTGTAATTGTCATGTCTGTCTACCAAAGCAATATTTCCTACGAGTTTAGCCTGTAAATCCCTTAAGTAAACCTTTAATTTTTCCTGGGAAAGCATCCACATATTTCTGGTTCCTGAGATCGTAACCACAGGAGTGTCTTTAAGGATTGGTTTTGCATAATCACTCTTTAAAAAAGAAATAATAGGAATGGATGGTGTGAGATACCATACCTGATACCCGAATAGGATAAGGTCGTACTTTTTGTTCAGAATTTCTTCTGAAGGAGGAAGGATTTCTTTTGGAATCTGTAGATAAGATTCAGGAAAAGTGTTGAAAAAAACATCACTTGGCCAAGGAAACGGGAAGTCTTCTTTCAGTTTAATATTATAATAGGTAACATCATATTTCTCCTTTTGAGCTTCAAAAGGCCTGGCGATGTTTTTCACAATATCTTCGAGTTGCCCGGTTTGTGAATAATATATGACAAGTATATTTTTCTTCATTAGTTTTCTTTAGCGTTTACAAAAATATGTTTTTCATATTTATTATTTGGTTTTAAATACTTTTAATGATTCTGAACTAAATTTTAGTGTATAATGATCACTTTTAAAAGAATCATTTTTTGTATTTACAAAAATGATCGTTTCCGGCAGCTCCTGAATATCATTCCATGTAAAACGATCATGGGAGATGAGGAGTACATCAATCTTTTTGTTTGCCTCAGAAAGGTCTTTTATATACTGGATCTTTCTTCTTTTTACCAGATAGCTGTGTGCTGCTGTTGCTCTTTTTTCATCATTCTGAACCAGAGAAAAAACTCTTCGGCTGGCCTGGTATAAAGTTAATAATGCATCCTTCTGCCCAAAATCATCAGCTAAATGAAGAATATTGGCGTCATTCGGAATATGCTTGTTCAGTTCGAAATAAACAGATTTGTTGGCATTAAAATCTTCTTTTACTTCTTTTACCACTTCACTGTCTTTGTAAAGATAGCTCAGGAATAATTTCTTTTTAAAATAATTCTCATCCTCAATCTCTTCACGCAGTCTGGCAAATTCTTCCCTGAAATGAGCGTTGATCTTCTTTGTTCTCTCAGAATAGTTTTTACCAAAACTCATGTTGTCTTTGCTGATTCTGTTCCCCACTTTTACCGTAATGCTTCCGTCGTAGATAATGAAGTCTCCTTTCGGCAATACCTCAGAGTTTCCGTGGATGTAAATAGGAAGAATATCCAGTCCGAACTGTTCTGCGAGATAAAAAGCTCCTTTATGGAATCTTTTCACATCATTGGTGTAAGAACGTTCTGCTTCCGGGAAAACAACCAGAGAATATCCCTGTTCAACTTTTTCTTTCAGTTTGTCCATTCCGTTCTCAATTCCCTGTGAAACGGGATAAAAGCCCAGTGCTCTTACCAGTTTTCCAAAAACAGGAGACTGATATACCCAGTCATTCACCAGATAAATAATTTTGTGGGTCGCCATTGCAATAGCCAGCGTATCGAGGAAAGAAGTATGATTGGCAATGATAACTGCAGGTTTGCTGAAATCTTCAGATGTATTTTTAATGACCTTCTTCTTTACAAAAGGATTAGAATAAAGAACGGAAGTTAAAAATCTGGCTAAAATAAGTTTGATAATATTCAGCATCTGCCCTTTGGAATTTTTAACAAAAAAACTTCCGAAAGCAGAAAACAGCAATCCACCCAATCCGTAATAAAGGAATGAGAATACTGACCATACAAACAATCTGAATGTGATGGGAGAAAGTCCTTTTTTCGCCCTGTTGGTAATGAATAATCTGAACCAGAAAGGATATAGGGTAGAGGTAATGATAATCACAGAGAACATTCCTATCAAAGCAACCAAAGCCAGGGAATGCAGGGCAGGATGCTTGGCAAAAATCAGAGAGCCAATTGAAAGGATCGTCGTGAAAACTGCAAGGATAATCGAAATTCTATACGTGGGTAATTCATTCTTTCCGGTAGTATGTTCTTTCTGCATAGCCTGAGTCAGGAAAATACTGAAGTCATCTCCGACTCCAAATACCAGCGTACACACTACGGTACTGAAAATATTTAATTCCAATCCCAGAAAATAAAGGATTCCGGCTGTAACAACTCCCGTTAAAACAATCGGGAACATGGTGAGAACCGTTAATTCAAAATTCCTGAAGAAAACGATGATCGTTAAAATAATGGCAAGAAGAGAATAATTGATCAGTGTATTGAAGTCTCTTTTCAGTAAACCAAGGAAATTTTCGTTCATCTGCTGGCGGTCAATGGCAATGGCATCATGCTTCTTCTCAATATCCTTGATGAAAGCGTCCCGTTTTTTTTCATCTACTTTTACCACATTGGAAACCGTGTAAAAACCATTTTCGCTGCTCATGAATTCTGAAATCTGAAGCGCTTTTACTTTTTGATAATCTTTCAGACTCAATGCGGAATAATTTTTATGCAAAACTTCATTAAAACCATCAAAAGCGGAACTGTTGAAACCGAATTTATTTCCGTTACTGATCAGTTCGGAAATGGCTAGACTTTTCTTCTGGTCATTCCAGAATCGATTCCATTGCTCAATTTTTTTCTGTTGGTCTTTTTCTGAAAGCACCACACTTCCGATAGAGTTATAGCTTAAAATTTTGCCTTCTTTTTTCTCTTTTTCAAGGAAGCTGCTCAGTTCAGAATTTCTGCTTAAAGCCTGTTCTTCAGAATCACCATAAGAGATAGTGTAGATTGATTTTGAAGTAATATCTGAAAGTTTCTGAAGTTTTGCTTCACTGATTTTTAATTCTTTGGGAATATAATTCAGATCGCCGATATCTTCATTGAAACCTACATGTCTGAATCCAAAAAGGCAGGCAAGAATAATAATAGAGCATCCTATAATCAGAGGCTTGTTTTTCTCGTACGGATAAGATCCGATCTTGTCAATAAAGTTAGTATTAGGCTGTTCACTCTTCTCTTTTGGTTTATAAAGCTGAGGAACAATAATCAATGCGGTGATTGAAGAAAGAATCACGGTGATCGCTGCAAAAAGTCCTAAGTCCTTCAATGCTTCAGAACGAACAAAAACCAGACATAAGAATGAAACGGCCGTCGTTGCACTACTCAATATAATAGGCTGCGTAATTTCTTTGTAGAGCTCTTCAATATTATTGTTGTGCTTATAATGGGTAAGAATATGCAGGGCATAATCAATGGTAATTCCAATCAGAATAGCTCCCACACTGAGTGAAATTGCCGAAATCTTATCTTTAATAAAATAAAGAACCAATAAAGCAAGCAATACAGAAAATACTGTTGGTAAAAAAACAATGATGGGAGTAAAGACATTTCTGAAATAATAGATCAGTAGAACCAGAAGAACCGTCATGGAAATGACTACTGTGTTCTGAATATCTTTTTTGATCTGCTTTGCATTGGCTACAGCAATTACAGGAGAACCGAAATAGCTGATCTCTGTTTTTCCTTTGAACTGTTTGTTGATTCCGTCTTTGATGGAATTAAGCTGATCTACAAAGGCCTCATTCGCTTTCGTGTCATTACTTTTGTTTTTAGGATCAATGAAAAGCAAGAGGTTCTTACCGTCTTTCGTTACAATATAG
Source organism: Chryseobacterium sp. SG20098 (assembly GCF_031844745.1). NCBI lineage: Bacteria > Pseudomonadati > Bacteroidota > Flavobacteriia > Flavobacteriales > Weeksellaceae > Chryseobacterium > Chryseobacterium sp. SG20098. The sequence continues at coordinate 2,921,190 of NZ_CP134622.1, read as the reverse complement.
CTGTCTTCGAGTTTGAAATCTTTACTGATGTTTAAAGCATTTAATTTTTTGATTCCCAAAAAAGTAAGCCCCAGAGGATCTTTTTTAATAAACTCTTTGGTAACAAGACTTGTTGGAGAAACCAATGATATATAATTATTTTCTACCTGTCTGGCAATGCTGTCTTTCTGAAGTTTCCGGTCAATTTCCTTATAATCACTCTCATTAAGGAATAGAGGTAAATTCTGATTGACAAAATCAAAGGTTTCGGAGATTTCATTATCATTCACCTTACCCTGAACAGAACCGATGTATTTCTGTAAAGGCTCAATTTTTTTCAGAAACGTATCTGCTGTTTCGGAAAGCTGGAAGCTGTCTTCGCCGGATTTGTTCTCAATAATAACAATAATCTTATCCGAAAAATTAAGCTGTTTAAGAACCTTTGCCGTAAGATCTGACTTTTCATTTTTAGGAATAATCTGATTGATATCTTCCTCAAAATTGATCTTTGACGCAAAGAAAATGCATAAAACGGCAATTCCCATAGCTGCAAATACAGACAGGATTTTATTTTTGGAAATCAGATAATATAAAAATATAAAAAAGCGATGCATTGCATTTAAATCAAGTCTGCAAATTTAATTTTTTAAGCATTAGTTCAAAATAGTTAACGAGAAGTTTTCACTGAAAATCAATAAAATATTCTAGGAAGAATGAAAAAATATTCTACTTTTGCAAAAGTTCCCTTTTGAAAAAATGTATTTTAAATCACCATTATTATTAAAAAAATAAGAATCTGTTTTAGATATGTTGAAAAGAAATGATGAAAAAATAAACGGATTTCTATTTGTAATAGTACTTCCGCTTCTGTTGTTTGCTATGTCTTATTATGGATTTGAATCTTCCTATACAAGACTGAAAACATCAGAGACAACCCCTGACTTTTTATTTTCCTCGGTATATGCTTACAGAGTGATTCCCAATTATCTGAGTGTACAGATGACAGATTTGATGTACAATCTGATTAACGGACCTCTTTCTTTCTTCAAAGATTTTTTGTCAAAAAACGGAACCCCTTTTTATCATGGGCTTTTCCTGATGAACAGTGTGTTTTTTATTTTGTGTTCTTTGATTTTGAATGCAATTTTCCGCATGAAATCAACGGGACTTCTTCTGAATCTTAATGCAAGAAGGATTATTCATCTCTTATCCGTATTTTTTATTGTGATCACACAGTATGCACCTACAAACTGTGACACCATTGCTCTTTTCTGTTATCTGGCAGGTGTATTTTTAACCTTGAAATATTTAGATACCCAAAAAAATATTTTCTTTTTTATTCTCATTGGCCTTATTGGGATCTCTACTTTGGTAAGAGAAACGGCTTGTCTGAATATAGCCTTTTTTGCAGCAGTATTTTTCAATATAGAGGAGTTGAAAAAAGGAAATTATCAGGTAATCTGGAAAATTATACCGTTAGTTATTGCTTTTCTGATTCCCTATCTTGGATTGAGGGCTCTGCTTGTTCAGGATGAAACTACTTTTGTGGAAGGGTTTTATATTAACAGGAACTTTTCCAGCCCTTTCAACCTTGCAGGACTGCTGTTTGCATTAATTGTGATTTATTTTATATATGGTCTTTGTACAGAAGAAGAAAACAGAAGTGTTTTTGGAAAATATTTTTTCTTTTCCATTCCTTATCTCCTTATGATTACTTTAGTAGGACTTTTCTGGGAAGTGAGGCTTTTCCTGCCTTTAATTCTGACAGGAATAATCACAGCATATCATCAGTTTAAAAAAACATCAGAGATTTAGCATGAGTTTACTACATCCATATTATATAATTGCAATCGTCTATATGCTGTTCTTCAGTGTTCAGGAAGTATATGGAAAAAAGGTTGATAAAAAGTGGTTCTGGTTCCTTGCTGTTTATTTTATTATTATTGTCGGTTTTAGAGACAGTGTAGGCCCGGATTACGGAAGTTACAAAGGAATCTATATTTACTCTGATACCAAAAGCTACTACAGTATATTCATGAAGATGCTCCATATGGAAGGAACGGAAACTCTGGATGTGGAATGGCTGTATACCTTGATTAATAAAGTTCTTCTCAACTTTTTTGATGCACCTTTTTATATGGTAACATTCGTCATTGCTGTTTTTGCGATGATCTTTAAAGTAGAATATACAGAAGACAATACTTTTTACCCGTTTACTTTTACTCTCTTCATGTTTATTCCCAACTTCTTTATCGGGGAAAGTGGGCAGATCAGACAAAACCTGGGAACTTTTATCGTTTATTTTGCAATACGGTATATTAAAGAACGAAAACTCTGGCATTACCTGTTTTTTATATTCATAGGATCAGGTATACACAGTGTTTGCTATTTATTCCTGCCGATGTACTGGCTGGCTCGCATTCCGCTGAATAAAACGATGATGTTGATTATGATTGTAGGTTCTGTCTTTTTATCTCCTTTTGAAATCTATAGGAGTTTTGGAGGTTTCTTAGATGGTATGGCCTCTAACAGTACACTTGTAGAGGGTTTTAATGGATATATGGATGAAACGGTACAGCGACTTAACGGGGGAATTGGTATCCCGGAGGTCATGATGGCTATCCTTACCTTCTTCCTTTTTGTTTTTGATAACAAGATGAAAGAACTCTATCCCTACTATGAATACCATAGGAACTATGCTGTAGTCGGGATATGTCTTTACTTTATTTTTAGAAATAACCCTATCTTCTCATCAAGACTTGCAGGAGCATTTATTGGATTCTCGTATATCATTATTCCGAATGCAATGTATGTTGTTTCCGGAAGGGTTAAAAATATGATTTATGCATTTATCATTGCACTTGTGGTCTTCAATTTTGTTATTTTCTCTATGTTTAATAATATCAAAGCCGGACGATTCTCGATTGATCGTTATCAAAACCATATTCTTCCGTAAAATTTTGAAGGTTAAAATATAAAGGCAGCTTGAGGCTGTCTTTTTTTTGTGTAAAAGGTTTGTTAAGACTTGTTTTGTTTATTAGATTTATGTTGAATAATTAATAATGTAATTTAAATATGATGATGTTATTTATAGAACAAATCACTTTTTATTGAATAAAGCTTAAAAATTGCATTCGCTAATGACACTAAAACCTAAGGTATGAAAAGATTAGCTGGAAAATTAGCGGCAGTCATCTGCCTGATGTTATTTGGAATCATTTCCAAAGGTAATATCAAAGGAAATCTATGGCTCAATGAGAGTAAGGACTCATTGAAAAGACCACTGAATGAACAGACACCATTATTTCTTCCCGACTGGAAAAAAGCTCCCAACAGTTACATCTTTGATCCAAATCAGAACAGCGAAGGATTGTTGGTTCCTGTAAAAAAAGCTTATGCGATGTGGGAAGGAGGCGGATATCTTAACGGAAGCGGTATTCCGGCAGGAACGGTAACTGCAGATGTTTTGTGGGAAGATGTTCATGGACTTATAAAATCAGGAGTAAATTATGCTCTTGAAATAATAGGAACCGGGCAGGATGCTAAGATAAAAGTCCCTGTCAATAAGACAAAAAAAGGGAATGCTGTGGTAGCTCTCAAAGTAAACGGAGAGATTTATTGGAGCTGGCATATCTGGGTAACAGATGATCCTACCAATGGAGTTGCCTATAAAAGTTTCAACAACGTCAAAAGGATGAAATCGGACGGAACCACAGAAGTTATCCCGGATTCCGATTGGAAATGGATGGATAGAAATCTTGGAGCTATCACAAGTTCTATCACAGCATCAGACTGGAATAAGAGTATGGGGCTTCTTTATCAGTGGGGAAGAAAAGATCCTATACCCCCTTTAGTAACCAGAGGAAATGATTTTTATGAAGCTTCAGGATCTATAGGTAGAGTAAGACATAGAGGAGCTAAAAATATGACCAACGCTGTAAGTATTGATGATCTCAGGAAATTTGTTCTGCTTTCCGCTGCAGAGGTTACCAATAATATCAGACTCTCTGTAAAAAATCCTTTGAGTCTTATTTATGTTAATAAAGATGATAATTCAGGTCAGGCTTACTACAACAATAATCTCAATCTTCCGGTCAATTGGTTTGGTAAATCTACGACTTTGTCGAGTAACAGGCTTTCAGAACTCAATCTGTGGTCTGATAATGCACAAGGGAAAATTGAGACCGTCTATAATACCGATGATAAGACGAAGCCTTATAGAGATAAGTCCCCTTATGATCCTTGTCCCAATGGATGGCGTATCCCTTCTATATTGGTTGCAAATTTGGCTTCTCCCTCTTATGTAGATGATATCAGAATAGATTTTTCACCTTTTGGAGTCAAAACCAATATGGCAAAAAATGTTTTTGAAACCAATAAGTATCATATTATAATGCCTACTGATGCTGGAGTTCCTGCCTTCATGACGGGATTTAGAATTTATCCTAATCTTGGGTTTGATCTATCGGCTGTAGGTGGGTATAATATGGGGGTTTTTCCTGGAAATGGGCAGCTTATCAGGGGAGCGCATTTAGGACAATATAGTGATCAGCATCACATTGCATTGTGGACAGCAACTTTAACCCGGTTGTTCGATGCTTCTCCTGCTGTTACTGTAAGAGGGCTTTCCATGATTCCGGATAAAGGACAGCCAGATATTCCGGATGCTAATTATCCTAATATCAAAGGACGTTATTATTACTTTCCTATGGCCGGAATGTATACTTCGGATGCCAATGGCTGCAGATGTATAAAAGATCCGCTATATACAATTAATGATTATGATTTTCCAACAGAATATCTGCCTGCAGTTACAGAGTACAAAGAAGGTTTCAATAATCCGAATACTTACCAGGTCGTTAAAAAACCAACGGTTACAACCATTGAAATTCCAGTCAGTAAAGCATTCTCTGTACAAAGTCAGTTACTGGGTAACGCTGATATATTAAATACTTCCAGTTTTAGTAATTTAAAAACTAATGTTCTCTGGTCAACCAATACAGCTCTTATCAGTAGAATTTCAATGGTAAATCCTTCACCTTCGTCATTGCAGGATATCGGTAATTCTAAAATATCTGTAGAAATTGCCCCCAATGAAAGTGGAAATGCTGTTGTTACATTACATAATGGGAGTATATCTTCGCCGGTATATTGGAGCTGGCATATATGGGTTACGGATTCTCCCGTGGAATCTTATACTTATCTTACAGAAACTCCAATAGCTGTCACAAATTACGTGAACTATGTTAATAAAGCTGATGCTGTATTGCAGACCACTTTCATGGATCGTAATCTTGGAGCAACAGATGCTTTTCCTAATGTAGCCAATCCTCAGGCACCTACAACTGATGAGCTGCTGAAAATACGTGCTTCTACAGGATTGCATTATCAATGGGGAAGGAAAGATCCTATTCCTGCATTCCAGTATGCGGATAACAGAAGCTTTTACAATGTGTTTTTGGGAACCGTAGCTGCTAATGGAACAGTGGCTTACAGTACACTTAATCAGTCGGATTATAATAATCTTTCAGGAAACTATATTGTACCTTATGACACATATGCGGGAACATCAAACGTACAGATAACGGATAAACCGGCAGACAGAATCTCCAAAATAATATCCTATTCTGTGAAGAACCCTCTGGTATATATGATCCCAAGTACTTTTGCTCCTTACAACAGTACAACTCCTAATTATACCAATGGTACAGACTGGTTGGCGCAAGAACCTAATCTGGCTTCTGACAGATGGGGTAGAGGAGGTAAGAAATCCCCTTTTGATCCTTGTCCTGAAGGATGGAGAGTGCCGGATCTTACAAGTGTAGCTCTGGTTTCAGGAGCGGATTTTGGACAAACTCCCTGGTATAAAAAAGATAAAAATATAGCAACTTCATACAGTATTGCTACAGATTATTCAGGAATAAGAGTGAGAAATTCTGCCAATGCTACAGTGGGATATGTCTTTAATAATCCGGCATATCTTGTAGGGAATTATCCTGATTCCGGTTCAAGAGGATTCAGAAGTGTAACAGCCAATCAGACTGCGCAGGGAACATTTAATGTGCTCAACTTTCAGTATCCGGCAGTATGGACCGCTGCTTTAAATTCAAACTACATTGGACGATCTATTAATGTATTGTTTGATGCGGCCTCTACCACCAATAGAATAATCGTCTTTCATGATAATAATGATCCGTACTTCGGAACAGGATGCCGATGTGTGAAAATAAAGTATGATGCCAATGGTAATGAAGAAGGTCCTGCATCAGGAATTTCGGTTATATCTAATAGGCCTGCATTGATGAAAGAAAATGTGAAATCTAAGGCGGTCAGTAACAAAATTTCTATCTACCCGAGTCCTTTTTCCAATATTCTTTACATCAGCGCCACAGAAAATAAAGAATATAATTTTCAGATTTTTAATGTTCTGGGTCAACTAGTAAGGTCCGGACATTTTATCAACAACCAGACAGATCTTTCATCTTTAAGCGCAGGAGTATATGTAATAAGAATAAACAACTCCGAAGCAGTTGCGAAAATTATAAAACAATAAATCTTAAAATAAGGGACTAAAAGCAGAATGAGGCTTCTTGTTCTGCTTTTTTATAAGATAGCATATTTCTTACATCTATTATGGCTGATGAAAAATTCTATATCAATGAATGTTGATAATTGTATATCAGTCTAAAACCCATACTGCAAACGGTTTGTTTCTCCAAAAAATGAATATTGAAAGATGCTGTAAAGCGACCTGATTATTAAATTAAACCTGTTTAACAAAAAGTATATAATAAAAAAGCTTTACTTTTGCAAAAATTTTTAGTTAGAATGTCGAAAAATTTAGTAATCGTAGAGTCCCCGGCAAAAGCAAAAACTATTCAGAAATATCTAGGAAAGGATTTTGAAGTGAAATCCAGCTTCGGACACATCCGTGATCTTCCTAAAAAAGGAATGGGTATAGACCTTGCCACATTCAGTCCTGATTACGAAGTTTCAGCAGACAAAAAGAAATTGGTAACCGAATTAAAGGCTGCCGTCAAGAAAGCTGATATGGTATGGCTCGCTTCCGATGAGGATCGCGAAGGAGAAGCTATTGCGTGGCATCTTGCGGATGAATTGAAACTAAAGCCTGAAAACAGAAAAAGAATTGTTTTCCACGAGATTACCAAAAACGCCATTCTAAAAGCAATCGACAATCCAAGAGATATTGATCAGAACTTAGTGAATGCACAGCAGGCGAGAAGAGTGCTGGACAGAATTGTAGGTTTTGAAATGTCTCCCGTTTTATGGAAAAAAGTAAAACCGGGACTATCTGCAGGTAGAGTACAGTCTGTAGCAGTAAGATTAATTGTTGAAAGAGAAAAAGAGATCCGTGAGTTTAAACCAAAAGCAAGCTTTAAACTGGATGGGATCTTCTTAAATAAAACAGAGCAGGAAATTGCTGCCAAGCTGAAAAAAGACTTTGAAAAGGAAGAAGAGGCAGAGAAATTCCTGGAGCAGGCAAAGACTACAGAATTTAAAGTTCTCAATGTTGAAACCAAACCAGGTACACGTTCAGCTTCAGCACCATTTACAACCTCTACATTGCAGCAGGAAGCATCCTCAAGATTGGGTTATAATGTAACCAATACTATGCGTCTCGCACAAAGGCTATACGAAGAAGGGTTTATTACTTATATGAGAACGGACTCTGTAAACCTTTCCCAGGAAGCTATTGAAGGAGCTAAAAAACAAATTATATCAGAATATGGAGCAGAATATTCTTCTCCAAGAAATTATACTACAAAATCAGCTTCAGCACAGGAAGCTCACGAAGCGATCCGACCTACAGATTTTGGAGTGAAAACTGTAGCTGATGCCCAATTAAACAGGCTATATCAATTAATTTACAGAAGAACACTTGCTTCTCAGATGGCTAATGCCAAAATTGAAAAGACAGTGATTGAAATAGGGAATGCATCATTGCCACATCATTTTGAAGCACAGGGAGAGGTTATTATATTTGATGGTTTCCTGAAAGCTTATGGAATTGTAAAGGCAGAAGATGATGATGAGGAAAACAACGATAAATTGCTGCCGAAAGTAAGTGTGGGAGAAGTCTTGAACTATAAAACCATTACTGCTACTGAAAAGTTCACAAGACCAAGTGCAAGATACACGGAAGCTGGTTTGGTAAGAAAGCTTGAAGAATTAGGGATTGGTAGACCGTCTACTTATGCCCCTACCATTCAGACGATTCAGAACAGAGAGTATGTAGATAAAAGAGAAATCGAACCACACACCCGTGAAGTGATCAAAATGTCTTTGACAAAAGATAAGATCAAAAAAGTAGTTCTTGAAGAGAAATTTGGTGGTGATAAAAATAAATTCGTTCCTACGGATATTGGTGAAGTAGTCAATGATTTCTTAACAGATAATTTCAGAGAAATCCTTGATTATGGTTTCACAGCAAGAGTAGAAGAAAGTTTTGACGAAATTGCAAGCGGTGATCAGAAGTGGAAAGAAATGATGACGAATTTCTACTCTAAATTCCACCCGAGAATTGAAGATGTAGAAGAAAATGCAGATCGTGCAACCGGAGACAGACTATTAGGAGTAGATCCAAAGACTGGTAAAAATGTTCATGCAAGAATCGGAAGATTTGGAGCGATGATCCAGATTGGAGAAACGGATGATGAGGAGAAACCAATCTTTGCTTCGTTAATGACGGGACAGAATATTGCAACCATTACTTTTGAAGAAGCATTGGAGTTATTCAAGTTGCCTTTCGACTTAAGCGAAGTTGACGGACAACCGGTTTCTGTAGGAGTAGGAAGGTTCGGGCCTTATGTGAAATGGGGAGAAACCTATATCAGTATTCCGAAAGGTGAAGATCCGCTTTCTGTAGATCAGAAACGTGCTGAGGAGATTATCAATGAAAAGAAGATTGCTGATGCTCCAATTGCTACGTATAAAGGAGAACCTGTAACCAAAGGATCAGGAAGATTCGGACCATTTATCAAGTACAAAGATATCTTTGTGAATGTTCCCAAAAGATATGATTTCGAAAACCTTTCACAAAGTGATATCAATGAACTGATTGACGCTAAATTGGAGAAAGAAGCCAACCGATATATCCAGCAGTGGGAAAAAGAAAAAATCTCCATTGAAAACGGAAGATGGGGACCTTTCATCAAGTTCGGAAAAGCCATGTTTAAAATTCCGAAAAAAGCAGATGATACAAAATATGAAGCTGACGAACTGAAAGAACTTTCTTTAGATGAGGTTAAAAAATGGATTACAGATCAGGATCCGAAAGCTTTTGCAGAAAAGAAAAAACCTGCAGCAAAAAAGGCAGCGACTACTAAGAAGACTACAGCTGTTAAAAAACCAGCTGCTAAGAAACCTGCAGCTAAAAAATAAATAATCTTAAGATTGAAATACCAAGAAGCCGTTAACACCTGTTGACGGCTTTTTTTTATGAACAAATAGAAACAGTCTTACTCAGTTCCTGTGTTTTTTGTATGTTTGTTACATCAAGCGATTAATCAATTATTACATTTTAAATTAAAATATGGACTTCGAAGACTTTATCATTTCACCAAGAAATTTTAAAACAGAGAGCTGGCAGATAGGAAATCGGATTACAAAAGATATCAGAGAAGACAGTATTGTTCTTTTGTTTGTATCAGACTACAGAGGTGCGGGCGGCGATGCGGAAGTGCAGGATTTTACGGCGGTAAGAAAAGAATTTTACAAGCTTTCGCAGATGGACTTCGAAATTCCTGTTGTTGATCTCGGAGATCTGGTGTCCGGAAAATCTGTTCAGGATACTCATTATATCTTACAGGAAGTGCTGTCGGCATGTCATTATAAAAGAGCTATTCCGGTAATTATTGGTGGTTCCAATGATTTTGCTTTCTCATTATTTTCAGCATTGAATTTCCATAAGAAAAGCCTCAATTATACCCAGATTAGTAATATTATCTCTCTTCAGCAAGGAGAAAGCATCAATGAACATACTTTTTTAAGCAAGATTTTCGGAGCCAAAAATTTCTCCATTAAAAACTACCATCATCTGGGTTACCAAAAACATTTGAATGAAATGGATTCCGTAAGGCTCATCAAAGAAGTAGAGTTTGATATTATCCGACTGGCTGAAATGATGAATTCTACAGAAAAAACAGAACCGTTCTTCAGAAAAGCAGATCTGGTGACCGTAAACTGTGATGCTATTGAAAGCTTTAGTGAACCCTTTTCAATGAATCCGCAGGTAAATGGGTTGAACAGAAGAGAAATCTGTGCCTATATGAAGGAAATCGGATTGAGTGAAAACCTGAAATCTGTCGGGATTTTTAATTATAATATTTATTCTGAAAACCAGCTGAATCATCAGCTTTTAGCACAAATGCTGTGGTATCTGATTGAAGGAATCAATATCCAGCATTCCCATCCTAAAGAAAGGCATTATGAACTGTTCTATGTTTTGATAGATGACAGGCAATATGCATTCAGGCGTGATACTTTCAGTAATTTGTGGTATTTTGGTGATGATGAAAATATAGAAAACTGCATTCCCTGCTCCAGAAAGGATTTTGATGAAGCTAAAAAAGGCTGGTTGAATGCAAGACTGACGAAAATTTAATGTATGACAAATGTTCCCTCAAGAGTATCCATTATTGTTCCCGTTTATAATGTAGAAAATTATTTGACAAAATGCCTTGACTCCCTGGTGAAGCAGAGTCTTCCTGATATTGAGATTCTTGTAGTGAATGACGGAAGTAAAGATAATTCTGAACAAATAATTAAAGAATTTGCACAAAAATATCCGGATAAAATAAAAGCTTTTACCAAAGAAAACGGAGGGCTAAGTGATGCCCGTAATTTTGGAATTGATAAGGCTACCGGTGATTACATTGGTTTTGTAGACAGTGATGATTATGTCACCGAAACTATGTTTGAAGAAATGCTTCTTTTAGCAGAAAAACACCAGGCGAAGATGGTGATCTGTAATATTCAGAAAGTAGACGAAAATGGAAAAATTATCCAAAAACTGACCCAGCTTCCCAATATGCCTGAGAAAATACTACTTGGAGATTATTTTTCTGTTTTTTCAGATATCAGCTATTTTGCATGCAATAAGCTGTTTAAAAAGGAGCTTTTTAATCAGAAAAGATTTAAAAAAGGAATTCATTTTGAAGATATTCAGCTTATTCCACAGCTTTTGCTGGAATGTGAAACCATAGCGCAGACTCAGAATTTTCATTACCAGTACCTTGAACGTACTGATTCTATTACAAAAACCCATACGGAAAAAGGGATTGATATGTTAAAAGCCGTATCTGATGTGGAAAAAATATTCAGTAAATCCCCATATTCCCACAAAAAAGAAGAGTTGAAAAATTTTCAGATTTTTGAAGGCGTATACTCATTTTTAGCCTATCTGGCCTTTGTTAAAAAAGAAGAAATATTTTATAGTATGTCGGATCAATTAGCTCTTTTTATGAAGGAAAGACAAATAAAAATTCAAGATATATTGAAGTATAGTCGTTTTGGTAAGAATTATCTTTTATCTTTGCCTTTGAAGAAAAAGATTTTTTATCTGTTGTTTTTTGCAGGACAAAAAAGATTGATAAGAAAGTTGATTTAGTAAACACAAATGTAAGTACTATTGTTTCGGTCAATAGAAAATGATAATAAAGTTCCTATTATGATTTTTTATTTTGGAGATACAAGTGCTGAATTAGAAAAGAATGAAAAACTTTGAATTGTTCTTAAGCGGATCGGGGATACCTATTTTCTATATAAAAATAGGATTAGGTTTCGTATTCTCCTTTTTAATTACATTTTTCTCTATTCCTACCATTGTCAAGATTTCAAGAAGAAAGAATCTGATGGATGAGCCTGGAATAAGAAGCTCGCACCTTAGAGAAATTCCCAATCTTGGTGGAATTGCCATCTTTTATTCAATTGGAATCTGTGCCTCTATTTTTGCCTATGAATTGTTTGATCTCTACAAATTTTTATTTGCTTCATTAATTATCCTGCTCTATGTGGGGGTAATGGACGATATTGTTGTAATGAGGGCTTACAAAAAACTTGTTGCACAAATTGTTGTGTCTTCCCTCATTGTTATTGGTTCGGATATCAGAATAAGAAGTTTATTCGGAATCTTCGGCGTATATGAACTGGAGTATTTCGTAAGTGTGATATTCAGTATCGTAACATTTATTATTCTGATTAATGCGTTCAACCTGATTGACGGGATAGATGGGCTTGCAGGAGGTTATTCCGTTATCTGTAGTGCTTTATTTGGAATAAGCTATTACCGTTTGGGAGAATATAACTATCCGCTCGTAATACTATCTGTTGTTATCATTGGGACTGTATTGGCATTTTTGTATTATAATTTGTCAAACTACCGTACCCGAAAAATATTTATGGGAGATACCGGCTCTATGCTCCTTGGCTTTTTATTGGCTTTTACATCCATTTGTTTTATAGATATTTTTATAGATAAGAAACTCATCGATGTTCCAAGATATCACCTTCAGTCTGCTCCTGTAGTTGCGGTGGCCATCTTGATTCTTCCAATCGTAGATACTTTAAATGTAATTATGATCAGACTTTACAATAAAAAATCCCCATTTGATGCCGATAAAAACCATATTCATCATAAGCTGTTAAAATTGAACCTTACCCATAGGAGATCAACTTTCTATATTATCCTTTACTATTTGATGATTGTTGGAGTAGCTTATTATTTAAGACATATTAATGTCAATCTTTTATTATTGGTGATCCTTTCAATAGGTTTTTTGGGTGCTTATCTGCCAGATTTGCTATATCGATTAAGAAATAACAAAAATTAACAATTAAATATTACTTTTGTAAACAATATTATATATATGATGAAAAACTTTAAATATTTATTTTTAATATTCCCTCTTTTAGTTACCTCATGTATTACAACAAAGGATGTAAGATACTTACAGCCAAGTGAGAGTCTCGTAATTAATGAAGAAGGTCTCGTTCCCTACAATATTCCCGTATACAGGATTACCAAAAATGATATCCTCAATCTTAACATTGTAACAACTCCCAAAGGAGATGCTGCACAGTTTTATTCTTCTTACAATTCCTCAGGAGGAATTGGAACCGGAGTTGCAATGAGTCCTGCTATGTCAGGCGGTGGTGGTGTTGGAGGAGGAGTTGGTGCTATCTCTGGAGCAAGCAGAGGAGGAAACATGAATTTTTATTTTAATGGACTCAAGGTAGACTCCAATGGTGATATCAATGTTTTTGGAATTGGCTATGTAAAAGCCGAGGGGAGAACATTAGAGGATATCAGAAAAGAAATTCAGGAAAAAGTAAATGAAAATTTCCAGGAAGGAAAGTCTGAAGTAAGACTGAATACAGACGGTATCACCTATTATATTCTTGGTGATGTAGAAACAACAGGACTTTCAGGAGAGAAAGTAGCCCATAAAAATACCCTTACCATTACTGAAGCTTTAGCTATCAATGGTGGGCTGAACAGAACGATCGACAAAAAAGAGATCGTTATCCACAGAAAACTTCCGGAAGGAATCAAAATTGCCAAAATAGATCTTACCCGCGAAGATCTTATGAACTCTCCTTTCTATTATGTGCAGAATGGTGATGAAATTTATCTGAACACAAGAGCAAAAAGCTTGAATGGATTCGGAAAGGACCCTATTCAGACTTTGACAACAGGAGTTTCGGTGATTACTACAGCATTGTCTATTTATTTACTTCTTAAAAATCTTTAGTCATGATTCCAGAAAGAGTAAACGCTGCAGAGAAGAATAATTCTCAGAAAGAAAAGTATGGATCATTTGCATTATTTGATTTAGAACACTTTTTAAGAAGGGTTCTTAAGAACTGGTATTGGTTTGTATTCATGTTTTTTATTGGCTATACGCTTGCATGGGGATACACTCACTACTATGCACAAAATATTTATGCATCAGATTTATCATTAAGTACTTCCAGTAAAGGGTCTGAGTTTTTACCAACACAGGCTAATCAATCTATCAACTTCATTTGGGGAGATACCGGAAATCAGGATGGACTTTATCTGAAGAAAATGCTTTTATCCAGATCGCATAACGAATTTTTGGTAAAAGAACTTGACCTTTTTGTCAATTATTCTACTAAAGGACTGATAAAATCTACCTATCTGGATAAAGATGACTCACCTGTCTTTCTTCAGATCGATAAAAACCATCTTCAGCAGATTAATTATCCTATTACCCTGATACCCAAAGGAGATGGAGCCTATCAAGTAGTTTTACCCGAAGAAGGAGAATCTACCAACTTGTATAATTATGAGATTGAAGGCTTCCAGAGTATCAACGCATATAGCAGACCCGCTGATAAAATCATTAAAATCAATGAGTGGTACAATTCCCCAAACCTGAGATTCAGACTGGTTAGAAATCCTGTTCCCACTAAAATCAAGTTGGATAATATCATTGTAAAACTGAACTCAGTAAATGAGAGTGTAAATGAGATTGTTTCTACTACAGGTGTTGACTTTGATAAAGAGATCAGATCCATTATGATTATTACCAAAACAGGATATAATCTTAATAGTACAGTTAATTTCCTTAATAAATCTGTTGCAGAATTACAAAAAAAGAGATTGGCTGATAAAAATATAGTTAATAAAAACACAGACATCTTTTTAAAAGAAAATCTGGATAATATCCGTAAAAAGCTTGATTCAAGTGCTAATGTGCTGAATTATTTAAAAACCTCAGAAAAACTTTATAATATTAAAGACAGAGATGAAAAATCTCTTGAGAAAATAAAAGAGTTGGAAGCTAAAAAAGCTGATATTATAAGCAAAATCAATTCACTTAACAATATAAAGAACACGCTGCAGTCTCAAAATTTTGATAAAATGATCGGAACCAATGCTGCTGGTTTTGAAGATGGCGTATTCTCAGCAACCGTTTCTGAACTGAAAGCTCTGTATACCAAAAAAGCAGAAATGGCTTCTATTTATAAGCCTTCATCAGAGCCGATGAGAGAAATCAACAGGCTTATTGATGAAGCAAGAATGGGATCATCGAATAGCTTAAGAGGATATTATAGCAGATATTATGATGAGATCAACAAAATTGACCGTGATATTTCAGGAGCCAATTCAGATTTAGCATCTTATCCTGAAAAAGAAAGAAGATATCTGGATGCAGAAAGAGGTTATAATATGATCGAGGCTACTTATAATAGTCTTCTGGGAAGACAGAGTGATACTAAGATGAGAATGGCGACCAATCAATCCGATATTACAGTGATTGACCCTGCAAAAAATCTGGGACAAAGACCTATCGGGCCTAATGTCAAGTTAGCAAAAACTGCCATTATCTCTGGATTGTTGCTGCTTCCATTACTCTTTATCTTTGTAGGTGAAGTATTAGACAGTAAAATCAGAAATATTAAAGAGCTTTTAAGTGCTACAAAAATTCCACTTCTCGGAGTAATAGGAAATAACAGCAATGAAAATATGCTTACCGTTCTGGAGCAGCCAAAATCATCTGTATCAGAAGCCTTCAGGGGAATAAGAGCCAATATGAGATTCCTGATGGACAATGAAAGTGAAAAAGGAAAAGTTATTTTGATTACTTCATCCATTGGGGGAGAAGGAAAAACTTATATCTCTATCAATCTGGCATCCGTAATAGGATTAAGTGATAAAAAAACAATCTTATTAGGAATGGACCTTAGAAAACCGAAAATCTTTGGAGACTTTAAGATTGATAATAAATATGGGATATCAAATTATCTTACAGGTGAAGTAGATATTGACCAGATTATTAACAAAACCAAGATCCCTAATCTTGATGTTGCTACTTCAGGTCCTATCCCTCCCAATCCATCTGAGCTATTAATGAGCCAGAAAAATATCAGATTTATAGAAGAACTTAAAGAAAAATACGATTTCATTATTATAGATTCACCACCTGTAGGGCTTGTGGCGGACTCCTATGAGCTGATGAAGTATTCGGATGCTAATATTTATGTTGTACGCCATGAATACACAGAAAAATATATGCTTAAAATGATTACTGAAAAGTATCATAATGACGAAGTTAATAATTTAGGACTTGTCTATAATGACTATAATACCAAGCAAGGCTACGGATATGGCTATGGTTACGGTTATGGATATGGCTATGGTTACGGTTATTTTGATGAAGATAAAAATTATAAAGAGCCATTACTGATAAGGATCAGAAATAAAGTACAGGTATTATTCAACAAAAAATAAAGCATTAAACCCTCATTTAATGGGGGTTTTTTCATATTTAAAGTATTTTCATTCTATGAAAAAAAGAATATTTTTGCCACTTTGCCGTTTACTTTATAACAAATTATGTTTTTTTGTTTATTTTTAACTAAACATTAAGATTATCATTAATATAAAAATGTTTTATATTTGCAAAAATTAAATTTTAAAATAACCATAAATCCATATTCTTTTATGAATAAAAAATTATTGTTTAGCTTCCTTGCCTTCCTTGGAGTGGTAAGTGTTAAAGCACAAAGAAACGAATTGGGAGTTCGTCTAGGTATGAGTAACCTAGTGGGAGATGTAGGAAGGACAAATTATATTTTACAGAAGCCGTTGGATTTAAGCAGAGCGTCAGATTGGGGCATCCCATTTTATGGTGGTTTATTATATAGATTTAATTTTAATCCGCATCAGACCGTTAGATTGGATTTGGGATACAATCAGATTCAGTTTAGTGATAAAGCGGCGAAAGAAGATTATAGAAGAAATAGAAACTCATACGGAAAAAACAATGTGTATGAGGCGAGTTTAATGTTTGAATATAACTTTTTCCCTGTAAATAATGAGCAGATCAGCATGCTGAGCCCTTACATCTTCGGAGGTATCGGTGCTTTGATGTTTGATGCTCCTAAAGCTACTCTTGTAAATGATTTCAGGAGAGATGCTGATGGTGTAGCACAAGCTCCGATCAATGAATTGGATTTTACAACCACCACAGATTATTCACTAGGGAAAAAAGTAACAATGCATATTCCTTTTGGGGTGGGTTTGAAGTATAAATTCAACCATTCCTGGGCTATATTTGCAGAAGCTACATTCAGATATACATTGACGGATCAGTTGGATCATAGTAAGATCCTTTCCAAAGATGTAAAAACTTCTTTTAATGCTGATATTTTGGATCCCGCTACAGGTGGTTCATTATTACAGTCAGGAAATTATTATGCGGTTTCTAAAGAAAGAGAAGCAGAGTTTATTAAAAAGAGAAATATTGGAGATGGAAGATCCAACGACTGGATAAATACTTTCAGTTTAGGACTTACATATTCGTTCGGAAGACCTCCATGTTATTGTGAATAATATGTCGTTGATTAAAGAAAAAATAAATTCTGAGAATTTACCAAAACACGTAGCCATCATTATGGATGGTAATGGAAGATGGGCAAAATCTCGTGGCGAAGAAAGAACTTTCGGTCACAAAAATGCTATTAATGCAGTAAGAAATGCCATTAATGCATGTAATGAGATTAATATCCCTTATTTAACACTGTATACATTCTCTTCAGAAAATTGGAATCGTCCAAGTGAAGAAGTGAATACCCTTATGAATCTGTTGGTAGAGACCTTACTGCTGGAAGCAGAAGAGATCTTCAGCAAAGGATTGAGAATGCATGTTATAGGGAATCTTGAGAAACTGCCTACAATAGTAAAAGAGCAGTTGGAACGTGTGGTAGAGCTTACAAAAGAAAACACAAAAGGAAACCTTGTATTGGCTATTAGCTATGGCTCGCAAAATGAAATACTGGAAGCCGTAAAAAATATAAGTTCTGATGTAAAAGAAGGAAAAGTAGAGATACAAAATATAAACGAAAGTTTATTCGAAAACTATCTTTATACAAAAGATTTTCCTCCTGTAGATTTACTGATCAGAACCAGCGGCGAAATAAGGATAAGCAACTTCCTGCTTTGGCAGATTGCTTATGCAGAATTACAGTTTTTAAATGTTCTGTGGCCGGATTTCACCAAAGATATTTTCTTCCAATGTATTGTTGATTATCAAAACAAGGAAAGAAGATATGGTTTAACCGGTGAACAGGTAAATGGCCAATAAAATTTTAAGAAAAGAAAGACTCGATAAAATGAAGTTTAGACTATTACCCATCATTATGTTTGCTGCTTCTGCACATTTTTATGGACAAGTAACTCCACAAGACAGCACAAAAGTAAATAATGCTGTACATGCAGAAAATGAGGCAGGAACTTATACACTTAAAGACATCGTTGTAGATGGGGTAAAAAAATATACACCAGCTCAGATCTTAAGATTTACGGGCCTTACAAAAGGAGAAAGTGTAGACATTCCGGGACAGAAAATCAGCAACGCTGTAAAAAAGCTTTGGGATACCCAATCTTTTTCTGAAGTGGAAGTTTATGTTCAAAGTATTGAAGGACAAACGATTGTTCTGAAATTTCATCTGCAGGATCTGAAAGAACTTGGAGAAGTTAAATTTGCAGGAAAAGGAATCGGTAAATCTAAAAGTGAAAAACTGGCAAAGGATAATAACCTTAAACCAGGAACTAAGATTACTCAGAACTTAGTTTCAAGCCTTAAAACCCATGTTCCTAAAGATTATATCAAAAAAGGTTTTGCAGATGCTAAAATCACTATTGAGGATAAAGTCAATGCAGGTGATCCTTCTTTGGTAGACTGGACAATCAATGTAGATAAGGGTAAAAGAATCAAAATTGATCATATTGAATTTGAAGGAAACGATAATGTAACCGATAGAAAACTTAGAAATAAAGCTTTCAAAGAAACTAAGCAAAAGCGTTTTGGTATCGGTGGAATATTAAAGTCCTCAAAATTCATTGAAGATAAATATCAGGAAGACAAGCAAAGTCTTATCAGTTATTACAACTCCCTCGGATACAGAGACGCTAAAATTGTTTCAGATTCAGTATGGAGAAACAAAAGAAATAACTACGAAATCAATGTAAAACTTAGCGAGGGTAAAAAATATTATATCGGGGATGTTACATTCACGGGTAATACTGTATACGCGACAGAATATTTACAAAGATTATTAGGATATAAGAAAGGTGATATCTACGATGCTGTAGGTTTCAACAAAAAAGTTGGTGAAGACGGAGGTAAAGAGGATGATTCAGATATTAAATCTGTTTACATGAACAATGGTTACCTTTTCTCAAACGTAACACCTGTTGAAAAATCAGTAACAGGAGATGCTGTAAACCTTGAAGTGAGAATTAATGAAGGTGAGCAGGCTACCTGGAATAAGGTAACATGGCAAGGGAATACAACAACCCATGATCACGTAATTCTTAGAGCACTAAGAACAAAACCAGGAGAGCTATTCAAGAAAACAGAAATTAAGAGAACCTATTTCGATTTAGCAGGGATGTCATTCTTTGACCCTCAGCAAATCGGACAGGATATCCAGCCAAATCAGGTGGATAATACTGTAGATATCAACTGGAAACTAGTAGAAAAAGGATCTTCTCAGGTTCAGCTACAGGCAGGTTACGGTGGTAACAGCTTCATCGGTACTTTAGGATTAACATTTAATAACTTCTCATTAAAGAATTTCCTTAAGTTTAAAGATTTCAAACCGGTACCTCAGGGAGACGGACAAACGTTCTCGGTTCAGGTGCAGGCAGGACAGTACTTCCAGAACTATGGAGTATCATTCACTGAACCTTGGCTATTTGGTACAAGACCAACAGCTCTTTCTGTAAGTTTGAATAACTCAAGAGTAAGATATACAGATCAATATGGAGACGCTCAGAAATTGAACATTTTCTCTGCTTCAGTAGGTCTGAACAGGCTATTGAACTGGCCGGATGACTATTTCTCTCTTTATACTGGTTTACAGTTCCAGAAGTATGACTTCAAAAACTATCCATTCCAGTTTGGAGATTCCACTGAAAATAATGGTACTGCCAATAACTTCAGTGTCAACTTAGGATTGAGCAGAAACTCTGCAGGTATTGACCCGATTTTCCCAACAACTGGATCCAATATCGAGCTTTCAGCAAAACTGACTCCTCCATACTCATTGTTTAAGAAGAAAGATTACTCCACAATGTCTGCCATTGACAAATATAAGTGGATGGAATTCTATAAAATCAAGTTTAAAGCAGATGTTTACAATGAAATCATTGGAAAACTGGTCTTGAGATCTTCTGCAGAAATGGGATTCATGGATGGATATAACAGCCAATTGGGTGCTCCGCCATTCGAAAGATTCTATATGGGAGGAACAGGTCTTTTCGGAGGTCGATATGATGGTAGAGAATTGATTCCTTTAAGAGGTTATGAAAATGCCACTACAGAAGGAGGCCAGGCAGAAGATATTACACAGAAAGGAGGAGGTACAATCTATAACAGATTTACTTTAGAATTAAGATATCCGATCTCAATGAGCCAGACTGCAAAAATCTACGCATTGACATTCGCTGAAGGTGGTAACGTATGGAATTCATGGAGCTCTTACAGCCCATTCCAGTTGAAAAGATCTGTGGGAATTGGTGTAAGAGTTTATATGGGAGCATTTGGATTGATCGGATTCGACTTTGCGCTAGGTCTTGATAAGACTATTTCTGGTGATAAGTCTGGATGGAGAAACCACTTCTTGATGAACCAAACATTATAATTATAAATATGAAGCACTTTAAAATAATTTTCACGTTCGCATTCCTCTTGCTTTTCGGGTTGAACAATGCCCAAAAAATAGGAGTAGTGGATACTAATGAAATTTTGAATAAATTACCTCAGTATAAAGAAGCTGAAGCTAGGTTGAATTCTCAGATTGATACCTGGGAATCTGAACTTCAAAGCCTTCAGTCTGAATATGAAAGAAAAAAGGCTGCTTTTGAAAGTGAAAAAGTTTTATTGATAGGTGACCAGCTTAAACTTAGAGAAAAAGAAGTTACCGATCTTGATAAAAATATTAAAACAACAACAAGCTTACGTTTTGGAGCTAACGGTGAAATTACAAAACTGAGAACAAATCTTGTTCAGCCATTTCAGGATCAGATTTGGGGAGCTATCAAAACAATGTCCGAAAAAAATGGCTTGGGCATAGTTCTTGATAAAAGCAATAACATTAGTGTTATTTTCCTTCAGTCAAAATATGATTACACCGAAAAAGTATTGTCTATTCTATTAAAAGGGACAGACAAGAAGGAAAAGACAAATAGCAAAGGCAAAAAATAATCAGAGAATTAACTTTTGCTATATTTTAAAATCTAAAAACAAATTAAATTATTTATTTACCAGTTATGAAAAAATTAAGTGTATTATTTGCAGCAGTAATGATGGTTGTATCTGTAGGTATGGCAAAAGCTCAAAAAATTGCTACTTTAGATGTAATGGGAGTTCTTAACGCAATGCCGGAGAAAAAGAAAGCAGATGCTGATCTTAAAACATTCTTGGATACTAAACAAGCTGAGATTAAGAAAAAAGCTGACGCAGCTCAAACTAAATATCAGCAATACCAAACTGAAGCTCCTAAGAAAACAGCTGAGGAAAACAATGCTAGAGAAGCAGAAATGAAAAAATTAGCTGAAGAAATCCAGCAAATGCAGGAAAAAGCTCAAAAAGATCTTCAGTCTAAACAAGATGTAGCTTTCGCTCCTATTGAGAAAAAATTAAACGATGCCGTAGAAAAAGTAGCTAAAGCTAGTGGATATGATTATATTATGGATGCAAACTCAACAGCATTCCTTTATAAAGCAGGACCAGACGCAACTCCAGCTGTGAAGAAAGAACTAGGAATTCAATAATTTCAGCAAATTAACAAAGATTTATAAAACTAACCACCTCTTTTAGAGGTGGTTTTTTTATTTTTGCCGAATGGAAAAAGAAGTATCAACTACGGTCAAAGTTAGGTTTAGTGACTGTGATCCAATCGGACATTTGAATAATGTAAAATATCTTGAGTATATGTTCAATGCCCGGGAAGATCATGTAGAAACATTTTATGGATTTACCTATGAAGAATATACCAAGCAAACCGGCTGTACCTGGATTGCTATTCAAAATGAAATAGCCTATCTGAAAGAAGTAAGATATAATACGCAGGTAGTGATCAGCAGCAAGACCATCGATGTACAGGATAGAACAGCAAAAGTCGAAATTCTGATGAAAAGCCTTGATGAAAAAACAATTCATGCTGTACTTTGGGTAACCGTTATTTATTTTAATGTCAAAACAAGAAAATCTGAAGTTCATCCCGAAGATATCAAAGAAATTTTTGATAAATTTTATGTAGATCTTATCCAAAAAGACTTCCAGTCAAGAGTAAAGTTCTTAAGATCTCAGAATGCCAAGAACTCTTAAACCTACTTCTTGTTGAAGTTCCCAATTTAAAAATTAATAATAAACAAATGAAAAAAATAGCAGTAATAGGGAGTAACGGACAATTAGGAAACTGCATAAAAAAGATTGCTCCGGATTTTGAACATCTATATGAATTCTTATTTACAGACTCATCCATTTTAGATGTTACCAATGAAGAGCAGGTGAATGATTTCTTTTATGATAACAAACCTGATTATTGCATCAATGCCTCTGCATATACCGCAGTTGATCTGGCGGAAAAAGAAAAAGAAAAAGCCTTTGCCGTAAATGCTGGTGGAGTAGCTCATCTTGCTCAGGCATGCGCAGATTATAAATCTGTTCTGATTCATGTTTCTACAGATTATGTTTTTGATGGTACCACAAATCTTCCATACTCTGAAGATGATTTTACAAACCCGATAGGAGTATATGGTGCATCAAAAAGAGAAGGAGAAGAGCTTGCTCTGGAAATTAATCCAAAAACAATCATCCTAAGAACTTCATGGCTGTATTCTGAATTTAATAAGAATTTTGTGAAAACAATGCTAAATCTTTTCTCTCAAAAAGAAGAGCTGGGAATCGTTGCTGATCAGTTTGGGCAGCCTACTAACGCAAACGATTTGGCAGAAGCTATTATGAGGATTATTGAAACGCCACAGAAAACCTATGGGATTTTCCACTTCTCAAACTATCCGGAGACAACCTGGTTTGAATTTGCCAGAAAAATTGCTGAATTTTCAAAATCATCAATAAAATTAAATCCATTAACAACCGAACAGTACCCAACACCTGCCCAAAGACCTGTAAGAAGTACAATGTCTTTGGATAAAATAGAGGAAGTTTACAAAATAGAACCTAAGCATTGGGAAAACAGTCTTGAAGAATGTGTCGATATCCTTTTACACTAATACTATATATATGAAAAATATTGCAATCCTCTTTTCCGTGTTATGTATCCAGTTGTGGAGCGCACAAAATGTTTATATGACCAGAGTTGAAAAAACAAATGACAACTCAGATAAATTCTTACTAAGAAAAGAAGCCGTAGCAGATGCTATTTATTTAGGAGAAGTAGAAGTACAGGGTTTTTCAAAAGATGATGCACTCGTATTTTCTCTGGTATATAAAAAAGCAAAAGAGATTGGTGCCAATACATTCGAATTAAAACCTTTCGAAAATGTTGATGGTACACCTCAGGCATTCAATGCTGCCAATTATAAAATCGCTTTATATTATACACCCAAAGAAAAACTAGCAGCTAAACATGGTGAGATGTATATATTTGCCTCTTCTGAAAAAGATCAAAAGATCAACATCAACCGTAAAGATTATACAATCTCTCCAAGATCTTTTTTAAAATTAAAAATTGTCCCGGGAGAAATTTATACCATCTCAACCAAAAAACTTTTAGGCTCTACGGTGAAAGTTCAGCCAAAAGCTAATGATGACAACCTCTATTTTCAGGTTTCTTCTCTAAAAGTAAAACCAGATAATTCAGGAGTAGGAGGTTTGAATCTGAAATCCGGGGATATTATTGGCCTGGAGAAGTCCTACGCTGAGTTTTTGAGCGTAATATATAAGGAAATCAAACCTTAGAAACATTCTATACTAAACAATTGTAGGTTTTGGCCTATATAAATCAACAATAGGAACGGGCTTCAGCCCGTTCTTTTATATAATCTTTGTACTGAGCTTTAGCTCAAATGTATTTCCAGTCACATTTTTTACAGGCTTTATTGAAAATCTTCCCTTATCTTATTATATATATCAATAGGGAACGGGCTACAATCCTGAGCTTAGTCTAATGAATCTCATTTAATAAAGATACTCCCTCCATCTGAATTCAATTCAAACCTGCACCTTATTATTATAGATACCTTATTTGATGTTCCACCCCCAAAATCCCACATCTCATCGGCCGAATAATCCCCTCTCGTCCACTCCTCCAAACAAATGTTTAAAATTTTTCTCTCTGCCTTCCAGCTGATTAAGATAAAAACCTATCCGAATATGAAATTTATGTTAAATAAACTTGTTTTGCGTTGTATGAAGTTACTATCTTTGCCCCACTGAAAAACGAAAGACATTCAGTAGCGCAGAAGAGCCTTTAGATGGGCAAAAACGATATTACTTCCAAAAAGAGACGGACGAAAAAAAACTTTAAAACTTTTTGAAAAAAAAAGTTGTCAGTTTAAAAAGAGTTTGTATCTTTGCAGTCCCAATTAGAGGGAGCGCAGGAGTAGAGGGATTGAGGTTTTGAGAAGGATTAAGGTTACTTAAAAAACTTTAAAATTTTCTTCAAAAACATTTGGTCATTAAAAAATAAAGTTTTACTTTTGCACTCGCAAATACGGAGCGACACTGACAGAGAGATTGCTTCGTTGAAAAGCGAAAGATATAAAGATCATTGACATACAATATAACAACCAAGTAAGGAAAAACTAAAGCGTTAAAAACTTTGAGTGAGTCAGACAAACATACAATGGAGAGTTTGATCCTGGCTCAGGATGAACGCTAGCGGGAGGCCTAACACATGCAAGCCGAGCGGTCGAGATCTTTCGGGATCTTGAGAGCGGCGTACGGGTGCGGAACACGTGTGCAACCTGCCTTTATCTGGGGGATAGCCTTTCGAAAGGAAGATTAATACCCCATAATATACTGGATGGCATCATTCGGTATTGAAAACTCCGGTGGATAGAGATGGGCACGCGCAAGATTAGATAGTTGGTGAGGTAACGGCTCACCAAGTCTACGATCTTTAGGGGGCCTGAGAGGGTGATCCCCCACACTGGTACTGAGACACGGACCAGACTCCTACGGGAGGCAGCAGTGAGGAATATTGGACAATGGGTGAGAGCCTGATCCAGCCATCCCGCGTGAAGGACGACGGCCCTATGGGTTGTAAACTTCTTTTGTATAGGGATAAACCTACCCTCGTGAGGGTAGCTGAAGGTACTATACGAATAAGCACCGGCTAACTCCGTGCCAGCAGCCGCGGTAATACGGAGGGTGCAAGCGTTATCCGGATTTATTGGGTTTAAAGGGTCCGTAGGCGGATCTGTAAGTCAGTGGTGAAATCTCACAGCTTAACTGTGAAACTGCCATTGATACTGCAGGTCTTGAGTGTTGTTGAAGTAGCTGGAATAAGTAGTGTAGCGGTGAAATGCATAGATATTACTTAGAACACCAATTGCGAAGGCAGGTTACTAAGCAACAACTGACGCTGATGGACGAAAGCGTGGGGAGCGAACAGGATTAGATACCCTGGTAGTCCACGCCGTAAACGATGCTAACTCGTTTTTGGAATGTAAGTTTCAGAGACTAAGCGAAAGTGATAAGTTAGCCACCTGGGGAGTACGAACGCAAGTTTGAAACTCAAAGGAATTGACGGGGGCCCGCACAAGCGGTGGATTATGTGGTTTAATTCGATGATACGCGAGGAACCTTACCAAGGCTTAAATGGGAAATGACAGGTTTAGAAATAGACTTTTCTTCGGACATTTTTCAAGGTGCTGCATGGTTGTCGTCAGCTCGTGCCGTGAGGTGTTAGGTTAAGTCCTGCAACGAGCGCAACCCCTGTCACTAGTTGCCATCATTAAGTTGGGGACTCTAGTGAGACTGCCTACGCAAGTAGAGAGGAAGGTGGGGATGACGTCAAATCATCACGGCCCTTACGCCTTGGGCCACACACGTAATACAATGGCCGGTACAGAGGGCAGCTACACTGCGAAGTGATGCAAATCTCGAAAGCCGGTCTCAGTTCGGATTGGAGTCTGCAACTCGACTCTATGAAGCTGGAATCGCTAGTAATCGCGCATCAGCCATGGCGCGGTGAATACGTTCCCGGGCCTTGTACACACCGCCCGTCAAGCCATGGAAGTCTGGGGTACCTGAAGTCGGTGACCGTAACAGGAGCTGCCTAGGGTAAAACAGGTAACTAGGGCTAAGTCGTAACAAGGTAGCCGTACCGGAAGGTGCGGCTGGAACATCTCATTTTAGAGCGTCTTAGGACGTTAAACAAAATCAGTATCGTAAGATACAAAATACTTACTTAAAGCATAGCTTTAGTTTTTTGTTTGGTTGATATATAAAAATACAAAACCCACTAGAAATTAGTAAAGGGATTGAGAGAGGCAAAGAAGATAAAAGCAGAGAGAGAAAGACGAAGAAATTAGTCTATTATCTATCAGCCTATCATCTTTTACGTCTAAAAGACAGTCTCGTAGCTCAGCTGGTTAGAGCGCTACACTGATAATGTAGAGGTCGGCAGTTCGAGCCTGCCCGAGACTACTAATTGAAAGACAGGAAGAGATCAGCTATTAGACATCAGACATTTAGGTTTGAGATCTGGAATCTGATATCTAAAGTCTACTAGAGGGGAATTAGCTCAGCTGGCTAGAGCGCCTGCCTTGCACGCAGGAGGTCAAGGGTTCGACTCCCTTATTCTCCACAGTTTTGGAGGACTGATTTAAAAGTTACGAATGGAGCCAAAAACAACATTTGTTCATCAGTTTGAAAGAAAGAAATTAAGATCATTGACATTAACGGTAAAGACATCACAAAGAGAAAACCGAGCGCATAAAGCGCTTGAGTAACCAATAGGAAAGAAATCGTTAAGGGCGTATGGCGGATGCCTAGGCTTTCAGAGGCGACGAAGGACGTGGTAAGCTGCGAAAAGCTGCGGGGATTGGCACACACGAATTGATCCGCAGATATCCGAATGGGGCAACCCGGCATGTTGAAGACATGTCACCTCGCAAGAGGAGCAAACCCGGAGAACTGAAACATCTAAGTACCCGGAGGAAAAGAAATCGAAGAGATTCCGTAAGTAGTGGCGAGCGAAAGCGGATTAGCCCAAAAGTCTTTTTATGTTTAGAGGAATGTTCTGGAAAGAACAATCATAGAAGGTGATAATCCTGTACTCGAAAGGCATATAGAGATGATAAATGAGTAGGGCGGGACACGTGAAATCCTGTCTGAATATGGGGGGACCATCCTCCAAGGCTAAATACTCCTGAAAGACCGATAGTGAACAAGTACTGTGAAGGAAAGGTGAAAAGCACTTCGAATAGAAGGGTGAAATAGAACCTGAAACCGTACGCCTACAAGCGGTCGGAGCAGCGTAATGCTGTGACGGCGTGCCTTTTGCATAATGAGCCTACGAGTTAATTTTACTAGCGAGGTTAAGGTATTAAGTACCGGAGCCGGAGCGAAAGCGAGTCTGAATAGGGCGCATAGTTAGTAGGATTAGACGCGAAACCTTGTGATCTACCCATGGGCAGGTTGAAGCTCTGGTAACACAGAGTGGAGGACCGAACCGGTTGACGTTGAAAAGTCTTCGGATGACCTGTGGGTAGGGGTGAAAGGCCAATCAAACTGGGAGATAGCTCGTACTCTCCGAAATGCATTTAGGTGCAGCGTCGTATATAAGTTTATTAGAGGTAGAGCTACTGATTGGATGCGGGGGTTTCATCGCCTACCAATTCCTGACAAACTCCGAATGCTAATAAATGTTCTACGGCAGTGAGGGCATGGGTGCTAAGGTCCATGTCCGAGAGGGAAAGAACCCAGACCAACAGCTAAGGTCCCCAAATATATGTTAAGTTGAAGCAACGCGGTTGGACTGCATTGACAGCTAGGATGTTGGCTTGGAAGCAGCCATTCATTTAAAGAGTGCGTAACAGCTCACTAGTCGAGCGGTCCGGCATGGATAATAATCGGGCATAAACATATTACCGAAGCTATGGATTTATATTTTAGATATATCTGGTAGGAGAGCATTCTATTTGCGCCGAAGCAGTACTGTGAGGTATTGTGGAGCGGATAGAAAAGAAAATGTAGGCATAAGTAACGATAAAGCAGGCGAGAAACCTGCTCACCGAAAGACCAAGGCTTCCTCAGCCATGCTAATCAGCTGAGGGTTAGTCGGGACCTAACGCGAACCCGAAAGGGGTAGTGGATGGACAATGGGTTAATATTCCCATACTTGCTCACAATAAAAGGGGACGGTTGGATGTAGCTGCTGGAGACTGACGGAATAGTCAAGGCCTAGCCTTCGGGCGAAGCTGCTGTAGTGTAATCTGATCCAAGAAAAGCCGAAGTGAAGCAACCCGTACCAAAACCGACACAGGTGGTCGAGGAGAGAATCCTAAGGTGCTCGAGTGAGTCGTGGCTAAGGAACTAGGCAAAATAGTCTCGTAACTTCGGAAGAAGAGACGCCAACAGCAATGTTGGCCGCAGTGAAGAGGCCCAGGCGACTGTTTATCAAAAACACAGGACTCTGCTAAATCGAAAGATGCTGTATAGGGTCTGACACCTGCCCGGTGCTGGAAGGTTAAGGAAGGTGCTTAGCGTAAGCGAAGGCATTAACTGAAGCCCCAGTAAACGGCGGCCGTAACTATAACGGTCCTAAGGTAGCGAAATTCCTTGTCGGGTAAGTTCCGACCTGCACGAATGGTGTAACGATCTGGGCACTGTCTCAGCCACGAGCTCGGTGAAATTGTAGTATCGGTGAAGATGCCGATTACCCGCAATGGGACGAAAAGACCCTGTGAACCTTTACTATAACTTCGTATTGACTTTGAGTAAGTAATGTGTAGGATAGGTGGGAGGCTTTGAAGCAGGCACGCTAGTGTTTGTGGAGCCGACGTTGAAATACCACCCTTTACTTACTTGGAGCCTAACTTCTTTCAGAAGGACATTGCGTGGTGGGTAGTTTGACTGGGGTGGTCGCCTCCAAAAGAGTAACGGAGGCTTTCAAAGGTACCCTCAGCACGCTTGGTAACCGTGCGTAGAGTGTAATGGCATAAGGGTGCTTGACTGTGAGACCTACAAGTCGATCAGGTGCGAAAGCAGGACATAGTGATCCGGTGGTTCCGTATGGAAGGGCCATCGCTCATAGGATAAAAGGTACTCCGGGGATAACAGGCTAGTCTCCCCCAAGAGCTCACATCGACGGGGAGGTTCGGCACCTCGATGTCGGCTCGTCACATCCTGGGGCTGGAGAAGGTCCCAAGGGTTGGGCTGTTCGCCCATTAAAGTGGCACGCGAGCTGGGTTCAGAACGTCGTGAGACAGTTCGGTCTCTATCTATTGCGGGCGTTAGATGTTTGAGAGGGCTTGATTCTAGTACGAGAGGACCGAATTGAACAAACCTCTGGTGTATCAGTTGTACCGCCAGGTGCACCGCTGAGTAGCTACGTTTGGAAGAGATAAGCACTGAAAGCATATAAGTGCGAAACTCGCCTCAAGATGAGACATCTTTTAAGGGTCGTTGTAGATGACGACGTTGATAGGCTATAGGTGTAAAGACAGTAATGTCATAGCCAAGTAGTACTAATTACCCGTAGATTTATAGTCTATGGTTACTAATATAAACCAAGTGCTTTATGCGCAGTGAAGGTTTTGTCTTTGTGAAAGTTTTTATCGCTTAAAACAGATGTCAGATATAAGACATCAGATACCAGACCTTGAAGTCTGAAATCTGAAATCTATCCTCTGATATCTTATATACCTTCTTTAGGGTGGTTTTAGCGGTGGGGCTCACCTGTTCCCATTCCGAACACAGAAGTTAAGCCCACCAGCGCCGATGGTACTGCTAACGCGGGAGAGTAGGCCGCCGCCAGTTTTTATTTTATTTTTAAAAAACCTTTATCTTTACGATAAAGGTTTTTTTGTTATATACCTACACCAACACTAAACCCACTCAACATACTCCCCAAACTAACTAACACAAAATCCAAACAGAAAGAGAAGTAATGAGTAATAGGTAATGAGCAGTGGATAATAGATAATAGATAATAGATAATAGATGTTCGTAGTAAGTAGCCCAGCTCATCTATCCGCTATTCTTCTTCCTCCAGCTTCAGGCTTCCTGCTTCCAGCCCTCTGTTTTTTATTCTTTATCCAACGATGGATCTTTACCTTCAATACTATTTATTCTTCCCAGGCTGTCACTCCAAAGAAATCTAAATAAGGTTTTCTTTATTAAAATGCTTCGACTCCGCTCAGCATGACAATGCTAATACTAACTGCTAAAGAATCGTGGACATTATCCTGCCATCTTGCATCCTTACACTTGCAATTCTGAGATCTAATCGCTGTAATTCGTACCTCGTAACCCGGAAATTAGGATCTCTATCTTTTAAGGCCGTAAATCGCTTATTGTGGTTGAAAGCTAATTCACGTATATAAACGAGATTTAATCCCTCAGAATTCACCTTATTTTAAGTCAAAAGAAATAAAAAAACCGCTTCTCTAAAGAAACGGTTCTTATGGATTACATTTTTATTGTAATCTAGCTTACCAATGATGACTTAGTTTGCTGCTATCGTAAAGACGATTTGTGTGCTATAAGATGCTGCAGGAATTGTCACAGAAACACCTCCTATTTGGAGTTGAACACTAATGGCTGAGTAATCTACACTATTATTGACACCCAATAATCCACTAAAGGTTATTGTTGATAATGTGACGGCGCCAGCCTGTGGAATTTCTATAAAATTTGCACTACCTCCATTGATAGAAGCGGTACAAAGGACACAAAGACCATTGATTATTGCTGTTCCTCCACTTCTTTTTGCGGACAGTTTCAGGGAACTGTTCCAGGAAGTCGGGTTAAGTTGCATGGTTATTTTGGCTCCGGAGGCTGAAAGAAGATTAAGAAAAGATCCTGGTAAATGACCAGATATTGTTAATTGTGCAGGGTTCTCATAAGTTCCGATATAATTACTTCCTGCCTCAGTAATGGTAGGTACACTCACAGTCCAGTTAGTTCCGGCAATACTTATGGTTTGCCCTTCAAGATAGCTTCCCATTATTAAAGCAATAATGTAAAGAGATCTTTTTAAGAACTGTTCTTTGAGAAAGAGACTTTTCATTTTCATTTTATTCTGTGATGGTATAAGTGATGACGATTGCTGTATTGGCCTGAGCCTGTAAATTGGCATAAGTATTAGTAGCAAGTGAAATGGTAATAGCATGGCCGTTATTCGCTCCGTTTCCTGTATATGCTCCGCCAATACCACTAATGATGGTAGTAGGAGTTGTGGTGAGAATTATTTGCCCTGAAGATGTTCCCAATGTTCCGCCGCCAGCTCCTGAAGCCGCCGCCGCCTGAATTCTTATATTGACGCCTGCGATAACTTTATTTACTGAGGCCGTAATCCTTCTGGTAAGACCTCCGGAAGCAATAGCTGAAGTATAGTTGATCCATTTGGATGTATTGGGAGTAGGTGCTCCAAGAGCATTTCCAGCTTCTGTAGGAGCTGTAAAATTTAACACAATACTGCCTGTAGGCTCAATGTCCATTAAAGTTACTACAGGCAATGTAAGACTAACAGTAGTATTTGCGGTCTGGGAATAGATTGGCCCGGATACAACACAAAATGCAATTAATAATAGGGTACGGATCAGAATCATCTCTTCTTTTTTATTTCATTATATCCTACTTTCAAGGATTCCTTTTGATATTTGATCTCTATCTGTTGCTTAACAACATTGATGCTTATTTTTTTTGTTTCCGAAGGCTTTAAAGTAAACAGAAACTTGTCTGATGAAATTTTATATCGTTTATCAAGCCCGTTACGATAGACCTTAATAGTCCAGTCTCCAGGCCTAAGATAAGTAAAGTCGAAGTTTTCTCCAATGAGACAGATCTTACGGTAAGTCTGATCATTATTGGTAGCTTCCACAATAATACTTTCTTTTTTCTTTTTTCCTTTTTCAGATTGTATCTGGTCAAAATCAAGTTGATCTTTTTCTCCTGTCTCTAAGAATTTAACGTGGCCCTGAACATTTGCAGCTGTGGTTAATCCAAAGTTAAAAGTGTTTTCCTTATTGATCAATGAAAGAGCAGCAGGAAACGTTTGAGTCGGAATATCATTGATTTCCGTAGTGGAACGGTCAATTTCAAGAAAATAATTCCCTGGGATAACGTTTTTAAATATATAATTTCCTTCCTTATCCGTAATGGACAGATAACTTCCAAGCATTAATCTTATGCCTTCAGTCTTTTTTATACCCAGGTTACCAACATTTCCAGACAATGAAATATATTCGGCAGTTTTCTGTACAGGAATATTGGGACGCCATGTATAACGCATGGAGAATATAAAATCTTTATCTCCGATTTCTCCTCTTTGCAATGAATATCTTCCGGAAAGATCAAGTTCATTTCCGGGAAATAACTGCTGGTGAAATAGAAGTTCAAACAGATTTCTGTCTTTAAAATACTCCTCAGGCATATAATTATTCTGATAAAATATACTTAAGCTGGTCTTATCAGAAAACCGACTAAAGATTCTGGCTCCATAATAGATATTTCTCTGATTTTTAAGCTGATATCTTGAGCTGATGGCATAACTTCCGAAGATGTTAAAAGATGTTCTGAACTTTTGAAATGACAGATTTGCGGAATAAAAGCTTGAATTGCCACTGAATCCCGTTAGATAATTATCTGTTTTTCCAAATTGTCCATCCACATTTACCTGAAATACCCCAATCTGCTGATTAATACTTACTTTAAAGTAACGTTCATAATAATCAAACTGTTTAGGTTCTAAACGGTCTTTATAGGTTTGATATCCATTATTAAGGATAATGAAACCACTCGGTATATATTTGTACTGTATACCATATTGAAAATACTTTCTATAGGGTGCTGCCAGGAGCAGTGTATGTCTTTGGAAATTTTTGGCATCCTGCATATAATTGGCAAAGAAACTTATTTTCTTTGTGAGATTGTAGGAAATATTACCATTAAAAGTATTTGTATTGGTAAAATATCCTCCGAAATCAGGACTTGCTTTCATGTACATTAAATTTCCATTCAACTTTTTAAAAACGGCCTCAGCCTGTAGTAAATAAGCTGTTCCATCTGTTTTTTGTGTAGTACTGTATGCCAATTCTCCAGAAAAAGTTATATTGTTTGAAACCTTAAATTTTCCCTTGGCGTAAGGTAAATGAGCATTAGAATCAAGTCTTACTTCACTATATCTGATTTCTTCTTTTCTTGGAGTTTTGTAAAGGTATCCTACAGAAATTTCGGACTCTTTTCGGATTTTAAAGGCTGAATAGAAATTGAATTCATCTTTAATATCTCTGAAAAATCTCGGATGGTTATAGAACCCACCGAAGCTCACTTTATCAAAGTTATACCGGATTTCTGCCCCGCGGCCATATCTTGCAAATTCTGTAAGATAGGATGAAGAGTAGGTTTTATCACCTAAATGAATAGAAAGATTGTTCCGTTTATAATTTACAAAATATTCTTCATATTGAGTAAATGTATTGAGTTCTACAGGATTGTGAGTAACCGCCCTAAACTCAATCTGATTCTTATTGTCTTTGTCAAGTGCTCCTTTACCATAGATTTCTCCCTGAAAACCATCATTATACACTCCCATATTCTGCATGCCAATAAAAGATAATGAGAAAGCAACAGGAAGCCTGTGATAAATATCTTTCTCAGAAGGTTTTGCTGATATCACCTGAGTACTCACATAGACATCCTGATTTTCTTTGGGATTAGCCTTTGAGTGCACCGAAAGGTTTAGGTTTTGAAATTCATTTTGAGCGAGTTCAGGATTTGTTACTTTATGAATAGTAATTGTTTTAGACTCATTAGGCTCCAGTACCAGTGATGTTTCATTATCGACAATAGCATTTTTACTTTCGAGAACAATACTTTCTGTTACATTACCATTATTTTTTAAAAGAAAAGAGGCACGGATTGTTTCTCCTGCTCTTACAAATTCAGGTGTATTTAAAGCGGTAACTAAAAGATTCCTGTGTCCGGAAACAATGATTTTTGAATTTTTTGTAAAAGATATTCCGTTATGGCGATCAGTTACATTCATTATCACGGAATAAATACCCTGTCCTGTTTCTGTTCCCACCCGTAAAGGAACAAGATATACAGAGGTTTCATGAGGAAGAATCTGAAATTCTCCTTTTGCTAAAATAGGATTAATAGAGGAACTTGATGTGGTAATTGAAATATCATAGGTCTTGGCTTCATCCGAATTGTTTTCTAAAGTGAAGGGAATAGAAGTAGACATTCCCGGCATTAAACTATCTTTTTTACTGATCAATCTATTGGATTGCTCTTGAGAAAAAATAAATACCGGGAATAATGATATGATAATAAATAAAGTCCAAGTTCTACTCATTTTTTACTTCTAATTCCACATTGAGTGCAAAAGCATTCTCTTCTTCATCGGCAGCTATGATAGCAGCTTTATATTTGTCTGGTGGTACTTTACTAATGTCAATGTAAAATGTTTTGGAGGTGTTGGGTAACAGCCCCATCGTTAAACTTGAATAAGTTCCCACCTTCTCACCCGTTTTTCGGTTATAGATTTCTATGGAAGCAGTTGGTTTACAGTAAAGATTACCATTATTGGCTATTGCTATCTTTGCCGTTTGTTTTCCTTCCTGTTTTTCCACCTTGATACTTTCAAACTTAAGATCCGGTTTTGCTTTTTCTGTTTCAAAATCTGTAATGACCTGAATGGCATATCGTATAATAGAAGTGATGCTGACTCCTGGTTTACTGTCACTGGGTTTTATATCTTCTACCGGTTCTACAATGATCACACTCCAATAGCTTCCCGGATCCATTGCCTGATTGGGAATGGTTATTTCATAGAAGCTCTCAGTCTTTTCTTTACCTTTAAGGGTAACAAGATTAGTGTTGAGTTTCAGCCACTCTCCGTTACTTCGTTTATTGGTACGTAATGCTGTATAATTGATCGTTCCGTCCGCATGGTAGGTATAATCCTGTAAAAATATTTTTACGCTTTGAGGATTGCTGCCCGTGTTTTCAATGGCAACTTTTCCCTTATAAACCTTTCCGTTTTCTATTTTGTAAGAATGCGTAAGTCCGTTGAGAATCACAATACCGGCACGTAAAAAGCTGAACTGCAAAATCAGGGTGATCAAAAGAAGGATACGCTTTATCATTGTGTAAAGTTTGAAGTTAAATCATGAATAATACAAAGCCAGGAAGAAACTGGATACTAATTTCTTCTTGTTTTTGAAACGTAAAATAGAATTTTAATTAAATTCTAATTGTCTGATATTGTATAAGTAACGGTAGCAGCAACAGTAGCTGTAGCCTGTAAATCTGCATACGCGGCTACCCCTCCAGGACCACTTCCTGCAGCGAGTGCATAGGTAAGATTATGACCGTTATTAGCTCCATTTCCTGTATAAGCACTTCCAATACCAGAAATAATTGTCTGGTCAGTACCAGTTAATGTAAGCAGTCCTGCGGAAGTTCCCAATGTGCCTGCTCCTGCTCCGGTGGCCGCCGCCGCCGTTACATTAAGATCTACTCCAGGAATGATAGCGTTCATTTTTACGCTTACGTTACGGGTAGGATCTGCCACAGATTTAATAGAAGAATAATTAAGCCACAACGTAGTGTTGGCCGCAGATGGAAGAATAGGATTTCCGGCTTCAGTAGGAGCTGTAAATCCAAGAGTAATGTTTTTGGTTGCTGCTGGTTCAATATCGACCAATGCAACTTCGGGAATAGAAATGGTAACCGTATGGTTATCTGTAGCGAGATCTTGGGCACTAAGATTCCCGGATAGAGCAAACGCAAATAAAGACGCTGCAATAGTTAAATTTAGTTTTTTCATGACACTGTTAATTAGTAAAGTGAAGATAACAAAATTCAATATGTTTTAAAAAAAATATACCACATATTTTTTATAATTGCTTATTTCTCATATGTAATGCATTATAAGATGAAATAACTCAAAAAAAATACTGCACAATTTTGTGCAGTATTTTATCAATATATAGGCGTTTTTAAGCCCAATGCGGGTCAGAAACGGAAACTTTTCCGGTTTCTATTCTTCCGGCAAAGTGCCACAGATGATCGTTTAATTTTAGCTGCAAATCATACCAGCCTTTGTATTTATCAAGGTCAATAATGATTTTTTCTTCCATTTTTTGTACAGAAATTGTTCTTTCGCTTCTTGTATAAAGATCTTCCAGACTTATGGAAAAATTTTTCTTTTTGTGATTTTTGATAATTAATTCAATCTGATTTTTTGAGGTCATATTCGTCAAGATCACCTCTGTTTCTACAGTTTTATTTCCCTTAAATTTCCTGAAAAAGCCATTGGGACCGAAAACTTCATAATCATAAGCTCCCGGCTGCACAGTATGGGATAGCGTTTGCTTTTCATATAAAGCATATGAAAAATGATAATTATTATTGTCGAATTGAGTTCTGTCATATACCAAAAGCGGAACCCCATTATCTTTCAGGTTAGTCATTTTTATATGGTCTCCTTCCAGATTTACATGGAAATGATAAGGCAATGGGTTGGAAGGTTTCAGTCCTCTTTCCTGAATGTCAAGCAGGCTATCTTTAAGTTCATCTTCAGAATACCATTTCAAATTAGGGACAGGTTTATTTTTAGCTGCGTTGATGGTTTTAGCGTAATCCTTCTGATTCAGATAATCTATTTTCGGAACTTTCACGCTGGAAGAATTGAAAGCGGAAGTAAGATCGCCACATATCGCTCTTCTCCAGTCACTGATATTTTCTACACGGACATCCTTTTTGAATTTCTTCATAATGAATTTTTCCAAAAACTGCAGGACAGACGTGTGATCCGATACTTCAGAATTGACAAAACCTCCTTTCGTCCAGGGAGAAGCGATGATCATAGGGACTCTGTAACCCAATCCGACAGTTCCTTCTACTTTTTCATAGCTTTTCAAAGAAGGAGAGCTCATATATTCCTGAGTTTTATCCACATATTCCACCCCTTCTTTTCCGTTCATATCTACGGGCTGGCTTGGATTCACTGGTGGGGCAAAAGGCAATACGTGATCAAAATACCCGTCATTCTCATCATAATTGATGATAAATATGGTTTTCTTCCAGGTTTCAGGATCTTTGGTCAGAATATTTAGAACTTCAGAAATATACCAGGCTCCGTACCATGGTGATCCCGGATGATCAGAAAAATGTTCCGGAGCTACCAGCCATGAAACCAACGGAAGCTTTTTCTCTTCCACATCTTTACGGAACTGAAATAATACATCACCTTCCGGAACAACAAGCCTTTCTCCGTTTTCATCCTTTCCAATTTCCAGTTTCCAGTAATCAGGATCGTTGGAATTAGTGGTAAAGGCTTTTTCATGAAGATTTTTTTCTTCTTTTGAAAGTTTGGAATAATTGTCAGGGTGGTATTTCACCTGATCTTCCTGAACTTCAGCCAGCATAGCTTCCAGTCTTTTTTTCTGATCAGGATTTTTTTCAATCTCCTTCTTCAGATAGGTGATGATATTGGGAATATTCTGATAATATCCTTTTGAAAATTTAACGTTGAATTTTGAAAACCACTCAATCGGGTTATCTGTAAAATTACTCAGCCAGGCTTCCTGTTCTCCGGACATTCCTTTTGGAAGACTGATTTCATTCTGATAAATTCTCCACGAAACATTTTGCTGCTCTAATATTTCCGGGAAACTTTTCCATTTTGCCTGCCTCGCTTTATCATAATCAATATTTTCATTGACAACATTGGCTTTTACCTTTCCATTTTGCTGTTCTCTTAATGTTCCGGACCAAAGAAACAGCCTGTTGGGAGTAGTTCCGGTAAGCGATGAGCAGAAATACTGATCGAATATGGTGAAGGCATCTGCCAGCTGATAATAAAACGGAAGGTCTTCGCGGTTGTAATATCCTAACGTAAGCGGAATATTTTTATAATCTTTATTTCCTGAAGCTTTCGCCTGAAGCCATTGGTCAAATTTACCTTTGTTCAAAGCTTTCTGCTGATCTGCCCATGAGTGTGGCAGTGAGCTCATCCAGGTAGATTTTGTATTTCTTAAATCCAGACGGGCAGGAGATGCATATTTTCCTTCGTCACTTTTTTGAAAGAAAACAGAATGGCCGTCCTGTTTTATAAAAGCTCTTTTATCCAAAAAACCTCTTACTCCTTTGAGAGCACCAAAAGCATGGTCAAATGAACGGTTTTCCTGCATCAGGATGACAACATGCTCTGCATCATAAAATGTAGACTGGGCAGCCGGATCAATGGCTAAAGCTTTTAAAATGGAAGGATGTAAAACATTTGAGGTTCCTAATCCTGCTAATAAAAGACTTGATTTCTCTAAAAATTCTCTTCTGTTCATGTTCAATCGTAATAAGAAAGAAACCGCAAGTTAATAGGATTTTCCTGCGGTTTCTTTGTTTTATATAAAATTAATCAGATTTTTATTGTAACCACCAAGGTTTGGAGCTGATATTATCATTTCCTCCATACTGAGCCGTTAAAGCAGCTTTTAAATTATTGCTGTTGTAATTATATTCAGATTGCGGATATCTGAACCTGAAAGGAGCTGCGACTCCTGCTTTTAAAGGATAATTTGGAAAGCCTGTTCTTAAATAATCAAAGTAAGAAGTCCACTGTGCCTGATGGAACATCGTCATGTATTTTTGAGTCATGATCTTTTCCAGTTGTGTTTGTAGTGGATCAGCATCATTATATACTACCAAAGGAGTTGCAAGATATTGGTTGACATCAAAGCCTGAGAAATATTGTCCCGGATTTTTTACATAGGTCTGATAAAAATTGAAACTTGCTTTGATCGCATTATCATAATGTGTTTTTGCCGACCCGGAAATCCAGCCTCTTGCTGTAGCTTCAGCCAGAATAAACTCAAGTTCTGAATAACTTAATACAGAAGCAGGTTCATTGGTAGGGTCTTTATAAAAACGATCGTTTACTTTGGAAATGTTTTTTGCCGTGATCAGTGCTGCATTATCAGAATACGGAGAAGTAGGATTTCCGCCGTTATATCCTGTATAGTCTGTGATGGCTTTTCCTGCTTCTTTTGCTCCTGTAGTCTGTGCTGCAAACGTGAACAAACGTGGATCATGCCTGTCTTTGAACATATTAATAAAATAATCAGCCATGTACAAACTTGAACCATATCCACTGTTGTTAAACATCGTGTATCTGCTGTCTGCTGCATCAGCAAACTTAAGTTCACCGTTATCTGCAATAGAGGTCATGAGAGACTGGCTTCCTGCAATAGAAGCAAATTCTGCAGCGATATTATAACTTCCTACTGTCGTTTTTTTAGATAAAGTGATCAGAATTTTCAGACGGAATGAATTAATCAGTTTTTTCCACTTTAAAGCATCTCCGTTGTAGACAATATCACCTTCAATTTTATCGGTGGTATTAATAAGATCATTGGCTTCTTTTAATTCTGATAAAATTCCGGACATGATAGCTTCCTGTGTATCATATTTAGGCTGGGTAATGCCGGATTCACCCTTTGCTGCCTCAGAATAAGGAGCACTTCCAACTTTTAAACTGATATTGAAGAAATGATACGCTCTCAAAAATTTTCCGATGGCCAGATAATTTTTGTTTCCTCTTTTTTCAGCTTCCTGCATCATTTTTCCAGTGTTCAGAAGTCCTTTGGTATAGACTTCAAAAGAAGTATCATTCCATTTCATATACTGGTATGAATTCTCACCATCAGTACCAATCATCATTCTGGAGGCATACATATTGTCCCCGTTTACCTGAAAAGTATATTTTTCAACGTAAGTCAATAGATTTTTGGGATCAATACTGGCCTGGTCATTAGGATTTTCATTGATGGTATCAAGGTTAGATTCACATGATGCTAATGTCAGAAGTCCGGCTGCAAATAAAGATTTCATCAGCCATTTTGCTGTTTTACCTTTTTGCTCTGTCACTTTGTTTATATTATTTTTCATTGTCTTGACGTACTTTTTAGTTAAAACTTAAGATTAAATCCGATTCCAAACCATCTGCTGGATGGATCCTGAATATCATTGTCTGTTTTTGTCTGGAAGTCTGGATCAGAATAAAGGTTTTTTGATTTTTTCCACATCGCCAGATTGTAAGCAGAAATATTGGCGGTGAAACCTTTCACCATTCCTCTTGGGTTGAGTAATGAAGAGAAGTCATATTCTAATACTACAGATCTAAGCTTGACGAAAGTTCTGTCAAAAACGTTAGCAAACTCTTCGCTTTCGTCCTGTGTTACTCTTGCACGGTAGGGATAATTTTGCGCCCAGTCCTGGTAGCTGATAGCTTTTGTGTGTGGAGTATAGGTTCCGGTTGCCGGATTGTAGTTAACCCCATCAGGTACAAAATAATACGTTCCCGGATTTGCATATTCAAGATCTCTGTACGCTACAGAATTAGGGTGTTTTCCTCCCCACCACATTTTTTCCACAACCTGGGATCTCATCACACCTCCGATGCTTCCGTCAATTCCGATGTTTAAAGTGAATTTTTTATATTTGAATGTGTTGTTGAAACCGAAAGTCCAGTCAGGATTGAAATGTCCCAGATTACTTGGGTTATTAGCTCTTGTCGGCATTCCTGTATTCGCATCAAGAATTACTTTTCCATCCGGAGACTTTTGCCATGTATAGTCGTAATAGCTATCCATTCTTTCGCCTAGCTTAATATTTTTGTAGTTCGGCATATTATCATAAATGGAAGTCAGCTTTTGTTCATAAGTACTCCAGTTGATTAATGTTTTCCAGCTGAAATCAGAAGTTTTTACCGGAACTAAACCAAGGGAAACTTCAAATCCTTTGGTTGTATATTCATTTCCGTTTACATATTGAGAAGTGAAACCGGATGATTCTGCAGCAGGAAACTGGAGAATATTATTATAATCTAATGTTCTGAAATAAGTAGCGTCTAAAGTGATTCTGTTATTCAGGAACCCTGCGCTTAAACCTAATTCATAAGATTTTGTCTGCTCCGGTTTCAAAGAATTTTCTACATTTAGAGTGGTTGGATAATAATAAGTAGGATTTCCATTGAATGTGATTCCCCCATTGTTCAGATAATAATTTCTGATGGAATAAGGCTGGAAGTCATACGCTACTTTCGCCCATGAAGCAGAAAGTTTCAACATATTGATAGATTCCGGCATTTTTACCAGGTTGGAAATAACCGCACTGATGGAAGCAGAAGGATAGAAGTAAGATCTGTTGGCCTTAGGTAGTGTAGAAGACCAGTCATTACGCCCGGAAACATTGATGAAGAAAGCATTGTACAACCCGATATCAATCGTTGAATACGCACTGTAAATCAACTTTTCCTTCAGATAAGTGTAATTTTTCAGTGCTCCGATAGAGTTCTCAAAAGTGTATACTTCGGGAATTTTTAATCCATCCGTAGACCTTTCATTGTTGTTGTTTTTATAATAGAAAGCAGAACCTCCCGCATTGATTGTAAAATCAAAATTTTCAGATATCTTTTTCTTGTAAGTCGCCAACACATCATAATTGAGGTTCCATGTTTTATTATCCTTCAAAATATAACCGCCACTTCGTGGTGCATCATAATTGAAATAGGAATAAGGGCTCAGAATTTCCGTTTTGCTATGGTTTTCGACAAGAGATATTTTCCCTTTTACCGATAGATCCTTTGTCGCTTTATACTCTAGACCTGTCTGAGCATTAATAATATTGGTTCTGTTCTGATTCTTGTAATACTCGGCTCCGAACCATGGGTTGTTATACCAGGCATAGTTCCAGTTGGCTTGTGCTCTTCCTTCCTTTCCTGGGATCCACATATGATTTTTCAATGCTTTTCCATCTACATCTCCTCCCATCCAGATCAGGATGGTGTACATGTGTCCGCTTGGATTATAATCATAATTGGGGATATTAGGAGTAAAAGCCTGGTTGAAGTTGAATTTTGTATCGAAGGTTAATTTATCTCCTAGATGGTTTTCAGAAGAGAAGTTGATTCCATATTTCTGAAGATAAGAATTGGGAACTCTGTCATCATAATTCATGAAATTCCCGGAGAATCTGTATACGTCTTTATTGCTTCTATAGCTGATCGCGAAGTTATTATTGTTGATTACTGCTGGTTTTAAGAACGTACTTAAGTTATCATGGTATTTCCAGTCAATCGGAACTCTTTCATATCTTGATTTATCATCATACTGAGTTCCTGTTACTGCTCCATACCACGGAACGACCTGTCCTGTTACTTTATCTCTGATAGGGCTGTTCCATTGAGCGATCTGTAATCCCGGAACAAATTTTGGTCCCCAGATCATATCTCCGTCATTTACCCCGCCATCGGCTCCGTCCCAGAATTCGTATTTTCCATGGGAACCGTTACCATATTCAGTCTGGGTTTTCGGAAGATTGGTAAATCCTGCTGTAATCATGGTGTTTTGGGAGAATTC
Organism: Chryseobacterium sp. SG20098; assembly: GCF_031844745.1. Classification (NCBI taxonomy): domain Bacteria; kingdom Pseudomonadati; phylum Bacteroidota; class Flavobacteriia; order Flavobacteriales; family Weeksellaceae; genus Chryseobacterium; species Chryseobacterium sp. SG20098. The sequence goes on along the minus strand of NZ_CP134622.1, from coordinate 2,878,589 downwards.
TACAGAAAAGCCTTTCTTTTTAGCATTTTTTGTGGTGATTAAAACAGCTCCGTAACGACCTCTTGAACCATAGAGAGCAGAAGCGGTAGCTCCTTTCAGGACATTGATGTTTTCAATATTATTAGGATCTAAATTCTGGAAAACCTCTTTTTCTACAATCACACCATCAATGACGAAAACCAGATTAGAGTTTCCTCTCAGCGTAAACTGTGGAGCCTGCTGCATTCCAGTAGGATTGGAAACGTTCAATCCTGCTACCTGTCCGGAGAATAAATTTCCAATACTTGGAGTAGTGATGGTTTCAAACTGTTTTGTTCCTACTTCCTGAGTAGAATATCCGATTTTTTCTTTCTTTTTGGCAATACCTAAAGCGGTAATAACAACGCCTTCAATCTGCTTTTCGTTTTGCTTTTTTAAGACAACGGAATACTGTTTTTTGGAAGAAACCTCAACGGTATAAACAGAAAAATCAGGAGCAAAAAATTCAAGAATATCTTTGGGGTTTGCAGAAATAGTGAAATTACCATTTTCATCTGTAGTAGCAGTCTTTCCTGTGTTTTTGTCGGTGATGTTCACACCGGAAACACTAGAACCGTTTTCTGATTTTACATTTCCTGAAATATTGATTTCCTGTGCAGAAAAATAAAGAGGAAGTAAAAAAACGGCAAAAGTGGCTAGAGTTTTCTTCATTTTTTTGAAGGCAAATTTAGCAGTGCACTGTTACCAGTACTTTAATGATGTATTAAAATAAAAATACGATTTAATATTTTTTAACAATAAGAATTAATAAATAAGTAAAATGAAAAATGTCCTTTGTATAGGGACTTTTGCTTTATTATATAAATATTAATATAAAGAAGGAGGCTGGAGAGGAGTGCTGGAGGTTGTTATCGTGTTATAAGATTAACATAAAACCTTTTAAAAATACTGGGATAGTGAAACCGTGACCTCAATAACTTGTGGCATCACGCTTCCCACTTCCTTCTTTTTTTCTAAAACCTACTCAGAATTCCCCAATGGATTTTAATATCATTAAATTTAAAAGGATTTCCGAACTCATTACCATTAGACAGCTGGAAACTCATCAGACCAATAGGAATGAAGAAATTGAAACCGAGCCCGACACTGTAGAGCTTGGGTTTTACATTTAAAGATTTATTATTAAGCTGCCCATATTGTCCAAAGACGTCAAAGAAGGCCTGGTTTCCGATCAGATACCGGTATTCCAGACTTCCATAATAATAAAAGTCAGCAGCGAGGGAGTTTTCATTGAATCCCCGCATGGAGTTCCATCCTCCGAAACGGTATAATTCATTGGCAGAGAATTCTATTTTAGAATCCATCATCGCACCTTCCGCTTTGATGTTCAGGAAGTGATTCCCGGAAATGTGGTAATTGTGTTCTCCAAAGAAATAAAACTGGTTTTGATTAGCTTTAATATTATCTTTAGAATAAGTAGTTGTTAAGAAATCATATCCGGCATTGATCCTTGTTTTGTACAGGAAAAGGTCAATATCAGTAGGTTCTGTCATTTCATACCATATCCCGATCCCTTTTTTATTGTAGTCTTTTCCCTGAACGTATAAGGTATCAATAATAGTAGAGGTTTCCAAAGTTGCCCTTAGACCGATTTTATTCCTGTTATTGATATGGTAATAGAAAGCAGGAAGGAACTTTACATTGGCAAACGTAGAATCCTGTCGGTAGATATTTACCTTCGTATCCATCCCTACATTTGATTTGAAAAGGTATGGAATATCTACTCTAAGATCAAAAGTCTGTCCTTTGTCCGGGTTTCTCTGCCAGTATAAATTGACGGTTTCAAAACCATTGAACATATTCCTGAAATTCACATTCATCGTCCCGTTTAAGGTTAACTTGGAGGTTTTGTCATTTCCAAAACCGATGACCCCATCAAAAGTATTGGTCTTTTTCTTTTCCAGAAACAGGTAAATACTGGTAGAGTCTTTCGTAAATAAAGTTTGTGGCTGCCGTTCAAGGGTTAGGAAAGGATGACTCTGGAAGGTTTTATTGATGGCTAGAAGGTTTTTGTCATCATAGTTTTTACCCTTAAACTCCTTTTCCAGGTTTTTGATGAATCTTTTGGGAACCTTTTCGTATCCTTTCACTACGAATCCGTTGATTGTTCTTTTATCATTCTTGTTGATGTCAAGTTCCACTATTGGATAGCCGTTTTTCTGCCCTTTGTATTTAGATTTTATTCTGCTGAAAGAATATCCTTCATCAATATAAGTTTTGTTGATACTTTTTTTGGTGGAGTCTAAATTTTTAGTGAAAAAATCTTTCTGGATTTTTAATTTCTGAACCAGAGAATCCGTAAGGTTGACATAAGTTTCATTGAAATTCTTTCCTTTATCGTAGAAAATTTCCGTGCTGTCACCTTTTACTTTTACGTCTTTCAGTTGAGTGAAGAAATAATTGCTCTGGGCTAATGAATCCAGAAACTTTACTGCGGAAGTGGAATCTTTTACTTTTTTCCTGGCTTTGGTTTCCGTATCAATCAGCCAATACTGCTTCTTCTGCGCTTGTGTGAAAACGCAGAACAGTACAAAAAATATTTTTAAAAGTAATTTCAATTTATTCTTCTGAATATGAACAGGAATCTCTATAAAATACAAAAGATTCTTCACTGCATTTCTGAACTACGTTCGCAGACTTTCAGTCAGTGTTCAGAATGACAATGCGCCTTATCAATCAACTAATTTTTATCCAGTTTATTATACTTCTTCATCAAATTCTCATAAGTTCCCTGCGGAAGAATCCATTTCAACGGAACTCCGATTTTCTGTCCGAATTTACCAAAATAATAATGAGCTTTCCATTTATTTTTTGCTAAAAGTTTTTCAATGTATTCTGCGACTTCCAAAGGATCTGTTCCGTCATTTACGTGAGAGTTCATCAGCGCATATACTTTGTCAAAAACATTTTTGTAAGGTTGAGAAACCAGTGCAATGACTCTATTGTCTGCAATATTGGTTTTAATATCTCCCAGATGCAGAGAGCATACATCAATATTCCATGGGTAGACTTCATACCTCATCGCTTCCGTTACTTTATCCAAAGCCGATTTAGAAGCCGAATAAAATCCACGGAAAGGCAGCCCCATTTCACTTCCGATACTGGAAACATTGATGATTTTTCCAAATTTGTGCTCACGCATATTCGGGAGTACGGCACTCATCATCTGCACAGGTCCGGCAAGATTCAGGCTGAAAAGCTTCAGAATATCTTCTTTCGTAGAATCTTCCACGGCGCCTACCATTCCCATTCCGGCATTGTTGATCAAAACATCAATTTTGCTTTCTGTTTTTAAAACCTCAGTTACAGCATTTTGAACTGCTGTATTGTCTGTCACATCAGTGGGGATAGATTTGAAGTACTGGCTTTCTGTATGCTTTCTGCTTAATCCGTATACTTTATGTCCTTTTTTACCAAAATATTCGGCTAATGCAAACCCGATTCCTGATGAGGTTCCTGTTATAATGATGGTCATTGAATTCGTATGATTTTTAATGTTTTATTTTTCTTCTGATACCAGTAGGCCGTTTTTTAAAGTCTTTGTTCAAAAGTAAAATCTATTTTCAGCAAATGTAAAAAAAGAAAAATGAACTCAGTTATTTATTATTCCTGAAATAATTTTTTAATTATTTCCTGATCAATTGCCAGGATTGATGGTAAAATTAAAATAAAGTTAATCTCAATTATGCATAGATTATTTGAGGAATGATTACTTTTAATTGCTTATGTTGTTGAAATACAGTTTTTTAATTCTGTTTTGTGGTGGTTGTCATCTGAAAAAAGCTAAAATTTCTTAATAAAAACATAAGAAAACCTTAATGAGTGGTGGGAGCAGGCTGATCTAATTTTGCACCTAATCAAAAAGGAGATCATGAATGTATTTAAAATCCCTGTATCCGTAACGTATTTAACGGGAAGGGTATTACTTATTGGTGCAATATCAGCTTCACCGATGTTCCTCGCTCAGAAAAAAGACAGCTTAAAAGAAAAATCCATCGACGAGATTGTTGTGGTTGGATACGGAACACAGAAAAAAAGTAAAGTTTCCGGAGCTGTTTCGGAGGCTTCACTGGATAAGCTTACTTCCAGATCTTTGTCCGGAGTAGGAGAAGTACTTCAGGGTAAAGCGCCCGGAGTTACTGTAGTGAACGAAGGCGGTGATCCTAACGGAGCACCGAAGGTCAATATTCGTGGTCTGGGAGGAATCAATGGTGAAACTCCCCTTTATGTTGTGGATGGAGTGGTTTTCAACGGAACACCGTCTATCAATCCCAACGATATTCAGGATATTTCTGTACTGAAAGATGCTTCTGCAGCTATTTATGGAGCAAGATCTTCAGGAGGGGTTATTCTTATTACCACTAAAAAGGGGAAAAAAGGAAATCTTACTGTTGATTTTGATGTTAAGTACGGAGTAAACCAGGCGTGGAGACTGAAAGAATCTCTGAATGCAGCAGAATTTCAGGACGTGATGTACAAAGCCTATGAAAATGCCGGGAAACTGGGAAGTTTACCGATGGCTTTTAATCCTAATCAATATCCGGACGGAAGAATTACCAGAACAGACTGGATGAAAGAAATTTTCAGAACAGGAACGATTCAGGAATACAACGTAAATCTGAGCGGTGGAAGTGATAAATCAAGATATTTTGTGGGCATGAATCACAGAAATCTTGAGGGGATTTTACTGAATACTCAGGCAAAACGATACAATTTCAGAGTTAATTCTGAACATAAAGTAAAAGACTGGCTGACGATCGGAGAAAATATGTACTATAATTACTCTGACGGCAATACAGCCGATACCAAAAGTGGATATACGGGAGCTTTGGTAGCGGCTATGTACTATCCGCCCAATGTTCCGGTATATACGCCAAGTGGTGCGTTTTCCGGACTGCCGATTGATGTGGCAGGTGGTTACGGAGATATGATCAACCCTGTTGCGTATCTTAAAAGAATCAGTATCAGAAATCCTACCCACGAAATTTTAATCAACCCTTATGCTGAAATTACACTGGCGAAAGATTTAAAATTCCGTTCCAATTTCTCACAGACTTTTAAACTGGGAGATGTAAAGAACTTTACATACAGAGTCCTTGAAATTGGGAAAATTTTTGATACCAATAATCTGGAATACCAATCCAATAATTCTTCAACAGCGCTTGCAGAACAATTGTTAACGTATAAAATCTCAGCAGGACAGCATAATTTCGATTTCCTTGGAGGTTTTACTTTCCAGAAAACAATTGATGAGGGTTTTGTGGCAAAATCATATGATTTCAGAAGTGAAGCTGAGGTTTTCCAGCACCTTCAGAACGCTGCGGATACCAATAAAGATGTTTCCAGTTACAGATTCAAACAGTCTTTGGTTTCTTATCTGGCGAGAGTAAATTACGACTATGCCGGAAAGTATATTGTAAGTTTATTGGGAAGGCGTGATGGCTCTTCACTGGTAGCGAAACAAAACAGATTTGCTAACTACTATGCCGTTTCCGGTGCCTGGGTGGTTTCGAAAGAAAACTTTATGAAAGATATCTCATGGCTTTCAAGTCTGAAATTAAGAGGAAGCTACGGTATTTTGGGTAATCTTGGAGGAATTTCACCTCAGGCAGTGAATCCTTTGATGACGAGAGATAATAATGTGATTTTCGGACAGGATCCTTCCCAGAATATTGCTTATTATGCCACCACACGTCCGAATCCGGACCTGAAATGGGGGAAGTCTGAGCAGACCAACTTTGGGGTAGATGCTTCATTCCTTCACAACAGCCTTTCTTTACAGTTCGATTACTTTGTGAAGAATTCCAAAGATCAGATCTTCAACGTAAGCTTGCCAAGTACGGCAACGTACAATAATCAGTATGTGAATGCGGGATTATTCCAGGATAAAGGATACGAATTGGGAATCAATTATAACAAAGTAGTTTCCGGCGATTTCACGTTCTCAATAGGAGCTACGATGAGTCAACTAAAAAATACGGTGAAGCAGCTTGCCAATGTGGATGAGATCTTCATCAATGATAACGGAGTAAGAGGTGTATTGAAGCCAACCCGTGTGAAAGTAGGCGATCCTCTGTATTCCTTCTATGGTTATAAGACCGGAGGGATTTTCCAGACTCAGGAAGAAATCAACAATTATAAAGATGCCAACGGAAATCTTATCCAGCCCAATGCCAAGCCGGGAGATATCAAATTCCTGAAAAAGGAAGGAAATACCGGAGTGCTTAATAATAATGATTTTGTTAATCTTGGAAGTCCATATCCTAAGTTCTCCTATGGCTTTTCATACAATATGACCTGGAAAAACTTTGATCTGAATTTATTCTTCCAGGGCGTTTACGGAAATAAAATTTTCAACGGAATGAAGTTTATTTCGTTGAATCCGGGTGGAACGGGACAAAACTATAATATGGACAGAGATATCCTGAATGCATGGACACCTCAGAATACCAATACTGATATCCCAAGACTGGTACACGGTGACCCAAGCGGTAATTATTCCAAAGTATCAGATTTCTATGTGGAGGATGGATCTTATTTAAGACTGAAGAACCTTACTATCGGATATTCACTACCAAAAGAATTGTACAGAAAACTGGATGTAAACAAAGTCAGAATTTATATGACCTCCAACAACCTGTTTACCATAACGAAATATACAGGATTCGATCCTGAAGTAGGGATGAACTCTTACGGAGTTGATACCGGAAGATATCCTCAGGCACGCTCATTCATCTTTGGAATAGAGGTCGGATTATAATTTTTAACCAGCAAAAAGTAAAAAAATGAAATTTTTCAATAAAATATTGTTAGTATCAGGAATATCAGTGATGCTTCTGTCATGCACGGGAGAACTGGATATTCAACCTGAAGGAACACCTACTGAAGCAAGCTTCTGGAAGACAGAAAACGATCTTATTACCGGGGCAAACGCTATGTACAAACCTTTATTCGATGGTGAATTTTACGGAAGAGGTTTGTTCTGGTTTATCAATGCCAGTGATGATATGGTAACCGGAAGAGCAAAAAGTGAGGCAGATAATGCTAAAAACTTCAGCAGCAATTATATCGCAGCAGGTGATCTTGAAACCCAATGGAACAAAAGATATAACGTAATTGGAGTGGCCAACCGTGTGATCCGTAATGTTGATAATATTCAGACTTCGCAGGCCACCAAGAATAAATATCTTGGAGAAGCACTCTTCATGAGCAGCAGAATGTATTTTGAGCTTGCCTATTCTTATGGAAATGAAAAAGCAGGTGTTCCTATCATCGACCGTTCGAAAGATCCGGATCCCAACCCGATTCCAAGAGCAGCCAACGTAATGGAAAATTACACGTACATTGTCAACGACCTGAAAAGAGCTGCTGAATTATTACCTACACAGGCAGAACTTCCAGCAAAGGATTACGGAAGACCTCATAAAGCCGCAGCTTGGGCATTGTTAGCAAAAGTATATCTGTTTATGAAAGACTGGAAGAATGCAGAATTCTGGGCTAATGAAGTAATGACCAAAGGAAACAGAGCTTTATTGGGAAATTTTGCTGATGTTTTCAAAGCTGAAAATAACTACAGTTCAGAATACATCTGGTCGGTTCCGGGAACTACAAAGTTTACTGCCTGGGGAAGTATTCTTCCGGGAGTAATGCTTGAAAACAAAGGATGGGGAGAATATAACGGATGGGGATATTTTCAGCCAACAAAAGAGTTGTTTGATGAATACGAAACGGGAGACCTTAGAAGAAGTGCGACCATTCTGAAAATTGGAGATAAATTTACCTTCAACGGAAAAGAAAGAATATACGCTTCTACGAATTCCCTTACCGGATACCAGTTTAATAAATATATGGATGCCTTCAAGTATGAGCTGAAAAATGGTCACGTGAGTGCCAACGGAGATTATCCTTGTACAGACCTTGCCGTTCCGATCATGCGTTACGCTGAGGTGATCCTGATCAAAGCAGAAGCTTTACTGATGCAGGGAAAATCTGCAGATCAGGAGATCAATATGATCCGAGTACGTGCAGGATTACCTGTGAAAAACGGATGTACATTGGCTGATCTTAAACATGAAAGACGTTGCGAACTGGCGGGTGAATGGGCAGACAGACACAGGGATCTTGTACGTTGGGGAGATGCGCAGGCAGCGTATGCGAAGCCTCTGCACGGTATCAATGGACAGGTAGTGTGGGCCGCAAGAAACTTTAATCCGGCTGTACATAATGTTTGGGCAGTTCCACAGGCTGAAATCGTAAACAGTCACGGGATCATTAAACAAAATGAGGGCTGGTAAAATTTTAATCTTTTTATATATAAGTCACTATATCATTACAGAACCTTCTGTGGTGATATAGTTTTTTCAAAGGTATGGAGATAGGTTGTTTCATTTGACCTATAAAATAATAACGATATACGAATGAAATTATCAAAAATATGGGCTGTATTAGCCCTTGCTGTTTTTTCTGAAAATCAGGCACAAAATTATTTGAATTATAATGTAGGGAATGCACATTCACATAATGATTACATGCAGGAGATCCCTTTCTGGCAGGCTTATTATGCTAACTTCGGTTCCATTGAGGCAGATGTTTTTCTGGTAAAAGGAAAACTTTGGGTAGCGCATACCGAAAAGGAACTTTCTGCAGACAGAACATTGGAAAACCTTTATCTCGATAATATTTCTAAACAGATTAAACTGAACAAAGGGAATATTTATCCTGATGCAGGTAAGAAACTTCAATTGCTGATTGATATAAAGCAGGATTATAAAACATCATTGGCTGCTTTAGTCAGTACATTAAAGAAATATCCGGAGATTACAGGAAATTCCGGAATTAAAATTGTCATTACCGGAGGAAGACCTCAGCCGGGAGATTTTAAAAATTATCCGAATTATCTTTATTTTGATGGAGATCTTGATAAAACCTATTCTGCAGATCAACTGAAAAGAGTAGGGATGTTCAGTGCAGATCTTCCGGGATTGGTAAAATGGAACGGGAAAGGAATTCCAAGGGATGAAGAAACGCAAAAAATCAAAACTGCAGTAGACAAAGCCCATGACCAGCAGAAGCCTATTCGTTTTTATGGAGCTCCGGATTTTCCTAATGCCTGGGTAAATCTGATGGATTTAGGCGTAGATTATATCAATACCGATCATATTCCGGATCTCAAAAAATTCATGAACACGATTCCGAAAAACTTTTATAAGAATACAAAGGAATATGCCACTTATACTCCAACGTATCAGTCAGATGGTGTGGAGAAAAAAGTAAAGAATGTCATCCTTCTTATTCCGGACGGAACTTCTTTACCGCAATATTATGCTGCCTTTACAGCGAACAAAGGAAAACTGAATGTTTTCAACATGAAATCCACAGGGCTTTCCAAGACCAATTCATCCAATGCCTACATTACAGATTCAGCACCGGGTTCTACAGCGTTCGCAACAGGAGTTAAAACCAAAAACACTTTTGTCGGAGTTGACAACATGGGAAAAGCACTGGCACAGATCCCTGATATCATTGCTGAAAAAGGAATGGTTTCAGGCCTGATTTCCACCGGAGATGTTACAGATGCAACGCCTGCTGATTTTTACGCCCATTCGGATAACAGGAACAGTTCGGAATCTATTTTAAAAGATTTTGCGGCTTCAAAAACAAAAATATTAATTGGAGGTCCTACAAGCGGATTGTCTCAGGATAATCTCCAGAAATTTAAGGAAGCAAAAATAGATTTGTATCAGGATTTGAAATCAGTAATGAAAATTAATAATCGTACATTGGTTATTGATCCTCTGGCTTCACAAAGAATCACCAATGGAAGAGGAAACTGGCTTTCTGATGCTTTTGATCTTACTTTAAATGATTTAAAAAATAATAAACAGGGATTCTTTATGATGATTGAAGCTTCCCAAACGGATGGCGGAGGTCATAGCAATAATATAGAACAGCTGGTTACAGAATTACTGGATTTCGACCATGTTGTAGGGAAAGCTATGAAATTTGCTGACGAAAATAAAGAAACCTTAGTGATTGTAGTGGGAGACCATGAAACCGGAGGTTTAACACTTTTGGATGGCAGTCTGAAAGAGGGTTGGGTATTCGGGAACTTCAGTACGAATGATCATACTTCCATTCCGTCAAGTGTTTTTGCGTACGGACCGAATTCAAAAGAATTCACAGGATTGTTCGAAAACACTGAGATCTTCAACAAAATACTGGCTGCTTACGGAATTAAGAAATAGCTTTTTTACACTTTTACTTTTACAAAGAGAGATTGTTTCATTGTTGGAACAGTCTTTTTTTATGAATTAATTTAGAATTCTCGCAGATTCTACAGATTAAGCAGATGGTTGAGTTAATCTGCGTTATCTGCAAAATCTGCGAGAGATAAAAGCAGAACAAAACGCAAAAAGGCTGCCTCAAAAAGAAAGACAGCCTTTGAATAAATCTAACAAATAATAATTTAGAAATTGGTGTTAACGATCAATTGGGAAAGTTCAGCATTCACAAAATCAATCGGCATTATTCCGAAAGATCCGTGAGTATTGGATTGGAAGAATGTTTTAAGCCTTGGATTGATATTGTTGGATACGGTAGGAATACTTGGGATACCAAAAATTCCTGGTTTATAACCGCTGGTAAAATTCACGAAAAGTTTACCATTCGTATCATTTTTAGCTTCATTAAGCAGGCTGGAAATTCCATTCCACTTATCGTCGTTATTAGTTACTTTGTAATAATCCTGCACTTTTAACTGTACCCCGGAATTGTTAATGTCAAAAGTTGTATTATCAGCCCATGGTGAAGCGTTGATTCCCTTAGTTGTTCCTGAAGAGAATCTTCTTAGTAATTTGATCTTTCCTCTTACAGCGCCCAATGTAGGAATGTTTGCTCCAAGATCCCATTTAGAAGGATTTTTCTGTACATAAGAATCAAAAGTCTGTTCAAAACTTCTGGTGGTATTGGAAGCATCATATTCTTCTTTTACAGACATGATGATTGTTTCTGAAGGATGGCTGTTAAGGAACGCATAGCACGCATTAAGTACATCATCAAAATTCAGATTTTGGTAAATCGCTCCGTGATGAATGGTGAAAGCATTGTCAATATGTCTGCAACGTATATCCAGAAAACGGACTCCGGCGTTCAGTTGTTCTGCGATGCTGAGGTCCTGAGTTTTAGCCGTACCTGATACAACAGGGGCATCTACACGTGCTCCGGAATCATGGGTTCCGGGAATCGAGATTTTTGAAATGGAAATATTATCCTGAAGACCAGACATCCAGCTGTTCATCTCGATAGGTGCTAAAGAAGCTCTACTGCTAACTTTTGCTAAAGAAGCTAAGCTGTTTTCATTAGAGTCTCTTTCCATAAGGCTGTCATTGGAACAGGAAAAAAAGACAGATGCAGTAACCACTCCAAGAGTGATAGCTGTCATACGTTTCATGCTTTGTTTGAACATAGTTTTTTTATTTTTAAAGTAGCTTAAAAATAAGAATATATCAAAGCACTAGGAGTTAATTTAACTTTAAGAGATAATTAAGTTGGTATAAAGTAAGGGAGCTGGAAGAAAGAAGAAAAACGACGATTTTTATTAACGCAAAGCTTATTTTGATTCCGGATATAGAGAGGAAGCAAAGATGAAATCAATAAATTGACTCTTTCTAAGCGGATGCATAACAATTAAGCTTCATCAGCGACATTGTCGCCTTCTTTGCTTTCTTTAAATAGAACTATAGAATTGTTTTCTTTGCGTTTTCAAAAGATATAGCTTTTCCAGATAGAAGTCTCTCTTAAAACGCAAAATCCTCCTTCAACCCGGGAATTTTGAACTTGTGGTCTCCGATAAAGAAATCATTCATTTTAATAAGAGCCGGGAATTTATGAGTAAATTCTTTATGTAAGTTTTCGGGTAGTTTGGTATGATCATCACAGGAGGAATATTCTCTGTCAACAATTACTTGGCCTGTAGAAAAATTAATTTCATTGGTGAAACTGAAATCACAGGTATCTTCAAAATGATCGTATAAACCTATCAGATAAAAATCTCCGTTCTGAAATCTGAAGGTATGTTTATATTGCTGTGTATGCCTTGAATTGGTAAAAAAGAGTTGTTCAATAACAAGACAGTTATTTTTTATATTGATTGTAAGAGTATTATCGGAAGGATAAAATCCGAATCCGCTTGAAAAAATGATATCAGAATTTTCTTTCCATACTTTCAGAATACTGTTTTCCTTTTTCAGAATATAGAAAACCCTTTTATAGTCACTTATACCTTCCGGGTTCTGCTTGTATGATGCTTTTATATTCGTATTAAATACCAGGATAGTTTCATCTTTTCCATCTTTGTCAAGATCGCCTTTGGCTTCTGCAATCTGAGTATAGCCTTTCGGAACCGAAAAATTTTTCAGCTTCTGAGCAGATAAGCTCGTCACAGATAAGAATATCAAAAAGTGAATGACAGATTTCATGATTATCAGTATTATTAAAAATGTGGTAATCCGAAATAAAAATCATTTTTCAAATTACCACATTTTTATATTGTTAAATTAATGAGTCAGTATACTTTCAAGATCTTTCCAGAACATTGGATAAGACTTTTCTACTACATCTTCATCTTCAATATTGAGCTCGCCGATCAGACAAAATGGTGCAAAACTCATGGCCATTCTGTGATCCTGATAGGTCTTAATAGAAATATGGCTTTGTGGCTCCCCAAAACTGATTGATTTAATCGTCAAATCTGTGATCTCTGTTTCGGTACCCAGCTTTTTAAGCTCATTATATAAAGCCAGAAGCCTGTCGGTTTCCTTTACTCTTAAGGTCCCCAGTCCGGAAATCTCAAAAGGAATTTTTAAAGCGGCGGCTGTTACACAGAGAGTTTGTGCAATGTCCGGACAGTCGTTCATATCCAGCATAATTTTTTCCGGGAAAGAAAAATCAGGCTGAGGTTCAAGCGTTAGTTGATGTTCATCTTCAGAGAATATAGTTTTGATTCCGAAGAACTTTTCGTAGATGTTGGCAATTGCAGAATCTCCCTGTGTGGATTCTTTGTAAAAACTTTTTAGATGAATCTTTTCTCTTCCTAATGCACAGATAGAGTAGAAGTAGGAAGCCGAGCTCCAGTCGCTTTCCACTTCATAATGTACAACTGCGGAATTGTCAGGAGTGAAAGGTTCTACTTTGATGGTATTTCCTTCAAAACTGCTTTGAATACCAAATCTGGTCAGGATATCAAGCGTCATTTCAATATAAGATCTTGAAGTAACGTCACCCACAAGATTAATCACTAATCCATTCTCAAGTTTTCCTGCTATAAGTAGCAGTGAAGTGATAAACTGGCTTGAGATATTCGCAGGAACATTTACCGAAGTCTGTGTGATTTTTCTTCCTGTAATTTTTAAAGGGGGAAAACCTTCATTCTCCATATATTCAATTTCCACTCCAAGATCTCTCAAAGCACTTACCAGATTTTTGATAGGTCTTTCCTTCATTCTTCCGGAACCTGTAAGAACAGTTGTCTTTCCTTCCTGAATAGAATAATAAGAAGTGAGAAAACGCATTGCTGTTCCCGCATGATGAATATCTACCACTTCGGTATTCCCAGATAAAGCTTTTTTCAGCAGCTGAGTATCCTGAGAATTGGATAAATTCCCGATTTTTATATTGTTAAACAGACTTTCCAGAATCAATAAACGATTCGAAATACTTTTCGAACCGCTGATCTGTACTGTTTTATCACCTGATAATTTTGATTTTTCTAGCTTCATTATGATCTACATTTCTAAAAAAATAATGAGTTACAAATTGATGTATTATTTATAACTCATCATTTATCATTATTTCAATTTTTCGTTGTTCTGATGCCGGTCTTTATCACGGTCAGTTTTTATTTTCATTTTTCTGTCGAAAGCATCCTGCAGGTTGACTCCGGTTTGGTTGGCCAGACATAGCGTAACAAAAAGCACATCTGCCAGTTCTTCACCAAGATCTTTATTCTTATCACTTTCCTTTTCGCTTTGTTCACCATATCTTCTGGCAATAATTCTTGCTACTTCGCCTACTTCTTCTGTCAGCATTGCCATATTGGTAAGCTCATTAAAGTATCTTACCCCAATGGTTTTGATCCATTCATCTACCTGCTGTTGTAACTGCGTAATTTCCATTATTGATAAGCTCCTAAAGTTGGGTTAGTGGTTCTGGAAACATTCACAATATCAAAAGGTACCGTTGCTGCAACAGCCGCATTTCCTTTTCCAAGAGCCGGAGAACCAGGTTTTACCCTTAAATTCATTTTAGCCATAAAATAATTGACAAACTGAGGTTCTGCATTCTTCACCGTTTGTATCACATTCGGATTGTTGTCAAAAGTGAAACCTGCTCCGGTGGCACTTGTATATTTGATTAATGAATTTTGAAGCAAGAATTCAAACTGCTGTCCCGGAGTTTGCTCAAAATGAACAGCATCATCCCTGTCAGAATAGACAATACTGTTTTTGATGTCAAGCTGCTGTAAGGCTCCTTGTTGCGACTGCCCGGCGTCATTTTTCCATTCATTGGCTGCAAAAATTCCTGCTCTGTCAAAAGAACTCATTGTTTTAGAATAATTCGCAATGGTAGCATGAGTATAGCTGTGTTTTCCACCCAGGAAAATCCCTACACAGGATAAACCGCAGTTGTTCATCACAAGATTGTTCGCATTCACGGTAGAACCTACGGCATAAATTCCGTACTCAAAGAAAGTATGGATGAAGGAATTGGTGATGGTAGCATTGGTTTGCTTCATGTCCAGTCCTCTCGTACCTCCGAAAAGTCTTGCATGGTTCATCTTAAGGGTAGAATTGGCCTCCATTTTAATAGAATTCCAGTTTTTAGGAATCGTATCATAATAAGGATCATTCCTGTCTCCGCGAAGAATAACCTGATCTGCCTGAGTACCGTTAATATTTAAGACCGCTCCGGAAGAAACTTTCATTCCGCTGTTTTTGTGGAAGTATACTTTCGTTCCGGGATTGATATCCAATGTTATATTAGGATTAATGGTAAGATTTCCGTAGATGATCTTTGCTTTATTGTTATTCCATGAAGTGGAACTGGTAATTACATTCGGGTTTCCGGGAGTCTGAATGAAAAATTCAGCATCCTGAACGACAGAAAATAAAGTTACATGCTGTTGTCCGCCAGGACTTGTAAAAAGAACTTTGTCTTCTGCAATGGCTTCCGGTCCTGTAGCTTCCGGAGCAATTTCAACAAAAATATAAAGGCTGTCTTTCTTTCTTAAAGGAACATTTTTAAAATCATATCCCGGTTTTCCATCTACATTGATTCTATATAATGAAGCCGCTCCTTTTTCAAGGTTTACTCTTGGGATCATGATATCCTTATCTTCATTATTATATACTTTTACAACATAAGTTTCTGAACGTACCTGATGATATACCGTATCACAAAATACCGTATCTCTGGAGAAGCGGAGTTCCTGTGAAGGACTGTCAAACGTTATGTCATCTTTATTACATGATACTGCTACAAGTAACATCCAGAAGGAAAAAGCCAGTAATAATTTGAATTTCATTGAAATTAAAGTTTAAGTAAGTTCCAAATTTAACGAAAATACTTTGAATTTCTTATCTATAAAAAAATATTGAATTCAGTATTTGGAATTTTAAAAAAATGTTGTATTTTTGCAACCTAAAATTTAGCAGAGAAATATCCATTACTATTTCGAAAGCAAACTTAATTTTTTTAAAAATAGTATTATGAAAAACGGAATCCACCCAGAAAATTATAGACTTGTTGTTTTCAAAGATATGAGTAACGACGAGGTGTTTCTTTGCAAGTCTACTGCAGAAACAAAAGACACTATTGAGTACGAAGGACAAGAGTATCCTCTAATCAAAATGGAAATCTCTTCAACTTCTCACCCTTTCTACACTGGTAAAGTGAAACTAGTTGACACTGCAGGTAGAGTTGATAAGTTCATGAACAAGTATAAAAAATTCGCTAAGTAATTTTTATACATTAAAAATATTAAAGTCTTCCAATTTTTGGGAGACTTTTTTTATTGTAAATTTGTTGACCTTTAACATAAACCTTAAACTTAAAAACTGAATGATGCAGTTGGTATTTTCAGACGCACAATATTGGGAAGACTTTCTTCCGCTTACTTTTACCCGCCCGGTTGCTGCTATGCGATGCGGAATCCTTACATTTTCTGAAAGATGGCAGAAAATACTTGAAAACACTGAGGTAACTTATTTCACAGAAATATACCTTCAGGATAAATTTAAAAGCCCGGAGGAAAAAGAAAGTCTATTTTTAGTTCCCAATTTCCTTCCTACAGAAACCGTAATTCAACAGATTAAAGATCTTAAGCAAGGGGAGGCACTGGTGTATGAAGACGAATTAATCGCCGCTAAAATCAATATGAAAGGGTTTTCTCTGAACCAGATTGAAAAAATGACGGATATTAAGGAAGAACTTGTTTTTTTCAAAAGACCGAAAGATCTTTTTACCTATAACCATCACGCGATTGATTTTGATTTTGAACTGCTTACTAAAGGAAGAACTTCACAGGAATTGTCTTCAACCAATGGTTTTTTAGGCGATAAAAAAGATCTGTTTATTGAAGAAGGAGCTTATGTTGAATTCTCTACCATCAATACAAAAACAGGGAAGATTTACATCGGGAAAAATACTGAGATCATGGAAGGCTGCCATCTTCGCGGGCCAATTGCGCTTTGTGATGATTCCAAATTCAACCTTGGCGCTAAAATTTACGGAGCTACCACCATCGGCCCTCACTGTAAAGTAGGTGGTGAAGTGAATAACATTATTATCTTCGGATACTCAAGTAAAGGGCATGAGGGTTTTGTAGGAAACTCTGTGATTGGGGAGTGGTGTAATTTCGGAGCGGATACGAATTCTTCCAACATGAAAAATAATTATGGTAGCGTAAAATTCTGGAATTACAGAACAAAATCATTCGAAGATACAGGATTACAGTTTGCAGGTCTGATTATGGGAGATCATTCCAAAACAGCCATCAATACCCAATTGAATACAGGAACGGTAATCGGCGTTGCTTCCAATATCTTCAAACCAGGTTTTCCCCCTAACCTTGTGGAAAACTTTTCATGGGGCGGCTCGAAAGATGATGAAAGATTCAAACTTGATAAAGTATATGAAGTCGCAGAAAGAGCCATGGCGAGAAGAAAAGTGGCTTTAACAGAAGAAGATAAAGCGATTCTGAAACATATTTTTGATACGTATTAATTCAATAAAAATAAAAAACTTCAAATTATTTGAAGTTTTTTTATTTTTGATGTAATAGATAAGTAACTGCAATTGTCTTACCTATAAGAAACAAAACTCATGACCCAAGAAACTTTCAAGAATACGGTGTTTATTCTCAAAGACGAGATGTATCGTTTTGCGAAGCGGTTTGTCATGAGCAGTGATGAAGCAGAAGATGTAGTACAGGATCTCATGATGAAGTTTTGGCAGAAGAGGGATGAGCTTGAGCAATTCGGGAACTTTAAATCCTATGCGCTGAAGTCTGTCCGGAACGAATGCCTGAACAGATTGAAGCATCACGACGTAAAGATCGGCTTTGCGGATATGCAGCTTCACCGCTCGGAGCTTTACAGTATGGAAGTTGATAACCTTAAGGAACATATTGTAGGATTTATCAATCAGCTCCCTGAGAAACAGAAGATGGTCATCCACTTGAAAGATGTAGAAGAGTATGATGTTTCCGAAATTTCTGAAATGCTGGAAATGGAGGAAAATGCAGTAAGGGTAAACCTGATGCGTGCGAGACAAAAAGTAAAAGAACAAATCTCACAACTGATGAGCTATGAAAGAAGATCAATTACAAGATAAATACAACGAAGTCTTCCGGGAAATTAAGGAAGAAAAAATGGACTGGAGTTTTGAAGATTTTCTTCAGACTGCAGAAGTTGCGGAGCCTGAACAGTATATGGCACCTATCATCCCATTAGGCGAAAAAAAGAAACCTTCATTTCCTAAATGGTTCTGGATGGCCGCCAGTGTAATGCTGGTTTTGGGTATCGGCTTATTTATCAATTATAATAATTCCGGTACGGCAGATGCCCTGGACAGAGAAAAACTGGTAAAAGACGAGATCTTAAAACAGAAATCAGGGTTCATTGAAGAAAACAGTGATCATCAGGAACAGGTTGCAGTGAATCATACAGACTCTATTTCCGGTGTGAAAAAAGATTCTGTTTTTCAGGACAACCAGGTGGCAGAAAAAGATGTAATGGATGAAATTCTGCCAGAAAGAGGAAGGCTTAAAAAAGAAAGAAAACCTAGATATGTTGATAATTCTTCCTTCCCAGGTAAAAATTTAAATGATTCTGCAACAGCTTACAATGACTCTTATGTTATTGTAAACGGAAAAAGAATTAGTAGTGAAAAAGAAGCCCTGGATGTTACAAGATACTCCTTTATGAAATTAGGAAACGAGTTTAAAAAAACAGTAGCATCTTCCCAAAAAAATGAAAATCTTGACAGCGAATACTAAAAATCAGATCAATCTCATGAAAAAAATATTTTTTATAATAGCCATAATGCTAAGCAGTTTTGCAACATCTTCTGCACAGACTGACAAACTGAACAAGCTTTTTCAGGATTTTGAAAAAAATGGAGGAGTAACATCTATCAATATCAAGAAGCCAATGTTCAAACTACTGAATACCATTGATGTTAATGATGCTTATGTAGGAAAGATAAAACCAATTTTGAACGAAGTAGAGGGATTGAAAATTCTGATCATTCCCAAAATAACATTCCCGGATCGTTTAAAAGATGAAAATCTCGCGAATATAAGAATGAACGAAGAAAAGACGGATCGGGTAAATAAAGCTCTACGATCTCTTAATTTCAATGAACTGATGTCCATGAGCAGTGATGGCACTTCCATGAAGTTCCTGGCCGAAGAAGAAAAAGATAATTATCTGGAAAATCTTGTGTTCAATGTAGATTCCAAAGAAGAGAATATTATTTTTATTCTTAATGGAAAAATGAAACTGTCAGATGTGAACAAAATCATTAATTCCGGCGAAACCATTACTTCTTCTGTGACAAGTACCATGAAAAGCAGCCTTACTTCAGAGAATACATCTTCTTACCTGAATGGAGATAGCAGAAATGTAGGTGAGTTTTCAAAAATAGATGCCAGCGTGGGAGTAAATGTTACCTTCAAGCAGGAAAATAACAGAAGTGTAAAAGTGATTGCCGATGCAGATAAACTTCAATATGTCATCACTAAAGTGGAAAACGGAGTGCTGAAAATATACGTGGATAATAAAGGCGTTCGAAATCTTAGATTTAAAAATCTTAATGTGAACGTTTCGGCTCCTAATCTTCACGGTATAAAAACTTCATCGGGAAGTATTTTTACAGCTGTAGATACTGTTAATGAGAATAGCATGGAGATCGATGCAGAATCAGGTTCTATTATTAAAGGAGCTTTCAATGTAAAACAAGCTGCCGCTGTTACAGTGAGCTCTGGTGCCGTTGTGAATGCTGAACTTATCACAGAGAAGCTGGCTTTGGATACCTCAAGCGGAGCAAGTGTAAACTTATCCGGAGAAGCTGTTTCTGCAGTAATAGAAACGAGTAGCGGTGCTTCGTGTAAAGCCGATGACCTTAAGATTACCACAGCAGTTGCAGAATCTACTTCAGGAGCAAGTCTTTCCTTACTTGTTACAGATAAGTTAAAAGTAAGTGTTTCTTCAGGAGCTGATGTAAAACTGAAAGGAAATCCTGAGCTAGATGCCAAAGTGGACAAAATTTCGGGAGGAAGCCTCAGACAAATCAAATAAAAAAACTAACCTATGAAGACTCTTAAAAACATTTTTCTCGTGATTCTGACAATCGGGCTGATGCAGTCATGTATTGTCTCAGAAAAGCCGAATATAGATTTTTTTCAGAATTCAAAATATGATTTCAAGGGCGCACAGTTTGCAAGTATTAATGTGCCCATGGTTTTAGCTAAATCTTATATTAAGAAAGCCCTGAGCGAAGAAGGAGAAAGTGAAGAGACCATAGATATGGTTAAGAAAGCCTCTAAAATAAAAGTCCTTACTGTAACCAATGGGAGTAAGGAAATGCTAAATGACTATGCTCAGTTTTTGAATAACAATCATTATGAAGAGTGGGCTAGCATAAAACATGATGGAGAAGATATCAACATTAGAGTAAAACAGGAAGGAGAGATCATTAAAAATATGCTGATCATTGTAGGTTCCAGCAAGAATGAAATGGTTTTTGTAGATGTAAAAGGAAGTTTTACGGCTAATGATATTTCAAAAATGATTAATTCTGTTTCTGATAAATAATCATATCACCTCAAGAATTCAACCTGGATGAAAATGAAAACCTCATGAAACAGACCTTCAATGTTCATATTTAACATATAAATAAAGTAGTTTCAAACTTATTCAATTATTTTGTACCGTAACCGTTCTGATAAAAGGACGGTTTTTTTGATTTAAGTTATTGATTATTAATTTTTATTTAAACTATCAAAAAGGATTTTCATATCTCACTAAAATAACCTAATTTTGCAAAGAAAGTAAAGATGTCTATTCATAACAAAATTGTAGAGACAGCCATCACTTTCGATGACGTTCTTCTAGTCCCTTCTTATTCAGAAGTTTTACCTAACCAGGTTTCATTAAAATCAAGACTTACCGACAAAATCACGCTGAATGTTCCGATAGTTTCCGCTGCGATGGACACTGTTACTGAAGCTGATCTGGCCATTGCTTTAGCAAGAGTCGGAGGGTTAGGATTTATCCACAAAAACATGACAATCGCTGAGCAGGCAGCTCAGGTAAACCGTGTAAAACGTTCCGAAAACGGAATGATCTCTGATCCGGTTACTTTATCTAAAGATCATACTTTAGGTGAAGCTAAAGATCTTATGTCAAGATATAAGATTTCCGGTCTTCCGGTTGTAGATCCCGATAATGTCCTGATCGGAATTATTACCAACAGAGATGTAAAATATCAGGAAAATCTTGATATGAAAGTAGAAGAGATCATGACCAAAGAAAATCTGATCACTTCAGACAAAAATACCAATCTTGAAAAGGCAAAAGAAATCCTTCTTAAGAACAGAGTTGAAAAACTTCCTATCGTAGATAAAGATAACAAACTTGTAGGTTTAATTACTATCAAGGATATCGATAATCAGTTGGAGTACCCTAATGCCAATAAAGATGAAAATGGTCGTCTTATCGTAGGAGCAGGAGTAGGAGTAGGAGAAGATACATTAACGAGAATTGAGGCTTTAGTACAGGCAGGAGTTGATATTGTAGCAATTGATTCTGCACATGGTCATTCAAAAGGAGTTTTAGATAAAATTTCAGAGATCAGAAAAGCATATCCTAACCTTGATATTGTAGGAGGGAATATTGTGACAGCAGATGCCGCAAAAGATCTTATTGCAGCAGGAGCAAACGTATTGAAAGTAGGAGTAGGCCCAGGATCTATCTGTACAACCAGAGTAGTGGCCGGAGTTGGGGTTCCTCAGTTATCTGCTATCTATAACGTTTATGAATATGCTAAATCTCAAAATGTAGCAGTAATTGGCGACGGAGGTATCAAGCTTTCCGGAGATATTGTAAAAGCTATCGCTAGCGGTGCAGGTGCTGTGATGTTAGGTTCACTTTTAGCAGGTACAGATGAGGCTCCGGGAGAAGAAATTATCTTCCAGGGAAGAAAATTCAAATCTTACCAGGGAATGGGAAGTCTTTCAGCAATGAAGAGAGGAGGTAAAGAAAGATATTTCCAAAGTGAAGCTAAAAAATTCGTTCCGGAAGGAATTGAAGGAAGAGTTCCGCATAAAGGAAAATTGGAGGATGTTATTTTCCAGTTGACAGGAGGTTTAAGAGCCGGAATGGGATACTGTGGTGCAAAAGATATTGAGACCCTTCAAAGGGACTCAAAACTGGTTATGATTACCGGAAGCGGACTGAAAGAATCTCACCCGCATGATGTCATTATCACACAGGAAGCTCCGAATTATTCTTTATAAAATTATAATTGAATTTAAATATGAAAAACCGCACAATTTGTGCGGTTTTTTTATTTTATGATTCTGTTTTAATGATTTGGTTGATAGGGTGTTGATTTTAAAATTTCTATTTTTTAAATTATCAATTTGTTTTTATTTTTCTGTGTTTTTTAATTATAATATAGATAAAATTAGCTCTGTTGGGTTTTGTGTTAATTTTATTTTTTAATTTAAATGTAACAATAGTTAAGTTTTTTCTACTAACTATAATAAAATTTTAAATTTATTGCTTGTTTTGGTTGTGAATATCACGATTCAGGATGTGTAGGCAGTAAATTTGCAAATTGTTTAATTTTTTAAATTAGTGAAATGAAGAAAACTATCCTTTGTGGGGCTTTGTTACTATCCCTTTCAGTATCTGCACAACAAAAAAAAGATTGGTGTGACTTTGATAATGAACAGAGAGTACATCAAAAACAGAATGCGGAAATTGATGAGATGATTCGTAATATCCGTAACAAAATTATTAGCGGTAATCAGAATACTACAGCTAAAAACGGAAGTGCATACAAAATTGTAAATGGAGTTTACGAAATTCCTGTAGTAGTACACGTAATAGCACCTACTGGTGCTGCTATTGGTTCAGCTTATAATAAAAGTGATGCACAAATTCAGGCTTGGTTAGATCATTGTAATCAAATGTATGCAGGTACTTATCAATGGGCGCAGGGAGTTCCTGCAGATTTTGGTAATGCTGCTACGATGCCGATTAAATTGGTGTTGGCTAAAAGAGACCCTAGCTGTAATGCTACTACGGGGATTATTCGATATAATGGAGGAGTCCTTACTGGATATGATACTTATGGAGTAAAGCGTAACGGAGCCAATGGAGTTACAACAGCACAGGTAAAAACAATTGCTCCTCATTGGCCGGAAGCATCTTACTTCAATATTTATATTATGAATAAAGTAGATGGCGGTGGTACTTATGGTATTATGGGATGGGCAGGATTACCTCAAAATCCTGATTCTTCTTATGAATCCTTTATGAAATCTTTTGTAGTTACACTACAGGATGATATTACTCTGGCACACGAATTTGGACATAGTATGGGATTACTTCATACTTTTGGAAATGTAAACCCGGATGCACCACAAGGAGATACAACTACTAATTTCTGTCCACCAACTACTGGTAACTGTGAGAATGATGATGATCAGGTTTGTGATACAGAAAGATCAAGAAGCTTGCTGAATGATTTTCCGGCACCTACCAATAATGATATGAATTATTGTTCAGGGGTGAACTATCAGGGAGTACAGTATAATATGATGAACTATACAAACCCAACAGCATTTAAGTTTACCAATGGGCAACATGACAGAGCAGCTCTTTATTTCTTCCTGATGAAAGGAGGGCTAAGTACTTCATTAGGAGCAACAGCTCCTTCTGCAGGATCGGCTATTGGAACTCCTATTGCAGCTTCGTGTAATCCAACAGGTATTACAACACCAAGTAATTATTTTGTAGGACCAACTTTAGTAAAACTGGGAAATATCAATAATGCATCAACAGGATATTGGCAGAGTGCTGCTAATTTCTATGAAGATTATACAGGAGCAAGCTGTTTAAGAGCAACATCCACCGAGCTTTCTGCAACGGGAACTCATAATCTTCAGGTGAATGTGTCAGATTCAAATAATGATATAAGAGTATGGATTGATTATAATAATAATGGAACGTTTGAAGCTTCTGAACTTGTAGGTTCGGCTGATAATATTATTGCAGATCCTGTTACTTTAATTGGTACTTACAGTACTACGATTACAGCTCCGGCTTCAGTAGTATTGAATACTCCTCTAAGAATGAGAGTCCTTGTAGATGATGAGAATGCTAACATGACTCCTTGTGGACAATTAAAATACGGACAGGTTGAAGATTATACAGTAAAATTTGTTACCAACCTAGGAACAAGTGAAGTAAAAGCTGATAATGGTGATTTAACAGTTTATCCTAACCCGGTAGCAACCGGAGATAAGATCTTCATTAAAGCTAAAAATGGTAAAAATCTGAAAGTTTCTATTTCTGATATGTCAGGAAGACTGGTATCAAGCCCATCTGTATCTGAAGAAGGAAATGGTATTTTCAAAGTAGACCAGCAATTAGAAAAAGGAGTTTACATGATTCAGGTTTCTAATGGAAAAGACAGTAAGTCTTCAAAGTTGATTATCAAATAAAACGATTATCATTTAATATATATAAATGTCTCCATTGTAATGGGGACATTTTTTATTCAATTTTTATATACTTAAATTTGGGCTTAATAACTTTGTTAAGAAATTGTCCCTTAGATTTTGCCTTTGCAAACTTTTCTATAATAGTAGAAGGTACTTTAAAATAGTCATAAACAGCCCCCGACTGATATATAATTCTCAATATTTCAGTTTCTTGGAAATAAATGAAATGATTTACAACACTTGAAGGCATACTGTATTTTATGCAAAAAACATTCCTTATCTTAAAATAAAAGCTTACGGAGATCCCGAAAGCTTTAATAATTGATTATTTAAAAAAACAGTACCTTATTTTTTTACAAATTTAAATTGATGCGTCTGAAAATTTCGGGTATTTATTTTCAGTACATATCCTCCGGGAGCGAGTTGTGAAACATCAATCTTAGAATCAAACATTTCAGACTTTACTAGACGTCCGTCAATAGTGTAAATCTGGATTGACGTTCCGTCGTCGATACCTCTAATACTGATGAGATCAGTCACAGGATTAGGGAAGATCTGAATTTTATTTTTAGTAAGCTCCGAAGTTCCTAATGTTGTGGTTTGCACATCACCGGTCATGGTAGAATTTCCTGCAGTAAGATTTCCATTGCAAAGCCCGGTTGTAAATGCCGTATTTTCAACCCAGGTTCCAATGTTGTTACCAGGAGGAAAAGAGACTGAATTATTTCCCGTTGAATTGTAATAAACAAGTTTAGGATTTGTAAATGTACCATATCCCTCATCAGCAAGAAATTCCCATCTTGTAAGAGTGTTGTTCCATTGTATTTTAAATTCGCAGGTTCCCAGGCCGCTGCATGGCTCTCCGTCAACAGGAGTCGTTACATAGATGCTTTTGTTATTGGTGTCAACCCCGGTTTTATTAAAAATAAAAGTTTGATCATCAAACAGATTAATGCATCCTTTAAAAGTTATAGTCTGCGCAAAAGCTGTGCTTCCTGCTATCAGGCATAATAAGTAAAGAATTTTCATAGTTATTAATTTTGTGATGGGAAAACTCCGGCTAATGCAATAATACATTTCAAGGTAATAAATGGAGGTCTGTTTTCATGAGGTTGGCTTCCTCCTGTATTTCCTACCATTGTGTTTTTCATTACAGTGTTAGCAGCTGTATCGGAATATTCTTTATCGAGCCCTTTTGTGTCAGCAGGTAAATTATTTGTTGGAGTACTTTGGTTTCCTTCTGCCGTTACGGCATTTACAGTATGATTGTGAGCTGGCATTTGTGTTATCAATAGTGTTACACTTTCAGCTCCTCCGGTTTCTCCCATAGTGTATGTGGTAGGACTTCCCGGAGCTTGTCCGTTATGAACAAGTACCCTTCCTCTCATATCTGGTAAGGCAAATGTGGTTGTCCCATTTCCTCCATAAGTGGTTCCTAACAATGAAAAAAGTGCTTGATTTTGAGCGATGGGCAGAAGCTGCCCATTACATTCTGCCCAGTATTTTGGAGCAAAATTATAAGGTACAAAGGCTATTTGCCCTAAAAATGGTTCTGATGCCTGTGCTTTTAGAGCAGGAGCAAATGCACTGCCTATCAGCAGTGTACATGCAAAAATTAAGTTTTTCATGATAGCAAGAATTTTAAGTAATATAAAATTAAAAAATATTTTACATAAAACACTTAATTAAAAGAAAAACCTTTCGTTGTATAACAAAAGGTTAGATTTTATTTATTGAAAAATATTTTATTATAGATTTTTTCTCTAATGTTTAAGATTGGATGATGTGAATAAGTTATCATTTTAATTTTTCAGATTATCCTTAAAATCATCAATTCTGAAATCAGTCAGAGCATTTCCTTTTTCAATTTTCTCTTTAGAATACAACCTGAAATCATTTTCTGTTTTTTCTAAAAGATAATCATAGGGCCCTACGTGAGAGATTAATTTTACCAGAACCGGAGAAATCTCAAGACAGATAAACAATCCCATGATAAAAGCGGCTGCAAGTCCAATGATCGCAGAATTTTTACCAAGCTCATCCAATGCCTGAAGTCTTGCTGCAAAACCATTGAATTTATCTTCAAAAGTTTCTGTAGATTTTCTTTCTGTTTCCAGATTAGTGTATACCTTGGAAATTTCTTTATCCAGATATTCCAGTCTGGGAGCAGCCTGTTTCTGATAGTTTTCAAGGTCCAATCGGCGTTGCTCCTTTAATTGTTGCTTACGTTTGGCATTGGGGCCATAACCTTCTTTTCCACTGGTTAATCCCGATTGTTTACCCAGGATTTCCTTCTCAAGCTCTACAGAAGCAGAGTCATACGACTGCTGATACTGAGCAATTTTTCCTGAAATTTGTTGCTTTTCTGTTTCAAAAGGACCGCTTTGTTGAAGAATCCTACCATTCATTTCACCCTGTAACTGCTTTTTATTTCTTTGAATAATGGTATTCAACTGTTTGTTCACCTCCTTTTCAAAAATTTTAAGTTCTAAAGGTTTAGAAATGATAATTCCCAGAAAGGTTGCAAGAATTAGGCGTGGGATAGACATCAGAATCTGATTCCACCATGTTCCTGTTTTTTTGATGGAAGAAACAATATAACGGTCAAGATTGAAAATCATTAGTCCCCACAGAATTCCAAATCCTATAGAAGCCCAAAGATTATCAAAAACCGTATACATAGCATAGCCTGCAGATAAAGTGGCGAATACTGCAGTGAAAAGGACAATACCTCCGATGCCGGAAAACTTATTCCATTCACTCGGAGTCTTTCTTAAAATATGGATGTTCCCGCCTGAACATACCATCAGAAACTTTTGGAACCAGTTTATTTTATGAGTCCCTTGATTTATAGTTTGTTGGTTTGTTTTCA
This sequence comes from Chryseobacterium sp. SG20098, assembly GCF_031844745.1. Classification (NCBI taxonomy): domain Bacteria; kingdom Pseudomonadati; phylum Bacteroidota; class Flavobacteriia; order Flavobacteriales; family Weeksellaceae; genus Chryseobacterium; species Chryseobacterium sp. SG20098. The sequence goes on along the minus strand of NZ_CP134622.1, from coordinate 2,851,386 downwards.
TAACTGAAAATTTATACAAAGGTAGTACTAAAAATCATACCAATGTAAAAGATAGTATTATGTTTTACCAAGTAATTATGTATGTTTGTATAAAATTCTGTTTTTGAGGATGTTAATTTTTTTAATTTTGAAAATTTGCAAAATGAAGATGAAAAACTATTTCAATCTATCAGGATTCTGCTTTAAGAAACTCTCCCATCCGGAATATGATTTGGTATCTGCTATCGTTCCGGAATTAAAATGATGACATACTGCTACAGCAAGACCATCAGAAGCATCTAAATATTTTGTAGGAAATTCTTTTAATTTAAGAAGGTTTTGAAGCATACCTGCTACCTGTTCCTTACTGGCGTTACCATTTCCGGTGATAGCCATTTTGATTTTTTTTGGAGAATATTCCGTAATAGGGATGTTTCTGTAAAGACTGGCAGCCATGGCAACACCCTGAGCACGTCCAAGCTTCAGCATACTCTGTACATTTTTTCCATAGAAGGGAGCTTCAAGAGCGACTTCATCAGGATGAAACTCGTCAATAAGAGACAGGGTTCTTTCAAAAATGTACTTAAGCTTGGTTTCGTGATTGGGATATTTTTTTAAGATCAGTTCATGAATAGAGACCATCTCCATTTTTCCTTTTTTTACGGAGATAATACCAAATCCCATTACCGTTGTTCCCGGGTCAATTCCTAAAATTATTTTCTCTGAAATCATTGCGTCAAAGATATGACTTTCTATGTTTTAAGTGTAAAAAAGTATTGATAATGATTTCCATTTTTATTTGAAACTTTAGTAACTTTAAACAAAAATGATTATGAAAAATGTATTTAATGTACTTATTGTTCCTGCTTTTTTGTTATGCAGCTTTCAGAAGGAAAGTAGTTTAATTCAAAGTAAGGATTCAGAAATCGTTACAACAAAGAGCGACCGGATTATTTATCTGTTTTTCAAGGCGGATAAAGATTACTCAGGAAATGCAAAAATTACACTTCAAAGTACTAAAATTGCAGACGGCAGACTAAAACATGTACCCTCTTTTGATAGAGATGATGTTCGTAAGGGTGATCTTGTAATCACATTAATAGGGTCTGATGGAAAAGAAGTAGTTAAACAGCTTGTGAAAGATCCTTTTAATCCTGAACTGGAGGTATATGAAAAAGAAGGAATTTCCAGACATAAAGCTTCCCTTCAAAATACGGAATTCAGTGCCCGGTTTTCTTATTCTGAAAACGTAAAGTCAGTAAAGATTGAAAAAGCAACTGATGACGGAATACAAGTATTATTCACACAAAAACTATAATTATGAAAAAAACTTTATTATCCCTTTTAATCGGAAGCAGTTTTTTTGCACAGTCATTCGAGACTGTTCCTCTTTTACAGAATGGAGACAACAGTAAACGAGTTGTGATTGCCGTGTTAGGAGACGGATTTACCTCTGCACAGCAAGCTGCCTTTACAACATCTGCTCAGAATACAGTCAATTATCTTTTTACAAAAAGTCCGTATACGGAATATAAAAATTACTTTAATGCCTATGCCGTAAAAGTAATCTCTACCGAATCCGGAGTAAAGCATCCCGGAACGGCGACAGACGTTACCGAGCCCGTAATTCCTGTAACCAATCCCAATAACTATCTTGGGTCTACTTTCGATGTAGGAGTTCACCGTTGCATCTACAGTAATACAACCAATAAAGTAGGACAGGTTCTGGCAGCCAACATTCCTGATTATGATATTACTTATGTTTTGGGTAACTCTACAGAATATGGAGGTTGTGGAGGAACTTATGCTTTTGCTTCACTCAATGGTTCTTCCAATGAAATTGTGGTACATGAGCTGGGGCATTCTTTTGGTAAATTAGCCGATGAATATTGGTTTTCAGGTTCACTGGAATCTCCCAATAAAACTCAGAATTCTAACCCGGCAACGATAAAATGGAAAAACTGGGTAGGATTGAATGGAGTAGGAGTTTATGCCCATGCTGAGAGTCCCACCTGGTTCAGACCGCATCAGAGTTGCGAAATGAGATATCTTAATCAACAGTTCTGCTCCGTATGTAAAGAGGCAATTATTGAAAAAATTCATAGTCTGGTTTCTCCTGTAGATTCCTATACCCCGGCAAATAATACCACTGTGGATGCTACATCCAATGTTACTTTCACTGTCAATGAAATCCTACCCATCCCGAATACGCTGGTTAATTCCTGGAGTTTAAACGGAACGGCTCTTGGGGAAACAGGAAGTAGCATTACGATAACTCCGGGACAACTTAACAATGGAAGTAATACCCTGACTCTTTCGGTAGTAGATAACAATCCGCTTTTGAAAGTTGACAATCACAGTACACTTCATGTAACCAATGTTTCCTGGACTTTGAGCAAGACTACGCTTAAAATTTCAGAGATAAAAGCAGAAGAAAGGCGTTTTAGTATTTATCCTAACCCAACAGATGGAGAATTTTTCATTAAAGGCAAGCAGGTCTTTTCAAAAGAATTGAAAGTAGAAGTTTATGATGCTTCAGGAAAGCTCATTCCATCAAGATTTGAACTGAATGATTCTGCTATAAAGGTTGATATTAAAAACTATCCCGCAGGTACTTATCTGTTGAATGTAAAAGAAAATAAAAACCTGATTATTTCTCAGAAGATCATCAAAGAATAAATGAAACGAAACCGGCTCCAGTAGCCGGTTTTATTTTTCCAGTTTTTTCTCTGCTACAGGTACCCATTGTCCATCGTGGCGAAGTAGGAGAATTTTATCAACTATAAATTTAGTTTTATACTCCTTGGTTTCATATTTTCCCCATGCTCTAAGATAATTTTCCCAAGTCAGATCTCTGAATCCCACAGTCATATGCGGGTGAAAAGAATATTGAGCAAAATTAAAATGCTCCTTTACCCTGTGGTAAAGCTCTGTTAATTGAATATTTTCTTTTGGCTGAATATAGAGTACAGGATTTTTAGGGTTGGGAAAGCTTCCAAAGCCATCCAGTTCTACTTCAAAAGGTGTAATTTCTGTATTGATTTTCTGAAAAGCAATGTGAATATCTTCTTCCAGTTCAATTTCTCTCGAAAAGGGAGGAAAGAGTGTAATATGTGCTTCGTTTTTCAAAGCCTTGGAATTGGCATAATTTGTTGCCAGATCCTGTTTAAAAACTTTTATTTCTTCAATAATTTCCTGAGGAGGGTAAATGGCTATGAAGTACATTTTTTTCATAGGACAAATTAAAAGTTTTTAAATTAAATTTTAATACATAAGAAAATTATGCATAAGTTTGCAAGGTATTTAAACCATTCTATGAAAAAAAATAGTCTCTATAAGGGTACTTTACAGAATATTATTTTAAAGCTCCTTTCGAAAGAAGTGAAGATGTATGGTTATCAGATTACTCAAAGAGCTAAAGAACTTACTTTGGGTGAACTTGAAATGACAGAAGGTGCGCTCTATCCATTGCTGCATAAATTAGAAAGCGATGGAATGATTACTTCCGAAATTCAAAAGATTAATGGGAGAGACCGGAAATATTACCTGTTGACTGAAAAAGGAAAAAAACAACAGGCAGAACAGGAAACTGAGATGAAAAGTTATTTACTCAACCTACAGACAATATTTAACATATGATGACTGAAGCACAGGAAAATAAAATTACAGATTATCTGGTGGCTCAAGAGTTGTCTCTGGATATTCTGGTAGAAATCAGAGATCATATGATCAGTCAGATTTTGGATATTCAAAGCAATGAGAATATCAATTTTGAGGAAGCTTTCTTGAAGGTAAAAGAATCATGGAGCAATGAGTTTAAAATGGTTAATTATTTTTTATTTTATCCTACAAAAATTCCTTTGATTGCCAAAAGAATTATCCGGGAGAAATACAAAGGGATTTTCAAAAAATCTTTGATGGTAGCTGCTCTGGCATTTGCTGTTAATCTGTTACTAATTTTTATGGCAGGAAATCAGGAAGAATATAAACTGTTTTTCCGACTTCTTAATGGTTCATTTGTAGTGACAACAATATTGATATGGATTTTTAATCACAAAATCTGGAAGTATATAAAAGCAGACTTTAAGTACAAAGGAAAATGTCTCTATACCATGTACCAGCAGAATCTTGGATTAATGGTTGTGTGTGCCAGCTCCATGACGCAGGTGGCCATAAGGAACGGACAACATGCCTACCAGTTTTTCAGAGAACAGAATTATTCAGATGTTGCCGGGGTTCTGGTAACCTTAATTCTTCCTTTTGTATTACAGGCAGCTCTTACTTTTGCGGTATTCAATTTTCTTGAGCATAAAAAGAATTTAGTCAAGATGCAGGAATTCCTGAAGCTCGTGTAAACAAATGGGTGCTAAAACTAATGTTTTGATCGAAGTTGGTTCAGTGTATTCTCAAGATGATCAGTGATCTTTTTCACTTCAATATGAGGTCTGAAGATCACTCCTTTTCCTCTTTCTTCATAGGCAATATTAGAGAGAATAATCACAGACGTTTTGGTATCCGGATAATAGATGTTTAAGGAAGGAGAACCTTTTATATAGCCGCTGTGGAAATAAGAATTGGGTTGACCGATATTAAGCATAATTCCATAGGCGTAACCCATTTTTCCAAAAATAGCATGATGTCTTTCTGAACTTTTTGCCATAAAGAGTTTAAGGGTTTCCGGTTTTAAAATTTTTCCACCATAGAGAGCTTTATTCCATGAATGAAGATCCTGAATCGTAGATAGTATTCCTCCAGCGGGTATCCCGATTTCTGATCCGCCCAATCTTTTCGGCATATTGGGAACTTCTGAGAATTTGGCAGGTGTCCCTACATACGCACTGGCAAAATTACTTCCTTTGAAAGTATTTCCTGTTGAAGAATGGGACATTCCTGCTTTTTTGAATAGTTCCGATACATTCTCATCATATGATTTTCCAGAAACTTTTTCCACAATCTTTCCAAGAGTATTGAATCCATCATTGGAATAAAAGAAATCTGATCCACTTTTGAACATCAGTTTTCCACCCATCAGATTCAAACCGGAAGTATGATTTAATAGCTGATGAATTGTGATGTTTTCATATTCTTTGATTTGAAATTCTTTCAGGTATTTTGACGCTTTATCTGTCACATTCAGTTTTCCCTGTTCCATCTGGAGCAGAATCAGAACAGCAGTGAACTGTTTGCTCACAGATCCGATTGCAAAAATAGTATTGCTGTCAATTTTACTTTTACTTTTAAAATCTGAATAACCGTTTTCCCTTCTGTAAAGAGGTATAGAATCTTTAAAAACAGCTATGCTTCCATTGAAATGATATTTCTTGAAAGTGGAATCAATCTGTTGCTCTAAAAGGGTTTTCTGAAAAGCAGCAATGGTTGAATCAATGATTGCTTTTTTATCAACCGGGGCAATTTTTGGAACCTCAGTTGTGGTACAGGAAGATAAAAAACAGAAAAAAGACAGGAATAATAAATTTTTGATCACAGGTGTTGTATTTTTTAAATGATGATTGATATTCTTAAAGATACTAAAATATCCTGAAGAGCATTAAGGGAAGCAAATTGCGTGCTAGGATGAGGTTCCGGAGCAATTTAGTGCTAATTGAATTAATATTTGTGGACAATTTTAGTCTTAATAAAATTCTCCTGCGATAAAAATGGTACATTTAAAAGCATGGGGAAGAAAATTCACAGGTCTATTTTAATACAAGGTCGCTAAACCAGAAAACATACTCTCCATCTTCTTCGTCAGGAGATGTTTTGGGTCTGGGATACGTTTTCTTTACTGTTTCTCCAATTTTAAACTGAATCGGATTTTTGAAAATGGGACCATCAAAAGTAAAAGTATGAAACTCTCCGTTTTCTCCGCATGGATCAACATTTTCAGGAAGGTCATCAATGAATTGCTGATCAATAATTCGTCCGGCAAAACTTTGATCAAGGTAAGATCCGTTAACGCAGGTTACGATAGTTCTAAAACCAAGATCTAAGAACTCATGGATGAGGTTGGAGGTATTTTGTTTCCAAAGAGGAAATACTGCATTCATGCCAATAGTGTTTAATTGGTCTTCTCTGTATTTTCTCAGATCTTCCAGAAAGATATCGCCAAAAATTGAATAAGTAATGCCCTGTGCCTTAATTTCAGTCATTGTTGTATTCATGATCTGTTGATATTCTTCCATGGATGGTTCTTTAGGGAGTTCCATTTTGGTTAATGGGATTCCGAGGCTTTCCGCTTGCTTTTCTAAAAGCGATACATGAACTCCATGCATAGAGATCCTTTGAAATTCCTGATTGATGCTGGTAAGCAGTGTAGTGATCTCGTACTGATCTTCCTGTAGTATTTTATAAAGAGCAAGGGTAGAATCTTTTCCACTGCTCCAGTTGAATAAAGCTTTTGGTTTCATTGTAAAATAAAAATCTCCCAAAAATAGGGAGATTTCATGTATTATAAATTAAAATGATAGTATCTGTATATTACATATTTCTTCTGTACTTACCGCCTACTTCAAATAAAGCATTGGTAATCTGTCCTAAAGAACAGTATTTCACAGCATCCATCATCACTTCAAACAAGTTTTGCTGGTTGATGGCTGCATGTTGAAGTTTTCTTAAAGCTTCGTCGGACTTACTTTCATTTGCTTGCTGGAAGTTGTGAAGAGATTCAATCTGTGCCTGTTTCTCTTCTTCTGTAGAACGGATAACTTCTCCTGGTAAAACAGTTGGCGAACCATCTTTTCCTAAGAAAGTATTTACTCCGATAATAGGATATTCACCGGTGTGCTTCAGCCATTCGTAATGCATTGATTCTTCCTGGATTTTTGAACGCTGATACATAGTTTCCATAGCTCCAAGAACGCCACCTCTTTCTGTGATTCTGTCAAATTCAGTATATACAGCTTCTTCTACAAGATCCGTTAATTCTTCAATGATGAATGATCCCTGAAGCGGATTTTCGTTTTTAGCCAATCCTAATTCTTTGTTGATGATTAACTGAATCGCCATTGCTCTTCTTACCGATTGCTCAGTAGGCGTTGTAATTGCTTCGTCATAAGCATTGGTGTGAAGAGAGTTACAGTTATCATAGATTGCATAAAGTGCCTGAAGAGTCGTTCTGATATCGTTGAAATCAATTTCCTGAGCATGCAGAGAACGTCCTGAAGTCTGAATGTGGTACTTCAACATCTGACTTCTTTCGTCTGCTCCGTATTTTAATTTCATGGCTTTTGCCCAGATTCTTCTTGCCACACGTCCGATTACTGAATACTCAGGGTCTATACCATTGGAGAAGAAGAAAGATAAGTTCGGTGCAAAATCATTGATATCCATTCCACGGCTTAAGTAATATTCCACATAAGTAAATCCGTTAGCCAGTGTGAATGCCAATTGGGAAACCGGATTCGCTCCTGCTTCAGCAATATGGTATCCTGAAATGGAAACAGAGTAGAAGTTTCGTACTTTTTCTCTGATGAAATATTCCTGAACGTCACCCATTAATCTCAATGCAAATTCTGTAGAGAAGATACACGTATTCTGGGCCTGGTCTTCTTTTAAGATGTCAGCCTGAACAGTACCACGAACTGTAGCAATTGTTTTAGCTTTAATTTCTGCATACACATCAGCAGGGATTACTTCATCACCTGTTAATCCTAAAAGTTGTAGTCCTAAACCGTTGTTGGATGGAGGAAGTTCACCGTTGTATTTTGGTCTTTCTAATCCTTTATCATCAAATTTTTCTTTAAGCTTAGCTTCTACTTTAGACTCTAAACCATTTTCTTTGATGTATTTTTCAACATTCTGATCGATGGCAGCATTCATAAAGAAAGCCAGTAGCATCGGTGCAGGACCGTTGATTGTCATTGAAACCGAAGTTAATGCATTTACCAGATCAAATCCGGAGTATAATTTCTTCGCATCATCCAGTGTCGCAATAGAAACTCCCGCGTTCCCGATTTTACCATAAATATCTGGTGGTAAAGCAGGATCCTGGCCATATAAGGTTACAGAGTCAAATGCTGTAGATAAACGTTTTGCAGGCATCTCTGCAGAAACATAATGGAACCTTCTGTTGGTTCTTTCAGGACCTCCTTCTCCTGCAAACATCCTTGTAGGATCTTCACCGGTTCTTTTGAACGGATAAATACCTGCGGTATAAGGGAAGCTTCCCGGAAGATTTTCCTGGCCTTTCCATTTGATTAGATCACCCCAGTCATTGTATTTTGGTAATGCAATTTTTGGAATTCTCAAATGAGATAAAGACTCTGTAGAAGTTTCAACTTTAATTTCTTTTCCTCTTACGAAATAAGAATAAAACTCTGCATGGAATGCTTTTTTCGTATCGTCCCATGTCTTTAGGAAGTCGATATTATCCTGTTGAAGCTCTTTCTCTGCTTTTTGGTATTCAGCGTCCAAAACTTCATTGGAGATGATATTTTTTACACCTTCAATATGATACATTGTTCTGGCCAGCTCAGCCTGCTTTTCAATATTGACATCATATTGTTTGTTGTTTTCAACGATTTCAGAAAGGTAGCGAACTCTTTTCGGAGGAATAATCGTTACTTCTTCAGTAACTTCCTGTTCTACAAAAGTTTTTAGATTTAAATCAGCGAATTTATCGTTTACTTTTGAAACTAATCTATTGTATAATTCTGTAGTTCCATGATCATTAAACTGAGAGGCTTTCGTAGCATACACTGGCATATCATCTAATGGGCTTTCCCATAGAAGATGGTTTCTCTGGAACTGTTTTCTTACCGCCTGAAGTGCATCTAATGCACCACGCTTGTCAGATTTATTCAATGCTACCAGATCCGCATAGTCTAACATGTCGATTTTTTCCAACTGTGTAGAAGCTCCATATTCAGGAGTCATTACATACATGGAAATATCTGCAAAATCAGAAACTTCTGAACCAGACTGCCCGATCCCTGAAGTTTCGAGAATGATGACGTCCGGATGAGCCAGTTTCAATACGTTCAGTGCAGAGTGAATAAATGGAGAAACGGAAACGTTATTTTCTCTGGTTGCCATCGAACGCATATAAACTCTTGGATCATTGATCGCGTTCATACGGATTCTGTCTCCCAATAAAGCACCTCCGGTTTTCTTTTTCGAAGGGTCGATGGAAATAATAGCGATTTTTTTATCTGTATTGGAACGTAAGAAGCGTCTTACCAATTCGTCTGTTAAAGAAGATTTACCAGCTCCTCCGGTACCGGTGATACCAATAATTGGAATAGTAAGATCTTGAGATTTCTCGTCGATTGCTTTTACAAGCTCAGGCTTTTCTTCTGAGAAGTTTTCAACAGCTGAGATAATTTGTGCAATACTTGACGGATTTTCAAAACTGATATCGTCAAGATCTTTTGCAGTGACATCTTTTCCAGTTGCAAAATCTGATCTGTATACCAGGTCATCAATCATTCCCTGAAGACCAAGTTCACGGCCGTCATCCGGAGAATAAATTCTGTCGATTCCGTAAGACATCAGATCTTTGATTTCTTCAGGCAGAATTACACCGCCGCCGCCGCCAAAGATCTTGATCTGAGGTGAATTTTTTTCTCTCAACAGGTCATAGATATATTTGAAATATTCATTGTGACCTCCCTGATATGAAGTTAATGCAATAGCATTGGCATCTTCCTGAATCGCTGTATTTACAACTTCTTCTGCCGATTTATCGTGTCCTAAATGGATCACTTCGCATCCTGTTCCCTGAATGACACGACGCATAATATTGATCGCAGCATCATGCCCATCAAATAATGAGGCAGCAGTTACGATTCTTACCTTGTTGGTTGGAGTATATTTTTGGGTTTCCATAAAAATTCTAGAAAGTTTCTAAGTTTCCAAATATAATAATAAAAAAAGAACATAGTGTTTGAATTTATGTTTTTGATTTTCAGATTATTATTTTGTGTTATTTAATTATATCTCCCCAATTTTGTATTTAAATGTTTGAAAGTTGAATGGTTCGGTAACTACAGAATTAAAATGAGTTATGACGATTTCATTGTCAAAGGGGCTTCTTCAGATTCTCAAATTAATTTCTCTATTTTTGCACTATATTTTACAGATATGCAAAAAGCGTTGATATATTTCGCATTGGGAACTGCAGTAAGCTTCCTGATTAATTATTTCTTTTTAAGTTCAGAGAATATCGGTTTAGAGTTCTACTACGCTATTGCTTTTGGTGCAGCGTGGGGGATTGCTTATTATTTAGATACTCCGGATATTACATTGGTAAAGAAACTGGGACTGTCTTTTGTAGTAATGGCTATTCTGGTTTTTGCAGGAACTCTGATTTTTAAACTTGAGCTTGCTATTCCTTCTATTCTGAAGTTTTCCATGGTATTTGTTGCCTATTATGTTATAGCGAGCTTTAGGGCGACTAAGTCGTTAAGAAAATAAATAAAAGGAGGCTTTCACATTGAAAAGCCTCTTTTTTATTAGTGTATCATCATGAAACTTATCAGGGCAAGGCCTAGGAGTAAAAACATGAATGCGATAAAATTAATGGAGAACAGTATTATTCCGACAATAATGCTTACCAAACCATGGGCACGATAAACGCGTCTGTGGGCAATAAAGAAATAGGCCATAGTATATAATAACAGGAATGATATTGTTAAATATAAAATAGTATTAATAGGCCAGAAGTCTGTGAGGCCTGTCAATTTAGAGAGTAAGAATATAAGTAAGACGGTTAGTAATAAAAACGAGAAATAATGCAGCGTAAAGATTCCGTGATCAAAATACCACCACTTTTTCTTACTATGGAAAACCCATAAAAAGAATGCGAAAAGAGGAAGGTAAATGAAAAGGGCTTTAGGAAGATTATGGAAAGACTTTTCTATCATACCGGCAATAATCTCCTTTTTCTTAACGCCTTTTTCTTTAAGTTCAAAGAATTTGTGAACGATGGGAGCTTCAATAAAACTGAGAGATGACGGGTTTTTGGCTTTAGCAGAATCGTAAGCTTTTCTGGTTTTATATTCTCCAAAGCTAACGTCCGGATCTATTTTTTTGTCCATGTTCATCATATCTTCTAATTCAGAAGAATCAGGAACAGCTTTTAGCTCTTCAATGGTAAGAGAGTCCTTTGCAGTCAGATGTTTTTTTGCTTTGATACTGTCTATCAGCTTTTGTTTCCCGACAGGGCTCATGATTTTTAAAAGGTTTGTCTTACTCTGCTCTTGTGTGTTTCCTTCTTTAGGGGAACCTATATTAACCATAGGAAAAAGGGCAAATACGAAGAATGTAATAAAACTGACAAAAATATAAAGCTTTACAGGAGGTACGAACTTCTGTCTCTTTCCTTCGAGATATGTGTTTGTCAGTTTGCCTGGTTTAAATAACAAATTTTTTACTGTTCCCCAGAACTGTCCGTCATAATGAGTAAAATCTTCAATGAAATGGGTGAAAAGAAAATAGAAAGGCTGTCGTCTTTCAATATTTTCCTGTCCGCAGTGGGGGCAAAACCTTTCTTCAACCTGATGTCCGCAGTTTAGACAGGTTTTATCTTCTCGTACTTTTCCGTGGCTCATGATTATGGAATATGATTGCCACAAATATAATTATTTCAATGAAATTATGATTATATTAATATGTTTTACGGGAATAGTTAGAGTAAGATTAATGAAAGAAAGAGTTGAGGGAATAAACTCTTTGCTGTTTCATTGGTGTTTTTAGAATCTACGAAGTGTTTTTTTTCATCGGCTCATGAGTTCGCAAGATCTGTGCCAAAATTATAAATAGTGTTAAAATCTATTGATAGAGGGGTGTAGAGTAAAGATTATATAGATTAAATAAAATATGTTTTTGGGTTACGAAAATAATTTGTACCTTTGCACACCCTTTTAGGGGTAAATTATGTTTAATCTTTAACTAAAACGTGTGAATACATTAAGTTACAAAACTGTTTCAGCGAACAAAGCTACTGCTAATAAAGAATGGGTTGTGGTAGACGCTGAAGGACAGCCGTTAGGTAGATTAGCTTCTACGGTTGCAAAGATTTTGAGAGGTAAGCACAAAACGAACTACACACCTCACGTAGATTGTGGTGATAACGTAATCGTTTTGAATGCTGGGAAAATTACACTTTCCGGAAACAAGTGGGCTGATAAGACTTATATCTGGCATACAGGATACCCTGGTGGACAGAAGTCTATGACTGCGGCTGAACTTCAAAAGAAAGATTCTTTAAAGGTATTAGAGAAGTCTGTAAAAGGTATGTTGCCTAAAAACAGATTAGGAGCTGCTATCCTTAAGAACCTTTATTTATATGAAGGAACTGAGCACAAACATGAAGCTCAACAGCCAAAAACAATTAATGTTAACGAATTTAAATAATTAATTATGTCTATAGTTCACAAAATCGGAAGAAGAAAAACTTCTGTAGCTAGAGTTTATGTAAAACCAGGTTCTGGTGTTATTACAGTAAACGGTAAAGATGCTAAAGAATATTTCTCTACAGACGTGATGGTTTACAAATTAAACCAACCGTTTATCCTTTCTGAGACTGTTGGTCAGTATGACGTTACCGTAAACGTATTCGGTGGTGGTAATACAGGTCAGGCAGAAGCTATCAGATTAGGTATTTCTAGAGCTTTATGCGAAATCAACGCTGAGTTCAGATTAGCATTGAAGCCAGCTGGTTTACTTACAAGAGACGCAAGAATGGTGGAAAGAAAGAAGCCAGGTCAGAAAAAAGCAAGAAAGAGATTCCAATTCTCAAAACGTTAAGATTTCTCGTTGGCAGATGGCTTATGGCTATTGGCTACAGGAATGTATTAAATTTTTTTTAAACTTAATCTCGGCGAAAAGCCCATTGCCAAAAGCAAAAAGCAGACCGCCAATTGCCCGTTACGTTTAGCATCCAAACGCTTCTCCCATCTAAAGAAGTTGTTGATTGTTTAAAAGACGGAAAGTAAACTAACAAAAACAGAAAACATGGCAAAAGCAAATGTAAAAGACCTTTTAGAGGCTGGCGTACACTTCGGTCACATGACTAGAAAGTGGAATCCAAATATGGCTCCATACATTTTTATGGAGAAAAACGGTATTCACATTGTAGACTTACATAAAACAGCAGTTAAATTGGATGAAGCGTGCAGCGCTTTAGAAAAATTAACTTCTGCAGGTAAAAAAGTTCTTTTCGTAGCTACTAAGAAGCAAGCGAAAGAAGTGGTTGCAAAACACGCTTCTGAACTTAATATGCCTTATATTACAGAAAGATGGCCAGGTGGTATGTTAACGAACTTCGTTACTATCAGAAAGGCTGTAAAGAAGATGAATGCTATCGACAAAATGAAAAAAGACGGTACATTCGAAACTTTATCTAAAAAAGAAAGATTACAAGTTGACAGACAAAGAGCTAACCTTGAGAAGAACTTAGGTTCTATCGCTGACATGGTGAGACTTCCGTCTGCTGTATTTGTAGTTGATATCTTAAGAGAACACATCGCGGTAACTGAAGCTAAGAAACTAGGTATTCCAGTTTTCGGTATCGTTGATACAAACTCTGACCCTAGAAAAGTTGACTTCGTTATCCCAGGAAACGATGATGCTTCTAAGTCTATTGATATGATCCTTAGCGTAGTTTCTGAATCTATCAAAGAAGGTCAGTCTCAAAGAAAAGCTGATAAAGAAAAATCTAAAGAAGAAGGAGAAAAGGTATCTGCTGATACAGATGCTGATTTCGATGCAGAATAATTAAAGATTTTCTTTAATATAGGAAAAACGCTGGATTTCGGTCCAGCGTTTTTTATTGTTTATACCACAGAATTTATTTCTTAGGACATACCATCAACTCTGGTAGGTCAGGGTCGGTACTAGGGATAATTACTCCAATTCTGCATACTCCATTGCAACACATTTCGCCCAGTTCCATACTACAGCCATCCATACAGCTTCTGTATCCTCCTTTGATTGTTCTTAGCTCAGTTCTTGAGACTTTTTTTAAATTTTTCATGGTTTTAGTTTTAATTTTTTTCCTACTCTATATGCTTTTCGGATACCGCAATTATATTTCTAAATATAAGGAAATATTTTTTATATGTTTGATCTTCAAAATACTATTTTGATTTGATGCCAATTTTTACTTCTAATAAAGGGATTTAGCTCAGCACTATTTAAAGAACAATGAAATATGAGGACTGGTTTATGGATATTTGTTGATGCTGAGCGCTCTATTAAGCGTTTTCAGACGGTATAAAGTCTTTTATGTACTTTTTCCTATAGCGAGTTACTTTGAGAACTTTAAAAGCAATCTGATCTTACGGTAAAAAGCTATTAACTATAATAAAAGATGAGAGTCTTCATTAAAAACAAAAACCTGCAGAATTCTGCAGGCTATATTTTAGTTTGAAAGTTTTATAGAATAAGATGTTGTAACAAATTTTGTGGATTGGTATGTTGAGTTACAAACAATCCCGGATAATCTGTAGTTCTGATTTTTCGGAACCATGGTATATCCTATTTTACCTGCACCAATGGGAATCTTCTTGAAGAAATTGCCACCACTCACTGTAAGGACCATATTACAAGGAGATTTATTTTCCACGGAAATAGAGGTCTTTGGATTTTTAGGATCATCACTGTTGAGAAGGTCATTAAGTACATCAGCAGTTTCCGGCTTATAAGTCTTCATAAGATCGTTATACTCTCTTTCTATATTGGCTCTGTTCCCGGAATTGTTAGAAGGATAAGGGTAGGAGGTTCTTCCCGGATAGCCTCCATAATTAACATTACAGCTGGCAAGAATCAATAAAATTCCGGTAGGAACTAATAGTTTTTTCATCCTATTCTATTTTTTTGACTTTTGTTTTTTCTCTGACTTTTCCGTTATGGGCTCCTTTTGGGCAGACTTCAGTCCAGTGTTGGCAGGTTTTGGATTGTCTACCGTTACAAATATACTTTTTTTTATCTCTTTCTGAGAGGAATATTTCATATCACAGATATTGCTGCTCAATGTATATGAATCTTTTTTAAGTACAATGAAATTTTCTGCATGAGCAGGAACAGCAAGATTGTAAAATTCTTTTCCTTCTATCCGCAATACAATATTACAGTCAGAATTATTTTTGAATAAGAGAATCGCTTCATTACGGTTAATGTCCTCATTAAACATTGCATTCAGTACTTTTACAGTTTTTGCCTTGTGTTCAGCAGATGTCTCAGTAATAAGTTTTTTAAACTCTTCGGCATCGTCCGAATTAGGATTTCTCATTGCACTTTTAGGTATGTCTGCAATAACAGGTCTTGCTTCCATAGGTTTGGCCGTTAGCGCTCCCTTTGTCCATTCTGTGTTTTTTAAAGCAATAAGTTTTGGCTTCAGCACAGTCTTTTTAGGATCGTCAGGGTGTGCGTTCCTCAGGTATTCTTCGATTTCTTTGATATTTGTGCTTTTTAAGATGTCTTTACTGCTTTTCTGAGCTTGTGTAAAGTGGGGAATAAGAAATGTGAAGAATAAAATCGTTAAAAATTTTTTTTTCATCAAGTTTGTTTATTTCATCAGCTTATCCGGAATTTGATGTAAGTAATAGTTTTTCCTTTCGCTGAGAATAGCTCTTCGTAATACGTTTTGATATCTCTCAGGTGTTCCGTATTAGGATCATATTCTGGTGCGCCATAGATATCATGGTGGGCAGAAATGATTTCATAGCCTGCTCCTTGTAAATATCCTAGCGTATAGCCGTGCAGGAATTCTGAATCGGTTTTCAGGTGAATGATGCCTCCTGGCTTCAGGAATTTTTTATATCGGTTTAAAAAATCCGGATGGGTTAATCTGTGTTTTGTTCTTTTGTATTTAATCTGTGGATCAGGAAATGTAATCCAGATTTCGTCTACTTCATTTTCAGCAAAGAAATAATCTACAAGTTCGATCTGAGTTCGCAAAAACGCTACATTAGTCATGTTGTTGTCCACAGCTTCTTTAGCGCCAAACCAAAATCTGGCTCCTTTAATATCAACTCCGATGAAGTTTTTTTCAGGAAATGTTTTTGCAAGCCCTACAGAATATTCTCCTTTTCCACAGCCCAGTTCCAATACGATAGGATTATCATTTTTAAAAAAATTGTCTCTCCATTTTCCTTTAAGATCGAAACCATTTAAAGCATCTTCTCTTGTTGGCTGGATTACATTCGGTAATATTTTGTTTTCTGCAAATCTTGCTAATTTATTCTTGCCCATTGAGTTATAAAATGAGTGCAAAAATAGTGAAAATTTATGGAGTCTCTATGTCTTTTGGTAGTAAAAGACATAGATATCATTCGTATTTAGTTTGTATTATTGGCCTCCCAAGGCCACCATAATTGGTCTTTCAATCGTTTTTTGTGAAGCATATTGAGCCCCGCAAACCAGGCTGGTAAAAAGATATTGTCCTTTATCTATCACAATGGAACCTTCACCCTGGGCAGGAACTGCTAGTCTATATTTGGTCGTTCCTACGCCTTCCATTCTTACAATGATGTTGCAATCTGATTTATTTCGAATCAAAACAATACATTCTTTAGCATTAGGATTATTATCAAATAGGGAATTTAAGATTTTTACTGTTCTGTTTTTGTGTTCTACAGGAGATACAGCCATCAACATATTAAATTCTTCTGCTTCAGTATTTGGAATGGTGGCATTAGCATTAGCGTTTACAACGTATGTATTTTGAGCAGTACTAGGTGTATAGACTGTCGTAGATTGTTTTGCAGCCAGCTCAGCTTTGTATTTTGCAATTTGTTTTTGTTTGATGATGGCATTCATTTCATCAAAAGTAATTTTGGTAGAAGGTCTTCTCTTCAACATAGCAAGCATTTCCTGCATGTCTTTTACTTTTTGATCAGCAGGGTGTGCATTTTTGATGTACTCTTTCATCATTTCCATTACCCTGGGTTTCAAAACAGATCTTCGGGGATCATCAGGATGAGCATCCCTTAAAAAGGCATTGATCTCATAGATATTCTTACTTTTTAAAATATTACTATAATCTTTCCCTTTCTTTTGGGCAGAAGCCATAAAAAAGAACATACAGCCAAGAAGTAAAAGTACTTTTTTCATTAATTAATATTAAGTTAGAAATTAGGTGCTTCACTCTTAATTTGCGTTTTGGTTGCTTAGTTTTTTATTTGATAACGAAATATCTGGTGTTTTTATTTTAAACACTTGTTTGTGAGATAAAATTAAACATATTTTTGAATATTGAGGAATAATATGTTGCAAAATTTGAATAATTCATATTGTGAATACTTTTGTAGTAAAGCATAGCTGGTGTTCTCAGCCATTCCGCAAAAAAATAACCCATGTAATGTACATGAGTTATAAAATATTTTGAATTGTTTTTTTGCCGAAATTTCTAGTTGCCGCCTACAACTTCCTGAAGATGTGAGCTTCTGAGCCTTTTCTGATAAATAGGAAGATATTTTTCAATAGGAATTTTTACTGCTTCAAAGTTGCCTGCTAATACGTAGGCCTGGATATTTTCGGAGGAATAAACAAACTGAAGGAAGTTATCAATTAAGTTTTCCGGTATTTTAAACTTTATAAAATAATCTTTCCCCAGATAATTTTTGATCTGTGCTACGGAGCTGTTCATCCTTTCATAGGCCTGGTAACGCTGTTTTTTCTTTCTTTCTCCGGAAAGGATATCATAAATACTTTCCAGGCTGAAGGTAAGTCCTCCATCTCTAAGTCCTGCAACAGGAAGTTCCGGAGGTGTTCCGTCTCCTTTGGGTTCAGGAAGACCAATTACTTTTTTAAGGGCATATGCTTTGTCTTCTTTTCTTAAAGAGTTCACGTCATATCGGAGGTTACCGGTAGGCTTGAACCTGCTGAGAACAATCTCCTGAATTTCGTAATAGGCGATTTTAAGCTCAACCAGATTTTTTTGTTCCATAGACTGAGGAGTCAGTTTGATGTCTTTTCTTTCGGTAACAATAGAGGTAAACCGGATGACATCCCCGATATTGGCAGGGATATTAAAGTTTCCATTGTAGTCCGTAAGAACGGTTTTCTGTGTATTCAGATTGGTGACATACACCTGATTGAGATATAAAATAGAGTTGTCTCTCAGAAATACCTCCCCGGAATATATTTGTGCATTAATTTTTGCCAGAAAAACCAATAGCAGTAGAGTAAACAGTTTCTTCATATAATGCGCAAAATTACATAGAAATAAAGCAATTCTGTGTAGTTAGATGAAGATTAGTGGTTAAAGTTATATTAAACTTTGGGATTAAATTGTTAAGGAGTGTTAGAAACTTGCCATTCATGTAAAAAATGAAACATTTACATAAAAAACCGGAAGAAATAAGTGCTGAATTTTCAGATGTTTTTTCTTCCGGTTTTCTGTTGTTACCTATGTTTTACAAGCAGCCAGCTCGTGTATTTTACCATAAGGTTGGAGCCATATTCCGTCCAGGTGATAAAATACCAGTAATTTGCTGTAGGAACATATCTGCCTCCGATTCTTCCATCCCAGGTGTATCTGTTTTCAGGAGTGCCCCTGAAGACTTCTGCACCATACCTGTCAAAGATCCGGAATACAAGATTATCATTCTTCATTAAGGCAGAATAGTCGATGACTTCATTATGCCCATCTCCATTCGGAGTAATGGTATTGATCAGATTAATAATGGCAAATGGTTTTTTAACATCCTCACACATTTTAGAGTCTCTTACAAATATGTTGTGAGCTCCTCTGGGTACATTGTAGAAAACATTGGAACTCTGCCATACCACACCATCTAAGGAATATTCATATGGAGGTGTACCACCGCTCGCCCCAACTTTTACAGTTGTTCCATCAATTTCAATAGAGGTTATGATAGGAAGCGGCAATTCTGTAACATTTACATATTGCTTGTAAACACAGCCATTGAAGGTAAGTTCTACCCAATAACTTCCGGGAGCAACATTCGTAATGGAAGGAGTAGTCGCTCCGGTGCTCCATAAGTATTTTTCAAAGCCAGGTCCTGCATTAAGTGTAGTAGTAGTTTTTGGGCAAATTGCCTTGTCTTTTAAAATATCTGATTTCTTAGGAACTTTAATGTTAATCTTCAGAGTACCTACTTCAGGACAAACTCCATTTTTTTCAAAACGGATATAGTAGGTCTGTGAATTAGTGATATTAACAGGAGATAAAACTGCATTCACATTGTTCTGAGCATCTGTTAGAGTTGTATGAAAAGTAAAAGTAACATTCGGATCTAATGTAAACTGAGGAATAAACTGAGCTAAGTTGACACTTTTTATTCCGTCCAGATCATCATCACAGGTACTTTCGGTAACGGTTTTTGTAATCAATATTATTTTTGCTCCGATACTAAATTGTAAAGGTTTGATCACAGAAGCACATCCATCAGGAGAATCTACCCTGATGTAAATGGTTGTAGTTGCTGTATAACTCCAGGTATTAGGGAGCGTATTGTTATTCCCTGCATTGGCATCTGCCAGATTTGCATAATATCTTACATTCGTAAAATAATTTGGATTATTAAGAACAATAGGGGTGATATTGGAAAGCACAACATTAACTGTTCCATCCAGATTATCATCACAGAAGACTCCATTGTAGTTATCCTGTACAATAGCTTTATTAAAAAGTGATAATGTTATTTGTGCAATGTTTTTACATCCAATATGGTCATTAACAAGTGCATATACTATTGTTCCGTTAGTTGCAGTATAGGCCGTTGTGTTAGTTATTAGTGCTGCGGCATTTTCATTCTGAGCATCCGCAAGGGTAGGGTAATAAGTAATAGTAACAGGTGAGTTACTGGTAACATTTGCTGTCGTCAGGTTGAAGGTTCCCTGACCATTGATATCACAGGCAAATAATGTCGCATTCATTACTGTTAGAGGCTGAATATTCAGGGTAACGGTTACTGTTTCACAATCTGGAAAGTCTGGGTCATCTCCACAGAATGTATAGGAGAACGTATCAGTTCCTGATGTTCCGGGAGTATTTACAGTATAAGTAATAGCGCCTGTAGTAGGGTTTATAACAGCTGTACCCAATGAAGGTGTTGATGTAATAGCTACTGTGCTTGGAACGGGAGTTTGTGATGAGCCACTGAATGCAGGGATTATCGTTTTAGCATTACATACGTTGTATGATGTATTAGTCAGCTTTGTACAATTGAGAACTTTAAATTGTTCAGTAACTAAAGGTGCACAGCTTCCCATTGTTACAGAACATGTATAATATCCAGGTAATGTAGGTGAGATTGATGAAGTGATAGCTCCCGGAACAATAACCCCGTTTCTGTACCATTGGTAAGTATCATAGATTAAAGGATCCACAGTAAGAACCATACCTGGAATACAACCACCTCCGGATTGTAAAATAACCGGCTGTGTAGGAAAACCGGCAAAAAAACCTCCGTATCCTACTGCATCACTGCCGGCAGTGATGCCAGCCATAATTGCTTTATCTGAAATTACAGTAATCGTACCTGTTACATTGGGAATGCCATAGGTTACCCAATTAGTTGTACCTGTCATATTGTAAGGACCGGTTATTGCAGAAGGATTCGTGCCGTTCACGGTAACGCTGGCTCCTCTTTCTGTAATAATATTCAGCTTTGTGGTGATGTTCAGAATACCTCCAGGGTGACCGTTTGAATGAACAAAGTTTTCATTAATAAGACCCAGCTCGTTAATCTGCTTGGGAAGATAACAGTTTAATGCAGGAATAAAATTGAATCCTCCGGTAAATACTTCACTTCCTGCATTTGAATCTCCAGCTAAAATCTGGTATACATAAGCATTTTTAGATGTTTTGAGATATAAATTATAATGACCGTTTCCCTGAAGAATATATTTGGAATCTGGAATAATGAAATATTTTCCTGCATTGATAGTTGCTACAGGAGGGATTTCATTATTGACAAAAACCTGAGTATTGTCTTCCGTAGCAATTACAATGGCTCCTTCTGTACGAGTACCAATCGGTCCGCTACCCTTTACAATAGCAAATTCATTTCCAAGTCTGTTAACAGGTACTGACTGGTCCATTAAAATATCTGAACTAGCGGGATAATTTCCGGCGTATTGACCGTTAAAATTTCCGTTAGTTACATTAACAGGTTTGTTTGAAGTAATCTTTGCGCCAATGAAGCCATTAAAGTTTCCCGTTATATTTCCGATTCCATCAATAATGTAGGACTGGCCTTTATTTAAAGTAAAGGTTAATGTTGGGTTGGTTGTGCCAGTCAATCCATTTGAAAACTGAACAGTAGGGCTGTAGCCGGAAACGGTAACAGTTGTGTTATCTTCGGTTGCCAACACGCTCGTCATGAAATTCAGAATGGAGTTACTCACAGTAATAGGAGCTGTAGCTGCATAAAACTTTAGCCCTGTGGAGGAAGTCCCTTTGGAAGTAATGATTTCTGCATGGTTGAATACTGAGAACCTTAAATTAGCATAAAAAGGAAATTCAGCTTTAAGATATAATCCCTTAGTGGTTGGTGTAAATAAATCTGCCTGTAGTTTGGTAATGATATAATCTCTTAATACATCGAATTTTTGCGGATTATTTTTACTGATATTTACCGTTCCAATCAGAACGTTATTATTGTAAATGCTTACAGGAAAAGGAGTTGTTCTGTTGGTTGATAAATACAGTTTTTGATAGGGATTGGGAGCGCCTGTTCTATCTATCATCGGAGCAAACCAATGCTCCCGGTCCAACTGGGCAAAAGCAGAGGTGAAAATGCAAAACATAAATAGAAAAGATAAAATTTTTTTCATTCAGCGGTGGTCTTTATCACAAATTTAGTGATAAAAAGTATTAAATTATTGAAAATAGAATAAAAAAATATGATTTTGAAATCGTGGTTAAACAAAATTTAAATTTATATTATTTTTTTTGCTTTTAACATAATATAATAGGCGGATTTAATTGAAAATCTAAAAAAAATGAGCCGCGATTATTTGATCGCGGCTCATTAAATATAGTTTTAAACTAATTATTACTCTCTGTTTTTAACAAGAATCCAACCTGTATATTTTATTGGGGTCTTTTCTTTGTTGGACTCATTCCAGCTGATGTGATACCAGTATGTTCCTGTTCCCAATTTTTTATCAAAGTGTTTTCCATCCCATCTGTAGTTGTTGAACCTATTTCCGGTGAACACCATGTTTCCATATCTGTCATACACTACAAAGCTCAGATTTTCTTTATAAGCCAGTTCACTGTAATCTATATAATCATTTACATTATCTCCATTAGGTGTAATCGCATTTAATAGATTAGGAATGGTAACTTCCACGGCAATAGGAGTACAGTTATAAACATCTTTTACATAGAAAGTGTGCTGTCCTCTCGTTAAACCTGTGAAGGTACTTGAATCCTGCCAGTTTGCAGTTCCATCAACTGCATATTTGTAAGGAGCTTTACCTCCGCTTACAATTACAGTTGCTGTATTATTATTGATTTCAATAGTTTGAATTACTGGATCTTCAACTTTTTTAACTTTTACAGTCTGTGTAAGGAAGCATCCGTTCTTACCAAGAATTACAGTGTATTCTCCCACCCCTATATCTCTGATACCTGAGGAGGTAGCTCCAGTGCTCCATTGGTATGAATCATATCCAGGACCAGCGTCCAGGTTCGTTTTCGCATCCATACAGATATACTGATCTACAAGGATTGGAGATTTTTTAATTGGAAGTACAATTAATTCAATTTTTGCATTGGCTGTACATCCCTCAGCAGTTGTTACTTTCACGTATACAAATCCTCCTGTTGAAGGGAAGTTGTTTGGGGTTGTGATTTCATTGATTCCTGCAGTAAGATCATTCAAAGTACGGTAGTATTTTTTTGTAACAGCATTATAGTCTGTTACTTTTGCTTTTGTAAGGTCAAAATAAGCGTAAGGATCTACATCGTACCAACAGGCCTTAATAGAAGCATCGGTTACGATGAACGGTACTACAGTAAGGTTGAGTGTTACCTGTTCACAATCTGTAAACTCAACAGAGTTTCCACAGAATTTATAAACGATTTTATCTGGTCCTAAATATCCCGGATTAGGTGTATAAGTGATTGTTCCGTTTGGATTCACTACAGCTGTTCCTTTGGTAGGCGGTGTTAAAATTACTACTGTACTCGGAACCACAGTTTGAGTGGAGGAAGTAAACGTAGGGGTAATAATTTTAGTAGAACAAGCGTTAAGTGCTTGTGTCGTTTCTTTTAAACAAGTTTGTACTTTATAGATAGGTGTTGTTACAGGAGGACATGTTCCCATGGTTACTTTTACGGTATAATTTCCTGATTGAGTAGGAGTATAAGTATAACTTGTAGCACCAGGAATGGCAACTCCGTCACGGAACCACTGATAGGTTTCATATCCGTCGTCTACCTCAAGAATGATTCCCGGAACACACTCACCTGTCTTTTTCGCAATGACAGGGATTGATGAGAATCCGGCAAAGTACCCTCCGTATCCTGCAGAACTATATCCTCCGTTGATACCTGCTGTTACAGCTTTTGTAGATGTAATCTTAATGTTTCCGGATACACTGTTGATTCCGTAGGTAACCCAATTGGCATTTCCAGCCAGTGGATAAGGTCCGGCTTCAGGTAAAAGAGGAGCATCGTTTAACATGACAGTAGCACCAGCCTCTGTTAAAATATTTAATTTTACGACCAGATCACTTGGTGTTGAGCTGGCACCTCCTACTCCAAGAGGCATTTCATTAATCTTACCGATCTCATCAATTTTTCTTGGAAGGAAACAGTTTAATGGCGGGATATAGTTGAATCCATTGGTAGCATCACTTGCTAACACTCCAATAAATTGATATAAATATACATTTTTGGTTGTTGAAATAAACATGTTGGAATGTCCTAATGTTCCCTGAGCCACATAGCTGGTTTCATTAATTCTGTACCATTCTCCGGCAGCAAGTGTAGCAACAGAAGTACCTCCGCCATTTAAATATACTTCAGTATTATCTTCGGTAGCAATAATAAGACCTCCTTCCATATTTAAACCAGGAGATGTAGATCTTGTTTTTACCATAGCAAAAGTATTCCCAAGTCTGTCAACCGGAACCGATTGATCAAGTACCGGATCACTTCCTGTTGTTGAAGCAGAGAAGTTGGCATTACAGCTACCATTGGTCAGTGTTACCGGCTTATCAGCAACAATTTTAGCTCCAATAAAACCTGTTTTGTTTCCAGACTGAGATCCGGACCCTGCCAGAATGAATGATTGTCCTTTTTGTAAAGTAAAAGTCTGAGTATTTCCAGTGGGGCTGCCGTTAATAAAAACGACTCCTGCCGTTGGGTTCCATGATACGGTTACATTGGTATTGTCTTCTGTAGCAAGCACACCTGCCGTAAAATTCTGAATACTGCTGGTATTGGTGTTAGGGGCGGCTGCAACAAAAAACTTTTTTCCAATTCCGGCCTTTCCTTTACTGGTTATTACTTCCCCGTGAACACTCTGAGCCAGTCTTAAACTACAGTAAAAAGGTTTGGCTGCTTTTAAATAAAGCCCTTTGTTTCCCACAATGAATGCTTCAGTAGATGTTCCTGTGGAAATAAGGCTGTTGGTAACCTTATAGGTCTGTGGGCTACCTTTACTGATAGTAACAGTGGTAAGCACAATATTGTTGTTGTAAATGGTTACGTCAAAAGGAGTGTCTGAATCAGTAGAAAGGTATATCATATTGGTATACCCTCCAACACTGTCATAATAAGGAGCAATCCAATGCTCGGTATCCCTTTGTGCAAAGAGTGTATTAATTGTTAAAAAAATTAATACCAAACTGAGTAGAAATCTTTTCATGAGTATGGAATTAGGATTTCTACAAAAATAAAATAAAAAATGAAATACTTTTAATAAAATTTAAATAAATGTTAAATATACGCCTTCGGTTTTTAATCAAAAACCCTGTTAGGTATGAAACTGGTAATAGACTCTTGAGCGTAACCATGGTGATTATCTGGTAATAATTCTTTTTTCGGTGAATTTTTTAGTCTGTTAATTTTTTCGGATGTATGACCGCATTATTGAGTGAAAATAATGGTAATAAAAAATCCCGATGAAATTTTCACCGGGACTCTATATTCTTTTGAAACAGTCAGCTTATAGGCTTACTCTTACAAATCCTGTTACTTTTAAGTCTGCGTTTACAGATTTTACGTAATCAGCAACTGAGATACTTCCGTCTTTAATGAAATCCTGGTGTACCAAAGTGTTGTCTTTGTAGAATCTCTGCATTTTACCTTTCAGGATGTTGTCGATAATGTTGGCAGGCTTACCTTCTTCAGTAAGTTTGTGTCTTTCAATCTCTAACTCTCTGTCGATAGTTTCCTGAGAAACTGCAGTTTCGTCAAGAGCAATTGGGTTCATTGCAGCAACCTGCATAGAAACAGCTTTAGCAGCTTCTTCAGCTCCGTCTACTTTTGCAGAAAGAGAAGTGATAGCAGCAATTTTGTTTCCAGCATGGATGTAAGCTCCTAAGAAATCTCCCTGGATTCTTTCGAAAGATCCGATTTCGATTTTCTCACCGATAACTCCTGTTTGCTCAACTAATTTCTCAGCAACAGTGATTCCGTGGAAATCTGTAGCTAAAAGCTCTTCTTTAGTAGCAGCGAAAATAGCCATTTCAGCTAATTCGTAAGCTAGCTCAACGAATGCTTCGTTTTTAGCAACGAAGTCAGTTTCACAATTTAAAGAAATTACAGCACCTAAAGTGTTGTCTTCATTTACTCTTGCGATTACTGCCCCTTCAGTAGACTCTCTGTCAGCTCTGTTAGCAGCAACTTTTTGTCCTTTTTTTCTAAGGATATCTACCGCTTTTTCGAAGTCTCCTTCAGCTTCAACTAGAGCTTTCTTGCAGTCCATCATACCTGCACCTGTTTGGTTTCTTAATTTAGCTACGTCTGCAGCAACTGGTGTATAAGACATAATATCTATTATTTTTTATTTAAGATTAGTATTAATTTTTAGCTTAATTTTAGAGCAGTGCAAAGATAATGATTTTAATGATAAACTAAAAAATGACTTTTCACGTTATTAATATATTTAATACTATTTTAAAGGTTTGATTAATGAAAAAAATCTTCTTCCTTCTATTTATATGCATTTTTGCTCTAGGTTTTTCTCAAAAAAAGAAAAAAACAAAATCTAAAGCTGTTGTTGAAAAAGAAACTGTAATTATCTATACCGAACAGGAAGCTGAGATTTCAAAAGAGGCAAGAGTCATTGCCGGATTTTTGAAACAGAACCCAGGTCATGCTAAAACTGACTATTTCAAAAGAAAGCTGATTGATATTATTATGGCAGATAATTCGCCGGAAGCAAAGCCTACAATCAGACCAATCAGTAAAGAGAAAATTGAAAATATTGTAAAAAATAATGAACTGAATAGCGGTAAAACACTTGCTGCAAATAAAACAAACACAGTAAACGGTAAGGCTGTGTCTAATAATACTGCAGCGGCTATTGAGGCTTTAAAAGAAGAAAGAAGAACTACTTTTGCATCGGTGGGATCTGCAGGTACAGCAAAAACGGCAGGAACATCTAAAGCTGAGCCAAGTGAGGAAGGGAAAAGGAGAGCAGCTATGCTTACTCATCTTTTTAATAATGATATCAACAAAAGTGAAGCTTATATCAATATTAAGAATAGGTCGTCCTGTAATCTTATTGTTAAGATCAGCGGGAAAAAATATTACAATTTAACGGTTCCAGCAAAAGGAGAAAATTTTATCCTGGTTGATAAGGGAGAGTACGTAATGACCACATCAGTCTGTGATGCAAAATATTCATCTGTAAAGAAAATTACTCAGGATATTGAAATTGCTCTGAATGTTGCGGAATAGAATAAATAAGAAGAAAACTAAAGAAAAAAGGTTAAGAAAAAATTCTTAACCTTTTTATTTTTTATCCTTTAAACTGGCCCATTGCAATGAATTTGTCCTGTCTTTGGGTTTCAAGCTCCTGACCTGTAAATTTGGAGAAAGCTTTGATATTCTGTAAAATTGAATTTTTCAGGTTTAAATAGGTTGTCTCCTGATCATAATGAGCACCTCCAAGCGGTTCCTCAATGATTCCGTCAATGAACTTTTCTCTTAAAGCATCTGCCGGAGTAAGATTTAATGCGTTGGCAGCATCTTCTTTGTGATCCCAGTTTCTCCATAAGATAGAAGAACAGCTTTCTGGTGCAATTACTGTATACCAGGTGTTTTCCAACATATACACTTTATTTCCAACACCTATTCCTAATGCCCCACCACTGGCACCTTCTCCGATGATGTAAGTGAAGATTGGAGTTTTCAGCTGAACCATTTCAAAAATATTTCTTGCAATAGCTTCACCTTGTCCTCTTTCTTCAGCTTCCAATCCTGGATAAGCTCCCGGTGTATCTACTAAAGTTACCACAGGGATATTAAACTTTTCAGCAAGTTTCATTAATCTTAAAGCTTTTCTGTATCCTTCCGGATTTGGCATTCCAAATCTTCTGTGCTGTCTTTCTTTAGTCGTTCTTCCTTTTTGAGTCCCTATGATCATTACTTTCTGACCATCAAGGGTAATCAATCCTCCAATCATTGCCGGATCATCAGCGAAATTTCTGTCTCCATGAAGTTCTAAGAAACTGCCTTTGTCTGCCATTCCGTTGATATAGTCCAGTGTATAAGGACGATCCGGGTGACGGGACAGTTGTACTCTTTGCCAAGGTGTAAGATTTCCATAGATTTCTTTTTTCTTTTCTAAAATCTTATCCTCAATCTGGCTGCATGCTAATTTTACATCAACACCACTTTCTTCTCCTACTAAAGAACACGTCTGGTATTGGTCCATCAATTCTTTGATAGGAAGTTCGAAACTTAAATATTCCATTTCTTGAAGTAAATTAAATCTTTCAAATGTATGAAAAATTATGGTTATTCTATTTAAAATTATTTATAGCATTGCTTATTCTGGAGATACTTTCCTCTTTACCAAGGATTTCCAGAATATCCGGAACGTCCGGTCCTTTCAGTTCTCCTACTAAAGATAATCGTAACGGCATCATTACTTTACCCATTCCTAATCCTTTGTTTTCAGCAAAATCATGCATGGTTTGTTTTAATGTTTCAGCAACAAAGTCTGTAGCTTCAAATGAAGCAGCCAATTCTCCTAAAATTGCTGATGTTTCTTCATTCCAAGCCTTTTTTGAGGCCTTTTCATCATATGAAGTAGGAGCTTCAAAGAAGAATTTTCCGCTCTCATAGATGTCTTTCGGGAAAGTGGCTCTTTCTTTCATCAGATGAATTACTTTCAATAGTTTTTCATCAGAAGCACCGGAAAGATCAAGATCTGTGTTTTTCAGAATCTGAAGAAGCTCTTCATCAGATTTCATCTGAATATATTGGTGGTTGAACCATTCAGATTTTTCTTTGCTGAATCTTGCTCCCGCTTTATGTACTTTATGAAGATCGAATTCCCTGATCATTTCATCCAAAGGAAGTATTTCTTTATCATCTGCAGGAGACCAGCCTAATAAAGCAACCATATTAATGAAAGCGTCAGGAAGATATCCGTTTTCTCTGTATCCTTTAGAAATTACCCCTGTAGCAGGATCTTTAAAGTCAAGAGGGAATACCGGGAATCCGAATTTATCTCCGTCTCTTTTGCTTAATTTTCCTTTTCCTTCTGGTTTCAAAATTAAAGAAAGGTGGGCAAACTGTGGTGCTTCCCACTGCATTGCTTCATATAATAAGGTGTGAAGTCCCAAAGATGGAAGCCATTCTTCACCTCGGATGACGTGGGAGATTTCCATTTCATGGTCATCAATAATGTTGGCAAAATGATACGTTGGCATTCCGTCATTCTTTACCAGAACTTTATCATCTAAAGTATTGGTATTGACTGAAAATTTTCCACGAATAATATCTTCAAGATTTAATACTCTGTCAACAGGCATTTTAAACCGTACTACATAAGGCGTCTTTTCGTCTAATAACCTTTGAACCTCTTCTTCAGAAAGGGCAAGGCTGTTTCTTAAACGGTTTCTTGTTTTATTATCATAAGAGAAAACATCACCTTTCGCTTCATATTCTGCACGCATTGCATCCAGTTCTTCTGCAGTATCAAAAGCAATGTAAGCATAGTCTGTCTTCAGGATCTGTTCAGTATATCTGTCGTAGATGTCTCTTCTTTCAGACTGTCTGTAAGGAGCGAATTTTCCTCCTTTCTTAGGACTCTCATCAGGAATGATTCCGCACCATTCTAAAGCTTCTTCAATATATTCTTCAGCTCCCTCTACATATCTGGCGGTATCTGTATCTTCAATTCTTAATACAAATTCTCCTCCTTGATTTTTAGCAAAAAGATAATCATATAATGCGGTTCTTACGCCTCCCAAATGTAATGGTCCTGTAGGACTTGGAGCAAAACGTACTCTTACTTTCTCCATTTCAATTTTAATTTTTGCAAATTTACTTAAAATTATGCGTTTAAGAGATGATTTATGACCGCGTATTGTTTTTTTGATCCTGACTTTTTTATTTATTTCTATAGATTTTCGATAATTACGGTTTTTAAAACTTCCAATCTTATATTTCTGATCAAATTTTTTAGTCATTGATTGTAAACTATAAAATTAAGGTTGTGAAAAATGAATTCATAAATAGTAAATATTGTGTTTAATACGTGTTTTCTTTTGTGAGTATTTGTACGTTTGTTTCTATAATTTATTTTGTTTATTTAAATCACAATTAAGTGATGGTTTTAATATTTATTCATGGTGTTTTAAGCGTGTGATAAAATCACTAATAAATGATATATGTCAGTTGTTGTTTTTATATTTCACCTGGTATTGAAGTTTATATTTGTAGGAAATTTTAAAATAATACTATGAAAAAACAAGTTTTATTTAGCTTCAGTGCAGCACTGTTGCTTTTCATGGGGTCATGTTCTTCAGATGATCTTAATAACGAATCTACTCCTGATAGTCCGGCAAAAACGAATCGTTTATCAGCAGCGAAATTTGCAGGTGATGGTGCTTATGATGTTTTAGGACATGGTTTTAATGCTACCGGGGAATATGCCAATGCTAATTCTGCAGGGTTTAAAGTAATTGATATTGATCGTTTTAAATCTGAACAGGCTGCAAGATTACTTTCTGAAAATACAAATACACAGCAGTATCTTGAAGAATATGGAGAAAATGCAGAAACCTATTCTAAAATGGTTTCTACAAAAGTAGACGCTACTGCAGGAATTCCCTTGTTTAAAAAAACAGTATCAGTAGGATTTAATTCTGCAGTTACGACCAACCATAAATTTGATGCCAAATATATTTATGGCAGTTACAACCTTATTATTAAGCAAAAAAGGCTAAGATTCAATGCTACCACAGATATGTTGGCGGATTATGTAACTCCGGAATTTACCCAGGATTTGCAAACGAAAACTCCTCAGCAGATTGTAGAGGATTATGGAACCCACGTTATGATTGATATTTATACTGGAGCTAAAATGGATATCATGTTTCAGTCTGAAACAACTAACGAAAGCCGTGACCGTGCTGCCAGAATTGGAGTAAAAGTGGGGGTAAAATCTATCTTTGATGTAGATGTAACCAATGATGTGAATACTTCGGAATCATCTATGAATTACTCTAAGAAATTATCCTACAGAACAAGAGGAGGGGATCCTTCAAAAGGTTTGGTTGGAGAACTGAATCTTGAACAGGCTGCTCCAAAAATTAACATTACAAACTGGCAAAGCAGTTCTACTGCTAGCAATTCTGTATTGGTGGAATTTGGAAATAACGGCCTTGTTCCTATCTATAATCTGGTAAAAGATGCTGCCAAAAAAGCTCAGCTTAAGACGTATGTAGATCAGTATTTAATTGATAACCAAATTTCATTGGAGTATAATACTACAATGTTATATGGCTACCAAAATCAGGCAGACAGTAATCATTATTTCACTTTCAATACAAACCTTCAGCCATCTTCTTACTGGACTAATGAAGGACCGACATTTAAAGTGTTTCAGTATAAAGCACCTGATACAGTTCCTATTTATTGCTATAAAAGTACTTCGGGAGCTGATCACTACTTTACCCAGGCAAGTACGTTACAGCCATCTTCTTATTGGAATGTTTATATGGGAGTAGCATTCTATGCTTATAAAGATCCGGGAGCTGGAAGAATTCCTGTATATAGCTATAAAGCTAAAAACGGATCGGATCATTATCTTTCAGTGTCATCTAATTTAGGTCCTGTGAACTATTGGAGCATCAGAGAAGGTATTGCTTTCTATATTCCAGCTAATTAATTTTTGGATTTATATAAATCAATTTGGTTATACATTATGAGTGGAGTCGGTAATTCTGACTCCACTTTTTATTTATCATCAAATAGTGCTTGAGTTTGATGTGAAAATAATAATAGTAATTATTTATTTTTGTTATTTCTCCATTGTGTGATGTTGTAACTGTTTATTAATAGAGTTTTAAATGATTATTAAATTCACTTATTGATGATATATATCATCAATAAATTATTTCCTCACTTGGTGATGAGTTTTATATTTGCAGAAACTTTTTAATAATCTATGAAAAAACAAATTTTATTTTGCTTCAGTAGTTTACTGATGCTTTTTATGAGTTCGTGTTCTTCTGAAGATCTAAATTCAGAGGTAACGCCTGAAAGTCCAGCGGCAAAGGCTAATAACAGAATGTCTGCAGCTAAATTTGCAGGCGACGGAATTTATGATGTCTTAGGACATGGCTTTAATGCTGCAGGAGAATATGCTAATGCTAGTTCTGCGGGATTTAAAGTGGTTGATATTGATCGTTTCAAAGCTGAACAGGCAGCAAGACTGGTTTCTGAAAATACAAATACTCAGGAGTATGTTGAAGAATATGGAGAAAATGCAGAAACTTACTCCAAAATGGTATCTACAAAAGTAGATGTGACTGCAGGAATCCCTTTATTTAAAAAAACACTTTCGGTAGGATTTAATTCTGCGATTACTACCAATCATAAATTTGATGCCAAGTATATCTATGGTAGTTACAATCTTTTGATCAAGCAGAAAAGATTAAGATTTAATGCAACAACAGATATGTTGGCTGATTATATTACACCTGAATTTGCACAGGATTTACAGGTAAAATCCCCACAACAAATTGTACAGGATTATGGGACTCACGTAATGGTTGATATTTATACCGGGGCAAAAATGGATATCTTATTCCAGTCTGAAACAAGAAATGAAAGTCGTGACCGTGCTGCAAGAATCGGAATAAAATTGGGAATGGCTAAGATTTTTGATGTTGATGTTCAGAATGATGTCAATACATCAGAATCTAGCATGAACTATTCTAAAAAATTATCATACAGAACAAGAGGAGGAGATCCTTCAAAAGGTTTGATTGGGGAACTTAATCTCGATCAAAACACTCCCAAAATCAATATAGCAAACTGGCAGAACAGTTCTACACCCAATAATTCCGTATTAGTGGATTTTGGAAATAACGGGTTAATATTTATTTTTGATCTGGTAAAAGATCCTGCTAAAAAAGCAGAACTTAAATCATACGTTATCCAATACCTTATCGATAATAAAGTAATGCTGGATTATATTCCGGTTCCAATTTATGGATTTTATAGCGGTTCAGATAGGGATCACCTGCTTTCTACATGGGCTGGAACTCCTAATAATTATCAGGCGGAAGGCGAGCAGTTTAAAGCGTACAGCTATAAAGCACCTAATACAGTCCCTGTTTATCAGTTCTATAGTGCAAATGACAGGGATCATTATTATTCCACTTATCAGGGAACACCATGGAATTATACCTATGAAGGGATAGCTTTCTATGCAACAATGGATAGCACAAAAAAACCTATTTATCAATTTTACAGTGGCAGCGACAGAGATCATTACTACAGCACTTATCCGGGAACACCCAATAACTATGTTGCAGAAGGAATTCCTTTTTATGCTTATTAACTAAATAATATTAATATTTTACAATAAAGAAACCGTTTCAATTTTGAGACGGTTTCTTTCATATGATAAAGAAATAGAAATCAATTGTGAAAAATTTCATTAGTGATATGAATTTAAGACTGATATTTTTTACTCGCTTATAGGTAAAAATGTATTTTTGTAGCTTATTAGTTTAGTTTATCAATGAAAAAGCACTTTGTTTTTATCAGAAACTATCTCAGAAACTACAGAAATAAGTTCATAATACTTTTAGCACTGTCATTGAGAAGGGTTGAAACTAAATAATTTAACTTACTAACAAATGAAAATTATTTTCCACGAAAATCAATTGTGCTATAGAGGGACGTCCAATGCTCTTTTTGATTATGCTTATTATAATGAGGAAATGCTTGGTAACGAGTCGATGATTCTTTATCCTAAAAATAGTCCGAATAATGCTGAAGAAGCTATTGAACGTTTTAAAAAAAGGTTTAACGTTGTTGGATATAGCGACATCAAGGAAAGGGATGAAATTATTAAAAAGGCAAATGCAGATCTTTTCTATGCAATAAAATCCGGAGAAAGAGAAACAGATACTCCTCATGAGCTTATTAAAACGGCTATTCATGCGGTTTTTAAATACAACGAACCCTATGGAGATGTTTATGCCTATGTTTCTGAATGGCTGGCCAAAACGATGAGCGGAGGAAAGCTTCCTTTTGTTCCCCACATTGTAGATCTTCCCGAGGTGAGTGGAGACCTTCGTGCTGAACTTAATATTCCGAAAGATGCAGTGGTATTTGCAAGATATGGAGGAACTGAAACTTTTGATATTGGTTTTGTAATGGAAGCCGTAAAGAAAACGGCTCTGAAAAATAAAAATATATACTTTGTTTTTATGGGAACTGATGAATTTGTAAAGAGAAATTTTTTCAGGTCTTACAAGAATATTATTTTTCTTCCACCGACTACTGATGTAGAAAGAAAAGTGAAATTTATTAATACTTCTGATGCATTTTTGCATGCCCGCACGCAAGGAGAGAGTTTCGGAATGGCTGTAGGTGAGTTTTCTATTAAAAATAAACCTATTATAACATGGTCCGGATCTGATGAGAAATCACATCTGGAGATTCTGGGAGATAAAGCTATTCTATACAAAGATAAGCAGGATATCATGCAAATCCTGAAGAGCTTTCAACCGGATGCAGGTAAAAACTGGGATTGTTACTCAGAACTTTTCAATCCGCGGGCAGTTATGGAGAAATTTGAAAATGTTTTTATCAAATAAAATAATAAAGGCTAATGTAACAACATTAGCCTTTTATTTTGGTCTGAAAGAATTAAAAAAGACTTCTAATTCTCATCTTTATTTTTTTCGTGAAAGATAAATTCAGATTGAGTTTTTGCTGAGGATATTTCTTTGAAAAGGAAAGAATAAATTCATCAATGTTTTTTGCAGGGAAAAAGGAAAGCTCTTTCCAAATGCCTTTATATAAAG
The DNA here is from genome assembly GCF_031844745.1 of Chryseobacterium sp. SG20098. Lineage (NCBI taxonomy): Bacteria > Pseudomonadati > Bacteroidota > Flavobacteriia > Flavobacteriales > Weeksellaceae > Chryseobacterium > Chryseobacterium sp. SG20098. The sequence continues at coordinate 2,816,970 of NZ_CP134622.1, read as the reverse complement.
GATGAAAGTCTATGAATGTCTTATAATTGTCAGCATTCACCGTTTTCCAGGAGTTTAAAAACGTTGAAGTGTCAAAATCATTTTTATGCCCCCAGTTATTGATCTTTTCTGAAATTTCACTTTCTTCCCGCGCCCATGACTGATGTATTAAATAAAAATCCAGTGGCAGAATTCTGCCTTTATTTGTATTTCTTGCATATTCATATTGAGGATTGTTTGTAATAAGCATACACTTTTCATCAAAAGGCGTAATAACAAAGAATCCCTCCGCATTATGTTTGAATAATGTCACAAAATTTACCTGAAAATTAAAAGGATTTTTAGCAGGGTTCTTTAGTAAAAATTTATTCCCTTTCAAAAACTTTGCTAATACTCCGAAGTCATAAGCATATTCATCTCCATCCATCTGGATATGCCATCCGCCAGAGCCCATTTTTTCTGCCATCATGTTCCTTTGTCTGGTCTCCAGCTCCATTGGCTGCATCCCTTCAATGAAAAAAGTGTCTTTGTAAAAGATGATTTTATTCTGAGTATCCAATTTTTTGATATCACTGAAAACACTTTCAGGAATATGAATATCATTACCTGCCCATGTCTTATTATTGGCATCATAGCTTATCACAATACAGTCCGCATGCTCATAAATATGCTTAAGAGATGTAAAGATGTAACAGTAGTCATATGATAGAAGATATCCTACTTTAATAATATTTTTTTTACTCATTTTTTATTTTATCTAAATTGGAATAAAGACCGTCTAATATACCTTTTATGTACGCTTTCGCCATGGAAAATTTTCTTTTTTTAAGGGCTTTCCTTGCAAACTTCCATCGTTCTTTGGTTACATATTTTAAATTCCCGTCATACAGCCTGCACATCCAGATCCGGTTTCTGGTGATGTAATACTCATAAAAACTGCCTTTGTCGCTGGCAAGATTGAAAGCTTCACATTGTGTATTGACGGCAATTTTCCATTGGGTGTTTTTAAGAAGCCGCAGACACCATTCAGACTCTTCATAATACATGAAAAAGCTGGTGTTCATTAAGCCTACATCGTCCAATATTTCTTTTCGGAACATCAAGGCGCTTCCATCTACATATTTTATATTGTAGTTGTAATGAGGAGCATTTACATGGTTTTTATCCTGTTCAGAATGGGTGTGTCCTCCCTGAAAACCTTCTTCCGGGAATAACAGCCCACCGTCTGAGAATATTCTGTCACGAATGTTTCTGTAGCAGATTCTTGGGCCAATGATTCCTATATCTGGAAATTCTTTTAAATCGTTATATAACTGACTAATTGTGCTGCGGGATATTTCAATGTCCGGATTTAATAGTAAAAAATAATTCCTGCCGTCTTCAATCGCTTTTTTAATGGCTAAATTATTACCGAAAGCATAACCCCCGTTATAATCACTTAAAATATAATTGATTTGCTTTTGTGAGCCCAGTTGCTCTATTTCCTTTCTGTCTTTTGAATGATTATCTACTACATAAATAGATTGTTGCGAAATGCCTTCGTTTAATAATGAATTAACTTCTCGCTGGGTATCTTCAAAAGAATTGTAATTCAGTATGATAATGGCCAGGTCATCCATTAGTGTAAAATCTTTTTCCATTTTTCAATTGCTTTTTCTTCAGAAAAATTATTTTTAAAATATTCCTCAGCCTGTATTTTCATATCCTGATAATAAGATTGATCCAGTAGTAAAGACATGATCTGATCTTTAAAAATTTCAGGATGATCATTTACCAGACATCCATTTGAAGTTTTTGAAGGGAACCCATCAATCGCTCTTTCTGTTCCCACAATAGGAAGTCCATAGGATAACGCTTCTATGACTTTAATTTTGATTCCTGTGCCCTCCAGCATTGGGCAAATTGCAATTTTTGACTGGTGGTAATACTCTTCCAGGCTTTCTGCAAATTCTATTAAGGTAACACCTTTTCTTTCTTGAATATGCTTGCAAATTCTCCCGATAATTACAATGTTGATATTTGGAGGAAGCAATGGATATACATGATCAAAAAACCACTGTATGGATTGTATATTGAAAATGTTTTCAGACCCTACGAAAATCAGATCATACTTTTTATCACCATCACTTTTTTCGAAATGAGATGGGAAAGAAGGCGGTATATTGATTACTTTTTCACCTAAAAATCTTTTAAAAACAAGGTTTTCATCTTCTGATATGGTGATTACTTTATCAAACTTTGAAAGATTATTGATTTCCTCATTGAAACGTTTTCCGATATCTAATGATTTGTTTTTGTAGAACTCATTCAGGGTAATCCAATCATGGGTATCTATGATTTTTAAAGTATTTTTCATAGATTCATGATCAACTAATCCAGCCCAGAATTCATAATTGATAATGATGGCATCATATTTTTCCTTATTGAAGATGTTAGAAAATTCTTGCTTGGCAAAATCTGTCAATAAGTGGTTATATTCATTAGGCTTTTTATAAAATTTTGATATTTTGTGCTTCCAATATGCGGAAGATGTTTTTACTTTTAATGGTCTGTGTTTAATTAAGAACAGATGATCAACAATATTTTGATCAATATCTGTAGTGTCGTTTTGGCTCTTATAAATCTCAGCGGCTCCTACCAGGTCAATATGATATCCCATTTTTTTTAAAACAGTAAGGGTCGTTTTTGCTCTCGTAGTATTTCCTGCCCTGTTTGAAAATGGATTTTCAGGAAAAAAAAATAGAATTTTTTTTGTCATTATAAAGATGTAATGGCGGAATTAAATTTGTTGATGATGGTATCCCATGAATAGTTTTTTAAAACATAATCTCTCGCTTTGATGCCTTCAGAAACAAGATCATCCTGTGATTGTTGCATATAAAACGTTAATGACTGGGAAAATTCTGTACTGTTTGTAAAGCTTTTTCCGGTTTTACTCTTTTCAATATGAGAATACAAAACCTCACAGTTTTTATTTACAATGATAGGGATTTTCAATAACATGGCCTCTAATGTAATCAATGAAAGGCTTTCATAGAATGAAGGCATTATAAGTGCGCTGGCATTTTCCAGTAAAGCATTTTTGAGGTCGTGGTCTACAAATCCCGTAAGGATAATATCATCTCCCTGAGTTATTTTTTCCTCAAGAGAATTTTTGCCTGCCAAAACGAGCTTTACATCTCGATATTCAGGATGTTTTTCTTTGAAATCTTTAAAATATTCAATCATCATGACACAGCCTTTGTCTTCAACAATCCTTCCTATATAAATAAAGTATTTGGTCTGATAAAGATCCTTAGGGAGTTCACCCGATGCAGCATCATAATCATCAAAACCAATTCCTGCAATTTCTGATTTTAACTTTTTTGCCTGAGGATAAACGCTTTCTACAAAATCTTTTTCAATCTGTGTATTGTACATGATGAACTTTGGAAGAGAAAACAATTGAGAATAGCCATCAAGATAAAACTGAGACTCGTCGTGGGCAGTTGGAATAAGAATGCTTTTGTCAGCAACTTCTCTGATTCCTATATTGGTTGGGTGATATAAATAGGTAAAGAAAATAAAAGCCTTGTAATCTTCTTTTTTCTCTTTTATAAATTGAATTAAATCCGGGGAGAATGGTCCTTGTACTTCTAACCATTCATTGAAATTAAAGTTTTTTTTGTTGTATTTAAATCTCTTATAAAGCAAATAAGGGAAGTTTAAAAAGCTTAGCTTTCTACTATAATATTTATATAAGTTACGGGCTGTTTTACTGAGCTCATTAAATCTTTTTAAATCCTTTTTTAACGTTTTAAATCTTCTTACTTTAATATCATTGATAATTTCAACACCTTCCGGGTAATGATTATCCCAACGTTCGAATTCTATAGCACAGGTTGTAATAATTTCAATATCATAGAGAGGAGACAATTTTTCAGCTAATAATCTTGCGTGAAGTTCTGCACCTCCGTTGATCTCCAGCCCATATCTTTGGACTACTATTGCAATTTTGTCTTTCATCTGAAATATGATAAGCTCATTCGTAAATATAACAATTCGTCTATAAGCTGGCGAACCAGAACATTAACCAATACAATTATTTTCTGCCTTTTTTGAAGAAAGCATTGACTTTCTTTCTGATTTTATTATAAAGAGTTCGCTCGAGATAATGAACTCTGGAATTTAATCTTTCGATTTCGCTTAAATAGAAAACATTATTGACATCACTTCCTCCGGTGCTTTCTTTTTTACCAAAACCATCAATGAAATTCAATCTGATTTTAAATAGCTCTCCGATAGATTGAATAGAAAAATTTTCAGCAATTTGTGATTTTGCCTTTTCTCTCATTGAAGCCAGACTGTCAAAATTGTTTTTGATATACTGGAGTTTTTCAACAGCATCTTTCAAGCTAGGCTTGGCAAGCGTTAAGCCTTCGTCAATCAGTCCTTTTGTATTGGATGTTTTGATGAAATCATACTGGATAAGGAAGCTGTTATTTACATTCATAAAATCCAGATTTCCGGAATAGCCCGTTCCGACAACAATTTTTCCATAGGCCATGGCTTCTGCCATAGTCAGACCGAAACCTTCTGAACCGTGGAGAGAAATCAGAACATCAGACTGCTGGATCAAAGAATGTAGTTTCTCCTTTGAAAAATGCTCGTTAATGATGATGACGTTCGGAATATTTTGGTAAGCTTCCAGCGCTTTCTGAGCATCCTTGCTTCTTTCAAGATTATGAGTTTTCACAATAAGAACACTGTTTTTATCTTCTTTGAAAACTGTTGTGAAAGCTTCCAGCGTAGCTTCCGGATTTTTCCTGATGGTGGTACTCAGAGAATCGAAAATCGTCAGATAGATCTTTGATTCCGGAGAAATATGATATTGGCTTAGCTGAAAATCCTTAGACTCTGCCATTTTTTGGATCGGATGAGAAAATCTGATCACAGGAATTCCTGTATACTTTGTAAAGATATTCACACAGAAATCACTGGGTACCCACAGTTCATCAAAGACATTTAATATCTCAACAACTTTCTCGGAAACTTCGGGAAATTCCCAGGCCCAATAAATAATATTATAATGATCCTTAAGATTCAGATCCTGATTCTTAGAAAAGAAATTGTTGATAAAATTGATATTAATGTGGAAAACATTAATAGAAGATGATGACTCGGAGCCCGAATCAATTCTTTCAAAAGTTTCACTGGAATAATTAATCCGGTTGACTTTGATGCCGATTGTTTCCAAAGCGATAGCATTCAGCCGTGTAGCTTCGGAAATTCCGAAATTTCCATCAAAAAAACCGTGGTAATTTACACTTAATGACATGGATTATAATGTTTTAAGTTTTTCTTTTACTTCTTCAGGTGAAAATGCTCTCAGACTGTCCACAGAATTTCTGCTTAAAGTATTCCAAAGCTCTTCATCATTATTCAGCTGAATAATAGCCTCTGCGAAACTGTTCTCATCATTGGCAATCAGTACATTCTTTTTATCGGTAAGTTTCATTCCTTCAGCTCCTATATCCGTTGTCACCACAGGAAAAAAGTATTCAAAGGCCTGTCCGATTTTTCCTTTCACGCCAGCACCGAATCTTAAAGGTGCCACCATAATTTTCGAATTCATAAAGTGCTCTTCAATGCTTTCCACAAAACCTAAAAATTTAAACTTAGGAAATAGTTTAAGGTCAAGTTTTTCTGCAACATTCCCGATAATGCTTACTTCCAGTTCAGGATTGGTTTTCCAGACGATAGGCATTATTTTTTCATAGAGAAACTTTACTGCATCAATATTCGGCTCGTGAATAGAACCAATGAAGGTAATTCCCTTGCTTTCACTGAAGCTTTTTCGCTCAGAAATATCAATTTTAGGATAATGGATATTAGATATTGTAACGATCTTATTTTTGTCCGCATACTGGCTCATAATTTCTTTCTCCTTATCAGATATAGCAATGATATAATCCAGTTGTGGGGCAACGACAGTTTCCAGACGGAAAAAATGTTTATAATTCTTCTTTAAAGAAATACGGGTAGGTTCCAGTTCGATCGCTCTTTTAAACCTTAAAAAATGAATATCCACCATATCATAAATGAATTTGGCAGAAGGTAAAATGGCTTTCATTTTTTTATAAAAAAGATTCAGCGCCAGAGGGCCGTTGAACCAAACGTAATCTATCTTTTTAAAAGAAGACAGGAAATCATAAATATTCCTGTACTTATTGTTCTCTATGTAAACGATAACATTATGCTGCTGATAAAACTTCACATAAGAATCGTCTTCAAACATATGGGGTGCAAATAAAATGCAGTTGTATCCTAATTCTTTGTAAATAAATATAAGTTCTTTTAGTCTGTTAGCCCCGGATTCTTTATCGTGGGCAGGAAAATCTCTTGATGCAAACAGGATTGTTTTTTGGGAAGCGTCATATAGATTAATGTTGACTATATCCTTAGACTGAAGGTTTTTAAGTTTTTCTTTTCTTTCGAAGTGCTTTTTTATTTTTTTTAAGATTCCCATTTGTCAGTTTTTAGTATCGAGTTCAAAAACTTTATTTACCCAACTATCCAAAGTATATCTGTAGTAGATTTCTTCCGGAATTTTCTCGTAAGGTTTTTCAAAAAAAGATTTGTCAAGATTACTAATATTTTTGTTTAAAATCAAAATATTATTGGGATTGTAAAAATCATAGGTTTTAATGGCTTCATTATCAGTTATGATTTTCTTTTCCAGAGACATGGCTTCAAAAACTCTGAAACTGAGTCCATATTGCCCTTCACGCATCAGATCAAGTAGCACTTTTGAATTCTTATAATATTTTGGAAGATCATTATGCGGAATCTTCTTAATGCTGAACACCAGGAAAAGATTCTTAGGCACTGTCATGAACATATTGGTGAGCTGATGCTTCCAGGATTTTTTTCCAATGATCATAATCTGGAACTTCAATCCTTGTTCAATGAGCTTTTTAGCCAATAGTTTTATCAATGAAACCCTTCTGTTGTCATAAGAGGTAATGTAAAAAAGATCCATTTCAGGCTTTTGAGACTCTTTTGCACAATGCGGAAGATAAATATAATTGGTTAATTTTTCAAAGCCGTGTTTTTTAACATCAATATAATCAAAGGAAAATACTTTGTCAAAAAGATAGAGTTTGTCTTCCACAGGAACTCTTTCAAGATTATCGTAAAGATAGGTTACCAGACGGTCTGTAGATTTTCGGATTTTTTTAAGGGTAGACAGATCAAATGTATCAGGATTCATCACCAGAATCTGATCCTGATGCCCTAATTTTTCCAGAGAATCCAGAACATATTTCTGTCTTTTTTCAGTCTTAAGATTTTTGTTTAAAAAAGTTTTGCTTAAAGCATTTACAGCTCTTTCGTTGAAGTTGGAATGAGTAACGGTACTGATCTTTATATGATGAGCATCAATACCTCGCTGGCATAATGTTTCAACAATATACTTATCATAATCCCAAAAATCATAACTAATGATACAAATCTTCATTCAACTAATTTTGCTCTTTTTTTAATGATTCATAGGTTTCATAAACGCTTAAAGATTGCAGGTAAGATAACTGATAGCCTTCTTTTCCGTCTAAAATACCAAGTCTCATTATATAGGCTTTAAAAAATTTAAAAGCAGTTTTAAGATATTGAATCCAAACACTGTACTTTTTTCCTTTAGCAGCCAGTTCTTTCCCCTTTAAAACTCCGTAATGAATCATTTTTTTTTTGTAAGATTCATAATCTGAAACGGAGTAATGGAGTAATTTATTTTTTAAAACTCCAATGGTTCCATTAACCTCCAGAGTTTCATGTACCTTTTTTCCTGCCATATATCTGGCCTTCGATTTTCTGAATAGCCTGAAATTTTTATCAGACTGTGTTCCCGAAAAATGAATTGGTTTCTGGGCAAAAAAGAATTTCCTGTAAAAATAATAGGCATCTTTTTGCCCGGGTTTATTCAGCTTATCAATAATTTCCTGCTTCAGGGCTGGTGTAATTCTCTCATCACCATCCAAAAATAAAACCCAGTCATTGGTTGCAGTATCCAGAGCCAGATTTCTTTGCTTTGTAAAGTCTTCAAATTTATTCTGAATCACCTTTACATTGGGGAATTTCTTTGCAATTTCTACAGTGTTATCCGTGCTAAAAGAATCTACTACTATTATTTCATCGCAGAAATCAAAAGATTCCAGGACATCCTGTATATTTTTTTCTTCATTATATGTTATGATCAAACCACTTATATTCATCACAACGCTTTGTTTGACAGAGAAGTAAGTAAATACTTCCCTAAAATTGTTTTTTAAAATAGTTTTAGTCTGCCAAAGATAAGTTTTAATTTGAATTTTATAAGCGAATCTTTGCCTTTTATATCAATTCTACACAGTTCGTATGGGCGCTGGGTAGGGTAATAATTCACTTTATTTCCAATTCTTACTGCAAAATCAATTCCTAATTCTTTCAAAATAGAAAAAAATGCTAATTTATCATGTTTTTTTTGTGGATATTTTCCATAAGGATATGCCAAAACCTTTGAATATCTTATATTTTCGGCATCGAGAATCTCCATGTTTTTTTTTAGATCTTTTTCTATAAAGTCTAAAGACACGTTTCTTACATTTTCATGGGCATGGCTATGAAGGGCAATCTCAAAATATTTTTTATCCAGACTTCTGATTTCATCAAAGGTCATCATTGAATAATTATTATATCCCTTTTCAATAAATCCTGTTGGAATAAAAATTGTTGCCTTCAGATTATACTTTTTCAGTAAATAGGGGAGATACTCAAGGTTGTTTCTATATCCATCATCAAAGGTGATGACAATGTTTCTTTTTGCTGAAAGAGTAAGTTCCGAAAAAAAATATGAAGTATATTTTTTCGAACTCAGATATGAAAACTGCTGTTCAAGATTTTTTAAACTGACGGTAAGATCTTCATGACTTTCTTTTTCAACCTGGTGATACATAAGAATGACCAGTCTGTTGTAGGGAAAGGCAAATAAATAGAGACGGAAATATACAACGATAAGTACCGCCAATAAAAGAGGAATAAGATGCAGAATCATACTATTTTACTGTATTTTTTTCAATTTCCTGCAACCGTATTTTTTCGTACAGTCGTGTTTTTTCATGCAATTTTATGTATTTCAGGAAGGTGTAATAAGACATTGTTTTGGCAATGTAAAATCCTGGAAATCCATCCAGAAAACCAAGTTTGAAAATAAAAACCTTAATAAACTCAAACATTGGGCTTACAATAATTTTAAATCTATTGATTCTTTTTCCTCTCTCAAACATCTTTTCAGCCATCATATCCGAATATTTATTGATTTTCGAAACATGATGATGAATGCTTTTATAAGTATAATGATCCAGCTTTCCTTCCATAAGACCCACTTTCTCATCAGTAATCAAAAATTCATGGACTTTATCATCAGAATACTTTGCATATTTTTTTCTGAAAAGCCTTTCACGGCATACATTTCCCCAACCACCAAATCGGATCAGGTGAATCCCAAGATGATTGTTGAATTTTGCTTTATACACATTGAATCCGGTGCTTCCAGAAGAAGTAATGCGTTGTATAGATCTTTTCAGAGTTTCATCAGGAACTTCGTCGGCATCCAGAAACAAGACCCATTCATGGGAACATAGAGCAAGGGCATGGTTTTTTTGTTCACCATACCCATTAAATTTTTTCTCAAAGAATTTTACCTGAGGATATTTTTGAGTGCAAATCTCTTTGGTCTTATCTGTAGAAAAGCTGTCGACAATAATTATTTCATCTACAATATCTGTTAATGAATCTAAAAGTCTTACAATATTCTCTTCTTCATTATAAGTAATGATTGCAAGGGAAAGAGCCATTTATTTATACTCAAGAATTGTCTTCTCAATAATTTTCACACAATCCAGCAATTGCTCTTCAGTAATTACCAATGGCGGTGCAAGTCTGATGATATTGCCATGCGTAGGTTTTGCCAGCAATCCGTTTTCTTTTAATTGCAAGCAAAGGTTCCATGCAGTAGAACTATCAGGGGTATCATTGATAAGGATAGCATTTAAAAGACCTTTTCCTCTTACTTTGGTAATAAGGTCTGTCTTTTCAATAAGCTTCTCTATTTCAGCTCTGAAAAGCTTTCCTAACTCTTCTGCTCTTTCAGACAGTTTTTCATCAGCTACCACATCCAATGCTGCCACTGCTACTGCACAGGCAATAGGGTTTCCTCCGAATGTAGAACCGTGTTGTCCCGGTTTGATAACATTCATGATGTTATCATTTGCTAATACAGCAGATACAGGATACATTCCTCCGGAAAGTGCTTTTCCTAAAATCAGGATATCCGGCTGTACATTTTCGTGGTGGCATGCAATCAGTTTTCCTGTTCTTGCAATACCTGTCTGAACTTCATCAGCAATGAAAAGAACATTGTATTTTTTACATAATTCAGAAGCATTTTTAAGGAAGTTTTCATCCGGAACATATACTCCGGCTTCTCCCTGAATAGGTTCTACAAGGAATGCCGCAATATTTCCAGCTTCTCTGCTCAGAACTTCTTCTAAGGCTGCAATATCGTTATAAGGAATTTTGATAAATCCTGGCGTAAAAGGTCCGTAGTTTTGGTTGGCATCCGGATCGTTAGAGAAAGAAACAATAGTTGTCGTTCTTCCGTGGAAATTGTTTTCGCAAACGATAATTTTCGCTGCGTTTTCAGCAATTCCTTTTACTTCATAACTCCACTTTCTGGCTAGTTTTACAGCAGTTTCCACAGCTTCAGCTCCGGAATTCATTGGTAAAACTTTATCAAATCCAAAAAGAGTTGTTATTTTCTGCTCATATTCTCCTAATTTAGAGTTGTAGAAAGCTCTTGAAGTTAAAGCAAGCTTTTGGGCCTGTTCTACCAAAGCACCTACGATTTTAGGGTGAGAATGTCCTTGGTTCACGGCAGAATATGCTGAAAGAAAATCATAGTACCTTTTACCTTCCACGTCCCAAACGAAAACACCTTCTCCGCGGTCCAGAACTACTGGAAGTGGGTGATAGTTGTGTGCTCCATGTTTGTCTTCAAGGTCAATAAAATACTGCGAGTTTTTTGTTTGTTCTGCTGTTGACATATATTTTGGTTTTCAACAAATTTACGCAATATTAATGATACTCATAAACAAAAATAGAGTAGAGTATAAGGCTGTGATTAGAGTATATTTTGAGGTAAAATGAATCCTCTAATGGAAAATATTTTCTTAACGGATAACAGTTGCAGGTATTCTATCTTTAAGAATAAGAAATTTATACTGAGAAGATAATTCTACATTTTAATTATTCCGATATTGATTTGCTGTTCCATCAGGACTATAATTTTTAAATGCTGTTCCCTAAGTAGCTTTTGATTAGGGTTTATCTTATAAATTGTTCTGGTACGAAATATCAAAAACTTTTTCCATTTGTTTTTCGTTAACAGAGCCAGGTGTTGCCTTTAGTAAAGTATTACGGAGCCAAACCGCCAGACTGTTCTCATAGTGTGAAATTTTACCGATGGCTGAGCTTGTGTTAACAATGTAATGCGCTTTTTTCATACGCAGTTTTTCGTATTGAGTGAAGACTTCATCCACGTTTTTCCCTTCACCAAAAAGTTTTCCTAGGATATATGCATCTTCAACGGCCTGGCAGGCACCTTGTCCCATATTAGGAGTCGTTGCATGGGCTGCATCGCCAATCAGGCAAACACGGTCTTTTTGCCATTGATAAATCGGTTCCAAATCGATAATGTCACTAACAAATATTTTTTCTTGCGGTGTTACGGAAATCATTCTTGGAATTTCGGGATTAAATTCAGCAAAAAGCTCAGCAAGATTATTGGGATTTTTGACCAGGTGCTCGTTAACCACAGCGTACCAGTAAACTTTGTGATCACTAATTTTCACGAAGCCGAAGCGTCTGCCTTTTCCCCAGGCTTCATAAGCATGGTGATTATATTTTTCTGTCCAATCAGATTCGATGACGCCACGCCAGCATTTTTGCTTGGAAGATCTGAGTTTTCCAATATTTAAAATTTGATGACGTACTACTGATTTAATTCCATCTGCTCCAATAACAGCATCTGCATTAGCGATAGTTCCGTCTTCAAAAGTGAGTTGATAACCGTTTTCCTGTTCGATTTTGGATAAACGTTTAGAAAGTTCAATGTTTTTAAAACCAATTTCTTCAGTTAGAATATTTTGTAAATCAGCACGATGGATGGCAGTGTTGCTTACTCCATATTTACTTTCGAATGTATTCAGTTGTACGTCCGATATGGTTTTGAGCTGTGGATCAGTAATGTTAATAGTTGAAATTTTATGACCTGCCATTTCGATTTTGTGGCGAATGCTTAGTTTGTCAAAAATCTGCATGGCATTATTAGCCATAATGATTCCGGCGCCCACAGGTTTTATTTCGGGTGCACTTTCGTAAACGGTAACGTCCAGATTATTTTTTTGTAAGGCTAAAGCTGTTGTCAAACCACCAATTCCGCCACCGATAATTGCTATTTTCATTGTGATTGCATTTATATTATGAGGCAAAATTAAGGGCTGAAAAAACCAAAAACGTTCACTTAAGTTAATTTTCTGAAATTAGCAAATTCTTTTCCGGATTCTGCTCAACGATTGTGGCGTAATTCCTAAATATGACGAAATATATTTCTGTGGAATTTTGTTCAAGATTTCGGGTGACTTTTTCAAAAGATTGATATAGCGTTCTTCCGGTGTATAAAAAAACAGTTCGTCAAGCCTTTGTTTTGCATCCAGAAAAGCTAGATCCGATATGCGTTTTGCCAGCCCAAGCCAGCAAATATCTTTCTGAATTAAAATCTCAACATCTTTTTTATCAAAATATAAAACTTCAGTTTTTAGAAGAGCCTGTATAATTGCCATTGATTTTTTTCCGGTAATATAGCTTGCGTAATCACCAATTACATCATTATTCACCTGCAAAAGATAGCTGATATCCTCGCCTTTCTCGTTGATATAATAAATCCGGACGGCGCCATTCAAAATGAGTCCTAAACGATCAAATACTCCATTTTTAGGTACTATCATTTTGTTTTTATCATAAGTTACGATATAGCAAATATCCAAAAATTCCTTCGCACGCTCCATAGAAATCTGAAGTGTCTCTGCTAATTTCTCCTGTATTGCTGATGTCATCGCTCCTATGTCGGTTTTAATTGATACTACAAAAATAACTTTTCCTGCTTTATTAGAACGAAATAGAGTATAAAACTGAAGAAGGCGCCTTTTCGGACGCCTTCTTTTTATATGAATGATAATTCTTTTTAGTGATTATCGTATTTTCTATCCATTACAAAATCTTCCATGAATTTTGTAGTATAGTTTCCTGAAAGATAATCTTCATTATCCATCAGCTGTCTGTGGAAAGGAATAGTTGTTTTTACTCCTTCAATATAGAATTCTTCAAGAGCACGTCTCATTTTTGCAATAGCTTCTTCACGGGTCTGAGCCGTAGTGATAAGCTTGGCAATCATAGAGTCATAGTTAGAAGGAATTGTATATCCGGAATAAACGTGAGTGTCTACTCTGATTCCGTGTCCTCCAGGGATATTTAATCCTGTGATTTTTCCCGGAGACGGTCTGAAGTCTGCGTAAGGGTCTTCTGCGTTGATTCTACATTCGATTGAATGTAATTTAGGATAATAGTTAATTCCTGAAATAGGAGTTCCTGCAGCAAGAAGAATTTGTTCTCTGATCAGGTCATAATCAATTACCTGCTCAGTGATAGGGTGCTCTACCTGGATTCTTGTATTCATTTCCATGAAATAGAAATTTCTGTGTTTGTCTACAAGGAATTCGATAGTTCCTACACCTTCATATCCAATGAATTCAGCAGCTTTTACGGCAGCTTCTCCCATTTTCTCACGAAGTTCGTCTGTCATGAAAGGAGAAGGTGTTTCTTCAGTTAATTTCTGATTTCTTCTCTGTACAGAACAGTCTCTTTCAGAAAGGTGGCACGCTTTACCGAATTGGTCACCCGCAACCTGAATTTCGATGTGTCTAGGCTCTTCAATCAGTTTTTCCATATACATACCTCCGTTTCCAAAGGCAGCTACAGCTTCCTGAATAGCAGATTCCCAGTGATCTTTAAGGTCTTCAGCTTTCCAAACAGCTCTCATTCCTTTACCTCCACCACCAGCAGTAGCTTTGATCATGACAGGGTAACCTGTTTCTTCAGCTACTTTTACAGCGTGTTCGTAAGATTCGATCAATCCGTCAGAACCTGGTACACATGGTACACCTGCTGCTTTCATGGTAGCCTTAGCATTTGCTTTGTCTCCCATTTTTTCAATCTGTTCAGGAGAAGCACCAATAAATTTGATACCGTTCTTCTGGCAGATTCTTGAGAAGTTAGCATTTTCAGATAAGAATCCGTAACCTGGGTGAATCGCATCAGCATTGGTAATTTCCGCAGCAGCAATAATGTTAGGGATTTTAAGATATGAGTCTTTACTCATTGCAGGGCCAATACATACTGCTTCATCAGCAAATCTTACGTGAAGACTGTCTTTATCAGCAGTAGAGTATACCGCAACGGTTTTGATCCCCATTTCTTTACAAGTACGTAAAATACGCATTGCAATTTCGCCTCGATTGGCTATTAATATTTTTTTGAACATCTTCTTCAATTTGAAAATTAGATAATTTGAAAATTAGATAATGTTATTTTAATGTAGAATTTAATCTAACATCTAATGTCTAACATCTAACTTCTAAATTAAGATGGATCTACTAAGAATAAAGGTTGGTCATACTCTACAGGAGTAGCGTCATCCACTAAAATTTTAACAATTTTTCCGCTGATTTCAGATTCAATCTGGTTGAATAGTTTCATTGCTTCAATAACACAAACTACTTTACCAACAGAAACTTCGTCACCTACATTTACGAATACATCTTTATCAGGAGATGGTTTTCTATAGAAAGTACCAATCATTGGAGATTTGATTGTTACATATTTGCTGTCATCAGATGCAGCTTCAGCTTTTTCAGCAACAGGAGCGGCCGGAGTTGCAACAGGTGCCGGAGCAGCTACCGCTTGTGGAGCAGTGTGGTATACTGCAGGTTGTGCATAAACAGCATCGCTTCCAGCTAATGGAGTTTTAATAGTGATTTCGAAATCTTTAGTTTTGTACTTCACTTCTGATACTTCAGCCTTAGATACAAACTTGATAAGATTTTGTATGTCTTTAATGTCCATAAATTTGATATTTGATTTGATGTCAAAGATACCAAAAAAACGTAAAAAACAACAAAAAACCGCCAAATTTTATCAAAATTGGGCGGTTTTTGTATTAAAATGAGGCTTTTTCAGCGAAAAGCGACTCTTAGTTTTCTTCAGTAGCAGCTACTTCTTTTTCCAATACTACTTTACCTCTGTAGTATAATTTTCCTTCATGCCAGTGAGCTCTGTGGTATAGGTGAAGCTCTCCTGTTGTTGCATCTTTAGCTAATTGAGGAACTACAGCTTTGTAGTGAGTTCTTCTCTTATCTCTTCTTGTAGACGACTGTCTTCTCTTTGGATGTGCCATTTTCTAATAACTTTTTTAATTGATGAGCGATGAGATTCATCATCTCATCATATTTAAATTATTCTATTTAATTATTGTCTTTTAATTTTCTTAAAGCATCCCATCTAGGGTCACTTTCATGTTCTTCTTCTTCAGTTACCTCAATATCTTTAGGACTGAACTGGTCAAGAATTTTAAGATCTTCATCACTTACATTCGGTGAAATCTTTTTCATCGGAATAGAAAGCATTACATTTTCGTAAATCAAATGTGCTACATTGAAAGCATGCTCTGCAGTAGGAATAGTAATAACATCTTCATTGCTGTCATCATATTCTTCCCCGAAATTCACCAGAATTTTGATTTCATTCTCAATAGGATAGTCGAAATTTTCATTTGTGATATCACAAACCAACTCAACCCATCCATTAATTTTAATCTCAAATTCTAAAAAAGTAGTGTGTTTATCAAGTGATACATTCACTTCTATTCTAGGATTTGTAAATTCCTGCTCAGTGTCAAATAATTGAAAGAACGTTTTATCTATCTCAAACTTGAACTCGTGTTTTCCGTTTTTAAGTCCGGAAAAGCTTACGTCATAGTTTCTTAACTTGTCCATAAAATGAGTGTGCAAAAATATGCATTTTTTTTATAATAACAAATAAAATCTGAAACAAATTAATTTAAAATTTGTTTTAAAGATTTATGCTTCAGTTTCCTCCGGTAGATCTTCATCTATTCCATTGTCTACAGCCATTTTTCTAGGCTGAAGGCGGTCATTCATCAGTTCGCTGTATTCACTTCTGTTCTTGAAAACCTTGATCGCTGTGAAGATTGCTTCTGTAAAACTCTGCTCATCGGCCACATTTTTTCCTGCAATATCGTAAGCAACTCCGTGATCGGGAGATGTTCTGATAAAAGGAAGTCCCGCAGTATAATTTACTCCTTCCTCATAGGCTAATGTTTTGAAAGGAGCCAGTCCCTGGTCATGATACATCGCCAAAACAGCATCGAAATTTTTGTATTTACTCGGCTGGAAAAAGCTGTCTGCCGGGAAAGGCCCGAATGCCAGTATTCCATTGTCAGAAAGTTCTTTAATAGCCGGGCTGATGATTTCAATTTCTTCGTTTCCGATTACACCTCCGTCTCCTGCGTGAGGATTTAATCCTAATACGGCAATTTTTGGTTTTTGAATACAGAAATCTTCGATAAGCGTTTGATTTAATACTCTGATCTGTTTCTTTATTTTTTCCTTGGAAATATTTTCAGCTACCTGTGCAATAGGAATATGATGCGTGGAAACAGCTACTTTAAGATCTTCAGTAACAAGGAACATTAATCCTTTTTTGTTGAATTTCTCTTCAAAATACCCTGTATGTCCCGCATGTTTGAATCCCATTTTTACCATTTCATCTTTGTTGATCGGAGCAGTTACCAATACGTCAATATCTCCATTCGTCAAAGCTTCAGTAGCTGCTTCTAAAGAATCAATCGCCATTTTCGTAGATTCTTCAGTAGGAACTCCCAATTCTACATTCACGTTTTCTTTGGTAAGGTTAACCATATTAAGTTTCCCAGCCTGTGCCTGTGAAGGTTCGTTAACGTAGTTGAAATTAAGATTCAGCTTAAAAATATTTTTCTGATAAGTGAATAATTTTCCCGAACCAAAAATTACAGGAGTGAAAAAATCTGTAATAGTTTTGTCTTTCAGAGACTTCATAATGATCTCCGGGCCGATGCCATTGAAATCACCGATTGAAATTCCTACTCGTACTTTATGGTTTTTTGGGCTCATTTTGATTATCTTTGAAGATTATAATTTACAAATTTAGCAAAAAATAATATGTTCACAGGAATTATTGAAGCAGTTGGTGTTATTGAGAAGATTGAAGAAAAAGGAAGCAATATAGATTTTACCCTGACTTGCCCTTTTACAAATGAACTGAAAATAGATCAGAGCCTTGCTCACAATGGCTGTTGTCTTACAGTTGTTGAAATAAAAGACAATCATTATGTGGTGACGGCAATCAATGAAACATTGGAAAAAACCAACCTTGGAAAATGGGAATTGGGAACCGTTGTCAACCTTGAACGCTGCATGAAGATGGATGGAAGACTCGATGGTCATATTGTTCAGGGACATGTTGATAAAACCGGTGAAGTGGTGAGTATCGAAAATAAAGACGGAAGCTATTTTATTACTATGAAGTACGAAAATGACGGAAGTTTTGTAACGGTACCTCAGGGATCAATTACCGTAAACGGAATCAGTCTTACTGTTGCTAAAAGCGAAGATGCTCAGTTTTCCGTAGCCATTATTCCTTACACCTGGGAATTCACAAATATGAAACATTTGAAAATTGGTGACAAAGTAAACCTGGAATTTGATATCATTGGTAAGTATATTGCTAGGTTAATTAAAAAGTAGAATGTCAATAAATAAGTATAAAGGATATAGCTTAAGAAACCGGGTGTTTTTCGGTTTCTTGCTGGTATGTTTTTTAAGTGTCGTTGCTACATCACTTGTTCCTTACTTTGTATTGAGAAATCATTCTTTACAGCAGAGTAATATCGATATGCAGGATAAAACCAATGCTGTCATGCGATATCTGGACTATGCGGTAAGCCAGAAACTTATTGAAACAAAAGATCTTCCGGAAGTTTTAGGGAATAAAATCTTTGAAATAGCGGATATCAACCAGCATGACATTTTTATTTATGATCTGAAAGGAAACTATTTGCTTTCCAACAAAGATGAAGGATTGGTGGAGCAGAAAACAATTCCTATAGAAATCATCAATAAGATTCTGTCTACCGATGCAAGGGTAGATATGGTGAATTATGATGCAGCTAAGGATGCAAAATTGACTTCTTCCTATCTTTTGCTGAAAAATAATGAACTTGAACCTATCGGAATTGTTTATATCCCTTTATATCATAATGAATCTGCTTATCTGGAGGTTCTGCACCAGTACGTAAAGTATATTCTTTTAGTCGATATATTTCTTATCCTTTTTAGTATATGGATTAGCTGGGTTACGTCTAATAGTCTTGCCAAAACCATTACGAAATTCTCTGATATGATTACCCGTATTACTTTGTTTGAAAATGAAATGCGCCCTATCAGATATTATAAGAATGATGAGCTTAATGCTTTGGCAAGAGCTTATAACAGAATGATTCTACAGATTCAGGACCAGAAAGAAAGACTTAGATTCAAAGCATCCGAAGAAGCGTGGAGAGAAATGGCCAAGCAGGTAGCTCATGAGGTGAAAAATCCGTTGACGCCAATGAAGTTGACCATTCAGAATTTTGAAAGAAAATTTGATCCTGAAGACCCGAATATCAGAGAAAGGGTAAAGCAAATGAGTAAAACTATTGTTGATCAGATTGACCTGATTGCTACAGTAGCCTCAGCATTCTCAGAATTTGCCAAACTTCCTGAAAAAAATAATGAAGTGATCAATCTGAATACGGAAGTTGAAGATATTCTACGTGTATTCAATGATGACAGTATTTTCATGCATGCCAATAAGACGAATATAATGATCAATATGGACAGAATTTATCTTTCCAGAATCATTACAAACCTTGTTACCAATGCAAAACAGGCAGAGAGTGATCAGAGAAAACTCATTATCAATGTAGATGTGGAGCAGCATCAAAGAAGGGTGATTATCTCTGTTCAGGATAACGGAGTCGGGATTCCTGAAAATATGTACGAAAGAATTTTTGAACCGAATTTTACATCTAAAAGCAGTGGGATGGGGCTTGGCTTATCCATGGTGAGAAAAATGATAGAGGATTATAAAGGTGAGATCTCCGTGAAATCAGAAGTGGGGAAGGGGTCTACATTCATTATTACACTGCCTACCAATTTATAGTGAAGCTTTTTACATTTAAACAATTTGAAATTCAGCAGTCTAAAGACGTCTTCCGTGTAGGAACAGACGGTGTTCTGCTTGGTGCTTTGGCGGATGTTGAAAATGCTTCCAGTATTTTGGAAGTAGGAACAGGCACAGGACTAATTTCTCTTATGCTGGCACAAAGAAATCTACAGGCGGAATTTTTAGGGCTGGATATTAATGATGATGCTGCCAAGCTTACCCAGCTCAATTTTGAAAATTCTCCTTTTCATGCCAGGTTGAAAAACAGTCATCAGGACTTTAAAACTTTTGAAACGGAAGATCGTTTTGATCTTATTGTATCCAATCCTCCGTATTTTGAAGAATCAGGATCTGAAAAAGATAAAATTGCTCGTCAGACCGTAGAATTGAACTTCATGCAGTTGATCAGTAAGGCGGCAGAATTATTGTCAGAAAAAGGGATGTTTTCTGTAATCATACCTGTGGAAGCAGGGGAAGTTTTTATTTCAATCGGTAAGGAAAATAAACTGCATCTGAACAGAAAAGTGAGTATTAGAGGAATTGAAAATGCAAAGGCAAAAAGATTGATTCTGGAGTTTTCATCACAAGTAAAAGAAGTTAACGAGTCTGATTTTATTATAGAAAAAAGTCCGAGACAATACTCGGACCAATATCTTGAACTCACCAAAGAGTTTCATGTTTTTAAATAGAGAAGTTAGTTATTTCTGACCTTCTTATTTTTTTATTCTTATTCGAATAATTCTGAAGTATCCAATACAGAAACTTTTCCGTCTTCACATCTGATGGCTTCACCAGGGAAGTTCTGAATCATGTGGTAATCATGTGTTGCCATTACTACAGCAGCTCCATTTTCAAGGGCAACCTGCTTTAATAGCGTCATAATTTCGTTAGAAGTCTCAGGGTCAAGGTTTCCTGTTGGCTCATCGGCTAAGATAAGATCCGGATGGTTAAGAAGAGCTCTCGCAATGGCAATACGCTGTTGCTCTCCTCCGGAAAGTTCGTGAGGCATTTTGTGCTTCTTGCTTTTCATGTTCACGCTTCCTAAAACCTCATTGATACGGTCTTCCATTTTTACTTTGTCATTCCATCCTGTCGCTTCAAGAACGAACTTAAGGTTTTTCTCAACTGTCCTGTCTGAAAGTAACTGGAAATCCTGGAATACGATACCTAGTTTTCTTCTTAAGTTAGGGATGTCAGAGGGCTTTAGTTTTGCCAGATCAAATCCTACAACAGCTCCGTGTCCTGATGCTAATGGAATGTGTCCGTAAAGCGTTTTCAGTAGGGAACTTTTTCCGGAACCTGTTTTTCCGATAAGGTAGCAGAATCTACCTTTCTTTATATTAAGATTTACATCAGAAAGTACAGTAAAGTTTTTTTGCGCAATCTTTGCATTTTGTAAACTTATAATATTGTCTCCGGCGATATTTGTATGTGGCATAATTAAATTTTAAAGGCTGTTTTCTAACAAAAAAATTTCAATCTTTAAAAATAGAAAAAAGAAGTCTATTTGACTCTAATTTTAGTAAATTTTAACAACAAAAAATGCCTGAAAAGGAACTTCTCAAGCATGTTTTGTATATGATAATTAGAAATTATCTCTTAGCGCGTGCAGCACTTACAGTTAATCTCTTTCTGCCTTTAGCTCTTCTCGCAGCCAAAACTCTTCTTCCATTTGGCGTAGACATTCTTTCTCTGAAACCGTGTTTGTTTCTTCTCTTTCTTTCTGATGGCTGGAATGTTCTTTTACTCATTACTATATGTTTAAATCGTAATTAATCTATTAATTTTCAGGTTGCAAAGATATATAAATTTTTATAAGTTACAAACTTTAATTATCTTTTTTTAAAATTAAATGTAATGTTTTTTGGTCGGGTATTAACAAACCCTCATCACAAAACCATTTTTCCGGCACAAAAATAATATTTAAATGATTTATATAAAAGCTCTATCTTTGAAAACTTTAATTTTAACGAAAAATAAACACCGGATGTTTACACCAGCAGAACTTTTAGATATCAATACATTACTTACCCAGGATAGCAGAATAGTGATCCTTACCCATTATAACCCGGATGGAGATGCTATTGGTTCAAGCTTGGGATTAAAACATTATCTGAAAGCAAAAGGAATTCATGCAGAGGTTATCGTACCTAATGATTTTCCGAAATTTCTGAAATGGATGCCGGAATCTAAAAAAGTTATTATTGCAGAATATAAAAGAAAACTGGCTGCTGATATGATTGCGGGAGCAGATGTTATTTTCTGTCTGGATTTTAATTCCCCGTCAAGAATCGGATTATTGGGAGACTGGTTGGTAAAAGCTCCGGGGAAGAAAATTCTTATTGATCATCACCAACAGCCGGAACAATTTGATTTTGTGTATTCTGATACAGTCATTCCTGCCACTTCACAGATGATTTATCATTTCATTGAAGCAATGGAGGATGAAAAGCTGGTGAACCAGGATATGGCAGAATGCCTTTATACCGGAATCATGACGGATACAGGAGGTTTCCGTTTTCGTTCTACCAGCGCTACTACCCACAGAATTATCGCTAATCTTATCGAACATGGTGCAGATCCTGCCATGATCACTTCCAATACATGGGATACCAATACGGTTTCCCGTCTGCATTTGCTTGCTTTAGTTCTTGGAAGAATAGAAGTAGTGAATGACGGAACAGTGGCTGTGTTAAGCCTTACCAGAAATGAACTGAAAGAATTTGGTTTTCAGAAAGGAGATACGGAAGGTTTTGTGAATTATGGTTTGAGTATTGCTGGAGTGAAAATGTCAGCATTCTTTATGGAAGATCTGTACGAAGACTTCGTTAAAATTTCTTTCAGAAGTAAAGATGATGTGGATGTGAACCAATTCTCAAGAAAATATTTCAATGGTGGCGGGCATATTAATGCAGCCGGAGGGAAATCTTTAGATTCTTTAGCGGGAACGATCGTCAACTTCAAAGAAAAAGTAAAAGAGGAAGGTTTATAGAGGCAAAAATCTGTAAATTTTTCTGATTAACTTCTAAATACTTCTACGAAACCCCTTTTCTTCAAGCTCCTGGCAGGTATAATCATACACTTGCTGAAACATTTCATCCATATATCTTTTGTTGAAAAGACTGTATTTCGTCATTTTGGGCGGATCAAGAAAAATATTGCAGTATTTTGCTTTAGAATAGACCGACTTTGCGATCGCTAAGTGAAGGATTCTGTCGAATTCTTTCATCAGGCTCATCTTGCTTAACTCATCATAGCTGATGGAATTGACATGAGAGGCAATCAGAAAATTACATTTATCCATGATAGGCTCAATGGGAAGGTTATCCAGAACGCCGCCGTCTACATAAATTTTCTCACCAATTCTTACCGGTGGAAGAATAAAAGGAACGCTTGAGGAAGCCAGTAATGGTCCAAAAAGCTCTCCTTCAGAAAAGAAGTCTACGATGCCATGCGTCATTTCCGTGGCAGCTACATACACCGGAATTTTTAAAATACCGAAATTGTCTTCAGGGAAATAATCTTTGAACAGTTTTAAAATAAAATTGGAACTGAAGATTCCGTTTTTGGATAATTTTAAAGATGACCTGGAAAAAAAAGAAGTTTGCTTGACAATTTCCATCATCTCTTCCGGCGTTTTTCCAAAAGAATAAAAAGCACCAATGATGGATCCTGCGCTGGTTCCTGAAATAATGTGTGGTTTCAGATTGTATTCTTCCAAAGCTTTCAGTACGGCAATATGAGCAATCCCACGCATTCCTCCGCCTGAAAGTGTAAGTCCGATAACCGGTGGTGCCGGTGGTTTCTTTTTTTTGAATGAAAATAAAGCCATTACCCAAATTATCCTCTACTAATATACAGGATTTTTTGTTATGCACAGCTTAATTTGTCAGGTAACCTGTTTTATAAAACCAGTTTTTTAGGAAGATTGTGAAGAAGTTCTGTATTGATGATTTCTGCACAGATTCCTGGCTTTTCCCAATGACCGTTGTGTCCGCAGTCCAGGATATAAGATTTGATATTCGTTCTGTCCGGAAGATGTTTGATCATCATATCCGTTTTTACCGCATTATCATGTTTACCCGCCAGTACTAAGATTTTAGCTTCCAGGTTTTCAAGGACATGTTTTTTGTCGGTTCTTTCTACCATACCCTTTACGCAGGAAAGAGCACCTAAATTATTGGTGGAAAGGGCTGTTTCAAGTGCAGTTTCTATTTTACCTTCCAGAATGTCTCTTTCATTCGGATTGAATAAATTAGGTACTCCGGCTCTTGCATAATGGGCAAAAGCATCCTTGATGATTCTGTAGCTTTTGATTCGCTGCTGTTTTTTCTCTTCATCATCCGGAAAATACGTAGAGAAAAATAATGTAAGACTTTTTAAAGAATCAGGATACTTTTCTGCAAAAGCGAGAGATGTATATCCTCCCATAGAATGTCCCAGAAGATGTATTTTTTCTAAATGCTGATCATCCAATACTTTTTTTACTTCTTCAGCCATCAGTTCCATGGTGTGAACTTCAGCCAGAATTTCAGACTGTCCATGGCCGGGAAGGTCAATTTTGAGCAGTGAAAAATCTTTGGAAAGGTGATGTTCCATATCACTCCAGATGGATAGATTTTCCATAAATCCGTGAAGAAGTACCAACGTTTCTTTTCCGTTTCCTTTTCTTTCAAAGTTCAGCATGATTCCAAAATTTAGAAGGTTAAAAATAATACAGCAGCTTACATACTGTGGATCTGTTTCTCCTTTCAAATTTAGTCAAAAAAAGAGCATTTAAAAAATGCCCTTGTCTTTTATTGAGTTAATTCCTTATAAACCTTTGTTTCCCAAGGTTTGATGTCTGTTACGCCATATCGTTCCTTTTTAGAAATAGCAAGGTTGTCCAGCATGTCTACAAAATTTTTGTAGTTGGCTTCATCTGTTGGTTTTACAATCACTGTGAATTTGTTGGGTGCAGGAGCATTTTTATACGCTTCAGCAATGATCTTTGAAATTTTTATTCCACTGAAATCTGTTTCTTTTAGGTTTCCTGTATTCAAATCTTTCTGATTGCTCTGATGATAAAATACCCGGTTGTCTTTTCCAAGGATAAAGGTAATCTGGTTTTGATCACCAATTACCGGTTTATCAATAGAACTGGGATTTGGATCTTTTGCAGGGAGTCCCAGGTCCATTACATTAGGTTTTGTAAAATTGGTGGTGAACATAAAGAAAGTGATAAGTAAGAATCCCAGATCGACCATAGGCGTCATGTCCACTCGGATCATTTTTTTCTTTTGCTTTCCGCCTTGTTTTTCTTGTGCAATTACTTCTGCCATGATTAAAGTTTTTAAATGTTAGACTATATTTTTTTTTGAAGAATTCATACAAAACATATGCCTTGATTGTTAAAAACTTTATATATTCATGAATCTATTGATTATTATTGTATAAATTTTACGTATTTCTGTTTTTTAATACTTTTCTTGAAGGAAAAGGGTATTATGATATTTTTAAGGGGTTACCGGGTGATTGTTATTTTCTTTGTAAGAATAATTTCTTCTCTATTTTTTACCTGTACCATATAAAGTCCTTCCATGAATGCAGATGTGCTGATTTTAATTTTTTCTTCATTATATTTTTGAGAGAAAAGTTTTCGTCCGGACATATCAGTAATGCTAATAGTACTTTCCCGGGGCAGATGATCTAAATAGAAAAATTCTTTTGCAGGGTTAGGGTAGAGGTTGGGTTTATGCCTCTGTTGATTTTCCGGAATGCCAAGCTGTTCAGGACTTAATTTAACTATCCAGGCATCGATCATACCATGATGTCCGGTAACGTCTCCACTTGTAGATCCTGTACTTCCTGAAACAATATATCCGTTATCAGCGGTCAGTTCAAGAGCAGTTAAGTAATCGAAATCGGGACCTCCCAGGGTTTTCTCCCACTTCAGATTTCCGCTGCTGTCCAGTTTTATGATCCAGTAATCCAGATTACCGTGGTGATTGGTTACCTGTCCGTTGTTGGAAGCTGTCCAGCCCGCAACAATATAATCCCATTCGGGAGTCTGGCGAATAGTTATGGCGTTGTCATGAAAACTTCCTCCAAAATATTTATCCCACTCGATGGTTCCGTTATTGCTTAGTTTTATAACCCAATAATCGGGAAGTCCGCTCTCAAGATTTGAAGAATTAAAAGAAGTGCCCACGGCAATATAACCGCCATCAAAAGTCTGTTGCGCATAATATCCTATGTTATCACCAATATTGCCCAACGTTTTTTGCCATTGCATATTTCCGCCGGAATCGAGTTTTACTACCCAAAAGTCATTGTTCCCGTAGCTTACAGTAATATCGCCATCTGTAGACACGGTGGTTCCTGCAATAATATACCCGCCATCAAAAGTTTGCTGCACAGAATTGACCTGTTCACTGCTGCTTCCACCCAGCGATTTCTGCCATTGTATATTTCCGTTAATATCTAATTTTACGATCCAATAGTCTCCTCCTCCATGATTTCCGCTCACATCACCGTCATTGGAACTTGAAGATCCGGCTACAATATATCCTCCTTCAGAAGTCTGTTGAATAGATTGTGCAATATCCACACTGCTTCCACCCAGCGATTTCTGCCATTGCATATTCCCGTTGGAATCAAGTTTTACAATCCAGTAATCATAATTTCCATGATTTCCGCTGATATCTCCGTCACCGGAATTGGATGATCCGGCAATAATATATCCTCCATCGGTAGTTTGACGGATGGATTGTGCATCATCAACATTGCTTCCTCCTAACGTTTTTTGCCATTGTATGCCTCCTGCAGGGTTTAATTTTACGATCCAGTAATCTCCTCCTCCGTGATTTCCGGTAACATCTCCATCATTGGACATAGAATTTCCGGCTACAATGTATCCTCCATCGGAGGTTTGCTGAACGGCATTCGCAGATTCACCATGGGTGCCTCCCAATGCTTTTTGCCATTCTATGGAAGGGGCAGACTGGGCAGCTAATGCGGAATAGATAAGAAATAAAAAAGTAGATGTTAAATATCTCATATGTATTTGAATTGGTGATAGTTATTCAAATATAATTAATTTTAGACTACGTTTTGTATTTTATTGTTTATTTAATTCATGAAATAAAAAAACTCACACGATAAAGTGTGAGTTTTTGAATGATATGTTAATAAATTATTTATTCTTTTTATAGAAATTTACCCCGCATTCAAGGAATTTTTTGAAATCCTCTTTAGGCATATATCCTGAAACAGGCGTGTTGATGACTTTTCCGTCCGGAGTGATTAAAACATAGTGAGGTTGAGAGTTATTATTGAAGTTCACCTGCTGGAATAAACTCCATCTGTCTCCAATTGTTTTTACCTTCTTGATCTGTCCGTCTCCAAGGTCAATTTTGGTTTTCTGATCCTCAGGAAGCTCTTCCTTATCATCGACATAGAGAGAAGCCAGTACTACATCATTCTGAAGAATCGGTAAAATGTCTGGTTCGCTCCATACAAACTCCTCCATTTTTCTACAGTTTTCACATCCATATCCTGTGAAGTCGATCAATATAGGCTTGTCTTCTTTTTTAGCCAGTTCTATTGCTTTGAAGAAGTCGTGTTCAGGATGCATTCCTAAAATTCCGTCTTTTTCATCATGGAAATAGCTTACATTGAGTGGAGGTAAAATTCCACTTAATAACTGAAGTTTCGGACGGTCAGATGGGATTAACCCTTGAACCAGATAGATCACGAAACCAATTCCCAATACCCCTAATATTTTTCTGGTGACAGAAATTTTAGGCTTTTTATCATCATGAGGGAATCTGATCAATCCTAATAAATAGATTGCTAATCCTAAGGCAATAATAATCCAGATCGCAATGAAAAGTTCTCTTTTTAAGAAGAATGTTTTGGATACAAGATCGGCTTTAGACAAGAATTTCAATGCTAATGCCAGTTCTACGAATCCTAAAACAACTTTTACCGTATTCATCCATCCTCCGGATTTGGGTAGACTTTGTAATGCCTGTGGGAATAATGCCAGCAATCCGAAAATAATAGCCCATGCCAGCCCGAATCCTGCCAACGCAAAAGTCAACAGCATCGGAACATTGGATGAACCTGTTACCGCACTTCCCAGTAAACTTCCTAAAATAGGTCCCGTACATGAGAAAGAAACGATCACCAGAGTCAATGCCATGAAGAAAATACCAATAATTCCTCCTGCCTCTTCTGCTTTGGAAGATTTGTTGGCAATAGAACTTGGCAGCGTGATATCATAATACCCGAAGAAACTTCCGGCAAAGAAGATGAATATGATAAAGAAAGCAATATTCAACCATACACTTGTAGAAATCTCGTTGAAGATATTTCCTGCGATTCCATCAATAATATGGAAAGGAATACTCAGTAAAACGAAGATAAGAAGAATGAAAAAACCATAAATAAGAGCATCTCTTTTTCCTTTTGCTTTGTCTTTACTTCCTTTCGTAAAAAATGAAACGGTAAGTGGAATCATCGGGAAAACGCATGGCGTAAGCAAAGCAATTAATCCTCCGATAAATCCTAAGAACAGATACGTCCAGTAGTTTTCATCCACTTTGGTAGAGGCAGTACCGCAATCCGTCAGTGGTTTTTTGAAATCAATACTTTCAATTTTCAACTGCTTTGGATCCAGTTTTGAAGTTTCTGTGATCGTAGCTTCAGTTTTTGCAGGATTTTCAGTAACCGTCTCAGTTATTTTTACAGAGTCTTTTGCAGGACCTGCAGTTTCCTCGGTCGTAGCCTCTTCCGTTGCCCCTTTTGGTGTAACTTTTTGGTTGAATTCTAATGTGTTGGGAGCCAGGCAAACTCTGTCGTCACAGGTCTGATACGTAATCTCAGAAGTGACATCTGCGGGTTTTGTTGGATCTTTTAATTTAAATTTTTGCTTAAATACAGCAGAATTGGAGTAGAAAACAATTGTTCCTCCAAACGCTTCAGAAAACTCTTCATGTTTTTTACCAACTTCGGTAAATTTTCCGATCAACTCAATATTCTTTCCTGTCACTTTATACTCCGTCGGAATTCCGGTGTCTTCTGGTAGATCTTTAGAGTAAATATGCCAGCCGTTTTCCATGGTAGCATTCAATACTGCTTCGTATTGATTGTTCCCCAGATCGTTGATGGTGAATTTAAACTTTACAGGATTTTTTATCTGCGCATTAATTCCTGTCGCTAAAAATAGTAGAATTAATAAAAACCAATTTCTAAATTTCATTGTTCATTTCATTAAAGTTTTGAGACTCCATTTCGTTTTCTCATTCTTTGCAAATCTTCTGACTTACCTGGAAGGAAGGCTGTCAAATACAGCATTATTCCTAATGAGTCTGTGTCCAGATTTTTTGCCTCGCTAAAATAGATAATTTTTCGTCCCTAAAAAATTTAGAAACTTTCTTTTTTTAAGCGTGATCCCTAAAATATTTTGTCTTCTGCCCTAATCGCAATAGAAGTGTTACTTATTTTATCATTCAAAATGATTATAGATTTTTTCAATTTTGCCAACTTGGTATTATGATGAGATTCTTTTGCCATGACAAAAACTCTCCGAGAAAATCAATTCAGATTTTTTAAAATATCTTCTACAGATGCTCTGTTTTTATAGTCCGGATCAAAATGTCTCCATGTAATTTCTTTCCCTTCATTAAGGATGAAGGTTGCCGATACAGGAAGCCTTCCGGAATGATCTGATCTGCTGTTGGCAAAATCCTCCTTTAATTTTGAGTTGTAGAAATTAAGGGTTTCACTGTCTGGAGTATAGAGAACATCGAATGCTTCTGCAATTTTATATCCTTCGTCATATAAAACCGTATACTCTGTCTTTGTTTTGCTGATCGTCTTTTCTATAAATTCCGGTTTTTCGGGAGAAATAATAACAAGTCTCGCGTTTTTTGATTTCAGCTCAGGGGTCAGATTTTGTAATGTTTCAATGTATTTGTTACAATACGGACACCATTGCCCCCGGATAAAAACAATTACCAGTTTTTTGTTTTCCTTTGATAATGAAAATGTATTACCCAAATGATCTTTCGCATTGAAATTATCAATTTTATCACCTATCATTTTTCCTTTTACCTGATCTAACGTTTTGCCGGATTGAGACATCTTTTTTTTCAGGACAGATGCTCCAACTTCCAGAAACTGTTCAGGATTATAGTATCCGAAATCATATTGAACCAGTTTCCCTTTTGGATCCAGGAATAAAAAGGAAGGATAGTTTACCACTTTAAATTCTTTGGCAAGGCTTAGACCTTCTTTTTCTGCATCAATGGCAAGGTTTACAAAATTTTTGTTGAACATCTCTCCGATTCTCGGATCAGTAAAGGTGTTTTTTGCCATCAGCTTACAAGGTCCGCACCAGGTGGTGAACAGATCAATGAAGATCAGTTTATTCTCTTTTGATGCGATTTTTTTCGCGGCTTCTAAATCAATTTTTTGAAAATTGATACCTGCGCTTTGTGCGTTAAATGAAATTCCTACTAATATAAGAAGACTCAATACGATTTTTTTGAACATATATTTCTTTTCTTATTATGTTCCCTGATCCATAAAAAAATCACCCTTAACTAAAAATATTTTATATAACTATCTGTTTTTCAGTTGTAGAAATATTTTTATTTTTAATTTTTTTGATCTGCTCTACACATTTGTATTTTTGATTCTGAGCATTATGTTTGCTGGAATACTGGTATTTATCCTGAATTTCTTCAATACTTTTGTTTTCAATAAAAATATCATGGATGAGATTCTGACAATGGGAAGAAATCGATTTGATATAACCAACCAGTTTTTCCCAGTAATACCTTTCATTTTCAATGGCAGTACTTATTTCCTCCTGATGTTCCATGAAATAGTTTTCAGGAGACTCAACATAAAAGTTTCTGTTTTTTAGTTTTTTAAACCACAGGTTTTTTACAATTCCGATAATATAATTTCCCAGACAGGTTTGGACTTTGAAGTCATCAGCATTGAGTTTTTCGTAAAGAATGAGTAATGCATCCTGGAAAATATCTTCTGCATCTTCCAGATTACCTTTATTGTTCAGAATAAATTTCTGAGTATAACCAAAATACTGTTGGTATAAAATTCCAAAAGCTATATTGCTGTCTTTCTTAAAATCATCAACAGCTAACGAATTAGTTGTTTTTCTGTCCACGTTACAGTTATCTTTTTTTGAGTAGTTCTGTCTGCCTGATACCTGCGATCCTGTCTGAGAGGGATGACACCCAAAATATGGTTTTTGGAGTCACACAATAACCAGATCTTTTCCTTGATCAAAGCAGATAATTTTTCGTCTCTAAAAAATTTAGAAACTTTCTTTTTCCCTGAAAACCCTGTC
This sequence comes from Chryseobacterium sp. SG20098, assembly GCF_031844745.1. Taxonomy (NCBI): domain Bacteria; kingdom Pseudomonadati; phylum Bacteroidota; class Flavobacteriia; order Flavobacteriales; family Weeksellaceae; genus Chryseobacterium; species Chryseobacterium sp. SG20098. The sequence goes on along the minus strand of NZ_CP134622.1, from coordinate 2,786,180 downwards.
GGAAAAAATTCATCTCCATCCTGTTGTTTTCTCAATAGGAGGGGAAACTGAAGCTTTTCAGCATCGAAATCCCATTCAAATTCTTTTTGGATTTCTTCATTGTTTTCAATATCATCTACGAGATTGATTCTGATCAGGTTTTGAGAAAAATCAAAGTTTTTGATCAGTACTATTTCTTCCGGAGTTCCCTTTTCTTCATTTTTATCAATGAAAATAAGTTCATCACGGTTGACAATCAACTGATATTCTTTTGAAAAGAAAGAACTGTTGTTTTCAGCTTTAAAAATTTTGGGGATTTCTTCCTCCTGATTGAATCCGAATTTTTTTAAGATTTCAAATTTTACGAAATCACTTTCCTGATCCAGCTTTTCCTTTGATAAGATTTTATAGTTTTGGTTAAATACTGTAAGCTGATTTTCTATCTCCTGAATCTGTTTCTGAACAAAATCTTTAGTCTGATTCAGATATAAAGAACTTTTTCTGAAATTTTCCAGAAAATGATCGTTGGTTTCCATCAGCACCGGAACAATCTCATTCCTGATCTTATTCCTCAGATAATCACTTTTTTTATTAGAAAGATCTTCCCGAAATTCAATAGTATTCTGTTCAGCAAATTGGTAAATTTCTTTTTTTGAAACATTTAAAAGGGGACGAAGGATGTTATTATCATTTGCTGGAATTCCACTCAATCCATTAATGCCGGCAGCTTTGGACAGATTAATAATGAACGTTTCCAGCTGATCGTTAAGATGATGGGCGGTAACGAGAAATTCCAGTTTTTCTTTTTCCTGAATTTCTTTAAAAAAGGCGTATCGAAGCTCTCTTGCCCATAGCTGAATAGAGTTTTCGGGTTTCTGATCTTTTTCTGAAACTTCATACAAATGAAATTTTATATGATTTTTCTCACAAAAATCCTGCACTGTTTTCTGATCCAGATCCGAATCATTACCACGAAGTTTATAATTGATATGAGCTACCTGAAACCGGAACCTGGAATCTTGAATTTTCTGCCCTAAATCCTTGAAAAGAGAGGCGAGAACCATAGAGTCTGCTCCTCCGCTTACCGCCAGAAGATAGGTGTGGTTTTCTGGTTCGTGAACGAGATTTTTTAATTGATTGGTGAAGGCTGATTGATCCAACATAGATGTTGAGAATTTCTTTTATGCAAAGATAACCGATATAATTCAATTGAATTTTCCTAACTTTGAGTAGTCTAAAAATGATTATTTATGAAGATTTTAAAAATTTTAGCAGTTTCTGCAATGGCGCTGGGGATGACATCTTGTGTCAGCAAAAAGCAGTATGATGCTTTGAGCACAAACTATAAGCAGTGTATTGAAAATATCGGAGAAAGACAAAGAGAAATTCAGGATTTGAAATCTCAGAATTCTGCATTGGCGGGTGAAAACAACTTGTTGAAAAGCCAGCACGATGCATTAAAATCATCACTTGATGCGTGTCTGTCCAATACTGGAAAAAGTTCTGCTAACATTGACAAACTGGTAGGCGAAATCAATGCGTCCAATTCTTATATCAAGCAATTGATCTCCAGTAATGCTAAAAATGACAGTTTGAACCTGGCATTGTCTAATAAACTGAAGAGATCTTTGGATAATGTATCTGATGAAGATGTACAGGTAAAAGTATTGAAAGGAGTAGTAATGATCTCCCTTTCTGATAAAATGCTATACAAAACAGGAGATTACAACATCCTGCCTGCCGCTCAGGAAGTGTTGGGTAAAGTAGCAAAAGTAATCAACGATTACGATAAATACTCTGTATTGATCGAAGGTAACACGGATAACGCTCCGTTGAACTCTCCAAATCTTCCAAGAGACAACTGGGATCTTTCTGCATTAAGAGGTACTTCAGTTGCTAAAGTTCTTCAGACTCAGTTTGGAGTAGATCCGGCAAGAATTACTGCTGGTGGACGTTCTGAATACAACCCGAAAGCGACTAACATGAGCGTTTCAGGAAGATCAGAAAACAGAAGAACGGAAATCATCATTATGCCTAAACTTGATGAGTTTATGAAACTGATGGATATCGCTCCTAAGAAATAATGATTAAACCTTATATCATCATAAATCCCGAAGCAATTCGGGATTTATTTTTTTATGAACCAACCTGTTTGGGAATATACTCTGCCGATATTTTTTTCTTTGAAGAAGTGACTGTCTTTTTATCAGACTGTTCAAAATAAAAATTGGTGATATTCCAGACGATCATAATCGCTGAAAAATAATATAAATTCAAAACCAGTGCAATTCCTATATGCATGGAGATGGTAAAGAAAAGCCATGTTTTCTGTGTGGGTTTATACCAGATAAAAAAAGGATAACATATCTCAATAATAATGGTACTCCATCCAATCAAACTTATCAGATAAGAGTGTTCTATCAGCCAGCTGAAATCAATATTCAGGTCTCTGTTGGAGTAGGGGAGATGAATAGCTTTCCAGATAGATTCACCGTTCCACCAGTTGAACCCTAAAGCTTTATCCAGTCCGGAAAAGAAATAAGCAATAGAAATATGAATCTGAAATAATCTTTTAACTGGAGTAATATTACTATGCCCCGGTTTTCTGCCGAAAATAAAATTTCTCAGTGAAAAGTGTTGGTCAGCAGGAAAAAGAATCAGATAAAATAAAGACATGCTTGTGAAAAAATCTGCACCATAGGCAAAAAAAGAACTTCCCTTAAGTAATGCTATCTGTAAAATAAGCAACAATAATGCAGAGATTCTTGAATAAAATCCGGTGATGATCAAAATACACAGTGTAATAAACGATACCTTGGTTATTGCCATTGTTGCACTTTCTTCAATCCCGAGAGTTTGTAAAAAGCTTACTATTTTTGAGAAGGTTATCAACCAGTCTGGAGTAAAAACACTCATAATGTCCTGAGGAATAATACTGTTGCTTGAAAATAATTTTTCAAAATCCGGCAACACTGCAGCAAATTGTAAAAGAATTACAATTCCTATGGCAATCCTAAAGAAGCTTAAGAATTCCGTTTGATTATCTTGTCTGAAAAAGAAATTTTCAATTTTGGTATAGAATGCATTCAGATTTTTCATCACTTTAGTATTTGAATTCATCAATAAGAATAAGATTTTCACTCGTTTTTCCTTTTTTGAAATCTGCAATAGCAGGGTAGTTGTACAGATAAAGCTTTGTAGTTACACTGGATGCTAACGGATTTTCTTTCATTACGTGGGCTGCGATCTGTCTGATAATGATATCCAGGTACTGATAATATTTTTTGTCGTATTTATTTTTGTCGGAAATTTTATCAAGAAACATGTTAAAAACAGTTGTATATCTTACTCTGCTCTCTTTGTTCTTAAAATAAGGCAGGTTTTTCTGTTCAAGGATATTACCATTTTGATCTTTTAATTCAAAGCTCATGACAAAGTCGCTGGCAACATTGGGTGCGTAGAAACCATATCCTGTATCAAAACCAGTGTAAGAAGTAAATATATTAACGGGTTTTGATTGGGCAATGTCTTCGGAAATAGTATATAACAGCGGTTTTTTATAGTCTTTATTTTCATAATAAAAACCATAATATCCATCAAATGTTCCTTTCAGGCCAATGGTGAAAACCAGAAGCAGGATCATAAAAATTCCGGATAACTGAAGCTTTCTTTTCATGACAAAAGATTTAAGAAAAGGCTGTCTTCGGACTAAAAACAGCCTTTTGAGGTTATTTGTAATTCATCAATACGCTGTTCAGCTTTACATTGATTCTTGGATCAATGGCTGTATTAACTTTGTAAGATTTTATAATCACATTGGTAAGATTTCTTCTACCCATCGTTGGTGGACAAATTGTGTATTCTTCTGCTCCTTTAACGGTTAATCTACTTAGAGAGGCGATGTCTTTCTGGCTTAGCAAAGCTGCATTGGTTGCAACCTGGTTGTTTTGAATAGCATAATAATCTTTTCCCAATTCTTTAGCTCCATATTTTTTCAGGATACCGTCCACTTTTTCTCTTAGATCTCCATACTTTTTCCAGTCGATATTAGCTTTCATTAAGCATCCGCGGATTACATACTGTCTGTTGATTTTATAAATAATGAAATTGGTACCCAAACTGTTCTGATGAAGTTTCTGAAGACTTAATAAACTTTTCATGTCTTCGTCAGAAATTTTTTTCACATCTTTCAGGATGTAATTATGGTCTACAATGCAATTGCCTTTTTCTTTATAAAAAGACATTTCCTGAGGTTTTAGCTGGGAAAATATCATCACAAGTCCCACTATCGCTCCGATTAATAATAAAGTCTTTGTTTTCATGTGGTTGTTTTTAAAATATCCCTACTCTTTTTTAGGATTTTCGGGTGCCTCCATTATTTGAATGTTTCATGGTTGGAAAACTTATATCAAAGGTAGAGGCATATGAGCGGTCAAATACAGGTGTTTTTCCTATATTTTATGAGGATTTTGACTTGTGAACTGATATATGAATCGGGATTTTGAATAATATTGGCTATTCATGGATATTTCAAGCTGATATATTGTGGCTTACAATATGACTTTTGAGAATGAATTGTAGAAATGAACTTAATGAAGTTCTGTTGAATGATGTAGAGAAAAATGATGATGAAGGAAATGGATGAGGTTTTAATCTGAAATAACCTGAGAGGGAATATGTGAGTATAAAGCAAAAATAAATCCCGAAGGTGGACGGGATTTATTTTTTAATCAAATTAATTCTTCCTTTTTCAGGAGTGAAATAATTCGTTGCAAAAATGAAGTGGATATTTCTTTCTTACTTTTTGCTGCAGAAGCATCAGTTCTACTTTTCAGTACAACTTTTTTGTGATTCTCATGGTTAGTTTGTGTCTCTCCTGCAATCATCTTGTTTTCTCTTAGTGTTTTTACCCCTTATTCTTATTGCAAACTTATAACTAATACCACAAAAATAATATCCGTGTTTTCACGGTATTTTATATGGGGTTTTCACTGAAGTTTATTTTTTTATTTATTAAATGTGTAGTTTTTGTGTTTATAATTATTTGATTAATAAAAGAATATGTATATTTAAATCTCCGTTAAAGGAAATATTAAAGAGGTGTCCGAAAATCTAAAGAGTAGGAAATTAATACTAAACTAAAATCATTATGAAAAATTTAAAAAAGCTTTCAAGAGGAGAAATGAAAACTGTACAAGGTGCTATTAACGGATGTAATCCACAGATATTTTGTACGAGTCTACAAACAAAGTGTTGCCCGGGATGGGTTTGTGCTGGGATAAGACAATATTGTATAGCCATATAATATTTTTTACATCGAATTTAGATGGCTAAGAAAAAGAGAGGAATTAATTTCTCTCTTTTTTGTATTATATATTGAACAAAAAGAAGGTTTGGGAAAGTTTTAAAATCATTAAATTTGTTTAAATTAAAATGGTATGAGTTTTTTTGAAGAAAAGAATCCTGAAATGGACAGATATTTGGAGGCACACGCTTCTTCGGAATCCGAAATTCTGAAAAAGCTGAGAAGAGAGACGTATCAGAAAACAACACAGCCTCATATGATTTCCGGATATCAGCAGGGAAGATTGCTGACGATTATTTCCCAGATGCTGCAGCCGAAAAATATTCTTGAAATAGGAACATTCACCGGATACGCTACCTTATGTCTGGCAGCAGGACTGGCGAAGAACGGGAAAATTACAACATTGGATGTGAATGAAGATCTTGCCTATCTTCCTAAAAAATATTTTGAATCCAGCGAATATGCAGGTCAGATTGAATTTAAACTTCAGGATGCCAAGGAATATTTAAAAGAAACAGATGAATTTTTCGATCTGATTTTTGTAGATGCCGATAAAGAAAACTATGCTGAATATTTCAGACTGATTAAGCCGCATACAAAATCCGGAACAGTGATCCTTTTTGATAATGTCTTGTGGTATGGAAAAGTGTTGGAAGAAAATCCGAAACTGAAATCTACCCAGTCGATCCAGGAATTAAATGATTTGGCGGCAAAAGACGAAGATTTTGAAAATCTTATTTTACCTTTGCGTGATGGAGTCAACTTTCTTCGCAGAAAGTAACTGAAATATTCAAGGATTAAACATTTAAAGAGAGATATATCGTATTTTTAATCTTTAAATCATTCAATCTTTAAATTGAAAATTAATGAATAAAGGAGTTTGTATTGTTACAGTAGCGCCGGTTCGTGCAGAAAATTCTGACAGAGCTGAAATTGTTACGGAAATATTGTTTGGAGAAAGTGCAGATATTTTGGAAGTAGATAGAAACTGGACCAAAATAAAAATGCATTATGATGGCTATGAAGGATGGATGGATACCAAGCAGCTGAAGCCTATAACAGACGAAGAGCTGGCCAAAAGAAAAGTGACTGTCGTTACCGAAGATTTTTCTTCCGTATTAATGAATGATGGTAAAACGTTACTTTCTATGGGTTCCGAAGTGGAGTTTCCGGTGGTAGCTTCAAGAAGAAGCCATGATGTGCGTGAAAGTATCGCTCTGACAGCAAAAGAGTTCCTGAATGTACCTTATCTTTGGGGAGGTAAAAGCTTCTTCGCAGTAGACTGCTCCGGATTTACCCAATTGGTTTACAAAATTCATAATATAAAAATACCCAGAGATGCATCACAACAGGCTGAGGTAGGGGAGCCGCTTACTTTCGTTGAAGAAACACAGCCCGGAGATCTTGCATTCTTTGAAAATGCAGAAGGGAAAATTATTCATGTTGGAATTATGCTGGAAAATCAAAAGATCATCCATGCTTCCGGAAAGGTAAGAATAGACACACTTGATTCCACAGGGATTTTCAACAAAGAAATGAATAAGCATACTCATAAACTAAGAGTACTGAAAAGTGTAATCTAATACTAATTCAATCTCGTCTGAAATGGAAAATATTCTTTTTACAATTTTTGATATTTTTAATTTTGGATTAGTCGTTTTTCTATGGTGGTTTACCCTGAAAAACTTTAATACATTGCCAGAGAGAATTCATGTACATTTTGATATGGAAGGAAAAGCGGATGGATTTGGAGGTAAAATGTATGCTTTTCTGATGCCTGTATTGGCTCTGGGATTATATGCTCTGTTCGTGTATGGCTTGAGGCATCCCGAAGATACTAATTTCCCGGTAGAAATTACAGCTCAGAATATGAATGCTCAGTTTTTAATTATGAAGATTGGCCTGAGAATTCTTTTTTTGTTTTTAGCGGTTATTTTTATGAATATTCAGGACTATATGTTCAGATATGCCGTAGATGATCAGGCTAAACCGAGAATTACATTCGCAACCATCTTTTTATCTGTCGTGTTATTTACTCCTGCATTACTTTTTATTGCCCATCTATTCAAATGATACATTCTAAAGATAATTCAGAACATTATATCTGGGGAAGCCAATGTGACAGCTGGATTCTTAAAAATACCCGAAGCTTATCCGTAAAGCAGGAGAAAATGCCTGCAGGAACTTCAGAAAAACTACACTTTCATAAAGTGGCAGAACAGTTTTTCTATATTCTGAAAGGTGAAGCAGTATTCTATATCAATGAAGAAAAATTCCTGGTTGGGCAGGGTGAATCTATATCCATTGAGCCGGGAGCAAAGCATTTTATCTCCAATGAATCAAATGCAGAAATTGAATTTTTAGTCATATCAAATCCTCCCACGGATCACGACAGAATTGAAATTAAAGAATAAGTAAAATGGCTTTTTTATACAATATATTTATCAGTCTTCTTACCTTCGGCATGAAGGTTTTTGCCTTGATTAATGATAAAACTAAAAAAGGCGTTGAAGGAAGAAGTCAGTCTTTGAATAAAGTAAAGTCTGCATTTTCAAAAACAGATCAGGTAATTTGGATGCATGCTGCAAGCCTGGGCGAATATGAACAGGGATTACCTGTTCTGGAGAAATTGAAAGAGAATTTTCCTCAACACAAAATACTCGTGACCTTCTTTTCTCCATCAGGATATGAAAATGTGGTTAAGAAAAAACATATTGCAGACGTTATTTGTTATTTGCCTTTCGATAAAAAAAGTATTGTAAGAGAATTTACAGACCAATTTAATACTGAACTATTTTTTACGGTTAAATATGATTATTGGTACAACCTCCTTGCAGAACTGAAAAATAAAGGGACAAAGATTTATGTCATTTCTGCACTGTTTTATGAAAGACAATCTTTTTTTACTTCCTATGGAAAATGGTTTGTGAAGCAGCTTCAGAAAAATGTAGACTGGTTTTTTCACCAGACTCAGTTTTCCTTGGCCTTGGCGAAAAGCGTTGGATTAATGAAGTCTTCCGTAACGGGAGATACAAGATTTGACAGAGTAAAACAGCTGCGAGAAAGAAATAATCATGTAGATTTCATTGCAGATTTCAAAGGGGAAAGTAAAGCTGTTGTTTTTGGAAGTTCATGGCAGGCAGAAGAGAAAATAGCAGAAGTAGTTTCCCGTAAAAATAATACGGTAAAACTTATTATTGCCCCCCACGATCTGAAAAGAGTAGAGCATTTGAAAAATATATTCCCGGATGCCTTATTGTATAGTGAAATACAAAATACCCGGCCTTCAACTTTCAATACTCCAATTCTGATTATAGACAGCATTGGTTTATTATCAAAATTATATTCTTATGCAGATGTAGCTGTTGTAGGAGGAGGATTTCATGATGCGGGACTTCACAATATTCTGGAAGCCGCTACTTTTGGTGTTCCTGTGATCTTTGGAAATCATTACAAAAAGAATCCGGAAGCGGATGACCTGATCTCGGCCAATGGCGGAAAGTCTTTCCCTGACGAATATGCAGCTTCAGAATTTGTTTTATTTCTTACGAATGAGGATAACAGAGAAGAACTTACTGAAATGTCTCAAAATGCAGAAAAATTCGTAGACGGAAAACCTGATTCTACCAGAATGATTCTTCAGAAAATCCTATCGTAAAAATCCCTGGCTTTTAATGTCTTTCATAATCTGATCGATATTATCCGGAATTCTGTCACATTCAAACCAGTTGAAGTCAAGACCATTATTGATGCATAGCTTCTGGAGATAATGATTTTCTAAAACTTTATTCAGGGTATCATGAAGATATTCATCAATTTCCATCCAGTAATCTTCATCCAGTTTTTTTACAAGAATTAATGACTTGAAAATTTTGTTGATGGTGTAAATATAAAGCTTGTAAACATTATCAAACCTTTGTCTGCTGAGATCACCATTATTTTCCAATACCTTATTCACGAGAAGAAGATTCAGGGAAACCTCTCCGAATTTATCGGTCGTTATTTTTACATGTTCCGTGATTTCAGCACTTATTTTTCGAACAGTAGACAGGAAATATTTAGCATTTCCCACATACTTTGAGGCCAAGAGCATCTGTTCCTTCACATGTTCTTCTATCGCGTTTCTTTTATCATCCGTGGTTTCCGGATCAATCAGTTCGAAGTAGAGTTTTTTAGATAATAATTTATCCTTTCTCAGGAGTCTGAAAATAAGTTTGTCCTTCTCCGCTCCGGAAAAAGCACTCAGAGCGGCTTTGAACTCTTTTGAATACTCCATTAATTGAAAATTTTCGAATATTTCAGAAATCCGTTTAATGCCCAGTTAGCCGTATAATACAACGATTTTACTGTGGAGAATCCCATGAAATCTTTATAAACAAGATATTGATCTTTAATGATGTTTTTTTTATTTCTTGAAACGCTGTTTTCACGCATCCTGTATTTGGCCAGTGTCTTTTTTACAGGAATCCCTTCCGGAATTACTTTTAAAAGATTCAGCCACATCACATGATCTTCGCGTTTACTTTTTACAGGGAATAAAAACTTGCCGACTCTTTGAGTGTCATACATTGTAGAAACCGGTGCCAGACGACATGTTTTCAGCAGATTGGAGAATGTAACCACTTTATCCGCCAAGAAATCTTTAAGTATAGGCTGAAGCTGTTCATCGCATCTTGAATAATTACAATAAACAAGTTCTGCTTTGTGCTCCTGCATATAATCCGTCATCATTTCCAGATAAGCGGGATACCAGTAATCATCGGAATCCAGAAAGGCAATGTATCTTCCCTGTGCTCTTTCCAGGCTGTTGTTTCTTGCATTTCCTGCGCCTCCGTTTTTCTCCAGTACCTGCAGTTTTATTCTGGGATCATTATATTTTCGGATGATCTCAACGGTATTATCTTTGGAAAGGTCGTCAGTAATGAGCCACTCCCAATTTTCATAGGTTTGGTTAAGAACAGACTGTATGGTTTCCTCGATAAATTCTGCAGAATTATAACAGGGAGTAATGATGGAGACAAGATCTTTCATTTATGTTTTTTAAACTGCTAAATTATAAAAATCTTTTTTCATAAAGATGCCAGGAGCTTATACCTACTGCAATTACCACCAACATACATACCAAAGCCATTACAAATGGATTGTAATCTTCAAACAATCCTAAAGTCTGGAAAGTCCTGATAATAGGGAAGTGGAAAATGTAGATTCCATAGGTGAAATCACCATATTTTCCAAAATTATTTAAGAATTTGAATGAATAGGCAACATACATTACGATAACTCCGATCATCATTGGAGAAAAAAGCTGAACTTTTAAAAATAAGTCAATCCACACAGTAACGAATGCAATAATGAAAATGATATTTTTATGCTGGATAAATTTATCGAAATTAAAGTAAATCAACATTCCAGGGATAAAATAGGATAATGTTCCAGGGAGCTGTTTGGCAATCGAAATTTTATTTAAAGATTCAAAATAATTGAGATAAATAAGTGATAAGAAGTATAGAATAACCAAACTTACATTTCTGTATTTATTGTTTTTCCCGAAAAGCAAAAACAACAGAGGAACCGCAAAATAGTAGCACATTTCTATTTTCAGTGTCCATAGGGCTCCATTCACTGCTTGATTCCCAAAAACTCCGGGAAGCCAGGGTGCCTTAAAATTTAAAAATAATGAATTCCAAAATAGGTATTTATAAACTTGTGTATTGCTGAAATATTCAGTGAAGGAATAGGTACTTACCAGGCTTAATAAAATTGCGCATAAAAAAATAACCAATAAGTAGGCGGGAACAATTCTTCTGATTCTCTTTTTTAAATAGCTTTTCAGGCTTGAAGACCTTTCATAGCTCCTTGCAATAAGAAATCCGCTCACCGCAAAAAAGCCGAAAACAGCAATTTCTATAGGGCTATGCTCAAAAATCCTGAGGTCAGGAGAAGCGCTGAGTGTGCCAAGATGTCCCAAAAAGACAATAAAGGCAAGGAGAACACGTATAAAATCAAAATTGTTTCTCGTAATATCCTGCATTTGTATTTTGTTTCCTGCAAAAATAACTTTTTTAATAGAATGAACGATGCTCATGTATTCATTATTTGTTAAATAAAGGGAAAATTAGGTGTCCCTATTTTTAAATATATATAAATAATCGTCGATGAAATAATTTTTCATAAAAAATAGTAATATAAATCAAAAAAATTATAATTTTAGCGCTTGAAAAAATTGATCTATGAAGAAATTAGCATTACTATTTGCAGGTTTATCTTTGTTTGCTGCAGCTACAGGCTGTAGTAGTGACAATGATACTGTTCTGGAAGCTCCTCTTGTTGGGACATGGCAACCGTTAAAAGAAGTAGTTACCACTGTAGAAGTTGGTGAAGACCCGGTTTCTAACACGATTACTTATACAGACTGTCAGAAAAAGACAAGATGGTGGTTCAGCGTTGATTCTAAGGGAGGGAAAACGAACTGGGGAGATACTGCTACCCCTGGTCAGTGTGCTATTCTTTCAGATATAAAATTCAATTATACTTATAATAAGGAAGGGAAAGACGTTCAGATGAAAATTCAGGGAATCGTAGAGCCGCAGAATGCAAAGGTGATTACTTTGGATGCAACAACGCTCAATCTTGCGGTAAGAGAGGAGACTCAGGATCCTACTATATTCCAGACAAGAACATATACCTTCAAGAGAGTTACTCAATAATAGTATATACTTCAGGATATAAAACAGATCTCATCTCCGGATGGGATTTTTTTGTTGAGGTAGAATTTGTAATTCATCATAATTTCAATTTCTATTTACTTTAAAATCATTAATTTTGTGAATCTTGACAAAAAGAAAAAATAATCAGTCTAACATATAACATATATATCAAGTGTTTTACGATCATCAGCAGATAGAAAAAAAGTGGCAGAAATACTGGGAGGAAAATCAAACCTATAAAACCTCTAATAACACAGACAAACCTAAGTTTTATGTACTCGATATGTTTCCGTACCCATCAGGAGCAGGACTTCACGTAGGTCACCCGCTGGGATATATTGCATCGGATATCTATGCGAGATACAAAAGACATCAGGGGTTTAATGTACTCCACCCGGTAGGATATGACAGCTTTGGACTTCCTGCTGAACAATATGCTATTCAGACAGGGCAGCACCCGGCTATTACTACAGAACAAAATATCAACAGATATGAAGAGCAGCTGAGAAAAATCGGTTTCTCATTCGACTGGAGCAGAGAAGTAAGAACTTCAGATGCTTCTTATTATAAATGGACACAATGGATTTTTATCCAGTTGTATCATTCCTGGTATAATAAAAATACAGATAAGGCGGAGCCTATTGATTCTTTAATTCAGCATTTTGAAGAAAAAGGAACAGAAGGATTAAATGCCAATCAGAACGACGAATTAAATTTCACTGCAGAAGAATGGAAGAATGCTTCTGAAATTGATAAAGAAGACATCCTTTTAAACTACCGTCTTGCTTACAGAGCAGAAACCACTGTAAACTGGTGCCCTGCATTAGGAACTGTATTGGCCAACGATGAAGTAAAGGATGGAAAATCCGAAAGAGGAGGATTCCCGGTTTTCCAGAAGAAAATGATGCAGTGGAGTATGAGAATTTCCGCATATTCTGAAAGATTATTACAGGGATTAAATACTTTAGACTGGCCGCAGCCGTTGAAAGATTCCCAGGAATACTGGATTGGGAAATCTCAGGGAGCACAGGTTCAGTTCAAAGTAGAAGGACATGACGAGACTGTTGAAGTATTTACAACAAGACCTGACACGATCTTTGGAGCAACCTTTATGGTACTGGCGCCGGAAAATCCTTTAGTGGAAACGATTACTACAGATGCTCAAAAAGTAGAAGTAGATACTTATATTGAAGAAACATCCAAGAAAACGGAGAGAGACAGAATGTCTGACGTGAAAAACGTGAGCGGAGCTTTCACAGGAACTTATGCAATCAATCCTTTCAGCAATGAAAAAATGCCGATCTATATTTCAGACTATGTGTTGATGGGATATGGAACAGGAGCAGTAATGGCGGTTCCGGCACACGATGAACGTGACCACAGATTTGCCAAGAAATTTAATCTTGAAATCAAGAAAGTGGTAGAAACGGAAGAAGATGTTCAGGAAAAATCTTTTGATTCCAAAGATTCCGTTTGTGTAAACTCTGATTTCTTAAACGGATTACATTATAATGAAGCGAAAGCAAAAATGATTTCCGAGATCGAAACGAAAGGAATCGGTCATGGAACAACAAACTACAGACAGCGTGACGCTATTTTCTCAAGACAGCGTTATTGGGGAGAACCAGTTCCTATATATTATAAGGATGGAATGCCTTACACATTGCCAGTTTCCGCTTTACCTTTGGAACTTCCTGAAGTTGAAAAATACTTACCTACAGAAGATGGAGATCCACCATTAGGAAATGCAAAAGAATTTGCATGGGATGAAGCTAACCAGAAAGTAGTAGCTACAGATCTTATTGATGACAAAACTATTTTCCCGTTAGAATTATCTACAATGCCAGGTTGGGCAGGAAGCTCATGGTATTTCCTTAGATACATGGATCCGAATGATGAAGAAACTTTTGTTAAAAAAGAGTTAGCAGATTATTGGGGACAGGTAGACCTATATATAGGAGGAAGCGAACATGCAACCGGTCACTTATTGTATTCCCGTTTCTGGAACATGTTCTTAAAAGACAGAGGATATATCAGCCATGATGAACCATTCCAGAAACTGATCAATCAGGGGATGATCTTAGGAATGAGTGCATTTGTATACAGAATTGACGGCACAAATCAATATGTATCTAAAAATTTAGCTAAAGATTACCAGACTCAGCAGATTCACGTAGACGTATCCTTATTAAAAGGAACTTCTGACGAATTGGATACTGAAGCCTTCAAAGCATGGAGACCGGATTATGCAGATGCAGAATTTATTCTGGAAGACGGAAAATACATCACAGACCGTGAAGTAGAAAAAATGTCCAAGTCAAAATATAACGTAGTCAATCCTGATGATATCTGTGAAGAGTACGGAGCAGACGGATTAAGATTATATGAAATGTTCTTAGGACCGTTAGAACAATCCAAGCCTTGGAATACTCAAGGATTAAGCGGAGTATATGGTTTCCTTAAAAAATTCTGGAACCTGTATTTCAACGGAGACGTATTTGAAGTTTCAGACGAAGAACCTACAAAAGCGGAATACAAAGTTTTACATACCTTAATAAAGAAGGTAGTATACGATATTGAAAACTTCTCTTTCAATACTTCAGTATCATCCTTTATGATTGCTGTAAACGAGCTTCAGAAAATAAAATGCAACAAGCGCAATATTTTAGAACCGCTTGCCGTTATCATTTCTCCGTATGCTCCTCACATCTGTGAAGAATTGTGGAGTTTATTAGGACACGGTACTTCGTTAGAATTTGAACGATTCCCGGCATTGAATGAGGATTATCTGGTTGAAGACGAAATTGAGTATCCGGTAAGCGTAAATGGTAAAATGAAGTTCAAAATTTCACTTTCCGCTCAATTATCTGCCAAGGAAGTAGAAGATTTGGTGATTTCTAACGAGAAAATGCAACAGATTTTGGAGGGTAAAACCCCTAAAAAAATCATTGTAGTCCCTCACCGTATTGTGAATATCGTAATTTAAAAAAAAATTAACATTGGGAAATTAAAAAAAATGGGTGTCTTATTTTTATGATTTTTTAATTCAAATGTTAAATTTGGAAAAAATAAATAAAATAATTTAAAATAATTATTATTTCGAAATCGTATTAAAATTTCTTTATCAAAAAAAAGCAAAATGTTTAATTAAGACTCTTGCATTTTAATTAATTTTGCCTTTAATTTACACCCTGTAAAATTTTAAAACAATATAATTTAGTTAAATATGGAAATGAATGTTTCAAAAAATGATGAGCAAGTAGTTGCTAGAAAGGCAGGAGGTTTAAATCCAGCTGTTATTATTCCTATTCTATTTGCTATAGGAGTATGTATTTATTTATTCGTTCTTGGTAGCCCAGGAAACTTTAAGGATGCAGAAAAACTAGGAAGTGGTTCTGTAGCTTTTTCAAGTGTTGAAGGAAAAGACATTCACCCAGAATCGTTTTTAGGTATTATCTACAAAGGAGGGGTTATCGTACCAATCTTGATTACTTTCATGATTACTGTAATCGTTTTCTCTTTTGAAAGATATTTCGTTCTTGGTAAAGCAGCTGGAAAAGGAAACTTAGACAACTTTGTTGTACAGGTAAGAAGCTTACTAAACCAAAACAAAATCGACGAAGCTATCGAAGAGTGTGACAGACAACAAGGTTCTGTTGGTAACGTAGTAAAAGAAGGTCTTACTACTTATAAAGCACTTTCTCACGATACTACATTAAATAAAGAGCAGAAAATGGTAGCACTTAACAAAGCTATCGAAGAAGCTACTACTCTTGAGATGCCAATGCTTGAGAAAAACATGATGATCCTTTCTACTCTAGGTACAGTTGCAACCCTAATCGCACTACTTGGAACAGTAATCGGGATGATCAAGGCATTCTTTGCATTAGGTTCAGGAGGTGGTACTCCAGATGCTGCTGCTCTATCTACAGGTATCTCTGAAGCCTTGATTAACACGGCATTAGGTATTGGTACTTCAGCAATCGCTATTATCCTTTATAACTTCTTTACATCTAAAATTGATGGATTAACTTACAAGATCGACGAGATCTCTATGAGTATCCAACAGTCTTTCGCTGAATTCAACTAAGAATTAGCAAGATATTTGCATTAGCAATTAAAAGAAGTTTAATTAAAAATATTTTATAATAATGGCGAGAGTCAAACCTAAAAGACATGGAGTAGTAACGGACATGACCGCAATGTGTGACGTTGCGTTCCTACTTCTTACGTTCTTTATCTTGACCACTCAGTTTAAAAAACCTGACGTGGAGCAGATCAAACCGCCATCTTCAATTTCGGAAAAATTGCTTCCTGATGCTAGTTTAATGACTATCAACGCTACTCCGGACGGAAAATTCTATTTCCAGCCAGTAGAAAATGCATCAGAAAGACTTGCTCTTTTGGATAAAATGGGACAAAAGTATGGGATTACTTTTGACAACAACCAAAAAGCTGCTTTCCAGAAAGTTCAGGCAATCGGAGTTCCAATGAACCAGCTTAAAGGTTACTTGGATATGCCTGCAGATGAGCAGAAAAATTATAAGAGTCCTACAGGTATTCCTATGGACAGTACAAATAAGCAATTAATTGATTGGGTAAAAGAAAGTTTGAGCGTTAACCCTGACTACAAGTTGGCGATTAAAGGTGACGTTACAACACAATACCCTAAAGTGAAAAGCTTATTTGAAGGTTTAAGAGATATTGATTTTCTTAAATTTTGGTTGATTACATCACAAGAAGGTAAACCTAACGAATAATATCGATAGAAATGGCAGAAGTACAAGTACAAGAAAAAGGCGGCAAGGGCGGCAAGGTCCGTTCCAAGAAGCAAAACACCAGAGTCGATATGACTCCGATGGTGGACTTGGGTTTTCTATTGATTACCTTCTTTATGTTCACAACTACGTTCAGTAAACCGAACGTGATGGATTTGGGTCTTCCGGCTAAACCGAAAGATGAAACAAAAAAACCACCTCCAACAGAAATTAAACTTTCTAACTCAATTTCTATCTTATTAGGAAAAAATAATAGAGTTTTCTGGCACCAGCAGGATGCTACATCCTTGAATGACCAAACTCTTATGGAAACTACTCTTGACAGAGAAGGAATTAGAAAAGTAATTCAGCAGGCAAAATCTAGAGCTGCAGATCAAACGAAATTTACCGTGATCATTAAGCCAACTGACGATGCTGTATATAAGAACTTTGTTGATATTCTTGATGAAATGGCAATTACCAAAAGTGAGCAGTACGGGGTTACTGATATCAAACCTTGGGAGAAAGCTATTTATGAGAAAAAAGTAGGAGGTGCTGCTGCACCGGCTGCTGCTACAAAGTAATTTAACCATAAAATTGTTATATCTAATCTATGGCAGATGAAAATGTATACGGTCAGAATCTTACTTTAGACGAGATCGTATTTGAAAATAGAAACAAGGAATATGGTGCCTATGATCTTAGACATCAGTATCCGAGACTTTTAACCAAGTCTTTTATTATCGGAACAGCATTATTCCTTTTGGCAGCTTTGTCTCCGTTCATCTATCTTACGATTAAAAATCTTACAGCTCCGCCTAAGCAGGAAGTGAAGGCAGATCTTGTAGATATTATCGAAGAAGATCCGATTATCGAGCAGCCTAAAGAAGAAGAACCACCTCCACCACCTCCACCTCCAAAAGAAGAGGAGAAAATTGAGGTAATTCAGAACGTAGTTCCTGAGCCTGTAAAAGCTCCGAAAATTGAAACTCCACCACCACCGATTTCTAAGCAGTTGGAAACTACAACTGGTTTACAGAATCAGGAGGGGGTAAAAGCTCCGGCTTATACACCACCACCGCCACCACCATCTACAGGTACTAAAGCTAGTACAGTAGAAGTGAAAGCGAACAACCCTAACGAGATCTATAAAGATGTTGACCAGTCTGCAGAATATCCTGGAGGTATGGGTGCATTGAGAAAGTTCCTGGGTGATAACTTTGATACTTCTTTGATGGAAGGAGGTGAAGGAACACTTAAAGCGAAGCTTAAGTTCGTTGTAGAAAAAGACGGTACTGTTTCGAATGTAACGATTGAAGAGAAATCTCCAAACGGCGACTTCAACAGTGAAGCGATGCGTGTAGTTAAGAAACTTAAAAAATGGACTCCTGCGAAAAGAAACGGGGAGAGCGTTAGATCTTACTATAGCGTACCATTTACTATGAACTTTGAATAAGACTTATTTATTCAAAATATAAATAAAAAGAGAGGCTTATGCTTCTCTTTTTATTTTTTTTGGTATTTTTGTTACATGATGTTCAATTGGTTATCCCTGGTTACGGGATTGTTTTATATCGTTTTAGGAATTGTAGTGATTGTCTACAAATTCTTCTTTACTATTTTAGAGCCAGCTGTTGCTTATGCATTGGGAGTGGTGCTTATTATTTATGGTATTTTTAGAATTTACAGGGCGATCTCAAGAATTAAAAAATCGAGAAATGAAGAATAGTTTCAAGCTTGCAGTAATTTTTGTATTGACTATGATGCTTGCAAGTTGCAAAAAGGAGAAAAACACTCCTTCTTATCACAAAGGTGATCTTACAATTTTTACTGACGAATCTTTTCAAAGCGTTACAGAAGCATTAGCTGACGGCTATATGATCAACTATCCTGAGACACACATCAAAGTAGAAACCAAGAAAGAAGATTTAGGACTTCTTGATCTTTTGAAAGGAAGTGCTAAAGTGGTAGTAATGTCCAGAAATCTTAATCCTGAAGAAATAAAAACATATGAGGAAAGAACAGATTTAAAGTTTCTTCCTGCTAAATTTGCTGCAGATGCAGTAGTTTTTGTTGTTCCTAAAGATTCTCCGAAAGAAAGTATTTCAATAGAAGAAATCAATAGCGGGTTGATGTCTGATAAAAAGGAATTTATTTTTGATGGAACGAACTCCAGTAACCTGAATTTTGTTGCTGAGAAATTAAAAAAACAGCCAAAAGACATGAAATTTTCCATTATTCCGGGAAATCAGAAGATTATAGAGGAGTTAGGAAAATATCCCGATAAAATAGGCGTTATTGGATTGAATACTTTTAGCCGTCCTTATGATAAAACGTCTGAAAAATTGAGAGAAATGGTAAAGATTCTTCCTGTGGTTGAGAAAGGAAAATTATACAATGCGGATTTTGAAGGACTTCGTACAATGGAATATCCGTTTACAAGAGTGCTTTATTTCCTGATTAACGAGGGTAATTTTAATATTGCCAATGGATTTATAAGATTTTCATGTACCCATTTAGGTCAAAAAATTGTACAGAAAGAAGGGTTGCAACCTTATAATATTTATAAGAGAGAAGTGCAGATGCGTTAAAAAATATTAAATTCACAATTTATCCTCATTAAAAATTTTGATTTGGTCTGAAAATTGTGTAGAATAAAACTCAATTATTTGAAAATATAAAATGAAAGATATAATGAATATGAATGTAAAGAAGATTGCTTTTGGAGCAGCCGTGGTATTTTTTACCGGTTTTGCCTCTGCACAGACATTGCAGGATGGTATCAACAGTATAGACAGTGATAAATTTGCGCAGGCAAAAACAAACTTCACTGAAATGATCGCTAAAGAGCCCACAGCTGATAACTACTTCTATTTAGGAAATACTTTCTTAAGACAAGGAGAGCCAGATTACGCTAAAGCAACTGAAAATTTCAATAAAGGCTTAGCGGCTGATGGTAAAAGCTATCTGAACAAAATTGGTTTAGCTGCTGTTAAATTGGGTAAAGGTGATAAAAATGCCATTGCTGAAATTCAGAAAGTAGTTACTGATTCAAGAGAAAAAGATGCTGAAGTTCTTTTCAGAGCAGCAGAAGCTTTAACTTTATTCGAGAAAAACAGTTCACCGGACCTGGCAATCCAGTTTTTGACTAAAGCTATTGAAAAAGCTGAGAAAAAAGGTGTTCCTGCACATTATTATTATACATTAGGAGATGCTTACAGATTGAAAAGATCTCCGGGAGAAGCCATGTCTGCTTACGACAAGGCGTTACCTGTAGCAAAAAATAAAGCTTCAGTTTACACGAGAATGGCTACTTTATGGATGGCTGCTCAAGTGTGGCAAAAAGCGAAAGAAAGCGTTGATAAAGCAATTGCTGTAGATCCTACATACGCTCCTGCGTACAAAGCATTGGCTGGTTACGATATCAGATACCAACAGAATGCAAAAGCTACACAAGATCTTATTAACTATACCAAATATGCTGATGAAGATCCGTATACTCAATTAGAAATTGCAAAACTATACTTTACAAACGAAGATTATGCAAACTCTAAAATGGTATTAGATAAGATTTTTGATAAAATTGATGATCCTATCAAATTCAAATTGAGAGCTTATAATGCATATGCAGATAGAAATTATGCAGACGCCAAGCAAAATATGGATACTTTCGTTTCTCAGGCAGAGAAAACAAGAGTATTGCCTGCAGACCAAGGTTTACAGGGACTTATTGCTGCCGGTTTAGCAAAAGATGAAAAAGATGCTGCTAAAAAATCTGCTTTAATGGCTGAAGCTCAGCAAAAAGTAGGTATTGCAAAAGCTGCTAAGGATGAAACAATGAAGTGGGATCTTGAATTGGCAAACATCGCAGGTGGTGGTGGAGCTTCTCAGGCAGAAGCTGATAAAGGACCTACTAATCCTGAAATTGAAGCATTGAAACAGAAAGTTGCTGCCAACAGCCAGGATTCTGATTCATTATTTAAGTTAGCAACAGCTTACCAGGATGTTAAAAACTGGAATGGAGCAATCCTTACATGGCAAAAAATGTCAGCACTTCTTCCTGATTGGGCTCCGGCATATTACAGCCAGGGATATTCTTACCAGCAGGCAGGATACAATGAAGCTGCAAAATTGGCTTATGAGAAATTCATCAGCACGGTAAAACCTGCTGATCAGGAAGCTAACAAACAGACTCTTGCTTACGCTTACTTTGCAGTAGCATACATGAGCAAAGATTCTGATATGGCAAAAGCAAAAGATTATGTAGCTAAATCTTTACAGCTAGACCCTACTTATCAGGATGCCGTAAAACTAAATGCCGAAATCAACAAGTAATTTAAAATTTAAATTATAAATATTAAAACTTCCCATGCGTAATGTTTGGGAAGTTTTTATTTTAAATCCTATCTTTGAGTTTATGAAAACTGATATACTTGCTTTTGGAGCGCATCCTGATGATGTAGAATTGGGGTGTGGAGGAACTATTGCCAAAATGGTTTCTGAAGGAAAAAAATGCGTTGTTGTAGATCTTACCAGGGGAGAGCTTGGAACAAGAGGTACAGATGAAACCAGAAAGACTGAAGCAGCAGATGCAGCCAAAATACTTGGGCTTTCCGCAAGAGAGAATCTTGGAATGAAAGATGGATTTTTGGTAAATTCCGAAGAATATCAAATGAGGATTGTAAAAATGATCCGCAAATACAGGCCAGAAATCGTCTTGGCTAATGCAATTGATGATAGACACCCGGATCACGCAAAAGGAGCGAAATTAGTATCGGATGCGTGCTTTTTGTCCGGACTGAGAAAAATTGAAACCGTACTGGAAGGCGAATCTCAGGAAGTGTGGAGGCCAAAACATATTTTTCATTATATTCAGTGGAAAGATATTAAACCGGAATTTGTTATTGACATTTCAGAATACCTGCCTAAAAAACTGGAAGCTTGTATGGCGTACAAAACTCAGTTTTATGACCCAACTTCTAAAGAACCTGAGACTCCCATTACCACAAAAGACTTTTATGAAAGCTTAACCTACCGGGCACAGGATTTAGGGCGGTTATCGGGAGTTGCTTATGCTGAGGGCTTTACGTCTGAAAGATTAATTTCTTTGAAAAATTTTGATGGAATTGTTTGGTAGTTGAGGAAATTGTCCTATATTTGCACTCAGAAAACGGTGATTGTAGCTCAGTTGGTTAGAGCGTCGGATTGTGGTTCCGAAGGTCGTGGGTTCGAGACCCATCATTCACCCAAAGAAAGTACACTTTTTGAAAGTGTACTTTTTTATTTTGTACTAATTTCAGCAGTCGTTGAAAGTTTCTTTTTTTACTTTTTTCTCTAAAATTTTTCATGTATTAAGTTTATAATCTTGAGCCAACGCATAAAAATGGTATTCTTTGATCCTTTAAAATAAATTCATGGATTGATGATTGAAACTTTTATATTTGTCTAGCCGGCTTCAAGGGAAATATTTCTCTTTAAGATGATCAAAAATCAAAACTATTACTATGAAAAAACTCTTTGCAATTCTCACGTTATTATTTGTTCTACAGTCTTATGCTCAATCTTACTATAAAAATCTATTTGATGAGAAGCATTATGATACATCTTTAGGCAATTCAGACAGCCCTGATCAGGCTGAATTTGCTTGGGGTGTACCTGCCCATATGGAAGCATTAGTATTAATGTATGAAAAAACGCATGACCCTAAATATGCTAATACTTTGATACAATGTATGGGTAATGTAATTGATAGAAGGGACGATCTTAGAGGCCAGGTGCCTGGTCTAAATCAAATTTTTGATTATCGTAATGTTTCAGGTGCTGCCTGGTCGCATAATCACTACAATTATCCAAAGGCGGATTCGGGAAAGACTTACGCTCATTTAGTACATAGTGCAAACATAATTTATCCTATGGCTAAGTTTGCTGCTATTGTTAAAAATGATAGTAGTATTCAAAATATATTATATCAATCAGGAGGGCGTTATAATGATATGACTTTTAAAAATATTGCTGATGATCTTAAACAAAAGATAAAAGAAACGCTTCTTTATCACAAAGGCCAATGGTTTACAGAGTATAATTCTAATCCTAATGATAGTATAGGTTATTATAAAGAAAGAGATTCTCTTAATGTTAATAGTAATCCTCCAATAAAGTATAAAGGTGTAATTGCTCCCTTTAATATGCAAAGCTCTATGGGAAGGGTTTTGGTACAAATGTATAGAGCAACAGATGATCAAAGTTATCTTAAACAGCTTAATAAAATTGCTAATTTTTTAAAATTAAATACTTCTGTTAATAATAATCTGGGGTCATATACTTGGATGTATTGGAATCATTTTTATTTACGTGATGATATATCCCATGCAGGTTTAACGGTGAGTTTTCCATATGAATGCTATAAATATAATATAAAGAATAACTCCAACGATTCTCTTTATACATCTTTAGATATGGAGAGATATGTTAAAACTTATACAAAAGATATTTATCAGGGACCTTTATCAATAAATGATGCAGTGAATTATAATGGGTTAAAATGGAATATTAAATATAGTACTATAAATAATCTTCCAACAGATATTAATACTAAATATGGCGCATATATTTCCTACATGTGGTTATATCTCTCAGCGGAATATGATAAAAAGATATATCAGATAATCGCAGACTTACAAGCGGCAAAAAATTATTATGATCATATCAATGTAGAAGGGTCTGCTTTGACACTTGCACTTTTAGCAACTTATGAAAAATTTATTGTACCTGTGAATACTTATCATTTGTGGGGAGAAGATTCTGATTGGAGAGGTGTGGCAAAGGGTAATTTTGATGGAGACAGTGATGATGAGTTTGTGAAAATCAGGAATTATGATGGGTTGATAGGTACTTTGGAACCTGATGGTAAGAGCTTTCATACTGTTACAAACAGCATCGCTTATGGAGGTAATTATAATTGGAAAGGATTGGGTGCTGGTGATTTCTTTGGAGATAGTAAAAGCGAAATCATTGCATTAAGTGATCATGCTGATTTTAATAAGAATGGCTTTTATATTTTTAAAATTGAAAATAACCAAATTGTTGAGCAGTCAAAACTTACAGGGTTTGGAACAGACTCAGATTGGATAGGAACCACTGCCGGAAATTTTATCAGTGGAGGCAAAGATGATTTTGTTGCAGTGAGAAATTATAACAAAGAAGTAAGAGTGTATAAATTTAATGGTACTGATCCTGAATTGGTTTATTTTAATCAGCTCAATCTGCCTGCAAATTCTAAAATTAAAGCGGTGGCAGCCGGTAATCTTGATGGAGTTGGTAAGGATGAAATTGTATTGCTGGTTGATGCTGATGATTATATGCAGAATGGGGTGTATGTTTATAGTATTGATGATAATGGAGTAATGACTCTTATTGATAAATCTATAGGGTTTGGGGCAGCTTCAGACTGGAAAGGATTGGCTGTTGGAAATCTGGATGGTGATGAAGCAGATGAAATTATTGCTCATAGAAACTTTGATGGAGATTATAAAGTTTTTAAAATGAAGGAATCAAATGGGGCTAAATATTTAGATAATATTGGGCTTGAAAGCTTTCCTGCAGTGCAAACCCAAAATAATGTAATGTGTTTTGGAAACTTCGATTCAAGTTCAAAAAATGATGAACTGGTTACTCTTAGAAAAGATGGCGGTATAGTGATGTTTTCGGCTGCAAAAGTTGTCAAAAATCCTCCTGCTGCCAGTAAGCAAGCAGATCCATGTCAGAATGAGGTACCGGAAGTATTATTTAGCTTCCTGAATCCGGATTACTATAATAACTAAATTGCTCTAAAATTCATTTGAATTTTAAAATTATAATATGAAAAAACTTTTTACCGTTCTCACCTTATTATTGATATTAAAATCTCATGCTCAATCCTATTATAAAAATCTATTTGATAGTAAGCAGTATGATGTTGTGCCTCTTAATTCAACAAGCCCCAACCAAGCAGAGTTTTCATGGATTGTATCTGCTCATATGGAAGCATTGGTGTTGATGTACGAAAAGACACATGATGTAAAATATGCTAATGTTTTAATAGGGACTATGGGCAACGTGATTGATAGGAGAGATGATCTTAGAGACCAATTACCACCTAATATAGGTGTAAGTAATATTTCCGATTACCGTGGAATTTCTGGTGCAGCCTGGTCTACCAATCATTATAATATAACCCCGGATTCAGGAGGAACTTATGCTCATGTAGTACATAGTGCTAACATAACTTATCCTATGGCTAAGTTTGCAGCTATAGTAAAAAAAGATACTACTATTCAAAATACAATGTATAATTCTGGTGGCCGTTATAATGGGTTGACTTTTAAAGTTATCGCTAATGACCTTAAACAAAAGGTAAGTGAAACACTTATTTATCATAAAAATCAATGGTATACAGAACCCAATAATATGATAGGTTACTATAAAGAACGTAATGATAATCCACCAATAAAGAATGCAGGTGAAATTTTACCTTTTAATATGCAAAGTGCAATGGGAAGAGTATTAGTACAGATGTATCTGGCAACAGATAACCTGGATTATCTTACACAAATTAACCAAATTGCCAATTTTTTAAAAGCAAATACTTCTTTTAATGCTAATTTGCAGTCTAATAAATGGACCTATTGGAAAAAAGATACTTCGCGGGAAGATATTTCTCATGGTGGTTTAACCATATCTTTTCCCTATGAGTGCCATAAATATGGTGTTTTGAATGGTAGTACACCTATATATACGGATTCTGATATGAATGCCTATGCTAATACTTTAACGAGAGATATTTATCAATCCCCTTTGTATATAAATAATGGAGTAGATTATTCACTAATTTCTTGGAATGTAAAGTCTGGACCTGCTAGTGGCGTGGACATAAGTACCTATACTTGTTTTCGATGGGCGTGCTTATCTGTATATGATAAAAAAATATATCAATTACTTGCTGAGATACAAACGGCAGAAAATTATTATACGCCATTAACACCTGAAAATTCTCCCTTAGCAGTTGCTTACTTAGCTTATTATGAAAACTTAATTGTACCTGTCAATACGGAACATGGGTGGGGGTCGGGCTCTGATTGGAGAGGAGTAGCAAGTGGTAATTTTGATGGTGATGATGCCCATGAATTTGTTGTTATTAGAAATTATGATGGGATGATAGGGACTATGGAACCCTATGGTAAAAAATTTCATTCTGTTACAAACGATAAATATTATAATGGTCAATATAATTGGCGAGGCATAGCAGCAGGAGATTTTTTTGGTGACAATAAAAGTGAGATTGTAACATTAAGTAATCATGCCGATCCTGGTAATAATGGAGTCTATATTTTAAAAATTGAAAATAATAATATTGTTGAACATACAAAATCTACCGGTTGGGATGGACAATCTGATTGGGTAGGTACTGCAGCAGGAAACTTTATTACCGGAGGAAAGGATGATTTTATTGCTGTCAAAAATTTAAATAAAGAAGTACTTGTTTTTGATTTCAATGGGACTACTCCTCAACTGGTTCATACTAACGCTCTCAATCTGCCATCGAATTCTAAAATTACGGCGGTAGCATCAGGTGATCTTGATGGTGCAGGTAAAGATGAAATTGTTTTGCTTGTAGATGCTCAAGATTCTGCTTATAATGGGATCTATGTTTACAATATAGATGATAATGGTGTAATGACAAAAATAGTTCAATCTACAAATTGGGGTTCAGGTTCAGAATGGAGAGGATTAGCTGTTGGAAATCTGGATGGTAATGGAGCAGATGAAATTATCGTTCATAGAAATTATGATGGTGAATATGTAGCGTATACACTAAATGGGAATATTTTGAATAGTACAGGTGTTGAAAGATTTCCTATCCTACAGACCCAAGACAACATCATGTGTACTGGAAATTTTGATTCAAGTTCAAAAAATGATGAACTGGTTACTCTTAGAAAAGATGGCGGTATAGTAATGTTTTCTGCAGCCAAAGTTATCAGAAGTAATTCTAGTAGTAATAAGCAATTAGATCCATGTAAGAATGAGGTGCCGGAAGTATTATTCAGCTTTAAATCAGCATCTTTTAAAAGGGACGATATAAAAGAAATATCTGTAAGATAACAAGATGCGGGAATAAAAATATAATATTAATAGAACGGGCTGAAGCCCGTTTTTTATGCATAGATAGTTTTAGCGCATAAAAAAAGCATCTTTTTCAGATGCTTGTGTTTTTAGATATTCTTTTTTAAACCTCGTCGTCAGAATCTATTGTGTAAGATCTGCTTTTGAAGTCTTTGTCATGTTTTTCTGAAATTACATCCTCACCCTTTTCATTAATGATGAAATCTGTGGACTCATTAAACATCTCCTGGAAACTCTTAAAATCTTCCTTGTAAAGGTAAATTTTATGCTTCTCGAATGTAGCTTCCCCATTCTCTCCGAAATTCTTCTTACTCTCAGTGATTGTAAGATAATAATCTCCTGCTTTCGTCTCGCGCACATCAAAGAAATAAGTTCTTCTCCCTGCTTTTAACACCTTCGTGAAAATCTCATTTTCATGGCGTTCCTTGTATTCACTCATTGTTAGATATTTTTTAATCTTGTTAAGAACAAATATAAAAGAATTCTTTTAATCACAAAATTTTTTTTATGATTTATTTAACAATTGAGAATGAAATGGCTAAGCGGTTACAGAATTAGCAATTTCGGTTAGGTTGATAATCTGATGGGCTTTTTGTGCGCTAGACTCTCTGTGTGTGATAATTATGGAAGTTGCGTTACTGATTTTTTTGTCAATATTTTCCAGAATATTCTGCTCCGTTTCTGTGTCTAAAGCGGAAAGAGAATCATCAAAAATAATGATATTAGGATTCTTAATTAAGGCTCTTGCGATACAAATTCTTTGCTTTTGCCCCCCCGAAAGCATGACTCCGCGTTCACCTACAAGTGTTTTATATTGGTCTTTAAACTCTATAATATTTTTGTGAACATCCGCAATATTGGAATACTCTACTACTTTCTCGTGAGAAGGATGATCAATGGCAAAACCAATATTATTTTCAATAGAATCAGAGAATAAGTAGCTCTCCTGAGGAATATATCCGATAAAGTTTCTGTAGTTCTCCAGATTATGGTCTTTCAGGTTTTTACCATCAATTAAAATTTCCCCTTCTGTAGGATCTATTAATCGGCATAATAGCAAGGCAATTGTTGATTTTCCACTACCGGTTTTCCCCATAATAGCTAATGATTCTCCGGCTTTTACTTTAAAACTTAGATTGTCCAGGGCTTTGATTCCTGTATTTGGATATACGTAAGAGACATTTCTGAATTCTATATCTCCTTTGATTGGATAATTTTCAAAATTAGTGTTAATAATCTCCGATTTTTTATCCATAAATTCATTGATCCTCTGCATGGATGCTTCAGCTCTCTGGTTGACAGAAGTTACCCAACCTACCATGGAAAAAGGGAAAATCAGGGTGTTGATATACATAAAAAAATCAGCAATCTTACCAATGCTTAATTCTCCGGCAATATATTTTGTACCTCCAATCCAGATAATAGCAACATTTAATAATCCGATGACAAAAAGAATAATGGTGAAGAAATAGGCTTCTGTTTTGGCAAGATCTAAAGCTTTATTCTGATAATCGGTGACTTTGATTCCGTAGTTTTTTTCAATGTATTTTTCTCTGGCGAAAAATTTTACCACACGGATTCCGGAAAAACTGTCCTGAACAAAAGTTGAAATCGCAGACTGGCTTTTCTGCATGATCTTTGATTTTTTATTGATAATAGAACTTACCTTATAAATGGCAAAAGATAAAATAGGAAGTGGAAGTAAAGTCCACATCGTCATGGAAGCATCCGTTTTTACCATGTAAATAGCTGTAATAATTACCAGTACAATGAGGTTGGCTACATACATTACCCCGGGACCAAGATACATTCTTACTGCCACCACATCTTCACTTAATCTGTTCATCAAGTCTCCGATAGTAGTTTGTTTATAATCCGTTAAAGATAGATCCTGATAATGTCTGTAGATTTTATTTTTAAGTTCGTATTCTATTCTTCTGGATGCAACAATGATGGTCTGTCTCATCATAAAGGTAAAGAATCCGGTTAAAAGAGAACATCCTACAATAATTCCAACATAAATCAGAACCTGATTGTTAAAGCCAAGATTCCCATTTTTTGTAAGTTCATCCACAGATTTTCCTACAAACTGAACCTTATATATATTAAAGAAATTACTGGCAATGATAAAGAGTACCCCCCAAAACAATAGTATTTTGTGTTTCCAAAAATAGGGGTTTAAGGTTTTAAGCGCTTTCATATAGTTGCACAAAATTACAAAAATGTCATCACACTACGAATTTCATCAATTTTAAATTTCGTATCTTTGCAGCCATAAAAAAGCTCTTTGAATGTTAGGAAGACGACAAATCCGTGAAAAAGTAGTACAGACCGTGTATTCTTACTACCAAAATCCTGTAAAATTTGATGTTTTAGAGAAAAACATGTTTGCCGGGATAGAGAAAATCTATTATCTATACATCTATCAGCTCAACTTTTTGGTGGGTTTGAAAGATTTGGCAGAAAATCAGATCGAAATTGGTAAGAATAAATTTCTTAAAACTGATGCTGATATTAATCCTAACCAAAAATTCATCAACAACCAGGTATTGCTTAAGCTGGAAGAAAATCCTGAAAGATTATTTTTTACAGGGCAGCACAAGCAGTTGAAATGGGATATGCATGATGATTTATTGGTAAAAACTTTCCAGAGAATTACTGCTGGGAAACGTTATCAGGATTTCATGAAAGAAGAAGGATATTCTTTTGAAGAAGATCAGAAATTTATAGGTAAATTATTTCTAAGGTATATTGCTGAAAATGAAGATTTTCATGACTATTTAGGTGATAAGGAACTTTCATGGTATGATGATATCCATATCGCCAATTCAATGGTACAAAAAACAATCGGTTTCCTGAGAGAAGATGAAGAAAGCAGAACTCTGATCAAAATGATTAAAGATGAAGAAGATAAAACATTCGCTTCAAAATTGCTAAGAGATACCCTGAATAACTGGGAAAACAATGAAAAGAAACTGGAAGAAAGACTGGAAAACTGGGATCTGGAAAGAGTTTCTCTAATGGATAAAGTAATTTTATCTACAGCCATTGCAGAGCTTGATAACTTTGCTTTCACACCTTCAAGAGTGATCATTAATGAATATATTGAAATTGCAAAAGTATTTGCTACAGACCGTTCCAATATCTTCATCAATGGTATTTTAGATAAATATTGTAAAGATCAAAATAGAATATAAAATGAAAAAGACGTTATCAATTATCGCCTTGTCAATTATAGGCTTTGGGTTAGTTTCATGTAAAAAAGAAAACAAAGAAACTCAAAGTGCTGAAACTGCAACTATTGATTCTGCAGCTGTTGCGGCTCCGGTTACCACTGATTCTGCAGCAGCACCTGTAGCAGGTGAAACAGTTGCTCCGGTTTCTAACGAACCATCTACTTCTGTAGCTTTATCTGAAAACAGCTTCGATTTTGGAAAAATCAAAAAAGGAGATAAAGTAGAGCATGTGTATGAAATTACCAACACAGGTAAAAACCCATTGATTATTTCTGAAGTGAAGCCAGGATGCGGATGTACAGCTCCTGATTTTACAAAAGAGCCTATCATGCCTGGTAAAAAAGGAAAAGTTACTTTACACTTCGATTCTTCAAGCTTCGACGGAAACGTTCAGAAGTATGCAGACGTTTTTGCTAATGTAGAAAAAGCTCCAATCAGATTAACTTTCACGGCGAACATTCAGCCATAATATTTTAAATATGTTGACACTATTTTTACAGGCACAGGGTGGTTCTTCACCTATGATGCTGATCATGATGGGGGTAATGTTTGTAGGATTTTATTTCCTGATGATCAGACCTCAAATGAAAAAGCAAAAGCAGGAGAAAAACTTTCAGGAAAACCTTAAAGTGGGAACAAGAGTAGTTCTTACATCAGGCCTTCACGGAAGAATTGCTCAGGTTCAGGATGACGGTTTTGTTATCGAAACATTATCCGGAAAACTGAAATTCGAAAAAGCTGCAGTTTCAAGAGAAATGACTGAGGCTCGTTTTGGAGATAAAGCAAAAACTGCTGAAAAGGCAGATGACAAAAAAGAAACAGCAACTGAAGAAAAGAAATAATTCAGTCTGAAAATATTAAGCTGCGGCGGGTGAACAAAGTTCACCCGCCGCAGCTTTTTATAAGATTTTGATCTCATAAGTCGTATTTACTTCCCATATTTTTAATATGTTTGGCTGCTTTTGGGTCCAATTGTGAAAGCAATGAGTGGGAATAGTGTTTAATAAAAAAATTATCTTTGCTTCATGAAGCAAAACACAAACAAAACGGTTCTTATTCTGGGAGCCAATTCAGATGTAGCGAAACAATGTATAATACAATATGTTGAAAAAGGATTTTCCGTAATTGCAGCTTCCAGGAATATAAACTCTTTGAATGATTTTATTGGATCAAACAATCTGGACCGCTCCAAAGTTTCTGTTTTGTATTTTGATGCTGCAGATTTTGATTCTCATCATCAGTTTTATTCCAGTCTTTCTGTACAACCTCATATTGTGGTTTATTCCGCAGGTTTTTTAGTAGACAATCAAAAGGCGCTGGCTGATTTCAAGGGAGCCAGACAAATGATGGAAGTCAATTATATGGGGGGAGTTTCTATCCTGAGTATTATTGCAATGGATAAAAGCAATACCAACCTGGAAAGAATAATCGGACTCTCTTCCTTGTCAGGAGTAAGAGGAAGAAAAAGTAATTTTGTCTACGGAAGCACAAAGGCTGCATTTACTCAGTTTCTTGCGGGATTGAGACAGGAACTAGCTTCCCGAAAAATAATTGTGAATGCCTTGGTTATTGGTTATATCAGAACAAAAATCAACGAAGGGCTGGAACTGAATGAATCTCTGATCATGGAGCCGGATTATGTGGCGAAATTTATTGTCAATGCTGGAAATTCCTTTACCATTGTTCCGAATTTTAAGTGGAAAATTATCTACCATATTCTTAGGCTTTTACCGGAAAGTCTGGCTGCAAAATTACCTTAGAGAATGTTTCTTGATATTATTTTCTTTGAAAACACTCACACTTCGGTATCGTTTTTGTAATTCTATGACCCAAAAATTATTTCTTCCTGCAAGATTCAATTTCTGAATGATTATTGAGTAAAGCAGAAATATTCTTTTCTGCTGTCAATCTATTTTTAAGGATAAAATATAATTTACTTTCACTCTACAGTGCAAGGTGAATTTCTTTTTTTTCGGATCCTGCAGAAGATGTCAATGCTTCATTGATATAAATAGTAAAACACATAGTATAAAAATGGACGATTTAGAACTGAACAAGATTCAACAACACTGGGATACCTTAATTTCTTCAGCAATTTCATGGGCACCGAGAATCTTTACTGCAATCATTTCTGCATTATTAATTTATCTTATCGGATCATGGATGATCAGAATGATTAAGAAACTGGTGGAAAAAGCTTTCAAAAAAAGAAATATGGAAGCTTCACTGCAGCATTTTCTTTTAAATATTATCAACTGGGGACTTAATATTCTTTTGTTTATTGTAGTTGTAACGCAGCTTGGAGTACAAACCTCTGCATTTGTTGCAATGATTGGTGCCGCAGGTTTAGCGGTTGGTTTAGCTTTACAGGGGTCCTTAACAAATTTTGCAGGCGGAATCTTAATTCTACTATTAAAACCTTTTAAGATTGGTGATTTTATTTCTACCAATTCAGGGGTTTCAGGGACTGTAGATGCTATTGATATTTTTCATACAAAGCTGATCACCCCACAAAACCAGCTGATCGTTATTCCTAACGGAGTAGTTTCAAATAACAGTATTACCAATTTTACCCAACTGGGTACAAGAAGAACATCACTGGATATCGGAATTGCCTATGATGCAGATCTTAGACATACCAAGGATATTTTAATGAATGTTATTAAGAATAATCAATATGCTCTTGCAACACCTGCTCCACAAGTGGTAGTTACTGAATTGGGAGACAGTGCTGTCAATGTATCTGTAAGAGTAAGTGCTTCCACTGAAAATTTCTGGACGATGAATGAAGAACTAATCATCGGTTGTAAAGAAGCTCTCGATAAAGCTGGAATCGGAATACCTTTTCCTCAAAGAGATGTGCATATTTACAATCAATAATTATATTTAATTTTTTTAAGAAACTCCTGCGTTATACTATGTGGGAGTTTTATTTTATTCCATATTCTGCAGGAGTTCCAACGCCTTCATCATATCAATTCCCTTACCCAAAACCGGTTTAAACAAATCTCCTTTCTCCTTAATTCTGTCAAGAGCATTGTTAATAGTAAAATCTGTTGGTTTCACACCAGGCTTCAACTCATCCCAATCCAAAGGCATAGAAACGGAAGCACCTTGTTTAGGTCTCAGGCTGTAAGCACTTGCCAGAGTCTGCCCCGTTCTGTTTTGCAGGTAATCAAGGTAAATTTTTTTGTTATCCCTTTTTTGAAGACTTCTTTCCAACGTGGTAATCTTAGGCAGTTTTTCGTTTACCTGTTTCATGAGAATATGGGCGAAATCTTTTACCTGGTCAAAATCATAATGAGCTCCCATAGGAATATAGATATGAATTCCTGTACTTCCGGAAGTTTTACAATAGCCTTTTATTTTAATAGTTTTTAAAACTTCATTCACCTGAAGTGCTGTTTCAATCACCTCATCAAATGTATTTTTTGAAGAAGGGTCAAGGTCTAAAACCAGATAATCCGGATGCTCAAGATCTGGTAAAGAACTGTTCCATGGATTGAAATCAATGCAGCCTAAATTATTAAGATAAGCCATAGTAGCTTTGTCATTACAGTAAATATAATCGATATGTTTATCATTGGATTCCGAATATACCTGTGTGGTTTTTATCCAGTCAGGAACATGATCTCCTGCATCTTTCTGATAAAAGCTCTGCTCTTCAATTCCATTGGGAAAGCGGTTGAGAGAAAGCGGACGATTTTTTAAATAAGGGAGAATATAACGTGCTACAGACTGATAATATTCAATAACATCTCCTTTTGTAATGCCATCTTCAGGAAAATATACCTTATCCTGATTGGTAAGCTTTACGGAATGCTTGTCTAAGGTAATCTCTTTCTCTTTTTCAGAAGTCTTTGTCTTTTTTGATGAAGCTTTCGTATTCATATCTTTAGATTTTTCGGTGAAGGATGGAGCTTTAGTATCTTCCGGGCTTTTGTCATCCCTGATTGTGATAAAAACCGGATGTCTGAAGATTCCGTCCTTGGTAATTTCAGAATATTTGATTTCACATACTAGCTCGGGTTTTACCCACGTTACCGGCATATTGGTCTTCGGAGCTGTTTCGAATGGAGATGACTTTACAATTATTTTCTGAAGTCTCTCATACACTTCTTTCAAAGAAGCCGTATTGAAACCTGTTCCTGTATGACCACAGTAAGTAAGCTCCCCATCAATAAATTTTCCTAATATCAATGCTCCGAAGCTTTCCCGTGATCCTCTGGGTTCTGTAAAACCACAAATAATGACCTCTTCTGTATTGGAAAACTTGATTTTAAGCCAATCAGTGGTTCTGTGATTTTCAACATACAGACTGTCTGCCCGTTTTGCAATCATTCCTTCCAGCTGCATTTTCTTCATTTGTTCAAAAAATTCAATGCCCTTTTCAGGAATATGATCACAATATCTGATCCGTTCGGTTTCAGTTAATGCTTCTTTTAAAAGTTCTTTTCGTTGAATTAAGGGAAGATCTTCTGTAGAATGTCCATTGAGCCATAAGATATCAAAAACCTGATAGGCAAGGGCGGCACCAGGGTTATCCCCAATTTGCTGTAAAAGCTGAAAATCAGGCTTTCCCTGTTCATTATAGACCACAACTTCGCCATCCAGGATCATACGATGCTTTTGTTGGCCGAAGTCCTGAGCAATTTTGTCAAATTTAGATAAAAATGAAATTCCATTTCGGGAATAGAAAAGCGGAGGATCATGGCTGAGGTCTGCAATAGCTCTGTAGCCATCCCATTTTATTTCAAAGATCCAGTCTTTATCATTGAAGGCTTCCTCTGAAAGTTTAGCCAGCATGGGTTTAATGAAAGACTTAAGCTTTTTTTCATTCGTTAACGAATTGAAATTCCTGAAGGTTTTTTCAGAAGTTATGACTTCTTTTTTTCTCTTATTTTTAGGCTTTTTTTTTCCTCTAAAAATTGAGTGACCAGTGATTTTGGTGAAGTATTTTCTTCGGCATTATAAGGACTTTCTGCAAATTCATCCTTATGTTTGATAAGCAACCATGAGTTGTCATCCGTATTTTTCATTTTTACAAGAGCAAATTCACCTTTCAGCTTTTTACCGTGTAAAATAAATTTTAAAGAACCGGCATGAAGTTCCTTCAGAAGTTCTTTTTCATCAGAAAGTTTTGAATTCTCCTCCAAAGGTTCATAGGTTCCGCTGTCCCATACTTCCACTTGTCCGGCACCATAATTTCCTTCCGGAATATTTCCTTCAAAATCTTTATAGTCGTAAGGGTGATCTTCTACCATCATGGCAAGACGTTTATCTTTTGGGTCTAATGACGGACCTTTCGGAACGGCCCAGCTTTTCAGTACACCTTCCATTTCAAGCCGGAAGTCATAATGAAGTCTGGAGGCAGCATGTCTCTGAATCACAAAAATCAACTTTTCTTTGCTTTTCTTTGTTTTTCCTTTAGGTTCGCTGGTTTCATCGAACTTTCTTTTGTTATGATAATCTTTGAGAGCCATTATGATGCAGATTTGGATTTAGAAGTATTCAGGCTGGCTTTTAACTGCGCCATAAGGTCAATCACTTTACCTTCCTTAGCAGGCTGCGCTTTTTGGGCTTTTACGTTTTTGCCTTTTGCTTTCTGCTTGATGATCTTCATCAGCTCATCAGAATAAGTATCTTTATACATTGCGGGATCAAATTCCTGGGAAAGCTGCTCAATCAGGCTGACAGCCATCTTCAACTCTGCAGGTTTCGGAGCTTTTTGGGCAGGAATTTTTAAATCTGAATAGTCTCTTATTTCCTGATCAAATCTCAAACGATTCAAAACAAGTATGTCGTCATTATAAGGACGAATCATGCCAATGGCTGCACTGTCACGAAGCACAAAAGTTCCTATACCTACCATGGCAGTTTTTTCAAGAGCTTTTAATAAAAGTCTGTAGGCATTTTCACCATTTTTCTGAGGTTCCAGATAATACGGAGTCTCAAAATACATACTGTCTACTTCTACTTCCTTTACAAACTGGTCAATAGAAAGTATTTTTGTTTTTTCAGGGCTTGCTGCTTCGTAATCTTCTTCGTCAAGAACAATATATTTGTCGTCCATGAGATAACCTTTGACGATATTTTCCCATTTTACTTCTTTCCCCGTATTTTCGTTTCCCCGTTTGAAACGGATGTTTGAAAAATCAGATTTGTCGAGCATATCGAGATCCAATTTTGTGGTTTCCGTTGCGGAATAAATTTTAACAGGAATGTTGACTAATCCGAAGCCAATTGCGCCGTTCCAAATTGCTTTCATTGTCTTACGTTTTTAAAAATCAAGCAATTAATATGCCGGCAGAAGCCCGTGTGGTACCTTTCATGGACTTTGTTGCCAAATGACAATTGTTTTTATCCGCGACTTTTATACCTTTATATTTCCGCAATCCGTGGTTATATCAAAATATGGAAGAGCTTTTTACTTATATCAAAAAATTCGGGACACTGAATCCTCAGGACGAGCTGTTGATTGCTGAAGGAATTCAGGAAATAACGGTCAAAAAGGGAGATCCTTTCATAGAAGCCGGAAAAGTAAGTCAGAGAATTGCTTTTGTGAAGGAAGGTGTTTTCCGGTCTTTGTATTATAACAAGCAAGGTGATGATTTTACACGGTATTTTATTTATGAAGGACGATTTATTGGGGACTTTCAGGGCTTTACCGATCAGCTGCCAGCGCATGAAGACATTGAAGCGATTACCGATGCTGTATTGCTGGTCATTGACCGTGAGCATTTTAAAATCCTGGAAGAGAAAATTGCGGTATGGCCTATTTTATTTGCAAGAATTCATGCCTTTGTAGTAGAAAATAAACTGAAGGTCGCCAGTATCATGCTTAATCAGGATGCGAAATCACGGTACATTCATTTTTTAAATCACTATCCCGGCCTCGCCAACAGAGTTCCGCAATCTATGCTGGCTTCTTATCTTGGCGTGACACCTTCTTCACTTAGCAGGATCAGAAGAAATATAGTTTAAGATTATTACTGATAGATGATAATTGATTAATGATGTAAGTGGGAGTGTTGTGAATTGCTTCTAGGCTCTAATATTTAGCTTCTTATTTCTGGTCAGATCTCTTTTTGTCAAATGGCAATGGTGTTTCATGCTGACTGTCATAGCTTTGCTTCATAAAATTTAAAGTACGAATATGGATATTGTATTAGGACTACAATGGGGAGATGAAGGAAAGGGAAAGTTTATTGATCTGATCAGTGAAAATTACGACATTACAGCTCGTTTTAACGGCGGATCTAATGCTGGGCACAGTATTGAAAGAAACGGACGCAGAATAACGCTTAAAATGATTCCTTCGGGAATCTTTATGAAAGGAGTACAGAATGTGATCGGTACGGGAACTGTTATTGATCCGGTAAGTTTTAAAAAAGAAATTCTGAATCTTCAGGTATTTGATAAAACCGTTCAGCCAGAAAACAATATCATTATTTCCCAAAAAGCACACCTGGTAATGCCAACGCATAAGCTTCTGGATATTTTTATGGAGGAAAGTCCCGAGTATACCACTATCGGAACTACAAAAAATGGGATTGCTCAGGCGTATTCAAACAAAATATTAAGACAGAATCTGAGAGTAGGGGATATATTTTCATCGGATTTTCAAAGCAGGGCACAGCACATTTTGGATAGAGATTACAGAATGCTGGAAGAAGAAGGAATGCTTGTTTTGCCTGCTTTGGAAGAAATCAGTAAAGAGTTTTTTGATGCGGTGGAATTTCTTAAAAAATTCAATTGTACAGAGACTGAAATTTATATCAACAAAGCTTTATCTGAAGGTAAAAAGGTATTGGCAGAAGGATCTCAGGCAGCGATGCTGGATATTGATCATGGTACTTATCCGTATGTAACGTCTTCCTCCACGACAGCATCAGGGGCGAGTAGCGGTTTAGGTGTGTCACCGAAAAAGATCGGTGAGATTTACGGTATAGCAAAAGCGTATTGTACCCGTGTGGGAAATGGTATATTTCCAACGGAACTTTTAGATGAATTTGGAGATGATCTCAGAATGAAAGGAAATGAATTTGGTTCCAATACAGGACGTCCTAGAAGAACCGGATGGCTGGATTTACCTGCTTTAAAATATGCGGTAATGATCAACGGGGTTACTCAGCTGGTTCTGACAAAAGCGGATGTTTTGAGTGGATTAAAATCTGTAGCAGTCTGTACCCATTATGAACTGGAAGATGGAAAAACAGTGGATGTTTCAGGTTTACTTCCTGAAAATGGAAAACCTGTATTGAAATGGATGAATGGCTGGAATGCTGATTTCTCTGCAATGAAAAGTCCTTCTGAGCTGCCAAAAGAAGTCCTCGGGTTTCTGTCATTCCTGGAAGAAGAATTGGGAATTCCTGTGGCTTATCTTTCAACCGGGCCGGGAAGAAATGAAATGTTAAAATTACTCTAATAAATAGTAATAGAATAGAAAGAGGTTAGAAAATTTATTTCCTAACCTCTTTTTGTATGAAGAAATTTAGTTAACTTTTGTAAGGATGAAGCGTTGTTTTGTAGAAGGCTGAAGCGTTTGATCAGTTGTTCCGATTACAATAGGGGTAAGATTGGTTGTTGTGCCATTTTTTACCTCTAATCTCAATGCTGGTGCATTCTTCGGAGCAAATCCAAATCCATTATTTCCTAAGTTGAATAATAACCATTTTTGAGAATCCGTATTGGCATTGGTTCTTAATTCAACAGCTGTTCCATTCGTTGTCCCATTACTTTTCACGGTTAACACCTTGGTAGGATCCAATATGGATTTGATGGTATAGTAACCATGATCTGATTTGGTGAAAGTAAATCTCTGGTTATTCCCTGTAGAAGCAGAATACAGAATGATGCTGGTGCCGTCTGTAGTTGAACTTCCTGAAACATCTACATTTTTATCACTTGCTAAAGCTGTTCTCATTGTATACGTTCCGTTGATGGCAGAAGTAGCATTAACAGGTCCGTACAGATGATTGATACCAGCATAATCACCTGCAGACAATCCTGTTCTTTGCTTAGTGAATGTGGAACCATCCAGCTTAGTCATTACAGGCTGACTTGAGTCTATAGCAAAGTCTGTAGACTGATACATCATAACTGAACCGAAATCAAACGCCCCGTGTCCTGCGTAATCATTGTAAAGATTGAAGTTATGACGGCTTCCTTCTACGGCTTTATTAACATCTACAATGATGTACTGATCCCTATCCGGGCGGCACTGCTCGTGCATGATTCCCATCGAATGCATGATTTCGTGAGCAATAATTGCCGGATAAGTGATATTATAGATTTTAATACCATTAACTCTATTTTTCTGCCATCCAAGCGGAGAGCTGTTGGATGTTGTATAGGTAAAAGTAATATATTCTGTTTGGTTGGTTCGTTCAACAAACTGCATACTGGTTTGTGAAGAAATCATATCAAATGCTTTGTTGATATTGGTCAGGAACGTATTATAATTCTGGGTACTCAGACTTCCCTGGCTGGGTAATGTATAATAGACGGTTGCATTCGGCCATGTCTTAATAAAAGAGCTTACAATGGTACTTTTCTCTGCTGTTGATGTTCCGGAGTTGGCCTGCTTTTGTAATACATTAAACTGTTCGGGGCTGATCGTAATATCTTCTGCATAAAAATATTCACCATTTATTTCATTAACATAAGTGAATTTTCCGTCAATAGATAATTTGTGAATCTTTGCATTGTCGAGCTTCGTGGTTGCAGGATCGATTGAATCAGCTTGAGGATTTTCAATGTCTGACCTACATGAATTCAGTGCCAGAACAAGGCATCCTGATAATAGTAATAGTTTGCTTTTCATATTATTTAATATTGGTTTGGTGATCAAGGTTTAAAATATGAACAGCTATATTATTATCATACGCATGAGATTATAAAAATACATCAATTTCTAAGTTTTGATTAAGTCTTCATTATAATTCAGCTGTGTAACGTAAATATATTAATAAAAATCATATTTACATATAACATAATATAATGATTGTTTTGTTGTTTTTTTATTTGAAAAATGTATTTATTTCGTTAATGTAATTGTTTTAATTTAATTTTTACTATTAAATTTTAAATTAGATTATTTCACGAATATTTGACATAGTGTGTAAAAATGTATATTTCACTAGTGTAAAGTTTGTTTTGTTAGTAAATTGATAAATTACAGTGGAATTTGTAATGTTTTTTGATTCTAAATAATACTACTTTATTACTATTTGTTTTTCAAAAATAATATTGTCAGTATAAAGCATCAGGAAGTTCAGGGTAAACTTAAGGCTCCTGTATAAGAATATAAAAAAAGCGAGGCATTTGCCCCGCTTTACATTTATGCTTTTAAATTCAATTGTAATTCTAATTCGTCGAGCTGTGCATCAGCAATCGAAGCAGGCGCATCGATCATTACATCTCGTCCTGAATTGTTCTTAGGGAAAGCAATATAATCTCTGATTACTTCGTTTCCGTCAAGAATCGCTACCAAACGGTCAAATCCGAATGCTAAACCTCCGTGTGGTGGTGCTCCGTATTTGAAGGCATTCATAAGGAATCCGAACTGAGCTTCTGCTTCTTCTCTGGTAAATCCTAATAAATCGAACATTTTAGACTGAAGATCTCTGTCAAAAATTCTGATAGATCCACCTCCGATTTCGTTTCCGTTCAGAACCATATCATAAGCGTTAGCCCTTGCTTTTCCAGGATCAGTTTCCAATAAGTGGATATCTTCCGGTTTTGGAGACGTGAAAGGATGGTGCATTGCATGGTATCTTTCGGTATCTTCATCCCATTCCAATAGCGGGAAGTCTACTACCCAAAGTGGAGCAAACTCATTTCCTTTTCTTAATCCCAAACGGTTTCCAAGTTCCATTCTTAATGCAGAAAGCTGAGCTCTTACTTTATTTTCGTTTCCGGAAAGAATCAACATCAAGTCACCTTCTTTTGCTCCGAATTTTTCGATGATCTTTGCTAAATCTTCTTCGTTGTAGAATTTATTTACCGATGAGGTTTTTACACCATCATTCTGGAATTTTGCCCAAACCATTCCTGAAGCACCAATCTGAGGACGTTTAACCCAATCCACAAGTTCATCAATCTGCTTTCTTGTATAGTCTGCACACCCTTCTACATTGATTCCGACTACTAATTCAGCATCATCAAATATCTTAAAGTCTTTTCCTTTTACCAGTTCATTCAGTTCTACGAACTCCATTCCGAAACGGATATCCGGTTTGTCATTTCCATATTTTCTCATCGCATCTGCGAAAGTCATTCTTGGGAAATCTCCGAATTCCTTACCTGTAATGTCTTTTAATAGAGTCTTAGTCATTCCTTCGAATACGTTCATAACGTCTTCCTGCTCTACGAAAGCCATTTCACAGTCGATCTGCGTGAATTCCGGCTGTCTGTCTGCTCTTAAATCCTCATCACGGAAGCATTTTACAATCTGGAAATATTTATCCATCCCACCTACCATCAAAAGCTGTTTGAAAGTTTGTGGAGACTGTGGCAATGCATAAAACTGTCCAGGATTCATTCTGCTTGGTACAACAAAATCTCTTGCTCCCTCTGGAGTAGACTTGATCAAAACAGGTGTTTCCACTTCAATAAAACCTTCTTCAGATAAATAATTTCTTACTTTCTGTGCCATTTTGTGGCGGAAGATCAGCTTATCTTTTACCGGATTTCTTCTGATATCCAGATAACGGTATTTCATTCTTAATTCTTCACCACCATCCGTTTCATCCTCAATGGTGAAAGGTGGAAGCTGAGAATCGTTCAGAATAGTCAGTTTTTCTACCAGAATTTCAATTTCCCCGGTTGGAATATTAGGGTTTTTGCTTACTCTTTCAATAACTCTTCCGGTAGCCTGAATCACAAATTCACGGCCCAGTTTTTTAGCTTCCTCCATCAATTGAGCAGAAGAGCGGTCCTGGTCAAAAACCAGCTGGGTAATTCCGTAACGATCTCGAAGATCTACCCAAATCATAAATCCTTTATCACGGATAGTCTGTACCCATCCTGATAGTGTAACTTCTTCATTCAGATTTTTCAGAGATAGCTCTCCGTTGGTGTGTGATCGAAACATAATTATTTGTTTAAAGTTCAATGTTTAAGGTTCAATTCCGAACCTTGAATTTTTCGTTGGCAAAGATAAGATTTTTGCAGGTTTTATAAATAAAAAAAACTCCCTTTCGGAAGTTTCATATATTGTTTTTGGATTTTTTTAAATTCTGTTACCACCTTTTGCGATCAGAATTCTCTTTACATCCTCACTGCCTTTTGTTTCATCAGCTACTTCAAGAGGTGTTTTATTCTGACATTTTTTATTCACATTTGCCTTATTGTCCAA
The DNA here is from genome assembly GCF_031844745.1 of Chryseobacterium sp. SG20098. Lineage (NCBI taxonomy): Bacteria > Pseudomonadati > Bacteroidota > Flavobacteriia > Flavobacteriales > Weeksellaceae > Chryseobacterium > Chryseobacterium sp. SG20098. The sequence goes on along the minus strand of NZ_CP134622.1, from coordinate 2,743,674 downwards.
AAGGAAGTTGATAATATTCTTTCTGTCAGACATTACACTGAAGCCAAGGGGTGAATAAAGTATATCTCCCACAAGAAAACATTTGTTGTAATCTCCCGGAGCAAACTGTTTTTTAAATGTTGCTATATCATCAGAATAAATGGCTTTCATCTTTTCCTGACTCATCTTCTGGGCAGAGAACATGCTGCCGGACAGTAACATTCCAAATAGAAAAGTAGTAGAGATTATTTTTTTCATAAGGATAATTTTTAAGAATATACAAATCTAAATTAAATTTTATTACCAATTGCTAAGTTTTTCTAATAATTGGATTTGTATTTTTGGGATTACATAAAATATTAATTGCGAAATGACAAAATATATTGAATTTTTGAAAAAAGCATTCAGTGGTGAAGAAACTGATTTTACGAAAGTGAATATCAGAAGTGCTGTGCTGCTTTTAGCCATTCCCATGATGCTGGAAATGGCTATGGAATCCGTATTTGCTCTTGTGGATCTTTATTTTGTCGGCCATCTGAAAGAAAGCGGTTTTGCGATTCAAACGGTAGGGCTTACCGAATCTGTACTTTCGATAATGTATTCTATTGCTATTGGGATGAGTATGGCGGCCACAGCTTTGGTAGCGAGAAGAATTGGTGAAAAAAATCCGGAACAGGCTTCCAGAAGCGCAGCACAAGTATTACTCGTTTCCTTTGCGATTACTTTTATTTTAAGTTTGCTTGGAGTAATTTATGCTGAAGAAATTCTGATTCTGATGGGCTCAAAACCGGAAGCGGCTGCTTATGGAAAGAGTTTTACCAGAATTATGATGGGAAGCAGCACGATTATTATGCTTTTATTTTTAATTAATGGGATTTTCAGAGGGGCCGGAAATGCTATGATTGCTATGAAAAGTTTATGGATCGCGAATATTGCGAATATCATTCTCTGTCCGATTCTGATAAAAGGCCTTGGGCCTGCTCCTGCTTTGGGACTAACGGGAGCTGCTTTGGCAACAACAATAGGACGTAGTATTGGTGTTATTTATCAGCTGTATCATCTTTTGGTTGCTGATACTCAGATAAGAATTAAACTTCCTTATTTTAAGCCGAATTATTCATTAATTAAATCCATTATAAAAATTGCAACTCCCGGAATTTTTCAGTTTGTCATTGCCTCATGCAGCTGGATTTTCCTTGCAGAACTTGTAGCAACTACAGGAGGAGAGAATGCATCGGCTGGTTATCAGACTGCTTTAAGACTGATGATGTTCTTTATGCTTCCAGCTTGGGGATTGAGTAATGCAGCATCCACTTTGGTAGGACAGAATATGGGAGCAAATGAAATGCTGAGAGCAGAACAGTCGGTGATGAAAACCGTGAAATATAATGTCATTTTTATGCTGGTGGTAAGTTTAATTTTCCTTTTTATGGGGAACTTTTTAGTTAGTTTTTTTACTCAGGAAATGGCGATTAAAGATTTTGCTAAAAATGCACTTCAGATTATGAGTATAGGATTTATTTTCTATGGAATCGGGATGGTGATGATCAATGCCTTTAATGGAGCTGGTGATACATGGACACCTACCTGGGTTAATCTTTTTGGTTTCTGGCTGTTTCAGATTCCGCTGGCCTATTTTTTATCAAAATATCTTGACCTGGGACCCAAAGGAGTTTTTATATCAATTCCAGCCGCAGAAACATTGATTACCATTGTTGCCTTTATCTTATTTAAAAAAGGAAAATGGAAGACAATAAAAGTGTAGAAAGCGTGGGTGATGGAATTCTCCAGCTTTCCTCCCTAATTTATAAAACTTTAACAGCTTCACTAATTGGATTTTAGTATTGTATTTTCTAAATTCGTGGTACAACAAATACATAATACTATGGGAAAAGGAGATAAAAAATCTAGAAGAGGGAAAATCAATTCAGGAAGTTATGGTAAAAGAAGACCTAAAAAAGCCTCAAAATCTTTTGCTGCTTCTGAAGAAAAATCTAAAAAGTAATCAAAAATAAAAAGACCGAAGATCATATCTCCGGTCTTTTTTATGAAAATTAAATTAATTATTTACCTCCCAAAATATTACCAAGGATGCTGCCTAAACCACCGCCGCCTTGTTGTTGGTTTCCACCACCACCCAATACACTTCCCAGTATATCGTTCAGTGGATTTCCTGATGATTATGATTGTCCGCCACCTCCTAAAACACTTCCAAGAATGTCATTCAAAGGATTAGACTGCTGAGCTTGTGCCTGATTGGAAGCATTACCAAGGATCCCTCCCAAAAGATCTCCCAGGCCGCCTGCTCCTACATTGCTCTGTTGTTTCTGCTGTCCGATGTAACCCATTACTACTGGTGCCAGCATCGCAAGGATAGGACCAATTTTGTCTATTGAAATTCCTGTGTTCTGTGACAGTTGGTTTTCAACGTTGCTTTTTTGCCCACCGAAGATATGATCAAGAATAGATCCTCCTTCAGCCTGTCTTGCTTCAATTTGTGAAGCATCATTTAAAATACTTCCGTTGTGGTCTTTATCTAAAGCATTATTTAAAGCTTCTGCTTCTTTAGCATCCTGAGATTTATTTCTAAGATAAGAAATGATAAGAGGGGTAGCAACAGCTAACAGGGCAATTACCTGGTTTTTACTGATTCCGAATTTGTTTTCAGCCTGTTCAGCAACCTGATTGCCTGTGTTCCCTGTAAGTAGGTCAATTAAACTCATTTTTTGTGTTTATTTAGTATTAAGTACACCAAAGTTATCAAAAAATATGCCTCACAAAATCACCGCCCTTCATAATTATTGTTAAAGTTTCTGAGCGTGTTTCAGAAGACCTTAGTTTTTAATGATAGGAACGTTTGAACACGCTTCTCCGAACATCAGAGATTTTACAATAGGCTTTAGCTGTTCTACCAATTCGATATAAGCATTTTCAGGAATTTCTTTATCTGAACATCCTTTCACCAGTACTCTTTTTCCTCTCATTTCTTCAAAATCATGAGTCTGGATGGCATTATGCATTAAAATAACTTCCAGATCCTCGCGGTTTCCAAAAACTACTTTCTTTGCGACATCGGTAATTTTTGCTGTTAAAACAAAATAAGCCCATAGAGGAATAATAGTGTCTACAGAATTGTAAATATATACGTAAGCGTCTTTATATTTTTCCGTATCGATAGCATCTACCTTTTCGCGGAAATCTTTTTCTTTCAGGATCAATTCCTGAAAAAGGAAATCTTTAAGGTCTATACCTTTTCTTTCCCCTTTTGGCAGTAAAGTGGTAAGGTCAAAATTGATAAGGCCGCTTTCTGCAACTTTATTCCGGATTTCAAATTCTTCTGACATTTTTTATCATTATCTTTGAACAAATTTACGAATTAAGATCATATCTGTCTTAATTTGTTCTCTATCCTTACTATAGAAATGAAGTATTATATTATTGCAGGAGAAGCTTCCGGTGATTTACATGGAAGCAATCTGATGAAAGCCTTAAAACACAAGGATCCCCAAGCGGAATTCAGATTTTGGGGTGGCGACCTGATGAAAGCTCAGGGCGGAACGTTGGTGAAGCATTACCGTGATCTTGCTTTTATGGGATTTCTGGAAGTGGTGATGAACCTCCGTACTATTCTGAATAATATTAAATTCTGTAAAGAGGATATTCAGAAGAACAGACCTGATGTTTTGATCCTGGTGGATTATCCTGGATTTAATCTGAGAATTGCCAGATTTGCCAAGGAATTGGGAATCAAAGTCGTTTATTATATTTCTCCCCAGCTTTGGGCTTGGAAAGAAGGCCGAGTAGAGATTATTAGAAAATATGTGGATGAAATGATGGTCATCCTTCCATTTGAAGAAGACTTTTACAGAAAACATGGAGTTCACTCCCATTTTGTAGGTCATCCTTTGCTGGATGCTATTTCAGACCTTGAGGAAATAAGTATTGAACGTTTCAAATCGGAGCATGGCTTGAATGAAAAAGAAATCATTGCATTGCTTCCTGGTTCCAGAGAACAGGAAGTAGAAAAGATGCTTGAAATAATGCTTTCCGTAAGACCGCAGTTCCAAAACTATCAGTTTGTGATTGCCGGTGCGCCAAGTCTTCCAAAAGAATTTTATCAGAAATATGTAGATGATAATGTTCATTTTGTTTCTAATAAAACCTATGATCTGCTAAGATGTTCAAAAGCTGCTTTGGTGACTTCCGGAACAGCTACGTTGGAAACCGCTTTGTTGAATATACCTGAAGTAGTTTGCTATCGTGGAAGTAAAATTTCCTATGCTATTGCTAAAAGATTGGTGAAAAATATCAATTATATTTCTCTGGTTAATCTGATTATGGACAGAGAAGTGGTGAAAGAATTGATTCAAAATGATCTCAATACCAAAAATCTGGTTGAAGAGCTCAATAAAATTTTGTCAGGAGAGAGAAGGGAACAGGTTCTGAATGACTATCATCTTCTCAGAGAAAAGCTTGGCGGAAAAGGAGCCAGCGATCATGCTGCTGAGGTGATATTGAAAGTGTAGTTTGTATTGATTTTCTGATTATTAATCTACTTTTTAACTATGAATTATTGTAACCGTTTTCTGTTATTACTGACTTTTACTTTGTTTTTCACAAACAGTTTTGCCCAGCAGAGCAGTGTAAGAGATAAAGTCCAGATATTTTATTACGGCTGGTACGCCAATCCTGCAACAGATGGAGAGTATCAGCATTGGAATCATGAGATCCTTCCTCACTGGAGCAATCCGAAGTGGAACAATCTGGGACATCATAAAGGAGGAGATGATATCGGAGCTAATTTTTATCCGGCTCTTGGCAATTACAGTTCCAACGATGCGAAAACCATCGAGCAGCATATGAAAATGATCAAAGACTCAGGAGCAGGAGTGGTTGTCGTAAGTTGGCTGGGAAAAGATTCGTTTACGGATAAAAGCCTTATCAAATATCTGGATATTGCAGATCGGTATGATTTAAAAATAGCATTTCACATTGAGCCATTTTATAAAAACACTTCAGAATTAAAAGAGCAGCTTTCTTATCTGGTAAAAACGTATTCTAATCATCATGCATTCTATAAAAAAGAAGGGAAACCTCTGTTTTATGTCTATGATAGCTATAAAATACCTAAAGAAGAATGGGTGAAAATACTATCTACAAATGGAGAAAAAACAGTCAGAAATACAGATTTAGATGCCCTTTATATCGGACTTTGGGTTGAGAAAGATGATGCTGAATTTTTTGATTCGGCAGGCTTCGATGGTTTCTATACCTATTTTGCCAGCGAAGGATTTGTATACGGAAGTACAACTTCGAATTGGGATTTTATGGCAAACTTCGCTAAAGATCACCATCTGATTTTTATTCCTTGTGTGGGTCCTGGTTATTCCGATACAAGAATTCGTCCATGGAATGAAGCGAACTTCAAAAGCAGAGACAATGGAAAATATTATGAGAAAATGTTTGATGCTGCTATTAAAGTAAATCCGGAGTTCATTGGCATTACATCATTCAACGAATGGCATGAAGGAACACAAATAGAGCCTGCTGTTCCTAAAAAAGCCGGTGATTTCAAATATGAAGATTATGGGAAAGATCCTTTATTTTATATCAAAGAAACGAAGCGTTTAACGGATAAATTTTTGAAAAAGAGATAATATACTTTTAATCCTAATTTTTAGGAAAAAAAATTAAGCGTTCTGTTAACATTTTTAATGATGACAGAGCGCTTATTTAGTTTTTAAAGAGATCATGAATTTCCCATTCATTGCCTATTTTAAAAGGATAATTAATGGATTTTGAACAAACAGCCTCTTCTTATTTTGGCAATATGCTTTATTCTTGGAATTCTTTTTCAGGATAAAATGGTATTGCCAGAGACCATTGTTGGTGGAGTTGGAATGACCTGCTCAATATTGTTGATTTTAATCTGCTTTCATTCTTATCTTCTGCATAAAACCAAAACAGTTTTCCTGATGCTTCTGCTGTTCGGAGCAGGAATTGTTCTTCATTTCTATAACACTTCTTCACTAGTTGGTAAACATTTGGTGAAGAAGCATGAAACGATTTCATTTAAGATCTCTCAGAAATTAAATTCTTCGGAAAAATATAGAAAATATGAGGGCATTGCACAGTCAGATAATGCATGTTTCACTTCAATTTTTTATGTTCCAAAAGAGAGTAAAGAGCTGGATTTTATTCACTACTACAAAGCTGAGGCTTACATTACACAACCTCAGGTTCCATCGTATGATTTTCAATTTGATTATGCTCAATATCTGAAAAGAAAACATATTGATTACCAGGTTTATCTTTCAAAAGAAATTATATCTGCAGAACGGAATGATTTAAAGTGGGCAGATCAGCTTAGGCAGTATAGGTTTGAGGTTCTTAACAAAATAGATAAAACAGAAATTTCTGAGAAAACTAAAGAATTTCTAAAAGGTATTATTCTGGCAGACCGAACAGAGATTGACACGGGTACTGTTAGAGATTTCAATAGATCAGGGCTGGTTCATTTTCTTGCTATTTCCGGAACTCATATTGTGGTTGTTTTTGGGATATTCTATTTTTTTCTGATTCGGTTTGCTCCTTTACAATTCAGAAAATATGCTGCTATTTTTAGTTTGATTTTTATCTGGTTGTTCGCCGCTTTTATTGGATTTGGGAATTCAGTATTACGATCTTGCATTATGCTGAGTGTTTATTTCATTTTTGTTTTGCTTCAGCGAAAGACGGATTTGCTTCACTCACTGGCCCTGTCTGCTTTTTTTATTCTAATCGGAGATACACAACAGCTTTTTGATGTAGGTTTTCAGCTTAGCTTTTCGGCTGTTTTAGGCATTTATTGGCTGAATCAGCCTTTGTTGAAATACTTCCCAGAACAGGATAATTATATTAAAAAACTCTTGTTTAACACAATTACAATATCTTTATCCGCACAGTTGGTAACTCTACCTCTGGTGTTGTATTATTTTCATCAGTTTTCATTGATATCAATCCTTGCCAATTTTGTTATTGTTCCTTTTTCTGAATTAATTATTATTTTCTCTTTTTTAATAACAGTTCTTATTTCTTTTGGGATTGATTTTGAACTTATAAATGGTCTGTATGATGAGATTATTCAGGTTTTACTGAAGGTGATCCATTGGTTTGCTGAAGTGGATGTGCTGTTCTTTGAAAATATTCCAATGAATGGGGTAGAAGTGATGTCCGTATCAATGTTTGTCTATTTACTAAGAGCAGCGATACTGAAATTCAATGCGAAAAACACGATGAGGCTGATGATGGCAGCAATACTATTTCTCATGATAAGAAACGGAATCACAGCTTTTGAAAATCGGAAGGAAGAGATATTGGTTCATCATTTTAACAGAAACAAAATTTTTTCAGTGAAAAATGGTGACCGAGTCTGTTTCTGGATTTCGGATATGAAAAATAAGACGAAGATTTTACAGTATATAGTCAATCCATATTGTGCTTCCAGAAGAGTAGATCATTTTGAGATAAAAACCTTGTCACCCTCCATTCAAAAAGTAGTTTTCAGGAATAAGATTTATGATCTGAAATGATGGTTCTGAATTTAGCCATTTTCCTGTATTTATAATGGGTGAAAATCTTATTTAGAAAGATTACAAACTGTCTATTTGTGAGATTTCTCACTTTTCGATATTGTTAAACTTTCTTAATTTTGTGGAAATTCAAATTTAAACTTATATGGCAGGTTTAACGAGTTCTACGATAGGTAGAAAATACGCTATGGCATTATCAGCTCTATTTTTGCTGATTTTTCTTATACTGCATTTGACAACCAATTTGTTATCAGTTCTAAACAAGGATGCATTCAATACAGCATCTGACTTTATGGGCTATAATCCTTTTGTGCAGTTCTTAATGCAGCCTATTCTTGGTTTTGCAGTAATTTTCCATTTTGTAATGGGATTTGTGCTTGAGATCAAGAATAATAAAGCGCGTCCGGTAAAGTATGCAGCAAACAATGCATCAGTGAATTCTTCATGGATGTCCAGAAATATGATTATTTCAGGAGCTGTTATTTTAGCTTTCTTGGCGCTTCACTTATATGATTTCTGGCTACACGAAATGAATTACAAGTATGTAGAGGGATTGACTCCTGATGCAGAACGTTTCTGGCCTGAGCTTCATGAAAAGTTTGCTGACCTTTGGAGAGTAGCTTTATATGTAATCTCTTTTGTTTTGTTAGGATTACACTTAGCTCACGGATTCCAGTCTTCATTCCAGTCTATCGGTGCCAGACATCCAAAATATACGCCGGTGATCAAAGCTTTCGGGAAATGGTATTCAATTCTTATTCCTGCAGGATTCATCATCGTAGCAGTTTTCCATTTTATAACTCAATAATATCAATATACTAATATGAGTAAATTAGATTCAAGAATTCCAGCGGGTCCTCTTAAAGACAAGTGGAAAAATCATAAAGACCATATGAACCTTGTTGCACCAAACAACAGAGATAAGATTGATATTATTGTTGTAGGTACAGGTTTGGCAGGAGGTTCTGCTGCAGCTACATTAGCTGAGCAAGGATACAACGTAAAAGCATTCTGCTATCAGGATTCTCCAAGAAGAGCTCACTCGATTGCAGCTCAGGGAGGGATCAACGCAGCTAAGAATTACCAGGGAGATGGTGACTCTACTTACAGATTATTCTACGATACCATCAAAGGTGGTGACTATAGAGCAAGAGAAGCTAACGTTTACAGATTAGCTGAAGTTTCTGCAAATATTATTGACCAGTGCGTTTCCCAAGGGGTTCCTTTCGGAAGAGATTACGGTGGTCAGTTGGATAACCGTTCATTTGGTGGGGTTCAGGTAAAAAGAACTTTCTACGCAAAAGGACAAACCGGACAGCAGTTATTATTAGGTGCTTATTCTGCAATGAGCCGTCAGATCGGTAAAGGAAGAATCAAGATGTACAACCGTCATGAGATGTTGGATCTTGTTATTGTTGACGGAAAAGCAAGAGGAATTATTGCAAGAAACCTTGTAACAGGAGAAATTGAAAGACACTCTGCTCACGCAGTGGTAATTGCTTCAGGAGGATACGGAAACGTATATTTCCTTTCTACCAATGCAATGGGATCTAACGTTTCTGCAGCATGGAAAATTCACAAGAAAGGAGCTTACTTCGCAAACCCATGCTACGTACAGATTCACCCTACTTGTATTCCTGTTCACGGAACACAGCAGTCTAAACTGACTCTGATGTCTGAATCACTAAGAAACTCAGGAAGAATCTGGGTTCCTAAGAAAATTGAAGATTCAGTAGCGATCAGAGAAGGTAAATTAAGACCTGAAAATATTAAAGAAGAAGATAGAGATTATTATCTGGAAAGAAGATATCCTGCATTCGGTAACCTTGTACCTAGAGACGTTGCTTCTAGAGCTGCTAAGGAAAGATGTGATGCCGGATACGGAATTGAAAATAATGATACTAAAGAAGGTGTTTACCTTGATTTCTCTACAGAGATCATGAAAAAAGGTAAAGAAGCCGCTATCGAAAAACATATTCATAACCCTACAGATCAGCAGATCTATGATCTTGGTAAAAAGTGGGTTGAGGAGAAGTATGGTAACCTATTCGTAATGTACGAAAAAATTACAGCTGATGATCCTTACAAAACTCCAATGAAGATCTATCCTGCAGTTCACTATACAATGGGTGGTGTTTGGGTTGATTATAATCTTCAGTCTACGATCCCTGGATGTTTCGTAATCGGTGAGGCTAACTTCTCAGATCACGGGGCAAACAGATTGGGTGCTTCTGCATTGATGCAGGGTCTTGCTGATGGATATTTTGTACTTCCTTACACGATTGCAGATTACCTTTCTGCAGATATCAGAACAGGAGCTATTCCTACCAATTCAGCAGCATTTGACGAGGCTGAAAAAGGAATTAAAGAGAAAATTAATTTCTTCTTAAACAATAAAGGAACTCATTCTGTTGACTATTTCCACAAGCAGTTAGGAAACATTATGTGGAATAAAGTAGGTATGGGAAGAACTCCTGAAGGGTTAAGAGAAGCGATCAAGGAAATTGAAGAAGTAAGAAACAACTTCTGGAAAAACGTAAAAGTTCCGGGAGAAGGAGAAGGAATGAACACTGAGCTTGAAAAAGCATTCAGAGTAGCAGACTTCCTTGAGCTTGGACAATTAATGGCTATCGATGCACTGCACAGAAACGAATCTTGTGGTGGACATTTCCGTGAAGACCATTCAACTCCGGACGGAGAAGCGGAAAGAGACGACGTAAACTACAAATACGTCGGAGCTTGGGAATATCAGGGAGACGATATCAACGCGGAAGTGTTGCATAAAGAAGAACTGATCTACGAGAACATCGAGGTTAAAACTAGAAGTTATAAATAATCTCCAACCTATAAATATAACATTATGAGTGCAAAAAAAGGCTTACATCTTACGCTGAAAATTTGGAGACAAAAAAATAGTAAAACTAAAGGTCAGTTTGAGACCTATAAAATATCAGATGTATCTACAGACTCTTCATTTTTAGAGATGTTAGATATCCTGAACGAAAATTTAATTAACGAAGGAAAAGAACCAATCGCTTTCGACCACGACTGTCGTGAGGGAATCTGCGGTATGTGTTCTCTTTACATCAATGGTAGAGCTCACGGACCTGATACAGGTATTACAACTTGTCAGCTTCACATGAGAATGTTCAAAGATGGTGAGACGATCGTTATTGAACCTTGGAGAAGTGCTGCTTTCCCTGTAATCAAAGATTTGATGGTAGACAGAAGCGCATTCGACAGAGTAATGGCAGCAGGAGGATTCATTTCTGTGAACACTTCCGGTAATACACTGGACGCTAACGCGATTCCTGTGCCGAAAGAAGATGCAGATAAAGCAATGGATGCTGCAGCTTGTATCGGATGTGGAGCTTGTGTAGCTACATGTAAAAACGGGTCTGCAATGTTATTCGTTGGAGCAAAAGTTTCTCAGTACGCATTACTTCCACAAGGTAGAGTAGAAGCTAAGAGAAGAGTTCTGAACATGGTGAAAGCTATGGACGAAGAAGGATTCGGAAACTGTTCAAATACCGGAGCATGTGAGGTAGAATGCCCTAAAGGTATTTCTCTTGAAAACATTGCGAGAATGAACAGAGAATACATGGCTGCTCTTGTAGATCAAGGATAGAATTGATTCAAATACATAGAAAATCGTCTTCATTTTTGGAGGCGATTTTTTTATGGAAAAGTTAACCCTGTTAAAGTTTGTTAACTTATTAACTGATCTTCGTTATTCTTTATTTATTAAGTATATATTTGAAAGGTAATTGAATCGTTTTCTGAAAAAACTTTCAAATACTTTTTACCTCCAAAAAGATGATTTCCAATAATTGGAATATCTCTTTTTAATGGTAATAATAAAATTTTTAAAAAAAATAATTAGTGTGAATTAGCAAGCCCTAAAAAGCGTATTTTTGTGTAATATTAAAAATTGAAATGAAAAAATATCTTTTATTGTTTATCATCACATTCTTTGTGATGTCTTGTTCAAAAAAAGTAGAAGTAAAAGGAAAAATTACCGGAAGCTCACCATTAGAAAGAATTGAATTTGTAGAAGCTTCAGGAGTAGGAACCCTGCCTTTGATTAATATAGGTCTTGATAAAGACGGAAACTTTTCAGGGAATTTTGACGCTCCTAAAGATGGAATGTACGTAATCAATTACGCGGGCAGACAAAGCCTGATTTATCTTGAAGGTGGCCAAAAAGTAAATATCTCAGGAAACGGAGCTACTTTCCCAAATGAATATGTGATTACCGGAGATGCTAAAAAGAATAATGACTTCCTTACGGCAAGTATGAAGTTCTTGGCAGACTATGGAGGTAAAGTTAATTTACCTGTATTAATGGGTGGTGACGAAGCTGCATTTTTGAAAGGTATGCATAAAATTGAAGCAGATATTAATAAAAATGTAGATGACCTTGCCAAGAAAAATAATCCAAGCAAAGGACTTTTGGAATGGAAGAAAAACGATGTGAAAGTAACCATTCTTAACTTGCTTGCCAACTATGAAATGTCTCATGGTCCAATGTCAGGGAACCCATCTTTCAAAGCTTCTAAGGCCTTCAAAGATTACGAAACTCAGCTGGAAACAGACAAAGATGGAATGGTAAAAACTATTCCTCTTTACAGACAATATCTTCTTGTAAAAATGACTCCTGATTTCCAGAAATATGCTGAAGCAAACAGCAAAGGAAAAACAGGGATTACAACTTCTGAGATGTTCGCCCAGTATTTAAAAACAAAAAAAGATTTATCTCAAACTGCAAAAGATTATCTTCTTGCATTTGTAATGGCTCAGGCTGATATTCATCCAACAACTCCAGCTGCCAATATTGACAAGATTAAAAAGATCATCGATTCAGATATTAAAGATGCTACGATTAAAAGTGACCTTTTAAAAATGCAGGTAGCTATTACAGGACTTAAAATCGGAGAGACAGCTCCTGAAGCAGCGTTAGCAAAACAAGACGGAAAAACATATAAACTTTCTGAAAACAAAGGAAAACCTTATATGTTGTTCTTCTATGCTTCATGGAATCCTTACATTAGCGAAGCTACAGTACCTGTATTAAAAGAAGTGGTAAACTTTTATAAGTCTAAAATGAATTTTGTATTTGTAAACGTAGACGATACAAAAGATCAATTCATTAAGACAAGCAATTCTTTATTAAAAGGAATTCAGGGAGTGAATGTTTATGGAGAAGGAGGATTGAACTCTGACATCGCTAAGAAATATGGAGTATACGGGTTCAAGTTACCTTGCTTTGTCATTATCGATAAAGATGGTAAAATTGCCAGCAGATCTTTCGTAAACCTTGGTGAGCAGGAACTAGTGACTATTTTGGATAAACAAACAGGTCTTTCAGCTCCGAAGGTAGATCCAAATGCACAAATGCAGCCACAATTACAGCTTGATCCATCTGCAATGCAACAAGCGCCACAGCCAGCAAATCCACAGCCGGCTCCAACAAAATAATAAACTTTAACACAGTATAGAAACCTTATCTTCGGATAAGGTTTTTTTTATTGTATTTTTGCAAACCGGAACGTAAAAGTTCCCATTAGGAAAATAGAAAATTTTAGAATGAGTAGGAAGAAAAAAAGAGATCTAACTCTTGAAAATATAAAATTGTTGACAGCCGGAGCAAAAGGCGTGGCAATAGGAAAAACAGAGGAAGGTAAAACGGTAATGGTAACAGGCGCAATTCCAGGTGATATTGTGAATGTGAGAGTGAAAAAAGCAAAGTCTAAATACTATGAAGGCGAAGCCATTGAAGTACTTGAAAAATCACCGTACAGAGTTGAGCCTAAATGTATTCATTTTGGTACTTGCGGAGGATGCAAGTGGCAGAATATGAGCTATGAAAAACAGCTTGATTTTAAACAGGAAGAAGTCTATAATAATATCAAAAGGATCGGAGGAATTGATGACTTTGAAACGGTTCCGATTCTAGGATCTGAAGAACAATATTTTTACAGAAATAAAATGGAGTTTTCCTTCTCCAATGCGAGATGGCTTACTCAATATGAAATAAGCTCCGAAGAAAATTTCGGGAGCAAAGATGCCTTAGGTTTTCATATTCCGGGAATGTGGAGCAAGATTCTTGATTTGAAGGAGTGTTTCCTTCAAGAAGATCCTTCCAATGCCATTAGACTGGCTGTAAAAGAATATGGCGTTAATACTGGCCTTGACTTTTTTGATGTGAGAAATCAGGAAGGATTCTTAAGAACCTTAATGATGAGACAGAACTCCAAAGGAGAATGGATGGTTCTTTTCCAGCTTTACAGAGAAGAAAAAGAAAACAGAGAGAAACTTTTTGAATTCTTATTAGAAAAATTCCCACAGATTAAAACATTGGTATATGCCATTAATCCTAAACAGAATGACTCTATCTATGATTTAAATATCAACGTATATTTCGGAGAAGGGTATCTTATGGAAGAAATGGATGGGCTGAAGTTTAAGATTGGACCGAAATCATTCTTCCAGACCAATTACAAACAAGCGCTAGAATTATACAGAAAAACACTGGAGTTTGCAGACCTGAAAGGTGATGAAGTAGTATATGACCTTTATACAGGAACAGGAACAATTGCTCAGTATGTAGCAAGAAATGCAAAACAGGTAATCGGAATAGAATCTGTACAGGAAGCAATAGATGCAGCAATAGAGCATGCAGCATTGAACGGTTTAACAAATACAACGTTCTATTGTGGAGATATGAAAGACATTTTCAATGATGAATTCATGGCCAGCCACCCTAAAGCAGATGTATTAATCACAGATCCGCCAAGAGACGGGATGCACCAGAAGGTTGTAGAGCAGATTCTTAAGCTTTCACCGGAAAAAGTAGTTTATGTAAGCTGTAACTCTGCTACACAGGCAAGAGATCTTGCTTTAATGAAAGATCATTATACTTTAGTAAAGATCTTACCAGTAGATATGTTCCCACAAACACACCATGTTGAGAACATTGCATTACTGATTAAAAAATAAATTTATTTAAATTTGAATTTCAAATCTTAATATGAAGTACTTTAAATTTCTTATAGCGATCTGCTTTTTAGGAATGCTTGTTTCCTGTGGGGGTGACGATGATATTTGTGAAAGCGGAGAAGGAACTCCCAGAATGAAGGTGGCCTACAGAGATAAGGATAGTGGAAAAGAGACTACTCTGGATTCACTCTATGTTGCAGTAGATTATGGTGCAGGAAAGGTAGATCTCGGAGTCGCTGTAAAGACTGATTCAAGGTTAATTCCTCTACGGGTAGACAATTCACCTTATACAGACGTTTATTTTAAACTTACTAAAAAGGGGAAGGAATCTAAAGTAAGAATTAATTATACTACAAAGTCAACATACGTTTCTCCCGGATGCGGAATCAAAAAGTATTACGAGAATTTAACTTCAGAATTAGTAACTCCGGATCCAGTTCAGAAAGTGGAGGTCGGACAAAATCAAATCGAAAATGAAGACAAGACTAATCTTTACCTTTCTTTTTAGTTTATTTGGAATAATAAGCTGGGCACAAGACAAAAAAAAGGAAGCAGAGAAGAAGGTTCAGGAAAAATATGAACCTAATTTTATGGTTGGCCTTGATGTATTGAATACCGGAGCCGGATTTTTTTCAGATAGAAAACTGTATCAGGGATTTATTTCCTCCAAGATCAAAGGAAATGTTCATGCTATTGCAGAAGCAGGTTTTGAGAAAAACGTATATCAGAAAAATGGCTATGATGCTAAGGCAAACGGACCTTTCGTGAAGTTAGGTGCGTTCTATATGCTGGCAAAAGATGCTGAAAATGAATTCAACGGATTTTATGCCGGAGGAAAAGTGGCAGGATCATTCTATAATCAGGAATATATGGCGATTCCTGTTCGTGGATTTGGAGGAAGTAATTCTTCTGAAGCATTTCCTTCATCCTCGCAGTCTTCTTTTTGGCTGGAGGGAACTATTGGAGGTAGAGTACAGTTATTCAGCTCTAATTTTTATATAGATGTGAATCTTCAGCCAAGATATATGGTATACACTACCAAGCAGGATGACATCTCTCCGATGATAGTTCCCGGGTTCGGAAAAAGTTCCTCAAAGTTTAATATGGGATTTGCATGGAATATTGCTTATAAGTTCTAGAAATAACTGCTCTTACCGTTTAAGATAAAAAAAACACAAACTTTAGATTGTTCTAAAGTTTGTGTTTTTTTTAATGAATGTTACTTATAATTTCTATAAATGATAATTCTTGAATTGTACAATAATATAGAATATAAAATTAATCATATTCTTTGATTTGTATTTTTTTTAATGAATATGTTTGTTAGGTGTATAATATTAAAAAATATTAAGTTATTTCATTTGTGTGATTTATAAAATAGCTATATTTGGCGGAAATTATAATTGTGTTTTAATTTATGAAAAAAGTATTTACTGCTTTAATGTTTACTTTTATAGGAGGAGCAGTGTTCGGCCAATGGACACCCACCTCTCTTAAAAAAGGAGACGATAACAAAAGAAGTACAGGATTTAGAGTAGATCAATCTAATGTAAGAAGTAACGGGTATTATAAACTGGACCTGAACTTACTAAGATCTCAGCTGAAGAATGCACAGGAAATGGGAGCAAATTCCACTCCTGTAGTAATTTCTCTTCCTACAATGAGCGGGAAGATTGAAAGGTTTAATGTATATAGTTTTCCAGTAGTTGTAAAAGAACTGGCAGACAAGTATGAATTAGGATCTTATGTTGGAACTAGTGTCGATGACCCTACCAAATACTTAAGATTCAGTATCGCTCCTAATGATTTTCAGTCAATGATCATCCATGGAGATAAATATGAATTTATAGACCCTACAGCCGCAGATAAAACAGTGTATGCTGTTCATCCTAAAACAAAAAAGGAAAAGAACGGTTTCTTGTGTTCTACAGAAGAATCTCCTGCTGCTAAGAAGGAAATAGATGCTTTATTAAAAAATGAACAGTCGTTCACTAATCAGCCGACAACTTTTAACAAAAGTTCTGATAAGAAATACAGAACAATGAGACTGGCAATGTCTGTTACAGGTGAGTATACGCAATACTTTATGGGACTTGCTGGTGTACCTGCTACTGCTACGGATGATCAGAAAAGAGCTCCTGCACTTGTTGCTATCAATAATACTCTAACCAGAGTAAATGGAGTTTTTGAGAAAGACTTTGCATTGCATTTGAATTTACAGAACTTTCCTAATGTAATTTATATTGATCCTGCTACTGATCCATATTCTGCAGCTGCAACCGGAGCACAGGGAGCGTGGAACGCGCAGTTACAATCAGCTTTGACAGCCAATGTTGGAAATACCAACTATGATATCGGACACTTATTCGGTAAATCTGGAGGTGGAGGAAACGCCGGATGTATCGGATGTGTATGTATTAATCCTACAACTTCAGTTCCTAAAGGAAAAGGTTCAGGATTTACTTCTCCTGCGAATGGAATTCCATCAGGCGATAGCTTTGATATCGACTATGTAGCCCATGAGATGGGTCACCAGTTAGGAGCTAATCATACTTTCTCTCATAATCTTGAAGGAAGTGGAGTAAATATGGAACCTGGTTCTGGAACTACTATTATGGGATATGCTGGTATTACCGGTCCTGATACAGATGTTCAGCAAAACTCTGATCCTTATTTCCATAAAGCAAGTATCGGTCAGGTACAAGCGAACTTAATTGCAAAAACTTGTGACGTAGAAACGACAATTACCAATAACCCACCGGTAATTGCTGATCTGCCAACATATACTATACCAAAAGGTACTGCTTTTGCTTTGACGGGTAGTGCTACAGATCCTGAAAATGACCCAATGACTTATTCTTGGGAAGAGGTAGATGATGCCTTGGTTTCTATTGATAAATATAACTTAGGAAACACAACATCAGGAGCTTCATTCAGATCTGCTGCTCCAAATGCAAGCCCAACAAGATATTTCCCGAAATTTACGTCTGTAATGAACGGAGTATTAAATAATGCAAACAATACTTGGGAGGCAGTGTCTACTACGGCAAGAACTACAAATTTTGCATTAACGGTAAGAGATAATAATTCCAATGTAGCTCAACAGCAATCTGCTTTTAAAGTTCAGACTATTGTTGTAGGAGATAATGGTCCTTTCAGATTAGCTAACCAATATGCTGATGTGAATACTCCAACTCCAGTTCAATGGATTGTTGCCAATACCAATGCAGCTCCTTATAATGTTGCTAATGTAAAAATTGATTACACTACAGATAACGGAACAACCTGGACGGTATTATCAGCATCAACACCTAATGACGGATCTGAAAACTTCACTTTCCCTTCTTCATTGAACGGTCAGACAATTAAAGTAAGAGTTTCTTCAATAGGAAATGTTTTCTATGCGGTGGGACCTGTAAGTATTGCACCTCTATCTGCTTGTAGCAGTGCTGCTCCAACCAACGTTGTTGTAAGTAACATTACAGTGTCTTCAGGAAGTGTATCCTGGATGTCTTATACAGGCGCAACTTATAAAGTACGTTACAGAAAAGTAGGTACAACTGTATGGACTGAAGCTGATACAGCAGTTCCTTCAATCAACTTAAGTAACTTAATTGATGGTACAACGTATGAAGTTCAGGTAGCTTTAGTTTGTGGTACTACAGTAGGAACATATTCTGCATCCGTAAACTTCAGTACACCTGCACTTGCTTACTGCGCAGCTGCTTCAACAAGTTCAGACTATGAGTATATTGCCAATGTGACACTTGCGAATGTAAATAACACTTCTGTAAATAGTACATATACAAACTATACAACAAATACAGCACTTCAAATTAACTTAACAAAAGGGAATGTTTACCCTATGTCTGTTACCGTAGGGAACTCCGGTAGTGCTGATTATGATACGGTAGCTGCATTTATAGACTTTAACAAAGATGGTGTTTTCAGTGATTCAGAAAGAGTATTGAATTATCCTGTAACATTAACGCAGCCATCAACTGTAGTAAGCGGAAACGTTACAATTCCAGCGAATGCAGTAGAAGGACAGCCATTAAGAATGAGAGTTGTAGCATTCTATGTAGGTGCTGGAACTGGAGGGGGTAACGTTGGTTTATCATTACCTTCAGATTATGTTTGTGGAGAACTTTTCGATGGTGAGGTTGAGGATTATAACGTAGTTATTACGGGTAACCTTGCTACTTCTGAAAATACTATTAAAAATAATGGCATTCAGATTTATCCAAACCCTGCAACTGATGTTCTGAATATTACTAAGGTTTCAGATAAAGCAACTTATAAGATCTATAGTGCTGCCGGACAATTAGTAGATAGAGGAAATATCAATAATGGAAAGGTTAATGTTTCAGCTTTAGTTAAAGGTGGTTACATTATTACAATAGATGATAAAGGAATTGAACAGTTCAAATCTAAATTTATCAAAAAATAAAGATAACCTTTAAATATTAGTAAATCCCCGGGAACTCCCGGGGATTTCTTTATTTAGAGCATAAGTGATGAATTTGTTATTTTTTTATAAAAAAAACATAAATGCACTTATAAATTAATAATAAAAAATGATTAGATTTGTGTGATTAATATTATAATGAAAACATTATGAAGAAATTCTTTACCTCTTTAATTCTGTTTCTCTGTTTGATTTGTACAGGCTTTGTATCCAAAGTCTCGGCTCAGGCAGGACAGATCGGGACAGGAACGGGTACCTCTGTGTATCTCCCCATACGTTCCTATTATGGGTATAGTTATTCCCAGCAGATTTATACAGCTGCGGAACTTACGACTGCCATTGGTACGTCGAACTATATCACAGCTATAAAGTTTTATTCTACCACCGTCGCAGCCTCTCAGGCTGTTTATAAGGATTGGGTGGTATATATGGGAAACACCACCCAGAATAGCTTTACATCCAATACAAACTGGGTTCCGGTAAGTTCTATGACTCAGGTGTTTGACGGAGTTTTACCTAACTTAACGAATGGAAGCTGGGTAACTCTTCAATTGTCTACACCATTTTTATGGAATGGAACAGACAATCTTGTGGTTGCTGTCAATGAAAAAACTCCCGATTATGCATCTTCTCCAGGAACGGCTTGGGGATCATATAATGCTGGAGCGAACCGTGGGATCATCTATTATGAGGATTCTACAAATCCAGATCCTGCATCACCGCCTTCTGCAAAAGACAGGCTTGCAGATATTCCGAGAATACAGTTGGAAAGCCACCCGCTTCCAGCTTGTTCAACGGCGCCACCTACCAACATTACAGTTTCAAACCTGACAACAACTTCTGCTAATGTAGGATGGTACCTTTCCTCGGGTGCCACTTATGTGGTAAGATACAGACCTGTTTCTGGGGGAGCCTGGACAACAATCAATGTTACAACTCCTATGGTCGCAAACCAGATTATTACCGGATTAACTGAGCAGACTCAGTATGAAGTTCAGGTAGCCACTGTCTGCGGAGGGACACAGGGAGCATTCTCTTCCAGTGTCAACTTTACAACTCCGGCTCTTACATATTGTACTTCCGGTGCTACAAGTACCTATATTGACGGATATATCAATCAGGTTTCTGTTAATGCACAAGGTGCTCCGTCTATGTACAGCAACTCTGGTCAGAGTGGATATACAGATTACAGTACGGATCCTACAAGAGTAGTTACTTTGGTAAGAGGAGGTACAGCTACCGTTTCAGTTTCAAAAGCTTGGCCAGGTACTCAGTATAGCTTCTTAACAGGAGTTTGGATTGACTTTAACCGTAATGGTGTTTTTGAAGCAACTGAAAGAGTGCTTACTTCACCAAGTAACACAACTACTCCGGTTACCGCTACATTTACAGTACCCAATGGAGGTGGTGTATATACAGGAAACCTGACTACAAAAATGCGCGTTGTATTAAATGAATACAGCCCTATTAGTGCTTGTGGAACTTACTATTATGGTGAAACTGAAGATTATGCTGTGAAACTGATCGATTTGGCAGGATGTTCTACAGCCCCGCCATCTAATATTATGGTTAATAACGTAACTCCTTCTTCAGCGAATGTTACTTGGACATCTACTACAGGAGCTACTTATATAGTAAGATACAGAGTGTCTCCTTCAGGAGCATGGCAACAGATTGCAGTAAATACACCATTAATCAGTAACCAATTACTTACGGGATTATTGGAGCAGACTGCATATGATGTACAGGTTGCTACTGTTTGTGGAGGTACTACAGGGGCATTCTCACCAACCGTTACCTTTACAACACCTGCTCTTACTTATTGTACAGCAGGTCCTACAAGTAATACTGCAACAAGCGGATATATTAATAATGTAACTGTTACTCCTACGAATACTCCTATTATGATGAGTAATTCCGGATCTGACAATTACAAAGATTATACAGCGGATGCTACAAGAGTAGTAATCTTTGAAAGAGGTTCTGCAAATAATAAAATTTCTGTAAACAAATACTGGCCGGGTTCTCCTTCTTCATATGCAGTTTCAGCATGGGTAGACTTTAACAGAAACGGAACATTTGAAACCAGCGAGAGAATTCTTAATACAACCTATAATACAACTACACCGGTAACAGCTACTTTTGCAGTACCTACGGTGGCAAGTGGTAACGTGTATACAGGAAATCTTCCTACCCGTATGCGTGTAGTAATGAGATATTTTGATAATGCTAATCCATGTGGAACATTCACTCAGGGAGAAGTAGAAGATTATGCAGTAAAATTTGTAGATGCTCAGCCTTGTTCAACAGCTCCTCCAACAAATATTACAGTAAATAATATTGGGGCAACTACTGCAACAGTGTCATGGGTTGCTACTGCAGGGGCTACTTATAATATCAGATGGAGAGTTTCTCCAAGTGGGGTTTGGCAAACTGCTACAGTTCCTGCTGGTCAGAACTTCTATGGAATTACTGGTCTTACAGAGCAGACTAATTATGATGTTCAGGTTTCTACAACTTGTAACGGTTCTACAGGATCTTACTCATCAACAGTAACATTCACAACACCTCCATTGACTTACTGTCAAATGACAGGTACCGGTACAAATGACCATATTTCGAATGTAACAGTTACCTCTTCGAACCTTGGAGTGCCACCAATGAATAATACTTCGGTACAAACCAATTATACCAGCTATACTACTCCGGAGACGCTTATAACTTTAGATGTAGATTCTCAGAATAATAAAATCTCTGTAGCGAAAGGTTGGACAGGTGCCACAGGTAACGATGCTGTAACAGCATGGATCGACTTTGACAGAAACGGACAGTTTACAGATGCCGAGAGAATTTTAATTTCTCCAGCCAATACAACTACTCCGGTAACGGCTACTTTTGCTGTTCCTTCAAATTCTTACACAGGACCATTGACAACTACAATGAGAGTTGTATTAAAACGTACAAATGCTCCAGTAATGTGCCAGAATGCAGTGGATGGGGAAGTGGAAGATTATAGAGTAAGAATCAGACCTTGTAGTAATGCAACTCCTAACGCTCCAACATTTACAACTACACATACAACAGCTACTGTTACCATCACGGGAGCAGGAGTGAGCTATGTGGTGAGATACAGAGCTCAGGGAACAACAGCTTGGACGCAAGTATATGCTTCAGCACAATTGGGTAACCTTCCGTTAGTAATCACCGGACTGACACCAGCAACTACTTATGAAGTAGAGGTAGCAGCAATTTGTGGAGATATCGTTGGAACAGCAACACCAATCAAGACATTCACTACAAGATGTGATCCTACTCCTCCAAATGTAACAGTAAGTAACATTACTCCAACAACAGCATTGATTACATGGGCTCCGCTTGCAGCAAGCTCTACGTATACAATGAGATGGAGAAAAGTAGGTACTACTACATGGGCAACTATAAGTTTACCAGCAGCTCCTGCAAATACTTATGTATTGGGAAGTGCAACTCCTTTAGAGCCATATACAACTTATGAAGTACAGATTGCTAACCAGTGTAATGGTGAAACAACATTGAATCCATATTCTAACCCTAAAGTATTTACTACAGAAAGAATATGCCAAATTCCGCCTCCAGGATTGACAATTACTCAATTGCTTCCTACATCAGCGGCAATTCAGTGGGATCCGTTCCCTGGAGCAACGTATGTTCTTAGATATAGAAAAGTAGGTATTCCAAGTTGGACAGAAGTACCATCATTAGTTAATAACCTTGTATTGACAGGTCTTACAGAATTAACAAAATATGAAATGCAGGTAGTGAATATCTGTAACGGTACGCCAGGAAACTATACTCCTCCTTACTACTTTACAACACCTACAGTAATCTACTGTAAGATGAAAGGTGAAAACTCTACAGGAGAGCATATCTCTAAAGTTACTGTGAAGCCTACAGGTAAGAAAACAATGGAGAATGAATCCGGAGCTTCTACTTATACAGATTATACTGGAGTTCCTAAAACATTTATCGAGATGATCCAGGGATCAACTGACAATGAGATCATCATTGAGAAAAAATGGACAGGAACTACTTACAATGAAGGAATCGCAGTTTGGATTGACTTCAACAGAAACGGAGAGTTTGACATCAACGAAAGAGTATTTACTTCTTCACCTAATTCAAACAGCCCTGTTTCAGGTAAATTCAATGTACCTGCAGATGCTTTTGTAAGTATGACAGATTATAAGTATGTAGTGATGAGAGTAGCAATGTCTAGAGACGGTATCCCTGTGAACTGTACTGACTTCAAAAACGGAGAAGTAGAGGATTACACGGTAAGAATCTCTAAACCGACTGTTGCTAATCCAATTGATCAGACAAGTGTTATGATTTATCCTAACCCGGTAAGCTCAGTATTGTTTGTGAAAAATGTTAGCAAGAGAGCTAAATACAAAATCTACAATGCTGCTGGGCAGGTAATTGCTGACGGTATCTTACTAAACAACCAGATCAATGTAAGCAGATTGATTAACGGTGTTTATGTAATTGATATCGACGATAACGGTAATACTACCCAAAAGAAATTTATCAAAGAATAAGTCATTTAAATTTCACATAGAATAAGCCTCCATTTTTGGAGGCTTATTTTTTATTAAATTATCTCATTGGAATAATGTCTCAGAAATTATTTTTTTGCAGAAAAAAACTCGTTAGAAAAACTTCTAACGAGTTTTTATTTATTCAATACTGAAAACTACTTTTTCAGTTTGTTCTTTTAATTCTTCGAGATTGGTATTGTTATAGATAATACAATCTGCCATTTTTATTTTATCCCTTTCAGGCATCTGTTTTTCCATGACAGCTTCTACCTCACGATAAGTTTTGTTATCCCTGTCCATTACTCTTTTAATCCTGATATTATCCTCGGCTGTTACCAGAAGAGACTTATAACATTGTCTGTTAAGTTTCAGTTCAAACAATAAAGCTGTTTCTTTAAAAACTAAATATTTGCTTTGTTTCTTAACCCAGTTTTCAAAATCAATTCTTACAGCGGGGTGGATGATCTCATTCAATTGCTGAAGCAGATCTCTGTTATTAAAAACTTGATCAGCCACAAATTTTCTGTCATATAACCCATTTTCATCATAAGATTCTTCGCCAAGAAGTTCCTTGATTTTTGTTTTCAGGTCTTCACTCTCATTAACAATGGCTTTAGCTCTGTCATCGGAATAATAAACCGGAAAGCCGAATTCCTCTATAAAGCGCGCTACTGTGGTTTTTCCAGAACCTATTCCTCCTGTTAAACCAATGATCTTGGGTGCTGGTTCCGGCTCTGTCTGCTGTGTTTCTGAATGTAATTCTTCCATGATTAAAATTAATATCCAAAAACATCATTAAAGCTAAACGTCTCATCAAGTCTCACTCCTTTTTCGGTCATTTTAAGACTTGCCAGCTCATGATGAGCATCGTGTTCAAAGAACAGTAAATATTCATTGTCTACACATTGCTTCAGGAACTTTGCTTTCTCTTCCATTGTTAAAAGAGGCCTGGTGTCATATCCCATCACATACACCGGGTTGATATGTCCTGCTGTAGGAATAAGGTCAGCCGCAAAAACAACAGTTTTTTCCTGATACTGGATGACCGGAAGCATTTGTTTTTCTGTATGTCCGTCTACAAAGATAACGTCCATTTTAAGATCAGGAGCGAAACCGTAGTTTCCGGTAGTAGGAAGTGGCAGATAGTTAAGTTGTCCGCTTTCCTGCATTGGCATAATGTTTTCCTTCAGGAAACTTGCTTTTTCTCTTGCATTGGGTTCTGTTGCCCATTGCCAGTGATTTTCATTCGTCCAGAAATTAGCATTTTTAAAGGCAGGTCTGTATCCGGTTTTATCGTCATTCCATTCTATCGCTCCACCACAGTGATCGAAGTGAAGGTGAGTAAGGAATACATCCGTAATGTCCTCCTTTATAAAGCCATATTTTTTAAGATTCTTATCAAGAGTATCATCTCCCCAAAGAGAGTAGTGACCGAAGAATTTATCATCCTGTTTGTTACCAAGACCACAGTCTACCAGGATCAGTTTTTTTCCATCTTCAATAAGCAGAGAACGTGTCCCCAGCTCAATCAGGTTTTTTTCGTCTGCCGGGTTCGTTTTTTCCCACAGACTCTTCGGGACGACTCCGAACATAGCACCGCCGTCCAGTTTAAATTTTCCACATTGTATTGGATATAACTTCATATGTATATTTTGATTATTTCTTTATTAATTTCATTTTCTCTGCAATTTTTCTCGCGTTATCATCAGATTGCTCAAGTTGAGTAATGATGTTGTTAAAATCATCCTCTTTTCTGTTCTGAGAAAGTTTTTGCTTGATAAATATTTCGGTTGGAATAACTTTAATCCCAAACGCGCCCTTCATTTCCTTTTCCACAAATTCCTTTCCCATATCTTTTACCATCATGGGACATTGCTGAAAACTTTCATATTTGGACGTTAATTTATCCAAATGAGCATATAGCTCATCATGATTCATTATTTCAACTTTTCCGTGAATCTGTACTGCCTCATAATTCCAGGTGGAAACATTGATATGATCATACCAGCTGCTGGATATATAAGTATGAGCCCCTAAGAAGTCACAAAGAACTTCATCACCATTTTGTAAGGCTTTGGCCTGGGGATTAGCTCTTGAAATATGAGTTTCAATATAGGCATTTTCAGGATCATCTTCATTAAGCATCATCATAGAATGAGTAGCCCGTATCTTACCGACAGAAGAAATCAGTAAAGCAAAAGAATTTTCTTTGATAATCTCTCTCATCAAATCGTAATCTTCACTTCTGTATAATTTAGGTATAAACATAAACTAATCAATTCTCATTAACCTTAAACCTTAAACTTTGAATTAAAATAACTCTCCCGGGTTTTTAGGTCTTGTAATGTTTAAATGTTTGTAAGCTTTATCAGTAACTTCTCGCCCTCTCGGAGTACGGATAATAAACCCTTCCTGAATCAAAAATGGTTCATATACTTCTTCCAGGGTTTCCGGATTTTCAGCAATAGATGTTGCAAGAGCCGAGATACCAACTGGTTTTCCTTTAAAATTTTCAATCATGACGCGCATGATTTTATTGTCCATTTCATCCAGACCAAATTCATCCACATTTAAAGAGTCCAAAGCATATTTTGTAATCTTGATTTCAATTTCACCATTCCCTTTGATCTCAGCGAAATCACGTACTCTTCTTAATAATGCATTCGCAATCCTTGGCGTTCCACGGCTCCTTCTTGCAATTTCTATTGCTGCATCTTCATATATAACTACGCCTAAAACCCTTGCACTTCTCTGAATAATCATAGACAGAAGTTCAATAGAATAATATTCCAGCCTGCTTTGAATTCCAAATCGGGCAAGCATTGGTTTTGTAAGCATACCACTTCTTGTCGTAGCACCTACGAGAGTAAAAGGATTTAGCCCTATCTGTACACTTCTGGCATTAGGGCCTGTTTCCAGCATAATGTCAATCTTGTAATCTTCCATTGCAGAATACAGGTATTCCTCTACCACAGGAGAAAGACGGTGAATCTCATCAATGAAAAGAACATCATTTTCTTCCAGATTGGTCAGTAAACCAGCTAAACTTCCGGGTTTATCCAATACAGGGCCCGAAGTAACCTTGCAGTTTACCCCAAGTTCATTAGCAATAATATTGGCTAAAGTCGTTTTACCAAGTCCCGGCGGACCATGTAATAAAACATGATCCAATGCTCCTCCACGTCTTTTCGCAGCGGTAACAAAAACCTCAAGGTTCTCCAGCGTCTTTCTCTGCCCCGCAAAATCTTTAAAGCTCTGTGGACGGATCTGTTCTTCCTGCATCAGCTCCTCTCGTGAGTAGTTTTCCTTATCTGGATGTAAAAAATCTGGCATTAATTCATTTCATTTACTTCAAAGATAGCAAATTTAGACAAAGGTTGAAGGGCAGATTGAGAAAACGTTGAGATTGATAGAGAGGTTTAAGCCAGGGTTGAAAATGAGAACAGCTAAGATTTAAATAATTGGGATATTTTAAGTATTTTTGAGAGAAGAAATTATTAATAAAAATTAATGAAATTTTGAATGTTTGGAAAATTGAGTTTGATATAAAATGGATCAGCTTACATCTAAACATCGCATTAACTTTAAACTAATGAAATTAATAGGCCCATTTAAACAGGTGGTAACGCTTGCCAACTTACCTTTAAGAGGAAAAATTTCTGATGAGCAGCTGGAAATTATTGTAGACGGAGGAATTGTAGTAGATCAGAATACCATCAGGAAAGTTGGAAATTTTGAAACATTGAAAACAGAAAATCCTACTATAGAAATCGAACAGATTGAAGGAGAACAGATTGTTCTTCCTGCTTTTGTAGATTCACATACCCACATTTGTTTCGGAGGAAACCGTGCGAATGACTTTGCCATGCGTAATGCAGGAAAAACCTATCTGGAGATTGCGGAAAGCGGTGGTGGAATCTGGAGTTCCGTACAGCATACAAGAAATGCTTCAGAAGAAGAATTGTTAAAAACTTTAGGAGAAAGAATCAACTTTTTGATTGATCTGGGAATTACGACCATTGAAGTGAAAAGTGGATACGGTCTGGATGTGGAAAACGAGTTGAAGATGCTTAGAATTATTAAAAAAGCACAGAATGTAACCAAAGCCACTTTAGTTCCAACCTGTCTTTCAGCTCACTTAAAACCAAGAGATTTTGACGGAAGCAATCCCGAATATCTGCAATATATCATCACCGAAATTTTACCAAAAGTAAAAGAAGAGAGCTTAGCGAACAGAGTAGATATCTTTATTGAAAAGTCTGCTTTTCAGCCGGAAGAAAGTAAAGAATTCTTGCTTAAAGCAAAAGAATTAGGTTTTGAAATTACGGTTCACGCAGATCAGTTTACCCCTGGAAGTTCAAGAATTGCCGTAGAAGTAGGAGCGAAGTCTGCAGACCATCTGGAAGCAACAATAGATGAAGATATTCAGTTTCTGGCAGAATCTGATACGGTGGCAACAGCCCTTCCGGGAGCGAGTTTAGGATTGGGTGAGAAATTTACCCCGGCAAGAAAATTATTAGATGCAGGAGCTATTGTAGCTATTGCTAGTGACTGGAATCCGGGATCTGCCCCAATGGGAAATTTAATTACCCAGGCTTCTATTTTAGCCACCTTCCAAAAGCTTACTACAGCTGAAGTTTTGGCCGGGATGACCTTCCGTGCTGCTTATGCATTGAATCTTGAAGACAGAGGACAACTGGAAGTAGGGAAAAAGGCAGATTTTGTCACTTTCAAAACCAACAATTTCCAGAATGTACTGTATAACCAGGGAAGCCTGAAAGCAGAACAGGTTTATATTGATGGAAATCTGATATAAAATTATAAATTAACAATATTTGTTCTTCAATCATAATCGATTGAAGAACAGACAATAGGCAAATGACTGAATAATGAGTACTATTTGGCAAGGCAGATTGGACGGAGAAGAACTTCTCTATCACAGATTATTTCAAAGAGTTAAAGAAGAACGTAATTACGACAACATTGCTGCAGGAGATTTTGCATTGCATGGTTTTGCTGTGGATGAAGGAGTAAGGAGAAATAAAGGCCGTCAGGGAGCGAAAGATGCTCCTGATGTGATCAGGAAAAATATGTCTAATTTTCCGGTAATTCTTCCGGATTTTTCTCTGCTGGACTTTGGAAATCTTACCTGTGAAGACGGTAATCTGGAAAACGCTCAGAATAATCTTGCTAAAAATGTCTCAAAAGTCCTTCTAAAAGGAGGAAAATCCCTTGTTTTGGGCGGAGGACATGAAGTTACCTATGCTCATTATTTAGGCGTTAAAACAGCCTTCCCGGAACAAAAAATTGGAATTATTAATATTGATGCCCATTTCGATAACCGACAACCAGAAAATGGAGTAGGGCCAAGCTCAGGAACCGGATTCTGGCAGATTGCCCAGGAAGGTCCCATTAATTCTTTGCATATCGGAATTCAGAGAAACTCCAATACACTTAAGCTTTTTGATACAGCTCATCAGCATGGAATGAAATATATCCTGGCAGACGAATTATTTTTTGAAAACCTGACCTCCATCTATCAGCGTATTGATGAATTGCTGGACAATGTAGATTATGCCTATCTAACAATTTGTATGGACGTTTTTAATGCATCAATCGCTCCCGGAGTTTCGGCTGCTGCTTATAATGGTATCTTTGCAGATGCTGCATTTATGCATTTTTACAGGCATATCTTAAAAAATAAAAAATTGGTGGCGCTGGATGTGGCAGAAGTTAACCCTTCTTTCGATATCCAGGACAGAACAGCAAGACTGGCAGCATGTCTTGTAAATGAATGGCTAATGATGTAAGATAAAGTTATATTCTTCCGATAGAGAAAATCATTATTTTATTAACCCTTAAGGAATGGAATTTGCTGATTTCACCGTGCTTTTAAAATAAAAGCGCTCATAAATTCATTAGCTGAATTTAAAACAGAAATTTATATTATGGAACAATTAATTGAAAGCAAGCTTATTAAAGCAGATAAAGCGTTTTCAGTGTGGAGAAAAGTGCCGTTTGAGGAAAGGCAGAAGTTAATTGCAAAAGCAGCGGAAATTTTAAAGAATAATTCGGAGAAATTTGGGAAAATAATTACTACAGAAATGAATAAACCCATTTCAGAATCTATTGCTGAAGTGGAAAAGTGTGCTTTAATGATGAATTATTATGCCACTGCTGAAAATATATTAAAACCAGAAAAAGTTGAATCAGAATTTTCTTATTCTGAAGTTCATTATGCTCCGAAAGGGGTAATCTTAGGTGTAATGCCTTGGAATTTTCCTTTCTGGCAGGTGCTGAGATTTGCTACTCCTGCGATTTTAGCTGGGAATACAATCGTTTTGAAGCATGCTTCAATTTGTTTCGGAAGTGGAAATGCCATTGAAGAAGTACTTCTGGAAGCAGGTTTTCCTGAAGGTATTTTTCAGAATCTTGAAGTAGGACATAAAGCTGTAAAAGAAATCCTTGAACATGATACTGTAAAAGGAGTAAGCTTGACAGGCAGCGGAAAAGCCGGAGGAGAAGTAGCTTCAATTGCCGGTTTAAATATTAAAAAATCTTTACTTGAATTAGGCGGAAGTGATGCTTTCATTATTTTCGAAGATGCGGATCTGGAGGAAGCAGCAAAAGCAGGAGCAAAATCCAGACTTCAAAATTGTGGACAAACCTGTACTGCAGCAAAAAGATTTATCATTGATGAAAAGATTGAAGATGCGTTTTTACCAATATTCATTGAAGAATATAAGAAATATGAGATTGGAGATCCTTTAGATAAAGAAACCAAACTGGCAGGAATGGCAAGACCCGATCTTGCCGATGAATTGGAAGCTCAGTTCAACAGGGCATTGGAAAACGGTGCAGAAATTATTATTCCTTTGGAAAGAGTTTCTGAAAATGAATTTAATCCTGGTTTAATCAGAGTTCAGGAAGGAAATCCTATTTTAAAAGAAGAACTTTTTGGTCCTCTTGGTATGGTGATGATTGCAAAAAATGATGAAGAAGCTTTACAGATGGCCAATGATATTCCTTTCGGACTTTCCAATTCTGTATGGACTAAGAATAAAGACCGCCAGTTATTTTTCATTGAAAACCTTGAATCTGGAACAGTCAATATCAACCGTATGACAAGTTCTGATCCACGTTTTCCATTTGGAGGATCAAAAGCTTCAGGATATGGAACAGAACTATCTTTATTAGCTTTAAAAGAATTTGTGACCGCTAAGACGATTGTAGGTAACTAAATCAGGTATAATGTCATTCTTGGGAATCGAGGAATCTCAGAGGTTTTTCACTTCAATACGTTTCGTTCAGAATGACAAATTATCACACATAGAAAAAAAACTCCCGGAAATTCATTTCCAGGAGTTTTTTTATGCTTTGACAAAAAGTAATTTTGCTTATTGCTTATTGCTTATTGCTTATTGCTTATTGCTTATTGCTTATTGCTTATACTGTAGTAAGTCTCAATGTATTCGTTTTTCCACCTTCATATGATGGAGTAGCATTGATGTTGATTACGAAGTCTCCGGTTTCAATATAACCATAGTTGTGCGTTAGCATATTGACCTGGATGATCGTTTCGTCAGTAGACTTTTTCATATCATAGTAATAGGCATGTACACCCCAAAGAAGGTTCAGCATCGTAATTACTCTTCTGTTACCACTATATACGATGATGTGTGAGTTGGGTCTGTGTGCTGCAAGCTGGAAGGCTGTATATCCTGAATGAGTAAGGGTTACAATAGCAGAAACATTGGTTGTTTTAGCAATTCTTACTGCTGCAAGACAAACCCTGTTGGTAATGAATCTTTCATCAATACAGTTATAATCTTTCTCGATAGGCTCATTTTTGTGTTGGTAGAAATGAGTAGTTTCGATATTTTTTACAATTTTAGCCATGTTTTCCACAACCTGTACCGGATATCTGCCTACAGAAGTTTCTCCGGAAAGCATTACCGCATCAGCACCGTCCAATACAGAATTGGCAACGTCATTTACTTCCGCTCTTGTTGGTGTTAAACTGTTGATCATGGTTTCCATCATCTGAGTAGCAATAATTACCGGCTTGGAATAGAATCTTGCTTTTTCTACCAGGTTTTTCTGGATCGCAGGAACTTCCTCCATAGGAACTTCTACCCCAAGGTCTCCACGTGCAACCATTAATCCGTCGCATTCAAGAAGGATTTCATCAATATTTTTAACGCCTTCAGGTTTTTCAATCTTCGCAATAATAGGAGTCTTGAATTTACCGTTCGGGTGGTTTGCAATTAATTCTTTCAGGTCAATAATGTCCTGTGCGTGACGTACAAAAGAAAGAGCAATCCAGTCTACCTCCATGTCAAGCATGAAATTAGCATCCTGAACATCTTTTTCTGTCAAGGCAGGAAGAGAAACATTTGTATTAGGTAGATTAACTCCTTTTTTAGAACTTAACGGACCTCCCTGAATAGTTTTTGCTTTTACAGTATCTTTTTCATTGGTTTCGATAACCTCCAGCATTAGTTTCCCATCATCAATAAGGATTCTTTCACCTACTTTTACGTCTTGTGGAAACTGTTGGTACGTCATGTATACCTTTGTGGAATCTCCCTCCATCTTTTCATTAGTGAAGGTAAGAATATCACCTGGGTTCAGGTAAGATCCCTCCTTTACAACTCCCACTCTCAGTTTAGGCCCCTGAAGGTCTCCAAGGATTCCTACAGAATAACCATACTCATTGTTTAGCTCTCTAATTATTTCAATATTTTTTCGAACTAAGTCGTAATCTGCATGGGAAAAATTTATTCTGAAAATATCAACACCCGCTTTCATTAAATCTAACATTACCTCCTTCGACGATGAAGCAGGCCCTAGTGTTGCGATAATTTTTGTCTTCTTTAAATACTTATTCATAATACTGGATAATTTGATAAAGTTCCTCATCAGAACTCAATGTATAATCTTGAATTGGAAATACAAGATTTTCAGGGAGCAAAATTACGGAAAAATCAGGAAACTGTTCCGAACTATGCAGAATATATTCCACATCTACCTGATTATTTAATAAAAATTTAATGTTTTCTTCTTCTGTAAAGAGTTCTGTCTGAATTTTTTTTTGCTTACTTTCAGAAGATTTATTGGAAATGAAGGTAAAACAAGTCTTCGTATACTTGTGGTAGGCTTCAAATCTTGGAAAAAAATAATCATAATAACCTCCATGAAAGACAAGATCTTTCTTTCTTGAAAAATTGAGGTTGTTGATTTGATTTATTTTGTAGAAAAACTCGTGAGCAGGTATATCTTTGGCTAATCTTACCAATCCTATGGCAATATCTTCAAATTCTATATCATCAAGATCATAAAGTTTTTGAATTTCCAAGTATATTTTCTTTTTTGTTTAAAATATAAAATGCTCTCTGTGCTGCTTTTTCCTCTGCTTTCTTTTTGGAAGTCTCTGTTGCATTAGCAATTTTTTCATCTCCCAGCCATACATGGCATCTAAATACGATAGATTTATTAGCCTGTATTTCTTCGCAGGTTTCGTACTTTATATTGACCTTCTTCTTCTGACTCCATTCGAGCAGGAGACCTTTATAACTTACAATTTTGTTTTCAAGCTTATTGATCTCGGAAGGGGTCAGCAATTTTTCCAAAATAATCCTTTTACAGGTATCATAATGGAAGTCTAAATAAACGGCACCGATTAAGGCTTCAAACAAATTTCCAGAGATATTTTCTCCTAAAGCTGATGAGCTGTTTTGCTTTTGCAAAAGGCTGGTAAGCTTGAGATCTTCTCCTAATTTATTGAGGTTTTTCCTATTAACAATCTTAGATTTCATTTGTGTCAGATATCCCTCATTAGCCTGAGGGTAAGTCTGGAACAAATGACAAGAAATAATTGTACCCAAAACAGAATCTCCCAAAAATTCAAGTCTTTCGTAATTGCTGTCTTGATTTTTAGAAGAATTTTTCAAAGAAAAAGCTTCACGGTAAAGAGCGATATTCTGTACCTCTGTACCCAAAACTTTTCTAAGCTCGGTAATGAGAAAATATTCTCTCTCCGTTAATTGTCTTTTTCTTTTTTTGAGAAGGAATTTAGAAAAGTATTTCTGTAACTCCATTCATTGAATTTAGATTTTCTTAAATAGAACGCAAGCATTATGCCCGCCAAATCCAAAAGTATTGCTCATGGCTACTTTTACATCTTTCTTAACAGCAGTATTGAACGTAAAGTTGAGTCTGCTGTCAATATTTTCATCATCAGTAAAATGGTTGATGGTTGGAGGAACAGTACCATGAATAATAGTTCCCAATGCAGCGATAGCTTCAATAACACCTGCAGCACCTAAAAGGTGGCCAGTCATTGATTTTGTAGAATTAATCTGAATGTCATAAGCATGCTCGCCTAATAATTTCGAAATTGCATTGGATTCTGCGATGTCTCCTAATGGAGTAGATGTACCATGCATGTTGATATGATCTACTTCATCAGCAGTTAAGCCTGCATCTTCCAAACAGTTTTTCATTACCAGATAAGCGCCAAGGCCTTCAGGATGTGGAGCAGTCATGTGATGTGCATCAGCACTTAAACCACCTCCCAGTAATTCTGCATAAATTGTAGCACCACGTTTTACGGCGTGCTCATATTCTTCAAGAACAATACATCCTGCTCCTTCACCTAGCACAAATCCATCTCTGTCTTTGTCAAAAGGTCTTGAAGCTGTTGTAGCATCGTCATTTCTTGTAGAAAGTGCCATCATTGCGTTGAATCCACCGACACCACTTGCTGTAACGGCTGCTTCAGAGCCTCCGCACACAATCACGTCTGCTTTTCCTAACTGGATCAGCATTTTGGAATCAATTATAGCATTTGCTGAAGATGCACATGCAGATACAGTCGTATAGTTTGGTCCGTGGAAACCGTATTCAATTGAGATATGTCCTGGAGTGATATCCGCAATCATTTTTGGGATAAAGAAAGGGTTAAATCTCGGAATTTCGGTATTGGCCCATCCTAACACTTCAGTTTCAAAAGTCTCTAATCCTCCGATTCCGGAACCCCAGATTACACCAACTCTGTTTTTATCTACATTGTCTTCAATAATGCCGGAATGCGCTACTGCTTCTCTTGCAGCAACAAGTCCCAATTGAGTATTTCTATCCATTTTTTTAGCCTCTTTCTTATCGAAATGCTGTAACGGATCGAAATTTTTTACCTCGCAAGCGAACTTTGTTTTAAAGTTTGTGGCATCAAAAAGAGTAATCGGAGCGGCACCGCTCTCACCTTTCACAAGATTTTCCCAGTATTCTTTTGCATTATTTCCTATTGGTGTTATTGCTCCAAATCCGGTTACAACTACTCTTTTTAATTCCATAAACTTTGTTTAATTTCTTTTTTTGTTGAAGAATATTATTTATTTACTACTTCTTCGATGTAAGCGATAGCGTGTCCTACAGTAGTAATTTTTTCAGCTTGGTCATCAGGGATCTGAATGTTAAATTCTTTTTCGAATTCCATGATTAACTCAACTGTATCTAGTGAATCAGCTCCTAAATCGTTAGTGAAGCTAGCTTCAGGAGTTACTTCTGTTTCTTCAACGTCAAGCTTATCAGCGATGATAGCTTTTACTCTTGATGCAATGTCTGACATAGTAAATTATTTTTTTAATTGTTAGATGGTGCAAATATATAAAATTCTTTACGATAAAACATTTTTTTAGTCTTTTTTGTGGACCGGAAGCTTTCATTTTAGATTGTTTTGCTTTAGTCTTTTCGTTTTCAGGAGGTTAT
Organism: Chryseobacterium sp. SG20098; assembly: GCF_031844745.1. Classification (NCBI taxonomy): domain Bacteria; kingdom Pseudomonadati; phylum Bacteroidota; class Flavobacteriia; order Flavobacteriales; family Weeksellaceae; genus Chryseobacterium; species Chryseobacterium sp. SG20098. The sequence continues at coordinate 2,708,311 of NZ_CP134622.1, read as the reverse complement.
ATTTATAGTGTTCAGGGAATATAAAATCAATCATGGAATGACTGAGAGAGAAATGGAAGATAATTCTTTTGAACTTCATTATTGTTAGGTTTGATTGATGAATAGCAGGTCAAAAAAATACGCGTTACAATAAAAAACGATTTCAAATTGGGTTTATCAATCTCAACAATTTTTTTATAAAGTCATCATACATATATATAACAGTTAGTTTTATTGTTGAAGTTTGAAATAAGCTTGTTTTAAAGTAAAAAACCACTGAATAATCAGTGGTTTTAGTGGAGTTGGAGGGTTCCGAACTGTCTCTTTAAATCTCTTTATTTATCAACCTTTTTAAAAGATGAGGCTTCGGCTACTCACCGAATTACTCACTTTGAAAATGTAGGTTTATGATTCGTTTTGTATGTCAAATATAATAATTTCCACTGTATTTTAAGGAATAACTACTGAGGTTTTTAAGATTACAACTTGATCGAACTCACAATTGCAAGTTTTTTGCTCCAATAATTGTATGAAGCAAGGTTTGAAAAATTCTGGAATGCATCTTATCTACTGCTTTACTTTCTATGTAATATTAGATCATCTGTCAGATCAGAAAGATTTTGTGAAATTTTCCTATTCTACTTTTTAATTATCGTTTTATTAAATGCATCCGCAATAGAGCGTAATGATAACTTTGACAGATCTATATCCCAGAGAGGCTCATTTTCATTAATTACCCGCAATGTTTTATCATTAAGATCAAATTGTTCGACAAAGCAATAGTAAAGCAGCCGTAAAAGCATTTTGGGGCTTGTATCTTCCTTTGGGTGCAACTTAAAATAAAGGTAACCGGATTTATCTTTCTTTATGACGTTGAGTGAGATAATCTGTTCTTCTCCGTAAAATTGATACCCCGCGCTCCAGTCACTTAATCGTTTTATTCTTCCTTTATTTGAAATTACATATTTCCCTTCAAAGCCGGGTAATGGTTTCCATTGTTCATCCGGCAAGTCTTTTATCGATAAATTGAAAACAGCAGGTGGATTCTTCTTATTAATTTGTGGCTTACCCAGCTTTTTCCAAAGCGAATCGTTAAATACTTTTTTGGAATTAAATATTGTTCTCACCTTAATCACACCAAAATCTTTATTTCTCTCTCGAAGAACATAAGAAGCGGGACGTAATGAAAGTTTTGACAGGTCTATATTCCATTGCGGATTACTCTCATTTACCACAGCAAGCCTTCTATTTTTAAGATCAAACTTTTCTACAAAACAATAATAAAGTAATTTGCTCATTACAGGCAGGACTTCTTTACCTTCATTATTTAATCTGCAATATAAGGAATACGTTGTATCGCTATTGCGTATCATGAACTGGGATAATATCTGTTCTTTCAAAAATATTTTTCTTCCTTTTGAAGTCCAGCCTTTTAACCGTTTTACTCTGCCTTTGTTAGAAATCATAAAACGATTTTCAAAATTTGGGATTGGTATTGGAATCCAGGATTCTCCGGGAAGATCTTCAAGTGACAGATTCATGCATGGAGGAGGATTATCTTTGTCAATTAAAGGTTTACCCAGCTTCTCCCAAAGAAACTGATTAAATGAGTCAGCTGAAATATCTGATGGTGTAGCGATGATAAAGTCTTCTTTTTTAGGAGGATTACTTTGCAAAAACCATCGAAATGTTCCTGCTGTTAGAAATCTTTTATTAACTACATCCAAAATGCTTTCTGGGGCAATACCTAATTTTTTTCCTGCAACGTAAATACTTTTAAAATCAGCGATGAAAACTCCTTCAGCAGTGTATTGGCTGATGGGCTGTAGGTAGTCAACATGTAGATTCCTTGCTCTATTTTGGCGAAAGGTTTTTAGTCTTTTTTCGCTGGCTGAAATTTTTTCTAGATTATTGCAATGTATATGAAGGCTATTTCCATCTTTACATGAAATAACAATTAAACGGTTATTCAGGTCAAATTCTTCAACAAAATGATAATATACCAAACGTGCTACTGATCTTGTATGCTTACGACCATCCCATATAAATCCACAATGAACATTAAAAACATCAGCTTGAAGATAGTTATTAAACTGTTTTACAAAAGTCAGCTTTCTTATAATTTCCGGAAGCCAGCGTTCTTTACCGAATAATGACAAAGATATACGTTCTAAGCTCTTCACCCGTCCATAGTTAGAGATCGCATAATTCTCAAAACCTTTAATCAGCCTCCATTCTTCGTCCGGAAGATCTTCTAAAGATCTATTATAGAGTACTTTTTTTACGTATTGGTCTTCTAATTCAGGAGGTAGCTTCATGGATTCATCTCTTTATTCATAAAATTAGTGCTATTCGCATGATAAAAATAAAGAAAAAGTACAAAATCGTAAGCAAATAATAAATATCCGATCCATTAATCACTAGTGAAACTAAAAGTGTCTCATTAATATAATTTTAGGATTTTTTTAAAACATGCTTGAGATTTAATTACATAGTTTTACATATATAAATTCAACTACATGAATCATGGAAAACATTGCTGAAATAATAACCCATTTTACTTTTACTCAGACAAGAAAATCTAAGCAATATTTAATATCATTTTTCAATCAAAAATCCTTTAACAAAAAACAGACACTATATGTCCAACAAAAGCTGAAACTGTTCTTGGATAATTTTCAAATTATTAATAGTTATGAAATCAAGGAGAATAGAGTTTCTGCAATTCAAAAATTTTTGGATGAAATTGATGTCAGCCAATACAATTATTTCACAAGCATTAAATACCGAGAATATTTTAAAGAAATAAATACTAATATTTCTTTGTTAATAGACTTTTTTTATCATTTCGGATTATTATTAAGAAATTTCCAAAAGAAAGAAACTTGTCTAGAGTATTCTTATGAGATTGAAAAAATGATTGTGTTCATCAACTCACTGCCCATCAATGAGTTTTATAACAAAGAACTTGATTTTAAACAAAGAAAGAATATTTTAGTCAAAATTGCACCCGAAATTGATAAGGGCAATTTTGACTTATTCTGGGATTTTTTTTACATGTTTGATGTATATTCCAGTATTGCGAAAGGAATTAAGTTGAACAATTTGATATTTCCACAATTCAATTCTGAAAATACTTTTGCAATTGAAAATTTCTACCATTTAGACCTTACCAATGCTGTTAAGAATACTTTAAATGTAAAAAATAAAACTATTGTTGTTTTCACGGGAGCCAATATGTCTGGGAAATCCACTACAATGAAGTCGATTAGTATTATTGTTCTACTCGCTCATTTAGGAATTGCGGTTCCGGCCGAATACTGTAATATCCCTTTTTATGACAGTATTTTCCTTTATTTTTCCGTTAATGATAACCTCAAAGAAGGTTATAGTCATTTTGCTCAGGAGATTATAAATGTAAAAGGTGTTTTATTAGAACTAAAATCTAAAAATTGTTTTGTTGTATTTGATGAGATTTTTAGCGGTACAAATATAAATGATGCTGCGCAGATTACTGTAAATACAATAAATGGCTTATCAAAATTTAAAAACTCTCTCTTTATTTTTTCCACACATTTAAATCTTATCGAAGATCATTTAACTGAAAATGAGAATGCTTTATTGCTTCATTTAGAATGTTTTTTAGAAAATAATGAACTGTCATTTACCTATAAGTTAAAAGAAGGCTGGTCTAAACTTGAAATTGGAAAATTATTATTTGATCAATATGGCTTGAATGAACTTTTAAAATGAATACATATAATCAAATGTTATCAATCTTAGGGGCTAACATTTAATTTAAGTAAATTTCAACAGACCAGTAATATTTTTTTATTTTAGTAAAAAATATTTCTTTGAAAGTCCAGTAAATTAGATAGGCGTTTTTATTAAAAACAGTAAAAAGAATTGTTAAAAAAATTATTTTATCAAACCGTAACTTATGGTTTTAGTACAGTTTTGGTCAAACTATTTCCATTTATTATATCTCCATTTATATCCCAGAGGTTTGGCCCAAGTGCGATAGCTCCATTTGTTGATTTTTATTCTGTGGCGGGTATCATAATTGTTTTGCTAACACACGGAATGGAAACCTCTTTTTTTCGTTTTGCTCAAAAAAATATTAGCTCTAGAAAGCTAATATCGACAGCTTCCTTAAGTGTTATTGGAGCTTCGTTATTTTTCATTATTATTTCTTTATTTTTCAGGCAATCATTAGCAATAGCATTTAAAACACCGGATCAGGTTAGTTTTTTAGTAATAATGCTAATTATATTAGGTGTAGATGGAATATGTGCCATGCCTTTTGTAATTCTTAGAAAAGAAGGAAGATCAAAAAAATATACATTAGTTAAAACTGTGAATGCAGTTATGAATTTTTTATTTGTTATTTTCTTCATTGTTTTGTTTCCAAAATTTTCTAATGGGCTATTTGGATTTCACTATGATCAAAAATTCGGAATTGGTTATGTTTTTATAGCTAACCTAATAGCCAGTATATTTTCTTTAATTCTATTATTTGGTGAGTTTAAAAAGATAAATATAAAAGAGTTTGATTTTAATTTATGGAAAGAAATGTTATCCTATTCCTGGCCTATAATGCTTGCCGGTTTATCCGGGGTTGTTAATGAAACAATGGATAGACAGTTTCTAAAATACCTCTTGCCTAATGGGGAGAATGTAATTCAAATGGCAATTTACGGTACTGTATGTAAGTTAGTAACATTTATTACTTTATTTAGACAGGCGTATTTGCTTGGCGTAGAACCTTTTTTCTTTGCACATGCAAAAAATGAGAACTCTGCTCAAACATACTCCAAGCTAATGACTTGGTTTATTATTGTGAACTGTGTGATATTTTTAGGATTATGTGTTAACCTCAACTGGATTTCAGAACAGTATATACGAAACTCCTCTTTTTATGTTGGTTTACCTATTGTTCCAATTGTCTTGATTGCAGCTGTATTTTTAGGTATATACTTAAATCTTTCGATTTGGTATAAACTTTCTGACAAAACCAGATTTGGTGCATATATTTCAATTATTGGGGCAATAGTAACAATAAGTATTAATTACTTTTTTATTCCCTCATATGGTTATTGGGCTAGTGCTTGGGCAACATTTGTCTCATACTTGATAATGATGATAGTTTCTTACTATCTAGGACAAAAGTACTATCCAATACCATACGAAATAAAGACCTGTATTATTTATGTATGTTCAGGAATTGTAATAGCATATATTTCTTATTACTTATTGAAAGGGAATATTATCTATGGGAATATTTTGTTTCTGTTATATTTGCTATTTATATTTTTTGAGCGCAAACTTATTATAGGCGCAAAAAATTATATAAAAAAATAACTCCACAAAAGTTCTCCAACCTTTAAATGTGAGGGTAAAAAAAACTATCAGTTGCAAATGTAAAATTTTATAAATTAATCATGAAATTTGTATTTTAATGAAATGTGTTTAAAATTAACACCGATATCATTAGTATAAATGTGTAATGTATGACTTGATTAATTTTATTTTATGAAAAAATATAATTTATGAAAAAGTTTCTATTTTTGTTTAATCTCATTTTGCTGTACCCCTTAAATGCAGTTGCACAGAATTATCTTGATAAGGCAACTGTAATAAGTAAGAAAAAAATTGAACTGTTTTGCAAACAGAATGATATTCCAGGAATGGCTATTTCTATTTCATATAGTGGGAAATTTATTTTATCGGAAGGTGTAGGCTTTGCAGATTTAGAGAAGAAAATTAAAGTAAATCCGTCTTCAACAAAATTTAGAATAGCAAGTGTCACAAAGATTATTACTGCCCTTACATTAATGAAGTTAAATGAATTAGACTCCCTAAATATAGACAATTCAATTCATTTTTATTTGGACAATCTTCCACATGACAAATATAATTTTTCACTAAGACAGCTTGCAGGTCATCTTTCAGGGTTAAAGAGAAACCCCAGTAAAGAAAGATGGGATAGTTATAATACATATAGCGAAGATGATTTATATCAAAGCTTGAAAGATGATGACTTGGATAGTAAACCAGGAGTCCAGTTTTCGTATAGTAATTATGGTTATAAAGTATTGGGCTTAATAATTGAGAAAAAATGCCACAAGACGATAGTTGAATGTCAGGAAGAGTTTATCCTTAATAAATTAAATATGACTAATACTATTCCTGATACAGGCTTATCCAGTCCTAATACTACAAATTTTTACCTAAAAAAAGATGGGCTAATCCAACAGGCCCCATATATGGATTGTAAGTTAAAGTACGCACAGGGATGCCATCTGTCTACTTCGGAAGACCTAATGCATTTAGGAAATCTTTTTTTTCAGCCTAACCTAGTTTTTAATAATATTAGACCATTGCAAATTATGACTAAGCAACAAGTTTTGTTTTCAGGAAGTAAAACCGGTTACGGACTGGGAATTATATCTAATAAAGATATGTATGGAAATTTTTTTTTAGGTCATAATGGGTTAGAAAATGGATCAAGAGCTATTTTCAGAGTGTATCCTAAATATAATCTGGTTATCTCAATACTTATAAATAATCAGGAACCTCCATTAGAAGATTTGATTACTGAAATAGCGTATATTTATATTGAAAATTTAAAGAAAATTAAAAAAAATTAGTTTAAAGGAAATATTATTATGAATTTCAGAGAATGTAAATAAAAGAAAAGGATAACTTGACAAAAATGTAAGAAAAAAAGTCCCTTAGCTTCATTAAAATTGCGAGAAATAAGAGGAATAATATTCCACATGAAAGATATATAATACAAAATTGAGTATTAATGAGATATAAGCTAAATGTAAGCTGAAATATTATTATGAACCACGATAATGTAAGATTTAATAACTACTTCTTAATTGCCAAGCTCCAGTTGATTTTTGACCAAACGATAGTATTCACCTTTCAAGGTTACCAGTTCATGATGATTTCCTTCTTCAACTACCTTTCCTTTATCCAACACAATAATTTTATCAGCATTTTTTACTGTAGAAAGACGATGGGCAATAATTACTGCTGTTTTACCTTTAAGAAATGGTTGCAATTTTTCATGAATATGCTTTTCGTTATCAGCATCTAAGGCACTGGTTGCCTCGTCGAAAAATAAGTAATGAGGATTTTTATATAATGCACGAGCGATCAAAATACGTTGTTTCTGTCCTCCGGAGATTCCATTTCCTGAAGCTCCTATTTTTGTTTTGAGGCCGAGTGGAAGTTCATCTACAAAAGCTTTTATATTGGTTATTGTTAATATCTCATTTAGTCTTTGATAATCAATGCGAACATCATTGGTCGCAATATTCCGTTCAATCGTATCAGAAAAAATGAAGCCGTCCTGCATCACAACACCGCATTTTTTTATCCAGTTTTCAAAAATATGGTCCTTTAGATTGGTCTCGCCGATAGAAATGCTTCCGAGGTTTGGAACATAAAATTTCAGCAGCAGTTTCATTAAGGTTGTTTTCCCGCTGCCACTTATTCCGACAATTGCTGTAGTTTTGTTTCGGGGGATCAGCAGGTTGATATCTTTTAAAATATATGCCGAATTTTTTGTTTCGTACTGAAAAGACAAGTTTTCGATTTTGATATCCGAGTGTATTGTTTCATCTTCAGCAAAACCGTCTGTGGGAGATTCAGTGTTCTGGTAATTGTTTATTTCATTAATTCTTGAAAAGCTAAGTTTAGCATCCTGCAATGATCTGAAAAAACTTACGAGATGACTTATGGGAGAGTTCATTTCTCCAATGATATAAGATATACTTAACATGCTTCCCAGGGTCAGGTGCCCGGAAACTACATTCTGAGCAACGATGTAAGTGACAATAATATTTTTTAGACTGTTGATACATTCATATCCAGATAACTGTATTTGATCAATATTCAACACCTTAAAATTAATTTTAAACAGTTTTTCCTGAGTATCTTTCCATTTATTTTTTTTGTAATCTTCAAAGCTGTTCAGTTTTATTTCCTGCATTCCGGTAATCAATTCCAGTGTATTTTCTTGGTTTTCAGAATTAAGATTGAATTTTTCATAATCAACAACCTTTCTTTGCGACTGGAAATACAGTATCCATAAGATAGACAGTCCTGTAATGAAAACGTAGTATATGAGTATTGTCCAGTCGTAGTATGCCAATACAAAGAAAAAAACACAGAAATTAATCATCGAAAATAAAGTAAGAATACTTTGCGAGGTCAGGAAGTTTTCGATTCTTTTATGGTCATAAATTCTCTGTATAATATCGCCCACCTGTTTAGAATCAAAAAACTGCAAAGGCATTGTCATCAGTTTTCCTAAGAAATCCGAGATAATATTGATATTTATTCTGGATCCGAGATAAATTGATATTCTACTTCTGATAATTTCTATAATGGTTTGACCAATAAAAAGAGATAATTGAGCAATCAGAATTAGGAGAATAAAGTTGAGATCCTTATTGTTTATACCTTTGTCTACCAATTTTTCTGTTAGGAAGGGGAAGGCGAGGGTAAGAATACTGCCTAAGATTAAGGTGATGAAAATCTTTGATAATTCCCATTTGAAAGATTGTACATACTTTAATAAATGCTTGGAATTAATCTCTTCAAGATTATTATCATTACTGTAAAATTGTTCAGTAGGCTCTGTATATAATGCAAATCCGGATCTAGTGTCGGCCCATGATTTTTTAAAATTAGTTTCATTTAATCTGATAAGACCATGTGCCGGATCAGCTATATAAAATGTCTTTTTTGGGGTAAAAATGTTTTTTCCTATCTTATATAGTATGACAAAATGTTTCTCGTTCCAGTGTAATACGCATGGAAGCATATCTTCATCAATAAGACTATTCAGGTCTGTTTCTACCACAGCATTATCTATACCTAGCTCATGGAAAGCATCGGAAATATTCAGCATGCTAACCCCTTCCCGTGAAACGGCAGAAATTTCTTTTAAATAAGTATATCCAAATTCTTTTCCGTAATGTTTACAGATCATGCTGATACATGCAATTCCACAGTCCATCTGATCTTTTTGAGGGACAAAAGGGAATTTAGAAAAAAAAATGGATTTTACTATGTTACTCATATACTTTGCCTCTATTCTTTAATGGATTAGCACTCCAATCTTCCCAAACACATGTTTCTGGGTTGTATCCGCATTTTAAAGGTTTACTGTATACATCACTACTATCCTGTAAAAAAGCTCTGCAGTCTGTACATGCATATCTGAATTCACAATCCTGGCAGACTGCGATCTCATCTTTTTTTATGTTTCCAAAAAACTGGAACTCATCCTGTTTTATAATATTTTCTATAAAGGCATTTTTAATATTACCATATTTTTTTTTCATGGATGGGCAGTTTTTAATGTTGCCCTCTTTGTCAATCGTTACTTTTTTATAAAGGCATCCATTTTTTTGCTTAAGTTCATTGTATTTCAAAATGTTGTCAAAATTCATAGATTCTTGCGTAATGATTCCGCAGCAACTTCCACTGTTCAGAGGAGTCTGGGCGTAGTAAATATTTCCGAGGAGCAAAGGATAATAATGATCATGCTGAATCTTATGCTGATATATTCTGTTCTCGGGTGCGTTATAGACAAAAATATGAGAGAGGGAAGGGTAGTCCTCAATCAGGCTGAGCAGAAATTCTCTACTGATTTTTTCATCATATTCGAAATGGAGTTCTATATAATTAATGTCCGTATTATTTATCGAACAGAGAAGTTCATGAATAAAATCTGTAGAAAATTCCGAATATAATCTTAGCTGGATATCATTGCATCTCAAGCTGTTTAATTGCTGAACTGTTTTTGAAAAAACGTCTGCAATAAAATTTTTAGGGTCAATTTCAATAATAGAATCTCTGATGAGTTCAAAATCATCAGTTTCTTCGGACAGCTGAGGAAATAATTCCGGTGTCTTGGAAAGCATGATGATTTCATTTTCCAACAAATATTCTATAAACTCAGAAACAGAATTGTGATCTTCAGAATCTACCATACTAAATGCATGGCTTACTGGTTTTCTATCGATTTCTTTCAGTAGTTGATAATAATCGTTCGAAATAAAGAAAAGTTCATTCCTTAAATAGTCTACAATAAGACTTCTGCTTTTTCCTTTTGTAATCTTACAGCTTGAGGTAAGAATTATGGTTTCATTGGTGTAGGTACTACTCTTCATTTTCAAAAAGTTTAAAATCTAATGTCTTGCAGATTCTTCGGCTGGAATAATAATGGCGCATAAACGAACATTGAAGAATTTCATTATGTTTGAACAGCTTCATTTCATCATTAATATTGGTAACTTGGTTATAATAGATTGTTTTAAAGAAAAGCGGCAGGTTATGAATTTTTTCTTTCTTTAATTTAATTTTCTGTAATCCTTCCATTGATTAGATATTTAGCTATTTTTTTGTCTAATGAGTAATTGCATGGATCAGATACCATTCCATACTGACCAACAGGGTTTATTTCCAGAAAAACAAATTCATTTTGATCATCTAGAATCAGATCTACGGAGCCGCAATTCAGTCTCAGTTCTCTGAACATATCGGTTATTTTTTCTTCAATTGAGGCGGGAAGTTTATAAGGTTCCACCTTATTGGGCTTTTTATGGTTGTACTTTCTGAAATCTATACTGGTCTGGTCTGATGATTGTGAAAAGATAGCCATCGAAAAAAAATGTCCTTCAATGAAAAAGACTCTGGCCTCCATAGTTTTCTTTATAAGATCCATTTTCAATGATGGGAATAGAGGAGCTTTTACATCTTCTTCATATTCAATAAGTTCCGTGTATGAGTAAAAACTGTAATTATTGACTACTTTATAAATTCCGTTCGATATAGCCTTTGTTATGCTCAGGTCATTTTGCTTTATTTGATCGGTATTTGTTATGATCTCGTAATCAGGAGTCTTCAGACCGCAATTTTGAGCAATATTCATGGTGATGAGTTTATTCAAATTGAATTTTGGCCGTCCAAGATTTATTTCTGTATTCTGGTAAACGGAATGGTAAATAAAATTCTTGAGATCCTCCGCTTCATTACTGATTAGGTCTTTTTTTATAGAGGTTAGATCAAAATCATTCATCATTAGTTCTTGATAATCAGAATCATGAAGGAACGAGTTTTTGCTGATTCCATTTCTTCTCCACCAACAGCTTTTGGCATCAAGTAAATTAATGATAGCGGACGATCTTGTATTTTTGAAAAATATTCCTTTGCTGTCTATTTTAAAGAGTTTGTGCAGTCCATCATCGGAATTAATACGCACTACTTTTTCGCCATAATGAGTCAGCCATTTAATGACGTTCGATGTAGAGAAGTCATTTTGGATAGTAAATATTAATATCATAGAAATAGTGTTGGGAATAGTAAGAATAAGTGAGTAATATTTCTATTACTCACTTATAGAAATTTTGACATGATTTGATTAGTCGCTATCGTGTCTGCTTCCGTCATGATCAGAGCCTGTACAAGAAGTAGAGTGTCTGTTTGATTGAGTAGAACCTTCTTCAAGCTCCATTTCCATCTGCTTTAGACCTCCTTTAATACCTCTTAGAGTAGCCACAGATAGCTGATCTTTTTTGAATTTAGATAATTTCATATCGGTACATTTTGTGATTAGACAATATTCTTTCTTTTTATTTAGGCAAAGATTCTTCCTTAATGTTTTTTTAGAAATTTTGACATGATTTGATTAGTCACTATCATGTCTGCTTCCGTCATGATCAGAGCCTGTACAAGAAGTAGAGTGTCTGTTTGATTGAGTAGAACCTTCTTCAAGCTCCACTTCCATCTGCTTTAGACCTCCTTTAATACCTCTTAGAGTAGCCACAGATAGCTGATCTTTTTTGAATTTAGATAATTTCATATCGGTACATTTTGTGATTAGACAATATTCTTTCTTTTTATTTAGGCAAAGATTCTTCCTTAATGTTTTTTTAGAAATTTTGACATGATTTGATTAGTCACTATCATGTCTGCTTCCGTCATGATCAGAGCCTGTACAAGAAGTAGAGTGTCTGTTTGATTGAGTAGAACCTTCTTCAAGCTCCATTTCCATCTGCTTTAGACCTCCTTTAATACCTCTTAGAGTAGCCACAGATAGCTGATCTTTTTTGAATTTAGATAATTTCATATCGGTACATTTTGTGATTAGACAATATTCTTTCTTTTTATTTCGGCGAAGACTCTTCCTTATGTTTTTTAATTAGGAGAAAATTATCTGATCTCCTTTTTATTTATAACCTGCTTTGCTCTAGGTTTTCTATTTTTTTGTTAGTGGTTTTTATTTTTTTGTTTCCAAAACTGTAGCTTATTGATAAATTGAAACTTCTCATATCGTTGTAAATGGTAGAGAAATAATTATACGTAGGATAGTATTCCGTATTTTTATTTCTGTTCTGAGCAAAAATATCGCTTATTAAAGCATTAACCTGTAAACTTTTATCCAGGAACATTAATCTTAAACCTAAATCTAAGCTAGCCCTGTTAAAAGATTTAACGAAGCCTTCCTTGGTAGGTAAGTTTTGAAAAAAGTTCAATACCAAGAATGATGTTTTTTTATCATTCAATGTAAAGGTATTTTTTGTTGAAACAAAGGCTCCATATCCACTAAAGCTAGGTATTGTAAGCTGTTCCATATAAGATTTTGAATCATTATAATATCCGCTTAAACTATTATAACTATTGAACCATTTATAAGGTTTGTAGGTATAGCTGATATCTAATCCCAATGTATTTTGATTGTAAAAATTCATTGGTTGTGAAATCGTCGCATTAGAATTATCTGAAACAGTTGTGATATAATCCTTACCTTGTGCCAAACGAGATCCATACAATGTGACAGAAAGGTTGTTTTTATACAAATAAGACAATTCTATATTATGAGTGTAGGAAGGAATCAAATTAGGATTCCCTGAATCATAGGAGTAAAAATCTGTATATATTCTGAATGGATTCACTTCATAAAACCCAGGTCTGTCAATTCTTTTGGAATAGGCAATAGAAAAAGAGTTGTTTTTGTTAGGCGTGTAGGTTACAAATACACTCGGGAAAAAATTGTCGAATTTATTGTGTTGTGTTTGGTTAAGTGTTTTTGAATATCCTCTGGTAGAGGCGTTCTCGTATCTAAGTCCTATCTGAACTTCCCATTTTTCTGCAATTTCCTTTGTGGCTGAGAAATATAGAGCGAATATGTTTTCTTTGTAGTTAAATTCGTTACTCTTAGATGGATTAAAAATAGAGGCTCCGTTTATTACATTGAAATAGGAAATGTCACTATTATTTGTGATAGAAGTATATTTTACTCCGGCTTCTATATCTGCGAACTCATATGGTAGTGTAAAATCTGCATTTCCTGAATATATACTGTAATCTGCCTTTGATCCGTATAATGCTGCATTATTTAAACTACTGCTGGTTGTGGTGGAAAAATCTCTGTCAGATCTGTTATTTTTCCCAAGATAATTAAAATATACACTCATTTTTTTTCCCAAGGTGTCTAATTTTAAATCATAATAAGTGGACAAAGAGTGATAATTATATTTTGTCACATTCTTATAAGGAGAATGCTGCAATGAGTCAAGTTGGTTAAGAGGTTTTGACATAAAATAATTCATAATATTCCCTTTCTGATCGTTCTTGATAAAACTGCCATTGTAAATCAGACCGATGTCATTCTTTTCATTGATGGAATAGTTAATGTTCATATTTGAATTTACTCCTGTATAATTTTCTTTTTTCTGTTCAGATGATTTTCTGTAAGTTGAACTAAATTCGATTTCTCTTCCAGAGGTTGGGCTTTTAGCCTCTGCATTTCCGGATAAACTAAATGCTACGCTTAATTTTTTACCGGTGTAATATAAGTTTGCTGAAGGCGCAATTCCAGCATAGGATCTTTGGGTGTAGGAAAGTGAAGTATTTCCTTTCCATCCTAAATTTGCATTTTTCTTCAACACGATATTAATAAGGCCACTATTTCCTTCTGCGTCATATTTTGCAGGGGGATTGGTAATTACCTCTATTCTGGCAATATTATCAGATCTCATAGATTTGATATAGTTTTCCATATCAGCTCCAGTTAGATTAAGAAGGCGTCCGTTTACCATTATTCCTACACTACTTTTTCCAATAAGTTGAATACCTCCCCGTGAAAGATCTATTTTAGGTGTATTCTGCAAAACTTCTATTCCGTTTACTCCTTGGGATATAATACTGTTTTCCACATTAAAGATCAGCCGGTCTACCTTCCTCTCAATAAGCTTCTTTTTTCCTTGTATAACTACTTCTTTTATTTCTTTTACGTTTCCTGCTTTTATGTTTCCAAGATTAATATTACTTTCCAGGTTAACATTTCGTGAATAAATAATATCTTTTAAATGTTTAACTTGCAAAATATAGTTGGAATTGGCAGTTCGTATAGAAAATATCCCTGCTGCATTTGAAAGTTCACTTTTAACAGCTACAGAATCTTGGTTTAAAAGCAATATTTCTGCAAACTCAATTGGATGATTTTTTTCATCAACAATTTTTCCTGTTATTTGAAACTGTTGTGAGAATAAAAAATTACATAGAAATAATCCTGTAAATAGAATGCTTATTTTTAGAGTCATTTTCATTTTTTATTTTAATCTAAATATAAAAATTTACCATTTAAACTTATTTAGAAATTAAATCTCTTTCTACATGGTTTTTATATAATGAAAATTTTTGTTTCATCTTGGACAAACTTACATCGGAATTGTTCGTAAAAAAAGCATATGTATAATGGATTTATAAATTCATATTATGAATTTATAAATTGTTGAAATTAAAAACAGTTGAAAATCAGTTTGTTAAACTATTTTTGAGTCTCGATTTCTTTAATATAAATTGATGGGGTAGTTCCGGTTTTCTTCTTGAATGCAGTTGCAAATGCCTGCACATTATTATAACCAATTTCTTCCGCAATAGCCGGTAATTTATAAGTACGGAATTTTTTATCTTTTACAAGTCGCTCCAAAACATAATCAATACGCAGATCATTAAGATAAGAAGTGAAATTCTTCCCTTTATGATTATTGATCGTTTCAGACAAATAAGATGTGTTAGTTTTTATATTTTTTGCAAGACTGGCTAATGTAATGCCACTTTTTAGAAAAAGCTGCTTATTTTCAAAGATTTCCAATTCCTTTAGAATAAATAGGGTCACCTCTTCAGGAGCAGTCTTAGTTATTATATTTTCTGTTTCAGCATGTTCAGAAATTTGAGACAGCTCGGGAATTTCTTTTTTAATATCTGTAGTAGATTCAAAATTTCTTTTTTCAATACTATGAATCAGTTCCTGGGCAATTTTCCGGTGTTCTTTTGCTGTTTTCTTTGCTTTATAATAAAGATAAAGAACCAATAAAAGAATTAATAATAAAAAACCAATAGAAGCATATAAAATTATTTTCCTGTTTTTTAAATCGTTGATAATCTCTTCTTTTTCTTGTAAAAGATTAGGGGTATCATATTTCTTGGGTAGTTCTGTGGACAAATATTGAAACTGCTCATCAAGTTTTTTGTCTACTTTTAAAAATCGATCTATATAATACAATTGTTTTTCTTTATCATTCTTTTCTTTGTAATAATCTATAAGATAAGTATATACTTCTCGAAGCTCTGGGAAAGTGATATTAGTTTTTTGTATATTAGAGTCTAATCTGATAAAATATTCAACAGCCTTTTCTTTATTATTTAATCCATCATAACATTTGCCCAAACTATATAATGCATAATTGGCATTATTATCATTGATACTGGAAAAAAAATTGTAAGTCTTGGTTAATTCGTTTATGGCAATTGTATATTTTTTTTGTTTAAGATTAGAATATCCAGAAAAGTATAAATATTGATTAACACTATATTTGCTTTTACCTGTAAACGGAGATTTTTGACCTTCTTTGATTAAAATATTGGCAGAATCCAATTTGTTAAGCTCAATATAACAATTGATAAGACTTACCCTTATTTGATTATGCTGGGATTCATTGGTTATATTATTAGGATTATATAGGTAATACCTGAATGTTTTGGCAGCTTCTGCATACTTACCCAAGTAATTATTTAAATAAGCAATATTTATATTAGCATAAGCAATTTGCTTTTGATCTTTTTGGTCTTTTGCATACTGTAAAGCTATAATATAATTGTCTAATGCTTTCTTTAAATAATCATACTTGAAATATAAATTTCCTTTCATCAAGTATGTTCTGGTAGGGTATAAGTTTCCTTTTATGTTTTTTGTAATAATCTCAAGACTATCAATATATTTTAAGGCTGTAGGAAAGTCTTCATTAAAATGTATTAGGATATAGCCTTCCGCAATTTGGAGGTTGTTTTTCTCTTTCTTTGCTTTTTGTAAATAGTATTGTGCAATTATTTTAGATTCAGAAACTTTATCATTATCATAGTAATCATCAAACTTACTTTTCAATTGAGAATAATTGAATTCACTTAAAGTATCAACTATATTTTTTTGAGCATAAATAAAGCCACTCAATAATAGTAAAATATAAAATATTACTTTCATCATTTTTGTAAAATACTACAAATTTACACTTTTCTTAATCAATAAAGTTATTAATGTAAATTCTCTTGTGAGTGTATATAAATATTTGAAAATTAATTTATTATGATTTGTTTTAATAGGAAGGATTTATAAATCTATAGTGCAATTTTATTGATAATTTAAAAAATATCCTTTTATTTGCATGTAAATTTAAATATAAATTACAAATGAAAAAACAAGTCAAAAAAGAAAAAAAATTATCTTTAAACAAAGTTCGTTTGATGAAGATTACTGACATGAAAACAATTAATGGAGGTAGTGGAGCCCAAGCAGGTTTTAATCTTGATGGAAATGATGACCAACATCCTACCATTCGTAATACTATGGGTCAACAATAATTTAAGTTTCTAATGAAAATAAAAATATTTATCATTATTTGTTTTTTTTCGATTTTTTCTTATTCCCAGAAAACTAACTTATCACCTTCTAAACCAGTCACAGAAAGTTATTTTGGAACTAAGGTCATTGATGAATACCGAAATTTGGAAAGTTTAGAAGATCCTAATACTATTAATTGGATAAAATCTCAAACAGCTTATACCAACACAATTCTTGATCAAATTCCCAAAAGGAATTATTATGTAGAGAAAAGATTAGAACTTGATAAAAGGCAAGGATATTCTGTATCTGATTTGAAAATAACAGGTAATGATAAATACTTTTATTTAAAGAAAAACGAAAATGAAAAAGTCGCTAAGCTTTATTATAAGGATGGACTTTCAGGAAAAGAAGAATTGCTCTATGATCCTGTTAATTATAAAAATAACAAACGCAATCATGATTTCGTTATTAATTACATAAGTCCTAGTTGGGATGGTAGTAAAATTGCTATTTCTATGTCTGAAAAAGGGAATGAGTTAGCAGATGTAATTATTATGGATGTTAAAACAAAATATATTCAGCCAGAAATTCTTACTAATACAGCACCTGCTTCTTTTGATGGAATTAAATGGCTAAATGATAACACTGGCTTTTTTTGCGTAGCTTTTTCTACAATTGATTCTAAATCTAAAGATTTTTATAAAAATACACGAACTGTTTTATACAAAATTGGGACAGATCCAAAGAAATTAATAGAAATTTTTTCTGCTAAAAATAATCCTGAATTAAAAATAACTGAAGATCAGTTCCCAATGCTTTTAGATTTTGATCAAGAAGATCAGTATTATATAGGTATGGTTGTTGACTATAGTTATTACAGAAAAACCTTTATCATTAGCAAAAAAGATTTATTAGAGGGTAAAAAAAATTGGAAGCCTTTATCTGATCCAAATGATAAAGCAAAAAATTTAGAGATATGGAATAATGACATTGTTTTTGTTTCAGGCTATAATTCATCTTTTAATAAACTATGTAAAACGAGTATTAATAATTTCAACTTTAAAAACCCAGAAGTTTTAGTTCCTGAAAAAAAAGGTGAAATCATTAAAAGTTATAGAATCACCAAAGATGGTATTTATTATACCACCACCAAAAACGGAGTAGAAGCAAAATTATATGTATACAAAGATGGAAAAGATAGTCCTATTCAGCTTCCTTATCCATCTGGAAATATTAATTTAGAAAATAAAGGAGTAAATTACTCTGATTTTTGGATAACATGCTCAGGCTGGGCAAATGAGGGACAACGTTTCAAATATGATGTAAAGATTAATGCTTTGAAGCCTGAGAATCTTACACCTATTACAGAATATCCTGAATTCAAAAATATAACAGTCAATGAAATTTCCATAAAAGCTAGAGATGGAGAAGAAATTCCGGTATCATTAATATATAGTAAGAATCTCAGAAAAGATGGTAAAAATATGGTGCTTATTGATAGCTATGGTTCATATGGAATATCCTATACTCCTTTTTTCGCAAAAATGTATTTATTATGGATTAGTCAGGGAGGAATGGTTGCAGTAGCTCATGTGAGAGGTGGAGGAGAAAAAGGAGAAAAATGGCGTTTAGGAGGATACAAAGAAACAAAACCTAATACTTGGAGGGATTTAATAGACTGTACAGAATATTTGATAAAGGAAAAATATACCTCAAAAGATAAAGTTGCTATTTGGGGAGCCAGCGCAGGAGGAATTACAGTAGGAAGAGCAATGACGGAAAGACCAGATTTATTTAAGGCGGTTATTGCAGAGGTTGGCGTAATGAATCCTCTTAGAGATGAGACAACACCGAATGGGCAGCCAAAAGAATTTGGTACAATAAAGGATCCAAAAGAATTTAAAGCTCTGCTAGAAATGGATTCTTATCACCATATTAAAAAAGGAGTAAAATATCCTGCAACTTTTATATCTGGAGGAATAAATGATCAGAGAGTTACCGTTTGGGAACCTGTAAAATTTGCAGCAAAGTTAATGGCTAATAACGCTTCTAATAATCCTACTTTATTGAAAATAGATTTTGAAGGAGGTCATGGAGGTAATATTCCTCCTGCACAACGATACGCTAATTTAGGAGATATGTTTGCCTTTGCATTCTGGCAGTTGGGACATCCTGATTACCAACCAAAAGAAAGCACAAAAAAATAATGTCACGTTTTCCGTATCAATTTTTTGATGAGTATGTAGTGCGTACTCATTCATTTTCACGCAGAAACTTTCAACAAGCAATAAGTAGTAAAGGTGAAATTACAGATGCAGAACAGAAAGAAATCTGCACTAATCCCATATTTCAGGAAGCTATTTATTTAGCTTCACCCAATCTGTATGAAGAATTAACTAAATGGATTAATTCAGAAAAACAGTTTTTACCAAAAGAACATCAAAAACTAAAACATACTCTATTAAAATATTACAGTCGAATAAGTACACGATGTACTCCATTCGGCTTATTTTCAGCAGTTGGGTTGGGAAACTTCAGTTTAGACATTCCCAACACTTTCAATAACAAAACTGAAAATCATCAATTCTCAACTGATAATCTCTTGCGGGATACCAAGCTGGATATGTACTTTCTTGTTTCCTTAGCCCAATATTTTGTGCAGCAACCGGAGATAAGAAACAAGCTTTTGTTTTATCCTAATAACAGTATTTATAAAGTAGGAAGCAGGATCCGCTACATAGAATACCAGTACACCAGAGGAAAAAGGGAATATATTATTTCTTTAGCCCCACTTTCTGAGGAATTACAGCAGATATTGAATTTTTCTAAGGAAGGAAAAACGATACAGCAAATTGCAGAAATTTTGATTAATGAAAAAATCACACAAGAAGAAGCAATAGAATTTGTAGAAGAACTCCTTGATAATCAGGTTTTGATAAGTGAATTGGAGCCTAATGTTTCAGGAAACGATTTCTTAGATGAAATAATTTCTGTTTTAAATAAAATAGAAGCTAAAGATGCAGCCGAAATTTTAATTTCGATAAAAAATAAACTGAATGAATTAGACCAAAACATTAGTAATCCAATCTCCAGGTATGCTGAAATTGATGAATTAATACAATCTTTTGCAATAGAATATGAACGAAAATATCTTTTTCAAGCCGACCTTTACAATAAAGCGTTGTTTCATTTGCCTCTTGAATGGAAAAAGAAATTAAAAAAAGGAATAAGCTTTTTGAACAAAATCACTTTGAGTCAAAGGGAAGGTGAGTTTTCAAAATTTAAAAAAGCGTTTAGCGAAAGATTTGAAGGACAGGAATTGCCATTGCTGTATGTTCTGGATAATGAAGTAGGTATTGGCTACAAACAAAATGTTTCCTCAAAAGGTATTCACCCTTATTTAGAAGATCTTATATTTCCGGCTTCACTGAAAAATCAAAACAAGAATATTGAGCTTACTTCGGTTCATCAGATTCTAAATGAAAAAGTGCAGGAAGCTTTATTTGAGAATCAATACAGTATTGAATTATCTGACGAAGACTTTAAAGATTTTGAAGAGAACTGGGATGATTTGCCGGATACGATTTCCATCATGACAGAAATTTTTTCGGATAATAATCAGGAAAAATTATTCTTTAGCAGTATTATCGGAAGTACTGCTGCTAATTTTCTCGGACGATTTTGTTCAGAAAAATCGAAAGTTCGGAACCTCACAAAAGACATTACCAAAAAAGAGCAGGAACTCAATCCTGAAGAGATTTTGGCAGAAATTATCCATTTGCCGGAAGCAAGAATAGGAAATGTAATCAGAAGACCAACTTTAAGGCAATATGAAATTCCTTATTTAGCCCAATCTCTTTTACCTGCCGAAAATCAAATACCCGTAGAGGATTTGTATATTTCTTTAAGAAATGACAGGATTGTTCTACGTTCAAAAAAGCTGAACAAAGAAGTAAAGCCCTATCTTACCAACGCTCATAATTATTATACAAATACGCTCCCTGTTTATCATTTTTTGTCTGATCTATATTCTCAAAATATTAGATCCGGACTTTATTTCAGTTGGGGTGGATTAGAACATATTTATACATTTTTGCCAAGAGTAGAATATGATAATATTATTCTTTCAAAAGCCAGGTGGAAGGTTACTGAAAAAGATATTTCTTCTTTAGAATTGTTAAGTTCAGACAAAGAGGATTTTTTACTGGAACTAAAAAATTGGAGAAGCAAAAGAAAAATTCCTGCATGGATTCAATGGGTAAAGTTTGATAATACGCTAACAATGAATTTAGAGAATTACGATATGGCAAAGCTTTTTATTCAAGCTGTAAGAAATGAAAAGTCAATTATTATAGAAGAATTCTTATATAATGAAAATGATGATTTTAAAAGAGAATTCATTTTCCCCATGTATAGAGAGAAGAAATAAGAGCAAAGAATTATGGCTACAAAAAGAAAATTTGTTCCGGGAAGTGAATGGCTGTATCTTAAAATTTATACAGGAGTGAAAACTGCCGATCTCATTTTAGAAGAAGCAGTACAGCCCTTAGTAGGATATTTACAGGAAAATAATTATATTTCAAAATGGTTTTTCATCCGTTATCATGATCCGAAGCCGCATTTGAGGGTGAGATTTAGGTTAAATAATACTAATGATTACGACAAGATTCTTAATAAAATTAACAAAAGTCTAAAAGAATATATAGAAAGTGGAGAAATTTCGAATATTCTGATTGATACTTACAACCGGGAAATTGAACGTTATGGTGAAAATACCATTGAAGAAGCTGAAACCTTATTTTGTATAAACAGCGATTTTATCCTACAATGCCTACATTACGATGATGAGGAAAAAATCATTGTTTCTCTTTTTTATATTGACGAAATTCTGAGTAGGCTCAATCTTTCAGTTGAAAAAAAACTAGATTGGATAAAAGATTTTAATACGGCCTTTAAACAGGAATTTAATACAGATAAAAAGCTTAACTCACAGCTTGATAAAAAATATAGGAATTTTAAACCAAAATATTTATATTTTACTCAATCAGCAGAATTTTTGGAAGAGCGGAATGTAATTATCTCTAATATTGAAGAGAGCAATTTAGTATTACAGAATATTATCAGCCATGAAGAAAACGAATCTTTGGGAATGTCTTTGCAAAGCTTTTTCAGTAGTATATTCCATATGAATATTAATAGACTTTTTGTTTCTAATCAACGATTGTTTGAATTGATGATTTATGATTATTTACTGAGATACTATAAAATGAAATTGTATTGTTAGGAAAGTGCCACGAGCTGTGTCAGAGATAATTTAGTTATTTCAAAAAGACACTCTCCCATAAAGTGTGTAAGTTAAAAAGTTATGGCTTGGATTTTATAATCTGAGCCTTTCTTCAAAAATAAGCATAAATTGGTTGAGAACAATGCCCCAATTTTGGATAGGCATTGTCCATTTCTTAGTGGCTTCTTTTAATGCCAGATACACTGATTTCATTACGGCCTCATCAGTAGGGAAAGACATTTTATTTTTGGTGTATTTTCTTATTTTTCCGTTGAGATTTTCAATTAAATTTGTGGTATAAATGATCTTACGGATCTCTAAAGGAAATTCAAAAAATACAGTAAGCTCATCCCAATTATTCCGCCAGGAGGCGATAGCATAAGAATATTTGCTTTCCCATTTTCCTGCAAAATCATTGAGAGCTGCTTCAGCCGCTTGTTTTGTTGGGGCGGTGTAAATATGTTTCATATCTGCAGAAAATTCTTTTCTATCCTTCCAAACCACATATTTGCAGGCATTTCTGATCTGATGAACGACACAGATTTGGGTTTGAGATTGTGGGAAAACTGAGCGAATAGTCCCAGTAAATCCGTTCAGATTATCTGTTGCCGTAATGAGGATATCTTCCACGCCGCGAGCTTTGAGATCCGTTAAAACACCCATCCAGAAGCTCGAACTTTCATTCTTACCGAGCCACATTCCAAGAACTTCTTTTTTCCCTTCACGATTTAATCCTACTGCCAAATAGATGGTTTTGTTAATGACCTTGGAGTTTTCACGAACCTTGAATACGATCCCATCCATCCAGACAATTAAATACAAATCTTCTAAGGGGCGGTTTTGCCAGCTCACCACTTCGGTGGCAACGGCATTGGTAATCCTGGAAATGGCAGAGGAAGATATTTCAAAATCGTATAGTTCTTTAACCTGCTCTTCGATATCGCTCACACTCATCCCTTTGGCGTAGAAGGAGATAATAATATTCTCCAAACCTTCGATGATGTTATGCCTTTTTGGAACTAATGCAGGTTCAAAACTGCTTGCCCTGTCTCTGGGAACTTTGATTTCACTCTCTCCAAAAGAGGATTTTATTTTCTTGGTTCCATGTCCATTGCGATAGTTCCCTTCTTTGGTTTTTTCATGTTTTTCATTGTCCAGATGAGCATCAAGTTCTGCTTCCAGCATATGTTCAACGGCACGTTTGTGCATCTGTTTGAAGAAAAAGGTTAAATCTTCTCCATTTTTAAAGGACTTATAGAAATCCTTGTTGTTTAATAATTCTTCTTTGTCGATCATAACTATATAGGTTAAAATTAATAAAAAGTTATTTCCGAAAATTATTTTTGAGCTTTAGAGGGCTCAAAAATTTTTCAGAATAACTTTTTAACTTACACAGTTAGTGAGACACTACCTTCAAAAATTACTTAATGCTGCCTTCAAATCGGACTTTATTATTATAGGCAATAAAAGTTTTCACATTATAATTTTAGGAGTTTGTTTTTTATATGATATTTTACAAACAAAAACTCCAAACTTTCGTCAGGATTTAATCTTCTATTTTGTATTTTGTGATATCAAGTTCAAAATCAAATAATTCTTTTGGATGAACTTGTAATGCAACCGCAAATTTTAGAAGTGTTCTTAATGTTAAATTTATCTTGCCCGATTCGTACTTGCTTATATCAGCTGTATCAATTCCTGTTAAAAATCCCAACTCTTGTTGGGTTAGTTTCTTTTTAGTTCTAATAATTGAAATTCTCTTTCCAATATGAATTCTCAAGTCTTTACTAATATCCATACTTGCTAATATTTAAAGCAAAGTGCAATATTTTAATAAAAATTATATTGGGATATATCCCAATATTGGAAAATATTATTATATTTGTAAAACATTATATCAAAAAGATGTAATTTTGCGATACTTCAACGAAAAATAGAAGCTATTGCTTAGAATCTCAATTCGAAAACTGGTAATTTTTACATGCGAGAGGATAAGTAAGTAAGCTCACGACCTAGGCGTGGGTTTCTTCCTCTTATCTGCATGTAGGTATACCAGTACCCCGAATTAGATAATGTAGAGTACCCATGCCGTTTTTGTTTCTATGCAGTTCCATACATTCTACACTATTAAAAACTCTAAGTTCAACTTTTGAAAATATAAGAGTATGCATTGACAGGTACAATGGTTGCGCAGCCATTGAGAGCTTTACAGGCTTTTTAAGAAAAACATACATGTTAATATTTTTCGGAGCTTTCTTAAGCTGCCGATGCTAAGGAAGTATCTGGAATTTTTGCAAAACATAAAGTAACCATAAAAAACCCATGAAAACGAGTATAGAATATAACAACGATTCGTAGAAGCCAATTATCAGATTGATCAGAAAATAGAAAAGCCCTTTCCGCAAAAGTTGACAGCTGGTGCAGGAAAGAGCAGTTAGTTATAATAAGTTTATTAAACCCAACAAATTTATGAAAAAATCCTATACCAGCATAGGGCGCGTTTTATGTGTCCTTATGCTGACGGTAGCAGGCGTCTCTTTTCATGCACAGGTACAGAGCAATTCTGATACTATTTCCCGAAAGAATACCCCTGAAGCTTCCGTAATCAGGGAAAAGACCGATACCTTATCCCCTTTAAATAAACCTCTTTCGGAAAAAGTAAGCAGCATTGAAGAAGTACTGCTAAATGCAGGATATTATAAGGTCAAAGATAAAGAACGCACCGGAAGCATAGCCAAAGTTTCAGCTAAGGATATCGAAAACCAGCCCGTCACCAATGTGCTATCCGCAGCTCAGGTAAGAATGTCAGGAGTAAGCATTACCCAGAACACCGGAACTCCCGGAGGCGGATTTGATATCCAGATCAGGGGAAAGAACAGTATCCGTCGTGAGGGCAATGAGCCTTTATATATTATAGACGGTGTTCCCCAGGCTTCCGAAACCCCTTCGTTGTATTCTAATAAGATCCTTCCGTGGTCCTCTATCAATCCCCTGAATGCTATCAATCCGAATGATATTGAGAGCTTTGAGATTTTAAAAGATGCTGATGCAACAGCCATTTACGGATCAAGAGGAGCCAACGGGGTGATCATTGTAACCACTAAAAGAGGAAATAAAGGACGATCTGAGCTCAAGCTTAATACCTCGTATTCCTTAAGCAGGATTACCAGGTCTATGGAAATGATGAACACGGAGCAGTACATCAGTATGCGCCGGCAGGCATTCCAGAATGATAATGTAGCCTATCCCGCTACCATGTATGACATCAACGGAACCTGGGACCAGATGAGGTACACCAACTGGCAGAAGGAACTGATCGGAAACATGGCAGATGCCTACGGCGTTCAGTTGTCAATGAACGGGGGGGGTGAAAATTTTTCTTACCAGATCAGTTATGGCCATAATGAGCAGACCTCTGTTTTGCCTGCTGATTTCAGGTATAAAACCAATAACATCAATGCCAATTTCAGTTATCTTACTCCCGACAGGAGAATAGAATTTAGCCTGGTAAATACCTTCTCTTTTCAGCAGAACAATGTGCAGAATGATGACCTTACCTTGAAAAGTATTATGCTGAGCCCCAATGCTCCGGCACTTTATACCGCAGACGGGAGCATCAACTGGGAGAACGGAACATTTAACAATCCCGTGGCTTCGCTTCTGAGCGAGTATTCAAATAAGATCGCCTACTTTAATAACGGCCTTAATGTGTCCTATAAGCTGTTTCCTTTCCTATCATTAAAAATGAACGCCGGAATCAGCTATCAGAATTTCGAAGAACGTTCGATAAAGCCCCATACGATCAATAATCCTTCATTCGGACAAACCAGCATGAATTCTACCTCTTCCAGGAATAACCAGGTCAATTTTTCCTATATCCTCGAACCCCAGCTGGTGGGAGCCTACAAAATAGGAAATCACCAGTTTGAATTTTTATTGGGAGCAACCCTGCAAAAAACACAATCGGAACAGGGAGCTATCCAGGGAAAAGGCTTTGAGAGCAACACTTTGATTGATAATATCGGAGCCGCCAGCGTAAAAACCATCTCCGATCAGGTTCGCAGCCAGTATAACTATACAGCCGTTTTTGCCCGCTTTAACTACCAGCTGAAAAAAAGATATATTGTGAATCTTACCGGAAGGCGTGACGGTTCCAGCCGTTTTGGAGCTAATAACCGTTTCGGAAACTTCGGAGCCGTAGGCGCGGCGTGGCTTTTCTCAGAAGAACCATTTCTGAAAGATGTAAAATGGCTGAGTCTGGGTAAGCTTCGGGGAAGCATCGGAACCACAGGAAATGATAAAATAGGAGATTACCAATATCTCAATACCTATATTATTTCATCGGGTATCTATAACGGGCAGACCGGTTTAAATCCGGCCCGTTTGTATAACCCTGATTTCAGCTGGGAGAAGACTCTGAAAAAAGAATTGGCTCTGGAATTAGGGCTATGGAATGGACGCTTTAATTTTTCCACGGCCTATTATGAAAACATTTCTTCCAACCAGCTGGTGGGTATTCCCCTTCCTGCCACCACTGGCTTTCCTTCCGTGCAGTCCAATCTTCCGGCAAAGATCAGGAATACAGGCTGGGAATTCGATACCTCGTTGCAGGTTTTGCGAAAAGGAAAATTCAGGTATGAAACCTCTTTTAACCTGAGCATTCCTAAGAATACGCTTGTAGAATTCCCGAATCTCGAAGGCTCTACATATTCCAATCAGTATGTGATCGGATATCCTACCACCATTGCCAAAGTCTACCAGTATGAAGGCATAGACCCTGCAACCGGGCTTTACAAGTTTACAGATTTCAATGGTGACGGCAAGATTACTTCCCCTGACGATAATAAGACAGTAGAAAAGCTGGGTGTCCGGTTTTTCGGGGGATGGTCGAATCAATTCAGATGGGGAAACTGGTCAGCATCTTTCCTGTGGCAGTTTGTAAAACAGAGAAACTGGAATTACAACCGCCAGATGCTTCTGCCCGGAGCACTCAGCAATCAGCCTGTAGAAGTACTGGATGCATGGTCACCATCTAACCCGGGAGGCAGCTATATGGAATATTCAGCAGGGTACAACCCCCAGAAGCTTTCCCTGCATGGGTTCTTCCAGAACTCAACAGCGGCAATAAGTGATGCTTCCTATATCAGGCTGAAGAATGTACAGCTTAACTACCGCATTCCCATGCAAAAGCTGGGCATCAAAGAAGCTATGATCTATGTGCAGGGACAAAACCTTCTGGCCATCACCAATTATTTTGGAATGGACCCGGAGTTTTATCTCGTAGGCTACCTTCCACCCCTTAAAACCTATTCCCTGGGATTCCAGGTGACTTTTTAACGATTAAGATTGATGATTAGTGATTAAAAATTAAAGATAAAGATTTGGGATCATTAACGATTGAGATGATTGAAGATTTATATGTAATAACTCCAAATAACCAACAACAATGAAAAATATTATAGACTCTATCATAGCGCTTCTTTTGATGCTTTATGCTGCTTTAAGCGCAGTATCGTGTGAGAAATTCATAGAAACAGATTTTCCGAACAACCAGCTCGCCACAGAGCAGGTATTTGAAGATGAGAAAACCGCAGATGCTGCGCTCACGGGACTGTACTCAGGACTATGGACCGGTTCAGTGATCAGTGGCACGACAGACGGTTCCGGTGCTTTACTGGGAAATTATACCGATGATATTATCTGTGTTTTCACCACTGCCGGAAACGGAATCCTGGATATCTACCATAACCAGCCACTGGCAACCAATGCTACCGTGAGCCAGGTATGGACGACGGCTTATCAGCAGGTGTATATGGCCAACAGCATCATAGAAGGCGTAGAAAAATCCAAAAGCCTTTCTTTAGCAGCAAAACACAGGATAAAAGGCGAAGCCATGCTGATCCGCAGTCTTATTTACCATTACCTGTACCAGATGTATGGTGAGATTCCCTACACTACTATGACAGATTATGTGTATAACTCAACCTTAAGCAGAATGCCTAAGACTGAATTCCTGTCAAGGCTGGAAACCGATATTTCGGAAGCGGTGAACCTTCTGCCTTCAGCATACCGAAATGCAGAAAGAATTTATGTGAACAAAGCAGCAGGCTTGGTTTTACAGGCCAAAATGAAAATGATGCTGGGAAAATGGCAGGAAACAGAAGCTTTATGCCAAACGGTCATCCAGAATACTGACTATGTTTTTCAAAATGACCTTTCCAAAGTATTTCAGAAAGCAGGAAAGCATATTATCTGGCAGCTGAAACCTAAGAACAATACTGACCCGACAAGCGAAGCTGTACTTTATAATTTTGTGGGCGCACCTACCTCATTTATTTTGAATCCGGATCTTATAGGTTCTTTTTCAGCCATCGATCTTCGAAGGCAAAACTATTTTACCCCTGTCGTATTTGGTTCGCAGACCAATTATAAGCAGACTAAATACAAAGTAACAACCACTACTAACATGACAGAGTATTCCGTCATTTATAGACTGGAGGACGTGTACCTGATGCTGGCAGAAGCTTTAACCATGCAGAGCAAAACAGCCCAGGCGGTTCCTTTGATCAATCAGACAAGACAAAGGGCAGGATTAGCACCGCTTGGTACTGCCATTTCACAGACTCAGGCGATGGAAGAAATTAAAAATGAAAGAAGAAAAGAATTTTTTGCAGAACACGGAAGCCGGTTTATTGACCTTAAAAGATGGGGACAATTGGACCTTTTACAAACGGTAAAGCCTAACTGGAAAACAACCAATCAATATTTGCCGTTGCCGCAGAAAGAAATGCTTTTGAATAGTCACTTAACACCACAAAATGATGGATATTAAGGCGTCACATATTGATTATATCACTTTCAAATCTTTCCTAAGGCGAAATTTCTCTGTAGTAGTATGGATATTATGGATATTTCTTCTCTTTATTATACCACAAAACCTTTCAGCCCAGCGGTATGAGCATCTGGAAAAGCTGGTTAAGGATACCGAAGAAATGAAATTTCCCGAGGCTTCTGATAACGGTAAATGGCTGGCATGGTATATATTCTCTGCTGACAGGACAAAGAATATGATACTGCAAAGCACAGGGGAGAAGGGTTATAGATTGGAAAGAAAAAATATTGATTTTATCATGTTTGTGGGGAACGATCTCGCGATACAAGAAAAAGTTACATTGGAGTATCTTAATCCCGAAACCGGAAAATCCCGTTTTTTTCAACACGTAAAAAAGTTTATCTACAATAAACAGCAGCATACCTTTATGGTGCTGTATACTGAAAAAGATGGAAGCAGGCTGGAAGTTTATGATACTGATCTTAGCTTTCGACAAAGTATTTCCGGTATTCAGCATATCTATTCTGAAGGGGATGAGACCATTGCCAGGAGAAAGACAGGTGATCTGAATGAAGCATTAATTTTAAAGAATGGAGTTTTTGAAACGATCTTTTCGACCCATGATGAGCTGAGCAATATTTTACCTTCAGGAATGAAACAGAAAGGCTTTGTGATTCAGACCCGAAAGAAAGGCAAGACCAACCTCTATTATGTTTCTCAGGATAAAAAACAATATGTGTTTGACGGAAGCAGGTACGCTGACTATGATCAGATGATGCTGAATCCTTCGCGTTCTGACAATAGTGTTGTTCTTAAGTTAGGAAAGAGAATCCCGCCTGCAAAAGGAATGGTTGATATCTGGTACGGAACGGACTTCGAACTTAAGAAACATGCAAAGGCGGTAACCGAATACATCCAGTTGGACTGGGACCCGGTAAGCGGGAGACAGGTTCTGATAACCCGTCCCGGATATTTCGGGGAGACTGCTATCGGGAATTCACGCTACCTGATGTATGAAACCGATAAGCAGCAGGTGGATAAAATGGATAAAGCAGGAGGAAATAGCTTTGACAGGCTGTATCTCTGGAATGCGGTAACCGATACCTATACCCTGATTACGGACCTGCAGAAACGGATGGTAATCTCACCATCCGGTCAGTACCTGTTAATTCAGAAGGAAAAAAACTGGCAGCTGTGCAATACGCTAACCCTGGTGATGGAAGATGTAAAGGTTTCTGCGGCCATGGTTCCTTATTTTACCTCCGAGAAAGAGGTTGTGTGGGTAGGAGGAAACAGGATTACTGAATATAATCTGGCTACTCAGAAAATGAAAGAAGTATTTATCGCAGGCGAAGAATCTGAAGTTGAGCTGGTGGATTTTACAAGAGCCAGTACGGAATTAGGATACGGTAGAGACTTCAGAACCGTAGATATCAAAAAGAGCTTGCTGTTAAAAATCACTGATCCGAAGACCAGTCATATCACTTATGCCGGTTTAAGAAACAGGCAACTGCAAATCATCCAAAAGCCTACCCCTAATGAGATCACGGCATTTAAAAAGCTGAATCAGGGTGAAAATTATTACTGGATTGAGGAAAGCTATAATAAACGGCCAAGGCTTGTAGTAAAGAAAGAGAAAGAAAATCCAAAAGTTCTTTATGTTTCAGATCAGAAGAATCAGAAATTTGAACAGGCAGAGCTTATTAAAATTTCCTACAAAGGCTCGGATGGAAAAACCATAAGCGGAGCTTTGTATATGCCGATGAATTATGACCGCTCAAAAAAATACCCCGTTGTTATCCATGTGTATGAGAAGCAGGATTATATGACCAAAAGATTCCTGCGACCTTCCTTCTCGAATCCCACAGGGCTGAATATCCCGCTGTTGATGGAGGAGGGCTTCGCCGTACTGCTTGCTGATATCTCGCAATCTGATAAAGGAGCAGGAATTTCATCACTGGAAAGCATTAATAATACCTTAGACGAATT
Source organism: Chryseobacterium sp. SG20098 (assembly GCF_031844745.1). Lineage (NCBI taxonomy): Bacteria > Pseudomonadati > Bacteroidota > Flavobacteriia > Flavobacteriales > Weeksellaceae > Chryseobacterium > Chryseobacterium sp. SG20098. The sequence goes on along the minus strand of NZ_CP134622.1, from coordinate 2,677,297 downwards.
ACAAAAGATTAGGAATGTAGATATGACAAAGATTGGACTCATGGGGCAATCTTTTGGCGGGTATGAAACTAACTTTATTGCGGGTCATTCAAACCGTTTTGCAGCCTATGTCTCAGGATCAGCAGTTTCTGATGTGGTACGGACTTATTATGCGTACAATTATCATTTTAATGCTCCCGACTATTACAGGTATGAAGGACGCCAATATTGGTTTAAAGCTACACTGGCAGAAAATCCTGAAAAATATATCAAAAATAATCCGATAATGTTTGTTCAGAATGTCAGTGCGCCGATGCTGTTGTGGACAGGGACTGATGATGGAAACGTAAGTCCTGAAGGGACCAAATCGATGTTTATTGCCTTAAGAAAATACCGGAAACCGGTTATTGCCTTGTTTTATGATAAAGAAGGTCACAGTCTGAGTAAGGCAGAAGCACAGAAAGACCTGACCCTGAAAATTCTGGATTGGTTTAATTATCATTTAAAGGATGAAAGAAATATCCCCTGGATACAGAAATACATAAAGGGTGCTCAATAAAGTGCACCCTTCTTTTAGTAGTTAGTAATAGCTAACAGTTAAGGAATTCTGAATAATTCTGTTTCGCAACTGGATTCATACAGGTCATGGACACCAGAAGCGTCACTTACTGTACAGACAATACCAGTATTATCTGTCGTACAAAGCTGACTTGTCATGACACAAGGCTGTTCCGGATTTTCAAGATCAATTTTCCATCCAGGAATATCAGCTTTTTTAGTCTCTGATGCTACATTAGTAGCATACGCGCTGCCTGCTCCGATTAACAGGATAGCCAATGGCAATGCGATTTTTCTCATTTTTTTCATTGTTATAAATTTATTATTGGTGCCTACTCTTTGTACAGGTTTTCGGCTTCCCCTGAAATGAAATTTTGAGTGATGTTTTGCGCAAAACGATATCTGATCAGTTCATTTTCTATCATTACATACAATTGGTTTCCCTGTATGGTAAATTGTACACGTTGCTCCTTATTTCTGTTGGGAATACTGATACTTCCAAGGTACTTCTGCTCGTGAATGGAATATAGATCAAGTATAATGGCTTTTTTACCCCTGTCTTTTTCCAGCTTTCCTTTGCGGTCCGACTCCACAAACAGAACTCCTTTATAGGCAATTGACCTTTTGTTGACCACCAGCGGATTGTTAAGCTTTCTGCTGCCATCGGCTAAGTGGGAAAGACCTAGCTGCGGGATGCTGACGGTATCAATAGTCCTGAATACATGTTTTGATTTCAGATTTCGATCAGTAACTACAAACATGTTCTTATAATGGTAAACATAAACAACCTTACCAGTAAAAGAATCATAATTTAATTGCCCATCGGGTTCAAAAAAACCTTCTTTATTCTTTTCCAAAAGCTCTGGATTAAACATTACAGAATCCTTGTTTCCTCTACTGATAGTCCCAAGGCTCTGAATCTGCTTTTTGCGGTGGAAAGCACCTATGAGAAAGTTATTATGATCAATTCTTTTGGCTTTCCTGAAATAGGTCTTTCCTATATTTTGCTCAGTGAGCTTATTGCTTCCGGTTGTTCCTTCAAAAATGATCGGGATTGTTCCGTCATATAATGTGATTAGCCCGTTTGTTACTTCAAGTAGGGGGGATCTGAAATTAATGTCTGTACGGTTGAGTTGCAGATTCCTCCGTTCTATTCCTGTAAAATGGGTAATCTTTGTGAGTGAGAACGGTGCTGTGTAATTCCCAAGATATAGGGTATCGCTTGAAAAGCCGGCAAAATAATAGGAGTTCAGTTTTAAATCATACGTACCATTTTTAAGAATAGGATGCTGTAAAAATCTTCTTTGAAAACCATTATCTTTCTTAAGAATATATTCTGACTTTTGATACATGATGAGCATTGCGGTGATACAGAGCCCTGCTGTGATTAGAAGGCTGAAGAAGAGCTTTCCTTGTTTTTTGTGGTTTGCATACGTGTTGATACTAAGGGCAACTACAGCAACCAGGACACATATCAGATTAAAAATGAGATGTGTTTGCCAATCCATTTTTTCAAGAATTCCACCGCAGGAACAGGGAATAAACTCACTATAATTGAGGATAAGATAAATATAGATACTAAAGAGAAGCATCAGTATGTAGGAACCGTACAATCCAATGAATCTCGTTTTATCAAATATCAAAAAGAAGCAGACCAAAAGTTCAAGGAAAAGTATTCCATAGGTAATTATTATAGCATAAGCACTTAACAATGGAGACTGGGCGATTTGAACCTGAAAGTTTTCAAAATCAAATATTTTGCTGATGGCTGCGTAGCAAAACAGAAGGATAAAAAAATAAGCAATCCATATGGCAAGTTGTGTCAGTTTCTTTTTCATAATAAGATTTTAACAATGGTATAACAATATCCAGCGTACTTTTACGCCACAATAGGTAGGCATAGCAGATTTTTCGTTTACCGTGATAGTCGTAGTGAAAGTCCCTGTGATTTTCCATATTCCACTAACGGGACATTCTTTTCCCGATTCAATGATGAGTAGCGGCTGAGTTTCCATATTGGTTCAAAGTTTGGTTACTTACTGATTTTCCAGTTATCCCGATCTTTTGGAGGGTCGGTTTCACCGATTTCCGATTCTTTTTCAAGTTGAGCACTGTCTGATTTTAAGACGATTCTTTCAGTCGTAATGATAGGTACATCCGGATACGGAATATGCGGTAGGCTTTCTTCGCGACAGGATGAAATGACAATTGAAAGTAAAATTCCTGCAACAATATGCAGTGTTAATATTCTGGTTTTCATGATTAAGGGATTAAAAAATTAACAATCCCCGGCCGGTAGTTTTTTAGAATTCTGAAAGCGAATTTAGAGCATGAATTTTTCGAAAAAAAAGGTTGATAGAGCCCATTTATAAATTTTTAGGAGCCTATTTATAAATAGGCTCCATATGTAGTAATAATATAATTAATTGTAAATCAGATGTTTTTATTGAATTTGTTAAGTGTAATTCCTAAAGTGAAGAAATAATTTTTTGCTTGATTCATTTTGCTTAATTTTGAATGATATTTATAATATCATTGACATTATATTGTTAAATTGTTTTTATTTTGAAAATAATATTCTGTTTTTTCGTGTTCTTTTCCTTTTTAGTTAATGGTCAGGAATATTCTGATTACAGGGTACGTTATGATAATTTTGAAGAAAACGATGAACGTGCTCTTGAGTTTGTCAATGCATATATTAAAGAAGCGAAAGTATTTAAAAATTATAAGGAGCTAACCCAGGCGTATCGGGACGCTGTCAGCTTTTCAAGAAATAAAAAAATAGAATATGCAGATAGTGCTGTATGGGCGGCATCCCAAGCAAGTGACCCTGATCTTATTGGAAATTCCTACCTAACAAAAGGAAGTGTTTACTATTTTACCTACAGAAAGTATCAGAAGGCTCTTGATGAGTATCTGAGGGCTTGGCAATACTTAAGCAAAAGTAAGGATCCCTATCTGTATTATAAAAATATGTACCATATAGGAGTTGTCAAAAGTTATCTTGGATATTATGAAGAAGCTTTTACCCTTTTTTCAAAGTGCCTTTCTTATTATAGAGATACAAACATTCCTGCGGAATTTTCCAACCTCCGGTATAATATGAAGAAGGGATATCTGAACAGCCTTCACCAGATGGCTATTTGCCTGTTTTATATGAAAAAAATAAAAGAAGTTTCCCAGCTCATTAATGAAGGATTACAAGCTTCAGCCGGAGATAAAAATTTTTATATAGAAAGAAGCTATTTTTATAAGCTCAGCGGGATTTTAGCTTATCTAAGGGAAAATGACAAAGAAGCCTTATATGACTTTAACATCGCTTTAGCAGGGATTGAAAAGAAAAGTGATTTTACTAATACATCGCTGATCTATTATTTAAAAGGTAAAATTCTATTAAGAAGCCGCAAAGAAAATGAGGGTATGAATTATTTAGAAAAAGTAGATAGTATTTTCCTGAAGCGAAATTTTGCCCATCCTTCGGTAAGAGAGGTGTTTGAGCTGCTTATCACACATTACAAAGATAAAAATGACAATAAAAAAGAATTGTATTATACCAAACAATTATTGCAGTTTGACCAGGTGATGCATAATGATTTTAAATACCTCTCAGGAAAAATCATTAAAGAATATGATACCAATGACTTACTTACATCCAAAAAAAGACTGGAATCCTCAGCATTTTACGGATATATTGTGGCCGGGATTTCTTTCGGAGCTTTGCTTTTAATTTCTGTAAGATATTTCAAGGTGAAAAGAAGGGTTAAAAAGTACCAGATTGCCGGTGACCAGACTTTAGGAGAAGAGAACCATAAAGATATGGTTTCGACCAAACTATCTAAGTTGCCTGAGAACCTAGCAGATGAAATATTGGATAAGCTCAAAATAATGGAACAAAACAAATTTTATTTAGAAAAAGGGCTTACCCAAAATGAGCTTGCAAAAAGGCTAAAAACGAATACTGCTTATTTATCGGCGGTTATTAATGAATATAAAGGAACAAATTATAATACATATCTTAATAACTTGCGGATTGAGTATGTTAAGGAAATGCTAAGAACCAATGCGCAATGGAGGAAGTATTCCATTGATATCATAGCTTATGAATGCAGATTTTCGAACAGATCCCATTTCGCCAAAATCTTTACTGAGTTAACTACTTTCAGTCCCCTGGAGTTTATTCAAAAAATTAAGGATGAGACCGGTAATCCTTAGCTTTATTATGGCTAATCACCAATTTATCATTTTTAACAATTAAAAATTTCTACTTTTTATTTAAAATATGCAGACGAACTTGTTTTTTAAAAAGTGTAAGCGATTACAACTGAGTTTAGAGAAAAGACTTGAACAGATCGGTTTTGAGCAGAAAAATAATCCTATTGATTTATATGAGAGATCATTGATGGAAATTGATTCTGTAATAAGAATCATTAAACAGGAAGTAAGCTTATATGAGTTTTCAACTGTTGCAGACGAAGTTTATTTCTTCAAGGAAATCAAACCTGCTTTTATTTCGCAGTTTATTTATTTTTCAAAGCTTTTGTCGATTGAAGCCGCTAAACCTAATGCAGGAGAGTTAAGCCTGAAAGAATATTTTGAATGCGAATTGGAAGTATTGAAAAGCTTTTATGAAGATCATATCGATTTTTATGAGTACTATAGGCGTAAAGCCACCTATCTTGATCAAAAATATTTTGTCCGAAATCAGTTTGATCTGAAAACAAAAATAGAATCCGGTCTTTATGATTATGATGAAAAATTTGCTACCTCACATGACCACCTTATTTCTCAAATCATTGCCAATGATCGATTGGAAAGATATCTTTTGAAATCTATTGCTGAAATTAATGTATATGTATATGAAAAGATAGCTGATAAATCCCCGCTCCAATGGTCGGCTTCAAAATCTGCGCTGGTGGAACTTTTGTATGCGCTCCACAACACCCGGTCATTTAATGGGGGCAATATTGAGTTTAGCGAGATTATTAAATTTACTGAAAAGTCACTCAATATTAACCTGGGAAACTTTTATAAGACACTTCATGAGATAAAAAGCAGGAAAACCAACCCTACTAAATTCCTTCAGCTGCTCAGTGATCATTTGAATCAATCATTCCAGGATGGTGATCAATAGGCGTTTTTCCCTGTTTGTACACAATAAATCAAATTATTAGTACTTTTCCCACAATTCCTTTATTGATAAGGGGTATATAAAAATCTTTCGGTAGTACCGAAGACCTACCGAAAGAAATCCAGCCTGATTCCGAAAATTTGTCAAATAAACAATTTTTGAAATCATGGCAGTATCCATTATCACCAAAGAAGACCTTCAGCAATTCAAAATAGATCTGCTGGAAGGGATTAAAGAATTACTTCAGGTAAGAACGACAGAACAAAAATTATGGCTCCGTACTTCGGAGGTCAAAAAGCTTCTGAATATCTCTTCCGGGACCTTACAGAATCTTAGAATCAACGGAACCCTTTCTTATACGAAGATAGGGGGGATCTTGTATTATAATTACAAAGACATTGAGAAGCTGCTTACGGATTCTAAATAATCACAGAAAATAGGAAATCATGAATCAGACTAAAGATATCATTAGTTTTTTTGCGCATGTGATTAAAGATAACCGGCTACATCCATCCCATATCAGTATTTATGTTGCACTTTTTCAGTGCTGGAGCATGAACCGGTTTCAAAGCCCCTTTCGTATTTATCGTGGTGAGGTCATGAGATTGGGTAAGGTAAAATCCCTTGGAACCTATCATAAGTGTATTAAAGAATTACATCTGGCAGGATTCATTATGTATTCCCCTAGTTACGACCCTTATATTGGAAGCCTGGTTGATATTGTTGACTTTGAGGAGTCTGGAATTTCTGTACATAAAGCATTTCCGGAGCAAGAATTATTACTACCAAAAGAAAACAACTTTTCTGCACCTGAATTTCATGAAGTAGAATTATATTTTAATGAACGTGATCTACCTTCTGCTCAGGCATATGGGTTTTATTCGTTTTATGATTCTCAGGGTTGGAAATTAAGTGACGGGAAATTAATGAACAGCTGGCAGGCTGCTGCAAGGAATTGGATTTCTAAGGAAAAAAATAGGTAGCTAAAATCAATAAAAGAAAGTAAATGAAAAAGATAGATCCGCAAACACCCCTTTGGAAGCTGACGGTCGAGGAATTTTTGGAAATTATCAAAAACTTTGATTCGGAAAACAGGCATGAATACGGGCTCAAAGGATTAGCAAAAGTTCTGGGATGTTCCGTTTCAAAAGCTTCGGAAATAAAATCCTCCGGAATGCTGGATGAAGCCATTATCCAAAAGGGGAAAATTATCATCATTGATAAGCAAAAAGTACTGGAAATTTTTGGCCGGAAGTAGCGATGTATTATCAGGAGCTTATACAAAAATTTTGGGAATTTGGCCCAAAAGCGCAATTGGGTACCACTGCTGTTGCAATATACCTGTATCTGCTGAAATTGGCAAATGATAATAACGGATACGATGTTACTGTTTCCGACGTAGCGATTGGTAATGCACTAGGACTAACAAGAAAAACGGTAAAATCTGCAAGAGAAGCGCTGCGGAACTCAGGGCTGGTCCGGTACGAAAGTAAAAATGGGTACTCCTCTTCTTACAGAATAGTTCCAGATTATCCTTTATCAATCCAAAAGGATAAAGAAGACCAAAAGGCAAAAAGAAAAAATAACCCTCGGATTCCGGTAATAGAAAAAATTGAAAATTTACCATCGGTTGGTTTATCTATAAGTATTCCTGAAACTACCGGGCAAAAAGTGAAAGCATCTTTTGATAATGATGCTCCTCAGCCTTTTAAAACAGTAGTCGGTAATCCTTCTTTAGAGGAATTTATGGCATACGCCTATACACTGAGTGGTTATGAAGAATCTATGGAATCTGATATTAAGGAAAAATATGCTTTGTGGGCAGGTCAAGATTGGTGCAATAATTTAGGAAAACCGATAACTAACTGGAAATCCTCATTGAAAAATCTTTTGCCCTATATAAAAAACAGGACTGATAATGAACAACTGTCTTTAGAGTCAATCCCTGTTATTAAACCTCCAAAGTGATCCTTAAAAAATGTAAGTGTTGATGTTTATCTATTTAAAATTTTAAAACTGTAAAAATGAAACTATCAGAATTAAATCCTGGACAGAAAGTAAGTCTCAATGGAATTCTTGCCCAGTATCAGGGAATTCAAAAAGTTAGAATACCCAATTTCGGGAAAGTGGAGAAAAGAGTTTTCAGGGCAGATGAGACAGGAGATTACCTGTATTATAATCTTAATGAGGGTTCAAAAACATTAAAAAGTGAGAAAATTAAATTGCTGTAAGATTTTTCGATCAGAATGAAGTTACCCTAAGCAGAACAAAATTAAAGTACACAACAAAAATAGATTATGGCTATTCCGGAAAAAGATTTAAGACTTGTTAGAAAGATTTTTGAGGATAAAGACGAGAGAATTCCCGAAAGAATACGCCTGGGTAATCATTTTGTGGACGATTTTATTTTTGAAGGCCAAGAGGCCGCTGATATTCCCATCAATGCGCTTCGTGTTATTTTTAATATTATCTCGATTATCAGTAGTGAGCAGTTCCGCCCTGAAGACCGTCCAAAGCAGCTCTCTTTATTTGATGAAGAATTTGAAACCGAAAATAATATTTTTGCCTCTATTAAAATCAGGAACAGTAAAATCTCTCCGAGTGGCTCAACCAGGCAGGTTGTGGAAGCCTATGAGTTTCTTGCCCGGTTCAAAATGGGCTGGTATAAATCTGTAAACTCAAAAGGAAAAGAGATTAGAACATTCGGTGGGCTTATTTCCAACCCGAGTTACGACCAACGTGGATATACCAGCTTTCTGATCAGCAGCTACTGGTTGAAAAAGCTGATGATTATACCTGAGTATAACTACATCCTTTACAATCTGGTGTATAACATCAGAAACAACAAGCATATTATTTTTGCCATCTGGCTTTCAAAACTTCCAGAAGGTGGAACCACCATGAAACTTTCGTCACTGAACAAAAAGTTTGGGCTGAACTATAAAACCGCGAATGATTTTTGTTTCAAGTTCCTCAAAACTGCAAAAATAAATTTCAACAGGTATAATACTCTTTCATTCAATTATCATTACAAAGATGATTCTATTTTCATTCATCCTTTTTACAATAAAATAGTAGGCGGTACCGATATGTCGGAGCAGACAGCAGAGAAATCAAAAATTGCAAAGAGGCTCTATTATTTTCAGAAAAGGTATGGCCTGGGACAACGGGAAATGCTCCAGTTTTCCTACCAATACAAGACTATTCCGCAAACCCGTCAACTTATAGAAAAGGCTTTTGGCGAATTTATAAGGATGAACAGGCTGAAAGGGACAAAATCCACGAATTATCAAGGAACGGCTTTTTTAAACAAAATACAGGAACTTATTATACGGCTATACAGGGAAACAAAAATGGGGGAAATACTGCCTAATGGTTATCCCGTGATTCTCTGATTTCGGAATTGCGCTCATCCGTATTTCGGATTTGTACTCATTCTGAATTCGGAATTGCACTCACTGAAGTTAAGAAAATGTTAAAATTAGACATTTTATGAAGCTGATTTCGGAATTGCACTCATTTCGGAATTGTAAAGCTGGTGAAAATGGTAGATAAAGTGAAAACAAGAGATGAAATTAGGATTCTATTCGGAATTGCACTCGTCTGATAAAAGACATTTTTTCGGAATTGGACTCATCTATCTTTCGGATTTGTACTCATTTGGAATTCGGAATTGCGCTCATTTGAAAATCATTGCAAACGCTTTGCGACAGGCAGATACCACGAACTATTAAAAGTTTATTTAAAAGATAATAAAAGTCTTTTTTTTATTAAAAGGAAAATCCAGGGTAAAAAATTGCTTTAAAAAGAAAAAAAATGAATTGCGAAAAAATCAAACAAAAAGTCGGAATCCGGACGGTTTTAGAATCCTTCAATCTTTTTCCGGTGAAAGAAAACGGGAAAACTGCCTTTTATTTTGCGCTCGACAGGGACGAAAAGATTCCCAGTCTTTCTGTCGATTTTATAAAAAATGTTGCATTCGACTTTGGAACAGGAAAGAGTTATGATGTCATTTCTATTGTTCAGCAGGTAAGTCAATGTTCTGTTTCGGAAGCTTTGAAATACCTTGGAAAATTTGATTTTTCAATACAGGATCAAAAACAAAAGGAAGAGATTACAACACGGCCTCATTACAGGATATTGGAAGTAAAAAGAATCGGGCATCCGGTTTTAATTCAATATCTGAAATCAAGGAAAGTTTATCAGCAGGTAGATCTGGTTAAAGAGTTGCATTATGAATTAAATGGGAAAAATTATTTCGGAATTGCCTTTGAAAATAATTCAGGTGGTTTTGAAATCCGCAATGCGTATTCAAAAATCTGTTTAGGTAAGAAAGATCTGACTTTGATTCAGGGCGAACAAAATAATAAAGAAATTGCAGTATTTGAGGGTTTTTTAGATTATCTGACCTTCAAAAATATAGAAAAAACTAAAAATTCTGATTATCTGATTCTTAATTCTACGGTAATGCTTTTCAAAGCAATGAAAAGGCTTAATGAATATGACAAAATTTACCTTTTTCTTGATAATGATGCTAATGGAAATATCACTAAAAACAAAATATTAACGAAGTATGAAAATGTGGAAGATTGTTCTTTAATTTATCGAGATTTTAAGGATCTTAATGAGTGGTTTTGCCAAAGTATATAATGAGTAACTAGTCTTGAATGCTTATTATAGAGTGTTGTAACGTCCTGAAAAACTGATACAGGATTAAACAAATAAAAAATATTTATTGAGCAGTGCAGATACTTTTATTTGCACTGCTTTTCTTTTTATAAGATTTTGGTATTAGAACCTGCTGCTGATGCATCTGTGTAGGTGTTAAATAATGATTTGATAAGTGAGGTCTTAGCTCATTATAAATTTTAACTACCTGTTCAACCAAAATCTTTTGGGTATTCAAATCTACATTAAATTTATCAATATCATACTCTTGTTTTAAAATTCCGTTGACCCTTTCCGCTATGGCATTCTCATAAGGGTCAGATTCCTGGGTCATGCTGCAAAGGATCTTACTTTTGTTCAGTATCTTTTGATAATCATTAGAGCAATACTGTAAACCTCTGTCTGAATGATGGATAAGCTTTGTTGGTTTTTCTTTTCTTAAAGCCGTTTTCAAGGCTCTCAAAGCAGATTCTGTTGCCAGAGAATCTGATACATCATAACCGACAATTTTTCTGGAATAAGCATCGGTTATCAGACTTAAATACGATGGGTTTTCCCTATTTCCCAGGTAAGTAATGTCTGATACCCATACCTCATTTGGCTTTTGAATGCTGTATTCTTTGATCAGATTTTTGTGCTTTTTAAAACGGTGATACGAATTGGTAGTCTTATGATAACTTCTTTTAGGAATGACCAACAAATGATTGGCCCTTAATATATCAAAGAATTTATCTCTGCCTATTCTCAGATTCTCAAGCTTGTTTCTTAAAAGAAAATACAGTTTTTTGCCACCCATTTTGGGGTGAATCATTCGTAATTGCTCTACCCAAAAGACAATGTCCTGTGCCATTTGCCTTCGGCTGTTTTTGCGTTTAACATTGCGGTAATAAACCTGTCGGTCCACCCCGAACAACTGACAGGCGAAACTTATGGTTTCTTTTTGTTGTTTCCGGAAAGATTCGATAGTTCGGGTGGTGAGTTTTTTCTTATGTCAATATGGTATTCCTGCTCGGCAAGTTCAATCATCATATCGAAGATGATGGCCTTCTTATCGGCTATATAAGATTGTTTCTCAAGTAGTGTTTTCTGTTTTTCCAAAAGCTTTACTTTCGCTTCCAGCTCCATGACTTTTTGTTCCGGTGATTTTGGCATATTCGATGGTGTTTGGTTTTCCCAATCAAAGTTACCAAATTTTCTGAGCCAGTTTACAACCGTGCTCCTTGACTGAATGCCATATTTGCGACAGACCATAACAGTCGAAACTTCACCTGACTCAATTTCCCTTACAACGCCAAGCTTAAATGACATACTGTAATCGCATTGAGTACGTTTTACATAATTTGGTTTTTCTTCCATAATAACGATTCTTTTTTTTGTATCGCTATTTCAGGACATGACATGTTACAAAAATAAAGAGGCTGTCCAAAAAGGGCAGTCTTTTTTATGCTGCGTATTTTTCACATTGTAAATTATGTTTTGCTTTTTTTCTTTGTAGTGTCTGAAAACGTACAATAAAAAATATTTCTGTTTTTAAAACGATGCCTGAGCCTTCTCTTACAATTTTTCTGTTAATTTTCATGGCAGTGCCCCCTTTGGCTGCCATTTTTCTGAAGTTATGTCCAAGAGCCATCAGTAAAAACTCCATTTCTACTTTTTCTAACCCTTTAAAGGTAAACCGGTTAAATTTATTGTTTGATTTCAATTGCCCAAAAACGGCTTCTACTTCTACAGGACGTTTACTTCGGTGTTTAAGTCCTTCTTCTCCGGTGAGTAAATTTCGGGCTCGTTCCTTTAGTGCCTTCAACCGATGATTGACTTCTATTCTCCGGTTGCCTTTTGCATTATGGCAGCTCCCACGAAGTGGACAATTATTGCAGTTTTTAGCCTCATAATATGTGATTTGAGATTCATAGCCATTGCCTGATCTTCGCTTTCCCGTGCCTGCATTTTCCATTCTTTGCCCCATCGTACAGACATAAAAATCCTGTTCCTTGTTGTAAAACAGATTTTGAACCAGAAAAGGATTGTTTTTCATCTTCTTTTTCTGTTCAGCATGGAAATAATTATACTTCACATACGCTGTAATATCTTTATCTTCAAGCATTTCATAGTTTTCTTCACTGCCATATCCTGCATCAGCTACCACTTCTTTGCTTTGTTTTCCGTAGGCTTTTTCAAAACCGTCAAGATGGGGTTTCAGGGTCGTGGTATCGTTTGGCTTTTGATGGATGGAAGCATGGGTGATGAATTGATTTTCGGTCGAAATTTGAGGATTATAGGCCGGTTTGAGCTGTCCGTTTTTCATGTGGTCATCTTTCAGACGCATAAAAGTAGCATCAGGATCGGTTTTGCTGTAGGAGTTCCTTTCTCTTAAAACGGTTAAGTCTTTTTCATATTTCTGTAATTTGGGCAGGTGTTCTTCCTGTAGTTTCTGAAGTTCCTTTGTTTGCTTTTTGGTAGGTTCTTTGAGCCTTTTATTGAGTTCGGATAATTTTTCTTTGAGTTCTTCGGAATTGATTCTTTTTGGCAGTTCTTCCTGGTTAAGCTCCTGATTATCGGATTGAATACTGTTTTCGATGTCACATAAAACAGTATTAATTTTCAGCTCTAATTTTTCTTTGTATTTTTCTACTGAGCCCCGCCAAACGAATGTGTATTTGTTAGACTTCGCCTCAATTTTTGTTCCGTCAATATACTGAACATCAAGGCTGATGTAGCCTAATTGCACGAGCATTTTTACCACTTCTGCAAACAAATCTTTGATTTTTTCTTTCAAAATTTTTCCTCTAAACTCATTAATCGTTCTAAAGTTGGGGGTATAATTGCCCGAAAGGTACATAAAGTGGATGTTTTCGGTAAGGGCTTTAGCGATTTTCCTGCAAGAATAAATGTTGGACAAATAGGCGTAAAATATCACTTTTATCATCATTCTCGGGTGATATGCTGAACAGCCTCCGCCTAAATAAAGATTGGTAATTTCACTGATAACCAACTGATTAACAACGGAATCTACTAAGCGGGAGGGATGATTTTCAGGGATTAAATCAAATATATTGATGGGAAAAAGTTCAGGAAAGTTGCCCGGTTGTGTTTTAAAGCTTATCTTAGCCATAGTTGTGTATTTGTGCAACTCTAAGATAGCTTTTTTAGAGATAATCTCAACAAAAAAATTGAGGCTGCCCAAACTTTTTGGACAGCCTCTTTTGACTATTTCTTGCTTTCTTCTACAGAAATTTTTCTAAAATCTTTTAGAATCTTTGCTAATTCCAAAGCAGCTTTTCTAGCTCTTGTTCCGGCCGCTTTGTTTCCTTTTTCAAGCTGAAGATTGGAGTCTGTTTTAAAAGTTTCAAATTCTGCGTTGATTTTTTCTAATAGTTCTTTCATAAAAAATGGATTTTTAAGGTTGCAAATATAGAATAATCTTGTTTATTTCCATATTTGCAAATAATTTACTTGTGATTTTTTATATACCAGTCTTCTAATTCAGGAGGTAATTTCATGAGTTGAAAATTTTTTTCAAATTAATATACCTAATTTTTTCAGGTTCATCAGCTAACAAAAATATAAAACCTTCAATAAAACTGTTAATTTTTAGAATTTCGGTCTTGAATGTTGATGAGGTTGATAAGAAAATAGACTTCAAAATCACATCAACACAAGGAAAAATCCAATTATTCATTATTGTTTTAGATCATTCCAGGGTTAAATATCACCTATTCAATTCATATATATAACTGTGGTTTTTCACTTTTTACTGTAGCAAATGTAGTACAGGTCATTCACTCAAAAAAATCTTTTTGGGTTTCTACAAAAATTCTCTCCACTCCGCTCCAACAATTTTTCCAGACACTCCTGAATCCTTCGGACAAAAAGATTTCGGAGCCTTCATTTCATTTTTCCATTCAGGTTTTAAGTGCCTGATCCTGTACTATGGTCATTTAGCAAAGAAAAAGTCGGAACCTCAGTTATACGAATCAAACAGTCGCTCTTTAACATAAGAATAATCAAACAAAAAAAATAAATAATGCTTTTCCCATTGGAAAAGATGAAAAGAAAGAAGCCGAGTGTCCTCGATACCGAATCAAAGCACTCGAAATTTTACAACTGTAAAAAAAATAATGATTAACAATTAAAACAAAATATTATGAACACAATTGTCGGTAGAATTACCAAAAACGCAGAAATCAACACATTGAATAACGACAGACAGGTCGTGAACTTTTCAATAGCCATCAATGACAGCTACAAGACCAAGCAGGGGGAACGCAGAGAGCTGACCACGTATTACAATTGTTCGTACTGGATAAGCCCGAATGTTGCCAAAATCCTTACCAAAGGAACTTTGGTAGAATTAACAGGCAGGGCAAGCTCAAGCGCATGGATAGGGAAAGACGGTGAAATCCGTTCAGGATTGAATTTTCATACTTCATACATTCAGGTTTATGGAGGTGGAAGAAATGTTGAAAATGAACCGAAGCAAAATGCAATGCAGGAATCAAGTAACCCTTTTGCAGGGGACACAGATGATGATTTACCATTTTAATAATTAACCCAAGATTATCTTAAAAAAGCATTTATGGAATCACAATATAATTTTCAGATGAAGTCCCGAAATGACCGAATAGAATGGGAGCAGGTATCAATATACCTCAAAATCCATTGTGACAGGACAACAGCGATACACTATGCAAGAAGCTTGTCATTGAAATTTGGCAAGGAAATCCGATTGACACAGGGTGCAGACCCTCTCAAAACAAGTGGAACATATATTTATGAAAATCCCTGAAAATGAAAACAAAATCAAGAACCGAAGCCAAAAAATTGGCAAAAGCGTATAGCTATAATAAAGAGTACGCAGATGTGCCTGTATATATCATTTACTGTAACCGATCAGAAAAGTATTATGTGGACACGAATAGCTTAATACAGTCTTGGGAAAGACTCATAGGCTACTGTATCAATGGGGTTTTTACTCCTGAAAAGCAAAATAATAACATAAAAAAATAAAAAATGAAACGATCTGATATACCAACGGAATATTTACTTGTAAAAGCAAAAACCAACAGTGAATGGGATGCTTGCGACTTTGCCATTATCAACATTACAGGGGAGTGGAAACAAATCCAAAAGAAACGCCTTGAAGTTATAAAAATCATTGAAAATGATGAAGATATAAAATCGCTGAACTATTTTGACACCTATGTGGAGTTCTTTAGATTTTCGAAAGTATATTATCCTGTGGTTGAAGAGTGGCTCTCTGAGAGAAACAGAGTTTTCATTGAATTAGAGAAAGAGGATTTAAAAGAACTGAAACAACCTAAAAATAGTCTGTGTCATTACCAAATGCAGGTATCTAAGGATGGAAATGCCATTTATAAAGCCTATGGAAAGCATACGGAAGAAGAATTTAGGACGGTGGAGTTTTCATTACGGGAACTAATAGACTTCAATACTCATTTAGTAATTAATCCATAACCCAACAAATTATGCAAACCAATTTTTTCAATCTGATAGCCAAAATGGATATTAACAGTAAGCTGATTCTAACCATTACCAAAGCCAACGAAAGCCAAATAGTAGCTTCCATATTAGTACAAAATGATGGATGTGGAGATAAAGCAAAAAATATCATTCCTCCTCTTAATCTTAAAGGAACGGCAGACGAGCTTGATGCCGGATTTTTTGAACACATTAAAGCCCCATTACAAACTGCTTCAGGACTGATGGTCGATATGGAAAGCTTTATGAAGCAATTAGAAGAAGCCAAAAAGCAATCCGTAATGGAAAAAGAAAAATCCGATAAGGAGAAAAAAGAAAAGGAAGCCAAAGAAAAAAAATGCAAAGATGCTTTTCAAAAAGCCGAAGAACTCGAAAAGGAAGGCAACTACAAAGGCGCATGGTCAGCACTTCCAAAGGCTTCTGAATATCCCGACTATGCAGAAACTATCCGCACAAAGCAAGATGAATATGAAAGACACTTTGCACATAACCTTTTCAGTGAGGAAAAAACGGCTACCACAACCATTAATCCACAGCCATGATTATAGAAACCTATATAGCAACCTTACAACATGGTAAGGGTAGAATAAGATTCCAAATAAATTCTATGAGTGGAAAACAGGGAGCCATACAACAGATAATGGCAATAGAAAATTGCCCAATGAGAGCCATTATCGGACTAAAGATGAAGGGCAGGAAATTAGTAAAATAAAATACATCAAATCAGAAAATCAACAATTATGTTACTTGCAACCCAATTAGAAAGAGTTTTTATCCTGAGAGATAACGGACAGGAAATTCGATTGACAGACCCCGAACCGAAATGGAGTGTAGAAGCCGTGATGAGCTTTTATGCTAATACTTACCCCATTTTAACCACAGCAAAAGTCTCTGCACCACAGATCAGGAATGACACGGTAGAATACCGTTTTGAAAGTGTAATGGGTACGAAAGGCTGATGCATTATTATGGTTGGATTTTTAGTAATCTGCTTTAAATCCAACCAATATTTACGAAATATCAATCACAAAATTATCATGAATGCAACGAAAAATCATATCGGGAAAAATACAGCTTCCCGAACAGCAAAAACAAAGGCAACTACACAAACAGTTGGGAGAGTTCGCCCATTGGATGCAAAGACCAAAGGATGCAGGCGAAATACAGAAAGACAAAATGAAAGCAGTACCGATAGCAATGCTACCCATGCTTTTCTAAAATGTTCATTTCTGCCAAAGCTGAAAGACACACCATCCATACAGGATTGGAAGGAAACAGACAAAATGGGAAGGGATTTTTATCAGTCCCTTTCCCAATTGACTGAACATTACGGAATCATACCTACACCGTCAAAACATTTAGGTTTTCCCTATAATATTGCTTTTGCTTTAGAGGATATCAAAAAGCAGTTAAAAATTAAAGTAAAGAATTGGGAGAAAATTCGTTTGGTACAGGATAAAAAGAAAACGTATTTGTTGAGCGAAGAAAAATATAATACAGGAGCTACATTATATTACATTCCGATAGTTCCCCTGTACCGATTATCTAAAAATCCCAATTATAAACAGGCTGCACAGCTTTTACAGTCCGTTTGTTCATACCTGTATCACATTGCAGATGTCCCTTATTACAGAAAGCAGGACAGCTACCTGTACTGGATGTACGAAATGATTTCGGAATGGCTCATTAATGACGAAAATGAAGATACCCTTGAATATTTACGTGAAATGAAACAAAGTGAATGGATTGGTGACTATATGGAACAAAAAATATTTAATCCTCAGAATTTAACCTTGTTTAAAGAGAGAATCAATCGTTTTGAAAATAGAGATTCTTTTGAAACCGATTGTCTTTTATTAGCCTGTAATTCCCTCGCTCTTTACGAAATGTTTCCCAGTGCTACTATTTACAGAAATATTCAACAGGACAAAAGAAATGCAGATAAAGTATCCGTATCGGAGCGAACGCCGGAAAAAGAAGGTGATTACTTCTGTGTAATAGCTAATGGACCATCAATCATGACTTGTAGAAGCATGTATTTTGAAAGGTTTAAAGGTATTACCCACTGGCTGGAAGAAAAGCCAGACTATGAGGATGAGATGAAGGAGATGCTGGAAGAATGTCAACTTCAATTGGAACATTTAAACAATCCAAGTCGTGGGACTACAAACTCCGTTTTATCTAGGCTTGAAACTTTACTAACCAAACTAAGCAACTTTAACCAATAAATAATAAAGCAATGAAAGTAAAATTATTAATAACAGAAAAACGACTTGGAATCAAGGAGGGTCAGATATTTTCCGCTGAAAAATATTCTTTAGATCCGGGTAAAGTCACATTGAAGCAACGTTTAGACAAGAGTGGCAAGCCAGTAGGCAAGCCTGTAATGTGCAATGAATACTTGTGTAATGTAATAATATTAGAGGATTAACCTTTAACCCCGTGCCATCTTAGGGTGGCACTTTAATACAAGAATTATGGAAGAAAAGAAAATAAAAATTATGGGACTTGGTCTTAGTGCGGTTTCAATTGCTGCAACATTGCCAAAAAGCATTCAAGTAATTGCCACAGATTTAGAACAGGAAAGAAAGAAGGTAGAAGATGCTGGAATTAGAAGTATTAATAAGTTGAATCAATCCGCAATTGAAGATACATTCAATTCTCTTTCAAACATATATATACCTCACAAATCACACGTTAGTACAGTAAAACACCGTCTTGGAAATAATTCAAAAAGACCCAAACCACGTAAAAAGAAAAGAAAATGATAGCACCACAAGAACTTAGACAGAATAATTTAATAAGAGATATTGAATCCGGAAGAATCGGAGCGGTACTAACCATTGGAGAAAAGAAATGTACAATAAAAATGCCTTACTCTAAATTGAGTCAATCATATGAAGAGTTTGAGCCCATAGAGCTAACAGAACACTGGCTTTTGAAGTTTGGCTTTGAGCATACTACGCCGGACGGTTGGTTATGCCTCAATATTTGTAATTACTGGACTTTTCTATATTGGCAAAAAGGCTTATTAGAACTATCTGTTAATAGACATTCTGTCGTTTTACAAAAAATATTATACGTCCACCAACTTCAGAACATTTTTTTCGATTTCACAGGGGAAGAACTTAAAATTAAAGAATAACATGGAACTATTTATAAAATTTCCAGATCAGTCACAAAGCTTTTCTGCAGGTGTTGAATACGGTAGACTGTATGGTAGAATAGAAAAAGGTGATCCTGTTGTAACAAATGATGGTTTTCCTGTTAGAATCGAAAATAAAGAACTGCTACAGAATACATGTACTAAGTATGGATATACTTGCAATTTTGGAGCTGAATATTATGGTGAATGGATAGAGTTCACGGCTATAAAAACAACAAATTCAAAAAATTAAAATGAAACAGCTAGAGATAAAAACAAATAAAAGACTCCTTATTGTGGAGACAGATATGGCGGAATTTGTCGCATCATTGCTAATAGGGGATTTCTTTCCAAAATACGAATTAGAATTCATCTGCAAAGGCTCCGATCTTACTGAGGATATTGCGAAGGGATTTCTGCATCAGTCAATTCACACTGGTCTATTTGCTCATTATGTAAAAGATATTCCCGTAAATACCTATTGTTACAAAACGGCTTTAGAAGCATTTGGCGCTGTAATTTACGCTTCCGGCTTACGGATATCTTAAAAGGTGTTGTAGGTGCTAGTGCTATCGGTAATATTGCCAATGGAATTGTTGGAATTGCTACAGATGCATATGAGACTGTAAAAGCGTTAGATGCTCAAAATCTAGCGTTAAAAAGCGTGTTTGAGACTGAAGCTCAAATGGCATTCCAGAAAGAATATCTATCTGAATTAACCAATAAGTATGGATTAGAGCTTGTATCTACTACAGATGCTTATGTGAAGTATTCGGCCGCTGTAAAAGGTACATACCTGGAAGGTGAACAGGCCCGAAAAATATTTGATAGCTTTTCCGGCGCTTCTGCAAAATTAGGATTATCAGCTGAACAATCTACTGGGATATTCAAGGCTTTGGAACAGATGATTTCCAAGGGCAAAATTCAAGCTGAAGAATTACGCGGGCAGTTAGGCGATAGAATGGCAGGTGCATTCAAATTGTTTGCTGATGGTATGGGAGTTTCCACGGCTGAACTGGATAAAATGTTGAAAGCGGGAACTGTTGTGGCAGATAATGTACTTCCTCAGGTAGCGGAAAGACTTTCTGAGGTTTACAATTTAGATACTGCAGGAAACATTGACACGATTGCCGCCGCTCAAAACCGTCTAAAAAACGAGTGGACATCTTTCTTAAGTGATTTCACTGATAATAAAGATAATGTAGATTTCCTCGCTGGTAGTATAGATGTTTTGTCATATGGGGTTAAATTCTTACTTGACACACTAGTTAAAGACGGTTCAGCGGGTAAAGAAATAGTTACAGGTTTAGTTGATTTGTTGGGGGCGTTGTTTGAGGTTTTAAATGCATCTGCTGGAATCACAGATACTACTTCCACAAAGATGGAAAAGTTTCAAGCTACATTGCAATTTGTAAGTGCTGATGTTAATATTTTAGCATCTGCTATTAAATACCTTACAAGTATTGTTTCTAACTTCTTTTCAACAATGTTTGAAGAGAATGGCTGGGATAAGTTCAGTCAAAAGATGGAGAAAAGTGCCGACAGCCTTATAAATTCGTACAAGAAGTGGGATAAACTGACTAATGATGCAGACAGATTGTTTTCCGGATTAACCCCAAATGAAAGAGCTATACGACAAAGAGAAGAAGAAACCAATAGGTATAAAAAAGCTTGGGATGATGCAAAAGCTTCTAAGGCAGCATACTTTAACTACCAAGGCAAATATTTCTCCACTTCAACAGGTAGAAATACAGGTAAAAGCCTTGATGAATACATTGATAGAGGAGATAAGCTTGAGAAAAAAACAACAGCAAAAAGAACCGTTTTACCGGGCGATAAAAAACCAACAAGGCAAAGAGGTTCATCATTGACAGGAGGGCAAAAAGATTTCCTCATGACTTTGGATGGTGAAAGGGATATGGAATTGGCAAATCTGGAACGTAACCGCCTTGAGTTAAAAATCGGTTATGAAGATTATCAGCAAGAGAAAGAAAACATTGCTATCAGATATGATCGAAAACTCCAAGAATATTTAAAAGGATCAAATGCGAAAGAACTTAAATTAAAAGGCGCTTCTTACAAAAAGGCTATTGAAGCTGCAGTACAATCAAACGAAAAACTATATAACGAAAGATCTAAAAACTTAGAAACTAATTTTAATAAGGAAAAAAATATTATTGAGGGTAAGAATAGAGATATTCAAAAAAACCAAAATATAAGTGATGCTGATCGGCTAAAGCAGCAAATTGATATTGATTCTGAACTTATTCAGAAAACAGCTGATTCCTATGAAAAAAGAATCCAGCTGGCGGCCAGTATGGGACAAAGAGTGTTAGAGCTGGAACGTGACAGGGATGAAGAGATTGCTAAAATAGAAGATCAAAGGCTTCAGCGTATGGCTGCTATTCCTGAAGCGATCAGAAGTGAGATAGAATATCAAAGTGAAATTCTTTCTGCAAACAAGGATGTTTCTTATGAAAAACAAAGACAATTAATCCTTACCAATAAAAAGCTAAATGCGGAAGAAAGGTCTTATCAGTTAGCAGTTCTGGATAAGCAAAACCAGATCAAAACGACTGATCAGGAAATTGAAAAGCAGAAAAAACTTAGAGATTCAATTACTAACCGTTTGCTTGCCGAAAAGTCAATTGGATTACCTGGAATACCGACCAAAGAAGATATTAAATTACTGGCCGAATATGGAGCTGAAATCGAAAGGCTTACAAGTGAAAACATTCAAAATACGAAAGATCTTGATCTTTTAAACTTTGAAAAATTAGCAAAGGGATTTGAGCCTATTGTGAACATGATTTCCAGCGGATTAAATGATCTGGGGCTAAACCGGGTTTCGGATCAGTTCACTAAAATGTATCAAAAAATTCTGACTGAAGGAAAAGACTTCTCAATGTCAACAAAGGAAATTTTTGAGGCTGCAGGAGCTGTTGTTGCTGACTTTGCTCAAATTTTCACTAATGCTCAAAAAGAGCGAACTATTTCGGCGCTGGATGAACAACTTGCTTATTCACAGCAAACCACCGAACAGGAGCTTAAGTTTGTTAATGACAGGCTGGAAGCATTAAATCAACTTGATGAACTAACGGCTGAACAGATCAGTGAAAGAAACAGGCTTGAAGATGAAGCAAGAGTATATCAGGATCAACAAAGACAACGTGAAAAGCTAATCGAAGCTCAAAAGGCAAGAGCTGAACAAAAGGCTGCAGCGCAACAGGCTTTGATAAACGGTGCTTTGGGGGCTTCATTAGCTATTGCAACCTATCCTTTCCCTGCCAGTTTAATTCCGGCCGGTTTAGCATTCGGTTTTGGTTTAGCCCAATCGATTGCCATTATGTCTAAAGATCCGGTTCCGAAATACTGGAAAGGTAGAACAGGAGGTAAAGCAGAATTCGCAATTACCCAGGATAGAGGGCGTGAGATTATTGCAGGTGAAGACGGACGTATTAAATCATTAGGATCTGATTCCGGTGATAAAATGACATGGCTTGACAAAGGTGATACAGTTTATACAGCTGATGAAACAAAGCGAATCCTTAAGACAATGGGTCCGTCAGCTAAAATCGGGAACAAAATATTTAGCAACATAGCAAGAGAAAGCATGATAGCCCCTCAAGTTTCCATCATAAATAATTACCGGGATAATTCGGATGCTATCGCAGAAAAGCTAGGGAAAAAGTTTGATAGATCATTTGAGAGGTATACACACCCTACTGTGATAGAAGTTAACGGTAAAATTATTCTATATAGGGGAGCTAATCACGGGCAACTTATAGCTTATAGAGACGAAAATGGAGAATATAAATCAGTAAATAATGATACCAATTAAGCATATATTATTAGAAAACGGAGTTAAGGAGATTTTTAAATTTATTGTTCCTTCCGGAACTTTTCAGGGCGAATATATCATAGATAAGCCAGGCGGATGGGATGAAGTAGATTCTGTGGTTAATATTGATGATGAATCAATGAACGTTAACGATTTTATCATCGGAAATAACACAAAGCTTAGGTTTTATCAGGAAAAAAGTAAAACAGCATACAACCTGCTTAAAAATGTTTATGCTGAGCAGCAGGGTGATGGACGTATTATTTTTAAATGGTTAGCGGTGAAGGCTGGAATCGAGTACGATTTACTCAAAGATAATTTTGAGGTGAATATGAATAAATATTATCATTCATATGATAAGTTCTATTTTAAAATTGAAGTGGAATTAATCAAAAGCGAGTCTCAGAATAAGCTTATAAACAGGGATGATGTAACGATTGATTTATTCGCTGATAAAGATCTGGATGAAAACCCCATTACGCCAGTTGAAACTTTTAATCTGGGATATAAAAAAGGTGCTGCAAAACAGTCTAATTTTTATTCATGGGATGTGTCTCAGTTACATGTAAACTTTGATCCAAGAACAGCGCATTTCTATTCTTTCCATAGATCTGATGATTATCAGTTTGGAAACAATACCAATGAATATGCAGGAATAAAACCTGTTACTACAACACAGACTATTGATCAGGGACCATTTGTATCAACAAACATTACATTAAAATCTATTAAAATACGCATTAGTAATATGCATATCATATGTGGCAGATTAGACAACAATATTCCAGTTCCGCCCGATGTCGGGTTGTATGCTGTCGTTTCTGGAGCCGGGTTCTATTATACTCAATTGCTCCAAAAATTTACGTCACAGGAAGGTAATTCTTCTATAATAGAAATAGACAACAAAATTTTCAACTTCCATATAAACAATAGTTCGAATCTGATGTCGGGGCAAAATCTGAGCTTTCTAATACTGAGTAATAGTGTTGGAGATAAGTTTATTACAACATCCTTAAAACTAAATACCAGTATCGAGATCACTACTAATATGGAATCTCCAATTGTCAGTACAAAGGGAATTCGTTTGATTGACAGTATTAAGCAGGTTGTGAAAAATTATACTGCTTCCGGGCTTGGTGTATTAAGTAATTATATAGGGTCTGGCGGAATTTATTACAACACATCAATTTCAACAGGAATTTATTTGAGGGGATTGCCTGACAAATATACTACAGGTCAAAAAGTAAAAACTTCATTTAAATCTCTCATGACTGATGGAGCTTCTAAATTATTGGCTTTAGGTTATGATATTTTAGATCAAAATATCATTATTGAAGATATAGGATATTTTTTCAAGGACGTGAAATGCTATGATCTTTCGGATAAAAAATTTATTCAGGATGGATATAAATTTGAAAATGACAAAGATGTCGTTTATAACACCATGATATTCGGGTCAAAGAAATACTCTAAAAATGTTAAGGATGATATTCAGAATTATATTACTTCAGCAGAATTTACAACACCGATTGTAAGGGCAAAGAACAAACTGGATAAACAAACCGAGTTGATTATTGATGAATACAAAATACAAGAGCTGATAGAGGACAAAAGTTCATCAACCAATGACAATGATGATGATCTGGTTATGATTGATATGGTTGAAGAAACTAATTACTCCGATACAGGCGTTTTCGAAAACTGTGTTCATGCCAATAAGAATGGAAAATTAGTTCTTACATGTACCTCAATAGCATTCGACACAACTTTTATGGAAGTAGGAAGTACAGTTAATATAAACGAAGGACTTAACCAAGGAGGTCCATATAACATTCTTAATATAAATAATATAGAACTAACATTAGATAAATCTTCAGGAATCCAAGAAGGTATAAATGATACGCCTATTACATATACAATCCCTTCACTAATTAAGAACAGATCTATAAATGATGGTTTTACAGAGCCTTCTTATATTAGAGATCCTGCAACTTCTACAAATGCACGTCATAATCCAAAATACCATATGGCAAGATGGTTTCAGTGGTTTGGCAGCGGTTTAAGAAAAAAACAAAATGGTGAATTTATAAAAGTAACAAGTTATAAGAACAACGAAAAAGCCAGAATGAAGGCGAATTCAGGTGATCTTTTAAACGAACTTCCGGGATTGGTAGAAGTGGGAGCAAACGAACCATTAAGCAGATTAAGAAGTTATAAGACGCCTTTCTTTTCTGGTGAAGTCATAGAAATTAAATTCTTAAATGTCACCTTTCAGGAATTCATTATGATGTACGAAAATTGGAGATATGGAATTTCAGGAGATAGGTCGACCAGCCGTGGATATTTAACAATACCAACACCACAAGGTATTTATGATGCTTATCCTTTCGGTGATGCTGCGTTTTCTCATGATAGAAAGACAAATGTATTAAGCTTCAAGGGAAAAATTAAAAGTAAATCTGCAGAAGATCCGGTTCTTTTATCTGTCGTTCAGGACAGCAAAAATACTGTTACTCTTCATTGGGACTATACAGATGATTATATTAATCCGATAGTTGATGTTCAATATAGTATTGACGGTGTAAACTGGATTACCATTAGACAGTTTGGGAACACAAAGCAAGGCGTTATTGTAGATGATGCATTTTTAGAAATCCTTTCTGGAACAAATGTTAGTTTCAGACTTATAGTAAATACTTTGGATTTCATTAATAAGATATCAAATACAATATCTGTAAACTGGAAGTATAATCCTTATGCCATAGTAGCCCGTAATAAGTCTGAAAACACAGATTGTGGATATAGTAGAATTGTTTTTGATTTGAAAGGGAAAGCTAATTTTGAAATTGAATACAGCTATGAATTTACTCCAAGTGGTGGTAAACTTTGGGCAACCAATCTAAATGGAACAGGCGGCAATTTAGTTGTTGAAACTAATTATGGACAAACATCTGTAAATGGAGTAGAGACCAGAAATATAAATATAGATGGAAGTGATGTGAGATTATATATCGACCTATTCAACTCTGATAAAACAGAAGCATTACAGCCTTTAAATTGTACTTTTGGAGATTATCAATATTCCGCATCTGGTATTCTAAATATAAAATTCACAGATACTATTACCAATACAATCCAAAATTTTGATTTAAAAGCTGAAACTATAAAATTGTACAGCTAACCAGATCGACTATCCTCATAAGAACCACAATGACATAATTCTAATTTTGTTTCATGCCTAGGATGTTTTCATATTATAGCCCTGTCAGATTTTACAGGACAATGGAGGAACTGGAAGATATGACCAATCCGGAAAACGCTCAGTATTTCGGACATAAAGAGCCATATCCATTAGAGGTAAATGCATACCATAGATTTTTAATTCCTCAGTACAAAAACGAAGTTGATACAACAGAGTTAAAATTGTTTTTGGTTGGGGATGAAGAAACAGAGATTGATTCCAGGTTAACTATTGATAATAACAAATTGTTTGTTGTTACATTAATATCATTTGAAGAAATTCAGGGGCATTTTGAGATAAGAGATTCTTCAGGTACTGTCCTTTTCTATTCCAACTGTGTTAAATTCGTGAACAGCACGGATAAAGAAGGTAGGAAATATATCAGGATAGCAACTAAATGTACGTACAATAGGAATCTATTCTCTTATTCAGATGGTGAACATGACTGGATGATTACAAATTTGCCAGCTTATTGCCTGGGAGAATTTGAAATAGATGAAGATATTACATTGGAGCGTACCGGCAATTTATTAGGTTCTGAGATTTCGGGATCGTGGTACGAAGAGAATGTTAAGTATAGAATTTTAGCACAAGGAGATAATAACATACTTGCATTCATTGCCGTACACTCGGCAAATCAAGACTTTTACATTGATGGAACAAAAATGACCCGAAAAGAAAAGCCAGAAGTTACTGATAACACACAGGAAGTAATTATGAAATTTTCTTATCAGAAAGATGAAAACGGTCTGAATATCATTCTGGATGAAAAAAAAATATTTTCAGATGCATTTAAATATGCATTAGGAAATAAAGAGAAGACGAAAGTTTATGTATATGACAATAACAAAGCTATAAAAACAAGATAATGGGAAATTCAATTCCAATACCATTTTTAGAGGTGGAATCAATAGATGGACTACCTGAAAAAACATCACTGGAACCAGATGGTAACATGTTGTATCAAGCTGCAGATGGTAAAGAGTACAGGATAAAGACAGATTCATTCTACCAATTGATTCATAGTGTTGCAAAACCTATTTTGCCCTCTGATTCAGGATCATTTATTCCCAATTCATGGTACAAACCTTCTGTATATTCAGCAGATCCAGGCACAAATTATCCTAATGCTGGAAACCTTAAAGCAATTGAAGGATTTGACACTCTGTTCTATTATAATGGTAGTACGTGGTCTAAAGTAGTTAATAAATTACCCATTGATCAAGATCCCCGAAAGGCCTTAAAGAGTTTTATGTACCCTGAAGGAGATGGTCCATGGGTATCAATGGCATTCCCATCAAACGAAAATCAGGGATATATTTTGAATCAAAATGGCGTTGGGGAAGTTCAGCCCAATGGAGCTTACGGAGATATTTACGCCTCCGATCTTGTAGGAGTTTCTAGTCTAAGGATTACAGCACCTGGGATGGATCAATTTGGAACAACAATATCATGGTGGATAGGCTACCGAGCTAATAATACATTTGACGTTTTAAAGAGTGGTATTATAGTTAACGGAATAGCTCAAATAAACACAGATCCACAATACACACGTTATAAGTACTCACGTCCTTTAAATGGAGCAGTGCTTGAGAAAAGATCAAAGGTTGCGTTACCTGTAGAAGAAGATAGCGTTATAAAGGCGATAGAATCTATGGGATCAGGCTATTCTGGTGTACTGGATTTAACGACTTTAGGTGTTAGTACAAGTAACACAGCGGTTCAAAATACAGAAATTATCAACACTGCTTTGGAAGCTGAATATTCAAACCCAAATCCTCGAACTTTAAAATTACCCGCTGGAATATTTAAAGTAAATGAAATAATTTCAAAGCCGGGTATAGAATTGAGTGGTGCGAGTAATCTTAGAACCACACTTACTACAGATGTTGGAAGCAACGCAAGATATATTATCATGTTACCTGACGGTCTTATAGGAAGGGGATTTATAAATAACTTGGTAATAGATGCGAGAAATACAACAGAAGGAGGTATATATATTAATAACACTTTTGATTTTCAAATACGCAATTGTGCGATTTTCACCAATGCATTAGCAGGGATAAAATTAAAAGGATGCTTATATCATGCTATTTCAGACATATACTTTGATGGTGGTGATATAGGCTTACAAATTATAAATGCTCAAGCTTCAAGTTCAACGGCTATGGCTACCAATCTTATTAAATATGACAGGTTGTATTTTGTTAAGTCGAAAAAGAAATGTGTAGAACTTAATGCAGGTTCAAATTATGTATTTAATTCCTGCAACTTTGAAGATAGCGGAATTTCAGGAGATGATACTACAGGCGGTGTACATGCTATAGGACTTTCTCCAGGAGGTGAAGGGGTTGATGTTGCCTTTAACAATTGTTGGTCTGAAGGAATCAGAGGTGGTTTCATTTACAAGTTTGATAATTGCAAAGGAAATTCTGTTATACGTGATTGCATGATGGGCAAAGGCGGTAATGGTACTGGTACTATTTCAAATGCGATAATTAATATCGGTTCAAGATTAGTTTTATCCGGTGCTACCAGATTTTCTACAGCTCCGCATTTTAACGCATTTCCAACTAATATCCGTACGGAATCAGGGGGGATTACTCTTGTCGACAATCCAAACATCAATACAGGAGTTAACAATGTAGGAGCGTTCAAAATAGCTCAATATTCATAAAAAAAATAAATGGAAAAAATATTTGTAATAATTTGGATTTTATTTGGCCTCAATATCGAGGTGTTTTTAATCGTAATGGCAGATCTTTGGTCTGGAGTCCGGAAAGCGAAAAAAAACGGTGTAGCGAGATCGAGCTATGGATTTAAAAGAACGGTTGAAAAGCTCGGAAGATATTACAATGTTATGTTTGCGTTGATGGTTATCGACTCAATGCATATGACAAGCATTTGGTATCTAAATTCTTTCCATGGGTACAATTTAATATTCTTTCCTTTTATTACGCTTTTAGGATCGATTGGGTTAAGCCTTATTGAATTGAAATCAATATATGAAAAAGCTGAAGATAAACAGCGTTTTCATGAAGCCGGGGCCTTAATTACCACAATAGCAAAAAACAGAACCGATATTGAACAAATAGCACGTGAAGTGCATGAGTATTTAAATTCTCAAAAAACAAACGATGAAAGCAGCAATAGTACTACTGATTAGCCTTTTCCTCATTGGATGTGGTTCCAGGTCAAGAAATGTTTATAAGACTGAAGAAAAAACAACTTTTGACAATGAAACCAGTATACAAGAAACTAAATCAGTCACATCAGAAATATCATCCATAACAGATATCAGAAATTTTCTGTTTAGCAACGGTTTGAAAATAAAATCAAACGGGCAGAATTATGAGTTAAAATATGGTGATCTGACTTTTTCCGGATCTGCAGATATTGAATTTTCTCAGAGAAAAGAAGAAAAGGTTATACATAATGTATATAAAGTACACACAACTTACATAACTGAAACTAAATTTCAAACAAAAACCTTTTTCAAAACTGATAAGACAACCAAAAACCTTAATGTAGAAAGAAGTGGAGTTTCTTTTGGCTCTATGGTATGGATTGTTATTTTTTCTTTGATATCCGGTGTTGTTTTATGGGAATTAGCTAAACGATTAATCTTAAGAAAATGAGAAATATAAATTACCTGGTTGTGCATTGTACAGCAACACAGCCAGATGTTAAAATAGAGAGTATTAAAAGGTACTGGAAGGAAAACCTGAAATGGAAAAGCCCAGGCTATCACTACATGATAAAAGCAGATGGTGAAATAGTCAACACATTACCCATAGATCAGGTATCCAATGGAGTTGCAGGGTGGAATTCTCAAATTATCAATATCTCATACATTGGAGGTGTTGACAAAAATAACCAGCCAAAAGATACAAGGACAGTTGAACAAAAAGCCTCTCTATTGAAGCTGTTAAAAGAATTAAAATCAAAGTTTCCTAAAGCTAAAATTCAAGGACATAGAGATTTTCCAAATGTGCATAAAGCTTGTCCCAGCTTTGACGCAAAGAAAGAGTATTCTGGTATATGATATTTATTAATGGTTAAAATAAAATCTTGTCAGGAATGATGAGATTTTTTTGTTTTAAAAATTTAGATTAAAAAAAAGTAACAAAAATGTTTCTAAATATTTGGAAGTAACAAAAATGTTACTTATCTTTGTACTGTTATAAAAGATGATCTTTAAATTATGAAGTCGAATGAGATGTTAAAAATCCTTAAAAAGGATGGGTGGGAGTTGTTGAGACACGGTAAAAAGCACGATTTGTACGTGCATCCCACCAAAGACGGAGCGATTCCAATTCCCAGACATCCGGCAACGGAACTTAAAAAAGGAACTGAGGAATCCATTTTAAAAGCTGCAGGGTTAAAATAACCCTGCTTTTTAAAGATCTTTTTAAATAACAGAGATAATAATAATTAACAACAAAAAATCAGAAAAATGGCAGTAAAATCAAAAATTAATTTTAAATCACGAATTTAAAACAAACATCAATCAAACAGAAAAATTCCTAACAAATCAAACACCCCAAAAAATGGACATCAAATTGATCTTAGAAAAAAGTTCAACTGGATACAGTGCTTTTTCTGAGAATTTACCAGGACTTGTAACTGCTGGTGAAAACATCGATGAAGTAAAAGAAAACTTCAAAGAGGTTTTAGAAATGCAAGCAGATTATTTAGAAGAGAAAGGTAAAAATAAAGAATCTGAAGAATTAAGAAACGCAAATGTGACTTATTATTTAGATCTTAAGACGTTCTTCGAGTATTATTCTTTATTTAATAAAAGTGAATTAGCTAAATACTTGGATATAAATCCAAGTTTACTAAGGAGACTTTCATCCGGAAGGGAAGAATTATCAGATAAAAAAGCCTTGCAGATTAAAAATGGTTTACATAAATTAGCCTCAGAATTAAATCAGTTCGACTTTGCTTAATTTAATTCAGTAACAATACATCTTTATAACAAAATTGAGTGCCAATATTTTTGGCACTTTTTTTTGTGAATAACTTTTATAATAGTCCAGGACTACAAGGCCGTTTTTAAATAAAGAATCCCCACTATTAAGAGGGGATTTTGTTTTATTGTTTGGTTCCGATTAAAATCATGTCATAAAATCCACCTTTTGATGGGTATGAGATCCTAAATTCAACCTGACCTGGATGTAATGAAGATTTTTGACAAGCAATAGATTCTGGAATATTGTTAATATATATCGTAATCATATCAGATAAATTGCCTGAGCCAACTTGTTTAACCGAAACTTTATTTACTGTACTAACTCCACCGAATTTATTACCATCTTTATATTCTATTGTATTATCAGAATTAAACTTGATATAAGCTCCAAATGAGTTACCATCATATTCATTTCGATCATTAGCAAAAGTAGCAATGTTAATCTTCCAAGTTCCAATTAATTCAGCCGGAACTTCTTTATTAACAGGCCATTCTTCTTTGACGTCTATGTTATCTCTGTCACTAGAACAGCTATACAATGTCAAAGCAAACGTAAATGAAATTAAAAGTAATATATTTTTCATAATAAAATTTATTGAACTAAAATTGTTATAGTTTTTGATTTATTACTACTTGTAAGTAAAACTAGTGCATAAATTATAAGCCAAAACCCTGCTGTAAGTAATGACAGGACTATATGTAGGCCATGATTAATTTTACTTTTCTTCTCTAAAACACACATTCTGGTTTCATCATTTTTATCCACAATGGTGTAGCCTTTAGCAATCATATTTGAAACTTCAGTATTAAATTTTTTTAGTTTTTCGTAGTCTTGTACCATTTGTATTAGTTTTGTAATTAAACATGGACAAATATAAAAACTTTAAAATAAATCAAAATTACGGGAACCCGTATTGATAAATATTTTATTTTAATTAAATTTTGGCATTAATTTTCTGGCTATTTCAAATTCTTTTTCTTGATGTTTAGTTGCATAAATTTCAGTGGTTTTTTCCTTTGAATGCCCAAATATCGTGGCAATTACCGGTATTGACATACCACATCCTTCTTTATCATTCGCTCCTTTATGCTTAAACCAGTACATTTTTTTGTGAATATTAAGAATTTTATGAACATTATCACGCCACATATTACCTGCAACATTTACAGAAAGCTGATAAGGAGAAACAATAAATAATTTATTTTTTCTTCTACAATAAGGGCTTTGTATTCCAAACAGGAAATTATCAGAATTAGAAAGGTCTATTTTTAGTAAATCTTCTTTAAGATCATAAGAGAAAGGGACCTTTCTTGCTTTTGTTTTTGTAATTTCTTTTGGTAAAATAAAAATTTGTTTGTTCAAATCTATCATTGAACATTTTATCTGTCTTATTTCATTAGGTCTAATTCCACACTGATAAATAATCTTTAGAAATACATTAAAGCTAGGACAAACAATTTTAAAATGATTAATTATTTCAGTTTGTTCTTTGTCAGTAATAACGTCAATAAATTGAGGTTCTTCATCTTCTAAATATTCCAGACCTTGAGCCGGATTGTTTTTGACAATGAATTCTTTTTTCAAGACTGAAAATATTGAACGTACAACATTAGATCCTTTGTTATATCTAATATTTGACCAATTTTGAGTTTGTTTTGTGGCTTCTAATAATAATTTGATATGGTATGTTTCAAATTCTTTTATATTGTGATTTTGCCATCCTAATTTAATTATTTCGGGTTTAATTGCTCTATAAATAGAAGTGTAATCTTGACAAGTTTTTTTTGCAAGTTTTTTATTGAATACATCAAATGCTAAATCAAATGCCTGGATAATATTATACCCCAGATCTTCCGGTTGTGGTAGTGTTTTACTTATACTTTTAGGAACCCAACCTTTTTTTAATCGATCAGCAATAACTTCTGCAAGGGCTAATCCATATTGTTCGCGTTCTTGATAGTCTTTAATTTCTTTAAGACCTTCCTTTACTCGAATGGGATTACCACCATTGAATCTAAACCATACATACCATTCTTTACCACTTTCTAAAGGGTAAGTTTTTAATTTTGGAGTTGTCCATCTGTTTTTCATTCTCTGAATTTTTTTAATTTCAGATACCGGGGGCGGTGAAAATCAGATATATTGTGCACTTTGTGCTTTTTTGTGCTTTTTATCTTTGTGGCCACTATCAAAAACGTAGTATTAATAGTGGTTTACAAAGATATTGTGGAGTTGGAGGGAAATGAACCTTATTAAAATTATCATAACTTATTTTGTATAAGTATGTTGTTTTTCAGTATTTTACATATATTTGTGTAAATCTATATACTTCGTTTTTATGTCTAATTATAGAAGTATTAGCACCTAAATTGGCACCTATGAATTATACATTTAAATTAAAAGAACCGAACTCCCAAAAAGAAACTCTAATTTATTTTCGGTCATATTTTGGTAATGAAAATAAGAATTTTATTTATTCCACAGGTGAAAAAATAATACCAATCGAATGGGATTTTGAGAACAGACAACCTAACGACCTTAATGGACGAACCAAAAGGGCAGAAAATCATCGAAGCATAAAAAAGCAATTGGATAGGTATAGTGGTTTTTTTACAGAAATCGTCAATCGTTATAAAAATATTAATGAGGAAATGACAATCGATATTGTAAGACAACGGTTTGATGAAGAATTTAAGAAAGCTACAATTAAGGATGATTTTTTTAGAATATATCAGGAATTTCTGGATGAGAAAGAGAATGATTATACAGGCAATGCAATTTCAAACTCAACACTTAAGAGATATAAATGCAATAAAACCTTGCTTGAAGATTTTCAAAAGGAATACAAAATTAAGGTTACACTGGGCAAGTTTGATGATAAGATTTATAATAAGTTCTTAAAATATTGTATTGAGAAAAAAGAACATTCAGCCAATACGGTACACCGTAACGTTGGATTATTAAAAACCTTTTTGTCGTGGGCATTAGAAAAGAAATATACATATAACAACCGTTTTCTTACTTTTAAAAAGCCTCCAAAATTCCGCACTGATGAAATTGCATTAAATTATCAGCAGGTTGAAGAGATATACCAATATGATTTCAGTAAAAACAAGAGACTGGAAAAAGTGAGGGATCTTTTTATTTTTGGTTGTGTAACCGGATTGCGTTTTGGAAATTATAGTCGTGTTTCAAAACAGGATATTCAGGGTGATTTTATCAGAGTAATTGATTTGAAAAGTAAAACAAAGAATCTATCCATCCCCCTCAACAGTATTTCTCGTGCTATTTTAGAAAAATATGATTATGAGCTTCCCAATATTTCCAATCAAAAAATGAACGAATTTATCAAAGAAGTCTTTCAGGAAATGGAATTTACGGATGAAATAAAGAAAACCATGAGATATGGGGATGAATTGGTAGAAAAGAAAACAGAGTTCTATAAACGAATTTCATCTCATACTGCAAGAAGAAGCTTTATTACGATCATGAAAAATAAAAGGGTTCCGGATAAAATAATTATGTCTTACACAGGTCACAGAAGTTTGGAGGTTTTCAATAATTATTATCGGCCAAGTGAAGAGGATAAGATAAATTATATGAATGAGGTTTTTAAATAATCATTAATTTTGATTATGGATCAAAAGAAAGTATACGGACGGTGGAACTTTTGGGAAGAATTGGCAGGTTATCCCATGATGATCTATTACTGGATTAAGGGTGAAAGAATTAAGAAAATGCTTTCTAAACGGATTGAAAAGGCAAGATTTCGAGCCAATCAAATTATTTTGACAGAAAAAATAAAACAGGAATTTATAATTGATTACAAAAAGACAGATAATTTCTTTAGCTATCATTTTAAAAATATTGATGATTCGAGAAATCATAATTTTGAAGAAAAGATTACCTATTGTTTACAGCAGTATAGAAAAGAATCATCGAGGCTTATAAGTTCAAGCAACCTGATGAAGCTTCAGGAGAATTTTTTGAGTGGAGCAGAAGCTACCCTTTTTCTCTATTTTGCTTTAAATCATAAAGTAAAAAGAGAAATCCGATTGTCAGACATTATGATCGGAGAAAACAGCTCACGAATTTTTACCAACTTTTTGAAAGAAAAAAAATTCATAGACGAAAATCATAATTTGCTCGTAGACCAAAAATCTTCACTGATAAGAATTCATAGATTCTTAAAAGATAATCTTATTATTAATCCAGAATTTCAGGATATTACGATTATCGAAGCTATGGAAAATGAATACAATACCAATTTCGATAAAGGAACATTTTCAAGAGCTGTCATTGTTAAACCTACTGATTTTGAAGAAGGTATCTATAAAGAATTATCTAAATTGCTTAATATCAAGTCTTAAACTTTACACAATTGAGTAAAATTGCATAATTAGTTATTTCAATCACACACTTTTGCCTGCAAATTTAAATACTACAAATTATGCAGACAACCAACCCATTTCAAACCATTCTTGACGAACTAGGAGAAATAAAAGACTTAGTTTTTTCCCTAAAGAAAGAACCTGAAATTGAGCTAAAAAAGAAATTTTATTCTATCAAAGAATGCTCAGAAATTCTAAAGCTCGATTATCAGACCGTACGCTCCCACATTTTAAAAGGCAATATCAAGGCTGAACAAATAGGGCGGTTCTACCGAGTCAATCATTTAGACTTGATGAACGCTTTACATGAAGTGAAATCACTTAAATACAAAAGGTAAACAGTTTCAATTGTTTATTTGAACCCCTATTGTTTAACGATTCGTATTTCCTGTACGGAATTAAACCTTCAAAAATGAGCGAAAAAATTCCTTATCTGAGAGTTGGAACCGTCTATTATAAGACAATAGAAAAGCCTTTGATCTCAGGTGATAAAATATCCATCCTTGTTCGCTGGAACCGTGAAACCATTATCGGCGATCATGGAAAGGTATATGTTTCAAAAGTCCCAAAATATGACGGATTCTGCTGTATACCATCCCATTTGCAGTATCAACAGATTATTGCAGATTTTTATAATCTTTACAATGAAATTCCCTTCCAGCCCATTAAAGAAAATATCAGTCCGGCTTCCCTTGTAGAAAAGATTCCGTTTTCCCTTATGTTTATGGAACATATTTTTGATGAACAGCTGGAACTGGGGTTAGATTATATCAAAATCCTGCTTCAGTATCCTGTGCAAATGCTTCCAATCCTCTGTCTCGTCAGTAAAGAAAGAGCCACCGGAAAGTCCACATTCATTAAATGGCTCAAAGCAATTTTCGGACTTAATATGACCTATATTAAAGGGGATTCCTTCAGTAGCCAGTTTAATTCAGACTGGGCTTCCATGCTCCTTGTTGCAATAGATGAAGTATTCTTCGACAAAAAGGAAATTACCGAACGGCTAAAATATCTTTCCACCACCAATAAAGATAAGAAAGAAGCCAAAGGAAAAGACAGGGAAGAAATAGAATTCTTTGGAAAATTTATTTTGTGTTCCAATAATGAAGATAATTTCATCCAGATTGATGAGAACGAAATCCGCTTCTGGATCATCAAAGTAAAATCCATTCAGACTGAAAATATCGAGTTCCTACAAAATCTAAACAAAGAAATCCCTTATTTCCTGCGCTATCTGATTGAGCGCCCATTTCACAGTCATAATAAAACAAGAATGTGGTTTACAGATTCTCAGATCAGAACCAAAGCCCTTGAAAAGCTAGTCTGGAAGAATAATAACAAACTGGAATCAAAGATCATTGAGCTTATGTACGAATTTTTTGAGAGTACAGAAGAGCTTGTAATTCATTTTATCCCACAGGATATTTTCAATATGCTGGGTAAAATGTTCAGGAATCAATATTGGACAGTTAACGATATCAGAAAGCTCCTGAAAGAAGTATGGAAACTGGAACCTCAAAATAACTCATTGGCCTACGTCAAATATGATATTGATTATAGCGGAAGCTTTTACCAGCAGAATAGAACCGGAAGATATTTTACAGTGGAAAAGAATTTTATTCTCCAAAAATTTGATGAAATGATGAGTTAATTGATAATGAAAAGAAAATCAATCAATTACATCACATTAAAAGCCTCATCAAATTTTTAAGACCCTGAATTTTGATGAGGAACTGATGAGCAGAAAAAGATGACTTTGATGAGATGATGAGGGTTTGATGAGGGAGTAACTTTGTGTATTACAGCGAGATATAGTGTATTCTTATCAATTTATCAAAATTTCCAAAATTCAAACCCGGACACACAAACCACTATATTACCTGAACCATTCAGACAAAATCAGTGTACCCGGAAATTATAATAAAAGGTTATAAAAAAATCAAAATACATAATAGTATAAAAGTATAAATCAACAATTACATAATTATATCAATATGAACTGCAAACAATTTAACATCATTCCGTTGGAAGAAGTCCTCCTTTCTCTCGGACACCTTCCCACAAAACAAAATGAAAAAGAAGCTTGGTATCTCAATCCATTTGCCAAAGAATACCAAGCCTCTTTTAAACTGGATAAACGCCAGAACCTTTGGTTCCTTCACTCTGAAGGTATTGGTGGAAATAATACCGATTTTATGCAAAAATACCTGAATGCTTCCGTAAGTGAAGTTTTATCATGGGCAGAAAAACAGAATTTTTCTTCTTTTCACCAGCAGGATAAACTATTAACCTTTCCAAAAACCATCCAAAAACCTGAATATCAAATTGCAGGAATTCATGATCTACAAAATCAGAATCTTAAAAACTATCTTCAGGAAAGAGGATTTTCACCATTTGTCTATCTATTTATAAAGGAAGTACATTTTACCATTGGTGATAAAAATCTTTATGCGATCGGTTTTGAAAACCAATCAGGAGGTTTTGAACTGCGAAATTCCTTTTATAAAGGATCATTACTGAAAAAGGATATTTCGATCATTAAGATGAACAACGAACATAGTTATTATCAAGGAAAACGCCAAAAAACAGCCGTTTTTGAGGGCTTTATGGACGCATTATCTTTTATTGAGATGAAAAAGCACGCCATTGGAGATATTATTGTCATGAATTCCATTGCGCTTATCGGCAAAGTCAAAGAGCAGTTGAAAAACTATTCAATAATAGCTCTCTACCTTGATAATGATCATGCAGGACTTCAATGTAAGAATGAGATTTTACAATCTTTTCCCCATGCTGTAGATTGCTCGGAACTATATTCCAACCATAAAGATCTCAACGAATATTTGATACATAAAATTAAAACAGAAAAGAATCTTAAAGCTGAACACCCGTCCGAAAGCTTACAGGAATCCAGAGAAAAAATCGAAAAGCAGGAAGAAGAAAACAAACAAAGTTTTAAAAGAAGAAGATGATAAAACACGTGCTATATTTTTTACCAACTATCTGCAAATTTTTGTGCTCAGTGCTTAGTGCAAAAAGTACCCAAAGTTTACAATAAGCATAACCGCTGATTGTAAAATTGAGATTTTTGGTTTTCTCCTATCGTCGAAAACAGGAATTATTCTGTACAGAGATTTATGAAAACTCGAAAGATGAATAAAACAAAACGAACAGGCGGGGTGCATCAAATTACGCAGGGATATAGAAGGAAAAGATGATAAAGCGTGTGGTATGTTTATTACCAACTGTCTGCAAAAGTTAGGAGCTCATTCGCAACTTTGAAAGTCCTTACGTCCTAACAAAGTTGCTGCTTCGCTCTGCCGAGGGTTTTTTAACCTAAATTTAAGACAATATAGGAATTATTTTTCTGAACGTGCGTAAAAATTACCCACCTTTTTGTATAACGTGCGTAAAATAGTATAGGGTTATGATCTAGGGTGAGTAAAATATATACAGGTTGTTTCAGACCCTGCGTAAAAATTACCCACCTTTTGGTATACCCTGCGTAAAAAAGATATAGGTTATCTCTGAGCCTGCGTAAATGAGTATACCACCTCTCTTTAAATGTATAAAATGAGTACAGCCTATTGAGGTAATATTACAATAATCACTATGATAGGAATATATAATAATGTAAAAGTACAAATATGTAAATCTCATGAAAACCTCCATTAATTTTAAAGCCGTAAAGTCCGATTCTGAAAGCCATAATTTCAGGAAAAAGACTTTTGATTATATCCGAAAAGATTTAACTCCAAAAAATGAATACTGGCTCGAAGATAAAATAGCCGACCGACAAAGAAAGATTGAAACCTATTGCAAAGAAAAATCGGGTAGAAAATTACAGAAAAATGCTTTTCCCATTCGTGAAGCCGTTGTAGTTATCAAAGAAAACACTACCATGCAGGATTTGCATAACCTTTCCAAGAGACTTGAAAAAGAATTAGGAATCAG
The DNA here is from genome assembly GCF_031844745.1 of Chryseobacterium sp. SG20098. Taxonomy (NCBI): domain Bacteria; kingdom Pseudomonadati; phylum Bacteroidota; class Flavobacteriia; order Flavobacteriales; family Weeksellaceae; genus Chryseobacterium; species Chryseobacterium sp. SG20098. The sequence continues at coordinate 2,637,917 of NZ_CP134622.1, read as the reverse complement.
GGTGTTTCAGATTGCCATTCATAGGGATGAAGGACATTATGATAAAGATACTAAAGAATGGAAACCTAACTTACACGCTCATCTAGTTGCCGACTGGCAGGATGTAAAGACCGGTAAAACCTTAAAGCATCACCCTCGTGAATATTCCAAAATGCAGGATATTACCGCAGAATGTCTGGAAATGGAAAGAGGAATTTCGGGATCAAGAAGAAGGCTGGAAGCCATTGAGTTTAAAATCCAGAAAAAGGAGGAGGAATATAAAGCTCTGGAAGAAAAAATTGAAGCTATAAAAACTGAATTATCTTCCACCAAATCCGAAGATTTAATTGTAAAAGAATCTGATTTTCTAGGATTCCAGCATATTAAAACGGATAAAACCATTGAAAATTACAAAAAAATGTTTAAGACTTATAATGCTCAAATTTTGAAGAATAAGGCTGAGCTAGAATCCAAATCAAAGCAGATTGCAGGGCTTCAAACTAAAATTGACAGTTTAAAAAAGGAAGTCAGTATGCTTAAAAATAAGAACTATGTTCTATTTTCCAATCCAAATATTTTTGCTGGTGAAAGAAAAAAATATCTGGATTCTGTTTTAAATACCCTTGAAAAATCAATAAGATATGAAAGGCTTAAAAATCCTTATCTCGATCGGGAGGATTCTCAAAAACTTCTTGACGAAATAAGCCTGATCTGTAAAAAAACAGCAGAGGACAACAATATCTCCTTATCTGCTTTTAATGAGATTCTTAAAGATTCCAAAATTGCAGGAGCTCTACTGTCTTTGTTAAAGTTTGGGTATCAGAAAAATCAGCAACAACCCGAAGAAGCTCCGGATCAGACAAGGAAAAGGAAGTTAGGGCGGTAATTTTTAAGTCTCCTTTGTTTGGAGGCTTTTTGTATCTATCAACTTATAATGTCAAATTTTAGCAACAGTAACTACATGAAATTATTATAATCTTATCTCTATAAGCCTTCTCAATTCATTTATTTTTTTATACATTTTATTGAAGAATATATTTCTGGCTTTATTATTAGCAGAAAGGAGCTCAGAGTTTTTCAGAATTAGTTCGAGGCTTTTTTCATAATTATTACAAACTCTTTCATCCAATGTATAATAATAGCTTAGAATATTATATGGTAAAAAAAGCATTTTCTGATCTAGAAACTTTATGAAAACCGTATTATTCATAATTAGCAGATCATTCTGATATAGTTTAAAATATACCTGTTTTCCATCTTTCCTCTCATTTACGGCTTCATTTTCTATCTGTTTCAGAACTTTCATCACTTCATCACAAATTTTCATCACACTTTGTGTACTAATCATCTCTAATTGATGAAAATAGATAAGCTGTTCAAGCATGGCATAAATGGTGACATTACTCCATATTTCTGTAGAGCTTACATCATGGTATACTTGGGAGAGTAGAAGTCCTTTTTGTTTAATCTTTTCAGGTACTTCAAACTCTTCAAAACTTATTCTTTTTGAAAAAAACTCAGCATCCATAAGCTTCAGCCATGTATAAATTTTGAATTTCTGCAAATTCTCAAACTTCATAAAATAAAAAAGAGGTATATCTTTAGCTGCGTAGATGAACTCGACCTCAGGAGTTGCTTTCACTTTTTGAAGATTTCCTATAGAAGATTCAAAATATTTTTCCAGATCATCTATATTATAAATGTCATGGACTTTGCTAACTACAGCATTATTAACATTGGAATCATGGATTGAATCTAAAGAAACACCAAAATGTGAAGCCAAAGAAATCCCTTCATTGAGTGTAATATGGCTTTTCCCACTGATTCTTCTATAGGCAGTATCATTGGATAATGCCAGCTTATCAATCATAATGTCAACTAGCTCCTTTCTTCCTCCAGATTCTTTTAATAGCAGATCAAAAAGATTTTTTTGATAATTTTTCATGTCTTATTGTGTTTTATTAGCAAATATATCTAAAAAAACAGAATAGTATTTTATTTTTTAGACAATTTGTCTATTTGATAATATTGGTTAAGACGCATTGTCCTTTTATAAACTATTTATTTTAGTGATTTTTGCATGTATATAAAATCAATTACATGGGAAAAAACGTATTTTTTATTTTTCTCTTATTAACATCAATAGGAGGATTGAAATCACAAACACTTATATTTGAGTATGAAGACGGAGGAAATCAGGTTATCAGGCAATACTGTGCCACCTGCTCTCCAACCAATAAATCTGCTAATAAAACAAATTTAGTGGACAAAAAAGAATTTCCACCCGCAATTTATCAGGTTAAAATTTATCCCAATCCTACTAAGGATAAAGCTAATCTTGTTTGGTCTCCTGAGTTGGGAGATATGATTCAGAAAGTTGAATATGTAGCGTATAACTTTACACAATACCGAGAAATTCCTTTTAATAAAAGGGAAAATAAGGTCACATTAGATTTATCTGATCAACCTATAGGAATGTATATAGTCATTTTTCATCTGAATACAGGAGAAAAACTGACCTATAAAGTTTTAAAACAATAATCCAAATTTAAGAAAATGAGAAAAGAAAATTATTTTTTACTTGCCTTTTTCTTTCTGGCAAGGCTGTTGAATGCCCAAGCAGTGGGACAGACAACGGGTGAATTCTCTGTATCTTCAACAGGAGGTGCTAACTATACCATACCTATTGCCAATCTTCCAAGTGTAAAGAATGCTGTACCTAATATCACTTTAAACTATTCCAGTCAGAGTAAGAATGGAATTGCTGGCTGGGGTTGGAATGTGTCGGGAGCATCCTCTATCACCAGAATTCCGGCAACAAAGTTTCATGACGGAGTAATTGATGCAGTTAATTATAATGATAAAGACAGATTTGCATTAGATGGTCAGAGATTAATATTGAAGTCTGGAACATATGGCGGAGACGGAGCAGAATATCAAACCGAAAATTATTCTAATATTAAGGTAAAATCTTATGGAGTTTCTTCTTACGGAGCAAATTACGGTCCTTCTTATTTTATAGTGTATTATCCCAATGGAAATACTGCTATTTATGGGAATAATCCAAATTCCCAGAATCAGCTTGAATGGAAAGTCAATCACATTGATGATGTAAAGTACAACAGAATAGAATTTTCCTACTTCAAAGACAATGATAATATTTATCTATCTTCTGTTAAATATGGCGGAAATCCATCTGTTGGATCTTATACTCCTGTGAACACTGTAAATCTTGTCTATAAAAATAGAACAAGAAACGAGCAAATGTATGTGTATGGAAATACCAGTTATGTCATTACCAAAGAATTGGATAAGGTTGAAGTTTTAGGAAACGGACAGCTTTTCAGAAAATACCAGCTTACTTATGATACAACCTCATTGGGCTACGAAAGATTAACCCAAGTACAAGAGTTTAATGGAAATGGGGAATCTGTAAAACCAATCATCTTTGAATATGATACTACTGAAAACGGAGTTATTAATAATCCTAATGCTGTTATCAGTAATGTTACTCCTGCTTATGATTCTAATAACTGGAAATATCTGGCAGGATATTTTGATAATGATGCTTCAATAGATTTCTTTACTTATCCTAATTCAAAGGATAAACTTTATAGATTTAATTCAAGCCAATTATTAACAACGAATTCTAATGTTTCGGGAAACCTTATTAACGTAGAAAAGTTTTCTGATATTTTTCCAACAAAACTACTTTTAACCAATAATAAATTTAATAATCTTGATGCAGTAACTACAATTGGAACGGGAAGTATTGTCAGTGGCCAAGAGGTTATAAAAGTTAATAACTATGTTTCCAATTCAGGCTACAGCTCTTTGGATTTAATAGATACTAAAACGTATTCTTTTCCTGTAGCACAAAATCAAAGTTGTGTAATTATTGGAGGTAATGATACGAGATATGCAACAATTCCAAAAAAATTCTTCACAGGAGATTTTAATGGTGATGGGTTGTCAGATATTATTGCACTTACGTTACCATATAACCAAACTTATACCTACTACTGTGGTAGTACCAAATTAGACCCTAATGGACGTCCTGACCCCAATTGTTGTGAAGGAAACTCTACCATTGAATATTCTCAGGCTTATCTGTTAGACTTAAAACCTAATTCTCCACAGGTCCCTATAAGCATTGGAGGGAATTACGTTGTGAAATCTTCTTCCAGAATTTATGTTGGAGATCTTGAAGGAGATGGAAAAGCAGATCTATTTATTCTAAATGGAGGGCAGATAACAGTATATGGTGTAGAGAATAATGCTCTTGTTCAAAAAACGGTAGTCAATAATTCTGCCATCAATTTTGATTATCCATCTTACCTGACAGATTTAAACGGAGATGGAAAAACAGATATTGTAATTCCTACTGCTGAGGGTAGCAGTAATTGGTTTCATTTAATATCCAATGGACAGTCTTTTACCCAAGCTACAAAGGATATTTCAATGGTTTTTAGAAAATCTTATGTTAAAAATACTTGCTATGATGCAGCTAATGGTAATCTGGACTGTGGTTATGTCCAACAAGTCATTTACTACAATTTTGCTGATGTCAATGGCGATGGGAAGGCAGATTTATTCTATCATTCCATTTTTGCTCCTTATAATTATGATGTACCAGGAGGGGCTCAGTGGAATTATCCATATAATACGTATGGAGCTAACTACGCTATCAAAGAATTTGGAAGTGTAAAATACAATATGAGTAATAATCCGGATGGTACAGCTAATTTCTCAGGAGAAAACATCATGTGGAATAATATGTACACCTATAATGGTTGTACAGCTAATGGAACTCCCATGTTTTTATCTAACCAGAATATTGTAAACCAAAACTTAGATTATGCCTTTTTTGGAGGAGATAAAATAAAATATATTTCCTTTAAGAAAGATAACAGAGTAGATACTTCTTTAAAAAGAATAAAGGAGAATGACCTTGTAACAAATATTACGTATGATTCTGTTATGGATAATGGAACTTCCTCCGGAGCTTATGTTTCGGACAATTCCGAGCAATATCCAAATATCAGCCTTAATCTTGCTCCATCCATAAAGCTGGTAAAGAAAATAGAGAAAAGCTTTAACGGAGAAATCAAGATACAGGAATACAGATATAAAGGAGCTGTAGTTAATATGGAAGGTTTAGGATTCATAGGATTCAAGGGACTTGCCAGATCATCTGTATATGGGGGGAGTGTTCAGCCTTTTTGGACAATATCTTTACAAGATCCTCAAAAAAGAGGAGCTGTGTCCGAAAGCTATGTACTAAAATCTGTTGTTGATTTTAACTCACCAACCTCATTTATATCAAAAACCATCAATAGCTATAATACATCTTTATCACCAAATAAGGTTTTTACCAATCTACCGGCACAGGTACAACAAATAGACAATTTATCAGGTGTTACAACTAATCAGTATTATGATATTTACGATATTTATAATAATCCTAAAAAAATAAGAACTGTAGCTAGTGGAGGTGAGAAAACAACATTAATTGATTATGAAGATAACCCTTCAGGAGTCAGTAATCAATATTATATTGGAAGACCTGTTAAGAAAACAGAAACTCAAACGTTGGGAAATGATACTTTTTCTACGGAAGAACTCTTTTCTTACACGAATGGTTTACTAATCCAAAGTAAGAAAAAGGGCAATAATACAGATTATATCACCGAAGATTTTGTATATGATGCTTTTGGTAACAATATAGAGAAAACACTATCTGCTACTGGTGTTTCTCCAAGAACAGAAAAAAATCAATACGATCCTTCTGGTAGATTTGCTATTAAAACAACTAATATTCAGGGAATCTCTACTTCATATAATTATGATAGTGCCTTTGGTCTGCTGCTTTCAACAACCAATCATTTAAATCAAACATTATCATATACTTATGATAACTGGCAGAGAAAAGTACAGGATAAAGACATTTATAATAATATTACAACATACTCTTACGAATGGATTACTTCAGGTGATTTTTCGGGTGGAATCAAATTAAAAGCAACTGAAGCAACCGGAGCGACTAAAGAAACGTTATCCGACAACTGGGGAAGAATACGTGTAGAAAGAGGATTGTCACTTAATGATAAATGGATAGAGAAAAGAACAGATTATGATATTTTGGACAAGCCTTTTAAGGTAAGTGAACCTTATTTTTCTACTTCCTCCCCTAGCAAATGGACTGTTACAGAATATGATGATTATGGAAGAATTATAAAAACCACCTATCCAACAGGAAAAATTATTATTTCTTCTTATAATGGACTGTCTGCTACTGTAGTTGATGGGCAAAAAACACAGACTATTACAAAAGATGCTTGGGGTAATAAGATAAAAATGTCTGACAATGGAGGTGATATTAACTATACCTACTTTGCTAACGGAGGTTTAAAGTCGTCAAACTATGCAGGGCACGTTGTAAGTGTTGAACAGGATGGATGGGGCAGAAAAACAAAACTGTCAGACCCCTCTGTAGGAGGAGATTATACCTATTTATATGATAATTTAGGACAAATCCTAAAAGAAGAAAATCCTAAAGGTAAAACAGAATATACCTATGACCAGTATGGAAGAGTAAGTAAGAAAAATGTTATTGGTGACAATACAGATATAAAAATCAATTATAGTTATAATGCTCAGGGGTTGATAGAAGCCGAAACAGGAACATCCAATGGGGTAAATAACTCATATACTTATAAATATGACAATTTCTATCGTTTATCTGAACGAGAAGAAAACAATGGAATTGCCATTTTCAAAAAACGCTATACTTATGATAACTTTGGTAGAGTAAAGAAAGAAATCAAAGAAACCCTTTATGGCTCTGCTTCCAGTATTGTTGAAGCTCAAAATAATTATGCCTTGTGCGGAATGCTGGAAAGTATTACCGACACTAATGGAAAATTAATTTGGAAGTTGAGTCGCATTAATGAGAAAGGACAGGTATTATCTGCAATCTTTGGAAACGGAACAGAAATTAACAATACTTATGATGGAAATGATTTTTTAAGTTCAGTAAGACATAAAAATACTGTAAGTGGTATTATTTTAGGAAATGATTATACTTTTGAAGCTCCTACAGGACTTCTGAAAAATAGAAATAATATTGCTGTTCAGAATGGTTGGTATGAAAGTTTTGAATATGATAGTTTACAACGATTAATATCATGGACTGATCCTAATGGTACACAATCTCAAACTTATGATAATTACGGAAGAATTGACAATAATAGTGATATAGGAGATTATAAATATGTAGATGGGAACAGATACAGAAAAAAAGAAATTAATTTAAATCTGTCTGGTAATGCCTATTACAGTGTAAATCAACTACAGAAGATTTCCTACAATTCTTATAAAAGCCCAGTCAGCATCATGCAGGATGGATACGAGATGGTAAAGTTTGATTATAATATTCATCAGACAAGGTCATCCTCAATGTATGATTATGATAACGGACTTTTACTATACAAAAAAAATAAAATTTACTCTGATGATAATAATGTTGAAATTATTAACTATTCTTTTATTGGGAAACCTTCTAAAGATTTTGTAAACACCAGAATTGTTACTTATATTGCGGGTGATCCCTATTCTGCGCCGGCAATGCATATTAAAGAATATACGGCAGGAGGATCAGTTAAGGAAGGAATACACTATTTACACAGAGATTATCAGGGTACTATTTCTGCTATTTCAGATCAGGCAGGAAAAGTTGAAGAAAGAAGGCAGTTTGATGCGTGGGGAAATTTAGTATATCTTGAAAGAAATGGATTAAAAGTTGATCTGAAAAAAGAAAAGCCAGATTTATTGATTGAAAGAGGTTATACTGGTCATGAGCATTTCTTCCAGGTAGGATTAATTCACATGAATGGCAGAATGTATGATCCAAAACTGCATACTTTCTTATCAGTTGATAATTATATTCAGGATCCGTTTAATACACAAAGTTATAACAGATTTGGATATGTACTGAACAATCCATTAATGTATACCGATCCTAGTGGTGAGTTTGTTTGGGCTGTGGTGTATGTAGCGGCTATAATAGGTGCGATTATGGGAGCTACCAGCTATGTAGGTCAGGCAATACAAACAGGAGACTGGAGCTGGGGTAAATTTGGAATGTCAATATTAGGAGGTGCCGTCTCAGGAGCTATTATGGGAACGCTAACAGCAGCAACCGGAGGAGCTGCAGCCGCGTTATCATGGGGAGCCATTGCGGGATATGCAGCCACAGGATTTGTAGGTTCTTTTATGAGCTTTAATGTAGATTTAGGAGGAGGTTTTAGCATAGGAATTTCACCAGCCATTGCTTTTGGCAACAGCTTTAGTGTTGGAGCTAGCCTTAGCATAAGTTATAGAAAAGGAAATTTAAGCTTCTCAGCTGCTATTGCAGGTACTTATTACAATAAACATGCTGGAAGTGGTGTTGCAGGATGGGGATACAGATATTCTGCAATGATAGGTTATGACAGTAAAGATTTCAGCATTGGAGTTGGCACTAATATATGGAAAGGTGTTCATGCACAACAGACAGGAATTTTAAGATTGGGAAGTGGAGATTTCTCTCTAACTTATGAAAATGATGGTAGCCCTTTTGATAAAGTAGGAACAGGTATTTTAGGAGATGGTCACGATAGATGGAGAACAGCAGCCATGACATTTAATTATAGAGATTTTCATGCTGGATTCAATTTATTTACTGGCGAAAGGCTTAGTAGTAGCTATGAAGAAAATGGTGGTGAAGATGCTGCAACAATGGCCGGGTGTTCTAAACCAGGTTTTTTCCGGAAATTATTTAATACTGTTCCTGATGGTGCTGGCGGAGGATATGGGGCTAAACATCCATACGGAAATGTAGTTGAAATTGGACCTAGATATAGGTTAGGAGCAGCGTATATAGGCTGGGGTAATTATAGAGCAGGCATAGATTCGGATAGGTATGTTCGACACCCTATTCAGGATATTGGAGCTCATTACTATGTTTCTCCACAACCTGGTTTTGAAGTATTATCTGGTGGTGTGAAACCATATTTTCAATATCAAACAATAAACCCATTTACATCATGGTAAGAAATATTTTAATATTATTAGGCAGTATTCTTTTTATTCAATCATGTGCACAAACAAGAAAATTAGAGAATGGCACAAAAGTATTCACTAAGCAATTTAAAAATATTGATAAGTTTAATAAATCAATATTAGATAAAATAGATATTAATCATTTTTATAAAAAAATTGATTATTATATGGCTGATAAAAACTTTAATAAGGTAAGGGATATAGGGAGTGATGTTGATAGGAAAATTCAATTTTATGAAAATGGGAGAGTTAGATTTTTTAGTTTGGGCGAAGAAGACCCCAATCCAGAAAATGCAGGTAGAAGAGGAATAATTTACATGAAAAATAATTCTCTGAAAATTGATACCCAGTTTGCAAATCAAGATGGAAATCTTTCAAAAGGGACTTATAACGTAAAAGTTGTAGGTGATAAATTATATCTTCTTGAAAGTAATTTTTCTATTTTTCCTCCTTCAGAGAATATATGTTATGTATATCAGAAATCAGAAGAAATACCTGAAGATTGGAAGCAATATAAGGCAGATTGGTAATGCAACACTGAATCCTTTTACATCATGGTAAACAATAATATAATTAAGATGCTATTGGTGCTTTCATTTATGATTTTTGGAAGTGGTGTTATAAATGCACAAAAAATAAAAAATATTAAATATTTTAATAAATCAGAGCTAATAGCTTTTCCGTTTAACAGAACATTTATCTGTTCAACTATTTATAAAGCTAATAAAGACTTAAAAAAGACAAGACAGATTGAATTGAACTATGATATGTCCATCCTCTTCAAAGAGGATGGCTATATTGAAGCTACCAACTTTGGAACAAGTAATAAAGATGGACAAACAGGTATAATTTATTCAAAAAAAGGAAAAATAAAAGTGGATATAATAACCCTACTATCAGACAGAAGCCACACAATTAGAACGTATAATTTAAAGATTGTTGATGGGAATATACATCTGATAGAAGATAGATGGATTGGAGGAGATAACCTTAGTTACTTAATTTTTTAAACTGATAAATAACTTCTTATAAACATGAACAAACAATTTTAAAATTAAATTATGGAAAAAATAGTATTAATAAGCTTTTTAGCATTAGCAAGTTCAATTTCTGCCCAAATAAAACCTAAATATGGACTTTCTGCCGGATTGAACATTAGTAGTTTTTCTGGTTCAGATAAACCTGATGGATTTTCTTCTAAAGCAGGATTTCATGTAGGAGGTTTTTTGTGGAACTATCTGTCCGATAAAATCTCCATAGATGCAGAACTGTATTATTCTCAAATGGGGAGTAAGTTTGAAACTACTGTTCCAACTATAGATAATACTACATTTACTCTTACTGGAAAAGTAAAGAATGATTACATTAGGCTTCCGATCCTTTTTGATTACCACCCAACAGAAGAATTTTCTATTGCATTAGGTCCTGAAATTGGGGTTTTATTAAAAAATAAAGTTGAATATGACAAGGTTATTAATGGATCAACCACGAGTAATCCTAAAAATGTACAGCAATTTGATGTGGGTTTGAAAGCAAAAGTTCAATATATTTTCGCAAAACATTATCTGGCTTCGGTAGGGTATTATTTTGGAATGACAAAAGTTTATAAAAATACAACGGTTTATCAACAAAATTCAATCCTGATACAAGAAGCTCCTAAGATTTATAATGCTAATTTGGGGATTTCTGTCGGGTATATCTTTTAATATTACTGATTTCAATGAACATAAAATGTAAAGGAGACTGGTTTTTGCAACCAATCTCCTTTTCACATTGCAAAGAGACTTAATCTTTAGAATTTGTATTACAAGGTCTCTTAATAAACTTTTCTCTTCTGGTCAACTGTTGGGTTTTGAAGGTAGAAATTATAGAAAAAAAAGTGACCCACGCCGTTGTATATACTACAAAAGTATTTAGTGAGTGTTCAAGACCTCACCCTACGGGTGTACAAGCACCCTCGTATTTTTTTCTATCCAATTATCAATTCAATTCCAGCTTTTTCAGCCTTGTATTTTATTTTGGTCTGCAATTCATAATAACTCCAATTGCGAAGAACAAATTCCTGTTCTTTTGCAATACCTATTTTGTCTTCGTGATTTTTAAGAATAAGTGTGCTTGCTTGTTGACGGATGCAGAAATCTATAAGCTGCCGACTGTACACGTGAAGACGATTGCTTACGTATCTGCTCTCAAAATTCTTTGTTTTATATAATGCCTTTTGTTTTCTTTTTACTCCATTTCCTGAACGGGTATAGACAATGCCTGCCTGAATCCTTTTTTGACTTGCCTGAATTGCAAGCCTGCGATACAAAAACTCTTCTTTTGAACCAATATTGATTCGTACATTGTTTGCTTTTGCAACTATTGGATGTTCCAGAGACAGGGAAGCTTCGGCTATGATTTCAGGTTTTAAAATATGCTCTTCCTTTTCAAATTCAAAAACTGCAAGCCAAAAGATTTTTCTGTCTTTCAATTGGATCTGTGAGTTGCAAAGCTTTATTTCTTCTTTTAGCAGGCGTTCCATAATCACTCGCTTATCAGTATAGTCTTTTCCTAAATATGTTTTGACAGGTATCGCAAACATATTGAAACAAAAGGTTTTCGTTTCTTCTTCATATCTCATTTTACTTATGCATTTAACCGGAAGCGGGATTGGAATGTCTCTTTTATAATTTCTCAATGATTTTGTTCCCTGCCAATAGTCGGATTTATTTTTAGAGAATGTTGACTGAATTGTATTGTTCAGGCTTCCCAGGATATCTGTGGGGATTTCCCCTTTGAAACGGTCAAACACCATTCTTGCTGTGCTGTTTGTTTTCGAACGATCAAACATTCCCATCTGATCTTTTTTTTCATCAGCTAACTTGTATTGTATTTCTTCGGTGAGGTAAAAGAAATCTTTGATCATTTCCTGAACATATAAATGGGAAGCAATTAAGTTAGCAGCTCGGAAACATCGGTTCTGATATCTGTACAGTTTTTCCCACATTTCATTTTTTTGATCTGATGGAACATCAATCAGCAACTGTATTTTTCGGGTCAGTGACATCGTAGATTTTTCCATATCAAGTAACTATTTCAGAGTTATTTCGATTCTGCAAATACTGATAAGCATAAAGAAACTCTTGATGGACTTCTTTTTCAGAAAGTTTGAGTTCTCGTGCAATGACTGCAAAAGAAGATTTCTGTTCAAATCTTCTTTTTATAATGTCGAGTTGCTGACTACTGAGTTTTTCAGTTTGCTCTTTGTTGCCGAAATTCTTTTCCTGTGGCTGTTCTAAAGAATTTCTATTAAGGATTTTCCGAAGATCATTTATAGCTTTGCTCACCTCATTGCTAATGTCCTTAACACTACTTCCCATTGCTTCTGCAATAGGTTTGTATCGGAAGCCATATTGAAGGCATAGCTCAATCAGATGCTTTCTTTTGGGATTTATTACCCTTAAAACCTTATTGACTTCATCAAATTTCTTTTGTTCAGATTCCTGATTGAGGAGATTCTCTTTATCGTTCTGGGGATCAAAACCTATAAGATAATCCTGATAGTTCTCGAAACTTTCAAGTGAAGCCGTTAAGCGTGCGAATTTATTTTTTGGAGCAGTAAAATATGATATACAGTCTCTTTTCAATACAAACCGCAAAAAGCCAAGAATATGATTTGGAGTTTCAATGGAGTCACGGTGTTGCCAGAGCTTAAGAAATGTATCTTGCACAAGGGTTTCCACCACAAAATCATCATCGAGCATTTGTTTTCCAAGCCAGAAAAGGAGTCTATTGTAACGTAAATAAATATGTTCTAATGAAGTTGGATCACCTTTTTTCAGTAGTTCATATAATTGAAAATCAGTTAGCTTTCGGTGCTGTGAGTTTGTACTTTTCATAAGCGGTATTTTTCAGCTTAATGATTGCTAAAAGAAACTGCTTAGATAACCAAATGAACTATCTGTACCACTTTATGCACTATCTCACTACATCTTGCCTCCAAATAAATGGCGTGAAACTCAACATATCCGAACTGGGGCACTGGTATACCTTATATGCAGATAAGTGAGCTCTTTAGTTTTGCAGTATCCTTTTTCTTCTCATAACTAAGCGCTTCATTATTTGTTTCAAATATATAAAATTATTTTTAAAAAGATACTAATAAGATGTATCTTTTTAGTGGTAACATAAGTGATGGTTATTTATAAGCTTTGTAATAATTAATTCATTATAAAACTTATAGATATGGCAAGTGAATTTTCTAAGGAAAAAGTATTAAAGAAATTAGGTAAAAGAATAAAAGAGATAAGAATCAGTAAAGGATATTCCAGCTATGAATATTTTGCTTACGAGCACAACATATCTCGTGCTCAATTTGGTCGATATGAAAGAGGAGAAGATTTAAGATTTAGCACCTTAGTTAGAATAATTGAAGCTTTTGATATGAGCCTAGAAGAATTTTTTTCTGAAGGATTTAATGATTAGAGGTCTTAAACAAGGCAAGATCTATTCTTTTAATGATTGTAATAAATATAATATAAACGATTGTTTAATCAAGTTAACAAACCCTTTAGTTTTGCAGTATCCTTTTTCTTCTCATAACTAAGCGCTTCATTATTTGTTTCAAATATATAAAATTATTTTTAAAAAGACACTAATAAGGTGTATCTTTTTAGTGGTAACATAAGTGATGGTTATTTATAAGCTTTGTAATAATTAATTCATTATAAAACTTATAGATATGGCAAGTGAATTTTCTAAGGAAAAAGTATTAAAGAAATTAGGTAAAAGAATAAAAGAGATAAGAATCAGTAAAGGATATTCCAGCTATGAATATTTTGCTTACGAGCACAACATATCTCGTGCTCAATTTGGTCGATATGAAAGAGGAGAAGATTTAAGATTTAGCACCTTAGTTAGAATAATTGAAGCTTTTGATATGAGCCTAGAAGAATTTTTTTCTGAAGGATTTAATGATTAGAGGTCTTAAACAAGGCAAGATCTATTCTTTTAATGATTGTAATAAATATAATATAAACGATTGTTTAATCAAGTTAACAAACCAGTAAAGGCGCATTATAACGTGAGAATAAATTAACGATTTAAGCGTGGGTTTAATCCTTTACTGGTTCTTTGAATAAGTTTCATATAGAAAATTAGGATATAAGACCTATTATAAGGGCATGAGTATATTCAAAGATTGTTAGCTATAATAACTATAAAAATGGAAATCAATCATTTTATTGGAGTAGATGTATCCAAAGGAACTTTGGACTTTTCTTTAGCTCAATTGGGCAAAGTTGTTTATCATCTTAGAGTTCCAAATAGTAATACAGGAATTGTATCTTTTATTAAAGAAATAAAAGAGAACTTTAATGTTGATCTTTCTTTTACTATTTTTTGCATGGAGCACAATGGTATATACAATAATATACTTCTGTCATTTTTAAAAAAGCTAAAAACAAATATATGGGTAGAATCCGCCTTACAGATTAAGCAATCTCAAGGAATGATGAGAGGCAAAAATGATAAAGTTGATTCCGGCAGGATTGCAATGTATGCTTACAGATATCAAGAAAATTACATTCCTTGGAACCCTCCAAGGGAAGTTATTATACAAATAAAACAACTATTAGCTATTCGCTCAAGAGTCGTTGAAGCTATTAAGCAACTTAGCACTCCCATCGGCAAAGACGCAGAGATATTTTTTGCAAAAGGTGATCTAAAATTGTCAAGAAAATGCTGCGATTGTTCTATAAAGGCAATGAAAAAAGATGTTAAAGCCATTGAAAAACAAATAAAGGATCTGATTCAAAGCGACACATACCTGAACAATCTGCTAAAAATAATTACTTCTGTAGATGGTATAGGATTAATGATAGCTACAACAATAATAGTAACAACAAACGAATTTAAAAACTTTTCGTGTGCAAAAAAGTTTGCCTGTTATTCTGGAGTTGTTCCTTTTGAACACAGCTCGGGTAGCTCAATTAAAAAACGGCCAAGAGTGTCACATTTAGCAAATAAAACGGTAAAAAAAATGATTCATCTTGCAACTCTTACCGGAATTAGAAAAAACGGAGAGTTCAGGGATTACTATGAGAGAAAAAAAGCTGAAGGCAAACATACCATGTCTGTTCTAAATGCTATTAGAAACAAATTAATATTAAGAATTTTTGCTTGCGTAAGAGACAATAGATTATTTGAAAAAAAACATCAAATTTTACTTGCATAAAACATAGAAACCCACGCCTAGGTCGTGAGCTACTTTACTTATCCTCTCGCATATTAAAAATTACCAGTTTTCAGTTCGAGATTCTAAGCAATAGCTTCTATATTTCTTTGAAGTATCGCAAAGTTACATTTCAATAACTTATTTTACAAATATAAAAATATTTTTCAAAATATGTACTATAGTACATAATATTTTTTGCTGTTTTTCATTCACTTTGATTTATGAATGAATCATTAGACGAAATAGAAAGATATGTTATAAAACGTGTTAAAGAAATACGAGAATCAAAGAGTATTACCCAAGAGGAGCTTTCTCTTTCTATTGGGAAGAATATTGGATTTATTTCACAAATAGAAGCTCCATCTAAAAAAGCAAAATATAATTTAATCCACCTAAATTTAATTGCAATAGCTTTAGGATGCTCCATTAAGGATTTTCTTCCTGATGAACCGATCCGAGATAATAAATACGATATTAAAGCAATTAAAAGTAAAAAATCCTGACGATAGTTGGGATTTTCTTTTTTAAAGATAATTCTTTGAAAATTAAGTGAAAATACTGAGTTCTCATTTTGAAGTTATTTTTAAATTTATGCATTTACGGATTTCCGTAAATGCATAAATATAGTATTTAATAAATTTGATAATAAATTGTGTATAGTAAATTGTAAATAATATACTTTCGTAAGTTTAAATAATTTATTTTCAATGATGTAGATTACATAATAAGTTACAGGCAATTTTCAAAGACATATACTATGGCAACAAGAGCTGCAGATGCAACCATTAAAGGTTACTACTATCAATTTGACACTTCTATCTTGAAACTTCTGGAATTGGGGACAGATACAGACACTATCACAATTGAAGGGATCGAAGATATTGATATTACTACGGCAACGGATGCTACTACAATTCAATGCAAGTACCTTTCAAAACCACGATTTATTAATTCAGCAGTAAGAGAACCAATAACTCTTATGTTAGATCACTTTGTGAATCCGTCTACTCCGGACAATTATAATTATGTTTTATATGCTCACTTTGAAAACGAAACTCCAGGTAATGAACCAGTAATAGATATTGCAAAACTTAAAGCGATTTTAACATATACTGAAAGCAAGGTTGAGAAGCAGCATCATATTGACAACGGAATCACAGATGCCAAACTTAGTTCTTTTATCGCTCAATTCAAATTTGTTTTTGGAAAGAAATTCGAAATACAACAACAAGAAGTAATTCAAAAGTTAATAACTAAATTTAATTGCTCCGAGTTTGAAGCTGACACTTTATATTATAACAATGCACTGAGAATTGTAATTGACAAAGCTATTAAGAGAACGACAAGCCAGAGACTGATCAGTAAGGGAGATTTTATCAAGGCAATTGATTGTAGCAAGAAATTATTCAATGAATGGTTTATAAAACTTCGCTCAAAAAAAGAATATCTGAAATTAGCGGCGCAAGCACTTAAATCCACAAGAGCGCTAGACCCAATCAGAACTAAAGCAATTTTAATTGGTAAAGAAATCCTTCGGGCAGACAATTCGGAACTACCAATTGAATCATTCATTGATAATTTAGTTTTTAGATATTATAAATTAAATTCGGCTTTGCGAGATGCAAAACCTATTACTATAGTGCTTGATTGCGATTTAGCATTATTGACCAATATAAAGAGAGTTTTAATAAGTAACGAACTTTCTTTCAATGATGGTTACGAAGGAATTCATTTCTCCAGTCATTTTTTTAATAAAGAACCAATAATAAATACAACTGCGAACGCAGCGAAAATTTTAAAATCGTCATACTCTGTGAAGTTGATTTCCAGAGCCTGTTTGATTTCAAACGTTTCGACAATTCAACAGTGGAGTGTTTTACTCAACTTCTCTAAAGAAGACTTACCAAGCTCATTGTTAAACGGACAATATTTTGATTTTAAATACTGTGAAAACTTAAAAGATATTTATAAACTATTAGCACCATAATTATATGCCAGCGAACTCTACAGAAATATTTAGAATACTTACAGTTGCACCAAATCTTATTCAGATCGAAGTTATGGATGCTGACCAATTTAAACAAGATGCCAATGATTTTACAATTGGTAGTTATTTGAAAATCTCAGATGATTCAAATACTTCAATCATTGCTTTAGTACAGAGTTTTAAAATAAAGGAAACTTCTTCAGGTGGAACAGCAGATAGCACAAATCCATCTTTTATTTTGGATGCACAGCCAATTGGCTTTTTGGACGATGATGGCAAGTTTAAAAGAGGAGGTCAGCAAATCGCAATTCCTCCAAACAATGTTTCAATTGCAGACGATACCATACTAAAAGGAATTTATGAGTCAGTTGATGAGGATAAAAAATTCTGCTTTGCAAACTTGGCTCAGAAACCAAGTGTTGAAATTGCAGTTGATGGAGATAAATTTTTCAGCAAACATATTGCAGTAGTTGGTTCAACTGGTTCTGGAAAATCAGGAACAGTTGCAAGAATTTTACAAGAAGGAATAAATCCAACAGACGACCAAACAGAACGAGGTGTTTTAAACAATACTCACATTTTGCTTTTTGATTTGCATGGTGAGTATAAAACAGCATTTCCAAAATCGAAGAAACTTGACGTAAACAGTTTGGTACTTCCGTATTGGCTAATGAATTCGGAAGAATTGGAAGAGATGTTTATTGAAAGCAATGAAAACAATTCTCATAATCAGGTTTCTCAATTCCGCTATGCAGTAATCCAAAATAAAATTAAATATAATCCATCAGTTTTAAACCCTTCCTACGACTCACCTTTATATTTTAGTCTGAAAGAGGTTCATACCTTTCTAACAAACTTAAACAATGAGGTAGTGGGGAAAATAGATGGCGAAAATGCTAGACCAAAACTTTCTGATGGAACATTGGTCGATGATAGATGTACGCACTACTTTGATGAAAAAAGAACCTTTGTTGTTCAATCAACAGCTGCAGCCACAAAAGCATCAAACGGACCCTTTAATGGTGAGTTTGATAAGTTTGTAATGCGGCTTGAATCAAAAATAAATGATAATAGGCTATCATTTTTGCTAAAGCCTAAGAAATCAGAAACAGAAGAATTTAATACTTCTGATTTTCCAAAAATTCTTAAACAATTTATTGGTTATGACGAAGCAGAAAATGATAACATAACTATCATTGATTTAAGTGGAATTCCATTTGAAGTTTTAAGTGTTGTTGTTTCACTAATAAGTCGTTTGGTTTTTGATTTTTGCTTTCACTACAAAGCTGTGAAACCATTATTAACAGAAGTACCTTTTCTCTTGGTATTAGAAGAAGCACACAATTATATTCCGCAAAGTGAAGGTGCAAAATATCAATCAGTAAAGAAATCTATTGAAAGAATTGCAAAGGAAGGTAGGAAATACGGTTTGTCATTAATGATTGTAAGCCAAAGACCATCCGAGATTTCTGAAACCATTTTTTCTCAATGCAATAATTTTGTGGCAATGAGATTGACTAACCCCACAGACCAACAGTATGTCAAACGCTTAATGCCTGACAGTGTAAGTGCAATTACTGACACGCTGCCGGTTTTAGAAAGA
Source organism: Chryseobacterium sp. SG20098 (assembly GCF_031844745.1). NCBI lineage: Bacteria > Pseudomonadati > Bacteroidota > Flavobacteriia > Flavobacteriales > Weeksellaceae > Chryseobacterium > Chryseobacterium sp. SG20098. Next base: position 2,619,029 of record NZ_CP134622.1, on the reverse strand, counting down.
CAAGAAGCATTGATTATTGGTGATTGTATTCCAATTCCTACAATTGTAAGAATAAAAGACCTAAGTGATAAACCCGATTCAAATGATATTCATTTTAGAACTGAATGGAAAAAAGATTGGGTTGATATTACTTTTACAGAATTAATTAAAAAGATAAAGAAATAAGAATAAAAGCCTGCTTCTTAATGAATGTTACAAAAACTATAAATTTAAATCAAGTTATTTTAACATATAATAAATACTTTGACTGCACAGCTGCAACAATAAAACTGGTGTTGGGATAATAGAATAAATGAAATACAAGAAATTAAATTCACATAGCAACAGTTGCTAAAAAACATAGGTTCATTGTTGAGTAGGGATTCTTGCTCAGCATCTTATATAGATACCGGAATAAATTTCAGAAGAGTAAAAGAGAAGTATAAGAGAAGATTAGTAAAATGATTTTTTTGCGGAATTGAGGGGGCTTCTCTCACTAAAACTTTAATTATAAACTAAATAATTTTTTCACAAAATCTTCAACAATAAAATCATTTATTAGAAAAGCAATTTGTCATATAGATTTAATGATTTATGCGAAAAAATTCTTTGAAATTGTGTAATTCTGAAGCTGATTAAAAAGTACATGGGACATACACAACTTGGATTGCTTTATGCAACGATAATAAATTAAATTTTAAAGAAGTATTAAATGATTTACTAGATAACAAAATCCCATCTTAATACAGATGGGATTTTGTTAAATTTCAAAAATTTCGTTGAGAAATTTATTCATTGAGGGCGCTAATAAATTATAAAGCTGCTTCTTATCATCTGGAATATCCTTTTCTGAAATAGTTAAAAAATGCATTACCGGAACTGGTACATCCACAACCTTTGATATCTTCTCTAAGGTTTCTGGGGTTGGACTATATTGTCCTTTTACTATTTGAGAAATAGCTGTTGTACTTTTGCCAATTTTTTCGGCTAACTGCAACTGAGTAATATTCTTTTTTTTAAGCAATATTTTAATAACTTGTCCTATTGTCATTATTCAGGTCCTTTAATGATATTAGTTGCCACTATAGCAACATCTTTAAAAATTGAAATTAATTTAATCCAAAGATCAAATTTTTCATCGCTATTAAGATCCTTGTTCAATTCATCTTTAATATTTAATAGCAATTGTTTCACTTCCACTGGCATATCACAGTGTATCAGTACGTAATTTATTTTTTGAGATAACTCTATTTTGGAATTCATTTACTAAGATTTTAAAATTAATACTTTCATCTATTGAAATATTAATTTTAAAATCTTCTTCTTCTACAATATTTTTTATGTTATTTTTAAAACTGCGGATAATTGCTCTCATATCTAAAATATTTAAGAATTGAATTTTAAACTTCAAAAGCTTTGCTACAATTTTAAGCTTTATCAAATATTTTTTTACATGTATTAGAGTGTCATCTTCTGCCGTCACCTTTTCAAGAAGATCAATTAATTTAATAATGTCTTCTGTAGAAAGTATTCTGCATTTTTCTGACGCAGAAGTTTGAAAAGCTGATATGATTTTTTCAGAATAATCAATATTGTAGATGCTAGACGCATTCTGAATTTCATTTAAGGCATTTTGTAGGTCATTACCTGAAAGATATGAAGTTCTATCAACATACATGCATTTACGATTTAATAAACTGTCTTCACTGATATGGTTCATTTAAATGAATTTGTTATTGAATCAAATTTAAGTAAAACTTATATAAAATGCAAATATTTATTAATATATTTAATTTGTTGTTGTCTGTCGTGGCTGTATGGTTTCCTATAGTGGAAAGCTTTGATAGTTGTAATAATTGGAAAACCAATTTTATATTAGTTTTATATAAAATGTAAATAGCACCTAAAGTAGCACCTTTAAATAAAAAAACCTGTAAATCAACAATTTACAGGTTTTTAAGTGGAGTTGGAGGGATTCGAACCCTCGTCCAAACAAGCAATACATAAGCTTTCTACATGCTTATTCTACCATTGGTTTTCGACTGGAAGCAGAGGATAGACACCCAACTACCAGCTTATCTTCTGAAATTTTCGAGCTTTAGCCAAAGCTTCTAAAGCCTTATTTCTGCATTCCTATATCCCAGGATCAAACACCGCAGAACAGAGCATTTGTGGAATATCTTGCTTCCCTACTGAAATCTTCGGGAAAACGCTTGATCTACTATACTTCGATATTAAGCTGCAAGAGCGAACTCTTCGTTGCCAGTTAAAATTTTGTAGCAAGGGATTATAGAGATCGCGCTACGGTTCTCTGCATGCTTACTTACCCATTGGTCTTGCTGTCGAAACCAGTCAACCCCATGAATAAAGTGAATGCAAAGATAATGCTTTTTGTTTACATTTCATTAATGTAGATGGTTTTAATAGAAATTAGGAAATAAAATGAGTAACCTGAAGGTAGTAAGAATTGAATATCCAGTAATTGTGGATAAAAATATTATTGTTTGCTAACAGGCTTTAATACGGGGTTTTTTAACAGTCATAGGGTGGAGTAGTGATTGTTTATGGCAATATATTTTGTGTTCTCATAAAAATTGTCTAGTTTTGCAATCCAAAATGAGATGTAAAATATGTTAATAATTCCAGTAAAAGATGGTGAATCCATCGACAGAGCTTTAAAAAAATACAAGAGAAAATTTGATAAAACAGGAACTGTTCGTCAATTAAGATCTAGACAACAGTTTATTAAGCCTTCTGTAACTTTGAGACAAGCTAGACTAAAAGCGGCTTACAAACAAAGAGCGCTTAGCAAAGAAGAGCAGGCTTAAGATTTTTTCTTAACCATATATTAATTCACTTCTTAAATTATTATATTTGAGGAGTGAATTTTTATTTTTATACCTATGATGCTGGAAAAGTTTTTAGAATACTTACAATTCGAAAAAAGATATTCTCCTCATACCATCACAAGCTACAAAAAAGACCTTGAAGACTTTTCCCATTTCTTTCTCCGAACGGAATCTTCCGACAATTTAGCCAAGGCAGACAAAAAGATTATCCGAAATTTTATTGTTGAACTCAGTGAAAATGACATTTCCAAAAGAAGTATTAACAGAAAATTATCCTCGCTCCGTAGTTTCTATCTTTTTCTTTTAAAAATAGGGGAGATTAAAGTCTCTCCTACCGAAGGTATTTCTTCTCTGAAGTTTTATGCTGAAAAACAGATTCCTATGTCTAAAGAGGAAATGGAAGACCTTAATGGAAGGGTTTTCGAACAGGTACATGGTGTGCTTGAAAAATGCATTATGGAAGTTCTTTATCAGACAGGAATGCGTAAAGCTGAACTTTGTGGCCTGATATTTGAGAATGTTGACTTATATGAAAATGAATTAAAAGTAATAGGAAAAGGGAATAAAGCAAGGGTAATTCCTATTTCCGATGAACTGTCTGAACTTCTAAAAAGTTATCTGGAAATAAGAAATCCACAGACAGAATTTAAATCATATTTTTTCGTGAATAAGAAAGGGAAAAAACTCAGTGAAAAATTTGTTTATGTGGTAGTTAATAAGTACCTTAGTCTTGTAACAACGAAAGAAAAAAAAAGTCCTCACATCCTTCGGCATAGCTTTGCTACTCACGTTTTGGATAATGGGGCGGAGATCTCCAAAGTGAAAAAAATATTAGGGCATTCCAGTCTTGCCAGTACTCAAGTCTATACGAATGCTAATATTGAACAATTGAAAAAAGTGTTTAATCAGGCTCACCCTCGAGCATCAAAAAAAGAAGAATTATGAAGATTTCAGTTCAATCAATCGGTTTAACACCACACGAACCACTAGAGTCACACATCGACAAAAAAGTTAGCAAATTGGATACCTTCTATGACAAGATTCAGGAGTGTAAGGTATTTTTGAAAGTGGAAAATAATGCTGACAAAGCAAATAAAACAGCCGAGATTATTTTGGCGGTTCCGGGAGACGATATCGTAGTAAAGAAGACATCTACAAGTTTTGAAGAAAGTTTGGACCTTTGTGTTGATACTGCTAAAAAGCTATTAATCAAGAAAAAAGAAATGGCATAGAAAAAAAAGTTAAAAAAAGTTTATAAAATATTTGAGAATTCAAAAAATCCGTTCTATATTTGCACTCGCAAAAAAGGAACAGCGATCTTTTGAATTCTTTTTTATATTTGCCTCCATAGCTCAGTTGGCCAGAGCACGTGATTTGTAATCTCGGGGTCGTGGGTTCGAATCCCTCTGGAGGCTCATAAAATATAAACTTTTGGGGAGATTCCAGAGTGGCTAAATGGGACTGACTGTAACTCAGTTGCTTCGGCTTCGTAGGTTCGAATCCTGCTCTCCCCACTTTATATTTTTGTAAAAAAAACTTGCAAGATTAAATAAGTTTTCTTAGTTTTGCACAGCGTTTACCAATAGTTTTGGAAACAAAATTGCGGAAGTAGCTCAGTTGGTAGAGCGTCAGCCTTCCAAGCTGAATGTCGCGGGTTCGACCCCCGTCTTCCGCTCAAAGAAATCACCATAAAAGTGATTCTTTTTAACACTGAAATGTGTAGAGTAGAGTTTCTCGATCAGTTTCAGTCCTTTATTAAAATGCCTCCATAGCTCAGTTGGCCAGAGCACGTGATTTGTAATCTCGGGGTCGTGGGTTCGAATCCCTCTGGAGGCTCCATTTTAATATAAAATATCTGGGGAGATTCCAGAGTGGCTAAATGGGACTGACTGTAACTCAGTTGCTTCGGCTTCGTAGGTTCGAATCCTGCTCTCCCCACATTTTATATTATAAAAAACTTGCAAGATTAAATAAATTTTCTTAGTTTTGCACAGCGTTTACCAATAGTTTTGGAAACAAAATTGCGGAAGTAGCTCAGTTGGTAGAGCGTCAGCCTTCCAAGCTGAATGTCGCGGGTTCGACCCCCGTCTTCCGCTCAACAAAAAATCATACTGCTTAGTATGATTTTTTTAGTTGATGCCGACTTAGCTCAGCGGTAGAGTGCTTCCTTGGTAAGGAAGAGGTCACGGGTTCAAGTCCCGTAGTTGGCTCTAAAGGAAAACCGTTCCTACATTAGGTTTTCCGATTTTTATAGCAGCTTTAACAAAGGTAGAAAATGTTTGATGTCAACATTAAAGTCAACATTAAACCTACCAAAATGAAAAGAAGAAACACAGAAAGAATTAAACTTTCTAATGGTTGCACAAGAACCGGAGTTTATTTCTTACCAAAAGATTGTATGGATTTTACTGCAAAAGATAAATATCCAAAAGAATGGGCAGTTGAGTGTCGGTTCTATGATCCAAGGTTTAAGAAAGAGAGACCCAATGGTAAACAGTACCGAAAAAAGTTTACTAAAGATTCCCTTAAAGAATTAAGAATTTTTGCTGAAATCTATAAAGAAGAAATGGAAAGAAAATTGGATGAATTGTTTTATAATCCAATTACCAAAAGTTATATGAATACAACTTTTGAAGAACTTAATCCAGATCTGCTTTTTATTGATGCTCTTTGGAAAGTAAGGGATAAAATGAATTATTCGGAAGATTACATTAGTCTATCAAGGCAATTATTAAATCTCATTGAAGGTGCTATACCGAAACTTGGTTATTCAGATTTAAAAATTAATGAGACTGAAATTTTCCACATGAAAAACATTCTTGAAAAAATTTATACTACAGAATCAGTATTCAATAAACATCGTTCTTGCCTTAAAAATATGTTTGATGAGTTACTTGAATATGGATGTGTTAAATTTAATCCTATTTCATCACTTAAAAAGAAAGTTGAAAATACGAAAGAAAGAGTATTGTATAAAGATGATAGAGAGGTTTCTGTAGTCTTACAATATCTTCATGATAAATACCCAACCTTTTATCGTTATACCAATATTTTCAGGTATTCTGGTGGCCGATCCACAGAGTTATTTAGAGTACAGAAAAAACATGTTGACATAAATAATCAGGAGTATAAAGTTTTGATTAAAAAAAGAAAGAAATATGAGTGGGTTACAAAGATTATTATACCAGTTGCTATACCATATTGGAAGCGAGTATTAATAGAATGTAAAAGTGAAGATGATTTTTTGTTTTCTAAAGATCTTCGTCCTGGACCAGTTCAAATTGATTCAAAGCAGATCGATAGACGTTGGAGAACCAATGTAAAATTAGCTAATGATATTATTGATCCGATTACTAAAAAAGCTATTAAAATAGAAGTAAATTTTTACACATGGAAACATATGTTCCTTGATAAATTGGATGAGCTGCAGAATAATGCTGAATTGGCTCCAATAGTTCCTATTAATCTAGCTCAGGGTATGGCTAACCACCTTTCCCCTGAAACTACTGGAAAATATACCCTTGGAAAACAAAATAGAAATAATGAATATTTAAAGAAGATTGATTTAAAATAAAATGAAAAAGCACCATTATAGGTGCTTTTTATCTATTCAATACTTAATTCTATGGGATTATAATTTTTTACTGCAGCTTCAGCATTTCTTCTCATATATTCCCTATCTTCAATATTCTCTATGTATTGTTCGTTTAATTTTAATTTTCCAGCAAGCCTATTTTTAAAAATTTCAGCTACTTTTTCTTTTGGTAGATTTTTAACATTCGTAGCGACATTAGCAGATTTACATGTATATTTTCTTTTTCTAAAAGTATAAAGAGTATAATGATAATCATCTTTAGTATCATATACCTCTGCAATTAAGCCGGGTAACCCATTAAATTTGTATGGACCAAATGGGAAAGGTATGTCTGTAGTAAACCAGGCTATCCAGGCTCTGCCATATCTTACGGTTTCTGCCTTTTGGCATTTATAGCCAGCAACGGTTTTAAATTCATTTTTAATTTTCCAATTTATATTATTGGGTTCTTCATATCCATAATAAGAATAGTTAATTTCATCTGTAACATATAGTTTTGCGGAAGTTGTCCCAATATATCCACGGAAATCTGTATTATACTTCATTGCTTCTTCAATTGTATTAAGTTTTTTTTCAACCATCAAAGAATCTGAAAAGTACCTACGTAAATCTTTAAAAAAAGAAGAATTTTCATTTATAAGCAATGCGAAAGTTGTCTCTTTTTTAAAGTTATTTGAATTTGATAATTTATAATTTAACTTATAGTCTGCTTCATAAACTACATCAAATTTTTTTTGCGAAAAACTGAAGGCGAAAATTAGCAGATTAAATAGTATAATAATTTTTTTCATTGATATATTTTTTTTAAATATAAAAAAGACCGCCAATATATGGCGGCCAAACATTCATTAATAGTTTTTAATGATAGTAAATGTGTACAGCTACAGGACCAGATCCTGGGCAGGCTTGACCATTTACATCACCAAGGTAATCACCAAGTTGATCTAATGTCATGTTATTAGCAATTGTTTGGCTAATTTGTAGAACTTTTCCACATGAAGTTCTGAAAGGAAACGCTGAAACAATACCGGCTATCAATAAAGCACCTAATAAAATTGTTTTTTTCATAATTGTTTAATTTTTAAATTGTTATTGTGATTGCAATCTTTACAATTATACATATATTTTTTTAATCACACTTACGGGAATCCGTATTTACTAAAACTTTTTTATTATATAGAATATATGCAAGGTGAAACAATGTTTTTGCTTCATAAAATTCTTTGATTTTATTAATTCGCTTTTCAACCGAACTTAAACTGCATGGTCTAAAATCACTTTTTTTTAACTGTTCAGATATTTCGTATTGATTCAAACCTTCTTGAAGGTATTTAATTATTAATTTTTCGATCTCATCCATGAAATAAAATTATTACACTTTAATCTTTAATCATTACGGAATTCCGTATTGATATACCTTTATAATAAAATAGTTTTACATAAAAATGAAAGAATTTATTAACAATTGTATGCTCTTTAAAATTAAGGATAAAGAGTTTAGAATTATAGGAGTAGTATCTTGGATTTCTTTAATCGGAATGTTCAATTTACTATATTATATGTTTTGGTTTTTCTATAATAAAAATCCCGGAACACGTCCGGGATAGATAAAAAACATCTCATTTTTTTAAAGTGGTCGAAATCGAGCACTTTGGTTAGACAATAATTCTATTAAGATAATATTTTCTCGAAAAGTATTGCATATCCCGCAATCAGTTCTTTTCTGTCTTCACCGTTAATGCAACGCCTTGCCTCTTCATAATCTTTTTCCTTATCATTAATATAGTCACTTATTTTTTTTCCAGTAAAAGCACCTGTTCTAAAACCGTCTATTAATATTTTGAATGCATATTTCGGGATCATTACCAAATCTGGATTCTTTACGAAGTCTTCTCCGATACTTTTTGAGAACTTAAAATAATTATCCTTCCATGTTATTTGGACATACCCACGGCCATAATAAGGGTAATAGCGTAAGTTTCTTTTTCTCCAGTCTTCTGATAACCAAAAAGCCTCTTTAACAGGTAGAAATGTTGCTTTGGTTTCATGGAAGGTAGTAGCAAAAATGTAAGCCCATTGTGGAACTGAAAACATTTTCCAGGAAGCGTCAGCAAAGTCTAAAAAAACTGTTATAGCATTTACTTCAGATTGATCTAATTTTCTATTGGGATCAAGAGTTGATCTGTAGCCGTCAAAGAATTTTTTTCTATTTATCATTGGTATTAAATTTTAAGAGTTTTAGAAAATTAATCGGTAAATATTTCTTTAGGATTTCCCACAAAGCAATTATCAAAGGAATCAATATAGCCCAGAAATACCATGGATAATCTATAGTTACAACCTTGGTCTTAGTTCTTATCCGATAGATTATCTGTTTCTTCGTAATAAGAATCCACTGGCGAATTCTTTTTTCTATGGTATAAGTCTTAATTACCGTTTTCTTTTTAGATTTAGTCTTCTGATTTGAGAAGTTGATTGCGCCGGTTGTACTTCCGGTTATTAGTTTTCCTCCGAAATTAAAAGTAAAATCTGCAATTTTTCCCGGATTCGGAGTAATTGAGAAATTTACATTTTCATTCATTGAAACACTCTCTGATCTTGTTTCTGAATTGGAATTTAATTCTGTTGATTCTTTGCCCTTAAATTGGGTTTCAGTTGTTATTTTTTGAAATTCTTTAGCTTTATTTTTCTCAACTGAAGCACAGGAAATTGTGATAATACTAATTATCAGAAGGTGTATTAATTTGTTCATCTTTTTTAACGGTATTAATTAGATCAATAATTGAATCTTTTCTATCAATAAGATCGAATAGTCCATTGATAACTTCTTGTCTTGACGTATCTGTTTTTCTTCTTAATTTTTGATCTGCTTTTTCACGGACAGACTTTGCTTCTGTCAACACCAAACCTGCAGCACATAATATTGAAAAGAATGGAGCTACCTTCAGGACATAAGCAATATTCAATGATATTGATACCGGAAGAAATAGTGTGTCAAAAATCAATGCAAAGAACATCATGGAATAGTAGAATGCGAATTTCTGTATACTCCTTCTAAAGCCTTCAGAAGTTGTGTGTTCTCCAATGGATTTTGATTTTTGTATCCCGAAATATAAATCAATGAGCATTGCCACTAATACACAGATCCAGGCCCCACATACCATAAATAATTTTGCAATGATGATCTTGTAAGCCTGATCATCTAATCCTATAATTTCTATCATGTGTATTGAGCTGTTTTAAATGTTCCAACATTGTTAATACCTGTATTTATGTTAGGGTTATCAACAAGCGTAGTTCCGCCACCATCAGTACGAATATTTGTAGGAAATGGCTGAAAATGTGGTGCTGTTGAGAATCTAGTTGCACCAGATAGAAGCAATCTCGAACCGGTATTAACTATCGCATTCGTGATAGTTCCTGTTCCATTACCACCTAACCCCATCATACAATCACGTATAACTGAATTCCCTTTACAGTTTTCAAACTTGTATATGAATCCGCCTCTAATACCTTCTGACCAACAATTGTTGAATGCAACGTCAACACCTTCACCCCCTGGTGAAAGCCCAATTGCATGCACACCTCCGGTAGTCTCATCACCCGATAGTCCGCTATCTTCAAAGTTGCAAGAATTGAATACATAATTTGAACCTGCATTAAGTTCTACACACTTCTTTTTTGATTTTACAAAATATAATCTATCATACTTAATTAAGTTGGTAGCCATAGCAGAAGTATTGGTGGCTTGTGCATTTATAATCTGTAAACCGATATCACCTCCATCAAAATATATATCTGAAATAGTATGATATAAACAGCCTTTTAATTTTATCCCAAATAATGCGTTAGAAAAAATTGCACAATTGCGTATTTGATAATCAAAGGTATTGTTAAGATAAATACCACCTTCAGTTGTATTCCTTGCATTTAGAACCAAATTATTTATAAAACCTCTCCCTATTAAACCATCTGGTAAAGTAAATATATATCTCGCGCTACTACCAACATCAGTTGTCAGCACTGTATTTAAATTACTGGACCCACAAAATTCTATACCTGGCTTTAATATGATCTCGTTAACTTTGAATACACCGCTAGGCAACTTCAAGGTCCTAGGGTTTGATTTAGTTGATTCAGATTCAATGGCATTATTGATTATATCGGTATTCTGCTGTGCTGTATTACTTGTACTAACACCTAAAGTAGTTAAATCCAGTATACCTGAATAGCCTGCCCCCTTATTTTCAATTGCCTTAATAACAGAATCTTCCTCAACAGGCAATGCAACCTTTGATCTTTTCTCAAGGACAGCACCATTTTTTGGTCGTGAGTATTTATATCGTACATATTGTGGGTCTACATTTATTTGCGCCACACCATTCACGATGATTCCGCTCTTTAATACATCGAAAGTATTATCTGCACGGTAACCCATCCACCAAGATATTGTTGTACCAAAAGTATCCATTCCAGGTCCAGTGATCCTAAGGCTCGAAACACCTACAAGATTAGAGGCGTAAATGTCTCCATATGCTCCGTTAGGCTGAACTTCTCCAACGCCGTTTTGATTGAGTATAAATCCTACGTTTTCTCCACTCGGAAAAGACATTGCTTGCCAAGGCCCGTCTCCCACCGGATTAACTAAGCTCTTTAAAGCTACAAGTGTTTTGTCCCATCGATCAGCCCCTGCCTTCATAGTTGAAGGATTGACATTGTCTGTATTGTCGTAAACTTGTTTTGCAGTAGTTCCAGGAACTGTAATTTTTGAATTATGCCATTTTATTCCGTCAAAGTAAGCTTCATTTATTTTACCATCAACTGCGGTTATTGTTGTAGTATTCCCATTTTCGTCAACAGCAGGAGTAAGATTAATATAATTTCCAAATTCAATAAGCTTATACAAACCTTTTACCCAACCTCCAACCGGCTGTGTATCTTGAATTTTTAATGAATCTTTATAGCCAGCTGAAATAGTTTCAATTTTTGTTCCGATTAATTGGAAAGAATCTCTTACATCTTTGGCTGTAATTTTTTTCTGATTATTATTGGGAAGCTTTAGTCCTATTAAAGCTAAAATATCTTGTATTATCATAACTTCTTAAATATCAAAATCATCTGAAAAATCCTCTGAAAATGCTCCCTTTAAAATATTGACAGCACATTTACAGACTAGTTTAAAAAAATCGTAATAGCCCATGATTTAATCTTCATAAATGTTAAAAGCCCATCCGACACCGACTGTTGACTTAACTTCATCACTTTCGCATTCCGAACATGCTTTTTTGTAAAGAGGAAAGTGATTTTTATGTCTACATAGCCATTCATGCATAGATATAAGTAGTGGCTGTATTCTCTCTAAAACAGCATTATCCATTTTGAATTTTACATCTTTAGCGCTTCCACTTGCTACACCTGCAGAATTTCCAATTGAATTTGGATTTTTCATTTGTTGGCCCGATGCAGTTGTTTCAAGCCAGCTCGGAACAATTGTCATAGCATCTACGCATTCAGCAGTAATCTTCCATAGATATTGTTTCCAAAGAGTTTTATACCAGTCATTGTTAACGAACTCTATCGCATTGATAATCTTTCCTTCCTTCAGCAATAAATCAGGAAACTCAGTATTATCCTGGGCATAGTCGGCTTTTATTTTTTGAAGAAGATCATTTTTATTTGAAGCCGTTACTTCAACATTCTTTTTATTTATGAAATCCTCGTAAAATTCATAACCCAATTCAGATTTAATCCATCTTTCTTCAGCTACAATAATATTTTGGAGTATCATTCTTTCTCCCTCGCTGCCATCTGAAGGTGAATGAAATCTAACTTCATCCGGAGTAATGAGAGTATTTCTTGCAGTATTATTTATCCGATACATCTTTTTTTGCTTTTTGGTTGGTTGAAATAATTACGGTTCCGGCATTATTTGGTAAAGGTTCTTTTCCGAAAATTTCACGACCTTCATTTACTGTAAGGATTGCGTTTGCATCAATATCTCCGGCAAAACTTTCTGGAACTACAGGAATGAAAGAAAATTCTTTTTCACTCCATTTTGTGCCCATCCAATCATCGTATATCTCAAAAAATGGGATGATGAAATCTTCAATAATGACTTCTCTTGTAGGTTCAATAACTGTTTTATTTTTGATATCGAAAATGGTTCGTACATAAGCATTCCCCCCATTTCCTATTCCCTTACTTATGTTCTGTCCGAAGAGTGCAGCATCCCAATTGTTTGAGCTAATTATCTTTTGTTCCACCTTTTCATCCATTGCAAGAAAATCTCCATCAGTCTGCTTTTTCATATCATGAACTTCAGCTTTTCCTTGTTTACTTGATATAAAAGCATATCTACCTCTTTTCCCATCTCCTGTATGTTGTAGGGTGATTTTCTTAGCAACTTTATTCAATTCATCGTCAGTGTAATTTCCTTCGAGCGTTACAATCCCTCCTAATACAAGGTTATTGTCAAAGTTGTCTATATTATATCTGGCTGCTTTGTATTCCAAAATTTGTTGAGGTAATGAAGCTACGTTCTCAGGCATTCCATAATAATCATAACCAGGCATTTCATTCTTAACATGGATAATGCAATGTTCTGTTCCTTGATCCAAATCCTTATACCACTTAGTATCTGCTCCATCATATATTGGAAGTTCTATTGCATCTTTTTCAACATCGATGGACCAATCGTTATTGTTACTTCTAAATTTTTTAGAAATATAAACGGATTGAGAAACGTCATTTTCATCAGCTTCTGACAATCTGCATTCTAAAAACTTTCGAGGAAAAGCCATCACCTTTTTGGTATTTCCTACTTTTGATCTGATAATCTCAATAAAATCATTACCAACTCTAAAATACTTGTTGAATAAACCATCAACAACCTTACCCATACTTTGGCGTTTATTGTTGATTCTTTTTTGGATTTTTTTAAATTCCTTCACTTCTGCATCGGTACCGTCTTTAATTGTTAGACCTTTACCAGCGCAAAAAAAGACTTTGGAATTTATACATGAGTTGGTTGTAGGACTTCCTAAACTGGCCTCAAAAAGAACCTGAAAGAAATTATCTTTTGGGTTTAGGAAGGGGATATAAGGTTTTTGTTTTTCAGGTAATAAAAAAGCAGCTGAGCTGCCTGAAGGTTCAAATGGAATAGGATTTACCACATCCAATTTAACTTCATTATTGGCTTTCAGATTCTGCTTTTCTTGCCTTTTTTGTCGGTTGTTTCTCGATGATGGCGTTTGTGGATTCATTGCCTGAAGGTTTTGTTTCTTCTAAAATTTGATCTTCTTTTATTTTGTCAAATTCTGATGAGGTAGGAATTTCTTTAAAATAGCTTTGTAATCGCTTATTATTGCTTTTGGTTGCTATTTCAAATAAGACATGAAGATCTTTTCTATTTCCTAATGGAAGGGATGAGTTATTAAATCCTACCACGGTATTTAAAAACTCATCCTTTATTTCAAGTTCCATAGTCTACTATTACGGTTTATCAATAAATGCTTCTAAAGCAGCTCTTCCGCCAGTAAACTCTAATGGACCACGGGAATAGACTCCTTTTAAAGATAGAGCCGCCCCATTTTTACCATCGAAGGCTTCTTCTAAGTGAATTTCAGATCCATCATGCTTCATTCTGAACTTTGAAATAGCCAAATCATTAACATACTTTTCAGCAACAATATGAATTGTGCCTGTATTGTCAATAATGACTAATCCAATGTTAGAACATACGCTTGCTGCATCAAGTCTGGCAAAGAAGTTTGTTAAGCCATTGCTTACTTTTGCAATTTCTCCAGTTGTTTCATACTCCCATTTTGTAGAACGACCGTTAATAGTCTGTTTAACAACAAATTTACCGGTCTGATCTTCTAGGTCTATTGGAAATAATTTTGCACCAGCAGCTGTTGTTGCCCCTTCTCTTTGTTCTATTGCTGTGTATGGTGGTAGAATTAAAGCTGGAGAAGGAGCTGCTTGGGTAAAATTAAAATCCTCTGGATCGAACCAGTATAATTCAGCTATACCTCCTGAAAGAGTTCCGCATGGGGTTTTATAAGATTGTCCTTGAAAACTTAACATGTTTATAATATTTAAAGTTAAAATTAATTATCCAACACCGTTGGTTTGGGCGATAACAACATCTTTCGGAGATACGATTTCAGTTCCACCAACAGCTTCAGCCAAATATTTCCAGGTGAATTCATCCTCGTCATACCAAACCTTCATAGCTTTACCTTCAAGTAAACCATGATTGTAATCTTTGTTTGTTCCCCAGATGAAGTTTTTTCTTAGAGTTAAAACAGCTGAGTGAGCCTGTTCTCCATTACCTAATTTTTTAAGTAAAGGTTTAAATGTTGGTTCAATCAATACCGGGATATCATCGATTTTTAATGCTGGCTGACCTTGTTGATAAAGGTTTAAGCTTCCTGCATTTTCTCCAATGGATTGGTAGTATCTCCAAAGTCCTTTTGCCATATCGTAGTCACAAGTAAAATACTTTTGCATACCAGTAGCATTTTCAAGATTTGTTGTCTGTGCATCAATCATATCTTTGAATACACCATAGCACTGAGCTGGGGTTAAAGTACCCGAAGGTATTGCTGGACCTAAAGTTGGTTTGTAATCTGGATTATTAAGAGCAATATAATTTCTTAATTTGATGAAAATACCATCTACAATGTTCCAGGAAAAGTCACTATCTGAGGCTCTTGTAACATCTCCGAAATAGGCATTTGTTGCAATATCTTGTCCTAATGCTCCTTTGAAGAATTGTAGGATGAAATCTCTAAATTTAGGATTGCCTTCTGTGAAATCTTTTAAACATCCTTGATAGAATTCTCTTTCACAAATTTTTGTAGCACCATACATCTCGTCTACAGTAATTTTTCTGTTTCCGGATCTGGCGATTTTGCTCCAATCTACTTCACAATTTTGATCTGCTCTTCTTAGGATATTTGCCTTTTTGAAAATATCAAGGATCGGCGTACCCTTCATCATTGAAACATTATCTACCAAGGTAAACTCTTGTAGAGTACCAGCATATGTACCATTAAATTCAGGTAAAAGATCCTGAAAATGTGTATGGATAAGGAATAAGAATAATGCTTGCGGGGTTAATGTAAACTTTTTCATGTTTTAATTTTCTTGATTAATTGTTCCGGAACCAGAGTTAAGTGCCAAACCAACTCTTCTTACTGTAAGTGTTATCGTTTTTCTTGTTGAAGAAACTACGTTCACAGCAATCGAAAATCCTTCATTGGTATTGAAGCCAGTTGACAAATCAAATGTTACATTTCCTTCAGCAGCTCCAATTTTTTTTGAAATTTCATTTCCTTCACTGTCGATAACCCAAATATTTACAGCTGAAAAACTTTGACCAGCTGGAAATGTTGAAGCATCGGTTACGGTTAATACTTTAGTTTCTGCATTGAAACTATACTCGATTGCTGGGTTGAAATCAGAAGTTTCACACCCGCAAAATGTTCTTAATGCTTTATTTTCAAATGGATTCATAATAGTTGATTATTCGAATGAAATACCTTCGTATTTTTTTGATTCATCATTTTCAGGAGTTTTTGCTGGTTTAAATCCGTTAGAGATTTTTCCTTCTATGTCTCCAATTCTATCTACTGTATTTTTCCAATCTTCTGACTCTTTGAAGTCTACTGGCTTTACAGAGTCACTAATCTGAGTGAGAATATTCTCCGGTAACCCATTTGTGAAGAAATTGGAAATTGCATTCTGAACCTGCTCATCTGTGGGAGCTGGAGGTTCATATCCCTCTAATGCCGTGGAAACAGCATTGGTAATGGTTTCAGGAGTGAAATTATTTTCAGCTCCTTCACCTTCTTTTGGAACGATATTAAAATTTGCTAATGCAGTATTAATAGCATTCCCGATAAGTGTTGCTAGATTTTTCATATCTAAGTTTTGATTAAAATTTTTAGGATCTTCAACCGGTACTGGAGGAGTTGCTGCAATTGAATTAAATACATTCAATGCATTTTTATTTTTGAAACTCCAATCAGCCTGATTTATAGGCTTAAATTCCTCTTTCTGATCGGTTGTTTTGCTGACAAAGCCATTTTCAACAGCCTGTGCTCCTGTAAACCATGTTTCATTATTCATCCATTCTTCAATGGTTTCCTTGGATTTTCCTGTCAGATTTGAGTAAAAGTCACGAATTGTATTGTTGAAGTTTCTTAAATTCTTGGCTTGTCTTTCTACTTCGTTGACATCTCCCCAGGCAAAACCGGATACATTGTGTATCATATACCAGGAATTCGGTGATATTTTAGAGTTTTTTGCAGCCGATAACCCCATTGTATTCTCTACCCTGATAGATAACATAGGGGTGTCTTTCAATAGTTCAGCAGTCTCTTCCTTAGCCTGTGTAAGGATCTGTATTGCTGCTAAAGTTTTATCTTCTTGTGACATAAGAATTTGATTTTGTTAATATTAAAGTGTAAAGTTAGTGAAAAGTAATATATTATAGTACTATTTAATTAGAAATTTAAATATTCTGAGTAATAATCATCATCTGAATAATCAGACCCCGTTCCTGAAGACAATCCTCCGGATCCGGTTTGGTTCACTTCATAATCAAGAAACTCAATCATCATTAAACCGTCCATAACATCAGGTGATTCTCCGTTAAGATAATTTTTCATTTCTTTTTTCGGAATAACACAAAGTTTTCCATCATTATCTACTTTATCTCTTTTTATGGCCTTACGTTCATATAGCATACGTTGTTTTAAGGTCATTTTATCATCGTATCTTTTGTTAGCTGCTTCAGGGGTGACATATATTTCCCCACGATTAACTGACTCTCCGGATTTAAAAAAGCATTGCGATTTTAGATGATTGTAGTTTTCAATGACTTTAGTCTCATTATTAGGTAGCGGGCGAGCTCCGTTATTGAATTCTTTCGCTCCATCAATAAATCCGTCAACGAACTGGCCGACCCCATCATTATCAAAAACAATATTAGAGTAGGGAACGGAATATGCAAAAGCATAAGATTTAATCATGTCTATTACTTCGTTTCCCTTTGATTTATCCATGACATGAAAGTCTATAAGTCTTTTACCTGACCAGACATAAATAATGAATTTATCAGAGCCTTTTAAAGCGATATCTGTTGTTATTGCTTTTACTCCTTCAGGAACATATGAATTGGTGAAAATGTCATTGAACTTGTGGAAATCGTAGATATCATTTCCTTTTAGAGATATTTTCCAGTTACCACCAAGTAAACGGAGCTTTTCTTCTTGGCTTTGAGCGTTGAGGTTTCCCAGATAACCGGGATTAATTTTTAACAGCTCTTTGTTTTCATAGATAGAACCTCCAATAAAAGTAAAGGACTTGATGAAGTCAGCCGGAGAAACTAATCCTCCGGACTTTTCAATTTCACTATCTAGGAAATCTTTACATTTCTCGTATACATCCTCAAAAGTATCACCCCAAACAATATTGTCATTCTCATTCGTAAAGTATCTAACTACTCCCTGTCTTTCCGGAATAGGATAACCATAATTAGAGGAGTTTGGATCTTGTTCAATATACCATTCAATAAAGTCAGCAACCCAGCTGTCAGGATCTGGATTACATGTAGCTCGTATATATGGTTTAATTCCACATGTAGAACGGTTACGAGATAGCATATACAGAAACATTGACTTACTGAAGTGTGTCAACTCATCAAACATTATCAGCGGTATCTCCGCCCCCTGCCAGTCAAACTTATTCTCTTCATATTGCATGTGAGAGAATTTCAACTTTGTTCCTGCAGGTTGAAACTTCCATTCTAAGATTGAGCTACGAGGATCGGCTTTGCTGACTTTTCTATAAAGCTTTTCCGAGGCATCCCAGAGTCCACCCTCAGCTCTTATCATTGGAGAAGTCCTACGAAAACAGACAGCTCCAAATCCTTTTACATGAATATGCCTTAATGGTTCCAGCAGAAGAGAGAATGTCTTACCTGCACCCGCAGCACCTCCACCGATAACGATGTCCGCAGATGAAGAAAGGGCTTTCATCTGATAGCCCTCCTGTGGTTTTATGACATTTATATTTGACAAATTAATCTCTGTTATTATTTGGAAGTTCGAAAACAGTAACCTGATTCTTTATTTCGATTGGGTTGTCTTCCTGCCCTCCGTGGTTTACCTTTTGAGCCACTTTCCCTTCTGTTCTGTCTAGGAACGTAGTAATTGCTTTGTTGTCTCCTTGGATTGCATTTTTAGTGATCGTAATGGCTATTAACTGATTTATGGAAGCTGCACTTTTTATTGAGCCTTTCTGGACTTTCTTTTTTCCATCTTTCACAACAGTTATTTCAAAAGTAACTTCATTACTGTCTCCGTACTCCTTTAAGAATTCTGTAACAGATTTTGATTTCCTTCCATTGTTCTCAGGTTGGTTGTCTGAAGAGAATCTATTTCCTTCAGAATTTCCTTTTGCGAACTGTCCGTTGTTATTCCGTTGTTTTTCCATCGGTGTAAATTATTCATCAGTCATTCCTTCGATTAAATCAATAATGTCTTCCCAGGCTTCAATTTGGGCTTTAACCTCAACATATTCCTGTTTCTGTCTTGGAGTAGCGGAATTCCCATCAATTAGGATTTCCAGATCTTTCTTTTTGTCTTTGGCTCTTTTAACCTTGCTTTTTAAAACTTTTTTTAAGTCCATTAGTTCTTTATTTTCGGGTTTCATACCTAAGATTTTTTATCGAAGGTAGTAATATTTTTAATTTCCATTCCATAGTTGTTTATTCCCTTTTGAACTTCTACAGGCTTTCTGATCATCTTATTTCGTTTAAACGGTGTGTAATCAACATGATGGTGAATACGTTTGAATTTGTGAACAATTTTAGAGTACTGAGGGTATACGTCAACAAGCATTTTAGATTTTGGATAAGTTCCCTCTTTTGCGTAAAATTCTTCTGTGTTTCCTCCCTTCAAAACCTGCGTTCTTAGTTTCTCTTGTAAGAAGGCATAAAACTGTACAGTGCATAAGCCAGCTGTAAGAATGTCAAGTGAAAGAATTGTATCTTCATTGTATCGACCTCTCCATCTAAATGGGATATCGTTTCTGATCAGGTTACAGCTATAAATTCGTGTGTTGGCTGTGAATGGTGGAGTCTTTTGTTTTGAACATGCAAACATGAAATAATTCGGACCGGCCATCACTACATTCTCATATCTCATACAGAAATCTTCCATTGCTGCGAAAATAGCTCCGGTTTCAACTCTGATTTGCTTATTACGATTCCAGCGGTAGAAACTCTGTATATTATCATCCATTACCCAATGCCAGGGAAAACCATTTTTTATTGAGTGATCCCACGCAAAGTTTCTGGCAGCTCCAGGACCTTTACTCTTTGTACTTCCAAGATTATCCAAAGTTTCATATTCATCCTGAAAAGTTTTATCTAAAATCAAGAGTGTTACAAGAGAATTTCCTTTCGTGTGCTTCCAATACTGATCATATTCCTGCTCTTCAATGACAATATAGTGATCCAGCTTCATTCTGGTTAAACTTTCACTTGTTAGTCTGGTTTCATATCGACCTTTTGAAACAATGTATATAGGAAATTTATTCTTCATCTTTATATCTGAAATCTTTTACGGCTTCCGGTTTTTTCTCTGGGAACCAAATTGATTTTGTGTCCCTGGTCATTTTTATACCTATCAGTTTTGCAAAGGCGAATCTGTCATCATCATTTTCAAAAGAAACAATTACTCTGTTCTTGGCTAAAAGATTCTCCTGCTCAAACTCTGGCATGTCTTCCCATTCTTCAGTAGGATTGTTTTCTCCAACTCCCTTTGGTATGAGGTCAATTTTTTCAAATCCGATATCTTCAAGAAAATTAATGTCGAAATCATCAGAAAGAAGTTCAAAATCAAACTCTGATTTGTCAGTGGCTAAATTATCAACTATGGCCAGCTGTTTTCTTGCATCATCATCTGTGGCTAAATCTGTTCTTTTTACAGCTATTAGGGTTTTACCGTCCGTTTCAATGATCTGGATTGGAATACCCAATTTTTCAGCCTGCGTAAAGGTTTCATTTCCTGCAATAATTTCATCTTCATTGTCAAGAAGAATAGATCGGCCAGTACCCAGCTCTAAAAGGGAGTTTTTGATTAACTCCTGATTTTCTTCGCTGTGTTTACGGTAATTTCGTTTGTCTTTCTTAATTCCCATTTTGTCAATAAATTAATATACAAATATACGGAAATAAGTAATATAATATAGTACTTTTTAAAAGCTAAAAAAGCCACAATGAGTGGCTAGTTATGAATTGTTATTTTTTACTTTCTTCATGGTGACCATGTCTAGGGTACTTTTTGATAATGTTTTCCTTTGCTACACGAGATACATGTCGTGTAGACTTATAAGATTTCGGAAAAGCCATTAGTTCAAATCTCTTACGATCTTTTTTTGTAGCATAACATGCTGGTCCTGCTGCATTCCACATAACTGTTCCTGGTGAAACAGTTACATAGCCTTTAGTTTGAGGAGCATGTACCATCTCTAATACTGGAAAATCTGTTCCCTTAGAAAGGGCAGCAAGATAAAAATCAAAAGCTTCATTTATTACTGCATTCAATTTAATACCTCTTTCTTCCGAAATTGTAAACAATCTCTCATGATTTTCAGGTGAAGTTCTAACATTGAAAACGCCTTTGTATTCTTTTTTAATTGGCATTTCATTTTCTTCGCACATCTGAATATAATCTTCAACCGCAGTAACAAAATTTTTGGCAAACTCTTCTGCGTTCTCAGCTTCATACATAACAAGACCATTTACTCCTATTAGTTTTCCAAAAAACATTGTAGTTTCTTGATCAAACTCTACTGTTCCTTTGATGTCTTTATGTTCAAGCATAATACTTAAATTAAATTGTTGTTTTGTAGTTCTTCTAAAATTGCTTTGATTTGATAATGTTTTAAGATATCAGGGTTATGAGGTTTATGTAACATTATTACACTTCCAGTTGTTTGATTCAAAAATGATACCGCACTTCCTGAAGTTCCCCCTTTATTATTTTCTTCATATCCTAAAGATACTAACAAAGTTCTCAGTTCAGCGTATTCAAAGTCTTTAGGTTTTGATTTAAAACGAGTGATAAGTTTCTCTTTTTTGGACATCTCATTTTTTGTTTATACAAATGTAACTAAAATTTAGTTACAATCAAAATATTTTTAATGCAAACAAAGAATATTTGAATCTTAAGTACGATATTAAAGTACTTCAAAGTCCCAAAAAGATAATTTTCCTTTCACATTTAGAATAGGTTTTTCATAATGAACAGCGTTCGCTAAAACCCAGTTGTAAATTGGTTTATTTCTTGTCAGATCAAAGAATCCTGAATGAGATGGAACTGATTTTTCAGCCCAAATACTCTCATGATTGATAACACAGTCAACTATATCTACTTCTCCAATAATTGCTGAGGTTATACTTAATTCTGATATAAATCCGTTATCCGGATGCCATATTCCATTTTCAAATAATTCGGCGGTTTGGGATGTGTTAAAATCGACTTCCTTAATAATTGCTGCAGAAGCATGAATGTATGTTCTTCCCCTGAAGTTAGTTTTCCAGGTCCGGTTTTCTATTGGTTTTATATTGAGGGTAATCAGAGATGCCCACGGCTGTTTTACAGATAATGCTTTCATTTTAATAAATATATTAGCGTTGTTTTTATTGCTGTATATCCCATAATTAAAATAAGGAATAGTACACAGAAGAAAATTATTTTCTCGCTTTTATTTTTTGATTTCATGATGCACTCTTCTGTTTTTTAGATTTTCTTTTTCTGATGATTACTAAATCCCGAACTTGTTTAATGTTGTTTTTAATTAGGTTGATTATCCTTTCGCTGTATTTGCTTTTTTTATGACCTAATCCATGATTCTGCAAAATTCTGAATGTTTTGAGACAAAGCTCTACAGTTTCTACTCGTTGACCCTTCACAGTTGCAGAAAATAAAAGACTGTTTTTTTTCTCATAATATTTATTAGTAAAAATGCAATGTTTCAACGTTTCGCCCTCTTCCAAAAACTCATGTACACTCATTAATGGACGAACTTCCACTTCTTTATCTTTGAAAAATAAATCAAAGAATTTTTTCTTTTGGAAAATATACTGAGGGTTTACATTATCACATTTCTTTTTGTTACTTGCAAGAGTTTTTCCGATCTCAGCTTTACGTTTTTCATGTACATAAAAGTCGTGAGCTTTAATTAAATCTTTAGGACAAACGTAATGAGCATTGTGAAGATCTTTATCCAGATAGGCCATTGCATCTAATAAGTCTTTATATATATTCGGATCTTTAATTTTATACTTATTTCTGAAACAGATTTTTAAAGCATTCCAATATCTATCAATAATATTACTTTCCCAGGCTCCAACAATATTGTGATAGTTTAATTTGATAAGAGTTTCTATTTTTGGACTATAATTTACCAGATCTACTAATCTCGAAAACCTAATATCTTTGAGAACTTTATAATTAATGCCTCTTTTTTCATATTCAGGTCTAAATTTTGAATGTGGATGAAAAAAGTCCGGAAATGGATTATAACTATTATTGTTTGTATAATATCCATAAACAAGCCTATTGTGTTCTCTAATTTCCATATCTCCGTTATAGTTTCCATAGCTGCTCAAAATCCTTGAATTGACAACTCGTTTTCCTTTTACTTCATACCAATTTTGACAAATTTCCCAAAAGAAAACTCTCTTTTTTTCGCCCTTTTCGTAGTAGCATCGGAATTCAAAATTTCTGATCACTTGAAAATCATATCCCATTGAAGTTACAAGCTCTGCCATTCCCATTGTTCCCCACCCGCTTGTAAACTTTCGTTTACGAGACATTTCTACTTTTAGATTTTCCCCACAGGAATTACAGATTACTCTATTTCTGTTAATATCCTTTACGTTGATATCAGATCCACACTCTAAACAAAATGCCGTGCTTTTGGTAGCAAAACACAATTTTGGAAACATTTTGTTGATTGCATAGTCTTGCTGTTCCTGAGTAGGTTTAAGAAGGAATTTAGCAAGTCTATTTACTTCTACTTGAATTTTGGTTTTTGGTTTCATAAATTATTGCATTAAGTCAAATAAGGATAATTGAGTTCCGTCTACAGGCTTTTCTTCTTTCTTTACCTTTTTCGGTTTTGGTTCTTGTTTTGGAGCTGGAGTAGCTGCTGCAACATTTGCGCGTTCTGGAATCTTTTTCGGTGGATGACTTTTATTAATTTCTGCTACGGCTTCTGGAGTTCCGCCAACTACTACATGGCCCGAAACTTTACTAGGCTTTTTCAGATCTTTAGTTACATAATACTTTTTTGCCATTGCAAAAACTTCATCATTGGTCATGGCTGAAACACCTAATTTCTTCACCTCTTCCATGATGTATGAACAACAATCTGTAAGATTTTTATCTGTACTAAGGACCGCTACAGCCAAGTCCTGATCATTTTTTACTTTAGCTTCGATATATGTTTTTATCGCTGTTTCAAATGGATTAGTTGCTTTCATATTAAATTTTCTAAGAATTCTACTTCTGTTTTAATAATTATTAGAAGATTTTCATTTTCTAATTTTCTTTTTATCGCCTCCGGATGATTACTTTTTGAATAAAATGTGATAGAATTTTGAAGTGTGTTCAGCGCATTTTTATAACCATTCATTTGGAGAAGCGTTTGAGCTTCATCTGCGTTTAACTTGCTTATGATATCCTGTTTTGGTAAGTAGTTGAGTTTTCTAAATAATTCTATATCCATGATTAAAAGTCTAAATGTTCAATAGTTTCAAAAAATTCATTTACATCATTGATGTAGCTTAAGTCAATTCTCTGGAAGTCTTTGTAATTACCATAGTGGTAAGCATTCTGAATCCTGATTATTTTACAGTATACGGTGGTTCCGGCTCTTTCAAATGTGCAGCCAGGTAATATGATTTCTCCTGTAAGTTGAAACTTGGAATTGTCTCTGTTTTCAAAGAAATTATCCAACCTTTTTTGCATTGAAGGACCGTTTGGAACAATAGCCAGTATTTCTCCGCCGGAATAATGAAGGTGCTTACAGGCTTTTATAACATGTTCCATTGCCGTTTTTCCAGAGAAACCAAACGGCGGGTTCATTGCTATTTTGTTGAACTTATTACTGATATGGTAGTTCTCAAATGATGTGTTGTGGACTATTCCATTGGTATTTATTGCCAGCTCTGATGCTAAATAGTGGCTGGGCTCAATAAAATGATTCTTAGTATATCCGGGAAAGAATCTACCTATCGCACCGTGTCCAGCTGAAGGCTCCAACATATCATCATTTGGTTCCGGTGCAAGCCATTCAACCATTTTCATTCCCAGTGGTTCCGGTGTAGCAAAGTAATCAACACCTTCTTTAGCCTTATTTCCGGAGGTCTTTTTCCCGCGGGCGAAATAGAATGTCTTTGCTTTATCAAATTCCGATATTGTAAATAAAAATCTGTCAGCCTCTTTTCCTCCAGTACCTTGATTTATATTTGGCTCATCTGTATGAGAGTTTTTATAACCTTCCTTGAATGCTGTTTCCAGATCTCGTGCGAGATTTCCCATTGCAAGATTTTCAGCAGTTTTTGATCTTTGGGCAATCTTGGTAGCGAATGCTATTCTTTCAGTCGTTGTTTGTATCGTAGCATACTCATAAATCGCATTACTCTTTAAACCTTCACGATATATCCTTCCTTCAGTTTGGATTGCCTGAGTGGGTGCTGTTGGAAGTCCTAGGTTTATTAGAACTCTTTGGTATTTCCCTGATCTGTCGTGTAGTGAAATCCCTTCCTGTCCAGCTTTAATTTGAACAATAATCAAATTGGTATCTGAAAGATCTTCATTAAAATCATTTACATACTTGCTACGAAGCTTTTTATTAATGGTCCCATTGAATTCTTTTGCTTCTGGAAAATATCTTTTTATCGTTTCCCTGACATTGATCAGGTCCGTCAGATTTAGATTCCAATAATGTTTGTATTCAGTTCTGAAATTTGAAATTTCTTCCAACAGGTCGGAATTACTTACCTCATCTTTTTCCAGGAATTCATCAAGAGTAAATTGGAAAGGGTGGGAGGGAAGAGAGTTATTGTAATTATGAAAAACAACTACCTTTCTATCCAATTCCAAGTGTTGAAATATTCTTTTGGGTATCTCTCTTGCTTTTATACATTCCAACAGCTGGGTAATATACAGATGATTATGTTTTTTATGAATACGATCACTCAAAGTTGGATACTTATCACAAAATTTTTGATCCCAGAACAGCTCAAAACCATCCTCAATTTCTTTTCCAATATCTGAATCCAAAGTGATAAATTCTCGAGAATAATCATAATCAAGATTTATTTGTCTGGTGGACATCACACCTTGTTCTTTATGATTTTCAAAGAAATTTCTTTCCAGTAAATTTTGATCTACGCCGCTCTCCGGAATAGTACATTTGTTGTACCTCATCCGATATCCAAAATTTTCAACCATAAATTTGCTGAATCCTGTTGGTATATTATATCCTCCATCATAATCCGGCTCTTCAATCTGTTCATAGATATCCCAAAGACAGCCATCTGCATACAAAACAGATTTATGATAAGCGAACGGTGTTGCAGAAAGAAAAACTACTTTGGTGCGTTCCACAATTTCAGAAACTATTTTTACGAAAAGATCTTTGTTGAATACCTCTCTATCATACTCATTCACGGAATACAAAACTGGAAGATCTCTCACTTTCCTTTTTACAACTGAAGGTACTTTTACAATTTCCTGATGCTGCAGGTAATATGAAGTATATGCTCCTTGCGCATTTTGATTCAGATAATGGCTTTCATCGTAGATAACTAGATCAAAATCTCTCAATAAAAGTGCTTGATTTTGATAAAAATTAGCATATGTGGTTACGGTGACTTCATTTCCAGGATCGTTAATTCCGGATAAATGATGGACTTTAAGGTCAAATATTTCAGCCTCTTCTTTCCAGTCAGTACATTTTTTCTCTGTAGGTACAACTATCAAAATATTTCTTTTATCCTGTGCGTAGAATCGTTTAGCAATACCTAATCCGACAAAAGTTTTTCCGGTACCGGTTCCATTTGTGAATAAATATCCTTTTCCAACTTCAAAGCGCTTTTCTGCAAAACTTATATCTTCTGCCTGAGTATCAAAAAGGAATGGCATCATATTCTTTATATTCCCAGGATCACCCAGAATAATAGAGGAAACATTTTCTTCGTTATCAAAATCAAATGATAATTGTGTGTACTTACCTTCAAACATCGTTTTTTTTTAATTAAAGAGTCTCGAACTCTATCTCTATTCTTGGAACTTCTCCGTAAATTTTTTCAACGTTGGAAATTTTGCATATTTGAGAATCATTCAAATAAACAATCCCTTGCAGTGCATCAAACAGTGGTTTGTTGAGGTTATCTGTAAGATCTGGCTTTACATCTTTGTAAAATACTTTGCCTTGCTTTAATTCGTTCAGTTTATATTTTGGCCAATTTTTTTGTGGTGCAAAAACATAGAGAAGCTTTTTCACATGTATAGCTCCCGAAAAAGGAATAAATCCAGCTGGTAACTGACTTTTTACATCAAATGCAATATTTTTTTCATTTCTTTTAACATCAGCAGTTTGATAATGCTGCACATATGCCTTTCCGTTTTTAGTTTTAGCAACTCTTGATCTTACTGATTGTTTAGGTTGCGGTGTACCTAAGATTTGTAATGTCAGATTCATTTTTATGGTTTTTGGGATTTTAATAATCTGTTTTTAGCATAAATAAATTTCATAGCTTCCATTGCTTCAGCTTTTTCTAAGCTGGTTAATTTCTGCCCGGAGCTTTGCATTTTCGGCTCTAAGCTGGAAGCATTCTCTGCTTCTTCTGTTTTTGATTTCATAAATATTCTCAAGTATTGATTTAATGTAAGTCAGGTCGTAACTGGTGTTTTTTAAGTTTTTATACCAAGACTTTTTTTGATTTTCAAACATGGCCAGTACTTCTTTCTCAAGGGCTTCATTACTTCCTGGAACTAAATTTTTGCTGGCAATACTCATTGCCTTTTGATCGCTTTTATGAAGAAGGTCTTCAATGCATTTAAAGGCTTTCATAATTTTTTCAATGACAATCTGCTGAGTTTCTATATCATCCTGAGTGACAATGTCACGATCCCATTTCACAAGCCATTGCTTAAAATGGGCAATCATCGTAACCATCCGTACTTTTCTTGCATTGGCTCTTCCAGAACATTTCCATCCTGATCAACAGGAACAAACATTTCCAAAGTTGGAGACCGACTTATGAATAATGCATATTTCCTTATTTTGCTCAGAATATTAACTTCTAAATCATACCAATCGATCTGAGCTGTATCAAGTGTTGATGTTTCTTTTTGCAGTAGAACGAATTCTACCATTGATTGTAGCTTCATAATTATTCTTCGTTAAAAATTGAGTGATCAAATCCTGGAGCCCATTTTGGTTTGTAGATGACAGGCTGCCGGCGGAAGAAACTATAAGACTTATCAAAGGCTTTTTTTGCAATCATGTGATCAAGGCAACTGATCATGAAATCAACCTTTCTTTTGCAGTATTCAACATATGCAGAATCAATAGGGTATACACCATAGTTTCCAACAGCATCATAAACAATATGCTTTACGCTTGGATTGAAATTTCCGTATAGAACTTCAAATCCTATAGCATATACACCGATTTGGATATCGTAGCAGAATTTTATCAGGTCTTTTTCAAATTTTTCAGGACTACAATCTGAAGCAAATTTCAAGTCATGAAAACCATTCTTATGGTACGTATCAAGAAAACAGATGAAGTTCCAACCTTTATATGAGAACTCAAGCTTTTTCTGAAAAGATTCCACTTCCGCAAGCTCGTCACATACTTCATCAGCGTTTTTAAGTTTTTCAACAATCTTTTTTGCTTTATCATAATCGGACTGGGAAATAACCTGTTTTCCACTAATTAAAGCCTTAATAAATCCTTTCAAATGATTTAAAGAATCTGAAGAGCCTTTTTTATAACATTCAGAATATGCTTCCTCAAATTTTTTCTGAAATAATTCCTGGTCATCATAAGATTCCAAATTCATTTTATCAAGAACAGTCTGAACAAAATTGGATTGGAGGTCAGTTGTTGGGCTGCTTTCAACGATGCAGAATTCTTTATCAAACTTTTCCTCAGTAAGTAATAGACAGTCTACTAAGGTTCCTAATGTCATACCTTCATTTTTGGTTTTAGGTTCCAACATTGCGTTGATGAAGTTAACCGGGCTTGTAAGGTGTTTTAGTTTAGAATAGGAAAGGCGAAAATCCTTATTGATCAATCTTTGAATTAAGTTGTTTTTCGGATTACTTTCATATTGTACAGGAATTGCATTTTGCTCCTGTTGCTCTATTGCTGTATTTTTCATTGCTCCCATGACTATTGAATTTGAAATTTGGTTTTAAGAAGTTCTATTGTCTTTGCAGCAAGTCTGTATTTTTTCTGAATCGCTGCCAATGTTGGTTTTTTCCCACCTTCCTTTAATGCAGTTTCAAGATTTTTCCAGTTCTCATCATTTTCATTTAAGTAAGGCAAAGGTTTATTTTGTTGCGCTGGAGTAGCGGGCTTATTTTCCGGATTTACTGTTGATGTTGAATTTTGATGTTTTTCTTCATCTACCTTTTTTCTAAGCTCATTATCTATATCATCTTCATCAGTTGGAATATGAAAGAATTTGAGGAAAAAATATCTTTCTGCATATGTAAGGGCGGAACCAAGTCCCTTTTCCCAATCATTTTGACCATTTGCTCCGAAAATATTTTCATCTTTTTCTCCAGTATCAATATCAATCCAAGTAAAACGCATCATTACTTTTGATAGAATTTCAGACTTTGGTTTTTCATATTCGACCTGTTTATTCTGTCCGTTAACTTCCTCCCATCTTTTACCTGTAGTACTATAATCTTGTCGGGAATTTTCAATCGAGATAATTTCCTGCTTCAGGATTAATCCCAATTCATTCATTAATGGACGAACAAATTCTAAAACTTTTGCTCCGGATACATAACCATATTGAAATGATTTACTGTCTTTTCCAAGTCCATTGATTTTGCTCTGAATCTGGTGGAGTTTTTTATATATTGACATTTTCGATATGATTTCTAAATTTTAGTAATTCATTTATTGCATTGTCAAGCTTTTCAATCATTTCCTGTTTTCCTTCCGGATCAGTAATCTGATTATGCCATCTTATAGAACCGTGGCAATCTGAAAGTCTGGCGATGGCTTTACCATCTTTGTAAACCTTACAGTGAATAGCACTCATGGAATCAATACTGTTAGGTGCTATGAATGATTTTCTATTATATTTCATCTTAGTAGAATTTGCCTTTGTACCAATATTGATTAAAGTATCTGCGAGTATTGACATTGAGAAATGTTACTTTTTTCCCGAACATCATTGCGATCATTCTTTTCATAGCTAAGCAGTTTTTGAAATTTTTGATCTAAGGTTTAGGACATTATTCATTTCACTGGCATACTGCTCTGCTTTTTCTTTATTGTCAGTCCAAACTGTATGAGTATTGGAAGAAAGAACTTTTGAAGGGTCAAAGGATTCTTTTAAGGATAGATACAATGTGCTTTCACTTTCGGTACCCCATACAGGATCTAATCCCGAAACAAAAAGACATTTGCCTCCAACATATAATATTTTCTGTTCTGTAACGTTCGGACAATTTGTTAAAAAATTGATTCCTACTTCGTAAACTGTTTGTTCTACTATATAACTCATAATATTAAATTCTTCCGTAACCGTAATTAGACCATAACTCGTTATATTCAGCGATATATTCTTTGTGAGACTGAATCCCCCTTTCTTCTGAACCAAGTTGATCCTCTATAAAATCATCTAACCTTGCCTCAAGATCTTTTCCTACTGTGCAAATCTTTTCATCTTCAAGAAAAAGCGAGTAAGTGCCTCTGTGGCTCATTTGAATTGTCCAGTAAGCATTGTTATCATCGAGATACAACCCGAACCAATTATTTGTTTTTACATTTTCATCGATTCCAAAATCATTGAATTCAAGATTGTTTGCCAGTTCTACAGCTTTTCTGAAATTTTTTTCTGTTGGAGAATTTGTTATCTCCTTTTTGTTTTGTACTTTTGTGTTCATTCTGTTTGACTTTTATTGGTTAAACTTTCGCCATCTGTTACCGCAGGTGGCTTTTTTTATTTTCTTTTATGGAATTCAGCTCTTGCCTTTTCCTTTATTTTTTCTGCGCTAGTTTTTTTTTGCTTCCCTGGGGCAGGTCCTACGCTACCCCGAGAAGCTTTCATTTCAGCTTTAACAAAGGCAGATAATGTTTCTATTTGTTCTAATGCGGAGAGAATGACTCCAGCTCTTTCAGGATTAATTTCTCCAGTCATATTATTCACTTATTTCTATTTCAAAAATTTCTTCATTTTCCCAGCCTGTATGCTTTCTGAAGGATTCAATGAAAAAATAATTCTCTAAAACTTTAGAGTTTCTGTATGCTGCCATATATAAAGCTGATTCCCTCATTTTAATATCTCCAGCAATGGCTAACCTTAATTCATAATCTTCTTGAATTTTACGGGAAACCTTACTATTGATTTTTGTTGGATTTGCTATATTTGTTCGCTCTTTCATTTTGTAATTGTTTTTTGTAATAACAAATTGATATAGCAAAAGTATAGCAATGCAATTTAATACGCAATAGCAATGCTATACTAAAAGTGTTAAAGTTTTGTTAAATTTTTAAAAATATTTATGAGCGTAAAAGAGAGACTCAAGGAATATCTTGACAGAAAAGGAATAAAACACAGGGATTTTACCGATTCTATAGGTGCTTCACAGGGATATATTAACTCAATTAGGAAATCAATATCAATGGATAAGATTCCACTTATTAAAAAACATTATCCTGATTTAGATATTGATTGGTTGCTATTTGGAAATGAAGGCAATGCTATACAAAAAGATGTGGTTTTTAAAGATGTTATCCCTAAAGTATACCCTACACATTTAGAGGTAAGGCTTGTAACAGTAAAAGCAAGAGCGGGGTATACAGATAGTTATTATGCAGAGGAATTTTTAAATGATTTGCCAGTGGTTTTAGTAGAAGCGGATAAGGAATATAAAGGTAAATATTTAGCTTTTGAGGTAGATGGAGATAGTATGGAAACTGAATATTTTCCTGGTGATATCGTAATATGTAGAGAGGTAAAGAGAGATTTATGGCAGTATAAATTACATTACAAAGACTATGATTTTGTAATCGCTCACGGAACCAAAGGTATTATGCTAAAAGAAATTATTGATCATAATGTTGAAACCGGAGATATTGTATGCCATTCATTGAACGAAAAGTATAAAGATTTTACTCTTAATCTTAAGGAGGTAAGTTTCTTATATAATGTAGTAGAACACCGTAGGAGCGGAAAAAATAAAAGACGATATAGATAAAATTATAAATATGAGAAAAATATTCTTTGTCCTGGTTTTAATTTCTACAATGAGTAGTGCTCAAAAGTTAGAATTTCAATCTATTGATTCCTTAAATGCTAAAAAGGAAATTTTATTTTCTGGAGCAAAGTCTTGGGTATCCAATACTTTTAATTCTTCAAAATCCGTAATAGATATGGATGATAAAGATTCAGGTAGAATAATAGGAAAAGCGTTTCTCCAAGATTCTAAACAGCATAGGTGTATGAGCTATTATGAAATAAGTTCTGTTAGTTTTAAGTTTACTATTGATGTTAAAGATAATAAGTATAGAATAGTGCTTTCTGATTTCAATCACTTGGGTAAGCAAGTTAGTGCAGGAAGTTTGGATTCTGATCAAGCACCAGCAGGATTTGGCTTTGGATGTGGGAAAAAGAATGCCCAGAGAGTATACGATGAAATTAAATTAAATGTAAAAGATCAGAGCGAAAAATTGTTTAAAGATTTTAGAGATAAAATGGTTGAAGCTGTTAAAAAAGATGATTTTTAAATCAAAGAATAAAAAATATGCTATATACATCAGATAGAATAATATTGGAGTTTGTTCAGAAGATAAAGGACCAAGGAGAAATTAGATTTGATTCTGATTTTTATTTACCTATAGGGATGACAAAGCAGCAATTTGCTAGTATTAAAAATCAAAATAAATATCCGGAAAGGCAATCTTTCCATTTTACTGCAGAACATATAGAAAAAATATGTCTTGTTTTTGGCTTAAATGCAAATTATGTTTTCGGATTCTCCGATCAGATCTATATAAACCAAAAAAGTAAAGGTAACATCAAAGGTAACATTAACCATAATTGATCGATTATTATTATTTTCTTTGAAAATTATAAATAGTTGATATTCAATTGTTTTTAAATTTTGTTAGATATAGCCCTTCCTTGGTAAGGAAGAGGTCACGGGTTCAAGTCCCGTAGTTGGCTCTCGATTTTCCCGAATCTCTTCGGGATTTTTTTATGCCCAAAAGAATTTAATTTTACTATCTGATCATTTTACAGTTAAACATCTGCTTAGATAAATCCTAAAATTATTTCCTTCTTCAATTTTTTTTTCAGATTCGTTTCTTGATGATAGCGCTATCATGAAAACTTTTACTTCATCTTTAGAATCACAATCATAAAATTTTCTTTAAATTCGTGTAAAATAAATTTTTGATGAATATTCTTTTACTGGAAGATGATCTTATTCTGTCTGCAGAATTGTGCAGATTTTTAGAATCAAATAATTTTAACTGTGATAAGATCTATGACGGGGAGACTTTTCTTCGTCAGATAAAAAATAGTACTTATGATCTGTATTTACTAGACATTAATGTTCCTAAAATAAATGGACTTGATGTCTGTCAGACGATCCGTTCTTTTGATAAAAATACTCCTATCATTATCATTTCTGCTTATGGGGATATCTCTGATAAAAAAGATGCCTTCACCAGGCTGGCTGATGATTATCTTGTAAAGCCATTCCAGTTTGAGGAACTTCTGTTAAGAATCAATTCACTATTAAGAAGAAAAGCACCTTCTGATAATTCTGATCAGGATATTTTAAGAATTGATGATCTTATTATCAACAAAACAGAGCAGAAGGTTTATCGTGGAGGAAATGAAATAACCCTTACCTTAAAAGAATTCCAATTGTTGGTTTATCTTGCGGAAGCGCAGGGAAGAACGGTTTCCAAGCAACAGATCACAGAACATGTCTGGGAACACAATTTCAATACAAATACCAATACAGTGGAAGTTTATATCAATTTCCTGAGGAAGAAGATCGATAAAGATTTTAAAATAAAACTGATCCACACCCGTTCAGGTTTCGGATATTACCTAAGTCCATTATAAATGTCTTTAAAAAGAAAGATCGCTTTAACAATAAGTATTGCCTTTTCATTATTATTTGGAATGGTGATGGCGGTCATTTATTTATCTTTTAATGATTTCAGAAGAGATGAGTTTAAAGAAAGATTCAGGCAGAGACTTGAGTTTACTTCTCATTTCATCTCAAAATCCAAAGACTTTGAAGAGGAAGCACCCGTTTTTTTCAATGAAAATTCAGATAACATTCTTTTGAATGAGAAGATTTTAATTTTCAATGAAAAAAAAGAATTAATCTACAGTACGATCAAAGACAGAAATGTCATCTGGGACAGTGCAATGCTTAAAGAGCTGGATAAAAAGAAGATTATCTATACCGAAAAAACCGTTCCCGAAATCTATGCAGCCCTCAGGAATATCAACGGTGAAAATTATTATATCCTTACAAGTGCTTTTGATACCAATGGGAAATCCAAATTGGGATATCTTAAATATCTTTTGATTACAGCTTATGTGATGAGCACTATGCTTATTGGGTTCTTTAGCTATTATTTTGTGGAAAAGTTCCTACGTCCTTTGGAAGATCTGAACAAAGAAATTTCTGAAGTTACGGCTCATAAGCTTACCACACAGATTCCGGTAGAGCAATCCAATGATGAAGTAAGTGTTCTTGCAAAATCTTTTAATACAATGATTGGGAGGCTGGATGATGTATTTCAGTCACAAAAAGATTTTACGGCCAGTGCTTCACATGAGATCAGAACTCCTATAACAAGAATGGCATTTCAGCTGGAAAACCTTATCAAGTTTGAAGAGCATTCTCCGGAAACTCTGTCTTCTTTAAAACAAATTCAGAGAGATGTCTATCAGCTGTCGGATCTGACAAATTCACTTTTACTGCTTACAAAATTTGATAAAGAAAATATCCAGAGTATTTATGAGGGAGTAAGGATTGACGAAGTTATTTTTGAAGCTTTTGAAGCGGTGGAGAAAAGTTATCCGCAACTTAAGCTGGATTTTCTGATTAATGAAGAAAGTTCTGAAAATGCTTTTCTGACTATAAAAGGAATTCAGTCACTATTGGTAATTGTATTTATCAACTTGTTTAAAAATGCAGCGGTGTACTCAGATAATACAGAAGTGAATGTTCTCATCACTGAAACCAATGATAATCTTTCCATCGAAGTTATTTCCCATGGTAATACTATTTCTGAAGATGAGCAGGCTAAACTGTTTGAAGCTTTCACGAGAGGGAATAATGCACAGAATATAGCAGGATCAGGATTAGGTCTTAGAATCGTCAAAAGAATTCTGGAATATCATGATGCAGATATTGTATATTCTTCACCTGAGGATTATATGAATAAGTTTACCTTATTTTTTAAAAAATAAAATGAAAAGCAACTGATATGAAAAACAGTTGTTTTTTTTGTTAAACTCCTGATTGAAATTTTTAATAAAAATTCAATAGTTGGAGAAAAATTCACTGCTTTTTGTATGATGGGTTATTGCATAAACAGCTTGTTCAGGCCTATTTTAATATTTTTTTAAGCGTCATTTAAGTTTCTTTTAATAGCATCAAAGCAATTTTGTAATTTAAAAAGAAAAATAATGAACAGAATTGCAGTGCTGTGCCTAGCCGTTTCCTCATTCATGGCAGCACAACAGCAGATGTCTCTTTTGGATTGTGAAGAAGCTTTCCAGAAGAACAACCTCCAGCTGCTCGCCGAACAGTACAATATCAATATGGCTGATGCGGATATTCTGCAGGCTAAAATCTGGGAGTTACCTCAATTAAGCGGGCAGTTCAATGCTTATAATCCTCAGGACAAGAAGTTTTTTGATGTAGGACATTCTAAAGGAGCGGGTATTACTCAATTGATTTATATGGGGGGGAAAAAGAAAAACGAAATCGCTTTTGCCAAATCCAATAAAGAACTTGCGCAGCTTCAGTTTTCACAATTGCTGGTAGATTTAAGATCTCAGCTCCGTTCTACCTATTTCAATCTTTATTATGAAAAACTAAAACTGGAGAATACCAACAGGCAGCTGGGGTATATGAATGATCTTTTAAATGCCTATCGTGTGCAGTCAGCAAAAGGAAATGTTTCCCTTAAAGACGCTGTAAGACTGCAGAGTATTGTGATCCAGCTAAATCATGATAAACTGGAGATCAATAAAAATATTCTTGATTTTGAACAGAATTTGAAAGTTCTGACAGGAGTTACTGAAGAAATAGAGCCTACGATGTCTGAAACCGAAGCTAAAGAAGCTCTGGTGGCACAGCCTTTCGGTGATGAAGAAGAACTGAAAAGCAAAGCCCTGGAAAATAATGCGGATTACCGATATAATTTGAAACTTATTGATAACAGTAAGTTGTATGCACAATGGCAGAAATCATTGAATGTACCGGATGTTACCGTAGGTGCTGCATGGGACCAGGCAGGCGGAACCTTCAATAACGAAGCGAATCTTACCTTGGGAATTCCTTTACCGCTATGGAAAGCCAATCAGGGAAATGTAGTGAAAGCAAACTATGCTATCCAGCAGAATCAGAAAAATGCAGACTTTCAAAAACTGACTTTGGAAACTAAAGTTCAATCTGCCTATAAAACCTGGAAAGCACAATATGACCAACTTCTGGATGTGAAAACGACTGACCTTCAGAATATGGAACTTGTTTACAACGGAATGCTGACCAATTTCAGAAAAGGAAATGTCAGCCTGATTGAATTTACAGACTTTATGGACAGTTACAGGGAGACAGCCCTTCAGATCTATGATATGAAAAATGAAATCATGCAGTCCGCAGAACAGCTTAATCAACTAGTACAAACGAAAATCTTCTATTAAAATGATGAAAACATATATTATTCCCGCATTGATGGTCCTTTCATTAATGGCCTGTTCCAAAAAAGAGGAAGAGAAAAATATTCACCCCAAAAAAGGGTTTGAGCTCAGTAACACCATGCTGAATTCTATTTCCCTGGCGAAAGTTGAAAAAAAGAATATAGAAGATGAATACAGCTTTTATGGAAAGATTTCTGCAGACAAAAACAGCTATATAGATGTATACCCATTGGTTGGAGGAAATGTGATGAGTGTCAATGTAGAATTGGGTGACTATGTCAAAAAAGGGCAGGTACTGGCAACCATCAGAAGTACTGAGCTTGCAGAAATTCAAAAGGATGTAAGTGATGCAAAAACAGATCTTGTAGTGGCCAAAAATAACCTCCGTGTTGCAAAAGAACTCTACGAAGGAAAGCTTAATACGGAAAGAGATGTCCTGGAAGCTAAAAGCCAGTTACAAAAAGCGGAAGATCAGTTGCAGAGAGCAGCGGCTGTAAGTACAGTTTATAATGTGAAGACCGGAAATATATACAGTGTTGTAGCACCTATCAGCGGTTATATTGTTCAGAAAAGTATCAATAAAGATATGCAGCTGAGAAGTGACAGAAGTGATAATATATTTGATGTGGCCAATACTACCAATGTATGGGCGATTATGAATGTCAATGAATCTGATATCGATAAGATTAGTCTTGGAATGAAAGCCCAGGTATCCACCCTGTCTTATCCGGACA
Source organism: Chryseobacterium sp. SG20098 (assembly GCF_031844745.1). Taxonomy (NCBI): domain Bacteria; kingdom Pseudomonadati; phylum Bacteroidota; class Flavobacteriia; order Flavobacteriales; family Weeksellaceae; genus Chryseobacterium; species Chryseobacterium sp. SG20098. The sequence continues at coordinate 2,581,625 of NZ_CP134622.1, read as the reverse complement.
AAGTTTTTGATGGAAAAATTGATAAAATATTCAAAATTATTGATCCACAGACCAACGCCATGCAGGCAAGAGTAGTATTGGACAATGCCAACGGACTTTTAATCCCGGAAAGTAAAGCCACAATAAAAGTTTCCAGTCTGGAAAGCAACGCTACACTTACCGTTCCATCAAAAGCTGTGATTTTTGATGATAATAAAAGCTTTGTGGTGATTTTTAAATCCAGAACAGATGTAAAGATCAGAGAAATCAAAGTATTAAAGCAGGTTGGTGATGTTACTTATATTGCAGACGGTCTGAAAGAAGGAGAAGAAGTGATTACCAACAACCAGCTGCTGATATACCGCTCGCTGAACAGCTAGTCTTATTAAACCATTAAGAATGTTTGCATTTTTCTTTAACGGCTTTTTTAGGTCATCAATGTATCTATCATGAATAAATTCATAAAAAATATAATCGCTTTTTCATTAAAAAATAAAGCATTTACCTTTATCTGGGTAGCGATTTTAGCCATCTCCGGTTTTATAAGTTTCAAAAATATGCCTATTGAAGCTTTTCCGGATGTAACCAATACCCAGATTGTCATCATCACCCAATGGAATGGACGTAGTGCAGAAGAAGTAGAGCGTTTTGTCACGACACCCATTGAATTGGCGATGAGCCCGGTTCAGAAAAAAACAAGTGTAAGAAGTACCACCATGTTTGGGCTTTCTATTGTTAAAATTCTGTTTGACGACGGGGTGGACGATACTTTTGCCAGAAATCAGGTCAATAACCAGTTACGAACCATTAGCCTTCCTGATGAGGTAGATCCCGAAGTACAGCCACCCTACGGGCCAACCGGTGAGATTTTCAGATATACACTGGAAAGTAAAACAAAAGATTCCCGTGCATTGCTTACCCTGCAAAACTGGGTAATAGATCGTGCTCTAAGAGGTGTTCCCGGTGTGGCGGATATCAACGTTTTCGGAGGACAGGATAAAGTTTTTGAACTCAGTATTGATCCGAGAGCATTGGATAAATATAACCTGACTCCGCTTCAGGTATATGATGCCGTTACCAAGAGCAATCTGAATGTAGGAGGGGATGTGATTGAAAAAAATGGTCAGGCTTATGTGGTAAGAGGTATTGGTTTGGTAAAATCTGTTGCGGATATTGGAAATATTACCATTCAGAATGACAGTGGAAACCCTGTTTTGGTAAAAAATGTAGCAGAAGTTCATGAAAGCTCCATGCCTAGAGTGGGACAGGCTGCACTGAATCATCATGATGATACCGTGGAAGGAATCGTTGTGATGAGAAAAGGGGAGAATCCAAGAGAAGTACTGGTAGGAGTAAAGGCTAAGATTAAAGAGCTTAACGAAAAAGTACTTCCAAAAGATGTCAAAATGGTCACTTTCTATGATCGCGACAATCTGATGGACTTCACAACCCATACCGTAATGCATAATCTTATTGAAGGAATTGTTCTGGTAACGGTAATCGTTTTAATCTTCATGGCAGACTGGAGAACTACGCTGATTGTTTCCATCATCATTCCTCTGTCCTTGCTATTTGCCTTTTTATGTTTAAAACTGGCCGGGATGAGTGCCAATCTACTTTCCTTAGGTGCCGTAGACTTCGGGATTATCATAGACGGAGCCGTCGTCATGGTGGAAGGTCTATTCGTGATGCTCGATCATAAAGCGAAGCGCTACGGAATGGAGAAGTTTAATAAACTCGCAAAAGGAGGCTGGATCAAGCAGACCGGAACCGGATTAGGAAAAGCAATCTTCTTTTCGAAATTAATTATCATTACCTCCCTGATTCCTATTTTCTCATTTCAGAAAGTAGAAGGAAAAATGTTCTCTCCACTGGCATTTACATTGGGATTTGCATTAATGGGGGCGTTGATATTTACATTAACATTAGTTCCTGTTCTTTCCCATATTCTTTTAAATAAAAACGTAAGAGAAAAAAATAACCCTTTTGTTAATTTCTGGGACAGAATTGTTTTGAAAGGTTTTAATTTAACTTTCAAGCACAAAAAGATGAGCATGATTGTAGCGATCTCTTTTCTGGCTGTTACATTATTTTCTGGAAAGTTTTTAGGAACGGAATTCCTGCCTCAGTTGAATGAAGGTTCATTGTGGATCACTGCAGAAATGCCGATGAGTTCCTCCTTAAAAGAATCTCTGAAAACAGCTGATCTTTTAAAGAAGGACATTATGAGCTTTTCAGAAGTGACAGATGTGCTTGCCCAGACGGGAAGAAGTAATGATGGAACAGATCCCAACGGATTCGGATTTGTACAGTTTGCGGTAAATCTTAAGCCAAGAGAAGAATGGAAGCGTAAAATTACTTATGATGAACTGATCAATGAAATAGACAAAAAACTCAGAAGTTATCAGGGAATTACGTTCAACTACTCCCAGCCGATTTCCGATAACGTAGCAGAAGCAGTGGCTGGTTTTAAAGCTGAAAACGGAATCAAAATCTATGGTGATAACCTGGAAACCCTTGACAAATTAGCCCACGAAGTTTTGCTTAAAATTAAAGACGTACAAGGCGTGAAGGATCCGGGAATTATTAAAAATATCGGCCAGCCGGAAGTAAGCGTGGTTTTGGACAGAGATAAAATGGCCGCTTATGGAGTGATGCCCGCAGATGCTCAGGCTGTGCTGGAAATGGCATTTGGTGGAAAAACGGCCTCTGAAATGTTTGATGGGGAAAGAAAGTTCCCGATCCGTCTTCGGTATTCTCAGGAATACAGAACCAATGAAAATGACATTGCTGCTTTGATGGTTCCTACACAGGATGGAGCAAAGATTCCTTTAAAAGAAATAAGCACCATTGTTAAAGATAACGGAGCCGCATTTATTTACAGAGACAATATCAAGCGATACATCGGGGTTAAATTCTCCATCCGTGACCGGGATTTGGGAAGTACGATTGCGGATGCACAGAAAAAAGTAGAAACGATTGAACTTCCAGACGGTTATTCAATAGGATGGACAGGTCAGTTTGAAAATCAGCAGCGTGCCTCACACAGACTGGCGCAGGTAGTACCGGTGAGTATTCTGATGATTTTCTTCCTCTTGTTTATTCTGTTCGGCAATATGAAAGATTCTCTTCTGGTATTAGCGAACGTACCTTTTGCTTTGATTGGAGGAATCATCGCTTTACATGTTACCGGAATCAATTTTGGAATCTCTGCCGGAGTAGGAATGATTGCTCTCCTGGGAATTTGTATCCAGAACGGGGTAATCCTTATTACAGAATTCCACCAGAATGTTAAAGACGGAATGGATATCGATACCGCTATATTAAATGGAGTAAAATCCAGGACAAGACCTGTCATTATGACAGCGCTTATGGCTTCCATCGGATTGATGCCGGCAGCCTTGTCTACAGGAATCGGATCGGAGTCTCAGAAACCTCTGGCCATTGTTATTATCGGAGGATTGATTACAGCTACAGTACTTACCCTGCTTATTTTTCCAATTATTTTCTGGATCTTTAACAGGACAAAAAAGCTCAGTCAGATTTAAATTATCTTTCATTTATATTAGTAAGAAGCGCGGAAAACTTTGTTTTCCGCGCTTCTCGATTATTGAAATAAAGAATGAGTTTAAAATCCTAATCCCAGCGTAAAAGCTTTTACGGTATTGGGATAATCGGAAACAGAAGTGGCTGCTCCTGTCATTGTATTAATAGAATAAATTCTTGTAGATAAACCTACTGATGCTATTAAGTAAGCCTTTTGGCTCATACTTCCAATATCAAAACCATTAGCATTGGTAATGTTGATTCCTAAAGAACCTGTTTCGACTAAAGTTCCGTTATTGGGTGGATTTTGCTGATATAATTTATCAGTATTATGATCAATTACAAATAAGGTAGTTGAGGTAGCTCCGGCAAAGTTGTTGGTATAGGCCGCTGCACTTATCATTGGACTTCCCGGATTCAGTGTGAGATCTGCAGCAGCAATTGTTCCATCGTTAGGATTCAGGCGGAGATTTTGTCCTGTATTACTTACTACTCTTATTCTGTCAACTGTTGGATTGAAGTCAAATCCGAAATCCGTGCCCGAAAGCAAGGTAGAAAATGGAGATGCTCCCACAGCAGTGGCGGCACCTGTACCTAAGTTAATTGTATAGATTCTGCTTGAGCTTCCCAAAGCATACAATTGTCCGTTCGCAGGACGGAAATCTATTCCTAAAATACTCTCACCGCTTTGTAATCCGGCCACTGTTTTAGAAACAGGCACAGGATTGTTGGGATTGAAAATCTGGAGATTATTTGAATTGTCAATGGCATAAGCTACCGGTTCTGTAGGGATAGCCATATCGATTATTCCCTGCTGGAGTGATCCTATGGAAGTTGCTTTTCCATTATTCAGATCCAGAATATGCAGTTTGTCATTAAAAGCTAAAAGAGCAGTACTGTTATCGTATTTGATGTCAAAAGCTGCCTGTCCTGTAAAAGTAGTTCCAAGACTTCCAACCTCTACCAAAGTTCCATTGTTGGGAGGATCCTGTTTATATAATTTTCCCAGCATCGGATCAATATCATATAAAATAGTAGTAGCAGCGCCTGCTTTACTGTTGGTATAGGCTAATCCTGTTATGGAAGGACTTCCTGTTCCATTAATAGTAATATCAGTAGCAGCAACAGCTCCGGTTTCCGGATGTAAACGCAGATTTTGTCCCGAATTACTCACCAGACGAATTCTGTCAACGGTAGGATTGAAATCAATAGAAGCTATTGTTCCGGAGATCATAGGCGTAAATGCTGTTGAGCTTACTGTTCTTGCTGAAGCATTGGAGGTATTGATGATATATAATTTGCTTGCATTGGATAAAGCATACAATTCACCTGTTGCAGGTCTGAAGTCTATACTTAATAATTTTTCTCCTGAGGCGACACCGGTTACGGTTGTTTTTGAAGTAAAAATTTTGGGGTTGCTGGCATTAAAATAAACAAGCTCGTTCATTGCCGTTATTCCATATACCATAAGATCCGGGCCTTGAGGTATATTTTCTGACATACTGTTTTCATCGGAATGATCGCATGAAAATAATGTTGTAATAGCAAACAAGGCTAAATACATGTGTAATAGTTTTCTCATAATATTAATTTTAGTTGTTATCTTTATATGTACGAGAAAAAACTACACTAGGATTTATGGATACGGGTAATGATCAATATTTTTTTTTGTCTGTATATCCTGTTCATAATTAACGAGATAGTTTATATTTTAAATAAAACGTTTCTAAGGATTTTTTCTATTCGGAAAAATGTGTAAATTTGCAGTCTCAATACGTTAAATATAAGGTTTGTCCTTCACTGGATGAGAATATTGAAAGTTTTTTTAATAAAAAGTTTTTGGTATTTAAAAATTCATTATATTTGCACACCGAAAATTTGAAAAACAATAAATAAATAATTTTAAATCATGGCAAAGGAAACGTTTAATCGTAACAAACCACACTTGAACATTGGTACTATTGGTCACGTTGACCATGGTAAAACTACACTTACTGCAGCTATCAGTAGTGTATTAGCTAACAAAGGTCTTGCTGAGAAAAAAGACTTCTCTGCTATTGACTCTGCTCCAGAAGAAAAAGAAAGAGGTATCACTATTAATACAGCTCACATCGAGTACGAAACTGAAAACAGACACTATGCACACGTTGACTGTCCAGGTCACGCCGACTATGTTAAGAACATGGTAACTGGTGCTGCTCAGATGGATGGAGCGATCTTAGTATGTGCTGCAACTGATGGACCAATGCCTCAAACTAGGGAGCACATCCTACTTTGCCGTCAGGTAAATGTACCAAGAATCGTTGTTTTCATGAACAAAGTTGATATGGTGGATGATGCTGAGCTTTTAGAGCTTGTTGAACTTGAACTTAGAGATTTATTATCTACTTACGAATATGACGGAGATAACTCTCCAGTGATCCAAGGATCTGCTCTTGGTGCTCTTAACGGAGACGAGAAGTGGGTTAAGACTGTTGAAGAATTAATGGAAGCAGTTGATACATGGATTGAGCAGCCTGTTAGAGATCAAGATAAAGCATTCTTAATGCCAATCGAAGACGTATTCTCTATTACAGGTAGAGGTACTGTAGCAACTGGTAGAATCGAGGCTGGTGTTATCAACACTGGTGATCCGGTTGATATCGTAGGTATGGGTGATGAAAAATTAACTTCTACTATTACAGGGGTTGAGATGTTCAGAAAAATCCTAGACAGAGGTGAAGCTGGTGATAACGTAGGTCTATTGTTGAGAGGTATTGAAAAAACTGACATCAAGAGAGGTATGGTTATCGCTAAGAAAGATTCAGTTAAGCCACACAAAAAATTCAAAGCTGAGGTTTATATCCTTTCTAAAGAAGAGGGTGGACGTCACACTCCATTCCACAACAAGTACCGTCCTCAGTTCTACGTAAGAACTACTGACGTTACAGGTGAGATCTTCTTACCAGAAGGTGTAGAAATGGTAATGCCTGGTGATAACTTAACAATCACTGTTGAATTACTTCAGCCAATCGCTCTTAACGAGGGTCTTAGATTCGCGATCAGAGAAGGTGGTAGAACAGTAGGTGCAGGTCAGGTAACTGAAATCATCGACTAATCCACATCTAAAACAATATAAAAAGCTTCCGTAAGGAACACTCTTTACGGAGCTTTTTTAACTACGGGCATCGTCCAATGGTAGGATACCGGTCTCCAAAACCGTTGATCAGGGTTCGAATCCTTGTGCCCGTGCAAATATAAATTATGAGTTCATTTGTCGATTTTTTAAAAGGTTCTTATAACGAATTCAGACATAAAGTTGAATGGCCAAAATGGGCTGACCTTCAGTCTTCTACAATTGTAGTGACTATTGCGACAGTTATTCTGGCTTTATTTACCTTTGGAGTTGATGAATTGTTTTCAAAAGCAATCAGCAACATAATAGGAATGCTAATCAACTTGTTCAATTAATAATTAAGTATTTTCCATAATGAGCGAATTGAAATGGTATGTGCTGAAAGCAATCAGCGGACAGGAAAATAAAGTGAAAAACTATATTGAGACAGAAATCAAACGTCTAGGGTTTGAACAGTACGTTACTCAAGTGGTTATTCCTATGGAAAAGGTAATCCAAATTAGAAACGGTAAAAAAGTTCCTAAAGAGAGGCCTTACTATCCTGGATACTTGATGATTGAAGCTGACCTGATGGGAGAGATTCCTCACGTTATTAAAAATATCCCTGGAGTTATTTCTTTCTTAAGTTTAACAAAAGGAGGTGATCCTGTTCCAATGAGAAAATCAGAGGTGAACAGAATGCTTGGAAGAATGGATGAACTTTCAGAATTTGCAAGCGATGTTGAAATTCCTTATGTAGTAGGTGAAAACGTTAAAGTAATCGATGGACCTTTCAATGGATTCAATGGTACAGTTGAGAAGATTCTTGAAGACAAAAAGAAAATTGAAGTTTCTGTATTGATCTTCGGTAGAAAAACTCCAATGGAATTAAGCTACATGCAAGTAGAAAAAGTATAATACATTACTTATAAAATATAAAAAGACTGCTTTAAAGCGGTCTTTTTTTATATATATTCTTTTCAAATTTTTTTTGGTGATGAATTGCTTATTATTTAGTAATTCTGTAATCCTATTAATTCATAATGAAATATTTGAACTTAGTTTTTATATTTTTTCCCTATTGTTAGAGTTTTTTTAAGTTTATTAATATTATTTTGTTGATTCTCAAATTTCGCAACTCTGTGGGTTACTTCTATAGTGTACTTTGCTTTAATTTAATTATCACCATTCAGTGATCATACTTTCTTTTTAAGCATTGAGTTTTTTTTAATTGCTTATTTCACCTTCAGATGGCATACTTCTTGCAACCAAGCTGTTAGCTAATCCATAAAATTTTATATTTTTTATTTCATGCACTGGTAACAGAGGTATGGGTAATTTATGTTATTAAATAAATATAAAATTCGGATCAGTTATTCAAAACACAAGCTTTTATATAAACACATAACCCAATGACAAAAATTATTTCGATGATCACTCTGGTGGGTACATCTGTGCTCATAAGTGCGCAGGTTGGTATCAATACTACGACGCCGGAAAAGGAACTTACCGTGAATGGTACTATGAAGACATCAGGAATTGTTTTCAAGCAACCTCTGGAAAAACTGAAAGCGGACGAGAATTACACTTTCATTATTAAGTCTCCGGCTCCGGAAAACAAAATTACAGCGTACAATGATTCTTTTGTACCTAATTCACCGGCACCTATTAATCTTATTCAGTTCAAAATTACCTGTGATCCTACAGATAAGGATTGGGTGAATCAATTTGACACAAAGATCAATTCCAGTAAGTTTTTGGTGGTAATCTCTTCCTTTGGATTTACACAGCCTACAAGAACGTATTCTGCAGATTGGCTTACACCAATGCCTCAGATTTTTGCCTACTCTTCAGGAGGAACATGGAAGCTTAAGGCAGATTACCAGGGATTCGCCCCTGATAATTCTTTTCCTACAGGTGTCTGGACACTGAACTTATTGGTGTTTGACAGATCGTATGCCAAAGATTTTAATTCAACACAAAGCCTTAGTGGGGCAGCTACTGGTGCTGCAACAGCTCCATTAATTCAATAAAAACATAAACTCTATGAAAAAAATTATTGCGATACTCTTCACGGGTTTTGCTGCTTTAAGCATAAATGCACAAGTAGGAATCAATACTGCAACACCTAAAGGAACTTTGGATGTTGAAGGGGAAACATTAGTAGAATCCTATTTAATAGATACAGAAAATACAAAGGCAGGCGGAAATTATCTTCTTCTTACCCGATCAAAAGATTCTTCGCCGGTAGGTAAAGTAAAGCTGCTGGATATATCGCTCCGTAATGTAGCACCTGTAAATATGTATAATGTTGTATTGAAAAATGTGAGACAGGATGAAGTTGTGAATCTCAATACAGGATTAGATGCGAGTAAATATGTGGTGGCTATTACAGGTGCTGTTTTTACTGGAGCGGTTTCGGCAGCGAATACCACCACCAGCCCAAAATCGTACGGTTCCTATGCCACTGAAATTACACAGGTAACCAGTGGAGGTAAAAAATACCATGCTATTAATTTAGCTTTTAAAGGAGCAGGAACTGTTTCCTCCATCAATGGAACCTGGACACTTACTTTAAATGTCTTTGAAAAATCATTAGTGAAAGACTGGGGAACTTTTAACGGTTCTGTTTCTTCATCTGCTTCACCAGGATATTCTGGAGTATCAACCAATACGCCTTTAGGGCTTCAATAAAAAAACTATGAAAAGAAAAATTTATATCACAATAATCATGTGCCTTGGGATATTTTTGAATGCCCAAAAAGGAAAAGTAGGGGTGAATACAGCTAATCCTACAGAAACACTTGATGTTAACGGAAAGACCTATACGAATTCTTTGTACTTGAGAAATCCGGGAGAGCCTACCATGACAGGAGGTAGCTTTTTAGCAACTTCTCAGAATGCTTTACAGTTGTATGATCCGGCTCTGGAAAGCAGCGGACTGTTCAATTACCTTAAGCTTACTCTTACTGGTGTACCTGGGACAGGAATTACAGATTATGATACTAAAATTGATGCCACCAACTTTTTGGTTATACTTCACAACTACTCATTTAAGCTGAATGATGGAAATACCAGCGTAATGCTTGATTACGGAGATAATGGTGTGAATGACAATAAACAGGGCTCACCGGATGTAGTAGCCTTCAAAAGTAACGGAACATGGCATATAAGAGCAAGATTTACGGATAGCAGAATGATTGCAACCAATACAAGTACACCATCAAGAACTTATAACAACTTTACGGTTGACCTTTACCTGATGGCCTATAGAAGATTGATTGAAAAACAAAATATTAACGACATCAATGATGATCTTGGAGGAAATGACGGTTCTACAAAAACAATTAATAAACCTTCCGGTTTTTAATCAATCTTTCCTTTTAAAAATAAAAAACGGTTATTTAATGCAAATAACCGTTTTTATTTTTCTGGCTGTATTTTAAATTATACAATAATGGGTAATGATTTTTTTTTCTAAAACTTTTTAAAAATCAGCAATTTCCGTTTGCTATTTCAAAAATATTTTATACTTTTGCAGTCCAAAAAGTAGGTTTATTGTTATGTGAGTGCATAACCTACTGAATAATAAATGCTTCCAAACTCATTAATTATTCAAATTTAAAAAACAAACAATGGCTAAGAAAGTCTTTAAAATGGTAAAGCTTCAGGTGAAAGGTGGCGCAGCTAACCCTTCTCCACCAGTAGGTCCAGCATTGGGTTCTGCAGGTGTGAACATCATGGAGTTTTGTAAGCAATTTAACGGAAGAACCCAAGATAAGCCAGGGCAAGTTTTACCTGTAGTAATTACAGTATACGAAGACAAATCTTTTGAATTCGTTATTAAAACTCCACCTGCAGCGATCCAGTTAATGGATGCCGCTAAGATCAAGGGAGGTTCTGGTGAACCAAACAGAAACAAAGTAGGTTCTGTAACTTGGGAACAAGTAAAGAAAATCGCTGAAGATAAAATGGCGGATCTTAACTGTTTTACAATGGATTCTGCTCTTTCTATGGTTGCAGGTACTGCCAGATCTATGGGATTAAGAGTAACAGGAACAAAACCAACTAACGCTTAAAACTTAAAGAAATGGCAAAATTAACTAAAAAGCAAAAGGAAGCTTTAAGCAAAGTAGAAAAAGGAAGAATCTATAACCTTGAAGAAGGTTCAGCTCTTGTAAAAGAAGTGAACACTACAAAGTTTGATGCTTCAGTAGATATCGCTGTAAGATTAGGTGTAGACCCAAGAAAAGCAAACCAAATGGTAAGAGGTGTTGTATCTCTTCCTCACGGTACTGGTAAAGATGTTAAAGTATTAGCTCTTGTAACTCCAGATAAAGAAGCAGAAGCTAAAGCTGCTGGTGCTGACTATGTAGGTCTTGACGAATATTTACAAAAAATCAAAGAAGGTTGGACAGATGTTGACGTAATCGTTACAATGCCAGCTGTAATGGGTAAATTAGGTCCATTAGGTAGAGTATTAGGTCCAAGAGGTTTAATGCCAAACCCTAAATCAGGAACTGTAACAATGGAAATTGGTAAAGCAGTAACTGAAGTTAAAGCAGGTAAAATTGATTTCAAAGTAGACAAGTATGGTATTATCCATGCTGGTATTGGTAAAGTATCTTTCGATGCTGCTAAGATCAAAGAAAATGCTCAGGAATTAATCCAGACATTGATCAAAATGAAACCAACTGCTGCTAAAGGAACTTATGTGAAGAGCATCTATTTGTCTTCTACAATGAGCCCAGGTATTGCAATTGATACTAAATCTGTTAACTAATAATAATCCTTAAGACAATGACAAAAGACCAAAAAGTTGTAGCAATACAAGAGATCAAAGATTTGCTTCAGGATGCAAAAGTAGTATACGTAGCAGATTTAGAAGGTTTGAACGCTGGTAAATCTTCAGATTTCAGAAGACAAGCTTTCAAACAAAATATCAAAGTGAAAGTTGTAAAAAATACACTTTTACAAAAAGCAATGGAGCAAATTGAAGGAGTAGATTACTCTGAAATGTTCCCATCTTTCAAAGGAAACTCAGCGTTAATGATTGCTGAAACAGCAAACGCTCCTGCGAAATTGATCCAAGGATTCAGAAAGAAAGAAGAAAAGCCAGCTTTAAAGTCTGCTTTTGTTCAAGAAACTTTCTACGTTGGTGACAATAACCTAGATATGTTGGCTAACATCAAGTCTAGAGAAGAAATGATCGGTGAAATCATCGGATTACTTCAGTCTCCAATCCAGAGAGTTGTTTCTGCTCTTCAAAACAAATCTGAAACTGTAGAAGCTCAAGCTGAAGAAGCTGCTCCTGTAGTAGAAGAAACTCCTGCTGCTGAAGCTCCAGAAGCTGCTGCAGAAAGCACTGAAGAAACAAGTGCTGAATAATTACACTCAAAAAATTAAATAAATAATCAACAAAAACATTACAACAATGTCAGATTTAAAAAATTTAGCTGAAACGCTAGTAAACCTAACTGTAAAAGACGTAAACGAATTAGCTGCTATCCTTAAGGATGAGTACGGAATTGAGCCAGCTGCTGCTGCTGTAGTTGTTGCTGCAGGTGGTGCAGGTGATGCTGCTGAAGAAAAGACTGAATTCGACGTAATTCTTAAGTCTGCAGGTGCTTCTAAATTAGCTATCGTTAAATTAGTAAAAGATTTAACTGGTGCTGGTCTTAAAGAAGCTAAAGATATCGTAGACGGAGCTCCTGCTGCAATTAAGCAAGGTGTTTCTAAAGACGAAGCTGAAGCTCTTAAGAAGCAATTAGAAGAAGCTGGTGCTGAAGTAGAATTGAAATAATTTCAATTGTATTATAAATATAGAAGCCCGGGCATTTGCCTGGGCTTTTTTTTATATGTAAGTAATTGTAAATGTGATTCTTATTTTGTAACAGTATTTCAATATTTTTATTTCTGATTTTAATATATCTTTTTACGGTTGAATATTATTTAATAATTAACATAATATTTTAATAGTATTTTTAATATTGGTTATTTTGTGTGAATTTTTATTAATAAAATATTGTTTTGGTTGAAAAAATATTATATTTGTATCGAAAAAAACACAATATAATTGGATAGAAATTATTTTCTTTCCTACGGCCATAAGATTACACTTTTGTTGCTTCTGGCAGCTGTAGGAAAATTAAACACTAAGTTGATATCTGTAATGAGAACAAAACCTGAGTTATCATATCGTACAGATATTAAAAATCATCTGCAGGATTACTTAGCCGATGTTTCTGTTCATCTGTGCTCTGAGACCAAAAATGACGGGTCTGTTTCCGAATGTCTCTCTGCTCATCAAAAGGAAACTCATATATTTTATGATGAAGATTCTCAGTCTAAACTCCCTATCTTTAATACTACAAAACTTGTAGCCATATCAAATAAATGGAGCTATTCGTATCAGCAATATACGGAGGACGTTTGCCCAATATTTAAAGGCATTAAAAAGTTCTACAGCAATTCCATAAAACTGGTTGACGGTTTTAAATTTATCATCAAAATTCCTGATAAACCAGTTCTTTCCCTTATTCCATAACATTCCTTACAATTTTAAGCACCTTCTTACAGCATAAGCTGTTATTTCATTTATGATTTAGATGAGAATGCCTGAGAATTGCCCTTTCAAAAAAAACACATTTACATAAAAACAGCAAACATCATTAGAAATGAAAAACAAATTATTAACCATCGCTCTGTTATCACTAAGTTTTCCAACATTCGCTCAGGTAGGGATTAATATTAACCAACCACAGGCAACTTTTGATATCGTAGGATCACCTTCTAATCCGGGCAAACTTGACGGTGTGATTGCCCCAAGACTTACAGGAATACAATTGAAAGCTAAAAACTATACTGCAGCCCAAACCGGAGCAATAGTATATGTTACAGCAGCTGAGACTACACCTACAGGACAAACTGTGGATGTTGTTTCATCGGGCTACTATTATTTTGACGGTTCAAAATGGAGCAGCTTAAGCGGTAGCTGGCGGCTAGTAGGGAATACTGGCACAACAGCAAGTACTGCAAACTTAGGAACTGACATCACTGCTGGAAATTACCTGGGAACAAATGACGGTCAGAACTTGGTTTTAGCAACCCAGAAAAACGTAAAAGGAATTCTGGATATTAACGGAACCTTGCAGGGAGGAAATTCTAATTCTGCATCAGGTCCTTATGCTTCATTAACATGGGGATCAAACAATACCCTTACCAACAGTACTTCCTCAAATATTGCACTGGGAAAAGATAATACCGTTTCAGCACAGGGAAATTTTCCGGCTGTAGCTATTGGATTAAACAATGCCGCAAACAATGGAGCTAAAGTAATAGGAAATAATAATACAGCAACAGGCGCTAATAACCTTGTCTTTGGAAATCTGAATACAGTAACAGGACTCACAGGGCTGACCATCGGAAATAATCACAATAACAATGGTGGGATTGCCATTGGGAGCGGAAATACCACTTCATTAAACAATATAGCTGTTGGCTCAGCAAATACAGCGACAGGGACTGAAGCTTTTGCTATAGGATTTTCAGCTCAGGCTGCTGCGGGACAAATGGTGTATGCCAATAAGGAACATGTTTTCTTCAATAAAGGAAACGGAACAGATACCATACTGGGAATTAATATGGCTCCTACAGCGGCTACTTCTACAGGGGCCGCCCTTCAGATGAAAGGAATTGCTTCCGGCGCCAATGCGGTATGTACAGCAGCGGAAGAAGGTGCAATCCGATATAATACAACCGCTAAAGTTCATGAAGGCTGTAACGGTTCCAACTGGAAGGCGCTTTACTAACTCAATAAAAACACAAACCTTAAAAAAATAAAAAATGACCAGAAAATTATTCGAAAAGTTAGCTGTGCTGCTCATGATATTGATGATGTCTGCAGGAGTTTTGGCACAGCAGGGTTATGAACCAATCCGTGGGATGGGTGTAGAAGCAAAACCTGTCAACAATTCAGGGATATGTCTTGCCTGTTATAACGGAAGTATGAATCCCGTCGTGGATGCCAGCCTTGATAATAATGTAAGTATGGGTAATTTCGCTTCTCTTTTAAGTGGAAACGGAATCTCTGTAAAGAATAAAAATACAACTTATCCCGCGGGATATATTACCGGTTTCAATGTAGATATTGGAACAAGTTTTATCACGATAGATCTTTTGAGTTCTTTAAGAATCAGTACTTATAAAAATGGGATTCTTCAGGAAACAACTACCAGCAGTACGCTTTTGTCAGTACCTGCATTCGGAGGAAGTAAAAACAGAATATTTCTTCATTTTAAAACTTCAAAAGAATTTGATGAAGTAAGATTATATCAGACCAATGCTCTTTCTGTATTCAGTGCAATGAATGTATATTATGCATTTGCATTTGATTCTGCAAAAGTACCTACGGATAATAATGGTATTTGTGATGATATCATTGCGGGAAGCGGTGTGGATGGAAATGTATCCGGAAGCAGCAGTTTTCTTGCTCCGCTTTCCTATGTTCAGAATAAAGAAAAAATAGGTGATGGGAACAAAAATTCTTATGGATCAATTGTTCTGCCAGTGGGATTATTGGGTTCTTATTCAGTAGGCGTTTTAGATAAAAATCAGACCTACCCGGCAGGAAACAGAACAGGTTTTGTAATAGAACCGGATGATCAGGGTAAACTGTTAAGTGCAGAGTTTTTAAAAAATATTACCATAGAAACTTATCTTTTTGGACAGCTTCAGGATTCAAAACAGTTGTCTGACGGAGGAGGCTTGATTAATATCAAAGTATTAGGTTATGGCTCAGGAAAACAAAAGGTTACCTTGACGACTACTAAACCTTTCAATGAAGTAAGGTTAAAAGTTACTCAAACCCTAGGATTTAATTTAGGAGCCCTGAAAGTATATTATGCATTCGAAGAACCTGTTACTTGTGATTGTGATGATAAAATCCAGACCAGTGGTTCTGCTGTACCGGGAAATCTAGTTGCAGGTACTCCATGGACTTCCGGACCAGGATTCCTCGGTCTTATTTTAGCTAAAATGACCAGTCCCGAAGCGATTGTAGATAATAATCCTTCCAATTATGCTACGGCTACTGTTCCGGCTGCCTCTATTTTCAGTCTTTTCTCAGCGTTTGCTACGGTAGGAACTAATGCAGTGCTTCCTGCCAATACAATGGCTGGATTTACTGTAGAAAAAGCAGGTAATCTTCTTGGAGTAAGTGTTCTGGAAAATATCACTGTGACATTGTACAACGGAAATATCTTGACAGATACTTTTACGAGTTCAGGAAGTCTTATCAGTGGAAATTTCTTCACAACGGATTCTAATAAATTCTATGTTGGAGGGAAATCAACAAAACCTTTTAACCGTATTAAAATCACTTTCAACAGCGGAACGGCTATTCGTATTCCTCAAAACTATTATATCTACAATGCTTTTGCAAGCAGAGATGATGATAATGATGGAGTTCCGAACTGTTTTGATCAATGCCAGGGAGGGGATGATAGCATAGATAATAACGGAAACGGAATTCCTGACTGTGCGGAAGGATGTACAGCCGTAAATGACAAATCTCCTGCACTCGATACAGATGGTGACGGAATTGTAGATGCCTGTGATCTGGATTCTGATAATGACGGAATTCCGGATGCAGTAGAAGATTTTGATAAAAACGGCAAGTTTCAGGATGATGATAATGAAGGAGACATTCTGCTGACGCCGGTATTGGGAGATTCTGTTCCTAATTATCTTGATCTTGATTCTGATAATGATGGTATCCTGGATTTATTTGAGTCTGGAATTCCGACCTCAGTCATCAATCAGATTGATTCTGATCATAACGGTATTATTGATGCAAATGTTCCGGTAGGTAAAAACGGAATTGCAGATATTCTGGAAACTTCCCCTGATTCAGGCATATTGAAATATCCACTTAAAAATACAGACGGAGATGATAAACCGGACTTTCTGGATATTACTTCCAATGGTTCAGATCCTGACCTTTATCAGATCGGAAAAGCAAACCTTGATACATTAGGAGGAGGTTTTATCTCAATAATTAATGATAAAGAAAAAGATGGGATTCAGGCTGTTGTAGATACAGATCTTGTAAAAAGAGGATCTCCGGATTCCCCACTTTCACCTTATGCTTCATTATTGAAAAATGCATCCAGTACGGCAAAAATTACCTCCGCAGAAATTATCGATGCAGTGAATGATGTAAAAGTATATCCGAATCCTGTAAAAGTAGGAGAAAATCTTAGAATTATATCAGGGGAGGAAGGTGTATATACTTTGTTCTCTGCACAAGGACAGGTTGTTAAGACAGATCGTTTTAATGCTCATACAGGTATTGATACTTCTTCACTTCCTACAGGAGTGTATATTATTAAAATAGAAACTAAATCAAAAATAAAATCTTATAAGGTTATTGTGAAATAATCATAGGATTAGCTTGTGTTGTGGAGGGGTTGCTCATATTTGGGCAGCCTCTCTTGTTTTAAGAGTCTCAAAATGAGAGGTTTTATTTGTTATTGTGGATAACTTTTTGTATCTTTGCCCCTCTTTTGGCGCGAAAAATTGTTTGTAAATTTATAAAATACTGAAAATCAACTCTTTCATTGTGTAAAACATGGAAGGGATTTCGTGTATATAAATACTGCGGTAATACTGCCTCAAAAGTAATAAAAATATTTTGCATTACGCTGTGAAAAGATATACCAGTGTTGCAGTTAGAAAGAACTATGTACAAAGTTTAAAAGAGCTTAAGGTCCTTTGTGAGCGCCAAAAACACTTTTACCTTTTACTTTTATCTTGTTTGTTGTTCTTTTCTGATATTTTTTAATGAATCAAAATATTTTTTAACCCTTTCTTAAAAGTTTTATGAGTAAAACAAAATCAACAACTCAAGGAAATCCGAGAATTAATTTCTCATCAGCGAAAGGAAAAATCATCACTCCGGACTTTTTGGATATCCAAATTGAGTCTTTCAGAGAATTTTTCCAGCTTGATACACTTCCTGAAGCCAGAAAGACAGAAGCTCTTTACAAGACTTTCCAAGAGAATTTCCCAATTACGGATTCAAGAAACCAATTCGTATTAGAATTCTTAGACTATCTGGTAGATTCTCCACGTTATTCAATCGATGAGTGTGTGGAAAGAGGACTTACGTATTCAGTTCCTCTAAAAGCTAGACTTAAATTGTATTGTACTGACCCGGAACACGAAGATTTCCAAACAGTGGTTCAGGACGTATACTTAGGTCCGGTTCCTTATATGACGCCAAGTGGTTCTTTTATCATCAATGGTGCTGAAAGAGTTATCGTTACGCAGCTTCACCGTTCACCTGGTGTATTCTTCGGACAAACTTACCACGCAAACGGAACCAAACTTTACTATTCAAGAATTATCCCTTTCAAAGGATCTTGGATGGAATTTACAACAGATATCAACAGCGTAATGTACGCGTATATCGACCGTAAGAAAAAATTACCATTAACAACTCTATTAAGAGCGATTGGTTATGAATCTGACAAGGATATCCTTCAGATCTTCGACCTTGCTGAAGAAGTGAAAGTTTCTAAAGCTGCCCTTAAAAAAGTAGAAGGGAGAACATTGGCTGCGAGAGTATTGAACACTTGGTTCGAAGATTTCGTAGACGAAGATACAGGTGAAGTAGTTTCTATCGAAAGAAACGAAATCATCTTGGATAGAGAAACTATTCTTGAAAAAGAACACTTGGATCTTATTCTTGATGCTGGTGTGAAATCAATCCTGATTCACAAAGAAAACAGCAACGAATTCTCTATCATCCAGAATACATTACAAAAAGACCCTACTAACTCTGAAAAAGAAGCAGTAGAGTATATTTATCGTCAGTTAAGAAATGCAGATCCACCAGATGAGGAAACTGCAAGAGGAATTATTGAAAAATTATTCTTCTCTGAGCAAAGATATTCATTAGGTGAGGTAGGACGTTACAGATTGAACAAAAAGCTAGGTCTTAATATTCCAACCACAACTGAAGTTCTTACAAAAGAAGATATCATTGCTATCGTAAGACACTTAATCGAGCTTGTAAACTCTAAAGCTGAGGTTGATGATATTGACCACTTATCAAACAGAAGAATTAAAACTGTTGGTGAGCAATTAGCTGGACAGTTCGGGGTAGGTCTTTCAAGAATTGCAAGAACAATCAAGGAAAGAATGAACGTTAGAGATAACGAAATCTTTACTCCACTTGACCTTGTAAATGCTAAGACATTAACATCTGTAATTAACTCATTCTTTGGTACCAACCAGCTTTCTCAGTTCATGGACCAAACCAACCCTCTATCAGAAATTACTCACAAGAGAAGATTATCTGCACTAGGGCCTGGTGGTTTATCAAGAGAAAGAGCAGGTTTCGAGGTTCGAGACGTTCACCATACTCACTATGGAAGAATTTGCCCGATTGAAACTCCGGAAGGACCAAACATCGGTTTGATTTCATCCCTTGGTATTTATGCTAAAATCAACAGACTAGGTTTCATCGAAACTCCATATAGAAAAGTAGAAGAAGGTAAGATTAATCTTAATGCTGATCCTATTTACCTTAATGCAGAAGACGAAGAAGACAAAGTAATTGCTCAGGCAAACGTTGAATTGAGCGATAACGGTGATTTCTTAACAGATAGAATTATTGCAAGATTAGATGGTGACTACCCTGTAGTGGAGCCATCTCAGGTTAACCTTATTGATGTTGCACCAAACCAGATCTCTGGTATTTCTGCATCATTAATTCCGTTCCTTGAGCATGATGATGCGAACCGTGCATTGATGGGATCTAACATGATGCGTCAGGCCGTTCCTCTATTGAAGCCACAGGCTCCAATCGTGGGTACAGGGCTTGAGCAACAAGTTGCAAGAGATTCAAGAATTTTAATTAACGCTGAAGGTACAGGTACAGTACAGTACGTAGATGCTGACAGAATCGTTATTAAATATGAAAGAAGCGAAGACGAAGATTTAGTACAATTCGAGTCTGCTACTAAAACATACAACCTTACTAAGTTCAGAAAAACTAACCAGAGTACAACCATTACCCTAAGACCAAACGTAAGAGTAGGTGATGTAGTGGAAAAAGGACAGGTACTTTGCGACGGTTATGCTACTGAAAAAGGAGAATTAGCTCTTGGTAGAAACTTAGTGGTAGCGTTCATGCCTTGGAAAGGATATAACTTCGAGGATGCCATCGTAATCAACGAAAAAGTTGTACGTGAAGACTGGTTTACTTCAATCCACGTGGATGAATATTCTCTTGAAGTTCGTGATACTAAATTAGGTATGGAAGAGCTTACAGCAGATATTCCAAACGTATCTGAAGAAGCTACTAAAGATCTTGACGAGAACGGTATGATCAGAATCGGTGCTGAAGTGAAGCCTGGAGATATCATGATTGGTAAAATTACTCCAAAAGGTGAATCTGACCCGACTCCTGAAGAAAAGCTTCTTAGAGCAATCTTCGGTGATAAAGCTGGTGATGTGAAGGATGCTTCATTGAAAGCTGACTCTTCATTAAGAGGAGTTGTTATCAACAAGAAATTGTTCTCCAGAAACATTAAAGACAAAAAGAAAAGAACTGAAGAAAAACTTAAACTTGAAGAAATTGAAAACACTTACAAGGCTAAGTTTGACGAGTTGAGAAATACTTTAATTGAAAAATTAAACACACTGGTAAGCGGTAAAACTTCTCAAGGGGTACAAAATGACCTTGACGAAGAAATCATCGGTAAAGGTGTGAAATTCACTCACAAGTTATTAACTTCAGTTGAAGATTATGTAAACGTTAGCGGTTCAGACTGGACAGTAGACGCTGACAAGAATGAATTGATCAAACAATTGATTCACAATTACAAAATCAAATATAACGACATCCAGGGAGTTAAAAACCGTGAGAAATTCGCAATTTCAATCGGAGATGAGCTTCCGGCAGGGATCATGAAGTTGGCTAAGGTTTACATCGCTAAGAAACGTAAACTGAATGTAGGAGATAAAATGGCAGGACGTCACGGTAACAAAGGTATCGTTTCAAGAATCGTTCGTGAAGAAGATATGCCATTCCTTGAAGACGGAACACCGGTAGATATCGTATTGAATCCACTAGGGGTACCTTCTCGTATGAACATTGGTCAGATCTACGAAACCGTTCTTGGATGGGCTGGTAGAAAATTAGGATTGAAGTTCGCTACGCCAATCTTCGACGGAGCAAGTCTTGATCAGATTACTGAATATACTGAGAAAGCAGGTCTTCCTAAATTCGGTCACACTCACCTTTATGATGGTGGTACCGGAGAAAGATTTACTCAGGCTGCAACAGTAGGTATCATTTACATGTTGAAACTAGGACACATGGTAGATGATAAGATGCACGCACGTTCTATTGGTCCTTACTCATTGATTACTCAGCAGCCGTTAGGAGGTAAAGCTCAGTTCGGAGGTCAGAGATTCGGAGAGATGGAGGTTTGGGCACTTGAAGCATTCGGTGCATCTAACATCCTTAGAGAGATCCTTACTGTGAAGTCGGATGACGTGATTGGTAGAGCAAAAACTTATGAAGCCATTGCAAAAGGTGAATCTATGCCTGAACCAGGTATTCCGGAATCATTCAATGTATTACTTCACGAGTTACAAGGTCTTGGATTAGACGTAAGATTGGAGGAGTAAGATATCAGATGTCAGACACAACATGTCAGACTACGACACTCTAACAATTTTATAATCCTTGAATTTGGAATGATGATTTCTTCTGAAATCTGAAATCTGAAATCTAAAATCTAAAAAAAATTATGTCAAATAAAAATAAATCAAGTAGATTTAATAAAATAACCATCGGTCTAGCTTCACCGGAGTCTATTTTACAAGATTCAAGAGGGGAGGTTTTAAAGCCGGAAACTATTAACTACAGAACTCACAAGCCTGAAAGAGACGGGCTATTTTGTGAGAAAATCTTTGGTCCTGTAAAGGATTACGAATGTGCTTGTGGTAAATACAAGAGAATTCGTTACAAAGGGATCGTTTGTGACCGTTGTGGAGTAGAAGTTACTGAGAAAAAAGTAAGAAGAGAGAGAATAGGGCACATTAACCTTGTAGTTCCAATTGCACACATTTGGTATTTCCGTTCATTACCAAACAAAATCGGATACCTTTTAGGAATTCCTTCTAAGAAATTAGATATGATCATCTACTACGAAAGATATGTAGTGATTCAGCAGGGTATTGCTAAAAAATTAGACGGTTCTGATTTTGAAAATATGGAATTCCTTACAGAAGAAGAGTACCTTGACATCATGGAAACTCTTCCTGTAGAAAACCAGTATCTTGATGATTCTGATCCAAACAAATTCATCGCCAGAATGGGTGCTGAAGCTGTAGAAGATCTATTAAAAAGAATTGATCTTGATGCATTGTCTTTCGACTTGAGACACAAAGCTCACAACGAAGGTTCAAAACAAAGAAGAACAGAAGCTCTTAAGAGATTAAACGTTGTAGAAGCATTAAGAGGTGCTAATACAAGAATGATCAACAGACCAGAGTGGATGATCATGCGTGTACTTCCTGTTATCCCACCAGAACTAAGACCATTGGTTCCATTGGATGGAGGACGTTTCGCTACTTCTGACTTGAATGACCTTTATAGAAGAGTTATCATCAGAAATAACCGTTTGAAGAGATTATTGGAGATCAAAGCTCCTGAAGTAATCTTGAGAAACGAGAAGCGTATGCTTCAGGAATCAGTAGATTCATTATTCGATAACACAAGAAAATCTTCTGCAGTAAAATCTGAATCAAACAGACCATTGAAATCACTTTCTGATTCATTGAAAGGTAAGCAGGGTCGTTTCCGTCAGAACTTACTAGGAAAAAGGGTTGACTACTCTGCGCGTTCGGTAATTGTTGTTGGTCCAAACTTACAGCTTCACGAATGTGGTATTCCTAAAGATATGGCAGCTGAACTTTACAAACCGTTCATCATTAGAAAGCTAATTGAAAGAGGTATTGTAAAAACAGTAAAATCTGCAAAGAGAATTATCGACAGAAAAGAACCGGTAGTTTATGATATCCTTGAAAACGTGATGAAAGGTCACCCTGTTCTATTGAACAGAGCACCTACGCTTCACAGACTGGGTATTCAGGCTTTCCAACCTAAGATGATCGAAGGTAAGGCAATCCAGCTACACCCGTTAGTAACTACGGCCTTCAATGCCGATTTCGATGGTGACCAGATGGCGGTACACTTGCCACTAGGACCAGAAGCGATCCTTGAAGCTCAGTTATTGATGTTAGGTTCTCAAAACATCTTGAACCCTGCAAACGGTTCTCCAATTACAGTACCATCTCAGGACATGGTTCTTGGTCTTTATTTCATGACTAAAGAATTAAGCTCTACTGAGACGATGAAAGTAAAAGGAGAAGGTCTTGCATTCTATTCTCCTGAAGAAGCAGAAATTGCTTACGCTGAAGGTAGAGTATCTTTAAATGCTAAAGTAAGATGTAGACTACCTATCAAAGAAGATGGAAAAATCGTTACAAGATTAATCGAAACTTCTGTTGGTAGAATCCTGTTCAACCAGATTGTACCTAAGCAGGTAGGATATATCAATGAACTTCTTACGAAGAAATCATTGAGAAACGTTATCGGTAAAATCCTTGCTGATACAGATTTCCCTACAACAGTGAAGTTCCTTGATGCAATGAAAGACCTAGGGTATTCAAACGCATTCAAAGGTGGTCTTTCTTTCTCACTTGGGGATATTGTAGTTCCTGTTGAGAAAAAACAGATGATTGCACAATCAATTGAAACTGTAGACGAAATTAGAGCCAACTATAACATGGGTCTGATTACCGATACAGAACGTTATAACCAGGTAATCGACGTTTGGACAAATACCAACGCTGGGTTAACTGAAATGATCATGAGCAGAATGAAAACTGACCAAGGTGGTTTCAACTCTGTATATATGATGCTTGACTCTGGAGCGAGGGGTTCTAAAGAACAGATCCGTCAGTTATCAGGGATGAGAGGTTTGATGGCAAAACCGCAGAAAGCCGGTTCTACCGGAGCGGAGATCATCGAAAACCCGATCCTTGCCAACTTTAAGGAAGGTCTTTCGATTCTAGAGTACTTTATCTCTACCCACGGTGCTCGTAAGGGTCTTGCGGATACCGCTCTTAAGACAGCCGATGCTGGTTACTTAACGAGAAGATTGGTAGACGTTGCACAGGACGTTATCGTTACGGAAGACGACTGTGGAACATTGAGAGGTACAGAAGTTACTGCACTTAAGAAAAATGACGAGATCGTTGAAAGAATCTCTGAAAGAATCTTAGGTAGAGTATCCCTTCATAATATTTACGATCCTGAAACTGACGAACTTATTGCAAGCGCAGATCAGGTGATCATTGAATCTTTGGCGAAGAGAATCGAAGAGGCAGGATTAGAAGCTGTGGAGGTTCGTTCACCATTAACTTGTGAAGCTAAGAAAGGTATCTGCGCGAAATGTTACGGTAGAAACTTAGCAACAGGTAAAGTGATCCACATGGGTGAAGCGGTAGGTGTAATTGCAGCACAATCCATTGGGGAGCCAGGTACTCAGCTTACGTTGAGAACCTTCCACCAAGGGGGTACTGCAGGTAACGTATCAGAAAACCCATCTATCGTTGCAAGAAGAGATGGTATCGTAGAAATGGATGAAGTAAGAACCATTACTTCTGAAGATGAAAACGGTAATACAGCTGAGGTTGTAGTTTCCCGTTCAACAGAATTCAGATTAGTTGCTGATAATGAGTCAAGAACTCCATTAATGGTAGCTAACGTACCTTACGGATCTATATTATCTGTAAAACCAGGTGATAAAGTGAAGAAAGGTGATACAATCTGTAGATGGGATCCGTATAACGCGGTTATCATTGCTGAAACTTCAGGTAAGGTAGAATACGAGGATATCATCCAGGGTATTTCATTCCAGCTTGAAATTGACGAACAAACAGGATTCGAAGAGAAAGTAATCTCTGAATCCAGAAATAAGAAAGCCGTACCTACCCTGAAAGTGGTAGACTCTAAAGGAGTTGAGCAAAAAGCTTACAACTTACCGGTAGGAGCCCACTTAATGGTAAACGATGGTGAAAAAATTAAGGCTGGTAAAGTCTTAATCAAGATCCCAAGAAAATCTGCAAAAGCAGGGGATATCACCGGAGGTCTTCCGAGAGTTACCGAATTATTCGAAGCAAGAAACCCTTCAAACCCAGCGGTTGTTACTGAAATCGACGGGGTAGTTTCTTACGGAAAAATCAAGAGAGGTAACCGTGAACTTATTGTTGAGGCTAAAACTGGAGAAAGAAAAATTTACTTAGTAAAACTTTCTAACCAGATTCTTGTTCAGGAGAATGACTTCGTAAGAGCAGGTTCTCCACTTTCTGACGGTTCTATCACACCGGAAGATATCTTAAGAATTAAAGGCCCAACAGCCGTTCAGGAATACTTAGTAAATGAGATTCAGGAAGTTTACCGTCTACAGGGGGTAAAAATCGACGACAAGCACTTCGAAATTATCGTAAGACAGATGATGACGAAAGTATCTATCGTAGATGGAGGTGATACTCAGTTCCTTGAAGGAGCTCTTGAGCACAAGTATGATTTCTTGGAAGAAAACAACAGAGTATTTGGTCTTAAAGTAGTAGTAGATGCTGGTGATTCTAAAGAATTCAAACCAGGTCAGATGATTACTGCAAGAGAATTAAGAGATGAAAACTCTAAGTTGAAGCGTGAAGATTTAGCATTGGTAGAAGTAAGAGAAGCTCTTCCTGCTACTGCAACTCCTGTACTGCAAGGTATTACAAGAGCTGCCCTTCAGACTAAGTCATTCATGTCTGCAGCATCGTTCCAGGAAACAACTAAAGTTCTTAACGAAGCAGCAGTTGCTGGTAAGATAGACGATCTTAACGGTCTTAAAGAAAATGTAATTGTAGGACACAGAATCCCTGCAGGTACAGGTCTTAAAGAGTATCAGAACGTTATTGTAGGTTCTAAGAAAGAATTTGAAGACCTTAACTAAAATTAATGATTTGAAATTTGGGATTTGAAATTATTTTTATATTTTCACAATCTCAAATTTCGAATTTTAAAAACATAATTTATAACAATGGACAACAATCAAAATCCACAAGACGGAAACATCAACATCGAATTAAACGAAATGGTAGCTGCTGGTATCTATGCTAACCTAGCTTTAGTAAACCACTCTCCATCTGAATTTGTAGTAGACTTTATTCAGTTGATGCCAGGTGTTCAGCAGGCTAAAGTAAGATCAAGAGTAATTCTTGCTCCACTTCACGCTAAAAGAGTATTAAGCGCTCTTCAACAGAACATCGCTAACTACGAGCAGCAGTTCGGAGAAATCAAAGAAGTTGAGCCTTTCGTATTAGGAGGAAACAACGTTCAAGCGTAAGATTTCTTTTACATAAAATAAAGGATACCCTGGTTTTTACCGGGGTATTTTTTGTTACCTGCTTTTGCATATCATTCACTAATCAGTTTCTTTTTTTC
Source organism: Chryseobacterium sp. SG20098 (assembly GCF_031844745.1). Lineage (NCBI taxonomy): Bacteria > Pseudomonadati > Bacteroidota > Flavobacteriia > Flavobacteriales > Weeksellaceae > Chryseobacterium > Chryseobacterium sp. SG20098. The sequence continues at coordinate 2,555,424 of NZ_CP134622.1, read as the reverse complement.
TTTTTTTATATTTTTCGCAATTTTATTTAAAAAACATATAAAAAAAAAACAAATTATTCAATTTAATGTATAATGTTAATTTTTGCTGTAAATTATTGATAATTAATTTAAATTGGTTGAATAATTAATTTTCTTTATTAAATTTGTAAAAAAATTGAATGAAATGAAAATATACCCTATTGCAGCGGTTCTACTCTGTATGAATGTGTATGCACAAAAGCAAAATACACTTAAGGACAATCAAAAACACCTGCAGGAACTTTATGCTAAATATGACAAAAACCTTAAAAAGGCTCATAAAATTGCAAAAGCAGCAGGAATACCTCCTAATTTATACAATGAAGAGGATTACAAAAGAACAATGGATCCTGTAACAGGGAGAACCAACTTTGAAGGACTGGCAAAGGTAAATGAGGACATCTTAACAGGTAAATATCAGCCTTCACAACCTATGTCTTTTATTTCTAATCACAATACCTCTACTACGGGCAAAATAGTAGACGAGCCCTGGATTGAAAGAGGACCATATAGTGTAGGAGGAAGAACAAGAGCAATTATGTATGACCCAAATGATCCTACAGGGAAAAGAGTTTTTGCAGGAAGCGTTTCAGGAGGGCTTTGGGTAAATCAGGACCCTTCAGTGGCAGCCAATGAATGGCAGCCATTAAGTACATTCTGGGCCAATACCTCTGTTTCAAGTATTACGTATGACCCCAATAATCCACAAATTTTTTATGTAGGAACAGGAGAAGCTCCAACCGGTGATGCAGTAGGATCAGGAATATGGAAATCAACGAACGGAGGAACCACCTGGACGCAGATTTTCACCATTCCAGTAACTTATTCTTCTTCTGGAGTAAGAAATGGTAATTTCTATATCAATGATATTAAAGTAAGGAATAATAACGGCGTTTCAGAAGTATATGCCGGAGTAAGTGGTGCTTATGTAGGAATTTCGTTTAATGACGGATGGCAGGGATTAAGCCAGGCTGGATTGTACAAGTCTACAGATGGTGGAACAACATTTACAAAAAATAACAGCTTATTAGCTCTTAATACAACTACTGGCGTGACCAGCACAACAGGATATTCTATTCAACAGATAGAAATTGGAGCAGACAATGCAGTATGGGTTTCTACCAGATCTTCCAGATTTTCCAATATAGATTCCGGAGGACGAATTTTTAAATCCACAGATGGAAATACTTTTAATCAGGTATATAATGTAGGAAGCAGTGGCTCGAGAGTTAACTTTACTCTTTCAAGAACAGATGCCAACAAAATATATGCATTTATGCAGGGTGCATCTTCTGCAGAACCTATCAGAATAGCAAAATCTGCAGATGGCGGAACAACTTGGCAGGCAACAAATGACGCTGCGCCTGTTTTGTCGCTACCTACTGCAACCGATACTAGTATTCCTGCTAATGACTTTACAAGAGGACAATCTTTTTATGACCTGATCATTGCAACAGATCCTCTGGACGATAATACCTTGTATATAGGTGGTATTGATCTGCATAAATCTACCAATGGAGGAACAAGCTGGACACAGATCTCAAAGTGGTCCAATAATAATAACATGGCAGCCCTACAGGTTTCACAGGTACATGCTGACCAGCATGAAATTGTATTCAATCCTTATAATAATTATGCAACAGGGCAAATGATGTTTGGTAATGATGGAGGAATCTATTATGCTGCCAATAAAGCTAATGTCGGAGCTGTTGGTGGGCTAGCCTCCAGAAATACCAGATACAATGTAACGCAGTTTTATTCTGCCATGCTGAACCCCACAAAAACACCGGCAGATGAAGAACTATTAGCAGGAGCACAGGATAATGGCTCATGGTGGCTGTATGGTGTACCACAGGCTAATAATTTCCTTACCAGCCAATCGGCTACAGGTGGTGACGGGATGTATACAGAATATGATGATCAGGATAACTACGAAATTGCAAGTTATACAAACAATAACCACTATTTATTGACAAATAACGCATATAACCTTATTACTACCAGTGCTAACAGAAGTTTAGGGCACTTTGTGAACGAAATAGCGCTGGACAGAATAAATGATGTCTTCTATTCTTACCGTTCCGGTCTTACCCTTTTCAGAACAAGTGGACTTTCTGCATCAGCAACATCTTTTACCAATAATGTGGTGACAGTAGGAACCGCACAAACAAATGAGCAGATTTCATGGATGAAAGTATCTCCTTATACAACCGCTTCTACAACACTTTTTGTAGGAACCAACCTGGGGAGAATATTTAAAGTAACAAATGCCAACACTACTGGATATGCAGCTACCTTGTTGACCTCACCCATAACAGGAACTGTTTCTGACATAGAATTTGGCGCCAACGAAAATGAAATTATCGTAACCTTATCCAATTATAACCTTACCAGTGTTTTCTACTCTACAGACGGAGGAACTACATGGCAGAACAAAGAAGGGAACCTTCCTGATATGCCTGTAAGAACTGTATTAAGGAATCCCGACAATCCAAATGAAGTAATACTAGGAACAGAAATGGGAGTTTGGGGAACAACTAATTTCCTTGCAACAACTCCGGAATGGGCTTCAGTAACAGGAAATATAGGAAATGTAAGAATTACCAACTTAGATTACAGACCTGTTACCAAAACAGTTTTGGTTTCTACATATGGTAGAGGAGCATGGACAACCCAGAATACACTACCTGCTTTATCAACAGCTGAAACCAAATCAAGAAAAAACATGAACATTATATATCCGAATCCTTCAAAAGGAATTTCTCATCTGAGATTTGATACTGCTAAATACAGCAGTGTGGATATAAGCATAGTGGATAGCTCAGGAAGATTAGTATACAGTAAGAAAAATGTAAAGTCTGATGAAGAATTCGGACAAAAACTTGTTCCTGGAAATTATATTTTGAAAGCGGAGTTTAAAGGTGAAATCGTTTATAGTGGTAACTTCCTTGTGTTAGGACGGACGGGAGGTGATGATGATTAGAAAATGAATAATCAATTGTATTTAATATTATTTTGGATGCTGGCTTTCTGCGGGATGCCGGTATCCTCTTTATACCAGGATAAGAAAGTATCTGTGATCTCTGCTGAAAAATCAGAATGGATAGGAGGAAGAGCAGGAGTAAGAGGAGCTGTATATATTGTTAAACTGAAGAAGAACAATAACAGTGTCATCACTGTAAAAGCTTTTAGAGCGGAAGGAAATACCATTCCGTTTGTACAGAATAATTCAGGCAGTACGATCATAATAAGAGGAAATCTTCCTTACAAAAATGGTGTAGATACAAAGACTGCTGATCAAATGCAGGCTGGAGTACCTGTAGAAAATTCTGTTCCGCAAAAATTAAATCCAAAAGACAATTGGATAGAGTATACTGTCCAGGGATCTCAGGTACCGTATAAAATTAATATTTCAAAATTTACCTTTGTGGTGTCTTCAGAAGAACCTGCCCCTTAAATTTTTCCATTTTTTGAACAAAAAACTACTTTTTATTTTTCTATGTATTCCGGTAATCATATTATTCAGTAATGTGATGTATTCTGTAGTTGCTCATGTTAAAAAAGAATTATATAAGAAGACGCAATACTGTATTGCGCAAAATCATTTCAGAAAGTACGAAACCATATGTTTTACTGAAAGAGACCTGGCAGAAGCAGAATGGAAAGAAGTAAACGAATTTAGCCTTCACGGAGCTTCTTATGACATTATCAAAATAAGTATGGTTAATGGTGAAAAATATTTTTTATGTTATATTGATAAAAAAGATATTATCATCAATTCTTTGTTGAGCTTTTCGAAAAAATTTGCATTCAAAAAAAAATACTTAAAACTACAGATTGATCTTCCCGGTCACAACAAAAATATACTTAAGATATCAGGTTCCTTTGCCGTTTTTGATGAAAAAGAATTCAGTTTTTTTTCAAATCATTTCTTAGAAACCATTTCAAAATATTACAATCAACAAAAAAACACTCATTATTTAGCCATTATTTTTCCTCCACCGGAAATGAGCTTTGCGATAAAAAGAATGTAGTATTAATGGAAAAAAAATAAATAATGAAAAAATATATATGCATTGCAGCTTTGCTAGGCTGTACTATTGCACATGCTCAGCAGACACAGGAAGGATCAATTGATGAGGTGAATATCCTTGGCAGAAAAAAAATTAAACAGGAACGGGCAGAATTCAAAAGGCATGCACAATCTGTAGAAACTCTTTCTGAAGAAGATCTTAATAGAAATAACCCTGCGGCAATAGATCAGACGTTATCTACCATGCCAGGACTTCAGGTGGATAAACGAACAAATTTCGGAGGGCAGAGACTTGTGTTGAGAGGATACGGGAATGATCAGAAATTTAATAATTGGGGAGTAAAAGCGTATTGGAATAATATACCTTTAACAAACGCTGAAGGGATTACTGTACTGGATGATGTGGATTTTGCTTATGTAACCAATGTTGAGGTGATCAAAGGTCCAGCAGCTACTATGTACGGTGGAGGCGTAGGTGGAGCAGTCCGCTTTTATACCCGTCCGGATTTTACAAAAGGAGCATCGGTTTCAGAAAATGCGATGTTTGGGGCTTTCAAAACCTTCCAGTCCAGAACACAGTTGAATGTTGCAGATGATAATTACTCGATAAGTGCAGCGTATGGACATCTTGAAACAGACGGATACAGACCTAATGGAGGAGGACTGAAAAATTTCTTCAATGTAAATGGTACCGTGAAATTAAGCAAAAAAGATCAATTAAGTTTCTTTGCAAGCCAGGCTTACTCGTACGAGCACACTTCAGGACAAATTTCATATGACGATTATTATGCAGGCATAGATAACGGAAACCCAGCATATATCCGTAAAAATTCAGGAACAAAAATAAAATCAACAAGAGTAGGATTGAGTAATACAGTAAGTCTTACTTCAAACTTAAGAAACTATACAACCTTGTTTTATTACAATGCAAATACAGAAAGTGTTTCAGCAGGAGCTTATGGAATTACAAGTTCTCCGAATGTAGGGTTGCGTTCCACTTTTACCTTAAAGAACGAGTTTAATGATTTTGAAAACCGATTGGATTTTGGAGCAGAAATACAAAACTCTGTTTCTACTACTTCAAGTTACAGGTTTACAGGCTCAGAAACAGAACCTTTACAGACAACAGGCATGAACGGTGCCTCATATTTTAAATATAATAATAATCAATCCACCTATTTTGTGATCGATTATCTTTCTTATAAACCTTGGGGACTTACATTATTAGCCGGAATAAGTGGTAACAGAACCAACTATGACAGGAAAGATCTTTTTGCTTTGCCAGGATTGGTAGCGGGACGTAAGGACCAGTCTTTCAATAAGAAATATGACATGGCCTATACTCCTCACTTTGCCTTGCAAAAAGAATGGAAGCATCAGATCTTTAATCTAAGCTACAGTGAAGGCTATAATTCTCCTACGGCAGCTTCTTCATTTATTACAGCTACAAATACAACGAATGATGATTTAAAACCTGAACGTGCAAAAATGTTTGATTTCAGTGTACATGGCCTTTTACTGAATACAAAGCTGGATTACCGTATTTCTGCATTTAGAATAGACTATTCCGATAAACTTACACAGCTGCTTTTACCAGGTAATACAAGCGGGCAAACGTACTGGGCTAATACCGGAAGTCAGAAAAATACAGGACTTGAGTTTAGTGTAGGATATCAGTACAGAACAGAGAACTCATTTATTGAGAGAATTGTTCCTTTTGTAAATCTTTCTTATTATGATACAAAATATAAAGATTTTTCAATCTATGATCCTAAATATCAAGATCCTGTTACAGGGAAAACTGTAGGAAAACTAATGGTGTACGACCATAAGACAGTAGTAGGAGTACCAAGAAATAAGTACGCTGTTGGATTGGATATCTTTACCAAACCGGGGTTCTATCTTGTAAATACCTATAATTATCTTGGAAATGTATATTCTGATTTTAATAATACAAATCTCGTAAAAGGATTCGGACTTCTTAATTCCAAGCTAGGATTTAAAAAATCTTTCAATAATTTTGATCTTGATTTATATGTGATGGGAAATAACCTTACCAGTCAGATCAATTATACCTTCCTGTTCTTAGGAAACAGCATCAATGATTCTGATACAGGAAATGGTTATCCCAAAGGAGTAAGTACAGATCTTAATCCGGGACCAGGAAAAGCATATTTCTTTTACGGATTCAATGTTAAATACAGATTCTAAATTCAAAATCTTACTCTATAAGCTTGTTTGATAATAAAATACCTTGGTTTTTGCCAGGGTATTTTTCTTGGATGAATGTAAAGAAAGATGTTAATATGGATTAATTGTTAATTTTATTTAATAAGATGAAAATATATAGTAACGATATATCAATTTTATATCTTTGTTTAAGAAAAAGCAGAAAATATAAGATATGATTGATAACTCGTTCGCTGTAAGTAAATTTGGTTTTTTAGGTGCTGAATTTTTATCTGAGCTTGAAAAACATGCTGTTGCTATTGATATAAAAGCAAAGACTGAAATCATTAGAGAAGGACAGAAAAATAAATTTGTTCCTTTCTTAATAAAAGGTTCTATCAAGGTTTTTACCCTTAATGATGGAAGAGAACTTATCTACTATTATATTAAACCGAAAGATAGTTGTCTGATGACCTTTTCATCTATTCTGACAGATTATATCAGCAGGGTATATGCCGTTGCAGAAGAAGATTCGGAAGCGATTCTTATTCCCGTTTCTATTATGCACGAATGGCTTACCAGATTTCCGGAGATTAATAAACTCTTTTACCATGAATATGACCGAAGATTTTCAGAAGTGATGAACATGGTGAATGATGCTGTTTTCCACAGGCTGGATAAGAGGGTTCTGAACTATATTAAACAACAGATTTCATCCACAGGAAACAATCCTATTAAGATTACCCATCGTGAAATTGCCAATAGTTTGGGAACTTCCAGAGAAGTGGTGAGCAGAGTTTTAAAAAAAATTGAAAGCGAAGGTGAAATTGTTCAGACTAAAGAGGGAATAAAAGTTCCTGTAAATGAAAATGTTAGAATTGTCTAATTTCAATTGTTTGAAAAGTTTATTTCTGTCATTGATAAAAACAATTTGACTGGTGACTTTTATCACCTATTTTTGAATTGAGAACTCAATAAGTTTGTTGTATTATAATTTAATTCAAATTGTATATGACAAAAACTCTCTTATTTTTGTCAATGTTTTCTTCAGGTCTTGTCTTTGCACAGGAAGATCTGCTGAAAGATATTGACACTGTTAAAACCAATACAGAAACCTCACAACCGGCCTTCAAGGCCCTTCAGATTGTAACAGGACAATCTACGAAACTAGCCGCCAAAAAAGAATGGTACATGATTGTTGCCCACAGATTTGGTGACATAAGTGCAGGATTTAAAGATTTCTTCGGACTGGATAATGCCTCAACCAAATTAGGTGCTATCTATGGTATTTCAGATGCTGTTTCGGTAAGCCTGTCCAGAGAAACAAATATGAAAACCTTTGAAGGAGCAGTGAAGTACAGGCTGGTAAAACAAAGTGAAAACTTTCCGGTGGATATTGTGGGGTATAATGTAATGGGGGCTAATACTGAACTGGATAAAGATACTTATCCACACCTTACATTCAGTGACAGGCTTTCTTATCTTACCCAGGCATTGATCTCAAGAAGATTCAGTGATAAGCTTTCAGTACAGCTTACACCTTCCTTTGTTCATAAAAACCTTTACGAACCGACCATTGAAAACAAAAATCAGTTTCTGGCAGGTTTGGGAGGACGCTATAAAATCTCAAAAAGAGTTTCTCTGAATGCAGAATACTTTGTGAATTTTGACGATCACAGTTTTTATAAAAACCCTTTATCATTGGGCGTAGATATAGAAACAGGAGGACACGTGTTCCAGCTTTTACTCACAAACTCCCAGATAAATTCAGATATCGGATATCTTACCAATGCCACAGGAGCATGGGGAAAGGGACATATTTTCTTTGGGTTTAATCTTTATAGAGTTTTTTAATATGAAAAAGCTAACATCCTTATTGATATTGTCGTCAGCAATCATACTGACGGCTTGTGACAGCAGAACGTATGAAGAGATTTCTGATAACACACCGATCACGGCATCTGTAAAATATACAGCAGATGTAAAACCCATTATGGATAACAGCTGCGCAGGCTGTCATTCTGCAGGAAGTTTTAAACCTTTGGTTACATATGATCAGGTAAAAAATAATATTGACGGAATTCTGGATCGTATCCAAAGACCTAATGGTGATCCGGAGAAAATGCCAAAGGGAGGATCTATGTCCGCAGCTCAAATCAATATGTTTATCAAATGGAAAGCTGACGGACTAAATGAAAATTAAAAAAATTGATATGAAAAAATTAGCATTATTAAGCGTATTACTTCTTTCTGCAGGGTACGCTTCAGCACAAAAATATAGCTCCAAAACAGGGAAAGTAACTTTTGAAGCTTCGGTACCACTGTTTGATGATATTTTTGCTCAGGATGACAACAATGTTGTCATTCTCAATGCAGACAATGGTGAAATGGCGTCAGTTTCAAATGTCAAAAACTTTCATTTTAAAACAAAATTAATGGAAGAGCATTTCAATGAAAGCTATGCTGAATCTGCAAAATATCCGAAAACCACTTTCAAAGGAAAGATTGTCAACTTTGATAAAACAAAGCTTACCACAATTCCTCAGAAATATACGGTACAGGGAACATTGAACTTTCATGGAGTAGATAAAGCCGTTACCTCTGCTGCCACTTTATATGCCAAAGACGGGAGAATCTATATGCAGGGAGGTTTTGTAGCAAGACCTGTAGATTATAAAGTGACTATTCCCAAAATGGTTACCAAGAAAGTGGCTGAAAATGTCAATATTGAATACAACTATGTAATGGTAAAACAATGAGACATTTCATCTTAATATTAGGACTGTTCCTGAGTTCAGTATTATCTGCTCAGGAAAAAGCGAAATCAATATTTGATATTGCAAGAAATGGGACTGTAACTGAAGTACAGGAGTTGATGAAGCAAAATCCGGATGTGATTAATCAGATCAACGAGAACGGATTTTCACCCCTTATTTTAGCATGTTATAGAGGGAATACTCCCGTTGCTGAATTTTTAATTACGCACGTTAAAAATATGAATTATGCAAGTGGAGAAGGAACGGCTTTAACGGCTTCTGTATTTAAAGGAGATAGAAATCTTACTCAGAAATTATTACAAAACAATGCTGATCCAAATGTAGCAAACAGCAGCGGAGTAACTCCATTGATATACGCTGTACAGTCTCAAAACAAAGAAATGGTTGAGTTGTTACTAAAGAATAAAGCCAATAAGACATTATCAGATAAACAGGGAAAAACTGTTTTTGAATATGCTTTATTTTCTAAAAACCAAGATATTATTAACCTATTAAAAAATTGATCATATGAAATTAAAAACTACCCTAGTATTATTGATCGGATTTTTTGCTTTTTTAAATGTAAAAAGTCAATATTCGACAGGAACTGTACCTCTCTTTTCCACACCGGGAGGAGCAGATTTGGCTTATTCAGTTAAGATAGACCTTAGCCCTTCTTTAGTTACCCTTACCCTTGTTGGTCCTTCTACAGGATGGCTTGGAATGGCTTTTAATACCACAAATATGGATGATATCGGAAAGGATGTCGTAATTTTTGACGGAACGAATTTAAGCGACAGAACATTTAATGGACAGGGAGTGGTTCCGCCATTGGATGGAACTCAAAACTGGACGGTAACATCCAACACGGTTGCAGGAAGTGTCCGTACTGTAGTTGCTACAAGAGCTTTAAACACAGGAGATGTTAATGATTATGTCTTTACTGTTCCTCCCACAAGTCCTCTCAACGTTACTTATGGACGCAGATTATCAAATTTTACTATTGGTTATCATGGTTCTAACAGTTGTGGTACTACAGCCCTTAATTTTGCGACTACTCTCGGAACTAGTGAAACAGCTTTAGAAAGTAAGAAAGTAGCTCTTTATCCAAACCCCGCTAAAGAAACTGTAAACTTAAAAAATGCTGATAAAATAAAATCTGTTGATATTTATGAATCTGCCGGAAGAAAAGTAAGAGCTGTAAAACTTGAGGGAGAAAATGTTAGTATCAGAGATTTAAAATCTGGTATTTATTATTTTGAAATCACATGGAAAGATGGAACCACATCTTACGAAAAATTGATTAAAGAGTAATTTTTCAGAAAAAACACACCTCAATATTTAATAATGAATACCTCTGATTTTTCAGGGGTATCATTTTTTTCTTAAAGTCCCAATTTCAGGGAGTTTGCTTTAAAATTCATATATTTGTGTAGATCCTGATTCTTAATAAAGGAAAATTTTTTGACCTTATAATTTTTACGACCCTATGGAATTCAAAACCTTAGCAGATATCACAATAGATGAACTCTTATCCGTATTCAATTACTCATTTTCTGATTATGTTGTTCCTTTTCACTTGACAAAAGAAGTGCTTGTTTCAAAAATTGCTGCAGAAAAATTAGATCTTAGTTTATCTGCCGGAGCATTTGAAGATGGAAAACTGGTAGGCTTTATTCTTCAGTCTGAAAAAATTGAAAACGGGGAGAAAATTATTTACAATGGCGGTACTGGAGTAGTTCCGGAAAGCAGAGGTAAAGGCTTGGTAAGAAAAATGTACGATTTTATCATTCCTGTTTTAAAGGATAGAAATGCCAATACCTTACTGCTTGAAGTAATTGAAGGAAATCAGCCTGCTATCAGGGCTTATGAAAATTTAGGTTTTACAATTGTCAGAAGACTGCTTTGCTTTAATGGGAATATTAAACAGGAAAAAGGAAATACTGAAGTATCCATACGAGATTTGAAAGACTTTCAATGGGAGTTGTTATGTTCTTTCTGGGATATTGAACCTTCATGGCAGGGATCTGTTTACGTATTGGAACCGATGCCTGAAAATTATGTGACTTTAGGGGCTTATGAAGGGGAAAAGCTCGTCGGATATATTGTTTATGGTCCTGCATCGAAAAAAGTATACCAGTTTGCTGTAGATAAGAATTACAGAAATAAGGGAATTGGTACAAAGCTCTTTAATGCTATCAGAGAAAAAAATCACGGGCAGGCGATAGCGTTAAACAATGTGGATGATTCTTCAGAAAGTACAGATAAGTTTCTTAGCGAAAGAGTAGGACTGAACAACTGGTTGTCACAGTTTGAAATGAAAAGGTCTATTTAACAGCGATTAATTTTGATTCAAACAAAATAAGAGGTTTTAATATACTTTTAATCTCTTAAACTTTTCAGGGAGAAGGATAGGATGTAACTTTGCCGAAAATTTTTAAAATAATGAAGCGAGGAATCCATTTTTTACTGCTGCTCATTTCCTTTACGGCTTTTGCCCAGCAGGCCAATATTGATACTGCCCAGGTTGTAATACCAGGAAGACAAAACAGTACTGAAGCACAGTCGAAACCTTATGTGATTATGATATCAACGGATGGTTTCCGTTATGATTATGCTCAGAAATACAATGCTGAAAACCTTTTGAAACTAGCTAATAGTGGTGTAAAGGCTGAAGCCATGATTCCAAGCTATCCAAGTATTACCTTTCCAAACCACTGGAGTTTAATTACCGGGCTTTATCCTTCTCATCATGGTTTGATTGATAACTTTTTCTACGATTACAAGAGAAAAGAAGGCTATGCGATGAGCAGTAAGAAAAATGCTGAGGACGGAAGCTGGTACGGAGGAACTCCGCTTTGGGGGCTTGCTGAAAAACAAGGAATGGTATCTGCCTCTTTAATGTGGGTAGGATCTGCGAGTGACGCCGGAGGAATGCGACCTACTTATTATTATCCTTATCACGAAAAATTTACCCCTTCAGAAAAAGTAGAAAAAGTAGTCAACTGGCTGAAATTACCGGAAGATAAAAGACCACACTTTATTTCATTATATTTCCCGGAAGTAGATGGAAGCGGACATCATTATGGTCCAGATACCAAAGAAACGGAAACTGCTGTTCATCTCATAGATCAGGCTATTGGCGATCTTGTTCAGAAAGTAAATGGTTTAGGATTAAAAAATGTCAACTTTGTTTTTGTTTCCGATCACGGAATGATTAAAGTAGATGGAGGTACACCGTTGGAAATTCCGGCTCTTCTTTTTGATAAAAACAGATTTGATTTTTACAATTCTCAGACTTTATTAAGAGTTTATGTTAAAAACCCTGATGAAGTAAAAGCGGTTTATAAACAACTGAAAGCCAATAAAACAGACGACTACGAAGTATATCTTGATAAAAAACTTCCCAGATACCTGCATTTCGCTACAAGAGATGACCAGTACAACAGAATAGGGCAGATTCTTCTGATTCCGAAAGCACCAAAGATTTTCCTGGAAAAAGGTAAGAAAACATCAGTGGGGAAACATGGTTATAATCCTAAAGTGGTACCGGAAATGAAAGCTACTTTTTTTGCCTGGGGACCGGAATTTAAAAACAATCTGGTGATTGATGAATTTGCGAACATCAATGTTTATCCTTTGGTGGCTGAGGTTTTAGGATTAAAAATTGATCAGCCTATTGACGGGAAACTGAAAGTTTTAAAAAGAACTTTAAAAAACAAAAAATAGTATTGATTTAAAGATATTATAAAACAAGATTCGGCGCACCAAAGGTGCGCCGAATCTTGTTTTATAAATTGACTTAGGGATTAAAAGCGTTAAAAAAATAAGTTTTGTGAGCGTTAAGAAAATTCTACTGTTTGAAGCGCGGGAATTAAATTCGATACTAAATTAATAGTGAAACCGCGCGAGTTTAGAATTTTTAGAGAACAAAAATTATTTTTAGCATTTTAATTCCAGTCTTGAACTTTTGTTTCTTTTGTTTCAAGACAAAAGAAATTAAAATTGAGAAGCAAACTCCTTTGCAAAATCTTCTAATTTAACACTTCCTGTAACCGGGGAACCATGATCAATAAAATCTTTCTGTACAACACCGGTTCTTATTCCTCTTCCCATTTCAACATACAAATTAGCCATATCTTCAGGTAATCCCGCCTGAAGCATTCCGTTTAAAGAATCTTCATCAGAGAATTCTACCCATGGAAGTTCCGGCTTATTAACAGCAGAACCCAAAACTTTAGCAAAATCAGATGCTTTTCTTATATCGCTTACAATATATCTGATCGTATTGGTATTTCCTTCGTTTACCAGTTCTTCGGCAGCAGCTTTCGCAATATCAGTTGGATGTACTACAGGTACTTCAATATCTGCAGGATAATTTCCTCCAATGATTCCTGCATTTTGAATCAAAGGAATATCATTGAAAAAATTATTATAAAAATATCCGGCTCTTAAAAAAGTAAAAGAAGTGTTTTCTACTTCATTGTATATTTTTTCAATATTGTGAAGACCCGCAATAGGACCGTTTTCTACCGGAGATTCTGCACCTACACTGCTTAACATAACAGCTCTTTTTACATTCGTATTTTTCAAAGCTTCAGCATAATTTTTTCCTGCATTGGTCGTGTTTTCCACAATTTTATCCGGGCTGATCGCTGGAGGGGTCATCACAAAAACTGCATCCGCTCCATCAAATGTTTGCGTTAAAAAATCAACGTCTGTGATAGACCCAATGGCCGGAGTTGCACCCAGAGATTCAATATCCTGTTTTCTGGCATCGCTGCTGCTTACTATGGTAATATTGTGCCCGTCGGCAATTAACTTTTTTGCTAATGGTTTAGCTACATTTCCTAGTGATCCTGTGATTACAATTTTCATATGTGAATATTTTTTTATTTCTGAGAACAAAGTTATATTTGTACTTACTTTTATACAAGTACTTACCCTAAAGTATGTAACTATGACAGCCATCAAAGAAAGTTCAACCATTCAGGAGAATAAAAAAACAGTGCAGGATTGTCCTGTAATGTACGTTATGGAAAGAATTGGAGGATTCTGGAAACCGATTATCCTGTTCAATCTTTCCACAGGAGAAAAAAGATACAGCGAATTGAAAAAAGCAATTCCTGCTGTAACAGAAAAAATGCTTATCCAGCATTTGAAACAGCTTGAAACAGACGGACTCATTATCAGAACAGCAAAACCTGTAGTGCCACCTCATGTGACCTATAAACTGAGTGAAGCAGGGAATGAACTGGCTCCCGTGATTGATGCCATGGCAGCATGGGCTTTTCAGGATATGGAAAGAAATGATAATAAATGTGCTGAAGGAAACAGATATATAACGAATCAGGATCAAAATGCTTTTAGCCAAAACCTGAAAAAATAAAACAGGCTCTTCAATCTGAAGAACCTGTTTCTGTTACTATTTTATAGAAGAATTATAAAGACTGCATATCAATAACGAAACGGTATTTTACATCGCTTTTAAGCATTCTTTCATATGCATTGTTGATATCCTGCATTTTAATCAGCTCGATATCAGATACGATATTATGTTTTCCACAGAAATCTAACAGTTCCTGGGTTTCTGCAATACCTCCGATCAAAGATCCTGCTACAGAACGGCGTTGGAAGATCATAGGTCTTGTACTTACCTGCGTTTCCTGAAATTCACCAACGAATCCTACAAGAACCAGAGTTCCGTTCAGAGAAAGAGTCTGCATATAAGGATTGATGTCATGTTCGTAAGGTACCGTATCGATGATAAGGTCAAATTTACCTTTTACAGCATCCATTTGGGAATCATCCGTAGAGATTACAACGTGATCTGCTCCAAGTTGTTTCGCATCATCCGTTTTTCCCGGAGTTCTTGAGAATAAAGTAACTTCTGCTCCCAGTCCTTTTGCTAGTTTAATAGCCATATGACCTAAACCGCCTAATCCTACAACGGCTACTTTTGAACCCGGACCAGTGTTCCAGTGTCTTAACGGTGACCATGTGGTAATTCCTGCGCACAGAAGGGGTGCTACTGCTGCCAGATCTAAATTTTCAGGAACACTTAAAACAAAATGTTCATCAACAACTACTTTTTGAGAATATCCTCCAAAAGTATGACCTCCAAGGTGCTTATCTTTTCCGTTATAAGTCCCTGTAAATCCATTCTGGCAATATTGCTCCAGATCTTGCTGACAACTGTCACAATGTCCGCATGAATCCACCATGCATCCTACTGCTGCCAGATCTCCCGCTTTAAATTTGGAAACCTCACTTCCTACTTTGGTAATTCTTCCTACAATTTCATGTCCCGGAACTACAGGATACAAAGATCCACCCCAGTCGTTTCTTGCGGTATGAAGGTCAGAGTGGCATACTCCACAATATAGAATTTCAATCTCTACATCTTTTGCGGTTACCTCTCTTCTTTCAATATTCATTTCTTTCAGATCTGCTGTGGTAGACGCTGCACCATAAGCTTTTACTGTGATTGTACTCATTTTTATATTTAGTTTATTTAGGGTTATAAATTATGATATTCAATATGAACCTATGCTGTTCCTTAACAGAACTCATCTGAAAAAGCTTTTCCCTTTTTGAGGAATGTCCGTATTAAAAGTTTCTATAACGATACAAAAGTCGAAACTTTCCTGTAAACAAAACTTATACAGATTACCGAATTACTTACCAATTTTACAGGCACCATTTCAGTTCCAAATGAAAGTGGTAATTTTGAATAGCAATAAAAATATACTTCATGGAAAATCAGGAGGTTGAAATTTATAACACGGTCTCAGAGTATAATAAAATGGCGAATCATGAAACCCTGCATCCGCTGGTAAGTATCATTGATTTTTCCAAGTCTGATCCTATTTGTCAGTATAGAAGAAAATTTGGATTTTATACCGTTTTTCTGAAAGACGTCATGTGTGGTGATATGCAATACGGAAAACACAGCTACGATTATCAGGAAGGAACATTAGTTTTTATTGCTCCCGGCCAGACCTATGGAATTTATAATAAAGACAGATTTGTTCAGCCTGCAGGTTTTGCCCTGATTTTTCATCCGGATTTAATAAAAGGAACCAATTTAGGAAAGAATATGAAAGATTATTCTTTTTTCTCCTATGATGTACATGAAGCCCTTCACCTGTCAGAAAAAGAAAGAGAAGTGGTATTGGATTGCTTTAAAAATATTAAACTGGAACTGGAACAGTCTATTGATAAACACAGTAAATCTTTAATTGTTAATAATATTGAACTCTTTCTGAACTACTGTATGCGTTTCTATGACCGTCAGTTTATTACAAGAGATCATATCAATCAAGGTGTCATCGGTAAATTTGAAAATCTGGTGGATGATTATTTAAAATCTGAAAATCCGAAGAATATAGGTTTTCCTATGGTGAACTATTTTGCGGAAAAGCTAAATCTTTCTGCCAATTATTTCGGAGATCTGATAAAAAAAGAACTGGGAATTTCCGCACAGGAATTTATCCACAATAAACTTATTGATATTGCCAAAGAACAGATTCTGGATCAGGCAAAAACAATAAGTGAAATTTCTTATGATCTGGGCTTTAAATATCCACAGCATTTTACAAGGCTGTTCAAAACCAAAGTAGGAATTTCTCCCAGCGAATATAAAACCCTCAACTAGTTTTTTAACACGAATAACACTAATTTTTACACGAATCACACAATAATGGTTTGTGGATATTAGTGCTCATATTTGTGAAATTTGTGTTTAGATTTTTTCAACACTAATCACACTAATTTTTTCACTAATCACACAATGTTGTTTGTGAATATTTGTGCCTGCATTTGCGGAATGGATGGCTAAATTATTTTTAACACGAATAACACTAATCTTTCCACCAATGACACCATAATTAATAGTAAATATTTATGTACTCATTTTTGAAATTTGTGTTTAAATAATTAAATTTAAAGAGAAAAGTTTTCACAGTTTTAAGATGACACCAAATCACCAAGACACTACTGTTTTTAATATCAGATTCGGGAGAATTACAGCACTAAATGAACAAGGAATTATAAGGATTAAAAGTATCCGTTACGCCCATTCTGAAAGATTTAAAAAACCAGTCGCCGTAGAAGCTTCTTTATCTTCAATCATTATTTCTCCGGGAAAAACTCCGGTGTGCCCGCAGGCTTTAAGTCCGCTTGTGGAAAAAATGATCGGAGCGACACCTGTTGAAAGTTTTGAAGCAGATGAATCTAACCAGTATCTTTCCATAACCCGGCCGCAAATTATATCTGAAAATGAAAAACTCCCTGTTGTTGTCTGGATCCATGGAGGCTCTCATGAAATAGGCTGTGGAGATCTGGCCACTGCTGATCCTGCAGAATGGGTGAAAGAGCAACATATTATTGTAGTTACCGTTTCCTATCGCTTAGGATTATTTGGTTTTTTAGGTGGTGATGAAAAAAGGCCTGCCAATCTTGGATTGCTGGATATCATTGAAGCCTTAAAGTGGATTAAAAACAATATTGCAGATCTGGGAGGTGATGAAAAAAATATCACCCTTCTCGGGCAGTCTTCAGGAGGTGATGCTATTGCCCATTTAATGATATCAGAAGGAGTGGAGGATTTGTTCCAGCGCTTGATCATCCAGAGTGCTCCATTAGGATTACGTCATAAAAGACAAAAAATGTCTGCAGAATTTCTGAAAAAAACAGAAGTGCTGAAAGAGGAAACCGATGTTTTAAAAATGATGGATGAGTACAAAGCATTTGTGCCTTCCATAATAAAATACGGTTTGAAAGCTGCGATGCCTTTCGGAACTCAATACGGACATTTTCCTTTGTGTAAAGAAGAAGATTCTGTGGAAATGTGGAAAAAAAATGCTCAGAAATTTGATGTCCTGATTGGTTTAAATAATGATGAAACGGCATTCTATCTTAAAACCTCAGAAGCTTTAAATAAATATTTCGGAAAAGGATTAGGTTTAAAAATCATGGATAAAACGGTTGAAAAAACTACAGCACTGATCTATGGAAATCCGGCAAGACAGTTTGCCCGGAATCTGGCGGATGCCGGTGGAAATGTCTATCTATTCAGAATTCATTCAAAACTGAAAGACAACCATATCGGAGCACCGCATTGTATTGATCTTCCTTTAATTTTCGGGAATGAATCAGCCTGGAAATCTTCCGAATTGCTGAAAGATATTCCATGGAGCCGTATTCATGAGAATGGTAAAAAACTGAGAGCGCTCTGGGCTGAATTTGCCCGCACCGGAAAAATATCAGACACCTCCGAAAGACCGGAAATCCTTGAACTCCGAAAAATGTAAGTAGAGATCAAGCTCATCTAATCTTAACAAATATCCCAACTAAAGACGTAAGAATTCGGCTCCCTTGGAATGGTGGCAAAAATTCTTTGATCTTTTGCCGGGGTGTTTCATCATATTCTCAAAATTTATCTTTAATAATTAATATTATATATACTTAATCAAGTGGTTGGTATTGAATGTTTATTCATAATTGTGATTTTTAATGTATATTTAATAACTAAACCATAAAAAATAACAATTATGAAAACGTACAAAGAAATCAAAGTAAAAAAATTGAACCGTCAGGAATTAAAGAGTTTAAAAGCCGGAGATTTAAATTGGGGAAAAGTATGCTGTACTTCCAACGAAGATGGACAATGCTGTGAATGGGCTATAGATGTTTGGAATTGTAGATATATTTACTGCTAAATCTTAAAGACCCCTGTCAACGTTCCACGCCTTGACAGGGGTTTCTGATAAATTAATCTTATTCAGGAATCCAGACACTCACATTTCCTGCCGGAGCAGGAAAATCTCCCCAGCCGTTTTCATCAATCATTACTTTCTCTTTGAATCGTTTCAAAATATCTTTAAATTTTTTCCCAGCGTAAAGCGTTCCCACTTCCATAGGCTTATTGTAAGCATCCTTATTACTTAAAACTACGACACATCCGGTATGTTCATCATCTCCTGTACGTACCCAGCCAAGACAGTTGGCATCTTCAAAATAATCATGCTGCTCACCGTAAGCATGATCCTTCCTCGCTTTTAATAGCTCTTCAATACCATCTACTTTTGGCATAAATATTTCCTGATCATTACCTTCTCTGTCTTTGTCCACATAATGAGCACCATAAAGATCGGGGTAAAATACACAGGGATAACCGTCTTTTCTCAATAAAATAAGGGCATAGGCAATTGGCTTGAACCAAGGTTCTACGGGAGCTTCAAGATCCTGTAATGGCTGAGTATCATGATTGGCTACTAAACTTACAGAATGCATAGGATCTGCCTGAGTAAGAGTTTCATCGAAAATTCTTCGGAGATCATAAGAATCACCTTCTCTGGAAGCTGTATGAAAGTTATTTTGCAAAGAACTGTCGAAAAGACTCATGCAGCCTTCCGTGACCTCAATATACTTTTGAAGAAGATGAAGATATCCCGGAGCCCAGTATTCTCCTACAGCAAAAATATCTTTTCCGGAATTGGAACGGAGCAGTGTGAGCCATTCTTTATAAAAATCAAAAGAAATATGTTTTAAAGCATCAAGCCTTACCCCATCAAAATCGGTCTGATCAAAATACCATTTTGCCCAGGTGTTAAGTTCTTCCCGTACAAAAGGATTCCGGTGCTCAATGTCATTATACATCAGGTAGTCGTAATTCCCTTTTTCATCATCAATCATTTCCTCCCAGTCGTTTCCGTATTCTGACTGTATTTTGAAGATATGGGAATCCATCCCTTCAGCATAATCTACACCACTGAAACAGGTGAAATTCCATTCAAAATCTGAATATTTTTTTCCTCTTCCCGGAAAGGTAAATTTCGTGTAAGATTCTATTTCGATCACTTCGGAAATCACCTTTTCCCTGTTTTCCTCATCTACTTTGACAACCTTGAATTTCTCCAGCTCATCACCTCCTGCTTTATGTCCCAGAACAATATCTACAATGATCTGTATATTTTGCTTCTTTAAGGCTTTAATGGCTTTTGTGTAATCTTTTTTAGTACCATATTTGGTAGGAAGAGTTCCCTTTTGATCAAATTCTCCGAGATCATACAGGTCGTAGGCATCATAACCGATGGAATAGCCGCCATTTGTCCCTTTGTAGGCAGGAGGAAACCATACAGAAGTAATTCCAAGTTTTGCTAAATATCCGGCCTGTTTTTCGGCTTCTTTCCACAATTTTCCGTCTCCTTCAGAATACCAGTGGAAAAACTGGATCATGGTTGGGTTCATAAATTTGCTGATTTGGTCGATACAAGGTAGCAAAAAAATATGATTTAATCATTTTCAAATTCTTCAAACGGAATTTTTAGTTGAACCGAAACCTGCTTTTTTTCTTCTGTATTCAGGTGAGAGAGAGATAATCCGAGCAAACGAACAGCTTTATCAAAAGGACGAAGTTCCCAAAGTTTTTTTCCGGTGTTATAATACTGTTCCGGTGATGAAAAATAATCTTCCTTTGTGATACTTCTTGTGAAAAGAGAGAAATCTTTGTATTTTATTTTTAACGTTAAAGTTCTACCCAGAATATTATTTTTCTGTAGCCTTTGATGAATTTCTTCTGCAAGACTTTCCAGTTTTTCATTGATCTGTTGTTCATCCAGTAGATCTTCAAAAAAAGTTCTTTCTACAGCCACACTTTTCTGAATCCGATGAGGTTTTACTTCAGAAGTATGAATTCCGCGAACCACATTATAATAGTGCTGGCCGGATTTTCCAAAAAGTCTTATCAGATCTTCAAGTGATCTCTTTTTTAAATCTTTTCCTTTGTAAATTCCTAAACTAAACATTTTGTTAGCCGTAACCTTTCCAACGCCGTAAAATTTTTCTACAGGCAGCTCTTCCAGAAAATGCTCCATTTTATCAGGATGAATGGTTTTCTGGCCGTTCGGTTTATTAATGTCGGAAGCTACTTTAGCTAAAAACTTATTGACGGAAATTCCTGCAGAAGCTGTTAATCCGGTCTGTTCAAAAATTTTCTGACGGATTTCTTTGGCGATCAGATTCGCAGATTCCATACATTTTTTATTTTCGGTGACATCCAGATAAGCTTCATCCAGAGACAGAGGTTCTACCAGATCCGTATATTCATAGAAAATTTCCCGGATTTTTTTGGAGATCTCTTTGTATCGGGCAAATCGGGGAGGAACAAAAATAAGCTGCGGACATTTTTCTTTGGCTGTTTTACTGGGCATTGCAGAACGAACACCAAATTTTCTGGCTTCATAGCTTGCGGCTGCTACTACACCACGGTGCTGTCCTCCTACGGCGATGGGCTTGCCTTTCAGTGTGGGATTATCATGTTGCTCCACAGAAGCATAGAATGCATCCATATCCACATGAATAATTTTACGAAGAGGCAAAGAAAAATCCATATACAAAGATATGGATTCCTTTATTGACGGTAAATTTTTTGTAGAAGGTAAGTTTTTTATAAAAGTTTGTAGCAGGAGGCCGGAAGTTAATAAGTATGATATGGAAATTGATGACCTGTTTATTGAAAATTAATTTAAAAAAATAACAGATTATTCAACGTACTAAGATTACTTCCATCTCCCATCTTCTTTCTTCCGCCTTTTAAGCCTTCAGTCTCATGGTAAGAAGATGAGGTTCAAAACCTGCCTTTTCATACGCTTTTATGGCAGATTCATTTTGTGCATACACATCAAGTCTTACCTCATTGATTCCCTTTGATTTTGACCAGGAAATGAGTTCATCAGTAATGACTTTATTGATTCCTTTTCCCCTGTGTTCTGGCTTTACATACATAAAACCGAGATAGGCATATTCTTTAAACTGATAATAATCTTTTGCCGCTTTCTTAATCAGAGCATATCCTGATGCAATGATTTCATTATTTTCTTCGGCAACAATTACGGTTGCTTCGGGAGATTGTATCAGATGTTTTAAATCGTAATAATGAATCTCTCCTTCAATCAATGTACTGTTGAACGGTCTTTCGGCAGTAACAACTCCCTGTTCAAATTCTAAAAGGATTGCTAAATCCTGTTCTGTGGCTTCTCTTGTAATCATGGTGCTATGGGTATAAAATTTGAAACCCACTGAAAGTTTTTGGTTTTCAATGAGTTTTTTATGTTTTTTCGGATTAGATAAATAATAATTATTTTAAAAGCCTGTCTATGGTTTGTTGAAGTTCAGGGTCTTCAGGAGATATTGCATAATATTTTGCAATGGAAGATTTCTGATCAATCACCATATATCTCGGGATCCAGTTTAGATCTACATAATTATTGAAATCGTTCTTCCAGCCTGTAGAAAACCAATAGTTTTCTTTGTCTTTCATATCAAATCTTTCCAGACTTTTTTCAAACCCTTCTTTTGAACGGTCCAATGACAGAAATACAAAATCAATATTCTTATTCTTTTCTTCTAATTCTTTGGCTTTTGGAAGTGCATTTAAGCAATCTCTACACCATCCTGCCCAAAAATCAATCACTAAAACTTTTCCTTTATGCTGAGCCAAAATCTGTTTGATGGTAATGGTTTTTCCATTTTCATCTTCCAGTTTCTGCTGTAAAGCTTCTTTTGAAAATCCCGTTTTAAGGACGGCAGGCACTTTTTGTGAATAGCTTATTCCAAAAATACCTATCATAAAAATTAGTATCAACTTTCTCATCTCGTACAATTTCATTTGTACAAATCTAAACAATGAATTGCAATCTGATATTGATTTCTCCTGGAATTAGGAAAAATTTATAATATTGATGGATTCTATGGGATGGGAGAGTGGGAGTATGAAAACCACCCCGTCAAAAATTCTTTAAATTTTTGCCAACCCTGCGTGGGAGGGGAATGTTACGCCTTCAGTTGTAATATTTCTGATTGAAGTTTTTTAATGATAGTTTTTAACCAAGCCTTTTACAACGGCAATTACGTTGGGCATTGCTTTGTTGGCTGCATTCAGAACCTCTTCGTGAGAAACGGCAAAAGCTACATCCGGCCCGCCAAGATCCGTGATCACAGAGATACAGAAAACATCCATTTCCATATGTCTGGCAACAATAACTTCGGGAACGGTACTCATTCCTACCATATCACCGCCGATGGCTTTAATCATTCCATATTCGGCAGGAGTTTCAAAAGTTGGTCCTTGTAGCGCTACATAAACTCCCTGATGAATTTTAATCTGGTGGTCAGCAGCAGCCTTTTCCGCTGTGGCAATCATTTTTTTGTTGTAAGGTTCGCTCATATCTACAAAACGAGGTCCGAGCTCATCTATATTTTTCCCACGTAAAGGATGCTCAGGCATCATGTTGATATGATCTTTCAGAATAACGATGTCTGCAACATTGTAAGCTGGGTTTACACCACTACAGGCATTGGAAAGAATAAGGTTTTGAATTCCCAGCAAATGAAAAACTCTTATGGGGAATGTCACCGTTTCCATAGAATGTCCCTCATAATAATGGAAACGTCCGCTCATCATCAGTACTTTTTTCCCTTCCAGAATTCCGTAAATCAGTTTTCCGGTATGTCCGGCCACTGTAGTCTGTGGAAAATGAGGAATGTCTTTGTACTCTAAAACATGGATCGGTTCTATTTCATTTTGTAATTTACCAAGTCCGGATCCTAAAACAACTGCAAAATCAGGGGTTTGCTGAATAATATTTTTAATAAAATCTGCAGTTTCTTTAATTTTTTCTAACATAATCTAAGATTATTTGATTGAATTCTTCTTTCTTATCAATCAATACATTGATAGGCCAGTAGTAAACAATTTCTCTAAGATAGTCAAAAGTTTTCAGACGTACATAGTCTTTCTCTGTGGTTAATATCAGTTTATATTCCCCTAATTTTTTATACTCGGCAAGGATTTTTTTAATATCATCATCCGTGAAATTGTGATGATCTCTGAATTTTAAATGCTTTACTCTTTTTGAGAATTTAGCCAGATGTTCCAGAAGCGGTTTAGGATTGGCAATTCCGGTGATCAGTAAAATATCATAATAATTCAGGTTATTATCCGGAAGCATTTTATCTTTTCCGTATACATTTTCGTCATAACCGATGGATGAAAAGAATACTTTCTGTCCGTAAGAAGGTCTTATTCTTGAAATATAATATCTTTTGGTTTCCTCTGTCAGTTCATCAGGGCATTTGCTGACCATGATGATGTCGGCCCTTTTATATCCGGCTCTTGATTCTCTAAGATCTCCGGCAGGAAGAAGGTAATCCTTGAAAAAAGGATCATTAAAATCAGTCATCAGAATATTGAATCCGGCTTTGATAGCTCTGTGCTGCATGGCATCATCCAATACAAGAACTTCAAGATCCATATCGTCAATTACTTTTTTGGCCCCGGGAACACGTTCTTCGGAAACGGCAATTACGAAACGGTTTTTAAAACGTTCAAAAAGCTGCATCGCTTCATCACCCACCATTTTGTAGTTGCTTTCGTAATTTGTTACTTCATAACCTTTGGTAAGCCTTCCGTAACCACGTGAAAGTACTCCTGTTCTGTAATGTTTGGATAAGAATTGAGCAAGATACATCACCATGGGTGACTTCCCGCTTCCACCCACAGAAAGGTTTCCGACATTGATTATCGGTGTCTTGAATTTTGTCGACTTAAAAACTCCCAGATCATACATTGTGTTCCGGATACCCGTTACCAAATGATAACCGAGGGAAAAAGGATAAAGGTACCATCTTTTCATACGATTGCAAAAATAGGAATTTTCATAAGCATTGATGTAATATTCTCGAAGACTTTTCGATAAATATTTCGTTAAATTAAAGTATTTTTGTGGAGTTATTACAATACATTGAGATACTTTATTGAATTTTCTTACAACGGAAAGAATTATTTCGGCTACCAGATACAGCCGGATGCCATTTCTGTGCAAGAAGAACTGGAAAAAGCGCTGTCTACCATTTTGCGCGAAGAGATAAAAACTACAGGAGCAGGAAGAACCGATACAGGCGTTCATGCTAAAAAAATATTTGCCCATTTTGATACGGAAAAAGAATTGGATGATCAGCTTGTAAGAAGACTGAACAGTTTTCTTCCTCCTGATATTTCCATTAAAAAAATTTTTCCGGTAAAAGATGATTTTCATGCCCGTTTTGATGCCACGTACAGAACCTACGAATATTTTATCTCATTGGAAAAAAATCCCTTCACTCAGGAATCTGCATGGCAGCACTGGAAAAGAGGTCTGGATGTGGATGCGATGAATGAGGCCTGTAAGATTCTTTTTGAATATGAAGATTTCACCAGTTTTGCCAAGTTAAAAACAGACAACAAGACCAATATCTGTAAAATTTATAAAGCAGAGTGGGAACAGAACGGAACGGAATTGAAATTTACCGTTTCTGCCAATCGTTTTCTGAGGAATATGGTTCGCGCAATTGTCGGAACGATGGTAGAAATAGGAACAGGAAAACTGAAACCGGAAGATCTTCGTAAAGTAATTGAAGACAAAAACCGCAATGCTGCAGGTACCTCAGCGCCGGGACACGGGCTGTATCTGGTAGATGTAGGGTATGAATTTTAAATAAAAAAACTAAAAACAAAATAATAATCATGTTATCAATTTTTATTCTTATCGGTGCCTATCGATATTATGCCCAGCTGGCAGAAAGATTTGGAAAAACAAAATGGCAATACGGTGTTTTAGCTATTGGAATTTATCTGGGAACCCAGATTGTATTAGGTATGGGTTACGGTGTGTATTTGGGAATAACAGATCCTGAGTCCGTAGATAATGTAAATTATACAGGCTTTTCCGGAGTGAATATTGTAGGTTGGCTCATCTCTATTGTTGCCGTTTGGGGAGTTTATAAATTCCTTGAAAATAAATTTATAAAAGAAAGACCGGCAAAGACCATCGAAATTGAAGAGATAGGGAAGACTATTGATCAGCAGTAAGTATCACATCGTCTCTTTTTCCTGCATTGAGAAATAAGAGAAAAAAGTGGAATATGTACTGGATTGGATATAAAATGATGTTTAATATATTCATATTGTAAATGGTAGGTATCTGATATTTTCTATGACGATTTGCAAAAGTTGTAAAGGCAGTCCGATTATAATGTCTTATTTTTGCATAGAATTTTATTTTAATTCTTTCTTTCGATTCGTACAATGAAAAAACAAGATACCTGGGGAATTATAAAAAGGCTGTTCTTTATCGGAATGAAATTTCGTTCTTGGTTCATCCTTACCCTTATCATTTCCATATTCCTTTCCATCGTTTCTACTTACAGACCTTATCTTACCATGCAGGTGGTGGATAATGATATTACAAAGCTGCACGATAAAGCTTTGATGATGAAACACATCTACTTCCTTGTGGGATTGGTGTTTGCTGAAACTGTATTAAACTTTTTCCTGGTTTATTTTTCAAATTTTATCTCGCAAAATGTGATCAGGGATATCAGAGAGCGTTTATATGCTAAACTGATTTATTTCAAAACTTCATTTTTTGACAAAACACCTATCGGGCAGTTGGTGACGCGTGCCGTAGGAGATGTGGAAACCATTGCAACAGTATATACAGACGGTTTCCTGATGGTATTCGGAGATATTCTGAGAATTCTGTTTGTATTGGTGATGATGTTCAGCACCAATGTTCACCTGAGTTATATTACGTTAGCTATTTTACCTTTAATGGTGGTAATTACAAGATTCTTTCAGAAAAGACTGAAAAAAGCTTTCGGCGATGAAAGAAACTGGACGGCCAATCAAAACTCATTTGTTCAGGAAAGACTGGCAGGGATGTCGATCATTCAGGTCTTCAACAGACAGGAATCTGAGTTCAAAAAGTTCGATGATATTAATATTACGCTGAAGGGAGCATTGCTGAGAACTGTGTTTATTTTCTCACTGTTCTTTCCTGTAGTAGAACTTATTTCTTCACTATTCATCGGTTTTATCCTTTTCTACGGAGGCTATATTACGATCAGTGCCGGTGTGGTGATTGCCTTTATCCAGTATATTTCAATGCTGATCCGTCCTTTGAGACAGATTGCAGACCGTTTTAATAATATCCAGCGAGGAATTGTAGGAGCAGAAAGAGTATTGGGATTAATGGATGAGGAAAACTCAATGCCTAATAACGGAACGGTGAAGAAAGATCATTTTGCCGGAAAAATTGAATTCCAGAAAGTACACTTTGCATATGATGAAAAGCAGGAAGTGCTGAAAGGAATTGATTTCAAAGTAAACCCTGGAGAAACTGTAGCGATTGTAGGAGCAACAGGTGCCGGAAAATCTACTATTATCAGTTTGATTACAAGATTATATGATATCAACTCCGGAAATATTCTGATTGATGATGTGGATTTAAAAGATTATGAGCTTTATAATCTCAGAAGTCATATCGGAGTAGTATTGCAGGATGTATTCCTTTTCCATGGAAGTATTTTTGAAAACCTTGCTTTTGGGGACGACAGTATTACCCTGGAGAAAATAAAAGCAGGAGCCAGAGAAATTGAAGTTGATGATTTCATTCAGCAGCTTCCTGGCGGATATGATTATGTAGTGAGCGAGAGAGGTTCGTCTATTTCTCTAGGACAGAGACAACTCTTGTCTTTTCTGAGAGCCTATTTATCAGATCCGAAAATTTTAATTCTGGATGAAGCTACGTCTTCCATTGATCATGAAAGTGAAAAGCTTATTCAGAGAGCAACGGAAAAAATTACCAAAAACAGAACTTCCATTATTATTGCCCACAGACTTTCTACCATTGAAAAAGCTGATAAGATTATTGTAATGGAACATGGTAAAATCGTAGAAGAAGGGAAGCATCTTGAACTTCTGGATAAGAACGGATATTATGCGACGCTTTACAAAGCTCAGCTTCGCCATGAAGTGGAAATGCAAGAAGAAAAAGAGTCATAATCAGAGAGAAATCATTCCTTTGAAATGAGATAAACAAAAAAGAGAGCCAGAAATGACTCTCTTTTTTGTTATTTAATTAACTACATACAATTCATTACTGCTTTTTAAAACTGCAGAATACAAAATTTTGAACAGTGTCAAAAGGAGTGGTGTGATCTTCAGTAATACAGTTTACTTTTTTAAAACTTTTTTCAAATTTTTCGGATAATGATTCTTCATCATACTGCTGAATATCCAATCCACTGCATTTCGTAGGACCGTTTTTCGAAAAAGTTCCGAGGATCATAAAGTTATTCACATTCTTTTCTGCAATATCGATGTATTTTGAGACCTGCTCCGAAGTTGTCAGGAAGTGAAAAGCAGCTCTGTCATGCCAGATGTCATAGGTTTCTGTAGGTTCGAAGGCCGTAATATCTGTGACAATCCATTTTACTTTACCGGCTGCATCTCCCAGTCTTTTCTTTGCTTTTTCCAGAGATTTGGCAGAGATATCAAGCACTGTAATATTTTCGTATCCTTCTTCAAGAAGAAAATCAACAAGGTTACTGTCTCCACCACCAATATCAATAATGCTGGCATCTTTTCCCAATCCTGAAGAAAGAATAAAGTCAAGCGAGGTCTGTGGCTTTTTCTGGGTCCAGCTTACCTGATCAGGATTTTTGGTTTCATATACATTTTCCCAGTGGTTTTTGTTGTCAGAAGAAATCATGATTCTTTTAATTGATTATTGATCTCTTCAAATTTATTAATTAATTCGTTAAGTTTTCTCTGCTGTTTCTTTATGGTTCGTGGCCTCAGGTAAAACCAGTTGAAAGCGATCCATGCACATGTTATAACATAGGTTAGAATACCAAAACCAAAGGACATCCTCGATGTGTATTCATACATATATAAACAAATTCCCAGAAAGAGCATTATAAAATACAGATTGAGTATCGTAGTCTCTATCCATTTCTGTTTGCTTTTTACCACATATAAACTTTGAAGATATTCACTGTTCGTTTGGGTCTGATCAATCTTATAAAATACCATAAACATTTTGTTATAGGCCAGAAGAAAGATGGCCATAGCCAGAATAACAAGTACAATTCCAATTTTTGTAGTGATCATCTGAGGCTGGTAAATGTACCAGATAAAAGCAATTAATATGGAGGTGGTGACTAAAGCTACATTGGCGAGAATCAATTTGCGAAGGTTCTGGTTTCTGAATTTTTTCAGTTTTCCGAGAAGTTCTTCCAGATTGGGTTTGTTTGAAGTTTGCTGCTTCCATATATTTTTGAAATCGATATTAGTATCCATTGTCTTTAAACTTTTGCGTTAGTTTTTCTTTTATCCTGTGAATCTTTACTCTGATATTAGACTCTGAAAGTCCTACTATATGGGCTATTTCAGCCTGCCTTATCTCTTCCAGTTCCAATGAAATAATAATTCTGTCTGTTTCAGGCAACTCTGAAATAAACTGATAGAGCATTTGAATCTGAGGTTCCATAGATTCCTGTTTTTTTTCTTCCAGGTTGATGGGTAAATCTGTTTTGGCAAATTTCTTTTCCTTTTCAATCTGCCGGAGACAGTTGTTAGAAGCTATTCTGAAAATCCATGTCCCTATGCTGGATTCATTCCTGAATTTCGGGAGCTGCTGCCAGACTATAATAAATGTCTCCTGGGCAAGATCCTGAGCGAGTTCAGTATCATTCACATATCCCATACATAACCGGAATATCCTTTGCCAGTAGAGTTCGTATATCTCTTCGAAAACCATTATTTCGCAGATAAAAAGTTGTTAAGCTGGCTAAAATACCAATCCTTATCATCGTACATAATGAAATGTAATCCTTTTGAAGCATACTGCATATTGGCATTCTTTAAATTTTTGTATTGCCCTTCAATATTGGGTTTAAGGTTAACAAAAAAGGATTCCAGAAGAATAAGAGAAGGGCATTGGATGGTTTTTATCTTTTCTCTGAGATCGGTATTGTAAAAATCGCAGTACATTTTAGCAAATGTTTTTCGGTCAGATTTCATGCTCCAATTGATCACGGTTTCCTGCATCGAAGTATCTGCTAAGAGACGTGGCATAGCCTGAGTCTGCATTTTTCGGAACTGTTCATCATTCATAGCTGTTAACTGAGTTATAGTAGCCGAGCAGTCATTTTTTTCTTTAGAAGTAAAATTAGGATCAGATAAGGCCGCCAGGCAGGGTAATGTGTCTACAATAATAATTTTACCTACAAGTTCGGGATAGTCGGCTGCTATAGCTAAGGCAAGACCGCCTCCCATACTGTGTCCGATGAGAATAGGTTTGTCTATTTTATTATTTTTGATGTAAGCAGCTATTTCTTTTTCCCAGTCTTTAAAGCTGGCATCTGCCTGTGGTTTTGTTCCGGCAAATCCAGCCATCGTTAAAGTATAACAGGTGAAATCTTTTTCAAACTTTGCAGTGGTTTCATTCCAAACATCTCCCGAAGATGCAAATCCCGGAATGAATAGTAAAGATTGATTTCCTTTTCCGGTTTTCTTTACTTCAAAAGGATAAGTTGTTTGTTGACCGAATATATTGCATACTGCTAAAAAAAATAACATGATAATCAAAAGGAATGTGAATTTTTTCATGATTTCTAAAGTTTTAAAGTTTATTTGTCTTTTAGAGACGAACCTTAAAAAAATGTTACACAAGATTTAAATTTTTTTTGAAAAAAATATTTCTCCTCCTTCCAACCCCTTTTGTTTAGGGTAAAATCATATGAAATTTATTTTTATAAAAATTGATATCGGTTATTTTTGAATAGTAAAACGTGATGAAATAATGAATACAATATCAGGAAATTATTAATCTAATATCCTTCCATAGAATCTGCTGATGTCAAAATAAAATCCAGGAACTTTGTATTTGCCCTTTTCAAATTCCTGATAGTCACATTTTCCTTTCAGACTTTGTGATTTTGTTTCCATTTGAAATCTGTTTAAAAGGACATACTCATCTGTTACGGCAATTACATGAAAGCCTGTTTCACAGGTCAATCCATCACCCGAGGTAAGAATGGCATTTAATAACCCGTGGAAATTTCCTGCAATTTTTTCAGCAGTGGCGTCATCATTGTTTAAATGATACAAATAGGCGAGATAATTCATGGCCCTAAGATCCAGCGGATTTTCATCTAGCGCGCCCAAAAATAACTGGATTCCCTTCGAAAGATCTTTTTGTGAAATACTTTCTCCACGATAATATTTGGCAACTTCTTCAGACTTCTTTCCCGTTTTATAAGGCTGATACTCTTTTTGGAAGGTATATCCGAAGTAAAGATGACGATATTGATTGCTTGTAAGAAGGGTATCGTTCTGTTTTAACCTCTTTAAAAGTTTCGGATAATAAAATTCTGAATTTTTATCCTCAATATTTTTTTGAATTTCCACATAATCCGGTGCTTTAAATTCCATTTTCTGACCATGCAGGAAAGTAAGCAGTAGTAAAAAGAATAAAGAGAAAAATGCTTTATTATTCATGGTTTGTATAGGGTTGTTACAATTTTTTTTGAAGTTAAAAATACGAAATATGCATCAATCGAATAATATCGACTTACTATTTGTAAAAAAAATAATAAAATATTATCAAAGTGTTACTTTGTGTCAATAAATTTACTAACTTTATTCGGAATTTGAGAGGTTACCCCTAACATTTGAAGGGGTGAATGGAATTTTTAACTAAAAAACTATAAATATTAATGAGCAGTAGTATCCAAGATGAATTTAAAGTCTTCAAAGACGAATTAAGAAAGTTGAATATCGAAGTACAGAAAGTTGTAAAAATAGGAAACGGTAGTATGGATTTCCACGAGGTTTTCTACAAATCACCGAGGTATGAAGAGGTAAAAAGTATCTACGTCCAGCGTCACAATCTGGATAGTATGATTGAAAAATTTAAACAGGCCTATCATTAAAAAATAGAACGAGCGCCACAGATTTTCTGTGGCGCTCGATTTTTATAGTATTTCTGATATTAGTCTTTATCCAGTGTAGAAGTTGTCTTGGTGTCTTTCATTCCAACATAAACAACCAGAGAAAAAAGAATACAACCGGTAATGTACCAGTAAAAATATTCTTCAGAACCAATCTTTTTAAACCAAAGTGCAATATATTCTGCAGTTCCTCCAAATACAGCTACGGTAATGGCATAAGGTAAACCTACACCCAGTGCTCTGATTTCGGAAGGAAACAGCTCAGCTTTTACGACGGCATTAATGGATGTATAGCCGCTGACAATAATTAATGCTGCCATAATCAGGAAAAATGCAGTCCAAATGGACGTCGTTGCACTCAATGCTGTAAGAAGCGGAACGGTGCATAAGGTTCCCAGAATACCAAAACCTAAAAGAAGCGGCCTTCTTCCGATCTTGTCGGATAATCCACCAAATACAGGCTGAAGGCAGGCGAAAATAAATAACGAAATGAAAGAAACTAAAGTAGACTCTTCCTTGGTAAGATGTACCGTATTCACCAGAAATTTCTGCATATAAGTTGTATAGGTGTAAAATGCCAGCGTTCCTCCTAAAGTCAGCCCCACAACGGTAAGCAGAGCTTTTGGATGTTTCAGAAGTTCTTTTACGGTTCCTTTTTTCTTTTCGCTGACTGTCTTTTTATTTTCAAAAGCTTCTGTTTCGTGAAGATTCGCCCGAAGATATAATGCAATAATAGAAAGGAGTGCCCCAATTACAAAAGGAATTCTCCAGCCCCATTCTTCCAGCTGAGCTTCTGTGAGTAATAGTTTTTGTAAAATAAGCTGAATTCCTAATGCTATAAGCTGTCCGCCAATCAAAGTGACATATTGAAAACTTGAATAAAATCCTCTTCTGTCCTGAGTCGCCATTTCGCTGAGGTAAGTTGCGGAAACTCCGTATTCACCACCCACACTTAATCCCTGAAGTAATCTTGCCAGTAAAAGCAATATAGGAGCAAGAATACCTATAGATTGATAAGTAGGAGTAAGGGCAATCAGTAAAGATCCGAAAGACATCAACAAAACAGAAAGTGTCATAGCTTTTTTTCTTCCGATTTTATCTGCAATACTTCCGAACAGCCATCCGCCGATAGGACGCATCAGAAAACCTACGGCAAATATTCCTGCGGTATTCATCAGTTGTGCATTCAAATCAGAATCAGGGAAAAAAGAATGGGAGAAATAAATGGCAAACGCTGCATATGCATACCAGTCATACCATTCAACAAGATTTCCGATAGATCCACCTATAATGGCTTTGATTCTTTGACCTGTGGTAATAGCTGTTGAGTCCATACAATGTTGTTTTCCTGAAAAGTTTTTTAATAATGGGATCCAAGATACAAATTTCAGGAAAAAGCAAACCGCTCTGGAAAAGAGCGGTTTCATAGTGTATAAAAGTGAGTCTTTAAAATCTATATCCAATCGAAAGCCCGCTTCTGAAGCCTGCCCAAGGTCCGTCTACTTTTATTCTGGCGCCATTGGCATTGGTTTCTACCGTATATTTTACAAAAGGAATATCCAGATTTTCAATTTCTTTTTTAAGCTGTGCCTGCATATCCGGGGTTAATACATAATCTGAGGTCATGGTAAAATCTCCTTTTCCGCTTCCGTAGTGGGCGCCTGCGATCCAGAAATCCAATACAAGATTCTTGCTTCTGGTCAGAAAGAACTGTACACCAACCATTAAACCTCCACTATTTCCTTTGGTATCTCCATGTCCTTTAAGTGGGATTGGATAAGTCACTCCATTCGGACCATTATAATCATAATAAAAATCAAAAGTATTGGAAGTCACACTTGAATACCGGTAATAAGGAGCAAAATAAAAACCTTTTCCATAACCTTGTCCAATATAAAACCTTGGCTCTATGGTAAAATTAGTCGCTTTTACTCTTAGATTCTGGAATCTTTTTTCATCTTCATCTTTCAGAAAAGCATTGATAAAAGGTACTTTTCCTTCTGTCATCGTTCCAAAGCCAATGTTCACAGAAAACCATTGGTTGATAGCTCTTTCATAAGACAGATTGATATTTCTGAATGCATATGCCGTGACATTGGTCTTGATGATATTCATCTTTTCTGCCTGGCTGTTCTGAATTTCCTGAGCTCTCAGAAAAGAAAACAGGAAGCATGGAATTAATAGGACTGCTTTTTTCATGACTCTATATTTTGTGATGTAAGAAATACCAGCAAAAAACGGGCTGAATTTAACATAATAATTAAAGTTTTTTAAAGAAAACAGATTGATCATTTTTTGATCGGTTTGCCATTACAAATGTAACAAACATTGAGAATTGATTGTTTTAATTGTATAATTCATCTTCAGATATGAAAAAAACTATATATACCATCTTCTTTCTTTGCGGCGTCTTTATGTTTTCGCAGGAGAAGAAAAATGATACAGTTGATGCAGTGGCTATTAAAGAGATTCAGGAAGTTATTCTGAAATCACAACGTAAAAAACAGTTTGCAGATAAAGCTGTTTATACCTTTGATAAAGAAGCACTGGAAAAAGCACGATACGCAAAAGACTTGCTCCGTACCCTTCCGGAATTACAACTGGATCCGATAGCTAATACCATTACCAGTACGAAAGGGGGAACTACGCTATTTCTTATCAACGGGATTGAAGCTACTGATATGCAGATCCGAAGTATTGCACCCAGTGAGGTTGTAAAGGTAGAGTATTATGATATTCCACCTGCAAGATGGGCAACAAGAGCAGATACGGTAGTGAATATTCTGACAAGGTCTACAGAAACAGGGTATGTGTTCGGAGCTGATGTTTCCACAGCTTTGAATACAGGATTTGTGAATGGTTCTGCCTATGCAGATTATACAAAAGGAAAGAATAATTTCGGACTGGAATATTCCCTGAATTTTAGAGATTATAATGACAGAAGGGTCAATAGTATCTATGATTATCAGCTGAACGGGAAGCATTACCGGTCTGATGAAAATAGAAAAGATCATTTCGGATATACTTTCCAGAATATTGCGTTACGATATACCAGACTTGTTGCTGATGATTACGCTTTTCAGGCTAAACTGAATATGGATGTCTTCAACAGGTTTTCAAAAGGCGTGGGGCAGAGTGTTTTTACTGAGGATAATCTGAAGGAAGAGCACAATATGTTCAAAAATAATGGTTCAGATTATGTGATTCCTAAGCTGGATCTTTATTATTCTAAAAAGATTGGGGAAAAAGATGAGTTGAGTATTAATGTTGTAGGCTCTCATTATACTGCCAATACTACAGAAACGGCCAGAGAATGGATTGTAGGTTCAGGATTATCGGTATATGATAATGATATGGTATTGAAAGCCAAGCAGACGAGTCTGGTAGGAGAACTGGCACATGCTCATGATTTTCCTGCAGGAAAACTTTCATCGGGATACCGAATTTCAAGGTCTTCTATTTCCAATGATCTGAATAATCTTGCCGGATATTCCCAATACAGTGTCAGTTATCTGGAACAGTATTTTTACACCGAATTTGCAGGGAAAGCAGACAAATTAAGCTATCGTATTGGCGCAGGCCTTACCAATATTCACAACAAAAGTGCAGAAAATACTTTTGATGAATGGACTTTTACTCCAAAGGTTATTTTAGCTTATCAGATTAAAAATAATCAGAACGTTCGTTTTACAGCAAGTTATAATCCTGTAAGTCCCTGGAGTAACGCTTTAAGTAGTAATGTGGTGCAATTAGCTCCTAATATTGTTCAACGGGGAAATCCCTTTTTAAAATCCCAACAAATCTTTTCTAATAATCTGACCTATTCTTTTAATAATAAGTATTTTGATTTTAATGCAGGTTTATTTTACCGATATACCAACAGGGTGATCAACCAGTATTACGTTCAGGATGAGGCATTGAATGGATATGCACTGACTTATGAAAATGGAAAAAACGGACAGCGATATGGAGTACAGCTTACCGGTTCTTATAAACCTTTTGGGAGCAGTTTATTGGTCATAAAAGCAGTGATCACACCTACTTCTGAAACTGTAAGAACAAGTAAAGGTGCTTTGATAAAAAATAATTATTTAGGAAATTATTTCTCGCTTTCTTCAGAATACAAATCTTTTTCCGTTCAGTATCAGTTCAATATCCCGGTATATAGTCTCAATGGCGCATTCCTTAATACGAATGAAAATCAGAATAATATTTTTGTAAGCTATAAACATAAAAACTGGACATTTTCCACAGGAATGTACTGGATAGGAATGCCTTCAGAATACAAAACGAAAAGTTTGCCGGAAAGTCTGGTAGACTATAAAATTCATACACAGATTATGAACAATAAATCGATGTTTGTATTAGGGCTGAGTTATGATTTCTCAAAAGGAAAAAAGACAGAAATTCAACGGAAGCTTAATAACGAAACTGCTCCCGCAGCTACTTTTTAAGAGTTGGTTTTAGGTGGAAAGAGGGAAGCAGGAGGATGGGAGTATATATCCAACCTCCATCCTCCTGCTTCCTTACAAAACAAATCCCCGCTCATTGGAGCGGGGATTTGTTTGTATTATTTCTTGATGAATTTTGTATTCTTTGTTTCTGCGGCATTTTTTCCACTGATCTCAATGAAATAAGATGCTGGAGGAAGATCTGAGATCTGTATGTTTCCAGATTTTACATCTGAAGTTTTAACCAATTTGCCATCCAGACTGTAAATGTTTGCTTTAGAATAATTATCCGTATTTCCTTTGAAACCGATAAAATCCTGAGCAGGGTTTGGATACACCACTAAGTTTTCTTTTTTCACTGCATTGTTCACGGCCAGGAATGTTTCACTTAATGCAAATGTAGTTTTTACATTCTGGTTGATGCTTAATAGTGGAATGCTGATGTTTCCACTTGTAGAATTAAGCAGTGCATATCTGTGAGAAGCATCGTAATAAGAATAGGCTGTATTGACTATTGCTCCGATAGGGTTAGAATAAGTAACATCCAGTGATGAATATAGATTAAGATTCTGTGTGAATTTTACTCTAAGAACATTGCTGTATGTTTGATTACCTATAATTAAAGTTCCGTATGCATCAGCAATGGCAGTCATTGTACCGCTAAACAGTCCACTTGCAGAAGATGAGGAGAAAGTACCTTTGGCAGTATCGTTTTGAGCCGGTCCGTAAGTTGTTGGGTAATTAATATGAGTACCGTTGTCCACACTAAAGTTTAAAGTTGCCTGTGGATTTACCATTCCTGTGATTTCCAGTTTAGCTGAAGAGGCTTTATAGTAAACTGTTGTTGCGCCATCTACCATTTTAAGAGTAGAGCCCGGGAAAGTTGCTATTTCAGTGGCAGTAGGAGTTGAATAGGTTGTTTGTGATGCCGCTCCCATCGTAAGACCTCCATTTGAAAATGTTGTGTTTGGTCCTGTTGCAGAGTTGTCTACGGTGCCAGCTGTGTTATTATAATTGACAACGTTTCCTGAAATAGGGTCATTGGCTGTTTTTGTAAGTGTGATCTGCGCAGAAAACATCGCAGATGCTCCTAATAAAAGGAATAAAGATTTTTTCATAGTCAAAATTTTTTGTTAAAAGTAAATAAAAAATAGTATTCAATTATCAAATTAATGATTTTTTAGTTAAATTTTTAACAAAAACGCCTGTTGATCGGATCAACAGGCGGTCTGTGCGTTAAAAAAGTTTATGTTTAATTGCTTATTGCCATTTTACGGTAAGCGTAAATATCTTCGATAGTCACTACACTCATCTCTTTTTTGATGGCAAAATCAACAATCTCCGGAAGTCTTGCCATAGAACCGTCTTCATTCGTCAGTTCACAGAGCACAGCATCGTCACCCAGGTTGGCCATTTTTACAAGGTCTACGCTGCCTTCAGTATGGCCGCGTCTTTCAAATACTCCACCTTCTCTTGCAACCAGTGGGAAAACATGTCCGGGGCTTGCAATATGCTCTGCCTGTGCACCTGATGCTACAGCTGTTCTGATTGTTGTTACACGATCTTTTGCAGAAACACCTGATTCCACCCCTTCTCTGGCTTCAATGGAAATGGTGAATGCGGTTTGATTTTTTGAATTGTTGTTTTCCACCATCGGACGAAGGTTGAGGTGCCGGCTTTTTTCCTCAGAAATACACAAGCATACGATACCGCTGCATTCGCGGATAAGAAGTGCCATGTCCTGTTCTGTAATAGTGGAAGCGGGAAAGATGATATCGCCTTCGTTTTCACGATTTTCGTCGTCTACTAAAAGAATACCTTTTCCCTGTTGTAATGTCTGAAGTGCTTTTTCTACACGTTCTCTGGAGGTAGCTCCGAATTGTTCTAATAATTTTTCCATGTTATTTTACTTTTAAAAGTTAAAATACTCTTCGGTACATGGAAATGAAATACAACACAACAAGAGTCCATAAGGAATCTTATTGGTCATCTCATTTTCTTCTCCCATCCAGACTTTAACTGTCGGTTCCGGAATTTCACCAGATCAGTCCTTTTCATAAGAAAGGAGTCGCGGACTGTAACCGCCGGTAGGGAATTTCACCCTGCCCCGAAGAAAACTTATACTAAGTTTTACTGTATGTTGTAATTTAAATTTTTATTTCATTGAATAGTATTTAACGCACAGACCGCTAATTTCGGGAAGTTTTTTGAAATGGGGAAGTGTTTCAGTCATATTTATAAAATGATTCTTTTTGAATTGATATCTTTAGGTTGTTCTTAGTATTTTTTCCATCTTCTTCCCTTTTGCTAATTCATCGATCAGCTTATCCAGATAACGGATATTTCGCATCAATTCATTTTCAATTTCTTCCACGCGATATCCGCAGATGACACCTTTTATCAATGAAACATTGGGGTTGATCTGAGGAGCGTGTTCAAAGAAAGTTTTGAAATCAGTTTTATTGTTTAATATTTCCTGTAATTCTTTTTCTTGATATCCGGTGAGCCAGAATATGATTTCATGTACCTCTTCTTTGGTACGTCCTTTTTTTTCGGCTTTTTGAATGTAATGGGGATAAACACTGGAGAATGCTGTTGCAAAGATTCTGGTATTCTGCATCTTTAAATATTATATTAGTTTTTGGATAACTCCATCAAGAATAGTATTGAATTCAGCAGGATTTTCCAGCATAGGATAATGTCCAACACCTTCAATATTAACATAATCATAGTCTTTTAAATATTTGCGGTTAGCTTCAATATCAGTAGGAGAAGCATCGGAATTGATGGCTATAACGGGCACTTGAACCTGTTTTGCAAAAGCTTTGAAGTCTGTTTTATATAAAGGCCGGAGCGCATTGATTGCCAATTCAGGTTCGTTATGAAGAAATTCATGCTGTACCCTTTCTTTTACAGCACTAGGTGTTCCTTCAACAAACAAAAATTGAGGCAAAAAGTTTTCAACAGTGTATTTGAAATCCTTTCTGTATTGGGAAAGTACCTCTTCGGTTTGTTCCTTGGTAAAGGATTCGTCCAGGTTTTTCAATGTATCGATCAGAATTATGGCTTTTACTTTTGGTATTTTCAATGAAGCTTCCAGAACATAAGCTCCGGACATGGAATGTCCTACAAGGATTATTTCATTTGAATCGATAGCATCAGCCACAGCTTTGATGTCGTCTGCATATTTTGCACTCGTCCATTCCTGCCTTGAAGCATCTGATTTTCCATGCCCCGCAAGATCCAATTGTACAATATGATATTGACTGCTGAAATATTTTTGCTGGCCTGCCCACCATTCTGTATTCCCGAGCCATCCGTGGATGAAAATTAACGTAGTACTTCCACTTCCGGATTCTTTATAGTGAATTTTCTGACCGTCCGATGATATTGTGTATTTTTCCATATGAAATTGAGTGTATTGGTCTATTGTATTGTAAAGTCTAATGTACGAAAAGGCTTATAAAGACAATGTTTTTATTAGTCATAAACGACGAATAATTAAACACTACCATGATGCAGTTTTACCTGATAGTTTATTTTTTCGATTTGATAGTAAAAATAACCACTCCATACGGATTTCCGGAAGTGTCGCTGACCTCACATTTGAAATAAAAAGATTTTTTAAATATCGTTGGTGAAAGACTTCGGTCAGGAAAATGATTCCTGTTGGTAGTGCATTAGAGGCGTACCCTTCAAAACTTTCTATTTCGTATGACATTTCATTACCTAGAAAATTAAATGTTTCATTTAAAATACATTGAGTTATAAACACAAATGGTACAATAGGGTGATTTTCAAAATGCCCTTTGCATTGATTAGGAGTAAAAGGTTCTGTTAAAATCGTAAAATGATGAGGCTTTTCTGTATTGATTATTTTACTCTCGGGAAGATTTTTGTCATGATATTCTACCGGAACCGTACTAAGCAGATCTTTATAAAAAAGTTCGAATGCTTCACGGGTGATAATATAGTAATCCAGCTCTGCAGAATAAAGCAGCTCTTTGGAATAGTTGTCTCTTATATGAATGTGAGATTTGCCTTTTCTATCAGATTCAAGAATGCTCTCGCTGGCGATAATTACTGATTTTGGTTGATCATATGATAATTTTCTGATCCTGATTTTTTCGCCAAGGAAATAAATTTTTTCTTTACTCTCATCATTAAGAGCTTTATACAGGCTGAGACTTCCTAATGAAAATAATAATTTGATCAGTTGGGCATAATTTTCATTCTCAAAATTCCATTCACTTATTTCTGTCTCGATCTTATGATTTCTGAAAATACAGTTTTCAGGAATTGAAATGTACGGTGCTGCTTCCCCAAGGTAAGGGATGATGTTTTCCATGATGTCTGTTGTTGTCATTTGAATGAGGGTATTGGGTTATTGTATTTTTCATTGTGGATAACTTTTTCATCATGATGTATAATACTATTTTCAGGTTTATACTTTTTTGTGTTTGTTGATTTTTAAGTGAGCATTCAGAAATGGTAGATTATATTTTCATTACATTAATGTTGTTTTTTGTAAATATGTTTTTAATTTACTGAATT
This sequence comes from Chryseobacterium sp. SG20098, assembly GCF_031844745.1. Taxonomy (NCBI): domain Bacteria; kingdom Pseudomonadati; phylum Bacteroidota; class Flavobacteriia; order Flavobacteriales; family Weeksellaceae; genus Chryseobacterium; species Chryseobacterium sp. SG20098. Next base: position 2,514,604 of record NZ_CP134622.1, on the reverse strand, counting down.
TAATTCACTTATGTAAATTATTTCTTTCATTGGTGATTTGTTTATAATGCAATTTATAAAAAAATATTCATAATAATTGATGAATAAATATTTGTTATTTAGAATTATTGAGATGGAATTAATGAAAAGTAAGACCTAAAAATTGTGGATAACTTATCCACAGAACTTATCCACATGGTTTTCTATTGTGGAAACCCCTAAAAAATAAATAAGTATTTTAAATTATAGATATATAGATAGTTATAAGCTTTTTTTACTAGCTGAAAAAACTTATCCATACTTTATCCACAAGGGTAAATTGGATTGTTAAAAGTTATCCACAACTATTTAAAGATGTGGATAACTGAATGATATTATTTTAAATTATTTAAAATCAATAATTTAATAGTTGTTCTGTGGATTCTCTGAAATACAGTATAAGACTTATCCACAAAATTTAAAATTCCAATGGATTAATGATTATAAATGATTTTTTATAGACTTGGTAAAAACATCCATTTTCAGTAGGCTGAGCATTTTTAAATTCAGAACTTATTTGACTGAGCTCCCCCGAATGTAGATTCCAGACAAGAAAACTAGTTTTGTCTTTATAGGTTGAATGAAATACAATATTGTCCGCTTTTGAAGATACAGATTGAGCACCTCTGCAAGCAGATGGAATTTCATAACTGACAAGATTGAAAGTGCCTACATCCAATTCCTGCAAAGAAAAATTTCCATAACCATTAAAAACTATTTTCCCATTTTCCAAATTGGCAACACAATAGCAATCGATAAGCTGGTCTTGTAAATTACTTGAATTAAAACCAAAAACCTGTTTCCCATTAAGATTGAATATAGCCAATGCATCACAGTCAGGTTTATCACCTTGTAAAACACCTTCATCAAAATACGAGACTATTATTTTTTTACCATTTATCTTAATATCGTTAATTGAAGTTCCAATATTAAATTTTACAAAAGGCTTCCCTGTATAATCAATGATTAAAGCATTTTCTATAGAGGTTGGACGATCAAGTACAATTAAAATTTTTTCTTCATCAATGATTCTAGCCATTAAGATATCAACTCCTGGCTCTAATGGTGTTTCTGCGCCAGAGATTATAACTCTGTTCCTGGAGGTGATAGCAATAAAATTTCCGATCTCATTAGTTGAAAGGTGTTTGATGTTCTCCTGAAATAAATCGAGTTCTATGGTTGTAGTGGTCATAATGATGGGGTCAAACTATACATTTTTATCTTTTTAAGTGACAGAAAAGATATAGCTTTATTGTTTGTCTTTATAAATATTCCAGAAATTAAAATCCGTCATAGGAGCATCAGTGATTCCTATATTTCTTCCCATCGTTACGATCTGTCCTCTGTGATACGTTCCGTGAAGAATAGCATGCTGGATATACTCGTATTTCGAAAAATCACACTGAAACCATTGGGATTCTATCTTTACATTTTTTGAAAGATCTTCTTCAGATAAACTTTCCACATAATCTACCAGTTTCTGCGAATTGTTTTTTATGGCATTGAAAACATCCTCTTTGCTGGTAGTTTCTGCTGTTTTTACAAAATCAAAATCATCTTTTTCTGAAATGTGGCTCCACCAATATTCCTGAGTTTGCCAGATGTGGTGTAGTGTTTTTAAAATAGTCGGAAAACTGGAAATAGTTTCCTGGTTAAGCTGCTCATCAGACTTTGTGGATAACCAGTCGATATATTTATTGACTACCCAATTGTTGTACTGCGCACTTTTGCTGACTAATGTTTTTAAGCTCATATTATTAATGTTTAGTTGTGTGTGTAAAGGTGAATGTTATAAACCAAAATGCCTGTCCTGGTCTGAATTTTCAGGATTAATGAGTGCTTTGTTGCTGTATGTCGCTGCTTCGAAATCATTGATATTGACAGAAAGAAAAGAAATATCAGGCAGCAATTCTGAAATCTGGTTACAGATCTGCTTCGAAAGATCTGCTTTTTGTTCTGTATTGCGCCCCTGCATGATATACCCAAACACATGTAGAAAATTTTTCTTACCTGTGCCTAATTTGTAATACTGATAGGGTTGAAGTCTTACTTTGATGCCATTGGGAGCAAACAGTCCTGTTCCGTCTGCCGCTTCATAAACTGCATCCATCAATTCATCGGGTGTTCTCTGCTGAAGAATATCCTGTGAACAATCTATTATAAAATGGGGCATAGATTCTATTTTGTGTTTGATTTTGTGTAAGATAAAAATAATAAAAAATAGTAATGGAAATTAAAAATAAAAACCGTTTTGAAAACAAAACGGCTTTGAAATATGTATTTTTTACTTTGTGAATACTGGTTTTATGGATTTGATTTTTTAATGCTGTATTGTGGTTGTACAGCGTTGGTCATGTCAAGAACAATATCATAAATTCCATCTTCATGGATTGGGAAATCATAAGCATCGAAGGCAATACTTTTATTGTCATTATTCAGCCCCAGGTTGTATCCCCAGTCATTATTAAACCTGAATTTTAAATTACCTTTTTTTAATGTATAGTTTTTCAGAAAATAAATATTCGGATTTTTAGGATCTGTTTGTAGCAGTATATCTTTTCCGTCCCAACCATTCGGAGTAGCATTTCCAATAATTCCCCACGCAAGAGTATTGGTCTTTCTTTTTGCTGTTTTTACAGTTCCATCCCAGAAATGAATGACAAGAGTATTTATTTTTCCGTCTTGATCCCGTTGAAATGTACAGGTGAATTTTTCATCCAGCTGGAAAGATGTTTTGCTTTTTGGTAACAACGCATTTCTTGGATAGCTGCCTTCTTTGAAAACAAGTTGTCCATCGTTACTGGTGATATAAAAATTTGAATTTTCTGTAGAGTAAACACCTTCCAGCTTTTTTAAATCTTCTGCACTCACTTTTGCAATGGACGGAATGCTATAAGGTTTATTGTACAGTATTTTTTCTACTTGAGGAATAATAAAATCGGAGTGAGAAAGCTCTGAATTGGAAATTAGAATCACACAAATATCATCATCCAGAACTCTGTAATATCGGCTTCTGTAGCCAGGTCCGCCACCATCATGGCCAATCCTTTTTTTATCAAAATCCATAGAGATCTGGAAACCTAAGCCATAATGATCTTTAAGATAAGGTGTAAAAGCTTTGTCTGTGGTCTCTTTTTTAAGAAGGGTATAGTTTTTTAACGCTTCATTAAATTTAAAAATATCTTCCACCGTAGAATACATCGCTCCCGCAGCAAAAGGATGATCGGTTTTGAAACGCAACGCTTCGTTCGACCTTTTAGCTGATAAAAATTCATATCCAAATGCCTTGTTTTCATCCGTTACATTATTGAAGTTGAATCCGCTGTGATTCATTTTCAGAGGTTTCAGGATATTATTTTCTATGACCTGATCATAATTCAGGCCTGTAACTTTCTTAATGATATAGCCGAGAATATAATATCCTGAATTGGAGTAATTCCAATCTTTACCAGGGGAAAAATTCAAAGGTTTTGCAGCAATATATTGTAAAAATGTTTCCTCATTTAGAGTGTATTCAGAGTTGGTATCATTGGGAATTCCTGAAGTATGGGAAAGCAGCTGGGCAATGGTAATGCTGTCACCTTTCGGAAAGTCAGGATAGTATTTGGAAAGTTTGTCATTCAGAGATAATTTTCCCTGTTCTTCCAACTGAAAAATAACAGTTGCCGTGAACATTTTTGTGGTGGAGAAAACTCTGTAAAGACTGTTATTGGTATTTTTCTCTTTTTTAGGAGCATTTCTATAGCCATAGCTATTTTCAAAAATAATTTTTCCTTTTTCGGCAATCAAAACAGAACCACTGAACAATCCTGCTTTTTCATACGTTGAAAATAACTGTTCCAGTTTTTGAGATTTTTGTGAAAGAAGAGGATGTATCGCAAACATTAAAACGATACAGGTGAGAATAGATTTCATGTAATTTTTTTAAATAAGACACTTTTGAGTGTGATAATGTTACATGGGTTTTTAAAAATGTTTTTATTGAAGAAGGGTAGAGGATTATTTAATCTGAATTAAAGTCTTAACACCATACACCATGATCATAGATGCTTTTCCTGTTTCAATAAAATATTTTACAGTTTTTCCATGTTCCAGAATGATTTTTCCGAAAGTAAACTTCTCATTTCCGTGTCCTTTAAAATTTCCATATAATCCATTTTTTGCATCTATAATGAGTCCGGATTCTAAAACCCCATTTTCTAGTGTGATCAATTTCTGTGTTGTCAGAATACTGTAATTATCTAAGTCGATAATAGTAGAGCAGATCAGAAGTTCTTCTTCTTTTAATTGGATTGGGATGGCAGGATATGCTTCATAAAAAGAATGATTTTCTTCATAAAACTTTGTCCATTGAAAGGCATCATAAGGTTTAATGGTGGTTCTTTTTATCTTTGAGATACAGATGCGGTGTTTTGATTGATCGGTGTTTTTCATTTTAATACCACTTGTTTTTTTATTTCATTCACTATTTCACTGGCTTTGGTTTCGGTGATCCAGTTGATAACTCTTATTTCGTTGCCATTTTGTATAAAAACAACAGAATAGGTTGAGCCACTCAGAGAAAGATGATAACGAACTCCGAATTTATATTTTTCTACCTGAAAATCTTTTACTAAAATCTGATCAATTTCTTTTTTTAAATAGATTCTGGGACTGGTAAACAATTTGTTTTTATATCGCATTGTTATTTGTTCAGGCTCAATAGTAAGGATTGTTTTACCGAAGGTATTCCATAACCAGATATATAGAAATAGTATAAAAAATGCGGCAAAAGGAGTAGCAAATGAAATGTAATTTACAATAAAAAAGACACCTTCCGCCTGAAGGCTTACAAGAGGAATAATAATCAGGATAATAAGAGAAAGGATAAACAAACCTAAACCCAATATAATGGTCACTATCCAATTGGTTCTGTTTTTTACTTCAATGGTGATGGACATAATTGAGTGTCATCTTTTTCAAATTATATTTTTTCAAAGTACTTCCCTTTGAACTGATAACGGATTTTCTTTTCTGTAATCTTAGAATCATCAAGAATTAACGGAATACTGATGATTTTCTTTTTAGGATCATATTGAATATCCAGGTTTTCAAATGCTTTGGTTTTGACAGAGTTATTGGTGTTAGAAGATGCGGTAAAATCTAATTCATAACTTAGCTCATTCTGGATTCCGGAAGCGGTTTTTATAAGTTTAGCATTGCTGTTCAATTTTCCATTGTCAATAGAAAAAACTTTTACTCTATAGTAATAAAGGGCAGTGCTGTACACAGAAATGTTTTGGGCCAGATAATATTTTTTATTCTGTGATACAATATCATTAATCTGATAATAATTGGATTCTGCATTCTGCTCCATATCGCTTTTCAACGTTTCACTCTGTACTTTTTTACCGGATTCATACTGGAAAACACTTCTGTAAAAACGCATTGTTCCTCCGGTTAGCGTATTCCAAGAATAGATTCTAAATTTACCATCTTCCGAGGAACTGATAGATAATCCACTTTTTGTAAGTGATTTAAAATCATGTTTTAAGGTTTGAGGATTGGATGATGTATAGTGATGTAATAATTTTTCGAACTTTCTATTGGCAGCGTAAAGAGAGTCCTCGATGAGGATATTCTTGCGGCTTGTATCATACCAGTATTGAATCCTTTGAAAAGAACGGTTAAGTTTTTTTTCAATGACAGAAATATTTTGTCCGGACATCGTACAGGAAGTCACCAGACAAAAAAAGATTCCTATTATTTTTTTCATGATTTGTTTGATTATTTTTATTTAAACCTCATAAATAAGCTGTACTACACCGGATTTGAAAACATTGGTTTTGACCAATTTTAGATTCAGTCTTTCTTTTAAATCTTCAAAAAGAGGCTTTCCTTTTCCCAGAGCAATTGGGTGAACAGATATTCTGTAGGTATCAATAAGATTCTCCTGAATAAATGTTTTAATAAGACTTGCTCCTCCATACAGCCAGATGTCTTTTCCTCCCTGTTTTTTTATTTCTGAAACTTTTTCCACAATATCAGAACTGATAAAAACGGCATTCTCATCTTCTCGGTTCTGACTGGAAAAGACAAATTTATTCTTTGAGTGAACTGCTTCCCAAAGTTTTTGCTCTTCTAAACCTGCATTTTCTTCCGGTTGATAATTTCCCCAAGCGTCATAACTTACTCTTCCGTAGAAAATAGTGTCTATGCCGGAAAGAAACCCATCAAAATCCATATCATCATCCATGATACACCAGTCGGTTTCTCCGTTGGGTCCTTCAATAAATCCGTCTAATGTAGTGGCAAGGTCTAGTATTATTTTTTTCATGTTGAATAAGATTGATTTAGGCGTTGAGTTTCTTAAAATGAGAGGAAAGATAGGTATATTTTACCTCTTCATTATGAAATGAGGATAACTTTTATTTTTTAGATTCCGTGACTCCTATCATTATACCGAAGTTTCCATCTTTCTGGATCCATTTTTTTTCCGGAAGATAAGTTCTTGAAACATATCCATCAAGATATAGAGCGTCTTTACAACCCGAATTTTTGAAAAACTCTGCCAGATTATAAAAATTGATTTCTTTTTTAGACATCACAAAAAGGAGATCCCCATTTTTCAGAATTCCTACGCCGTTTCTGATATTCAGATTTTTAGAATTTTCCTGAAAGATCGGGTTGATTTTTCCATTTGTTATAAGCATGGGGCCAGATTGTGTGGCATATCTGACCTCTTTATTTTGTACGTATTTTTTAGTTTCTACGATTCCTGCCCGGTTATTTCGGGTTAAATAAAATATTCCATTAGGCTTAAGATAAAAGTTCCCGCTGCCCTTCAATGTATCTATGGATTTTAGTATTTTAAAATCTTCAATATAAAGACCTTTTGGAGAGTTGTCGGGTTCAAACATTCCTCCGTTCATAGCGAATACTAATTTTTTATTTTTATACTGAACATCAGTAATCAGATGATCCAGACTTTTCAGGAGCTCACCTTTGTCACTTTTCCAATACAGCTGTGTGTTTTTTTTCTGAGGATTCACCTGATAGGTTATAAAACGACTGTTATCCTTTACTTTTTCTTTACAGCAAAAACTGCAGAAGAGCCAAATGAAAAGAAGAAAATACCAGATTGTTTTTAAACTACTGCGTGGGCTTTTTATTTTGGAGAAGAAAATATTAATCATGATGTAGTTTTCAGAACAAATATATTGCTTTCTTCTTATTGATTTCAATGCCGTGTTTTTCTGCGCAGGAAGATTAGAGTTATAAGAAACATAACGATGACAAAAATAGAAATATAAATAATGATTTTATATCTATTATTTTGTTGGTTGAGTGATGATATTTCTATTTTTTGCTCATTGACCTTTCTATCGGAATGGTTGAAATCATCCACAATCAAATCTGTAAGTTCAGGATTACTGGATGTATCAGAGTTTTCAGATAATTTTTTATACTGAGAACTTAAAGATTCCAGTTCTTTTAATTCTTCCGGAGAAAGCTCATCCAGTTTTTTTTGAATAAAACATTGGTCAGAGTAGAGAAATCCGGTATCTTTTTCATCATATGCAAAAATCAGATATTCCCCTTTCTGGGTAAAAAGAACATCACAGGAATGCAGCGGAGATCCGAAAAGGGTAGCATTGTGTGTATAAAATCCATCATAGGAATCCGATTTGTAGGTCTTATTGATTTTTACTTTACTTAGAATATTCTGGACCGTTTTAAACCCAGATGGAACTTCTGTAATATCATATACTTCCCCAATAAAAACAAAATCAGCATTTTCAAAAGAAGATTTTAAAGTAGGAGTACCATTGCATTTACAGGCAGCAATTTTCACAGAAAATAATACTAGAAAAAGTAAAAAAAGCCTGGATTTTACAAGAATTATAAATTGAAGCTTGTTCATCAGCTTAGCGATAAGGCAGATTAATTTCTTCAATTTTTGTTCTCAAATCTCCAATGGTGAAGGTTTCTGAATTACATTGAAATTCAGGAAGGTCATGTTTGGATAGAAAGTCATTTAAATCATCACAGTTTTGCAGAATATTGAATTCTTTATTGTCTAAATCTAAAACAATTCCTTTGGTTTTTCCATTGATAGAGTAGGCTAGAGGAGTTAATGCTCCTAAGAGTGCCTTCGACCATAAGCCTTTCATGTTTTCTTCAAAATAAATGAATCTTCCATAGTTCAAAACTTTGCAAAATCTCGAATACTGGTCAGGATCATATCCATTGTCTTTCTTATTGGTATATTTTCGATAGGTCTGAAAATACATTTCTCCTTTATGCGAAACAGCTAATGGAACTTTTACCCTTTTATTTTTTTGTTTGAAATAAAAGAATGCTTTTTCCGGCATGTCAAGAGAATCACATTTTTCACAGGCTCTGAAATAGACCTCTTCGGTTGAAGATGGTTTTTTATTTAAAACATCTTCCAGAGTCATATAAATGCCTTCCGGAAAATCTCCTTTTTTGATGGATGGATATTCTTTTTCTTGTGCGGTTACTATGCTGGAAATAAAAAGAAGAGCAAATAAAATATACAGTTTCACGGGTGTTGTTAATTTTTTGGCAGAGCAAAAATATAAAAAACTTAATGGGAAATCCTTATTAGAGAGATTTTATTCAATACCATAGAAAATAATTCTCAGTTATATTATTTTCTAAATTGTAATGTCTGAATTGCCTTTAAAAGTTCTACCTGACTTTCTTTCTTCAGATTAATGCCATATAAATTGAACTTGATATTTCCTATTGATTCAGTTTTAAGGCTGTCGATATAAACTCCTGTCATTCCTTTGCCTACTTGTTTGGGCTCTACTATTTTTGCTTTATATCCATCAATTTTTTTATAGGATATTTTACTTTTGACAAAATCTTCTCTACTAGCATTTTTATCAATGACAATAAATTCTGTTGTATCAGCCTTTGGATTCACGGTTAGAAGTTCGTTGAGATCTTTTCTGTTAATAATCGTTACATTTTCTTCTAATGAATAGGAATAAGGTCCGTAATCGTAGAAAATCGAATCATTATTTTTCGTGATGATAATTCCGGCATTACTATCACAAGCTTCCGGTTTCAATTTTTTCCAACTTCCTGGAGCCTTTAATCTAAAATCACCAAAATCTAGTGAACGTATTGAATTCTCGGAACAACTCAATAGTATAAATGAAGCGAAAATGAATAAAGATGCTTTTTTCATAGCTTTATTGGAACATGTTTTATAAAGGGTTGTTATTCCTTTTTTAGCGGTATTTTATTTTTTGTAAATCCTATTAATACATTGTGTTCAATACTATACCGGGTAGAATCTGTTTTTAAAATTATTTTTCCGTTTTCATAGTTGCAAACTCCTTCCAGAAATGAAGTCGAACTTCCTGGATTTACAGATTCTGTCATCATAAATGTATGATCGGGTTTGTGAATACTAATATTGTAATTTTTTGCATTGTGATGAAAGCTATAGCTGATCCAAATTTGATTTTGGTGTCTTCTGATAGCATTTGGCCAAAGAAAACTGGCGATCGCAACAGAAACAACAGAATTGATGATAAACAACCTAGATAAATTTTTTTTCTTTGTTATCCACAAAATACCTCCGGCCAGCAGATTAATAAAAAATAATAAAGGATACATTATTACAACAGCAATAGAAATACTGGGATCAGGATCAATATCGTAGAACCAGATCCAGATGACTAGAAAATCAATGATGGATAAAATTAAAATTTGCAGGATTCGTTTCATTTTTAAAGATAATATTACTTTTTATTGGACTGTTAGGTTCAGAATGACATACTGAATTTTCCTGTTCTTATAAAGAGTACATAAAAAACTTCCGGTTTTAAAATAAAGGCTCCCCATTCATATCCGTGGTCAGAATTTCACTCATATAATCAAAAAAAGGTCGCATGGCGAGTAAAGTCAGGAGGACTTCTTTTTGAAAATTGTCTGATAAAACCTCCGTATCTGTAAATTTCCGCATCACAAGGAATTGTTTTTTCCTGATCAGATCAATAGTCGGATGATTTTTATCAAAACCTCGCGGTGCTGTTTTTACAGAGTCTCCTTTAAGTTCTCCGAAATATTGTATAAAAGTTTTATCAGCAATAATTTTTTCAATTTCTGTGCTGCTGATTTCAAATTCTTTACGGATGCGAAGTAAATCTTTGGCTTCAGGCCCCCAGAATCCACCACCTACAAAACTGTTGCCTGGTTCCAGTTGAATATAATATCCGCCTCTCAACATGGGCTTCGAGCGGGAATATCCAACGCCAAAATTGGTTTTATAAGGCGTTTTGTTTTTGGAAAAACGTACGTCATTGTAAATTCTAAAAATGTGAATTCCTTTAAGCTGATCATACTCCTGAAGTTCCTGATATATATGATTAAAAAAAACTTTATTTTCTTTTACAATGATATCATATTCAGATTTATGCTGAGTAAACCATTCCCGGTTGTTATTTTCTTTTAAATGGGTGAGAAATTCAAATGCTTTTTTCATGTTGTATAGATGTTTTTTACTTCTGAATATTTACAGAAATCTTCCGGCTTCTTGTAATGTAATGATTGGAGTAGCTAAGTAGAACTATTGAGTTAAATTACCCAATTTTTTTGTTCCAGAATGAGCTTGTATCAATTTTCTTTTTTTCAGCATGACGAATTGGAAAAATATCTTGTGCAATTCCTTTTGCTAAATTGCCACCCCAGAATATAATGTCACTACCAAACATTGAAAGAACATTTTCTTCATGATCCAGTATTAAAAACCGATGTCCTAAATAGGGGATAATTGGAGGTACACTTTGGTTCTTCATAATATCTTCCGTCACACGGTTGGCTTCCATGGTCAGTTTAATTCTTGCTTTTATAGTGGGAATGTCATCAGGATAGGAATAAAATATAGGACCAAAATCAATTTCTCCTTCACCACCATTATTATCTATTCCCGGTTTATCAAGACCATTCATCGTTCTGTAATAGTTTTTTAATGAGTCCGGAAAGGTGATGTTCAGTTGTTTCTGGAAATCTTCTAATTCAGACTCTGACAATCCTTTTTTCCATTTGCTTCCTTCCTGAATCTGGAATCCCCAGCATTCCATCATATCTACTTTCTGCCAATATCTTTCACTTTTCTTTTTTATCCATTGAAAGCTTGAAATTGAATTGTCCAGTTTTTTAAATTGCCTTTTTTTCATAACATTTCTTCTAATATTGATACAAGGTCCGGGGTTTAGAGCCGTGGGTTATTATTCTTATTATCGATCAATCTTTGTTTTAAACTTTCAGATAATAAATTGTTTTCTAGTAAGTAGTGGGTCATCATTTTCAGAAAATACCGGCATTTCTTTAAATAATCTTTATCCGGTAAAACATTATCGGTGTCATTTAAATAAGTGTTCGCTCTGTTGATAAATACTCCGGCCCCTTCAAATTCTTTGCTGATGAAGAGTGTTCCAATCAGAGAGATGTAAGAAACAAATTTATATTCACTGTGGTTTCTACGTAAATATTGAGGAGGCATATTTTTGTTCATATTCTGAAAATAGGATATAATTCCAATATCTTTCAGGTACTTTTCCTTCTCAATTACAAACCAGTCGTCCACTATTTCGCCATCAAAATCCATTTCAAGATCATAATACCCGATGGGTTCTAAATTTTCAACATACGTTTCCTTTTCCACACAAAGACTTATTCTTGCCCGGATAATGGGTTCCTGGTATCGCTGTTCAATCAGATATTGGTATCCCTCAAATACAAAAGTAATTTCATGGCGGGCAAAGCCTCCTATCAATTCTTCAGGATCTTCTGAAAGTATTTTTTGGAGCGTGTGAAACGCTTCATTTTTGAGATGAAATTTTTCTGCTCTTTCGGTGAGTAATGTTTGAAGTTCCTGAGCGTTCATAGTATGGTTATTGGTTTTCAAATCTACGAATTAGCATAATATCTTATCCATGCCATGCGGCTTACCTTAATAAGGTACATTAGTATGTGAATTGATAGGAAGGGATGTTGCAGAAAAGTATGTAATTGCTGCCTATTTTTACATCATTGGAAGTTATTAAAAATATCCGCCAACCAATTTTACAAATACTTCTCTGTCTCCAATTTTATAAATGGTTAGAATGCTTCCGTCTGAAAGTTGTCTCATTTTTTGACTAAAGTCTGCTCTCGGTCCTTCGGTAACGAGATTTTCAAGTTGTTGTAAAACTTCTCCAGGAGTTAACACACAAATTGCTGTTTCTTCACTTTTCCCATCACCACTTTTTTCTATCGTTTGAATGATGAGATCTTTTTGCTTGGCACATAATTCTCTTTTTTTATGGTCATCAAGTGCACTATAAATATTCATCATATCATCCAGTAAATCTTTGTTGAGAGGATTGATGGCGTATTTTGATTCTGCTTCAGCCACCATTTTTTCTGCTTTACTTTTTGACAGTCTTTTTTGGGCAGGTTTCCAGAATGTTCCGGATTCACTGTTATAATTTCCAATGGTGTAATCATTTTTTATGAATTTACTTCCGTAATACAATTGATTCAACTGCTCCTGCGTCAGTTCAGAAGGATTTACTTTGAATACGTCTAAAAGTTTATAAAAATTTTCCTGCGGGTTTTCAGAGACATTCTTTTTAATAAGGTCAGTGTTTATCTGTGCAGATAATGCCTGGAATATTAGAATTAGAATCCCTGAAATAATATGTTTTCTCATTGTTTTTTATTTAAATTTGATTGTCAACCTGTGTTAGTTATTGTTTTTGTTTATCATAAGGAATTCCATCTTTTCTGATTTTTAATTTTTTATTCGTCTTTTGTTTTCCAAAGTAGTATTTCCATATCATTCAATACTTTATATTGATAATCTATTTCATTCCAGAAGTTGATGATGATATCTTGTTGTTCTTTGTTTTTCAAAACAGCTATAATATGAATTTCTACATCATAGTCTTTAGAATAATACATGTCAAAATCAACACTGGCCCAACCATTAGTTATAATTTGGCATAATCTGTCAACATCATCAGTATTTACATACTTTCTCCTTACAATTCCGGCTTTAATGCTTTCAAAAGTATTGATGATTCTGTATTCATCAAAGAGATTGTCTGGCAAATGTTTGTAATAATGCGCATTGTTTGATCCGGAACCCAAAATGGTATAATTCTTTTGTGATTTATCAAAAACAATAGGTCCGACTCCAATTAACTTTCCTCTTTCATCATCTTTATCATATTTTTTATGCTTCCAGAAAATAAAAATATAAGGCTCTGTTTCATAATATTTGAAGATGGTATAATCAGGATGAATTTCATCTTCAATCATTTTTTGTACTAGAATTTCGTCTATCATTAAGTGTTTTATTTTGAGAATGTTGTGTACTTAATTTTCTTTTGTATCCTGTGCACTTTCAGTAATATCAGCTGCTTGTAAGCTTTTAATAGCTGATTTGGTGGATGACGTTGTACTTCCGCCGATGATGTATAATTTATTGTTATATACCTCTGCAGCAGCATGTCTTCTGGGAATCATATTAGAGGATAACTGATGGAATTTGTTGGTTGTCGTATCAAAATAAGCCAGAAAAGCCTGATTATTATAACCTCCTGCCATAAAAATCTTATCACCGGATACCGCTAATGAATGTCCGGATATTCCGGCAGGCATTATAAACTGATCGGTCCAGCGATTAGTATTGAGATCGAAAACATTGATCAGACGGGATGAAGTACCGTTAAAACCACCAATGACATACAATTTATCATTCACAATTTTACCTTTTGCTTCTCTGGCGTTGGGCATATCCGGTAGTGGATGCCAGGTATTGGAAGCAATATCATAATATTGAAATCTGTTAGAAAATACAGTGGTTGCAGCATTGTTGAGTCCGCTGCCACCGAACACATATATTTTTCCGTTATGGATAGCAGAACCAGCATTTCCAGTATAGGAACGGTTAACAGCTCCCTTCGTTACTTTCTGGGTTTTAAGGTCTACAATTTCAAGATGGCTGTTTCCCCAGCCGTTAAAAATATAAATCTTATGATCGTACGTCTCCGAATTTGCAAATTTTTTGGGACTTAGAGTCGCATTGAGAACACTCCATTTATTATCGGTAATATTATATTTTTCAATAAAATTGGCATTGCCTCCGTTTTGCTGATATCCATTGCTCACATAGATATTATCATCCACGATGACACTTGTTATGGCACCTCTGCCTGCAGACATATTAGCGAGAGTTTTAAACTGAAGCGTTTGTGCATAGATGAACAGTGAGCCCAAAAATGAAAGGAATAATAATTTTGTTTTCAATGGTAGTAAGATTTCGTGTTTGTTTTACCTATTTATAGAAACAAATATATGTAAAAGCTGAATCTGAAGTGGAAGACTTCGAATTTTATTTTTTGATGGCGTCAGGTCTCCCGACTTTGCGGAGCTGGGTACTGATAGTTTTGTCGTCTATGGAGATAACGGGATATTCAGATTGAACATTATTTCATTAATCTCTGCAACTTGTGTACTTTTAATAGAGGAAGAGGGTAGAGTACTTGTATTTCCTCCAATGATATATAATCTGTTGTTATATACTTCTGCAGCTGCGTGTCTTCGGGGACTCATATTGGATGATAGCTGGTAGAATTTATGGGTGGTAGTATCAAAATAGGCCAGAAAATCCTGATTATTATAATCACCTACAATGAAAATCTTATTATCGGCTACTGCCAATGAGTGGCCGGATATCCCAACAGGCATTTTATACTGATCGGTCCAACGATTCGTAGTAAGGTCGTAAACATCGATCAGATTAGAAGAAGCTTCGTTAAAACCACCAATGACATACAGTTTATTATTAACAATTTTACCTTTTGTTTCTTTGGCTATAGGCATATCCGGTAATGGATGCCATGTATCTGAAGCAATGTCGTAATACTGAAATTTATCAGAATATATAGGCGCGCCGTTTAATCCGCTGCCTCCAAACACATATATTTTCCCATTATATATGGCAGAACCGGAACCGCCGGCATAATAAGGATTAATGGCTCCTTCGGTTACGGTATTGGTTGCAAGATCTAAAATTTCAAGATGACAGTTCCCCAAACCGTTAAAAATATAGATCTTATTATGGTAAGCCTCAGAATTAGCAAATCTTTTGGGACTTAGAGTAGCATTGAAAATACTCCAGCTGTCATCGGTAATATTATATTTCTCAATATAATTGGCTTCTTTATCTGCTGTATAGCCATTGGAAACATAAATATTATCATTCACTATTACACTTGCTATGGCCCCTCTGCCTGCAGACATACCGGCGAGCTTTTGAAAATGAAGCGTTTGTGCATGGGCTAGCAAGGAACCCAAAAATGACAGGAATAATAATTTTGTTTTCAATGGTAATAAGTTTTAGTGTTTTTGTTTTATAGGCTTAAAATCAGGAGGTATAAACTTGTGTAAAACTCATCAGGATTTTCCTTCGTTGATATATTCCAGATAATCCTGTTCTAAATTATTAATTTCTTCAATTAGAAAATCGTAAATATTTCCTTCAAATACTTCATAATCTTCCTCATCGTATTTGTCATACTCAATTTTTATGATTCCGTTGTCGGTATAGGCTCTGTAGAGGTTTCCACTGCGTTTAAAAAATAGTTGTCCCAGTGGCTTTTCCTTATATTCAAGGGCTTCCTGATGTTTTTCTTCAAACCCCATCCATGAAGGCATCTCTTCATCCTGCGAAAGTCCGTACACAAAAAAGCCATACCCGAATTTCCAGCTTGGAAGAACATCAAACTCCTGAGGACGTTTCCAGATCTCTTCCTTGACTTCAAAAAGTAAGGAACCAAATGAGGTCAGAAAATCCTTAACATCTTCACTGAAGGTAAACCCTGTGTTTTCTTCATATTTTTTAATTTGTTCTTCGGTCGCAGGTTTGGCCACAGAGCCCATGACGAAGAAATCATCATTTAATTTCTTTTTCCTGTCCCAGAATTCTTCTTTTGTTGCCATATTTTGTTTTGGTGTTACATCGTCAGCATTGTTCAGATCGTTATTGAAACAAAGATAAGAGAAAGTTTGGGGATAAAAATTAGAGTGTGGGTGGATTTTGTTTTTATTGACGCAAAGTCGGGAGAGTTTGGGGAACGGGGAGAATCTCTAAAAATGCTTTTAGTTAAGTAAAGATATTTTTCTACAAAATTATTATCTACTTGTCTGTCTGCAAAAGACAAGTTGTTTTTTTTTGTAAGTTATTGAAAATGATATAATAAAGTTAGAAGTTTCTTTGGAAAAATACAAAAATGAAGTTATGATATTTAACATATCATACAGCGGGGAAAATTGATAAATATCAGCTGTAATAGTATGATGAGGCGGGTGTTTCTTCGCTAACTTTGAGTATGAAAAAGGAATTTATGGTTCGTTTTTCATTGTTAATTTTCACAATAATCTAAACAAAAATGGTATGAAACAAAGAGTTCCAATTTCCCAAATTATGACGAAAGACCTGATTACACTAAATCTTACACAATCATTGTATGAGGCTGAAAATTTATTTAAAAAAAATAAAATCAGGCATATTCCGGTTGTCGAAAATCAAAAGTTATTAGGCGTATTAAGTTATAGTGATTTATTGAAAATCAGCTATGCGGATGTAGAACAATCGGATGATGCGGAAGATGTTCCTGTATCAGCAGTGGTATACGACGTATTTACTATTTCGCAGGTGATGACAAAAGCTCCTCTCACAGTAAATCCTGAGACTACCATAAAAGAAGTGGCAGAGATTTTATCCGAACACAGTTTTCATTCTGTTCCGGTGGTCGAAAATGGTGACCTAAAAGGTATTGTCACTACTACAGATATTTTAAAGTATTTATTGCAGCAGTATTAAATGGCCCAATATTCACTTTAAATGCCCATTTATACTGAGTTCCTTACATTTTGCGAATTCAAAGTAATTGGAATTTGTATACGTATAAGAAACCCAAAGTCAAGACTTTGGGTTTCTTTATTTTTTAGAGGCTGCTGAATGTCCTCCGATACTGCAAGAATCCTTTCGTGCGGTTATAATATTATCAATTAAAGATTCTTATAATATGAAATCAAAGCCACAGGATACAATTGTACGGCAGCAGGCGAGGAGCAAAGTCCGGAGACCTTGTGGAGCAAGGTTACTGTCTTCTACAATGGTAAAACTCCAGTTAGCAACAGTTATTATTTTAATTGAATTTCAATCTTTTTATCTTCCATAAATAACTTTATCCAATTCGGAACTTCATTATTTCCTGGAATGCATTCTATTAAACTTTTATTATTTTTATAATTTTCTATAGCTTTTTTTCCAAACTTGATTTTCATTTCATAAATTTCATTGCCATTATGTCCAATCCAGGCTTTTGTTATTATTTGCTTGTTGTTTTCAATATTATGATAAAGTAAAGATTTTGTGTCTTCGGGTAAATGGTGTATACCATCACACCAAAAACTCTTAGCATAATATTTTATATTTTCATTTTCAATGTTTTTAAAATCCAGAGACCATTCTAAATGACTGCAAAATTCTAAATTAAACATGGGTTCATTAAGATTATAATTAAAAGCACCACAATTGGGACATTCAATATATTCTCCATTCAATTTTTCAAACTCACATTCTGTACATCTGCCATTTCTATTGTTTACATGTTTAATAATAATTTTTGCTTCATTTTTGTCCAAATTGAATTCGTCAATTAATTTTTTTTCAGCAAATAATTTTAAATCGTTTTGCATCAAAATATAAAGATCAAGCTTTTGTTCTTCAGAAAAGTTTAGAATAATAACTTCATTTTTACATTTGTTGCAATTCATTTTCATTCTTAATTTGTTTTTTTTTACAAACATCCAAATTTAGATATTCAATTAACATTTGAGAATATCTATATGTTCAAATTTAAATAGGGAGCATACAATCGTGCGGTAGAGGGGATGAAAATATATAAAGTCTTATTTAGTATAATCCCCTGCAACAATAGATTTTTCCATTGTACTTACGATCTCAGAAACAGGAATCGTAAATATTCCGGCATTTCCTTTATCGAATTCTTTTTTCCAGTAAGAATATCCGTCCATTTCAAGGGAATCCGGTTTTTTGCTGGTCTCACTTTTAAGAGTGGTGACGCTTTTGTTTAAAGCTTCTTCTGATATGGGAAGATGGCTGAGGTTTTCTGCATACCCGGTAGGGCTGGCAGGGTTTTTCATCTTCAAACCGCTGACAGAAATATGAATCACTTTTCCGGTTTCAGGGTAGTCTTCAATCTTTAATATGCTAAGGGTAGAGCTTTTTTCTGTGGGGCGGGTTTTGTAGTTCCATTCCTGGCCGACGCTGTATTGGTCTTTTTTTGCACAGCTGAAGGACAGCAAGAATAATGCTGCTATGAAAGTATAGAGTTTCATGAAGGATTGGTTATTAGTTTGGATTTTTATTTCTGAATCAACTGCTCCAGTCTGGCCATCATTTCATCTTTTTCTTTCAGCATTCTTTCGTACAGCGCAATTTTTTCTTCGTGCAGTTGCAAAACCTTATCTATAGGATGAAATGAAGGATTATGATTTATACCATTAAGTATAGAACCATTATCAAATGTATTAGCAATAATATTAACTGCTTGTTCCTCATCCATATTCTCAATAGCTTCCACAGGAACTTTCAGAATCTGGGAAATCCTTTCTAAAATATCCTCTTCAATAGTTTCTTTCTGCTCCAAAAGCGAAATCTTCTTCTGGTTCCAGTCTTCACCAAGATCAAAAGCCAAAGCCTCCTGCTTGATGCCCAACATCTCCCGAAAACGCTTAATATTTCTCCCCTGATGTATTTTTTTGTTTTGCATATTTGTGTACGTTATAGAAACAAATATAAGTAAAAGTTGGGGGATAGGAAATGGGGGAGTGGGGGTATTTTAGATGGTGTTGGGATATAAAGAATCCGAAGTCTTATGACTTTGGAGAGTTTATTAGTTGGGAGATTTTATGGAGCCGTGTTTATTTTTTACTATTGTCGATTCTAAGTAGTCCATAAAATGAGCTCCGATATCTCCAAGAGAATAACTCCTTTCGTCAAGTCGGTAGTATGAATTCTGAATGAGATTGTAATAAAAATCGGCTAAAGGTGTTCTTTCTTGAATGCAGGTTAAAATATGATTGTCCTTAATTATTGATTCATATTCTTTGTAAAGTTTAGAACTTGAATTTTCCTCAAGTGGTTCAAAATGGACTAAGCTGCCTGAATCACTTTTAGAATCATTTCTAATAATAGAAATGTCAAAATGATTAGTTAAAGGTAAGCAAGTTGAAAAATAGGCATCTTCAATAGTCGTCAATTTAGTCGAAATTCGATATGCTACTAAAATAAATTCAGGACACGACCAAATTCCCATTTCACTTGGCCATATTTTACTAAGTAAATCCCGAATTTTAGAAAAGTTCGACTCTGTTTTTATTAGATCTTTTTTGGTAAGATTTGTTTTTATCTCAATTATCTTTAGAACAGCGTGACCCATAGCCAAAACTGTTCCATCTGCATTATAACCTAGTAAAGGGTATCGGCTGTCGAGAATTAGTATATCAATTTGTGGAGATCTTAATTTATCCGGCGTTAGGAAATGACCTGAAACAGCTTTTAAAGTTGGCGGCAAATAATTATTTAAGAATGTGATTAACGGTATTTCGCCATTTCTCCCAATAGTCTGTGAGTTTTTTGACGATGCAATTGCTTTGTCGACTGCTGAAAGAATTACTTTTTCCTCTTCTTTAAAAATTGGTTCAGTCATGCGTAGCTTTCTAATATTATTTATTTTTTGATTTGTGGTTTTACCCCTATTACCGTACGAATCCTTTCGTGTGGTTACAGGATTATAATTATATAATTTTAACCGAGCCACACGATACAATCGTGCTGTAGCGGGGTTAAACTAAATCTTTACTTTCAAATTCTCGTAAAAAATGCCAAATATTGTCATTGTTTTATATTTATTGGTAATTTAATTCCAGACTAATTGCTACCAGCAAAAGAATCGAAAAAAATCTTTTGATTTTACACAGCAGGGAAAAAATTAAAGTTTCGTATTCTCATTAACTAAATCATATATATATTTAATATCGTCTGAATTGTTGATTAGGGTTAGTAATTCAGAGGTTATTTTTGCGGTTGGTTGTTTCTTTTCATGTTGGTTTTTATAAGCATATGAACCTATATATATTGTATCTTCTTCAAATTTACCTGGTTTAATTGTTTTTAGATTTGTTAGACCAAACTCTCGTAAATTATTAATTAAAGTTTTTAATATTTCAACACTTACATTTGATCCAAATGAAAGTAAAAAAATAGGAGGAGATTCATGATGGTCAGTATCGCCAAAGTATCGGTCTATTTTTAAGTCTAATGAATTGATTTTGTTTAAGATATCTTTAAATCGTGAAAGTTTTAAATTTAAATAAATTTGATTTTTTGTGCCATCTATAAAAGTTTTAAACTTTTTAGTCTCTGTATTTGATATTACTTCTGAAGAAAAAATTGATAATTCCTTTTTATCAATTATGCTTTGTATCTTATCATTTATTTCAGTAATGTTTGCTTGGGTAATTGAGGTAAGTTCAATTAATTTTGTATCTGTATTATGAACTAATTCATTTATGATTGATTCTTTTAATGTGGATTCTTTTTCTAATGTGTTTATATTTAGATATTTAGAGTAGTATTCATCTTCTTGCATCTGAGGGCGAAATCTAGTCTGTAATAAAAATATTAATATCAAAAACAGTGGAATAATGCATACTGCTGAAATGCTAAAAAATGCAGGTATCCAGTCTGGAGTTTTAATTGTAGCTGCACCAGTAATAAGTGCTGAAACAAGTAAAATTAATCCTACTAACCAAACAGCAAGTAATTGTATTGGTTTTGTTATTTTTTCGGGTTTAATGTTGTTTTGATTCATTAATTATTAATTTTTTTTAAATATAAATAAAGAATATGAGAATTAAAACCGCCCTATAAAATAGAGCGGTTAGTATATTAAATTGTCTTAGCGATATGCCGTTAAATCATTCTTAGTATTCTACCCCTTATTGGCATAGTTGGGCTGTTAATTTGATGTCATATTAGCCATTTTTCTATAAATTCGAATTGATAGTATTTTTTATTTTAATTTTGAAACGTTTGTTTTACTGTTTCTTCTCTATCTATCCCTATTATTGCATCATCAAAATTATCTGCTAATTGATTAAGCAAATCTGTACAGTCTCCTTCGACATTTTCAAAATCAAAACTTAATGGTTGCCCATCTTGTCCCCAAAAATCTTTAAGTAACTTTATTTCTTTTTCACTACGGGTTACCACTTCAGTTTCTGTAAAAATATTAGGATATTGGTCAAGTAATTTCTTGAGTTTTATTGCTTCTACTTCTGTCAGAGTTGATAATTTAGATTCTGCATGTTTATACATATAAAACTTTTTCCCATTATATATTTTGTTAGTAACTCTTGTTAATACTGAGTGTGTCATTTTATTTTTACGATATTTGTTTAATTGTCTTGTATTTGCTTCTTACATCCTATTATACAGATGTTTAAATTCGAATGCAAGTTAACATGTTGAAATGTTTTTTCCTTACGGGAAACCGTATCCAACAAAAAAACCGTTCTGCAAGGCAGAACGGTTAGTATATTAAATTTGTCTCAACAACACGTTGTTACATCATTCTTGGCATTCCACGACCCATTGGTATAGCTGGTTCAGCGCTCTTCACTTTAGTGATGACACATTCTGTTGTAAGAAGCATAATTGATATTGGATGATTTTTTATGTATTTGTAAAAAGTTTTTTAATCTTCTCAATTACAGTTTGTAGAGAGGTTAATTCATATCCAGTATGTTCACAATGTAAAGATTCTAAAAATTCAGGTAAATTGGAATATATGTTTACTTTTAACGTTGCGATTTTTCTATTTTGATTGTTGAATAGGCTTATAAATTCTCTGCTACCGCACGAATCCTTTCGAGTGGCATTATAAATTAAATATAATCTGAAAGCAAAAGCCACACGATACAATCGTGCGGTAGCAGGGAATTTCGGAGATTTTTATTTTTAAAGGGATTGTTTTTATCTCCTAATTACTGTTCTATTAGAAATATTTTCGTCATAGTTGCTTATAAAAATATCAATTTTTGATTCATCCAGCTTTCCATCGATAATAACTTCATTTTTTAATAGTAATTTGAGAGCTTTTCTTGTATCACCACCAGAAATTTCAAGATTTTTACCAACTGTTAAAAATCTAATTATAACATAATCGTCAGAAAGTTCCATATGTGTTCCGCCATCGTTAGAGATTAGAGATAGAAATGGTTTATTTGAGTCAAGAGGAGATATGTCATATCCAACAGCGCCAAATGTACCGATCTTTTCTATATTAAATGACTCTTTACCATCTATTAATGCTTTGCTTTTTTTGAATTTAACATCTTGGGCAAAAGAAATTAATGGTAGAATAAGTGCAAAGAAAATGTTGTGTTTTTTCATAATTTAAATTTTTTAACGGCCAAATATATGAATTTCATAAGAATATAAAAACCGCTCTACAAAAGTAGAGCGGTTAGTATATTAAATTTGTCTTAGCGACACGCTGTTACATCATTCCTGGCATTCCGCCACCCATTTATTTTTGCGCAAAGTAGTGAGACTTTAAACGCGGTTAATTTTTTACATATAGCTTTTTTGTAATTTGAGTTAGTGTAATTCAGTTGTTAATAGTTGTAATTTTGAGACTATTGTTGATTTTTTCAATTAAATGAATTAAGTTATTTCTATATTCTATATATTCTTTTCTGCTAACAGTCCAATTTTCCATTAGCTTTTCTCCTGGGTGAGAGATATTGTTTTTGTTTCGCATATCAAAAAACTTCAGTGAGAAATTTATATATTCAATTGAAAAATTAAGACTATCTAGAAAATCTGTAATATTATGTTGATTATAATATTTTAATTCTCCATTAAAATTTTTATCAGATATTGAACAGTAAAAATGATAAATATTTAATAAATGATTGAATGCAACATTATACTTACCATCAATTTCAGCTAGATTTAATAGTTTTATTTGTTGAACTAATATGTCGTGCGTTTTTAAGATTTTATCTGGAATTGGAAAGTCAACAATATTTATATCAAATGTATTATTGTTTGTTATAGATGCTTTGATTAATTTATAATAACTATTTTTTGAACTAATACTATTAAATTTTCTTTTTTCATTTGAACTCAAATTGTTGTGAAGTATAAACTTCTCTAGTAAATAGTAATACTGAGGTGTATCATATTTATTAATATTTGTAATTAAAAAATTAAAAATCTCCTTGTTTTTTGATGTATTACTCATTAAAAAATATAAAGCCTGAGGATTTACTAGGTTAATTAAATGAATCCAATCTTTAAATGCTTTTTCTAATTTAGCAATAGCTAAATTTGACTTCAAAAATTGTTTGAAATTTTTCTTAAAAATTTCGTTTAATTTATTGTTATCCTCAATTGTTAGATAAGTGCTCCCTTTCTTTTTGTATTTCTTTTTTAGATCTTCTATTATTTTTAATACCTCTTCTAATTTTTCCTGAGGAGATACGTCTTCTTTTAATGATTCAGGAATACTTATAACCTTCTCTTTTTTTATGAAATCTTCTAGATCAGAATCATTACAAATAATTAGATTTTGAGTCTTTAGGTTATTGATTTTTAAGTTTAACTTCGAAGAAAGAAATTGTGTTATTTGACTAGATAAGTTAAATATATCTGTACCAATATATTGATTTGATTTACCTTTATTTTCTTTGTAAATAATATAAAAATCATCAACATATCTTGAATATAAAAAATCTTTTGTATTTAGAAATTCACTGTTTTGAATAAAATTGTCTAACTCGTATAAGTAAATATAGCTCAAAAAATTTGAAATTAAATTCTGTGAGAATAGAGGAACTCCAATTTTATCTTTATTTATAAAAGTAAAAATATTTTTGATTTCATCTTTTGTATTTTCATCAAATTTTAATTTTTTAGTTTTTGTATTTGTAGAATATTTACTTAATATTTTTAAAAGAATATCAAAATCAATAGTTTTAAAATAATCCTGTATATCTAGCTTAATTATGACAGCTTTCTTATTCTCTGAGATTATTTTTTCAATTTTATCATTTACAGAATTATTGAATTCAACATAATCCGTAAAATAATTTAGATTCGATTTTAGCGGGTTGTCAAAATCTATTTCACAGCCATAAAAGGTGAAAATATTATTTCTTTTCTTTTTTTTATCCTCAATAGTTTTAAAACAGGTTGATACTAAATCAAAACAATAAAATCCTAGAGCATAATAAAGGATAAGGTTTTCAAAACTTAAATAATTAAATGTTCTAACACCAATGATTCCTTTAGGTATTAGGTATTCTAAATTAAAAAAAAAGTTTTGCTTATTGTAGAATATGTCTTTTTCTATGTAATTCTCATAATAATGATCTAAGTTAAAATTTTTTATAGATTTGTTTTTTCTGTAGATTAATAGCTCTAAAGTTTTACCAGAGTTACTATCATCATCTATTTGGGCTGAAATAAGTTTTAAAGCTTTCTCAAAATATATTTTCTTTAAATAATACCCAGTGTTAAAATTATTCATGGATCGGTTATTAGTGTTATTTAAATCTACAAATTATAGTAATGCAAACTAATAACTTTTTTAATGATTTTTACGTATACCATCAAATATAGTTAGTTGTTTGATAATTGATTTTTTCTAAATTATGATATTATAACAATATTGCTTTACGGTAAACCATAATTCAAACAAAAAACCGCCCTACAAAAGCAGAACGGTTTATATATTAAATTGTCTCAGCGACACGCTGTTACATCATTCCTGGCATTCCACCGCCCATTGGCATAGCTGGTTCAGCGCTCTTCACTTCAGTGATAACACATTCAGTAGTAAGAAGCATTCCAGAAACAGAAGCTGCGTTTTCAAGGGCAACTCTTGTTACTTTAGTTGGGTCAATGATTCCTGCTTCAAGCATGTGAACATACTCGTCAGTTTTCGCGTTGTATCCGAAGTCTCCTGATCCTTCTGCTACTTTAGCAACGATTACAGAACCTTCACCACCTGCGTTGGCAACGATTTGTCTTAATGGCTCTTCGATAGCTCTCTTAACGATTTTGATCCCTGTTGTTTCATCAGCGTTAGATCCTGAAAGATTGTCAAGTGCAGAGATGGCTCTTACTAAAGCAACACCACCACCGGCAACGATACCTTCTTCAACAGCTGCTCTTGTAGCGTGTAGGGCATCATCTACTCTGTCTTTTTTCTCTTTCATTTCTACTTCAGAAGCAGCACCTACGTAAAGTACAGCAACACCACCAGCTAACTTAGCTAGTCTTTCCTGAAGTTTTTCTCTGTCGTAGTCAGAAGTTGTAGTTTCCATCTGAGCTTTGATCTGAGCTACTCTTCCTTTGATTTTCGCTTCGTCACCACCACCGTTTACAACTGTAGTGTTGTCTTTGTCGATCGTTACTTTCTCAGCAGTTCCAAGCATATCTAAAGAGATGTTTTCCATTGTGAAACCTTGCTCTTCAGAGATTACCTGTCCACCTGTAAGGATTGCGATATCTTCTAGCATTGCTTTTCTTCTGTCTCCGAATCCTGGAGCTTTTACAGCAGCAATTTTAAGAGAACCTCTTAGTTTGTTGACTACCAAAGTAGCTAAAGCTTCCCCTTCAACTTCTTCAGAGATAATTAATAGAGACTTACCACCTTGTGCAATTGGCTCAAGAACCGGTAACAATTCTTTCATTGAAGAGATTTTCTTCTCTACTAAAAGGATATACGGGTTTTCTAGTTCAGCTAACATTTTCTCAGGATTCGTCACGAAGTAAGGTGACTGGTATCCTCTGTCGAACTGCATACCTTCTACAACGTCTACGGTTGTATCAGTACCTTTAGCTTCTTCTACTGTGATTACTCCTTCTTTACCTACTTTTCCGAACGCTTCAGCGATTAAAGAACCGATAGTATCATCGTTGTTAGCAGAGATAGAAGCAACCTGCTTGATTTTTTCTGAAGAATCTCCAACCTCCTGAGATTGAGATTTAAGGTTTTCCACAACAGCCGTTACTGCTTTGTCGATCCCTCTTTTAAGATCCATAGGGTTAGCACCAGCCGCTACGTTCTTAAGACCTTCTCTTACGATAGCTTGTGCCAATACAGTAGCGGTAGTAGTACCATCTCCTGCGATATCGTTGGTTTTGGAAGCCACTTCTTTTACCATCTGAGCTCCCATGTTTTCTACCTTATCTTCAAGTTCGATTTCTTTTGCTACAGAAACACCATCCTTAGTTACGTGTGGAGCACCGAAAGATTTTTCGATTACTACGTTTCTCCCTTTAGGACCTAAAGTTACTTTTACTGCATTAGCTAATGCATCAACCCCTCTTTTTAGAGCGTCTCTTGATTCAATATCGAATTTTATTTCTTTTGCCATTTTTGATTAGATATTAGATGTTAGATGTCAGATATTAGACAACTAACAAAAGTTTTTTTAATTTGATTTTTAATCTGAAATCTGATGTCTGTGATCTGAAATCTTAGCCAATAATTCCCAATAAATCAGCTTCTCTTACGATCAAATAATCTTTACCTTCCAACTTCAATTCAGAACCTGAATATTTACCATAAAGTACTTTGTCACCTACCTGAACCGTTGTAGGCTCGTCTTTTTTACCAGGACCTACTGCTACTACAGTACCTTCTTGCGGCTTTTCCTTTGCAGTGTCCGGGATAATGATTCCTGAAGCTGTTTTAGTTTCTGCTGCGATTGGCTCTACCAGAACTCTGTCTGCCAATGGTTTAAAGTTTACTGACATAATATATTTAATTTTTTAATTATTTCTGTGTTGTAATTCTCTAAATGTATGCCATGAGACGCTGATGGCTGAAATGGCAGGTTTTTATTTCCGAATGTGAAAATTTGGCAGAAAAATTATTTTTTGCGGGCAGGAAATCCCAAAAGATAACTGGTTGCTACCGGTACTACAAACAACAGAACGGTAATGGCGGAAACTAAAATTTCCATGGTATGGCTGCCTAAGAAATGAGCGAATGCCGTAGCAGGGTAGAAGTGCTCGTATAAGGACAGACTTAATTTAATTCCTAAAATGGCAATTACAATAAAAGCTGCCGTTTCCAGGAAAGGAAATACCTGCATCAAACGGACAAACCACTGCGCAATAAATCTCATGGCTAAAATTCCTATAAAAACACCCAGTGTGATTAAAAGTAAATTGTCTGAAAACGCTACGGCAGCAAAGACATTATCTATAGAAAAAGCAAGATCCATCACTTCCACAATAGCAACCGTTGCCCAGAATTGACCTAGCAATCCGATGGAATTTTTATACAGCCAGCTGGATTCTTTCTTCGGGCTTTCCTCAGGATTTTCTTCATCATTTGTGTTTTTAATTTTTTTGATGAACCAGTCAAAGGAAATATAAATCAGATAGAATCCTCCCAGTGGTTTCAGCCACCAGACGGAAATGAGTACGGAGGCGAAAATAAGAGCAAGCCCGCGAAATACATAAGCTCCAAGAATCCCATATTTCAGGGCTTTTTTTCTTTGATGTTCGGGCAGGTCCATGACGATTGTAGCCAGTACTGCTGCATTGTCTACAGAAAGAAGGCTTTCGATCAGAATAAGATTGCCGATAATAGCAATGGATTTTGCCGGGTTTTCTACGATGTCATTGAAAAGGTGTGTAAAATCAGGAAATATCATTTTTTAAGGGAATAGAATTTTGATTAAGTTTTGAAATAATGGCAGCCGAAACTGAAATGCCAATGAAATTGGTAACCGATCTGGCTTCGTTCATAAAGCGGTCTATGCTATATAAAAGCGCAAGATCCGTGGTGGGAATTTTTCCAAACCTGCTTAGGGTAAACATCAGCGCAAGGAAGCCTGATCCTGGAACCCCGGAAGCTGTTTTGGAAGCAATGGAAATCGTTATAAAAAGCCAGAAATAATCCATTGGCGCAAGGGAAATATTGTAAAGCTGGACGAGGAAAATACATGAAATAGAAAGATAAATGCATGCTCCTGCCAGATTAAAATTGTACCCAAGAGGAATAATAAGACGAAGAATTTTCCGGTCATAGCCTTGTGATTCCATTTTATCAAAAATCATTGGGAAGGCAGTTTTTGAAGAAGAAGTGGCCACTACAAGAATGATTTCTTCTTTGATGCTGATCAGAAAATCCCAAAGATTAATTTTAAAGTAAGCTGTTATAACACCTAATATACCAAAAATGAAGAATACACTGGTAAGATATACTGTAGCGACAATTTTACTTAATGGCAGTAAAGTATTAATTCCATATACCGAAATGCCATAAGCGATGTTGCAGAAAATGACTATTGGCAGAAACAGGTACACATATTTGATGAGCCTGAAAAACAGATTTCTTCCTGCGTCTAAAGCTTTAAAGATGTTATTTCTCTTCTTCGAAATACCAATCACAACTCCCGCAGATATGGATATGAAAAGAAAAAGTACATAGTTGCTGATATGCAGTGGGTTGCTGGCCGTTGTTAAAAATCTTTCCGGAAGTGCCTTGTGCGAAGAAATAATAATTCCCGTGTTGGCTCCCGGCTTTAAAAGAAGGCCGGACCCGATTCCCAATACAATGCTTATGGAAGTGATGATTAAAAAATACAGAACCATCTGGATTACAATTTTAAAAGCATTTTTAGTGCTGAAAATATAGCTTACGCCATAGGTCACCGCAATGAAAATAACAGGAATGATCAACACTTCAAGAAGCATAAAAAAGTAACTGCTTACCTTTTCCAGCTGTTTACCGACTTCCGGAAAATAATAACCCGTTAATGCGCCACAGATAATAGCTGTGAAAACATACAGGGTAAGGTTTCTTAAATACGAGTCTGTAAATGTTTTTTGCTTAACAGTTTTCATCATTCACTTTTTTATAGATAATAAGATTACGAAATTCAAAGATATAACCTTATATAATACCAAGAACCAATGCACTCAGCAACATGATGACTGATGATCCCAAGGCCCACTTTAATGTATATTTCAAATGATCTGAAAACTCCACACCCGCCAGCGATACCAACAGATAAGTAGACGGAACCAATGGACTCAGAAGGTGAGAACCCTGCCCGATAAGACTTGCTCTTCCCAATATTTCCGGTGAAATTCCCAATTGGTGACCGGTAGCAACGATAATAGGCAATATTCCAAAGTAGTAGGCATCATTAGACAGGAAAAAAGTAAACGGGATACTGAATAAGGCTGTCACAATATTCATATAACCGCCCCAGCTCTTAGGAACTATTTCTATCATACTGTTTCCCATTGCCTGCATAATACCCGATCCGTTCAGGATTCCCGTAAAAATTCCGGCCCCAAAGATCATTCCGGCCACTGATAGGGCATTTCCTGCATGTTTGGAAATTATTTTCTGCTGGTCTTTTAATTTTGGATAATTGATGATGGAAGCGATACAGAAAGCAATCATAAAGGCAATCCCTAAAGGAACAATATCAAGAATCATGACTACCAAAAGGGTGATCGTAAGGGCAAGATTGATCAGGATCAGTTTCGGGCGGCGGAGTGAAGGATCTGCTTCGCCAATAATATCATTGCTGTTGTAGCGTGTAAACTTACCATGTTTTGCAATTCGTATTTTTTCTCTTCTGCCCAAAATATAGGCAACAAATATAACCCACAGAATCCCTATAGCCATAATAGGAATCATAGGCACAAATATTTCAGTGTGGCCAAGCTTCAGGGAACTCATTACCCTTGCTGTTGGTCCTCCCCAGGGAAGAATATTCATAATCTGCCCGGCAAGCATAATAATACAGGTAAGAATCAACGGATTCATCCCTTGTTTTTTATACAACGGAAGCATAGCAGCCACGACAATTAAATAGGTGGATGAACCATCACCATCCAATGAAACCAATGCTGTAAGAACAGCAGTTCCTATTGTTGTTTTGATGGGATTGTCTCCAACTGCTTTTAAAATTATATTCACTAACGGTTCAAAAAGTCCCGTGTCTATCATTAAACTGAAATAAAGGATCGCAAAGATCAGCATAACACCGGTCAGAGCTATTTCTTTGACACCGTTTTTCATCATGTCTCCCAACTGAGGACCAAAGCCTGCAAAAAGGGCTATGGTTACCGGCACAATGACCAAAGCGGTGAGAGGAGTCATCTTTTTGTTCATGATGAGAATCATGAAGATGAAAATCATTAAAAAACCAAGAAATGTTAGCATAGTTATCTATAAATATTAATGAGGTTATTGTTGTTTCTTTTTTCTCCAGTCAAAACTGTTTCTGAAGCCTATAAATCCGTAGTTACTTGTTTTTCCGGTTTCCATCTGATTGATAAAGGCCAGTTCCAGAGCAGAATTTTTTCCCACTTTTATTCCAAGGCCTGCGGTAATACGATTACTGTCGAAAGGCTCTGTTTTATCCACATTCATTCTTATTTCATTTTTAAGAATACCATAGAGTTTTTCTTTTTCTCCTTTTTTGTTGAAGGGAATACGGACAGAGATCAGATACCGGAGTCTTACCTCAAATTCATCGGGATTGCTGAGGAAACGTTCTTCCACTCTAAGGCGGTTAGAGATGGAGGTTCTCCCGATGAAATACTCCGCAGTTACCTGCTGGAAAGGTCTTTTTTCATATCTTATCTTTTTAGAATCGTCGGCATTATAAGATTCGAGGATCAGAAACATTGCTCCTGCTGCAGGTCTAATATTTTCAGCTACTTCATAATCTACATAGGCATTTACCAGAAAAAGTCTTGTATCATAAGCCAGATCGAAGGAACGGTACTGGGTAAGTGCAGTTAAAGTACTTTTATCGGTAAGCTTTGCCGACATCAGGTACTGAAACCACATATTGTAATTATCTTTACTCTGACTATAAAGTCCGTTGAATAAACATAATGATAAAATAAGAGTTAATTTTATATTGATTTTCATATAATATTGGGTTAATATTGTACTTTTTCAAATATATTTATTAGAAAGAGCGGCTCTGGAATTTTTCAATCAATGACAGTTTTTCTCAACGAACTGCATTTTGAGGCAAAAAGATATTTATATTTGAGGCGTTTCAAAATAAGGTATGGACTATGTTTTTAATCATTAATTTTATTATTATATTATTGATTATCAGAATTTTATTTAGTGGTAAGATTCTGGAAAGTCTTATGAAATACCGTTGGAAATTTTTGTTGAGGTTTCAGCACATTTTTTTCCTTTTTATCTTCATTTTGATGACTTATTTCACCGAAAACTACTTCCTGGATTCAAATCAGTTGGTGATAAGTATTATTTTGAACACCATTTTCAATGTGGGAATTTACTATCTGGTGTACTATTATCTGGTTCCCCGGTTCTATTTGTCCAATAAATACCCGGAGTTTATTCTCTATGCTTTAATTCTTTTTTTAGGGTCAAGTCTTTTCAGGATATTGTGGGAGCCTGCAGTTTTCCAGATGGATTTCAGCAGAGAAGGTTACCATGTCGGGTTTCTGTATAATGTTTACATTTCACAGGGAATTATCATTCTGGTGGGTTCTTTTTTGGGAATTACCAAAGACAAATTTTTAATAGAACAGGATGTGATCAGCCTTGGAGAAGAAAAAGATCAGCTTTATCTTGATTTGCTGAAGTCTAAACTGAACCCTCATTTTTTGCTGAATACCCTTAATAATATATATGCCAACAGTTTTACCCATTCAGAGAAAACATCTGATTCTATTTTGCAGTTGAGCAAGCTTTTGAAATATATTATTTATGACAGCGGGAAAGAAAAAGTAACCGTTTCTCAGGAATTTTCTTCCCTGAAGGCACTTGCTGCTTTGTATCAGCTTAAATATAATAATCAGCTGGATATTGTTATGGATATTGAAGATCAGGAAGAATTTGACATTGCGGAAATCCCGTCTGCTATACTTCTTACTTTGTTTGAAAACGCTTTAAAACATTCAGCAATTGGAGAAGATGCTCACGCCTTTATAAAATTATTCTGTTATATTGAGCGCTCTGAACTGTATTTTGAAATTATAAATTCTGTCGGGAAAGAGAGAACTCTTGTCGCTGAATCTGATTATCACGGATTGGGTAATGAAGCAATTATTCATATATTGGAAAAATTTTATCCGGATCAGTATGAGTTTTATTCCGGCCCGAAAGAAAATGATCAATATAAAATAGCTTTAACAATTACTATCAATGGCTAATCTGACTATCGTAAATGTAGATGATGAATATCCTGCATTGCAGCTTGTAAAACAATATTGCGATCAGCTTGAAGAGGTTGAACTGCTGGCTTCATTTCAGAAACCGGAAGAAGCACTGGCATTTCTGAAAACCAATAAAGTAGATCTTGTTGTTTTCGATATCAATATGCCTGGTATTAATGGAGTAGAGCTTTTGCAGCAGCTTCCTGATCCGCCGCTATGTATTTTTCTTACGCTGGAAACAAAATATGCAGTGAAAGCCTTTGAGCTGGATGTTGTTCATTACCTTATCAAACCTGTGGATTTTGATACCTTTAAAAAAGCAGTCCATAAAGCAAGGGATTTTGTTCAGTTTAAAAGCTCAGCCAGCAGTCAGCAGCAGGAAGACTTTATTATGTTCAAATCCAATTATGTGATGAATAAAGTTTTTCTAAAAGATATTCTCTGGATACAGGGATTCGGAGAATATATTGTCCTGATGACGCCGTTGAAAAAGTATATGATTCTGGAGAGAATGTCCAATTTTGAAGAGAAGTTTCAACATTTCGGTTTTATCAGAATTCACAAGTCTTATATTGTGTTATCAGAACATATCAATTCGTATAATTCCAGCCATGTTTTTTTGAAAAACGGCGATGAGCTTCCGTTAGGGAGAACTTATAAAAAGAATGTAAAAGAACATTTAAGTTAAAAAATAAAGCCGGAATATTTCCAGCTTTATCTTAAATTGTTATCTAAGGATTGGAACTATGGGCAATATTGTCCCGGTCCGATCCACAGGATACATTGTCCTTTGTAATTGTACTCACAGCAAATACGTCCTGCTGCTCCGCCATTGACTGATTTCTGAGCATCTCTGCTTAATAATTTAGCGTTTTTCATAGTTAATAATATTTTGGTTTGTATATCCCTGAACATTTAAAGTCAATCAGGATTTTGACATTTGGTGTAAAAGAAGTGAATCAAAGATAGTATTTTTCTTTATTGTGTGATATATTATAGTTGATTTTTTTATAATAAAATTTTGATTATCAGGTTGTAAGTAAAATATATGATAAGAAAAAAGATAAAGCCGGAAATTTCCGGCTTTATAAAAATTGTTATCAGATGACAGAACTAAGGACAGTTTTGTCCAGGTCCGATCCATAAAGTACATTTTCCGTTGTCGTCGCGTTCGCAGCATACGAGTCTGGCAGCAAGCCCGCCATTGATGGTTTTCTGAGCATCTCTGCTTAGTAATTTGGCATTTTTCATAAGTAATATTTTGTTTTTTTTGAACCCTGAGCATTTATTGTCAATCAGGTTTTTGACATTTGGTGTTATGGTGATTCAAATATAAAACTTTTTAAGTCAGGTTGTTATATTTTTTATAGACGAAAGAAAGGTGTTGGTATTGTAAGGTAGTTCAATGGATGAATGAACTTGGGATGAAAAGGTTTAAACAAAAAAATACTTCATATTAAAAAGGTTATAAGAAGTATTCTTTGCCCTTTTAATATGAAGTAGTGCTGTATTACTTAAAAGTTACAACCTTTTGATTTTAACTTTTTCCTGCGGCCTGCATTGGATTAACCTTTCCGGTTGAACCTCCTCTTACAGAACCTCTTCCCTGTTTTTGTTTGAAAAGTTGGAATTTTGAAGTTTCAGTACCCGTTCCGGTGCTGCTCCAGAAATTATTGGTTGTATCAATATCAGCAGTTTCTCTCATTGGATCCAGCTGAATAGATTTTAATTTCTTATCAAAATAATACGTCTTGGAAACTTTTTGTTCATTCAGTCTCCAGATCTGTGCTGCAGATTTGTCATATACTTTTGATCCGTCTTCAAACGTGAATTCAAGAATGATTGGCATTACCAGACCACCTTTGTTCACAAAATCGATCTGATATCCTGTAATATTTTTGAATTTCTCTTTATCCTTTGCATCTAAAGGAAGACCTGCCTCTGTTTTGATGGTGTATTGCTTATTATTATCAATCTTTTCCTGACCTCTGTCATATTTGTAATAGAAATCCTGAACATCTTTATCACCATCTACATAGAATTTGATATTCTTATCTTCTCTGTTTCTGATTTTTGAAAGATCCTCAAAACTGTTTACCAATGGTTTTTCAACCTGATATTGTACTTCAGCAGCAGCTTTTGGATCACTCTCAAGATTAGGAACAGCAACCGTTACTTTATCAATAGCAATATCTACAGGATCTGTACCGTAGAACCAGCCTCTCCAGAACCAGTCAAGGTCTTCACCACTGGCATCTTCCATGGTACGGAATAAATCTGCGGGTTCAGGATGCTTGAATGCCCATCTTTTGGCATAGGTTTTAAATGCTTTGTCGAAAAGTTCCCTTCCCATGATTGTTTCACGAAGAATATTCAGTCCTGTAGCAGGTTTTGAATAGGCGTTCGGACCATACTGAACAATATTTTCAGAGTTACTCATGATAGGTTCCAGCTGATCTTTCGGAAGTTTCATATAATCTACGATCGTCCATGCCGGTCCTCTTTTGGATGGGAATTTATTATCCCACTTTTCTTCTGTAAGATATTCTGTGAAGGTATTCAGGCCTTCGTCCATCCATGCCCATTGTCTTTCATCAGAATTGATGATCATTGGGAAGAAGTTGTGTCCAACTTCATGAATAATTACTCCAAGCATTCCGTTTTTGGTTCCTTCAGAATAGGTTCCGTCTTTTTCGGTTCTGCCAAAATTGAAACAGATCATCGGGTATTCCATTCCATTGGCTGCTTCTACGGATTGTGCTACAGGATATGGATAAGGAATCGTAAATTCTGAATACGTTTTAATGGTATGAGCTACCGCTTTTGTAGAAAACTTTCTGTAAAGGCCGTAAGATTCTTTCGGATAGAAACTCATAGCCATTACTTTATTGTTGTTTTCAGGAATCGTTACACGCATTCCGTCCCAGACAAACTTTCTGGAAGAAGTCCATGCAAAATCACGAACATCTTTCGCTTCGAAAACCCATGTTTTTCTTTGTTTTGAATGATTTTTCTCCGCTTTTTTAGCTTCGTCTAACGTTACAATTTCTATAGGTTCAGAAGCATTTTCTGCTTTTCTGTATCTTGAAAGCTGATCAGAAGTTAATACCTGATCATAATTTTTACATTCTCCTGTTCCGCCAACAATATGATCGGCAGGTACATTCATGGAAACCTTAAAGTCTCCAAAGACCAAGGCAAATTCACCTCTTCCTGTAAACTGGTGGTTTTGCCAGCCCTGGAAGTCACTATACACGCACATTCTTGGGTACCATTGTGCCATAGTATACAGGTCATTGCCATCTTCAGGGAAGTTTTCAAAACCTCCTCGGCCTCCCATTTTAATTCTGTCAGAGATATTGTAATTCCAGTCTACTTTGAAAACGAATTTCTCTCCCTTTTTCAAAACTTTTGGAAGATCAATACGCATCATCGTTT
The DNA here is from genome assembly GCF_031844745.1 of Chryseobacterium sp. SG20098. Classification (NCBI taxonomy): domain Bacteria; kingdom Pseudomonadati; phylum Bacteroidota; class Flavobacteriia; order Flavobacteriales; family Weeksellaceae; genus Chryseobacterium; species Chryseobacterium sp. SG20098. Next base: position 2,478,786 of record NZ_CP134622.1, on the reverse strand, counting down.
TGTTCACCGTATACTTCAATGGATTCCCTGAAGCATCTGTTACTTTTTCAAGACTTACACCATAACCGTTATCTTTTACAGGAAGTTCAGAAACTTTAAGCTGCTGGTCCGTAGTGGAAGAACGAAGTACAGATGAAGTGTCATATCCTGCATTTCTGATGCTTGAGTGTTCGTTTTCATCAAGCTGCAGCCAGATATAATCCAACTCATCGGGAGAATTATTGTAGTAAGTCACCGTTTCTGAACCTTTCAGATTTCTTTTATCTTCATCCAGATAAGCAGTGATGTTGTAATCGGCTCTGTTCTGCCAGTATCCGTGACCGGGAGCTCCTGAAGCTGTTCTGTAGATGTTGGGTGTTGGCAGAATAGTTCCCAGCTGCTCAAACTTATTGCCGTGATTGCTGCCCGGGTTATTCTGAATATTTTGTGCGGTGAAACCTGTATATGCAAATACAGAAAGTGAAAGTATAACAACTTTTAGTTTCATAACCGAAATGATTTTTTAATGATCAAAGATAGTAATTACCTGTTGAATTAATGAGAATATTTAACTTTTAAAAAGGAATTCTTTCCAAAGTCATTTTTAAGGATAAAGCAAATACTCCGGAAGAAACAAAGAGTATCCAGTCTTTTTTATTCACTTTAAAAAGATTGAGTGAAATGAACAGGATGATTAAAATCGCAGCAACAATTACAATCTGGCCAAGCTCCAAACCAATATTAAACCCAAGGAGAGGTAACGCAATACTTTGGCTTTTAGCAATCATTACTCTTGCTGTGTTGGCGAATCCCATTCCATGAACCAGGCCGAAGATCAGTGCAAGATAATAATTAGCCCGCATCAAAGTCTGTTTCTGATTTTTCATGATAATATTATCCATGGAAGTAAGAACAATCGTTAAAGGAATTAAAAACTCCACCCAGTCAGAAGGAACTCTGAAAACATCCAGAATGCTTAAAGCTAAGGTAATAGAATGCCCGATTGTAAATGCGGTAACAAGAATCAGGATTTTTTTCCAGTCACTGTAAGAGTACACAGCTATCAAAGCTAAAACAAAAAGCTGGTGATCCAGTGCATCCAGAGAAATAATATGTTCCCATCCAAGGTTTAAATAAAAAATGAAATCCTGCATTTTGATTAAAAAATTTTATATTTTGAATATATTGTTAAAATATTGTTGATTTTATTATTTGATTTAATTTTTACACTTAATCTTTATTGATATTTTGCATTATTTATGTTTTAAATAAAAATTGTATAATTGTATTGCTTAAAAATGAAATATGGATATCAAAAAATTATTTTTTACAAATGTAAACATTTCACGTGGAGGAGCGAAGCTTCTTAGAAATGCTACAGCAGCCTTTTTGGGATTGTATTCCTACGCTTTTTACGGGCAGGTACAGAAACTGGATTCACGGTTTGATCTTTTATTGAAAAATAAAGAAAGTATTGCTAACGGAAGAGCTATAAAAGAACTGGAACGTCCTGATATGAAACTTGACCAGCACCTGGTGGTGACTTCAAAAGGAGCACAGACTATGTATTCATGTATAGTTTATACTAAAGAGCCTGAAAAATTAAAAGCAGACGGATTTCTTATACAAAGCCAATTTCCTGCTTTTTCCACAGCTTTGGTTACCATTGAAGATATTGAAAAACTGACTCAGCTTCCGTATGTAACCTCTGTAATGGGACCGGAGTTTGATGCACTTCATAATGATGTGAGCCGAGCTCAGTCCGGAGCAAGTCTTTTGCAGGATGGTGTTTTCAATAACACAGCTTATAATGGAACAGGAGTGTTGGTAGGAATTTATGACAGTGGAATAGACTGGAAACATCCGGATTTCAGAAAAGCTGATGATCAGACCAAGAGCAGAATTGTTTCCATTTGGGATCAGACTTTAACTGCCCAGGCGGGAGAAACTGCCCCGGTAGGGTTTGCTACTGGCGTAGAATATACGAAAGCACAGATCGAAGATGAACTGGATGGGACACCCACGGGGTTTGTTCGTGAAAATGATACCAACGGCCATGGAACCCATGTTTCAGGTACAGCAGCTGGAAATGGTTCTGCTTTTACCGATAAAAGACATAAAGGATTTTCATCGGATGCAGATATTGTTTTTGTGAAAGGAGGAAACGGATCTTTTCCTACAACAAATACCATTAATGCTTTAACCTATTTTAAAAATGTGGCAACGGCACTTAATAAACCTATTGTTGTCAATATGAGTATTGGTGGCCAGAGTAGTGCTCATGATGGAACTTCAAGCCATGAAGTAGCGGTTAATAGCTTTACCACTTCAGGAGCGGGAAGAGTTGTTGTGATTTCAGCAGGTAATGATTACGGAGCTAATCTTCACAGAAAAGTTGATATTGCAGCCGGTGCGGCACAGACATATAACTTTACTGTAGCAAGCAACACTTCCGCAGCTTCAGTATTCTCATTCATTATGTATGCCAATGACAATACTCCCGTTACTGCAAAATTAACCACTCCGGACGGACAGCAGTATACGCAGAATATCAGTACAAACACCGCTCATACTATATTAGGAGGAGGTCTTACCGCAACTATGTATAATTATTGGAGTAACGACAACAATAAAAGATATGTACAGTTGGTAGTGACCAGAACCTCCGGAACCACCAATGTCCAAGGGAATTATTCATTGGAAATTACCAACAACGGAACCCAGCAGATCACAGCCCACGGCTGGCTGTATAGTCAGGGAGTGCAAACCACCTTACAAAACGGAGATAATGAATATATTGTAGGAAGCCCGGGGAATGCTTCCAACGCCATCACGGTAGCTTCTTATATGGGAAGACCAAGTTGGTATAGTACGGGAGCTTATTCTACCACAACCCCACAGGAATCTATCTCTTCATTCAGTTCACAGGGACCAAGAGTGGATGGGGTTCAAAAGCCGGATATCGCAGGTTCAGGCCAGAATGTTATTTCATCAAGATCCAGCAATTCTGCTCCCGCAGCAACAGACATTATTTCAGGCACCAATTATTACGTGAAAAACCAGGGGACAAGTATGTCTTCACCGGGAGTAGCTGGAGCAGTAGGGTTATTACTGCAGGCTAATCCTTCATTGACGGCAGCACAGGTGAAAGCCCGTCTTACAGCTAATGCAAGAATGGATGGTGCCACCGGTGTCGTTCCGAATATGAGATGGGGATATGGTAAATTGGATATCTATAAAGCTGTTACTGATGAAATAGGATGTGTGAAATCCAATTTTGAAACAGTAAGTTACGATGAGCCATACATTGTAGCCAATACAGAATTTAATTATTATTTTGATAATATGGCTCTTGCGGTAAGATATACGCCTACATTAACAGGGAAACTTGGAGGGTTCTCATTTGTATCAGGATCTTCAATTCCTTCAGATATCCCGGTGGATATTCAGATCAGAAAGGTAGATGCTAACGGAAATCCCGGGGATATTATTGCTACTAAAACCATTACTTCATGGCTTAATAATATTCAGAGATATACCTGGAATTACATCAATCTTTCAGATTTGAATGTACAGATGGTAACCGGAAAAGAATTTTATATTGTTGTTAATGGATTAGGAGGAAGAATTGCCATGAAAGCAGAGAATGCTGTACTGAATAGCAGATCTAAAACTTCTACTGACGGTACTACATGGACTTCCAGAACATTTGATCTTAAAATGAGAGCGGTAATCTATGAAAATGTTGCTGAAGTAAAGAATTTAGCAACTTCTAACCAGACGAAAACCAGTACGGTGGCGAATGGCTATAACTACTTTACAAATTCCTGCCAGCTTATCTCAAGGCTAGAAAAAGAAACAGCCAGTACAGTAACAGGAAATGTAACCTCAAAAGTATGGGTAGATAATGCACAGCCAAATTATGTTGCAAGAAGATATGAAATCAATTCAGATGCAAATACTACTACGGCTACCGGAAAAGTAACTTTATATTTCAAGCAGAGTGATTTTGATGCTTATAATCTGACTAATGGAGTGAAATTACCTACTTCACCCACTGATGTTGCTAACAAAGCCAATCTTCTTATTGAAAAATATAGCGGAACAAGTACTACAGGAACCGTAGCTTCTTTTGGAGGAACCGCCACAGTTATTACTCCTGATATAGCAGATATTATCTGGAATGATACCTACCAATACTGGGAAGTGAGTTTTCAGACGACTGGTTTTGGCGGATATTTTGTTAAAACAGGAACAACATTAGGAACAGCGGATGTTAAAATAAATTCAGAAGTGAACATCACTCCGAATCCTGCAAAAGATTTTGTAAACGTGTCGTTAGGCAGATATTCTAAAGGTGCAGTAAGTGTTTATGATGTTTCTGGGAAACTGATTAAAACCGTTAATGTAGATAAGAACTCCGGTAGAATTGATGTTTCAGAATTTGTAAGAGGAACATACCTGTTTACCATTACATTGGAGGATAACACAAAAATCACAAAAAAAGTAATGAAGCAATAAATCTTCATCTATGATATTCAATGAAAAGCAGCAGTTTTTATAATTGCTGCTTTTTTTATATTTGCTGTAAAATAAAATTCATGTCGGGTAAGTTTTTTTGGGGATTACTTTTTTTGATGACGATTATTTCTCAGAGCTTTGTGAGCAGTGATGCGGTTCATCCATACCATGTAGGATCTGTTGAAATTAATTATAATTCAAAATCCAGAACCTTTGAAGTAACCGGAAGATTCTTTCTTGATGACATGGAAAATGGCCTGGGGAAAAAATATGGAGGTGCTTTTCATTTTAATGACGAAAAATATAAGGCGAAACTGAATGATGCCCTGCAGAAATACTGTTCAGAATATTTCAGGCTAAAGGCTGATAATAAATTTTTAAAAGTAAATTATATCGGTTATGAAGAAGATCAGGAATCTGTAGATATCTTTCTTGAGTCAGAACCTGTAGCTACTCCTAAAAAAGTAGAAACTGCCGTAAGTTTTCTGTATAATCTTTTTGATGATCAGATCAATATTGTTCATATTATTGTAAACGGACAAAGAAACAGTGAAAAACTTACCTATCCTAACCGCTATCTGTATAAACAGTTCTGAGAATATTAATTTTCCAGCTGAAGCAACGTATTAATTCCTTTTGCGTGGGCCAGCAGATCAGGAAAAAAATCATCGTAACACTGCTGAAGATGATCTTTGTTCTTTAAAAAAGCTTCAAAAACGGGAATATCCTTATCGAGGTACTTTGCTTTATTCAAAACATTCTGAATGCTGAATTTAATTCCCCAGTCTTCACGGTAATTATAAAGCCAGTCATCATGCTCCATTTTTACAAGCATCTTTTTGAAATTTTCAGGAAGCCATTGTTCATAGGCATTTAAAACACGATAAACTTTAAGGGAATGCGCTTTCCATTCCGGAAGAGAATTCAGAGAAAGATCCTTGGCTACAAAATGATCCATCGAGACATCTACAAACGCACCTGCATACAGCCTTACCAAAGGAGCGAATACCTTTTTGGCTTCATGCATGGCAGGATGAGAATCAGTGTAAGTATCAATAGCTCTGTGCAGGGTAATTCCGTCCTGAATTTCCTTCGGGAAAGAAAAACGATCTCTGTTGCGGATGAAATCTTCGAGAAATTGCCCCACGATCTGCCCGTCAGTAAAAGAAAGAAAAGAATGAGCCAGATAATTCATAATTTAAAGGTATGAATTAAATGTGGATAGTGAAAGGTGAAAAGTGAATTCGCTTCGCTTGTGAATTTTTTATCGTGATATTAATTGACTATTGACTTGCGAAGCAAAATTGACCATTCACTCTAGAACAGTCTCTCATGAAAATCTTCAATTTTACTCACTTCTTCAATCTTGATTCCAAATTTTCTTTTCGGGATTTTATTAAGATTGGATACAAATATTTTCTCATACCCCAATTTTTCAGCCTCAGTAATTCTCTGCTCAATCTGTGCTACCGGACGAATTTCGCCACTTAATCCGATTTCTCCGGCAAAACAGTAATGTTCAGAAATAGCAATATCTTCATTGGAGGAAAGAACAGAAGCAATGACCGCCAGATCCAGTGCCGGATCATCTGTTTTTATTCCTCCGGTAATATTTAGGAAGACGTCTTTTGCTCCCAACTGAAAACCAGCTCTTTTTTCCAGTACGGCCAAAAGCATATTCAGCCTTTTGGAATCAAAACCGGTGCTGCTTCTTTGAGGAGTACCATAAACGGCAGTACTTACCAATGCCTGTATTTCAAGAAGCATCGGCCTGTTTCCTTCCAGAGTTACCGCAACAGAGTTCCCTGAAAGTTCCTCAAATTTTTTGGTAATCAATATTTCAGAAGGGTTTTTAATCTCTTTTAATCCCTGTGAGATCATTTCATAAATTCCAATTTCGGAGGTAGAACCAAAACGGTTTTTATTAGCTCTCAATAATCTGAACAGATGATTTCGGTCTCCATCAAAATTCAGAACAACATCTACCATGTGCTCCAGTACTTTTGGTCCGGCAATTTGGCCGTCTTTGGTAATATGTCCTACAAGAAAGACAGGCGTATTGTTTTCTTTGGCATATTTGATGATCTCATTGGAGCATTCCCGGATTTGGGATACGGTTCCCGGGGAACTTTCTATCAATTGAGACTGCAGCGTTTGAATGGAATCAATGATCATGAAATCCGGCTCCAGTTTTTTTGCCTCATGAAGAATTTTTTCCAATGATGTTTCTGTGAAAAGGAAACAGTTCGGATTTTGAATATCCGTAAGTCTGTCTGCTCTCATTTTGATCTGAGAAGCACTTTCTTCACCAGAAACATAGAAAACTTTTTTCTTCATTTTCAAAGCAAGCTGAAGCAGAAGGGTAGATTTTCCGATGCCCGGTTCGCCACCAATCAAAGTTACAGACCCCAAAACGATGCCGCCTCCTAAAACACGGTTCAGTTCTTCAGAAGGGGTTTTTATCCTAGGTTCTTCGCTGGTTTCTACTTCAACAATATTGATAACATGTTGTTTCGTTTTTGAAAAGGGAGGAGTTTTATGAGAAGGTTTCTCTACAACCTCTTCTACTAAAGTGTTCCATTCTCCACAGTTTTTACATTGTCCCAGCCATTGAGGATACTGGGTTCCGCAGTTTTGACAGAAATATGCTGTTTTCAGTTTTGCCATACTGCGAAGTTATAAAAAAGCATTTTTTTTTCAGAATGTAAATGGGTTTAATATAAAAAAACTAATACGTCTGCGATAGAAATATCTTTCATATCTTAGCCTGATTCAATTAAAATATTAATGTAAAATATCATTACAATGAAAAAAGTATTTTTATCTTTCGTGTTTGTGCTGTTAAGTGTTGTAGCTTTTGCACAGGGAACCTGGCAGGTAGACCAGATGCATTCATCGGTTAACTTTAGTATCAAGCATATGGGGATTAGTTTTGTACAGGGAAGGTTTGATAAATTTGACGGAAAAGCAGCCACTGGTGGTGCTAATCTGGATAATGCTGATTTAAACTTTTCTATCAGTGTTCCTAGTATTAATACCGGAGTGGATATGAGGGACAGACATCTTATCAGCGAAGAGTTTTTCGATGTTGCCAAATACCCTACGATTGAATTTAAGAGCTCTTCCGTTACAAAAGATAAAAACAATAACTATATCGTTAAAGGGAAACTAACCATGAAGGGAGTAGAGAAAGAAATCACTGCTCCGGTTACATTGGGTGGGATTACAAAAAATAAAGATGGAAAAGAGGTCATGGGAATTCAGACAAAATTTACAGTAAACCGTCTGGATTATGGAATCAAATATGACCCATCAGGAGCAGGTATCGCGAAAGATGTTGAGGTAACTGCTTATTTTGAGCTTGTAAAGCAATAATATTTCAACGTATAAAATATAAAAGGTTTTCCATGTGAGTGGAAAACCTTTTTTGCTGATAGATGAAAATCCTTTTGGTTATAGCTTTGTTTCATTTGTTTATATCAATCTTAATAAAAATTTTTATCTGGTTTTATAGTTGTTTGAGGGATGTTTTATCATTTTCAAAATGTAAAAGATTGCTTTGTATTTCTTTTTCCCCTAACTTTGCACAAACCTAATCTAATGAGTAAAAAGAATACAAAGTACATCTTTGTGACAGGAGGTGTAACTTCATCTTTGGGAAAGGGAATCGTTTCTGCTTCTCTGGGACTTCTACTAAAATCACGCGGCTTTAATGTAACGATCCAAAAATTAGATCCTTATATCAATATCGACCCAGGAACTTTGAATCCTTATGAGCACGGAGAGTGTTATGTGACTGAAGATGGTGCAGAGACGGATCTGGATTTAGGCCACTATGAGCGTTACCTTGATGCTCCTACATCCCAAAACAATAACGTTACTACAGGAAAAATTTACCAGACTGTAATTGAAAAAGAAAGAAAAGGAGACTTCCTTGGAAAAACAGTTCAGGTAATTCCTCATATTACTAACGAAATCAAACGTAGAATTAAAATCCTTTCAAAACAGAACTACGATATCATTATTACTGAGATCGGAGGAACTGTAGGGGATATCGAATCTTTGCCATACATTGAAACTGTTCGTCAGTTGAAGTGGGAATTGGGAGAGAGCAATTCTATGGTGATTCACCTTACTTTACTGCCTTACCTGGCTTCAAGTGGAGAATTGAAAACAAAACCATCCCAGCATTCCGTTCGTCAGTTGATGGAAAGCGGAATTATGGCTGATGTTTTGGTTTGTAGAACAGAACATAAAATTCCTAAAGATCAGAGAGCAAAATTAGCTCAGTTCTGTAACGTTCCTTTAGATAACGTTATCGAATGTAAAGATCTTGAAACGATTTATGAAGTTCCAATGTATCTTCAGAAGCAGAATTTCGATGATGTAGTTCTGAAAGAGCTGGATCTGAAAAGTGATAAAGATGCTGATCTTAAAGACTGGAAGAGTTTCCTTAAAAAATTCCAGAATCCTAAGAAAACTGTTGAAATTGCATTGGTTGGAAAATATGTTTCCCTTCAGGATTCTTATATCTCTATTGCTGAAGCATTCAAACATGCAGGTGCTGACCTTGAAACTGAAGTAAAAGTAAGATGGGTATACAGTGGAGATATTACGGAAGAAAATATCAAAGATACACTGAAAGGTGTGAATGGTATTCTTGTAGCTCCAGGTTTTGGAGACAGAGGAATTGAAGGAAAAGTTCTTACTGCAAAATATGCAAGAGAAAATAAAATTCCAATGTTGGGAATCTGTTTAGGAATGCAGATTATGACGATTGAATTTGCAAGAAATGTTTTAGGACATACCAAAGCAAACTCTATGGAATTTGATACCGCTACTCCTGATCCTGTAATTTCTTTGATGGAAGAACAGAAAAATGTAGTAGATAAAGGAGGAACAATGCGTCTTGGAGCATGGAAGTGCTCATTGAAAAACGGTTCTAAATTATACGATATCTACGGAAACAAAAATATCTCTGAAAGACACCGTCACCGTTATGAATTCAATAGTGATTATCTTCAGGAATTTGAAAAGAATGGTTTCCTTGCTACAGGTACCAACCCTGAAACAGGTTTGGTAGAAGCGCTGGAACTACCTGATCATCCATTCTATGTGGGAGTTCAGTATCACCCGGAATATAAGAGTACGGTAGCAACACCGCATCCGCTATTCAGAGCTTTCATCAAAGCTTGCGAAAAGAAATAAGGTAAAATTTTATCATAAACGTCTACCCATAAACTCAGGCTGATTATTCTCAGCTTGAGTTTATTATATAGTAACAACGTAAAGCATAGAGTTTTGATAAAAAAACAGTATTTTTGTCAGCTCAAATTATGTACACCCGTACGTACATTTTAAATTTAAAATTTTAATATAAAATAAAATGCAACAAAACAACGGAATCGATAAGAAGCAAATGATTAGTTTCGCGGTTTTATGCCTTGTTCTCTTCGGTTTTATGTTCTATTTCCAGAACAAACAAACAAAAGAAGCGGAGTTGAAAGCTCAGGAGCAGAAAACGGAACAGGCAAAAAATGCCGTAAAGCAAACTCAGGCAAGCAATATCAATCCAAATGTAACTCCTAATGCAATCCAGACAGCAAGTCTTGGAAATAACGAATTAAAACTTGAATTTTCAAGCTTAGGAGGACAGGTTTCCAAAGTAGAACTTTTAAATTATAAAGCCTACAACCACAAAACAGACAATGCAGATCAGCCGCTTTATCTGATCACTAAGAATAACTCAAACTACGGTTTTCAGTTTAAAGATAAAACAGGAAAAATCGTTAATACTAAAGATTTAGTTTTCTCACCAGCTGTTAATGGAAATGCGGTAACCTTAACTGCAGATTACAATGGTGCTGTCATTCAATTCATTTACACGCTATTACCCAAATATACTCTGGATTTTAAAGTAAGAACTCAGGGGCTTTCTAAAATTACTTCTGATAATAAAGCAGATTTTATCTGGGATTATAATGTAAGAAATCTGGAAAAAGGTAGAGCTCAGGAGCAGTCTCACTCAGAATTTTCTTATGCTTTCAATAATTATAAAGATTATGATTATGATGGTAGAACCACAATGGAGGAAGAAAAAGAAACCCTTAACTGGATTGGTGTAAAGCAGCAGTTTTTCTCTTCAGTCATTGAAGCTAAAAACGGATTTACCCAAAGTAAAGGAAACCAGGAAAATGTTGAAGAAGGAGAATATCTGAAGAAATTTAACTACGAAGGTTTCGTTCAAATGACCGGAAGTGAGCTGAACCAGGATTTCACATGGTATTTTATGCCATTGGATTTACCATTACTAAAATCTTATGATAAGAATTTTGATGAAATTCTTCCTTTAGGCTGGTCATTTATCGGAGCAATGAACCGTTATTTCTTCATGTGGTTATACAGCATTATTGCTGCATGGGGATTATCAGCAGGTTGGGTGATTTTTGTAATGACGATCATTGTGAAGCTGATCCTTTCACCAATTATGTATAAGCAGCACAAGCTAAGTGCAATGATGAAGGTAATTCGTCCTGAAATTGATGAGGTAAATGCGAAGTTCAAGGATGCAGATCCGATGAAGAAGCAGCAGGCAACGATGGAAGTGTACAGAAAAGCAGGAGTGAATCAGATGGCGGGATGTTTACCGGCGTTAGTTCAGATTCCAATCTTCTATGCTTTATTCCGTTTTTTCCCGAACTTTATTGATCTTAGAGGCCAAGGGTTCTGGTTTGCCAAAGATTTGACAGCGTATGATGATTTGATCAAGCTTCCGTTTAAAGTTCCTTTCCTTGGAGACCACTTAAGTATTTTCGCTTTAGCCTGTACAGTTGTTATTTTAATATATACTGTTATGACTTCAGGAAATATGCAGCAGCCTCAGCAGGAAGGAATGCCAAATATGAAGGTATTAATGTATATCTTCCCGATTACATTCCTGTTCTTCCTTAATACTTCGGCTTCAGGACTTTCATGGTATTATTTTGTATCGAATGCGATTAACATCCTAATCATCCTTGTTATTAAATATTTGATCCTGGATGAAAAGAAAATCCATGCCCAGATTCAGTCTAATAAGGAAAAACCGAAAGCAGAGGGAAAATTCCAGAAGAGAATGAGAGAAATGATGGAGAAGGCTCAGGAGCAGCAAAAAGCTCAGGAACAACAAAGAAATAAGAAAAAATAATTCTTAACTATAAGCTAAAAAAGAGAAGCAATTTTAATAAATGCTTCTCTTTTTTTATTTGAAATTTATTTAGAATAATTTTAAATTCTCAATCAGTGGATGAAAATTTAATAATTGAAAAATCATTTACTTTTAATCATATTTCAGTCTGAAAGACTGTCTGTGATATCGGGTCGGTCCATGTTTAATAAGCGCTTCCTGATGTTTTTTTGTGGCATAGCCAAAATTGGTGTCCCAACCATATTCAGGATGTTCTTGATGAAGTTGAATCATCAACTTGTCTCTATAATTTTTGGCAAGAATAGAGGCTGCAGCAATAGATAAAACCTTGGAGTCCCCTTTGATAATGCATTGATGCGGGATGTAGTTATAAGGATGAAATTTATTTCCATCCACCAAAATAAGCTCAGGAGTTATTGTCAGTTGATCCAAAGCACGGTGCATTGCATGAATACTTGCATTAAGAATATTATGTTCGTCAATAAAGGAAGGTGGTAATTCTGCGATAGCATAGTTTTTCACATTATCTTTGATGTAACTATCCAGTTCCATACGCGTTTTGAACGTTAATTTTTTGGAATCATTCACCAGGTTTTGTTTGAAATCATCATCTAAAATTACCGCTGCAGCTACCACCGGACCACTTAAACATCCTCTTCCTACTTCATCACATCCGGCCTCAATATAAAGATTTGACCAGTTTTTTATTAGCTCCATGAATTGTATCTATACTGCAAAAATATAAATTTTAGAGGAAAGTATTTTATGCAATTTATAATTATCATTATTTCAGTTATTATTTATTTCTATTCGGATTCTGGTAATTAAATATGTTATTTTCTCAATTTCTGGATGATTTATTCTGTTTTTGTGGTAGGAAATATTCTATGTATTGCATTGTATTTTGACTTTTTTTTTTTTTTTTAACTTTTTTATGCTATGTAACTTATTGATAATTATTTGATTGATGTTTTTTATGTGAATTTTTTTATAGATAATATAAATATTTATTATTGTTAATATTTCTTAAAAAAATATAATATCTCAATGTTTTATTTTTGTTAAAAATGTTTTTTTTAACAAAAAATAGTATTTTTTTGTCTGTTTTTTTTGTTTAATATTGAAATATTGACAATTTTTTTGTTTTTTTCTTTGTGTTATTAAGAAAGTTTTACAAATTTGTAGCGTACAAAATTAATTTGATATGAAGAAAATAACAATGAGTCTTCTTGTTGTTGTATTATCTTCTTCCGTTGCGATTGTAAATGCACAGCAGAAGAAAAATGATACAGCTACTCAGACAAAGGAGATTGAAGGTGTGGTGGTAACTGCACTTGGGATTAAAAGAGAAAAAAAATCTTTGGGGTATTCCACACAACAAATTAAGGCAGATGCTATTACTGAAGGAGTAAATACTGGTAATATTGCGAACCAGTTGGTTGGTAAAGCTGCAGGTCTTAATATTTCAACAACAACAAACTTTGGAGGGTCCGCTAACATCGTTATCAGAGGGAATAAGTCAATTGTCTCTAATAACCAGGCGCTGATTGTTGTTGACGGAGTACCGTTGGATAATAGGAATAATTATAGTGACAGATATGATTATGGGAATAACCTATCGGATATAAATCAGGCTGATATCGAAAGTATAAATGTTCTGAAAGGTGCAGCGGCGTCTGCCCTTTATGGTGAAAGAGCTGGAAATGGGGTATTATTGATTACTACCAAAAAAGGTCGTTCAAAACAAGGTAGAGTAGGTGTTACTTTATCTTCTGAAATACAGGTAGGTACTATTGATAAAACTACATTTGCAAAATATCAGGATAAATATGGAGCTGGTTATGGGCAATATTTTGATGAAGATGATGCCGGAAACTTATATGCACCTTTTTATGATGATGCGTCAATAGGGATGCCGTTTGATCCGAAATTAATGGTTTACCAGTGGGATTCATACGATCCTAATTCACCTAACTTTGGAAAAGCATATTCATGGACGGCAGCAAAGCATACCCCTGCATCTTTTTTTGAAACAGCAACAAACTATGTGAATACTGTAAGTTTGGAATCCGGTAGTAACGATTCTAATATTTTAGTTAACTACACCAATTTCCTTTCAAATGGTGTATTACCTAATTCAGAACAAAAGAAGAATACAATTTCTGCAAAATTTAATCATAAATTTAATGATAAGTTTGATGTTACTGCCTATACATCCTTAACGATTCAAAATACAAAAGGTAGAAACTCTACTGGATATGGAGATAATATCATTACTGGATTTAGACAATGGTGGCAGAATAACGTGGATGTTTATTCACTAAGGGACGCTTATCGTAATTCTGGAAGAAATATAACATGGAACAGAACCAGTGCAAATGATGGTAATCCGAAATATTGGAACAACCCATATTTTGACCGTTATGAAAACTACCAAACAGATGATAGAACCCGATTCTTTGGATATGTATTGTTAAACTATAAAGTAAATCCAAACCTTACTATTACCGGTAGAGCTTCTTCTGATTCTTATGATCAAAAGAATCAAACAAGAAAGCAGTTAGGAAGTATGCCAGAATCATTTGGACTTTCAGGAAAATCCGTTTCATCCGGTTATGAGCTTGAAAATCTTAGATCTTCTGAATTAAATTTTGATTTATATGGAGCTTATAACAAAAAATTTGAAAATGAGTTAAGTTTAAATGGATTGTTAGGTGCGAGCTATAGAAGAAATAGTATGGAAGGAGTGCGTAACTCAACTGAAGGAGGGCTAATATTACCCAATGTATGGGCTTTAAATAATACGGCAGAAGCTCCATTGCCTACTCAGGAAGATTTAGCAAAAAGTGTTACAATGGGAGCTTATATCCAGGCTGCCTTAGGATATAAAGATACCTATTTTATTGAAGGGTCATATAGAGTTGACAAATCTTCAAATCTTGGACAAAATAACAATGTATATGGTTATCCTTCTGTTTCTGCATCAATTATTTTATCTAATCTAATTAATCAGGACTGGCTTTCTTTCTTAAAATTAAGAGGAAACTTTGCCAAAGTAGGAAAATCTACAGATAATTACAGATTACAGGACCAATACAGAATCCTAGGTATTTTTGGAAAAATTCCTATGGTTAGTAACAGTACTGTTAAGAATAACCGTGATCTTAAACCTGAATCTTCTAACGAATTTGAAGTAGGTGTAGAAGCAAATTTCTTTAAAAATAGAATTGGCTTTGACGTTGCTTATTATGATACTCGTACTACAGATCAGATTGTAAGAGCTGATGTTTCTACATCTACCGGTTATGCATCAAAATGGATTAATGCTGGAGAAATCCAGAATAAAGGTATTGAAGTTGCCCTTAACGCGACTCCATTCAAATCTGACAATTTTAGCTGGGATATTAATATTAACTGGTCTAAAAACAAGAGTAGTGTATTAAAGCTAACTGAAGGATTAGATAACTTATTATTACAGCAGGTACAAGGAGAGGTTACTTATAATGCATATGTAGGACAGCCTTTTGGAATTATTAAAGGGACTGATTATGTATATGTTAATGGGCAACCTGTTGTAGAAGATGGTGTATATGCAAGAAAAGAAGATCAGGTTATTGGTAATATCAATCCTGATTGGATCGGAGGTATAAGAAATACATTTACATACAAAGGAGTTAGCTTAAGTTTCTTAATAGATGGACAAAAAGGAGGAGATATTTTCTCTACCGACCTTTATTATGGAATGGGTACAGGAATTTATCCTGAAACAGCTTTCCCTGACAGAAATAATATAGTATTAGCGGGAGTGAATCCTAATGGAACACCTAATACAACTCCAATTCCAATAGCAGATACAGGCGAGCTTATGGGAGGAATTTCTGTAATGCCGGCAAAAGCATTTGTTTATGATGCATCATTTATTAAGTTAAGAGAAGCTTCTTTAACATTTAATCTTCCTAAAAAATGGTATGATAGAACATTCATTAATGATATGAAATTCTCTATCATAGGAAGAAACTTATGGATTATCCATAAAAATTTACCATATGCTGATCCAGAGTCTGGATTGAGAGCAGGTTTACTGTCGAGAGGTTACTCGGTGGGAGCAATGCCAACTGTAAGAACGTTTGGATTTAATTTTACGGCTAAATTTTAATAGAAATTATGAAAAAGATATTTTTAATACTTGGAAGTGCTTTATTGATGTTAACTTCTTGCGACGGCGATCTAGAGTCTTTGAATGTTAACCCAAAAGCTCCAATAGACAATCCACCTAGTGGATACTTATTTTCTTCCGGAGTTGTTACTGGGATGAATCAAATGAATACCTTAAATGTTAATAGAAGTGTTTTCAGACATTTGACTCAGCAATTAGCTGATGTAACTTATAGAGAAGGTACAAGAATGAACTTTAGAAGGAGAGATGTTGCAGATGCTCATTGGAATCAGTTATATTATGCATTAAATTCTTTAAATACCTCTAAAATTATAATAGCTAATGAGCCAGTAGATGCTAATGTGAAAAAAAACAGGTTAGCTATGGTAGATGCTATGCAGGTGTATTTCTATCAGATATTAGTTGATAGCTATGGAAACATCCCCTATTCTCAATCATTAAAAGTAGATGAATATCTATCACCAAAATATGATGATGCTAAAACAATTTACTTGGATCTCTTAGCAAGAATTAATGCGGATATTAGTGCTCTTAATACTTCATCCGCAGGATTTGGCTCTGATGATATTATATATGGTGGCGATATTGTTAAATGGAAAAAGTTGATGAATTCTATAAAGCTAAAATTAGGAATGAATTTAGCCGACGTAGATGCTGCACTTTCTAAGAGTACAGTTGAATCTGCTTATAACTCTGGAGTTTTTGCTTCTAATGATGACAGTGCTATAATCAAATACCAGCCTACAGGAGTATTTACATCTCCTCTATATGAAGACCTAGTGCTTTCAGGGCGAGTAGATTTTTGTGCTACAAATACAATTATTACTTATCTGAAAAATAATAATGACCCGCGCATAGGTAAATATTTCACTACTGCAGCTAGTGGTGATAATGCAGGACAATATGTTGGAGGGGTATTTGGATTAAATCCAACTGCAGCCCAAACTTTATCACTGATAAACCCGTCAATATCTGTAGCAGATGGCTTAGGATATTTAACTGATTATGTTGAAATCAAATTTTTATTAGCTGAAGCGGCTGCTAGAGGATATGCGGTGGGAACAGCAGCTATGCATTTTGATCAAGGTATTGCTGCATCAATGGATCATTGGAAAGTAAATACTGTGGATAAAACAGCTTATTTAGCTACACATAATTATTCTGTCCAATCGGCTAGCGGTCAGCCATGGAAAAAAATTATTGGAAATGAAGCTTGGATAGCAATGTATAACAGAGGATTTGAAGCTTGGACTTTTAACAGAAGACTTGATAATATGGCCTATTCACCTCTTCCTCCAGTTAGAGTTCTATACCCTATTAAAGAATATTCTATTAATAGTACAAATGTTGCGGAAGCGGCAACTGCAATAGGGGGTGATAAACAAACTGTAAAACTTTTCTGGGATAAGAATTAAAACGTATTAACAACATTCATATTATACCGCCTTCGGGCGGTTTTTTAATTTCCGTATATTTGTACTTCAAAATTTTGAAATGAAATACGGGCTATCACATGTGGCCTTTGAAAAAATAAGTATGAACACATGAATATTAAAGATATTATAGAACAAAAACTTTCGGAGGTCATTTTAAATGTATATCAGTTAAAAGACATCAAGCTGGAAGTTCAGGAAAATAAAACGGAATTTGAGGGTGATTTTACCATTGTTACCTTTCCGTTGGTAAAACAATTGAAGAAAAACCCTGAAAGCATTGGGGTTGAATTAGGTGAAGCTTTGACAGAAACGGATCTTTTTGAAAGCTTTAACGTAGTAAAAGGCTTCCTTAATGTGAAGGTGAAAAATCAATTGTTTGTGGATAACTTTAGATCTGTAAGCAAGAATTTCTCCACTATAGAAAAGAAAAATGCTACGGTAATGGTAGAATATTCTTCACCGAATACCAACAAACCATTGCACTTGGGACATATAAGAAATAATTTATTAGGATTCTCAGTTGCTCAAATTTTAAAAGAAGCTGGATATGATGTAATCAAAACTCAGATCATCAATGATAGAGGTATTCATATCTGTAAGTCTATGCTGGCTTGGGAGAAATTCGGAAAAGGAGAAACTCCTGAAACTACCAATACAAAAGGAGACAAATTTGTTGGAAACTACTATGTAGAATTTGACAAAAACTATAAAAAAGAAATTGCAGAGCTTGTAGAACAAGGGGTAGGAGAAGAGCAGGCTAAAAAGGACGCTCCGGTAATGAAGGAAGCTCAGAAGATGCTGTTGGATTGGGAAAATGGAGATGAAACAGTAAGAGCACTTTGGGCAGAAATGAACTCATGGGTTTACAAAGGATTCAATGAAACGTATAAGAGATTAGGTGTTGACTTTGACCAGGTTCAGTATGAAAGCAATACGTATATTTTAGGAAAAGATCTTATTCAGGCTGGGTTGGATAAAGGCGTTCTGTATCAGAAAGAAGACGGTTCTGTTTGGTGTGACCTTACAGATGAAGGGCTTGATCAGAAGCTGTTACTTCGTTCAGACGGTACTTCAGTCTATATGACTCAGGATCTTGGAACGGCAGTTGAGCGTTTTAAGCAAAATGATATTCAGAAACTGATCTATACTGTAGGAAACGAGCAGGATTATCATTTTCAGGTTTTATTTAAAATCCTGAAAAAATTAGGATATGAATGGGCAGATCAGTTGTTCCACCTTTCTTACGGAATGGTTGAATTGCCTGAAGGTAAAATGAAATCCCGTGAAGGAACTGTAGTAGATGCAGACGACCTGATGCAGGAAATGTATGAAACAGCAAAATCTAAAGCTCAGGAATTAGGAAAACTAGAAAACCTTTCGGAAGAAGATAAAGAAGTATCTTATGAAACGGTAGGACTAGGAGCATTGAAATATTTCATGCTTAAAGTAGATCCTAAGAAAAAAATGCTTTTCAACCCTGCAGAAAGTATTGATTTCAATGGAAATACAGGTCCGTTTATTCAGTATACCTATGCACGTATTCAGTCATTATTGTCAAAAGCAGGTGCTTTACAGTCTGAAACTGCTGATATTGAATTGAATCAATCTGAAAAAGAATTGATTATGCAGTTGACCAACTTTAAAACTGTAGTGGCTAAATCAGCGGAAACATTAAGCCCTGCTTTAGTTGCCAACTATGTTTATGACCTTGTGAAAGCATACAACTCTTTCTATCAGAATAATCCAATCCTGAATCAGGAAGATGAAAATGTAAAACAATTCCGTTTGAATATTTCAGATATCACAGCAAAGACGATCAAAAAATCTTTAGAATTGCTGGGAATCGGAACCGTAAACAGAATGTAAAAATAGAAAGCCTCCTGAATTTTTCCAGGAGGTTTTTTTATATCAATAATCACGTATCAGGAATATCTCAAAAATCTCGAAGCCCGCAACCCGAATCTACTTTTTATCATTACTTTCACCGTGCATCTGTTTCAAACTATCCGCATACAACTTAGCAGGAGTCCAACGTGCATGTTTGGAAAGAACTACTTTATATCCCTTTTTGTAAGTATATACTTTAGTAAATTCTGCGCCGAAGAATATTAGCATACAGGAATAATTGATCCACATCATAATCAGAATAACTGTTCCGGCAGCACCAAAGGCTGAAGTAGGTTTTACCTGATTGAAATAAAGACTTAATAAAAATTTTCCAAGGGTAAATAAAACAGTAGTTAGAAAAGCTCCTTTCCATACCGGTTTCCAGCTGACCAAAACATCAGGCAGAACTTTAAACATTAAAGCAAATAAGAGCATGACAAGTCCAAAGCCTACAGCGAAATTCACGGTTTCTACCAGCATATAGGTTTCAAAACCAAAATATTGGGTGATAATCGTATTAAACAGACTGATCAGAGAAGATAAAATCATGGTAATCATCAGAAGAAATCCCAGGATAAGAATCATCCCTAAAGAATTGGCTCTGTCCAGTAAAAATTTGAGTAATGCTTTTTTGGGTGCAGCTTCTACTTCCCAAAGTGTATTTAATGAATGCTGAAGCTGAAAGAAGAGCGTAGTAGAACCGAAAACCAATGATCCGACTCCAACCGCCTTCATAAAAATATTCTTTTTATCAATAAGAGCACCAGCGAGCATACCTTCAATGCTTTTCGCTACATCCGGTCCCATAATACCACTGATCTGGCTACTGATTTGCCCACGAATGGCTTCTTCCCCAAAGAAATTTCCAAGAACCCAGATAATAATGATCAATAATCCCGGGATAGAAAAGATGGCATAATACGCAAGACTTGCTGAATCTTTTGATGCAGTAGAATTGTTCCATTCAGTGAATGTGTCTTTCAGAACTTCCCAGAAAAATTTAGCAGTATTGATCATATTAAAATGGATATCCGATGGCAATATTTAAAACAAGATTATCTTTTCTCCAGCTTGAGTCTCCGAAATTGATTTTATCGAAGGCCCATCTGTCTCCTTTCTGATAGTAAGGAACTCTCAGTGGCATTGCAAGATCCAGTCTTAGAATCAGGATTGAAAAATCCAGTCTCAGACCTACTCCGGCACCCACCGCAATTTCATTTAAAAAGTCTTTTGAAAATTTAGCGCCCGGTCTGTCTTTGTCATCGTGAAGCAGCCAGATATTTCCGGCGTCTACAAAAACGGCAGCATTTAAAAATTTATAAAGATTGGCTCTGTACTCAGCATTTAATTCCAATTTGATATCTCCAGACTGGTCAAAATAAGTACCAGGCTCCAGAGTTCTCGGATCAAAACTTCCCGGGCCTAATGTTCTTGCGCGGAATGCTCTGATACTGTTGCTTCCTCCTGAGAAAAATTGTTTTGAGAAAGGAACAAATTCTGAATTTCCGTATGGATAGGCGATTCCTCCGATAAATCTTGTAGCCAATGAAGATTTTTCAGTGAACTTATGATAGAATCTGAAATCATTTTCCATCTTTACATACTGGCTGAAAGGAATACCAAATATTTTCTTTTCCTTATCTTTTTTTACATCTGCTCCTGTTACCAACCCTGTAATATTTCCTGCAAGATCAAGCGTCCCTTTATAATAAATGGTATTGGTCTTTGGCAGCATGGTATTGGTATAGGTATAAGAATACGTTGGTCCAAAAATTAGCTGTTTATCAACAATTCGCTGCATAGCTGGATTTTTGGAAGATTTAACTTTATATTCATCGGTAACATTTGCCGGAGATACCAATGTAATATCAATCACTTTCAGATCATGTTCTTTTCTCGCATTTTCTTTCCATAGATATCCGAATGATCCGGTGAAGTTATTTAAGGTATAATATTTTGTTCTGTTCTGGAATTCATAGCCCAAAGTAATATTCGTTCTCGGAACAAACTCACTTGAAGAATGAAAACGGAAAGGTGCCACAATTCTTGGAATGGAAAGTTGTGCATTCGCTCCAGCACGGAAAATATTATTGGCATCCTGAGCACCTCCCATCTGGAAATCAAAAGCTCCGAAGATCGCTGCTTTGAATTGTTCTGCGCCTCTGAAGAAGTTTCGGTGGGTCCAGTTCAGATTCAGCTCACTACCTGCATAGTTGGCAGAATTGGTTCTTCCCAATGCTTCCAGACGAAGCGACTGGATTTGTCTTGGCGTTAATAAATAATACGCATCAAACTTATGACTTAACGAATCTGATACAATGAATTCATTTTTTACAAACTTGAAAACACCAAGGCTGATCAGTCGGTTTAGCGTAAGATTGTGATTGGAACGGTTGTACAGATCACCTTTTTTGAAATATAATGCTCTGTCAAAAATTTTCGGTTTGAATTTATGCTGAGGATCAATAACGTAAATATCATCAAAAGCATATTTGGAAAGAGAATCTTTATCCATTGGGATACTGTATTTTCCCTCTTTTACATCCTGGATATTATAATTAGGAAATACAATAACGTTATTAATGCTGAATTGCTGCGTTGCTAAATCCGGAGTATTGTCTTTCAGTTTTACGTTAAGCTCTACCTTATGATCTTTGCTTACTGTACTGTCTGCCTGCACGATAATATTATCAGGATGGAAGTAATAAAAACCTCTTTCCTTTAAACCATTATCAATTCTTTCTCTTTCTGCTTTGATGACATCAAGATCAAATGGTCTTCCGTTTTTAAGTAACGTTCTTTTTGTTAGACCCTGAATTTCCTGGTTCACCAATGTAGAATCTTTCTGGAACTTTACCCCGTCAATCAGATATCTGGAACCTGGTCTTAAGGTATAAATAACCTGAGCTTTTTTATTTTTTGAAACCGTATCATAAGAAGCTTTAGCATTGAAATACCCTTTGTTTTCAGAATAATTGACAATGATATCTTTATTGAACTCACGGTCTACATCACCTAACAATACAGGCTTTTCACCTATTTTATATTTAAGCCAGTAATTAAAACCTTTATCCTTTTTAGGCTCTTTAGCAATATTATAAAAATAAAGTTTAGGACGCATCCCCAAAAATGTAGAATTGGGTTTTGGCGTAAGGCTCTCTTCCAGTGCCGTCTGAAGATCTTTTTTTTCTTTTTTGGAAATTGTGTCGTTTTCAATCTTTACTTTGGCGCCTGTGTAGAGCATCTGGCCTTCTTTCAAAAACCTGGTATTGCTACACGAGACTACTGTGGATGCCATTCCGGAAACCAACAGATACTTACAATATATGTGGAACTTATTACTCATTATTTAAATTCTACCACTTGGTTATTTTGATTTTTTTTCGGTTTCTTCTCTTTTGATTTCTGGAAAATCTCCCGGAACTTGTCATAATCCAATGTAATAATAAATCCGACGCCGGTCTCTATGATCTGTCCTTGAAGAGCTACCTGATATTCATCTTTACGGTAAGCACGAAGCATATACCTTCCGTCTTTGGAAAGGCTGTAATCTACAGAAACATTCCCTGCAATATTCGTCATGTTTTCATTCTGACGAGCCTGGCCTTCCAGTCCGAAATTACTTCCTACCGTCACTTTCAGGCGATCGTTCAATAATTTTTTGCTGATATCTACATTCAGATCGGTTCTGGTATTTTTCTCTCCAGTGGAATAATCTTCCGTAGAATCAAGACCGAAGTTAAGATCTACTCCTTTAATCAGTCCGGAAGCAAGGTTATTCAGCTGTTGAGAAAGAATTTTACTTACACTCTGTCTTGCCATAGTCTCCGCAGACATTCCGGCACTGCTTTCAAATGGATTTTCCCCGATAAAACGGTTCAGAAGCAATAAGGCAAATACCTGTTTGTTCATTTCAGACTCCTGGGTTCTGAGCTGGGCAAGTTTCTGATCGACAACATCTTTTACATTCGTGGATACGGAATTATTCTTTTCTTCCGTAGTAATGTCAAACGTAAGCTGAGGTTTCAGAAGCTCTCCTTTCATTTTCAATAAAGCATTGAATGGTATTCTCTGTTTAAATTGATTCATGAGAGAAGTTCCGCCATTTTCTGTGCCCACCTGTTGTTCTACAAGATCAATAGGTGCTGCTTCCGTTTTATAAACTGCTGTAATATCCATTTGGGCCATCGTTGGCTCACCAGTCCAGGTGATCGTACTGCCTTTCTGAATATCGAATTTACGTTTAAGCAAACTTACAGAAAGATCGTAGCTTCCTTTTTCAACTTCATAAACGCCTACTAATGTCATTTTTCCTGAAGGATCAATTCCACCGGTCAATTCTGCTTCTCCCTGAAGTTTGACAAAATCACCGTTTACTTTATCAATAATAATAGAAAGTTTGGCTTCTCTGCTGACTTCAATGTTGACATTCACATCCATTCCTTTAATGCGGCTTTTGGAGTCAAGAGAATCTGCTTTAATTGTTTTATTTAAAACTACCTGATCCTGATCCACAAATTCTACAATTCCATCTCTTTCCTGTAAAGATGGGGAAGATTGAGGAAGTACGAACGTGAAGTCTGTGTTGTCTGCCACATTCAGTTTTCCGTCTACTTTAGGGAGATCCAGATTTCCGCGGATATGAAGGCCGGCATCAATAGCCAGAATACCATACATCATCGCGTCATTGGTCTTTTCTGAATTGACAACTTTAAAGTCTTTGGCATTTACATCCAGATTAAAAGCGAAATCTCTGTACGTTTGGGTAAGAACCTGCCCGTCCACAACAAGAGCATTTCCGTCTTTATCTTTGACCTTGAATTGATCAAACTCAATTCCACGGCTGGTAAAATCTATTTCATCACTCAGATGTCTGAAATCACTTCCTGTTTTGGCAATTTCCAACCCTGCATCATTGAATTTTACTTTTCCTAAAATATTTGGTTTATCTGTAGTTCCGGTGATCTTTAAGTTTCCTGAAAGATAACCTTCCGTATTGGTAATGGCATTCATAGAAAACCCTTGAATACTCTTCATCTGAAGCTGGTTGATCGCCATATTCAGGTCGAAAGTACTGGAAGAAGTATTGTAATCTCCAAGGATTTTTACGTCATTGTTATTTCCGGAAAGAGCAATATCTGCATTTAAAATCTTCGGTGAGGCATTATTCACTTTTACCGCAAGGTTTCCGACAGGACTTCCATAGACAATTAAGTCCGAAATATTCAGGTCGGAAGTGAATGTCATATTTTTAGTAACATCACGAAGCTGCGCTGTTCCGTTGATGGTTCCTCTTGCCAGAACCGTATCTTTTTTAATCAGTTCCGTAATGGTTTCGATTTTAAAATCTTTCAACGAAATATTCAAAGGACTGCTTGGATTACTGCTTTCAGACTGAACCGCAATTTGGCTGTTTCCATTGGAGAGAATGAAGTTATCTGCCAGAATACCTTTGTTGCTGACCTGGATTTTATTATTCTCTGCAACATTCCAATCTGTATAATTCAGTTTCAATCCGTTCGGGTTCAGAGATATTTCAGTAATATCATTCAACGATTTTGCACTTCCTGCAATCAGGAACTGGGTAGCATCTTTTTCGTCTTTTGTGGTGACGTTGTATCGGATGGTATTGTCTGCAACATCTCCGTCAATATTGATTTTGTTTAAAGAAAAACTTGAGCTTTTCAAGGCAGCAACATTCAGGCTGTATTGTAATGCCTGATTTTCATTCGTTACTTTTAAAGCCCCTTTTTCAATGGTATTTTCACCATATAATAATCGTGGAATTTGTCCGTCAATTTCAATTTTCTGAGAATCGGCATCATAATTCCCGACAAGATTGATGGTTTCAAAATCTTTCAGATCCGGCACAAACTTTCTGATCAGATCATCATTTTTAATTTTTGCTGTAAAAGTAAAATGTTGCCCAGGATCAATCTTCTGTTTTTTATCCGGTTTCTGGAACTGGTAATACTGATTTACGGTTTTCGTTAAAGCACCAAAAATCTGAGTCAATTTATATTTACCTTTCAACTCCACATCTGCAATCTGAGAATTGAAAATAATCTGAGTAGAATCTGTAGTAGAGGAAGCTTTCAGATTGACTTCCTGTACGGGATAAACCTCTTTGGTATCTGAGAAAGCAAAATCTTGAAGGTTTAAATATCCATTCAGATTATTGGGATCTAAGCTGGTGAAATCTCCATCAATTTTTCCGGCAATAATCATCGGTTTTTCGTAGAAGCCAAGTTTGTTGACATCCAGTTTGATAACTTCTCCATTCACTTTTACCGTAGGATTTTTTTCATCATAAACACCCGAAGCGGTCAATTGTAAACTGGCATTCGGGTCTTTTGAATCCAAAATCACATGATAAGCTCCTTTTTTGATCTTTCCGGTAAGGTTCATATTTTGATAACGATATCCTTTGTAAACTGCGGAAGCAACATGACCTTTTAAGTCTGCATTGGCATTTTTAAAATCAAAGCTTTCTCCTTTCGCAGCAATTTGGGCTGTGAGAGGACCAATATCTTTATTCTGAATAATTTTTCCAACCTGTATACCCTGAAGATTGGCTTTTACATCATACAATTCATGATTTTTTCTTCGCATGTCTACCTGTGCGATGATCGCAGCGTTCCCCAAAGTAGAGTAGAGGTTGAGATCTGTATTCACTACTTTCGTTGTTCCTTTCGCATTTCCTTTAATGCTGAAATGGGAAGGAAGGGAAATATTGGAAGGAATTGTATTTTTAGGAATAAGATTAAATATCGTTTTGGCATTGGAAGAAAATTCCCCGATTCTCAAATCATAATACAACTGATCAGGATTCATCGCATTCTTGATTTTTCCGGAAGCCATTACTCTCAGCTGATCAAGCCCGGAAACCTTAAGATCCTGAATTAGAAGATCATTAACACTTCCTTTTACATTTGCATTGACATTGAGAATAGCGTTCGGATATTTGTTGAACGGAACCGTATTTTTTAAAGTCGGAGCCAGATTCAGAATGTCAGAAAACCCTATTTTTGAATCTTTAATATTGGCTGAAATCTTGACTGCACCTAAGTTTTTGCTAAGTTGATCAATGGAGTTATAGTTTAAAATAACCTCATCACGCGATAGCGTTTTAGGAGTTTGAAGATAAAGATCTTTGAGATAGGCTTCTTTTTCTGCGTACACAAAATCCGTATTGAATTTCTGGATATCCAGTCCTTTGCCTTCTTTGATTTCTGCCGAATTCACGGTTCCTGCAAAGGTATTGTTCTCCATTTTGAAGCTTCTTACCTCAACATTCATTTTTGAAAAATTGAGGTGATTGAAGTCCATTCCCTGTTTAGTTGGAGCAATGGCAGTATTGTTATAATTGACTTTTACATCGTTCAAAACAAGTTTTCCTAAGAGAAGTTTCATGGCTTTATCCTTATCAGAGGTTTTGGAAACTTCAGGTTCTTTTGTTGTTTTAGGATTGGCATTCTGAGCCGGAAGATAAAGGTTGGCATTAATATCTGCGCCGGAAAGGAATACATTGGCTACATTGTAAGTATTGTTTTCAATATCCAGTTTGTTGACCTTTGTGCTCAGTTCTTTGAAGATAACTTTTGCAAATGTTTTGGTATTTTCATCACCGTAATCAATGTCGAAATGAGTAAGTTTTATTCCTCTTAAGCCAATATTCATAGGCTTCTTTTCATTGAGGGAATCTACTTTTTTCTCTACCTTTTCTGCAACTTCTTCTACCAGTCCCTGCTTTAACTTTAATTTTAATCCGTCAAGGTTGATATCATTAACGGCATATTTGTTTTTGCTGAGATCAAAAGTTTTGACTCTGGTATCAAACAATTTAAAATAAAGTTGAATATCATTCTTAGATTGCTGGTCGTTAAATGTTACCCCAACATCTTTTAAATTGATTTTATCAAGAGAAATGATAAATGGCTTAGAAGGACTTTCTTCCTTATCACTGGACGCAAAAGCATCAATAATATAATCAAAATTGAATTTACCATCCGGTTTCCGTACTACATTAGCACGTGCACCTTCCATATTGACTGAAGTAATATCTGCTGTAGAATTAAGAAGCTTCATCATGTGCAGACCTACATCCAGCTTTTTGACGGCCAGAAGAGTGTCTACATCCTGTCCTTTGAGGTAGAGGTTTTCCATGACAAGGCTGTTGGGAAATCCTATGTAAACCCTTTCAAGGCTTACTGGAGTTTTGATTTTTTTCTCCAGATAAACAATGAGCTTGTCTTTGATGAAATTTTGGACGGCAGGAAGCCTTAAGCTTAGGATCAACAGGGTAAGAAGAACCAATATTGAAATAAAGGTTATTGCAATACGCCTTAAAAGTTTGGTGGTGTTGATTTTCAGTTTCAAATGCGATTAGGTTTCTAACAAAGATAATAATACTATTTTATTTGGTCTTTGTTGTGGTGCCCTTTTGCGAATGCAAAAATCCTGCCTTGGCTGTCTTTTTATGGAATTTCTAGTTTGTAGTTGTCAAGTGAATAGTTGAGTAAGACAGCCAAAGTTAGGATTGTTATTTGTGAAAAACGCCCCCTTTTATCATTTTTTTAATGTTGAAAAGGTTAGTTAGCAAAAATGAAATTCAAATGTTAGTAGTGTTGAAGGGGGCGTGGCATGGTTTATATGATAGATAATAATAATTTAGTTGTTTCCGTTTTCCCATTTCACTTCTTCTCCCTGAGGAGCGGCACCGCCTTGTGCTGTAGTGATAGGAGCAGTTTCCTGGTTGATGTGATAAATATAAGCGGCAATCTTTTCAGCATCTCTTCCGGTAATGGTTCCTTCTTTGATGAAAGGTCTCATGGTAGGGTTATTTGGTGAGCCGTTTTCAAGCATCCAGAATACATTTTTAAATAAGCTTTTTTCTTTAATATTAATCCAGTGGGTATCGGTAAGGTTAGGACCTATACCACCTTTTCCTCCGTCACCGTGGCAGGTAACGCAATTTGTTTTAAACAATTCTTGTCCTTCTGCAATATTATCAGCACTGTATTTCGCAGATTCCAGATTGATTTGAGGTGCAGTTTTCTCATACTCAGCAATGGAAGCTAACATCGTTTTTGTCTCTTTGGTGTATTCTGCTTCCGGATGAGCATAATCTGTGAAAGAAAAAGCAAACAGGTACACGGCACAGAAAATACATCCGAACCAGAACAGACCGATCCACCATTTCGGAAGGGAGTTGTCAAGTTCTGTAATGCCATCAAAACCATGGTCGATAAGAATATCTTTTTCTTCCGTAGCGGTTTGTTTTTTGAAGGCTGAATTCCATAATTTCTGGTAATAAGGAACTTTCTTTTCTTCCAGATATTGTTTCTTTTCTTCCTCGGATAATCTGTTGAAACTTTCATTTTCTACCAGGTCTCCAATAGAGTTCATAATCAGCAATAGGATAGTGGCAATTAATATCAGCGCCCAGAAAAAAGGAGAAGAAAAATATCCTGAATCTCCGGCGAACATTTCAAAGGCCATGATCGTTAAACCTATCGTAGTTGCGATATATATTGAAATGGGGGTTCTCGTTTTCATTGCAGTTTAATTTTAAATGTTACTCTACGCTTGCGGTTTGTACCTGTGTTGTTTTAATGTCTGTACCTAATCTTTGCAGGTAAGCAATCATTGCCACAATTTCTCTTTGTTCAAGTGGTACATAGGCGGATCCTTTTGCTGTTTTTTCTTTTACCATCTGATCTTTTACATCTGTTGCTTCTGCGTAAATTCTCTGTACAATTGCTTTGGACTGGTTATCCGCCCATTGGTTAGCAGAATCAATCTGAGCTTTTGTATAAGGGACACCGAAGGCATTTTTCATCAGTTTCATTTTGTCCACCATTTGGGTTTTATCCAGTTTATTGGTAATTAACCATGGAAAACGTGGCATAATAGAACCGGCAGAAGTAATTCTTGGGTTGTACATATGTTTGAAGTGCCATGAATCCGGGTTTCTTCCTCCTTCTCTGTGAAGATCCGGTCCTGTTCTTTTAGATCCCCATAAGAATGGTCTGTCGTATACGAATTCTCCCGCTTTGGAATACTGTCCGTTTTTTCCTTCAAATCTTACAACCTCATCACGGAACGGTCTGATCATTTGTGAGTGGCATGAGTTACATCCCTCGCGGATATATAAATCTCTTCCTTCCAGTTCTAATGGTGTATAAGGTTTTACTGCGGTAATTGTCGGAACACTCTGCTTCAGTGACAGGGTAGGAACAATTTCCACCAATCCACCAATTGCTATAGTGATGAAAGCTAATACAGAAAGGAGAGTAGGCGTTCTTTCCAACCAAAGGTGTACGCCTTCGCCTTCTTTTCTTGTGCTTCCAATGTTGGCTAATGCCGGAGCTTCTGCAGGAACGTTTTTCTGGAATGAACCAGCTTTAATTGTTTTGATAACATTAACTACCATTAAAATTGCCCCAGATAAATAAAGAACACCTCCAAGGAATCTCATTTTAAAGTATGGAATAATTGCAGTTACTGTATCCAGCCAGTTTTTCCATAATAAAGTTCCGTCCGGATTGAATTGCTTCCACATTAATCCCTGTGTAAATCCTGAAATATACATAGGTACTGCATAGAAGATGATCCCTAAAGTTCCTAACCAGAAGTGCCAGTTGGCTAATTTTTTAGACCAAAGGGATGTTCTCCACATGATCGGAACCAGATAATATACCACTCCGAATGCCATGAAACCATTCCATCCAAGAGCTCCTAAGTGTACGTGGCCGATAACCCAGTCGGTATAGTGACCTATTTTATTTAATGATTTTGTTGCTAATAAAGGTCCTTCGAAAGTAGCCATACCATAACATGTAACTGCTACTACAAAGAATTTAAGAATCGGATTTTCTCTTACTTTATCCCAGGCTCCTCTTAATGTAAGAAGACCATTCAGCATTCCTCCCCATGATGGAGCTATCAGCATGATAGAGAATCCTGTTCCTACCGCCTGAGCCCATGCCGGTAAAGCTGTATATTGCAGGTGGTGAGGCCCGGCCCAAAGATATACGAAGATCAGCGACCAGAAGTGAATAATGGATAATTTGTATGAGAAGACCGGTCGTTGAGCTGCTTTTGGCATAAAGTAATACATCAGACCTAATACAGGGGTGGTTAATACGAATGCTACCGCATTGTGCCCATACCACCATTGTACTAATGCATCTTTTACACCTGCATATACAGAATAAGATTTCCAGCTTGTGAAAGATAACGGAACTTCAAGATTATTGAAGATGTGAAGCATTGCCACAGCAATCCAGGTTGCCAGATAGAACCAGATCGCCACATATAAATGTCTTACTCTTCTCTTAGCAATAGTTCCGAACATATTGATTCCGAAAATGATCCATGAGAATGCAATTAAGATATCGATTGGCCATTCATGTTCGGCATATTCTTTAGAAGTATTGATTCCCATAAGGAAAGTAATAACAACGCTCACAATCATCAACTGCCATGACCAGAAGTGAATCCATGAAAGGGTATCACTGTACATTCTGGTTTTAAGAAGTCTCTGCATACTGTAGTAAGCACCGCAGAAAAAAGAGTTACATACGAAAGCAAAAATTACCGCACTGGTATGAAGCATTCTGATTCTTCCGAAGCCCATGGCTCCCTGAGTATTGATCAGCCCCTGAATATTACCCGAAGCTAAGCTTTTAATAGTTGTATCATCCGTACCGAATAAAAATTCAGGTAATTCAGGATAAAAAAGCATCAATGCAGCTGTAAGCCCCAGCAGAAATCCTACAAGTCCGAATGCGATAGTCGCATAGAGGAATGCTCTGACAATATTATTGTCATAATTAAATTTTTGCGTCTCCATAAATTCCAATAGTGTTTACCGAAGTGATATTTTCTCTGAAAAAAAGCGTATTTTTAAGTCTTTTTTATGCCGAAAATAAATATCATGTAACGTGTGTAATGTTTTGCCAAAGGTATTTATTAACTTTGTTAGAGGCTAATAGCTAATCTTCTAAAATATACCGAAAACTACTAAAACAAAAACGATGAAAGTATGTGGACAAAATATCAGGAAAATACGTAGGAGCAGAGATCTTACGCAGGAGTACATGGCCTTTGAAATGGGCATTTCCCAAAAGGCATATTCCGATATTGAGAATTCCAAGGTGAAGATCAACCTGGAGATACTGACTAAAATATCCGATATTTTAGATATCAGGCCATCAGACATCTGTAGTATTTCGCATAAGTGTGGAAATGATGAATATGAAGATAAATACCAAAACCTTTTGGAATACATGAAAAAGAATAATATTTCTGTTCCGAAAGAATTTTTATAGCCTATAAGAATTTCACTTTTACTTACATATTAACTATCATAGAATAATGATCTCCCCGGACAGAAGGAGATCATTTTTTTGTGAACAAAAAAGACTGTGTTTTTAGTATGCCTGATGACCATGACATTGATGAGGGAACAAATGTTTGGTTTTTCAAATTTATTATAATGAATACATTATTCATATCTAATTATGTAGAAAAAAATTCACATAATTGTGGATAAATGTTTACAATAAATTTAATTTTCTATAATATATTTGCCTTAAATATAACGCTGCCCTACTGAATGAAGCTTCTCTACTTTATTTCATTTCTGTTTTTTCTAAGTGTCAACGGGCAAAACTATACTACCCAATGGTATAACACGGATAATGGCCTTCCTCAAAACAGTATCAAGGATATTGTAAAAGATAAATATGGATTCATCTGGCTTTCTATGGAAGGTAGAATTGTACGGTATGATGGAAGCAACTTTGTTCAGTATAATAATTTCAAACTTAAAAATTTAAGCTTCGGTGATTTTTTCGGAAATATAAAAAAGGATAGTATTGCCGTTTTTAATGCTTCCGAAAAAGATCTTATTCTGGTTTCTCAAAGAAAACCGATGGCAGTATCATCCGTTCAGATTACTGAGCCTGGGGGAACAGCCAATCAGAAAGTCTATAAACAACTTGTTAAAAATAATTTTACTGTAAGATTTATTTCTTACGTCGATTCTTATTTTATCAGGATGAAAAGTGGCTCTTACTATTTTGAAGATAACGGAATTACTTACGTTGATAAGAAAAGTAAGAAAAGTAAGAAAATTAATCTGAATTTTCCCCGTAGTAAACTAAGAAGGTTATTCATTCATGGAGATTACGTTTTTGTTGCTGATGCTGAGAATAAAAAAATACTTCAGTTGTATCAAGGAAAATATTCCTATATCAGTACTCCGTCAATGTATACTGATGCTGATACTAAAATCTATTGGCAGCAGATCACCGGACAGGTATTCATAATCAGTCATGGCAAAATATACAGAAGTGAGTTTTTAGATAAAAAGTTAAAGCTTACTTACCTGTTGGATTATAAGGATATTGATAAAGAAATTTCCGGAGCGATGTTTTATGATGAAGCAATGAACAAATTATACCTCGGGAGTTCTATTAATGGTCTTAAAATCTTAAGTCTGTCCGATTTCTCTGTTTCCAGAAAAAAATTACCGTATCAGGATGAGGTCTGTTATGCAGGGATTTCTTATGGTGGTAATTCCGTTCTGACTCAGGAAGGGATCAGATACTATTCCAATACTTCAGAAAGAATATTTCCAGCTTCTCAATCTTATGATAAGCGCTACATTTTGCAGGATAACACCGGAAATCTGATTTATCGGGAGAATAATACCATTCATATAAGGTATAAGAATACAGGATTTACAAAGTACGATTCCATTTCTTTTCAAAATAAGGAAATTGATGGCCTGTATAAAAGTGGAGGGCTGTATATGGCATCACTGGTCAGTGGAAAAGAATCTTATCTCTATCTGTTTAAGCAGGATCGTTTTAAAGAAATCGAACGAATTATTCCTTGTAAAGATAATATTGATTCTGTTTTAAGATATAACAAAGATCTGCTTTACCTGGGAAGCAGCGGCGGAATCTATGTTTATTCTCTTATCGGAAATAAAACAGAGAAACTGATTGGGAAAGGCCTTCCTGTAAAACAAATCATCCGGACCAAAGATGGGAATATCTGGTTTACGACATACAACAGAGGACTTTACTTGATAAAAGATCAAAAAGCGGTCAGAGTTCCATCCGATAAAAATGATTTTCTGGCGAATGCTCACTCTTTGATGGAGGATAGGAATTCCAATTTATGGATTTCTTCCAATAATGGGTTATTTAAAGTCAATAAAAATATTCTTTTGCAACACATGAAAACTCCGAAAGGAGACATTACTTATTACCGTTATACCAAAAAGCAGGGACTGTCGAATAATGAGTTCAACGGAAGTGCGAATCCCTCTGCTCATGAGCTGAAAGATGGGCAGCTTGTATTTCCTTCCATGGAAGGTTTTGTGTTTTTTAATCCTGAAAATATCAAAACCTATTATCCCGGAAGTGAGGATTTTTATCTGGAAAGGGCAAGAGTAAAAGGGAAGATGATTCAGCTGAAAAATAGTCTGTTTCTTGAATGCGGTTATAAAAACGCAGAAGTTTATATAGACATTCCTTACTATTCAGATCTGGAAAATGTCTATTTACAGGGTAAACTTGATACTGAAGACAGTTCATGGGTAAATATCAAAAATGATAAAACATTCCGAATAGCTACTATTGAACCTGGTACTTATAATCTTCTCGTTAGATTTTTATCTTCCGAAACCGGGAAATTCGTTTATAAAACATTCCCTGTAGAAGTGGAAGCCTATTTCTATCAAACTTTATTCTTTAAAATCCTGATTACAGGGAGTATCATTTTTATTATTCTGGTGATTGTTCAGATGAGGACAAATTTTTTAAGACTAAAAAATAAAGTCCTGAAAAATACCCTTGATCATAAAGATAAAGAACTGCTTGAAACTAATAATAAACTGAAAAATGAATCTGATTATCAAAAAAAACTGGTTGAAAGCATCAGCCATGACATTACCACCCCTGTAAAATTTATTGCCCTTCTTTCACAGGAACTCAATCAGTCTGAAGATCTCAAAACTCAGAAAAAATATTTTGACAGCATTTATAAAACTTCAGAACAGCTGTATAAATTTACATTGAGTCTTAAAGAATATACAGAATTATACAAACAACAAAATAGTGCGGAAGAAGAGTATTCCATTTATGATCTTATTGAAACCAAAAGATTATTATTCGAAGAAATTGCAGCTCAGAAAAATACATTTATCTACAATTTTTGTGACCATCAACTTAAGATTAAACTTAATAAGAATGTTCTCCTCGCAGTTTTCCACAACATCATAGATAATGCAGTAAAGAATACTTCAAATGGAGAAATTACCATCACATCAGCTTTTACAGGATCACATGTAGAAATCCATATTGCTGATACCGGTACCGGAATGTCCGATGAACAGATGATGTATTATTCCGGGTTATTTAAGAAAAAAGAGAATGAGTATATGATTTTTAAAAATTATGGTTTAGGTCTTCATATGGTTGTTCAGCTGCTCATAAAGATGAATTCCGAAATGACTTTTCATCAAAATACTCCGCATGGAACCCTCATTAAAATCCTTATTAAAATATGACAAAAAAAATACTCATTGCAGATGACCATCATGTGGTAAGAATCGGAACAGCTATGATTCTGGAGAAAAACTTTACTCACCTTGAAGTTGATTTTGCAGAAACTTATAGCGAAGCAAAACAGAAAATTGAATCCGAAAAATATGATCTGGTCATTCTTGATATTGAACTTCCGGGAAGTCTTTTCAAATCAATGGTCAAAGAGATCAAAGGAATCTCTGAGGATACTCTTATCCTCATATTCACTTCTTACAAAGAAAATATTGCACTGCAATACATTGAAGAAGGAGCCAATGGATTTCTGAATAAGCAGAGTGATCCCAAAAATTTTGTCAAAGTGGTGGAAGCTCTTTTCAAAGACGGTCATTATTACACACCGGAGATCATGAATGAATTGCTCAAAGGAAATAAAAAGCGAAAAGCAATTGAAAATCTATCCGAGAGAGAGCTGCAGGTTTTTAATCTTCTGGCAAAAGGAAATGGAAACCTTGAGATTGCAAATGCTCTTGACATTGAGGAGTCTACCGTAGGAACTTATAAAAGAAGGGTTTACCAGAAATTAAAAATTACCAATTTGGTTGAACTGCTGGAGATCTACAGTGAAATTCATTAATACCGTCTCTTTAAAGTCATAACATCATTACAATGCTGTGGAAAAATACCTACAGCATATGTTCGTTAGGTAGTTGTTTTGAGCGGTAAGTTAGCATCTCATTAACTTCTGTTAAACAGAAGAAGCTAATAGAAAAGTACTTTCAAACTAAGATAACAATTCAGAAAATATCATTTATGCAGTACC
The DNA here is from genome assembly GCF_031844745.1 of Chryseobacterium sp. SG20098. Taxonomy (NCBI): domain Bacteria; kingdom Pseudomonadati; phylum Bacteroidota; class Flavobacteriia; order Flavobacteriales; family Weeksellaceae; genus Chryseobacterium; species Chryseobacterium sp. SG20098. Next base: position 2,443,214 of record NZ_CP134622.1, on the reverse strand, counting down.
AACAAACTAAACAATTGATACTGATTTAAAAGCTCTTCCAGAAGTAGATCAATGATTTTATTATTTATGTGCAGAAAAAGCCTTAGCAAATTGTTAAGGTTTTTCTTGTCTGCTTAATAGCAGATTCTCAATTTACCCCATGGAATGTGAATTTCTCTGAAAAGTTTTTATATATTTAGCGACCGAATAATTCATTCAATGAGCAACGAAAATAAAACAGGACAAAACGAGACTTTAGTTAGAGGATTAACAAATCGACATATACAATTAATTGCCCTTGGTGGTGCCATAGGAACAGGGTTGTTTCTGGGAATTGGACCCGCTGCGGTACTGGCAGGACCCTCTGTAATCTTAGGCTATGCTTTGGCAGGAATTATTGCCTTTTTTATTATGCGTCAGCTGGGTGAAATGGTGGTTCAGGAACCTGTTTCGGGAAGTTTTAGCTACTTCGCCTACAAATATTGGGGGAATTTTCCAGGATTTGCTTCCGGCTGGAATTACTGGATTCTCTATATTCTGGTAAGTATGGCGGAACTTACCGCTATTGGACATTATATTCATTTTTGGTGGCCGGAAATACCACTCTGGGTTTCCAGTTTATTCTTCTTTATAGTCATTAATGCACTTAACCTGGCTTCTGTAAAGGTTTACGGAGAAACAGAATTCTGGTTTTCCATTATCAAAGTGGTGGCTATTATTGCCATGATTATTTTCGGAGTCTATCTTTTGATAAGTGGTACAGGAGGAGAAAAAGCGACAATTACCAATCTGTGGAATGACGGAGGTTTTTTTCCAAAAGGATTATTTAACAAAACAGAAAACGGATATTCAGGACTATTTGCAGCCATGGCAATGATCATGTTCTCATTCGGAGGCCTTGAACTTATCGGAATAACAGCTGCAGAAGCAAAAAATCCAGAGAAAACGATTCCACAGGCAACCAACCAGGTAATCTACAGAATCCTTATTTTCTATGTAGGAGCTTTGGTTATTCTATTTTCATTAAGTCCCTGGAGAGATATTACGGAAGGATCAAGCCCGTTTGTAATGGTATTTCAAAATCTGAATGGTCTTGAATTCAGCCTTTTTGGTAAAGTCATTCAGTTCAATACATTGATCGCAAATGTGCTTAACCTGATTGTTTTAACAGCTGCTTTATCAGTGTACAACAGTAGTGTTTACAGTAACAGTAGAATGCTTTTCGGATTGGCTCAGCAGGGAAATGCTCCAAAATTTCTCAAAAAACTGAATAAAAACTCAGTGCCTACCAATGCAATCATTATATCTTCATGCTTTGCAGGGATCTGTATTATCATCAATAAATTAGTTCCGGAAAAAGCTTTTGAATATCTGATGGCTTTAGTAGTATCCACACTGATCATCAACTGGCTGATGATATGCTACACCCACTTAAAGTTTAAAAAATCAATTAATGCAGAAGGAATTCAATCAAAATTCCCGTCTATATTTTACCCGATATCCAACTATATCTGTATTGCATTCTTAATCCTGATCTTAGGATTGATGAGCATTACAGGAATGGAGATTCAGGTGATTCTGATTCCTATATGGATTGGATTTTTGTTCGTGATGTACAAATTGTACAAACCGAAGTAACAATATTAAAACATATTTCAACATGTTTTGGAAAGGTGAAAATCAAATGGTTTTCACCTTTTTTTGTTTCTTCATAGGATAGATGCTTCAGATTTCCGCTTATTTTTCGTATATTAGTAAGAGGTTATATTTCAAATTAAGGTGAGAATTACAATCTGTTTGCAATACCTGCGGAGAAGCCGAAAACCGTTATAAAAAAGTAGGCATTATCAAAAAAGACACCTATGGCCAATTTATTTCAAACCCTTACCAATACCGTAAAACATTGGTATATTCCATTAATCTTTGGAATTCTTTTCCTTATCTGTGGTTTTTACGTATTCAGCGTACCACTGGCAACGTATGTTACACTTTCCATTTTTTTCAGTGTTTCCTTTTTATTTTCAGGAATTACAGAGATATTCTTTTCTTTACAAAACAGTAAATCCCTGCAGGGCTGGGGCTGGTTTCTTGTGAGTGGATTATTAACCACTGCAATAGGAATTTATCTTATCGCAAATCCTCAGATTTCCATGGCGGTACTTCCGTTTGTAATCGGATTTACCTTGCTGTTCCGTTCTTTTCAGCTATTAGGTTTTGCCTTTGACCTGAAAAGTATGAGAATAATGAGCTGGGGAAATGTTGCCCTTGCCAGTGTCGGAGGAATTATCTTTTCTCTACTGCTGATATTTAATCCGGTATTTACAGGATTCTCACTGGTTACCCTTACCGGTGTTGCTTTTATCTTCATGGGAATTGCTTCTATTATGCTGGCCTTAGATTTAAGAAAAGTCAAAAAGATTCCGGGGAAAATAAGTCAGGAATTGAGAGACAGGATCAAATCTATACAGGAAGAAATTGATGAGCTAAAAAAATAAAGAATAGCAGTATTTTAAATATAGAAGGCCTTGAAAAAGGTCTTTTTTGTTTACTATTTTAAAGGAGTGATTAAATAATTATAATTATATTCGCCTGAATTTTATTACGACAAGTCCTGTCGTTTTGTACCAATATCTTTGTATACAAGTGATAAAATTCATGACCAGCCATGAACATTTTGAAGAAGTAGGAATTATTCATATGAATAGAAGATTATATGATCATTACTAAGAAGATTCTTAAATGCAGATGAAAATATTCAGGATCCAACCAATACACAGAATTACAATAAATATGGATATGTATTGAATAATCCTCTCATGTTTAATGATCCAACCGGAGAAGAAATTTTTACATTAGCTGCTATTACTGTAGCTGCTCTTGTAAAAGCTGTAATTATTGGTGCTGCTGTAGGATTAGCTGCTTATACATTAAGTCTGGCAGTAACGGGTAATTTTGACCAGTGGAATTTATTGGGAGCCTTTAAAGCAACCTTTACAGGTGCTGTTTCAGGAGCTGTTACTTTTGGGATAGGAAGTTTGTTTACTGTGGCTGGACAAGCAGCGACAACGTTAACTGCTCTTGGTAATAGTATTAAAGAAGCTGTAGGAGGATTTGGCTTGGCAGTAGTACAGGCGGGTACTCATGCTATATCTCAAGGAATATTGAGTGTAGTACAAGGAGATACTTTCTTAAGTGGGGCAGCAGGAGGCTTCTTTGGTAGCTTAGGAACTGCCGCTTTTGGAGAGATTGTAAAAACGGGTACCGCTAGAGTAATAGGAACTTTAGTTTTAGGATCTCTTTCAGGAGGTATTGGAGCTGAATTTGCTGGAGGAAACTTCTGGCAAGGTGCAGTGATTGGGGGAGTTGTTGCAGGATTAAATCATTTAGCACATGCTTCATATGGTCCTGGAGATGATCCCAAATCTAAGAATAATGTGAAAAAAAAGGCAGCTACAACAAAGAATATACAGCCGTTAGTGAAAAAAGCTGCACAAGTAGCAACTGTAATTGATGTTGTAGGTGATATGCCAGGAGGTGGAAAACTATTAAAATTGACTGGTAAGTCCGCAGGTAAAGCATTCCCGGTATTAGAAACAACATCAAATGTAATGGAATATTCAAATGGAGATATAAGTGGTCAGCGTTTATCATATAGATCTGTAGGCGTAGGGACCTCGATAGTAGTTGGAGCAGAAGTAGGTTCTATATTTCCTGGATACGGTTCTGCAGCAGGTGCAGTTGTAGGTGGAATATTTGGGACAGCGGAATTACTATACGATCAGTTTAATCAATATGTTAAACCAGTTATGCAACAAAAGGTGAATAATTTTAGTAATCAACTTAAATTTGCGAGATAGTCTAATGATGCAATTTCTTTTTAAAAATAAAATTTCTACATTGGGAACATTTTTAATTGTAGGATCAATTAGTTTAATATTTTATAATATTTATAAGTTTGAAAATATTAGTATAATAACTGATAGCAGTCAAAATGTTTATATTGAGAAAGAGAAACAAAAAGGTGAATTCAAATATGGTGAAACAAATTTAAATGTTTTATACCTGTATATTGAACTGAAATCAATCAGTAAAAGATTTTATATATATGAAAATGTAGGAAATGATAATGACAGTTCTTATTTGAATAATATCAAGGATAATATTTTAAAAGGAACTAAAATAAAAATTTGGGTTGATAACGATGAATTTAAAAATTATAAAGATGTAGAAATACAAAAATTAGAAATAGGAAGTACGATATTTCATAGTTTTTTTAATTATAAATATATTTTTATTGCAATTATTAGTGGTATTATATTATTGATTATTAGTAAAAAATATTCAAATTCCTAGAAGAAAAGGTAAGTTGTCCTACCGTGTATTGCAATTACACATAGACTTTTTTCATCAAATGAGATAAGAGTGGAAGAAATTCCACTCTTATTTTTTTCATTTTATAGCTTTTTTGCCTACTGAAAATGAAACTTCAACTTTATAATCTTAATTTAAAAGATAGATTATTAAACTAGAAAACGCTTTCCCCTGCGATCTAGTTCAGAAGAGGTGAAAGACGGAACATTTTTATTTTCTGATCAGTTAAACTTTTGCACTTGATCCTTTTTGTTTAACCTCCAACTTTTACGCTTGATTTAAAAAAACAAAAACCACCCTTAAAAAAGGATGGTTTGTAGACTCACAGGATATAACATTTTATATTTATATGCCTTTTATAAGATTTATCTTTCTATTTAATATACTGACAAACATCTAATTAAATTTTATTTGATGCAATTAAATTTAAATGCATTTAAAAGTTAGGGTGACCAAAATGGTGACCTGTTTTCAGATTTTCCGTATATTTGTTATATGAAATTTTTTATTTTATGGCAGTAGCAAAGAAGTACAGTAACGAAACAGGAAGCGTTAATTTTAGATTGAAAGAACCTGCAAAAGAAATTTCCCGAATCATGGGGCGGTATTCGTTCAAGGATTTGAAAGTGGATTTTTCAACAGGTCTAAAGGTTACTCCGAGCAATTGGGATTTCGATTCTAAAACTGTCACATCTGGTGGAGATAAAAGAGAAATCAACCAAAAACTCGCTAAATTCAAAACATCTATTGTAGATGCTCACAAAAATTTCAATTAGCATTATAACCGTATGCCGACAAAGGAAGAATTAAAAACCATTATTGATAATGCAATGGCAGGTAAGGAACTTACGACTGTGCAGAAAAAGAAAAAATCTTTTGATGATGTTTTTCAGGAGTTTATGAAAGTAGCTGAACTTAAAATTATACGTGCTGTTACATCAGGTCAAAAACCCCTGCACAGAAGTTACTTGTCATCTTTTAATGTCATGTATCAGGATTTAAAAGATTTTTCCAATGAAAATAATATCTTTTTGGATATTGATAAATTTGATGAGGTGCAGTGTTTGGAGTTTCAAAATTGGTTACTTGATACGGAAAGAGTAAAATCATTAAATACACTCAAAACCCGAATTAAAAGATTATCTGCTATACAAAAACGTGCATTTGAAAAAGGTTACACGGATAACAGAAGCTATATGCAGGATGAATACAAGGTTAAAGTACCACCAACTTTCCACACTGTTTTAACAGAGCCAGAAATCAAAATATTGTATGAGCATGATTTTTCTGATATTCCGAGACTGGAAAAAGTTCGTGATATGTTTGTTTTAGGCTGTCATACTTCGCTAAGATTCGGAGATATTACACGTATTGAGGGCGGACATATTGACCATAGTAGTAAAACAGTTAACATATTATTGAAAAAAGGTTCAGGAGTAGACAATTATAAAACAGTGAATTTCTCTTTTTTTGGCTATGCAGGTGAAATCCTAAGTAAATACAATGATGATATTAAAAGTATAGCCATATCCAACCAAAACACAAACGAATACCTAAAAGAATTATTTAAGGCTGTACCGTATTTCAAAGAAAAAATAATCACACGTGAACGCCCAACTAATGAGGGAGTAGTGTTTGATAAAATTAATTTTGCGGATAAAATAGCGTTTCATGATTCTAGGAGAAGTTTTTGTACCAACCGCTATATAGAGGGTTGGGACTTATTGGAGATATGGCAGTACACAGGTCATACGGACGAATCTGTTTTCAAAACGTATTTCAAACCGACCTTTGAACATGAGCAGATTAGAAAGGAAAGTATCAAAGCCAGAAATGAGAAATTACAAAAGGCAGATTTACAGACTAAAGAAATTGAAGTACTGAAAGCCCAAATGCAAAAAATGCAGGAACTCATTGAGAGTGGAAACATGGAGCAGTTAGCCGAAATCATTAATATTAACAAAAATGTTTCTTAAATATTCCAAAGAAATTAATTATTGTAAAAACACCATTTTAGACATATAGAATATATAAGGAGCTGGAATTTTCAACATTGGATTTAGTTCTTTTTTAATACTTTTATTTATCGTAGAAATAAACAATTCAATTTTCAGGAGTGCACCACACTTTTGTTTTGACATATTAATCCTTTGATTCGTTTTTCAATAGATACATCATTGCATAATCAATCATACATACGAAAACTCTCATATAGATATTTTAAGAGCCTGACCTATTTCAATTGCATAAATCAGGCTCTTTTATGAGTATTCAAAATCTTAAAAATTGCGAGATCTTATTATTTTGAAAAAGCAACAGGTAACTAAATTGAGTACCATTTTAGATATATAAATAATAAAAGCAACTATCAATACTCCCATAGTAAAAACAGCTTCTTTTACCTTATTTCTGATCTATTGATAGTGATAATTCCATTTTCCTTGAGTGATCCATCCCAACCCATTGAAATAAATCATATATTTGAATTAAGATAAAAAACAAAATTATGTCAAAATTATTACCCCAAGTAGCCCAAACTTCAATTACATTTCTTGAAAAATCACGTACAACCCCAAATGATAATATTCTAGTATCAGGAATCCTAAATGTGACTAGAAATGTAGTATTATTAAAAGACTCTGAAAATGGTTATCGTATTGGACAAATGAAATTACTTCTTGAAACTTATAATGAGGAACTATCAAATGGTAGCATCCTTGATGCAAAATCAAAATCAATCGTACATGATTTATATGATGAGCTAATTGGAATTTTAAAATCTTATATGCCTGTTGAGGGCTAGTCAATTTAAATTACGAACAGTACAAAAGGAACTTATAGATTATTTTTAACCTTCTGTACTGTTCCTATACTGACCAAACAAATTTTAGCCGTATCCCTGATAGAATTTCCTTTCTTTAGGCTCTTAATCACTTCTTTATACTTAGATAGAAAATCGTCTACACTCTCCGTAGAACCTTTCTCACGCCCTTTATAGATGCCCTTAGCTTTTGCAAGTGCGATACCCTCACGTTGACGCTCTAAAATGGTTTCACGTTCCATTTCGGCTATATTTGCCATAACAGAAATAATAAGTTTGAATGCCTGGTTCTCTTTTCCTTTGATAAGGCTTTCTATTCCTAGATTATCCACTTTGAGAATAACGCCCTTTTCTTTGAAAAATTCCAGAGTCGTAAGAATGTCGTAAAGATTACGTCCTAACCTGTCAATAGAACTTACGGAAACGTAATTAATCTCATTATTTTCAATTGCTTTTATAAGTTCCTTCCCTTGTTCTCTATCCTTAAAAGGAGTAGAACCGCTAACAATATCAGTAAATACTCTTTCGCCCTGCGCTTGTCTCTCTTCCTGTCTTGCTGTATTCTGTGCTCCTGTTGAAACTCTTATATATCTTGCTTTCATTTTTAAAATAGTTATAAAGCACCCTGCATTTAAGCAAGGTGCAAAGATTGTTATTGTTGTTAGTTTCGGAAGTAATACCCGTTAGAACTCATATAATCATACATTAAATGTCTGGCGGTTGCTTCCCAATCAATGTAAATGTAAGATGGTAGGTTTTCAGGTATTGAACCTTCCTGTTCTAAAGTACACTGCGCAAAATCCTCGTCTGAACTGTACTCACCATAATAAGAATCTGAAAGGCTCTCTAATAGGTCGCTTACGTCCTCATGATAATAACTCATGCACTCTGCATAGGCTTCTATAACCTCGAAATTATAATCTGAATCATTGATTTGTTCGGCTATCCCATAAATGTCTGCTGAAATGTGGCACTCGCTGATTAGCTTTTGTTTGATAAAGAACTCTGAACATTCATAATCCTGAAACATATATTCGGGGTCGTCTTCATCTTGGTGTAGTTCCTGCATAGCTTGTAAAAGCTCGTCATAATTTGAATAATCCGAAAGGTTTAACCATTCCCCATAGATTGAACCTTCATTGTACTTTTTGTACGTTCCGACATAGATTTGGAAATCTTCCAAACAATTTTGTAACTTTGTCATTGTAGATAAGTTTTTGATTGAACACTGAAATTTATTTTACACACTCCCCATTCAATATTAGTAGTATTGATGGGGTTTTTTGTTGCCTTTTAGTAGTCGAAAACCGTGCCAAATGTTATAAAAATAGGGTGATATTCAATGAAATAGCATAAATATTTTGAATTCGTAAAAAATCTCTTCAAACCTGTACTAACTCTAGGCAGTAGTCTAAAAATATTAAAAAAAGTGACCAGGTTTTTAGACCGCCAGAAAACTTCCAGTCGGCTTTTCAAAGGTGGGGGGGTATAGCAAAAACTCGCCTTCCCCCCTCCCCCTAAGACTAATATGGGTACTCTTCAGAGACATCTAAAATAATTTTTAATACGACGACTTTTGTCGTATTACCATAAGAAATTTGAATAAAAGTAAATAAAATGGTGAAATATGTGGAAAACCCCATACTGTGAATAGTTTTTTTTTACTATACTTACGCATTTATTAACAAAATGGTTGAGATTAAACTTATTAATATTGTAAATGGCTAAAGGTAAGATAGATAGCAACTCAGGTGTTCATGCAAATGTAGGCTTCGATTTTCAGAGGAATACATGTGTTTACATTTTCTTAGAAAAATATGAGACATTAAAATCTCAAGATTATTTTATAATGCTTGAACATTATGACGACATTGTTTTTGGTTTTTTAAATGATAAAGGGGAACTGTCACAAGTAACAACTTACCAAGCAAAAAAATCATCTACGGTCTGGACAACAAACCAAGTTTACGAAATCATACAAAAAATAAGTGATATTGGCATTGAAATATTTAAAGACCCATTAGAAAAAACTAAAAATTACATACAGTCACAGCATTTCATTACCAACAATACAATTGCATTAGATTATAAATGCTCGACAAGTAAAAAAACTAAAAAAGTTTACATTAATGAAACTAACGAGTCCATCGCTTACTCTGCACTTAATAAAGATTGTCAAGATAACCTAAAAAGGGGAAATTCTGAGGTTACTTTTAACAGTGAACAAACTAATCATTTTGATAACCTTAATTTTACATTTATTGATTTAGGTAGAAATACAAAAAATCAGTTAGAACTTTTAAGTGGTAAATTTAAATCTGTTTTCGGAAAATCAATAGTAGACCATGATGCGGCTAGAGATACATTTATTAAGCGTCTCAAGGAGATTGAAGGTACATTTAATCAGGGAGGTGTGCTCAGACTTGATAATAAGAAAAAAAGAATTGAATCTTCTCAAATTGATGAAATTTTAAGAATATTAACAACAAAAAATTTAGCATTAGAATTTTGTAGAAAAAAAACTGAAAAAATATGTGAAGAACTTTCGGTAAATGTTTATGAAGCAATGTCTTTCGAACTAAACTTTGAAAACAGCTTGGATGAATTTAAAGATTTGACACAAGGTGAACACCAAAAAATAATCCGTTTCATCGAAAATAAAAAAGGTACATTTCATAATTTCACTAACGATGTACTTTGTATTAAAGCATTATATGAGTCATTTCTAACCGAACAAAATTCAACTTTAAGTCCATTACAACTAAAAGCATCTATATCTGCAGGATACTTTTTAACACTTATGCAACAATGAAAACATATCTGACAATTAACCAAATATTTATTCATAGCGAAGCCAACAATAAGAGCTTTTATACTAGTTTTGGTAAAAAACTCAATGTAATCTACGGAGCAAATACTGCTGGAAAAAGTACATTAATACAACTAATCCTGTTCACATTTGGTATAAATGACAACAAAGCTAAACTCACAAAAATATTAGAAGAAAATATTTTCATAAGGCTCGATGTTGCTGTTAAAAAAAATAATGAGATAATCGAATATGTTTTTATAAGAAAAGACGAAACTATTTACATTAAAGATTCAAAATCAAAAAAAGTATTAACATTCAATGGCATAAGTGGAAACACCTCTGTTGAACATGCAAAACTAAAAGAGTTTTTTAACGAACTTTTAGACTTTAATTTAATATTAGAATCTAAAAATGGTGTATCTAAAGCGCCCATAGAAACCATTTTCCTACCTTATTACGTTTCTCAAGATGTCGGATGGGTTTATTTGAGAAAATCATTTAGCAATTTGGATTTTTATAAAAATTTCAAGGATGATTTTTTAGATTACTATTTAGGCATTACTAAACTTGAAAACAAGGAGCAAAGAAAAGAATTAGAAAATGTGCTAAGTGAAAAAAAATTTCAATATAATTTTTACGTCAATTTTGAAAGAAAAGACCAAGCGATTATCGCTTCAAAGTTAGTTGATGATTCATTTAAGGGAAAAGGACAAGAATTTATTGATATAATAGCTAAAAGAAAAAAGGATTTGTTACAGCACGAAAATAGTTATGTAAAAAAAACTAATTTATTGACTTATAACAATCAAAGACTTTCAGTGATTTCAAAAGTAAGTAGAAATCATAGTAAACAATTTCCTGGAAAAGATAATTGTCCAATATGCCAGCAAGTATTACCCAATGATACTAAACAAATCTATGAGTATTATCAAGAGGAAAATGATACTATTAAAATTAAACAGAGAATCCAAACAGAGAATAAAAAAATCCAATCTGAATTAAATTCTTTAAACAAAAAAATTAACGAACTAAGAAGTATTTTAGAGGATGATTATCGTAAACATGTAATTTATTCCAATAATAATGTAACGCTTGATGAATGGATAAAAGCCCAAGCTGACATTAAGCTTGAGAATTCAATTCATGAAAACATTGGAGTTTTAGCAATTGATATTGAGGAAATTAAGGAACAACTTAAAGATTTTAAAAATGATGATGACATTGAGAGCGAAAGATTAGCCAAAAACAAAGATTTTAAAAAATATTATAATTTCAACAATCAAAAACTAGATGTTTCTATTTTAAATGATAGTAGATTTAACTACGTCTATGAATTGTCAAGTTTCCCTTTTCAAGGAGTTGAGTTACACTTAGCTGTTTTAAGCTACCATTTTGCATTTAATAAAATTATTAATGAGACAGAATCGATACATAGACTCCCCTTCATATTAGACAGTATTTTTAAAGAAGATTTAGAAGGTAATAGTAAAAAGAAAATTTTGGAATTTATATGTAATAACTTACCATCTGATACCCAAACAATTATTTCAATTGCTGATAATAAAACAAAAGACTCTAAGATTGAGGATTATCGCAAAGATTTTTTTGCCAATAACACACAACTAATATGTATTGGAGACTCAACAAATAAAGAATCTATTTTAAAACCACACAGTCAAGAATTAGATGAAGTATTAAATGAAACCTTTGAAATAATGGAGTTTTTATAAGATATGGAACAATTGTTGAAGAAATTTTCTCATTTTTGCAAACTATAAACATTAAAACGGTTTAGTTATTGATATAGAAAAATTTATCTAAACGGCTATAATGCTATTTTAGAATAACATCGAAGAATAAAAGCGTAAAGCTATCGCATTGGTTACTGAAAACTAGGAATCTTCAAGACAACCAAATCCGATTGATTTACGCTCATGCTCCATACGGGCGTGGGCTAAGTCTTTCTGGTTGTCGGGTATCCTAGTACCTCAGTAACAGATTGACTTCAGTACCACGCTTTATTTTTTGCCCAAACTCAAACAAAATTTATAAAAATATGAGCAACACAAATGAGAGCGGATGTTTACCCGCATTTGCATTTATTCTTTATGCGGTCGTAATTATTGGTTCAGGAGTTCTATCCTGGAACTGGACAAGCCCAGAATCTTTCATTGGAGCCATCGGATTTATGATCGTCTGGGGAATCTTATCCTACATTGGTCACTTCATTCTACTTGGAATCATAGCCTTACTGTCTGAAAAATAGCCAATGAGAAGGATTTACCTATTAATGGCTTTTTACGCAGTAACTGGCTGTAAAAGGCAAGACACTTTGCAGGGGACTTATCCAGATATAGATTCTGCAAGCATAGATACTACTTATCAGGCTTCCACACCTACTTTTAGCGATTCCACAAGCTATATTCAGGACACTGTATCAAGTATTTCACTAAAACCAAAGTACGCCATTATAATGGCAGTAATAGCGCCTGATACTGATTCGGCACTGGTTAGAGAGAACATTTCCCGATATCAAAGTGTAGGAAGCGATATTATAGAAATGATGGATGTGAGCGAAGATGCAAAGTACAGGAAGATGGATGAGTTTGAGAAAACACTCTATAGAGAAGGCGCTGTTGCTTCAGGAATGAGCGTAAGAAAAAGGAAGATACTTGTATTTGACTCTTACGCCGAAGCCTCAAAGCAAAGAGAAGAATTTATTAAATAATAACAATCAAATAATTTACAATGAAAAAACTGATTTTTACTGTACTGCTTGCAGTACCAACACTTTATTTTGCGCAGGAAACAGGGAAAGACAAGAAATGTGACCTTCCACCCAATTATGTAGAACCAGCTCCTGATAAAAAGGTACAATCTTTTTTGAAAAAAGTTGATGCAACGATTGAAGACCTTAGAAAACACGTTGCAATAGACAATGATTGCGAGGAAAAAGATGTTGTCTTCTTGCGAATTTCAGAGCAGAAAGGAAACGGATTGTATGATTTGTGTGTAAAAAGTAAAAATATCAAATATAAGCGCATGGGTTCTGTTTACATGAAGGCAAACGAAAACCCTTTTGATACTGCCAAATGATACTGAAATTACAGATGCAAACAACCTGTTTTCCAGCAATCAAATTTAGAACATACAGCATTTGGGGTGATGTATGGCTTATTTTGATGATGGTTTCAATACTTATTTTGTACATGGTTTGTGCTTATTACTTTATGAAAAGTTTGAGATCCACAATCAATGCAATAAAAGAATATTTCAAAAAGGAAAAATGCTAAATACTTCTATACCTGATTATAACACGACAAGTTTTGTCGCTTTTGAGGTATACCTTTGTCATAAGTTAATTTAGAACAGATACAAAACACTGAAAGGTGATAATTTTCATATTCACTTAATACATAAATCTTTCTAAGCAGATGTAAAAGCAATATTTTTACAATGATTTAAAATAAGTAATTAACAACCCAAAATTCAACACAAGTATGAAGAAACTCTACTTTAGTGCATTAACTCTATGCACTACCGCTGTATTGTACTCTCAGAGTGTGATATGGCAGAAAGACATCAAATCCAGTTCGCAGGATTTTCTAAGCCAAATTACTACGACTATTGACGGGCAGTACCTGATCACAGGAAGCTCTATACAGCCACCCAAAGCTGGAAGTAAGCAAAATAACGGCTATGATTTTCACCTTGTAAAGCTGAATCAGCAGGGAGAGCAGGTTTTTGAAAAATATTTTTCAGGAAACAATCACGACTATCTATCTTCAACGGTCACTACTCAGGACGGAGGATTCCTTATTTCTGGAACATCCTATTCAGGTAAAGGTCTTGATAAAAAGGAGGATTCTAAAGGCGGATCAGACATCTGGCTAATTCGAATTAATGAATTTGGAGACGAGCTATGGCAAAAAACTATTGGATCAAGTTCTGATGAAGAAGCAAGAGCTGTAATTCAGACTACAGATCAGGGATTCTTTGTTGCGGGTAATGTTCAGAACTCCCCTAAGGGCTACGGTTCAAAAGATGTACTTATCGTTAGATTAGATAAAGACGGAAAAGAACTCTCCCAATTTATTTTTGGATCGAAAGGATTAGACGAAATTGAGAAGATGATTCCAACACGAGATGGCGGAGCATTACTCGGAATTTATTCCAGAAGCAGTGTCGGTGGTACCAAGAAAACAGAAAACTACGGTGAAGGAGATTACTGGATTATAAAACTTTCAAAAGACGGAAAAATTGACTGGGAGAAAAACTTTGGAGGAAAAGGTGATGACCATGTAAGAACAATGGCTTTAACTTCATCTGGCTACCTCATAGGTGGAGAATCCAGATCAGAAAGATCAGGCAATAAAACCGTAGGAATAGAAGAAGGAACTGACCTATGGCTTATTGCATTAGACCAAAACGGAAATGAGCAGTTCCAAAAATCCTACAGCTTTGGAAACAGGGATATTCTGATGGGAATGAGCGTGATTCAGTCTTCCGATGATAAGTTATCTAAAGGCGTATTATTAGGTGGTTATACGCAGTCTGAAGACAGGATAAAAGCCGATGACGAGACATTTTGGTTATTGTATATTGACCAGTTAGGGAATGAATTATGGAGAAAGCATATAACAGGAGAATCCAGAAAAAAAGAAGAGAGATTATCTGATTTAAAGCTCAACCGTGACGGTTCGATTTTGATTGCAGGAACCAGCGCAGAAGAACTGGGAAAAGAAAACTGGAAGATTGTAAAATTGGGAGACAAGCAGGTAGACCAGCTGATTGAAAAACAGGACATCAAGATCTATCCAAATCCTGTATCTGATTATGCTTATGTAGAAATCGGCTTTGATTTTAAAGAGGCTGATATTCTGTTGTATGATATGAGCGGAAGACAGCTTCAAAACATTACTACCAAAAACAAAGTCACCAAAATCAATACCCAGGCACTGATTCAAGGTGCTTATCTGGTAACCATTAAAACTGACACGAATAAAACGGCTAGTGCCAAACTAATTAAGAAATAAACACGATGAAGAAAGAAAAAATAAAAATTGCCTTAATCTTATCATTTTTATCTGCAACCAGTATCCAATTTAATGCGCAGACCTATTGGCTTGACATGCAAACCATTAATGCTAACAGACCTAATGTAAGCAAACCAGAAACCAGCGGACTAACTCAATTCAAAATTTCTGATCAGCAGGTTGATTTGAGTACAGGAATTGTAAGACCATCAATAGCTATTGCTGATATCTCAACAAAGTCATTAAGTGAAAATGTATCCTTAATATATGACAAAGGTAAAGGAATAAGAGTAAATGATATCGCTTCAGATGCAGGATTGGGATGGGAAATTGAAGCTGGTGGATATATTAGCCGTAAAGTCAATGGTTTTCCTGATGATATTACTATATACACGAATGCAGCCGTAGGGGTCGCAGGCACCATAAGTACTCCAATGCCCAATAACCAGAAAAGTATTAATGGCTGGCTGGACTATGCCAACTGGAACCCTAAAATTTTTGCAACACCTTATAACGGAACTTTCATTATGGCTGAAAAGCCTTATAATAATCAATCACTTGGTGGTGCATTGCAAGGGCTTGCTATAAATATTAAAAATGGTGTTAATGTCGATAAATTCCGTTCACTTCTCGCTCAGCCCGTTGGTGGGCCTGCTCCCAATATATCAGATGGATACCTTATTGCTGATTTAGCGGCTATGCTTGGGGTAGGCTGGCAGATTCTTAATGTTGATGGTGAACCTGATGAATTCTATTTTAAGGTAGGAAAATACTCAGGCAAATTTATTTTTGATGGAGACAGAAACCCCGTTACCATACCACACATACCAGGATTAAAAATAAAAGCACCTTTTGGCTCTACAGACAACAAATGGGTGATCACTACCCCCGAAGGGATCGTTTACACACTTCCAAATACCCCTGAATATACAGAAAGGCTGTATAGCGAAACGGAAACAACCCCAGAACATGATGACAGTTGGGGGCTAAATACCCCTGACAGAAATGAAGGGATTGACGCTAATGAATACACTTCTAAATGGTATGTAAGTAAAATGGAAGGTATAAGTGGAGATTATATGAACTATGCCTATGAAACTTTACCAGATCTTATTTACAATGAAAAATCTTTTATAAAGCAAAAATTCTTTCCTGGAGGTAGTTATACAGCAAATCCCCCAAACTATTTTATATTTTCAGGAGATCCAGGCTTTACAGAACGTGAAGTTCCAAGAAATACAGACTTTAGACTCAAGTCACCAAAAAGAATTTCTGTAATCACAACGTCAGATCAAAATAAGATCAGTCTTTTTTACAATGGTCCTGAAAGACAGGATATTGACCAAAGCCAGAATGGAAACAGCAAGAGAAAAAGTCTATCATCGGTAGAAAAGTATGATTTTAATAACAATAGAATCTCAAAAATGGAATTTGTTCAGTCTTATTTTACGGGATCATGCAATGATTATAAATGTAAAAGATTAAAACTTGGTAGTCTTAAATCTATCGGAACGTCAAATGATCAGATTGCTTCGACAGATTTTGAATACAACATGACAGAGAGCCTTCCTTCACGAAACGCTTTTCAGCAGGATTTCTGGGGATACTTCAATGATAATACTGCTATGACCTTAGTTCCCGAGGTAATAAGCGCATCCTATGGCTGGAATTATGCTGGCGCCAATAGAAGACCTTCTGAAAACAGATCAAAAGCAGCAGTATTAACCAAGATTGTATATCCCACAAAAGGCAGTATATCTTACGAATATGAACTGAACGACTTTAATACAGGTGGAGCATCTTATATTACCAATAACAAAACAGGCGGACTTCGTATTAAAAATATCATTAAAAAAGAAAACAGCCAATCCCAACCAGTTACAACTACTTATAAGTACCTCCTTGCTAATGGACAGACCAGTGGAGAAATTCATCCAGAACTTCTGCAGGTAGCTGCATCCTTCAATAATAATGGAGCAGGAAGGCTGTCTGAAATTCAAAAGATCACAGTAAATGAAAATAATGGGAACAGAAGCCGATATATGGTTATATATTCTAGTCCCAAATACATGTACACAGATGATCTGATCAGATATTCAAGAGTAGTGGCTGAGACTGATGGAAAAGGTATAAAAGAATATACATTAAGTGCATTCTCCACTCATCCTGATGATGAAAAAGTAGGAAAAACATGGAAAAGCGCAGGTGCAAGTAATGGAGGTTTTACGCTCGATCCTCTGTATTTTTCCCCATATTTCTCAAAATATGCTACATGGGCTGCTCCCACTATTCATCATCCAGACAAAAGTTATCTAAGAGGACTTATTCTAAATGTTAAAGAGAAAGATAATAACGGAATACTTCTAAAAGAAATAGATAACCATTACCAGATCAATCCTTCGGGATTTACTCCTGCTACTGTCTACTCTTTGGGAGTTAATTCAAAAGATGTATTCCTTGCAGAAAACTCTGAAGTTAGTGAGATCAGCTATGAGGTCAGCAAGTTTACTGGAGATTATGTGTTTATGAATGATTCGACAGTAAAGGACTATATGAATAACACGACAGTAAGTTCGCTGGAAAACAATGCATTTAACAGCCTTTGTTTCCTGGCAAATAAGAATATAAAATATTCTGATAATGAACTCATGGAGGTTAACTTTAAATACCCTACAGATAAACAAATCAATAAACTGATCCTTGCTAATATCATTAGTGAGCCAGTAGAAACTGAAGTGAAGAAAAATGGAAAGATCATCAGTAAGCATGAAATAAAATATGACAATCCTTCTCACTTATATCCAAGTTCAATTATAAAAGAGGATCTTCTTGGAATTGCCACAACTGAAATTACATATGATCAGTATGATAGTGGAAACCTAACTCAGTATACAGATAAAAATGGATTAACTACGTCCATTATCTGGGGTTATAAAAATACTCAGCCGATTGCAAAGATAGAAGGAGCTAAATTAACAGATATTTCACAGTCGCTGATTGATTCCATTGTTACAGCTTCCAATACAGATGCTTCTGCTATGGCTAACAATGATGAGTCCGCATTTTTATCAGTGCTGAATACCTTTAAAAACGCTCTGCCAAACTATCAGATCACTACCTATACCTATGATCCTTTAATTGGAGTAAGAAGCATTACCCCACCGTCAGGAATCAGAGAAAACTACATTTATGATTCCGCAGGCAGACTTCAGAAAGTAGTAGATGTAAACGGACAGGTGCTAAAGGAAATGAAGTATAACTATAAAAACTAAACACAATGAGAAAAATAATAATACCAATAAGTGCTTTGCTTATAACAGGTACTCTGCAGGCACAGCTTACTACGCTTCCTAATACAGAAAACTATATCCAGAGTAAAACTTACTTCGATTATAATGGCACCACCGCTACAAAGTCTTTAGAAACTGTCCAGTATTTTGATGGTCTGGGAAGACCAAAGCAAATAGTCAATGTAAAAGCATCGCCACTAGGAAAAGATGTGGTTACTCCTATTGAATATGATCCGTTTGGAAGACAGGTAAAAGACTATCTTCCTGTTCCACAAGGAAACACTTTAAACGGAGCTATTACTCCCAACCCTTTAAGTAATCTATCCAGTAGCCCTTATGGCAATGAAAAGATCTATTCTGAGAAAGTCTTGGAAAACTCACCTTTGGACAGGATTCTGGAACAGAAACAAGTAGGCAATGATTGGAACGGAAAATCTGTAAAGTTCAGCTATGACACCAACGGATTGAATGAAGTCTATCAGTATATTACAACCACAAGTTGGGTAGATGGGGCTACAAAAAGTTCTCTGAGCTTATCCTCAACTACGGTGTATGCCCCTAACCAGCTTTATAAAAACTCTGTCAAAGATGAGGATGAGAATGAAACCATAGAATTTAAAAATGGTAAAGGTCAGGTTGTATTAGTTCGAAAAATAAAGAGTTCTTCGGAACATATTGATACCTATTATGTGTATAATGAATATGACCAGCTGGCTTTTGTCATTCCTCCTATGGCTGTTCATAAACCTATTACGGATGACCTTCTCAATACCTTATGCTATCAGTACCGTTATGATGGAAAGGGAAGACTGGTTGAAAAGAAAGTGCCAGGCAAAGGCTGGGAACTGATGGTGTATGATAAGGCAGACAGGCTGATGCTTACCCAAGATGCTAATATGACAGGAAAATGGTTAATGACCAAGTATGATCAGTTTGGAAGAGTTGCCTATACAGGAATATTCAACTCAAATGACAGTAGAGCTACAATACAGGATCAGATCAAGAATCTTGCAATTACTGATACCAGAGATTCTACAGGTTTTGTAAGAAATGGAATGAATATTTATTATACGGCTGTATATTTTACCCCTGAAAGTATCTTATCTGTTAACTATTACGACTCTTATCCTGCCTACAGTTTTAATCCTGCATTCCCTTCGGATATTCAGGGAGAATCTGTACTTACTGAAACTCCTACTTCTGACGGAAGGAGTACTAAAGGGATGCCTGTCATGAGCCTTGTAAAAAACATTGAAGACGACAGCTGGACAAAAGACTATACCTATTATGACAGGAAAGGAAGAGCTATTGGAAGCCACTCTATCAATTATGTGGGAGGATATACCCATACAGAATCCAAGCTGGATTTTGCGGGTGTTACCAAGCTGGCTATTACCCGACATAAAAGATTAGATACTGATACAGAAAAAGTGATTACAGAAACATTTGAATATGATCACCAGAACAGACTACTTTCTCATAAACATCAGGTTGATAACAATCCAACAGAAATTCTTGCGCAAAATACGTATAACGAAATTTCCCAGATTACCAATAAAAAAGTGGGAGGAACAGATATTGCAAACCCACTACAATCTATAGATTACAAGTACAATATCCGTGGATGGCTTACCAAAATCAATGATCCAGCTTCTTTAAACGGAAAACTCTTTGGGTATGAAATCAGGTATACTAACCCTCAGTACACCAATTTAGCTTCAGGAAGGTATAATGGAAATATTGTAGAAGTAGATTGGAGAAACGCTTCAGAAGATGTTTTGAAAAGATATTCTTACACTTACGATCCTCTTAACAGGCTGAAAGATGCTATTTATACAGAACCTGGAGCTACCAATCCGTATAATAACAACTTCAATGAACACCTGACTTATGATATGAACGGAAATATCATGACCCTGAAAAGAAATGCTTATCCTGTATCAGGAACTACAGCCACACAGGTAGATGATCTTGAATACAAGTACACAGGAAACCGTTTGAATCAGGTGATAGAACATTCCACTAACAGCTCAGGATATGAAGGAGGAAACAATATCATTGCTTATGATCTTAATGGCAATATGACTGATATGAAGGATAAAGGAATCCAATCCATTGCTTACAATTACCTTAATCTGCCTAATGCTATTTCAATCCAGAGTTTTGATTATATGGACAGGCCAATTAATACAGGGATATCACACCTATACCGTGCCGATGGGGTAAAGCTTCGTAAAACAATTTCACAGCAGTTTTATATGGGACTTCCTACCAGCCGTATGACAGACTATCTGGATGGGTTCCAATACTCATTTGAAGACAATGGCGGTACATGTTTAACCTGTAAAACTGAGACGGCATTTGAAGTACAAGCTTATTCCAAAAGACCACCACTGTTTCCTCCTACAGCTGAGTGGAAATTAGAATTTATACCTACCGCAGAAGGATTTTACAGTTTTGCAGAAAACCGCTATATTTACCAATACAAAGACCATTTAGGAAATATAAGAGTAAGTTTTGCTAAAAATAACGGTGGAGTGCTGGAATCTATAGATACTAATAATTATTATCCATTTGGATTAAACCATATAGGGGGATCTTCACGTTCAAACTTTGGAGGTTATTATAACTATAAATTCGGAGGTAAAGAACTACAGGAAACTGGATGGAGTGATTTTGGAGCAAGAATGTATATGAGTGATCTTGGTAGATGGGGAGTTATAGATCCACTGGCGGAAAAGATGACAAGACATAGCCCCTATAATTATGCCTTTAGTAACCCTGTTAATTTTATAGATCCTGACGGTAGAGAGGGGTTAGGTTGGATACATCAAATTATAGATGGACAACATAAATTGACCTATAATGCCAATATTAATACAACGCAAGAGGCAATGGATGCAGGGTATGCAAATGTATACGGTGTCGCAGAAACAGGCGAAGTTACAGATCAAACTACAGGTGATGTCAAATATACCTTAAATGCAGACGGAACTTATACTGATGCAAACGGCAACACTTCTTATGGAGCTACAACAACACCTGGAGGAATGTATATAAAAGGTCAAGGTGCTTTTGATCTTACCAGATATCTTTCTCATTTAGGAAATGAAGGTGGTAACTTTTATACAAATTTAGGAGGTGCTGGTCCTTTAAACCATACTAATCCTTTCTTTAGAGGGGATATTGATAAAATTGTAAGCTTGGATGGTTTTATGGGAGGAATGGTTAATAGTTTAAGCAGAGGAAATGATTGGAAAGATATTATGGCTTACAGGGTTGATATTATGGCATTGGGAGATTTAGCATATACATTTTTAGGAGGAAAGGTGCAACCTGTCAATAAAGATACAATTATTAATGCTACGGTACCACTTGATAATAAAGATACTATTATGCAATTTAAAGTGCCAAAAACAGGAAATATATATCAGAACTGGCATACAGGAAATAATTATGACGAAATTTCAAATCCATATGTAAAGGCAAAAATTGATAGTGTAATAAAGTCTAAACAAAAATAATATGAAGAACTTAGGTTTTACGATTGGGGTAATTATTCTTTTGCTACAGTCTTGTAAAAAAGAAAATTATGTTGAATGGATTAAAACGAATGAGACTAATACAAAAGCGACATTCAGTAAAGGAAGATTAGTAAGTTCAGAAGTTTTTGATAAAAGTGCCAAATTAGATAGTAAGTATATCTATCATAATGGAACTGTAATTAAAATTTATAAATATTATCCAAATCAAAAGATAAGTAGCTACTCCTATTTACATAAAGCACCTAATCATTTTACTTCAACAATCTATTTTAATAATGGAAAAATCGCAAGTGAGGGAGAAATAGATTTTTATAAAGGGGAAAATTTATACTTAAAAAGGGGGGCTTGGATTTTTTACAGTAAAACAGGAGAGCCATATGCTGTATATACATTTACTCATGATAATAAAAATCAATATATAAAAGGTGAAATGCTTTTTGATACGATTAAAAAGAAAATTACTCGAGATGTAATATTTGATCCTCCTGTTTTAGCAGAGAAAGAAACAAAAGAAGTTGTTCATCTTTTTAACCCTAAATAATGTTATGATGTCTCAATGAGATTCTTCAATAAGTACAGATGATGATCTGACTAATAGCAAAGAACCCATCGCAATTGCGGTGGGTTTTTTGTTTCTAACAAGGTATAGAAGCTTACAAAAGTGACACTACTAATCATATTCCTGATCAAATTGATCAACTATAACTCATTTTTGAAATTTTCCACACTCCAAGAATGATCAGAATTTAATATCTAAACTTTGTAATATCAATAACATAATCTGCCTAAATAAGACTTATTTATACTTGATCAAATTAATTATATCTCTTTTAAAGTAATTTTTTTTGCATTAATTTTAAATGTAGAAAATAAAAATCCTGAAAGTATAAAAAAGCTTTGTACAGGACTATTTAAACACTTTTTTTAAAATAATTATAACAATCTAATATGAATCAAGAATCAAAGGGTTTTCCCGAACAAGAAAGAATAATTGAAGAGATATTAAAGGATGTAGAAGTCGAAACTGGCGTTAATAGATTAGATTTTATTTCTAACTCAGGGAAAAGAATTTACTTGGAAGCAAGGAAAAAAGCAGCAAAGCGTTTAATTGTCGAAGCTCATATGTCAGACGAAGGAATTGCAAAAGTTTTAGGAGTTTCAAGAAGTACCGCAAACACTTATAGGAATAGTCTGGGTTTTCATCGTAGATATTAATTAAACGATGACATTTAACCAGGAAAGTATTATATAAAATTTAAATCTCAAAAGATTAAGTTTAAAATGACTTATATTCCAAATAAATTGAGTACCAAAACCATTTTTAAAATATTGATTTTAGAAAACCGTTTCAGATAAGGTCTTTGAGCGTTATAAACATCTATACACAGCTGATCAAATTGCATATGCTACATAAAAAACAGGCTCAATTTAAAAATAAAAACAGTAATTTTGGATTAATCTAAAATAAGTGATATAAGAAGCTAGGAAAGTAAAACTTGGCTTTAATTATGTCTGAATTATTTTTTAAATACTTATCTATTGGTCTCTTCCAGCGGTAAAATACCGCTAGGAAGGGGATAGAAAAAGTTACTGCCGTATGATTTGATAACAAATGTCCAAAGAGATGGCTTTTTTCGTGTCTTATGTTTCGTTTAGTAAGCCATCTCAAGGACATATCAGATTAGCTAATAATTTGAATTGATCTGCAAAATAAAATGTATTTCTAAACCCTTTTTACTTCCTGCAATAGTCTCCCTAATCGGGAGGCTTCTTTATTATACAAGACTGCATTAAATATAGAGACAAGTAAAAATAAGCTTGTGATTTTTTTTCAATTCAATAAGCACTTTTTTTTCAAACATATCTTCTGGCAAATTAAGGCTCATACAAGTCCTTTATTTTACAGAATTATCGGAAAATGACCCCCATATACCATTCAAACAATAAACATTATTAAAACAGCTCTTTACAGCCTCTAAATGCCTGTTTGTAGCTATAATATAGCCACTAAGAATCTCACTCCTGCACTCTTTGCTGATTATTTTGCCAGCAAATTCATTCAGAGTGCAAAGCAAATTTTAAGCCTCCTTTTACTTTGAATCAGCCCCATTTTTTGAAGATTTTACAAGTTGATTTAACAGCACCAAAAACCCTTACTAGAAAGGCTTTTCCAGTTTTTCTGCAACATAAAGGAGCCAATTACTATTTTACTATTAATACATTTTATATATATTATTACTATACATTATTAATTATTATATCAATTATAGATCTGGTTTTATAGGAATTATTACTAAAAAAAAATGCTGTTTTTACTTTTCAATAAAAATTACTGACATTTTTAATAAAAACGTTTTGTATTTCTTTTTTTGCTGTAATTAAACTGATAAATTCTGGTATTATTAATCATATGTCATCAAATAAACCTTTTTAACCACCTCAAAAATAACCTTAAATCAAATCGAGATATTAATATAACACGAAACCATTAAAAGCTTTAAAAACCACCTTAAAAGACGTTTAAAAGCATTTTTAACATATAGATCTCAATTTGCTTTATCATCAAAACTAATCCTTCCATAAAAGCATGTATCTTAAATTATTTACCCCCCATCTGTTTATTTTCGAATCTATTGCGGACTTCCCTGTAATGGGTTTCTATTGTCTTTTTGTTCTTTCCAGATACTTAATCTTCTCGATTTATTTTCTACTAGCTCAATTGTTCCTCTTAGCTTATAATTTTTCATAGCTATTTCTTCTACCACACCCTCACCTAGAGGTGTGGCAAACTACCGACTGTTATAGCTCTGTAATAATGATATAGTAATTCAAAGCTATATGTGGGTTTATTGAAATAATACGCCATCAAACAAACCTTTTTAAACGCCTCAAAAACACCTTTAAATTAAATCACAACATAAAATATACTACAAGGCGCTTGAAAGCCCTAAGAACAGTCTTAAAAGACGTTTTAAGACGCTTTTACATACAGATCTTAATTTGCTTTATCTTAAAGCTCATAAAAAGCACGTATTCATTTACATAAGTGAATTGATTCTTATTTTTCCCCCATTTCGGTAGTATATATTAGTATGTCCATCGAATTGGGGGAAAAATTGGGTTGCAAGTCTATTTTAGCTTCGGGGTCTTTTGTTTCAAAAGATAATGCTGTCACATCATCATTGCAAATGCGCACTAACAAGTATTGCTTCTATCAAATTGGTGTTTAATTTACCTAATAAACACCCACTCAGCAATGTTTCGCAATCTTTTTTATTTGAAACTGGACTCAAAGTATTGAAATTACAAGCAGATTATTTGATTTTAATCAATCACTTTTTGCTCTACACCTAAAATACTTTCCACCTGTTAAAGAAAAACGCAACCTTTGTATCAACAAATCAAGGCTCAAATAAGCCTTTTTTCCAGGTTATCAATAAAGTCGAAACAAAAACCATAGCTTCAATGACAACGCCATTAAATCTCCTTAATAACCGTTATAAGCATACCATTCGGGATGTAATTCTACTTGTTTCTTATAATCAGTCTGATAATCGTGCATTTTCCATTTTTCTTCTTCTATTTTAGGCATTAAACCTGTGTATTCATACACATAGCGAGGCATAAGAGTTTTCAAAATATCTCCATACTCAACCGTTGTACTTACGGAATCATGTATTGTAAACAATGGCATTTCGGGATATTGTTCTGCAATTTTCTTTGTTACATAATCAATAATGCACTCCGATTCAATATTTTGTAGCAATTTGGAAAAATCAGAGTTCTTTTTCATCTTGAAAATCTCTATCAATTCAACTAAATTCGGAAAAGCTCGTTTCAAGGTATGATAATGCTTGTCTTTTGTTTTTACTCCACAGAATAATAGCGTAAAAAATACTCCTTTCATCATATCTCGTTGACTATAATTTGTTTCTCTAACTTTATACTTTAGTCTTTCATCATATTTGTAGGTATAGTACCTACCCAAATGCTTGTCAGGTGAAATTATGTCGGTCATATTTTCATAAATCCTGCCATCAAGAACCCAATTTTTAAAGGTCATATACTCTTCTTTGAAACCCTCTGTAGAAAGGCATTTACAGATTTTCTGCAACATAAAGGAGCTTAATACATTTTTATTATATATTCTATCTAATATTTTATTAATTATATCATTATTATTAATAATAGAATCTATTAAAAATATCATAAAAAACGGTTGTGAATTTTTTAAATCATACCCTATAATTTCTTGACCATTATAAGTAACAAAAGGTTTAAATATTTTCTTCAAGCTTGTTAAACCTGTATGTAAGCGAAAATCACTTTCCTCATTTCGGGTTGCATAAAAAACTTTATAATGTAAAGCTGATATTTGATGATTCCAGCGAATTTTTTTTTGTGTTAAATCAAAAATTTCACCTTCAAAATAGGATAAATCTTCAATATATTTTTTAGCTCCTTGGAAATCTATTATCAATTTATCATCAAACCATTTTAAAAGATGCTCATTATCTTTATATACAGGCAATTGCTGAATGGATTTTGAAACGATAACAGTGTCAGATTCTAACGCTTCCATTTCAACTATTTCGGAACTTGAATCCTCTTTTAAGGACTGCAAAATAAAATCTGCAAAACAATATTTATTTGAAGAACGTCCAGGCTCATAATTTTCAGCCTTGAAAATAATTTCTTGCTCAATAAGCCAATTTATATACTCATTATAATCGGATTTAATCCCTCTGAGAATCGTTGCATTAAGTGCTACTGAGATATTCTCCAGCGCTTTATTTTCATAAGTATTTTGGCGCTTTATTATCGTTGTAATGATATAATAGAAAAACTCAACTTTTAGCTTGTATTTGAAGTTTGGACGATAAACTTTAACAAGCGTGTCTATATAATTTTTGATTGCGGAAGGGATTAATGCCAGATTCGCAATAGTGATTCTGTGTTTTTCGTTTCTAGTTAGTTTTCTTGCTGTTTTATTTTTAGATAATAGTTTTTTTGACATAATGTTGTTTTTTTAGCAATGGAAATCCCAACAACCTAAAAAAAGAAGGGATTTCCATTGTGGATTAATATTTTTATTGCTGATCTTTCCAGTGTTCAAGATCTTTACTTAGGCATGACTCACTAATTTCAAGCTTTTCATATTGCTCTCTAGTCCATTCATTAAATAGAAAATCACGGAGTTTCTTTTCAACTTTCTTAAATGTGACATTGGAGTAAGGGCTAATATTTATTGTAACATTAATTTTGTTTTCCCATTCTCCCTCATTATAAACATCAGCTACTATTTTAGAGTCTTTATATACCCATATTTGCTCTTCGCAATCCATTTCAAAATATAAGTCTTTGGCTTCGCTTCTTAGGCTTTTCTCTAATTCAAGATGATAGGAGATTTCAGCAAGTATTAACTCTTGTTTAAGTTTTTTATTTTCAATTGTTTTCATGTTTTTAGTGCTGCTTTTAATTTTGTTGTTGTTAAAATCTTTCATGATAAAATATTTATTTGTTAAAGTTTGGGCATGACAATACCAACCTAAGTTTCTATCTAAGGAATATTAGTTTACAGGAATAAGCGATTTTAAAATTTCAGATCTCTTGAAATAAACTTGCGCTCCAATCATATATTCTGGAATATTATCCGCTTTTCTCATCCTCCAGAGCGTAGCGGTGCTAACCCCTAAGAATTCAGCAGTTTCTTTGATTGATAAAAGGTTTTCAGCGGTTTTTTCGTCAATAACATTTATTTTAGTAATCAGATCAGCGGTTTTCTCACTTACAATTTCTTCTATTTCATTTCTTAACTCCTCCATTACAGCAAGTAGTAACATCTCAATACGGCTGTTTTTAATTTTGTTTAAATTCATAATTAATTGATTTTAAGTTATTTATATTTTTGTTTCTTAAAATTTGGACATGACAATTCCTCCCGCAATAATTATTACAGATATGTTTTCACGTTGAATTTTTTTATTTTTTAAATTATACTAAGTGGAAATTTTATAAGTTTCTTCAGATTTTATTTATAAAATTCTGCCTTATAAACATTCTCATTTTTCCTTCTATTTACATGCTAAAACTTCCTTTCTATCATAATACACTCTGTGCCCGATCTTTCTCGGTACTAAAATCTTTTTCTTATTCCAGTTAAAAAGCGTGGAATAGGTAACACCTAATAGCTCCATCACTTCTTTTCTCGTGTAAAGCTCCTTTTCGTCTTCAGGTTGCCCACTGATTTTAAGGGCTTCCAATACTTTAATAACCACTTTTTCAATTTCAGTAATTAATTCGTCTTTTGGTACATGTACCAGTTGTAATGTGTTCATTGTATATAATTTTTAATATTAATTCTATTTAATACATAGCAAATTTTTGGGTATAAAAAAAAGACCCCCCTTATTAAAAAGGTCTTTAATCTATCTTCAATTTTATATGTCTGTTATTCTTTTTCTACTATTTTATTTAAATCATTTTTAATTAAAGGACATAATTTTCGTGTTAGACAATAAAAATTTTACTTACTGCCTTTAAAGCAAAAAACCTATCAATGCTAATGTAACATTTATAGGTTTTTCACAATATTTTGACTTTTATTTATAAAAATATTTAATGAAAGTTAATTTATACTACTTTTTTTTGTAAAAGTATTGTTTAACTTTCTAATTAAACTCTTATCAAAAACCGTGCCAAATATTTTATTTTTAAAAAAAAATCATTAATACCCTAAATTACGGATAAATTTAACGGTTGATAGTAGTAATGGTGTGGTAAGAAATATTTATTAAGTGAAGAGGGTATTATTCCTTTGATGAAAATACAATTAGATTCAAGTAGATTTAATGAAGTTCACTCCGAGCGTTTTTTATAAAAAGGGTGACTAAAATGGTGACCAAACGCCAAAAAGTGACTAAAAACAAAACGCAACTTGCTGTAATTTAGCGAATTGCGTTTATTAAGTGGTAGACCCACAGGGATTCGAACCCCAGATGACTGAACCAAAATCAGTAGTGTTACCGCTACACCATGAGTCTGTGTTTGTTTTAGTGGTGCAAATTTACAGCTTTTTTCTTTACATACAAGAACTTTTTGATTTTTTTTTTAAATTTACTGTAGAATTTATTCACGGAAAATATGCTGATAGACTTCAATAATCTCAATATTAATCAATTATCATTCGATACTGAATTTGAAAAGAAAGTAAAAATTTTTCTGGAAGAATGGTTTTCAGAAAAAACAGGAGTAAATGTCCAGACATCTGGTTCTACAGGAGTGCCGAAAATTTTTGAAGTTGAAAAAAAGAAAATGGTCAATTCAGCAGTGATGACCTGTAATTTTTTAGGATTAAAAGAAGGAGATACGGCATTGCTTTGCCTGCCTGTAGAATACATTTCCGGTAAAATGATGGTTGTCCGTTCTATAGAAAGAAAATTAAAATTAATAATTACCAATCCTTCTTTAAACCCTGTTGAAAATCTGGAAGAAGAAATAGACTTTTGTGCCATGACGCCTCTTCAGGTAGAAAACTCACTGGAAAAACTCCATCTGATTAAAAACCTGATTATTGGTGGTGCCGCCGTTTCAGAAAGCCTGAAAAGTAAAATTCTGCAGATGAACCTTAGTCCTTCCAACCGGATTTTTGAAACCTATGGAATGTCTGAAACCCTTTCTCATATTGGTTTGAAACAATTGATGCCTGAGCAGGAAGATTATTTTACCGTTTTTGAAAATGTATCTATTTCTTTGGATGAGAGAGGTTGTCTGAAGATCTTTGCTCCGAATATAAATGCTGAAGAATTGCAAACTAATGACTTAGTTAACATTAAGAATGAAAAACAGTTTAAATTTCTCGGAAGAATTGACAATGTGATTAATTCCGGTGGTGCAAAGATTTTTCCTGAAGCCCTTGAAGCTTTGGTAAAAAAAGAACTCCCGAACGAAGCCATATTTGTAGGGCTTCCGGATGAAAGTTTGGGTCAGAAATTGATATTGATTATAGAAGGAGATGAATCTGATGAGGTGAAAAGGAAAGTTTCAGAAATACCATTTGAGAAAAATTTCCACAGGCCGAAAGACATAATTTTCATCAGGGAAATTCCGAGAACTCCCAACGGGAAGGTAAACAGATTGGATTTGTATAAAAATTTAAATAGAGATCTCTAGTTGATTTCGGTATCTCAAAATCTTAAAAAAATGAAAGACTTTTCAAAAGAGCTTAGTTTCAAAACTTCACGCAGCAGCGGTGCAGGAGGACAAAACGTCAATAAGGTCGAGACTGCCGTTACCGTACTTTGGAAAGTAGATGCATCAGAATTTTTTAATGAAGACGAAAAAGTATTGATTCAGCTTAAACTGAAAAACAGGATCAATGCAGACGGTTTTTTATTCCTCTCAGTATCTGAAAGCAGAACACAACTGATGAATAAAAATAAAGCCATTGAAAAAATACTTGAAATAGTAAACAAAGCACTCATTGTTCCCAAAAAGAGAACAGCAACGAAACCTTCAAAAGGGCAGAAACAAAAGAGACTGGATAATAAGAAAAAGCTTTCTGACAAAAAAGAAAACAGACGTTTCAGGTTTTAATTGGTTTCTCCAGCAGAAAACTTTATTTTTGCCGGAAACTTTAAAACCATGATAAAAAAATTAATCTTGGCTGGAGTATTCTCAATCTCCGCCATGTCTTTCGCTCAGAAATTTTCTATCAGGCCTTCTGTAGGGTATGCATGGAGAACAGCAAAAACAATTTCCGGACTTAGCAAGGAAGAAAAAGACTATGTGAAAGGCCTTAAAAACGGACTGAACTTTGATATAGCTGCCCATTATGAGGTAAATAACGGTTTTGGACTTGGGCTAAAATACTCTCATTATAGTGCATCCAGTGACGGGTTTTTGCTTGGCTATGTAAATGGAATGCCTGTATCTGTTCCTGTGACTACAAAGGATAATATTACATTTTTTGGAGTTTCCGGACTTATTTCAAATGATAATTCGACTACCAGACATAAAGTATTTGCAGATATTGCATTGGGAGTACTTTCTTATACTACCAAAACTGGAGATGTAAAAGGCACAGGAAGTACTTTCGGGGCAGAAATTGATTTTGGTTACCGATATCAGATCAGTAAAAATTTCCTTATTGGACCAAAAGTTGGTTTAAGTGGTGGTACTCTGAACAAAATGAAGTTTAACGGAGTAACCTATAAATTTGATGATGACCAAAAAGAAGGTTTACATAGGGTTTCTTTAAGTGCAGCCGCTACATTCCGTTTTTAAGCTGTATCTTTGTTTGAATTAATAATAATTGATAATGACAGCAACAATCTTTTTATCTGCAGAACACCGCCGGCCAGGATTGCTGCTGTCTTTACTTTACCTTCATACAGATTCTTTTCTGAAAAGTTCTAAGGACTTCATTATCTAAGCCCTGTCAGGATCCAAGACAGGGAATCAATCCGGATTTTATATATCACTTTTTTGCAGTTTTCTAGAGAAGAAGGCTGTCATACGTCTGTATTCTACATTGGATCGTCAGAGAATAACTGCATTTTAATTAAAAAAAATAATGAAAAATGTCCAATCATATTATTGTAACTACCGGAATTTATGATGCTATAAAAGATACACTCAGAAGAAAAAAAGTGAGTATAGGAGAAGAGAAAAGATTAGCTGAAGAGCTTAGAAAGGCAAAACAAGTGCTGAGAAGAGATCTTCCTGCCGATATTGTAACGGTTGAAAGAAAAGTAACATTAAAAGATCATACATTAGATTTTGAGCACGAATATATTTTTGTGGCATCTACCAAAGAAAAGCTTAAAAAAAATAAACATTCCATCCTGTCGGATATTGCGCTTGCAGTAGTAGGGTATAAAGTAGGAGATATTATCAACTGGCCTTTCAAAGACGGAGAAAGAAAAATTGAGATCCTGAAAGTGGAACGCTGGGAAGGATAAATCTCTGTGAATATTATTAAGTTCAATGATAATGAAAGCGTGGCTCAATTTGGGCTGCGCATTTTTTTGAATACTATATGTTATAAGGAGCAAATATTTGATCTGCGGGAATATTTCAATAAAAATTAAACTTCATCCTTGCTGAACATTTAATATTGCTCGAATTTGAATGCTCTTGCGCATTTATGTATCCAACAAAACAGCTTTAGGATTTAACAAATGATAAAAAATACTCCTCTATCACACTTTCTTCAAGTGCTTTGATTACATTCCGTTTTTAAGTTTTATCTTTGCAAAAATTTAAAAAATGAGCAAACCGATAACTGAATTCATAGAAAAGTATTACCTGCACTTCAACGCAGCTGCATTGGTGGATGCTTCTAAAGGATATGTTGCACATCTTAAAGATGGCGGAAAAATGATGATTACTTTGGCTGGAGCAATGTCTACTGCTGAATTAGGGAAGATTCTTGCTGAAATGATCCGTCAGGGAAAAGTAGATTTTATCTCTTGTACAGGTGCTAACCTTGAAGAAGATTTAATGAATCTTGTAGCACACTCTCACTATGAAAGAGTTCCTCATTATAGAGATTTAACAGCTCAGGATGAGTGGGATCTTTTGGAAAGAGGTCTGAACAGAGTTACAGATACTTGTATCCCTGAAGAAGAAGCTTTCAGAAGATTACAAAAACATATCGTAGAAATCTGGAAAGATGCAGAAGCTAAAGGAGAAAGATATTTTCCTCACGAATTCATGTACAAAATGATCCTTTCAGGAGTATTGGAGCAGTACTATGAAATTCCTAGAGAAAACTCCTGGATGATTGCAGCTGCAGAAGCTAACTTACCAATCGTGGTTCCGGGATGGGAAGATTCTACAATGGGTAATATCTTCGCTTCTTACTGTATCAAAGGAGAGCTTAAAGCTACTACAATGAAATCAGGAATCGAATATATGACTTACCTTGCTGACTGGTATACTAAAAACTCAGGAGGAAAAGGAGTTGGATTCTTCCAGATTGGTGGAGGTATTGCAGGTGATTTCCCAATTTGTGTAGTTCCGATGTTGTATCAGGATATGGAAATGCATGACATTCCTTTCTGGTCTTATTTCTGCCAGATTTCTGACTCTACTACATCTTATGGTTCATATTCAGGAGCTGTTCCAAATGAAAAAATCACTTGGGGTAAACTGGATATCACTACACCGAAATTTATCGTTGAAAGTGATGCTACCATCTGTGCACCATTGATGTTCTCTTATATCTTAGAAAACGCTTAAGAATAAACATCTCCTAAGAGATTACAATATCAGCGCTTCAATTTAATTGGAGCGCTTTTTTATTTTAGAAGTGAAACATAGATATGTTTTAAAAACTAAAAACAATTAAGATTATTTGTGGAAATCTGTGGAATCTGCATAAAAATAAGTCAATCTAATGAATTCACCAGTACAAAATAACGATACGCCAGAATTCCCTTTTCCATCTTAGTCAGATGATTAGGATCTTTATGACTCAGTTTTGGAAGAACTTTTTTATTAACTGCATTCAACAGCCTGAAAAATGATTTTTTCATATCTTTATCTTTTAATGAAACATCATCGAGTTTGATAGAATTCAAAAATGATGCAAAAATATAGAAAACAAATATGGACGAGATTTTTAAACAACAGGTCTACGAAGTGGCAAGACTTATTCCCAAAGGAAGAATATCCACTTATGGCGCTATAGCAAAGGCTGTTGGCTACCCTAATCATTCCAGACATGTAGGAAAAGCTATGGGAGGATGTCCGAAGGATGTTCCAGCTCACCGGGTAATTTCCAGTTCAGGAGTTCTGTCTGTTCCGGAATTTCAGTCTAAGCTGGAAGCTGAAGGGATCACTGTGGAAAATCTCAGAATAAAAAATTTCAAAAAACTGTTCTGGGATCCATTGGAGGAATTGTAATTTGATGAAATTTAATCTCATTATAAAAAAATGTCACTCCATACATTAATATGAAGTGACATCAATATTTTCTACAGTTTGAAACTGTATTATTTTCTTCCTCTTGGGAGACCTTTCAGTTCCTCTTTCAGTCTTTCATTTTCCTCTTTTAGCAAAGTGATATAGCCTTGAAGATTTTCAATAATCGCTCCCGGAATATTATCATAATTATTCTGGTTAGTAATTACTCCCGCAGAAGATGATCTGTCATTAAATACAGGATGATCATTATTGATAATTACTGCAGGTTCATCCTCTTCATAAATGTCCTCAAATGGTACATCCAGAAAACGGGCAAGTTTGTCCCATTCATCTTTTACAATTCTTACATCACCGCTTTCTTTTCTGCTATAATTGGAAACATCTGTTGCGATAAAGTCAGCTACCTGTTGCTGAGTATAGCCTTTTTGCTTTCTGATGACGCGTAATTTTTCTTTTTGCATGACCGACATTTTATACAAAAATGGCAAAAAAGCAGAAGCTATACAATAGAAAGTAGAAAAAAATATGTGATAAAGAATAAGATTAACGATAAAAGAAAACCAGACTTAAAAAGACCAATATTATCTGATATAATTGTTGAAAATTTTCTTAGTGCTAGCCGTTTATTTCACAATAACTTCCGATTGATTAAAGATTATGGAAGAGTTGGTATTTAAACCTTATAGGTTTCTAAATCCAATAAGTTTTGGATTAGCAGCACACAATTTTGTCAAAAACAAAATCCTTACGTGCTAAAATATTTAGTATTCAAAAAAAACAGCACCCTTGCGTTTTTCCAATCTTTCTTCAGATAAAAAAAGACTGCTTCAAAATGAAACAGTCTCTTGTAAATTATTTTTCAAGTTGCTTATAGCTTCTCTGTATAAAATCTGTCAGGTCTTTTCCTTTCAGTAAGTTTTGTGAAAGCTTGGCAAGATCCAGAGCATATCTGATTAAACTTTCCTTCTCTTCAGCATTTTCAGTCTTTAAGATCTGACTGGAAAGCTCACTGTTTGAGTTCACCACAAGATTGTACATCTCCGGGAAACCTCCCATTCCGAACATACCGCCTCCGCCTGTAGCCTGCATTTCCTTCATTCTTCTCATGAATTCAGGCTGGGTAATAGTGAACGGAGCATCATTGCTGTCAAGATCTTCAAGCTGTACCGTAAATTTTGAATCCTGAATAGCTTCTTCTACATTCTTTTTCAATGATTCTTTTTCCGTTTCATTCAATTTTGAAATTACCGGCTCGTCTTTTTTGATAAGGTTATTAACATGATCAGCATCTACTCTTGCAAACGAAATATTTTCTTTTGAAGTTTCCAGTTTCTGAATCACATGCGAAATAATAGGAGAATCTAATAACAGAACTTCATATCCTTTATCTCTCGCAGACTGGATGTAGCTATGCTGTTCGTCTGCATTGGTAGCGTACAGTACAACCAGTTTGTTATCCTTATCGGTTTGGCTAGGTTTGATTTTCTCTACCAATTCATCCCAAAGGAAATATTTGCCATCTGTGGTAGGATACAATGTGAATTTGTCTGCCTTTTCAGCAAATTTTTCTTCAGTAACGATTCCGTATTCAATAACTACCTTGATGTCGTTCCATTTTTGTTCATAATCTTCACGGTTTTCGTTAATCAGAGAAGCCATTTTATCGGCTACTTTTTTCGTGATGTAAGATGAAATTTTCTTTACAGCACCGTCTGCCTGAAGATAAGAACGGGAAACGTTCAATGGGATATCCGGAGAATCAATTACACCTCTCAGCAACATCAGGAAGTCTGGAACAATCCCTTTTACTTCATCCGTTACAAATACCTGGTTTTGATATAATTGAATTTTATCCTTATCAATATTCAAATTGTTGCTCAGTTTCGGGAAGAATAAAATTCCGGTAAGGTTGAAAGGGTAATCAACATTCAGGTGGATGTTGAACAACGGTTCTTCAAACTGCATCGGATAAAGCTCGTGGTAGAACTTCATATAATCCTCATTGGTCAGTTCGCTTGGAGCAATCGTCCATGCCGGTACCGGATTGTTAATGATATTGTCTACCTCTTCTGTTTCAGCCACAGCATCTTCAGGAGCATCTTCAGGTAATGGAAGTGTATGGGTTTTAGTCCCGAATTTAATCGGAACAGGCATAAACTTGTTATATTTTAATAACAATTCACGGATTTTTGCTTCTTCTAAAAATTCTACAGAATCTTCTGCAATATGAAGAATGATTTCCGTTCCTCTGTCTGTTTTATCTGTTGTTTCTTCAAGAGTAAATTCCGGGCTTCCATCGCAGATCCAACGTACTGCCGGTTCATCTTTGTAAGACTTTGTAAGAATTTCTACCTTTTCTGCCACCATAAATGCAGAGTAAAATCCAAGACCAAAATGTCCGATAATCCCGGAATCTTTTGCAGAATCCTTATATTTTTCCAAAAACTCTTCAGCACCTGAGAAAGCAACCTGGTTGATATATTTTTCAACTTCTTCAGCCGTCATACCAATTCCCTGGTCGATGATGCGTAGAGTTTTCTGGTCTTTGTCGATCTTAACTTCAAGTTTTGGATTTCCATATTCCACTTTTGCTTCCCCAATGCTTGTTAAATGCTTCAGTTTTAGAGTAGCATCCGTTGCGTTAGAGATTAATTCTCTTAAGAATATTTCGTGGTCACTGTAAAGAAATTTTTTAATAAGCGGGAAAATGTTTTCCACAGATACATTAATATTTCCTTTAGTCATCATATTTTATAATTTTTAATTTTCAAATATTTCTCAAAAAAAATACCATCCGGAGGAATGTGACAGATTGACATTTTTTCCAATTTATAGCCCAATAGGGATATCCTATGGATTTTTCAAAGAAATACCTTATTTTTAATTCTTAAAATATTTTAAAAATGAAGTTGAAATGTACAGTTTTTATTCTGCTCATCATGACTTGTTTCGTGTATGCGCAGAAAAAGCCTTTAGACCATTCTGTTTATGACAGTTGGCAAAATATCGGCTCGAGAAAAATCTCAAATGATGGTAAATGGGTTGCCCATTCTGTGGATGCTCAGGAAGGAAATTCTATCCTTTCTTTATTTTCTGTAAAAAATAAAACAACAAAGAAGTTTGAAAGAGCTACAAAAGTAGATTTTACCAATGATTCCAGGTTTGCTGTGTTTCAAATCAGACCTCAGTATAAAGATATAAAAGCGGTAAAAGATAAAAAATTAAAGAAAAATAAATTAACGAAAGACAGTCTGGCTATTGTTGATTTCGTCAATGATAAAACAGAGAAAATTCCTAATGTAAAGGGATTTAAAATTCCCGAAAAAGCGGGTTCTTATGTTGCTTATCTTTTGGAAAATATAAAAGACAAATCTTCGGATGATGCTTCTGATAAAGAAGACGGAGACGAAAATAAAGACGAAGACAAAAATGTAAAACCTTTACAGCTTGTAGTGCGAAATCTATTGGATGGAAAAAGTACAACCTATGATAATGTTGTACGCTACGAGTTCAGTAAAAATGGAAAGCAGCTTGTTTTTGTGACAAAAAAGCCAGACGAAAAAAAGGATAAAAAAGAAGGAAAAGAATCAACAGATGAAAAATCTGCGGATAAAAAAGATACTGATAAATCAAAGCCGAAGAAATATGCATTGCAAACCGTACAGGTAGTAGATCTGCAAAAAGGAACTGTAAATAAAATTTCTGAAATGGAAGGTGACTTTTCCCAGTTATCTTTTGACGAAGATGGAAATCAGTTGGCCTATGTAGGTACTTCTTCTGCACAGAATGATTTGGTGAAATTGTATCAGTTGTATTACTTTAATTTTAAAGGAAACAAAAAAGAAATTGTCACCAATGAGAATGCTCAGATGAAAAAGAATTGGGTGATTTCTGAAAATCGATTACCCCTATTCAGTAAAAATGGAAAACAGCTGTATTTTGGTGTTGCTCCAAAACCTGTTGCAAAAGATACGGCATTGATTGCGAATGACCATGCTGTAGTAGATGTCTGGAACTATAGAGATGACTATTTGCAAACAGTACAGCTAAAAGAATTAAAAAATGATCTGAAGAAATCATATGCAGCAGTAATGCAAACAGAAAAACCGGATTTCTTCAGAAATATTGATGGTGAAGACTTAGATACTTTACGATTGGTGAATGAAGGAAATGCAGAATTTGCATTGGGAATTACCAGTATCAACAACCGGATTTCTTCACAATGGGAAGGGGCAACAAAGAAAACGTATTTTCTGATCGATAATAAAACGGGAGACAGAACCGAAAGTATTCAAAACCTGAATGGAACAGCAGCTGTATCTCCGCTTGGTAAATTTGTTGTGATCTTTGACAGAGAAAAAGGGAAATGGTTGAGCTATAATGTGAAGACAAAACAAACCCTGCCATTGAATACAGGCCTACCTGTTTCCTTCGTTGATGAAGAATTTGATATGCCGGATTTTCCAAATTCTTACGGGATTGCATCCTGGACAGATAATGATGAATCTGTAATTATCAGAGACCGTTATGATCTTTGGGAATTTTTCCTGGATGGTTCAAAAAAGCCAAGAAATATTACCAATGGATTTGGACGTAAGAATAAGATAACATTCGATACTTACGATTTGGATAAAGATATTAAAAGCTTAAACCGAAAATCGACTATTTATTTATCAGCGTTTGATAATACAACTAAGGCGAACGGTATTTTTAAAACATCCATTCAGAAGAATTCTGATCCTGTAAAAATTCAGATGGAAAATGTCTGGGGGTACAGAACCCTTCAAAAAGCAAAAAATGCTGAGGAATATATTTTGGTAAAAGAATCGTACACAGATTCTCCCAATATTTTTGCAACATCAGATTTCTCAGAACAACAAAAACTAAGCAATACCAATCCTCAGCAAAATCAATATAACTGGGGAACAGATGAATTGGTAAACTGGACAACACCAAAAGGAAATACTTCCACAGGAGTTTTATACAAGCCGGAAGATTTCAATCCAAATAAAAAATATCCGATGATTGTTTATTTCTATGAAAAACTTTCGGACAATCTGAACCGTTATGTTGCACCAGCTCCCACGCCTTCAAGATTAAATATTTCTTATTT
The DNA here is from genome assembly GCF_031844745.1 of Chryseobacterium sp. SG20098. Lineage (NCBI taxonomy): Bacteria > Pseudomonadati > Bacteroidota > Flavobacteriia > Flavobacteriales > Weeksellaceae > Chryseobacterium > Chryseobacterium sp. SG20098. Next base: position 2,404,316 of record NZ_CP134622.1, on the reverse strand, counting down.
TGTGAGCAACGGATATCTGGTTTTCACACCTGATATTTCATATACAGATGGTTTTCCTGGAGAATCTGCGATGGAATACATTAATTCAGGAGTTGAAAAGCTAAAGCAAAATTCCTGGGTAGATGGTACTAAAATCGGAATACAGGGACAAAGCTGGGGAGGTTATCAGGTAGCCTATCTTATTGCTCACACCAATATGTATGCGGCTGCATGGAGTGGGGCTCCTGTTGTTAACATGACTTCTGCCTATGGAGGAATCCGATGGACTTCAGGAATGAACAGACAGTTCCAGTATGAGAAGTCACAAAGCAGATTGGGCAAAAACTTATGGGAAGCACCGGATCTTTATATTAAAAATTCACCGCTTTTTACCATTGATAAAGTTCAGACTCCGGTAGTTATTATGAGTAATGATAAAGATGGAGCTGTGCCATGGTATCAGGGGATTGAAATGTTTACCGCACTACGCCGTCTCGGAAAACCGGTATGGCTTCTGAATTATAATGGTGATGATCATAACCTTATGAAACGGCAGAACAGAAAAGATATTCAAATCCGGGAACAGCAGTTTTTTGATTACTATCTTAAAGGTGCTAAAGCTCCGGTCTGGATGACAAAAGGAATCCCGGCAACCCAAAAAGGAAAAGATTGGGGATTTGAGCTTACAGATGATAAACCTAATTAATAAAATTCCGGCGGAGCCAAAGGCTCCGCCGGAATTTTTTATTCTCAAAACAATAAAGAGCACACTGACACAATGGCATTTTTTTTATGTTGGGTCTGTTGAGCACTTTTATTATATTTACCGCCAATTATAAATAACAGTATGGGAATCTTTGATTTTTTTAAGAAGAAAAATAACAGTCAGGAAAATGTAAGTACTCCGGTTCAGGAAATGGAAATGCCGGAAGAAAAAGTAGTAGAGGAAGTGGTGGAAGAAGTTGTGCAAACAATACCGGAAGTCTCTTCGCAGCCGGTAGAAGAACCGAAAGTAAATGAAGAATATGAAAAAATCAGGATTTATAATGATTATATCGTGTATTCTATTGCCCTTCAGCTAAGAGGAGAGTATACGCCTATTTCTGCTTTTGAAAAAGAAAACGGGGAGGTAGAAGGTTTTGCCTATATGGTTACTGAAGATGCTTATGCACTTTCTCCACAACAGGCGATTGCACAAATGGAAGAAAAGTTCGAAAGTGAACTTCAGGAAGGAAAGATTAAATCTTATGTTATCCTGTATCATTCTCAGTTTGATCATAACGGTAATCACACTCCGGCCATTCAGGAAGGGGAGTTCAAGGGAATTTCACTTGCGTATCACTTTGCGGGTGATGAAAAGAAGAAAACAGGGTTGCCTTATATTTTCGAAAACCAGAATATTACTTACAAAGGTTTTGCAGAGTTTTCTCATGAAGAAAATAATGCAATCATGAATCATCAATTGATTGAGGGACAAAATTATTTCCAGAATACAGAAGGAATTGCAGCTCCTGAAATGACGAATGAAGCAGGAATCATCATCAGAAAATCGAACGTTCATAACATGATGAATACATGGAGTGGAATTTTTGGTCATCAGAATTTCCAGACTAAAGATTACGGTCAGTATCTGAATGCTATTCTTACACAGTCTGAATCTTCTGATCCACCAGTGGATATTAAGAGCAAAACAGAATTTGATGGGGTAACATTTAAAACTACTTTAACGGAGGAATTAAGCATTATCATTCCGGAAGTAACAACGGATTATACATTGGATTTTGAAACAAGATCAATCAGGGAATGGGAAAATGCCTTGAATTTACAGGCGATTGTAGCAGGACCTGCCAGAGAAACCTTTGGTGTTTGGTTCTTTGCGACAGATTATGCTGAAAACAAAAATACCTACATGACACAGCCTCATCTGAAGGTAAATATCAGTGGAATTGTTTTCATCCTTGATATTCATACCAATACAGATTTACCTGACGGGACGAAAATGAGTGAAGATTTCACAACCTATGCACCAAGTCAGGATCTTCCTAATTATGCATGTTTTGATTTTATTGGTCAGGTGGTAGACTTTAAGGAAACTGAATTGCTTGAAGATAGAAGTGTTAAAGGATATATTTTGAAGTTGAAGCTGATCACCAATGAAGAGAATGAAGATTTCTTCACCATTGATGCTTTTGTGAACAAAGAGAACATAAGAATGGAAACGCTTACAAAAGGAATGAAGGTTACCGGAGCCCTTCAGCTTCAGGGTAAAATTGCTGGATAATTTTAAAAAAGATAAAATTCAAGAGGTTGTTCTACGGAATGACCTCTTTTTTTTATTTTCTGATCCTTCATTTAATTTAATCACAAAGAGTATATGATTCGAAGGTGATTATAGGGGGATCAAAAGATTGCGACTTTGTTGCTAAAGGAGTGAGGCGTTTGCTTAGTACGAATCAATGAAATTGATTCCACTCTTTGCTCCCCTAAAAGTATTACAACAGCATACAGATGAAACCTTTGCGTTAAACAATCTTGATTTTGAAAACAAAAAAGGCAATCCGAAGACTGCCTTTTCTATATTTTTATGAAAAATTATTTGTTTTTCATTTCTTCCTTGATCTTAGCTTCCAATTCTTCAGCAAGATCCGGATTGTCTCTTAAAACATCTTTTACAGCATCACGTCCCTGACCCAATTTAGTCTCTTCGTAGCTGAACCAAGAACCACTTTTCTTCACAATTCCCATATCTACAGCAGTATCAAGAATTTCTCCTACTTTAGAAACTCCTTCTCCATACATGATATCGAATTCTGCCTGCTTGAAAGGAGGTGCTACTTTGTTTTTCACAATTTTCACTTTCACACGGCTACCGATAGCTTCATCACCTTGTTTAATAGGTGCGCTTGCTTTTCTGATATCAATTCTTACAGAAGCGTAGAACTTAAGGGCGTTACCTCCGGTAGTCGTTTCAGGGTTTCCGAACATAACACCGATTTTTTCTCTCAACTGGTTGATGAAGATTACAGTACATTTTGTTCTTGAAATTGTAGCGGTAAGCTTTCTTAATGCCTGAGACATCAATCTTGCATGAAGACCCATTTTGGAATCCCCCATTTCACCTTCAATCTCTGCTTTTGGTGTAAGAGCAGCAACAGAGTCAATTACAACGATATCAATAGCTCCTGAACGGATTAAGTTATCTGCAATTTCCAAAGCCTGCTCACCGTTGTCCGGCTGAGAAATGATCAGGTTTTCAAGATCAATTCCTAATTTCGCAGCATACGTTCTGTCGAAAGCGTGTTCAGCATCAATGAATGCTGCAATACCACCTGCTTTTTGAGCCTCAGCAATAGCATGAAGGGTCAACGTTGTTTTACCTGAAGATTCCGGACCATATATCTCAATGATTCTTCCTTTTGGGTATCCGCCTATTCCTAAAGCAATATCTAAACCTAAAGAACCGGAAGGAATTACTTCGATAGTATTGTCTATAGATTCATCACCTAAAGTCATTACTGTTCCCTTTCCATATGTTTTATCTAGCTTGTCAAGCACTAAAGCGAGTGCTTTTTTCTTATCATCAATGTTACTCATCTCTATTAAAATAATTTCTCAAAAATACATAATTTATATATCAAAAGCTAATATTATTTATTCCTGAAAGCTGTTTTTAGAGTTAAAAAATGATAAATTTTTACGGCTGATCTCATTCATAACGAAGCACATGCGGAATGTAATATCTAAAGTGTTTTTAAATGTTTTTTACTTAAGTAAGATAAGTTGTTTTTATTTGAAATCGCAAAGGCGCCATTCTTTTAATATAGATTATGCTTTAAGGCGCAAGGATTTTATCCCCGATAAAATTGAGTAGTGTATATGTTTTTTACCTCACGCTGATTTTGCTGATTACGCAGATACTCATAAAAATCTGCACTATCTGTTTGATCTGCGAGAATATTCTAAAAAATGAACTTTCTCCTTCCTGAAAATCTAATATTGAGCGAGTCGAAATGTTCTTGTGCCTTAAAAGTTTCCATAATGCATGAAAACTCTTTGCGCCTTCAAACCAAATAACATTTTAATGAAAATTTGAACCTTTGGTAATTGCAAGATAATCTTCCAGTACTTTCATCTGGTCCTTGTTTCCTCTTTTTATTCTCGATTCTCGACTGACCAGTTGATCATAAATTGTATTGAAAAGTATTTTTGATTTTGGAAACAGATTTCTGTAAGGAACTTCCGGAATTTGTAATCTTTTACACACTTCGTCATCCAAAAGAAACCAGGTACAGCAGACGTGTAGATATTTTAAATTTTTTCTTTGAAATTCAAATTTTAAAATGGGATTTTCCAGTGATTCATCCAGTAGAGAATGAGCCAGAAGAACAGAATCTTTATCTGAAGGGGCCTGAACAGAAGTCCATAAATAAAAATATTCCGTTGCCTGTTTTTTATCGTCAGGAAGAAGCTGCTCCGGAATTCCCAAAAGATAACCTACGTATTTCCAGAGATGAAAAATTCCCTGTTCTTCTTCGATGGAAAAACGATTTCCCAATTTCTGAAGACTATGAAGAAATACCAGACTGAACCCGATATACGTTGCCATCATATCCCATGAATTGATAGGCTCACCCCAGTTTTCTGTATCCCAGTCTTTATAATGTTTTTTAATGGAAAGTCTTGCGTAGGAATGGATCAGACGGGTTTTTATCGCAAATTCATATCCTTTTGCATGAACTTCCAGCGCATTGTATCGGGTTGCATTTACCCAGAAATCCAATGTTTCCGAAAGACGCTTCACTGCACCTTTTTTCAGTGCTTCTGTGACAATAAGGGGTTTGTTGAGGTAGGCATAATCATAGCCGCCAATCAGACAATAGTCTCTCAGGGAGATCAGAGAATCCAAATTGCTTCTCATACAAAGTTCAGCACCGCTTTTAAGAAGTTTATAATCGAGCCAATCAGGAACTTTTTGAGTTTGGCTGAACAATTTTTTTACACTTTCAGGAACATCATCATTTTTCGAAACTCCATTTCTGATATAGTGTTCAATCTCTCTTGAAGCCTCATGAAATTTTTTAGTAAAATAAACATCTTTTACTACCTCATCTCCCGTTTCATCCGTATGATAAAAATAGGGCGCAAATTTTTCAAATTTTTCAAAGCTCACTTTAGCTCCGGAAAATTCAATAAGCTGCTTTCCGTTACCATGTTCCCAAAAGTCTCTGAAATGGGGAGCATCTTTAAAACGAGGTTGTATCATGTTTCATCCTTTACCTATAAAAGTACAAGTTTTATGCTGAAGTTCTCCGGTGAGATTTATCAGCTATTCAGGAAAAACTTTTATGAAAAATACCACAAACGGGTAATTTACTTGTGTCTATATAATTTGAAACTTTGTGTAAAACAAAATTAATAACCATGAAAACTTATTTATTACTACTATTTCTGCTTGGGTGTGTGGGAATGGTTTTTGGACAAGAAAATTTTAATGTAAGATATCGCATCTATGATAAATTAGGTGATTATACTCTAAAAAAGAATATAAAAACGAGTTTTGAAAGTTTATCTGAGGGAGAAAAGCGCAAAATAAAAGAAAAATATAAGATCGGAGATAAAATATCTGTTGAAGATAAAGTTATTATTGACGGAAAAGAAATAAAAGTAATAAGAGAGATTACTATTGATGATAAATTCTTTCAGGAGTATCAGATTGATAGAGTTGTTGATGCAAATATAGGAGGTGTAGAATGTGGAAATGTGAAAGTAGAGGAGAATAAATTGCTTGTTAATCTGTTGTTGAAAGATGGAAAGAGTAGCCCAGTTTATTTTTATGAATTACAAAACAGAAAGAGCCCTGTTTTATACTTTACTTCTATGACTTTGAATGCTTTAACAATACCTATCAAATATAGATTTAGAGGTAAGAATGGACTTGATGAAGAGTTCTCTACGGGAATTAATGGTAATCTATTCTGGGGTATATATTCATATGGAGGAACTACATTTTTCTATAAGGACGAAATTGAGACCAAAGAGAATACATGGCGGATTACTGGAGGATTGTTGGTAGGAGCATCTTCTGTTAAGCTTAATAAATCAAATACAAACCTCGCGGATCGTCCTATTACTGATGATACTGAAATTACTAAGGGACTAGGATCCGTTGCTTTGGGAATTACTTTTATGTATAATAGTATCAACATTGGAGTATTTTTAGGTGTTGATTATGCTATTGGAAAAGATGCTTCCATCTGGAACCATAATAAGAAACCTTGGCTAGGGGCAGGCTTGGGATATAAAATATTTTAAAGTGTTATAGAAGTTAATGTCTGACAAAAAAACCTTCCCATCGGGAAGGTTTTTTATTACTTATTGCTTATCGCTCATTATTGCTTATAAAGAAGCCGCGTGTACAAGCATATCAACTAACTTGTTAGAGTAACCCATTTCGTTGTCATACCAGGAAACAAGTTTCACGAAGTTAGGAGAAAGCATGATACCTGCATCTTTGTCGAAGATAGAAGTTCTCTTATCTCCTACAAAGTCCTGAGATACTACTGCCTCTTCAGTATATCCTAGGATACCTTTCAATTCACCTTCAGAAGCAGCTTTGATTACTGAACAGATTTCTTCATAAGAAGCAGCCTTTTCAATTCTCACTGTTAAATCTACTACAGAAACGTCAACAGTTGGTACTCTGAAAGACATACCTGTTAATTTTCCGTTTAGTGAAGGGATTACTTTTCCTACTGCTTTAGCAGCACCTGTAGAAGAAGGGATGATATTGTTCAGAGCAGCTCTACCACCTCTCCAGTCTTTCATTGAAGGACCGTCAACAGTTTTCTGAGTAGCTGTTGTAGCGTGTACAGTAGTCATCAAACCTTCTACGATTCCGAAGTTATCGTGGATTACTTTAGCTAAAGGAGCTAAACAGTTTGTTGTACAGGAAGCATTTGATAAGATTTTGATATCATCAGTAAGTTCCTTGTGGTTTACACCCATTACGAACATTGGAGTATCATCTTTAGACGGAGCAGAAAGGATTACTTTCTTAGCACCTGCAGTAATGTGTTTTGCAGCGCTTTCTTTATCTAAGAATAAACCAGTAGATTCTACTACGTAATCTGCACCGATTTCATTCCACTTTAGGTTGCTTGGATCTTTTTCAGCAGTTACTCTGATTTTTTTCCCGTTTACAACAAGATCATTTCCTTCTACAGAAACTTCACCTGGGAAAATACCGTGTACAGAGTCATATTTTAACATGTAAGCCATGTATTCTGCATTGATTAGGTCATTGATTCCTACAACTTCAATGTTGTCTCTTTCAGTCATTGCTCTGAAAACAAGACGTCCAATTCTACCAAAACCGTTGATACCTACTTTAATTGTTGACATAATAGTTTGTTTTTATTAGATTATAAAAATAATTAGATTGCTAAAATTTCTGAAATCAGTAAAAGATCTTTATTGATTTCGTTATGTTTTTTAATGGCTTCTTCTATTGGCGTATACGTCAGATCGTTGGAACGCATTCCTGCCATTACATTGGTTTGTCCTTCCATTAATCCGGTTACAGCACCATACCCCAGTCTGCTGGCCAAAACTCTGTCTGCACAGCTTGGAGAACCTCCTCTCTGCATATGTCCCAAAATCGCTACACGAATGTCATAATCAGGGAAGGTTTGTTTGGTTTTTTCTGCAAGCTCATAAACGTTGGCTAGTTTTTCACCTTCTGCAACCACCACAATACTTGATGCCTTTCCGGTTTTTTCAGCATCCCTGAATTTTGTGAAAAGCTCATCAATACTGTCTTTTTTCTCAGGAATTAAAATATCCAGAGCTCCTGTTGCCAATCCACTGTTTAAAGCAATAAAACCAGCATCACGACCCATTACTTCCACAAAGAAAACCCTGTTGTGGGAAGTTGCTGTGTCACGGATTTTGTCAATGGCATCCATTGCAGTATTCAAAGCAGTGTCGTAACCTATGGTATTGTCTGTACCGAAAATATCGTTATCAATAGTTCCCGGGATACCGATTACTCTGATTCCGAATTCTTCATTAAAGATTTTGGCACCGGTGAAAGTTCCGTCTCCTCCAATACATACCAATCCGTCAATTCCTAGTTTTACACAATTATCGTAAGCTTTCTGACGGCCTTCTTTTGTTCTGAACTCAGTGGATCTGGCAGACTTTAGAATGGTTCCACCCTGGTTGATTATATTTTTTACGGAACGAGCTCCCATTTTCAGGAAATCATTGTTGATAAGACCATTGTAGCCTTCTCTTACTCCGTAGCATTCGATATTATAATAATTGGCGGTTCTTACTACCGCTCTTAATGCCGCATTCATACCCGGAGAGTCACCTCCTGAAGTAAGAACTGCAATTTTTTTTACAGCACTCTCTTTCATCAAGTAAAAAATTTCGAACACAAATTTACAAAAACAAGTTCAGATTATCGTAGTAAGTTTCCAATAGTTTTGAATATAAATTATTAAAAGCTTCTGAAGTTTGTAGGTTTAAAAAAATATCGTGCAGTTTTCGTCTCCTCAGCATGGATATCAAGGTCGTACCAGGGTGTAAAATAGGGATTAAACGGATTTGAAAGTACATGAACCGATTGCGCCGGGGTGAATCCTTCACTTAATAAGAATAATCTTTTTCCTTCCTTATTCCGGCAGACACCGGAAATAAAAACAATGTGTCCGGGACTTCCCGGTGTGATTAAAATATCTCCTGTTTTCAGATCTGAATTTTTTGTGACCGGTTTGGTTTCCTTATTTAATGAAATTGTTCCTGCATAATTGAAAATCAGGTCCAGATAATTTCTGAAACTTTGGTAAGAATCATCAAAAGGCATGGTTTTTCTAAAGCTGACTGAATTTCCGCTTACAAAAGCTCTCGTTCCGTTTTTATAATCATTCCAGCTGAAAAGATCACCGCTTGTAAAATGAAATTTAATTTCGTTAAATTTTTTTGCCTTATAAAGATATTCAGCTCTCATTCGGATGGCGGCATCAGCACATTGCTGCAAATCTTTATTTCCGGTATCAATATCAAAAACTGCTTCATGAAGATGTTGGGTAGAAATAGGTGTTCCGTCATATTTTACAATCTGGCTGCCGTAAGGTTTGAGTTTGAAATTCTCAATGAAATGCCCGAAAGAGCCAGGTTTTTCTTCCATCCACTCATAACCTTCCGGAGGTGAAAATCTTTCCCTGATGGTATTTTTACCTTTATTGATTTTTAAAGCATTTTCAGCAATTAAATGCTCATTTTTATCTGGTTCAGGTAATAAACGGTCTGATATTTTTTCTTTTGTACAGCCTATGTAAATGAGAATAACAATGATTCCTGTGATAACTTTTTTCATGCGTTTTAGTGAGCACAAATATCATTTTTTTTCACCTATCTGCCAATATCTTATTTGAAAATTTATTGGTTCAACGACTCCTCTTTTTCAGGAATCAATAATTTTCCCCAATCATTCAGCTGCCAGAGGATTTTCACCAGTTTTTCCCCAAGTTCTGTCAAAGTATATTCTACTCTTGGAGGAAGTTCATTGAAAGACTGTTTCGTTAAAATACCATCTTCCACCATTTCACTCAGCTGCTGATTGAGAACCCTGCGGTCCACTTTAGCAATACCTCGTAAAAATTCACTGGGACGTTTTTTTCCTTCATTGATCTGCCAGACAATAGGAATTTTCCATTTTCCACTGATGGTATTAACAGCAACTTCCAACGGACATATTTTATTTTCTTCAGCTCTTTCCTTTGTTTCCATAAAATTGACTTTTTTATCCCAATGGGGGAAAAATGTGCGGTATTGTTTTTCTCCACCCACTTTCAGACTTTTGTAAAGGTAATCATTAAATAGTATGACAGAAAAACGAAAAGGAGCCCGCTCCATCAAAGATATTCCAACGGATATTCTGGAACAGCTGAACAGAGGAGAAATTGAAACCGCCAATCTTACGGAATGGCTGGCAGTAGATCAAAGGCTGCTGTTGGAAAATCTGCTTTTACAGAATGATCGTAAGGAATATTTGACACCCGTTTTAGAAAATGTAAACCAGCTGAAAAAGCAAACTGTCAATACCATTAATGAAACAATAGGAATTGGCTTACTTAATCTGGCTGTGAAAAATAAGGATAACGAATTTCTTTTGAAATTGTCAGTTCATCCCGCAGATCTGGTACGTTGCTGGGCAGCTTATACGATTGGAAGAAATAACGATTTACAACTTAAGGAAAAATTAAACAAAATTCAGCCATTTGCTTCTGACTCTCATTTTGGAGTGAGGGAAATCTGCTGGATGACGGTGCGTCCGGATATTTCCAAAAACCTGGACGAAAGTTTATCTATATTAACAAAGTGGACCGCGCATGATAATGAGAATGTAAGACGTTTTGCCAGCGAATCCACAAGGCCAAGAGGTGTGTGGTGTGAACATATTGATGCTTTAAAACAGAATCCAGGGCTTGGACTGGAAATACTGGAATCTTTACGATCTGATTCCTCCAGATATGTACAGGATAGTGTTGGCAACTGGCTGAATGATGCCAGCAAATCTCAACCCGAATTTGTAGTGGAAATCTGCGATGAATGGCTTCGGGAAAGTCCGACAAAAGAAACACAGTATATCGTAAAGAAAGCTCTGCGAACCCTTAAAAAGTAAGAGTTATCCACAAAATAAAAATGTTGATTTAGTTTTTGATTATATAGGTCACAGATTTACATGGCTTTATGTCATATTTATATATTCCTTTTTTCCCGGGAAGTGTCTTTATTTGCTTAATTTCTGTATGAAAAAGAACACTGATATATTTTCAATGTTAACTATATGTTAACTGGAAAAAGTTATCCACAATATGAGTTTTCAATTAATGTGGATTCTATCTTGCAGTAAAATAATGATTTACATAAAAATTAAAAAATAGAAGCTGGAATTACAGTCTTTTCTTCGCTGAAAAAAAAGTTATCCACAATGTGGGATTTTACTTACCATTTTTCAGTCAGATATTTCCAGTACCTTTTCGGAACATGCTGAATATGCAGTTTCATATTTTTTCTTTCCACAATATTGGTTTTCGTGAAATAACGCTGCCAAAGTAGCTGATAGCTCTTTTCCTCATCATGGAACTTCTGTTGATAATGGTTAAGATCAAGTTTTTCATCAGGATAGAAAAATTCACAATCGTTCAGATTATATAAAAGGCCATAGTTTCTTCGAAGATCGTAGATCATCCATTTCTGATCCTGATATCGGTCTTTAAAATGTTTTCTGATTAAAGGAAGAACATTGAAATCGGGATCTATTTTGGAGAAAAAAACACCATCCTGCATTTTTTCAAAGCGGACAAATGCAGTCATCCTATGCCTTTCCCTGTTTACCGATTTGCAGATTTTTGAAATTTTTAAAACATCAGAATCGGCAAAGTTTTCAAGAATATTAATTTCAGGTTTTTTCACCGACTGCCTTACTGCGGATAAGATGAGGTTTTCCAGATCCGGATCTTCAGATAAAAAAACTTTTAAAAGTTTGTAAACGCCCTGTTTACCAATATTCTGCTCCAGTTTATTCAAAACCCTTTCAGACTTGTCTGGTTGAGTAATTACTTCGTGAATTTCTGCAAAAATGTTTTCCTGATGAAATCTTTCACTGCTTTTGATTTCCACCTCTTGATAACGGTATTCGAAAACTTCAAATACTGCAGTGAAAAGACCATCGAAACTTCCATCGTAGAGTAGGGTTGTCATGTGTTGAATTAAAATTTGCATGTGCTTGTCATTCTGAACGAAATAAAATGAAGTGAAGAATCTAGAGATTCTTCCTTCGTCAGAATGACAGTCGTGCTGTATTATAAATTAGTGTCCATTTATGAAAATATTTGTGTGATTTGTGTTTAAAACAATGTCAATTGTTGTGAAAACTGGTTATGAAACTTTGAAGAACTTCCTCCTATTAACAGCTTCCTGAAATTTTTATCCGTCAAATATTTCAGGTAGGCATTTCCCGCAGTAAAATCAATAAAATATTTTGCCCGGTTCACAGCTGCTCCGAGTTTTTTCAAATGATCAATGGTCAAAATCTGAAAACGTCTTGCACTCACAATTTTCTGAGCTGTTTTCACTCCGATTCCGGGAATTCTTAAAATCATCCGGTATTCGGCAGTCTGGAGATTCACCGGGAACTGATCCAGATTCCGCAATGCCCAGCTTAATTTAGGATCCATTTCCAGATCAAGAAAAGGAACATTCGGATCTAAAATTTCTTCCGCTTTAAAGCCATAAAATCTCATCAGCCAGTCCGACTGATACAGTCGGTTTTCCCGAAGCATTGGAACTTCCGTCGTTAAAGAAGGCAGTCTCTGATCTTCCAAAACCGGAACATATCCGGAATAATACACTCTTTTCAGATTGAAATTTTTATAAAAATGATCGGCAACTTTGATGATCTGCAGGTCGTTTTCATTGGTTGCTCCTACGATCATCTGTGTAGATTGTCCGGCAGGCGCAAACTTGGGAACTTTTTTCAGAATTTTCTTTTCATCCTTATACTGAATAATTCCTTTTTGGATATATCGCATCGGGCTGATCATATCGTGTCTGTTTTTTTCAGGGGCCAGCAATTTTAATCCACTTTCTGTAGGAATTTCAATATTTACGGATAACCGATCTGCATACAACGCGGCTTCCTGCATCAGATCATCACTTGCCCCGGGAATAGATTTCAAATGAATATACCCGTTAAAGTTCTCTTCCAAACGTAGCTTTTTGGCAACTCTTACAAGTCTTTCCATGGTTGTATCTGCATTTTTGAAAATTCCTGAGCTTAGAAATAACCCTTCAATATAATTTCGACGGTAAAAATTGATGGTAAGATCTACCACTTCTTCTACCGTAAAAGCAGCTCTTTTGATATCATTGGAACTTCTGGAAACACAGTAAGCACAATCATAAATACAGTGATTGGTCAATAAGATTTTAAGCAAAGAAACACATCTGCCGTCTTCTGTATAGGTATGACAGATCCCGCTTGCAGAACTATCTCCTAATGCTCCTTTTTTATTTTTTCTTGTACCTCCGCTTGATGAACAGGAAACATCATATTTCGCTGCATCAGCAAGGATTTCCAGCTTTTCTTTAAGACGGTCAAAATTCATATTTAAAATGCTTTGATATATTTTGTATCTGGATTGTAATTTAATTTTGTTCAAATTTAGTTCCAAAATTGATAAAAGTCAATCTTTTTTCATATAAGTTATCAACAAAAAAGAGTCTCAAAATCATTATATTTACGGCTCATTAAAGTTTATATCATGAATCATAAACCAATCGAAGGTTTTTCCAAGCTTCCAAAGCAGGGGAAAATCGAATGGCTCGTAAACGAATATCTTGAAGGAAACCAGGAATATCAAAATATATTAAAACAATACTGGAATGATGATGCAGATCTTCAGAAGCTTCACGAAGAATTTTCTGAAAATACCATCTCCAATTTTTATATGCCGTATGGAATTGCTCCAAACTTTTTAATCGATGGAAAACTGTTGGCGCTTCCAATGGCTGTTGAAGAAAGTTCAGTAGTAGCGGCTGCTTCCAAAGCTGCCAAATTCTGGATCGATAAAGGAGGTTTTAAAACAACGATTATCAATACTGAAAAACTGGGGCATACCCACTTTATTTTTAATGTAGAACCTCACAAATTATTACATTTCTTTAATTTCAGTTTAAAGAAAAAATTATTTGAAGCCACAGAAGATATTACCACGAATATGAGAAAACGCGGCGGAGGTATTTTAAACATCAGCCTGGTGGATAAAACAGCAGAAATGCCGAATTACTACCAGTTGAAAGCAAGCTTTGATACTGTGGATTCAATGGGAGCGAACTTTATCAACTCATGTCTTGAGCAGTTCGGAAAGACTTTGAGACAGGAAGTTGCTACCAGCGAAGATTTTACTCAGGAAGAAAAGAATTCACTACAGATTGTAATGAATATTCTTTCCAACTTTACACCTGACTGTATTGTGAGAGCTGAGGTTTCGTGTAAAATGGAAGATTTAAAAGATGACAGTGGAATTTCTCCGGAAGAATTTGCTTCTAAATTCAAGCAGGCCGTTACCATTGCAGAAATAGAACCTTACCGTGCGACTACTCATAATAAAGGAGTAATGAATGGAGTAGATGCCGTTGTAATCGCTACCGGAAATGATTTCAGAGCTACGGAAGCCTGTGCACATGCTTATGCAGCAAGAGATGGCCAATACAGATCTTTAACACACTGTACAACAGATAACGGAATCTTCAGATTCTGGATTGATCTTCCTATTTCTGTTGGAGTTGTGGGAGGACTTACCAATCTTCACCCTTTGGTAAAATTCTCACTGGCACTTCTTGGGAAACCTTCCGCACAAGAGCTGATGAGCATCATGGCAGTTTCAGGACTTGCACAAAACTTTGGGGCTTTACGCTCTCTGGTGACCACAGGAATCCAGAAAGGACATATGAAGATGCACTTATTGAACATTCTGAATCAATTGGGAGCCACTGAAGAAGAAAAACAGCATTTTGTCACGTATTTTAAAGATAAAACGGTGAGCCACCATGAGGTGATCAACGAGTTTAACAGAATGAGAGGAAACTAATGTTACAGATCATTTTGCCCATAGTATTTCTTCTTTTTGGATTTTTTCTAAAGAAAACAAACCATGAAGGTTTCAGAAGTTCCAAAAAATTCGCCAATATGTTTATCATACTGGGTATTTCTACATTGGTAGCCAAGTTCATTTTAATGTACTTAAAATCAAAATAGTGAAAAGGAATATTGTATTTTTTTTATTGATTTCGGGGTTAAGTTTTTCACAACAGCAAAAAGTGAAAATAAGTAATCTGCAGCCTAAAACTGAAGATACCGTTTTTCCGGTTGTTTCTTATTCTGAAAATCCTCGGGTAGAAAATAAAATCAATACGTTTCTTCAGGTAGATCAGCTGGAATATGTTCCCGGATCTGGCGGAAATCCTTTTAAACTGGCTTCTACAGCCACCAATTCCTATTCAAACTATCTTTATTTTTATAGTTGGGATAAGATTGAAACGCCTAAGAATATTCTGAGTATTGCCATAGATGGTGAAGCTTCGGGCGCTTATCCGGAGGGTTTTCTGATCTGGAAGAATTTTGATCTGAGAACAGGAAACTTTATCAATGCCAAAGATTTATTTCAACCGGGTTCAGTGAAAACTGTTGAGGGAATTATTCAGAAAAGAGTAAAGAAAAGAATTTCTGATTTTCTTGTTACACTGAAAGCTGAGAAAAACCCGGCAGAGGAAACTCAAGATCAGATCGCTATGTATGAAGACTGTTTTACGGAACATACTTTGGACGGTATCCGATATTTCTTTGGGAAAGACAAGCTGACTTTTGTTGCCGGAAGATGTTCCAACCATGCCATGAGAGCTTTGGACGACCTGGGCAGTCATGAAATAGAATTTTCCTACAAAGAGCTGGAAAAATACTGGAGTCCTTATGCGAGAAATTTAATTTCCGGTTCTGAAAAAACAGAGATGACCAGTCTTACTAATAAATTGTATAAGGGGAAGATTGCTGGAAAGTACCCCATTACTGTTTTGATCAATGAGGTATATGATGATGGTTCATTTTCTGCAAAATACTGGTATGATAAAAATAAAAAACTGATTGAGTGGAACGGAAAGATAAAAGGTAATCATATCTCCATCATAGAAAACGATTATTATAGTGAAGAAACCAACCAATGGATTTTCAAAGCCTTGGTGGAAGCAGATTTGCAAGGCAGGAAAATTATAGGAACCTGGCAGGATCATAAAACAAAAAAATATTTAACCCTAGAATTAGAAGAGTTATAAAATGAAAACAATTACTTTAGTTTTTGGAGCAGTTTACGGAATGGTTTCTGTAATCCTTGGTGCATTCGGAGCACACGCTTTAAAGAAAATATTAGCTGTGGAAAGACTGGAAAGTTTTGAAACAGGCGTAAGATATCAGATGTATGCAGCTTTTTTCCTGCTGATCATCGGGTATATCTTAAAATTTGAAACCTCTGCTGAAAAATGGACTTCCATTTTAATGATTGCAGGTACTCTTTTATTCTCAGTAAGCATCTACTTCCTGAGCATGCAGGATTATTGGGGAATGAATCTTAAATTCTTAGGCCCCATCACTCCGCTTGGAGGTCTGATGATGATCTTAAGCTGGGGAATGCTGATCTTATATTTTGTTAAAAACAGAATATAAGAATGAAGATTAACAGAAGAAAAAGGTTAATACGAACATTCAATCTCTTAGATTAACCTATCAGATTCAATCCGTTTGTATTCAGCCGCCCTTTTTTATGTGGGCTGTGACTGGTCTGGTGGGCGGTAATAGTAATATTGACTTATAAAACAATTTCTGGTGTATTTTTAGACCAGAATATCAATAAAAAAGTTCAGGGAGTTTCCTGAACTTTTTTGGTTTTATAAAGAGAAATTTTCATTCATCCATTTAAGTTTATTAAAGCTTTTAAGAAATTTCGCTTTGATGGAAATGAATTTTTCCTGTGCTTCAATCATTTTATTTTCCCTTGAATTGATCAGGAAAAGAGAACTCTCACCGTTCGCATACTTTGTTTCTTCTGCAGTAAGAAGTTGCTGGTAATTCACAAGATTATTTTGTGAAAGGGCTATCTGGGTATGGTAATTTAAAAGTTCGTTTTTATAGGTTTCAATTTTCGTGGTAAGCTCTCTTTTCTTGAATTCAGTATCAAGTTTATTTTGTTCTATTTTAATTTTGGCCATTTGATAACTGGCTTTGGCTTCCCTTTGAAATACCGGTATTTCAAGTTTTAATCCATATTGAAAATTATTGTCAAAAAGAGGAAGGTAATCTGACTGATAATTCTCTTTGTTGAAGAAATTATAAGTAAAATCAAACTTGGGAAGAAAGCTCTGCCATTTCAGCTTCCGTTCACTTTCTAAAATATGATGTTTCTGAGTATAATACTGTACAGACCAATGGTTGGTGGTTTCTTTTGTTTTAATTTCCTGCAGAAGAAATTCAAAATCTGAGTAGGCGGTATGATCTGAAAGATGATCTGCAGGATAAATAAGTTGTGAGATTTCATAAATTTCACGATTATCTTTCCATAAAAATAACTGCAGCTGCTGGGTGTTTTTAACAAAATTTAAATAGGCTTCTTTCTGCTGAAGTTCAAAGCTCTGTAGCTGAGAAGCTGCTTCAACAGTATCGATAGCTGCTCTTTCTCCATATTCAAAAGTTTTCCGGGTGAGCTGCAGACGTTTTTTGCTGACCTCAACCGCTTTGTTTTGCAACTTGTAAATTTCATAACTTTGTACCCATTCCCAATAGGTGTTTTCTGCTTCAAGAAGAAGTTCATTGGTAAGTACAGTCTGTTCAGCTTCCGTCATTTTCGAGGCAAATTTCGCCTGATCCAATGCTGCTCTTCGTTTATCATACAAAAGATTTTTAGCTAAAGGAACAGTAATTCCCATGCTGTAAATACCACCTTTGGTTTCACTGGAGTTGAGTTTTTCACCATCCAGATATTGATATCCTGCTGTAAGATCAATTCCGTACCAGGTAGGAATACCCAGTTCAATATTTTTTTGTCTGTAATATTGTACACCGTCAATGTTCTTTTCGCCCAGTTTTCCTCCTAAAATAGGATCAAAATTTCCTCTTGCTTTAGTAATCTCAGATTGCGCAATTTTGTTTTGCAGTTGATATTTCAATGCCATTGGATGATAATTTTTTACCACCGCCAGAAATTCATTTGCTGAAATCATGAGAGAATCCTGTGCTTTATGATACTGGAAAAAAAGAAAGATCAATATAAAAAGAAGTTTACTTTGTTTTCTCATACTTAGCAGTTTGATCATTTTTTACTTCATAATAATCTGGTGGAAAACCGTTGATATTTCTCCACAGTTCATACCAGATAGGAACATCATTAAGAATGGCAATTCCCTGTACACCTCCTCCCATTTTAATTTTTGGAGGCCATCTTTTTTCCTTTTTATCTTCAATAATCAATGCTTTAAAAAGTCCGTTTGCACTGATATTGCTTTCCACGGCAACCACCTTGCCTGCAAATGTTCCGTAGCTGGAATTGGGCCATCCCGAGAATACAATGGCAGGAAATCCATCAAAAATGCACATCACACGCTGACCTTCTTTCACAAGCGGGAGATCCACAGGTTTTATATAAATCTCAACTGCATAATCTACTGCTGTGGGAACAATTGTCCCAATATTTTCACCATCTTTTAAAACTTCACCAATTCCTGTTTTATTAAGCTGTACAATCTGACCGTCCTGTGAGGCAATAATGAAATATAAGCCCTGTCTTGCTTTGTAATTGGCCACTTGATTTTCGAGCTTGGCAATTTCACCTTCACTGCCCTCAATCTGCCCCATGTTTTGAAAACGGTCTCCTTCTATTTTACTGAGTTTCTCTGTGTAATCCTGAATCACAGAATTCTGTTCAATTCCTATATTGATAATTTCCTGACGGGTTTGAGCCACTTTATTTTCTGATGCTGTTTTTTTGGCAACAGCATTTTGATAAGAAATACTTCTCTGTTGAAACTGGGTAAGAGAAACCAAACCTTCCTCATACATTTTTTTCTGCCGCGCAAACTGGTCTTCTGAAAGCTTAAGTTCATTACTAGCAGCGGTGAGTTCTGCTTCTTCACCGGTAAGTTTATTATTAAGCTGGCTTATTTTTATTTTGAGCTGATTCAGTTTTAAGTTTCTGGCCGAATGTAAGGCTTCAAGCTGGGTTTTCACTGTTCCTGCTTTTGCTTCATAGAAATTTCTTACTCCCTTTTTAGCATTTACCTGTTCCTGTGTTCTCTGTACCAAAAGCGGATCTAAATAATCATCTTTTATTTCGGAAAGCTGCAGTAAAGTATCTCCTTTTTTTACATAATCTCCGTTTTTAACATACCATTTGATGATTTTTCCCGGGATAGGAGAGTGAAGTTGCTGTGGACGCTGTTCCTGATAAAGAGAGGTTACATTTCCTTTCACTTTAATATTCTGTGTCCAAGGGAGAAATAAGGTAATTATACCGCCTATGAAGATAAACAGAAACCATCTTTTTACCCGTGACTTTTTATGAATATGATAGATATTGTCAAACGACTGTAGTTTCATTTTACTAATTGTTTTGAAGTGTTTTTAATGTTCCTCCTTCCAGATGAAAATGCTGATCGGCATATTGTAGCAGTTCTGTATCCTGAGAAACAATAATAATAGTTGTGTTTTCCTTGATTTTCTGGAGATATTTTATCATTTTGTCCTGATATTCTTCACGGATTCCTGCAAAAGGATTTTCCAGAATGATAAGTTTTTTGTTACCGAGGAGAGCACGAAGCAGCAGTATTTTTTTCTTTGAACTGAATGTGATTTCAGGATCAGTTTCACTTACTTCTGTAAAGAATCCGCTGCTGAACATACTTGAAATATTTTCTATACCCATATTTTCAGAAAGCTCAAGAATATCTTCTGTGTGGCTCTGGCTGCTTCCTAATAGGATGTTTTCTTTAACGGTTCCCTGAATGATCTTCATATTTTCCAGATAAAGTCCAACATTATTTCTCCAGTGTTTTTTCTCTATATTTTTTAATGGAATTTTATCAATCAGAATTGCTCCTGAGCTGGGCTCGAAGAATCCTGTGATCATATTAAGCAGAAGGGTTTTTCCCGCTCCCAGTTTTCCTGTTAGAATGTTCAGACTGTTTTCTTTGATTTTGAAATTAAGGTCCGAAAGGATGGGAGTATTATCATTAAATGAAAAGCTTACATTTTTAAATTCAATTTCTGTCCCTTTTTCTTTCTGAGATAATGTGATTTCTCCGTTGGGTTCCTCTTTAAGTTCAGTGATTTTAGAGAGTTTGGCAAAAGAAGCAATCAGATCATAATAACTTTCAAGGCTTACAATAAGCTTTTCTACAGCAGACATGATGCTTAGAACAACAATTTCTGTGGCAATGAATGCTCCGATATTCAGCTTTTGATTAATCAGAAGATAGGTTCCAATGGCCAGCATTGCTAAAGTAATGATGACTTTAAAAGCAATAATTGTTTTATACTGAAAAACGAGTACTTTAAAATGAGCTGTTCTGTGCTTAAGATATTCTATCACTCTTTCATCGGTTCCTTTTAAATGAGAATCATCTTCAGAATGCATTTTAAATGTTTTTACAGAACCGGCGATATCCTCTATCCATGCTGCCGTATCGTATTTTTTGTTGCTCTCTTCAATGCTGGATTTGATTCCGCTTTCCATTGTATATCTGAAAATAATTACAACAGAGAGAATAACCAGACCTCCGAATGCTAAAAACCAAGGATGATAAAAAGAGAGCAAGAGAATCCCAAAAACAATCTGTATTAAAGCAGTAGGAATTTCCAGTAATATTTTTGAAATTCCTTTCTGAAGATTCTGAATATCAAAGAATCGGTTGACAAGTTCCGGAAGGTAGTATTTTCTGGTGTAGGAAAGATCTGCTTTGGGGATTTTGTCTGCTATGGCGATGGAAAATTCTACAAATATTTTCTGCTGTATCTTTTCAATTATCTGGATCACTTTTAATCTGAAATATCCGGCAAGCCAGGTTCCGATTACGACAAAAAATATGAGGATATAAATGGAAGTTGTCATTGTAGCTCCCATCACAAAGCTTACAATAGACTGTATTCCTAAAGGTACGCTCAGCAAGACTAAACCATTCAGAATAGCATAGAAATAAATATTGGTAACATCTTTTTTTTCTTTTGTAATGTAGCGGATGAGCCTTTTTCCCTGTTCATTAGCTGGTATTTCCATTTTTCTTCTTTAGTAAAAGATTAACTGTTTTTTTAAGTTGTGAATTTTCCTTTGAATATCATCTGTTGTCACTGGAAACAGCTTTTGTTTTCCAGGAAATTGATAGGATTTGGTGATCACTTTTTCTGAAATAAGGACTTTACCTGAATTGAATTTCATCTGAAAATTCATGAAATAGGTATGTTTTATTTCCGGGCTTCAAAGATAATAGATGGGATTTGTTAATATTCTTATCTACATTAGAATGACATTAAAATGTCATTAGAATATGATCGTAAGATTTAGTTTTTTTATGATCATTATCATATTATTCATAGATTCACCGCCTTGAATCTGATAAGATCGCATATAAACTTACAGAATGCGTTAAAAGTTCTATAATTTTCTTTTTAACCTTATTCATTTTTAGTAAATTTGTCAACCTTTAAATATTAAAATAAAATAATAAAAATAATATGAATCTTCACGAGTATCAATCAAAAGAGATTTTATCAAAGTATGGAGTAGCTATCCAACGTGGTTTCGTTGCAAACAACGTAGATGAAGCTGTAGCTGCTGCTGAAAAACTAACTGCTGAAACTGGCGCTCAAGGGTGGGTAGTAAAAGCTCAGATCCACGCAGGTGGTCGTGGTAAAGGTGGTGGTGTAAAGTTCTCTCCAAACATGGATAAGCTTAAAGAAAACGCTCAGAACATCATCGGAATGCAGTTGATTACTCCACAAACTTCTGCTGAAGGTAAAAAAGTAAATTCTGTTTTGGTTGCAGAGGATGTATATTATCCAGGTGAGTCAGAAACTAAAGAATTTTATGTTTCTATTCTATTAGACAGAGCTGAAGGTAAAAATACAATCGTATATTCTACTGAAGGTGGTATGGATATTGAGCACGTTGCTGAAGTAACTCCTCATTTGATCCACAAAGAAATCATTGATCCTGCTTTAGGTCTTCAGGGATTCCAGGCTAGAAAAATTGCTTTCAACCTAGGTCTTGAAGGAAATGCTTTCAAAGAATTTGTAAAATTCATCGGTTCTCTTTATAATGCTTACACAGGTATTGATGCATCTCTTTTCGAAATCAACCCTGTATTAAAAACTTCCGATAACAAAATTATCGCTGTAGATGCTAAAGTAACTTTAGATGACAACTCATTGTTCCGTCACAAAGACTTAGCAGAATTGAGAGATACAAGAGAAGAAGATCCAATGGATGTAGAAGCTGGTGAAGCAGGTCTTAACTTCGTAAAACTTGATGGTAACGTTGCTTGTATGGTAAACGGAGCTGGTCTTGCAATGGCGACTATGGATATCATCAAATTATCTGGTGGTAACCCTGCAAACTTCCTTGACGTAGGTGGTACTGCAGATGCTCAGAGAGTACAGACAGCTTTCGGAATCATCTTAAGAGATCCAAACGTAAAAGCTATTTTGATTAACATCTTCGGAGGTATTGTAAGATGTGACAGAGTTGCTCAGGGGGTTGTAGATGCTTACAAAGCTATGGGTAGCCTTCCTGTTCCATTGATCGTAAGATTACAGGGAACTAACGCTGTAGAAGCTAAAAAATTAATTGACGAGTCTGGTCTTCCGGTACACTCTGCAATTACTTTAGAAGAAGCGGCAAACAAAGTAAAAGAAGTTTTAGCGTAACCTAAAATTTTAAATAAAATAAGAAAACCGTTCCATTTTTTGGAGCGGTTTTTTTTGTGTTTATCTATTATAATTCCAGCAATCAATGTAAAAATGAGGAGCTGATAACTGTTTTTGGGGATAACAACTGGAAATTGGGTAGTTTTTAAGCTATTTTTAAATTTATCATAATTAAATGTTATTGTAAAAATAAAAATAGAAAAAGAAAAATGTATTGTGTAATTAAATCAATTTTTGAAAAAAAAGTTTTTTATTCTTAATTGCTTTTATTTTTAATAAATGTTGTATTTATAGGAAGTTATGATACGCAAAAAGGAGGTTCATTTTGTATTGAATTCTATTGCGGAGCATATCAATGTTTAACACAAATAATGAAAATCTATGAAAAACAAAACATTTATTTTTTTCGGTTTGTTGGGTGCAGTATTAACTTTTGGACAACAAAACTATTGGAAAAAGACGGATGGGGAGAAAGAAAAAGAGCTTGCTCCCAGAAATGTAATGCCGAAAACATTTTCCCTGTATAATCTTGACCTTGATAAGATTAAGGAAGAACTGAAAAAAGCTCCCGAACGCTTTTCTGATGACCATAGCCTTGTTCTGAAATTTCCGGATGCTGATGGAGAGTTTCATGATTATATTGTACAGGAAGCTTCAATAATGGAACCTGAGCTTCAGGAAAGATTCTCCGATATCCGTTCTTACACCGGGTGGGAAGAAAATCATCCGGAAAATACAATACGTTTCAGTACCAGTCCGGAAACAGGAATCAGTATAATGTATTTCAATGGATGGAACATCAGCTATCTGGATGCCTATACCAAGGATAATACTTCTTTTATCTATTATAAAAGAGAAGATTTACCGGAAAATCCTACGCCTTTCAGATGCAGCATACAGGAAGATGCCGATCAGCTATTGGGTAATGATCAGCTGTCAGATAATTTTGTTTCCGGCAGGCCTATGGTTTCGGACGGGGTATTCAGAACGTATAAGCTGGCATTGGCAGCTACGGGAGAGTATACCAAATATCACGGCGGAACAATTCATGGTGCAATGGCCGCAATGGCTACCACAATGACAAGAGTAAACGGAGTATATGAAAAAACGATAGCCGTTACCATGGTGATGGTGGCTAATAACCATCTTCTTATTTACAGAAATCCGGCAACTGACCCCTATACCAATGGGGATGAGGATAAGATGCTTAATGAGAATGTAAAAAACATCAATAATGTGATAGGATTTGCACATTACAATATAGGTCATGTTTTTGGAGTCAACAGTGGCGGAGTTGCAGGGTTGAGGGTTATATGTTCTAAATTGAAAGCACAGGGGGGTACAGGTTCCGGTACTCCCATTAATGATCCTTTTGATATAGATTATGTTGCCCATGAAATGGGACATCAGTTTGGAGCCAATCATACCTTCAGGGCTAATACCGTAGCTTGTAAAGGAAATGTAAATAACAGAACAGCGTATGAGCCGGGAAGTGCCAGTACTAATATGGGATATGCAGGAATATGCGGAGGAAATAGTATTCAGCCGCATAGTGATGCTTATTTCCATGCTGCCAGCGTAAAAGAAATGTATTATACTATATCAAGGGATATCGATTGCTCTGCTAAAAGACGAATGGTTAACAGGGTTCCTACTGCTAACACAGGCCTGGATTATTCTATTCCTAAAGGAACTGCATTTGTACTGACAGGTCAGGGAACAGATCCGGATAATGATCCGCTTACCTATTTATGGGAACAATATGACAACAAAAATAACATACAGCCGCCACTTCCTTCTAATGTCCAAGGCCCTGTATACCGATCGAGATTACCAAAAACTGAGAATATGAGATATTTCCCGCATTTGTCAGCTGTTTTATCTAATAACTTAACTCCTATGTGGGAAGTTACTCCTAACGTTGCAAGAACTTTGAATTTTTCACTGCTTGTTAATGATAATAGAGCAACGGGAAATCAAACGGCTCATGATGCTATGGTAGTAACCGTAACGAATGCCGGACCATTTAAAGTAACCTCGCATACAGGAAACTCATATAGTCCGGGTACCCATACCATAAAGTGGAATGTGGCAGGAACGGATACAGGAGCTGTAAACACAAAGTATGTTACCATTCTTCTTTCCAAAGATGGAGGCTATCATTTTGATACTGTTCTTGCAGCCAATGTTCCTAACAATGGCTCTGCTGTAGTTAATTTTCCTAATGAAAATATTGGAACAGCAAGAATTATGGTGAAAGCCGTGGGAAATATTTATTTTGCTGTGAATACAACTAATTTTTCCATAGCGAAAACAGCTTCGCAGGTTAAAAAGGAAATAAAGGCAAATCGTTTTGCTGTTTATCCTAATCCTTCTCATGATGAAGTGAATATCAGACTAGATGATGAAAATAGTGAAGCTCAGTACAGCCTGATGGATAGTTCAGGAAGGATTGTGAAAAAAGGAAATCTGAAAGGTTACGCAAAAATTCAGGTTCATGATTTTGCTGCAGGAACTTATTTTGTAACTGTCAATACAACAAACGGTAAGAAATATACAGAGAAACTTATTATCAATAAATAAAATGAAAACTTCTTTCTGGAAGTGTCATGGTCGGAGGAAAAATTCTTCCGACCTTTTATTTGTCGAGATTTTCCGGCAAGTTAGTCTCGCCATTGGTAATACTGATACTCGTTGGCGTTACCAGCTGAATTTTATCCGTATCAAAGCGTTCTTTAATCCCTAAATAGGCCTGGCTTCTTACCTGCGCAAGATTAGCCCCTACTTTTATCCAGAATTTTACCTGGAGGTTAAATGCACCTTGCTTCAAATCTGTAAAAATCACTTCTACAGTGTCAAGCTTATCCACATTATCAAGGTTTTTAACCACATCAAGAATCCCTTTCTGAGCTTTAGTGATATCTTCATCAGCCGGAATTTCAAAGTTTAAAATAATTCTGCGCTGTGGCGAAGCGGTAATATTGTAAAATGGAGCATTGAATACTACTTGATTGGGTATATAAGCTTTCTTTCCGTCATCGGTAAGAATTTTTGTAGTGAGAAACCCGATTTCCTGTACTGTTCCTGAATGGGTTCCGATCGTAATATAATCTCCTACCTTGTAAGCTTTGTCAATTCCAATAAGCATTCCTGAGAAAATACTGGATACCAGGTCTTTCAGAGCAACCCCGGCAATAACCCCCGCAACTCCTAAGCTTCCGATAAACTTCCAAAGAAAGCCACTGAAACCCATTATTTCAAGAGCAATAAAGGTTCCCATCAGCATGATCAAAAATCTGAATACACTGATTAAGGTGACTAATGAACTCTCTTTGCGACTTTTAGGAAAAAATTTATGGAATAATTTTACCGCTGCCTGGCTTAAATATTTGCTGGTAACCAGGAAAAAGGTAAATACTAAAATTCCAACAATCAGCTTGGGTGTAAGTTCAGCGAAGGTGATATACCAATTTTCCAATACCTTGTAAACAAGATCTACATACCTCAGTCCGGTTTTCTCCATGAATAAAATTTTAATTAAAGATATAAATTTTCATCAAAAAATTTGCCAGTTCCAAAAAGTCTACTAAATTTGTAGACTATAAAGAAAGAACATTATGTCAATCAAACTAGGAGATACAGCGCCCAACTTTCAGGCAGAATCATCAGTAGGCGATATCAATTTTTATAATTATCTGGGAGATTCCTGGGGAATTCTGTTTTCGCATCCTGCAGACTACACACCGGTATGCACAACAGAGTTGGGATATACTGCAAAACTTCAGTCTGAGTTTGATGCCAGAGGTACGAAAGTAATTGCCCTGAGTGTAGATGGGGTAGAAGATCATCAAAATTGGGTTAAAGATATTAATGAAACTCAGAACACCCAAGTTCAGTTTCCTATTATTGCCGATAAAGACAGAAAGGTTTCAGAACTGTATGATTTTATTCATCCTAATGCTTCGGCTACCGCTACAGTACGTTCTCTTCTGATTATTGATCCTTCCAAAAAAGTAAGACTGATTATTACCTATCCGGCCTCTACAGGAAGGAATTTTAACGAGATCCTTAGAGTGCTGGATTCTTTACAGTTGGTAGATAATTATCGTGTAGCCACTCCTGTAAATTGGAAAACCGGAGAAGATGTTATTATACCTCCAACCATTTCTACAGAAGACGCACGAAAAATATTCCCAAAAGGTGTAACGGAAATAAAACCGTATTTGAGATACACTCCACAACCTAATACATGATTTATTTGATTTTTTATAGTTTAGTTTTAATTTGTACGAAAAGCGCCCCGGAAATAAATTTCCGGGGCGCTTTCATTTTTTTTATAAGTATTTCAGTGATTACTTAACGTCGTTGATGATTTGTTTTGCTTTAGACGTTGGAAGATAAATCTGGAAACCTAAACCAAAAGTAATTTTGTTAGTGTATCCACCGCTTCCGAATCCAGCGTTTGCATCATATTTCACTAAACCTTCCAATCCGATGTTTGGAGTGATGAAGTAAGAATATCCAGGTCCGAATCCAAAGTTAAGACCGTTAGAAGAAGAACCCCCTTTAGAGATTGACATCCCTCCAACACCTACGTTACCTTCGAAGAACCATCTTCCGTGGTGTAGTAAGTTGTTTACTCCTTGCTCTCCCGGATTAAGATAATAACGTCCTAATGCTCCTACGTTATAAGTGAAAGTAGTGGGTGCATCTTTAGCTCCTTTGAAACCTAAATCTACATATCCCCCAACTGCGATATTATCTTCAATGAAATAGGCTCCTTTAGGCTGAATTGCAAAGTTGTATCCTGCTCCTTCATTTAAACCAAAATTTGCCCCTACAAGGTTACCCCCTACCATCCAATTACCTTTCTGAATTTGAGCGTTGGCAGTTGCTGTTAAGCCTGCTACGGCTAATATTCCTGTTAAAATAAGTTTTTTCATAATTTATTATTTTAATAATTAAATGTTTATTATTCACGAATTATAGAAAAAACAATAAATGTGCCAGACTCTTAATTTTACGTAATTTTTCTAAATAAACGTTAAGATTACCAGTGAGATATAATTTACTTTTTTAACAGATTAACTGAGGATATCATAATGATAAAGAAAATAAAACAGGCGTTTTGGAATGAAAATGATAAAAACAGATGTTATTTTGTTAATGTTCCAAATTGCTGTTTTTTCTTTTGATCTGCCTTCCTATTATATTAAATAAACAAAAGAATGATGGAAATGATCAAGCCGGCAATCGTAAACTTGATTCCACGTTTGAATGCTTTTGTCTTAGGATTAAACATCCAGAAACTTGAGATGACAAAAAAGAAAAGGGAAACTCCGAAGAATACGCTTAGAGGAGATATAGCATCTTTAGATTGTGATTTGTGAAGAGAAACCATTTTATCCAATACAAAAGGAAGTTCCTTCTTAGTGTATTTGGCTTTTCCGGTGGCACTGTCATAAGTTCCCTGTTTAAAATAAAGAACGCTTCCTTCTGTTTTTTCCACTTCCAGGCCTTTCATCTTCAGTTCTTTTTTCAGTTCTTTCTCTGAAAGATTGGCCGCAATGTTTTTTTCATATTTTTTTTCGCTTTTCAGAAAATCAGTGTCTCTGTACACCAGAAGGATTCCACTTAACGAATATATCGCCATAATTCCGGCAAGGAAATATCCCAGATAACGGTGTGTAATTCTCATGAAACTTCTTGTGTCTTTAATCTTATCCATATCTATTGTTTTGTTTTTGTTTAAAATTTCAAAAGTGGAAACTGCAAAAATGCAATCTCCACTTTTAATGAAAGAATTATTATATAAAGAATTCTAGAAATTCTAGAGTCTGTATGTCAATGTGAAATAGTAATTTCTAGGCGTAATAGGATTCACTGAATAATTCTCGTGAACATTGTAGTTTACAACATCAAACAGGTTGCCCACTTTCCCCTGGATAGAGAATTTTTTCCACTCGTAGCCTACTGAAACGGAAATAGTCGTATAATCTTTCAGGTCAAACATTCTGCTCACGTTATTTCTACTTGTGTTTGTAGATTTTGTATCATTCCATCCGGCAATTCTGTCCCCGATGTAATAAATTCCAGCTCCGATTTTCAATCCTTTTACGTAGTTTGTAAATTTATAGAAAACAGAAGCATTTGCTGTTGTTGCCGGTGTTCTTACCAGTCTTTGGTTTTCAATATATCCTTTTTCAGGAGTGTCGGTATAAACCGAATTGTTATAAGAAAAACCTCCGATTATAGACAAGTTTTCTGTAGGATTTCCTGTAATGTCCAGTTCCACACCACGGCTTCTCATATTTCCTGCAAATTCTTTAAGATTGGTGTCTGTGGAATTTACCGGTGCCCCGTTTGGAGCAGAAGCAAACCAATACGTTTGATAGTAATTATTGTACATAATCTGGTAAGCCGTTAAGTTAACAGCTAAAGCATTGTTCCAGAAATTCTTTTTAATACCGATTTCATATTGATCAACAGTTGATGGCTTTATGCTTTGTTTTGATAAAGTATTTAACTGAGCTTGAACATCTGAAGCAGATTGATTGGTATTTACTGTTCCAAATTGATCTGAAGTATATCCTGCATTGGCTGCAAAAGAATTCGTATAAGTTGCGAATACTGAAAGGTTTTCATTTGGAGCATACACCAAACCTACTTTTGGAGAAAATGCATTGTCAGACGTTGAAGAATTAGCGACTTCAATTTTATCATTTAATGTGAAGCGGGTCGTCAGCGTAGGCATGTTTTCTATATAAGACCATCTTAAACCTGCAATTACTTTTAATTGTTTTGTTAAGCTGATATAATCCTGTGCATAGATCCCTATTCTTCTTGTATTGATTCTATTTCTCGTACTAAGAGTAGAATTAGGCATATCAATACTTCCCCACGTTGACGGATCATCTAAATACAGAAGATTTCTTGGAGCCGCAATAGTATAAGCATAAGCATCTGCCTGGCCGTAATCAGCATCTGCCCCAATTAAAACTTTGTGGCTGATTTTTCCAGTATTGAATTCACCATTGATGTTTACCTGTGCTGAAGTATAATTTTGTTCGTTGTAAGTTCTGCCAAAAGGTCTTTTCCATGACAATCTGTTAGGATCTACAGTGGCATCTTTAGTATCATATATCCATTGTACTCTTTCAGAAGAAAAATAATCTTTCGTATAGTTCTGGTAAGAAGCAATCGCATTTAAAGACCATCTTTCGTTGAACTGATGATTAAAAGTTATATTCGCAGAAGCTTGCTGTACATTTTGATATTGCCAGTCAGTTCCGAAGAAAGTGTTTCTGGAAACAGTATCATTCAATCTATAGCTTTGGTCCTTTTCCGTAATAGAACCAAGCCCGAAATCGGGAGTAAAATTAGTTTTAAGATAATCCGCTTCCACAATCAATTGTGATTTTGGGCTTAAATTGAAAAGGAAGGATGGATTGAAATAATATTTCTCTGATTCTACAACATCTCTGAAACTTTCAGCATGCTCATAGGCTCCGTTTACTCTGAAAGCAATATTTTTAGATAAAGGACCGTAAATATCAACTGTTGGTTTATAAGAATTCCAGCTTCCGCCGTTTAGCCCGATACTTCCACCAAAATTGAATTTAGGCTTTTTTGTAATCATATTGATAACACCACCAGCTGCTGTATTTCCAAAAAGCATGGCATTGGCGCCCTTTAAAACTTCTACTCTTTCCAGACCACTTACTTCAGGGAAAACACCGCTGTTTACTCTTGAACCATTTTTAAAAATATTATCATTTCCTAAAATGAAACCACGTCCACCAAAACTATCCTGAGAATTTCCTCTGGATGAAGTGATGTACAATCCGTTTACATTCTGAAGAACATCACTCAGTTGCTTTGCCTGCTGCTGCTCAATGATTTCGTGGGTAACAATAGCAATGGGCTGGGGAGTTTCCATTATCGTCAGATTCGACTTTGTCGATAATGGTCTTGCCTGGTTAGGATTTCCCGTTTTGTGAAGGTTGATATCCTCAATGGTCTGAGTTCTGATAGTATCTGTTTCAACGTTTTTCAGCTGTGAACTTGCTGAAACAGCGATGAATAGAAGACCTAAAGAAAGTAATTGTCTTTTCATTTTATTTTTATGTAGAACAGTTTTAAATAAGGCGCAAATGTAAGTATTTGTTTAGAATAGATAAAAATAATTTTATGATTTAAATCATATTCTTAGTGTTGATGAGATGGATTATTTCTATAGCCGCTTAGACTAAGGGATAGAAAATTTTTTATGAATATATTTGTTAAAAATTATAATATGCAATTGGTAAAAGCAGGGCTTTGCGCCTTTGGAATGAGTGGGAAAGTATTCCATGCTCCCTTCTTAAAAGAACATCCGGGATTTTTTATGTCTGCTGTGGTGGAAAGAAGTAAGGAAGAATCGAAGGAAAAGTATCCGGAAGCAATCATCTACCGTTCCGTGGAAGAAATGCTTCAGCATGGTGATGTAGAATTGGTGATTATCAATACCCCGGTTCAGACTCATTATGAGTACGCCAAAAAAGCACTGGAAGCAGGAAAAAATATTGTTGTGGAAAAACCCTTTACAGTAAATGTTTCTGAAGCAGAAGAGCTGGTGCAATTAGCAAAAGAAAAAGGATTGTTTTTAAGCGTATATCAAAACAGAAGATTTGACCGCGACTTTCTACAGGTTCAAAAGATTCTTGATGATAAGAAAATAGGTAATATTAAAGAAGCTGAAATTCGTTTTGACAGATTCCGTACAACCGCCAGTGGAAAACAGCATAAAGAAAGTCCTGATCAGGTGGGGGCAGGATCACTTCACGATCTGGGGGCACATCTTGTAGATCAGGCGGTGCAGTATTTTGGATATCCTGAAAAATTGTTTGCAGACGTGTTTTCTATGAAAGGAACTGAGTTCGCTAACGATTATTTTGAAATTCTCTTATTCTATAAAGATAATATGAGGGTAAGACTGAAATCATCTGTTTTCAGTAAAGAAGGACATTATGCTTACACTATTCATGGAGACAAAGGAACTTTCCTGCAGGAAAGAACCGATAATCAGGAAAATGAACTGGTAGCAGGTGCTGTTCCTGAATATGGTAAAGAATGGACACAGCCTCTGAAAGAGCCGGACGGAATTTTAAACTTCCTGAATGATGATTCTGAAACAGAGAGAATTCTTACCTCCAGTGAAGCCGGAAACTACATGAATTATTACCAGCAAATTTATGAACACATCGTTTTTGGATATGCTTTACCATCTCCCGGAAAAGAAGTTATTCAGAATATGAAAATCATAGATACTTCTCTTAAAAGTGCAAAAGAAGAAAGAATAATAGAATTATAAATGATGAGTTATGAATTATGAATGAATTCAAGATTCAAAGTTGATAACAGTTGTGATGAGAAGTCTTCAATTCGTTTACTCTAAAACTCTAAAACTCTTTGAATTCATTCATAATTCATCATTATTAAAGGAGTTCCTGAAGCTCCAGCCATCTCATTTCATGGTTCTCCAGTTTTTCTGAAACGCTTTCCAGTTCTGAAGAAAGTGTGGCTATCTTTTCGTAATCAGCTTCGTTGTTGAGCTTATCCAGAATTTTAGTACGTTGTGCTTCCAGTTCAGGCATCTCTTTTTCAATGGTTTCCAGTTCCCTTTGTTCTTTAAAAGTGAGTTTTCTTTTAGAATTGGCAGACTGAGTACTTTCTATTGTAGAAACAATTTCTTTTACAGGCTCAGGTTTTACCACTGCATTTTTTTCTAAGGCTTCTTCACGGCTTCTTGCTTCTCTGTATTCTGAGAAGTTTCCTACAAAATCTCTGATTTTTCCGTCTCCTTCAAAAGCCAGAACGTGGTCTACAATTCTGTCCATAAAATACCTGTCGTGGGAAACGATAATTAAAGATCCCTGAAATTGCTGAAGGAAATTTTCCAGCACTGTTAATGTAGGAAGGTCCAGGTCATTTGTAGGTTCATCAAAAATTAGAAAGTTAGGATTCTGATACAAGATATACATCAGGTGAAGTCTTCTCTTTTCACCACCCGAAAGTTTAGAAATAGGAGAATATTGTGTCTGATCATCAAATAAAAATAATCTTAAGAACTGTGATGCCGATAAACTTTTGCCATTAGCTAAAGGATAAAATTCTGCAATTTCTTTGATGAAATCTATTACACGCTCATCTTCTTTATATGTAAGCCCTTTTTGTGAGAAATAACCGAAAGAAATCGTTTCTCCGGTTTCAATTTCTCCTTTATCGGCTTTTTCAAAACCTTGAATAATATTAAGTAAGGTAGATTTTCCCGCCCCATTTTTTCCAATGATTCCCACTTTTTCTCCACGCTGAAACTGATAGCTGAAATCTTTCAATAAAACTTTAGGTCCAAAACTTTTATCAATATGTTTAAGTTCAAGAATTTTATTTCCCAAACGTTTCATCTCAAAATCCAGTTCAAGTCCGTCTTTTCTGGTATCGGTTTTGGCAACCTTTTCAGTCTCATAGAAAGCATCAATTCTGCTTTTTGATTTTGTGGTTCTGGCTTTCGGCTGTCTTCGCATCCATTCCAGTTCCTTTCTGTAAAGGTTATTGGCCTTGTCAATTGTAGCATTAAGATTTTCCTCACGAATCATCTTGTTCTCCAGGTAAGTAGCATAAGAACCGTTGTGAACATACAGATTCTGATCTTCCATTTCCCAGATACTGTCACAAACACTGTCAAGGAAATATCGGTCGTGGGTTACAAGCAATAAAGTGATTTTTGCTTTGTTCAGATAATTTTCAAGCCATTCTACCATATCCACATCCAGGTGGTTGGTAGGTTCATCCATGATAAGAAGTGTATGCCTGTGCTCGGCTCTTGTTTCTGTTAAAAGTTTAGCCAATGCTACACGCTTGATCTGCCCTCCGGAAAGAGTACCCATTTTAGCATCCAGATCAGTGATTTTTAGCTGGGAAAGAATCTGTTTCATTTCATTCTCCAGATCCCAGGCTTTATGAACTTCCATATCAGCCAATGCTTTCTCAATAAAATCATTATCTGTAGAATGGAGTGATTTGTGATAGTTTTTAAGAGCGAGGATAGGTTCGGAATCAAGGGTCATCATGAATTCCTCAATGCTGAGCTTAGGATCATAATCAATTTCCTGGTCAAATAACACCACCTGGATATCTTTATTGATGATCACAGTTCCGCTGTCTGCAATTTCTTTACCCATTAATATTTTCAGAAGGGTAGATTTTCCACTTCCATTTTTGGCAACAATCGCTATTTTATCTCCTTCATTGATGTGGAAAGAAATATTTTTAAACAAAACTTTGATGCCGTAAGATTTGGTAAGATTTTCTGCAGAAACGTAATTCATTGGGAATTAATAGTTTGATTTTATTTTTTAACTAAGTCGCAAAAATACGAAAATGTAGCCATAAAATTTTCCGGAACGCATCTTATAAGAATGAATATTTATGATTTTTTAATAGATAGTGTCCCTTGCCTGAAAAAACTAATCAGTAAATTTGATCAGCCACAATGAAATACACATTTTAATAGTAATAAATAATACAAAAATCTGATGGAAACAATGAAAAAAGTTATTGTCGACATGGACGGGGTAATGGCGGATGTATATCATCAGCTGGTACAATTTGAAAAAAGAGATACAGGAAGAGAAATTGAAATCAGTGATTTGGCTGGTAAGCCTGAAATAGAATCTTTTCCCAATGGAAAAAAGCACGTGAATGAAGTAGGTTTTTTCAGAACCTTACCTGTAATGAAGGGAAGCCGTGAGGCAATGGAATATCTGAATAATAAATATGAACTCTATATTGTATCTGCCGGAATGGAGTTTCCAAACAGCTTAAGGGAAAAATATGATTGGCTGGCAGAGCATTTCCCATTCATTACCTGGGAACAGATTGTTCTTTGTGGAAGTAAAAAAGTAGTGTCCGGAGATATCATGATTGATGACTATCCTAAAAATTTAGATCATTTTTCAGGGCAGAGACTGATATTTACCCAACCTCATAATGAGCTGATAGAAAATGATACTTACGAAAGAGTGCATTCCTGGGAAGAAATTATGAGTATCCTTTAAGTAGGAAATATTTATAATTAGGAAATATTTAAAACAACTTTAACTAAAGGGAGAATAATTTTAATAAAGTATTGGGATATTGGGCTGTTGAAAATAAATAAGTTTGCTTTAAACTTTTAACATGAAAATAGGTCATACTTTATTCTTCCTTTTCACAGCCTCTGCTTTCCATGCCCAGGTTATTTCCGGAACTGTCATTTCTAAAAATGAAAATCATCC
Source organism: Chryseobacterium sp. SG20098 (assembly GCF_031844745.1). NCBI lineage: Bacteria > Pseudomonadati > Bacteroidota > Flavobacteriia > Flavobacteriales > Weeksellaceae > Chryseobacterium > Chryseobacterium sp. SG20098. Next base: position 2,369,489 of record NZ_CP134622.1, on the reverse strand, counting down.
AATTCCTTATGTAAAGATTGGAATTGAAAAAAAATCAATCGGAACAATCTCTGATGAAAAAGGAAATTTTTCAATTGATCTTTCCGATACAGATCCCCGGCAGAAAATAAAAATAGAAGTACCGGGATTTGAGCCTTACCAGGAAACAATACAGGATTTTAAAAAAAATGATCAGCAAAAAATATTTTTAACAGAGAAAACTAAAAATATTAAAGAGATTACCATTAAGCCTAAGAAACTTGTTGATAAAAACTGGGGAGTCAATACGAAGACAAAAAGTGTTATGTACTCGGTAAATCCACACCTCAGAAAAGAAGATTTTCTTGGTGAAACCGCATTGGCTTTTAATGCTAAAAAGAAATCAAAGATTAAGAATATTAACCTGAATATTGCCAGCTATACTGCTGATAAGCCTGTCATCATGCGGTATACTATTTATAGTGAAAAAGATGGTTTTCCGGATAAAAATATTCTTGATGAAGAAATTACCGTTGAACTAACCAGTGATATGATTAAAGACGGAACTTATACATTGGATGTGAATGACCGTAATATCTGGGTACACGGAAGGGTTTTTATAGGAATTCAGTTTTTAAAAGAATTTGAAGGGAGAGTCAATATAAGTGCAGCATTGTTCAAAACAGGATTTATAAGGAAATTTTACGGAGAGTGGACAAAAATGACTCTCGCCGCACCTGCCATTAATATCGATGTGAAAATGGATAAAAACGGAGACAAAAATACGGATGATGAAAACGGTTTTGCAGATGACAGCGCAGAAGCACTGATGCCTGATGTGTCAAAATATATCCAGGAATCGGAGCAAACAGTGTATGGGCAAAATAAAGCCGTAGGAAACTATCTGAAACTTCAGGATACCAACCTTTATTATGAGGTGTATGGTGAAGGAGAACCATTGATTCTGCTTCATGGCAATTCAGGAAGTATTAAAGATTTTTATCAGCAGATTCCTGTTTTATCAAAGCAGTATAAAGTAATTGCTATAGATACAAGAGGACAAGGAAAAAGTGTAGATTCCTCTAAAAAGGATTTTACCTACAAAATGTTTGCTGATGATGTAAAAGCAGTCGCAGATCAATTAAAGCTCAATAAGGTAAATATCGCAGGCTGGAGTGATGGTGGAAATACCGGACTGGAATTTGCCCTGAAATATCCTGAAAAGCTGAATAAGCTGATTGCAATTGGAGCCAATGCATTTCCTGATGGAGTGGATGACAGACTTACTGATCATTTTGAAAATAAAATGCTAGTGATGAAAGAGCTGAAGGATCCTGAAAAGTTTAATGAACAAAGGCTATTGAAAATTATGTTGACACAGCCACGCATTGCGAAGAAAGATTTAAATAAAATCGGAAGTAAAGTATTGGTTATTGCCGGTGAGAATGATGTTATTAAACGTGGTCATACTGAACTTATTGCAAAAGAAATACCCAATGCTGAACTTAAAATCTACAACAAGGCTACCCATATGATTCCTTTTGAAAACGCAGATCAGCTCAATACGGATATTCTGAATTTTTTAGGAAAAAGTAATTAGATAAAGGCTGGAAGCAGGGAGATGGAGAATGGAAGTGATATCCATTAGCTAATTTTGTAAGTTGACTCATTGAAACATATCATACGGGATCAATGAACTTCATCAGCTCTCATCTTCTTGCTTCCTTCTTCCCTTCTTTTAATCCAGTGTCAGCCTTTTTAATGACCACGAATTACCATTGTAAATATCAAGATCCACTTTAGCGTTGATACCATGAACAATCCCGTTTTCTGTAAACTGCCAGAAATCCCACTCATCATCAGGAGAAGGAGACGGAACATCATTGTAATTGGCAAGCCATAAAGGATAATCTTCAAACTCGCCTTTCAGAAAGTCTTTATAATAATGGTAGTAGGTGTAGATAATCGGCTTTTCACCATAGGAATCTTCTACAATTTTACACCATATTTTCAGATCTTCAATCAGCTTTTTGCTAGTTTTACGCTTGGGAATTTTTTCAATATCAAGGATCGGGGGAAGATCTCCGCTCTCAAGTTTTACATTCTCTAGAAAATTATTAGCCTGGATCACAGGGTCTTCATCAGCTCTGTAAAAATGATAGGCACCACGGATAAGATCATGCTTTTTAGCACTTTCCCAGAATTCGTCAAAATGCTTATCGGCACTTCTGTTTCCCATCGTTGCACGCATGACAACAAATTCTAATGGAATCGTTTTATTTCCGATGCTGAGACTGTCCCATTTGATATCTTCACGATTCTGATAATGAGAAACATCAAAACCATAGGTTTTATCAAGGTTGCTGGCTAGTATTCTTTGGATTCTTGCTGCTTCTTTTTCACTGTTATGAAGCTTTTTATGCTTAAATTTATTAAAGTACAGCGCATAGTAATAACTGATAGACTGTCTTAAATAAAGCCCTGTTCCTACTAATGCTATCATTAAAATAACCAATATCACCCATCTTCGGAAAAAATACTTCTTCCGTCGCGATTTATGGACTTGTTTGGCAGTTTTTTTGGTGTACTTTTTTGGTGTCATAAAGTTTTGCAAAACTAACTTTTTTCACTGCTAAATGCTAAAATAAAATCAGTAAATTTGTGTATTATGGAAACACGCGAAAAAATCATCATTATTGGAGGAGGATTTGCGGGGCTGCAGCTTGCAAAAACATTGAATAACAAGAACAAAAAGGTGATTGTTCTGGATCGGATGAACCACCATATGTTTCAGCCGCTTTTTTATCAGGTAGCCTCAGGAAGGATAGAACCTTCCAACATTTCCTTTCCCTTCAGAAAGATTTTTCAGCAGTCCAGAAATACACAGTTCCGTATGACTGAAGTCAAAGAAATAGATCCTGCCAACAATAAGGTTATTACTGATGAAGCAGAATTTACCTATGATAAACTCATCATTGCAACGGGCTGTAAAACTAATTTTTTCGGAAATAAAGAATTGGAAGGCAAAGCTTTCGGAATGAAAAATACTCAGGAAGCCATCAGTATCAGAAATCATGTTTTGATGACCTTTGAAAAACTGATTATTGAAAAAAGCCGAAGCGATGACGGAAACTGGAATATTGTTATCGTGGGAAGCGGTCCTACAGGAGTAGAACTGGCAGGGGCTTTTGCTGAAATGAAAAAAGATATTCTTCCAAGAGATTATCCTTATATGAACTTTGATCATCTGAAAATTATTCTGGTGAGTTCTACCGAAAAACCACTTGCAGTAATGAGTAGTGAGGCTCAGGAGAAGTCAGAAAAATATCTTAAAGATCTTGGGGTAACTTTTATGAGTGGAGAAGTAGTGACGGATTATGACGGAGATAAGGTTCATTTGAAAAGCGGAAAAGAAATTTCATCCAATAATGTGATCTGGGCAGCCGGAGTTACAGGAAATGTTGTAGGAGGTTTTCCGGAAGAAAAATTAGTGAGAAACAGATATATTGTTGATCGATATAATAAAATACAAGGTTACGATAATATTTATGCGATCGGGGATATTGCCTATATGGAAACCCCTAAATATCCACATGGGCATCCTCAGGTAGCCAACGTAGCTATTAATCAGGCAAAAAATTTAGGTAAAAATCTATTAAAGAAAAGCCACGAAGAATGGAAAGAATACGAGTATGATGACAAAGGCTCATTGGCGACTATTGGGAAGCACAGAGCAGTTGTAGATCTGCCGTTTATAAAATTTCAGGGATTTCTGGCATGGTATTTCTGGATGTTTCTCCATTTAATGCTAATTTTGAGCGTTCGAAATAAACTTGCCATATTCTTCAACTGGATGTGGAGTTATATCAACAAAGATTCTTCTTTAAGATTAATTATTATACCTACTAAGAAAAACGGAACATTACAATGAGAATTGACATAATAAGCGTACTTCCGGAATTGATGGAAAGTCCGTTCCAAACCTCTATTTTGAAAAGAGCAATGGACAAAGGACTGGTAGAAGTACATTTTCATCATCTGAGAGACTGGGCAATCAATAAGCACAGACAAATTGACGATGAGCCTTACGGAGGCGGTGCAGGAATGGTAATGATGGTTGAGCCATTGGATAAATGTATATCAGAGCTTAAATCTCAAAGAAATTATGATGAAGTAATCTATCTGACTCCGGATGGGGTAACTTTAAACCAAAAAATAGCCAATTCATTGTCTATTAAAGAGAATTTAATTTTTCTTTGCGGACATTATAAAGGAATAGACCAAAGGGTAAGAGATCTTCATATTACCAAAGAAATTTCAATTGGAGATTATGTTCTTACAGGAGGAGAACTGGCTGCCTGTGTTCTGGCAGATTCCGTTATCAGATTGCTTCCCGGAGTTTTGAATGATGAACAAAGTGCTTTAACAGACAGTTTTCAGGATGATCTTCTTTCACCACCCATCTACACGAGACCTGAAAGTTATAAAGGCCTGGATGTTCCTAAAATCCTGTTGAGTGGGAATTTCGGAAAAATTGAAGAATGGCGTCATGATGAAGCCGTAAGAATTACAAAGGAAAAACGTCCCGATTTATTGTAAACGAAAATCGTCAGAAATGATCTAATTTTCTGCTTCCATATTTAATTCCATTTGTTATAGATAAATGGAATAATATTTGTTGTAATTTCAATAAGTGTGAAAAATATTAATATTTCTGGTTTTAAGTTAAAAATTTATTTCTATTATTCCATATTTTATATATTGTCTCAATTTTGATTAATATGTCGAAACTGTGGGATAGTTGAAAAATTAATTCATAATGACTTATTTCATTAGTATTTTTTACTATATTTGAATTGTTTTTTATTGGAAATTGATTTACTGTTTTAGAGGTAAATCACTAAAATTTGAAAAAAAATAATAAATTTACATCTTAAAGTAAAAAGGACATAATAAATTAAAAGTATAGAAATTAGTGTAGATGGAGCTGTTCTCTTTTTATAATGTTGAAAATTTATTTTTACCCGATCCGAAACCTGTCCATAAATTAGATCCTACCCGGTCAGGATTAAGGAATTGGGATGAAAAGAGATATAAAAATAAGCTTTTTAAAATCTCTCATGTATTTCAGTTGATGAAGGAGGATAATGAAGTATTACCATTTGTAATAGGATTATCTGAAGTTTCCGGAAGGAAAGTTTTGGAAGATCTAGTAGAAATGGAGCCCTTTAATTCGGAATACGGAATTGTTCATTACAATTCTATGGACGAACGAAAAGTGGATGTAGCCATGTTATATGATAAAAATAAAGTAGAGGTACTCGATTCAGAAACCATTACTTTCTTTTTTGAAATAGTAAATAAAAACACAGAAAATTACGACACAACTCGAGACGTACTTTTTTCAAAAATTAAATATAAAGGGGAAATTATTAATGTCTTTGTCGCCCATCTTCCCTCTAAGCGCGAAAAAGATATCAATAAACCTAAAAGAACCTTTATATTGAATGAAATACGGGAACGGATTATGAAAATTGTAAATGCTGATAAAGAGCATGTTATATTGTGTGGTGATTTTAACGAAAACCCGGATGATGAAAATTTAGTACAGATTCTCTATGACAATGACCATGAGAAGGTTTTAATGAACCCTTTTCAACAATTGTTTTCTACAAGAAATTATTCTACTTTTCATTATAAATCTGGATTGCTGTATGATCAGATCATTATATCAAGATCTTTGCTTGATAATAAGACGCTGGCTTTTCAGGATGCCCATATATTTAATTCTGAAAAAATCCGCAGCAGAACCAGAAATTTTGAAGGACGGCCATTCCGAACTTATGCCGGTACCCGGTATTTAGGTGGATATAGCGATCACTTTCCGGTTTTTGTAAAATTTAAAAATTTACATTAAAAAACATAAATAATAAAAAAGTAGAAAATGAAAAATTCGAGCAACACAAGCTACCATTTAGATTCTATTGACAAGGAAATCATCTACATGTTGATGGATAATGCTAAAACTTCTTTAGCCCACATTTCAAAAAATGTCGGAATTTCCACTACTGCAGTGCATCAAAGAATCAAAAAACTCGAACATGCAGGAGTTATTGAAAATTCAATTTCATTTCTTAATCCTAAGAAAATTGGATACAAAGTGATTTCCTACATCGGTGTATTTCTGGATCAGCCAAGCCATTATCCGGAAGTGGTAAAGTCTTTGCATGATATCAACGAAGTAGTGGAAGCCCACTATACTACAGGAAATTATACCATTTTCCTGAAAGTGCTTTGTAAAGACAATGATCATTTAATGCAAATCCTTAGTAAGCTTCAAAAGCTGAAGGGAGTAACAAGAACAGAAACTTTTATATCTTTAGAACAAGGTATTTACAGACAATTGAAAGTATAATAATATGAACATAGCCCAATATTTGGATTCAACTTACCTGAAAACACCAGAACAGTCAGGTATTTCCCACGAAGAAACACTTCAAAAAGATAAAGAACTTGCTCAGGAAGCAATAGACAATGATATTTTTGCCGTGATGATTCGGCCGGATTATGTATCTGAGATCAAAAAATTTATTCAGGAAAGAAATTCAAATGTTGTAGTAGGAACTGTAATAGGTTTCCACGAAGGAACGTACTCTATTGATGAAAAAATTGCAGAAGCTTCAAAAGCAATAGAAGACGGAGCAGATGAATTAGATTTTGTTATTAATTACACGGCTTATCTGCAGGGAGATATAGAACTGGTAAGAGAAGAATTTGTAAAATGTACAAAATTATCTCTTGAACATCAAAAAGTTGCAAAATGGATTATTGAAATTGCAGCGTTAACAGATGAACAAATTGCAGATCTTACTAAAAAGATTTCTACCTGGGCAGAAGAGAATTTTTCTGAAAATGAGTTGTCGAAAATTTTTGTCAAATCATCTACAGGATTTTATCAGACTGCCGAAGGAAAGCCTAACGGAGCAACCTTTGAAGGAATAACAATTATGCTCAGCAATGCCGGGAAACTTCCTGTAAAAGCAGCAGGTGGAGTAAGAACTCCTGAAGATGCTGAAAAAATGATTAAAATGGGAGTTAAAAGAATTGGAACCTCTTCAGCTCTGGGATTAATTAAAAACGAATCTTCATCAGAAGGATATTAATATTAAATTCTCAATATAAAAAAACCATCAGCTTTGCTGATGGTTTTATTTTATAGCTGTGCCTGATATTCTTCGTAGAATTGTTGGGTTTCTTTGATCAGGCTGTCCATTTCTTCCATAGTGAAAACTTCAAGGAATTTTTTTCTGAACTCCTTGAAATGAGGAATTCCTCGGAAATAGTTGCTGTAATGTTGCCTCATTTCAACCAATCCTAATCTTTCTCCTTTCCATTCTGCACTCCATTCTGCATGCTGACGAACAGCCAGTAACCGGTCTGAAATAGTAGGTTCAGGTAAATGCTCTCCTGTTTTAAAGAAATGCTTGATTTCATTGAATATCCATGGATATCCAATAGCAGCACGACCGATCATAATACCGTCACAGGCATACTTTTGCTTATATTCTAATGCTTTTTCAGCAGAATCTATATCACCATTTCCAAAAATTGGAATTTCAATATTAGGATTTTGTTTAATTCTTGAAATATGTTCCCAGTCTGCTTCACCCTTGTACATTTGAGCACGCGTTCTTGCATGTATGGTAAGCGCTTTGATTCCTGTTTCCTGCAGACGTTCTGCTACTTCATCAATATTAATGCTGGTACTGTCCCATCCTAAACGGGTCTTTACAGTGACAGGAAGATGAGTAGAGCTTACAACAGCCTTTGTAAGACGCACCATAAGATCAATATCTTTCAAAACACCAGCTCCTGCTCCTTTGCATACAACTTTTTTTACAGGACATCCAAAATTAATGTCTACTAAATCCGGATTTACCGTTTCAACAATTCGTGCAGACATAGCCATAGCTTCTTCGTCACCACCAAAAATCTGTATCCCAACGGGTCTTTCATAATCGAAAATATCCAGCTTTTTACGACTCTTGATAGCGTCACGAATCAACCCTTCGGAAGAAATAAATTCCGAATACATTAAATCTGCACCATGCATTTTACACAAACGTCTGAACGGAGGATCACTTACGTCTTCCATCGGAGCCAGCAAAAGCGGAAATTCCGGCAGTTCTATGTTGCCTATTTTTATCATGGTGCAAATTTACAAAATTCTGAACATTCATAATTATGATATTATCTATCGGCCTAAATGATTGTTTTGTTTGGAAATTGGAGGATAGAAAAAGACTTTAAATAGTGAATATGAGATTTGATTGACTCCCCACTTCCAGTTGTCCACAATTAGAAGCTTGCTTTTACCTGCATACTTCCGATATGAATGGTTCGGTCACCGGAGTTTCTTCCTTCGTAATTAAGGTTCAGTTGGATAAACGAGTTGATAGCCTGTTGGATAAACACACTCCACACCTGGTTTTTTCCAGGTTTAAGCCCATCCAGCATCTGGTTTCCTACGATACTGAAATTGTTTCCTGTAAAATCGTTATTGATAAATGAGAAGTTTCCACGGATAGACGTTTTTCTTCGCTCCCACTGGATGGTTCCTGTAACATCAAAAGCCTTAAGAAGTTCTTCGCCATCCAATCTTTGTTTCTGACGGAAAGCAGAAGATAATTCAGCCTGAATGGCATCGGTGAATTTATACGTTGCTTTAGGCTTGGTTTCAAAATTATTCAGACGATAATCTCTTGTTTTAAATAACTGTGAAGAGTTTTGGATATCATGAACCGAGTTTTCCCAATCCACTCTGAATTCTTTATTGAACCAATATCCTATGTTCAGGAAATGAGAAGTCTGTTCACGTTCTTCATTACTGAAATTGGCATTGATGAGATTATCATTGGTGATAAATCTGTAATTTCCGTTCCAGCCTGATTTATCAGTTGGATTAAACTGTACGGAAGCAAGAATATTCTGATTTTTAAGGATTTGGTCACTGTTCTTTTCAAAAGGATTCAGAACAAGTACTTTTTCCTTTTTGTAGAATGAGTTTTGAGAATTTAATGAAATATTAAAATTCCAACGTTTTAAAAATCCATTCTCAGAGTTGAAAACAATGGCCGGATTGACAAACAAGGCCAATTGCAGTTTATTTTTATTGGAAGGAATATATCGTACAGAATTAGTATATACACGGATGTATTGCGCAAGATCGGAATATTCGGCAATTTCAAATTCGTCTAGCTGCTGAACGCCATCTCCGTTATAATCGGTCCATTTATAAACACCTTGTCCGTCCGTTACTTTAATGTACTGAAATTCTCTCTGGGCTTCCTGTCCGTTCCCCAATTCATAGAAAGCCTGAAGACGCATACCGTTTCTGAAAAGCTGTTGATTGTATAAGATATTTCCAACAACAAAATCATTATTACGGGTTACTTCACCTTCTGCACCTGAGTAGAAGAATTTTCGGTAGTGAATTAGAGCATTTAAACTGGTTCTTTCAGTCTTGATAATCTGACTTTCAGCCATGATCCCCAAAATATTGTTCATATTCTGAAGTCTGTTATCGCGTACTGAGTCGTTATCTCTCATATATACTTTCGCCAATAATTTGGTTCTTGTACTGTCACCTATTTTCTTCTGCAAAAATATTTCTTTCCAGCTGAAACTTGTGACATCCAAAAGCTGGGTATCATTGTACTTTTTCTCGTTATGCTCCATGCTTCCACCAATGGCCCAGCTTCCTTTTTTACCGGTAAATTCTGTTGAAACTCCACCACGGATGAACTTTGTATCCTGAAGAGTAGCATTGGTACTCAGATAAGACAGATTCCCTTTCGTAAAGAATTTTCCCGTCAGCCAGCCGAAATCAAGGTCATTTTTAATCCCTTTGTAAGAATCCTGTTCATTCAGGTAATTGATGCGGTAATTCAGTGTAGATTTATTATTCCATTTATTGAGGAAGCTGAAGGTAAATCTATTTTGGGTCTTTTTATTGAATTCCTGGGTAAGGTTGAAATCTCTGGAGAATTCCACATCATTAATACGATCAAGGATATGAAACTGTCTGTCTATATATTGATATTCAAAACTTGGAGTTCCTTTCCATGTGTTCTTTGTGAAGCTTTTATTTCCATAAATACGCCATGCATACCCCATGTTCTGATCAGAATCTTTTGATGAAAATAAGTTGACATCATAGTTACTCAGAGAGATATCAGCACCTATTTTTCCTTCATTTAACAGATATTCTGAGTTCAGAGAGTATACCTGCGATTTCTGAGGGGAAGGAAGTTTTCTTACGGCTCTGTAATCTCCGCCATTAGGGCCTACATATTCAAAAACACGCCCGTTGTTGGTGGTCTGTGCAATTTTATAATCTCCCTGATTAGCTCCGAAATAGGTAAAAGATACCTGATAAAGCGTTAAACTGGAATCCGTAGAATATTCATAAAAATTACCTGTGGGACTTAATTTGTATAAAATCTTATTGACATCATATTCGGTTACAACTCCTGAAGGGGCATACATCAGGTCAGGATTATTTCCAGCTTCTGCAAGAATTTGCTCATCTTCTTTAGATAGATTTAAAGAAAGAGGTGCGTTCTTATTGTCATTTTCCATAAACCAGTTGAATCCCACTTTGAATTTCTCTCTCTGGTGCTCAAGCTTTCCTGTAAACAAATACCTTGAATAATTTCTATTGGCGTAGTTGTATGAAATGGTGATGAAATTCTGCTGGAAAATAGGACGAAAACTGGTAAAGGTAACTTCACCGGTATTGTAATTGATAATATAATCCTGGTTTTCACCGCGCTTCATTAAGATTCCATCAATAAAAACCTGTTCAGAGCCAGAGATCAGCGTAATAAATTGTTCACCGTTCTTACCCGTCAGACGGTAAGGTCCCTGGTTACCTTCAACCCCCTGAAAACGTATTCTGTGGAATTCACTTCGGGCAACACCTGCAGAGATATCTACGAATGTCTTATTCTCTTTACCGAATTCTGTCTGGAACTGAAGTCCCATACTTCTTCTCTGGTATTTGGCAAAATAATTCTTAGCTTCTACAAGATCAAGATGTCCTGCTCTGAGGATAGACTTATCTTTAATATTAAGCTGCATATAGATTTTGTCAAACTCCTCTAAAGTCTGGGTATAACCATCAGCCTGTATGGGCAGGTTATGATCTGAAATACTCGCTAAAATCGTTACATCTTTTGACAAACGTCCGGAAATCTGAAGATCCATAGAACTTTGTACAGATTGCCCCTGATTATTACCAAAAGTAATCCCTCGGATAATAGAACCTTTTGAATTAAGTTCTCCTAAAAATCTCTTTTTATCATTCTTGGCCAGTACGGCTTCATCAATAATGATCTTATTATGCGTTCTTATGAAATCAAGAGTGTCCTTTGCAAAGATGTCCTGTTCCAGTTTTGCTGCAAGAATACTGTCTCTTTTGATGCTGTCCTCCGGAACGTTGGGGTTTTTCCACGAAAAGACCTGAGCATTTCCTGAAAATATGCCTAAGAAGAATAAAACGAATAGAATGACAAAATTCCGCAATTTTTAAAAATAATTCGTAAAAATAATTAAAAAATGTTAACATTAAGAGATCAACTATAATTAACAAAAACTTAACCTCTTTATTGTCCTCCAAAAAAAAATAGAATGTAGTTTTGTTACGGAAAAAAAATTATTAATAACAAAAAAATTTAAATCATGAAAAAACTTTATTCGTTATTTGCTACAGTAATGTTAGCAAGTGGAATTTTTGCACAAACAGTCTTCAGTGCTACATTTGATGATGTAACAGGAACAGGAGGAAATGATGGTGCTTGGAGTGGAGGCATTGCATCAAGTGGATTTGCTGATGGATCCAGCTCTTATACAACTGGCGGAAACTGGACTTTTACTAAAATTTATAAAGGAAACGGATGTCTTAAGGCAGGTACAAGTAGTCTAAAAGGGTCAATTACTACTCCAACTTTTAATTTAACAGGATCAGCTACGTTAACATTCAGAGCAGGTGCATGGGATGGGGCTAGTGAAAAAAGTACTTTAAATATATCTGCAACAGGTGCTACTCTGGATCAGGCAAGCGTAACTATTGTAAAAGGAGCTTTTTCTAACTATACCGTAAATATTACAGGCTCTACCGGAGCTGTAACTCTTACATTTGAAGGATCTGCAGCTGCCAATAACAGATTCTTTATTGATGATATCATTGTAAGCACAGGAACTCTTGCTGTTCTTGATACTAAAAATGTAAAATCAGCCAACTTTGTAAAGAACTCTTTCGTTAAAAATAACGAAATCGTTTTCGGATCTGATGTAAAAGACGTAAAAGTGTTCAATATGTTCGGACAACTTGTAAAAGAAACTTCAGTAAAACAAAACGAATCTGTAAGTGTTGCTGAATTGGCAAAAGGAAACTATATCGTTACAGGTACAGTAAACAATCGACCGGTTTCTCAGAAAGTACTTAAAGACTAATCTTTTATTAATAAAAATATAAACAGCCGCTTCAACGAAGTGGCTGTTTTTTGTGATTGTTTGCTGATTTTTAAGTTTTTGTATCCTATATATTTTTTAATTTGGTGGTATTGTTTTTGATGTTTTATTTTTAATCCATTTCTTAAAATTATTACAATGAAAAAAATCTTTACTCTTGTTGGACTTACTTTATTAACTTCCTTTTCCAATGCCCAGATTGTGATTAATGAGATCTATGGTGGAAATGTCAATTCAGGGGCTGTATTGAAGAATAATTATATCGTCCTTAAAAATATCGGAACTACTTTGGTCTCTTTGACAGGAGCAAGTATTCAATATGCTCCGGCAATAGGTGCTTTCACAGAATATCATACGCTGCCGGATCTTACTTTAGGGCCGGAAGAAACCTACTTAATTCAGGAGTCAGCAATTGAAGGAGGTATTGAAAATCTGCCAACACCGGATTTTATTGCCACCCAAATAACTAATTTTGACGGAACGCCTAATCCATCTTCAGGGCTGAAAATTTCCAGTGTGTCAGGAAAAGTAGCTTTAGCCGGAAATATAGTGCAGGTGACAGGGCCTTCTGCATCCAATGTACTGGATTTTGTAGGATACGGATCCAATGCTGATCAGTTTAAAGGAGACGGACCAGCTCCTTCTCCCACAACAACTACAGCTATCAAAAGAACTTTGGTAGGCAGTAACGATAATATGGCAGACTTTTCTCTTGAAGGAAGTGTGAAATCAGGTTTTGTACAGAATCCATTCATAAAAGACAGTAAAGTAGTGTTCGGAACTGAGGTGAAAGATGTGAAAGTGTATGATACATTCAGGCAGGTCGTTAAAAAATCACCGACGAAACTGGCCTCCACTCTTGATATTGCTGAGCTTCCGAAAGGAACTTACATTGTCACAGGAACCATTAACAATATTCCGATCTCACAGAAAATAATAAAAGATTAGTTTTAAATAAGAAAGGACAACCGAAAACAGGCTGTCCTTATTTTTTATTTTTCAGAATCTTACTTAATACCAGCCTCTTCTCGCTGCATTAATTATTGATCCGAGATTAAGAATTAAAGTGTATCTGATACGCTTTCCATAATCTTTGAATGAAGGTTCAAAACCTAAAGAAGACTGTATCGGGAAATATACTTCCAGAAAATCCGGGATGATTCTTACCTTAACTCCGGTGTCCCAAATGAATTTGGCAGGAAGATCTTTGTTTTTATAAACTCCGGCATCTGCATATACGTGGAATATTTTCCATACGCTTGAATCTACATTGGCAGACGTAATCCATTGATTCACTGTTCCCGGAAGAAAAGATTTAAAACCACCATCAGCCAATATAAACTGCTGGGAAAGAAGGCCGCTGCTGGCACTTTCTCCTAAAAGCGTATAAGAGAATGAATAGTTGGAAACCCTCGAAATTCCATAATCGAAAAGGTTATTTCGGGTGTTGTTTCTTAAGAAGTAACCGGCAAATAAACGTAAGCTCAGCTTTTGTTTAGGAGCAAATTCCCATCTGTAGAAGCCTTCAGCTGTTATTTTATTGAAATCTTCCATTCCCTGGGTACTTAGGCTGAAGCTTTTTTCATGAATCATCTGGCTGTCGCTATAACCATATCCAATACTCCAGAGGTTATATTTGCTGTAATCGTTATTGGCAATCATTGTAGGGCTCAGATCCCTTTCAAAATAATTATAGGAAACTCCCAGACTTCTGCTTACTGTACTTCTTGGGTTCTTTCTGAAATTGATAGAAGATGATATTGAGGTTTTTCTGTAGGCCAGATCATAATCATAATGGAAATAAGATCCTGAGAGTCCAAATGTCAGACTTCGGATAATGCTTTCTGCAGGCAGAATAGAGTAGGAGACAGCTCCTGAACCGGTTAGTTTACCTGTTCCTGTGCTATAAGTTGGAGTCACCGAATACAAAAACTTCTGATCAAAGAAAGACTGATTTTTAAAATTGGCTCCCAAAAGAAATTTATCATACGTATTGTTGAAACGTACCCTTGGGCTGATGTAAATTTCATTGTATTCCGGGTTGGGAATATCTTTTATTAATTTAAGTTTAATTTTTTTTGCATTGGAAAATAATCCTTTCGCATACAGGAAGTTGTCCCTATAATTGGATTCAGGAAAGATATAGCCACTATTTAAGGTGGTTTTGTAAATATTCTCTGATGCAGGAAGTGACAGGCTGGTGGTACGTTCATTTTCCTCCGTATCTATCCAGTACGTTTTCTTTTCTCCTTCTCTGGTTTCCGTTTCCAGTTTTACGGGAATAGAAATGTCTGTATTTCTTACAATTTTTATTTGCAGAGAGTCATTGTCTTTTCTAATGTTTTTCAATTTAAAATCAACCCTGTTTTTCTGTTTAAAAAAGTTGGAGAGATAGGCTGTTGATGTATTGTTTTCAGCAAGGGAAGAAAGGAATTCATCAGGATTAATTTTTTTTCCGGAATTCTGAGAAATATAGTTTTTTAGAATCCCATTGAATGGTTCATATCCCATTTTGTCGGCCGAATAATTGAAAAGACTTCCTGTTTCAAAGCTGCTGATAGCCATGTCATTAAAGTTACTCAAAACAGGGAAATGTTCATCGATCTTCTGATCAAGGTTTTGCAGCATGATGTACTGATAGGAAAGTCCATAGCGGTCCAGAAGTTTTACTTTGGAGGCATGGAATAGCTTTAAAGGTTTAAGCCCAAAGATTCTTGTCTCGGGAAGTGTCCCTAAAAGTTTTGTATCAGCGTAGAATTTTTTGAGGTACTGAATTTCAAGATATGATTTTAAACCATTTTTAAACCAATGGTCTTTTTCTTTATCTGCAATAACGCCTTCGTCAAGAATTTTCTTAGCAATGATCCCGAAATAATCCATATCGGTTTTTTCGGTCTCGGTAAACAGGCGGAATCTGAATTTCCAGAAAGTAATATCATTATTCCCGAAAAAGTCTTCTTTAGCTCGGAATTTATCTGAGATAAAAATACTTTTCGGAAGATACCCGATGCGTTCCTTGATAAATTTTAATTGTAAAGGAAGATAAAACTCCAGGTTTTGTTTTTCTTCCGGTTTAAGATTATAACCAAACTTGATTTGGATTTCATCTCCATCAACATTGGTTTTGATGGATTGAAATGCTGTCGGAGAAATCAAAAATTCAGGATCTGAGTCAAGGTATCCCTTAAATGAATTCATTTGAACCTGTGGAAGATTTCCTTCAACAAAATTATTAACAGGAAGATCAAAATTGACGGTCCAGAAAGTATTAAAACTTACCTGTTCCTCAATATCGTGATAGTTTCTTTTGGAAATATTGTCCGGATCAAAATGATCCGGAACAATAAAGAAATATTTTAATAGAGTATTCTGTGCAGATGTTCCGTATCCCGTAAAGTTTTTATCGGGAAGCTGCATCCTGTATTGCAACTGTAAAGTAACGCTTTCGCCAGGTTTTAATACATTTTTCAGAGGAATAAAAAGATTTTCATCTGAGAGTGTATTGACAGGAAGGGCTTCATTGTCAGAATTTTTAATATTCAGTTCCAGAAGTTTTCCCAATTGGTCATTTTTTGCAAAATGCAAATCATTATTCCGGTCTTCCAGTTTTCTGTAGACTAAAGAAGTTCCCCGTTTATTGTACGCGGCGACCCAATTCAGGAGTTTTACGGTTTGAAGGTCTTTTCCGGAGTGATTGTAATAAACAATTTCCTGGCGGACATCAAGGTTCTTTTTGTCAGGAGACAGTTTTGTTTCGATGTATATACTGTCTGTCTGTGCAGAAACCTGTACAACTCCACATAACAAAATAAGGCAAAGGCTGATCTTTTTCAAATATTCGTGATAAAGCTCAAATATAACTTATTTTGTATATACTTTATAGTATTTTAACCTTGAATTGCTTTTTTTTCCAAAGAATTAATATAAGCATTCCATCCCTCTGTTTTATAAGTGATGGCAGATGCTTCAGGATCATTGGATTTGTAGATTCCTCTTCCTACGATGATAAAATCTGTGTGCAGTGTTTTGAAAACATGTTCCGGTGTGTTGTACTGCTGTCCTTTGCCATCTCCTGAATCTGCAAGGTTTACCCCAGGAGTGAACAATAGCAGATCCTCAGGAATTTTATTCTGAGATACACCACCAATTACATTAGGATGAGATAAAGCTACTTTTAAAGCTTCTTCACGATAGCTGGCTGTTGTTAAAGCACCTTTTGAAGACATTCCAACGATGGCTACCACTCCTACATTTTTGAAACAGTCTAATGATTCAAAACCTCCGATCACCTGAGAAGTCACAAAATCTGCCCAATCTGTAATTTTGAAAACTCCGCTTGTGAACTGAAGCTCCTGTGTATTTCCGATATCAGCAAATTTTCTGTCTTCCATGAGTAAGAACTGGTGTTTTGCTGCAATAGCTTTTAAAGGAGTGATGGTTTTTTCATAATCAAAATCAGAAATGATATCGATATGTGTTTTTAAAGCAATAACGTGTGGCCCTACTTTTTCAGCAAGTTCCAATAGCTCCTGAGTGGTTGTAACATCAGCAGAAGCAATAAGGTTTGATTTTTTTGCCAAAGCGGTTTCCAGTAATTTTTTGGAAACGGAATGCTGTGTCACCTGAAGTTTCTGTTCATAAGATGATCTGGTTTCTTCTTCAAACTGAATGTGGTTCCCTTGAAGGAAGTCCTGAATTCTTTTTACTTCTTCATCTGACAATTCACCTGTTTCCTGAAGAATATTGCATACTTCCGAAATATTGAAAAGAGTATGTACTCGATATCCTTTACCTTCCAATAATTGTTTCCCTCCCTGTTCTCTGTCAAGTACCACCACAATATCAGAAACTTTAAGATCTTCCTGTTCTATTTCAGGAATGGTTTCCAGCAAAGATTTTCCTGAAGTGATTACATCCTCTACCAAAAGACAGTTTTGTCCTTTCTGGTAAATTCCTTCAATCAGCTTCTTTGTACCATAGCTTTTCGCTTCTTTTCTTTTAATAATTAATGGAATATAACTTTCCAGAGACATTGCAGTAGCCATAGGAAGAGCAGCATAAGGAACTCCACAAATTAAATCGAAATTATCCAACGGAAGCATTTCCAGTAAATAATTAGCAAGATTTTTTAAAATTTTAGGATCTGAAGCCAAAGGTCTCAGGTCTACATAAAAAGGACTTTCAATGCCGCTTTTCAGGGTAAACCTTCCGAATTTGATGATTCCTAGTTTGTAGCACTCTAAGAAGAATTCTTTTTTACTTTCCATTATTTTTTATTAGATACTGCAAATTTAAGGAATTGAAATAAGGCTTAAAAATTTATCGTCCATTTGTCAACAAAAAACCATCCCGGATTGGCCGGGATGGCGTGAAAAATATAATAAACTATTATTTTACGATTTCAGCATCAATGACTTGGGCACTGCTGTATTTTTGCTGGGCTTCCCACAATAAAAATTTGTCAACCTCTTTGATAAGCTTAGGAATGGTAAGTGACAATACTGCCAGGTCATCCATAACTCCAAGAACCGGTATTACAAATTCAGGAAGCAGATCAATAGGAGAGAGTACATATAAAATTCCAAGTAAAGGAAGAATAATGTCTATGGATTTCATTGGGTAAATTCCTTTTCTCCACATTTTGACCATTCTGAAAATATCAGGGATCTTTTTGATAAAGCCCTTATGATTGATGGCTTCTTTTGCAAGATTTAATTTTGAATATTTCATTTTGTGTTTGGATTAATAAATTTTTCAACGCTATAAAATTCGCAAATCCTGTACCAACAAATTATAAAATTTAGTTAAAATATTATTTGATAATATTGTCAATAAACTGATGCACAGTCTCTGTGTTCCAGTCTTTTGTAGCATCCTCTTTAATAAGGATTCTTCCATGTTTATCCAGCAGGAAAGTGGTAGGAAATACCTTTGGAAGAATTTTTTCGGAAATAGGACTTTGAGCAATATATACAGGAACGGTATAATTATTTTCTTTCAAAAACTTCCTTACATCCTCTTCTTTATCATTCATGGCAATTAAAACAAAATCAACATGATCTTTTCTTGTATCATACAGTTTCTGAATAGAAGGCCATTCTTTTCTGCAAGGCGGGCACCATGTTCCCCAGAAGTTAAGGAAAACACCTTTGTCCTTAAAATTCTTAAGATTGGTGCTTGGTGCATTAATGCCTTTAAGTTCTATATCATAATCCTCTTCACTGATGTGAACAGCATTTTCAATAGTGGCTACCGGAAAAAAAGTATCCTTAAGGAAATTTCTTATTCCCGGTACAAATGCAACAACGCCAATGGTTGCTAGGATTACAATATAAATGATACTTTTTTTCATATCTATTGTTTATAGAAGATCCAAAATTTCCTGAACAGCATCTTTTCCTCTGTTTTTGGCATAATAAATCTGCAGATCATTATAGAAAGTATCTTTTGGATAGGCTTCAGGATCGGCTTTATATTTCATCAGAAGTTCATATCCATATTTGGGACGTGGACCCCATGAATTTTTTACATTCAGGTCTTTGTCAAGGATAAGTACTTTCGGAATGGATTCTGTACCGTTCGTTAAAAATTGGTTGATTAAACTTTTATCACTGTCTCTCAGGAAGACTCTTACTTCATTGTGTCCTTCAAAAAATCTGAAAAGAGCAGGTACTGTTGCACTAGCATCTCCGCACCATGCTTCAGAAATGATTAAAATCTTTCCGTCAAAGTTTTTGGCAGCCAGTTCTTTCAGCTGATCTTCATCCGGAACGTATTTTTTTACTGTTCTGTCCATTCTCTGAAGACCCAGCTCGTAATATTGTTTATATTCAACTTCCTGCTGGTTGGCAGGATGCTCTAATCTTTCTTTTGCAATCTGAAGATATTCTTCAAACGAAATTCCTTTATCCCAGTAATTTTTCATTACCAAAAATATTTATGTTAAAAATTATTGATATTTCTTGTTTTGTTGATCAAAAACAGGTCTGCCAGTACAAATGCCGCAAGACTTTCCACTACAGGAACTGCTCTTGGAACTACACAAGGATCGTGACGTCCTTTTCCTTCTACAATGACTGGATTTCCGTCTTTATCAATACTGTCCTGAGGTCTCAGAATAGTAGCTACAGGTTTGAAAGCCACACGGAAATAGATATCCATTCCGTTGGAAATTCCACCCTGGATACCTCCGGAAAGGTTAGACTTTGTAGTGAAATCCGTATTGAAGGCATCATTATGTTCTTTTCCTGTCATTTTAGCTCCGCAGAAACCGCTTCCATATTCAAACCCTTTGCAGGCATTGATATTCAGCATAGCTTTTGCCAGCTCAGCCTGAAGTTTTGAAAAGATAGGTTCACCAATTCCCACAGGAACATTTTTAATCACACAAGTGATGGTTCCTCCGATTGTGTTTCCTTCTTTTTTGATCTCCTTGATTCTTGCAATCATCTTTTCTGCCGTCTCAGTATCCGGACAACGAACATCATTGCTCTCTGTTTGGGAGAAGTCTAAAGCCTGATAAGGCTTTTCACAGAAAATAGCACCTACGGAAGAAACGTAAGCATTGATCTCAATGTTGGGTAAAAGTTGTTTGGCAAGGGCTCCTGCCACTACCCAATTCATTGTTTCTCTTGCAGAAGATTTTCCGCCACCACGATGATCCCTGAAACCAAATTTCTGGTCATAAGTAAAATCAGCATGGCTTGGACGATATGCGCCAGCAATGTGATCATAATCTTTCGATTTCTGATTTTCGTTTTCAATGATAAAACCGATGGGCGTACCTGTTGTTTTGCCATCAAAGATTCCTGAAAGAAACTTTACCGTGTCGCTTTCCTTTCTTTGTGTAACGATTGCCGACTGGCCAGGTTTTCTTCGGTTCAGTTCATACTGAACTTTATCGAGATCTACCGTTAAACCTGCCGGAAAATTATTAATGATACCGCCATAAGCCACTCCGTGACTTTCTCCAAATGTTGTAAGACTAAGAAGATTACCTAATGTGTTGAACATGATACAAAATTACCTTTTTTTCTTCAGATAATAAAGTTTCTGGATTTGTTCTATTTATCATTGTTTTTGATAGTATTGATAACCTTCTGGGCTTCCTCTTTTTCTTCAGAAGTCATTTTTTTCGGGATAAACCCTTTTTTAATATCATTTTTATCTGAAAGCTGTGGAAAAATACCTGCATTTACATCATCAAAAAGATAAGCCGGAGTAATTGCAGGAAGTGGAGTATCAAAACTATAGGGGTAATGTTGAGAAACATTAAACTTTAAATTCCCTACTTTAAATCTGTCAAACCGCTGATATTCATAGGTTGAAGGTTTGTATATCTGCTCTTTTTCAAATCCGGCCATAAAACTTCCCACCCGGAAACTTGGAATATATTTTTGAATAATTCCTGGAAAAGATAATATTGAAATAAAGAATAAGCTAAGTGTTGAAAAGACAATAATGGATTTTTTCTGATCAAAATAGTCGTAAAATAAAATAAAGGATATTGCAAAAAAGACATCTGTAAAAAATCTGTACTGGGCTGAAAATGCAAGAACTATTATACTTTTTATCAACAATGAAATGCAGATCAGGGTGATAAGTTTTTTCTTTTTTATCCAGGCGAATACTATGAAAATAATTAAGCTCAGAATAAAGATAATATTGATTTTGGATTTTATTCCTTCCAGAGAAAACCAGTTTTTGATATAATCCCATGTTGAAAAATTTTGGATTTCCTCATAGGTATACTGCATATCATAGGTTTTCATGATCGCAAACTGAGAAGAAATTTTTAAAACTTCGGAATTGGGCTTCCAGGATAGCCCCAGATCTCCTATTGCTATAGGAAAGACAGGATATCCGAATGTCCAGATGTTTTTAACGAAGAATAAAAACAGAATTGAACTCCCTAAAAGAAATTGTTTAAAGTTGCTTTTAAAAATAAAAACAAAGTTTAAGAAAACCAAAATAGGAAGCCATATCATCGTAGGTTTTATGGTAAAGACAAAAACTGAAAATGCAAAGAGGAGCGTAATATTTCTGTTTCCAGCTATAATTTCATTTAAAATAATCACAGAAAAGATAATCACAGGAAGGTCCGGGCTAGGAGACTGTGAAAACAGTAATAAGATGGGTAGAAAACAAAGATGTATCCAGTTTTTCTTTTCAATACTATAAATACTGTAGATGATAAGCAGTATGGAATTGATTCTTAAAAATGGATCAGAAAAATTCGAAAACCCTGCCTGAAAAATATGCCACACAGACATTTGTCCTAAGGTGAGGTCTATATTCGAGATGCCTTTTATAAGTCCATATTCTGTAAGCCATTTCAATGTAGGAATATAATACCCAAAATGATCCAATATATAAGGATAGAAAGACCCTGCGAATATAACAGTCAGAGAACTTACACTTAATATTATAAAATCCTTTTTTGAAAATTGACGAAAGTCCTGATAAAGTTTATTTATAAAGAAAGAAAATAGTCCCAATAGTATTGAAGGTACTTCCACCTCGATATTTAAGGGAATAAAAAAAGAAATCACTGTCCATATAATACTGATTCCCATAATTCCGGCTAAAATTTTTCCAGAGATCCCGTGAAATAAAATTCCCCATATATTTTCCATGATCTTTCCCCAGCCCATCAGGGCAGGAATGATGAAAATGGAAGAAAACAGAATCATTATCATAAAAAAAGATTGCTTAAAAGTAAGCAATCTTTATATTTTATCATTAAAATATTTATTAGCGGGGTTGTACCCTTCCGTCTTTTCTATCTTGTGATCTACCAATGGTATATCCGGTTGCACCACCTACAACACCTCCGATTACAGCTCCTAATCCTCTGTTTTTCTTAGCAACTATGGCTCCGACAGCAGCTCCACCTACAGTACCAATGACGGTCCCTTTGGCAGCTTTACTCCATCCTTTTTTCTGAGTAGTTCCCTGTGATGTACCACTTCCGTTATTGGCATAACTTCCGTTGCTGCTTCCTGAGCCAGAATTAGAGTTTCTGTCTCTATATATTGTTCGTGTTTCTCTGATCACCTGTGGTTTTGAATTATTTTCAGCAGCAGCTCTCGCTTTTTTGCTTTCTGATACACTATCTGCTTTTTTCTGCGCTTCATATACCATTTTTTCCTTTTCAATAGCCAGTTTTTGTTTTTCTATTTCAAGTTGTCTGGCCTGAAATTCAAGTTTCTGTGCTTCCAGTGACTTTTCTGCAACACTGTCATCTTTCTTGCAGGCCGTCATTAAAAAGACGGATAAAAAACCTGCTAATACTATCTTTCTCATAATTCAAATTTTAATACGATAAAGCCAAAATGACTTTGATTTTAATTCTATTTTCAATTATGAAGCCAAATTTTAGTTAATAAGTGTTAAAAGTGATAATTGAAAAGAGAGTTAATTTTATATAATGATCAGTTTTGTACTATTGATGGTAGATTTCAAAGGTTGAAAAATAAAGGTTGATTATTTTAGGTTGTATGATTTTTTAGGATAAAAAAAAATAAAGTAAACATTATACATATGCTTTCAATTTTCTTTTTTTGTTTTTAAAAGTATTTGTAAATTTTATTTCATTGATAGTTTTTATTAAATTCATATAAGTTGAGTATTTTTGAATACCAAATTACTTTTTAATATGAAAAAATCAATTTTTACAGTATCAGCATTTATTGGATTGCTGGCTGTTACAACATCGTTTTCCTCCAAGGAAATAACAGAACCCCATAAAGGCAGTTCAGAAATAGCTGATAAATCACCAATAACTCAGACTTATAAGATCCGGTATGGCCTTCTTTCTAAAAACGGAACAAAAATTCTGTCAGGAAATTATGATGTAGGAAGTTTCCTTGCAGAAAATATGACGACCGGAGAAGTGTATGATACATATTATAGTGGCGGATTTCAATCTGTTCCACAATATTATAATGGTCTTCCTGCGGGAACTTATACCTTTTCGGCAATGCAGGGACAAGGAGGATGGGTTGGCTATGGAACAGTAGTTGCAACAGTTTCTGATGCACAGGTAGATTCTGATGGATATATTACCATATATATTCCGATCATTTGGGAAGAATAAGCCTTGTGAGCAAACAAATATTTAGCTAAATTTACCCATCCCAGAGATGGAGATATTTTCGATCATTCAATAATTTTATATGGTTTTTAGATTGAGTATAACCTATAAAGCATTTTCGCAATGCGGATTATTTTTGATTATTCTTCGGAGGGCTGCTTGATTCTAATATAAAGTATTCATTCTTCTGTTGTGATATTGTATTATATTTTCTGCTTAGAAAATGTAAAATATATTGATGATACTGAATGATTCTACAATATTCTGTTTGGATTTTTCTAAATAGATTTTTTTCATCATTTGTGTTTTTTAGGCCTCCTGACGGAGGCCTTTTCATTTTATTGCTTTTTATGATTTTACGCATATAATAATTGTTCAAAAACGGATACTTTTATTACAAACAATTTCATTCCATATTTTATAATCAAAGGCTGCTCTATTTGAGCAGCCTTTGATTTATATATTATCTAAAGTAACTTTTATTTTACTCATGATGCGGTGCATTCTGTTGGTTTGGTAATTCAGAAGATTAAAAATTTCATTTGAACTGGTAAAAAACTCAGGAACTATTTTGTTGTTAATGGTTTTTATTCCCCGCCTTTTCATCGTTTCATGGATTACTCTTGCAAAAGAATCTTTTGCACTTTGTTTTGCTTTATCCTGAGAAATTCCATTGGAATGGAGTCGGTAGAGATACAAAGGTTCTTTGAGGTATTTTACTTCCCCCTGCTCCAGTATTTTCAGATAAAGATCCTGATCTACCGCATTTTTAAGATTCGGATTAATTCCTTTAGTTCTTAAATAAATCTCTCTTTTAAACGTGAAAAAGTGGGCAAACTGAATAGGATAGTTGAAGAAATAGCGATTGTTATAAATTTGTTTAGTACCTGTATAGATTTTTTCCGGAACAAGGTCCTCGTTGCAAAGTATCATTTGAGAATATACGGCAGCAAGATCATCTCTGTCTGTAAATTCCAGTGTTACTTTTTCCAGTGCCTCAGGATGAAGAGCATCATCAGGGTCAAGATACGCACATAGATCTCCCTGAGCATATTTCATGCATTGGGCTTTCGTAGATCCACAGCCTTCATTAAGAACATTATGATAAAGCTTAAAGCGGGAGTCATCTTTGATCAGAGACTCTATAATTTCAACCGAATTGTCTGTAGAAGCATCGTCAATAATTATTACCTCCCAGTTTTCATAGGTTTGATTGATTAATGAATGATAGCACTCCTTGAAATACTTTCCATTATTATAGTTTGCTATAAGTATAGAAAAATTTGCCACGGTCTTTTTGAATTAATAGTATAAAATTATAAAATAATATATAGGGAAAACATAACTTCAGTCATTATATATTTGATTTTTTTTTCTTATATTTTGCACACCAGGGAGTGTGTTATGTTTTTTTTAAAGAATAAGATATTTCACCCCGATAACCATTATCATGTAGATTTTGATTATTGTCTTTTTTGAGAAATAAAGTGTGTGGCCTGAAAATTCCGTATTTAAAAGAAATAATAATTTTATGATTATACTCATAAAATAAAAAAAAAGACTGGTATATCTTTGGCTAAGAATTAATAGATAAAATAATTTTTATCTCTGATATAAAATTTTTTTTCATCATTTGTGTTTTTTGAGGCCTCCATTTTTGGGGGCTTTTTATATGAAGGATTGATATGATCTTTTATATCATGATGATTAATATTTTTTTTGATGGATGTGGCGAGTGTGCCAATTTGTTATTAGAAATACTTTTTATGGCAGATCAGCTCTTTTTAAATTTTTTTTATGTCTTGAATGTAAATTTTTTTTATTAAAATGTAAATTATTTTTTTTTTTAATACTTTTGCCGGAGCATTAGATTTATCTGAAATTATTAAAGGTAATTATGAAGAGGTTTTTAAGTGATCAGTAAAATCTGTTTTAAATGTTGAATTGGTGAAAATTGTGTCACAACAAGAAAATAATTTTTTTTCTCAAAATCATTATTCTTGGCACGATTTTTCAATATAGAAATGTAACTCATGTTTAATTTGAGTTTTCATGGTTATTAGTTTTTATCCTCGGAATTTCCGAGGATTTTTTTTGCCCTAATATGACGCTACTCATAAAAGTATGTTGGATTAATCCTCTATTTTTGAAGAGATAATTTTCTATCCATCATTACTTTTTACATTATTTATCAAGCTCTTCTGTGATCTGAAGGGCTTTTTTTGGATCATTAAAAGAGGCAGGTTATATTACATTATAAATAAAAAGCCGTACAGATTGAATAACCCGTGAAAGAATACTGTCAGCATAAAACTGTAGGCATGGGCGTGCCTGAAATAATAAATATAAAGATTGTTTAAAATGATGCCTCCAAAAAATGTCATAACAATATATAGCCCGTTATAATAATGCATGGAGGCAAAAATGATACTCATGATGATAATACAAAGTACTCTATTCCTGATTCTCATCCATTTGCTTAAAACTAGGTAGGGGAGATATTGAAATAAAAAAGTTTCCAGAAAAGGGGCGATAAATATTGCAATGAAGTTTAGTTCTTCTTTCGAAATATTCTTGTTTCTATTTTGATTGACATCAAAATGAAAATAGGTATCATTAAGGAAATTAAAAAAATATCCATTCAACAGAGCAAGAGCAAATGAAATGAAGAAGAAGACTAGTAATTTTTTCATAGGTTCTATTGATGATAAAAAGAATGGAATACTAAAAAAGCTAAAGTATAAAAACAAAAAAACCTCTAAATTATTTAGAGGTTTTTTTTGAGGTACCTAGCGGATTCGAACCGCTGTAGATGGTGTTGCAGACCACTGCCTAGCCGCTCGGCCAAAGTACCATTTTTACCATTTTTGAGGTGTGCAAATATAGTAAAATTTCTTTATGAACAAAAGTTTTTAAGCAATTTCTTTCTTTCCAAGATCCTCAATTTCGCTTTTTGCTTGAATTTCAGCTTGATAATTTTTCATGTTAATTACCCTTGTTTCACTCCATTTGTCATGCCAGCCATTTTCTCCGAAAAAGGAAAGCGTATCAAAAGGAACAATTCTTGAAATATTCCTGATGAGATAATCATTAAAAGTAGGCTCAGTCCCATCTATACAAATAACTTTTGTTCCAGTAATATATTTGCCTATGGATCGTCCTTTAGTAAAATATTCTATCAGAAAAGTATACATAAAGTAGATAAGAGAGGTTATTAGTATATCAAGAAATCTATTCATTTCAGACATTTTATAAACAATGTTGATAAGAAAGTCAATATTGGCAAGGCTGTACAGTAAGGAAGCAATAAAACCTAAAGCAAGAAAAAAAACTGAGATTACAACTCTGTCAATAATAAAATTAGCAAATCTGGTCAGCTTTTCAGCTCTGTTTCGATCTACAATTACTAAATATTTTCTCATGGTCGGTTATTAGTTTTTGGTTTAGTTTTTTAGTTTAGTTTTAAGTTTAAAATTTTAGAACCCATTGACAAGAAGCTTTAATGAGGCACTCGTATCAATAACTGCAGTAATTCCTGTATTACTGAGCAGAATTTTACTAGGTTTAAGATTGAAAACTTTTCCGTTCATCTTTAATCCTTTATAATACTCTTTGTTGAAGGCTTCTTCAATGCTTTTTCTTGAAGTTTCTTCCATTTCCTGAGTTGGAATACCATATTCTTCTTCAATCATTTTTACGATTTTCCCCTGAAACAGGAGGGAAGCGGTTTTCTGCAGAATATTGGTAGTTTTCAGTTTGAATTTGGTTTCTGACAATACAATTTTTCTTTTGGTTTCGTCATACACCGGAATTCCTGAAATAATAGAAGTACCTTTTATATAGCCATCAGTCTGAGCCTCAATAACTACTCTATTATCAACACCGTACACTCTGATGTCTGTTACTTTTACTTTGGAGTCGCGAATATCAAATTCCTTATTCAGGAAAGTTTTTCTCGCCATATTGCTTGCTTCTGTAAAAGGAATATTGGCTGTAGTCTGCAGAATAAACTTGTCAGCAACTGTAGGGGTTGTATTAAAATTGGCAACACTGGTTACCGGGGAAGAGGCGGCAGGTTTATTCCCTGTAAAAGTTTCAGAAAAGATATCCACACCAAGAGTAGCATTGATCTGGTTTCCATAAAACTTTAAAGGAGTGATATTGACACCTACAGGACTTACTTTCAGCCATGTATTATATTCCTCAGAAATATTGAAGGGCTGAAGGAAAGTATTCCATGCCATCAAGGCATATTGCTTGAAATTCAGCTGTGTAGCCATTTGCTGATCAATAGTTTTACAGAATTTTTCCTGTTGCTCTTTTAAGCTTTTTTCAACAATGGAGGTAATAGGAATCTGTATTCTTCCATAGTCCAGAACAGGTTTTGTTACCCATCTGAAGCCATTGGGCCTGGTATTCGTAGTAATGGTCCAGTTATTTTTAAAAGTAACAGTGGTATTGAAAGACATTACCGTTTCGAAAGTGGTATTTTGATAGGTATATACTCCTAATGTACCAATTCCTTTTTCTGCCCATATTTTTAAAGGAACTTCAATCAGCAGATTCTGGCTGGTTCCTCCTACAAGGCGGATAGGTCTGGTCTTCCACACTTTTACCTTAAACTGATCATTATTATTGTCTGTATAAGAATCATCCTGGTACACCAGATCTTTCACGGAAGCATTGATCATGTTGCTGAGTTCCGAAAGGGGGATGGTCACAGGCATTGTAATACTGGATCTGATCTTCGGAAAGTTATAAGCCGCCAACTGATTGTCAACACCGGCTTGACCAAAAACGCTGATTCCCGCTACTAAAAATAATATTTTAACGAATTTCAATTTGTATGTTTTTTTAATGAAACGAAAATAAGTAATTTAATTTTCTGGTTTAAAGCTTTTTTCCAACTCAATACTTGCACCTTTCATTTCTCCCTGCATAGGTGGAGCTGTTTTGGTGATTTTTAATTTAATATAATCGACCTGTGGAAAGCTGTCATGAATTTTTGTGATGATTCTTCCTGCTACATGTTCCAGTAATTTGGATTTTATTTTCATTTCACCGTGAAGAATATCGTTGATATCTGCATAACTTATCGTGTCATGCAAATCGTCGGAAGTGGCTGCTTTCCACAGATCTGTATGAAGTTCTGCATTCATAATATAATAGGTACCGATGATATTTTCTTCAGGAAGTACGCCATGGTAAGCGTATATTCTTACATCTTCAAGATATATTTTGCTCATTGCTTCAGATTTTATGAAGCAAAAATCGTTTTAATTCTTCAAAATCTGAATTTATTTCTACAGTTTTTTTCTCCTTTTTCATGAGCTCATTCAACGATTCAGGAATTTCAATCTGAGTATGAATTGCTTTTTCCACTGCATCAGGGAATTTTACCGGATGAGCAGTACCCAGGATAAATCCTTTTTGATTGGGATTTTCTTTTAGATATTTTTCCATTGACGCAAAGGCTACGGCACTGTGAGGCTCCAGAACATATCCGTATTTGGCATAAACTTCTGTGATAGTGCCCATGGTTTGGTCATCATCAATGGAATAAGCCGAAATTTTATTTTTTACAGTTTCAAACTGATGCCCGAAAAGCTCCAGAACTCGTACAAAATTACTCGGATCTCCTACGTCCATAGCATTGGATAGAGTAGCAATCGCTTTTTGGGGCTGGTAGTTTTGAGTTTTAAAATAGTCAGGAACTACCTGGTTAGCATTACAGGCCGCAATAAAATGGCTGACAGGTAAACCTCTGAAATAAGCCAAAAGCCCGGCACAGATATTTCCGAAATTACCACTTGGTACACAGATTACGGGATGCTCTTTATGCTGTTGAATCCATTGTTTCAAAGCTATTAAGTAATAAATCTGCTGGGGAAGCCATCTTGCAACGTTGATAGAGTTGGCAGACGTCAGAAATAACTGACTGTTGATTTCTTCATCTGAAAAAGCCTGCTTGACAAGATTCTGACAATCATCAAAACTGCCATTGACTTCTATAGCCGAAATATTTTCTCCTAATGCTGTCAACTGTTTCTCCTGTACCGGACTTACCCTGTTTTTAGGATATAAAATAACGACATTAATCTGCGGGATTTTATAAAATCCATGGGCAACAGCACCTCCGGTATCGCCGGAAGTGGCAACAAGAACAGTTACTTTTTTCTGCTGATTTTTCAGAAAATAAGACAGGCAGCGGCTCATAAATCTCGCACCAATATCTTTAAAAGCCAGAGTAGGACCATGAAACAGCTCCAATATAGATATCTGTTCATTAATTTTTACTAAAGGAATCTCAAAACTCACGGTTTCTGCTACAATTTCTTTGAGTATTTCCGAAGGAATATTATCTCCTGCAAAGTCTTTCATACATCTGTATGCAATTTCTTCATTGGAATACTGATGAAGATTTTGAATAAATTCTTCATTAAACTGAGGAATGTTTTCAGGAAAGAACAATCCTTTTTCTTTTCCCTGGCCTTTTATTGTTGCTTCTCTGAAATCAATTTTTTCCAGATGGTCTTTTAAATTGTAATATTTCATTTCTGTTTTTTAAGGTTAATTTTCTTCAACAATCTGAATTCCTGCCGGATTTATTTTTGATACATATACAAAACTTTCTATATCAATTTCATCATAGACTGATTTCATCATCTGAGCAATTTTTTCTGCCGTTTCTTTTTGTTCAGACAGCATGAAAATGGAAGGTCCTGATCCGGAAATTCCTCCTCCCAAAGATCCTATCTGTAAGCTTTTTTCTTTGATTTCGTCAAACTTCGGAATCAGAATACTACGGATAGGTTCTATAATCACATCGTTGAGGCTTCTGCCAATCAACGGGAAATCATTTTTCTGAATCCCGGCTACAAGTCCGGCTATATTTCCCCATTGTTCAACAGCGCTTTTTAAGGTGATATTTTTCTTTAAAATCTGTCTGGCATCTGAGGTTTTAACTTCCACCTGCGGATGAACGGCGGTTACGAATAAATCAGGACTGTTCAGAGGGATGATATCAATTGGTTCGGTAGATTTTACCAAGGTGATTCCGCCATAGATGCATGGTGCGATATTGTCTGCATGGCGCACTCCTGAAGCAAGTTCTTCCCCAAACATGGCAAAATAAACCATTTCCTCTTTGGAAAGTTTGTTTCCTAATAATACATTGGCTCCGAAAGCGGCTCCGGCGGCACTTGCCGCACTGGAGCCGAGCCCGCTTCCGGGCTTTATATGTTTATGAATAATAACTTCAAAGCCGTTTTTCAGATTAAGGTGTTCCTGAATTTTTAAGAGAACAATCCCGGCAACATTGCTGGAAGGCTCTTCAGGAAGTCCGAAAGAGTCTGTATGTTTTATAATAATGTCAGGAGTTTCCAATAATCTGAACTCCATCTCATCATAAGGATCATGGACTGCCATTCCTAAAATATCGAATCCACAAACCAGATTGGCCACGGTGGCCGGGACTTTTAATTTTACTTTTTTCATAACTCTGTTTTTAAATAGAACGGATTATATCTGCAAAAACTCCGCTTGCCGTTACCTCAGCTCCTGCACCAGCTCCTTTTACAACCAAAGGCTGCTCAGAGTATCTCAGCGTTTTAAAAATGACAATATTGTCCTTTCCATATAAGTGAAACAGATCACTTTCCGGAGCAATATGCTGCAAGCCTACCTTGGCTTTTCCGTTTTCAAATTCTGCGACATATTTTAATATTTTGCCCTCGCTTTTAGCTTTATTCAATAAGTTTTTGAAGTGATCTTCATATACTGTAAGCTTTTCGTAAAAACTTTCAACGCTTCCCTGCATGCATTCTTCAGGCAGAAAACCAATGTTTTCAATATCTTCAAACTGAAGCGGATATCCTGCCTCTCTTGCCAGAATTAAAATTTTTCTGGCTACATCCGTTCCGGACAGATCAAGTCTTGGATCCGGCTCTGTATATCCTTCTTTCTGAGCTTGTGCCACAACTTCAGAGAATGTTCTGCTGCCGTCATACTCATTAAATACGAAATTCAATGTTCCACTCAGTACAGCTTTAATGGATTGAATCTGATCTCCGCTTTTTATGAGATCATTAATGGTTCCTATGACCGGAAGCCCAGCTCCTACATTGGTTTCAAAATAGAAATTACAGCTGTGGTTTCGCGCGGTATTTTTTAAAGTTTTATATTTTTTGAAATCTGAAGAAGCTGCAATTTTATTACAGGCTACGAGGTTCACACTTCTTTTTAATAAGCTTTCATACACTTCAGGAATGTCAGCGCTTGCTGTTACATCAATGAAAACCGAATTTCTAAGGTTTCGACGGATAATTTCATCAGCAAATTCTCTGGCAGAGGCTTTTTCACCATGTTGTTCCCAGTTAGCATAGCTGTTTTTTGATATTCCCTGATCTGAAAACATCATATGACGGCTATTGGAAATGCCTGCAATTCTCAGGTTGATCAAAAAGTTTTCTTTTAAATAATCATTTTGGTTATAAATCTGCTGAATCAATTTTAAACCTACATTTCCTGTTCCACAGATGTACAGATGGATTTGCTTTATTTCAGATTCAAAAAACTCCTCATGAAGCACATTAACTGCTTTTTTACTATCCTTTTCTGAAATGACAATGCTGATATTTCTTTCTGAAGACCCTTGTGCAATCGCTCTAATATTGATTCCATTATTTCCGAGACATCCAAACATTTTTGCACTCACACCACTTCTACTTTTCATATTTTCTCCTACTAAAGCTACAATGGAAAGTTTTGTCTCAATCTTTATATCATAGACTCTCTTAAGGTTAATATCATCTGCAAAAGAAGAGTTGATAGCATCTTCAGCACGCAAAACTTCTTTTTCTTCAATAGCAATGGTGATAGAATGTTCTGAAGATCCTTGTGTGATAAGAATTACATTTATTTTTTCATGACTTAAGCATTGAAATAATTTTGCTGAAATTCCGGGTATTCCTACCATTCCACTGCCTTCAAGGGTAAGCAGGGCAATATTGTTCATATTTGAAATTCCTACTGCAATCTGCTTTGTATCTTCTGAGCATTTCAGTTGATCAGAAATTAAAGTTCCTGACGCATCCGGATCAAAAGTATTCTTGATGATCAGGTTTGTGTTTTTTACCATCACAGGCTGAATAGAAGGCGGATAAAGCACTTTTGCCCCAAAGTGTGATAGTTCCATTGCTTCATGATAAGAAATTTCAGAAATAGGTTTAGCATTGGAAACCAGACGTGGGTCAGCAGTCATCATCCCACTTACATCTGTCCAGATCTGAAGTTCTTCTGCATCAACGGCCGCCGCCATAATAGAAGCAGTATAATCGGAACCTCCTCTTCCTAATGTGGTTGTATTATTTTTTTCATCATGAGCAATAAACCCAGGGCCTAAAATAATGCGGTTGGGGGTTTTATTCAGGAAATTGACAATGTTACTATCAGTCCATTTAAAATTTACTTTTGCATTGGTGAAATTACTGTTTGTTCTGATCAGCTCTGCAGAATTCATCCATATACAATCTAATTTTTCTTGTTGGAGTCTTGCTGCAATAATATTTGAAGACAGAAATTCTCCGTAAGAAGCAATTTTATCTTTAATTCTGTCTGTCAATTCACCAAGAACAGCAATTCCGTTGCAGAGCTCTTCGATATCATTAAAATGTTTTTTTACAAAACTTAACCATGAACTTTGTTCTGCGATTGGAAAAAGTTCTTTTACCAGATTTATGTGTTTTTCTTCAAGATTTTGAACCGTTTGAATATAATTTTCATCTTTTACAGAAGCATATTCCGCAGCTTTAATCAGTTGGTCAGTAACACCATGAAGTGCTGATACAATAACAACAACTTTGCTCTTTAAAGATTCTCTTTGTATGATTTTTTCCACCAGTAATATATTCTGAGAATGGGCGACTGATGTTCCACCGAATTTTAAAACTTTCATCAATTATTTTTTGAAGTTGGGTAAATAGAAATGGTTACTCTTTGAAAAAAAGAGTACGGGTACCGGGAATAATATGTGAAAATCTACCCCGTTATGGGGTAATTGTTGTAGTGCCAAATGTAGAAACAGAAGATATGCCTGAAATAAGTGATTTCAGAGCAGAAATATCAGATATGTTTCTTAAAAAATTCATTGTAACAGAACAAATGTACAAATAATTTTGAAACAGACAAGTTTTTAACAAAATAAAATTATATTTCCTTTTTATGAGATATATTTTGGTGTAATTGATTAAAAATGTTACATTTATAATATTAACTAATAAGAAATTAATCATGAAAAATTTTAAGAAATTAAACCGAAAAAATCTGAAATCAATCAGTGGAGGAGATGTGAATAACTGTTTTGAGAATTGTCCTGCCGGCCCATACGGACCAGGCGAGCCAAGGTCATGTGCTGATTATTATGCATTACCTGAGTGCTGTAAAGGAAGAGTGTTAGTAAGCTTTGAATGCTTTGGTCCTTACTGATTTACATCATGAATTCATTATTACAGAATACCAAAATTATTACCATATGAAAACAATTAAAAAATTATCAAGGGAAGACAAGAAGAACATCAAAGGTGGTTTCACTGATATTCAGATTGAAGCCTGTGGAGGCGAGCAGTTTGTTTGTTTCCGTGGAGGCGGGAATTGGGGATGCTGGCTGAAGCCGGGAGGAACCTGCTATGCACCAATGCTGTAGTATTGAATAGACTAAACTCAATTTAAAAATTAAAGTACTATGAAAAATTCAAAAAAATTAAATAGAGAAAGCTTAAGAGCTATCATTGGAGGAACAGGAGACAGCTGTGCGGTAGATCTTGATTGTGGACCGAAAGGTTGTGCAATATGCACAGATCTCAAAGGACGTAAAGTTTGTCTTTATCTTTTTCCTTATGATCCATCCATTCCAGGCAGCTGTATGGTTCTCGAAGGCTAGAAAAATAGTATGTAAAAACCATCAATTTGTTATAAGAACATAAAATCAAAATTTAATTTAAAACTACTATGAAAAATCTAAAGAAATTAAACAGAAAAGAACTTGAACAATTAAATGGAGCAGCAGGTCCTTCAAGATGTGCAGGGTGTCCTCAAAATGCTACGTTTGGAGATGGACCCGAATATCAATATCCATGCTCTGCTTATCAGGGACTTCCTGACCACTGCAAGATGTGTGTTCTGGTAAGTATGGAATGTGTGGACGGAGGAGTTTCTTAAAAGATAATTTGACTTTATGAAAAAATTAAAGAAACTGAACAGAAGAGATTTGGAACAAATGAAAGGTGCTGGTATATCAAGGTGTGATGGTTGTCCTACCCATCTGGTTTTTGGACCAGGCTCTTCCAGTGATCCTTCGTGCGATGCATATTGGACATTGTCCGAAAATTGCAGAATGTGCGTTGTTGTGAGTGCAGATTGCTTTGTTGCAATCACTGCATAATAAAAATAAAAAAGCACTGTAAAAACAGTGCTTTATTTTTTTAACAGTTATCCGGAATATACATTCCTCTGGGTACGCAGATTAATTCTCCATTACATCCCGCTCCGCAGGTTTCATGTATTTCGCAGTTTAAGTTACATATGTTACTTCCTCCGTTTACATTTTTAAGACTTCTTCTGTCTAATTTTTTTAGATTTTTCATATTTATTATTAGTTTAAGTTTTAAATATAATAAATATTCGTGATAAAAAAATTATTTTATGCTTTTGGAAAGATCAAGCATCGCTTCAATAGGTTTTAATGCTTTTAATCTTAATTCTTCGTCGATAAGAATTTCTGGAAGCTCATATTTCATACATAAATACAGCTTTTCCATGGTATTACGTTTCATATAGAAACATTCTGAACAATTACAGCTTTCATCAAAAACCAATGCAGGAATCAGTTCCTTGTGAGGCGCACGTTTTCTCATTTCGTGAAGAATTCCTTCTTCTGTAGCGATGATGAATTTCTGGCAGTCATCTTTTTCTACATAGTTCAAAAGGGCAGAAGTGGAACCGATAAAATGGGCCAGTTTTAAAACTGCTTCTTCGCTTTCAGGGTGTGCAATTAGTTTTGCATCCGGATTGTCAGCCAATTGCTGGGCAATTCTTTCCATTGAAAATGCTTCGTGTACCACACAGCTTCCATCCCAAAGGATCATATCGCGGCCTGTTTTCTTAGAAAGGTATCTTCCCAGGTTTTTGTCAGGTGCAAAAATGATCGGTCTGTCTTTCGGAAGTGCTTCAATCACTGTTTCAGCGTTTGAACTTGTAACGATAATATCACTTTCAGCTTTAGTTTCTGCATTACAGTTGATGTAAGTGGCAATTAAAGCATTCGGGTGCTGCTCACGCATTTTTCTCAGTCCTTCTCCGGAACAACCATCTGCCAGTGAGCATCCGGCCATGGTATCAGGAAGAACTACTTTTTTAGTTGGATTCAGAATTTTAGCGGCTTCTGCCATGAAATGTACTCCACAGAATACAATCATGTCAGCATTGGTATCTTTAGCCTGTCTTGCCAACTGTAAAGAATCTCCAAGGAAATCTGCGATGTCCTGAATTTCTCCGGGCTGGTAATAATGGGCAAGAATAACCGCATTTTTTTCTTCTTTTAGTTTGAGAATGGCCTTCACCAATTCTTCACCCTGAGGAATAGCAATATCTTTTATATCCAGAAATCCTCTGACAGGAATTGCAGATTTAGCTTTTTCTAATGTTTCGGTACTCATATCAACCTCAATTTTTTATGATCAGAAGCTAGAGGTTAGAAATTAGAAGTTAGATTTTGAGTGTAGTATTTTACTCCCATCCTCCTTCTTCCATCTTCCAGCCATTAATTACTGATAAAACTTTTTATTAAACTTTCTATTTCTTTTTTAGCTGCATCAAGATCTTCATTAATCACGATCTTGTCAAACCCGCTGGCGTAGGTCATTTCTTCTTCTGCCTTTGCGACACGCGTTTTTATGGTTTCTGCATCATCTGTGTTTCTGGAGATCAATCTTCGTTCCAATTCTTCAATGGAAGGCGGTTCTATAAAAATAGACAGCGCTTTATCACCGAAATATTTTTTTAACGAAATTCCTCCTTTTACATCTACATCAAAAATAACTACTTTTCCCTGATTCCAGATTTTTTCTACTTCAGATTTTAAAGTACCGTAATATTTGTCAGTATAAACTTCTTCATATTCTACAAAAGCATCTTCGGAAATTTTCTGTCTGAACTCCTCCGGTGTCAGAAAATGATAATCTACGGCATGTACTTCACTTCCTCTTGGCTGTCTTGTCGTACATGAAATTGAAAATTCCAGTTCAGGAAATGTCTCCAGTGAATGCTTTACCAATGTAGTTTTTCCGCTCCCTGATGGTGCTGAAAATATAATTACTTTATCCATTTTTTTGGGTTTCGGGTTACGGGTTTCGAGTTTGGTGATCTATTCTTAGAACAACCACGCATCTCGTACCCCGTATCTATCATTACAATACGTTTAACGTTTGTTCTTTAATTTTTTCAAGGTCGTCTTTCATCATCACCACCAGTTTCTGGATTTCTGCGTGATTGGCTTTAGAACCCAGTGTATTGATTTCTCTTCCGATTTCCTGAGAAATAAATCCCAGTTTTTTTCCGTTGAAAGACTCATTGTCCATTACTTCTTTATAATATTTCAGGTGTTGGGCAAGTCTTACCTTTTCTTCAGAAATATCAAGTTTTTCAGTGAAATAGGCCATTTCCTGATAGAAACGTGTTTCATCAACATTTTCAAATTCTTTCAAAGATTTCTGATAACGTTCTTTCACGCTCACAATTCTTTCTTCTTCAAAAGGAATCACTTCGCTAAGATATTTGTCGATATTCTGAATATTTCTGTTGAGTTCTTCGTGTAAGATACCACCCTCAGTTCTTCTGAATTCTTCGAATCTGTCTACGGCATTATTGACAATCTTAGCCAGAGCTTCCCATTCACCTTCCGTTAATTCGTCAGGTCTTGAAGTGATGGCATCAGGAAGTCTTACTGCCATTTTAAGGTATTCGAAATTGGGACCGTCAGAAGCTATGTTTTTAAGTTCGTTAATATAAGAGTCAATTAAGTTTTTATTGATTTTTACATCGTTGGACTCTTCAAGATTCTCGATATTAACGTAGCAGTCTACTTTTCCACGGATAATTCTATCGTTAAGAATTTTTCTGATTTCAAATTCTTTTTCTTTATAACGTAAAGGAATTTTAATATTTAAATCAAAGCTCTTGCTGTTCAGAGATTTAATATCAATAGTAATTTTTTTTCCTTCAAAAACATCTTCGGCTCTACCGAATCCGGTCATTGATAAAATCATAGTTTTTTATTGTTCTACAAAGATAAACATTTAAGTCTATAGTTTAACTAATGTTGAATGGCTGGAAGATGGAGGCGAGAAGCTGGAAGGTTGTTGTAAATATATAATGAGATTTAATTAACCTCCAACCTCAGGCTTCCAAATTAAATAAACCCATTTTCGTAAATTAGCGCTGTGAAAAAGAAAAATTTAATTTCTGTAGTAGGACCCACCGGAATTGGAAAAACTAGATTGGCAATTGATTTGGCGAAACATTTCAATACGGAGATTATTTCCTGTGATTCCCGTCAGTTTTTTAAAGAAATGAAAATAGGAACGGCAGCCCCTTCGGAAGAAGAACTGGGGCAGGCACCTCATCATTTTATTGGAAATCTTTCAGTGGAAGAGTATTATTCTATCGGGCAGTATGAAGAAGATGCTCTTCAGAAACTCAATGAACTTTTTACTGCTCATGACACGGTAATTCTTGTTGGAGGAAGCATGATGTATGAAAAAGCGGTGATAGAAGGTCTGCATGATCTTCCGGAAGCCAATGCTGAAAACCAGGAAAAGCTTCAAAATATGATGGAGCAGGAGGGAATAGAAAAACTTCAGGAGATTTTAAAAGAACTGGATCCTGAATATTTCAGTGTGGTGGATATTCACAATCACCGCAGGCTGTTGAGAGCTATTGATATTATCTGGCAGACGGATAAAAAATATTCTGAACATATTTCGGTTTCTCAAAATGGAAGAGATTTTAATGTCATCAGAATCGGGATAGAAGCTCCAAGGGAAGAATTATATGAAAGAATTAACCGCAGAGTGGATATCATGATGGAGAACGGCTTGCTGGATGAGGTGAAAAGTCTTGAGAAATTCAAAGGGTTGACAGCTTTGAATACTGTAGGTTACGCTGAACTGTTCAAATATTTTGATGGAGAATGGGATCTTGATTTTGCGGTTTCGGAAATTAAAAAGAACAGCCGCAGGTATGCGAAACGCCAGCTGACGTGGTACCGAAAGGCGGATGATATTCATTATTTACAGTTGGGATATTCTCAGGAAGACTTTGAGGCTCTGTTAAAATGGATTGCTGAGCAATTTCATGAATAAATTAAGCACTTAGTTTGTCATTCTGACGAAGGAAGAATCTCATCGATTGTTTTTAAAGATTCTTCATTCCACTTTGTTTCATTCAGAATGACAAACCGGACCCTTCATTTATCCATACATTGTGTCATTCCTTAGGAATCCAAGTTTAAATTCATATTGTAGATAAACAGAAACAATACAAAAAATGCGGCTCTGAAAAGAACCGCATCTTAAAACAAATATAATTTAATTTACTACTTCCAACCGCCGCCTAAAGCTCTGTATAAATCTACAATGCTGCTTAATCTCTGTCTTTTTATGGAAGCCAGATTCAACTCTGCCTGTAGGGAATTCCCCTGTGCTGTAATCACTTCCAGGTAATTGGCTGAACCTCCTTTGTAAAGAAGTTGTGCACTTTTAATTCCATCTTTTAGTGTAGTTGCCTGTTCTGTCGCTTTTTGTTCCTGAACTTTTAAGTTTTCATTGGAAACCAAGGCATCAGAAATTTCTCCCACAGCATTTAATACCGATTGACGGAATGCAAGAACATTTTTTTCTCTTTGAATTTTTGCTACTTCCAGATCTGTTTTCAATTGTCTTTTCTGAAAAATAGGCTGGGTAATTCCTCCTAAAACCGATCCGAATAACGAAGCCGGAATCTGGAACCAGTTATCAAATTTGAATGAATTTACTCCACCATTAGCAGTAATTTTCAATGCAGGATACATATTTGCCTGAGCAATTCCTACCATCGCATTGGATTCTAATAAAACCAGTTCCTGCTGACGAACGTCTGGTCTTCTGCTTACCATAGCTGCCGGAAGTCCTGCAGTAATGTTTTGAGGCAGTGAAGTATCAGACATTTCAATGGTTCTGTCGACTTTATTGGGAAGTTCTCCAACCAGAATACTCAGTGCATTTTCCTGGATGGCAATATTCTGCTCCAGCTGGGCTATCAGAAGTTCTGTAGCCTGTTTCTGTGCTGCGGCCTGCTGAACTCCCAAAGAAGTATTATCGCCGCTTTCCCACATTTTTTTGGTCATTAGTAAGGTATTGCTGCTCAGTTCCAGGTTGGATTTTGCAATAGCCAATTGTCTGTCAAGCATTAACAAATTATAATACCCTTGTGCAATAGCTGCTACTACCTGAGTCTGAACTGCTTTTGAACCTTCATAGGTCTGAAGGTACTGCATTCTTGAAACTTCCTGCTGGTTTTTGATTTTTCCCCAGATATCCGCTTCCCATGAAAGGTTGAAGGCTGCGTTATAGTCTTCAACATGGCTTGAACCTAAAAATAAATTTAAGCTTTGCCCGTTCATGCTGTTTTTGGATGGTCTTGAAATCTGTCCGCTTACTCCAAACCCAACATCCGGATACTGCATATATTTTGCCTGTTTCAGTTTTTCCTGTGAAGCAGCCACCTGCTTTAAGGCAATCTGAAGATCATAATTATTTTTAATTCCTTTTTCAATCAGTCCCTGTAAAATAGGATCACTGAAAAACTGTTTCCACTCCAGGTTAGCTATACTGGCTGTGTCTGCAGTGGCAGTGTACTGGAATTTTTCCGGAAGTGGAAGCTCAGGCTCCGTGTAGGCCAGTTTAGACACACACGAAACAGAGCCGATGGCCAGCACAAATGTTAGAATAATATTTTTTACTCGTTTCATAGTTTTTAAACTTTTAATTGAAGACAAAACTTAGAGAGGTTTCTGTTGATGCAAAAATTTCTTTAGTAGGAGAAAATAGTTAGTTTTTAAAACCATTAAGAACAGGCAGGTAAATAGGTAAACCTATGATCTTAAAATTTTCTCTAAGTTTTTGTCATTCATTTTTTTATTAGTGACTAGCAGCTAAAAGTTCTTCCTCCATTTGTTTTTTCAGAAGTCTTTTCTTTTTTCTGCTTGGCATTTTTTCATGCAGGTACTGGAACACTACATACATTACCGGAATGATAAAGATCCCGAAGATTACCCCTGTAAGCATTCCTCCTACGGTACTGTAACCGATAGAGTGGTTTCCTTTTGAAGAAGCACCTTGCGTCCATACCAGTGGAAGCATTCCCACGATGAAGGCAAAAGAGGTCATTAAGATCGGTCTTAAACGTAATCTTGATGCCTGAAGTGCAGATTCTATCAATGTTTTACCGGCTTTTCTTCTCTGTACGGCAAATTCTACAATCAGGATGGCATTCTTCGCTAATAGTCCTACAAGCATGATCAATCCTACCTGAACGTAAATATTGTTATCAATTCCTGCTAATCCTGTGAAGGCAAATACTCCAAAAATCCCTGTTGGAATGGTAAGAATAATAGCAAACGGAAGGATATAACTTTCATATTGGGCTGCCAGTAAGAAGTAAACGAATAGAATACTTAAGAAGAAAATAAAAGCAGTCTGTCCGCTTGTTTTAATTTCTTCACGGGTAATCCCTGTCCACTCATATCCATATCCTCTTGGGAGTGACTGTTGAGCAACCTCTTCAACCGCTTTGATGGCATCTCCGGTACTGTAACCAGGTTTCGGAGTTCCGTTAATCGTAACAGCATTGAAAAGGTTATTTCTTGTTACTGTTTCAGGACCGAAAGATCTTTTTAGAGTAACCAGAGTTTTGGCAGGAACCATTTCTCCCGATTTATTTTTTACATAGATTCCTTCGAGTGAATTAACATCCGTACGGTAAGGAATATCTGCCTGAGCCATTACTCTGTAATACTTCCCGAATCTGTTGAAATCCGATACAAAGCTACTTCCGAAATAAATCTGCATCGTCTGCATCAGTTCTGTTACAGAAACGCCCAGCTGGTTAGCTTTATCAGTATCCACATCAATAGTATACTGAGGGTTTCCTGCGGCATACGTTGTGAAGGCAAAAGCAATTTCAGGTCTTTTCATCAGTTCTCCGATAAACTGCTGAGTGGTTGTTCCCAATTGTTCAAAAGAACCATTCGTTTTGTCCTGAAGCATGAATTCAAATCCGGAAACGTTACCGAAACCTTGTACAGTGGGGAAGTTAAAGAAGAATGCGTTGGCATCTTTTACCTGGCTTACCTTACCTGTCAATGTTGCAGCAATCTGATCAGGATCTTTCATTTCACCACGCTTGTCATAATCTTTAAGCTTAATGAAACCTGCAGAATAGGGAGAAGCGTTGGCATTACTGATGAAGTTCATCCCGTCCGCTACCCAAAGGTGGTTGGTTGCTTTTTCACCGTTGATAATTTTATCAATTTGAGCCGTAGCTCTGTGTGTTCTTTCCAGTGAACTTCCCGGAGGAGTATTCACCGCATACAATACGAATCCCTGGTCTTCCGTAGGAATGAATCCTGACGGCGCTTTCTTGATTAAAAATACACTTGCTGCTGTGATGATAACAAGACCTCCTATCGCAACCCATTTGTTTTT
Organism: Chryseobacterium sp. SG20098; assembly: GCF_031844745.1. Classification (NCBI taxonomy): domain Bacteria; kingdom Pseudomonadati; phylum Bacteroidota; class Flavobacteriia; order Flavobacteriales; family Weeksellaceae; genus Chryseobacterium; species Chryseobacterium sp. SG20098. Next base: position 2,327,105 of record NZ_CP134622.1, on the reverse strand, counting down.
AATTAAAAACTTAAGGCTGTAAATATATTTTCTGGTCATGCTGTTGAAGCTCGCATTGAAAGCATTGAAGAACCTTGCTCCAAAACCTTTTTTATGACCGTGCTCCCCATGTTCTCCCTGAGGATCATTTAAGAACATCGCACATAATGCCGGACTCAATGTTAATGCATTCACTGCTGAAATTAAAATCGCAATCGCCAATGTGAAAGCAAACTGTCTGTAGAAAACTCCTGCAGGTCCCTGCATGAAACCAACCGGAATAAACACGGCACACATTACCAGTGTAATGGAAATAATGGCTCCTGAAATTTCACTCATCGAGTGCATGGTAGCATGCTCTACAGGCATTCCCGTCTGTTCCATTTTAGAATGGACGGCTTCCACCACCACAATGGCATCATCCACTACAATACCAATGGCGAGTACCAATGCAAATAAGGTAAGCATATTGATACTGAAACCAAATAACTGCAGGAAGAAGAAGGTTCCTATAATCGCAACGGGTACGGCAATAGCCGGAATTAAGGTAGATCTGAAATCCTGAAGGAAAATAAATACTACAATAAATACCAAGATGAAGGCGATAACAAGTGTTTCCACAACCTGATGGATAGAAGCATCCAGGAAGTCTTTAGAGTTGTACATGATGATTGGCTTCACTCCTTTTGGAAGAGTGGTTTCCATTACTTTCACCTGCTTTTCAATTTCCGTAAGGATTTCGTTGGCATTGGATCCGGCTGTCTGCAGGATAGCAAATCCGGCAACCGGTTTTCCATCTACCCTGTTGGTCGCAGTATAGGTATAAGAACCGAATTCTACTCTTGCAACATCTTTTAATCTTAAGAAAGATCCATCACTGTTTGCTTTGATGGCGATGTTTTCATAGTCTTCACCCTTATTCAGTTTTCCTTTATATTTAAGGATATACTCGTAGGTTTCCTTACTTCCCTGTCCAAGACGGCCCGGAGCAGCTTCAAGGTTGTGGTCTTTAATGGCTCCCAAAACTTCCTGTGGAGAAAGATTATTAGCCGCCAGACGATCCGGTTTCAGCCAGATTCTCATGGAATAATCCCTTGTCCCGAATACCTGAGCCTGTGCTACCCCCGGAATACGCTGTATCTGTGGAATAACATTGATCTTCAGATAGTTTTGAAGGAATAATTCATCATATTGTTTTGCATCTTCACTGGTCAGTCCCATGAACATAATCATACTGTTCTGAACCTTCTGGGTTGAGATCCCGGCCTGTACCACTTCCTGAGGCAGCTGGCTCATCGCTTTCGATACACGGTTCTGTACGTTTACTGCCGCATTGTCTGCATCGGCACCCTGTTTGAAGAAAACACTCAGGGTCATGGTACCGTCGTTACTGGAGTTTGAGGTCATATAAGTCATGTTCTCAACTCCGTTTACAGCTTCCTCAATAGGAGTGGCTACCGAACGGGCTACGACCTCAGCATTGGCTCCAGGGTAGAATGCCGTTACCTGAACGCTTGGTGGAGCGATGTCCGGGAAAAGGGCAATCGGTAAATTAAAGAGAGACAAAGCTCCCAATAATAAGAGTATTATGGAGATGACCGTTGAAAGGACTGGTCTTTCTATAAATTGTTTTAACATAAGAAGTTTATTTTTTTAAGTCTTCTGTATTCGGAAAGAACTATAATGGTTTTGCTTTTAACAAGCTGTCCGAAGAAATATTTTTCGGCTTGATAGAAGCACCGTCTTTCAGGTTTCCAATTCCCGTGAATACAATTTTTTCTCCAGGCTTAAGCCCTTCAGAAATAAAATAATAGCTATCCGTTTTTCCTGATATTTTGATCGGTCTCCCGGTTACCTTCTGGTCTTTACCCATTACATAAACATAGGTTTTATCCTGAATTTCGAAGGTTGATTCCTGAGGAATTACAACTGCATTTGAAATGAGCTGTGGCATACGTACTCTTCCTGTATTTCCGGTTCTTAAAGTTCCGTTGGCATTAGGAAAAACAGCACGTACACTGATGGCTCCGGTAGTTTTGTCAAACTGGCCGTCTACAATGCTCAATCTTCCTTTTTCAGGGTAAGTACTGTTGTCGGCAATCACTAGATCTACCATGGGCATATTTTTCAGTTTTTCTTCTAAGCTTGCTCCCGGATATTTATTCTGGAAAGCAATGAAGTCAAGCTCACTTAAAGAGAAATAGGCATAGATTTCACTGATATCAGATAGTAATGTCAATGGATTCACATCTGTTCTTGAAATCAGACTTCCTTTTTTGTAAGGAATTCTTCCGATATAACCGCTTACAGGAGCTGTAATGGTGGTAAATCCTACGTTGATTCTGGCGCTTCCTACAGAAGCTCTGGCCTGAGCAGCGGCAGCAACAGCCGCTTCATAATTGGCTTTTGCGGTTTTAAGCTGTACATCAGAAACTACTTTGGCAGCCACCAGCGGCTGAAGTCTGTCTACTTCTACTCTTGCTTTTTGAATATTGGCATTAGCCGCCTGAAGATTAGCCTGAGCCATATTCATCTGTTCGCCATAACTTCTTGAATCTATTTTGAATAACGGTTGTCCTGCTCTTACATATGCTCCTTCTTCTACGTAGATTCTGTCAAGGTATCCATCTACCTGAGATCTGATTTCTACGTTGTTTTTCCCTTCCAAAGCAGTTGGGAATTCCTGATATGTCGTAGCGGGTGAGGTGATAACGGTATAAACCGGAAGTTCTGGAGCTGGAGGTGCGGCATTGGTTCCTTCTGCGGCTTTTGTGCAGCTCTGTAAAAGAATTATACTTGCAATAAGTACAATAAACCTTGTTTTTCCAGGTAATTTCATTGTTGGTTTAATTTTTTTAATGAAGTGTTAGAGGTAAGTAAAAAATGTTTTGATAAATGCTGTATTTTTTCCTAACAGTGTTAATGATTTGTTCAAAAAAAATTACAGAATTTTTAATGTCCGATGAGGTCGATTGCTTCCATAATTGAAATTTTTTTAATGTATTGAAGTGTATAATGATGGTGTAAGGTGTGTTAATTTTACTAACAGTGTTAATTAGTAGACAAAAAATCACTAATTTTAACAACTTAAAATAATGAATGGCTTCATAAATGTTTGAGTTTTTAGTCAGGATTAACAGGAAATATATATTAATTCAGTGTTAATTTTCCTAACGGTGTTAATTTTTAATTCAAAAAAAATCTATAAAGACTTAATAAAAGCCGAAACAGTTTCGTCCAAAGTCGTTTTATTCATTGTTGAAGGGATATCAGCTGTACGCATCATCATAATAGAGATCATTCCATGTACGGCAGAAAACAGAGCATGAGACATATGACAGGCATTGTCCGGATTGGATCCGTTTTTCTTTATAATCTCATAAGTACATTCATAAATAAGTTCCTGGAATGACGAGAATTCTTTTTTCATCTGTCCTTTTCCACAACATTGCATTCCAAGACCAAACATAAGCTGGTAATATTCCTTATTTTTAAAAGCAAAGTTCCAGTACGCATCCACAATGGCAACAAGCTGCTCTTCCGGAGTATCGTGCTTCTGCTGAGCTTTTAACAGTTCAATGTGTAACTTATGAAAGCCATCTAAGGAAATTTCAAATAGAATAGCTTCTTTATTTTCAAAATAATCATATACAACGGGAGCACTATACTCAATAGCATCTGCTATCTTACGCATAGAAAGCGAACCCCAGCCTTCAGTTTTCGCCAACGTAAAAGCAGCCTGCAAAATATTTGCACGGATGGATTCTTTTTCTCGTTGACGGCGTTCATGTAGACCCATGATTTTTATTTACTAACAGCGTTAGCAAAACTACAAACTTTTTAATATAACTTCCAAGGGATATTGTAAGTTTTATAGGTTCGTCTGCTTTTTAAAGAAGATTAATTAAAGGCTCGAAGCTGGAAGAATGGGTGCTGGAAGTTATTTTGAAGGTTAAATAATATAATAATAGAATTTGACTATAACTATTTTTGAGGGCTAACAATCTTCATCCTCCAGCTTCTTTACTTTATTAAAAATGAAAATGTCTTCTTCCTAATTAACAAAAGAAATAATTATCTTTGCCGGTAAAGAAATAAGGATATGAATACTCCCTCAAATATGTTGGCATTAGGAACAAAAGCTCCGTTTTTTGAACTTCCTAACCCGTCAAAAACGAATGAACTTCAGTCTTTGGAAGAACTGAAAGGAGAAAAAGGTACTTTGGTGATCTTTATGTGCAACCACTGTCCGTTTGTTCTTCATGTAATTGACAAGATCAATGAACTATACGAAGATTATAACGAGCACGGAATTGAATTCATCGCCATCAATGCTAACGATATCGAAAAATATCCGGCAGATTCTCCGGAAAAAATGATCGAATTTCAAATTGAAAGAAGATTTGATTTCCCTTATCTGTTTGATGAAAGCCAGGCAGTAGCAAAAGCTTATGATGCAGCTTGTACACCGGATTTTTATTTCTTTGATGATAAGCTTGACCTTGTATACAGAGGTCAGATGGATGATTCAAGACCTGGAAATAATAAAGATGTAACCGGAGAAGATCTAATTATTGCTTTTGAAAATCTTTTGGCTGGAGAACCTCAGGAAGAAATTCAGAGACCTAGCATGGGATGCAATATTAAATGGAAATAATTTTAGATAATCACTAATTATTACTTATATAATATAAAAGGCTGTTCTATTAATTAATAGGACAGCCTTCATTTAATAACTTTGAACCTTTATTTACATTCAGGGAGTGATAATAAATTATTTTTTGTTGTATTATCTGCCTCAGTTTTTAAATATTTGGTACCATTATAAGTTTCAGCTGTGATAACCTTTACTTGGTTTTCATAACTATCAGTAACATAAGCTAATCCTCTTTCATTTTTTATCCAGTTATATATTTCTAATCGAGTACTTTTTCCTGGTTTTCCATCATCTCCAGTCCATCCTAAATGAGTGATTGCTAAGTTTGGATTTTCATGATATCCGTTGTCTTTGTTGATGCAAGTAATTCTAATTGCCATGGTTTGTTATTTTAAATTGTTTTACGAAAATAACTTATGTAAGTTGCTTATCCTTACGGTTTACCATAAACAGATTTTTGATTACAAAAAATTAAAAGCTTACTTTGGCTTTGACCTCCTTTTCAACCTTCAGATCCACATTCACTTTATTATGAGAATAATTCCTGATGAACTCTGAAGGAGTCTTCCCCGTATATTTTTTAAACATCCTGTTAAAATAGGTCACATTATTAAAGCCACACTGGTAGCTGCATTCTGAAATAGATCTGTCCTGCGCCATCAGCAGACAGGCTTTATTAATTCTATAACGGTTCACAAACTCTGTAAACGTAATCTGAGTCGCTTTTTTAAAGAAATTACAGAAAGCTGGTAAAGTCAGGTTAGCTAGTTTTGCTACTTCTTCAATATCAATTTCCTTGTCGTAATGATGTTCTACATAGGTAAATATATTCTCAAGACGGGTTTTATTTTTAGAAATAATGGTGTAGGGCATGATTTCCTTGTTTAAAAGATCATAATCCTCACATTTTGAAAGTTCAAAAAGAATTTCAAGCAATAATAAATATCTTTTGTAGCCTTCAGATTCCAGCATCAGTTTCAGCCTGGGAAGCATTACCTTTTTTACTTTATGATGAAAATGAATCCCGTACTTTGAAAGTTCCAACAGGTTTTTAATAGATCTCGATTCTACTTCCTGCTCGGGAAACTGAAGGATTTCTTCTTTGAACTGAAGTACAATTTCTTCATGCGGATCAATAGAATTCAGACCGAATCCGGAGTGGGGAATATTGGACCCGATTAATACCAGATCTCCGTTCGTATAATTACTTTTATGATAACCCACGTGACGGGTTCCATTCCCGGAAATAACACATACCAGCTCAATTTCGGGATGATAATGATACTCCCATTTGAATTCTGAAATGGGAGAATTATTATGAATGGTGCGGAATGAGCTCTTTTCATTAGGGATTACCCTTTCAAAAGTAACTTTCATCTAATTAATCATATTTATTCACTAAAAATACTAAACATATTAATATAGTTCAAATATTGATTTACTGTGTTAAATTATCGTTAACAGAAATGCATCTATCTTAGCCAACAAGAAATCACCTGAATGAAAAATCTTAACATCAAGGCCGTTTTATTTTTAAACTATTTTGTCTTTGCCATTCTTCTGAATTCTGTAGGAACAGTCATTCTACAGGTACAGCAGAATTTTGGGATTTCAAAATCTTCGGCAAGCGTTCTGGAAGGCTTCAAAGATCTTCCAATCGCCATATGTTCTTTCATTCTGGCTTCATTTCTTCCGAAGATAGGAATCAAAAAATCAATGCTGATTGCTTTATTGCTGGTAAGCTGCATGTGTTTTGTAATGCCTTTTACCAATGACTTCTGGGTATTCAAATTATTATTTGCAACCGTAGGAGTTTCATTTGCATTAATCAAAATATCGGTTTTTACTTCTATTGGGTTGGTAACGGAAACAGATAAAGAACATTCCAGTTTTATGGGATTTCTGGAAGGGTTTTTCATGATCGGAGTACTGGCTGGAAATGTTTTATTCAGTTTATATATAGATGATCATAATCCGAAATCTACTGAATGGCTGAATGTGTATTGGGTGCTGGGAGGACTTTCAAGTTTGTCTTTTTTATTTTTATTCTTTTCAAAACTGAACGAACAGGAAGCTAAAAGTGATAAAACAGATCTCTTGGGAGATTTAAAAAATAGTGTAAGCTTATTCAGCTATAAAAAAGTATTATGTTTTTTATTATGCGCTTTCCTTTTTGTATTGGTAGAGCAGAGCTTTCAAACGTGGACGCCCACATTTTATAAAGAGATTTTAAAAGTGCCTACCTCTATGAGTATTCAGGCGGGAGCGGTTTTAGCGGGAGCTTTTGCTTTGGGAAGATTTTTATCAGGATTCTTCTCTAAAAAATTCAGCTGGATCTATGTAGTTTCTTTCTGTGTGGTAGGTTTTGCTATCAGTTTATTGCTGGTTTTGCCCCTGACCCATAATATTCATATTGATACAAATACAAACTGGTTGAATGCTCCTTTGGTCGTGTATTTATTTCCTTTGATGGGAGGTTTGCTGGCACCGATTTATCCAAGTATTAATTCTGTGATTCTGGCATCAATCCCTAAATATCTGCACAGTGCGATGTCAGGATTGATCGTTGTTTTCTCAGCAATCGGGGGAACGATAGGTTCTATCATTACCGGTTTTGTATTTCAGGAGTTCAGCGGGCAGCGGGCATTTTACCTTTCCCTGATTCCGCTTTCATTACTGATCACTTCGGCAGTGTTCATGAATAAATTAAAAATTAATCCTAAAAAATAACAATGAGTAATCAGCTTTATATAAACGAAATTCAAAGTCTGTTTGATAATGTACAGAGATCTGAAATTTTTGAGGATCAGAAAATGATGACGGATGCAGTTCCTCTTTTTCCCATTGCAAAGATCAATGAGGATTATGAACAATCCAAAAATACGGAAGGTTTTGATCTGAAAGATTTTGTGATGACTCATTTTGACTTTTTAGGAGCAAGAGTTTCTGTTCAGAGACAAGATCAGCTCCCTATTGGTGAACATATCGAAAAGTTGTGGGATGAACTCACCCGTACAGCATATGAAGAAAAAGGGACCCTTTTAAAATTGCCAAAGCCTTATATCGTTCCTGGTGGTCGTTTTAATGAGTTTTTCTATTGGGACAGTTATTTTATCATGCTAGGATTACAGGTTTCGGGAAGAGTAGAAATGATGGAAAACATTATTGAAAACTGTTCTTATCTGATCCAAAATATAGGATTTGTTCCGAATGCAAGCAGAACTCACTTCCTGAGCAGATCGCAGCCTCCTTACTTTTCATTAATGCTGGATCTTCTTTTCGAAACGACAGGAGACAAGGTGATTTATGTGAAATACCACGAAACACTGGAGAAAGAATATGCTTTCTGGATGAATGGGGAAGAAGGACTTGAAAACGGGTCCAGTGTAAAAAGAGTGGTAAAAACAACAGAGGGAGATATCCTGAACCGTTATTACGATGCAGAAAATACACCAAGGCCCGAAAGTTATCTGATCGATATTGAAGATCATGAGAAAGCTTCAGGTGATGAATTTTACAGAAATATAAGAAGCGCCTGTGAATCGGGTTGGGATTTTTCCAGCCGATGGTTTGCAGACGGAGAAAATATACAGACAATAGAAACGCTGAATCTTGCCCAGGTTGATTTGAACTGTCTTTTGTGGCATTTGGAAATGACTTTGGCGAAATCTTCAGCACTTCAGAATCTGAGTGAAAAAGAAAATTATTTTTCAGAAAGAGCAGCAAGCCGAAGACAGATGATCAATAACTATTTCTGGGATGGAAATACTAACAATTATAAAGATTATCACACTAAAAAAAACACAAAAACACCGTCTGAACATATTGCTGCTCTTTACCCTTTATTCCTTGAAATTGCAGATCAGGAGCAGGCTGAGGCAGTTGCTAAAGCTGTTGCTGAAAAGTTTCTTTACCAGGGTGGTCTTGTTACTACAACTAAAAACTCGGGTCAGCAGTGGGATCTTCCCAATGCGTGGGCTCCTTATCAATGGTTAGGATTTAAAGCAATGAAAAATTACGGCTTTGATGAGCTGGCAGAAAAAATTAAAAACAACTGGTGTTCCAATGTAGAAAGGGTCTACAAAAACACCGGAAAGCTGATGGAAAAATACAATGCATTAGACACAGAAACAATAGCAGGCGGAGGGGAATACCCTAATCAGGACGGATTCGGTTGGACCAATGGAGTGTATTTACAATTACAACAAAACTGAAACTAACAATAAAAAATAAGGCTATGAAAAAAAAATCGATCTTTTTAATCGCCGCAACAGCTACGTTATACTTTAATAATGCTTATGCCCAGGAAACACCGCAGGATTCTGCAAAAGTTTCTTCCATCGATCAGATTGTCATTACAGGAAACTCAAATCCAAAGAAAAAAATAGAATCCAGTACAGCAATTTCCACATTTAGCTCCAAAGAAATTCAGAAACAGAACCCGATCAGTGCTGCTGCTTTATTGCAAAGAGTTCCGGGATTTGCGGTGGAAACTTCAGGTGGGGAAGTAGGAAACAACCTTTTCGCAAGAGGAATTCCTTCTGCAGGAGCTTATGAATTTGTACAGGTACAGGAAGACGGTCTTCCGGTTTTCGAAGACGGAGCACTTCAGTTTGCCAATGCTGACAACTTTTTCCGTGTAGACAATTCTGTCAACCGTATGGAAGCGTTGAGAGGAGGGTCAGGTTCTATTTTTGCAACCAATTCACCTGGAGGTCTGATCAACTTTATTACCAGAGAAGGAACCAATGATTTCAGAGGTACGGCGAAACTTGAAACCAGTACCTACGGATTGATGCGTACCGATGTGAATGTAGGAGGCGCTTTGGTTCAGGATAAATTGTTTTTTAATGTCGGTGGTTTTTACAGAACAGATGACGGAATCAGAAAAACGGGTTTCAAAGCCAATAATGGGGGGCAAATCAGAATGAATCTGAAATATGTGTTTGATAAAGGCTATGTAAAAGTATATTACAAAAAACTGGATGACAGAAATACATTCTTCCTTCCGATTCCTTTAATCCAGAACGGAAATAAACTGAAAGGATTCCAGGGATTTGATCCTAATTACGGAACATATAGTTACAGAGCCATCAGCCAGCTGAATATTCCACAGGCCGGAGGTGGATTTTTCAACAGAAATCTTGAAGATGGAATCCATCCGAAAGTTGATGTATTGGGTGCAGAGTTTAAATATGATCTTGGAAATAATTTCAGTGTTTTAAACAAAACGAGATACACCAATATCAATATGAATTATACGGGGATTTTTCCGGCAGGAGGTCCAAAGCTAGCTTCTAAATATGCTACTGATGCCGTGAAAGATGGTGGGCTTGGAATGAGCAATTATCAGTATTCTCTCGTAAGCAACGGAGCTGTTGTTAATCCTGAGTATGTACAAAAATTAGGATTCTGGGCAATCGACAAACAGATGAATAATTTTGTGAATGATTTACAATTCAGTTATAAATTTGACAAAGGAAATGTTACGGCTGGTTTTTATAAATCCAACTGGAAATCTCAGCAATACTGGAACTGGAGTAATGTTCTGGCAACTGCTACAGATAGACCTGAACTTTTAAATCTGGTAAACCCGTCTATGAGCCCGTCTGATGATGGATATTCTAAAACCTACAATGGTGTTATGGATATGACATTTTTACAAAGAAGAACTCAGACTCAGGGAAGTTTGAATGATCTTTATGTAAACTTAGACTATAACATTACCGATGCTTTAAGTGTAAATGGAGGCCTTCGTTACAGCCATGATTATTATAAAGGAAATTTTGCCAATACCACCACTTCTAATTTAAATAATTCTGGATTAACAACTGATGGAACTCATGGTTTCAACACGACGACGGCTGATGATAATATGAGTGTATTGGGAAATAAATACACCTATTGGAACTTTAATGTGGATAAAGTTTCCTTTACATTAGCTGCCAATTATAAAATCAACAGAGAGAATGCGGTGTATGCTCGTTTCTCCAACGGTTTCAGATCTCCGAATGAAGAAGCTTATTACAACTATTTCTCCACTCCAAACCCTGATAAACCTTTAAAATCAGTAACCACCAATCAGTTAGAAGTAGGATATAAATATTACTCGCGTACCTTTGACATAGCGGTGATTCCATTCTATTCTACCTTGAATAATCTTTCATTTACAGATATCTTCTCTGATGGAAAATCTGAAAATACTTTTGCGAATACACAAAACTATGGAGTTGAATTTGAAGGATATGCCCGTTTATTCAATAATATTTTAGAAGTTGCATTCAATGGAACCGTTCAAAGCCCGAAATATAAAAACCTTGAAGCCGGAAGTGTACTTGAAGGAAATGTGGTAAGAAGAATGCCAAAGTTTTATTTTAATATCTCACCGGCGGTGAACATTACCAAGTCATGGAGAGCCTATGTAAGTATGAATTATTATGGAAAACGTTTCCAGGATGAGAAAAATGTACAGACCCTACCTTCTTTTACAGAATTTGGAGCGGGAATGTCTTACCAGTTAGGAAGAATACGTTTTGCAGTCGATGGTACCAATATCTTTAACACTATTGGTATTACAGAAGGAGACCCAAGAGCCGGATCACCGAATGGAGACGGAATCATCATGGCCAGACCTATCATGGGAGCTGCTGCCAGAGCATCAATCACACTGGATTTCTAGACTCTATTTCTTAATAAAAACAAAACCGTCAGAATTTCTGACGGTTTTGTTTTTATTACTAGTACTGTCTGATAAAGAGGATAGATATATTGAAAACAATATTTACGTCATAGATTAACAGGTCGCTCCTGCGGAGCTCTATTTTACCGGTGCCTCATTTTTTCTACTAACAGTTGATCCCGATGGGATCAAATACAGCTCCAATAGAAGCTAACTGTTAATGCACGGATTTGTTTTAAAATTATAGCTCCGTAGAGCGACCTGTTAATTATGTTTAAATTTAATCGGACAAAATGATTTTTATATAAGTATCAGACTTAAGTTTTGATTTCAGGCGTTGGTACAATTCAATCCCTCAAACCTTTTTACTTTAAAAACGGATTATACTGTTTCTCAAAACCAATCGATGTAGGATTTCCATGTCCTGAGAAAACCTGGGTATCATTATCCAGAATGAAAAGTTTTGATTTAATTCCTTCAATCAGCTGATCATAATTTCCTTTATACAGATCTGTTCTTCCTATACTTCCTTCAAAAAGAACATCACCGGAAATCATGAATTTCTGATTTTCATTATGATAAACAACACTTCCTGGAGAATGTCCCGGAACATGATATATTTTGAATTTTTCTCCATCCAGATCAAGTTCATCACCTTCCTTTATATATTCTACATTCACTTTTACAGGATTGATCTGCATTCCGAATCTCATCCCGCTTGCCTGAAGCATATCCAGTACTTCCTGGTCTTCCTGATGCATATTCACAGGTACCTTAAATTTATCAAAAGCCCATTGAAGTCCCAATACATGATCAATATGAGCATGGGTCAGGAGTATTTTCCGAATCTTCAGTCCTTTTTCAGTAATGAAGTTATCAATAGCCTGAGTTTCCTGAGCATTCATATTTCCCGGATCAATTAACCAGGCATTTTTATTTTTGTTATAAAGGATATAAGTATTTTCGCTCGCAAAGTTGAATACGAAACCTTGAATCTGAAGCATATCTGAATATTTTTTATTCAAAAATACGATATTATTAAGAAAATGGCTATTTTTCGTTATCTTCGTCATAATGAAAACTTTGCGAATACTCTTACTTTCTTTGGGCGGACTGGTTTTGGGACAAAATATCCAAAGTATTCAGCTGTTCAATCCTCAGACCAATGATGAGACTCCGGTCATTAAGATAGGCGAACAACTGGTTCTGGGCTTTGATGATCTTACGAATGGCAGTCAGATCTATAGATACACATTCAAACATTATGACAGAAACTGGAATGAAGATAATCTGTTTTTTACAGAATTTGCTACCGGAAGTATGAATGCACTGCTGGATCAGTTTCAATATTCTTTCAATACGTTACAGGCGTATACCCACTATAAACTTGTTTTCCCGAATGATAAAATCCAACTGAAAGTCTCCGGGAATTATGAACTGATTGTCTACAAAGATTCGGCAGACCAGCCTCTGTTCAAAAAACGATTTTATCTTGTGGAAGATGTAACATCCGTGGGCTTAAATATTTCAAGATTTGCAGACGCAAAAAATCCAAATCTTAATCAGAGGGTAGAAGTGAATGTTTCGCCGAAAGGCGGAGATATTTCTTCCAATGTTAATTCAATTACCATGAATGTGATGCAGAATAACAACCCGAATATGGTGATATCCAATCTTAAACCGAGCAGTGTTTTAGGAAATCAGGTTTTGTTCCAGCAGATGAATCTTACGTTCCCGGGAGATAATGAGTTTTATTATTTTGATAATAAAAATATGAATATGGCCGCGGATATGGTGCGTGCTACCGAAATAAAAGATGATGTCAACCAGACGTATCTGCATCCGGTATGGGCATTTCCTTTAAACTATCAGTACCAACCCGATGTCAATGGAGCATGGTATTACAGAAGGAACGACTTAGGAAGAGAGAGAGATGCAGAAAGAGAAGCGGATTATTCTTGGGTACATTTCTACCTGGATTCCGATCCTGTGGATAAAGAAATTTATGTGTTGGGAGGATTTAATAATTTTAAACCCAGTAAGGAAAATCAAATGCAGTATAATGCTTCTACCAAACAATATGTGGCAAAAATATTCCTTAAACAAGGTTTTTATAACTATGTTTTGGTAACAAAAGATGGAAACGGTTTGAATTTTGGAGAAGTAAACGGTAACTTCTGGCAGACAGAAAATCTTTATCAGGCGTTTCTTTATTATGCACCATTTGGAAGAAATTATGATGGGTTAATGGGATATGGAGAATTCAGAACACCCATTGCGAATAAACGTTAAGTAATTATAATTTAAAATATACATAAAAAATAGGGCTGTCTCTTAAGATAGTCCTATTTTTTTGTCCTTATTGAAAGAATTACTCTCTCAAATCTCATATTATGACTAATTTTCTTATAATATAATGCACTGCATAGTGAAAAATATTAATTCACAAAATTTTGATTTTAATTAATTTTTTTAACATGAAATTAACATTGTGGAAAAATTATATTTAAATAATTTTCTTTTTTTTAAAATCATTATTGTGTTTTATTTATTGATTTATAATATCAATTGAATTTTACTCATTGTTTTTGTTGTTTTATTGTGAAAAGTTTATAAATTCGTTACCACAATCAACCAATATTAATATGAAAACTAAATTTATCTTAGTGGCAAGCGTTGCTGCCTGCTCTTTTGTGTTTGGACAAAACACTCCATCGAAATTAGTTCCGGGTAAAAGCGGACTACATGCTGAATTTATGAGATTTGAAAAAAATGCACCTGCGTATCAGGGAACTCCTGTTTTATTTGACGAAGCTTCTCAGAGACTTTCTCCGGGACAAGCTCGCAAACTGGGGCTGGAAAAAGATGCATTGGGTTTTGAAACTCAAAGATTTCAACAGACCGTTAATGATATTCCTGTAGAATACGGAATGATGGCTGTTCAGACAAAAGACGGTAAAATTGTAGGACAGTCCGGAAAATGGGTTGTTAAAGTTCCGAAAGGGCTTGACAAAAGTGCCGGTCTTGCTGAAAATGCAGCATTGCAGAGTGCTTTATCCTTCGTAGGTGCTGACGCCTATAAATGGAAAAATAAAGAAGAGGAAGATTTTCTTAAAAAAGAAACAGGCGATCCCAATGCAAGCTATGCTCCTAAAGGTGAATTAGTATATTATTCAGATCCTGATGATGATAAGCTGAATGATTTAAGGCTGGCATATAAATTTGATATCTATGCGGAGAAGCCATTAAGCAGACAATATGTTTTTGTAGATGCTAAAAATGGAAAAGTATTAGGAGTAGATGCAATCATTCATGAAGTAAATACCCCGGGAACAGCAGTTACCGGATATAGCGGAACACGTAGCATCACCACAGATTCTTATAACGGAAGCTATCGCTTAAGAGAAACCGGAAGAAATGCAGGAACTTCAGTAGAAACGTACAACCTGAAAAAAGGAACCAGCTATGCTTCTGCAGTAGACTTCACAGATACAGATAATAACTGGAATAATGTGAACACCAATAAAGACCAATATGCTACCGATGCGCATTGGGGAGCAGAAATGACAGTGGATTATTTCTATACAAAATATGGACGTAAGAGTATTGATAATAATAATTTTGCTATTAAATCTTATGTTCACTATTCTACAAACTATTTCAATGCATTTTGGGATGGTTCCAGAATGACTTATGGTGATGGAAGTTCAACAACAAATGGTGGAAAACCTTTGACAGCAATAGATGTATGTGGTCATGAGATTACACACGGATTGACTTCTAAAACAGCTAATCTTGCTTATCAGAGAGAATCCGGAGCATTGAATGAAGGTTTCTCAGATATCTTCGGAAATACCATTGAGCGTTGGGCAAGACCTACACAGGCAAGCTGGACACTGGGGGAGGATTTCAACTACGTGATCAGAAATATGGCGAATCCAAATGCTTATAGCCAGCCGGATACCTATATGGGAACCTACTGGAAAACTACTACCACTTCCGGTTGTGTTACACCAAGCCAGTCTAATGATTATTGTGGAGTTCATACCAATTCAGGTGTCCTTAACTTCTGGTATTATCTGCTGGTTACAGGAGGTTCTGGTACAAATGACAAAGGTTTTGCCTATAATGTTTCAGGAATTGGTCTGGATAAAGCCGGAGCAATTGCTTACAGAACATTAACGACTTATCTTACTTCTTCTTCTACCTATGCAAATGCAAGAACCTATTCTCTTCAGGCAGCAGCAGATCTGTATGGAGCAGGCAGTAATGAAGTAACCCAGGTTACCAATGCATGGAATGCTGTAGGCGTAGGTGGTGGAACTTCTCCGGCAGGAAAAGTGGCAGCCGCAGATACAGCTCTGTACACCATAAGTCCAAATCCTGCAACAGACAGATTTACCATCAATTTTGAAGGGAAAGCTGGAAAAGGAATTGTAGAACTGGTAAGCCTTACAGGTAAGAAAGAAATTTCTGAGAAAGTAGAAATGACTGATGGAGCCAATAAGCTTAACATCCAATTGCCTTCCAATATTCTTCCGGGAGTATATATTGTATTGGTAAACGGAGAGAAAGCAGGAAACCTTATTAAAAAATAGCACCAAACTTTTTAATATATTCAACAAAAAGGCCGCAAGTTAATTCTTGCGGCCTTTTGTATATTTTTAACTAAAAGAATTAAACTAAATAAAAATCATTCAGTTTTTCTTCACAAAGTATTTTTACCACTTCAATCCATCGATCTTCGTCATTCAGACATGGAATATAATGGAAGTTTTCACCGCCGCCATGCATAAACTGTTCTTTTCCTTCTACTGAAATCTCTTCCAGGGTCTCAAGGCAGTCGGAAACAAATGCCGGACATACAACAGCCAGGTTTTTTATTCCCTTTTTACCAATGGTTTCCAGGGTTTCGTCTGTATATGGTTCAATCCACTTGTCTTTTCCTAATCTTGACTGGAATGAAACAATCGTTTTTTCTTTAGGTAAATTCAATTTATCAATGACAAGCTGTGTCGTTTTATAACATTGATGACGATAGCAAAACTGATGACTTGGATTATCTTCCCTGGAACAACAGTCGTTAAGGTTACAGGTCTTGGTGGGATCTGTCTTATAAATATGTCTTTCCGGAACTCCGTGGTAAGAAAACTGCAAGGCATCAAAATTTTCAGGAAGCTTTTCTTTAATACTTTCTGCAAGGCAGTTGATATAAATATCCCTGTTGTAGAAAGGCTGAATATAATTGATCTTTATAGTTGGAAAATTCTTTTTTCTCACTTCTTCCGCCTTTTCAATCACGGTTTCCGTGGTACTCATTGCATATTGAGGATATAATGGAAAAAGAACAATTTCAGTGACTCCCTGATCAACCAGTTTCTGGATACCAGCTTCAATGCTTGGTTGCGCATATCTCATTCCGATTTCCACAGGAACATCTACCACTTTCTGAAGTTTTTTCTGAATTTGTTTAGTAATAACAATCAGCGGAGAACCTTCATCTGTCCAAACCGTTTTATAGGCTTCAGCAGATTTTGCAGGTCTTGTTTTCAGAATGATTCCCTGTACAAGAAGTGCACGAAAGATCCAACGGTAATCAATCACCCTTTCATCCATCAGAAATTCATCAAGATATTCCTTTACGTCGTTTACAGAAGTTGATCTCGGTGATCCGAGGTTGACTAGTAAAATTCCTTTCTTATTCAATATTCTAAATTTTAATTATGAAACAGAACTTATAAAATCTGTTACTAATTTTGATAATTTGACAAAGGTATTACTTTCCAGTAAGCCATTGCCGTCAAATTTACCTTTTATCCCTTTTATTAATGCCTGATGTTTATCATCTGTTACAGCTCCAAGAGTTTTTAAAATTAATAATAACTCTTCGTGACCTCTTTCTCCACTGGCAGAAGCGGTAATCACAGCAACTGGTTTTTCTGAAAATACAGTTGTAGAAACACACCACTCCAAAAGATTTTTCAATCTGCCCGGGATACTGAAAATATATTCTGGTGTGGAAAATATAACACCTGAAGCGTTTTTAATATCTTCTCTGATTTTCAGAACTTCTTCCGGAGTATGATCATCCGTTAATGCCGTATCAAAATGTGGAAGAACAGAAAGATCAGTATACATCTGAAAATCTGTAGTTCCCATATTTTGCAGCACCTGTTCCAGCAGTTTCTGATTGCTTGAATTTGCCGAAGCACTTCCTATAATCACCAAAATTTTCTTTCCGGGAGGCATTTCGGCAGTTTTATCCGTTTACAGCTTCCACTCTTTCTACTAAGTCCGGAACGAATTGTTTTAAAATATTTTCAATTCCGTTTTTCAAAGTAGCTGTAGAACTCGGGCAGCCGGAGCATGCACCCTGTAGTAGCATTTTTGCCGTTTTATTTTCCTGATCGTATTCCATCAGAGAAATTTTTCCCCCATCATTTTCTACAGCAGGAGCTACATATTCATTTAAAATGTCAGAAATTTTCTGCTCATCTTCAGTATAATCTCTGTTGATAATTTTCTCAACAGGGTTTTCATGTTTCTGAGGTTCTATTTTTGAAATTTCACCTCCGTTCTGAAGATATTCAGCGATAAGTGCACGAACAGTCATCATTACCTGGTGCCATTCAACTGAATTATCTCTTGTAACCGCTACAAAATTGTCCGAAATGAAAACTTCTGTTGCAAAATCAAACTCTTTAAAAATAGCCTGTGCTAAAGGAACTTCTTCAGCCGCTTCTTTCGATTTTACTTCCACAAAACCATCCATCAGTAGTTTGCTCGAAACAAACTTCATTACATTTGGATTCGGAGTCATTTCAGCATAGATCTGATACATTTCTTTTTTCTTTTGAAGATAAATTCTAGGGTTAGCCAGTAATTCATCCTCAATTACATTTTTCAGACTTTCAGCGACATGTTCCCATTCTATGGTATCCTGTTTTGCTACTGCTACAAAATTAGCGGTAATGAAAACTCTTTCCACAAAAGGATAATTGAAAAGTTCCTGTGCCAGAGGAATTTCCGAAATATCTGAATTTCTGTCCAGTTCTAAAGACCCCGGGATGAGATTGTAATCTGCTACAAATTTCATCACTTTTGGGTTTTCAGTTGGTTCTATAAGTACGGTACGCATTTTTTCGTTAAATTTGAGATACAAAAATACGCATTAGAAGTTAGAAGCTGAAAATTGAGAGTTAGATTTTTGCTATCACTGTAATTTAGAAGTTAGATATCAGAAAAGATAGTGTAATTTTCAATTGGGCACATTTTTACATTTCAAATAAATATTATGGCACTAATAAAACAGCTTTTAGGAAAAGCACCACAGATCGGAGAGAATACTTTCTTAGCAGAAACAGCAACTATTATTGGCGATGTTACAATGGGAAAAGACTGCAGTGTCTGGTATAATGCAGTGATCAGAGGTGATGTTCACTATATCAAAATGGGTGACAAAGTGAATGTTCAGGACAATGCAATGCTGCACTGTACGTATCAGAAATATCCTTTGAATATCGGGAACAATGTTTCCATAGGACATAACGCGATTGTTCATGGATGTACCATTAAAGATAATGTACTGATCGGAATGGGAGCTATTGTGATGGATGATTGTCTGGTAGAAGAAAACTCCATTGTAGGAGCAGGTTCTGTAGTGACTCAGGGAACGCACATTAAATCCGGAGAAGTCTGGGGAGGAGTTCCTGCAAGAAAAATAAAAGATATCAATGCTCAGTTACTGGAAGGAGAAGTGAACAGAATTGCAGATAACTATGTGAAATATTCATCATGGTATAAGGAGAATGTGAAGGATCATCAATTTTAGAATGTCAAGTGAATAGTGAATAATGAATAGTCAATTCGCTGTGCTTGTCAATTTTTGCGATCAGAATTCACCATTCACTTGTGAAGCAAAATTCACCATTGATCTATTTAAAAATAAATATAAAAGCTCTGTTCTGAAACAGAGCTTTTTCGATTTGATATAGAACCTTTGCTTTATTGTTAATTATTATCCGGTGTAATAAGTCTGATCTTGCCATTGACACATTTGAGTGATGTAGGTGGCTCGATCATCATACAGTCAGACGTAATATTATACTTTTCATTAAAAGCTTTCACTTTATCCGTATACTCATTCACCCTTGGTAAGAAAGTCGCTTCTATTTTCTTAGGGTAGGCAATGTATTGCTGAGGTCCACCGCAGGCTTTTGATCCCATAGGAGCAAATGCCCATTGGCTGGCATCCGTACATTTTTCTCCTGATACTTCAGATTCAATAGAAGCTTTTAATCTATCCAGCTGTGCCTGTTCATATTTCTGACTGTCTTCGTCAGCAGGTCTGT
Source organism: Chryseobacterium sp. SG20098 (assembly GCF_031844745.1). Classification (NCBI taxonomy): domain Bacteria; kingdom Pseudomonadati; phylum Bacteroidota; class Flavobacteriia; order Flavobacteriales; family Weeksellaceae; genus Chryseobacterium; species Chryseobacterium sp. SG20098. Next base: position 2,307,439 of record NZ_CP134622.1, on the reverse strand, counting down.
CTGCAATATCAACAGGAAGATTGGTATTGGCACTCTTTGATGTATTACACGAAACTAAAGTTAATGTAGTACACAATACTATTGCCGGGATATTAAAGAATAATTTTTTCACAATAAACTTTTTTCTTTTTAAGAATTTTCAAAACTTATGCCAAGGTAAGAAATTCAAATTCATTTCCGTATTTTTGACGAAGATGAATAATCATTTTTTTGACTTAATAGAATATACGAACAGAAGCGTTTTTTTAACCGGGAAAGCCGGAACAGGAAAGACGACATTTCTTAATGATTTTGTAAGGCGTACAAAGAAAAAGCATATTGTAGTGGCTCCCACGGGAATTGCTGCCATTAATGCAGGTGGAGTTACAATCCATTCCATGTTTGGGCTGCCGTTGAGAACCTTTCTTCCTACTACAGAAAGGATAGATACCAGTTTGGCTAATAATATTGCCGATCTGATGCCTCATTTCAAATACCGTAAAGATAAGCTGAAGCTTCTGAGAGAGGTTGAAATCATTATTATTGATGAGGTTTCAATGTTGAGGGCTGATGTTCTGGATATGATGGATTTTTCTTTGAGATTTATAAGAAGGAATAATCAGAGATTTGGAGGGGTACAGATGCTCTTTATCGGGGATTTGTTTCAGCTTCCTCCGGTGGTAAGGGATGAGCATATCCTGAAAATGTATTACAATTCACCCTTCTTTTTTGACAGCCATGCCATTAAAGAAATTCCAATCGTCACTATTGAGCTGACAAAGGTATACAGACAATCTGACGAAGAGTTTCTGGAAATTCTGAATGCAATCCGTGACGGCGATGTGGATAATATAGACTTTAATCATCTCAATGAAAGGTATGATCCTGACTTTGATATGGGAAAAGAATCCTATGTATATCTGTGTTCTCACAACAAAATGGCAGATGAAATCAATCAGGAAAAACTGGCAGAAATAAAAGTTGATCCTCAGGTGTATGAAGCTAAGCTGGTAGGGGATTTTAAAGAAAATCAATTTCCGAACGAACAGTTTTTAGAACTGAAAATAGGAGCTCAGATCATGTTTATCCGAAATGATATTTCCGGTGAGAAGAAATATTTTAACGGAAAGCTGGGCGAGATCATCGGATTGGATGAAAATGAAATCCGTGTTGTACTGGATGAAAGTGAAAGAGAAATTGTTGTCAAAAGAGAAACCTGGGAACAGAAGAAATATTTTCTTGATACTGATAAAAATATCCAGGAAGAAGTGTTGGGAAGTTTCGAGCAGTTTCCTATCAAATTAGCATGGGCGGTTACGATTCATAAAAGTCAGGGATTAACGTTTGATAAAGTGATTATTGATGCCGGAAAGAGTTTTACTGCCGGTCAGGTCTATGTAGCTTTATCCCGTTGCAGAACTTTGGAAGGAATTGTTTTAAAATCAAAAATTACCCCTGAAGTTATTTTCAAGGATAACAGAATTTTGCATTTCCACACAGATACGATTGCTAATGACCATGTAGAAGCTATTTTAAATCAGGAAAAATATGATTACAGCATCAGAAAAGTATTGCGTACGTTAGACTGTACATGGTTTTTAAAGGAAGTGGAGGAGTGGAATAACCTTTCCATTGTCACCAAGAATATAGACCACGTCAAAACCAAACAGCTTTATCTTCAGTTAAAACATGAAGCAGTAAATCTTGGAAAAATCTTTGAGAAACTGGAACGTATTATTTTTCAGAAAGTAAATAGTTTTATTGAACAGAAAGAAGAATGGTCCGAGATTGAAAGCAAATCAAAAGGTGCGGTTAATTTCTTTTTTACAGAAACCAGAAATAAGATTTTCGATCCTTTGAAAGAATTTTATGCTGAAATAAAAGGAGCGAAAGGTTTAAAACAATATAACGAAGAATTTAAAAGCTGGCTGGAAGACATTGAAGAATATCTGAACAGTCTGAAAGATATTCACTTACTTGAAACTAAACTTTTAGATGAAAAGAATGATAAGGAAATCAATCTGAAAATTGCTAAAGTTCCGTCACAGGTTTTAACTTTCCAGCTGTTTGAGCAGGGAAAAACGATCGGAGAAATTGCCTTGGAAAGAGGGCTGGTGAAAGAAACCGTTATTGGGCATCTTGCCAAATTTGCCGAACAAGGCTTGCTGGATATTTCCCGAGTCATTACTTCGGATAAAATTAAGGCTTTTGAAGATGAATTCTATAAAAATCCACATGAAACATTAACCGAGTGGAAGAATGCACTGCCAAGCCATTTTGAATTTAACGAAATCAGGATTTTAATCAATCATTATAATTATAAAAAAGAAAAGAACTCATAAGAGTTCTTTTTTTATGGAGAGACGATTCTTAAAAATTTAAGGATACATCGCATTGATGGTATTGATATCTCCGGTAGTAAATCCGGTTCTGTTATAAGTAAAATTGCTGTTATCAGCTCTGGTAATTGTTGGTAACCCATTTTTAGAATAAGAGGTTGGCCAATACATCATCACAGAATTAATATTAAACGGGCCTATATCTGTTCCGGAATTATAGATGTTGAAATTATAAGATTGTCCATTTTGAATATTGTTCCACAGAATCTTTACATATTGATCTCTGTCTTTACGCGTATGTTCATGATAAAGTCCTACCGTATGCCCCATTTCATGAATCACTGAACCTACAGAAATGTACTGATCCAAAGAAATGGTTTGTTTTCCACCCTGATATCCGATATGAGCCCAGCCATCAGATCCTGATGAGCTTCCGAAAATAAATTCCACATAATTAGCCTGGTTGGTACGGTAGATCCACTGTGTATTCGTTTTATTATTGTACTCGCTGATGGCAGAGTTGATTTTGTTAACATTGATGGAACCCATATTGCCAGCAATAGTATAATAAATTTTACCATTCGGCCATCTTGAATAGCTTGCACCGCCTTTATTAACTTCATTACCTTCTGATAATTGTTTGTCGGTAAGAACAATATCTCCCTGGAAAAAATTCATTCCGTTTTTTCTTTCATAGGTAATTTCCTGGCCGTTCAATTGTCCTTTTTTTACATTGTCTGCATTGAAGGCATTGGTTTGAGCTTCAGAAGTAATTTCTTCATTGTTTTTGCTACAAGACGAAAATATTGCAGCAATAAGAAAACTCATAAAGACAGTTTTTCCTGTCAACATCTGCTTATAAAACAGGCTGTTTGTTTTTTTGTTCATATTAAAGTTTTTAAAAATTTGGTATACGAATATAATAAATATGTCTCTTTTTGTTGAATTATTTTCGTTAAAATATGTTTTTTAATATGATTATTTAATTTTAAGATCACATAGGTAAAACGATGTAAGCAAAATTTTCATTCCAATAGTTTTTCCCTGTACTGATCAATTGTTTTTATTAATTACAAAAAGTAACTAATGCAGTTTTTATGTTTTAAATTTGCCTTGTTTTTCAGATTAAAGAAAAATTAACATCATAACATGAAAAATTTTGAAATTTCTGTTTTAGATCTTGCCCCGGTAAAGCAAGGTAAAAGCATTCATGATACTTTTCAGGACAGCTTATCACTAGCTAATCACGCTGAAAATTTAAATTATAAAAGATTCTGGCTGGCAGAACACCACAATATGGAAAGTATTGCAAGCTCTGCAACTTCTGTTTTAATTGGTTTCATTGCCAATGGAACGAAAACTATAAGAGTAGGTTCAGGAGGAATTATGCTTCCTAACCACAGTTCTCTGATCATTGCAGAACAGTTTGGTACTCTGGAATCTCTGTTTCCGGGAAGAATTGACCTTGGATTAGGAAGAGCTCCGGGAACAGATGGCTTAACAGCACAAGCGTTGGGAAGGAATCCAGCCATCATCAATGAACAGTTTCCAAGACAGATCCTCGAACTTCAAAGATATTTTTCAAAAGAAAATTCAGAGGCGATGGTTCGTGCCATTCCGGGAGAAGGATTGGATATTCCGCTATATATTCTGGGGTCAAGTACAGACAGTGCATGGCTGGCTGCAGAACTAGGGCTGCCTTATGCATTTGCGGGACATTTTGCACCTGAGCAGATGGAAATGGCTTTTAAAATATACAGAGAACATTTCGAACCGTCAAAATATCTGGATAAACCTTATATCATTGCGTGTGTAAATGGGGTAGCGGCTGAAACTTCTGAGGAAGCTCATAAAATTTCCACCACTTTATTCCAGGCATTCATCAATATTGTAAGAAACGACAGAAAACCTTTTGCTCCACCCGTGGATGATATGGATGAAATCTGGTCGCCAATGGAAAAATCTATGGTTTTACAGAAACTGAGATATACTTTTATCGGAGATAAGGCTGAAGTTCAGGAAAAGCTTAAAGATTTCCAGGAAAGATTCCAGGTGGATGAACTGATGATCAATTCACATATCTACGATCATCAGAAAAGATTGAGATCTTACGAGATTTTCAGAGAGGCTGCAGACTCTTTATCCAAAGCGTAATAAACCATACATAATTAATTGGCAGATGCTTATTTTTATGAGTATCTTTGCACAAATAAAAAGTAAAAATGTCCGATATTAAATTAAATACTATTCCAGAGGCTATCGAAGACCTTAGAAATGGTAAAATAATCATAGTAGTAGATGATGAAGACAGAGAAAATGAAGGTGATTTTCTTTGCGCGGCAGAACTGACAACGCCGGAAATTATCAATTTTATGGCTCTTCACGGAAGAGGGCTGATCTGTATGCCGCTTCCTGAAAAAAGATGTGATGAGCTTGGACTTGAAGTGATGGTAAGCAGAAGCAGCGATCCTAAGGAGACTGCTTTCACCGTATCAGTTGACCTTCTGGGTAACGGAACATCTACCGGAATTTCTGCAAGTGACAGAGCAAAAACAATTTTAGCATTGATGGATGAAAAATCCAAGCCTACAGATTTTATGAGACCTGGCCACATTTTCCCGCTTCGCGCAAGAAAAGGAGGAGTATTGAAAAGAGCCGGACATACTGAAGCGGCCATCGATCTTACGAATTTAGCAGGGTTAAAAGAAGGAGGTGTGATCTGCGAGATCATGAATGAAGATGGTACAATGTCACGTCTTCCTGAACTTCATGCGTTTGCTCAAAAACATGATATGAAGATCGTTTCTATTGAAGATCTTATCCACTATCAGCTTAAAAAAGGAAATCTGGTAGAAAGACTTGAAGAGAAAAAAGTAAAAACGCACTACGGTGATTTTGATTTTTATGCTTTCAGAGAAACTTCCAATGACCAGATCCACTTTGCATTGACAAAAGGAGCTTGGACAGTAGATGAGCCTGTTTTGGTAAGAGTACAGTCTTCAGATTCTTATTTTGATGTATTGACCAGACTGAACAACGGTGAAAAACCATTGTTGGAAAAGGTCACAGGTATGGTGAATGAAGCTGGAAAAGGAGCTATTATTTTTATCAACAACGTTTCCAACTCTGAAAATACATTGAGAAAACTTCAACAGTTCCTGAACTATCAGGATGGTCAGGAGCAGCATCCTACATTAGCGTACAATTACAGAGATTATGGAATCGGAACGCAGATCTTAAAGAATTTAGGAATCAACAAGTTTAAAGTAATCACTCAAAATCCTAATATCAAACCTCAGGTTGGAGGATATGATGTGGAGGTTACTGAGATGGTACAGCTATAGAAAATGCACGGTCAATAGTGAATTGTTTTCACAATAAATGACCGTTTGTAATACAAAATTATAAGGTTTAGGGTTTTTCTAAACCTTTTTTTATTTTTAAACCATGACTGAGTCTTTAAAAAAACACATCCGGGGATATATTGATATTTCAGACGAAAAGCTGGATAAATACTGCAGTGCCTTTAGTCTTCAGAAAATAAAGAGAAAAGAATTCCTTTTAAAAGAAGGAGAGATTTGTGAATTTGAAGGATTTGTGGTGAGTGGTTGCTTTAAAGTTTTTCATACCCATCATAATGCTGCCGAACAGATATTGTATTTCGGAATTGAAAACTGGTGGATCTCCGATATTGATAGTTTTGTGAATCGTATTCCCTCAAAGCTCAATATTCAGGCGCTGGAGGATAGTGAGATTCTTCTTATTCCCCAAAAGGAAAAAGAGAAATTGTATACTGAAATGCCAGAGATTGAAAGATTAATGAGACTTAAGTTTCAAAAGTCGATTATAGCATTACAGCGTAGAATTATTGATAATTTAAGCAAGCCTTCAGATGAGCGGTATGTGGAGTTTTTAAAAGATTATCCACAGACAGCAAGCCGGCTTACCAATATTCAGATTGCTGCCTATCTGGGAGTGACACCTGAGTTTATAAGCAGAATCCGGAAGAAAATTGTGAGTAAAAGTTGATGACTGAAAATTAAAAAGTCCCAAAAGTCTATCTGTAAATACTTTTGGGACTTTTTTATGTATAATGATCTTATTTTTTAGGCTAATGCAATTCCGTCAAAGTTTCGGAAACCATTTAGAAAATCTTTTACCAACATTCTTTTTTTACCTTCCAACTGAAGCTCCAGCGGATAATAGATTCCGTCCTGAGTATAGATTTTAAATTCATTCTTAGAAATATCAAGACTTCCAGCTGGTTTTCCGTGATCAGAAAGTTCAAATTTACCCCCGAATATTTTTAATCCCTTTTCTTCGTTGTCAATCTTTAAAGTGGTGAAAGCTGCAGGATAAGGCGACATTCCCAGAATAAACTGATGAATGGTTTTTGAAGGCTGTTCCCAATTGATCCTCGTATCTTCCTTGAAAATTTTATAAGCATTTTTAGGATGTTCTACATGGGGCTGAGGTTTCTCTTCAATAGCATTTTCGGCAAGACCATCCAATGTCTTAACCACAAGGCCTGAGCCCATTTCCATGAGTCGGTCATGAAGGCTTCCGGCATTTTCATCCGGTAAAATTTCCATTTCCTGCTGAAGAAGAATATTTCCTTCGTCAATTTTTTCATTAATAAAGAAAGTAGTTGCTCCGGTCTTTTCTTCTCCGTTGATTACAGCATAATTGATGGGTGCAGCACCTCTGTAATCAGGAAGCAGTGAAGCATGAAGATTGAAAGTTCCCATTTTAGGCATCTCAAAAAGCACTTTAGGCATCATCCTGAAGGCAACGACTACAAAAACATCAGCATCCAGTTTCCTAAGTTCTTCCAGGAATTCAGGGTTTCTCAACTTTTCCGGCTGAAAAACAGGAATATTATTTTCTTCAGCATAGATTTTTACCGGTGACTGGTGAATTTTCTGTCCGCGTCCGCTTGCCTTATCAGCTACAGTTACAACACCTACTACCTGATGGTGGGATTGGTGGATGGCCTCCAAAGAGGTTTTTGCAAACTCAGGAGTTCCTAAAAAAACAACTTTCAATGATTTCATACTGTAAAGATAAGTTTTTGATCTGAGAGTCGGAAAATATCAGGGTTTGAAGGTAGGAGAGTTTTAGAGTGTGAGCGTTTGAGATTTAGGCAGGTTGAGGGTCATAATATTTATCAATAATTACTCATTACTCATTACTCATGATTCAGCGCATACGTTCTGAAATTCAACATTCTTACCTTTCCTGAATCCAAAAGAAAAATCAGATTCTCCAGTATATTTTCTTTGGAATGATAGCTGAGCTGGATAGACAGTTCTTCAATAGTAGCCGACTTTTTAGCTAATAAATTAATGATCTGCTGGGAAATATTTTTTCCAAAGATAGACTGCTTATTTTTTTCACAGACAGAACACTGGCCACAGTTTCTGGAATTTTTTTCACCAAAGTAGGCTAGGATAAGTTTCATTTTACAGTAGTCGTTATTTTCTACGTAAAACTTCATCTCTTCCCATTTTTGGATTTTATTCCTCTGAATATGTTCAAATAATTTCCAGTAAGTGCTGTTCACAGCTCTTTCATCGCGGGGTTTCAGGAATTTGATACTGGCTAACGCCCCATCGATATATTCAAGATAGTTCTTTTGCTGAAGTTCTTTCAACCGTTCTTTGATCAAAGGAACACTGATATTGATTTTGTTGCTTACCTGTTGTTCACTGAACATTACTTTGTGGGTGGTAATTCCTGATATATTACGGAAAAGAAGCTCTATAAAATAGGCATCTTTTTGAGGAAGCTGGTCCAGCTCATCAGCTTTGATAAAAAGCTCAAGTGAAGACAGACTTTTGTAATCGTTGTAGTAGACAATTTCCTGGTTGTGGAGAAAATTGAGTACATTGTTGATCTTTGCTTTCGACAGTTTTGTGAAATTCTGTATACCAAGATTATTCAGCTGAAATGTTTTTTCCGGAAGTTCAAACTCTGCTACCTGAAAAATAGAATAGAGGTAACTAATGATCTTCAAAAACTCAGCTTTGTTGGGTGTCTGATTTTTTAGAACCTGATCAAAATTCAATAATTCCTGTTTGTTCCAAAGCATGAAGGCAAAACTGTCTTTTCCATCTCTTCCGGCTCTTCCGATCTCCTGATAATAGTTTTCCAGAGACGCAGCAGGGGAATAGTGAATCACAAAACGAACATTGTCTTTGTCTATACCCATTCCAAAGGCATTGGTAGAAATAAGAACATGGTTGTCGCTATTATTCCAAAGGTTTTGTCTTACATTTTTTTCCTTGGTTGTGAGACCTGCATGAAAATAATCTACATTTTTCAGTTGGTTTTTCTTCAGGAATTCTGCCAGCAATTCTGCTTCTTTTCTTGTTCTTACATATACAATTCCGGAGTCATTGCTGTATTTTAAAATATCAAAAACACGTTGGAATTTATCAGATACTTCATCGGTGAAAATTTTAATATTCTCTCTCTTGAAACTTTTTTGAAAAACAAAAGGATTTTTCAGTTCCAGTTTATTTTTAATTTCTTCCAGCACTTTCGGAGTTGCAGTTGCAGTTAAGGCAAGGCAGGGAATCTCCGGGTTATTACTTCTGAATCCTTTTATATTCTGATAACTGGGCCTGAAATCCTGACCCCATTCTGAAATACAGTGAGCTTCATCCACAGCAATGAAGGATAGTTGAATTTCCTCCATGTTTTGAATAAACTGACTATTGGTAAGTCTTTCAGGAGAAACATAGAGTAGTTTGGTAATTCCTTCTTTACAACGGTCATAAACTGCTTCTGCATCATATTCATCAAGTTCTGAGGACAGATATTCTGCTTCTATCCCGCGTGATTTAAGCTGATTAACCTGATCTTTCATCAGTGCCAGCAAAGGAGACACAACAAGGCAGGTTCCTTCTTTCAATAAGGCGGGTAATTGATAGCACAGAGACTTTCCTGCTCCTGTAGGTAACAGAACCAAGGTATCTTTTTCGTTGATAACAGCATTGATAATTTCTTCCTGAGAATCTCTGAAGTCGGTATAACCCCAGAAATACTTAAGAGTATCATATTTTAGCTTTTGAAAATCCTGCGGAGAAATCATGTTGTAAAAATAAGGAAAGAATTAGACAAAAAAAGTCACGCTGGGCGTGACTTTCATATAATATATCAATATATTTATTATTTAGCTTCGAAGTATACTCTTCTATTGGCTCTGTTTTTCCATTCAGGGCACTTCGTTGCTGGTTCACACTCAGGGTATTTAAGGTCTTTTTCACCTTTTCCTATTGCCTGTAGTTTACCTGTTTGAACACCGTTTTTGATCAGATAGTTCTTAACGTTGTTTGCTCTTCTTTCTGATAGTTTTTGGTTGTAAGCATCAGTACCTCTTGTATCAGTAGCTCCAATTACATTATAAGAACCAGTTGAAGAATTGATGTAGTTTACAGCATTATTTAAGATTGGAGTATTTGATGGTAAAATTCTGTCAGAATTTAAATCAAACTCAATTCCCTCCAACTTAGTTTCTGTTTCTACTACAGGTCCTGTTGTAGCTACAGGACATCCGTTGTTTTCAACAGGTCCTGGAACTGTTACACACTTATCGTAAAGGTCAATTACACCGTCTAAGTCTGTATCAAGCGCAACTCCGGCACCATCCACTCTTGCTCCTGCAGGAGTATCAAGCTGTCTGTCCCAATCGTCACATACCCCGTCGTTATCAGCATCACCTTTTTTACATACTTCGATATCCTGGTTTTTATTAGCCAGTACATCAAGCTTATAATAGATTTCCTGAAGTGGGTCATGCCACATTAAGTGAGACTCATGTTTTCCAAGTTTTACAGAAAGACCTAAGGTAGCATTGAAGAAGTTGTCAGAAACCTGCTCAGAACGCTTGTTGATAGCGCTGTAAGCATCACCGCCTCCGTCAAATTCATCATCACCTGTTACCACATACATTAATCTACCTTCAATGTCGATTCTTCTGTTTACTTTAAACTTCAGACCTGTACCAGCCTGGAAGAACAGAGAACCTAATTGGAAAGGTTTGATTTCAGTCATTAATGTCTGTTTGTTACTTCCGTCTTTCTGGTATGCTCTGTAGGCAATAGTACCAATACCAGCATATCCATGAAGTGCCCATCTGTAAGGGGAGTGGTTGTCCACTCTTCTTAACAGGTTCGAGAAGTTAATGTCTCCTAATAGAGAGATTGCGTCATACTGAGTTCTTGCTCCTACTGCTGATGCATCGGGTGCAGCATTTTTAGTATTGAACCATCCTTGTCTGGTTTCACCTCTGTCATATTGTAAATTGATCCCAAAAGCATGGGTAATCGCTTTATCAATACTTACGTAGGCTGAATATCCAAAAAGGTTTTTACCGTTACCATTTTTGATAGAGGTTAAATCCGCAGACTGAAGAAGTGGAACACCCACCCCGGCAGAAATAGACCAATCATTAAATCTTTTAGATTGATTGGTGAATGGGGAAACATTAGCAGATCCCGAAGAAAATGTATTAGGATACTCTCCTTTTGAAACTGCCGTTGAGTCTTGTGCATAAGTGGCAGAAGGAATTGCCAAAGCTAATGCAACAATTGCTAAACTTAATTTCATAGTGTTATTTTTTTAAGTTAAGTTATTTTAAATGATTTTTTACGCTAAAAAGTGATTTTGTATTAATTTTTTTCAAAACAAACTTACTGATTACTAATGTATTTCACACAGTTGTCCTGAAAATAATGATAAAGGTATGTAAAAAAAATCGTAGTAGAAAAAAAATAAACCGAAAAGAGCAATTCTTTTCGGTTTAAGTAGTATTTGAAATTTATTTCTTCTTTTTCTTAGCAGGAACTTTTTTTACTGCTTTTTTTACAGGAGCATCTTCATAGTCTTTCTTTTTGATAGAATCCCATTCTGAACTTTCTATAAATCTTACAGTAACTTTTCTGTCAGCCATTCTTTCAGCATCTGAAGCTGATGCCGGGATCGTTGCTTCTGCAGAACCAACTCCTCTAGATTTTAGTACATTTTCATTAATGCCTCTGTTTTCAAGAGCTCCTACTACAGCAGCTGCTCTTTCTTTAGACAGTCTAAGATTGTAGGCTGCATTTCCTTTGATATCTGTATGTCCGGTCAACAAGTAATTACCTCCGTTTTCTTTAATAATTGAAGCTGCCAGATCCAATTTTTCGTTAGATTCAGGTCTGATGGTAGCTTTATTAAAGTTGAAATAAATATCCTTAAGGGTTTTCTCTACTTCTACAGCAGTTTCCTTATGATCTTTAACGATAGGGCATCCGTTGTTTTCAACAGGTCCTGGAACTGTTACACACTTATCGTAAAGGTCAATTACACCGTCTAAGTCTGTATCAAGCGCAACTCCGGCACCATCCACTCTTGCTCCTGCAGGAGTATCAAGCTGTCTGTCCCAATCGTCACATACCCCGTCGTTATCAGCATCACCTTTTTTACATACTTCGATATCCTGGTTTTTATTAGCCAATACATCCAGTTTGTAATAGATTTCCTGAAGTGGATCATGCCACATAACGTGAGATTCATGCTTTCCTAATTTGAAAGAAAGACCTAATGTCGCATTGAAGAAGTTGTCAGAAACCTGCTCAGAACGCTTGTTGATAGCGCTGTAAGCATCACCGCCTCCGTCAAATTCATCATCACCTGTTACCACATACATTAATCTACCTTCAATGTCGATTCTTCTGTTTACTTTGAACTTCACACCTGTACCAGCCTGGAAGAACAGAGAACCTAATTGGAAAGGTTTGATTTCAGTCATTAATGTCTGTTTGTTACTACCATCCTTCTGGTATGCTCTGTAGGCAATAGTACCAATACCAGCATATCCATGAAGGGCCCATCTGTAAGGGGAGTGGTTGTCCACTCTTCTTAACAGGTTTGAGAAGTTAATGTCTCCTAAGAGAGAGATTGCGTCATACTGAGTTCTTGCTCCTACTGCTGATGCATCAGGTGCTGCATTTTTAGTATTGAACCATCCTTGTCTGGTTTCACCTCTGTCATATTGTAAATTGATCCCAAAAGCATGGGTAATCGCTTTATCAATACTTACATAGGCTGAATACCCAAAAAGGTTTTTACCGTTACCATTTTTAATGGAAGTCAAATCTGCAGACTGAAGAAGGGGAACACCTGCTCCTACAGAAATAGACCAATCATTAAATCTTTTAGACTGGTTGGTAAAGGGGGTAACATTGGCAGATCCTGAAGAAAATGTATTAGGATATTTTCCATTTGAATCTGCAGTTGAGTCTTGTGCATAAGTAGCAGAAGGAATTGCCAAAGCTAATGCAACAATTGCTAAACTTAATTTCATCGTGTATTATTATTTGATTTCTTTTATTGAAAAAGAAGTTTAAGTTTGTTTTAATTATTTAACTGGACATCCATTGTTTTCAACGGGTCCTGGTACGGTTACACACTTGTCGTAAAGGTCAATAACGCCATCCAGATCCATATCCAAAGCAACTCCGGCACCGTCTACTCTTGCACCTGCAGGAGTGTCAAGCTGTCTGTCCCAGTCATCACATACTCCATCATTGTCTGCATCTCCTTTTTCGCAAACAACAAGGTCAGTACTTGCGTTTTCAAGAACGCTGGTTCTGTAGTATGCTTCCTGAAGCGGATCATGCCATGCAAGGTGAGATTCGTGTTTTCCTAGTTTGAAAGATACTCCTAAACTTACTGTCCAGGCGTTATCAGATCTTCTGGAATTTAACATGTTGTATTTTGAACCTGGAGTGGAAGGATCATAATCATTAGGATCTGCCCATCCGCCGCCATCGAATTCATCATCACCACTGATAATGTACATGGTTCTTGCCTCAACGTCAATAAGTTTTGAAACATTGTACTTTATTCCCACACCTCCCTGATAGAAGATAGAGTTGATATCAATGTCCTGTTTAATGAATAAAGGAGTTCTTCTTGGAGTATTGCTCCATCTGAATTCGTCGTTATCATGTAGTGATGTTCTGAATCCCTGAACTCCAATACCCATATATCCGTGGAAAGCCCATCTGTATGGAGAGTGGTTATCTACTCTTCTGAATAAGTTCGAGAAGTTGATGTCACCTAATAAAGAGATGTTGTCAAATTGTGTTGTAGCAGTAGCTATTCCTGATTTTACACCTGCAGCACCGGGAAGCTGGGCTGTCTGTTTCGTTTCTCCTCTCATATACATTAGGCTTAGCCCGAATGCATGTGTAATTTGTTTGTCTACGCTTATGTACGCATTGTAACCCCAATTAGTCTTATCCTTGCGGATAGATTTTAAATCGGAGTGTACCATAAATGCAGGACCTCCTCCAACAGAAATAGACCAGTCTCTGAAACGTCTGGATTTGTTGTCAAAGGGTTTTACATTAGCGGAACCTGAGGAGAATGTATTAGGGTACTCTGTGGAAGAGTTTACTGTTGTGCCGCTGTTCTGTGCGAAAGCTGCAATTGGCAATGACGTAGCCAATAATAATAAACCTAATTTCATACAATATGTTTTATGTTTTAAATAAAATCTTTCAATAATATTCTGGAAAAATCCCTTTCAAAAAGATGTTTTTTATGAGGGACTTCTAACCTTTCTGATTTAAAATTTAACTCATTATACTTAATGATATCAATGTCTATAATCCTGTCAGTATAACCTCCGGATACTTTTGAATCATTAATTCTTCCCATCTCAACTTCTATATTCTTAATACAATCAAGCAGTTGGATTGGTGAAAGATGAGTGAATATTATTGCTGCAATATTACAAAAAATATTGGAACTGACAAACTCTACAGGGTCAGACATTAAAAATTCGCTGGTTTGTGAAATGTGATTTCCAGCATCATTTATCATCTTTAATGCAAGCTCTACATTTTTTTTTTGCTCTCCTAAGTTACTTCCCAGTAACAAAACGACCTTATGCTGCGACATATTAGAAAATTGATTGATTTATGAGAAGTTTCTTTAAAAATGTTTTGGCAAATATAGTAGCAATTATCATACTTTGCGCTCTATTTTTCATCTTTTTCATTATGATGCTTGTGTTCAGTGCGATGGGGAATGATAAGTCGGTGGCGGTAAAAAAGAACTCCGTTCTTACGATTAATTTAAAGACAAATATAATCGATAGCCCTACTGAAGAAGAGATGGGATTATTCGGCTTGGGTGCTCAAAATAAAAGTATCCTTATATATGACGCACTGGAAGCTATCAATAAAGCAAAAACTGATGACAATATTAAAGGAATCAGTATAGAAACTGATTATTTATCTGCAGGACTTACTCAGATTGATGATCTGAGAAACGCCATTGAAGATTTCAAGAAAAGCGGAAAATTTGTATATGCATACGGAAATGGAGTATCACAGTCTGCTTATTATTTAGGATCTGTTGCTGATCAATATTATCTGCATCCTGCAGGAATGGTAGAATTAAAAGGTCTTTCTACAGAGGTTGCTTTCTTCAAGGATTTTGCAGATAAATACGGGATTGGAATTGAAGTAATTCGTCACGGTAAATTCAAGTCTGCAGTAGAACCTTTTCTAAGAAATGATATTTCTCCTGAAAATAAAGAACAGTTAAGCACTCTCTTGAATGACCTTTGGAAAAACACTTCCAATAAAATGGCTGTTTCAAGAAAAATTGATACTGCTCAGTTCAGAATGATCACAGATAGTTTGTATGGAATGATTCCTGAGCAAAGCTTAAAATATAAACTAGCAGATAAACTGATTCAGAAATCAGAATACGAAGATCTTCTTAAGGCTAAGTTAAGCGTAAAAAATGACGAAAAACTGAACAAGATTTCTTTGACAAGTTATATCAATTCTTATGCGGATGAAGATAAATCCGGCGAAAAGATCGCAGTACTGTATGCTTCAGGATCTATTAATAACGGAGATGAATACAATGATATTCATTCTGAGAAATATGTGAAGTATATTAAAAAACTTCAGGAGGATGATAAAGTGAAAGCGGTTGTTTTCAGAATCAACTCTCCGGGAGGAAGTGCTAATGCTTCAGATGAGATCCTATTTGAGTTACAGCAGCTGAAAAAGAAAAAACCACTGATCGTATCTTTTGGAGACTATGCGGCATCAGGAGGATATTATGTAGCAATGGCTGCAGATAAAATTTATTCAGAGCCTAACACACTTACCGGTTCTATCGGAGTGTTCGGAGTAATGCCTTACTATAAAGATATTGCGGCTAAAAACGGAATCCGTGCAGATATTGTTTCTACCAATGCCAACTCTATGTATTATTCCGGGTTAAACGGAGTGACGCCTTATGGAGTGAATATGATGACAAGAAGTGTAGAAGGTACTTACAAGAGATTTGTTCATTTTGTAACCCAAAACAGAAAGAAAACTTTTGAGCAGATTGACAATGTAGGAGGCGGTAGAGTATGGAGTGGTGTTCGTGCCAAGCAAATAGGATTGGTAGATGAATTGGGTACTTTAACTGATGCTGTGAAATTTGCCGCTCAGAAAGCAGGATTAAAATCTTATCATGTAGAGGCTTTCCCTAAGAGAATGACTCCGTTCGAGCAAATCTTTAAAGACCTGAATGAAGAGGACGTTTCTGCCAGAATTATCAAGAACAAGATTGGTAAATCCAACTATGAAATTCTGCAGCAGATTACAGATAAGAAACTACAATCTGAGGTGAAAATGGAGATGCCATATCAGATTAGAATTAACGACTAACTAAATTTTATATTGTATACAAAAATCCCGGACCTGAAATTTCAGATCCGGGATTTTATTTTTTTATCAGCTTTACTATCAGCTTTTCTTTGTGGCCATTCCGTAAATCCAGAGAATGATTAAAGCTCCTCCGATTGAGAGAATCCAGCTTCTTGGATTCCAGAATGAGGTAACATCTCCCCAGTGTAAAACGTAAACTCCTATAGCTCCTCCTACAAATGCTCCCAGAATTCCAAGGATAATAGTGATTAGCCATCCTCCTCCCTGAGTTCCAGGCATGATCATTTTAGCGATAGCACCTGCAATAAGACCGAATAAGATCCATGTAATAATTCCCATAGTTGCAAATTTTTTTATTGTTAATATTTTAAAAATGATTTGTTACTAATATAAGGGAAAACATGATATAAATCATCTTTTCTTGAAGAATGAGTCTACAAATTCCGTACCATTAAAAAGTTGTAAATCCTGCATTTTTTCGCCTACACCGATATATTTCACCGGAATCTGGAACTGATCGGAGATACCGATTACAACGCCTCCTTTGGCTGTTCCATCCAGTTTAGTTACTGCTAAAGCATTTACTTCTGTTGCCGCTGTAAACTGTTTTGCCTGTTCGAAAGCATTCTGTCCTGTAGAACCGTCAAGTACTAATAGAATCTCATGAGGGGCATCAGGAATTACTTTTTGCATTACTCTTTTGATCTTGGAAAGCTCGTTCATCAGGTTGATCTTGTTATGAAGTCTTCCTGCAGTATCAATGATGACAACATCTGCATTTTGAGCTACAGCACTTTGTACTGTATCAAAGGCTACTGAAGCGGGATCTGATCCCATTTCCTGTTTTACAATAGGAACACCCACTCTTTCACTCCAGATAACAAGCTGATCAACGGCAGCAGCTCTAAAGGTATCTGCAGCTCCAAGAACTACTTTTTTACCTTCTGATTTGAACTGATGAGCCAGTTTTCCGATGGTTGTTGTTTTTCCAACTCCATTTACCCCTACGACCATAATGACGTATGGCTTTTTGGAAGTATCGATATTTCCTGTACCGGCATGCGGATTTTCAAGCAATAATCCTGAAATCTCATCACGAAGAATTTTGTCAAGTTCGTTGACGCCTACATATTTATCTCTGGCAACACGTTCTTCAATTCTTTCAATGATCTTGATAGTGGTAGAGGCTCCTACATCGGAAGCAATCAGTACTTCTTCCAGATCATCCAGAACTTCATCATCTACTTTGCTTTTACCGACTACGGCTTTCGTCATTTTTTCAAAGAATCCCTGGCTTGATTTTTCCAATCCTTTATCTAAGGTTTCTTTTTCTTCCTTTTTGAAAATATTTTTAAACCAACTCATAGTTTTAGTTTATTCTTATTTATTTTTAATCACTGCTGTGGCTTCTACTTCTATAAGCACGTCATCTCTGAAAAGCTTGCTCACTTCCACAAGGCTGCTTACGGGAGGGTTTTGAAGGTTGATATGCAAATCCCTTACTTTTCTGAAATCAGGTGTTTTTTTGATGTCTGTGGTATAAATTACCAGTTTTATAATATCTTTTCCTGTACCTCCATATTCTTTCAGGATGTTTTCAATATTTTTGAAAACCTGCTGCGTCTGCTCTTCAATAGTATTTCCCACAAGATTACCTTCAGAGTTCAGAGGAACCTGTCCGGATAATAAAATCATTTTAGAATTTCCACAGTCAATACTTACTGATTGTGATAATCCTTTAATAGTGAAAACTTTTGGCGAACTTTTATATTCTACAGAATTCATTGTTTTCTGACTGAATGAAAATAGAAAAGTTGCTGTACAGGCCAGAACAAGTATCTTTTTCATACTTTACTGATTAATAATCTGGTGAGCAAAGATAACAAAAAAACTACCCAAAACAGGAGTTGTTTTTTTATATGTAAACAAAGTCTTTATTATTTTTATTTCCTGAAGCTACTTATCAGGAGTTTTATTGTTGTCTCCTCAATGAAACTGATTGTCGCTATAATTCAAACTCATCTCCCATTCGTGCAATATTAAAACCTTTTTCTATGACCTGCTTACTTTGTTTGCTTTCCGAATTTAAAATTTTATTGGTATGATTAAAATGGATAAAGAAAATTCTTTTTTTATACTCAGGTGACAGGCTTTTAAACAGTTCCATACTCTCCACTACAAATGGGTGCGGGATATCTTCAATATTTCTGTAGCCTATTTCTTCCGAGTCATAGAATGTACCGTCCAGAAATGCATAATCTACTGTTTTTATCAGATCTGTAATATTGTATTTCCACTTATTCCATTTGTCTATATCCGGAATGAATAACGCCTTTTTATGAGGCCCTTTAATGATGAAACCAACCGTTTCTGAATATTCATCACGATGAGGAACCTGTATAGGAGTAACTTCCAAATGAGAGTTCACCTGTATTGGTATTTCATTCTGCATCTCATAAGGAACAATATTCTGCAAACGGATCAGCTGAGACCACGGTCCATTGTTTTCGAAAAACTTTTTAAGCCGTGGCATGGTGTACACAGGAATATCCCTGGAATTCATAGCTTCTTTCCCCAAAAACATTAGACCTGTATAATGTCCGATATGAGCATGGGTGATAAAGATACCATCAGGTATCGTTTTCTTCGGAATGGCTGTATGTTCCATCAGGAATTGCAGTTGCTGGGTAAAATCCGGACTGGCATCGAAGATATAATTTTTCTGCAGCTCTTTATCAATAAGTCCCAGAGAAGTTATTTTCCTGTCTTGCAGAGGATGTTTCCAGAGGTCCAAACAACATTCTTTACGGCATCCGATCTGGGGTGACCCTGCGTCCTGTACATTTCCTAAAACAATAATTTTTACATTCCCAGGAGCGCTTTCTTTGTTTTGAAGACTTTGAGAATGATATAAAGATCCAGTGAATAATAGGGAGAAAAATAAAATAAAGAATTGCTTCATAATGTGTTTTTTTTATGAAACGAATATAACAAAAAAACTACCCAAAAAAATGAGTAGTTTTTTTATATTGTAAACAAAGTATTGATTATTTTTTTAAATAACCGTCTACTTCGTCAGCATTCATTACTTTTTCTTCGAAAACGTAAGCTCCTGATTTAGAAGACTTAACCATTTTCACCACTTTAGTCATCTTCTTAGACTGACCGCTTTGTAGGGTTGCTACTACTTTCTTTGCCATGGTAAGTTATTATTTATAAATTACTTAATTTCTTTGTGAAGGGTAGATCTCTTAAGAACTGGATTATACTTTTTAAGCTCTAATCTCTCTGTAGTGTTCTTTTTATTTTTTGTAGAAATGTATCTAGACATTCCTGGCATACCACTTTCTTTGTGCTCTGTACATTCAAGGATTACTTGAACTCTATTTCCTTTTTTTGCCATGATTTATTAATTCTTTTTAATCAATCCGTTTCTAGTAGCTCTTTCAATAGCTTCCTCGATTCCAATCTTGTTAATCACTCTCAATCCATGAGCTGATACTTTCAGTGTAACGTGCTTATCTTGCTCCGGAAGGTAAAACTTCTTCTCTAATAAGTTAATTTCAAAACGACGCTTCGTTTTGTTATTAGCGTGAGAAACGTTGTTACCAACCATTGCACGCTTTCCTGTTATTTGGCAAATTCTTGACATATCTCGATGTTCTTATTTGTATAATATTTGAGAGTGCAAAATAACGAAGAATTTTTTAGATAGACAAATCTTTTGGAAAATATTTGCAAATAAGTGGCTGATTAATAATATTGAATTTTTAAAATAGCAGAATCCTTGGGATACAGCAGATAAAGGGTGCTGATATATTTCATACAGCCTTTTTTTTACCCTCAGAATTTAATATTCTATCTTTGTTTTTAATTAATCTAAATAAAAACAACTATGAGGAGGATTTATATTCTATGGTCTATGATACCAGCCAGTCTGATGGCTCAGAACTTTACTGAGGTACAGACCATCATGAATAATTTTTATTATTCTGCAGCTGATATTGCGGATATAGACAACAATGGGACGCTTGATATTGTGCTCAACGGAGCAATAGATTCTGATGGGGACGGAAATGTAGACAGTACCTATAATGAAGTATATCAGAATAATGGGACAACCTTATTGCCATTTGTAGGATTGGGAGCTGATGTAACCCATCTTGGAGATATTAAGTTTATTGATTATAATAATGATGGTCTGATGGATATTATTTCTACAGGACTCAGCTATATGGATGTTGTTAATTATAAACAATACCGATTCAAAAATACCGGGACAGGATTTGTAAAAGAAGCAGAACTGCCTGGTAAAATTTATGGTTCTCTGGAAGTTTTTGATTTTAACCATGATGGGAAACCTGATTATGCCATTAATGGAACTCAATATGCTCATGGAGGAGGTTTTGGAAATAGCTTGGATTATTACAAAAACACAGGCGCCGGTTTTGATCTTACGGAAAATTGGATAGATGGAACTCAGAGTGGAAGTTTTAAAGTAGTAGACCTCAATAACGACAACCTGCTGGATCTTGTGATTATAGGATCGGATATTAATGGTGATGCGGTATCCAAAGTATATATGAACCAGGCTGGAGTTCTGACTCCTACACAGGATCTTGCGCCTGTAGCAGTGGGTAAAATAGATTTTGCAGACTTTAATGCAGATGGTTTTCAGGATATCGTGGTAATTGGAAGAGATGCCAACGATGATGCCTATTCTGCTGTTTTAATGAATGATGGTACCGGAGCATTAACTCCTCATATAATTCAAGCAGGCGATATTTCTGATGTTGCATTAAGTGTCGGAGATTTAAATAATGACGGCTACTATGACCTTATCATTTCAGGAAATGAAAATTATAATGCTGTAGTGAAAACCTATATCTATGATGTTTCCAATCATACATTCAATGAAGGAACTGTAACGGGTATTACTGCGCTTGGAGGTCCAGGGCTGGTGCAGCTTTTTGATTTTAATAATGATCATCATCCGGACATCTTATTGGGTGGATTCGACTGGTCTGCTTCAGATCTGCCTTCACTGACTAAAGTATTTAAAAATAATGCTGCAGAAGCAAACGCAAAACCTGCAGCACCAACGCAACTGAATCTGACTAAAAACGGAAATCGTTTCAATTTTACTTGGAGTGGCGCATCCGACGATAGAACTCCGGTGAATGCTTTGCGTTATGAAATTACCGTAGGATCTACACAGGGAGCTCATGATATTGCAAAATACATAGTAACAACATCATCATGGTTTCTGGAGCTTGATCCGGCTGTCCAGAATGTATACTGGAGTGTAAAATCAATTGATGCTGCAAAAGTATATTCTGACGCTTCTGCACAAAGTGTGCTGGGAACAGCGGAAATTAAATCTGAAAAGCAGCTTGTTATCTATCCCAACCCTACGTCAGATAAAGTATATATCAAAGGAGAAAAAGTTTCGGAAGCCGAAATGTATTCTATGGATGGAAGAAAACTGAATATCAGTATCAATGGAGATCAGTCTATTGATGTTTCTCATTTATCTAAAGGAGTCTATTTATTAAAACTGAAGATAAAAAACGAAATAACCACCAGAAAGCTTACGATTAAGTAATTGAATCAATTCTATCTTCTATCAATGAGAAAAGCCAGACGTCCAGCTGGCTTTTCTCTTTTCTATCTGTTTGTTTTTTTGATTTTCAGTAAATATGAGTGGAGTTTACCATCGAAGTTCTGAAATACAAAAAGAAAAAATAAAGGAAAATATAACAGGAAATATCTCGGTAATGGTGCTATTGAATAAAACAGTAAATAAAAAATGAAAATGATTCCTGTATATACAGCATCAAATGAAAATCTTAATTTTAACTTTTTAATGATTGTGTAAATAAAAAGCAAACTAAAAACCAGTAAAATACCAGAGTACAGATACATTATGTAAGCGCTTGTGAAATTATAGTTTCCTGGATAATAATTTAAAAAGTTGATTCCTATTTTTTTAAAACTGTTTTTAATAAACAGTTCCGGATGCTCCGAAATAAAATTTTTATTAAGCTGTTTCAGATATTGATCTATTTGTTTTTCATCTGTAAAATTCTGACGGAGATATTCATCGGTTAATAATAATTTTTTTTTTGGATCATACGGTAGATTTTCACTTGAGAAAATATCATATTTTTCGTTGTTGCCCTTTGCAAAATTATAATTGAGAGAAGTTGAATAATGGAATACTCCCGTTTTTTCATAGTTTCTTATACACCATGGAAGATAAGCAATGAAAATAAATGCGAAAACAAACAGAAGGTTGTAATATTTCATTCTCTTATATCCGATCAGCATAATTGCTGAGATGATCATTAAGAACAGAAATTCAAACCGGAGGTACAGCCCTGCTATTGAAAATATTAAAATTAATATTATACTTTTTGCAGTGACCGTCTGTGACAATTTCAATACTAACGCAAAGAAAATGCAGAATACAGATAATGTAAGAGCAAATGAACTGATTTTTGTAGCGCCTAAAAGAATAGGCGGAAAAAAAATAATACACCCAAAAGCAAAGAAATATCTATTTTTTTTTATTGCATTTTTTTCAAAAGAAAGAACAAGTACTAAAACTGAGAAAAATAAAATGACAGACTGCAGAATACATGAAATCATAATCCACTGCGGTGTCTTAACAATACTTTCTATTAAAAGTAAATAATAAGGATATAAAGGAGGCATGTAAGCCGTGGGTTTGCCCAGATAATAATACTCATCATAAATGGAAAAATCTTCCATGATTACCTTCCATTCAAATACAAGACTGGCATTTTTACTCAGAAAGTATACTGTAATACAATACACCAGAAAAATAACAGAATACCTGTATCTGAATATTTTTGCTTTCATTTTAGCCGTACCTAGTAATTTTTATTGACCCTCGGGGTTACGCTTTCTTTGTTTTCTTTTTGAACCATTCAATCAGATAGTAGAACAATAAGAATCCTAACGCAAATATGGAAAACCTTGAAAGAAGATCTCCTGCTCTTGTATAAAATGTCATGGTATCATACAGGTTTACTTTTGCGAATAAGGCTGTCTGGTCACCATAGAAAGTGTCAGCAGTTACCTCACCTTTAGCATTGATATGTGCAGAAATTCCACTGTTGGCCGCTCGGGCAATTTCTCTTCTGGTTTCAATAGCTCTCAGTTTAGCATAAGATAAAAGCTGTTTGTGTCCTTCTGTAACGCCCCACCAGGAGTCGTTGGTCATAATACCTAAGAAATTAGCTCCTTTTTTGACATAGTGTGTTACAAATTCACCATAAATACTTTCATAGCAAATGATAGGCGCTAGTTTCCCTTTGTTGTAAGGATTCGAAAAGGCAACTCTTTCTTTATCTGTTCCCAAAGAAGCTACTGTTCCTCCCAGATTCAGCATAGCATCTCCAAGCAATGGCTTTAAAACATTCATATAAGGGAATATTTCAACGCCTGGCACTAGTTTTCCTTTGTGATAAGCCTGTACTTTTTGGTTAGGTACCAGTTGAATGGCGGTATTATAACTGCTCACCCAAACTCCGCTGTTGATCTGGTATGCTTCTTTTGGTAAATCGGCTGGATTATAAAAAAAACGGTGTGAAGAAATTCCTGTTGCAAAAACAGATCCAGGGTGATTGGATAAAAATCCTTTGATATTATTGAGAAGTAAACTCTTTTCAAAAGCTGTTTCGGAAATAGATCCTCTTCCCGGTAAAGCTGTTTCCGGGGCAATGTAATAATCAATTTTACCTGTTGAGTTTTTTTCAGCAAGTGCTAATAAATCCTGTTCTATGGTTAGACTGTCTTTCGAATATTTTTCAGCATAAGGATCAAGATCCGGCTGCAGCATCAGAACATTAACTTGTCCTGTTGGTTTCTCATCGAAATTATTGTATTTGATTACCGAAATAATCATAGGCAAAGCAATTAAAGCTCCAATAATAGCCGAATTTTTGATCAAATCTTTTCTCTTTCTTCCGGCTTCCCATGTTCTTACTGTGTAAAAAATAAGTACATTAATCAGTAGAATCCAGAAACTTCCTCCGGTTGCTCCTAGGGTATCATACCACTGGATCAGTTTTGGGTAGTCTGAAAATACATTCCCAAGGTTTAGCCAGGGCCACGTAAGTTCCCATCCCAGATGAAATTTTTCAAAACTCATCCAGATAGCGATTAAAAATCCTAATCCCCAATATGTTCCCTGAGCATTTTTGTACCAGTGATAACATTGGAATACTAAAGAATATAAAAGAGAATTGACCAGTACCGGAAATAAAACAGCCATCAGAGAGTGGCTTCCGTCAGGGTTTTTGGAACCATACAGCCATCCTGTGGTTACTACATTCCAGATGATAAAACACAGATAAGATAATCCAAAGACCATCCAGCTTTTCCTTTTATAATCTGAAAATTTTGAAATTCCGTGCTCCATCATCAGAAGAGGAACAAGAGCAAAAAATATAAAAAACGGAACCCCATAAGTTGGCCATGAAACCGACAGCAGCATTGCTGAAATAAGTGTAAGCAGAACGTATTTCATTAAATTATTTTAATACACAAATTTAATATTTTTGAAATGAATATATTAGCAGTTCGATGTTAAAGAAAATTTATAAAATCATTATTGTTCCGTACACTCTGTTTTTGCTCTATTTGATGTTTTTAGGAATGGGCAGATTTCAATATGAGGAAAATCTCATTACGGTAGAACCTTTTTTTTCTACCATAAAATTTATTCAGGGGCCTAATAAGACGATAGATATTGTGAGGATTGTTTTAGGGAATATCATAATGTTTATTCCTTTTGGATTTTTGGGTTGGATCATTCCTGAACTGAAAAAACTGAAGCCGTTATTATTTGGTTTTATCTCATGCATCGTTATTGTAGAAGCTCTTCAGTATTTTACCAGGATGGGAATATTTGAGGTATACGATATCATCCTGAATACTTTTGGGGTGTATCTGGGATTGAAGATTTGCGGATTGATTGAAAAAAAAATTAATTATTAAGTTCCTTTGCACGCTTTTCGGCGTTCAGAATTCCCTGCTTCAGAATTTCTTTAAAACTGTTTTCTTCAAATGTTTTTAAAGCAGCTTCAGTAGTTCCGCCTTTAGATGCAACATCTTTGATCAGCTCTTCAAGATTCTTTTCTGAATTATTGATCAGATGATAAGCCCCAAGCATGGTCTGTTTTACAAAAAGCTTGGAAAGATTTTCTTCAATTCCCATTTCAATACCTGCTTTAATCATAGCATCGATGATATAATAGAAATATGCAGGACCACTTCCTGAAAGGGCGGTGACACCATCCAGAAGTTCTTCGTTCTCCAGATAAACCGATCTTCCTGTGCTGTTCAATAATCTTTCAATATTGATTAACTGGCTGAAAGAAATTCCATTGGCTGCAGTATATCCTGTGATTCCCATTCCCAGAAGGGTAGGAGAGTTCGGCATTGCTCTTACCACAAGTGGATGATTCAGTAATTTCTGGATTTTTTCAATATTGATTCCCGCCATGATCGATAAAATCATCTGGTTTTCTTTAAATGTAAATTGAATATTTTGGGCAACGGTTTGAAAATCCTGAGGTTTTACAGCAATAATAATCAGATCAGCATCAATTTCTTTTACTTCTTGAAAAGTGGAAATTTTAGATTTGGGAAATTCCTCAGCTATTTTGGTAATTTTTTCCTGACTCCTTATAATAAGATGCAGATGTTCAGGTTTGATCAGTTCGTATTTCAGAAATGATTTTGAAAAAGAAAGTCCCATATTTCCGGCTCCAAGAATAGCTATTTTCATCGCAAATTGTAATTTTTAAGCTAAAATAATGATTTTCCGGAGACTGGATATGAATTGATTCTGAATTAATTTTTGTTACGCAAGGGCAAAGGTGCAAGATTTGAATAATATGCTGTTTTAAGGCGTAAGAAAATCGAAGATTTTCAGTAAGAGTGAAATAAAATTAATATCATAAAGATCTGTGCTATATGAGAAATCCGTGCGAGAAATATATTTCATAAAATAAGACTTCAAAATATTCGACACTTATAGATAATTAAGAAATAAAAAAAGACTGAATTCATATGAATCAGCCTTTGTGTATTTTTAGATTAAATAATATTCACTTCCCTTTCTAATTCTATTCCGAATTTTTCTTTTACAGAATTAATAATCTCAGTGGAAAAATCAAATATTTCTTTTCCGGTAGCATTTCCTGTAGCATTGATGATGACCAGAGACTGCAGTTTGTGTGAAGCTACATTTCCGATCTGCTTCCCTTTCCATCCACATTGCTCAATCAGCCATCCGGCAGGGACTTTTACCATCTCTCCATTCGGGTAACCCTGAATATTTTCAAACTGTTGTTTTAATGCTTCAAACTGAGCCAAAGGAATAGTAGGGTTCTTGAAAAAACTTCCGGCATTTCCGATTTCTTTAGGATTTGGTAATTTGCTTTGTCGGATATTGATCACTGCCCTGGAAACATCCTGAATTGTAGGATTTTCAATGCCAAGATTTTCCAGTTCAGATTTGATAGCTCCATATTCTGTCTTGATAAGGTGATCTTTTTGAGTCAGTTTAAAAGTAACTTCCAGAATAACATATCTGCCTTTTCCTTCCTGTTTGAAAATAGAATCTCTGTATCCGAATCTGCATTGGTCAAGAGTGAAAGTTTTCAGTTCAAGATTTTCTAAATCCAATACCTTACAGCTTATAAAAATATCTTTGATTTCTGTTCCATAAGCTCCGATATTCTGCATGGGAGAAGTTCCTACATTTCCGGGAATTAAAGAAAGATTTTCAAGGCCTCCATAATTTTTTTGCAGGCAGAACATTACAAATTCGTGCCAGTTTTCCCCTGCTTTTGCGGTTACCCATACTTCATTTTCATTGATATGCTCTTCAGAAATTCCTCTTAAATTAAGTTGAATGGCAAGACCGTCAAAATCTTTGGTAAGAAGAATGTTACTTCCGCCTCCTAAAAAAAGAAGCTGAAGAGATTGGGTTTCTGCAAAATTAAGTGCCTCTTTTAACTCATCAATGGTATTGACTTCAGTAAAAAATCGAGACTTGGCTTCAACACCGAATGTGTTATAAGATTTTAATGAAAAGTTTTCTTGCATGTTTTATTGGTATTCTTTAGGAAGAATCTTGTCTAGTTGTTCTTTAACTTGCTGTAGCTGCTTGTAATGTATAGTGTCTGCATAAGCATTCACATAGATATGTGATTTTTTGGGAGTCCGAATCTGGAAGGTTTCATCTATTCCGTCTACGGACTGTTGACTGTGAGAACTTTTTATATGGTCAAGATCTACAATGTTAATAGATGATGTAAGCTTTTTCCACGTTTCGGAATTGATGGCAGATGCCCACGCTTTATGGGTTTGATTGGCTGTCATTCCTTTTTCTGCAAAAACAGAATCTTTTGTGGCTTTGATAATCCTGTAGTTTCCGAGGTTTCCTTCAACATCAGATACACTGATGAAAGTAATTTCGTGTGGATTTTTAGGGGAAACAGGCTGTTCTGTCTTTTTGGAGTCACAGGAAAAAAATGCCGACAGCAAAAGGATCGAAAACAGGATTTTCAGATGGAGTTTTTTTGTTGTCGGCATAGGGTCTATTTTACAGACTGAATTCTTCTCTGTACTTCTTTAAAGCTTCTTTAAGAATTTCAGCACTTCTTTTTAAATCTTCTTCTTTCAGAACGTAAGCAATTCTTACCTGTTTTTTACCTAATTCAGGATTGCTGTAGAATCCTCCTGCAGGCGCCACCATGATGGTTTCGTTATTCAGAGAATATTTTTCAAGTAACCACTGAGCAAATTTTTCAGTATCGTCTACCGGAAGTTCGGCAACACAGTAGAATGCTCCTCTTGGTTTAGGGCAAATTACCCCAGGAATAGCATTTAAAAGATCTACCAATACATTTCTTCTGTGGGTATATTCTTCTCTTACGGCTCTGATGTAAGGTCCATCATTCTGGTGTGCTGCTGTTGCTGCAATCTGTCCTAAAAGAACCGGGCTTAATCTTGCCTGTGCAAAAAGCATGGCAGCATTGCGGATCTTGTTGGAACGTGTTAACATACATCCGATTCTTACACCACACATAGAGTAACGCTTGGATTCTGAATCAATGATGATACAGTTTTCGGCTAATTCCGGGAAATCAAGCATTGAAATCTGTTGCTTCCCATCATAAACGTATTCTCTGTAAACTTCATCAGAAATGATTACGATGTCATATTTCAAAGCAATTTCTGCCAGTTTCTGAAGTTCCTCACGGGTATAAAGATATCCGGTAGGGTTTCCAGGGTTACAGATAATGATTGCTCTTGTTTTCTCTGTAATTTTTTTCTCGAATTCCTCAACAGGTGGCAAAGCAAAACCAGTGTCAATTGTAGAAGGAACTGCTACTACATTCACATCAAATGTGCTGGTGAATCCATTGTAGTTGGCATAATAAGGTTCAGGAATAATCACTTCATCCCCTTCATCACATAAAGTAGAAATGGCAAAGTTTAGTGCTTCAGAACCTCCGTTGGTAACAATAAAGTTATCAGGAGTAAGATCTGAGAATCCTAATGAATGGTAGTATTCTGTAAGGGCTTTTCTGTATTCAATATTCCCTTCAGAAAGCGCGTATTCCAATACTTTTAAATCGATGTTTTTTAAAGCATTTAAAGCTGTTTCCGGAGTTTCAATATCAGGCTGCCCGATATTAAGGTGATATACTTTTATTCCTTTTTGTTTTGCTTGTAACGCAAAGGGAACCAGTTTTCTTACCGGCGATGGCGGCATATGCAGTGCTCTGTTTGAAATATTCGGCATTGTTCAAAAAATTTGTATGACAAAAATAGGATTTAATTTCTCAATAATAAAATTAAGAATCAATAAGAAGGTGTTTCATTAAGCCTTACGTTGTCTTTAAAATTTACTGATTTAAATAGTTTTTAATATTAATTTGTCATACATTTTAAATAAAGTTTATGATTTTGTTAAAAATAATATTTTCGTATTGTTATTTTTCCTAAATTTCGCCACAAATGTGATTAAAATGGTAATAAATTTACTTTCTAGAGTGGTACCTGCTATCGCTCTGTTTTCTGCCAGTATATTCATGGCTCAGAATTATCAAACTATGCCGGTCTCTTCAGGCTTTACAGCCGATGTGATTGCCAACGGGATAGGTTCTTCAACAATTAGTACAAATAATGATGTAGACGGAGTTTCTTATGCTTTTGTAGCTAAAGATTTTCAGCTTACATCATCAAGTAATGCCATTACGTATGGGATTCCTGTTGACGGAATTATTAATTCTGTAGTGGCAACCACTCCCGGATTGAGTTTTCAGTTAGCAAATTTGAATACGAATAATTCTTTAAGACTGGCTGCAACCAATGATAACGGAACTTTGGCATTTACAACACCAAAGGCAGCAACCAAGCTGTATATGCTTGCTGTAAGTGGAAGTGGTACTTCTACGGTAAGTGTGGTGGTAAATTTTACAGATGGCAGCTCGCAGACGTTTTCAGGTATCAGTCTTGCTGACTGGTATAATGGACCTAATTTTGCGATCCAGGGGATAGGAAGAATTAAAAAGCCGGGAGCTACTCCTGGAGCTGGTGATGATGTTCCTTCTCCCGAAGGCGGAACTAATCCAAGATTATATCAGGCTGAACTGGCAATAGATGCAGCCAATCAGGCAAAACTAGTACAAAGTGTAACAGTAACCAAAGTAAGTGGTTCTGGGATACCAAATATTTTTGCTTTTTCAGCAGATGCTTATTCGGATTGTATGCCTCCTGTATTGCAGGCGGTTTCAGGGATCACAGCTAATTCTGCTTTAGTGTCATGGACAGGTAGTGCTGCCAGTTATGATGTATACCATAGTACTTCAAACACAACACCGGCGAGCTCAGTAGCACCTACTTATCCGGGAGTAACAGGTACCAGCACAACAATAGGAGGTCTTAACTCCAATACAACTTATTATTATTGGGTAAGATCCAATTGTAACACGGCGACAGGCCAAAGTGTATGGTCTTTTGCAGGCACATTTAAGACAGCTTGTTCTACTTTCACTGTTCCATATACAGAAAACTTTGATACCACAAGTACAGGTTCCAGCTCAAATACGAATGCACCAAGCTGCTGGGCATATTTAGAAAGTGCGTCATTTGCAGGATATGGTTATGTAACCACAACGAATAATTACTCAGCACCTAATGCTTATTATATGAATAATTCAAGTGGGACAACAGGTAGCCAAATGTTGGTTGCACCTCCTACTATAAATCTTTCAGATGGTACGAAGAGGGTAAGATTTTATGCAAAAGCCGGAGGAAGTAATTATACATTATTAGTGGGAACATTATCAAACCCTGCAGATCCTGCTTCTTTCACACAAATTGGTTCTCCTATTGCTCTGACTACTACTCACACACAATATACTGTTAATATTCCAGTGGGTACTGATTTACAGTTAGCATTTAAACATGGTTTAGGAGGTTCTTCACGTTCTATTTATATTGATAATATTACCGTTCAGAATATTCCTTCCTGCCTTGAACCAACGGCACTTATGTCATCAAACGTAACAATGAACTCGGCAACAATCGGTTGGACGGCACCAGCTTCAGTTCCTGCAAACGGATACGAAGTATATTACAGTACAACCAATACAGCACCTGATGCTACAACAGTATTGAACTCTACCAATTCCGTAACTTCTACCACTATTTCTGCACCATTAAGTTCATTATCTACGGATACGAATTACTATGCCTGGGTAAGATCTGTATGTAGTGCTAGTGATAAAAGTATCTGGAGTGAAGCGACTGCATTCAGAACGGGATATTGTCTGCCTTCATCCAGTTCTCAGAATTCCTGGCTTTCTGACTTCAGTTCTACAGGAGGCCTTGTAGATATGGCTTATTCATCTGGATCAAGTGTTGCAGGTGGGTATCAAAACTTAACAACAAGCAGTAACAAAATAATCAATGCTCCGGGATCCAGTACTTCAGTATCTTTCACTGCCGGTGGTCCTACATGTGGAATCGGGGTTTGGGTAGACTGGAATAATAATTTAACTTTTGAAGCTTCAGAAAGAATGTTTGTTACTAACACTTATATTACAAATGCTTCGGGATCTATCACTGTGCCTGCAGGAACACCTCTGGGAACTTATAGAATGAGAGTGGTGACTGATTATAATAGTACAGCCCCTTCAAACCCTTGTTCTGCTATTTCAAGAGGAGAATTTATTGATTTTACATTTGAAGTAGCTACTTCTTTATCAACTTCAGAAACGCAATTGAAGAAAAAAGAAGTGAGTGTATATCCTAATCCTTTCAAAGATGTTCTGCATATTGCGGATATCAAAGATGTTAAATCTGTAACTGTTACAGATGTAGCGGGAAGAGTAGTGAAAACTATTGACAATCCTACCACAGAACTTCAGTTGGGTGAATTGAATGCCGGTTTATACTTAGTGACGATGAACTTTAAGGATGGTTCAAAATCAACAGTAAAAGCCATTAAAAAATAAAATTTTTTGAGTTAATAATTTCTGTAGACGGCTGCATTCGTGCAGCTGTCTTTTTTGTGACCGGTTTATTAATAACTGGACAAAATATTATCAGAAAATGTCCATAAAATTATTATACATTTGCACCGAAAACTATAATATCTATGAATAAATTTAAACTACTTTTTTTAATACCATTATTTTATTCCGAATTTTCCCAGGCTCAGCGAATTGATAAAGAAATAATCAGTTTCCAGCTTTTAAAAGAGCCGGTTTTTCCTACGGAACTTTCCAACAGAAATTATACGATTACGGTAAAGTCTCCCTATAACATTACAAAAGATGATGTCATAAGAATTTCAAAAGAAGACCACCAGAAAAAGGTAGACAATTACCAGACTAATGTTGAAAATGCCAAGTATGAGCATCAGGAAAGATTAAAGGACTATGATGCTGAGGTGAAAAAACTTCAGGAAAAATACAAACTTGAATCTGCAGAATACAGCAAATTGTCAGCGGTTGAAAAAATTGCAGCAACCAACGGTGCTCCTACGCTTAGACTTCCTTCAAGACCTGTCCTTAATATTCCTCCAATGCCGGTTTACCAGCAGCCCGACCTGAGAGATGCTTTAATTGTGGATAACAAAATTCTTGCTTCTCAAATCGATGTGATTGGTTTTTCAAAAGGTGGAAATTATCTTGACATTGTGATTGAGATGGAAAGAACAAACTTTCAGGACAATCAGGGAAAAACCTTTGCCAATCAGCCTACAAAAATCACGGCGAAGCAGGACGGTGCCATAAAACTGGATAAAACCTACTTCTCAGATTTTGCTGAAATAGCAAGTGTTCCAACTAATGAAATTAATCTGAATGCCCAGGAAAAAAGATTTCTGCAAAGAACAATTGACCGTACAAGAAATATTATCAATGAAAACTTCGGCTATCAGACCATTAATTCTACAGTCACATTAGCAACTGTAAAAAATAAAGGAGAGTATGATGATCTGGAAAAAGCATATATCTATGTGACGACCAATCTGAAGAAACTTCAGGCAAAATCTGATTATGCACCGAACAAAATTGCCATGGAGAACATGCAGAAAGGAATTGATCTTTGGAAAACAGCTTTAACAAAAGTAAATTATAATGATAAGAAAGCAGTTTACAATCAGAAGATCGGAGAATACCTTTATTTTAACCTGATCAGATTGAATATTGCGTTAGGTAATTACCAGGAAGCAGAGAAATATTTAAATGAGTTACAGGAACATTTAGTAGATATTAAACTGTCCTACGATGCTAATCTTGAACTGAAAAGACTGGAAGAAAAAATTTATAATAACTAAAGAAAACGATATGATTAAACAGATTATTGCTTCGGCATTAATTACCGCTTCTGTGTACTCTTATGCACAGACGAAAGTAACGGAAGGAACAAAATTCACTGTGGATGCCAATCTTGAAACGGATGATAAACTGGTGCTGGCAGATGATTACAATTCTTATATGTTCAGCGCTATCAATATTGACGGTCTGATGAGAAATGTTTTTCCTCATAAGAAATTACTGATGAGAAAACTGGATCAGAACGGAAGTCTTGTGGATACTTATGTGAAAGATTATGCCAACAAAACGAATGGTGTTCTTCACAATTATCTGGGGTCACAACAGATTGATGATGATAAATTTATAGCATTTACGGAAGAGTATTTCGGAAAAGAAAACAGAAAAGAAGTTTTCCAGCATGTTTTCAGCAGAAAGGAAGGTACTTTTACAACAAAGAGTATTGCAAAATACAGTATTGAATCTACCAATAAATCAGGAACTACTTATGTCCTTTTCTCAGAAAACGGGAAATATGCAGCCATCTTCAACGACAGATTTGCCAATAAAAAAACTGAAAATGTAAATGACGTTCTGGTATTGGATCTGAGAACACTTACTCCGGTATGGAACAAAGAAATTATATTAAGCAGTGACTATGTTGAAAAGTCTCTGACATTAACGAACTCAGCGAAAATCGTTGTATTGCGTAAAGCAGCAGGTTGGAAGGAATCTTACAAGCTGGAACTGGTTTCCAATACGGAAGATAAAGACCTTCCATTCGATGATAAATATATTCCTGAAAAATTATATGCATTCAGTAAAAATGATAATGATTACCTGGTAACTTTTGGAAGAAAAAATGCAGCGGTTACTATAGGTTCAAGTACTTTCGGAACGGTAATGTTTTATGATATGAAATCCGGAAAAGCAGTTATCAGCAATACCAATCTGGCAGGAAGTAAAGACATGAGTGATGTGAAAGTCATCAAAACAATTGTAAAAGGAGATGAAACTTTAATGGCTGTTCAGCAGGAGACGGTAACAAGACCGATGCCTACAGCAATGAACCGTTTCCCGGATCCTGTATATTCTCTGGATGCGGGAATGCTGATCAAGTTTAATAAAGAAGGTGAGGTAAAACAATTTGTAGCGGCAGGCACTTCTACCGGAAAAAGAATTCATGTGGTGGAAGCAGGAGACAAACTTTATATTTCCGCTTTCTATCCTAAAGGAGCATTTGGTAATACAGGATTTTCTATGAAAGTTTTTGACTTCGCCAATCTGAAACCTCAGGAAGTAAGCCTTGATTATAAAGGCAGAAACTTCTTCCAGAATTATGGTTTTGCAGATGGAAATATGATTCAGTATGTTCCGAATGTTAACAAAATGATGTTCCTTCAAAAGAGCAGCAAGGAGGTTCAGATGTTCAGTGTTTACAATTTTATAAAATAATCGTATTTTAGAAAAAATTATCACATGCAGATTCAATCGGTTTCTATAGAAGATTATATCTCAAAAATTCCTGAAGAGAGACAGGAAGCTTTTAAAAAACTTTTTGATACGGTGAACGATAACCTTCCGAAAGGTTTTGAAGACGCTGCCAATTATGGGATGATAGGCTGGGTAGTTCCTTTAGCAAAATATCCTGCCGGATATCACTGTGCACCCGGGACCCCGCTGCCTTTTATCAATATTGCTTCCCAGAAGAATTTTATAGCATTGTATCATATGGGACTGTATTCAACGCCGGAACTCCTCGATTGGTTTGTGACAGAATATCCTAAACACTCCAAAAAGAAACTGGATATGGGAAAATCCTGTGTACGTTTCAAAAAAGCAGAAGATATTCCTTTTGAGCTGATCGCTGAACTCAGTAAAAAAATGACCGCAGACGACTGGATTAAAATTTATGAATCGCAGTATAAGAGATAAAAAAAGCCCTGAAATCAAACAGATTTCAGGGCTTTTGGTAGTGTCTCACTAACTGTGTAAGTTAAAAAGTTATTCTGAAAAATTTTTGAGCCCTCTAAAGCTCAAAAATAATTTTCGGAAATAACTTTTTATTAATTTTAACCTATATAGTTATGATCGACAAAGAAGAATTATTAAACAACAAGGATTTCTATAAGTCCTTTAAAAATGGAGAAGATTTAACCTTTTTCTTCAAACAGATGCACAAACGTGCCGTTGAACATATGCTGGAAGCAGAACTTGATGCTCATCTGGACAATGAAAAACATGAAAAAACCAAAGAAGGGAACTATCGCAATGGACATGGAACCAAGAAAATAAAATCCTCTTTTGGAGAGAGTGAAATCAAAGTTCCCAGAGACAGGGCAAGCAGTTTTGAACCTGCATTAGTTCCAAAAAGGCATAACATCATCGAAGGTTTGGAGAATATTATTATCTCCTTCTACGCCAAAGGGATGAGTGTGAGCGATATCGAAGAGCAGGTTAAAGAACTATACGATTTTGAAATATCTTCCTCTGCCATTTCCAGGATTACCAATGCCGTTGCCACCGAAGTGGTGAGCTGGCAAAACCGCCCCTTAGAAGATTTGTATTTAATTGTCTGGATGGATGGGATCGTATTCAAGGTTCGTGAAAACTCCAAGGTCATTAACAAAACCATCTATTTGGCAGTAGGATTAAATCGTGAAGGGAAAAAAGAAGTTCTTGGAATGTGGCTCGGTAAGAATGAAAGTTCGAGCTTCTGGATGGGTGTTTTAACGGATCTCAAAGCTCGCGGCGTGGAAGATATCCTCATTACGGCAACAGATAATCTGAACGGATTTACTGGGACTATTCGCTCAGTTTTCCCACAATCTCAAACCCAAATCTGTGTCGTTCATCAGATCAGAAATGCCTGCAAATATGTGGTTTGGAAGGATAGAAAAGAATTTTCTGCAGATATGAAACATATTTACACCGCCCCAACAAAACAAGCGGCTGAAGCAGCTCTCAATGATTTTGCAGGAAAATGGGAAAGCAAATATTC
Organism: Chryseobacterium sp. SG20098; assembly: GCF_031844745.1. Classification (NCBI taxonomy): domain Bacteria; kingdom Pseudomonadati; phylum Bacteroidota; class Flavobacteriia; order Flavobacteriales; family Weeksellaceae; genus Chryseobacterium; species Chryseobacterium sp. SG20098. Next base: position 2,271,513 of record NZ_CP134622.1, on the reverse strand, counting down.
TTATGCTATCGCCTCCTGGCGGAATAATTGGGATGAGCTTACTGTATTTTTTGAATTTCCTTTAGAGATCCGTAAGATCATTTATACCACAAATTTAATTGAAAATCTCAACGGAAAAATAAGAAAATACACCAAAAATAAAATGTCTTTCCCTACTGATGAGGCCGTAATGAAATCAGTGTATCTGGCATTAAAAGAAGCCACTAAGAAATGGACAATGCCTATCCAAAATTGGGGCATTGTTCTCAACCAATTTATGCTTATTTTTGAAGAAAGGCTCAGATTATAAAATCCAAGCCATAACTTTTTAACTTACACACTTTATGGGAGAGTGTCGGGCTTTTTTATGTTGGAAGATGGAAGCTGGAAGTAATACTTTTTTTAAACTACTGATTGTCATTTCTTTATAAATATTCCAAGTATTAATAAGTTACTTAAATGGCGTGTATTTATTCATCGGTTTCCAGATGTCTCCATCCTTCTGCTTCCTTCTTCCAGCTTAAAAATGAATATCCCAGATTCCTGCCTTCCTTTCAAGTTCAATTAAAGCTGCTGCATTATCGGCAAGAGCCTGATAATAATCTTTTCGTACATTATTATAGGTTCTCTGGGCATTCAGAACTTCAAGAATAGAACTTTCGCCTCTTTTGTAGCTATAAATGATTCCTTCCAGAATACTTTTGGCCTCAGAAAGCATTCCGTTATGAAATTGTCTGAGCTGTTTCTGAGTGGCTGTGTATTGCTGAAAAGCCTGCGTTACCTCAGCTTTTATCTCCTGTTCGATCTGTTTATACTCAACTTCTGCCTGCGAATGGGCCATTTCTGCTATTTTCAACCCGGCATTTCTTCTGTTGGAAAATTTTAAAGGAATACTGATACCCATTTTTACAGCATTTACAGTGGGAGAAGGAGCAATTTCATTAGTGGCTTCGGTGTGTCGTTCTGTTCCGGCACTGATGCCCAGATCTATGACACGATTAGCTTTTTCAAGGCTGATCTGGCTTTTGGCAACCTCTTTATTTTGCTTGGCTGCCAATAAATCTGCTCTTTTATTCAATGCCTGAAGAATCAGATCGTCAATGCTGAAATCTCTGTTGAAGGTATTAAAATCTCCGGTAACATCTCTGCCAGTTATTTTGCTGTCTCCAAGAAATACAGATAAACCGGTGAGAGCCTGCTGCTCTGCACTTTCGGCCTGATATACTTCATTGAGTAAAGAAGCTGCTTCCAGCTTACTCTGTTTGGAAGTGACCAGGGTTATCGTTCCCAATTGGTACCGAATACTGTCGGATTTTGCCAATTGCCGCATGTTTTGATAAGAATCCTGCTGTACTTCAAGCAAAGCCTTGGATTTTAAAGCCTCAATATATCCTAAACTGGCATCTGCACGAAGATTTCTGAAAAAATCCTGCAGCTGTATTTTGCTTAGCTCCGACTGGTTTTTGGCCAGATTAACACGAGCTTTTCTTTTTCCTCCTAATTCAATTATCCAACCAATGGCGGCTCCATAGACATATCCCATATTCTGCTTCACTCCGTTATTGGTGGTTTCCATTTCCAGTTGAGGGTCAGGAAACATATTAGCGGTTTGAATGGCAGCTTCGGCCATGCTTACATTATATTTCTGAGAGGCATAACCCAGATTCTTATTTCCGACAAGGTTCAGGTATTCTTCAAATGGTAAAAGCTCTTTTTCCTGTGCCTTTATCCCTGTAATGCTCAATAATACTACAGATAATATGATAATATGAACTCTAATTTTCATGTGATTCTAAGTTTTGTTTTTCATTTCGGCGTTCAGCCATAAAATAAATAGCCGGCAGCACGAATAAGGTTAAAATAGTAGAGAACATCAATCCATATACGATTACTGTTGCCAGTGGACGTTGTACATCAGAACCGATTCCTGTGGCTAATGATGCCGGGAAAAGCCCGATTACAGCAACCGTCGCAGTCATCAGTACAGGTCTGAAACGGTCTTTTGCCCCTTTGATGGCAGCCTGTTTCAGTTCATATCCTTTCTTACGCAGATCGTTGATGTGGGAAATCATAATGACTCCATTCTGGATAGCAACCCCGAAGAGTGCGATGAATCCTACTGCAGAAGATACATTCAGAGACATACCACGTATATTAAGTGCCAGCATTCCACCAAATAATGCCAGTGGAACAATAGACATCAGAACCAAAGCCTGTCTGAAATCTCCAAATGCACCATATAATAACAGAAACATGATGGCTAATGCCAGTGGAACAATAAATGCCAGTCTGGAATAGGCTCTGTTTTGATTTTCAAACTGTCCGCCCCATTTGATCTGGTATTTTTCGTGATCATATTGGATATCTTTTTCAATTTTATCCTGTGCATTTTTCAGGAAAGAAGAAAGATCGGTTCCTCTTAAATTCAGCTTTACCGTAAGATGTCGTTTATTCATTTCTCTGGTAATAGTACTTTCACCTGTACTTAATTTTACTTCTGCCACCTGTGATAAAGGAATTTTTGCTCCGGAAGCTGAGGTTAGCATCAGATTTCCGATCTTATCAGGAGTGTCACGGCTGTCTTCTGTATAGCGGCATGAAATATCATATACTTTATTGCCGATAAAGATCTGGGAAATGGCTTTTCCACCTAGTGCAACCTCAATGAGATCGGCGACATCGGCTACATTCAAACCATATTGGGCAATTTTATCTCTGTTGGCAATAATCTGCAGTTGAGGCAATGGGGGTTCCTGATCGATAGCAAGATCTGCTGAACCCGGAATTTTATTTAAAGTAGACAATACATTTTCAGCAATTCTTCTGGTTTCTTTAAAATCTTCTCCATATACCTTTACTACTAATTCGCTGTGAGCTCCGGAAATTTTATCCATAACTCCGTCAATCATAGGCTGTGAAAAACCTACGGTAAATCCCGGCATATCTTTATAATCAGCTGCCAGTTCTTTGATGAGGTCTGCTTTGGTTTTTCCTTCGGGCCATTCGCTGTAAGGTTTTATCCCGACCGAGACTTCAAAATGGGAAGCTGTCCACGGGTCGGTACCATCATCATTACGTCCCGCCTGAACCATCATATACGTAATTTCAGGATGTTTTAAGGTGCGGGAACGTAAGGTATCACTCATTTCTTTTGATTGGGCTAAAGAAATTCCGGGAGGCAGCTGTACCTGCAGCCATATAGAACCTTCATCCAGTTCGGGAAGGAAATCTTTTCCGACCTGATAGGAGAGAATTCCGGCAGATACTAAGACAATCATAATGGGAATGAGAACTCTTTTAGGAGTCTGCATTATTTTTTCAATGCTTTGTCCATAGGTTGTGCTCAGTTTCTCGAGCCATTTATTGTGATAAATCTTCTGTGGTTTCCGATAAATTACATAAGCTAATCCCGGGATAAGAAGTAATGCTACAGCAAGGGCTCCCAACAGAGCATATCCAACAGTAAAAGCCATGGGGGTAAATAATTTTTTTTCTACTCTTTCAAAAGCAAATAAAGGCAGATAGGCGGTAATGATAATGATGGTTGAAAAGAAAATAGGTTTTGCCACCTCAATCACTCTTTGGGTAATGGTTTTTTCTTCCAGTGTCTCTTCAGAATTTTCTTCCCGTTTCTTCAGAATGGTTTCCAGCATGACGATGGCTCCGTCCACAATGATTCCAAAATCAATAGCTCCCAATGAAAGCAGATTGGCGGGAATATTGGTAAAATGCATTAATATAAAAGCAAATAATAAAGAAAGAGGAATGGTAATAGCCACTAAGAACGCTCCACGCCAGCTTCCAAGAAATACAATCAGCACAATAATAACCAGTACAATTCCTTCGGTAAGCGTATGGGAAACTGTGGTAAGCGTTGTTTTGACAAGATCCGTTCGGTCCAGAAAAGGATGAATCTTTACTCCTGGAGGAAGTGTTTCGTTATTCAGTTCTTCAATAGCTTCATGCACTCCTTCCAATACTTGTGATGGGTTCTGCCCTCTGAGTAAAAGCACGATTCCTTCCACACTTTCAGAATAATTGCGGTTTCTGTCGGTGTAGCCAAGAATTCCTTTCCTTTCCAGATTCCCGTATTTTAATGTTCCTACATCATTCAGGAAAACTGGAACTCCGTTTTGGGTTTTGACTACAATTTTTCCAAGATCATCTAAATCTTTTACCAAACCTATTCCACGAATTACATAGGCAAGATTTCCGCGGGGCAGCATACTTCCTCCGGCGCTTACGTTATTTTTGGAGATGGTTTCAGTAACTTCAGAAAGTGACAGTCCGTATTGTTCAAGTTTATGCGGATCCAGCTCAATCTGAAACTGCGTGGTAATTCCTCCGAAATTGGTCACATCGGCAATTCCTGAAACCTGCTTGATACGGGGAATAATTACAAATTTTTGTAAATCCGTAAGTTCCCGCAGACTGTGGTTATTACTTTCGATAATATAACGATAAACTTCGCCAATAGGAGAGGTGAGAGGATCTAATCCGGGCTGTGCACCATAAGGGAGCTCCACATCCGTCAGTCTTTCCTGAATACGCTGCCGTGCCCAGTAATCGTCTATACCATCATCAAAAACCATAGTAATGATGGATAGTCCGAAGGTACTTTTGCTTCGCATTACATGCATTCCCGGAAGTCCGTTCAGAGATCTTTCCAAAGGAATGGTGATTTGCTGTTCTACTTCTTCGGCAGCCAAGCCCGGAACCTGTGTTACCACCTGGGAAGTTACATCGGCGATATCGGGATAGGCTTCTATGGATAGCCTGGTCCAGAAATAATACCCGAAGAATCCCAGTAAAAGGAAAAGGGCAAGCATGAGCCATCTCTTCTGTATCGAGATTGTTAGTAATTTCTTCATAGTTTTTCTTTTACATTATTTCGCATCCAGCATATAAATTCCTCCTTCAGTCATGATGGTTTCTCCGGATTTTAATCCCGATATAATTCTTACTGTTTTCTGATCGGTTTCTCCTGTTGTGACAACACGTTTTGTATATTGGCTCTTGCCTGTTTTTACCCATACATACTGAGAGTTATCCTGCTGCATTAAAGAGGTTACAGGAATCATCACTGTCTTTTCAGGAGTTGTTGAAAAGTTGACTGTAGCGTACATGCCCGGCTTTAGTTTTCTGTCCGGGTTGTTACATTCAATAAGGACTTTGATGCTTCGGGTATCTTCGTCTACAATTTCATTGATGTGGTATACTTTTCCGGTAATATTCCTGTCTGGATAGGCGCTTACCTTTACAGAAACCTGATCTCCTTTATTCACAAAGCGGATGTCTTTTTCTTTTACATCACCGGAAATCCAGACTTTTGATAATTCTGCGATGATCATTACCGGATCTGCATCTCCTTTCAGATATTGGCCGTTGACAATTTTGTTGGAAATAATTTCTCCGTTAATGGGTGCTCTTACCAAAAGAGGACTTCCTATACCTCCGCCTTTGCTGTTATATACCTTCAAGGCAGAAGAAGCATTGGAGAGGGATGTTTTTTTATTTTTAAAATCAGTTTCTGCTTCGTCCAGTTCCTTCTGAATACCCACTCCATGTTTTACAAGATCCTGTTGGCGTCTGTAATTTTTTTCTGCAAGCTGTACATCATTTAACGCATCTGTGTAATCCTTTTGAACCGAAAAATAATCTGAAGAAAGGATTTCAAAAAGAGGGCTTCCGGCCGAAATATTTTGTCCAAGCTGAATAAAAGATTTTGTAATTCTTCCGGAAAAAGGACTGGCAATTTCCGCATAATGATTGGGTATTGCCTGGATTGTTCCCGCTGAAATCACTCCATCACTGTGTTCCTGTTCAGTAACGACCTGTGTTTTAATTTTTTTGAAAACGGGATGGGTTTCCGGAACGGTGACCTGATTATTTTTGATGAGGAGATCCTGATCCTGCGGAGTTTCACTTTTGGAATTTTTACAAGAGGTAACAATTGTCAAAAGTACCATTGTTAAGACTGTTTTTCTCATATAAGTTATTTATAACCATTATTTTATTGATAGATCTGCTAGCAATGAATTTTGTTACTAAAGCCACTGCCCGAATTCTCTGATAAACCATTGTTTCACAAACTGGGTTAAAACACAATATCCTGTAAGAATTCCTATTAAATAAGGGAAGTAGCTCAAAGGTAAAGGCTGCATTTTGAGATACACTGCCATTGGAGTGAAAGGAACCATAATTCCGATCAGCATGATTAAACTTGTTAAAGCAACAACTGGTGTGGCGGCCCAGCTTTGGATAAATGGAATTTTCTTCGTTCTGATAATGTGAACAATCAAGGTTTGAGATAATAAACCTTCCACAAACCAGCCTGTCTGAAACAACCCTTGTTGTTCCGGTGTATTGGCTTTGAAAATAAAAAATAGTACGACAAACGTGACATAATCAAAAATGGAGCTCAAAGGACCTATATACAGCATGAATTTTTTAATGCTTGCAGCTTCCCATTTTTTCGGTTTTTCCAGAAAATCTTTATCCATTGTATCCCATGGGATGGAGGATTGTGATACATCATACAGTAAATTCTGTGTCAGAATCTGTAGCGGAAGCATAGGAAGAAACGGAAGTAGTGCACTGGCTCCAATCATGCTGAACATATTTCCGAAGTTGCTGCTGGCCGTCATTTTGATATACTTGACGATATTCCCGAAAGTTCTTCTTCCATAAATTACTCCGCTTCTAAGCACCATCAGATCTTTTTCCAACAGAATGATATCTGCACTTTCTTTGGCAATGTCTGCTCCGGTATCCACAGAGATTCCCACGTCTGCTTCTTTTATAGCTGCTGCATCATTAATACCGTCACCCATAAAACCAACGGTGTGACCTTTTGATCTTAATATTTTTACAATACGTTGTTTTTGTAACGGGCTTACTTTAGCAAAAACAGAATAGAGATCCATATCCTTGCAAAGTTCATCATCAGTCATATGCTCCAGTTCATCACCCAGCATAATGGTATTGATAGGAATTCCTACATCATGGCATATTTTTTTAGCAACAATATCATTATCTCCGGTTACTACTTTCACTTCTACACCAAGCTTGTGTAAAGCTTTGATACTTGGTTCTGCTGATGGTTTTGCAGGATCAAGAAATCCCATAAATCCTGTAAGGGTAAGTTTATTTTCGTCGGCAACGGAATAATTCAATGGATGATCACCGTCAAATTCCCGGATGGCAATTAGCAATACACGAAGTCCTTCAGCATTGAGCTTTTCAGACATTCTGATAATCTGTTGTTTCATAAGATCATCCAACGGAACACTATTGTCATTCTCAACATGCAGGCTGCGATCATCTCCAGGGTCTAAGGCATATTGACATAAAGGAAGCATTTCTTCCACTGCCCCTTTGCAGATCATAAGATGCTTTCCTTTTGATGTATTCAGGATGACAGACATTCTTCTTCTTTCAAAGTCAAAAGGAATTTCATCCACTTTTTGATACAATTCATCTGCCCTCATCATATTGTGAACTTCAGCATGATCGAGAACAGCCTGATCCAACAGATTTTTGAGGCCGGTTTGATGAAAACTGTTAAGGTAGCCCCATTTTAATACTTCATCATCTTCAATACCACGAACGTTGAGGTGGGTTTCCAATACAATTTTATCCAGCGTAAGTGTTCCTGTTTTATCGGTACACAGAATATCCATAGCTCCGATATTCTGGATGGCATTGAGTCTTTTAACAATTACTTTCTTTTTACTCATATTGACTGCACCTTTGGCAAGATTAGCCGTGACAATCATAGGAAGCATTTCAGGAGTCAATCCCACAGCTACGGCAATGGCGAACAATAAAGCCTGCATCCAGTCCCCTTTTATCAATCCGTTGATCAGAAAAATAACAGGAGTCATGATCAGCATAAATCTGATCAGCAGATAGCTCACTTTATTAACTCCGATATCAAATGCAGTCTCAGGTCTTTTAGAAGCCAGACTTCTGCTGATGCTTCCGAAATAGGTGAAAATACCGGTATTGGCTACAACAACCGTTGCTGATCCGCTTACCACATTGGTTCCCATAAAACAGATATTCTGAAGGCTGAGAGGATTACGGTATTGGGCATCTTTGATAGGAAGTGCATTTTTTTCAACCGGAAGAGCTTCTCCTGTAAGAATGGATTCGCTGATGAAAAGATCTTTGCTTTTAAGAATTCTGCAGTCGGCCGGAACCATATCACCTGCGGACAGAACAATAATATCTCCGGGAACAATTTCAGTGATTTCTATTTCTTCGCTCTCATTAAATTTTCTTTTGGTAAGACAGCTTGTTTTTACCATCTTTTTTAATGCTTCTGCCGCTTTGTTGCTTCGGAATTCCTGAATGAATCTTAAAACAGTACTGAAGAGCAGCATCACCGAAATAATAATACTTGTACTGAAATCTTTTTCTCCTGCAGGGACAAGAATAGCATCAATAAATAATGAGATTATGGCAATGCAGGCCAGAATATAATTAAATGGATTAAAGAAAGAATGAGCAAATTGTCTTACCCATGAGGGCGCTTTTTGGGTAGCAATTTCATTTTTACCATAAATTTTCAGACGGTCTTTTACGGTGTTTTCACTAAGTCCTTCTTCTGAGGTTTCCAGCAGGGCATACACCATTTTTTCATTCTCGGCTGCAGCTTCTTTCAATTTTACAAGAGCCGCGGAATTGAGATTTTTGTTTGAAGATTTTTTTAACATCGCTTCAAAGGTTGTTTTTAATGTTACAAATCGTTTTCGGTACCTATAATTTCCCAGCTTACTTTGATGACTTTGTCTTCAATCGTTAATCTGCTGGCTGTTTTTTCCATGAAACTGTCCTGCGGAGTAGAAGCATGAACTTCCGCTGTAATGATGGCGTTTTCAGGCAGCCCATTATCATCGCTGGTAAGAGATTTCAGCAACACTTTATCATTTCCGCTCAGAGATTGCATCAGTTGCACACGGACGTGATTTTCTACTTCACTTTTGCATTTGATGCTGAGAAGATATTCTGTATAATGGTTTCTGCTGTTGATATTGTTGCCCAGTTTTACGCCTAAAGGACGAAGGGTGATATGAGTGAGGATAATAAATCCACTGGTAATGGCTGCTTCCACGGGAAATCCCATAGCACTGAGAGCACCTACAGAGGCCGAACACCAGATGGTGGCTGCTGTATTGAGCCCCCTCACGGTAAGACCATCTTTCATGATAACGCCTCCACCTAAAAAACCAATCCCGCTTACAATATAAGAAGCTATTCTACCTGTAGCATCGCCTCCGATTCTGATGGAAAGAAGTACGAATGCTGCGGAGCCAAGGCATACCAATGTATTGGTGCGGAGACCAGCACTTTTCTGGCGCCATTGTCTTTCAAAACCAATGCTGGCACCCAGAGCAAATGCGGTAAGGAGACGAAGAGTAAATTCTAATGTAGTCATAACTTTTCCTTTTGTTATAAAGCTTTTCAGCTGTACGGGAAAAGTGAGTACAACTAAAGCTTTTAAGATTGATAATTACTGTAAGGATCTGAGTCCATATGCTTTATTTTTTACTGTGCAAAAGTAGAACGGTCTCTTTTTTTTTACCGTTAGAGAAGCTTTAGAATGTTATTAGAAAATCATTAGAGAAAGTTACTTCCTGTTTTTCTTAATGATCCTGCAGGAAATATTTATTATATCTTGTTAATATATGTAAACTGTACCCATGGTAAGAGATAAAATTTCAATACATTTGGAAGCTGATTTTTGTAGGTCGAATTTTACAATTTGTCATATGAAATAAAAGCTTGTTTAATCCCGGAGACTTCCTTCCAATACCTTTTGAATTATATATTTTAGAAATGAAAAAATCAAACTTAGCAATACCAGCTACGCTTTTAGCGATTATCTGTGTGCAGGGAGGAGCTTCCATTGCAAAGCAGCTTTTTCCCGCTATCGGAGCTATTGGTACGGTTACTTTAAGAATTGTACTTTCTGCGGTTTTGCTTACGTTGATTAACCGTCCTAAATTTTTACAATTTGACCGTCAGAAATGGAAATACTGTGCAATCTATGGAGTTGGACTGGCTGCAATGAATCTTATTTTCTATATGGCTATTCAAAGAATTCCGCTGGGATTGGCGGTGACTGTAGAGTTTGCAGGTCCTTTATTTCTTGCATTGGCATTGTCCCGAAAACTGCTGGATGTTATCTGGGCGTTACTGGCATGTGTAGGAATTCTGCTGATTGTTCCCTGGAAAAGTGATCATGTAGATTTATTAGGACTTGGACTTGCCTTTCTCGCAGGAGTCTTCTGGGCGCTTTATATTATCATGGGTGGAAAAGTTTCCAAAATAATGGATGGAAAAGATGCGGTTACTACAGGGATGATCTTTGCAAGTCTTGTGATTATTCCATTCACGATATGGGATGGTGCTTTTTTTAATATTACTCCGACGATTTTTATGAAAGGGCTTGGTGTGGCTATTCTTTCGAGTGCTTTACCTTTTTCACTGGAAATGATGGCCTTGAAAAAACTTCCTGCAAAGACTTTCAGTATTCTGATGAGCCTGGAACCTGCATTTGCAGCGCTTTCCGGATTGGTTTTTCTTGCTGAAGAATTATCTTTTTTACAGTGGATTTCTATTGCCTGCGTGATTACAGCGAGTATTGGAACAACTATTTTTAGCAGAATTTCTAATCATTAAGAAGATTTTTACAATATGATAAGAATGCATTGGAAAATACAATTAATCTTACTTCTTATATCCCTGTTTTTTGTTGGGTTAGGTATGGAAAGTATTGTAGATGAAAAAAAATCAGGATATCTTTTGCTCAGACAATTGTTTCACATGATCCCTTTTATGACCAGCAGTGTGATTTTTATCAGAAATATCTATTACCAACGTAAAAAAAAGAATAAAAAAGTTGATTCTGAAGTTTAATTTCTTCGGTTGTCTATACAATATCAAATATCACTGCAAAAATAGTTTCGTTACCTTCTGATAGCACCGTAATTTTTGCATTATGGAGCAGAATAATTTTCTGGGTGAGAAATAATCCTATTCCATGGCCCTTTTCCTGTCTGGACGTTTCGCTTCTGTAAAAAGGTTCAAAAATATGTTGTAAATCTTCTTTGTTAATGCTATTGCCGGTATTGGTAAAACGCATTGTAAGAATTTTTGAATTGGTATTTACATCAATCAGGCAAGTGTGTTCTGATGAATATTTGCAGGCATTGTCAATAAGATTGTTGAAGGCAACCTGAAGAAGATATTCATTTCCCTGAATGATAAGCTGATGCTCTTCCACGGAATCTTCTATGTTTAAAGAAACTTTATATCCTGAATTTTCTTTGGTGATTTTGGTATAAGATTCCAGAAGAACTTCATCAAGACGTACCTCTGAAAAACTGATCTCATTGGGATCATAGCTTGCTTTGGCAAGATCCATTAAACTATTCGACAATTTTACCATATTTCGGGCATCATCCAGTGCATATTGGATGGTTTCCCGATATTCTTCTTTGGTTTTATCCTTTTCTGAAGCCAGTTCCAACTCAGTAATGATGGCGGATAAGGGAGTTCTCAGTTCATGTGAAATATTGGAGACAAAATGTTTTTGTGAATCAAAAGAATTTTCAAGCCGTTCCAGCATTCCGTTGAAATTTTGAGCAAGCTCATTAAGTTCGTCTTTTTCCTTAGTAGTTTTCAGACGCAATTGAAGTTTTCCGGCTGTAATTTTTTTAATCTGAATTACCATTTCACTGAGCGGACTTAATGCTTTTTTGGAAAGAAATATTCCTGCCAGATAAATTAATATGAGAATACTGAAGAATGAAATAATACTGATGGTAAGAAGATGTGTGAGATAATCATATCCGTATTGATCATAGGCTGCTGCAGTTACTGCATATGTTTTTCCTTCATAATGATAGGTCATCCCGATCACCTGCAAGTCATTTAAAAAGAAATTGATTTTCTTCTTTTGGAATATCTGAGCTAGCATTTCCGGAGTTTCCTTTACATAATCTACCTTGGCATCATCATGATAAATCAATTGCTTATTGGAATTATAAATGGCAACCTGAACTTCATTCAATGTTCTGGTATTGTTTTTATAAAGCTTATGCATTTCCTGTTCCGGAAGGGAGCTTCGGAAAAATAAATCAGCCTTGGCAATCGCTTCGTTCTGAAGTTCGCTGAAAAAAGATTTTTCTCTGGCTTCTTTGGATGAATAATAGATCGAAATACTGTAAATACTTAAAAGCATTGCAGTGATTAAGGTAAAAAGCAGGGTAAGTCTGGTTCTTATTTTCATCCCGATATTTTTAGTTTATCTTATTGATTTACTATACAGTACCTGATTCGTAGTCTTTTTTCAGAATAAATCCCATGCCGGCTTTGGTGTGGATCAGTTTGGTTTCAAAATCTTTATCTATTTTCTTTCTGAGATAATTGATATAAACATCAATAAAGTTAGTCCCCGTATCAAAATGGGTTTCCCATACTTTCTCTGCAATTTCAGTTCTGGAAAGAACCCTTTCGGAATTTTCCATCATGAATTTTAAAAGATTAAATTCTTTTGGGGTTAATTTGATAGGCATTTGATCACGGTTTACAGTTTTCTGTTCCAGGTTCATTTCTATGCCTTCGTATTTAAGAACAAAAACTTTTTGATGTAACTGTTGTGAAAAACGTTTCAGAAGTACTTTTATCCTTGCTACCAGTTCCCGCATTTCAAAAGGCTTGGTGAGATAATCATCTGCTCCGGCATCAAATCCTTCCAGCTTGTCATCAGTAGTTCCCAGGGCAGTAAGCATAATTACAGGAAGATTGGGTTTTAAAGTTTTGATCTCATGGCAAAATTCAAGACCATCTTTTTTGGGAAGAATAATATCGGTCACTACCAGATCAAAATTTGTCTGTAAAGCCAGTTTCAGGCCTGTGACTCCGTCATATGCTACAGTGACCTCAAATTCAGCTTCCTGAAATCCTTTTGCAATCAGTTTTGAAAGCCTGTCGTCGTCTTCAACTAATAAAATATGGGGCATAAGATTGTTGGAATGTTTGGGTTGGTGTGAGGAATAGATCAATATTCCCACAAATGTAATGAATTCTATTTTGTAATTTTGGTACCGAAAAGTATAATAAAATGTCTGAATGTAAAACATTTTTTAATAGAAGAATCAAAGGCATTATGTTGACTGGACTCTTGTCCTGTTTAATCGTTTTGTTGATCCAGTGTAATCACTCTTATGCAGGTAATGTACAGCTTAAAAATGGAGATCTTCTTTTTGTAACCGCAAAAGAATCGGGACTTTCCGGAGCGATCAATAATGTAACTCAAAAAGAAAAAGCGGCTTCATTTGATCATATAGGAATTCTGGAAAAAGAAGACAACCGGATGTTTGTTCTGCACGCTGCTCCCAAAGGCGGTTCTCAGAGACAGGATTTGAAAGATTTTATTAAAGATCAGAAAGAAGAAGGGCAGGAGGTTATTGTTTACCGTTTGAAACCGGAATATCAGAAAGCAATTCCTGAAGCAGTTAAAAAAGCAATTTCCATGTTGGGAAAACCTTACAACTTCAATTATATTCTGGATGAACAATCCTATTACTGTTCGGACTTTGTAGAAAGAGCTTTTCGGACAGAAAATATTTTCAAACTGGAACCAATGACGTTTATTGATCCCAAAACAGGAAAAACGAATACATTCTGGGAAGAATTTTACACTAAGAAAAATCTCAAAGTCCCCGAAGGAGAGCCCGGTTGTAATCCTAATGGACTGGCTGGTTCCGACAAATTGGAAAGAGTAGGGAATTTTTAAAATATAGAAAGAAGCTGAACGGGCTTCTTTTTTTTATGTTAAATTTTAAAAAATATTAGTCTACTAATTTGGTGGACTAATATTTTTTTATATTTTTGTCACAGATTTAAAAACAAAAGTGTCATATGATCTGACAATGTTTAACCCAAAAATGTTTAGCAATGATTACACCTAATCCCGGCCTGCAGGTTTTACAAAATAAAATTAACCTGCCTAAAAAAGAATTGTTACTGGAAATAGAGTTGAATGGCAAAATGAAATTTGAACATTTGATGAATACGATCTATAATCAATTCGGCATCTGTCATAGAGTGTTATCTGCTAATGTAGAGTACGTGAACGGATACAGTTTCGGTTCGGTACAGTTATATATTAATGTTAATTCAGAAGATTTTCAGCAGCTTGAAGTCTATCTGAATAAAAATAAACTTATCAATACGACGGTAGAATATACCTGCAGAACCTATTTTTAAGTGAGATTCATATAGTTTTAATTACCAAAGTGTCCGGTGTTTTTACCGGGCACTTTTTATTTTTGCACTAAAAACAGATAAAAAAGATCAATCGTTAACCTGGATAAAATTCCCTCCTCGGGAGGGGTGGTAAAAATTCAAAGAATTTTTGACGGGGTGGTAAAACAAAAAAAACGCTCAGAATATTCTGAACGCTTTCCTATTATTAAATAAAATAATTTTAAATTCTTTCGATGTCAGCACCAATAGCTCTCAGTCTTCCATCAATATTTTCATATCCTCTGTCAATCTGCTCGATATTGTGGATAATAGATTTTCCTTCAGCAGAAAGAGCCGCAATAAGAAGGGCGTTTCCGGCTCTGATATCCGGGGAAACCATCGTTGTTCCTCTTAACGGAGCTTCCTGGTTTAATCCGATCACTGTAGCTCTGTGCGGATCACATAAAATGATCTGAGCACCCATATCGATTAATTTATCCACAAAGAATAATCTGGACTCAAACATTTTCTGATGAACCAGAATACTTCCTTTTGCCTGAGTAGCTACCACTAGAATAATAGATAATAAATCCGGTGTAAATCCTGGCCAAGGCGCATCTGAAATCGTAAGGATAGAACCGTCAATAAATTTCTGAATTTTATAATGTTCCTGAGCAGGAATGTAGATGTCATCACCGCTTTGTTCAAGCTGAATTCCCAGTTTTCTGAAGGTATTCGGAATCACACCAAGCTGGTTCCAGTTTACATTTTTGATGGTGATTTCAGATTTTGTCATGGCTGCAAGACCAATCCATGAACCGATCTCTACCATATCCGGAAGCATCGTATGCTCAGTACCTCTCAGATATTCAACCCCTTCAATCGTAAGAAGGTTGGATCCGATTCCTGAGATATTGGCTCCCATTCTGTTCAGCATTTTGCATAATTGCTGAAGATAAGGCTCGCAGGCTGCGTTGTAGATTCTTGTTTTTCCTTTTGCAAGAGCTGCTGCCATTACAATATTAGCCGTTCCGGTAACAGAAGCTTCTTCCAGCAGGATGAATTTTCCTCTTAGTTCCTTAGCTTTTAAAGAATAGAAATATTCCTCCTCATCATAATTGAATTCAGCACCTAATTCAACAAGTCCCTGAAAGTGAGTGTCCAATCTTCTTCTTCCGATTTTGTCACCACCCGGAGTCGGCATATAAGCTTCTCCATAACGGGCAAGCATTGGTCCCATCAGCATAATGGATCCACGTAGTTTTGCTCCGTCCTTTTTGAACTCATTAGATTTAATATAATCAAAATTAACCTGATCAGCTTTGAAAGTATAATCTCCCTGTCCGTTTTTAGTAATTTTTACTCCAAAATCCCCAAGAATTTCAATCAGCCTGTTTACATCATGGATATCCGGAATATTTTTGATTCTTACTTCCTCATCTGTCAGAAGAACCGCACATAAAATTTGTAGAGCCTCATTTTTGGCTCCTTGTGGAGTTATTTCACCCTGCAGTCTTTTTCCTCCTCTTATTTGAAATGTTCCACTCATTATTTTCTGTTTTTATGATTGTTATTATGCCTTCTCTTGTTAGGCTGGTTATTATTGTTTTTATTATTGTTGTTATTCCTGTTGTTATTGTTGTTATTTCGGTTGTTGTTATTGCTGGTGTAATAGATCTTACTCTTTTCAAGAGAATCTATTCCGGTAAGATCCAACCTGTTTTCGGAAAGTTCTTTCAGGTGGCGGAAAATCACATCATCCGTCACATGTTCTTTATTATAGACATTATAAGACTTCTTCATATTGTTGGCAATCACCTCGATTAGGGCTTCTTTTTCATCACCTGTTTCCAGTTCAATTGCTTTTTCTATCAATTGAAGAATACTTTTTCCGTAGAACTTAAAGTCACCTTGAAGTTTTGGATATTCCATTCTTTTAGGTTTTTCTGCCAGCTCTTCCATTGTGGGGAAGGGATAAGGAGAATCTACATCCAGATCATGATTGGCAAGAATATAAAGATGGTCCCAAAGTTTATGTTTATAATTTTCCTCGTCGCGAAGTTGTGGGTTTCTCTGACCCATAAAATCGATGATTGCCATAGCCATTTCGTTCCTTTCCTCTTTGGTAGGAAGTTCTTTGCAGCGCTCAACCAACTGTTGTATAATTCTGCCATATTCCGGCATATGAAGCTGAGTTTTTTGGGTATTGTATTCCATAGTATGCAAATATATGGATTAAAAGAAAAATTGTCTCGGGATTCTGAAAAATTTATGATTTTTTAATGAAAAATTTGAATGCCTTTCTTATTGATTTATTATGGAAAATGAAAATATTTCCCTTTCATTTGAATTTGTTTTTAATAAAATTGTATCTTGTTTAATAGATTGATAATTAATTAAAGCGATGAAAAAAACAAACTTTTTCCTTTCACTGCTGGCTTTAGCATTAGTAAGCTCATGTAGAACCAGTGATGAATTGACAACTGAACCTACCAGACAAGAAGAGGTTCACAACAAAACAGTGAATGTTACCCATCATGATGGACGCCCTTTCAGTACAGGAAGCGGCTCAGGTTCTGCACAAAGTAAATTTACAGCCGGGCCGGGTGGTGGAGTTTTGATGCAAGGTTTTTACTGGGATGTTCCGGAAGGGGGTAACTGGTGGAATACCGTTAAAGACAAATTAACCGCATGGTCTACTGCCGGAATTGGAGCTGTATGGCTACCACCTGCATCAAAAGCTCAGAATGGGGCTTATTCTATGGGATATGATCCTACCGATTATTATGATTTTGGAGATTTTAATCAAAATGGAAGTACAGAAACCCGTTTCGGATCCAGAGCTGAACTGGAAGCATTGATTACCAAAGCGCATGCTGAAAACATGCAGGTGTATGCAGACATTGTAATCAATCACAACAGTGGCGGGCAGTCTGAAGCCAATCCTTTTACAGGAACCAATACCTGGACTAATTTTTCTGGTGTGGCTTCCGGAAAATTCCAGAGAAACTACAATGACTTTTATAAAAACTCTTACGGGAATAATGATGAAGGGGCTTTTGGTGGCTTCCCGGATTTATGTCATGCGAATCCTCATGTGCAGGACTGGCTTTGGGGGAGAGATGATTCCGTAGCAAAATATTATAAAAATGTGATGAAATTTGATGGCTGGAGGTTTGATTACGTTAAAGGATTCGGGCCATGGGTTGTTAATACCTGGAATTCTAATGTAGGAGGATTTTCAGTTGGAGAATTATGGGATTCAAATGTCAACACATTGGAATGGTGGGCCAATAATGCCAACAGTTCCGTATTTGATTTTGCAGCTTATTATAAAATGGATGAAGCCTTTGATAATGGTAATTTAAATGCTTTGAATGATGATATGATGTGGAAAAGAAATCCATACAAAGCCGTCACTTTTGTGGCCAATCATGATACAGATATTATTTACAATAAAATGCCCGCCTATGCCTATATCCTAACCCATGAAGGTTATCCGACGATTTTTTACAGAGATTATGAAGAATGGTTAAACAAAGAAAGACTGAATAATCTGATCTGGATTCATAATAATAAAGCTACCGGAACAACTTCCATTCTCTATACTGATAACGATGAATATATTGCAAGACGTAACGGCTATAATGGTAATCCAGGGCTTGTTGTTTATATCAATACTTCTTCAAACTGGCAGGAAAGATGGATAGAAACGAATTGGAGCAGTCAGCAAATTAAAGATTTCACAGGAAATTCAAGTTGGTATCCAACAACTCAGGGTGATAAATGGGTGAAAATCCAATGCCCTCCGAATTCTTATTCTGTGTGGTCGCTTAATTTATAAGTAATGAGCAATGGGTAATGAGTAATTATTGATTATTGATTATTGATAATTGATAACTGATAATTGATAATTGATAATTGATAATTGATAAAGCTGGTAAGAGACTATTTTTCAGTTTGATTTCCATTAAACATTAAACAGGAACACCTATCCGTCTTATTTGTCATTCCGTAGGAATCAATACAATGCATTAATATTGTAGGTAACTCTTACGGAATGATCTTTTTATAAGTTAAATGAAAAGGAGTAAGAACAATTAATTACACCTGAATAAATTTTTTCTTCTGATGCTGATCAGGTAAATAACATTTCTGATTGGCCAGCTTCATTCTGTTTCTGGAAATAACATCATACACTTTGTCACTTAAAGATGCCGGCAGGATTTTCCCAACAAAGGAAAGTTTATAAACTCCTCCCAGTAAATTAGCAATTTCCAGTACGGCTCTTGATTTGATCTGATAATACCGTCCGGGTTTCCAAAGATACATCGTATTGAATACATTGGTTTCAAGCCCTCTTTCAGATAAAAACTGTTGTCCAAAATCAGATTGAAGAGAAGCAAACATGAATTGGTCTTTTTTGTCTCTCTCCAAAATCCATTGCACCCAGAAATTACAAACTCCGCAATCTCCATCAAAAAAAACAATATGTTTATTTTCCCAACTTTCCATGACTTTATTTATTAAACATGATTCCTCTTTCAGTGTCTTCTTTTACTTTTTTGAAATATTGTACAAGATCTGCACGCTGCTCATCCGACAGTTTGGCATCCTGATGACCTAAATAATAAGATTCTAGCGGCATTTCTTTTTTCTCAACCATTTCTATACATTCTTCCAGTTTATGAAGCTGTCTCTGAGGTTCATATACTGCAAAGGTAGAAAAATTAAGATGTTTTCTGCCTTCATCAATATGATTTTTTACCCACCATGAAGTTGGGGAAATACTGCTATACCATGGATACCTGGTTTCATTCGAATGGCAGTCATAGCAAGATGTTCTGAGGGTACGGGCAATTTTTTCCGGAGTATTTTTAATTTTTAGAAAGTCCATTCCCGGAGTAAGCGGTGGATTTGTTTTATCAATAGGGAAAAACTGGATGATGATAAAGGCAACAAGAATCACAACAATTATTTTTTTCATAGCAGATGTTCATATTTGGTCCATATAAAGGTAGTTAATTTATTTTTAGTGAGGGAAAGATGGAAGCTGAGAAAGGGAAGAGGGAAGTGCTTTTAGAAATTGCTGAAATAGCGTGGCTTTTCAGAAATGATCAAATTGTTTTTCATGAGGTTGTTAAACTTCCATCTTCCAGCCTCCAACTTCCTTTCCACTTTAAAAGTCTTACGTTGAGCAATTCTAAATTGGGCTATATACTATTGTTTTTATTTAAGTTAATCTGAAAAATGACTAACTTAATACCTCAATTATGTCTTGGCTTTTTAGCTGTTGAAAATATTTGCTTATAGTTTTTAACTATCGTTGAAATAAAAATTAATAGATTGTATTTATCGATTAAACGTTGTAGGTTTGTCATGTTCTTACAACAGAAAATTGAAACTGTATTAATCAACATAAAAAATAAAATAAACGACAATGGAAAAAGATTTGAATGACATCAGTAAATGCCCGTTTCATAACGGAACAATGAAGAAGAACGTAGCAGGCGGAGGAACCCAGAATTCTGATTGGTGGCCTGATCAGCTTAGAGTAGATCTTCTGCGTCAGCATTCTTCCCTTTCAGATCCTATGGATAAGGATTTTGATTATGCCAAAGCATTCGAAAGCCTTGATCTGGAGGCAGTAAAAAAAGACCTTCATGCATTGATGACAGACTCTCAGGATTGGTGGCCGGCGGACTTTGGTCATTATGGACCTCTGTTTATCCGTATGGCATGGCACAGTGCAGGTACATATCGTGTAGGTGACGGAAGAGGTGGAGCAGGAGCCGGACAACAGCGTTTTGCACCATTAAACAGCTGGCCCGATAACGTAAGTCTTGATAAAGCAAGAAGATTATTATGGCCCATCAAACAAAAATATGGAAGAAACATTTCATGGGCAGACCTTTTGATTCTTACGGGGAATATCGCCCTTGAATCAATGGGCTTCAAAACATTCGGATTTGCAGGAGGACGTGCAGACGTTTGGGAACCGGATGCTGATATCTATTGGGGATCAGAAAAAACATGGCTGGGAGGCGACCTGCGTTATGCTCACGGTTCAGAAGGAGTAGTAGAAGGACAATCAGCCGTTCTTCCTACCGATGATAATGCAGACGGAGATATTCATTCAAGAAATCTTGAAAATCCATTGGCTGCCGTACAGATGGGACTTATTTATGTAAATCCGGAAGGTCCGGACGGAAATCCAGATCCTATTGCGGCTGCTAAAGATATCCGTGATACTTTCGGACGTATGGCAATGAATGATGAAGAAACCGTTGCTTTGATTGCCGGCGGACATACTTTTGGTAAAACCCATGGAGCAGGTCCTGCAGATCATGTAGGTAAAGAGCCTGAAGCTGCAGGAATTGAACAGCAGGGACTTGGATGGGCAAGCACTTATAAATCAGGAAGCGGAAAAGACGCTATTTCCAGTGGTCTGGAAGTAACCTGGACAGAAACTCCGACTCAATGGAGTAATTATTTCTTTAAAAATCTTTTTGAAAATGAATGGGAACTAACGAAGAGCCCTGCCGGAGCTCACCAATGGGTAGCTAAAGATGGAGCTGATATTATTCCTGACGCGTTTGATTCTTCTAAAAAGCATAAACCAACCATGCTTACCACAGACCTTTCTTTGAGACTGGATCCTGTTTACGAAAAAATTTCAAGACATTTTTATGAAAACCCTGATGCTTTTGCCGATGCATTTTCAAGAGCATGGTTTAAACTGACTCACAGAGATATGGGACCACGTGCCCGTTATTTAGGTCCGGATGTACCACAGGAAGAACTGATCTGGCAGGATCCTATTCCGGAAGTGAATCATGAACTGGTTGATGGAAATGATATAGAAACATTGAAGTCAAAAGTATTAAATTCAGGATTAAGTAATGCTGAGCTGATCTCTACAGCGTGGGCTTCCGCTTCTACTTTCAGAGGAAGTGATAAACGTGGTGGTGCCAACGGAGCCAGAATCAGGCTGGAGCCTCAAAGAAACTGGGAAGTCAACAATCCTTCACAACTGAATAAAGTATTAAATGTTCTGGAAGGAATCCAGAAAGAATTCAACGATTCTCAGAACGGAGGTAAAAAAATATCATTAGCTGATCTGATTGTTTTAGCAGGTAATGCTGCAGTAGAAGTGGCTGCCAGAAATGCGGGTCAGGACGTAAAAGTTCCTTTTGCTCCGGGAAGAATGGATGCTTCTCAGGAACAGACGGATGTAGAATCTATGGGATATCTTGAGCCTGCAGCGGATGGATTCCGTAACTATCTGAAAAGAAAATACACGGTGTCTACCGAATCTTTATTGATTGATAAAGCACAGCTTTTAACTCTTACTGCCCCGGAATTGACTGTATTGATAGGAGGAATGCGTGCTTTAGATACGAACTTTGACGGTTCAAAACATGGCGTATTCACCAGCCGTCCGGGAGTTCTTACCAATGATTTCTTTGTGAATCTTCTGGATATGGGAACGCAATGGAAAGCAATGTCAGATGACAGAGAACTGTATATAGGAACTGACCGAAAAACAGGTCAGCCAAAATGGACAGCAACGCGTGCGGATCTTGTTTTTGGATCTAATTCTGAATTGAGAGCTATCGCTGAAGTATACGGAAGTGCTGATGCACAAGGTAAGTTTGTGAAAGACTTTGTTGCAGCATGGACAAAGGTGATGAATCTGGACAGGTTTGATCTGGTCTAATAAAATGAAAATAAAGAGAGGCAGCTTTTAAGGCTGCCTCTTTTTATATATCGTATTCATATTTCATTTTATAATAAAAGAAGAAAACCACCCTTAAAAAAGGATGGTTTGTTAAACATGTAAATTTTATAATTATTTATTTTTGTCCTAAGATCTTTATCATATTCCCAGGACTAGTTATAAATTTCCGTTCGGGAAATAAGTTATAAAATTATCATCTTTTAATTAATTTCTTCTGTTCGAACCTCGATATCAATTTCTTCAAAATCATCGGGAGTTTCCTGAATGGGTTCTTGAAGTCTTATTCCATCAAGATAATAAGTTGTTCCTAAATAGATTTCATCGCCAAAAACAACTCCATCTATTTTTCTTTTAAAGCATTTCCCAGGATCCGCTTTAATTATATTGTCTGTCTGTGTCATATGTTATTATTATGTTATCGGATAAATTTTTGCGGCAAAATAGCTCCAGTTGGTTGCTGTTTTATAAGCAGAAACACTTGCTGCGGGTACATGAATTTCAATTTTACTAAGGTAGACGTTGTTATTTAATAAATTAGTTGATATTAAAATAGGAGGCGTTGTTGCTAAAATTTTAATTACTATTTTTTGAACACTATCTTGACCATCTTGTGGATTCAAAATCATACAACCATTTTCTATATAATTAATAGAAGCAGGAAAGATAATATTCATTTCCCTTTCACCAGTTCTTAATCTTAATCTTAAACCAAGGAAATCTATCCTTTCAAGACTTGTGCATGCTTGAAAATCAGCAAGATTAGTGACATAACCTGGAAGATTTGTAAGGGAAATATACATGTTAAACATATTTTCAAATATTCGAGTGATATAAGGAAGATTATAGATACCATCTACAGGATACATATAAATAAATGAAGATTGTTGGTAGATCTTAACATTTTTAAATAGATTAATATTTAAGTATATTCCACCAAACGGAGCAATACCTAATTCTTCAATCTTTTCAAAATTGGCATTTAAGGCAGATGCGTTGGCTAATTCAAAAGCACTATTTCCTATTTTTTTAACGTTAGGAGGAAAGAAAATGCTTAGCATTGTTTGATTACTAAAAGCATTATCCCCAATCGTCTCTACATTTGTAAAAAATCTAAATTCATCAAAATTCCCTAAAAGATGTGTTCCGGAATTAACATAAGGATTAAAAGTATTGGCAGGTATTTCAGTAACAGATCTTGCTTCTGAAAAACTTAATTCTTTATCACCATCAGTATCATAAAGTTTTAATAAAATATCTTTCTTTCTTGAATCGCTAATTTGGATAAAATTAGTAATGTTTTTATAAGTAAATTTAAAATCTGGCCAGTTAGCTTCCATAAAAGTTTTATCCTCTGCATAAATGTTTGTAAAAGTCCATTTTCCTTCAACGATAGAATGTGGGGTTGTATTACCCGAATCATCAATTCCTTTAGCATTTATAAGTGGAAAAAAATTTTCACTAGAAGTACTACTTCCGTTTAAATTGTTAATTCTCAATCTAGCCAAATTTTTCAACGAAGTGGCAATATCATAAACATTAATCAAAGGACAATCCTTAATTACAAGAGTTGTTATAGAACTTGCAGTAAAAGTTAAATTAGAATTTTTAATAAATTTTTGATTATCCAAAATCAAAGTATTTGCTGTATTTGGCAAAATTAAAGAAAAGAGCAACCCGCCTTTAGGTAACAATACAGAGGTTATTCCTGTTCCTGCAGCGGAAATATTTTTAATACTTGTACAACCAGTTAAATCTATTGATTGTTTTAAATTTGGGCAATTTGAAATATCTAATTCTTCTAAAATTGTATTATTACCAATAAACAAGTTTCTCAAATTTTGATTTGAATAACCGGAAATTTGACTTCCTATTCGTAATTTTGACAAATTCGTTGCTTTGGAAACATCTAAAGTACCAAGATACTTTCCTGACAAATCTCCAAGATCTTTAATTGCAGATGCACCATAAATAATAGTTTCCGTGTCGTTAAAAGTAATAGCCGGAGCTTGAACTAAAGATGCAACATTTTTTCTAAGCCTCGCACGGTTGATATAGGAACCAAACTTAATTTTAGTATACCCGTCTTTTTGAGCAGTTAGTAAAAAATTAGCGTTGGGAGTAACTACAGGCGTGCCCGAAGGTGTATAAAGTCTCATTGTGATATAATCAGAAGAGAAAGTAGAGGTATCATACTTTCCGTCCATATATCTGAATCTGTTTAATAGCCAATAATTCCTGTGCGATTTTCTTGAACCTTGTGCGGGGTATAAATAACTTCCATTCCCGGCAACAACCAAAGGGTTTATATATTTATATTTCGCATCTTCATTAAAAATACTTTCCGCCCATTTGTCAGATTCTAATGTGTTAAAATAAGTGTTGCACTTATCATAAGTCAGAATTCCTGAAGTTCTCATTTTCTGATACAAAGCCGTAATTTCAGTATCAAAAGCCACTTCAACCAGTTTCCAAAGCTCTGAAAGCGCGCCATTCCAGACAAAACCACTTCCTACTTGGTCGTGAGCCTCTACCCAGTAATCATATACATTGTGGCCTTCGTTATTAAGCCCTAAAACCGTATCATTATCATAAAAAATAAGATACCAACGTTTGTTTCCCTGCGCATCTGGATACATGGCAAACATTTGATTTTTAGCGCGCTGATCGACCATTGCAAAAAACTCAGTGAAGACATAATAAAACAGTAAAAACTGAATGTTAAAATGATCTGGAGCCTCGGTTTTGAATTTTACAGGATTATTTTTGCAACTCACAATCCATGTATGCAAAGCTTCAAGATTCGAAGTATCTTCATTATTTTCCGGATATCTTCCCTCAAAATCATTTTTCCATAAATGCTTACCATTTTCGTCTACACTTTGAAAATCTGTAGCAATAAATAATGTATTATCTGACGTATTGTTTAAAAATTCCCAACATTCCTGACCACCTGTAAAACCCGTTGTTGCTTCATTTGACTTGTCATTGTTAAAATTATATTTCCCTAAGAAAATACGCTCCGAATCTGGTGTTGCTCTGTGAAATATAAGCATTGGAAACCCGTCCATCGTAGTACGGATATTAGGATCAATTAATTGTGGTGGAACCAAATAACCCAATTGATTTAAAGAATCTTGTGCAAGCCTCGCCAAACCAATGTTGTGAGAACCTGAAGATTCCATGAAGTCAGCTTTAAAAGTAAATGTCTTTTCCGCCAATGAATTGTCACGAAGCTTGTATTTTGAAGAATTTATTTCACCATTTTTAAAACCTCCATTAAATTTTATTTTAAAGTTTTTTCGGGGATAATATTGTGATGATGTACCCTGAACATCAATGCTCGCATTTACATAAGAAAACGATTTTGTAGGATCCTGAGCATTTTCATACTCTCCAACAATTGTTTTTTTATCGCCTTTATAAGTTGGCAAATCTCCAACAATGGTTAAGCATGGAATTGATTGTAAACATTTATCGTAGGACAAATTTCCGAATGCATCGTACAATTTATTTCTCTCGTAAATGTTGACTTTTTCAACCAGGTTATCCATGTCAGCGATGTAATTCGACAACATCTGATCGGCGTTTAGGTTATTATTATAGACCCGAATATTATATAGATTAATATTACAATCACTGCTTCCGATGGTAATGTTTTGAGGAGCTTGTTGCAAAAAGCTGTCTAGTGAATTATACTGATATAGTGAAGATATAATTCCATTGATATACACAAATACCAATCTTTGATCTGCAACCTTTGTAACGACTACACTTACGCGAATCCTTTCATCTTCTTTAAAAAATATGGACGTGCCGTCCTGCTCAGAACTGAACGAAAACGAATTTGAGGTAGCAACAAATCCAACATTTCCATTTTTACAAGAAAAAATAGTACTGTCACTGTTTTTTATATCTGAAGTTGAAAATTCAAATTCTAATGTTTTACCACCTGTTTTAAAATCATTTTCAAAAATCTTGAAAGGAATCTCAACCCTTGCATTTCCGCTCACTTTAAGCGCCACAGAACCCTTTGAATCTTGAATCCACCCATTGGTGCTGAAATCAAAATCAGTAAGAGCACATGACAGGTTTTTGTATTTCCACTCGTTTTTGTTAATCTCTGAATTGCTTCTGTTTCTACTGCTTAAAAATAATTCCAAGCCTAACGTTTCGGCTTCAACTTGAATATCGAAGGCAGTTACAACGACTGAAGTATTTTTCGTGACATTGCCACATTTAAAAGTTACAGTGTGTGCACCTGAGTCCGCAAATGTATAGGTGAACTTCTGCAAACTTCTATTTACAAGTAATTCAGAAACCTTCACTCCATCCACTAAAATCTCAACATCGCTATAATTTGACGATGGTGAATACACCAGATATTCAATCGAAGCTGGAGCATATTGATTAGCAACAACATTATTTGCTGAGGAAACCAAAGGCGTTAAATTACCGGCAACAACGCTGATGATATCTGTAAATAAGTGATTGCTTTCAATGATCTCTCCTGACAAATCAGCGGTCATATACACCTCTAAAATATGAACTCCGTGCGACTGTGCAGGAATTTCATAAAGAAGCTCTTTGTTATTTATTGAAGTAACTACAGACGGAAGATCTGATCCATTTAATTTGAAATGAATCGTCTTCTCTACATTCCCGGTTGGAATATATCGGAAAATGATTGGTCCCGAATTAATAGTGGTCTTGTCGTATGTGGTACTTAAAGCAAGTGCTATTGTTTGAATATCATATTTTAATTTTCTATTATTTCCATAACTATCTGTGATACTAAGCGTTATTGTATTGTCTCCTGCCAAAATATATGGCGTGATATCTATATCATTGGCTCCCTGATTAATATTTTTATTAAATAGGATCGTGTTTCCTTTTAAAATACTCGCAGTTCCTCCGCCAGTCTCACTACCATCAACGCTGTCGATGGATGACCACGAAAAAACTATTCTAACTTCACTTCCAAATGATCTTACGAACGATGCAGGTATTTCAGATTTTGCGCGGAAAACAATTCCATTGCCTCCTCCGGTTCCACCAGTTCCGTATTCACTTTCTGACTTTTCTCCTAAAGCTGAATATGCAATCTGTTTAATGATTTTTCCATTTTCATTTTTAATGAAAAACATGACGGGATAAATGAAATTATCTGCAACTTCTTTATCTGATCTTTCATAATTTGTAAAATAAATTCTTCCTGTATTTCTCATTTTAATCTTCTTGTGTTAAATCAATAAAACCATCTGTTCCACCTCCAGGCATATTAACCTCCAGGACAGACCAAACAAAACCGTCAAAGGAAATTATTCCGAAATTTTCAATCGTAACTCCTGAAGCATTTTCGTAAACTCCACTCCCTGCCCAAAACCATTTTGCTGATCCCGGCTTAATAATAATATTATCAGTAGGCCTTAAAATTCCTCCAAAGGAAGAATTTGCTCCTGAACCTTTAAGCAATTCTATCTGCTCCCTGTTTTCTTTGATATAGTCTACGATTTTCTGAAGCTTATCAAAGTTATCATCATTCGAGGTTAGTATTTCGCTGATTTTTGCAGTCAGCTCAAGCATTTCATTATCTTTTGCCTGAAGTATATTTACAATTTCCTCGATTTGCTCCTTTGTATAGACATTTCCTGTTTCTTCACCATTGTCTATAGTGGCTGCTGGTTTGATCTTTAATTTTTCTTTCCATTCTTCTACATTTCTGGCAGTAAGATTGGATGCATTAAGTCTTGCGAGCACTAAATCGTGTGCTCCTTCATCTTGCAGATGATTTGTAAAAGTTGTGCTGGATACCGTTTTTTGAAAAGTTTCATTTAAACCCGTTACCTCATCCATCCTGATGTTTTCATCTAAATGACGGAATGAAGAAAAGGTCTGCTGAAACTGATGTTCTTTGGGAATATCACCCTTTTCAAACCAGCTAAATATTGTTTTTAATGGTACTTTCATTATTATTGATAATTAGTTTTTATAAGATTGATAATTTGAGGGAGAGTCTGTTCTTGACAGACTTAATGTAGTTAAATAGAATTGTGTTTTTTGAACAGTTATTGATTTTTGGCCTCTTTTATCGCACTGTCAATTAGTGAATTATTAATATGGTTACAGCTTAGAAAACATATGTTTTTGCATGTTTTTTTGTAATTTTATTTTAAATCAACTCCATTCTTTTATATTTTTTCTACGCTGTTTTCTTGGTATATTTTTTTGACTTCAATGATCATTTACATTCTTTAGAGTGCAAATTTCATTGTTTTCCGGTCGTTATAAAAGTTTTTTGACCTCGCTATTCTGTAGTTGCAGTAACAAGTATTTTTAACCGAAATAAGATGGGGGTATTTTATAGTAGTACCATAAATATCAATCTCAAAAGTTGTGGATGTAGTGTTAAGTTTTAAATTTGGAATACGTATATTCCTGATGAGCTAGTAAAACTCTTGCTTCAGAATTTTTAGTAGAGTACTTTGATAATAGAAGAAGAAGAAGAAGAAGAAGAAGAAGAAGAAGAAGAAGAAGAAGAAGAAGAAGAAGAAGAAGAAGAAGAAGAAGAAGAAGTTGATGGAGTGATGGGAAAACGGGTTCTACTTCATATCAAAAGAAGGGGATGGATTGATAAAACCACTGGAGAATCTATCAATAATGAATCATTATAGAGAAATCTTAGCCTTTTTTAACCAAAGAAGCACTGATGCTTTTGCTGAATCTTTTAATGCTAAAATCAAAAACTTCAGAATGCAGCATAGAGGGGTAAAGGATAGGTCATTTTTCTTTTTTAGAATTAACCAAATTTTTTGCTTAGCCCACTACTTTTGTGCTTGATCCTTTTATGATTAATTCACTATCTACCTTTTTAATTTTCGAAAGGGAACAAAAAACAAAAACCATCCTTAAAAAAGGATGGTTTGTAGACCCACAGGATATAACATGTTGTATTTGTTTGTACTTTGTTGTATTTGTTTAATGTTTCAAAATGTTGATAAATAAACGCTTGTGTCTTATTGAATTCAAATGAGTTTAATTGTATTTAAAATTTAAGGTGACCAAAAAGGTGACTAAAGTTAGAATTTTTCGTATATTTGTATATGGCAAAAGTAAAAAGATACAGCAACGAAACAGGGAGTGTAAATTTCAGATTGAAAGAACCCACAAAAGAAATCTCCCGAATCATGGGGCGGTATTCGTTCAAGGATTTGAAAGTGGACTTTTCAACAGGTCTGAAAGTTGCTCCGAGCAATTGGGATTCAGATTCTAAAACTGTCACTTCTGGCGGAGATAAAAGAGAAATCAACCAGAAACTGGCTAAATTTAAAACTTCAATCGTTGATGCTCATAAAAATTTCAATGAGCATTACAACCGTATGCCGACAAAGGACGAGCTAAAAACCATTGTTGACAATGCAATGGCAGGTAAGGAGCTTATAACTGTACAGAAAAACAAAAAATCTTTTGATGACGTGTTCCAGGAGTTCATGAAAGTAACAGAACTTAAAATTGTACGTGCTGTTGCTTCGGGTCAGAAAACCCTGCACAGAAGTTATGTATCATCCTTCAAGACGATGTATCGGGATTTAAAGGACTTTGCGAATGAAAATGGTATCTTTCTGGATATCGATAAATTTGATGAGGTACAGTGTCTGGAATTTCAAAACTGGCTTTTGGGAACTGAAAGAGTGGGGGAGCTAAGTACACTCAAAACTCGGATAAAAAGACTGGCAGCAGTACAAAAACGTGCATTTGAAAAAGGGTATACGGACAACAGAAGCTATATGCAGGAGGAATACAAAGTTAAAGTACCGCCAACATTCCATTCAGTGCTGACAGAGCCTGAAATTAAGATGTTATATGAGCATGATTTTTCAGATGCTCCGAGATTAGAAAGAGTTCGTGATATGTTTGTGTTGGGCTGTCATACCTCACTTAGATTCGGGGATATTACACGTATTGAAAGCGGACATATTGACCATAACAGTAAAACTGTCAATATCCTGTTAAAGAAAAGTTCGGGAGTAGAAAATTATAAGACAGTCCGTTTTTCGTTTTTTGGTTATGCAGGAGATATCCTGAGCAAATATAATGATGATATCAAAAGTATTGCTATATCCAACCAAAATACCAATGAGTATTTGAAAGAACTTTTCAAAGCAATACCTTATTTTAATGAAAAGACAATAACCCGTGAACGCCCTACTAATGACGGAGTGGTATTTGAAACGATAAATTTTGCGGACAAAATAGCATTTCACGATTCCAGAAGGAGTTTCTGTACCAACCGATATATGGAAGGCTGGGATTTATTAGAAATCTGGCAGTATACAGGTCATACAGATGAATCTGTATTTAAAATGTATTTCAAACCGACCTTTGAACACGAACAGATAAGACAGGAGAGCATCAAAGCAAGAAACGAGAAATTGCAAAAAGTTGATTTACAGGCTAAACAGATTGACGAGCTACAAAGTCAAGTGCAAAAAATGAAAGAACTTATTGAGAGTGGAAATATGGAGCAGTTAGCTGAAATCATCAGTATCAACAAAAACGTTTCTTAATGCTGAATTTACCTAGTGAAAGTGAATGTGCTGAACGCCTGAAAGAGCTTGTTTTAGAGCGTGGATTAAGGTGTAAGTGCAATGATACAAGAGGTTTCTATTGGAAGAAAAATAGAGCCTGTTTCGAGTGTAAAAACAGAGGTTGTAAGGCAACCTTGTATTTGAAAGGATTAACCAAAATGAGAGGGAGTAAGTTCCCTTTTCGTGTTTGGTTAGGTGCTGTATATCTGTACGTAATAGACCAAAACGTAACAGCTACGGAAATGCAGGAGCAATTAGGTTATGATACATACAGTACAATGTGGCAGTTGTTGAAAACAATCAAAAAACTGGATGCTGAAATATCTGAACTTCGGGAAAAGTACAGGGCAGAAAATGACAATACAAATGCTATTCCTGAGCGTTTATTGCATTTATGGTGGCTTGACATTCGTCAGACTTTTATTTTTAGTGAGCCTTCGGAGGTTCAAAACAGTATCTGGAATTGGCTGATTGATTTTTAGGTGCTGTTCCGATATTTTACGATTTTAACAAATTTTAACTTTTCTCTCAGGCTCCCTGATAGATTAAGATTTGATTTTTTTTACGATTTACGGTTACGAAAGGATTAAAATGATTTTAATGCTTTTTGTTTTATTTTATGTAGTTCATAATTTTGTGGTGTTAAATAAGGTATAAAAGTAAATAATATGGACTATTTTAAAGAATTTTTCAAAAAAATCGAAGATTTAATTGATGATAAATTAAATCAATTTGAGTGTAAACTGGCAGAAATGTATAAGCCAGAAGGTAAAGAGTTAATGACAAGAGACGAAACAGCAGAGTATTTCGGGGTTTCGCTAGGTACATTAAACAACTGGTCAAAAAGTGGGGTATTGGTTCCTATCAGCTTCGGTGGCAGAGTGTACTATACCCGTGATGAAATTCAAGCAAAATTAAGATTGGCTTCTTAACAATCTTTTCCTGTGCAGGTGCGGTTTGATTACGTATAAAAAACCACTGTACACAAATCTCCAAAAATTTTAACAATTCAAGGTGTAGCTGTAGTAAGGAAACTACGGAGAGCTATTGCTATGCCTAATTTTTAACAAAAACATACAAATATGCAACAATACAAAAGCAAAAAATCAAACCGTAAAATCAACGTATCAGCCTTTTATCATAAGGACTATCAATGGAAAGTAATATTACCTACAATCATTGTAAACTACCTTCAGGAAAAAGTTCAGGAAAAACAACCGTTCAAAGGGTTCAAAATGGATAATGCCCTTTACTTCCTGAGTTTAGTTATCAGTATTCCTGCTTATCAAAAAGATAAAACGTATCTCTGGGGATATATACCTATGGATTCCCAACGATTAAAGAAAAAAGATTCCAATTACAGTAAATATTTTGAGTATTTTTTACAGATTGGTATTTTGCAGGGTAAAGGTCACTCAAAGGGTCGTACCTGCAAACGTTACCGATACAACTATGAAAACATCAATCTGGAAGGTGTAGAATGTCTGGATTTTTCGATATTTGAAATGACAGATAAATTTTTGACTAAAAACCTCCTGAGAGAAGATGTTGGCAACGATTGTCCACATCTTTCCAAATGGTTTGATGATGGTTTGTTCCTTGATGTTGACCGCCTGAATGATGAATTGTCGTCTGAGTTCTGTTACAATAAGTACGGTTTGAGCTACACCAGATTAAACCCAATAATGGCAAAAGCGTATAGTTATTGGTACACTGCGTTAATGTTTAGAGAGCAATGTTACCGTATTTCCCGTAATCCTGATTCGGATAACAGACTGCATACAAACCTAACCAATATGCCGTCTAAATTCCGCCCGTATCTGACGTATTACGGTGAAAACATTCAAAGTCTGGATATTAAAAACTCACAACCCTATTTTATGGTTTTAGTATTGGAAAGGTTGAGTAATAGTAAGATTATAGAGATTATGAGTAGAGTGTTTGGAAATGGTAATATAGGTAATATCCAGCAGAAATTACAACAAACCACGTCTAGTAAGGCGTTTCAGGAGGAATTTGCTCCGTTGAAAAAAGCTGTGTTGACAGGTAAATTTTATGAGTTTTTGATGCCACTCTTTCCAGATATTCAACCTGATTATGATGGAATGTTTAGAAAGTCCTTTTATGATTCGGATACTGACAAAGCAGAAGTAAAAGAGTTCCCGACTAAACGGGATTTGATGAAAAAACTCACTTTACAGATTCTTTATACTCCGCTCAAAAGACCATCAAAAGAATATCTGATATTCAAACAGTATTTCCCTTTGTTGTGCGAATGTATCGAAGTTTTTAAAACTACTTCTGATGAAAAAGATTCATTCAAGCTGTTTCCCATACTATTGCAACAGGTTGAATCCGATTGTGTGATTGATACGATTACAAAACAGATTGCAAAAACAAATCCAGATATGCCACTTTGGACGATACATGATTCTTTCTGTACGACACAAAGTTGGTTTCCTATATTAGAATCTATGGTGCAGGAGCTGTTTTTAAGCTATTCTCAGGGTGTTTTACCGAGTTTCAAGTCTGAGTTATGGTGTAACACTGATGAGTGCCTTAAAGTGGCTTAAAATGAAAATGATTGGCTTTACTTGTCTGGAATAGCGTTGTTGTTTTTTGGAAAATATATTCAGATTGGTTATGAGTTCATGTTGTTGTAATGTTTAGTTAAAAGAAAAATAATATCTGGCTTCAGATAATTGGGAGTAAATTTAGATAATTGATTTTATCAAAATAGTAAAATTTAAAATTATGAGTGAAAATGATATAAAAAGTCTCATAGATTCATTTAGACCAAGACCAGCTGTGTTTATGGAGTTATCAGTTGATGTTATCGAGGGAGACCCAAATCAACCCCGTAAGGCATTTGGATTAGGTGTTGGCGGTGATTATAACCGTCTTATGAAATCAATTTCTCATTACGGCATTGAAGACCCAATAAAAGTAAGCGAAATTGAAAAAGGCCGTTTTCTAATAATGGATGGGCATAGAAGATTTGCGTGTGCAAAAGAATTACAACTTAAAACTGTTCCTTGTCGTGTATACCCTAAAATGAGTGATGGCGAATTTGAAGCACGTAGATTTGAAATGCAAAACAATCGCAGAAGTTGGAAGCCTATGGAAAAAGCGAATGCTATTCATAAAATAAAAATAGAATATAAGGATGCTACAAAAAAGGAAATAGCGGATTTGTTGGGAATATCACAGGTGCATCTTTTTCATTTTACAGAATTAAGAGATATGAGAATGGAATATTTAGAGTTAATGTCTGAATATAATATGAAAGAATATCAACGAATTGCTTTTATGCAAATGCTTCCCAAATTAAGAAAGATTAAGCAATATGAAATTGATGATATTGTGAAAATATTATTTAAAAAAATTAGTAATAATGTAATGTATAGGGCCAGTGAATTTAAAGACCTGGGTAAAATTTTTTACAATGCATCTCTTCACGAAGAAGAAATATTAATCTTTTTAACAGAACCATTGAATACTGTTGCGGAACTATCAGAAAGGTGTCAGTTGTCAGGATTTTCAAGTCAAATTAAGATATTAATAAAAGAATTAAGTACAAAAAAGAATCTAAATGTTCAACTGACAGAAAAAGAAAGTGGCTTGCTTGACGACCTGAATAAACTTATGGAAGCCTTCATATAATACATGTTCAATACTGTTCAACAAATCTATAAAAAGGGAGTTGCTTATTATCGGCATTCTGCTGAAGATAAACAGGAAAACTCCGTAACAATTCAACGTGGCCATGTTGAACGGTTTGCTCTTGAACATAATATTACAATTATCCATGAAGAAGTTGATGAAGGGGTAAGTGGGCTTCTTGCAAATCGTCCTGGCTTTGAAAGACTTTTTGATAATTGGATTAAAAATGTTCATGCTCCAGATTTCGATTATGTATTAGTTTATGATGTTTCACGTTGGGGACGATTTCAAGACCAAGACCAAGCAGGGCATTATGTTTATTTATGTAAGAAACATGGTAAAGATGTAGTGTATGTTTCAAGAGGTTTTGTTGATGCTAATAATCAACTGTTCTCAAGTTTAGAGATTTCTATTCAGAGATACATGGCGGCTGAGTACAGTCGTCAATTAAGTGAGAAAGTATTTTATGGTTGTGTAAAGGTTTCACAACAGGGCTATTCAGCAGGCGGTACGGCAGTTTACGGAATGGCTAGACAGTTACTTGATGCAAATAAAAAACCTATTCGTATTCTTAATACTGGTGAACATAAACAAATAGCTAATGAGCGTGTTTCCTTTACCCCGAAAAATGATGAAACTACAGAAACTGTAAGAAAAATATTTGATTTATTCGTAAATGAAAGATTGAACATACCTGAAATTGCATCATATCTAAATCAAAGAAGAATATTTTCATCAAATAACAAACAGTGGGACAAATCAAAAATTATAAAAATTCTGACTGATGAAACCTATATTGGCACTCGAATATATAATAAAACATGGGAACGATTAAAGCAAAAATCTTATAAAAATCCACGTTCGGAATGGGTAATTGTACCCGATGCTTTTGAAGCTACAATTAATAAAGATATTTTTAAAAAAGCACAGGAAAAAATTTATTGGACTTTTCCCAGCAATTGGCGGAAAGGGATTAATGCTATCAAGAAAGCAAGGAAAAATATTTATAATGATATACGAAAATGGCTTTTAAGTAAGGGGGCTACAGAATTTGAAGCTGATGAGATAGTATCTGAGCTTCCTATCGTTTATAGCGTTAAACTTGAAGACAAAATTAATTCATATTGGTGTTTTTTGATTTATGAAAAAATGAAGAACTGTGATAATATTTTAGGGATAAGTGTATTGATGGAATCCAAAAAAAGAACAAATGAATTTTTTATGTTTTCAACTAAAGATTTTACATCAACAAATTTTCTTATTTTATCTGAAAATAGCCCACTGTATTACAGAACTAAAATTGAAACTAAAAATTTAGAAGAAATTGTTGGAAATATAATCAAGCAGTTCAAAGAATCTAAGAAGTGGTATAAACATAGATATACATTTGTTGATGAGTTGTGATAATTGTTTAGATAGAGTGTGTGTCGCCACTCAGGAAATTCGCGAGAAAATATAAAAAGTAAATAATTCAACCTAGATAACATAAAATTTGAGTTACGGGATTTGTACTAGCTAAATTTCAAACTTTGATAGGGGTAGATAGATAGGTTTGGGTTGAAAAGTTTAGGGGGAGGTAAAAAAGGACAAAATCGGACTATATATAAAGAGTAATTTGTACTGTAAAAATCAAAATGATTGGCTTTACCTGTCTGTGGTAGAACCAATCATTTTTTTATTTGTGAAAAATCATTTACCTACTAAAATTCAAATATTCCTTTCGAATCCAACCAGTTTCAGCAGTATTAGTTTTTATAACTAAACACCATTTTATATTATCTTTTAAAATTTCTACTTGGTCATTTTCTTGTAATATGAAAATTTCCTTAGATGAATTTTTGGGATAATTTCTTATTGAACATTTTTGATTTGCCTTTGCTAAAATATTGTTATTATTATAGTTGTTAATAATTTGGACTGTTGTGGGAGAATTTTGACTTTCTCCTTTAATTTTTTCTAATATAATTGGAACAAGAATTTGCTGAATCAAAAACAAAATAAATAATCCAGAATATTTGATAGATGGATTGCTGACAATATAGTTTTTAATTGAGATAACTAAATTATTGAATATCTCTAATGAACTCTCATCCAATTCTTCTGCATGGTTTGCTAACTCTTGTGCAAGTATTTCAATTTCTTCACTATTAGGTATTTGTATTGTTTCATTTACTAATATACTGGCAACTTGTGCCCAATAGCCAATAGAATTAATTTTTTTTAAAATTTCATTATCAAGCAGCTGTGTATTAATACTCTTCATGGCTGCAAGTGTTGGCTCATTAGATATACGGTCAAACTTCCTAACTAAATCATAAATGGAAGGTGTTAATACTATTTTTGTACTTTTATTAAATTCATCTAATATTGTTGAGTTACCATAAGCATTTAATTTTCTAGTTACCTCCATAAGAGGGGATGAAACAATACTATTAAGTTGTTCAGTAAAAGTGGACAACTTTCTTAAGTTTTCAAGGTTATTTAAATTTTTCATTTTTTCAATTTTCTAATCTTAATTTCAGGAAATAAACAAGCAGGCGGAAAATGTTCCATTGAAACAGCTTCATTGTCATACATATAGCACATTTTCTTTTCTTCCGCCATTATGCTTTATAGTTTTTCCAGATTTCTAAAATTTTTGCAGGATTTTCTCTAAACTCATCTTTTGAGTTTTCATGTAGGTATCTTTTAAAAAAATCCTCTTTGGTTATAAATGAACCTTTCAGGGTTCTGTCATGTATCCACATCTGTAATAGCTTATCCGATTTTGTATTGAAGTCTAAAAATAAATTAGATATTGTCAGACCTGCTAATTCTACTACCCAACGTCGGGGGTTCGTCCATGTGATGGGATAGTTTCTGCCATCTCTTCTGTCAAAATCAACTTTTAATCTGCTGTTCCAAAAATCATGGGCATCAACTAACCAAATTACTCGTTTATTTGAAAATTTTCGATAGAAAAATGTACGGTCTCTTGCTATTCTAATATCAATTGGGCTTTTCTGAATTTCAATTACGGTATCTTTATTTCCGATTAAATCTGCTCGGTGTTCGTTGTTTTCGCCACAAATTACCTCACAATAATTATCTAAAACAGGAAATTTCCAATTGTAGTGCCATTCAGATTCGTTCTCATATCCTTCTGGCAGCTGTGGAGCTCCACCAATATACGCCCAATATTGCCTTATTTCACCTACTTTAGCCTTAACCTCTCTCCCTGTCCACGGACATAACCCGATAGTTCCTGAACCTGCTTCTTCTGCTCGTAATCTTTTTCCATTAACATTTGCTATTACCATAATTGTGTTTTTGATGTTTGAATATGCAATTTAAAAAAATAACCTTGACTAATTTAATTTGGTCAAGGTTAATTATAGTTATTTCTTATCAAAGTGTAATAATAAATTAAACTAGAAAATGTTAATTACTCTTTTTTTGCTATAAATAACCAATTTCTATACACTTTATATGTGAAAGAATTTGAATCATTTAAGTGAGACGTTTCTACAATCTCATCTGTAATTGTTTCATAGCCATTATCTTCAAAAAAAAATCTAAATTCTTGGGCAGTAAGCATTTCAGATTCGGCAGAGAAAAAATAGTCTAAAGGTCCAAAATGAATGAAGTAACCATTTTCATTAATAATGTTATTTATTTTCTCAAACCATAACTTTAGTGCTATTACATCCGTAAAATAAATTGAAAACACAGCATCAACACTTTTTTCTTCTAGTGGAAGGTTTAATACATCAGATACAAAAAAATCAATTTTTCTAGTAATATCCCGCTTTACATCTTCTGAGATATATGCATTGTGTTTTTGAGCTACATTCTCTATTGCATAAATATTTTTCTCTTGAGGAACAAAAAAGTCAAAACTCTTATTTACCAATAGTTTATTAATATGCCAAAGCATTGAATAAGACTTGTCAGTAGCATATATTTTGTTGAAATTATTAGAAAATTCAACAGCAAGTCTACCGATTCCACAGCCTAAAAACAAAGCATTACCCATTTTAAGTGGTAAATTATGTTGAATAGATTCAACTGTGATGGAAATTTGCTTTTCATTTTCATCATAATAACACCAATCTCGGTGTAGATATAAATAATCCTTTAAAGTAGTATTAACCATATTATCTGAATTAGTATTAGCACTTAAAATACTGTCAATGTCTAAATATGGCTTTAAATTTTCAAGTAACTCTCTTATATTGTTGTAATTATGTAAGTATGCTTGTATTAAAGCATCAAAATAATCTTTTCTCTTATCTTCTTGGGAAATATATTTATGTAGTTTTATTTCATTGTATTTATTATGATTTGAAAGTAATAAATATGATTCTGCTAGATATTCTTTTATATCGTCAACATAAATCTTTATTCCATCAATTTCGGTATAATCCTTTGTGTATATCATTGTGTACTAATTTATTTTATAGCTAGAAATCCTTCAAAACAAACATACTTCATTATACTCATGATGTCTACAAAACCTGCTCTATGTAAAAGGTCAAGATTACCTTGAGTAGAGAACGGTTCTAATATGCCTTTTAAACTTCTAGTTTTGTCTAAAATTTCTTCTTTTGTAAATCCTTTTTCAATTTTAAAGTCAGTATACAGTGCTGTCAGTATATCTTGAAACCTAGCATCAGCCCCTCTGACTTTTTCAAATAATAAAAAAGCGCCTCCCCAATTTAAAGATTCATAAATTTTATCAAAAATAATTCGTCTGACTCTGGGTTTAATAAACTGTATTGTATAATATGAAATAATCATATCTGATTTTTGTAAATCCATACTTAGAATGTCATCACAGATTATCTCTATATTCTCGTAATCTTTAAGCTTATCATTTGCATAATTCACCATATCGGATTCAATTTCCACTCCGATAAATTTTATTTTTTTATTTTGATTATGGTCAGCGATTTTTTTTAGTAATGTTCCTGTACTGCAACCAAGCTCATAACAAACAGAATCATTTGATAGAAAGAAATCTGAAAGATTTGAAATTAAGGTATGTCCTTGCTCATATAACGGGACAGAAGATAATATATGGTTATCAAATTCCTGAACAATATTTCCAGAGAATTTCCAATTGGCATTTTCCATAGTTTTACTTTAGATTATTAAAATAAAAAACTCGTTAAAAACGAGTTTTGAGAAGTTAACTTTTAAGTTAGACGTTATTAAGGCCAGATACTATTAATCATATCTTTAAGACCATTCTTAATACCACTTGCTAATGAATCTGTAAATGGCTTTACACCACTAGTATTAGTAGTATGACAAGCTCCTAAAATTCCACCTGTCAATTTTTCTAATTCTTTAACGTCTTTTTCGTTCTTAACAGTTTCTTTCTTAAACTGCTCTAAAGTAAGTCTGCTCATTTGTATTATTTTTAAAAATTAATGTACCACAAATATATAATAAAGTTTTAATCTTCCAAATCTTTTTTCAGATTTTTCATCTCTTGCTGATAAACTTTATCAGATATATTTGTATAGGAGTCATTCATTATTTTTCCTTTACTATAAAAGTCCAATGCCTTATCAATAAATAAATTTGCTTGTTGTATATTATTTTGAGATTTCCAGATTAAAGCTAAATAATAGTAAGGTTCTGCATAATAGTCATAATTTTTTATCTGTTTTTCAAAATATTTTTTTGCTACCTCATAATTATTTAGTTCATAATATAATACTGCTAAATGATAATAATCAAATAACATAGGAGAGTACTCTTTCTTAGCCAGTTGCTTTTCTATAATCTGTATTGCCTTAAATTTGTCTCCAATTCCCTTATAACATAAGGCTTTTACAATTTCTAAATTATAATTTCCATTTTGAGATGAACCAACATTATTTTCGCCTACTATTTTTTCAAATTCTTCAATATCGTTAATAGCTGATTTATAATTTCTTAGAAATTGAAAATTACACCAGCCTCTATAAGCTAAATTAGATGTAGGATTAATTTCAACAGCTTTATCAATTAAAATTTTCCATGTCAGAAAATCTCCTCTTTTTAAGTATGGAACTGATTTTTCTCTATAAGCATAATCAAAATTTGGGCATAACTTAATCGCTTTATCAAAAGCTATCTGAGAGTATTTGTCACCTTGATATTGCTCGGCGAGATTTACCAATTCGCACGCCTTTTTACATTTTTCACTTTCCATCGCCTTACAGTTGATTTGTGCTACAAAAAAATTATTAAAGGGGAAAAAATATATTAATAATCTAAGGTAATATTTCTGTAACAATTCCATTATTTACTTTAAAAGTTAAATATTGATAATAATCGACATTTTCTCCTCTGTAATTTCCAATTAGCCAGCCGTCTAATCTTTTTACGAATTCTAATATGTGTGCAACAAAATTTTCATTAAATTTTAGCTCTTTATAATCTTGACTCATTTGTTGAATTCTAAACCGACCTGTTTTACCTTCACAATTAACTATAAATCTTATTGTAATATATCCTGATTCCTCCAAGATTGAGTTTATTCTATGCTTTTTCCAAAGCTCTAAAATTTCATACTTTTCTCCTTTGTATTGAAATCCCTTATTAAAATTATAATATTGATAAGATAGTTCAGGATGACAAATTTTAAAATCAGGATTGTCAAGTTTTGAATCAAATTCTATATCCCCTACATTATTTGGATATTTATTTTCTAAATTTTGCGCTGACAACTTATTATCCATAAAAAGTAATAAGAATAGATTAAGGATTAGTTTTATCAAAAACTTCATAGGAAAATACATATGGCTGATTTGA
This sequence comes from Chryseobacterium sp. SG20098, assembly GCF_031844745.1. Classification (NCBI taxonomy): domain Bacteria; kingdom Pseudomonadati; phylum Bacteroidota; class Flavobacteriia; order Flavobacteriales; family Weeksellaceae; genus Chryseobacterium; species Chryseobacterium sp. SG20098. The sequence goes on along the minus strand of NZ_CP134622.1, from coordinate 2,230,497 downwards.
AACGTTATATGAATTGATTAAATCTTTCTTTCTATCGTAAATTTCATTATATCTTTTTGAAAAAAAGTTATACCATTTTTTTCCTTCTTCTTGATACAATCCAGAGATATTAAATTTGTCAATTCCTGACTTGAATCTTTTCATGTTACTCGAAAACCTTCCTAGTAATTCTTTATGTTGCCGACCTTCAAAAACATTTTTTTCTATACATATTTCCATACATTGATTAATATTCGATTGCGTAAACATTCCATGAAATCTTCCATATAATTCTCCATGGTCTGATTCATCTTTTGTTATTGTTGACAATTGTGTTTTGAAAGGAACTGTAAACAAGTCCATTTTTGAATGGTAAGTTAAAGTATTAAAAATCACATGCGCACCTTCATGTAAAATATGGTCTAGGAAAAAAATCTCATTATCATTTGTGTTTGCATTAAGGAAAATCATATTATGAGCCTGTATTGCGGCGAAAGAATATGGTTCACCGTTATATATTATCACTTTTTTAACAGCTTTTTTTATCAGGTTAAAGTATTCATTACTGGTTTCCTTAATTTTTTCTAACGCTACATTAAAATGTTCGATATGTTTATAATATATTTCATCTATTTTAACATCCACAACTGTTTCAGAATTATTTTTAAATAAGCTTTCAAGAAGTGGATACTGAGTTTTTATCAATTCAATGTTCTCATCCAAAAAAAATAAAGGTTCAAACTTGAAAAATACTTCAAAGTTGTTATCATCTTTTATGATAAAATTTTCATTGTTTTTTTCTAAGTACAGTTTTTGAGAAAATCTATCTGTATAAAAATATCCTATTTGAGGTATATATATTATACCTTTATTATTTGAAAATACAGATATTTTATCTTTTGGTATTTTCTCATATCCATAAATAATTGAATCTAACCAATCATCATTCGATTGAGTAATGTAGGCAAATAGTAATGGTTCTTGATAAATTGCATCATTTTCAAAATCTATCCTATCAAAAATATTCTCATGCCTTTGGTAAAGAAGAAGCTTTAAAGAGTCTATAACTGCTTCTTGACAATTGTCAAAATTGTTATAAAAATTCATCATTATCGTTGTTTAAAATTTCGTATTAATGTATATATAAATCTTTGAAGCAAGTTTATATCATCTGTGACTATTTCTGCTTGTCCTGTAAGATTATTTGGTGTTATTTTTTTATTGTAAGTTGTAATTAGACCATGGTTTAACCCTACAATGACATAATAAACATTTTCATTAGTTACATTTGTTACTTTGGTTACTTTCCCTTCTAAAACACCAAACTCCTCAAATGGGTAGTTTAATAATTTTATATTGACTTTTTGTCCTACCTTAACTTTTCCAGCTCTGTCAACTGGCATTTTAGCTCTGGCAAAATATTTTCCTGTATTTTTTGTTGGTACAACTGAAAATAGGGATTGCTCATTCTTAACATATTGTTCATTTTGCCAAATATCAAAAAAGTTTATCCTCCCATCAATTGGGGATTGAATGAGATATTTATTTTTCCAAGAAATTATTTGAGCTTTAAGCTCTTGTATTGCATTTTCTAAATTAGTTGTAAGTTCTATTTTTTGATTTTCTTTCTGCAAATTCAAATCAATATTTTCTTTCTGGATAATACTTTTATCACTTTCCAAATTAGAAATATTTGAATTATAGCTTTTGTATCTATTTTCTGTCTGAAGTAACTCAATTTGACTTTTTTCATATTCATTTTTTGAAATTACTCCCTGCTCAAAAAGTTCTTTATTTCTTCCATATTCTTTCTTTTTAACCTCATATTCTCTAAATGCAATACTTCTTTGATTATGAAAATCATTTTGGGCATTACTAACCTTCTTAATCCTGTCTTGATTTGAGCTAATACCTACAATCTGTGGATTAAATGTATTAAAATATTTATACTGACTTTGCGCTTTAATTAGCTCATTATAATATGGTTGAATTTCTCCTAACTTTAAACCCAATGGAATTATTATAGTCTGTATATTAGAGATATTATTAACTATTGAATCTATTATTTTTACATCCTTAGTTTTTGCAGGATTCTCAATTACCGCAAGCCATTTACCTTTTTGTATATTATTTCCATCTTGAACTGTAAGTTCATTAATTTTACCGTTTGCCCTGGAAACAATATATATGGGAGGGTTTTCAGAAGTAACATCTACCTGAGTTGCTACCACATCAGGGTATCTTATCATCCATGAAATCAATAATAAAACGATAATGAAAATAAAAAATATGGAATTTCCCCAGGTGATAATCCATGATGGAGTTTTTTCTAAAATTTCTTTTGAAAAATCACTTTGCTCATCTAATAAATCAATCTTACTTTTCATTCTAATTTGATAGTTCTAGTTGGTTTTTTACAAGTTCAAAGTATGCTCCTTTATTTGCAACAAGTTCTGTATGTGTTCCTTGTTCTATTATTTTTCCCTTTCCTAATACTATTATATTATCAGCATTCTTTACTGTACTAAGTCTGTGAGCTATTACAATAACCGTTTTTCCTGCAAAAAAATTATTCAAGTTTTCCATTATTATTTTTTCATTGTTTGCATCTAAAGCGCTTGTAGCTTCATCAAAAAATAAATACTGAGGATTTTTATAAACGGCTCTTGCAATTAAAGTTCTTTGTATTTGTCCTCCACTCAAATTTATTCCACTGGTTCCTGCTGGTCCTATTCTTGTATTATATCCCGTAGGAAAATTTTCAATCATTTCTTCAATATTGGCAATTCTTACAGCATTCAGTAATCTTGATTTATCCAACATCCATTCTGATTGAGATTCTGTAATATTTCTAGCAATAGTATCGGTAAAAATATACCCATCCTGCATTACAACACCACATGCTCCCCTCCATTCTCTAGTATCTAAATTATTTATTTCAATTCCTCCTATTTCTATTTTTCCCTCGGTTTGTTTATAAAGCTTTAACAGTAATTTAAGTAAAGTTGTTTTGCCACTTCCACTTTCTCCGACAATTGCTGTGATTTTTCCTTGAGGAATTTTTAAACTAATATCTTCCAAAATCATTTTAGAGTTTTTCCCACCATATCTGAAAGATAAGTTTTGAATATTGATAGTATGATTTTTTGGAAGTTCGTGGTTTAGCTCTTGTACTTGATATTCATCTTTTATTTCCTTAATTTCATTCATTCTTGCGAGACTAATTTTAGCGTCCTGTGCTTCTCTAAAAAACTGAACTAATGAAATAAGCGGATTATTTAACTGACCTATAATATATTGTACAGCTAGCATCATTCCTAACGTCATATCTCCCTTTATAACAGAGTAAGCTGCAGTAAATGATATTAATATGTTTTTAATTTCATTAATGGAACTAGCTCCAATCATTTGTAGTTGTGCCAATTTTAACGATTCAATAGAGATTTTATAAAGCTTGATTCTCATTTCTTCCCATCCCCATCTTCTTCTTTTTTCAGAACCATTAATTTTTATCTCTCGAATACCATTTATTATTTGTAATAAACTACTCGAATTTCCAGAAGATTCATCAAATCTTTTATAGTCAAGCTCAGCTCTTCGCTTCATGAAAAACAAAATCCAAATAATATATAAAGTTGCTCCTACCAAAAAAATACTAAAAATGATAAAATTATAGTATAGTAATATTCCCATAAATATGAGCATATTTACTAATGAAAATATTGTTGTGGGAGAAGTAGTTAAAAATCTTTCTAATCTATCTGAATCCTGCAATCTTTGTAAAATATCTCCTTGTATTTTTGAGTCAAAGTATGATATTGGTAGCTTCATCAATTTTATGAGAAATTCGGAAGCAATTGTTAAGTTAATCCTTGAACCAAGATATAGAAGTAACCAATTTTGAACAAAACTTACAAATGATTGAGAAAAAAATAATGTAATTTGTGCTACTAAGACTAGAATTACAAAGTTTAATTCTCGATAATTAATTCCTTTATCAACAATAGATTGTGTTAAAAAAGGAAGTATAAGTTGGATTATACTGATAATACTTAACCCTATAGCAATTTGAAATGCGTATTTTTTATATGGCTTAACATAAGGCAATAAAGATGAAAAACCTTTTTTTTCTTTTTTTTCTTCTTCAATCTCATGAAACTCAGAACTAGGCTCAAGCAAAATTACCAAGCCTTCATCAGAATTGTTAAGATATCTTGTATTTTGCCATCCTTCTATAAATTTATCCTTTTTATAAACTATATGTCCATAATCAGGGTCTGCAACATATATTTTATCTTTTTCAATCTTATAAACAATAAGAAAATGCCTTTGCCTCCAATGTACTATACAAGGCAAAGGGGCTTGTTTTGCTAAGGTTTCATAATCAATACTTGCAACTAAGGTTTTAAAACCAATCTTCTCTGAAGCATCAGTAATTCCCATTGCAGAAACACCTTCTGTAGTAATATTACAAAGTTCTCTAAGATATTCTGGCGAATATACTTTTCCATAATACTTCGCCAACATCCTCAAGCATGTAGGACCGCAGTCCGTTCTGTCAAATTGTTTATAAAATGGGAATTTGTGTTTTTTTAAAGCCATTAAAAATAAAAAATTTAATTTTACTGCAAATATACACTAACATGGTGAAAATTAATGAACTTTCAAAAATAGGAATTGGTACTTATAGAATGAATGTTGATGATTTAGAAAATGAAAATGCAATTCGTTATTCAATTCTATCAGGTATTAACATTATTGATACCGCTTCCAACTATAACTTTGGAAAATCTGAATTACTAATTGGAAAAATTATCGATGAAAATATTAGGGATTCGGTTTTTATCGTTTCAAAGGCTGGCTATATTCAAGGTGATGATATTAATGATGTTAGAAAGAAAAATTTAAACCATATTGAGATAAATGAAAACTTTCTTTATTCAATAGAATCAGATTTTATTTCATTTCAGTTAGAAAAATCTTTGAAAAGATTAAATACAAACTATATTGATTGCTATTTGCTTCACAATCCAGAATATTGTTACGAAAAATTGTCAAAGGAACAATCAAAAAATATTTTGTTCAATTCATTCTCATTCTTAGAGCAAAAAGTCAGAGAAAAGAAAATTAGATGTTATGGTGTTAGTTCAAATTCATTAAATTTATTACCATTAAAGGATATTTTAGAAACATTGGAAAGATATCCTCACTTCAAAGTTCTACAATTTCCATATAATATTATTGAACAAAATTCATTATTTAAAGTTGATGAATTTCAGAATATTTCTATACAACAATTGAAAGATAGGGGATTCACCATTTTATCTAACAGACCTTTAAACACTATCTATGACAATAAAGTTTTAAGATTAGTAGATAATCCTATTGAGAATATTGACTATATAGAAAAACAAGAAGAAATATTATTTAGCTCTCTAAAATCTATTATTTCTAAAAGATTAATCGAAATGGGGGAAGAAGCAATTCTAGAAAATTATTATCCAATAAATTTTTTCATTGAGAATAGAAAAATAATAGCAAATCAAGAGGCTATTGATAAATCGATAAACGCGTACCTAATACCTTTTTTAGACGCACTAGCGTTAAATAATAAAGAAATTATAGATACTTTAAAATCATTAAGAAATTATTGGTTAAATTTTTCTTTGAATGAAAACCAAAAAAGACTGGATATAGTGAAAAACAAACTTTATGCAGAAGGAGTCATAGAGAAGAGTAATGAACAAGATTTGTCAGCAATCTTGGCAGAAAAATATGCTAAAGATGGAATAGATGTTGTTTTAATGGGCCTTACAAAAGAAATATATGTCGATAAAATTAAAAGTATATTATGAAAATACTAAATAGATTTCTCCTTTTTACTTTTATAGTCTGTATACTTCTTTCAATTTTATTATATTTTGGTCTTAAAAATGAGGTGGGAGATATTACAAAAGATAATAATGATAATCCAAGTTTTAAAACAAAAGGTAAAGTTTATCAATATTACCAATCTGGAGCAAAATATAAGGGTGATAGAAAAGAAATTAAAGATATTTTATTATCTAAGAAAATAGAATCTAAAACCTTAAATCAAGGATGGATTGTAACTAGGTTTATTGTTAATTCACAAGGAATTACTGATAGATTTAGATTCTTCTGTATTGATAAAAATTATAATAATATAAAACTAGATAGCAAAGAAGAGAAATATATCTTAAATATTATTCGTTCTTTAAAAAATTGGCAAATAGGTGAAATTGACAATGCAAATGTTGATTCATATTATCAAATAACTTTTAAAGTTGAAAATGGAAAAGTCACAGATATATTTTAGAATAAAATTTATTTTAAAGACGTTATTATTAATTGTATTTACGATTATAATTGGCTTGTCAATATACTTAGTTTTTTTTCTAAATAAGAATAAGAGGTTTAAAATTGCGGAGGATTTACAAGGAACATACTTTTCTCAATTTATGTTTAAGGTCTTAGCTAAACAATTTCCCGACTATTCAGATGTATATCATGAGCAATCAGTAGCTTTTAATAAAAGAGGTCTATATCACGAAGGTTTTAAACTCCTTGATAAAGCAGTTTCTCTAAACCCAAAAGAACATTTGGGATATAGGGGATGGATGAAGTTAAACAAGCTTAAAGATTATAAAGGAGCAATAATTGATTTTGAAAGATTAAGTAAATTGAAGCCAAATACAGTTAATATTGTTCAAGGAGAAAATATTAATTATTTGCTTGCTACTGCTTATCAAGGTCTTGAAAATTATAATAAATCAAAAGAATATTATAATGTCTTTTTTAAAACTAGTGATACTTCATCATTACCCTTAAATCCCATTGTATATGTAAATTATGGTACATTATTAGAAAAATTAAATCTCAATGATGAAGCTATTACACAGTATAACAAATCTCTTAAAGGGCATTTTAAATTTTCAGAAGCATTTTTTCATAAAGGTGAAGTATTTGAAAAACTAAATCAAAAGGACTCTGCTAGGTATTATTATAAAGAAGCACTTAAACAATTTGATAATAGCTCTCGATTAAAAGATGTATATAATGAAGTTTTTAACGAATTATACAGGCAGGATATTATAAATAAATTAGAGAATCTTAAATAAGCTAAATTAACTATTGAAATTATATTTTTTCTTAAATTACTGTGTTTAGATTGAGAATATGATAAGGATGTCTTATGATTATAGTGTGCTTAATTGTAATGCTATGTAGCAGATTCTTTGTCAGCCCCTCTGTTCATAGGTATTTGCAGAGACAAAAGCACAAGCCTCAACCAATAAGGTCAAGGCTTTGTTTTTTATTACATTTTTACCAAATCAAACCAAGTTCCATAGCTTTTCCACTGTATCTGAGTTGCTGATATTTTTCTGAACTCAAAATTCTGTGTTGTTGGTGACATATTATATTTTACCGTAAAGTTATACTGCGTAGTAGTGTTAACAGTTTCATCTACACTGCCACCGTACGGATGTGCTTTGATAGTTCCTGTCAAACTTAGTTCTGATGTACCTGTAATTGTAACGACATCATCAGATGTAAATCTGTATAACTTGTTTGAAGTTGTTCCATTAGTTACTCCCCAAGTTCCCTGAATCCACGTTGGCGGATGAAAATATTGAGTTGTTGCAGGCTGTTGATTGTTGGGTGTAGTGTTGTCTTCATCATTACTGCTGTTAGAACAGTTTACGGATACTAATAGCATTGTTGTTAGCGATAATGCTGTAAAAAGCATGCTTTTTGCGTTCTTTTTCATAATTTAATATATTTCAATGTCTGTTTTAATAATCCAGCCTTTACTAGTTATTCCATCAGTATTGGTAAAGGTGGTGTATACAAAATATTGGGTTTCATTTGATACGAATATTTTTGCTCCATACAATAAATACGTGTCTTTTCTGGTATTTTGATTTGGTGCTTGGTGGAAATATGCTTTGGGTTGGATTACGATATACTGCTGATATGACTGCTCTCTATCATTAGCAGTTGTTTCGTTGCTTTGATTGATGCCAAGTAAGGCTTCTCTTTTCTTGCTGGCTTCTGCATAACTGCCAAAATTCAGGATATATCTTTTTTCAACGTTTTTTAGCTCTAGATTAATCATGGCTTTTTGCTGGGCTTCGTCCATGAGTTGGTATTCTTTATCCTTGTCCAAAAATGCCTCTGTTTCAAATATTCCTGTTGTCACTATCTTTTGCCCCTCGTGTGAAAAGAAACTCTCTCCTTCAAAAACTACAAAAGAGTATCTTTTTTGCATTGTTTCTGGGCTGGGCAGGCTTACAGTCGGTGGGGTATACTGAATGGTTGTATCGGCTTGTATTGGGCTAATTGAAGCTTTTTCCTGCACAGTCTTGTTTTCGCAACTCATACCAAACATTGGCAGAATCAGAATCAAAACCTTTAGACGGTATCTCTTGAAAAACAAGACGATTAGTGTGTATGCTACCCAAAATAGCAGGAGATATTTGTAATCATTAAAAACGGATTTTGCGTATAACACGCCTTTATTAGAGTAGCTCTTGAACTCAGAATCATACAGTAGCTCACTACACATCATTCCGTTTGTAGGTAAATCTATCTTTGTTCCGAATGGCGTAGTTTGATACAATGCACCAACAGGTATTGTGCGGGTGTCATACGTTCCGCTGATAACAACCCTATGTCCGTAATCTATTGTGGGATTGCTTAGATTCGGGATATAGGAAAATTTACTAAAATGCTCTACTGTAAAAACAGTCAGAAACGCCAATACAAAACCTATCAACACTGATTTAGGAATGTTTTTGTCAACCTGAATAGTTTTCTTTTCCATACTAATAATATTCAGCTATTCCATCGTTTGACATTACAATGATTTTTTTGTAATCCTGCGAGACAAACACGTAGATGTTTTCCTTAGAATTGGTGTTGTAGTACAAAGATTGTTTAAAAATAGTACCTGAAATCTCCTTGTAGCCTGTTTTTTTTATTTCAGCTGCCCAATAAGCTTCCTGGCTGTTGTTATAAACTGTAAAAAGCTGTGTTCCTCTTCCGTCTGCTGACAGTTCAAAGTAAAACTTATAGTTAGAGGTTTCATCTGCAATGGTTTTGTATTGGGTTTGTCCGTAACTGTCCGTGTACTTTATACTTTCTTTTCTGTGTGAGAAATAATAGTTTTGGGAAAAGCATAATGTGCTTAGTAGTATCAGTACTCCTGATAATAAAAGTTTTTTCATTGTGATTTTATATCACTCCGAGCCTAAAAGTGTGGTTTATTTGGGTTATATAATAGAAAAAGGACGCAGGCTCGTAATTCTTATTTATTACTGAGGTTCTGGTAAACCTGTGATGTAAATAAGAGAAACCCACGTCCCGTATAATATGGACGTGAGCGTTCAACTTATCATTCTGCATCACATTTTGAATTTACCAGATTCCAGTAACAGAATAATTTATTAACGCTTTTTCGTTATTCGATAAAATTTGAGGTGCTAATATAAGAATTTTTGTAATTATGTGACAGTTTGTTTTTTCTGGTTAGATACAACGGTGAGTGCGGGAGTATGTAATTATACTGTCTGCTGAAATCCTAGAATCAAAATGATTCCTTTTAAGAGGAATTTGTGTGAATTTTGCACCAACTTTTGGGATGTATAATAGTATTGAGATGAAACACCCTCATACATCGTCATAAATGCCTCAAATTTCAATTATCTTTTTGTTTTGGTGTTATCCCTTTATTTGAGTTTAAAAACAGATTAAACAGGTTTATTTGATGTTTGTGGTAAAAACTGAATGTTGGTTTATATCTAGCACTTCGATACAGGTGTTTTAAGTGCTTAAATTTCGAGTTTCTTTCTAGTTTGGTATTGTATGTTGTTTTGTGTATAAAGTGTTAAAATAAGCCTTATTTGAGATGCTGTGATTACACTCAGTTTTTATCCAAGTGTGCGAAATCTGCTATCGACCTGATAGAAGGGTTTGACAGAGATTCTACTAACATATAATGGTATATAATAATACTATATGCTGGTATATTGTCCCTATATGCTGGTAGTAGATAGATAGCTGGAAAATACATGAGTGACAGTTATTCGGGTGGGTGTGGATAGTTTGCAGAATCTTTTTTATGAGAGGCGGCCGCTGAAAAACTATGTTTTAAAGACAGGATAGTAGCTGTAGGCTGTCTCTGTGGTTTGTGTGGGGTATCAAATAAACGTTTATCTTTTACGAAGTTTTGCCAATATTATATCTTCCTATTTACCCCAAAACAAAAAAAGTCCCTCGAAGTAGAGAGACTTAAAAAAACACAAATGATGAAAAAAATCATTTCGCACAAATATATCACTTTTCTATGATTGTTCCAAGCTCTATAGATAGTCTCTGTAAACCATGATGAATACAGGGGTTTGTAGAGAATCTGCTACATAGTACCTATATATACTACAATTATTCTCTTAATATATCACACTCTAATACATCTCTAATTCTTCCAAATCCAACCAGTCGGGTAGCTATGGTAAACAGTTTGTGGTGCTGTGGGTGTGTTGTGGTTTTGCCTGCGGGCTTCTGGGAGAAACTGTCAAATACTTGGGTTACTATTTACGCCACCCGTCAAATTTTAATTTAAAAATGTACCCCCTATATCTAAGTTCAAAATTTTTATATAGGTATCGGGACACGACCTACTATTAGCTTACCCCGTACGGGTCGAGAGCTTTTTTTGCCTGCCCCCTGCCAAAGTATTTAGCTTTTCTGACAGTTGTTTGTGTGGTTCTGTGCTCGGAGTGGTTAAAAAGTTTTTAACTAACCTCGGAAGTATTGATTTTTTTGTTAAAAAGTACCTGAAACACTTGTGTTTATCATATTTTTTACGTATCTTTACTCTGTACTTTACTACTAAAAACAGCCTTGTGTCTACGGAGATAAGGTTTGATATATAACAAAAAAATGCCTAGCAGTATTGGCGTACTACTAGGCGTATCAATAAATTTTAACGTAACTAAAATTACTGACATGGCAAATTTACAAAATTGTCTGGATACAGCAAGTATCTATGTTTCAACGTACGCCAAGTACAACAACGGAAACCTGTATGGCAAATGGTTTAACCTCGGAGATTATTCAGACTATGACGAGCTACTGGAAGCAATGCGGGAGTTTCACAGTGATGAATCCGACCCAGAATTCATGCTACAAGATTATGAGGGTTGCGAACTGTTTGAGAAACTAGGATTGATTAGTGAGTGTCATATATCCAAAGATATCTACGACATTGCCGAGCAAATAAATGAATCAGGGCATGATTCCGAAGTTTATGAAGCTTTGCTGGACAACTTTTTAGATATGGATTTTCAAACTGCCTATGAGTATGTGAACAATTTTTACTACGGTTGGTTCAATTCGGATATTGATTTTGTGGAATATCTGTATGAAGACGATATACCGTTTAATCTCCCTAGCTTTGTTTGCATTGATTGGAAAGAGACAGCAAAAAACATTATGTATGATTATTTTGAATCGAACGGACATTATTTCAAGGCTTAAAATACAATCAGATTCAAATAGATTCAATTGGGTTCACTCCAAACGTTTTTTACAAAAAGTATGACTAAAATGGTGACCAAACGCCAAAAAGTGACCAAAAACAAAATGCAACTTGCTGTAAATTAGCGAGTTGCATTTATTAAGTGGTAGACCCACAGGGATTCGAACCCCAGATGACTGAACCAAAATCAGTAGTGTTACCGCTACACCATGGGTCTGTTTCTATGCCGCGAAATTATAGAAATTATTTTAAATATGAAAATCTAAATTAAAGATTAATTAACATAATAAGGATGCAAAACGCTTTACTTATTGATATCCAAATAATTATTTTTTAATAAAAATTTTAAAAAAAATCTGCTTCTCCTAGTAAATAGGAGATTTGTGGATATTATCTGTTCAATTGGAAGAGTACGGTTAACGTTAATTTATCAGATAGATAATACATCTCGCCTCTTTTTCCCAGCTTCCATCTGTTAAATAATAAAACCCTATCTTTGCAAAAAATTGGGCTCCAAAAGTTGGAGTAACCCATTAATAACATATCCTTGAGCAAAGTAAAAGGATTATTAAACATTTTTTATGTCAAATATTGTCGCAATCGTTGGACGTCCCAACGTAGGAAAATCCACGCTTTTTAACCGTTTATTAGAAAGAAGAGAAGCTATTGTAGATTCTACAGCTGGTGTTACCAGAGACCGTCACTATGGAAAATCAGACTGGAACGGAGTAGACTTTACCGTAATTGATACCGGAGGTTATGATGTAGGTACAGATGATATTTTCGAAGAGGAAATCCGTAAACAGGTACAATTAGCGGTGGATGAAGCCACTTCTATTATCTTTATGATGAACGTAGAAGAAGGGCTTACCGATACAGATCACGAAATCTACAGACTTCTTAGAAGATCCAACAAACCAATTTATATCGTTATCAATAAAGTAGATTCTGCAAAGGAAGAACTTCCTGCAACAGAATTCTATCAGCTAGGAATTGATAAATATTATACACTTTCTTCTGCTACAGGTTCTGGAACAGGAGATTTATTAGATGATATCGTTAAAGATTTTCCTACTACAGAATATAAAGATCCATTTGAAGGATTACCTAAAATCACGATTGCAGGTCGTCCAAACGTAGGAAAATCTACAATGACCAATGCTTTATTGGATGTTGAAAGAAATATTGTAACCGATATTGCAGGAACTACAAGAGACAGTATCCAGACTTTATATAACAAATTCGGACACGAGTTTGTATTGGTAGATACGGCGGGGATGCGAAGAAAGTCTAAGGTAAATGAAGATCTTGAATTCTACTCTGTAATGAGATCGATCCGTTCTATTGAATATTCTGACGTTGTGATCATCATGGTGGATGCTACACAGGGTTGGGAATCTCAGGATATGAATATCTTCGGTTTAGCTCAGAAAAACCGAAAAGGAATTGTAATCCTTGTGAATAAGTGGGATTTGATCGAAGACAAGCAGACCAATACGATGCGTGATTTCGAAAAATCAATCAAAGATAAAATTGGTCAGTTCCAGGATATTCCAATCCTATTCGTTTCAGCTTTGACGAAGCAGAGAATCTTAAAAGCTGTAGAAGTAGCCATGGAGGTTTATGAAGACCGTAAGAAGAAAATTAAGACTTCAAAACTGAATGAAGTAATGCTTCCGATCTTCGAACAGACACCACCACCAGCGTTGAAAGGAAAATACATTAAAATCAAATATTGTGTACAGCTTCCTACACCTTCACCACAGTTTGTATTCTTCTGTAACCTTCCACAATATGTGAAAGAACCGTATAAGAGATTTACTGAAAACCAGTTGAGAAAACAATTCGGGTTTACTGGAGTTCCGATTGAAGTTTATTTCAGACAAAAATAATAAGAACTTATGTTCACGAAAACTCCGGCAAGCGAAGCTTGCCGGAGTTTTTTATACCATCAGAACGGACTTCTCCTTAAGTGCAATCTTTCAATTCGTTTTTTAGTTGTAATTTTGCAGCAATTAATATCTGAAATTAAAAATAAAAATTTTCATGCTTACTATTTTATCGCAACACTTTTCTCTGGTCAACGAATGGATTAACGAACTTAGAAACGTTACGATCCAGCACGACCGAATGAGATTCAGAAGGAATATGGAAAGAATCGGGGAGATTGCCGCTTTTGAAATCAGTAAAGGACTGGAGTATAGAGAAGTTGAAATTCAAACTCCTTTAGATACAATAAAAAGCAGAGAAATTGCCGTACAGCCGGTTATCACAACCATTTTAAGAGCAGGAGTTCCATTATTCGAAGGAATTCTTAACTATTTAGACAGAGCAGACTGTGGTTTTGTAGCAGCATACAGAAAACACGATGCTAACGATTATTTCTCAATCAAACAGGATTATCTTACCTGTCCTAGTATCGAAGGCAGACCTTTGATCGTAGCAGATCCTATGTTGGCAACCGGAGCTTCTTTAATTGAAGCGATCAAGGATTTGCTTACCAACGGAAATCCAACCCAGCTTCACATCGTAGCAGCCATTGCTTCAAAACAAGGAGTTGAAACAGTTCAGAATGCTTATCCTGAAGCGCACATCTGGGTAGGAGCCATTGATGAACATTTGACTTCAAAAGGATATATCACTCCAGGATTAGGAGATGCCGGAGACTTGAGCTACGGAGAAAAACTTCAGAGATAATTTAAGAAAGATTCCAGAAATCTTTTATTAAATTCAATAATAAATCAGGTCGTACTTTATCCATAGGATGCTTTGTGTCCGGAAGTACGGCCAGTTTTGCGTTTGGAAGGCTTCTGTACACTCTCATACTCTCTTCAATAGTGACCATATTATCTGTATCTCCCACCATAATTTGAGTTGGAGTAGTAATCGTGGCAAAATTATTTTCCAAAGGAGGATTTTTACCTAAATCAACCATTAGATCAGCAATAGCCGGAAGAAGTTGTTTCCATTTTGTTCCGTGTTGTGATTCTAAAAGCTGAGCATACTGAGGAATTTTTTCAAGAATAATATCAGGATTAAGCATTTTACTTTCTTTTAAAGCCTGTTCCTCAGTCCAATCGAACTTTGTTCCCAATGTTATTATAGAATTTACATTTTCAGGGTTTTCCATGGCATAACAAAGCGCTACATAACCACCCATACTATGTCCGAAAATTGATACTTCAGTCAAATTGTTCACCTTACAATATTCAGATAATTCCTGAGTATATTTTTCAATATTGATGCCACCAGCAGGGAGTTCCTGATCTCCGTGTCCTGAAAATAAAGGGGTGTGTACCGTGAAATATTGGGACAGTGTATTTAGATAAGGTTTAAAAATGTCGCTGTGACCTAAGGCTCCGTGCAGTAAAAGCAGATTTGGCATAGTTGTATAGTTTCCGGAAAATTAGGAAAAAGAATTGAATGGTGAAAATGGGTGGTATATAGAGTAAGAGTGCTTGAGAATGGGAGAGTTTGAGTTGGTTTTTACCTGATAATATTTTTGAAGATGATCTCCACACCTCGTCTTCCGCCTCAAATATCCACAGCCATCACCAATACACTTACTTTATTGTCACCAGCATTTAAAATCTCCCACGCAACCGATGAAACAGTATTTCCTGTAGTAAAAACATCATCAATCAGGAGGATATGCTTTCCGGAAACAGGTTGGGTGACTGAAAATGTATTAGTGGTCTTCAGCCTGTGTTTTTTGTCTTTTAAAGCCTGAGCTTTGGAATAATGATTTCTTTTGATTAATTCATGATCAAACGGAATATCATAAAATTCTGATAATGTTTCTGTGAATAAATGAAGCTGATTATATCCCCGTTCTCTTAATTTCTTTGGATGGAGTGGTACAGTTACTAAAAGATCAGGATGGTCATCTCTAAAATCCAAACGATCTATCATCCACTCTGCAAGAATCTTTCCTATTCTTTCCCTGCTTCTGTATTTCAGTTCATGGATAATCTGCCGGCTTAAACTTTCCTCTTCAAACTGAATTAAAGAAAACGCATTTTCAACCGGAAAAAATAAACTGCATTTTTCCTTGACTGGATTATTTTCAAAATAATTGTAATGGGTAAAATGAATCTGGCTGAAACAAAGGCCACAAACCAATAGTTCTGGATCAATGATTGTGTTGCAGTGGATGCAGCGGTTGGGAAACAATATATCTAATATCATAGTGTGTTTTTACTAAGATAGAAAATAATTGTCAAATTTTGCTTTGCAAAGCCAATGTTGAATTATTATTAACGCTAATGTTCACAAAGTTTGTTATTTTGTATTGTTCTCAAGGGCATTTCATTTAGCAAGGGAAAAGCCTTTTTGTTGCTGAGTGTAACGTCTTGGCGAGCAAAATATTCTAAAATTATAATAGAAAACTTTGTGATCTCTGCGTTTAAGATGAAAATAAGTTATTGTGGATTTTACCCAAGTCCATTACTTACAACTTACAACTTACAACTTACAACTCACACTCCACATAAAATTCACGAGCGAAGCGTATTGAAGATTCACTATTCACTTACTAATTCTCAAATCTCTTCCTGATCTTCTCCACAGAGCTCTTCATACTCATATTAAAATGTTCCTTTTCCAGTCTCACAGGGGGTGCCTGTCTTACTTCACAATCTGCAATACTGCAGGATTCGCAGGTGACTCCTACATTGATGGTTTTTAAAGAAGGAGATTTGATAAACCCTATTTTCTTTATTGTTTGAGAATTCAATAGAATCCCAAGGCAATAACTTCTGTTGCTTCCATCTGAGAAGGGATTTTTTTGTGAAGTAGAAATCACAAGATAGCTTATTCCCTGATCCTTATAGTGAGAAACCTGAGCATCCGTAAGGGTTTCATTTTCTTTTAAATCACCAAGGTTTTTTACCGCAATCCATCTTCTGCAGTAATGCTCGTTCATTGCATTGGCATGAGGAGCCTGCTGGTGATTAAGATGAAGCTCCTTTAAAATCTGAATCTTATCCGAATTTTTCTTTTTTACCAGACATAGATAGAACAGATCTTTAATTCCCATTTCAGCCGAGAGGATGTTGGTCAGCCGGTAATAAAATGTTTCAGGCGAGTGGGTGAAACTGCTGATAAGACTCTCAAAATTTTTAGGTTCCCATGTATTTTGCTGGAAAAATTCTGCGGTTTTTTCAATGACAGGTTCTTTTGAAATGAGCAATGCACCTGCGAAATAAGACGCGTAAAAGTTATTCAGAATTTCTTCAAAGCTTCCGAAATCAAGCCAAGAATATGTATTGGGACGGTTTTTTAATTCCAGTACATTGAAGCCGATTTCTTTAGCCAGAATGAATGTTTTCTGATCCTTTTCCAGTTTTTGATTCAGAAGTAAAAGTTTTTTCTCAGGAATGAAAAGAGAGCGGAGATTATCCAGAGTTCCATATTTTTCAAAATCTTCAGACTGAATGGTGTAACTGAATTTTTCTGCAAGAATTGCCTCCAGAATGTCAGACTTTAGATCTTTTCCGGGTTGTAACTGATTTTCCCGGGTAAACAGATCAACCTTTTCTTCAATTTCCGGAAAATAGTTATCATATAATTCCTGAAATGACCTTAAGACGGCAAAATAAAATCTTTCCTTACCAAGATTGTAATTCTGAGAAATTTCGATCAGTGCATTGATAAAAGCCGTTACTTTTTTAGGAGCATCACTAATAATACTGATTAGGTTGTTCTTATTGATTCCAAACAGCTCTAGTGGGACTTCTTTGAAGAAATCAGACTGAAGAATTTCGTTGAATGGGGCCAGACTTTTATCCAGCTTGGTAGAAACAAGATCATCGAAAGTGCAGCTGAGTGCTTCAGAAAGCTGAATAATTTTATCGTGTTTGGGATACTTTTTCCCATTCTCAATTTCGTTGAGGTAAGATTTTGATAATCCTGTCTTTACAGCAAGGTCCTGCAGAGACCAGTTTTTCTTTTGTCTCTGCTGTTTCAGTTTTAGCCCGAAAACTGTTTTGATAAAGTCGCTTTCTGAATTCATTACTTCAAATATAAATAATTAGATGCGATTATTCGCATAATAATTTTTTAAATAAATTTAGCGAACGTTCGCTGTTTGTGAAAATTTTTATTTATGTTTGTAACATCAAATCACAAAATCAATAAGTTATGGAAACAAAGACTCAATTAGAAATAAAGTCACAGAAGCAGTTTGAGGAAGTATTTACTCCTGATTTGGCAGATTTTCTGATTTCGCTTCATCAGAACTTTAATCATAAAAGACTTGAACTTTTAGAAGAAAGAAAAATTACTCAGCAAAATTTTGATAAAGGAAATCTTCCTGAGTTCTTGAAAGAAACAGCAGACATCCGGAATGGAAATTGGGTATGTGCTCCGCTTCCTGACGATATGCTGGATAGAAGAGTAGAAATTACCGGCCCCGTTGACCGCAAGATGATTATCAATGCCTTGAATTCCGGTGCTTCTACGTTTATGGCTGATTTTGAAGACAGCAGTTCACCGGTTTGGGAGAACTGTATCCAAGGACAGATTAATCTTTCTGATGCCATTAACCGGACTATTGATTTTGTCAACGAAAAAGGAAAGGCATACACCCTTAATGAAAAAACGGCTGTTTTACAGGTTCGTCCACGCGGCCTGCACCTTCCTGAAAAACATATTGAAATCAATGGAGAAAAAGCTTCCGGATCACTGATTGATTTTGGAATTTATTTTTTCAGAAATGCAAAACAACTTTTGGAAAACGGAAGTGGCCCTTATTTTTACCTTCCAAAATTAGAACACTATAAAGAAGCCCGATGGTGGAATGAAGTTTTTGTTTTTGCCCAAAACTATCTCGGAATTCCGGAGGGAACCATTAAAGCGACTGTTTTAATAGAAACGATTACTGCTTCGTTTCAGATTGATGAAATTTTATTTGAATTAAAAGAACATAGCGCAGGATTGAATTGCGGAAGATGGGATTATATTTTCTCTTACATTAAAAAATTCAGAAATCTTCCTGAATTTATAGTTCCGGACAGAGATCAGGTGACTATGACCTCTCCTTTTATGAGTGCCTATTCAAAAAGAGTGATCGAAATCTGTCATAAACGAAATGTCCATGCAATCGGTGGAATGGCAGCCCAGATCCCTGTAAAAGACTATGATGAAGCTAATCGTATTGCTTTTGAAAAAGTAAAAAATGATAAAGAAAGAGAAGTGAAAAATGGTCATGACGGAACTTGGGTTGCACATCCGGCCTTGGTACCTGTAGCAAAAGAAGTTTTTGACCAGTATATGCCTTCCAAAAATCAGATCGATAAAAAATTCGAATACCATATAACAGAAAGCCAGTTGCTGGAAATTCCTAAAGGTGATATTACCGAAAAAGGAGTCCGAAAAAATATCAATGTAGGAATTCTTTATCTGGAAAGCTGGCTGATGGGAACTGGCGCAGCCGCCATTTATAATCTCATGGAAGATGCGGCTACTGCTGAGATTTCAAGAACACAAATCTGGCAATGGCTGAAAAACGAAGCGGTCCTGATTGACGATAGAACATTAACCCGAAGTATGGTATTACAGTGGGAAAAAGAGGAAATGGACAATATTGAAAAGTATGTAGGAGAAATCCGTTTCCAAAACGGAAAATTCAACCTTGCCAAAGAACTTTTCAATGAATTGATTTTCTGTGAAAAGTTTGAAGAATTTCTAACCCTTAAAGCATATCCTTTTATATAGTTTGAGAGTGAGAGAGTAGGAGTGTCCGAAAGTTTGAGAATCATATCTCGAAACCTTGTACCCCGAATCCCGTATCTCGAACCCTTAAATTTAATCAAACAAAATCCAAATATTATGAAAACAAGACAAGAACAAATCCAGGCTATAGAGCAAGATTGGCTGACAAATCCACGTTGGCACGGTGTAAAAAGACCTTATACGGCAGAAGAAGTTCTTAAACTTCGCGGTTCTTATACCATTGAATACACTATTGCGACAGAAATGTCCAAAAAATTCTGGGATAAATTGAATACTCAGGATTATGTGGCAGGGCTTGGTGCATTAACGGGTAATCAGGCAGTGCAGGAAGTAGATGCAGGTCTGGAAGCAATATACCTTTCAGGATGGCAGGTGGCTGCAGACGCCAATCTATCTGGGGAAATGTATCCTGATCAGTCATTGTATCCAGCCAATTCAGTACCTTCAGTGGTAAAGAAAATTAATAATGCTTTATTGAGAGCAGATCAGGTGCAGTCGGTAAGCGGAACAGGAAATAAAGAATATCTTGTGCCTATCATTGCCGACGCCGAAGCTGGTTTTGGAGGCAATCTGAATGCTTTTGAGCTGATGAAACAGATGATTGAAGCAGGAGCAGCTGGTGTACATTTTGAAGATCAGCTTTCTTCGGCCAAAAAATGTGGACACTTAGGAGGAAAAGTATTGGTGCCTACACAGGAAGCAGTCAATAAACTGATTGCTGCACGTCTGGCTGCTGATGTACTTGGAGTTCCGAGTCTCATTATAGCAAGAACAGATGCGGATGCAGCAGATTTACTGACCTCCGATATTGATGACAGAGATAAGAAATTCGTTACAGGAGAAAGAACTTCCGAAGGATTTTACGTGGTACGAAATGGAGTAGAACAAGGCATCGACAGAGGACTGTCTTATGCTCCCTATGCAGATCTTATCTGGATGGAAACTTCAAATCCCGACCTGGAACAAGCCAAAAGGTTTGCAGAAGGAATTCATGCGAAATTCCCGGGAAAAATGCTGGCTTATAACTGTTCACCTTCATTCAATTGGGCAGCAAAACTGAGTGTGGAAGAAATGTCTACTTTCCGTGAAGAGTTGGCTAAAATGGGATACAAATTTCAGTTTATTACCCTTGCAGGATTCCATGCCTTGAACACCGCTATGTTTGAATTGGCATTAGCTTATAAAGAAAGAGGAATGGCAGGATACTCAGAACTTCAGGAGCGTGAGTTTGCATTACAGCACAAAGGATTCAGAGCAGTGAAACATCAGTCTTTTGTAGGAACAGGATATTTTGATGAAGTACAGAATATTGTGACCAACGGCTCTTCAGCTACTGTAGCGATGAAAGATTCTACAGAAACGGCACAATTCCATTAGTCGTTTTTCCATATTTTTTTGATGTTAAACCTTCTCGTTTGTGGGAAGGTTTTTCTTTTGTTTAAAGGGCTTTGAAACTGTTTTTACAATATGTATATTTCAAAATAATAAAGAAATAAATGCGACATGATAAGTAATTGAAATTTGAATTATATTTGGGGCTGGAAAAAATATTATTAAAAATGAATTTAATTAAAGTACTTTTTATTACATTAGGATTAACGCTTACTGCAAATGCTGCAAATGCTCAACAGAAGGTTGGAAGTGTAAACACAGAGGATATTTTTGCAAGTTTATCTGAAGTAACCACTATAGGAACTACTATTGATAATCTGACTAAGTCTAAGCAGGCTGAAATTGAAAAAATGATCGGTGATTATCAGACTAAATTGAAAGCAGCACAGGCTAAAGAAAAGACTCTTAGTGAAGCCAACAAAGAAGCTGTGACTAAAGAACTGATGGCAGCACAAACAGAGTTGCAGACTTTAGGTAAAAAAATAGAAGATTCAAGAGCACAGGCTGCTAAAGATATTTCAGCTAAGCAAAGTGAATTGTACACTCCTTTACAACAAAAGGTAAAGAGCGTTATTTCTGCTGTTGCTAAAGAAAGAGGATTGAATTTTATCTTCGATACATCATTCCATGAATCTAATAATTTAGTTTACACAGATGGAAGTGAAGATATCACAGCTCTGGTAAAAACCAAATTAGGAGCTACAGCAACGCCTGCAAAACCTGCTGGAAAGTCTAAATAAGAAATTCAATATACTGAATATTATACCGGGATCAGAACTTATGATCCCGTTTTTTTATGTATAAAAGTGTTGGGTTGAATGAAGAAATTTTATTTTAAAATGATACATTTGAGTAAACTTTAAGCAGAATGAATTTAATGTACGAAAAACAAATAAAGGTAACAGAAGATCATATTGATCAGAATAATCATGTGAATAACGTACAATATGTGCACTGGGTGGAGGAAGTAGCAGCGGAACACTGGGATCTTCTGAAACAGCAAACAGGATATGTAAACGATGCCTGGATGCTTCTGGATCATCATATCCGATATAAAAAACAGGTTTATCTGGATGATATCATTACGGTAAGAACTTATCCTCTGACTCCCGAAGGAGCCAAACAGCCAAGAAAAGTTGAGTTCTATTGCAATGAAGAACTTGTGGTAGACTCAAGTACGCTTTGGATTCTGTTCGATCCTGAAACCAAAAAAATAAAACGTCTGGAAAACGACTGGCTGGAGAAGTTTTTTTAGCTATATAACCCTAAATCAAAAACTAAATACACATGAAATTCTCTTATTCACTGGCTTTACTCTTGTTAAGCATAATAGGCTATGGTCAGGAAAATCCTTACTGGTTTACAGATGATATCAAAAAAAAGGTAGCAGACTCTACCCAAAGTCAATCCTGGAGAAGCCAGATGGCAGCAACATACTACTCAATAAGCGGACAATACAAACCGGCATTGGAAAGTTGGGATGAGACTTTTGGACGTGTAAAAAAGTTGAGTACTGCAGATAGTCTGAGATTCACAAAATTAATCCCCGTCAATGCAAAAGATTATATCTTAGACAGAGCTGCCAGTGAACAGATTATCATCATTAATGAAGCTCATCATAATGCCAGTCACAGAGCATTTGCCTCTTCCTTACTCCAAGGGTTGTATGACAAAGGCTACAGATATTTGGGCCTCGAAACATTGGCGAGTGATTCTTTAAATATTACAAAATTTGCTGCTCTCAGTAGCGGATATTATTCCAAAGAACCGGAATTTGGAAATTTTATCTACAATGCTTTGAAAATTGGATTTAAACTTTTTCCCTACGAAGCAGAAGGAAATAACAAAGAAAGAGAAATTGGAGAAGCAAAAAATATCTTCGATTTTATGCAGAAAAATAAAGATGGCAAATATCTTATCTACTGCGGTTATCAGCATGCTTATGAAGGTATTCATAAATCCTGGGAGAAAACAATGGCAGGACGACTTTCAGACCTTACGGAGATCAATCCTTTTACGATTGATCAGACTCAGTTTTCAGAAAAAAGTAGCCTGAAATTTAATGACCCTCTTTTAAGACTTGTGAAAAATACTGTCCCTGTTGTTTTAAAAGATCAGAATCATGGAATATATAATGGGGAAGACAAAGAGTTGTATACTGATATTAAAATCATTCATCCCGTTACAAAATATGTTGAAGGCAGACCCAATTGGATGTTGAACAAAAACAGAAAGTTTTATAAAATTCCAGCCTCTAAAGTTTCGATATATCCGGCCTTGGTTTTAGCATACAGAAAAGGAGAGTTTGAAAAACAGGGAATTCCTGCTGATATTATTGAGCTCAAAACGTCCAATGACAGTCGTTTTTTAATCCTGGATAAAGGGAATTATGAAATTGTTATCAAAGACAAAGAGTATAAAGTCATTAATAGATTTGAAAAAAAGATAAAATAATAGCTAGAATAGCTTGATAAAAAGGGTAATGAAAAATAAGTTAAGAAAAATAACTGTCAATGCTGTAGAATACTTGTATTTAGTTGCAGATCAATATTATTTCGAATCTAAAACTAATACTTTGACTGTAAAAGTTTTTTTAAACGGACAAAAACAAACCCCTTTAATTATCAAATTTATGACTGTCAATGATTATGTGATGGGACAACCTTTAAAGTCAGGGGTAAAGTTATTTAATAAAATAAAAAACACTGAAGAGGTAGTTAATCTTAATGAGCCTAAATATATTAAAGAGCTTATTGTTCTTGGATTAAAGGATGGATGGTCAGGAACTAATTTAATAACAATAAAAAACGGACTTAATTATTTGAGTGAATTAGGCTTTCAAACCGATCAATTAAAACCAGAAAATAACAAATAATTTTTTTCCTAAATGTAATACAAAAAGGCCCGCAGTTGTTTTTAATAAGGAAACATCAAACAAACATCTCCATGAAATCATCTATTTTAACAATATTATTTTCAGGCTTTTTCGTTACAGCTTATGGTCAGACTGCAGAACAATCGAAAGCGATAGACAGCTATATAAAGAAAGTTATTCAAATCAACGAGATACCGGGAATGGCCGTAGGAATTGTAACGAATAATAAAGTGACTTTCCAGAAATATTATGGAACAGAAAATTTGGAAAGCGATAAAAAAGTAGATCAGAATTCCATGTTCAGGGTGTATTCTAGTACAAAACTGATGTCAAATGTTGGGCTTTTTCAGCTTGTTGAGCAAGGAAAACTTTCTGTGGAAGATAAAATTTCAAAATATGTTGACAATATACCGGCAGAATGGCAAAATGTTAAGGTAAAAAATCTTCTTTCCCACTCTTCAGGACTTCCGGACTGGATTAATTTCAATGATATTGCAACAGATGCTACCAACGCTGAAGTTATTAACCGCTTATCAAAAGAAAAAATGGAATTTGAAACCGGAAGTGATTACAGATATAATCAGACCAACTACATGCTGATTACGATGATCATTGAAAAAATAACAGGAGAGAAATTTGAAGATTATATCCTGAAGAATCAGTTTTCAGACTCCAAAAATAAGGTAGTGTTTTCATCCAATTCCATTGAAAAAATCCCTAATAGAATTGTAAAATATAACTACAACAAAAATACACATCAATACGAAAAATCCACATTTGTAGAAGGGAGAAGAGCGCATTCAGCGAATGGCTTAGCGATTGCATTGCCTGCATTTTTACAATGGAGCATTCATTTGAGTAAAAATGATTTTCTGAAACCTGCCACACAAGCGTTGATGTGGAAACCGTTTGAATACAAAAATAAAGAGATCACCTTTACTCATGGTTGGGATACGGACATCTTTAATGCTATAAAATCCTATGATTTCTCAGGAGGAAATGTGAGTGCTTACAGAATTTTTCCGGATCAGAATATAGCTATTATAGTTATGTACAACGGATATAAAGAATTTCCTGTTTTTTATCCTATGATCAATCAGATTGCCGGCATGATGGATAAACGAATGCTGAACCCATATATGGTGGCAGAAGAATATACAAAGTCTGAACCTATTGTTCATCCCAATCTTAAAAAAGAAAATTATGGCTACCGGACTGAAAAGGATAATATCATTTTTTCTTATCAATTTCCAGAAGGGAAAAGTGTAGAGTACATCAAAAGTATTTCTGTGACAGGTTCTTTTAACAACTGGAATCCTGATGATCAGGTGTATTATATGAATCTGAAAAGGAACAATACTTTTGAATTAACACTCCCAAAATCTCATTTCGAAAGTGGGAAAACTTACCAGTTTAAATTTGTTATGAATAAAAAAAACTGGCTTTCTGTACCTTACAATGCTGCTAATGTAGATGAGACCCAGGATCATAATCTGACTTTCAAAATTGATTAAAAAGAATATCTTAAAATCGCTGTAATAGAAACAGTCTTTTCTGTATTAAGCTGTTTTATCCTATCTTTGTATTATGATACGTATTACAAAAATTTTTACATTCGAGACGGCTCACGTGCTTTACAACTACGATGGGAAGTGTAAAAATATGCATGGACATTCCTATAAACTGTTTGTAACAGTGAAAGGAAAACCGATTAATGATATTGAAAATCCTAAAAATGGAATGGTGGTAGATTTCGGAGATATCAAAAGTATCGTAAAATCTGAGATCGTAGATGTATGGGACCATGCGGTTCTTGTCAATGCACTGTCTCCACACAAAGAACTGGGAGATGACCTTGAGCAGAAAGGCCATAAAGTAATCTATTGCAGCTTCCAGCCGACTTGTGAAAACATGCTGTATGCTATTGCTGCTAAAATCAAATCAAGACTTCCCGAAGGAATTTCTTTAGCTTATCTTAAACTTCATGAGACAGAAAACTCTTATGGAGAATGGTTTGCAGAAGATAATCAATAATTTTTCACAAAACTCAGAAAGTGTTAAAAACAACAATTAATTTAGAACCTGGGAAAAAAGTATACTTCGCTTCGGATCAGCATTTTGGTGCTCCTACACCCAAGGAAAGCAAGGTGCGCGAGGAGAGGTTTATACGCTGGATGGATGAGATCAAAGAGGATGCTCAGGTTTTGTTTTTAATGGGAGATCTTTTTGATTTCTGGCATGAATGGAAGCATGTTATTCCTAAAGGATACGTTCGTGTGCTTGGAAAAATTGCAGAATTGAAAGACAGAGGAATTCATATTTATTTCTTTGTAGGAAATCATGATCTCTGGATGAAAGATTATCTGGAAGAAGAAATCGGATGTACCGTATTCTATCAGAAACAATATTTTGAAATGGGAGGAAAGCAGTTTCTGCTGGCTCATGGAGATGGTTTGGGACCTGGTGACAAAGGATATAAAAGAATGAAGAAACTATTCACCAATCCGGCGGCTCAATGGTTTTTCAAATGGCTTCACCCTGATATCGCGATGAAAATTGCATTATACCTTTCACAAAAAAATAAAATGATCTCCGGAGAAGAAGACAAAGCTTTTTTGGGAGAAGATAAAGAGTTTCTGATTATTTATTCCAAAGAAAAGCTGAAAACTCAGAAGATTGATTATTTCATCTATGGTCACAGACACCTGCCAATGGTACTGGATCTGCAACAAAACGCAAAATATATCAACCTTGGAGACTGGATATCCTATTTCACTTACGGAGTTTTTGAAAAGGATTTTGAACTCAAGACTTTTGAAAAATAAAGCAAAAAAAATTACCCCTAAAAAGAGGTAACTTTCGAACGGGTGGAAGACCCACTCTTGTTTTTAATCCATATTCCAAGTAATACATTGCAATAAGTCTACCAAAATAGGTTTTATATAGTAAAAAATTATTAAATAACAATATTTTATCTCTGTAATTGCCTTGTAGTAAGGGATTAAGGAATTTAAAAATTATGGAATTGAAAAATATATTCAACATAAAGACTGAACAGCATTTTCTAAGTGCATCATTGAAAACATTTCGTTATCAATATGAAAATGTTGAAATATACCGGAAATTCGTTGATTTTCTGAAGGTGAACCCCGATGAGGTAGATAGCCTGGTGAAAATTCCGTTTCTTCCTATTGAAATGTTTAAAAACCATCAGATTCTGGATAAAAATGTGGATACGGATCTTTACTTTCAAAGTTCGGGAACCACCCAGATGAACCTTTCCAAACATTTTATTGCAGATCCGGAGCTTTATGAAGAAAGCATTTATAAAAGTTTTGAACAATTTATCGGAAAACCGGAAGATTTTATTTTTCTTGGGCTACTTCCAAGCTATCTTGAGAGACAAAACTCATCACTGATCTATATGGTAGACTATCTGATGAAGAAGTCTGCAAAACCGGAAAACGGATATTTTCTTTATAATCATGCTGAGCTTTTTGAATTATTAAATACACTGCAGGGCAAAAAAGTTATTCTTTTTGGGGTTTCTTTTGCCCTATTAGACTTTCTTGATTACTGTCATTCCGAGCAAAGCGATGAATCCCTGAACTTCCCTGAAAATTTAATCGTAATTGAAACCGGCGGTATGAAAGGGCGAAAAGAAGAAATGACCAAGGATGAATTGTTGAAAATCTTGCAGGAAGGACTTAAAACGGACAGAATATATTCAGAATATTCCATGACAGAGTTACTTTCACAGGCTTATTCCCTTGGAAATAATGAATACGAATGTCCGAACTGGATGAGAATCATGGTTCGGAATGCAGAAGATCCTTTGGCTTACGAAAAAGAAGGCCGTACAGGAGCTATTAATATCATTGATCTTGCCAATACGCATTCCTGCTCATTTATTGCAACACAGGATTTAGGGAAAATAATGGGTGATAAATTTCAGGTCTTAGGAAGAATAGATCATTCAGATATCAGAGGATGCAGCCTGCTGGTGAGTTGATGATTTTGGACATAAGAGAACAATTGTGAATGGTCAATTCGCTTCGCTTGTCAATTTTTGTATCATAAAATAATTTGCGACTTTTGCTGAGTGAAACGCCCTTGCGAGCCTTTAAACACTTGGCTATTAAAAACTTTGCGGGCATTGCGTTTTATTAAAAATTTTTACCATCATAAAAAATGATCAAAATAGAAGAACTCATACATGCCTACATCCATTCCCATTGCGATTTTGAAAAAGAAATTGTACTGACGAATTATTTTCAGGCAGATTGGGAAGCGGACATATTAATCATAGATTCGGAAGGTGGAAGTCATGAAATTGAGATCAAGCTTTCAAAGAGTGATTTTAAAAATGATTTTAAAAAATCATATATCAACAAAGATACCGGGGAAAAATTTCTGAAACATGATAAAATTTCCTGTGGAGATTATGTATGCAATTCCTTTAGTTTTTTGCTCCCGATGGGAATGGTAGACGCAGCTCTTATCCCTGAACATTGTGGAATCATCGAATTCTATCATAATGCAGATACCTGGGAAACTGAATTCTATCTGATCCGCCAGCCTAAAAAGCTTCATGAAGATTCTTACTGGAAACTGAATGACAAAGATCTTTTCATCAGGAAAATGGCGCTTAATCTTCTTCAGCGCAAAATGGAAATTAAAGGGAAACATGAAGAGCTCATCTTTAAAAATCCTTTTGAAATCAAAAAGCTGAAATAAAAAAATGTTGGGTTTAACGAAAAGTTTAATCTCTATTTTTAAGTTTTATGGAAGCAAAGGTGAAATCAATGACATTGATTCTTACTAATCCAACATTACAATTAGCTTCATAAGCAACGTATTTGTAACCACTTTGTCCCCTTTTAAATAAAAAGTTTCTCTTATAAAAAAACTTTGCGTTTACAAGAATTTCAAAGCAATTTATTCAAATCAGAAATAAAAAAATCCTGCCGCCTGACAGGATTTTATCATTAAATATTATTTTAAAATTAATCTGCAATTTCAGCAGTATCTCTCTGAAGTAAGAACTTGTAGATCAATCCGCCTACAACTCCTCCCAAAATAGGGGCTACCCAGAACAGCCAAAGCTGTGACATGGCAATTCCTCCCATAAAGACTGCCTGAGAAAGGGACCTCGCAGGGTTTACAGAGGTATTGGTAATCGGGATAGAGATCAGGTGGATCAACGTAAGCGCAAGACCGATGGCAAGACCGGCAAACTTACCGTTAGCCCACTTATCTGTAGCTCCCATGATTACAATTAGGAAAAATGCGGTTAATAGAAACTCGGCAAGAAATGCTGCTCCCATACTGAAAGCTTTTCCATTGTAAACGGCTTCACCGTAAAAGTTTGTGGCAAAATCTCCGGGTTTTGAGAATTCTACCGCTCCGGCACCGTTAAGGATTGTGTACAGACATCCTGCTGCTACAATCGCTCCCAAACACTGGGCTACAATGTAAGGAATAAGGTCTTTAGCAGGAAATCTTCCTCCTGCTAAAAGCCCGAAAGAAACTGCCGGATTAAAATGCCCTCCTGAGATATGCCCTACAGCGTAAGCCATGGTAAGAACAGTAAGACCGAAGGCTAAAGCAACGCCTAAAAGTCCGATGCCGATGTCTGGAACACCCGCTGCGAAAACAGCGCTTCCACACCCTCCGAAAACAAGCCAAAATGTGCCGAAAAATTCAGCGAAAAGTTTTTTTATCATGTTGTTTATTGTTTATGTATCTCAAATGTAAAATTTAAATCTTAAAGTAAAAAGTTAAAACTGAAAAAATATTTCAAAAAAGAGGGAACAAAAATTGCAAAATCTGTAATTTGGTGTAATGTTTGTTTGGGATTTATTGAGAGAGTATTATCATCAGTCTTGAAAGATCTAACATAAATGTTTTATCTTTCATTTGTAATTTAAAAGGAAGGTGAATGAGAAAGTTTTTTTGTGTGGTCTTTGTACCTTTTATTTATAGTTTACATTATTCGCAGGCAGCCAAAAAAGCTTTTCCCTGCTATGATCTTGCCACTGTAT
The DNA here is from genome assembly GCF_031844745.1 of Chryseobacterium sp. SG20098. Taxonomy (NCBI): domain Bacteria; kingdom Pseudomonadati; phylum Bacteroidota; class Flavobacteriia; order Flavobacteriales; family Weeksellaceae; genus Chryseobacterium; species Chryseobacterium sp. SG20098. Next base: position 2,200,913 of record NZ_CP134622.1, on the reverse strand, counting down.
TAAAGGTAGAACCTACACCGTTTTATAAATCTCATCTTGATGCTTCCAAGGGTTTTGGAGTGCAGTTATTGAAAGATTCCAAAACCGTACAGAAATATATCAACAACGGAAAATTCCACAAAATAAAAAAATCCGGCAAAGGGTATCAGGTTCAGAGACTTGATTACAGCAGGGCTTATATGGTATCCAAGGCAAAAACTACTCTGGAAAAAATAGGGTCAAAGTTCAGTAAGGATACAAAAGGAGGTACATTTACGGTTTCATCCATTACCAGAACCCTTGAAGACCAGTGCAGGCTGAGAAGAGTGAATTCTAACGCCTCACTAGGAATTAGTTCTCACAACTATGGCAACTCTTTTGATATTTCTTACATAAGATTCAACAACGTTTTAAAATACAATCCGAAAATGGAAATAGCTCTGGAGAAAGTTTTAAAGCATTATGAGAAGGCTGGTAGAATATATTACATCAAAGAGAAGCAGCAGAGCTGTTATCATATTACTGTGAAAAATTATTAATTAAAATCCTCTTGCATAGCATATTTAGTTTGTATATTTTTATACGACTAAAAACTATGCTTATGTCAACATTAAACATTGTAGACTATATGCTGCCTGTAGAAGAATGTAGAGCAGCGTCAAACCAGTGGAAAGCATGTCTTTCTGACTTTTCCAAAATTCAAAAGCTTATACCTACCAACTATGTTTTTAATATTTCCAGAGAACACCTTGAATGGATGAAGGGGTTTAAGGATTATAAAGACTTCTGTGCTGCAGTAGGAATTTACAGAGACCGATTGATTCTTATCTTTTATCCTATGAACAATGATGGGGTAAAAATAGATGTAAAAGAATATCCATATAGTTTCCTTACCGAACTTGAAAAAGATCTGAGATTGCAGGAAATTCAGGAGTATACACTTATTAGAAACGCCGTTCTATCCAAAGATCTTGAAAGCATGGAAAAAAATGCCAATATGGGATTGCCTGTTTCCAATACACCCATTCTTGAACAGGACAAAGCTGTAGATGCTATTGAACGTTGGAGAAATCAAGGTATGGATTGGTTTTATAAAGAGACCAGAGAAAATCAGGGAAGTGGAATTTTCAGAAAATTCTATGTTCCTACAGCAGACCTTTGTCTTTCAGATGAAGGATTGGCAGGTATTACCTGTTCTTTTGGGATCAGATACAATGATATTTACGGAAAAATGTTGGTAACGCTTATCTTTATCTCTTTCCGTGAAAACCTTAGAAATGCAGAATTGGGAGCAGAATCAATTTCCAATACTTACGACTGGGCAAAACCATGTCCTCCTATTTGCCGTATCCCTGATGTAGATGTAGGAAGTGAATTTTAAAACGATCTATTGAGGAATGGCTGAACTTTATAAGGCAATTTTATTCCTGAATTATGCACTGCTCCTGTCCGTTATACTACTGGGAGCAGCAAAATACCGCATATTAAATCATAAAGAAAAGCAATATTTTCATTGTATTGCTTTTCTTTTTTTTATTGAATTGCTGAATCTGGCGCTGCCTTATATCTTCAGACTGAATGATACCTCATTCCTTTATCCCTTATACATTGCGGGAGAGTTTTTCCTGCTTACAGGTTTATTTATCAGAAAGCTGGACTGGCCAAGATATGTTTTGTGGATTGTAGGTGTATTGGCAACAGGTTTTATGATCTCGAAATACGGATTTGATTATCCTGCCAATGCTGATATAGCGAAAGTGGTTTCCAATATTATCATCATCTGTCTTTCCGGATTTACTCTGATTCGGGAGATTAAGAATACCTCTACACAGAACCGCTTTCTTTTGGTAGATGCCAGTATATTTTTCTATTACTCTGTCTCAGTGTTTATTTTTATCATTCAGCACCAGATCGCCAATCTGTCCGAAAACGATTATTATACTATTCTCAGTGCCAATAATATTCTTTCGAGTATTTTGTACTGTTCATTTTTATATACTTTTTTCAGATTAAAGAAGTAACACTAAATATCAATCTGCTGATCCTGATAATTGTTACCATAACAGTTATCGTATCCTTTATTCTGCTAGCTTACAGAGCTTTTATTACCAGAATTATTAAGGAAAAAAATGTACAGCATGAAGCGGAAGTTCTTCATCAGAAAAAATTAGTTCTGGAAAACATCAAGGCCCAGGAAGAAGAAAGGAAAAGAATTGCTGTGATGATTCATGATGATATCGGAAACCGCCTCAATATTCTTTCTTTGTGGTTGAATAACCTCGATACTCAGGGTGATGAGCTCATCAAAAAAAATATCTACGGTCAGATGTCTTCCCTGATTGATGCTGCCAGAAGTATTTCCCATTCATTATATCCTGTAAACCTGGAATCTGTGGGTCTGGTTTTATATGTTGAAGAATTAATAGCCAACCTTTCCCATAAAATCAATATTTCCCTGCAGGTAATGTCTGGATATGAAAAGAAAGATCTTTTCGTGGAAGTACAGCTGTACAGGATTATTCAGGAGTTTACCACCAATGTGATCAAGCATTCCGATGCAACGGATATTTGGATTTACATTAAAGATTATCCTGAAAATATGGCCGTTGTAATTTCTGATAACGGACAGGGATTTGAATATGAAGAAGTGAAAAAAGGGATGGGAATCAAAAATATTGAATCCCGTATCAAATCAATGAACGCCACACACAAATGGAAAAAAACATTTTCAAATAAAGGAAGTCGTTTAATTATAAAAATTCCAAAATATCATGAGTTCCCAAATCAAACTAGCACTGATTGATGATGAACAGCTCATCCTTGAAGGGGTAAAAATGTTGCTGTCCAATGAAAAAAATATATCGGTTTGCCTTACCGCAGATAATGGCCCCGATTTTATAGAAGACCTCGGAAAACTTTCAAAAGATGAATTTCCTGATATTGCTCTCGTAGATGTTCAGATGAAACCTATGAATGGTTTTGAACTGGTAGAAATCCTGAAAGAAAAATATCCGGATCTTAAAATTATTATCCTGTCATCCCATTATAAAACCTCTATTCTCGGATATATGGTTAAGCTGGGAGTATCAGCATTTCTTCCCAAAAACTCGAATAAAAAAACCTTTATTGAAGCCATCACAATGGTAGATAAAAATGGTGTCTTTTTTACGGCCGAAGATCATCAGATGCTGTTTACTTATATGAACAGCTCTGCCAAAAAAAAATCTCTTTTTGAAACAGAAGATGAATTATCCGAAAGAGAAAAAGATGTGGTAAAACTGATCTGTCAGGAATTGACCAACAATGAAATCGGAGAAAAACTCTTTATCAGCCCCAGAACTGTAGAAAGTCACAGACAACGTATCCTGGAGAAAATCGGAGCCAAGAATACTGTGGGTATAGTAATCTATGCCATTGTCAACAATATTTACTCCCTTGAAAAAATCTAAATTGATTCCGTAGAAATACGGATTTTTTTATTTGGTACTTTTCACTCTAGCGAACCTTATTTTTCTTCTGTTATTTTGGAATGTCTCTTTCAGGGATGGTAGTTGAAAAAAAACACAAACAGGATCTTTAGTAAAAATTAAAGTAGAAACATGAATGGTAACAGAGTGATTTCCGTCGGGATTTTCTTTGACGGTACAGGAAATAATGGAGCAAATATTCTTTCACCGGATAAACCGCTGAATAATAATGAAAGCTATTATGGTACTTTCAGCAATATCTATAAATTATACAGTTTATTCGTTGGAGATGAAAAAATATATATTGAAGGAATTGGTACCGCGACAGGCAGTGAAGATAATAATTTTGCCATGGCAACCTGTGCAAATCCACCCTATGGAAGCGGATATTCGTCTGATGATAAACTTCAGAAAGCCGGAGATTTTGTGCAGAAAATAATCCATGATGAGACAAAGGAATACCATTTCTATATCTATGGATTCGGGAGAGGAGGGATGCTAGCAAGAACTTTCTGTAATCAGCTTCTGACTTTTTATGCGGTAGGAAATTGCAGAATAAAATTTTGGGGGCTTTTTGATACGATTGAGTCTAAGCCTTTTAATAATTATAACATGAAGATCTCTGCACAGGTAGAGAATGCTCTGCATTTCTGTGCAGTTAATGAGGGCAGGTTTTTCTTTCCATTGACAGGTTTGTTTGAGAATTCGAAAACAATGCAGGATCAGAAATTGGAAAATCAGTCTTCAGTTTGGAAAGAAATATTTGTTCCTGGAGATCATGCTGATATTGGAGGAGGATATCTGGAAGGTCCACAATCTGTTTATATTTCTACAGATTTCATTAATGTTGATGATCTGCATGACTACGTTTCAGATATCAGAAATGCAAAAACCAATGCTGATGGAAATAAAATATGGGATGCTTTACTCTCGGAATATAAAGTGGAAACGGTGGATGGCCTTTCACAGGCCTATGTTTGCCGGGATAAAGTATATAATGACCTGTCAAAAGTATATGGAAAACTCATGATGGACGAAACCAATACCATATTATCAGTATTTAGTACTGAGAATGAAGCGTATTTTGGAACAGATTATAATAAGCATGCTTTTCTCAATCGGTTTTATATCAAAATGAAAGAATATTTAAAGGATCTTTCTACAAACAAAAAACCGATATATGATTTCGAAAGATTTGCGGATTATACTCATATTTCTTCAAATTTCGGATTGTATAGTGATAGTTTCCGGTACAGAACTCAGCGTGAAATTAATATTGAGTTGATTAATAATGGATTAAATGTATCAAGTCGTACCTCCGTTGATGAAACAAGCCGTACAAAAAGGCTTTCCGTAGAACTTCATCTTCCTGAAGACAGCTTTGTTGCAGATTTCCTATATGGAACAAACGTTCCCAATAATGATATCTGGGTTCGTTCTATTATAAAAGCACCGGCAGCTACGATATTAAATGAATGGAAGAATTAATGAAAAAACTTCTCAGTTTTAAATTTAGGTTAGGGGACATCTGAGGGTGTCTCCTTTTTTGGTTTAATGTATTATATACAAGGAAAAACTGCTGAATCCTGACCACTTTTTTTATTTCTCGGCTATTCATTTCTTTTTCCGTATTTTTGCACCCGAAAATTCATTATTCATTACTAATTATTAATTAAGATGCTTTCGGTTCAAAGTTTAGGATTACACCATTCAGGAAATTATTTATTTCAAAATGTCAATTTCACCATTAAAAAGGATGATAAAGTAGGTCTCGTTGGTAAAAATGGAGCAGGAAAATCCACTTTGTTGAAAATGCTTTCCGGAGAAATTAATTTCTACGAGGGAGAAGTTGTCACTGAAGGAAGTGTTACCATTGGTTTCCTTAAACAGGATCTTGATTTCGTAAAAGGAAGAACGGTCTGGGCAGAAACCATGCAGGCTTTTGAACAGATCAATGCCTGGAAAAACGAACTGGAAGAGGTGAATCACCAGATGACAGTAAGAACAGATTACGAAAGTGATTCCTACACGGATCTGATTAATAAAATGACCGAGCTGAACGACCTTTTGATGAATCATGATGCCTACAATCTTGAAGGCGACATGGAAAAAGTGTTATTCGGTTTAGGATTTAAAGCAGATGACTTCCAGAAAATTACCGATGAATTTTCCGGAGGATGGAGAATGAGAATCGAATTGGCAAAATTGCTTCTTCAGAAGAACGACATTATGCTTCTCGATGAGCCTACCAACCACCTGGATATGGAATCTATCATCTGGCTGGAGAACTTCCTGAAAGATTATCCGGGAGCTATTGTTCTGGTAAGCCACGATAAACAGTTTATGACAGCGGTGTGCAACCGTACTTTTGATATCAACAATAAAAAAGTTGATGATTATAAAGCGAATTACTCGAAATATCTTGTCATGAGAGAAGATCGCCGTGAGAAACTGATTCAGGCTAAAAAGAACCAGGATGCGGAGATCAAACAAATGGAGGATAACATTAATAAGTTCCGTGCAAGTGCTACCAAAGCATCTTTCGCGCAGTCCCTTATTAAGAAATTAGATAAAATCGAACGTATCGAAGTGGATAACGAGGACGTTTCGAAATTCAATATCCGTTTCGTACAGTCTATGGTTCCGGGGAAAGTGATCTTCGAAGCCATCAATCTTGGAAAAGCTTATGGGCAGAAGCAGATTTTTGATGATGTAGACTTTATCGTTCAGAGAGGAGACAGAATTGCCCTTTTGGGACAGAACGGACAAGGAAAAACGACATTGGCTAAAATTTTAGCCGGAGATATTAAAGGTTATTCCGGAACCTGGAATCTTGGACATAATGTTAACATCGGATATTTCGCTCAGAATCAGGAAGAGGTTTTAACACCTAATAAAACGGTTCTGGAAGAAGCTGAAGATGCAGCAACAGAAGAAACAAGACCAAGAGTAAGAGACTTATTAGGATCTTTCCTTTTCCAGGGAGATGCCGTTACTAAGAAAACAAAAGTACTTTCCGGAGGAGAGAGAAACCGTCTGGCACTTTGTAAACTGTTACTTCGTCCTTTCAACACGCTGATCATGGACGAACCTACCAACCACCTTGATATCCAGTCTAAGGAAATTATCAAGCTGGCACTGCAGAATTTTGAAGGAACTTTAATAGTAATCTCTCACGACAGGGAATTCCTTCAGGGACTTTGTGATAAAATCTACGAATTCCGTGACGGGAAAATGAAAGAATTCCTAGGTGATATCAACGAATACCTGGAGTACAGACAAAAGGAAACCATCAGAGAGATTTCTGCAGAAAAGGCAAAACTTCACAGCGAAGTAAAGGTAGAGCCTAAGAAAGTGGAAGAAAAACCTGTCGTAAGCAGCAGCCAGTCTTCAAATATTGTAAGTAAAGAACAGAAAAATATTCAGAATAAAATTAAGAAAGTGGAAGAGAAAATTTCTGAGCTTGAAACAAAAGTAGAGCAGATGGAAGCATCTTTTGCCAAAGAAAATCCTTCAGATGAAACCTTAGAAGAATACAACAAAGCTAAGGAGGAGCTGGATACCGCTTTACAGGAGTGGGAATATCTTGGAACACAACTGGATTAAACTAAAATATAAATGCTTCATCAAATCAGTAAGATGAAGCATTTTTTTGTAACAAAATTGTACTTGTTTCTACCTATTGTCAACAATCATTAAGTAATTTAATAAAAGTTTAAGGAAACAATTAAATTATTTTCATAATTTTGAAGCATGATTTTTAAAGAAAGCAGAAACCTAAAGAGTTTTATCTCCAAGCTGTTGTTTGGAGTGTATTTCCTCGCGCTGCTTTCTCAAAGCTTTCACCATCACGATTCTGTAGACTATTTTAAGGCTTTTCATCTTAAAAAAGCAGAGAATACGATGACGAAAGCCGTTACTAAAGAGAAAGCTGGCGACTGTCTGGCCTGCCACTTTTTGGTTACCGGACATACATTAGCTCCTGAAGAATTCAATTTTACTTTTGAGCATTACAGCCATGAAGTAAAACAAATCATCGCCATCCAGGAGAAAATCTGGTCACAGACCAAATTCACCTTCCAGCTTCGGGGACCGCCCGCACTTGCATAATTCATAGATTCTATAGGGTTTAAAGTTCAATGTTTACTGATTTAAATTCAATGTTTAAAGTTTAAAGTTTAAAGTTTAAGGTTTCAAGATGTTGGGAAAAATACCTGATAATCTGTAATTGATATTTAATATTTAATAATGTTCAATTACTATTTTCCGGTTTCTTAACTTCTTATCAAGATACATTGTACCATCAAAACTAACCCTTCCCACAAATTTTAACGAAAAATGTACCCTGTTGAAAAGGGTACGCAATCAATCTATTTACAATGAAATTGATATATTGCCTGCTGCTGATCTTTTGCGGATCAGTATTTACAAGTGCACAAAAAACTTATACTGTAGAGGGAACCGTTCAGGATTTCCATGATAAAACATTGCTGGAAAATGCAGTGATTAAAATCGGGAACTTTACAGCCAAAACCAATAAGAAAGGTCAATTTTCTTTTGATAAAATTCCTGCAGGAAAGTATACACTCATTGCACAGCATCCTGATTGCAATGATTATACTGAAAATATAGGAGTTGATAAGGATGTTCAGCTGGTGATTACACTTGAACATCACATTAAAGATATTGAAACCGTGACTATTCATGGTAGTCATAAAAACAATGGAAGCATGGTGGTTAAAACACTTGATAAATCAACGCTTTCAAGAAATGTTACCGAAAACTTAGGGAATTTATTAACCAATATTTCCGGTGTAAATGTTCTTAAAACAGGAAATAATATTGCTAAACCTATTATCCATGGGCTTTATGGAAGCAGGGTTTCCATCATGAATGATGGGGTAAAACTTGCCGAACAGGAATGGGGAGTAGAGCATGCCCCCAATGTGGATGTCAACAATTTTGAACATATCGACGTGATAAAAGGGGCATCAGCCTTGAAATATGGAGCAGGAGCTGTAGGAGGAGTTGTTGTTTTACAACCTCAGGTTTTACCTAAAAAAGATACTATTATGGGAAATGTTTCTCTTTCCGGAATTTCCAACGGAAGAGGAGCCGATCTTAATGTAAAACTTGCAAAAACCTGGGAAAATGGCTGGGGTATAAAAACCAATGGAAGCTATAAAAAACTGGGAGATCTTGAAGCTCCGGATTATGGCTTGATGAATACTGGTCTTGAGAGCTCAGGATTTAATTTTGGTGTACAGAAAATGACATTTGAAAAAGGTTTTTCTTTTGATTATTATCTGACTAAAAGCACAGTCGGGATTCTTAGAAGTTCTCACGTAGGGAACTCTGAAGATCTACGTAATGCTCTTACATCACCAGAACCTATCTATCAGAGAGATTTTAGCTATGATATCGATAATCCCAGACAGGAAATTGAACATCATATCGCTAAAGTTTCGGCCTATAAAAGGTTTGAAAATTTTGGAAAAATAACGGCTACTTACAGTTTTCAGTACAATCATAGAAAAGAATATGATATCAGACGTACAGAAGTGTTGAGTAAGAAGCCGGCATTGAATCTTGAGCTGATCACCAATGATCTGAATGTAAACCACCTCATAGAAAGAGGGAACTGGAATCTTGAGACAGGAATTAATGCAGGATATCAGAATAACTATTCCAATACGCAGACTGAGGCAAGACGTCTTGTCCCGAACTATGACAGATATTATGCAGGAATTTATTCTGTACTAAAATATAAAATTACGCCGGAACTGGATCTTGAACTGGGAGGGAGATATGATTACGATCATTATGATGTAACAAAATGGTTTGGTCTGAGCGACTGGAATAAAAAATATGCTGCAGATTATTCAAATTTTGCAGTGAGAATAGATCAAAATAGAATTCTCACAAAACCATCATTAACGTATAATAATGTTTCAGTAAACGGTGGAATTGTCTATCACCCATCCGAATATTTTAACCTGAAATTCAATTACGCCAGAGTTTCAAGATCTCCAAATATCGCAGAGCTTTTTGCAGACGGGCTTCACCATTCTGCAGCGATCATTGAGAGAGGAAATATGAGAATGAAGAGTGAAACCGGAAATCAGTTTAATTTAGTGGCAGACATAAAAGCAAATGTCCTAAAAGGATTGAACATTTCTGTAAACCCCTATTTTTTTTATACTCAGAATTTCATCAATCAGATTCCCACTGGTTATCTGAATACACAATGGGGAGGAGCTTTTGTAGAATATAGTTATCAGCAGATCAATGCAAAAATGTATGGACTGGATATCGATGCTCAGCTTAAAATTACAGATAATCTGACTTATAAAGGAAGCGGTTCTTATGTATATGGTCAGGATACTACTCATGATGTACCGCTTATTCTTATGATGCCTCCGAACTTTAACAATTCATTGGAATTCAATAAAAAAGAATGGAAAAACTTCTATTTCACCGTAAGTAACAATACATATCTGAAACAGACGAGATTTCCTGTTTATAACGTTCCGATCAGATTATTTGACTCAGACGGAAATCCTTACAATGAAGAAGTGGATATTTCTACACCTCCAAACGGATATTCCCTTTGGAACCTTCAGACAGGGGTAAATCTGTCTAAAAATTTCGGAATGGATTTCTCAGTTCGAAATGTATTCAATACGTCTTACAGAGATTATCTGAACAGACTTCGTTTCTTTTCCAACGAAATGGGAAGAAACTTCATTTTAACTCTTAAATATCAATTTTAATTATTTAAAATCAAAAACATGAAAAATATTTTTAAAAATACAACACTTATCTTAGGACTTTTATTCTTAGCTGTTTCTTTAAGCTTAACATCGTGTAACAGAAGCGATGATGAAGCAGATGACCTTCCTCAGGAAGAATTGTCAGATGTCCTTTTAAGAGTAACAGATCAGGCTGACCCTAATAATCCTATTGTTTATGATTATCAGGTGAACAGTACTACTAATCCTAATGTTAAACTGATCAACGGACATACTTATAATGTAGAAGTTATTTTCAAAAACGGAGATGAAGATGCTACTCAGGAAATTAAAGACGCAAAGGATGAACATTTCCTTGTATATAATTTTCCTAACTCTGATATCACTTTAACCCGTACAGATGACGAAAAATCAACCAGAGATGATGGAAACCGTGTTGGGTTGAAAACAAAATGGGTAGTCAATACTGCGGTAAAAAATGCTTCTGCACCTAGTCAGCTGGTTCTTACATTGTTCCATGAGCCGGTAACGGTTTCTGAAGCTTCTGCCGTAAGCGGAAACGGAGTGATTTACGGAACTCATACAGGAGGAGAAACTGATGCACAGGCTAACTATAATATTGTTAATTAATATACCTTTAATCTTGTTTGGGCCACCGGAATTCTCCGGTGGTTTTTTATTTAACAATATTTGGCTTTATTAGTTGATTTTAAATGGGCTTTTTTCATAAAAAATTCCTATTTTTGCAACCTAAAATTTTAATCAATAATGAAGGTTACCGCACAAAACCATGATGACGTAAGTGCATTGCTTACAGTAACATTGGAAAAATCTGACTACAAAGAAAAAGTAGAGAAGCAGTTGATTAATTATGCTAAAAATGCGCAAGTTCCTGGATTCAGAAAAGGGAAAGTGCCTTTGAGTATGGTTAAAAAACAATATGAAGCAGGTATTGCATTTGAAGAAATCAACAGACAAGTTTCTGATGCTTTAAACAACTATGTTAATGAAAACAAATTAAGATTAGTTGGTCAGCCTGTTCCTCAGCCAGTAAACGAATTAAATTACAACGCTGATCAAATAGAAGTTGCTTTCGAAGTAGGATATGAGCCTGAATTCACTATAGATTTAGCTAAATATGAAGCTCCTCATTACAAAGTAGAAGCTTCTGATAAAGAAATCAGTAAGAGCATTGAAAACATGCAGAAGCGTTTCGCTGAGCAGGTTCCTCAAGATAAAATCACTAAAGATTCTTACATTGCTTTAGAAGTTTCTCAGGTTGTGGAAGAAGATGCTGAAGGAGAGCACCACCACCATCCAAAAAACCTTACTATTACTGCTGAAAACAAAGAAGCTTTCAAATTGGTAAAAGGTTTGAAAATGGAAGGTTCTGTAAAAGTAACGAAAGAAACTCTTGCAGGTGACGAAGAATTAGCTAAAGAATTAGGATTCAGCAAAGAAGAAGTTGAGCACCTACACCACAATGAAGTAGAAGTTAAAGTAAAAGATTTCTATTCATTAAGCTTAGCTGAACTTAACCAGGATCTATTCGACAAAGTATACGGAGAAGGAAACATTAAGTCTGAAGATGAGCTTAAAGATAAAGTGAAAACTGAATTAGACGAGTATTTCCAACAGAATGCTGATGTTCACTTCGTGAATAAAGTATTAGAGCAAGTAACAGAGAAAGAAGAAGTAAAACTACCTGAATCTTTCCTTGTGAAGTGGTTATTATTCTCTAACCAGAATATCCAGTCTGAAGAACAGGCTAAAGAAATTCTTGAAGCTGAGAAAAACCAATTGAAATATCAGATCATCGAAGGTAAATTGATGACTGAGAACGAAATCAACCTTGACTATGCTGATGTATTAGCTCAGGCTGAGCAGTTAGTGAAAAACCAATTGGCAATCTACGGAATCCACCACTTAGGGGATGAAGAAATCCAGAAATATGCTGTTGAAATGTTGAAAGACCAAGAGCAGGTAAGACAAATTTCTTCTGAAGTAGCAATGGCTAAATTGAAAGATGTAATTCTTGAAAAAGCTAGCAAAAAAGAAACTAAAATTTCTCACGACGAATTTTTAGAAGAGCTTAAGAAATAATTATATCCAGATATAAATATTTGAAAACCGTCAATTTTTTGGCGGTTTTTTTTATTATATATCCCACCTGAAAATCATTAATCATTAATCAATTATCAATCATTACTAATTGCTCATTATTTATTTGTATGTCCGCCAATATTCCTATATTTACTCTTTAAACTTTATTATAAATATGAAAAAGATCATCATTCCGTTTTTCTGCGCTGTACTTTTCTCAGTGCCTGCAGCAGCTCAGAAAAAAGGGGCTGCATCTGCTAAAACAGAAGCCGTACAATCAAAACTTACACCTAAAGAGGTTATTGATAATTATTTCAAAGCGTTAGGTGGAAAAGATAAACTGGACGCTGTAAAATCTACCATTACTGATAACACAGTGGCTGTACAGGGAATGGAAATCCAAATGACAACTAAGAAATTAGGAAATAAATTCAAATCTGTACAATCTTTCATGGGGAAAGAAATGGTACAGCTTTTTGATGGTGAAAAAGGATATTTTGATCAGATGGGAACCAAAACAGATATTCCTGCTGACAAAATTGCTGAACTTAAAAAAGGAAAGCCAATGGATGCTTTAGCATTTGATGCTTCTAATTTCCAGGCTGTATCTACAGAAAAACTTGACGGAAAAGATTATAATGTATTGTCTTCAGACAAAGGTAAATTCTATTTCGATGCCGGAACAGGACTTTTATATAAAACAGATGCCGGAGAAGGTAAAGCAACCATTAAAAGCTATATGGCGGTAGACGGAATACAGTTCCCTGCTGAAGTAGAAGCTGAAGGTGGAGGTCAGAAAATGACAATTAAAACCACAAAAGTGGTTATTAACTCCGGAGTTTCGGATGCTGATTTTAAATAAGAAAATACTTTTTAAGTAATCAAAACCGGGGATTCCCGGTTTTTTTTATGGTAGAAAATATGAACCGAATGCTGATAAGTTTTCTTAATATGCTATTGCAGCGTTTCAGAAACTGAATTTTTCAATCAAAACAATTAGGCTGTTGTATTTTATATCGGTTTTTTGGGTTTAAAAGAAGTATATATGGATCTGTTAACCGTAATTTCAAGAAAAATGAATCAGATGAGCTTATTTTTAATTAGTCTATTTTAAATAATTAATGAATGTTTTTAATTAAAAATCATTTTAAGCAATATAAAAGAAACAATTTATTTTCATTTTGTAATATTTAATTTTTTTAACTTCAATTTAACCCTGTGGTAAAAGGCTGATTGCATAGAGAATCGATATTTTTGAGGGTCAAAAATAATGTAGATGAAAAAAATATTATCTTCGTTTTCAGCCATCTTCCTGATGTCTCTAAATGTCTGTGGACAAAACATCCCTGTGGATCCGTCCTTAAGAATCGGTACTCTTTCCAACGGGATGAAGTATTACATCAAAAAAAATGTTTTACGTGAGAAAAAAGTAGAATTCCGTCTGGCAATCAATGCAGGATCTATTCTTGAAGACGAAAATCAAAGGGGACTGGCTCACTTTATGGAGCACATGAACTTCAACGGAACCAAAAATTTTCCGGATAATAAATTAGTCGACTTTTTACAATCTATCGGAGTAAAATTCGGACAGCACCTTAATGCTTATACCGGTTTTGACGAAACAGTTTATATGCTTCCAGTCCCATTAGATAAACCGGGAAATCTGGATGCCGGACTGAAAGTACTGGAAGACTGGGCATTTAATACAACACTTTCTGATGAGCAGATCAATAAAGAAAGAGGAGTCGTATTGGAAGAACTAAGGTTAGGTCTTGGGCCTGATAAGAGAATGATGGATAAATATCTTCCTAAGCTTTTATATAAATCTCAGTATGCAGAAAGACTACCAATCGGTAAAAAAGAAGTACTGGAAAACTTCAAACCCGATCTTATCCGAAAATTCCACCAGGACTGGTACAGACCGAATCTGATGGCAATTGTTGTTGTTGGAGATATCAATGTAGATGAAATAGAGAAAAAGATTAAGAATAACTTCAGTCAATATAAAAATCCTTCAAAACCAAGAGAAAGAAAATCTTTTGATCTTCCGAACCATCAAGAAGCACTGGTAGCTATTGAAACAGATCCTGATGCAACAGGTTCAGGAGTGCAGTTCATTATCAAAGATTCCGAAGTGTACCAACCGGATATAACAGTTCAGCAGTATGATCAAAGTGTCGCAGAAGGCCTTGTGAATATGATGCTCAACAGCAGATTGGCAGAGCTGGTTAACTCTGTAAATCCACCTTTTAGTTATGGTTCTGTTTATCACGGAGGAACTTTTGCAAGAAGTAAAGAAGCATTTCAGGGATCAGCTGCTACAAAAGACGGTGATCAGCTGAATGGGCTAAAAGTTCTTTTGGAAGAAGTGGAAAGAGCCAAAAGATTTGGATTTACCCAATCTGAGCTGGACAGAGCAAAAGATCAGATGCTTTCTTCTTATGAATGGGCTTACAACAACAAAGATAAAAACCAAAGTGGTGAGCTTATCGATGGTTATGTGAACAATTTCCTGAGACAGGAACCAATACCTGGAATTACCTGGGGATATGAACATATTAAAGAAATCCTTCCGACCATAGCACTGGAACAGACCAATAGAATTATCAAAAAGCTGGTAAAAGATGATAGCAGGGTTATAGTTATCACTGGTCCAAAAAAGGATAATATTACAATGCCAACAGAAGGGATGGTTCTGAAAACATTTGATGCCGTAAAAATGGCTGATCTTAAGCCTTATGAAGAAAAAACGAAAACCGAAAGTTTAATAAAGCCTTTTAAATCTGAAGGAAAAATTACTAAAACAGAAGCAGATGCTAAATTAGGAACTACCACATGGACTTTGAGCAACGGTGCTAAGGTCACTTTCAAGAAAACAGACTTTAAAGATGATGAAATTGTTTTTGCAGCAATAGGCCTGGGTGGAGTGTCTGTCATTCCCGATACTGATTACAATAAAACAAAATACGCATTTGATGCTTTGCTTGAAGCTGGACTAGCCGGGCTTTCCAAAACAGATCTTGCACACTATCTCGCAGGGAAACAGGTGAGTGCAAGCGCTTATGTGGGTGGCCTTACAGAAGGTGTTTCCGGAACAAGCTCGAAAAAGGATCTGAAGACCGCGATGGAGTTAATCTATGCTTGTTTTACAGATTTAAACTATAACTCTGAATCATTCAACGCCTACAAAACAAAAAAATCTGCAATGCTGGCGAATGTAGATTCGGATCCGGGATATTATTTTTCTAATGAATATTCCAAATTTATCAATCAGAAAAACCCACGGTTCACCGGCCTCGAACCTACGGAAAAAGATTGGGCAAATACAGATTATAAGAAAGCTTACGATATCTACAAACAAAAATTTGCTAATGCAGGTAATTTCCATTTCTATTTTGTAGGAAATATAGATGAAGTACAGCTTAAAAATGAAGTCCTGCAGTATATTGCTTCACTTCCTGCAACTGGAAAATCATCTACATTTAAAGATACAGGCTACAGACCGGTGAAAGGAGAATATACTAAGGTTTATAAAAAAGGAAAAGAACCGAAGAGCCTTGTAACAATTTCTTACAGTGGAGAAGCTCCTTACAATGAGAAAGAAGTGATGGCACTTTCGGCTCTTGGAGAAGTAGCTACCATTAAAGTTCTTGAAAAACTAAGAGAAGATGAAAGTGGCATTTATGGAGGAGGAGCAAGTGGAAGCTTCAGTAAAATACCATACAGTGCGTATGATTTTAGTGTTAATTTCCCCTGTGGCCCTGAAAATGTAGAAAAGCTTACCAAAAGTGCCATGGCAGAATTACAAAAATTGATAGATAAAGGACCAGAGCAAAAGGATCTTGATAAATACAAAGAAGGAGAATACAACGAATATAAAACAAGTCTTAAAGACAATGGATTCTGGCTGCAGGGTATCGCCCAGAATCAATTAGACGGAAGTGACAAATATGATATCTTAAATTATCAGGATAAAGTAAAAGCACTTACAGTAAAAGATCTTCAGGATGTTGCCAGAAAATACCTTACGAAAGAAAAAAATATAGCAACGTTAATGCCGGAAGATGGTTGGGAAAAGGCTAGAAAAGGGGAAGTTAAAAAAGCAGAAACCTCCAATTAACCTATTTTTTATAAGCTTTAATAAATAAGAAAACCGCAGGTCTCTCTGCGGTTTTTATTATTTCATTCAAATACATATCGGTTAAGAACCATATTCTTTTTTCCATTCTTCAGCAGCTTCGCTCAGAACGGTGTAAAATTCTTCACCATACTTTCTCGTCAGTGGAGTTTTTAAAAACTTATAAACAGGCACCTGAAGCTCTTTTCCAAGGGTACAGGCATCACTGCATACATTCCACTCGTGATAATTCAATGCGGTAAATGCCGAATATTCCGTAACACGGATTGGGTAAAGGTGGCAGGATATAGGTTTCTGCCAGTCCACGGCACCATCTTCGTACGCTTTTTCAATACCACATTTCGTAATTCCTTTTTCATCGAACGTTACATAAGCACATTCGCGGTTCTCCACCATTGGAGTAACATACATTCCGTCGTGCGGATCAGTAGTCCATGTTCCCTGTTCTTCAAGGGCTTTAATTCCTTCCTGAGTAAGGTAAGGTTTTATTTTGTCAAAAATACTGTCCAATATCTCAAGCTCGTTTTTATCCAACGGAGCTCCCACATCTCCTTCCACACAACATGCACCTTTACATTTTGTAAGGTTGCAAACAAATTCTTCGGAAAAAATTTCCTCTGAAATCAATTTATCGTCTATCTGAATCATAATTTTCTAAAATAAATCAAAAACTGTACCTGCTTTAAAGGTCAGTAAACTAATAATAATAACCCATACACTGGCTTCACGCATCCAGTATTTAGGTAAAAATCTCATCATTCTGCTCAGAATAATACTTGAGGGAAATGCCAGAAGAAGCAGATATTCATAGCTTTTATTCATGTATAAAATGATGGAAACAAGCTGTGCCACAGAAAAAACCAATAGGAAAGTGTATTTATACCTGCTTATCGGACTTTTCTTATTATAATTTTTAAAATGGTCATATACTGCATAAATAAGCATCAGAACCACAGGTATCAATGGCAGAAGTTCTGTGTAATCTGTTACCGGTTTCATTCTTCCAAACGGAAAATAATCAATATTCCATGATGTGAACTGAACAAAATACATGACAGAAAAATAGCTGAATGTAATCAAAACAATTCCCAATAGAAACCTGAAAAGGTTCAGGGTGATTTTGGCAGAAGTTGCAATCACGTGGATGATAACAAAAACAGCCATCGGCCATGTTGTAGGGAGAAAAATAAAGTTCAGAGCTACAATAGATCCCACCAATACATAAGACTTCTTCCTGATATCTTCATCTGCACTCGTCAGTAGCAGGATAAGAAAGGAATTGGTAAGCAGAGAAACCGCAATTCCTATATCCAGATTTCCGGGATACAGCCCGAAAATAAAAAAGGTGTATAAAAATAAGGGCAGATGGGTCTGATAATTAAGGGCAACACTGTGAAAACAAAAATATCCCAAAGCAATTCCCAGAAAAGTTATTCCGGCAACTATGGCTTCGTAAGTATTGAAATTCAGTATGTTAAATATTATGACTACTAAAAGAAGAAAACCAATATAAACAGGAATTGAAAAAATATTGCTTTCTTTTGAAAGTAATTTAAACATTTTTTATAAATTTGTACAAAGTTAATTTAAAAAAGGAAAATAATGACGTCTTTCTTTCTATTCTTAAGCAAAGTTTTCAAATGGTCTTTCGGTTTCTTTGATGCTTTCGGTAATGTTTTAAACTGGATTCTATTTATAGTTTGCTGTGTACTATTCACTTATTGGTGCTATGTACTGGTGGTTACACTAGGTGGCGATAAAGATAAAGACTATTATTCTCCAACGGAAGGTAAGCACCCTTACTACGATCCGAATATCTACAAAAAAGAAGGTTAATTAATTGGTTATATAGTAAAAAACCGATCAAACATTATGATTTGATCGGTTTTTTTATTACTAACGATTAAAATTTCTTTTGCTTAGTCGTGAATAGGAAGTACCAGCACAGGAATACTTGAACTTTTTGTAATCCCTTTTGTTAAGCTTCCCACAAATACATCATAGATTCCGCTTCTGCCATGTGATCCCATCACAATATAATCTGCATTTTTTGCCTTTGCATGTTCCAGAATAATATCTTTGGCAAGTCCCTGTTTTAAAAGGTGCTCACAATCGATATCATGACTGATGATTCTTTGCTCAATTTTATTAAGCTGCACCAGCTCTTCTCTGATTTCATTGGCTTCCACTTCAGGAAAATATTGAAATCCCATATCACCAATGGCAAAGCCGATATCTGATGGCGCTACGTGGATCAGGTAAATTCTGCCGTTAAGCTGTTTTGCAAATTTTATGGCACCGTCTACCAATTGGTCTGTCTTGTCCCCAAAATCTACGGGTAATACAATATTTATCATAACCTCTAATTTTGTTACCTAAAGATAGGAAAAATTTGTCAGACTTCATGTTAAAATCTAATAATATTGGATGTTTTTAATCTTAGACTTTTGGGATATTCCGAATTTTTTTTATTTGTAATATAAGAGCTGAAAAAAGTAATAATTTCATTTATGCTTTATAATTGTTTGTCACGTGTCCAGAAATATGAATAATTAATGTAGATTTTGCTTTTTAATTATATAAAAATAGAATAATTTTATTTTAAGCATGTCGTAAGGATTTATTACATTTACTGAATAAAATATACTCATTTGGGTTTTTATCATGTTGTTAATTTAATTAAATGAGTTAAATTTTGAAAATAAACTAATTTATTTTTATTAAATTGTTTTACTGTTGAAATTTTTACAAAAAATGTTTGAAGTTGGTATAAAAGCTTGGCACTACGCAAAAACAGCTTTCAGCACTGAAAAACCAAAATATTTACGTCGACAACAATATAAAAGTTTTATACTATCATTGTGGAATTATAGAACGTCACAGTATTGGTTTTCAATTTTAGATAATGACAGATACAGGGAAATTTTGGTATACAGACCCCGACTTTTTCTAAAACCTTTCAAAGCTTATCTTTCAACCCGGTACGGTATCAGAAGGAAAATCAAAATTATCTGTGATACTTATAACTTTATTTATGCTCATGGTATTGAAAAAGTTATCCAAAAGGACGATTCGGTTATTTGCGAATTTTCTTTAAAAAACAGTTTGCCTGGAAGGCTGGAAATAGGATATGATGACCGCTACAGAAAAGAGGGAGAATTGGTCTTTTCTTTAGTTATTGATCAGCTTCATGGCAAAATAGCTTCGGTTTCCTTTTCAATGGAAAAAAGTGAAAAGAATGAGTGGGTGTGCAGAATCGGCTGCCTGCAGGGGCGGCCAGCTATTAATGGGACCTATGTGACGAAAGAAGCTCAAAAATTCATGTATGGGATAAGACCAAAATCCTTTTTGATAGAGATGCTGCAGGGATTTTGTAAAGAATTTGACGTAAGGTTAATTATGGGGATTGGAGGAAAGTACCAGGCACAGAACAAGAAACATTTTGTTCATCTGCCGTTTATTCATACCATTTGTTTTTCTTATGATGATTTCTGGAAAGAAATTGGCGGAAGAGACCATGGAGGTGGCTGGTATCTATTGCCATTGGAGATTACCAGAAAAAGTATGGGTGAGATCAAATCTGAGAAAAGGTCATCCTATAAAAAAAGATATGCACTTATGGATTATGTGAAAGCAAGTTTGTCTGATTATCTTAAATAAATAGCTTATTTATTTTAAATTCATCTCATGAAAAATGTTAAGGATTTTCTTCTCAGGTTTACAGGGAATTACAAAATTATTTTTACTATATATGTTATAGTAGCTGCTGGTACGGCTTTAATCAATTATTTAAGCGGTCCTCAGTCTTACAACAACTATTTGCTATATAAATATGTATTTGTGCATACGCTGGAGCAGAAAAACCTTTTTCTGCAATATCCCGATATTTTTTTTGACAGTAATCATTACGGGGTCTTTTTCAGTGCTCTGATAGCGCCTTTTGCTATATTGCAGGATGGAGTAGGAATGATAGTCTGGAACATTGCCAATACCATTATATTCCTCTTCGCACTATATAAGCTGCCATTTTCTGATAAAAAGAAATCCTTTTTTGCATGGTTGTGTTTACAGGAATTTATAACTGCTTCCTTGTATTATCAGTTCAATGTTGCGTTAACAGGACTTTTGGTGCTGTCTGCAATTTATATTTATGAAAAAAAAGAAGTGAAATCTGTTACTGCTATTGTAATATTGTTTTTTGTTAAGATTTATGGAGTAGTAGGCCTTACTCAATTTCCTTTTATCAAAAATAAATTAAAGTTTGTCATTTCGGGGCTGGTTGTTGCTGGGATATGTTTTGTGATTCCTATGATTTATTCAAGTCCGGTATTTGTTTTTCAGAGTTATTACGACTGGTTTCATTCTCTTGTTGACAAAAATACAGAGAATCAGATACTGGGAAACAGACAGGATATTTCATTAATGGGGGTTTTCAGAAGAATTTCCGGGGATGCTTCCATTTCTAATCTTGCATTTTTGGCTTTCGGAATGCCACTCTTTGCGGCACCCTATATCAGAATCAGACAATATCAATATTATTCTTTCCGCCTGATGATCCTCGCTTCATCATTATTGTTTTTGGTTTTATTCAGTTCAAGTTCTGAATCACCTACCTATATTATTGCGGTAACAGGAGTGATGATTTGGTTTTTTCTTCAAAAAGAAAGGACTCCTTTCCTGATTGGATTATTGGTTTTCGTTATTATCTTTACCTGCTTTTCAACATCGGATTTGTTTCCGAAATTTATTAAAAAGAATTATATTATCAAATATTCCTTAAAAGCCGTACCATGCATTATTATTTGGTTCAAGGTAATATATGAACTTCTGACCAGGGATTTTAAAAATGATTACAATTTTTAAAAGAATGACTAAGATTTCAATATAATAAAAAAAGCAATAGCTCCCGGAACTATTGCTTTTTGTTTATAACTGATGGTTTTTTACATAATCCTGATATCCAATACTTTTTCCTCTTCAAGGTAAGCTTCCAGAATATCATTTTCATCTACTTTTCCAACCCCTTTTGGAGTTCCTGTGAAAATAAGGTCACCTACTCTTAATGTAAAATACTGAGATGCAAAAGCTATAATATCATCAAAGTTGAACATCATATCTTTTGTATTGCCATCCTGTACCTTCTCTTTATTCTTTAATAACGAAAACTGAAGGTTCTCAAGGCTGAAGCTCTCTTTTTTGAAAAAACTGCTTACCACAGCCGAACCGTCAAAACCTTTGGCAAGCTCCCACGGAAGACCTTTTGATTTCAGTTCACTCTGAAGATCTCTTGCCGTAAAATCTATTCCCAGGCCAATTTCTTCATAATGCTTGTGTGCTGTTTCTTTCTGAATATATTTTCCTCCTTTTGAAATTTTTAGTACCACTTCAAGTTCGTAGTGAATATCATTGGAGAATTCGGGAATGTAAAAATCATTTCCCTTTAAAACGGCTGTATCCGGTTTCATGAAGATAACAGGATTCTCAGGAATTTCATTTCCTAATTCTTTTGCATGCTCACTGTAATTTCTTCCTATGCAGATTATTTTCATAACTTAATTAATTTACTTTACCTTTAAAATATCCTTTACCTTCTTCTATATATTTTTCAGGACCATATCTTCTTTGAACTTTGAGTTCAGTATATCCGAAGATGCTATCTCCTTTTTTATAAGATTCTTTATCCAGAATAAGTTTACTGTCCAAAACTTTATAATATTCTCCTGTGTCCAAAAAATCAAAGAGTTTTACATTGTCAGTATATGAATAGGGAGAGATTTTATATCTGCTTTGAAAAATATCTATCTGAAAACCACCACCGCTGAAACCATCTCCAACAAAAAATGTAACATTTAGCATTGGATTTTCAGTAATAGAACAGCTATAATATGCTGGACTTATACTGTCTGACTTTGTCTTAAAATCATTGGTTTTAATATCTTCACTCTCTGAACCCCAAATACTTGTTTGCTTTTGCTGATCAAAAGATTTAAAAAGAGGTTTCTGGCTTAAACTATGATCAACTTCTACGCTGTTCCATACCAATATGAATTTTCCTATTATGAAAACAAGAAAGCCAAGAATAACAACGAGAAAAATCTTTCCAAATTTTTTGACCATATTAAACCTTAATGCGTAAACTCATTCCCACAATAATAACATTTGAATTTGTGACTCGTCAGGAAAGAAATACCAAAGAAACTGGTAGCACTGTCATCCCTGTAGATGTGGTTGGAACCACATTTCGGGCATACAAAATCAAACTCAGGATCTTCAATGGTATGTTCTACTTCCAGCGAATATTGCTCGTTGTCTTTATAGTCTTGCAGGATCTGCTGTGCTTTTTCCACATCTTCTTCAAACACCTGAAGCTGTATTCCTCCTACCGCCTGTGACAGAAGCCAATCCGACTGGATCAGCTGCTCATTCGCAATGAAACTGTTGATGCCGTTTTCAGCCAGTATCTGCTTGTCCCTGTTAGCTTCAAGGGCAGTTTCATAAAATTTAAAACGAACCAGGTCAGACATATTTAAAATCTACTTGATAATTGAATTTTTGTAAAAACCTTCTTAGTATATAATGGAAAGTCAGCATTCTGAAGCCATCCGAAATATCCTAAGTCTTTTTGGAATACCGCTTTCACGCCCTGTCCTTTATATTTTCCAAAGTTGAAAACCTCTTCCATTTTTTCATTATATCCGATAAATCCTGCAAGATCTGCATTCTTATTATGGAATGTGAATTCACTTAGTGGTGCTATTTCATTCGGGATATCATCATATTTTCCAACCTGGGCATCCAGAACTTCAAATGTTGCCCATACATCAGCTTCTGCAGAGTGTGCATTTTCCAATGTTTTTCCACAGTAGAACTGGTAAGCAGCACTTAAGTTTCTAGGCTCTTTTTTGTGGAAAATAGTCTGTGCATCTACCAGTCTGAATTTACTCAGATCAAAATCCATTCCTACTCTTAAAAGTTCTTCAGCCAAAAGGGGAACATCAAATCTGTTAGAATTAAATCCTCCCAAATCACTGCCGGTAATCATTTCCATTACTTTAGATGCAATGTCTCTGAAAGTAGGCGCGTCTTTTACATCTTCATCATAAATACCGTGGATCTCACTGCTTTCTTTAGGAATAAGCATTTCCGGGTTTACACGCCATGTTTTGCTTTCTCTGGAAGCGTCCGGATTTACTTTTAAAATACAGATTTCAACAATTCTGTCTTTTCCTATGTTGGTTCCTGTGGTTTCCAGGTCAAAAATACAAAGTGGTTTATGGAGTTTTAAATTCATGTTGACTATTAATAAATTGAAACGGGTTTTATTTAAATGAGTTTATTTTAATTGTGCCTGAAAAATAAGAGACACCAATATATAATAAATAACAAGCATTGGAATTCCAATAACATGGAATATCGCAAGAATAGCAATTCCTCCCACCAGTAATACAACTTTAGGGTAATTATCTTTTAATTGTTTTGATTTGAATTTCATCGCCATCATTTTGATCGGGCTGATCAGAAGCCATGAAGTGAGAAGAGTCAGCAGAACCAATAACAATTCATTATCAAACAAAAAGCTGAAAGTTCCGGTTTCTTTAAAGGCATAATAAAGACCAAACAGTAAAACGGTGTTGGTAGGCGTATTCAATCCTTTGAAATAATAGCGTTGTTCTTCATCAAGGTTAAAGATGGCAAGTCTCAGGCAGGAAAATACAGTGACAATTAATCCCAGATATTTGATCTCAAATGGAAAATGAATTCCAAGAAGTTCAGCTCCAAAAGGCTCAAGGGCTTTGTACATCGTCAGTCCCGGGATTACACCAAAGCTTACCATATCAGCAAGAGAATCCAACTGAAGCCCAAGATTAGAGTTTGATTTTAAAGCTCTGGCCACAAAGCCATCGAAAAAATCGAAGATAGAAGAGAGAATAAGACAGATTGCTGTTGTCTGATAATCTCCTGAAATTAAATGTATTGCACCTACACAGCCTGCAAATAAGTTAGCCAGAGTTAAGGCATTGGCCAGATTATTCTTTATAAAATCCATAAGCACAAAATTACAGTTTTTAAAAATTCTAACTCAAAATAATATGAACTAAAAAATGCATTAAAATGATTTTGATGTAAATTTGCTCCATGAAATTTTTAAAAGGATTTAGAAAACAGGAAGTTCTGGCATTGGTTTACAGGATTTTTTTAGCCTATGTTTTTTATCAAATTGCCAGACTTTTATTCTGGTATTTTAATAAAGATCTGATTAAAGTTGACTCGGTTTCTGATTACATAAAGCTGGCTTTCCATGGTACGGCTTTCGATACCACAGCTATTTTGTATGTCAACGCATTATTTATACTCCTGAGTTTATTGCCGCTGGTTATTAATACCAAGAAAATCTTTCAGAAAGTCCTATTCTGGCTGTATTTCATCACCAACGGTATTGCTTATGCCATGAATTTCGGGGATTTTATTTACTATAAATTCGCTCAGGCAAGGCTTACTTCGGCTGTATTTCAGGTGGCTGAACATGAATCCAATGTATCTAAAACACTGATGATCTCTGTGGGAGAACATCCTTTTGTATTGATTTGGTACGTCGTGTTGATGATCTTATGGGTTTTTCTATACAAAAAGGTGAAAGTAGAAGATACAAAACCTGCGAAACTACTTCCTTACTTTATTACATCTATTCTTACTTTGTGTATAACAGCGGTGCTGGTTGTGGGAGGAATCAGAGGAGATTTTAAGCATAGCACGAGACCTATTAATATGGTGGATGCTACTCGTTTTGTAACAAATCCGCTTCAGGGAAACATTGTACTCAATAGTACATTCTCCTTTTTCAGGACTTTAAATACCAATAATTTTAAGGAAGTTCATTTTGTAGATGAAAAATATATTGAAGACTATGTACAGCCTTATAAAGTATATGACAGAAAAGTGGAGAATCGTCCCAATATTGTTATTTTTATTGTAGAATCTTTCGGGAGAGAATATTCAGGAGCTTTCAATAAAGATAAAAAGATCAAAGATTACGTTTCTTACACTCCGTTTATGGATAGTCTGGCTACCCAAAGCCTTATTTTCCCGAATACTTTTGCAAACGGAAGACAGTCTATTCATGGGATGAGCAGTGTATTGGCCGGAATTCCGAGCCTGACGGATGCGTTTACAGGATCTCCTTATTCCAATCAGAAAATTCAGTCTATTGTTTCTGTATGTAATGATCTTGGGTATGATACTTCTTTTTATCATGGTGCCCCAAATGGTTCTATGGGATTTCTTGGATTCGGAAATATCTTAGGATTTAAACATTATTTCGGAAAAACAGAATATAATCATGATGAAGATTTTGACGGAATGTGGGCCATCTGGGATGAGCCTTTCCTTCAGTATTTCGCTAAGAATGTAGGGAAGAAACAACCTTTTATGACTACTGTATTTACCGCATCATCCCATCACCCTTTTAAAATCCCTGAAAAATATAACGGGAAATTTAAAAAAGGAAAAATAGAAATCCATGAGCCGATGCAGTATACGGATTATGCGATCAAACAATATTTTGAGACGGCTAAAAAGCAACCTTGGTACAACAATACCATTTTTGTTTTCACGGGAGACCATACCAATCAGGTTTATTATCCGGAATACGAAAGAGCCATGAACCGTTATGCAGTTCCATTAGTTTTCTATTCTCCGAATCCTGCGTATCAGCTAAAAGGTGTTAGCCAGGAAATCGCACAACAAGCAGATATTTATCCTACACTGGCAGATCTTATCGGGTATAACAAACCTATCCGAAGCTGGGGGAGAAGTTTGGTAAGTGATAAAAAATATCCTTTCATCGTAGTCAACTCGGATGGAAGTACAGATCAGTTTATGATCGGAAATTATATTTACCGCTTTGATGGAAAAGAAATCATCGGAGTCTATGATAAATCTGATCTGAGCCTTGAAAAAAATATCATGAATGAAGTTAAAAATCCTGAAATAGAACAAGGAAAGAAAACGGCAAAGGCCTGGTATCAGGATTATATGGATAGGGTGATTAACAGGAAGCTGTATTAGGCAGAAGACAAAAAATAGAATGGCGAAATAGTCAATAAACTGATTGGCAAATTAATTGTTTTAGTAATTATTGATTTTACTTTTCTTCACCTCTTTATGCTTTGTATAATAAAAATTTTTGTTCGTTGAAAATTAATTTATATTTTTATCAATACGTAGATAAGAATATTGTATAAAATTAAAACTATAAGAAATATGAAAAAAATATTGTTAACGTTCGCACTTTCTTTATGTGGTGTACTTACATTTGCACAGATAGAAGGTAAGTGGAAAACGATAGATGATGAGACAAAACAGGCAAAATCTATTGTTGAAGTATTCAAAAAATCAGACGGAAAATACTATGGAAAAGTTTCTCAGTTGTTGATAAAACCTGCTGATCCAAACTGTACAGTTTGTAAAGATGACAGAAAAGGAAAACCAATTTTAGGATTGGAGATTATCAGAGGACTGAAAAAAGACGGTGATGAGTTCACCGGAGGAACTATTACAGACCCTAAAACAGGAAAAACATACAAATGTACCATTACAAGAAGCGGTGATAAACTGAACGTAAGAGGGTACTTAGGATTATCTTTACTAGGAAGAACCCAGGTTTGGGAGAAAGCTAATTAATATAAGTTTAAATAGAATTTTAGATGACATCTCAGAAATGGGATGTCATTTTTTGTAGATAAAAATTCTGTGAAAATTCTTCGGAACATAAAAAAGGTACAAGAAGGACGTATTTAAGAAGGAAAATTAATTTTAAATACAGTTAATATTATGACTTCTCATGGAAATGAAGACCGTTTTTATGATGTGTATAATAAAAAAACACTATTTTTGTAGTCTAAATTTTTCGAATAAATATGGCAGAATATACTTTTCGTGAGGTAATTGCACAGGCAATGAGCGAGGAAATGCGTAAAGACGAATCCATCTTTTTAATGGGGGAGGAAGTAGCAGAATACAATGGTGCATATAAAGCTTCCAAAGGAATGTTGGATGAGTTTGGTCCTAAAAGAGTAATCGATACCCCAATTGCAGAACTTGGTTTTACAGGAATTGCTGTGGGTGCTGCGATGAATGGTAACAGACCCATCGTAGAGTATATGACATTCAATTTCTCATTGGTAGGAATTGATCAGATTATCAATAATGCTGCAAAAATCCGTCAGATGAGTGGTGGACAATGGAATTGTCCAATCGTTTTCCGTGGTCCTACAGCTTCTGCAGGTCAATTAGGTGCTACTCACTCTCAGGCTTTTGAAAACTGGTTTGCAAACATTCCTGGTCTTAAAGTAGTAGTTCCTTCAAATCCTTACGATGCGAAAGGGTTGTTGAAAACTGCAATTCAGGATAATGATCCGGTTATTTTCATGGAATCTGAGCAGATGTATGGAGATAAAATGGAAATTCCTGAAGAAGAATACTACTTACCGTTAGGAAAAGCAGATATCAAGAGAGAAGGTACAGATGTTACTTTAGTTTCTTTTGGTAAGATCATGAAACTGGCTTTACAGGCTGCTGAAGATATGGCGAAAGAAGGAATCTCTGTAGAAGTTATCGATCTTAGAACAGTTCGTCCTCTAGATTTTGATACTGTTTTAGCTTCCGTTAAGAAAACAAACAGATTGGTTATTTTAGAAGAAGCTTGGCCATTTGCTTCTATTTCTTCTGAAATCACTTATATGGTACAGCAAAAAGCATTTGATTATTTAGATGCTCCTATCAAGAGAATTACGACTCCTGATGCTCCTGCACCTTACTCTGCTGCATTATTTGCAGAATGGTTCCCTAAACTTGAAAAAGTAAAAGAGGAAATCAAAAAAGCGATGTACGTAAAATAGTTATAGAGAAAAACTTCCGAAAGGAAGTTTTTTCATTTATTATATTCATGAAGAAAAATTCTTGACGTCATAAAATTAGTATAAATTTGCGCCTTTAAAATAAATTAAGCTGATATGGCAGAAGTTACAGAAGATGGCTACCACTTCGACATAAAGAAACTTTCCTTCATAGGAGTTTTAGTGTCTCTAGGAATTGTTTTTGGAGATATTGGTACCTCTCCGCTTTACGTAATGAAAGCAATTGTGAATGCAAGATCCCAAGGGAGCAATATGCCTTTCAATGAATACATAGAAGGTGCTCTTTCCTGTATTATCTGGACCCTTACCCTGCAGACCACGATAAAATATGTGATCATTGCTTTGAGAGCAGATAACAAAGGTGAAGGGGGTATCCTTGCTTTGTTTTCACTGGTAAGAAACCTTAAAAAAGGATGGTTGTACCTCATTGCAATCATTGGTGCTGCAGCCCTTATTGCAGACGGAGTCATTACACCATCACTGACGGTAATGTCAGCTATTGAAGGTCTTGAAATTTATAACCCACATACTCCTGTCGTGCCTATCACCATTGGAATACTGATTGCCATTTTTGTGGTGCAGCAGTTTGGAACCAGTTTTATCGGAAAATTTTTTGGTCCTGTAATGGTGGTTTGGTTCCTGGTATTAGGAGGACTGGGAGTAATGCATTTGAGTGAAAATTTTGAGATTTTAAGATCTTTCAACCCTTATTACGCTTATAAACTTATTGCCAACTCTCCAAGTGCTATTGTTATTTTAGGAGCTGTTTTCCTTTGTACAACCGGAGCAGAAGCATTGTATTCTGATTTAGGACACTGTGGCGCAAAAAACATCAGAATAAGCTGGGCATTCGTTAAGATTATGCTTATTCTGAATTATCTTGGACAAGGAGCATGGCTTTTAACCAATTATAACAAACCTGGATTTTCTGTAGTGAATCCTTTCTTTGGAATCATGGAAGAATGGATGATCATCCCGGGAGTAATTTTAGCAACAGCAGCAGCAATTATTGCCAGTCAGGCGTTGATTACCGGTTCTTTCACCATATTTTCAGAAGCAATGTCTCTTAACCTTTGGCCTAATCAGAAAATTGATTATCCTTCCGGAGTAAAAGGACAGATGTATATCCCAAGAATCAACTGGGGACTTCTTATCCTGTGTATCATTGTTGTGCTTCACTTCAGAGAATCAGGAAAAATGGAAGCCGCTTACGGACTTTCCATTACAGTGACCATGCTGATGACAACCGTTCTGTTGGTCTTCTGGCTCCTGAAACACAGAGTAAGCAAAGTCTTGATTCTGGTTTTCGCAATGGTTTATATGGCAATCGAATTAGGTTTCTTCAGTGCCAACATTATCAAATTCATGGAAGGTGGATGGATCACCGTTGTTTTGGCTGGTTCTATCGGAATTTCTATGTATGCATGGTATAACGGAAGACTGATCAAAACAAGATTTATCCAGTTTGTGAAAATAGAAAAATATGTGTCTATTCTTAAAGACATGAAACTGGACGAAACTATTCCGAAATATGCTACCAATCTGGCTTATCTGAGCAGAGCTAAAAGAAATGATGAAGTGGAATCTAAAATTATTTATTCCATCATCAAAAAACAACCGAAAAGAGCAGATCATTACTTCATCCTGAGCATTGTAAACCAGGAAGATCCATATACTTTCAGATATACTGTAGACGAGATCCTTCCGGGAACCGTATATAAAATCAATTTCCTTTTAGGATTTAAAGTAGACCGAAGAATCAACGATTATTTCAATATGGTCCTTAAAGATCTAATGGCAGACGGAACCATTCCTTCAAGAAGCAGCCACCCATCTTTAAGAGCTCATGATATACCACCGGATCTTAAATATGTGATCATAGATAACACCTATATCAACGATATCCTTTTAACTGTTAAACAGAAGATTACTCTTAACATTTACAATTTTGTGAAGTATATCGGAAGTGACGACTTTAAGGCTTGGGGAGTCTCTTCGCATAACGTTGAAGTAGAATCTGCACCGATCACAGAATTAACAGTTTATGATAATAAGATCGAGCAGTCCGGGTATTTCCGTCACAACTCGTAGCCACTCGTATTTAACCATACTATCTATTTAAATAAAATTCAATAAATTTGTAGATAATTTTTTTAATGGATACAATACAAAAAGAAAAGAATATAGCTTTGATCAAGGATGTTTTGAGAAACTACTTATTAGAAAAAGGGTTCAGAAACACACCTGAAAGATATACAATATTGGAAGAGATTTATAATATGGATCATCACTTTAATGTTGATGATCTGTATCTTCTCATGATGCAGAAAAAATATCATGTTTCCAAAGCAACCATTTACAACACGATTGAAATTTTCCTTGATGCAGGTTTAATCCGTAAGCATCAGTTCGGAGAAAAGACATTAACTTCTTCGTCTTATGAAAAGTCTTATTTTGACAAACAGCATGACCACCTGGTGATCTACAAAAAAGACTCTGATAAAGAAATTGAAGAAATTATTGAATTCTGCGACCCAAGAATTCAAGGAATCAAAGAAGCCATCGAAGAAGCATTTGGCGTAAAAATTGATTCTCATTCGCTATATTTCTATGGCACTAAGAATGACTAATTAATGAGAATAGCCCTTTTTCTGTTACTCTTTATTTCTACGCTCAACTTTGCGCAGGATAAAACCCCTGTGAAGAGAGATCCTTATCTGCAGGCTCCTTCACCGGCTCAGCCCAAACAGGTGAGACCTGAAGATAAAGTAAAGATCATCCATGCGGACGAGATCAAGAAAAGTCCTGAAAAATACGACGGGAATCAATACTTTACCGGAAATGTTCAGATAGAACACCAAGGCTCCATTCTTACAGCAGATGAAGTTGTTCTGTATAATGAAGAGAACTTTGTAAAAGCAATAGGTAATACAAGGCTTCAAAATACCGACGGTTCTGTGATCACAGCAGGAGAAATGGAATATGATGCCAATACCCAGAAAGGTGTTGCCAGAAAAAATGTGGTTTTAACAGATCCGAAGCAAACCATTAAAACAGATATTCTGTATTATGACAGGCTGGCTAATCAGGCTTATTTTAACACAGGAGGGACAATTTCTGACGGGCAGAATGTAACCTACGCCAAAGTAGGAACCTATTTTCTCAATACAAGAGTGGTAGATCTTACTGGGAATGTAAAAATTGAAACCCCGCAGTATACTATAGAAGGACCCAACATCAAACAGAATCAGAACACAAAAATTGCTGATTTTCTAGGTCCTACAACCATTACCAGCAAAACCAATCCAAGAAACAGAATCTACACCGAAAAAGGAACTTATAAAATGGATTCCAAGGAGGCTTTTCTAACCAAAAACTCCAGAATCTATTATAATGAGAAAATTCTTACCGGTGATGATATGTACTATAATCAAATCTCAGGATTCGGTAAGGCAATAGGAAATGTAACTCTTGATGATCCTATAGAAAAAAGATATATAAAAGGAGGTTACGGAGAAATTTTTGAGAAAAAAGACTCTGCCATGATGACTAAAAGTCCGTATGCTGTAAAAGTGATGGAAAAAGACTCCATTTATTTCGCTGCAGAAAAAATTATCTCCTATCAAAGACCGGATACACTAGATATCAAAGTGAAGAAAAGCTATCTGAGAGCTTTTAAAAAAGCCCGTATATATAAATCCAATGCACAGGGAAGAGCAGATTCCATTGCTTTCAATGAAACAGACGGAATCATGCATATGTATACCAATCCGATTCTTTGGAGCGGTGAAAAGCAGGTTACCGGAGATAAAGTAGAAGCTTATTTCAATACTAAAACAGAAGATATTGACTCCTTAAAAGTAATCGGAAATGCCTTTGCCATCAGTAAAGTTGACTCACTTACCCTGAAAGATGAGTTCAATCAGGTGAAAGGAAAATTCATGACGGTATACTATGAGAAAAATGCGATTAAAGAAGCAAGAGTCGTTGGAAATGCCCAGTCTATTGTGTATGTTGATGATACTGATCAGGAAACCAAAAAACCGGAAAGAATAGGGATTACATTATCAACCTGCGGAATTATCGGAGCATTGTTTGAAGAAAGAGCACTTCAGATTATTTCATGCAGTATTGGAGCTGCTTCCGATACTTATCCTATGAGTATGATAGAACCTTCGAAAAGAAAATTCCCGGATTTTAACTGGAATACCAAAGACAGAATCAGGAAATGGCAGGATATCCTTGTAGATACTCCAAATAACGAAGAAATACAATATACAGCTGATAGTGAGCTATTCGATAAAGCGCAGAAAGCAATTGACGACGAAAAAGCTAAAGAAGAAGCTAAAAAACCAAAGAGAGTAAGAAAATAGAAAACAAGTAGGTATGAAAAAAATTCTGTTACTGTTATTATTTTTCCCATTGATGTTTTTTTCCCAAGATTTACAACCAGGTGAATTTGTATGGAGTAAAGAACGAAAATTACAGAAAGAGGATTATAAATTGATTACCCATGATGATCGTATTTCAATCAGATCAGCAATCAACTTTTCTTATCAGTTAAGGGGATTTAATGCACTAAGTAATAATTTTAATAAAAAGATTATCAATAAATTTTCCAGCAGTGCTTCATCAATAAATCCTGATTCTCGCAATATTCCGGCTATGATAGAATATCAGCAGGTCAATTTTGATTTAGCCGAAGTATATGCCCGAAAAATGCGTAAAGACCTTCTTATTCATAAAAATACGCTGTGGAAAGGTTTTACTTATGCCAATGAAATGTTTAATAATCTGACAGCTGAATATACAAAAGCTCAGGCCCTGATAGACAATGAAACCAATTATGGCCTCAATACTCAGAAGCTGCAGGACTGGAAACAGAAAATTCAGAATGAACTTGATGAACTTTCTGATTTTGATTACAACAATACATCTAAAATAAAAATAAAAAAAGATTCTAAAGAAGAGAACTGATTTAGACTTTCATAACATATTTATGGAAATGCATAAAGATTTTTTTATATATCAGGCTCAAACCACCAAATTTGCTGCCGGTTTTGAAGTTGAAAAAGCAGTAGGAAGCTACATTTATGGTACAGACGGAAAAAGATATCTTGACTTTGTAGCAGGAGTTTCTGCTAATACTTTGGGACACTCGCACCCTAAAATAGTGGATGCCATTAAAGAGCAGGCCGATAAATATCTTCACGTAATGGTTTACGGAGAATATGCACAGGAAAAACCGATCGCATTATGCAGACTGCTTGCAGAAGCCACTCCGGACCCTCTGGAGGTTACTTACCTTGTGAATAGCGGTGCAGAAGCTATCGATGGAAGCTTAAAACTGGCTAAAAGATATACAGGAAGAGAAGAAATAGTTTCCTTTAAAAATTCTTACCATGGAAATACTCATGGGGCTTTAAGTGTTTCCGGAAATGAAACTCACAAGAGAGAATTCCGTCCTTTACTACCAATGGTGTCTTTCATTGAGTTTAACAATGAAGATGACTTTGATAAAATTACGGAGAAGACTGCTTGTGTTATTCTTGAGACCATTCAGGGAGCAGCAGGCTTTCTGGTTCCAAATAACGACTATCTGATCAAATTAAAAAGAAGATGTGAAGAAGTAGGAGCACTTTTAATTCTGGACGAAATACAGCCCGGATTTGGAAGAACAGGGAAGTTATTCTCTTTTGAACATTTTGGAATTGTTCCGGATATTCTGGTGATGGGAAAAGGAATGGGTGGTGGAGTTCCTGTAGGAGCTTTTATGAGTTCCAGAGAAATTATGGAAACGCTTTCTCACTCACCAAAACTTGGGCATATTACTACTTTTGGAGGAAATCCATTAATTGCAGCATCAAGTTATGCCACATTAAAAGAAGTGTTGGATAGTGGTTTAATGAACGAAGTTGAGGAAAAAGAAAAGTTGTTCAGAGAACTTTTGGTTCATCCTAAAATTAAAAATATCAACGGTAAAGGGTTGATGCTTGCCGTGAACTTAGGAACTCCTGAATATACGCTGGAAGTAGCTAAAAAATGTATGGAAAAAGGGCTGATTGTTTTCTGGCAGCTGTACAGAAATGAATACCTGAGAATCTCTCCGCCGCTTACATTATCTCTGGACGAAATCCGGGAAGGATGCCAGATTATTCTTGATATACTGAATGAAAATTAAAGATAAAATCTCTCTGTAAATGAGAGATTTTTTTATGTTTTGCATGGTAATTTTTAGCTTTAAAACCTGACATCACAGAGATTTAAATCCAGTGATAAATATCATACAGATTCTATAAAAAAGTAATTGTTTTTTTGCGTAATAAAAAAATTAATTTATATATTGCGGGACGATAAAACAAAGATTATATGGCGAAACATAAAGTCCATTACGAATTTCCAATGCACTGTTTATCAGAGATTTTATATGAATATCTGGCGACTGCAGAGGGATTGTCTGAATGGTTTGCGGATGAGGTAACAGAGAAAGGCGATGATTTCTTTTTTAGCTGGGGTGGAGGACCTGCTGAGAAGGCCACTTTGATCAGATATAAGCCTGAAGGTTTCGTGCGTTTCAGATGGGAAGAAGATGAAGGAACAAAAAATTTCTTTGAAATGACTATCACTATCGATGATATTACAGAAGATCTTGCTTTAAATATTACAGATTTCTGTGAAGAAGGTGATGAAGAGGAAAATGCAATGTATTGGGAAAATCTTATCGAAAACCTGAGAATAAAACTAGGTGCGGCATAATACCGGGCTATATGAAATGATAAAACTGATGAACGATTTATCGTTCATTATTTTTTTGTAAATAAATCATATCAAAAATTGGAAAATCAATATTTTACATCAGACGAGTTAAGTGTAAAGAACAGAGCTTTTCTTTGGGGAGACTCAGTAAAAGTATCTTTCTTTGTAAGAAATGGTGGATTGATCATGGACGAAGAATGCTATTTTTTCCTGATGGCTTCCATGAGAAAGATGAGACTGAATATTCCTTTAACTTACACCCTGGAGTTTTTCCAGAACCTTTTTCAAAAAGAAATCATTGAAGGTAAAGGAGTCAAGAACGGAATTATCAATTTCCAGGTGTTCAGAAATAATGATGGAGTGACCTTGGCAAAATCTTCAGTTTCCTATTTTTACGAAGTAACGGAAATGGCGGATGTGCTTGCAGTTCATCAAAGACCTTTGGAATTGGATTTGATTAAAGAAATTAACGTTAATAACAATCTTTTGAGCAATATCAGGGTTCACTGTCCGGAAAATATTTACGGAGTGATCTATGCCCAGGAAAATGACCTTGATGACGTGATTCTTCTGAATCCAAACAAAAGAATAGCGCGCACCACTGCAGGAAATCTTCTCTTTTTGGAAGGTGACGTGATCAAAGTACCCAAACAGACAGAAGGAGCTTACATTTCTCCTTTGATGGAAAACTTTGTTACTTTTTTACATAAAAATAATCTTGCTGATATTCAGGAACACGAGATTATCGCATTTGAATCTCAGAAAGCTGAAGAAATTTTAATGATTTCAGACGAGAAAGGTATATTTTCTGTAGGTAAGATAAGAAACAAGACTTTTGAAACTTCCCGTTTCTCTGAACTGGTAGAAAGCTGGAAGAAAAGTTTTAATTCATAAAAATTGACAAACCCGGTAAACAACAAAGTTCCAGAAGTCCTTTACCGGGTTTTATTCTGAGTAAATCAGAAATTGTTTTTTTATTTAATATTCGTTGATAATCTCAACAAATTTTTGTGCGATTTCTTTCTGCCCTTTTTCACTGGTAATATAATTCCTGTTGTCAGAATTATTGATGAAGCCAAGTTCTACCAATACAGCAGGTGCTTTG
Source organism: Chryseobacterium sp. SG20098 (assembly GCF_031844745.1). Lineage (NCBI taxonomy): Bacteria > Pseudomonadati > Bacteroidota > Flavobacteriia > Flavobacteriales > Weeksellaceae > Chryseobacterium > Chryseobacterium sp. SG20098. Next base: position 2,164,698 of record NZ_CP134622.1, on the reverse strand, counting down.
GTTTCTCTCAGCATATGAAGATTGCTCTCCGATATTTTTCGGGCATTGAATTTCTTATAGATTTTTCCAGCTAATTCCTTTGAAACATCAGAATTTTGAACGTACACTTCAAATCCGTTGTCAGATCTTTCTTTTTCAGGAGAGCTGTTCACGTGAAGGGAAATAACCATTTCAGGGTTTAGCTTGTTGATCAGATCTGTTCTTTCTGCAAGAGTAGGATAACTGTCTGAATCCCTTGTTAAAATAACTTCATATTGATTCTGGCTTTCATTGATCTTCCGGATTTCCTTAGCAACGCTTAATGCAATATTTTTTTCCAGAATTTCACCATAAGTTGCTCCAAAATCATTTCCGCCATGTCCGGCATCGATGACAATATATTTTTTGTTGATAGGAGTAAATGATAAAAAAGCTGTAGAAAATATTGATAAAGCAAGTAATGTAATACCTTTCATATCAGTGATTTTAGTTTTTCAAAGAACGGAAAAACTTTCTTTAAAATTGGTTAAAAGAATCTTAAAGTTTGTTAATTATCAGAGTAATGCGAAAAATATACTTTTAGTTCAGTGAAATATCTTCTGGCGAATTGGCCCAGAGAAGAAATTCTCCTCCAAGATTCTGCATGATAGATTTCCAGAGTGTCTGATCGTTGGGAAGTGTATAATCAAGATTATAAACATCCACTACAGTCCACATTTTCCTCTGAACTTCACTATCCAGCTGATTAGGAGACCACCCGGAATATCCTGAAAATATTTTGATATGATTAATATCCAGTTCACTGCTTAAAACCGCATTAATAATACGTTCAATATCTTCTGTAAGATAGTATTCATCAGTGATGTCTGTATAGATCTCAGTAACTCTTTTACCTTTTACAATGAAGAATACTTTGTCGTTTTCTACAGGCCCTCCATCATAAACCTCAATTTTAAAGTCAAAAAAATCTTTGAATTTGCTACTCATCTGGCTATTCTTTTTATTCAATATCAAACCAAATGCACCACTTTCATTATGTTCAATAACCAATACTACCGATCTTGAAAAAATATCGCCGGAAATGTCAGGGGTCGAGATTAATATTTTACCTTTGTATGAGTGATTCATACTCAAATTTAATAAAAAATATTTATGGAAAACCTGCACGACAAAAGAAAAGTGTACGAGAAATCCCAACTTATTGAAAGTGAGATAAAACAAAATCCAATTGAGCAGTTCAGAGACTGGTTTTTGGAAGCCAATGAGAGTCCGATGATCTCAGAAGCTAATGCTATGGCGGTTTCTACTGTAGAAGAAGATGGGTGTCCAAGAACAAGAATGGTGCTTCTTAAAGCATATACCCATGAGGGGTTTGTTTTTTATACCAATTATAACAGCAGAAAAGGAAAAGCAATAGAAAGCAATCATAAAGCCTGCCTGCATTTTTTCTGGCCTAATCTTGAAAGGCAGATCATTATCAAGGCTGATCTTGAAAAGGTAGCAGAAAATCTTAGCGATGGTTATTTCCATTCCAGGCCAAAAGGAAGTCAGCTTGGCGCTGTGGTCTCTCCGCAAAGCCAGGAGATTCCTAATAGAGAATTTCTGGAAGATAAGTTAAAAGAGCTGGAAAAGGAGTTTGAACATACGGAAGTGCCAAGACCTGCCAATTGGGGCGGATATCTTGCCAGACCCTATGAAATTGAATTCTGGCAGGGAAGACCCAATCGTCTTCATGACAGGATTATTTATGAGCTTAAAGACCTTGACTGGAAAATTTCAAGATTGGCTCCGTAATGCAAAAATAAGAGGTTAAAAACTAGATGATGCGTTATATTTTAATGCATGTCATGATAGGTTTATCAATAGAAGCGGGCTTTAGCCCGCTTATTTTATTGTGTCTGATAATAGCGGCTTTAGTCAAAACATAATAATTATAAACCAGTTAAACCTTCTTAACGGTTGGATTTCCTATCACAATTTGACATAAAAAAAGCTGTTTCTAAGAAACAGCCTTGAATTTTTGTAATCTGAATGATTATTTTTTCTTAGCACCTGAAACTGCATTTGATAAATCAGCTCCAGCTTTGAATTTAGCAACTTTTTTAGCAGCAATTTTGATTGGTTTTTTAGTTGCAGGGTTAATACCTTGTCTAGCCGCTCTCTCAGCTACTGAGAAAGTACCGAAACCTACTAAAGAAACTTTTCCGTCTTTTTTCTTTAAAGTAGTTGTAACGTTACCAATGAAAGATTCTAAAGCAGCTTTTGCTGCAACTTTAGTGATACCTGCATCTTTTGCGATTGCGTCGATTAATTCAGACTTGTTCATAATTTTTAATATTAAAGTTAGTTCGTAATTATAGCAAATATAGTACTATTTTCTAATTGTGCAATTTTTTTATTAAAACTTGTAAAATTTTTTTGCTTTTCACTGAAATCAGTTAAAATATGATAATTCCACTTTTCACAGAAAATCTACGTTACAGGTTACTAAAATCATGCCAAATGCTTATGTGTATTGACTTTAGCAAAAAGTTAATATTATTTTTCGTATTTATTAAATCCTAAATTGTGTATAAACAATTAATTTTTTTGACCATATGATTGTTAAATCTATAAGTAATTTTTAAATTTCTTATGTTTTGTGAAATTAAACCCCTGTGTTTGTGGGAGTTTTAAAATGATAATAAAGACCTGTTTTATTAATTTTTATTAATAAATTTGCAGCATGTTAATAGAAGTTTTCAAGTCTAAGATTCATAGGGTGAGAGTAACTGCCTCTGACCTTAATTACATAGGGAGTATAACGATCGATGAAGATCTTATAGAAGCTGCCGGTCTGGTAGTGGGAGAAAGAGTCTATATCGTTAATGTGAACAACGGAGAACGCTTTGATACTTACGTGATCAAAGGGAAAAGAAAATCAGGGGAAGTATGTCTGAACGGTCCTGCAGCAAGAAAAGTACAGAAAGATGATATTATCATCATTATTGCTTATGCTCAGATGACTCCGGAGGAAGCAAAAGATTTCCAGCCAAAGATCGTTTTCCCGGATGAAAAAACAAATCTTCTTACGTAGTACATGGAGAAAACATCAAAAAGTCCGGTAAAATCAATACTTACAATAGTAATATCGCTTGCTTTTGCAGGCTTTTTTTTATGGCTTGCCTTAAGAGGTCTGGATTTTAAAGTCATTCAGAAATCACTGGCAAAAGCTAATTATATCTGGGTATTGTTTGCTTCCGTATTTGGTCTTCTGGCTTACTGGTTCAGGGCAATCCGCTGGAATCTGATGCTGGAGCCGATGGGACACAGAATTTCAAACTCCAATGCACTTTGGTCCATTTCATTTGGTTATCTGATGAACCTTACGATTCCCAGAAGTGGTGAAGTAGCAAGAGCAACCGCTTTATATGGGGTGGAAAAAGTACCTGTAGATAAATCTTTTGGAACTATTATTCTGGAAAGAGTAGTAGACCTGATCTGTATGCTTGGTTTCTTAGGACTGACATTATTGTTCAAATATGATGCAATTCTGTCATTCTATAAAAACTCAGGAGTCAATATCAATCCTACTAAAATAATATTCATCCTTTCCATTCTGGTAATAGGAACAGTCTTATTTTTTGTATTTAGAAAGAAACTGGCAGAAGTTCCGTTTTTAGGAAAAGTGGTTAGCTTTATTGACGGGATTTTTAAGGGGATAACTTCCGTCTTTAAATTAAAAGAAAAAGGGAAATTCATTCTTTATACATTAGGAATCTGGATTTGCTATTATTTAGCAGCTTATCTGGTATGCTTTGCCCTTCCTGAAACTTCAGCATTTACCTTTGCAGATGGATTTTTCATTATTGTAGTGGGAACACTGGGAATGATTATTCCTGCCAGCGGAGGAATTGGAGCGTATAACCTTGCCATGAAGTATGGTTTTATGGCTCTTTTCATCTCAGTAGGAAAAAGTGCAGATTTTGGAGGTGAAATGGGACTTACCTATTCCTTTATTTCTTTACCGTTGCAGATTGTGATTATGCTGGTGATGGGATTAATTTCCATTCCCATGTTGGCAAAAGCAAGAAATACTGCTGTTTCAGATAAAGAATTTGAAAATTAATTCAATACATTTTTTATATAATGCAAGGTTCAATTTTTTAATTGGACCTTTTTTTATGAGCATTTTTGTGATTTAAAGAGTTTAAAATTAAGCGGTATGGAACATTTTTTCGTCAATAAATTTGGTCAATTCGTAAATCACTTCTATCTTAATGCAAAAAATAATCATAATATAAAACACTATGGCAATTAATCTACAGAAAGGACAAAAGATCGAGATAGGATTGACGAAAATGACGATTGGATTAGGCTGGGATCCGAATGAAGGAACCGGCTACGATTTTGACCTGGATGCTTCTGCAATCATGATTGATTCTGACAGAAAATTAGTAAGCGAAGAATACTTCGTTTTTTACAATAACCTGAATTCTCCGGATGGAGCACTTACCCATACAGGAGATGATCCGAGTGGTAAAAACAGTGATGGTGACGATGATGAAGCGATCATTATAGACCTTGATAAAGTAGATTCAAGAGTAGAAGAGATCCTTTTTGTGGTCACCATAGAAGACTTTGAAAGAAGAAGACAGAATTTCGGACAGGTAAGAAACTCCTATATCAGAGTAGTAGATAACCATTCCAACCAGGAAATTGCAAAATACGAACTGGATGAGGATTTCTCTATCGAAACAGGAGTAGAGTTCGGAAGACTGTACAAAAGAAACGGAAGCTGGAAATTTGAAGCTTCAGGGATAGGATACAGAGCAGATTTAGGCTTCTTCCTTGAAAAATACTACAAAGGGCAAATCATCAAATAAATCATCAAATACACAAAAACTATAACTATGGCAATTAATTTACAGAAAGGACAAACGATAGATTTAAGAAAGAATGACCGCGGAGAAAGCGTTTATGATCTTTCAAAAGTAACCATCGGTCTAGGATGGGATGTAAGAAAACAAAGCAGTGGATTCTTCGGTAAACTGTTCAGCAAGGAAGCAGAATATGATCTTGATGCTGTAGCCTTTCTTTTGGATGGCAACGGAAAAGTAGCTAATCTTGGAAGAACGGTGCAGACCAATGACGGAAGACAGATAGGCCTTTATCAGGGAGATGTGGTTTTCTTCAATTCTATGCAGCACCCAAGCGGAAATGTATGGCTTACCGGAGATAACAGAACCGGAGCTGGAGATGGCGATGATGAGCAGATCATTGTAAGACTCGATCAGCTGGATCAGAGCTATCAGAAGATTGTGTTCATTGTTACCATTTATCAGGGAAGAACCAATAACCAGCACTTCGGAATGATCGAAAATGCATTTATCCGTGCGGTAGATGCTTCAGGAAAAGAAATTGCAAAATACAGCCTTTCCGGCGATTCAAGCATGAATGGTAAATGTGCAATGGTTTTTGCAGAAGCCTACCGTCACAATGGCGACTGGAAATTCCGCGCTGTAGGAGAGCCTCATAATACAGATAATTTTATCGATATTCTGAGACAGCAATACGCTTATTCGAACTAGATTTTCAATTTTTTTCAACTCATATAAAAGCCGGCTTGGAAGTCTCCGACTCCCTCCGCCGGCTTCAGAATTAATACTTGTCTATAATGAGCAGGAGATTATTAGCTTATTTTTTATTGGATACTTCAGGGTCTATGAACGGAGAACCTATTCAGGCACTGAACAATGGTTTCAACGGTCTTATCAGTATGCTTCGCGCGGATCCGCAGGCGATGGACAGCCTGCATTTAAGTGTCATTACCTTTGATAGAGAGGTTAAGAATATTATACCCTTAACAGATCTGGCAAGTTTTTATCCAATGGAGATTACTTGTCCGGATAGTGGCCCTACGCATACAGGAGCTGCTTTGGAAATGGTTTCTGAACTGGTTCAGAGAGAAATTGTAAAAGAATCTGCCGATGCAAAAGGAGACTGGCAGCCGTTACTGTTTATATTTACGGATGGAAAACCTTCGGATATTCAGAAGTACAGGCAGATGATCCCTGTGATCAGAGGGATGGAATTTGGGGCTATCGTAGGATGTGCAGCAGGCCCGAAAGCAGATGAGCAGTTTTTGAAAGAACTGACCGATCATGTGGTAAAACTGGATACTACAGACGCGATTACTCTTTCTTCCTTTTTCAAATGGGTGAGCTCTTCCATTACACAGGGAGGACAATCTCAGAATACGGGAGAAAATATCACATTACCTCCGCCACCATCGGAGCTTACTATTATTATTTAAAATATTGTCTTTACACCATGAGAAGACTGCCTATTTATTTTTTAGTAGATATCTCCGAATCTATGGTAGGAGAGCCTATTGAGCAGGTACAGGAAGGTATCGCCAATATCATCAGGGAATTAAAAAAAGATCCGTATTCACTGGAAACGGTTTACATTTCTGTGATAGGTTTTGCAGGAGAAGCGGAAGTGATTACTCCCATGCAGGATATTATCAGTTTTTATCCGCCAAAAATCCCAATCGGAAGTGGAACGTCGCTTTCCCAGGGATTAATCAAAGTAATGGATTGTATCGACAAGGATATTGTGAAAACAACGTATGAAAGAAAAGGCGACTGGAAACCTATAGTGTTCCTTTTTACAGACGGAGTTCCCACTGATGATGCCACCAAAGCCATTGAAAGATGGAATACCAAATACAATGGAAAATCTAACACTATTGCCGTTTCTATTGGAGAAAATACCAATTATAAACTTCTCGGTTCTCTGGCAGACCATGTTTTACTGTTCAATAATTCTGATGAGAATTCTTACAAAGAGTTTTTCAAATGGGTAACGGATTCTATTAAAACAACCAGCCAGAGTGTCACAGAAGCAAAAAAAGAAGGAATTAATTTGTCTAAAATTGATTCCATTATTCTGGAGAAAGTAGATCCTGAAATGGAACAGAGATTTCCTGATAATAATTTTGTAGTATTGAATGGAAAATGCCAGGAAACGGAAAAGCTTTATCTGATGAAATTCAAAAAAACATTTGCAGAATCAAGCATACCGGGAATGGCTACAAGATATTACAGACTGGACGGAGCATATAAAATTGATGAAAAAGCCTACTACAGACTTTCTTCCAATCAGAAAACTCATCTTAAAATCAATATCGAAGAACTGGACGGAGGAACTTCATGCCCTCACTGTGCCAATCCCATTGCGCTGGCTACCTGCTCGTGTGGAGGAATTCATTGCCTGAGGGGAGAAGGATACAGTAAATGTCCGTGGTGTGGAACTTCCGATTATTATGGATTTTCCGGAGGTGGATTTGATATTAACAGAACGTTGGGCTAATGATGGGGAAATTTTTCAGGAAATCAAGGGATGAATCCAAACCGAAAACTATGGAACAGGCTCTTATCTTTAAAGAAAAAGAAGAATTCAAAGACGTTCATTGGGTATTGAAAAATGCCAGTGCCAAACAGTTCTATGAGTTCAGTCTGCAGATGCAAGAGTTTCCCAACATCAGGATTCAGAATATCGGAAACCTGGAAGAAACTGGACTTAGTTTTGAAAATGATACTATTTCAGGAATTCCGTTAAAGAATAATATGTACCATCTGGATGTTCGGTTTTATCACACTCATGATCAGAATCAAATTGAAATAAAAAAAATCCAACTGTTTGTCAACGCAGATCCTAAAGACTTGTGGAGAAATATTCCAAGCGATACCAATGCTGCTTTTTATAAATCGGAAGAAGACTCATACAAAGGTTCTTTTTCAGACAAAAAAATTGTTGTAGTTTCCAAAAGAGGACGTTCTCACGCTCATGAAGGTAAATTTCGTGAAGACGATTTTGCCGTAAATACGCTTCCCAACGGCTGGAATATTATTTCTGTTTCAGATGGAGCGGGCTCTGCCTCAGCTGCCAGAGAAGGTTCAAGGCTGGCAACTACAACGATCAACCATTTTTTTAACTCACAGGAGATTTTAAACCAGATTGAAAATAACATCAATGTTTTATATATCAATCAGTTCCCTGATAAAGAACAATTGAAAGCCAAGCAGGATACCATCAATATCTTATCGGAAAGTGTCTTGCATGTTTATCACACATTAGAAAAAAAAGCGGCAGAAAATGCCCTTTCTGTGAATGATCTGCACACTACACTTATTTTTACTTTGCTTAAGAAATTCAGTTTCGGATATGTGATTCTGAGCTTTGGAGTGGGTGACTGTCCGATCAATCTGATTAATACAGACTTTTCTGAAGTAAAATTGTTAAACCGAATGGATGTGGGAGAGTTTGGTGGTGGCACTCGTTTTATCACCATGAAAGAAATTTTTAATGATAAAATGGCTTCCCGTTTCCAAATTACCTGTGTAGAAGATTTTTCCTATCTCGTGCTGATGACAGATGGTATTTATGATCCTAAATTTACTACAGAAAATAAACTGGAAGATGTAGAAAGCTGGAAAGCACTTTTTGAAGACCTTGCCGGAAATAATGATGACCGGACGAAAGCAGATTTTATTAACGATGAAAAAATCGATGAAGAGCTTTTAATTTGGAGCGATTTCTGGAGCAGAGGAAATCATGATGACCGTACATTGGCCATAATCTATTAATACCATGAAAAAAACTATTAAAGTTGTCTCTGTTCTGGATACAGCCAAATCTTATGAATACGTAGATGAAAACCCTATCCGGGGCGGAGTGAAAGATGTTTATTTTTCGCCTGATAAAGACTATGTAGTCGCTTTCTACCGAAATCCGCTGGATGAAGGACAGAAAGAAAGAATCATGAGGATTGTTTCTACCTATCTGCAAAGTATACAGAATGGAAATGCTTCTGAATATTTTCTGAATGAAATATTCAGATGGCCTTATGATATTGTTGAAAGAAATGACTAACGGGAATTGTAGTTCCTGTTTATCACGATAAATTTTATTTTGCCAAAGGCTATATTGGTTCAGATAATATCCAGGGACAGGATAAGGTGGGGAAATGGTTTACCGCTCCCATGTTCAGGAATCAGCAGTATCCGTTGAGACTTGATCAGTCAGAATTGGGAGATTGGCTGAGCTATTTCCAGATTGCTGTCAATATCAGCCGGGGAGTGAAAAAGCTGCATCAGATGGGACTGGCACACTCCGATTTGTCTTATAACAATATTCTGGTAGATCCCGTTACAAAATCTGCCTGTATTATCGATATTGACGGTCTTGTGGTTCCCAAACTCTTTCCACCGGAAGTCATAGGAACCGCCGACTTTATTGCACCCGAAGTTCTGAAAACACAACATTTAAAACTTCAGGATCCGAATAGGCATTTACCCAATCAAAAAACAGATCTGCATGCACTTGCCGTTCTGATTTATATGTATCTTTTGAGAAGACATCCGCTGCGTGGAGGAAAAATCTGGGATCTGGATTCCGAAAAGGACGAAATTTTATCCATGGGAGAAAAAGCTATGTTTATAGAACATCCGGAAAATAATTCCAACCATGTGAAGTCCGATCATCTCAGAAAGTGGGATGCATTCTGGGGAGATCCTCAAAAGATTCCGTACACCGTTACAGGTCCATATATTTCAGAATTGTTCAGAAAAACATTCATTGACGGTTTGCATGATCCTATCAGACGTCCCACGGCCAATGAATGGGAAGCCGCATTATTGAAAACCGTAGATTTGATCCAGCCTTGCCAGAATTCCGGCTGTACAGAAAAATGGTATGTCTTTGATAATACGAGTAATCCTAAATGTCCGTTCTGCGGAACACCTCATCAGGGAACATTACCCGTTTTAGACTTATATTTTAAATTTGATGATGAGGTATGGAAACCGGAAAATCACAGGCTCATGGTTTATCATAATCAGTATCTTTTCAAATGGCATGTTTCCAGGAAAGTGATACGTAACGAAAATCTTACGATACAGGATAAAATGCCGGTAGGATATTTTACGTTCCACCAGGGAAGATGGGTATTGGTCAACCAAAGCTTATCAGGAATGAAGGATGTCACAGAACAGAAAGAAATTCCACCAGGCTCTATGGTAGAACTCATTGATGGTAAAAAAATACTGCTTTCCTCAGAAGAAGGCGGAAGATTGATCTATGTAACGATGGCAAACCAGTAAAGACTAACGGATAATCAAGGCTTGTTTCCGGAGTGTCATTCTGAATGGAATGAAATGTAATGAAGAATCTCACAGATGATTGTGGCCATTTGTGTTAGTCTATTTGTTAGATTTGTGTTTAGATCATTTAAATCAAAAGAAACATTCAACGGCTATACCAAAACTTTTAAAAAAACATTTACTGTCTTTCCGTTTCCATAAAATAAGAATACTGATCCTCGTCCACAATTCTAAATCCAAGACTTTGATAAAGATACTGTGCTTTATTGGTTTTTAAAACACTTAATGAAACCGTTTTTCCAGTTAATGAAGCTTCTTCTAAAATATCTGACAAGATCTTTTTTCCAAGTCCTTTGCCCTGTTGGCTTGGATCAATCTGAAGCTGTAAAACCTCGATATTGGTAAACGTTCTGTCTACTTTTAATAGTCCAATGGGCTGATCATGTAAAAAAATAATATTAGCTTTTTCAAACTGATACAAAACTCTTTGCAGGGTTGTTTCTCTGTCAGTAGAAAGTCCTGAAGTTTCATAGTGCGGATTCATGGTTTTCATTCTGAGATTGAGAAGAAAATCAATGTCAGTTTCATCAGCTTGTTTATAATGCAGGTCAGGATTCATATTCAAAAATTAGAGTTCTTACTTTAATGCAATTTTTAGTCCCATTTCTTCTTTCATGTACAGCAAAACTTCGGCATTTCCTCTGGCGTCGTCTACCGGATTGTGCGTGTGTTCCGTTTTGCGGAGATGTTTCCATTGGGCAAAAGTATCTTTTTCCAGCCCGCAGTACAGATCAGAAAGTCTTCTGGAAGAAAAGCCAAAAGGATTTCTTCCGATAAAATGATGAAAATACCAGCAGATAAACATCCAGTCGAAACCATTATTGTCACTTATGAAAATAGGTCTGCCTTTGGAATGAGTGGTAATCCAGTCTTCAAAGGCCAGCATTACTTTCTCAGGATCATCAAAATTCATTGTTTCTTCCCTGCTGAAACCGGAAACTGCTAAAGCATCTGGGGTGAACTTCTCAGAAACAGGCTTTAATTTTCCATAAAAAGTAGTGTCCAGTTCTTCATTTACGAGTACCGCTCCGAAACAGACCATTGAAAAATCTCCGGGAATCGGACCGTCCGACTCTATGTCAACCATAATGTAGCTCATTGGAAATAGTTTTTAACAGGACGAAGATATTGAAATAAGCTGAGAGATGGAAGATGGAAGCGGAAGGAAAGGAAGCTGGAAGTTATTTTTGTGTAGTAAAGAACTCTTTTGTCTTTTAAATTAAAATACTCTTTTAAAAAATATCCCAATCAAAAACCTCCATAAGTTCATCGTCTTAAAGATCCTCCATTTCCTATCCTCCATCTTCCAGCCTTATACTATCTCAAAAAAGCCCCTTCTCCCAATTTTTATTTTAGTTTGAGGGGTGAGTTGCATTTCTTCATTTGAGTCTGTTATTCTAAGGGTATTGATCTGAACTCCTCCATTCTCTATTAATCTCCTGATCGCCGATTTGCTGAGGTCATTTTTAAGTTGATGACACAGTTCAACGAGAGAGATTCTGTTCCCCGTACTTTTCAGTGAATCAATAGCCACAGGTTCATACACTTTCTCTTCAAAATTTTTATTCTGAAATTGGTTGATAAAAAACTGTTCTGCATTTTCCGCTGAAGCAGGATCGTGGTATTGACTGATAATATTTTTAGCAATCAGCTTCTTGATATTCATTGGATTTTCCCCTTCTTGTATGCTGGAAAGAAGCATCGTTTTTTCTTCCATAGAAAAATCTGTAGTCAGATTGATAAATTCTTCAATCAAAGCATCCGGAATAGACATGGTTTTCCCAAACATTTCATTGGGTTCATCTGTCAGTCCGATAATATTATTCAGGGATTTGCTCATTTTTTCCTTTCCGTCAAGCCCTCTCAGCAATGGCATACACATGACAATCTGAGCAGGCATTTGATGTACTTCCTGAAGCTGTCTTCCCATGGTACAGTTGAAGAGCTGATCCGTGCCACCCATTTCAATATCACACTCTATTTTTACAGAATCAAAACCCTGAAGAATCGGGTAAACCAGTTCATGCATGGCAATAGGTGTATTTTCTGTGAATCTTTTATTAAAATCATTCCGGTGCATCAATTGAGCCACGGTCACTTTTGAAAGCAGTTGGATGACTTCAGAAAAATCAAGAGCATCCAGCCAGTCAGAATTGAAAACAATCTTTGTCTTCTGTACATCAATGACCTTGGAAAGCTGATTGATATAAGTCTGGGCATTATGCTGCACATCTTCAGCACTTAAAGGTTTTCTGGCTTTATTTTTTCCGGTGGGATCGCCAATTCTTGCCGTAAAGCTTCCAACGACAATAATGATATGATGGCCCAGATCCTGAAACTGTTTCAGTTTTTTTAAGACTACAGCGTGTCCCAGATGCAGATCCGGAGCGGTGGGATCAAATCCCAGTTTGATGGAAAGTTTTCTGTTTTCCTTTTCGGCTTGAGCCAGTTTTTCTTCCAAACCGTTTTCAGGCAGGATGATAGCCACATTTTCTTGTAATGGATGAATCATGTATGAATAGTTTTAAAATGAAAAAAGCCCGGACAGGTACTGTCCGGGCTTCTATATAAACGTTAGATTATTTTATTGGATTACAGATATAGAAAGTCTTCCCGAACGATAGCCCGGTGCATAATATTCACTGAAGAATGGAAGACGTAATATACTGTTCAGATGTTTCATTATAAGGTAAATATACAGGAATTTCCTGAAGATCCAATATTTAAACCATTAAGACGCATTGTAGGGTTATAACAAGATTTGTTTTAAAAGAAAAACTTAACCATCCATCAATCTTAATGGCTTAAAATAATGGTTCAAAACAATTTTACTTGCGATTTTTGAAGCTAATTTCATGCCATAAATTCCTTAAAAATAAAATACAAGATAAAGATGCAAAAACTGTATTTTATTATTTTCTTTGTTACCTGATAAGAAGTCTGTAAAATAGGGCTTATTCTCTGTTTTTCTATCGTTGTTTTCATGAAAAAAATTAATGGTTAAGAACATTTTTAGAGTATAAATTTTTAATCTGACCTTTCCAGATTTCCAGATTTTCAGGAGAAGCTTTATCTGCTTTATCAAAAAAGAAATGTCTGATAATTTCAAGCCCGGAATAGATAAAAATACCATTGTCAGAAGTTAAAGTAAGGGCTTTATCCATGCCTGTTTTTTCATATTCTTCATGAGATTTTCCATGGGTATTGATGATAACGGTTTTTTTGCCTTTCAGAAGACCTTTCTGTATGCCCTGGTCATATCGGTAAGCAAAACCATAACTGAACACACGGTCTATATATCCTTTCATCATCGCGGGAAGTCCTGTCCACCAGATAGGATAAATAAAAGTAATTTGTTCTGCCCACGAAATATGATCCTGTTCGGTTTTTACATCATCTGATACTTTTCCCATCCGTTGTCCCTGCATATCATTCAAAGAAAGAACAGGATTGAAACCGATGTCGTAAAGATCTCTCACAATAATATCCTCGTTGTGATATTGAAGGGTTTCAATAACAGTGTTTAGAAGATGATGATTTAAGCTGTTTTCATTAGGATGCGCGTAAATGATTAAATGTCTCATTGTTTTGATTGTTAAGATTAATGAGACAAAATTAGCGGAGTGCTCTTTTTAAAAATTGTAAGAAAACGAAACGGACTATTTAGATTTTGGATTACAGATTTCCTGTTGGAATTTTAAATACTGAGCCGGAGAAATGTTGATAAAATGCTTGAAATCATGGATGAGCTGGCTTTGATCATAATAACCGTATTCATCAATAATGGTAAACCATTTGACCTGATTTTGTTTTTCAGTCTCTTTTTCGATGAGTTGTATTGCTTTTAAAAAACGGTTGTAGCGGGCAAGCTCTTTTAAAGAATAGCCAAACTGTTCTTTTTGTTTCCGTTGGATATTTCTTTCCGTCTGATGGGTTTGCTCTGCAATGACTTTTATGGGATTTAAAAGATCGTTTTCAAAACTGCTCAAAAGCTGGCTGGTGATATCCTGATCCTGGAGATAAGGCTTACAGAATTCAAGAATATGATTCACCTGTTTGGTGACTGAATCTAATCTGGTAAGCTGATGCCAAAGGTCTGTAAAACAGTTTTCTTCCAGCAATTCATCCGGATGTCTTACCGATTGTTCAATGGATATTTTTCCGAAGAATCTGAAAAAAGCATCATCTTTAAAATTAACAACCATAATAGAGCAGCCAGCGGGAAGTGTATATTCAAAGGCTTGTCTTACAGGCCCTAAAACCATACATTTATCAACACTTATGATGGTCTTTTCCCGGGTGGACATCGTGGCATTTTCTCCAAAACAAAATAACAAAATCGTCTGATAAGTGGGTAAAAGCGTTTTGGTAATGGAGGATTCAGAAGTATTTGCAGCAAAGTAAAAATGAGTAAATATGTTTTCAAATTCCTTTGGAACTGAAATTCTATACTCGTTATATTCTGAACGTAATTCCATAATCCTGAAAGTTAAGAGATAAGATGTTTTACCATTTTATAGTTGGTCATAGCAATTCCTTTTACATGAACAGTCTGTTCCTGAACCACATGAAAACCTGTTTTTTCAAAAAAAGGTCTGGCCGTTTTACTGACATCAGCTGTAATTTTTTTTTCATTATTCAGCAAAGCTTCCTTTTCAATGTGACGATAAAGCAAGGTTGCAATTCCTCTATGCTGAAAATCTTTGTGTACAAAGAGCAGATCAATATAATTTCCCTGGTCGAGCGTACAGAAACCTGCTATTTTAGTCTCTGTAACAGCTACAACAACGTATTGATCTTTGATTACCTTCATCCATCTTTCTTCATTCTCGGCACCGGATTTCCAGGCTTCGAGCTGTTGTAGATCATAGTCTTTTTTGCACACCTCATCTATTGTTGCCGTAAACAGCTGCAGCATTGCCGGGAGATCATCGTAAACTCCTTTTCTAAGGATGATATGATTATCTGATGTATTGCTGTTCATAAAGTTTTTGCTGTTCTTTATTGAGAAGTGGGTAGAAAAGATTCATCTGCAGAAGGGTATAATGCTGAATAGCCTCATTCGGATTAAGTTTCAAAATAAGTCTGTTATGGGTAAGCCAGTTGTCGGCAATGATGAAAATCTGCTCAACAAGACCATCTATAATAAAATGAGGTACATCTTTCAAAAATATATTGTTCTTCTGAAGATCTGAAAAGATCAGTTGAAATTCCTCTTTTCTGCTGAAATTAATCCCTTCATAATTGGCTTTGATGTCAGGATTACGATTCAGAATATCTATAAAATTGATAAATATAAAGCGGTAAGAATAAAAAATTTCACAGGTAGAATAGGTAAACTGATAAAGATCTTCCAGACTTTTATTTTCCTTTTTTTTCATCTGGTTCAGTAGCTCATCCATTTCCAGGGTAAGCTCTGAGAATAGGATTGTAATGATGTCTTCAGAATGTTTGAAATGGTAGTGCAG
The DNA here is from genome assembly GCF_031844745.1 of Chryseobacterium sp. SG20098. Taxonomy (NCBI): domain Bacteria; kingdom Pseudomonadati; phylum Bacteroidota; class Flavobacteriia; order Flavobacteriales; family Weeksellaceae; genus Chryseobacterium; species Chryseobacterium sp. SG20098. The sequence continues at coordinate 2,149,043 of NZ_CP134622.1, read as the reverse complement.
ATTTCCTGCACTGATGTGAAGTTCGGCAGCAATATGCCTTGTGGTAATATTGTTGTACCCTTTCTCATTAAATAATTCCAGTGCTTTAGACAGAATTTTATCCTTGGTCTTCATAACCCAAAGATAAGAATATCAGAGTGGATATAAATCATATTTTTAAAATTAGAACAATTGTTCTAATTTGATATCTTTGCAGTATCAAATCTTATGACAATGGAAGGTAAATCAAAATTCAATGATGAGTTGGCAGAAAGTACTGATCAAGAAACCCAAACAGATCCCGGGGAAGTTATATCAAAAATACTGCAGGTTATTCTTGGAGTAATAATGGCTGTTTTGCATATGTGATGAATAAACGAATTTCCTTTTGGTTCCTACTGGGACTGGCAACATGGGGAATTATTATTCTGCTGAGAACAAACAGAATTGTTATTCCCGTTATCAATGACCATTTTACAGATTGTATTACAATTCCCATGTATTGTTATCTGATAGAACATATCATGAATGGAATTCTCGGTTATCAATGGAAACCTGATTTGAAGTTTGTATTGACCTCAGTGCTGTATCTCTCTTTTTTGTTTGAAGTGATCTGTCCCAAACTATCAACTCATTTTACCGGAGATTTTTTTGATGTGCTGGCTTATGTTGCAGGAGGAGTAGGGTACTATCTTTTTGCAGTAAAGCAGATACATAAAAAAACCAGCAGTTCTGCATCGTAAAAGGAGACTGCCGGCTGTGTTATAGTTTTTATCCTGGTTCAATAATTATTTTTACTGCATTTGGAGTAGCAGTTTTCTTTCGGTTATGTATAAAAGACAATTATTGAATGCAAGATGTTACATGGATAGGTGACTATTTTTTAAACTTGTAATTATTGAAATTTTCTTTTGGTATTTTTGTATAGGATTAAAAATATTCACTTCAATGCACGACAAGCTTTTACAATATATGTGTTCTGGTCATGATTTTACCCTGGAAGAAACCGAAGCAGTCAGGAAATATTTTGAGCCTGTAACATTTTCAAAAAATACAATAATAGAAGAGGCCGGGAAAATCCCCGAATACCTTTACTATATCATTGAAGGTTATATTAGACTTTTTTATATGGATGAGAATGGAAATGAAGTGACTACGCATATCAATTGTCCACCGGGATTTTTTACATCTTATTCAGATTTTACCAACCAGACCATTTCTGAAAATACTATAGAATCCATCACTAATTCTGAGCTTTTAAGAATTTCCAAAGAAAACCTGGACCAGCTGATCAGCCAAAGCCAGGCTATGAAAGATTTCAGTATTTCGGTTTTTCAGCAGTCGATTACCTATAACGAAAAACGTTCCAGAGAACTATCTGTTTTGAATGCTGAACAACGATATTTGAAACTGATGAATGATTATCCCGAAATTATTCAGAATGTTCCTATTCAGTATATCGCCTCGTTTTTAGGAATGAAACCGGAAAGTCTAAGCAGAATCCGGAGAAAAATAATTAACTAACAAAAGTCAAGTGGTTCCGGTTTCTGGAAAATGAACTTTGCAAGATTAAAATTTATGCAATGACAAAAAATAATCTAAGCCTTGTTTCAGGAGCCAATGGACATCTGGGAAATAATTTAGTCAGATTCTTACTAAAACAAGGGCTTCCGGTACGGGCAGCTGTAAGAAATACAGAGAACAAAAAACCTTTTGAAGGATTGGATTGTGAGCTGGTGCAAGCCGATATTACTGATAAGACCTCTTTTTTAAAAGCACTTCAGGGAGTAGAAACATTTTACGCGGTAGGGGCTTCTTTTAAATTATGGGCTAAAGATCCTAAAAAAGAAATCTATGACGTGAATATCAAAGGTACCCGAAATACCATCGAAGCAGCGGCAGAAGCAGGTGTAAAAAAAATAGTGTACGTAAGTTCTATTGCAGCACTTAATTATACCCACTTGCCTACAAAAGAAAGTAAAGGTTATAATCCAGATCGTAGAGATATGTATTATAATTCTAAGAATGACGGGGAGAAGTTGGCTTTTGAGCTGGCTTCAAAACTGGGAATAGAACTGGTTTCAGTGATGCCTTCTGCGATGATTGGAAGTAAGGCATTTTTACCATTAAATGTTTCCTACGGAGTTCTCAAATTAATTTTGAATAGAAAAATTCCGGTAGATACTAAAATTACCCTGAACTGGATTGATGTAAAAGATGTTGCGGAAGGATGCTATCTGGCAGCTGAAAAAGGACGCTCCGGTGAAGGTTATATTCTTGCCAATGAAAAATGTATGACAATCACGGATACCACCATTCTTGCCAATACCCTTTATCCGGAGCTGAAACTGAGTATTCCACGTGCCGTTCCCAAAGGGATCCTGTTTACGATTGCTGGTATCATGGAATTGACCGCAAAGCTGAGCAGAAAGCCACCGGTACTTACCCGAAAAGATATTGCAATGTTTTCAGGATTACAGCAGGATTTTGATATTTCCAAAGCCAGAAATGAACTGGGATTCAATCCCAAAAGCCCTGAACAGGCTGTGAGGGAAGCATTAGATTACCTTACGAAAAACCCTGAAATGTTGATAGAGGCGTGAAAAGCCTCTTTTTTTTATTGATTTTCCAGTTTAATAATAGAACCTTTATAAAACTTGGTCAGATCATAGAGATCATTAAAATAGTGCTGAAGATCCGGAATGATGTTGGGATCAAAATCTTTCACCCCGCATTGGTCTTCTGCCAGAAGGTATAAAGACTGGTTATCCGGTTTCAGATATTCACAAAGGATATTATCAGGATGCTGTTTTCTGTTGACCATTTCTGTCAGAAAAATTCCGTAGATCAGAAACTGATTGAAATTTTTAGAATCCACAATATAATTCATGTCCTGTTTCAGCAGTTTTTCATAGTCCGAAAGAATCTGAAGAAAATTCTCAGCATGAACATTTGTTGGAATTTCATAAAAAAGATCTATACCATTGATGAAAAGCTGTGTTTTGGTCTCCTCATGATCTGAAGAATAGACTTTATGAAACCATTGAAAAATAAGCAGAAGTTCTTCCTGTGTAAGTTCTTCTACAGAATCCTTGATTTTTTCTTTAATGGTTTCAAGGGTGTTTTTCGCTTCAGGCTGAAGAAATTTCAGAATATTTTCTTCTTCACGGCTCAACTTATTGTACAAATTAATTTTGGCAATAGTTGGATTGGTCTTGATGAAATAAAGTTCTTCCGCCATAGTTCTTTACCCAGTTGGATTTCAAATGGTTGTTTAAATATACAAAATATGCAGTAATTCTGTTAAAAAAATAATATGCAATAAATGGTATGGCTATTTTACGGTTTCATGCAGTGCAATTCTGTTTCCTTCCGGGTCTTCAAACTCTGCTACAGCAAACCCATATTTTTCGTCAATTCTTTTAGGATAAAGAACCGAACCACCATGGTGAACGGCTTTCTCCAATTTTTGATCACTATTCTCTGTATGTTTTTTGTAATGATCTATATTCTTAAAGTTCCGGACGATGTTCTTCCGAATGAAAAACAGAAAATGATATTGTTTTTTTAGTATTTCTTACATCATCAGATAATAAGGGGAATGCATGCGGGAATTTCTGGTTGAAAATTATTTTTCAGCTGAAATGAGCAACATCATCGGTCTGCGGAGTTCCTCTTTCATCTCCGGAATTTCTTTCAACATCTCTTCGCCTGGTTGAGGTTCAATAACTTCTTTGATTTTAAAACCAGCTTTTAATAATATATTTAAATAAGAAGTTAAAGTACGGTGATATTTGATGACATGTTCACCCAGAAAAGTTGTATTCCTTTTTCCTTCTATAAAATAACGGTCTACCGGCCAGCAGATTTTTTCACCATTTTTATCATATATCCAGTCCTGACCACCTTCTGCAGTGAATACAGGATGTTCTACTGAAAATACAAAAGATCCGCCGGGTGTGAGCCATTTATAAATATTTTGAGCAATACTATCGAAGGATTCTACATAATGTAAGGTGAGAGAACTGAGTATGATATCAAATTTTTCAGCAGGATAATCCACTTCTTCCAGAGCTATTCTTTCATATTGAATTCCAGGCAGACTATTGATTTTCACAGCTTTTGCCAGCATTCTTTCTGAAAGATCAATTCCGGTAACCGTTTTTGCTCCGTTTTCTATAGCGAAACGACAATGCCATCCGAAACCACATCCTAAATCCAGAATGTTTTTTCCATGAAAATCCGGCAGCATATTTTTCAGAGTATGCCATTCTCCGGCTCCTTCCAATCCAATCTGAGAACGGAGCATTTTTTCATACTGGTCAAAAAATGATGGATGGTCGTATTTATTTTCTTTCATAGCTTTCCAAAAAATGTGGTTCTTTAATTAAAATCATTTTGATTTTTTCTGAATGATCCTCTATCCTTGTCAAGGTTCTAACCCTTGACTTATCACAATGATTAAAGAAGTTTGTAGTTTTTTACTATCAATCCTTCAGAGTTTGAAATGTAAATTTACAACAATATCAGATTTCAGAGATTTCTGATCCCAGAAAAATAAAAGCTGAATGTAAAACATCCAGCTTTATATCAATTTTTGATTGAAATATTTTTAATTGGCTTCCGCATACTTTTTGAAATTATCAAGAATTGCCTGCCAGCCTCCTTTCTGCATTTCTTCAGGATTCTGGTTTTCAGGATCAAAAGCTACATGTACATGGGTTTGGCCATTGTTTTCTTTAAAGTCAACATGTACCTGTCTTCCGTCCGGCATGGTATAGGTAAAGTTTTCACCATCTTTTATTTCATTGTAAACGGCTTCAAAGTCGAAACCGAAACTTCCGTCTTTGGCTTCCATTCTCGCTGCATATTTTCCACCTACTTTCATATCATTGGAAGCAGATGGGCATTGCCATGAAGGATCAGCAAAGTTCCATTGAGTGATGTGTTCAGGATGGGTGTAATAATTCCATACTTTTTCTGCATCTGCACTGATGATGGCAGAAACTGTGATTTTGTGGCTCATTTTTATGGGTTTAATGTTAATAATAATTCGTCAAGCTTTTCAAGAGTAGCCATCATTCCCTGTTCCATTCCCATTTCGATAATGGTTTCCAGATCTGCTAAGGATTGATAGGTCACAATAGTTTCTACAAGGGTATTCTCATTTTTATCCGTGAAAGATACTACCCATTCTGCCTGAGGAAGATCTGTATTGATTTCTCCCTTTTCATTGCAAAACGCATCACTTGAAGTATAAGAATCAATTGGATTGATCTTGTGATAGCCAACCCAGCTCCAGTATTCTTTTCCGTCAGGTTCTACCATTGCATAATGCCAGTGTCCACCTTCACGGAATTCCATAGATTTTGTTTTGGTAGTAAATGGTTTGGGGGCGAACCAACGATCAAGAAGGTCACTTTTCGTGTAGCAATCCCAGACCAATTGTCTGTTCGCCATAAACTCACGTCTGATGGTTAAGGTGTTCTTTTCCTTATCTGCAAGGAAATCGAACTGAAGAAGATGTTTCATATTAATATTTTTATAGTTTGGTTGTCGTATTAAACTTTATTTCTGCTGGCTTTTCAAAGTTGCCAGTAACGTGTCAAGCTGTTCGAAACGGCTTTCCCATATCTTTCTGAACTGTTCCAGCCAATGGTCTATTTCTTTCATTTTATCAATTTCTAGAAAGTAATAAATTTCTCTTCCCTGATGATTTTGAGTTACCAATTCACACTCTGTCAGAATTTTCAGATGTTTTGAAACGGCCTGTCTTGTCGTATCAAAATGCTCTGCTATGGCATTGGGCGTCATCGCCTGTACTGCGATCAGTGCAATAATAGCTCTTCGTGTAGGATCTGCTATAGCCTGAAAAATATCTCTTCTCATAGGTGATAATTTTTAAATGAAACTATATGGTTGCAAATATATGTGCAACTTTTCGGTTTCGCAATTTTTTTTGATGAAATTTATAAATCAGAAACTGAAAAACAATAGATAATGTTTATTAATTGATTTTAAATCAGGTGTTTGTGGTAGGCTTGGGTAAGTTTTATCTTTTATTTTCCCGCATGGCTTTGATCAATCGGTCATTTCTTTTGTCTGCTCTTTCATTATTTAAAGAAAGTACAGCCCAGATTGCCGCAGGAAGCCATCCGATCAGAGTGATCTGTAAGATAAGGCAGATAATTCCGGTGAAAACTTTTCCACGGACCATGAAAGATAAGAAGGGAAGTAAGATGGCTAATAACATGATTTTAAGTTTTTAATTAATTTGATTTTACCGGGACTGAGGATCAAAATACGCTTTAAAAGTGAGAGGATCTTCCGTTTTATCCTCTGCTTCTTCTAGATATTCCAAATACTCTTCCTGATGTTTCTCCATATAAACAAGCACAATAGCGAGATTTACAAAAAGATTTTTGTCTTTTGAACCCAAATCTAATGCCGTTTTTAAATACTCCAATGCCTTTTCATTTTCTCCCATATCCGAGTAAATAGCCCCAATATTGATTAAAGCCGAAGTGTTTTCAGGCTCAATCAATAAAATTTCATCTAATTCTTTAACCAACAGATCATTTAAAGTATCCCAATGGTCTTCATTTTCCCATCTTTTAGCCTGAAGTTTTTTTACGTTTTCTAATCTTGTTGTTATCGTACTCATTATTTAAAATTACAGAATGGATGTTTACTATAAGGTGCAAATTTAGCTTTTTACTCTTTAAGTCTATTCAGTATGGCAGCTTTCAGGATTTCAATGTTGATATCTTTCAACGCTTTGAATTTAATACAATATCCTGTTACACTGGCTTTCCCTATTTTATCTCCATATGTTTTGGCTAAATAGGCCTTATCACCGATATTCATAATGTAGATAGAAATTCCTGTGGTATTGGCACTCATTCCAATCTGATAAAAATCTCTGGTTTTTCCATCTGCATACTGCATGGTATATGATCCATATCCGATATTGGGATTGGAAACGGTTTTATTTTCACTGTTTTTACCATCCAGAAACCACAGCTGGCATTCCGGCATGAGCTCCAGAATAATGTTGTGGATTTCCTGCATATCATTACGCTTCAGTTCCGGCTGGCTGTTGATGTAGTCCTGGATTTGTTCTTGGGTGGTCATGGATCAGGAATTGATTTTGAAATTATCGAGCGACTAATTTAAAACAAAAAGAACAGCAATCGCTGTTCTTTATATTGTAATTTCTGATCTATGGGATCAATTCTTTCATTGTTTTCTCTGTTTTCATCAGTTCACCTTGTGGAATCTGATGATGAAGATAGGTGAAAAGCAAATTGGCGACCCAGCTGTTTTCAATCTGATGAATGTAGTAAGAGCAAATCAAACCAAAATCATCCGAAATATAAGCCGGAAGATCTGAAGAACCGGTACTTCTGAATGTGGAAACAAAAATCTCCTTTCGGATATCACTTATTTTGTCTTCCGTTTCCTCATCAAAAGGCTTTTCTTCAATCATCTGGTAAGCTTTCATCCATTCATCAGAAAACTCTGCAGAATCTCTGTTGTCAAGAATTTCATCAATCTTTTCCGGAGTAATATGGTCAAGAGCTGTTTTTAAAGATTGATTAAAAACAGCTTGCAGTATGTTAATTTTTTCTGTCGTCATCACAGTCTGTATTCTATCCAAATGCTCTTTTCAGTAAGCTTTCCACTTTTGGTTCACTGCCTCTGAAATTTTTGTAAAGCTCCATCGGATCTTTCGTTCCCCCTGAAGAAAGCAGTACTTTATATTTGGCTGCAATCTCAGGATTGAAGATTCCGTTTTCTTTGAAATACTGGAATGCATCGGCATCCAGAACTTCCGCCCATTTGTAAGAATAATATCCTGCGGAATATCCTCCCTGGAAAATGTGGGAGAAACTTGGACTCATTGCCGTTTCAGCGTTGGAAGGATAAAGAGTGGTTGCTTTGGTATATTTGTCTTCAAACTCTTTTACGCTTTCGTTCTCCAGTTCTGCCACTTTGGTGTGATAGTTCATATCCAGAAGTCCGAAACCTAGCTGTCTTAAAGTCTGATATCCTTCCATAAAGTTTTTAGACTGCTCAATTTTTTCAATTTTCTCGTCAGGAAGTACTTCTCCGGTTTTATAATGTTTTGCAAACGTTTTTAAGAATTCCGGCTCATAACAGAAGTTTTCCAGAAACTGTGACGGAAGTTCCACAAAATCCCATTTCACAGAAGTTCCGGAAAGAGTAGGATATTGAGTATCTGCCATCATGCCGTGAAGCGCATGTCCAAACTCGTGGAATAGAGTAGTCACCTCCTGGAAAGTCAGTAAGCTAGGGGTATCTTTTGTCGGTTTGCTGAAGTTGCAGACAATTGAAATATGCGGGCGGGAATTTTCACCGTTTTGTTTGTACTGATTTTTGTAGCTGGTCATCCATGCACCCGCTCTTTTCCCTTTTCTTGGAAAATAATCAACGTATAAAAGAGATTTATAAGTTCCGTTCTCTTTTACTTCGTATACTTTTACATCCTCGTGGTATTTTGGAATGTCATTTCTTTCCTCAAAAGTCAGTCCGAAAAGTTTCCCGGCCAGCCCGAATACAGCATCCTGTACCTGGTTTAATGGAAAATAAGGTTTCAGTTCTTCATCATTAAGATCGAATTTTGCCTTACGAAGTTTTTCAGCATAGAATGCATGGTCATAACCTTGCATTTCCTCAATTCCATCTGCTTTTGCTAAAGCTTTTAATTCTTCAATTTCCTGATCTGCGTAAGGTTTTGCTTTGGTCAGAAGTTCATTTAAAAAATCTAAAACTTTTACCGGAGACTTAGCCATTCTCTCTTCCAGAACAAAGTCTGCATAGTTTTTATATCCGATAAGTTCAGCTTTCTGTTGCTTTAAATTTAAAAGTTCCTTAATCAGATTCTGGTTGTCAAATTCTCCACCATCGAAAGACTTTTTACCATTGGCTAAAGCCAGTTCTTTTCTCAGTTCACGGTTTTCAGCATAGGTCATGAATGGAATATAGCTTGGATACTGTAAAGTGACTACCCAGCCTTCAAGATTCCTTTCTTTCGCTTCTTCCGCATATTGATCAATGATCGCCTCAGGAATTCCTGCAAGATCTTCTTTATTAATGATATGTTTAAAATAAGCATTCGTAGAAGCCAGTACATTCTGTCCGAACTGTAAAGATTTTACAGAAAGATCCATGCTGATTTTCTTTAGTTTTTCTTTGTCTTCCTCATTCAATAAGGCTCCGCTTCTTACAAAACCTTTGTAGGTTTCATTCAAAAGCATTTCCTGCTCTTCATTCAGATTATATTTTTCCTTTTCATCATATACTTTTTTGATTTTGTTGAAAAGGGCTTCGTTTTGAGAAATTTTTGAAGAATATTCCGTTAAAATTGGTGAAACCTCCTGTGCAATCTGTTGGATTTCGTCGCTGGTTTCTGCAGAATTTAAGTTGAAAAAAATATTGGAAACCACATCCAGCTGCTCTCCGGAATATGCCAATGCTTCAATGACATTTTCGAAAGTAGGAGTTTCAGGATTGTTGACAATAGCCTCAATTTCTGCTTCAGATTTTTGAATTAACTCTTTAAATGCAGGAAGATAATCTTCATTTTTAATAAGGTTAAACGGTGCTGAATGATATGGTGTGTTAAATTTTTCGGTTAAAATATTCATTTTTTGATCTTTTTATATAAGGTAAATGTAATGATTCATCAGGAATCACAGCTGAAATGCTCAAAAATAATGCCTTACTGGCAAGTTATGACAAAAATACCTTATCTTTAATTAATCTTGTCATATGGAAAGAAGGAGTGATGTAGGAATATTTAATTTTGAGAACAGATTTAAAAGTCATCATTAAAATAAATAACCTTAAATATATAGACTATGAAAACACTCTTAAAAATTATCGGTATCATCATCGTACTGATTCTTATCTATGCTGTCATTGCTGTGCTGGCTTTCAGTAAAGACTATCACTATGAAAAATCTGTTGTCATCAACGCACCTCAGGAAAAAGTATGGACTTATACGGGGAACTTAAAAGGATATAACCAATGGGATCCTTTCTCCAAAGCCGATAAAAATATTGTGATTACCTATTCAGGAGAAGGAGATAAATTAGGAGATTCTTATCACTGGAAGGGTGATAAAAATGTAGGGGAAGGTGAACAATCTATTACCGAACTGATCCCTAATCAGAAAATGGCGACAAAACTTCACTTTATAGAACCTTTTGAAGGAGATGCAAAAGCTAATATTGTGCTGACTCGTGAAGGGAATGGAACCAGAGTAACCTGGATGATAGATAATGAACTGAATAGTATGATGAAGATTATGAAGCCTATGATGGATAATAACATGGATAAAATGTTTGGCCAGGGTCTGGATAATCTTAAGAAATTAGCCGAAAAATAATAAGAAAGCCTTGTAAATTTTGCAGGGCTTTTTCTATGAGAACCTATTATTTGAATAAATCATATTTCTCTTTATTTTGTTATCGTTTTTGTATAAAGTCAAAGAAATATTATTCTAAAAATATTATCTTTATATAAAGAATAGATTGTATGGAGAAGATTGTATTTGAAAAAAGTGATATCAGAGACTTTGTGAAGACCACCATCGCAGAGAAAATTGAGAAGCTTAAAAACTTTATCGAATTTACCATGGAAGCCAGCCGTGACATCAAAAAAACTCCGAAATATGACAGCATGAGAGAAGAAATGCAGGAGGAAATTTATCAGATGCAGCGGCAACTCGGCGCATTGAATGATCTTAAGAGGAATATGGCAAAGGTTCTGAATACAGCTACAGAAAGGGTACAACTCGGTTCACTGGTGATTACCAATAAAGCCAGGTTCTATATTTCTGTGTCGCTGGGAGAGTTCTTTTTTGAGGGCGACAGATTCTACGCTATTTCTCCGGAAAGCCCCATGGCCAGAAAAATGATGGGAATGAGACCCGGAGACGAGTTTACCCTGAATAAAATCCATCAGAAGATTGTAGAGGTATTGTAAATAAGATTCTGCAGTATCATATAGTTATTCATCTTAATAAGATTAACTTCAGATTTATATTTGAAGTTTTATTTTTATTTAGTACCTTGCTATGCAAAATACTATACTATGAAATTTGAACAATTAAGAACAGGCAGAATTAATCAGTGGATCATTATTCACCTTCGTTATCTCGTAGGCTCTGCTTTTTTTCCATCAGGTTTAATAAAGCTTATGGGAGAGAGGTTTACCAGAATTTCAGCTGATAACCCAATCGGATACTTTTTTGAAGCTTTATATCAATCCGGATTTTATTGGAATTTTTTAGGACTGGCACAGGTGGCAGCCGGAATTTTACTGATGACACAGCGCTTTGCAACATTGGGTGCATTGATGTTTCTGGCTATCTTGAGTAATATCTGGGTTATTACCCTCAGCCTTTCCTTTTCGGGGACCTGGATAATCACCTCCTTAATGATGATTGCCGTACTGATATTGGTCATTTGGGATCAACATAAACTGCTTCCTGTTTTTAATTACAATAAAGCAAGTACCGTGAAGGAATATCCTGATCCCGATAACAGATGGATCATTGCCGGGGTAGTATATTCCATAAGTTTTATTGTGTTATTTATGCTAAACCCGGCAAAAGGGGAAGTCTATGAAAAATGGCTGAGTATTCTGATTGCTTTAATCATTGCCGCAACATTTATCTTAAGCAATTATCAGGCGTATAAAAATCGTAAACTGGCTATACATCCTTAACATTTTAAAATGAAGATTGAATTTCATGTTGTAAATTTGCAGGTATGAGTAAAGCAACCATTTTAAAAGAAATTATAGAGGAGAGAAGAAGTATTTTCCCGAAAGATTATACAGACACAGAAATATCTCAGGAAGTTTTGGAAGAGATTGTAAATTCTGCCACGTTTGCTCCCAATCACAAACGTACTAAGCCTTGGCGTTTCAAAATATTCAAAGGAGAAGAAAAAGCACAGCTGGCAGCAGAAATGCAGGCTATCTATAAGACCGTTACTCCAGAACAACTTTTTTTAGAAAAAAAATACAACGATATCGGTTTTAAAATCAATAAAGCCAATGTTGTGGTTTCTATTGTTGTCAACTTCAGCGGTATGGTTCCGGAATGGGAAGAAATAGCAGCGACTTCAATGGCGGTTCAGAATATGTATCTTAGCTGTACAGCAAATAATATCGGGTGTTACTGGAGTTCTCCTAAAATCGTGGACGAGCTGAAAGACTCTCTGACCATTGAGGAAAACCAGAAGTGCCTTGGACTTTTCTATATGGGAACGGTGTAGATGAAGAATATTTACAGAAATTATAATGAAGAAGATCTTCATGCTGCCTATCTTCATATGACTGATCATACTGGTAAAGTCAATGATGAACTGCGGGAAGCCATCAGTCAGCAATTCAATTATGATGAATTTGTAAAAGCAGCAGAATACAGGAAAGTTTTAGTCAAAGAAAAAGGGAGAATCTCATTTGAAGTACACAAAAGGGTACAAAAGGGAGAAAATATAGATGTTATCCTTGAAAATATTTCTTCAGAAATGATTAGCAGCAGCGATTTAAAGATTTTTATTCTGAATAAATTTGATCAGTTTTCAAAAGTCAAAGAAAATGATAAGATAGATGAGAAAATCATTTTTAAAAGTCTTTTAGGGCTTATCATAGCTTCTATAACCGGGAGTCTTTTTTTTAAGGCTGTGCTTACATCTACCGGGCAGTTTTCATTTTTTCTACTGGTGCCTGCGTATATCATCAACTATTTGGTGATCTATGGGATTACAGGAAAAACAAGAGATAATTTTGTTGTTTTTATGGCAGTTTTAATTTCTGTGATTATTTCAACAGTATTCTCTTTTGCACTGATTAGTTAAAAAATAATGAATTTTATAAAACTTTTTACTCAGAGCTCTTTACTTCAAACTTTTTTACTATCTTTGCACTCTTAAATATTTAACTGGGACGAGTTCCCGTAAAATTCAAACATTATGTCAGTAAAAATCAGATTACAAAGACACGGTAAAAAAGGAAAACCTTTTTTCCACATCGTGGTTGCAGATTCTAGAGCTAGAAGAGATGGTAGATTCATCGAAAAACTAGGTACTTACAACCCAATTACTAACCCGGCAACTATCGAATTGAACGTTGATTCTGCTGTAAAGTGGTTAAACAACGGTGCTCAGCCTACTGATACTGCTAGAGCTATTCTATCTTACAAAGGTGCTCTTTACAAAAAACACTTACAAGGTGGTGTAGCTAAAGGTGCTTTTGACGAAGCTGAAGCTGAAAAAAGATTCAATGCTTGGGTAGAAGCTAAAGATGCTAAAGTACAAGGTAAAGTAGAAGGTTTAGCTACTGCTAAAGCTGATGCTAAGAAAGCTGCTTTAGAAGCTGAAGTAAAAGTAAACGAAGCTAGAGTTGCTGCTGCTGCACAAGCTGAAGCTGATGCTAAAGCTGCTGAAGAAGCTGCTAATGCACCTGCTGAAGAAGTTGCTGCTGAAGCTACAGAAGGAGAAGCTCCTGCTGCTGAAACTGAAGAAAACACTGAAGCTTAAGAACAAAACCTGTTATGCGTAAAGAAGATTGCTATTTTTTAGGAAAAATCACACGCAGACATGGACTTGCGGGTAACGTGATCCTTAAATTGGATACCGATCAACCCGAGCTTTACAATAAATTGGAATCAATATTCGTTGAAATCAACGGATTATTGGTTCCATTTTTTATTGAAAAATCATCATGGAGCAAACTGGATGCTCTGAATCTTGCATTCAAAAACTCTTCTGAAGCGATGGTAGATCAGGTATTGGGTAAAAGTGTTTACCTTCCACTTGCTTCACTGCCTAAACTTTCAGGAAAACAATTTTACTACCACGAAATCATCGGATTTGAAATTTTTGACCAGAATGACAACAACTGTGGAGTGATCAGATCAGTAAACGATCAGACAGCACAGGTGTATTTCATTACCAATCTGGATGGAAAAGAAGTGGTAATTCCTATGATCAAAGACTGGATTCTTGCAGTTGACAGGGAAGAAAGAACAATCAAAATGGAACTTCCTGAAGGTCTTATTGATGTATTTCTGGTTCCTTCCAAAAAAGACGAATAGTATTGCAATAAGCAATAAGCAATAAGCTATTCTTTCTCACTTTTCTACATTACTCATTACTGATTATTCATTACTCATTTTTAAGGCGGGTAAAAGATAATCCTGTACTATTTTTTCAGATTGCTGGTGTGCGTAGGGCTTGTTGTAGGCTTGCGCTGTAATTACTATGACAACTGGTATCTGAGTGAAAATAATAATTTTATTTCCCCCATTTCCACTGGATTGGAAAGCTTCATAACTTTTGTTTCCCACAGTATAAACTTTTTTCCAGAATAAATATCCATATCCTTCAAAATCAGGATTGTCTGTGAAGTAATTGGTGAAAGATTTCTGAATCCATTCTTTACTCAATAGGATTTTTCCACTCCATACGCCATTATTTTGATATAATTGCCCGAATTTTGCAAAATCAAGTGCTTTCATGCGAAGTCCTCCTGCCAATGAAGGCTTTTGCTGGGGTGTAAACTGCCATTTGTAATTTGTAATTCCAAGAGGTTGAAACAACTTTTGATCGGCATAATTTTTTAATCCCTGTGGAACAGTTTTATCCAGAATATCTCCGGATACTACTACTCCTGCTGTGAAATAACTCCAATTTTTACCAATGGGATTTTCCGTCATAGGAAGATCCAGAGTAAACTTTACCCAATTTTCAGTAGGGTACATATTTTCTTCATTTCCGGGAGATTCGTAGTTCTCATCGTTTCCGTCAAACCCTGAACTCATTGTCAGTAAACTTTTGATAGTGACATTATCTTTTTGAGGAGAATAGTTTTTAAAGAGCTTCAGGTCATAAAATTCACTCAGTTTCTGGTTTTCACTTTTTAAATATCCTTCTTTAATAGCAATCCCCATTAAAGCTGAAGAAAAAGATTTTCCTACCGATCGTGTGTCCTGCAAAGAGTCTCTTCCGGATCCGTTGAAATATTCTTCCAGAAGAAGCTTTCCTTCTTTTATAATGACAATTCCGGTGATATTTTTGAACCTGTTCTCTGCAATTTTCTTATTCAGAGTTCTGATGCTTTCCATATTGATTCTTTCCTGTGAAATATTCCAACCACTATTGGACTGAATAGGTTGAATGGCGATTTGCTGCTCTGTAGTGTTTTGAGCAGGAACCGTAAGATTGATTTGTCCTTCTGCAATGACTGATCCCGTTTGGATCGTAGAAGTATTGATATAAGGTCTGATTTCAATTTTTAAAATATGATTTCCTGCTGTCAGCGCATCAATTCCGTTATGAGCCATATAAAAACGCATCCATAAATACCTTCCCCAGGAATCTTCATTTTTGCTGCTGAGAAGAGGAATTCGTAAGCTGGTTTTGAATTTTTTATGGTCGGAAGTTCCCGCTCCTGTATTGAGATTTTCCTGATAAATAAGTTTTCCGTCTACATAAAATGAGAACTGATAATTTCCTTTTTTCAGCAGTTCATCCACAGAAAGAAGGGGTTCAAGCTGATGCAGATAATTAACCAGAGAGTTATCAAAGAAGGCATGAATACCAAGATCACCATTTTCCTGAAATATTGCAGAATTAAGAATATCCGAATCTCTCAGATTTTCCGTGGCTATGTTTTGGCTTAGAAAAACAATTTTTCCGGAATATTTTTTCTGAATTGGATTCTCTGTTTTTTCAACATTGATTATATCTTTTTTACTTTGTCCCTGATAGAAATAAAATGTGAAAATAAAGATCAATAATAGGATTGGTTTCATCTTAAAGAAGTATTTAAACAAAAATAATGAACTTCCTTATCACAAAATAGAATGAAATTAACATTGCTATTTTATAATGATCATTTCAAAGCAGTGCTAATTGAAAAGCTTTCTGAATTCTCCTGGTGACTGATTTGTTTTTTGCTTAAAAAGTTTGCTGAAAGACTGCGGATGCTCAAATCCCAGCTCATAAGCAATTTCACTTACGGATAAACTTGTAGTGCTTAATCGTTCTTTGGCAGATTCAATTAATTTATTCTGAATATGCTGTTGTGTATTTTGTTGGGTGTGAAGACGTAAAAGTGTTCCCAGATAATTGGGAGAAATATTCATCTGTTCAGCAATACACTTCACTGATGGAATCCCGTTTTCAAGGAGACTTCCGCTTTCGAAATATTGAGAAAGAATGTCTTCAAATTTGTATAACAATTCATGACTTGATTTTTTTCTGGTGAAAAACTGCCTTTCATAAAAACGGTCAGAGTAAACCAGTAATAATTCAATCTGGGTAATAATCAGTTCCTGTGTGAATCTATCGGTATTGGTCTGATATTCACGTTCAATGTTTTTAAAAATATCAACCAGGATTTTCTCTTCTTTATCAGAGAGGAAAAGAGCTTCTTTTACCTGGTAGCTGAAGAAGTCATACGATTTTATTTTTTTGGTTAATGAAGTATTCCACAGAAAATCGGGATGAATCAACAATAAAAATCCTGTAGGCTCTACTTCTACGTCCGGGTTGATTTCAAGACTTAAATATTGCTGCGGTGAAACAAAACACAGTACTCCTGAATTAAAATCATATTGCTGCTGCCCGTAATTGAATTTTGGTGTGACATTTTTTTTCAAACCAATAGAATAAAAATTCTGAATCCACTTCAGTTCTTCATTTTCTACAACATAACGAACCTTGCTGTAATCGATCAAACTGATCAGCGGATGCTCAGGATTCGGAAGACTGCAGAAAGTATGAAAATCTGATATAGAATTAAAACGAACAGGTTGTTTCATAGAGCGAAGTTAGTTGTTTTTATAAAAAGTATAATACATTTCAAAAAGTCTTCGGCTCAGCTCAGACAGACTTCTCTAAAATTTTATATTTAATCCATGCATATAAATTAAAACATTCAGTATTAGAAATGTCATCCTGAGCGGAGTCGAAGGATATGATTATCATATTAAATTGCAGTAGAAACAGTAAGACTTTCCCATTGCTCAGCGTCTTTCTTTAAAATATCAATTTTGTTATTGAGAAATTCTATGGTTCCTACCCCTAATAATAAATGGACCGGAGGATTTTTCTCTTTACTGATCTGGATCAGAACATCGGCTGCTTTTTCAGGATCATTAGGCTGGTTTCCATTGATTTCGTTAAGGTGCGCCTGTTCCGAATTTCTTGCAGCTTCATAAGCCTGAATAGGATTTGAAGGCGTTTTCACAGAATCTTTGGTTAAGAAATCGGTACGGAAATATCCGGGATAAACAACCGTAGCATGAACTCCGAAGTCTTTTACTTCCTCTGCCAGCGCTTCCGTAAATCCTGCAACGGCAAATTTCGTAGAACAGTAGATTCCCCATCCTGGAAAATTAGCAGAGTATCCACCAACAGAAGAAATATTGAAGATGTTTCCTGATCTTTGCTCACGCAGATAAGGCATGGCATTTCTGATCACATTTAAGGTTCCGAAAACATTCACTGCATAATTTTCTCTTGCCTCTTCATCTGTCAGTTCTTCCAGCGTTCCGATTTGTCCATAGCCTGCATTGTTGACCACCACATCAATGCGTCCGAAATGATGAACTGTTTTTTCAATGGCAGATTTGATGTCATTATTGTCTGTGATGTTGGCGCTAAGCGGAAGAAAATTTTCTGAAGTTTCTCCGATGGTGGAGATCAGGGATTCAACAGTACGGCTAGTAGCTGCAACCTGAAACCCTTCGGATAGTAATTTTTTTACCAGCTCGAATCCTAATCCTTTTGAAGCTCCTGTCACGAACCATACTTTTTTTGTTTCCATTTTTAAATATTTTTTTGTTTAAATGATGGTACAAAGATGGAAACTTACGAAAAGGTAAATGTAGCCGAATCGGGGAATGATGTATCCAAATCGTGAATGGTGTTATTTAACGCGTGTCATTCTGAATGAAATATAATGAAGAATCTCAAACAATTGATGAATAAAAAGATTCCTACCTTTTTAGAAATCGCGGATTGACCGTAGTCTATGACAAAATCCAAACCCCTCTTTAATTTCAAACAACTTTCAATGATTTTTCAGAAGATTTCTGTATTTCAGCGGTGTAATTCCTATATTTTCTTTGAAGCAGCGTGTAAAATGGCTTTGATCTGAAAAACCGCACCCTAATGCAATATCCGTTAAAGAATGGGATGAAGTGAGAAGTTCAAGAGACTTATTGAGTTTTAATTTTCTGAGATATTCACCCAGATTACAGTGGAAATATTTGTGAAAATCTCTGCTGAGATGAATAGGATGGATGTTCAGGGTTTTGGAAAGTTCTTTGAGATTAAGGCTTTCCGTAAAGCTTTCATGTAGAATTTCATTAATCTGTCCTACCCATAAAGGTTTTCTTTCTGTGCTTTCTTTTTGATGGGTCAACTGGCTGAAAAGATGTAGCAATAGTTGATTAAAAGCCAGTTCAAGTGAAATATCATCACCTTTGGTTTCTTTGAACATCTGATAAACCAATAGTTTTAAAGCTGGATCTTTTATGTTAAAACTGCCTTCCACTTTACTTTTCTGAATATCAAACCGGTCAAACCAACTTTGTGAAAGCTCAATATGAAAGCCTCTTGTGAAAATATCCGGTTTAATATTATAATGCGGATCTTCCCAATGATGGTACAATAATGTTCCGGCAGAACAGTCGTAGGCTTCCTTTCTGTTTCCTTCCGTCATATTCCCCTGAAGAAGAAAAGTGAAATAAGCATTTTCATGATAATGCCAGTCTACATAAGAATGAGTATACTCCGTATCGGTGATGGTCAATCCTTCTAAATTGACCCTTTGATTGGTGTCTCCAAAATATTCGCCGTTACGAAGTGTATTCATGATAAATTTTGTTTTAATCGGTCAATCTGTTCATACATTTTATTAAAAAACATTTTCCTTTCTCTGTTTCCTGATTCATTAAGTGATCTGGAGTTATTGATCTGATGCTCAAAATAGCTAAGCGAATCTTCACACGTTATTTTATCATTGGTCATCATATATCCGAACATGCTGAAAGGTACAAAAAAGGAACATTGTTCTTCATTTTTGAATAGAATAGCGTTGTTTAAAATGACTAAATCATTCACATAGATCTGAAAATTACTTTTTTCCAGTGTTTTAATTTCCAGTCCTACCAGTAACTTTTTCAGGTCTTCCAGAATAAGATCTGCATCATTCTTTTTCAATAATCCCATTTCATAATAAAACGAAATTTGTCTCAATGCACTCATAATGGTGGTATCATTCCAGATTTCCGTTACGTTTTGTTTGTCGTAAAGATCTTTCAGCATTTCATTTTTTACAGAATGATATTTCATTGTGAACTCGTCAAAGGGACTTAAAAATTTATCCTGGTTCAACAAATTCATCCAGACATAAAACTTAAAACGGGACAGAACAGAATCTGAAATGGTATAGAAAAAAGGGATGTCTTTTGCGGAATAAAATACTTTGGAATTATTGATATTCTGAAAAACATTCAAAATCTTCAAGGAGTTCTCGAAATAGTTTAAAAGATCTTCGGTCGTTTTTACAGGTTGTGTTCTCTTAACGACTAATTGATTTTCCGTTCCCAGAAACTGATCCAGTGAGATCTGATAGTATTTGGCAAGCTCCAGAGCTTCCTCAAAACTGAACTTGGCTTTCAAAGAAGTCCTTCTGTGAGCCGCATCATAGCTGATATTAAGAATGTTGGCAATCTCGTCATTTAAAGATTTCTCCCCTATTTTTCTTCGGATTTCTTTCAGCAGAGCTTCCTGGTGCATAGTTTTGTGATTTTCACAAATGTAGTGTTTTTTGTAGAACCACTGAGAGTAACTTCCAGCCTCCTTCTTCAGGCTTTCAACCCGTATTTTGTGATTTTCGCAAACACGATGTTTTTTTTAATTTTTTTTCACATTCGGAACTGGAGCTTCTGCGGATAATTTTGAACTGTAATTTTAAAACAACGAGTTATGAAAACACGAATTATATTATTAACAGCAGTTCTTTTAGTCAATAGTCTGGTTTATGCATCAGATAATCTGAAAGTGGATTCTTTGAAACCAAGACTGATTGCAGCTTCACCTTCAAAGACTACCAGAAATGTCAACGGAATTTTATTTAAATATTTTGACGAGGAAGAATATTTTAAGCCTAAAAAAGTAAATGGCTTAGCCATGGGATTCAATTTTGTAGGAATTTTTCTTCCGCCATTAATGCTTTTCAATTTACAACCGCCAGTTAACGATGATTATGTAATTGTTCCCCGCGAAAAGATGAATACCATTAACGGACTTCAGCTGTCGCTTATTAACCTGGAACCCACTGTTACCAATGGTTTGGAGATTAATGTTTCAAGTAATGTCAATACGTATGCAGTGACTAACGGAATGTCTGTTTCTCCGTTTTTTAATCTGCATCATGAGATGAAAGGGGTTTCTGTATCGCCATTGGCGAATATCGGGCAGAAATGCCGGGGAATACAGATCGGTTTGTACAATCAATGTAAGGATTTCCGTGGAATACAGATTGGAGGATGGAATGAGAACGGAAGAAGGAAACTGCCTTTGATCAACTGGAATTTTAAGAAACAGAAAGTAATTAAAAAGTGATTATGAAACCCAAAATCAGATTTAAAAAAGCAACCTCTTCTTTCTACTCGGAATTGCGTAAAGAGGTGGATCTATTGCTGACGGATGAAGTGATGAAAAAGGCCGGAAGATTGATGATCATAAAATTCCTGTTGTATGCTCTGGCCTTTCTGCTTCTTTATGCTAATCTTTTCAATCCTTATATATCAGATAAGAACTGGCTGGTAACTTTGAATTATATTGCTTTAGGACTTACCGGAATATTGCTGGCTTTTAATTGTGCTCATGATTGTGTGCACAATACATTCTCAAAGTATAAACAACTCAACAGGATTATTTACTATATCACTTTTAATTTGCAGGGCGTAAATGCAAGACTGTGGAGGAAGAGGCATATTGCTTCTCATCATGTGTTTCCTAATGTGGATGGCTGTGATGCTGATATCGATGATAATATTTTTTTGCGCCTGTCTGTACATCATCCCAAAAGAAGAATCCATACCTACCAACATGTATATGCTACTGTGCTGTATTGTTTTTACACCTTGCATTGGATTATGATCAAAGATTTTATGTATGTAAGGAAGAAAGACCTGGCTAATCTCAGAAATCAGAAACATTCTATTCTATCTGTAGCAGAAGTTATCCTGCTAAAATTAGCTTACTTCGGCTATATGCTGATGTTGCCAGTGCTTTTTACAGATATTTCGGTCATGACAATTTTCATCTCTTTTATTATCATGCATGTGACCATTTCACTGTTTTTTGTTCTGACCCTGATTATTTCTCATCTGAGTCTTGAAACTGATTTCCCCCAGGCAGATGAAAATGGATATCTGCCATATGATTATTATGAGCATCAGTTAGACGTCTCCTTGGATTATCATCCAACCTGCAGTTTTGCCAACTGGATTTTCGGAGGGTTCAATTCCCATGCGGCGCATCATCTTTTTCCAGGTTTGCCACACACAGTCTATACCATTATTACTCCTGCAATCAAAAAAGCAGCTGCCAGAAACAATTTTCCATACCATGAGAAAAGTATTGTGAATGCCGTGGTTTCACACTATCAATACCTGAAACAATTAAGTAAATAATCAAGCCATGAAAAATTATCAACTAATAGTATTTTTATTCCTGTTTTCAGTACGTATTTTTTCACAAAATACAGCAAATGACACAGTAAATACCCAAACAGAAGAGCCTTTTGATTATAAAAAATATTATGACTGTGATTTCGGAGAAGGAAATGTTTTGATTGTTGTTAAAAAAGGAAAGGAATTTACAGATCTTACAGATTTGAGAAAATCCGGGAAAGGTTTTGCTATTAAAATGGAAGCCATATACAGTATGGAATTTGCGGATGGTCAGAGATATGAATCAAGTGTGGTGAAAACTATTACACAGGATAGTATTTCGATCACGAATTTTTTCAATGAGAATGCTGCAAAGCTTGCAGGGAAGCCTTTTCAATTGATTACTTATCCTCTTTCATCTTTGAAATATATTCGTTTTATTAATGATCGGATGTTATCTCTGTACAGTAAAAAAAATATTCAGAAGGATTTTAATCTTATTGTAAAGAAAATGGATCAGGCTAAAATGTGTCCTGCAGTTCTTCAGTTTAAAGACAGAAATGGTGAAATGAAGGTATGTCATTTTTATCTGACCTCTCAAGGATATGATCTTCTTTATGAGAGCAATGGAAGAGTGTACTATCTGGAAGGTAAAGTAGAATGGAAATGATATTAGAAAAAAGTATAATATTCAGAATGTATTCACTTTTTATTGAATTATTATCCCGAATTTTAATAAAAATATGGATGAATACATGGAAAAAAAGCAAAAGGAGTGGTGGATCTACTGAAGAAAAATAATATTTTTGTAATATAGCTAGGATGAATGATGAAAATAAAATCTTTACTACTGTTTTTGATTATAGGGGTTGTGTTTTATCATGCACAAACCCTGAATATTAGAAAAAATTCTCTGGAAGAACGGACTTATGAGGAATTGGAAAAAGAATTCTACAACAGTCCTGCGGGAGAAATAAACAGTAAAAGTATTGCCGATTATTATCTTAAAAAGGCAAAATCTGAAAAAAACACCACTCAGATTGCGGAAGGATATGTAATGCTTCATTTTGCAGAAGACTTACCCAACGCATTAAAATACTTAGACAGCTTACAGTACATCACAAAAAATTCCAAAGAAAATATTTATCCGGCGAGAATTTATTTGCTAAGAGGAAATTTATACTCTAAGAATGACAATCTTCAATCTGCATTCAATAATTATATCCTCGGACTGAAATATGCAAAAGAAAAAGGAAATAAGAGGCAGATTGCTATGGCCCATATCAGTATTGCCCATCTGAACAATTATATAGGAAAACATGCAGAGACAGCAAAAGTACTGAGACACTATGCTTATGATACAGATTATATGAATGAGGATGAGAAAAATTCTCTCAAACTGAATCTGGCAGATGCTTACATAGAGATCAATAAAATGGATTCTGCTTATGTACTGATAAAAGACGGGTTGCTGGATTCTAAAAAAAATAAAGATGTTTACCGATATCATCAGAATCTTGGGCTGCTTGGATATTATCATCTGCATTCCAGAAATTATCAGAAAGCCATTGATGGCTTATTGGAATGCGAAAAATATTTCTTTACAAATCATAATGGAAGTAAAAGAAACCAGAATTATACACTTTTGTATTTAGGAAAGTCCTATGCCGGACTTCAGGAAAAAGAAAAAGCAGTTGGCTTTTTCAGGAAAATAGATTCTCTGGTTCTTAAAACCAACTATATCTATCCTGAGCTGAGAGATGTATATACTTACCTTATTGATTATTATAAAGAAAACGGTGATAAGGAAAAGCAGCTGTATTATGTAGACCGTTTTTTAAAAGTAGATCAGGTGCTGGATATGCAGTTCAGGTATATTTCCAGAGAGCTTCCGAGAAGATATGATACTCCGGAACTTCAGCAGGAAAAAGAAAGCATAACCAATGAGCTTACGAAAAGAAAAAGTCTTTTCTATATTGTTTTAAGTCTTTTGCTGATTTCACATTTATTATTTATCAACGTTTATTTTAAATATAAAAAATCTGAAAAGAACTACAAGAAGATTGCCCAGGATCTTATTCAATCTGTTAATGAAAATAAAGGCGAAAAAAACAGAGGTCCGGAAATTAAGAATGAAATTTCAGCAGCGCCTGTTCAAACAGTCAGTACAGAAAATGTTGAGGACAAAATATCGAGAACTATTTCTGAAGATATTGCCCAGACTATTTTAAAAGAACTTGAAATATTTGAAAACAATGATCAGTTTTTGAATAAGGGTATCACCTTGGGAAGTCTTGCCAAAAAAATAAAAACAAACTCAAAATATCTGTCAGAAATTATCAATACTTACAAAGGGAAAAACTTTGCAACCTATCTCAATGATCTTCGTATTGATTATGCCATCAGCAGACTGGCCAATGACAAAAAATTCAGATCTTATAAAATTCCTTTTATCGCTGAAGAATTAGGATATAATAATGAACAGGCCTTCACTTTAGCCTTCAAAAAACGAACGGGAACACCACTTTCTATCTACTTGAAAGAAATTGAAAATATGTCTTTGGGTTAATATTAAGTTATTGATATTTAGTTTTTTATTGTTTATAAATTCATGTTTTTAGGTATATAAATTTATGAATCTATAAAGCATTCCCTTGTTTCATTCTTCCACATCCTGCATCTTTGCTTCAGGTAAAAACACAACCATTTATTTTGTATGTGCACAATACAAGATATCAGTTCCAAACTGTTGATCATAAAAAAAACAAGTCGGGAATTGTATCATAAAAACTAATAATGAAGGAGAGGATAAAAACTAATAACCAAGAAAACTAAAAAGTAAATCATGAAGTAATTGTTCAGAATTTAGAGATGTAAAGTGTAGTGATCATTTAAAAATCATTAAACAGTAAATCCGGTTAATCCGCCACACAGTTTAAAAGTATAGTATAGTCTAAAAATGGATGTATAACCCGGTAATTTACCACGAACTTATCACTTAAAAACTAATAACCATTTCAATAAAACTAATTCCATGAAAACTCAGAGTAAAATCATATTTTATTCTTTTTAAAAGTGATAGTGTAAGTGTGTTTATTCCGGAGGTATTCCGGATATTATTGAAGTTCAGGACAATATTGAGTGGAAATGTAACCCTGAAATGCAGAAGATTTTGCAGAAGAAAAAAGGTGAATTTACTGAACGGAGAGTTTAAATACCTGTTAAATGATTTTTAAAGACAGCGCAATCATCAAGTTGCGCTGTTTTTTTGTAACTTTGCAGACATTAATTTTTATATAAAAAATTTATCATCAACAAATGAAAAAGCAAACGATCAAAGAAATCCTAAAGGATTACAAGAAAGTATTACATCATGACATTACAGTTTACGGATGGGTAAGATCCTTCCGTGCTAATCGCTTTATTGCGCTTAATGATGGTTCTACGATTAATAATTTGCAGATAGTTGTTGATTTCGAAAATTTTGATGAGGCTATTCTTAAGAATATCAGTACAGCTTCTTCCCTGAAAGTAGTAGGAGAAGTGGTGGAAAGCCAGGGAGCAGGACAATCTGTGGAAATTATCGCTAAAAAGATCATTATTTTAGGAGATAACTTTACAGAAGAACTTCAGAGTACAATTCTTCAGCCTAAGAAACACAGCCTTGAGAAACTTCGTGAGCAGGCTCACTTAAGATTCAGAACAAACCTTTTCGGAGCGGTGTTCAGAGTGCGTCACGCAGTAAGTTTTGCAGTTCACTCATTCTTCAACCAGAACCAGTTTTTCTATATCAACACACCGGTAATTACAGGTGCAGATGCGGAAGGAGCGGGTGAAATGTTTGGGGTAACCAACTTTGATCTGAACAACATGCCAAAAACTGAGGAAGGTGAAATTGATTTTGCACAGGATTTCTTCGGTAAGAAAACAAACCTTACCGTTTCAGGACAGCTTGAAGGAGAAACTGCAGCAATGGGATTGGGAAGAATTTATACTTTCGGACCTACTTTCCGTGCTGAAAATTCTAACACAACAAGACACCTTGCCGAGTTCTGGATGATTGAGCCGGAAGTAGCATTCAACAACCTTGAAGATAACATCGACCTTGCGGAAGATTTCTTAAAATATGTGATCCAGTATGTATTGGATAACTGCAAAGATGATCTTGAGTTCCTGGACAACCGTTTTGCGGAAGAACAAAAGACAAAACCGGAAAAAGAAAGAGCAAAAGAAGGTCTTATCGAAAAACTTCAGAATGTAGTAGCGAAGCGTTTTAAGCGTGTAAGCTATACGGAAGCGATCGAAATTTTATTGAACTCTAAAGAAAATAAAAAAGGAAAATTTGTTTACCCTGTTGAAAAATGGGGAACAGACCTTCAGTCTGAGCATGAAAGATATCTTGTTGAAAAACACTTTGAAAGCCCGGTAGTATTATTTGACTATCCGAAAGAAATCAAAGCTTTCTATATGAAACTGAACGATGACAACAAAACCGTTGCTGCTATGGATGTCCTTTTCCCTGGTATCGGTGAAATCATCGGAGGATCTGAGAGAGAAGCAAGATTAGATGTTTTAAAACAGAAAATGGTAGATATGCACGTAGATGAGCACGAACTTTGGTGGTATCTTGATACCAGAAAATTCGGTTCTGTACCGCATGCAGGCTTTGGTTTAGGACTTGAAAGATTAGTTCTTTTCGTAACAGGGATGACGAATATCAGAGATGTAATTCCTTTTCCTAGAACACCAAAAAGCGCTGAATTCTAGAACAATAAAAAAAGCCTTAATCACAAGTTAAGGCTTTTTTTATTATTTAATTGTCATGTCCTGAAATAGCGATACAAAAAAAAGAATCGTTATTATGGAAGAAAAACCAAATTATGTAAAACGTACTCAATGCGATTACAGTATGTCATTTAAGCTTGGCGTTGTAAGGGAAATTGAGTCAGGTGAAGTTTCGACTGTTATGGTCTGTCGCAAATATGGCATTCAGTCAAGGAGCACGGTTGTAAACTGGCTCAGAAAATTTGGTAACTTTGATTGGGAAAACCAAACACCATCGAATATGCCAAAATCACCGGAACAAAAAGTCATGGAGCTGGAAGCGAAAGTAAAGCTTTTGGAAAAACAGAAAACACTACTTGAGAAACAATCTTATATAGCCGATAAGAAGGCCATCATCTTCGATATGATGATTGAACTTGCCGAGCAGGAATACCATATTGACATAAGAAAAAACTCACCACCCGAACTATCGAATCTTTCCGGAAACAACAAAAAGAAACCATAAGTTTCGCCTGTCAGTTGTTCGGGGTGGACCGACAGGTTTATTACCGCAATGTTAAACGCAAAAACAGCCGAAGGCAAATGGCACAGGACATTGTCTTTTGGGTAGAGCAATTACGAATGATTCACCCCAAAATGGGTGGCAAAAAACTGTATTTTCTTTTAAGAAACAAGCTTGAGAATCTGAGAATAGGCAGAGATAAATTCTTTGATATATTAAGGGCCAATCATTTGTTGGTCATTCCTAAAAGAAGTTATCATAAGACTACCAATTCGTATCACCGTTTTAAAAAGCACAAAAATCTGATCAAAGAATACAGCATTCAAAAGCCAAATGAGGTATGGGTATCAGACATTACTTACCTGGGAAATAGGGAAAACCCATCGTATTTAAGTCTGATAACCGATGCTTATTCCAGAAAAATTGTCGGTTATGATGTATCAGATTCTCTGGCAACAGAATCTGCTTTGAGAGCCTTGAAAACGGCTTTAAGAAAAGAAAAACCAACAAAGCTTATCCATCATTCAGACAGAGGTTTACAGTATTGCTCTAATGATTATCAAAAGATACTGAACAAAAGTAAGATCCTTTGCAGCATGACCCAGGAATCTGACCCTTATGAGAATGCCATAGCGGAAAGGGTCAACGGAATTTTAAAACAAGAGTATGATATTGATAAATTTAATGTAGATTTGAATACCCAAAAGATTTTGGTTGAACAGGTAGTTAAAATTTATAATGAGCTAAGACCTCACTTATCAAATCATTATTTAACACCTACACAGATGCATCAGCAGCAGGTTCTAATACCAAAATCTTATAAAAAGAAAAGCAGTGCAAATAAAAGTATCTGCACTGCTCAATAAATATTTTTTATTTGTTTAATCCTGTATCAGTTTTTCAGGACGTTACAAATAGTTTATTATATTAGGATAAGTAATGCAAAAATCATGCTAAATGTGTTTTTTATCAAATAAATTTATTAAATTCGTAGAATATGTTATGTTAAAACGCAAATAAGAATATGCTTAAACAACACTTACAACTCAAATTAGGACAGAAGCTGGCCCCTCAGCAGATCCAGTTGATGAAGCTTATTCAACTTCATACTCTTGAATTTGAAGAGGAGCTGGAGAGAGAGTTAGAAGAAAACCCGGCTTTGGAAATTGCAAAAGAGGATTCTAAGGAAGATGATTATTCTTCCCTGGAAGATGCTTATCAGGATGAGGGTACAGAAAGCATTGAAACAGATTTCGACGTCAATGAATATATCTATGACGATGAACCAAGCTATAAAACCGCATCCAGCAACTACTCTCCGGATGATGAGGAATTCGATAACGAGAGTCTTTTAACGGAAGGCCAGTCCTTATATGATTATCTTACAGAACAGATTCACCTGGTGAATATTGGTGATGAAGATCTGAAGATTGCAGAATACCTGATCGGGAATTTAGATACGGACGGATATCTGAGAAGAGAGATCAAATCTATTGTTGATGATCTTGCTTTCTCACAGGGAATTTATACTACTAAAGAAAGAGTAGAGGATATCCTTGAAAATTATGTTCAGAAACTGGATCCGCCAGGAGTAGGAGCAAGAGGTCTGCAGGAATGCCTTTTACTACAGATTGAAAAGAAAGTAAGCTCAGATAAAGCAGTTTCTCTTGCTGCCAATATCTTAAGACATCAGTTTGAAGCTTTAACAAACAAGCATTATAACAAGATCATTCAGAAATATGATATTGAAGAAGACGATCTGAAAGATGCTCTGGATGAGATCTCAAAACTTTCTCCAAAAGTAGGTGGAAACTTTGATACACAGACGATTACCATTAATCAGGAAATTATTCCGGACTTTGTCATTCAGGTGAAAGACGGGCAGGTAATCCCTATGCTGAACAGCAAGAATGCACCTACACTAAGAGTTTCTGA
Source organism: Chryseobacterium sp. SG20098 (assembly GCF_031844745.1). Classification (NCBI taxonomy): domain Bacteria; kingdom Pseudomonadati; phylum Bacteroidota; class Flavobacteriia; order Flavobacteriales; family Weeksellaceae; genus Chryseobacterium; species Chryseobacterium sp. SG20098. The sequence continues at coordinate 2,120,108 of NZ_CP134622.1, read as the reverse complement.
AGAATATAAAGATATTCTGACTACCTATTCCCATGATAAGAACTCGTCGGAACATAAGCAGGCTGCTTTATTTATCAAGCAAAAACTGGATGCAGCAAAATGGTATATTGATGCAATTAATCAGCGCCAGAATACCTTATTACAAACGATTACAGCCATTGTAAAATTTCAGAAGGATTATTTCATCACCGGTGACGAAAAGTCTCTGAAACCAATGATTCTGAAGGATGTTGCAGATATTACAGGTTTTGACATTTCTACCATTTCAAGGGTGGTAAAAAGTAAGTATGCAGATACACCTAATGGGATTGTATATCTTAAAGATCTGTTCTCGGACAGTTTAACAAATGACGATGGAGAAGAAGTTTCTACAAAGGAGATCAAAACCCATCTTCAGGAAGTTATCAGTAAAGAAAATAAGAGAAAACCACTTACAGATGATGCATTAGTAGTCATTCTGAAAGAGCAGGGTTACAATATTGCCAGAAGAACGATTGCAAAATATCGGGAACAGCTCAATATTCCTGTTGCGAGGTTAAGAAAAGAACTTTAACAATATAAAAAAGCATTTCAATTTGAAATGCTTTTTTTATCATAAGTAAAAATGGGATAGCTATTTATCATTTTACCTTTTTAAGTTAATCAGCTCAGTTTTACATTTTACAGCCCCAGCTCCTTCATAGAAATTTCCCGCATTTCAACCTTTCTTATTTTTCCGGAAATAGTCATTGGGAATTCATCTACGAATTTCCAGTATTTTGGAACTTTATAATGGGCAATTCTTCCTTTGCAGTATTCCTGTAGTTCTTCAGCAGTGATGGTAAATCCTTTTCTCACTTTTACCCATGCCATTACTTCTTCTCCGAATTTTTCACTGGGAACACCAATGATCTGGACATCAAGAATGTTGGTATACGTATATAAAAAATCTTCAATTTCCTTAGGTGAGATATTTTCTCCACCACGAATGATCAGATCTTTTATCCTTCCTGAAATGGTAATATAGCCGTCTTTATCCATTACTGCCATATCTCCGGTGTGCATCCAGCGGGCATCATCCAATACTTTCCTGGTGTTTTCAGGATCATTCCAGTACTTTAGCATGACGGAATAGCCTCTGGTACAAAGTTCCCCATGCTCCCCACGTTTTAAAGTTCTGCCACTTTCATCAATGATTTTTATCTCAAGGTGATCCTGAACCGTTCCTACGGTGCTGACCTGTTTTTCCAGCGGTGTTCCTATTAAAGTCTGAGTAGATACAGGTGAAGTTTCTGTCATTCCGTAGCAGATACTCATTTCTTTAATATTCATCAGATTTTCCACTTTTTTCATGATTTCGGGAGGGCATACAGAGCCCGCCATAACACCGGTTCTTAAGCTTGAAAAATCATAGGTGTCAAAATCTTTTACTGCCAGTTCGGCAATAAACATCGTAGGTACTCCATACAAAGAAGTACATTTTTCATCTGAAACAGCTTTTAAAGTAATCTCCGGATCAAAACTGTCATTCGGAATTACCATACAGGCTCCGTGAGCTGTGCAGCACATATTTCCGATGACCATCCCAAAGCAGTGGTAAAAAGGTACAGGAATGCAGACGCGGTCTTTCTCAGTATATTTTAGTCTGATCCCAATAAAATAACCGTTATTGAGAATATTATGATGGGAAAGAGTAACCCCTTTCGGAAAACCGGTAGTTCCGGAAGTATATTGAATATTAACAGGATCATCAAACTCTACATGCTCTTCAAAACTGTGAAGCACTTCATCCGAGATTTCCTGTCCGTTATTCACAAACTCTTCCCAGTTTTCATCAAAGAATATTTCGTGATCAAGGGTTGGGCATACTTCTTTCGCGTATTCAACCATCTCTTTATAATTGCTGGTTTTAAAGCTTAAAGAAGAAAAAATAAAACGAACTTCAGACTGATTGAGGACATAAGTCAGTTCATGAGTTCTATAGGCCGGATTGATATTCACTAAAATAGTTCCTATTCTTGCAGTTGCATACTGCAAAAGTACCCATTCATAGCGGTTAGATGACCAGACTCCGATTCTGTCGCCCGCTTTTGCTCCTAAAAATAATAAAGCTTTTGCAACAGCTGTTGTTTGATTGTAAAATTCCTGATAAGTAGCTCTGTAATCCTGATGAACGCAGACTAATGCTTCCTGATGGGGATATTTTTCGACAGTATTTTTAAGATTGGCTCCGATGGTCTGGCCTAATAATGGAACCTCAGAAGTTCCATACACATAAGATAAGGGCATAGTTTAAGATTTGGTGGAATAAAATTAACAATTATATCCCGAACTATGCCTATGTATATTAATTTTCCTGAGAATCTATTTCTTTAAGTTGTTTTAGATTTTTATCAAGTTTTTTAATAATAGTACCATATACCAGTCTGTAATATAACCAGATCATAGAAATCGCAAGCAATGTACTTACGGCAATTCCCACAATAATAATGGTAAGATTGGAACCACTTGGCTGGATATTCTGAGAATCTAATATGTAAAAGATAAAAGCAACCAATACAAAAGTGAATATCAGCAATAATACAATGCTGATGAGAATGAAAGCATTAACTGTTGTTTTGAACTTAATGATTCTGGTGATAAGTCCCTTCAGATTTTCCTCAATCTTGATTCTTCGGTAATTCTGATAGAATTTTAGTACGAAATATGCCGTGATCAATAAACTTAAGACTTTTATTGCTAAATAAGCATGCCCAAAGTTGTTTTCTACCTCCGGAGCTTCCTGGGCACCTAATCTTTCAAGCATTTTACGGAAGCTGTCTGATTCCTCTTCCGGAAAAAAGTAAAACAGTCCCAGTACTGAAAAGAAAAGTAATTCTACGACGCTGATCCAGAAAATATATTTCACATAGTTACGCGACTTTCTGTTCAACATCTGAAGAATCTCAGTGTTGTCATATTTATGCTGGACAGGTTGTTCCTGCCATGTTTTCTTAAAGCTATCTAAATCAAATTCAGGCATATTTTTCCATCTGTTCTTTAAGGGTTTTCTTTAATCTGTTCATTTTCACACGTGCATTAACTTCAGTGATTCCGAGGTTTTCTGCAATGTCCTTGTAAGGCAGATCGTCAAGATACATCATGACAATGGCTCTTTCTACATTAGGAAGAGTCTTGATTACCGTATACAAAAGGGATACCTGCTGCTGTTTTTCATCGTCATCTTCCACAAAATCCTTGTGGTTGATGTCCAGCTCATTTGTAGGAAGGCTTTTGCTTTTTTTTCTAAAGAGGGTAATGGCTGTATTGAGCGCTACACGGTACATCCATGTGGAAATTTTGGAGTTTCCTTTGAAAGAATCATAACTTCTCCAGAGCTGTAACACGATTTCCTGGAAAAGATCCTCTTCATCTTCCAGAGAATTGGTGTACAGACGCGATACTTTAATAATCAGTCCTTGATTATCTTTGATAAGCTGCGCAAATTCTTTTTCTCTGGAATCCATAGATATATAATGCCACGAAGATAATAATAAAGTAGTAATTGGTGAAAATTATAATTAAAAATCGTAAAACGGTAAAAAAAGGAAAATCGAAGAAGAGCTAAAGGTCCAGGCTTATATTTGAATAATACTTCATATTTTCATCAAAAAACATGGAAAGATATTTTCAATCAATATTGTTTACATGAGGCTAAAAACTCTTTAGTCCTGTTGCTCTTATCTTTTTACCACAAAATTTGTGTACCTTTGCCTCCGCGAGAAAATCGGCTTGTTGATTCTTGTTTCGGCAAGGGTAGGAAAGTCCGGACACCATAGAGCAGCAAAGCGGATAACATCCGTCACCCGTGAGGGTAGGACAAGTGCAACAGAAAGCAAGTACAGTTCGGCTGTAGTGAAACCAGGTAAACTCTTTGCGGTGCAATGGTAAGTATATCGGTTCTTTTCAGCAATGGAAATAGGGGCGGCTCGTCCTGAAAACCGAGGGGTAATCAGCTCAAGTATTGCAGCAATGTAATACGTAGATAAATAACAGGCACTTCTTCGGAAGTACAGAATCCGGCTTATAGATTTTCTCGTGATTTTTTTTAAAGCTGGAATTTAGAGGCTGGAAGAGTGAAATTTTTTAACGTAATGATTTTAAACCTCCATCTTCAAGCCTCTAAATTTTAACCCAATTTATTCATTTTCCAATAGTTTTTTAGATTCCTGTAATTCCTGTCTGTCTTTATCAGAAAGAGTAGGATATTTAAGATTCATTTTCTCCAGAGTATCAATAATGATCTGAATGGCCGCTACTCTTGCAAACCATTTACTGTCTGCAGGAAGCACATACCAGGGTGCATAATCTTTTGAGGTTTCATTGATGGCAGTTTCATACGCCTCCATATACTGGTCGAATAACGCTCTTTCAGGGAGATCTCCTGCTGAGAATTTCCAGTTTTTTTCCTGTTCATCAATTCTGTCCAGAAGCCTTTTTTTCTGTTCGTCCTTAGAGACATGTAAAAAAATCTTCACAACTGTTGTTCCGTTTTGAGAAAGGTGTTTTTCAAAATTACGGATACTTTCATATCTGTTTTCCCAGAATTTAGTATCAAAATCTTTTACGGAAGACCATGTTTTTTCGCTCAGATTATATTCAGGATGTACTTTGCACACCAGAACACTTTCATAATGGGATCGGTTAAAAATTCCTATCATTCCTTTCTGTGGCAGTGCCAGATAATGTCTCCATAAAAAATCATGAGAATATTCTTTGGAGCTTGGTGTTTTAAAACTGGTTACATTACATCCCTGAGGATTCACTCCCCCGAAAACATGCTCTATCATACTGTCTTTTCCTGCTGCATCCATAGCCTGCAATACAACCAGCAAAGACTGGCTTCCGTCAGCATATAATTTTTCCTGCAGTTCACGAAGTTTTTCTTTCTCCTGAATCAGCATTTGCTCTCCCTCTTCTTTAGTGAGCTTTCCATTATAAGACGTTGATGCTTTTTTTATCAAAAATTTTCCGCTTACCTTAAAGTTATCTGAGAAATCGGTGTCCATATTTTTTTTATTTAAAGATAAAAGTAAAAAGATAAAAGTAAAAAGATAAAAGTAAAAAGATAAAAGTAAAAAGATAAAAGTGAAGATGTTATTACAATTCAACAGGGGTGGACCTTTGCCCAGCCATTAAAAAAAAATCCGTCGAAACCTAAATAATAAATTTGATAAACGTCAATACATTTACTGCCATCTATTACCTATCATCTTCCACCTAATCAAACATAAATGTAATAAAAAAACCGCCTCAATGGAGACGGTTCTTTTATTTTTTTGAGTAGAGATTACTTCGCAGCAGCCTTTTTTGCAAGTTTCGCAGCTTTTTTCTCAGCTTTAGCAGCTTCTTTTTGTTCAGCAGGAGTCAATACTTTTGGCTCAGGAGCGTTAGCATCTACGTTACCTTTGATGTAGATTACACTTCTGCTGTTTGCAGGGTCATTAGAGAAAACCTCAATCATTTTGTTGAAAGGGCCAGGGATTGCTGTATTGTATCCAACCTTGATCTTTGCAGACTTTCCAGGCATGATAGGATCTTGGCTGAATTCAGGAGTCGTACATCCACAAGAAGGCTTTACATTTGAAAGAATCAAAGGCTTATCACCTGAATTCGTTACAGTAAAGAATCTTGTACCATCAGCGCTAGGCTTAATAGTTCCGTAATCGAAAGTTGTTTTATCAAATGTAATAGTTTGTGCAGATGCAAGAGCAAATGTCCCGAATAGTGCAATTCCTGCAATTAATTTTTTCATATTCTTGAATGTTAATACGTTTGTTAGATAAATTTTGTGAAACAAAGTTAAAAATTATTTTAATTCATGCTTAAAAATTTTTTTCTTTAGACTATTTTTGCAAATTGCAAGCCAAAGAAATAGAATTTATGCAGATTTCAGAAAAGTACAATCCACAGGAAACAGAACAAAAATGGTACAATTACTGGTTGGAAAACAAATTTTTCCACTCAGAACCTAATGACAAACCACCATATACCATAGTCATTCCTCCACCAAACGTGACGGGGATACTACACATGGGACATATGTTGAACAATACCATTCAAGATGTTCTGGTCCGCCGTGCAAGAATGCGCGGGTTTAATGCTTGTTGGATTCCGGGAACAGATCACGCTTCAATTGCTACTGAAGCTAAAGTTGTTGCTAAACTGAAGTCTGAAGGAGTCAATAAGTCAGATATTACCCGTGAGGAGTTTTTAACCCACGCATGGGACTGGACTAATAAATATGGAGGAACTATCCTTGAGCAGTTGAAAAAACTAGGATGTTCTTGCGACTGGGACAGAACCCGTTTCACCATGGAAGATAAACTTTCTCAACAAGTTATCAAAAGTTTCGTAGACCTTTATAATAAAGGATTGATCTACAGAGGCTATAGAATGGTCAACTGGGATCCGGAAGCGAAAACCAATATCTCTGATGAAGAAGTAATCTTTAAAGAGCAAAACGGAAAATTGTATTTCCTTAAATATAAGATTGAAGGTTCAGAAGAGTTTCTTTCAGTTGCTACTACGCGTCCTGAAACTATTTTTGGGGATACAGCAGTATGTATCAATCCGAATGATGAAAGATATGCACACCTGAAAGGTAAAAATGTAATCGTACCTATCGTTGACAGAGTGATTCCGATTATTGAAGATGAATATGTGGATATTGAATTCGGAACTGGAGCTTTGAAAATTACTCCTGCTCACGATATTAATGACTACGAAATCGGACAGAAACATCAATTAAAAATGATTGATGCGCTGGATGATGACGGAAATCTTAATGAGCATGGTTTACATTACGCAGGGAAAAACAGATTTGACGTAAGAAAGCAGATCGCTAAAGAACTTGAAGAGAAAGATCTTTTGCTGAAAGCTGAAGATTATGTAAATAAAGTAGGAACTTCTGAGAGAACAGGTGCTGTTATTGAACCTAAAGTGTCTGTACAATGGTTCCTTAAAATGTCTGAAATTGCCAAGCCAGCTTTGGATGTAGTAATGGATGACGAGGTTAAGTTCTATCCAGAGAAGTTTAAAAATACCTACAAACACTGGATGGAGAACATCCGTGACTGGAATATTTCCCGTCAGCTGTGGTGGGGACAGCAGATTCCTGCATATTACTATGGAGAAGAAGAGAATGATTTTGTAGTGGCAGAAACTAAAGATGAAGCTTTAGAACTGGCAAAACAAAAAACAGGAAATTCGGATCTGACAGCTGAAAACCTTAGACAGGACGATGATGCATTAGACACATGGTTCTCATCATGGCTATGGCCAATGTCTGTGTTTGACGGATTACTTGATCCTGAAAATAAAGATATCAATTATTATTATCCAACCTCTGATTTGGTTACAGGTCCGGATATTATTTTCTTCTGGGTAGCCAGAATGATTATGGCCGGATTGGAATACAGAAAAGAAGTTCCGTTTAAAAATGTTTATTTTACAGGAATTGTAAGAGATAAGCAGAGAAGAAAGATGTCAAAATCTTTAGGAAATTCTCCGGACCCTCTTGAATTAATGGACAAGTATGGAGCAGATGGAGTACGTGTAGGTATTCTATTGAGTTCCGCAGCGGGTAATGACCTTCTTTTTGATGAAGATTTAATGCTTCAGGGAAGAAACTTCATGACGAAGATCTGGAATGCATTCCGTCTGATCAATATGTGGAATCATGAAGATAAGCCAGCTATTGAAACCGATAACCAGGCAATTGAATGGTTTGAAAACAAGCTTAATAAAACAATTGCTGAAATTAATGATCAATTCGAAAAATTCAGAATTTCTGATGCATTGCATTTGATCTATAAATTAATTTGGGATGATTTTTGCGGTTGGTATCTTGAAGCGATCAAGCCTAACTATGGAGAGGGAATTTCTAAAGAAGTATATAATAAAACCATCTATTTCTTTGAAGAGCTGATGAAGCTGCTTCATCCGTTTATGCCATTCCAATCTGAAGAGATCTGGCAGTTGATTTCTGAAAGAAGCATTGATGAAGCGCTTGTTATTGCTCAGCAGAAGAAGGCGGATAGCTTTAATGAAGAAGTTATTAAAAACTTTGAAATCACAGCTGAATTGATTTCAGGAGTTAGAAACTACCGCCAGACAAAAGGAATATCACCACGAGAAGCAGTTGAGATTTATACCAATGCATCTGAATTTGCCAATGAAGCTGTAGTAAGAAAGCTTGCTAATGTTTCTGAAATCCACTTCGGACAGAAAACAGATAAACCGAGCTTTACATTCCTGGTAGGAGCAACTGAAGTTTCTATTCCTTTAAGTGAAAACTTAGATTTAGGAGAGGAAAAAGCTAAAACTGAGGAAGAACTGAAATATTTGAAGGGATTCCTGGTTTCAGTAGAGAAGAAGCTTTCCAATGAAAAATTTGTTGCGAATGCAAAACCAGAAATCGTAGAAGTAGAGCGTCAAAAGCAAAAAGATGCTCAGGATAAGATTGCGATCCTTGAAGAAAAACTGAAAAGTTTATAAAAATTATCTTATAAATAGGTTAATTTGTCGGAATGTCAGGCTGAGCGGAGTCGAAGCCTTTTTTGAAAGATGAAACAATATTTTGTATATATTTTAAAATGTTCCGATAATTCCTATTATACAGGAGTTACCAATGATATTGAGTTGAGATTCTCTCAACATCAGTCAGGGAAATTTCCTGAAAGCTATACTTATAAAAGAAGACCGGTTGAGCTGGTCTTCTTTTATCTGTTTAATGATATTATTCATGCAATTGCATTTGAAAAACAAGTGAAAGGCTGGAGTCGTAAGAAAAAGGAAGCTATTATAAATGATAATTGGGAGAAATTGAGAGAATTATCTATTTGCCAGAATGATAGTCATTCTGACAATTGTAAAGATAAAAACTCACAAGGCTTCGACTCCGCTCAGCCTGACACAGAAAACAAAGAATAAATACAATGACACATATAGAAAACATACAAAAACTATTCTCGAAAGACTTTGTAGAAAGCCCGTTACTTGAAAGTTTTGAAGTAGGAAAGATTTACCTTTCCAGTGGGAAACTGGTTGCCTGTGATCCCTTGATCACCAATGATATGCTACCTTTTACTACAGAATTTCCAAAAGGAGACTTTTCGGTAATGCTTCATAAAGAAAGAGAAAGTAACTGTGTGGCCTATGCAGAGATTATATTCAGTGATTCTGAAGTTAAAGAATGGAAACTGGCTACCACAGCAGGACAAAAATTAAAAGATCTTGAAGAAGGAGAAGTTTTCGGATATCCTGTAGAAAGCGGGATGGGATGTCTGATGGATGTTGATACCCAAAACAGCCTTAATGAACTGGAACAAAGATTATATCAAAATAAAGGAGGTGACTTTATGGGAATCTATGAAGAATTTTTCCATGACTATTTCTTTGATGAAAACGGGGCAATAGATCAATACGCCTTTCTTAAACCGGCAAAAGAACATCCGGGAACTATCTTTGCTTTTGAAACCGGATATGGAGAAGGATTTTATGCTAGCTATATAGCTTACAACAAGGATCAACAACCCGTGAAAATAATTACTGAATTTATTGAAATAAGTTAATTATAAATTAGTTATTTTTGAGACACAATTTTGTCAGTTATTAATATTAAAGCTAATACAAAACACAATGAATTTCTCATCAGAACAACCTCGTATTATTGTTGTGGGCAGCTCATCGATCGATTTGGTTCTTGAAACCGAAAAACTTCCTTTGCCTAATGAAACCGTCTTAGCTATCAAATCAGATAGTTACTTTGGTGGTAAAGGTGCTAACCAGTCAGTAGGTACGGCCAGGTTGGGTGCAAGTGTATACTTTATAGGATGCGTTGGGATGGATCCTCTTGGACAACAGATCATGAGGAATCTGGTAAGCGAAAATGTAAATGTAGGATTTGTTCATGAAACAGATAAAGAAGCTACAGGAACTGCTTATGTAACAACTTCTCATGGAAATGCTGCTATTGTGGTTGTACCCGCAGCCAACAAGCATCTTAGCAAATCACATATAGACGAAGCCGATAAATATTTTCATACCACCGATCTTGTGCTGGTTCAGCTTGAAGTTTCTATGGATGTTGTAGAACATACTGTTAGAAAAGCTAAGAAATATGGAAAGAAAGTAGGATTATATGCATCTCCGGCAATGAGAGTCAACGAAGAGATTTTGGAAATGGTTGATTTTATTGTGGCTAAAAGTAATGAACTGTATGTTATTTTTGGAGAAGAGAAAAGGGAAGAAGTTCTTAAAAAATATTTCAATAAAGTATTTGTAAGAGATGATACCAATTCTACCATTTATTTTGATGGTACCGAAATGAAATATTACAGAAACGATAAGGACGAAAAAGTATATAAAATGGGAATGGGTGATGCCTTTACATCAGGATTTGCCATTGCATTATGCCACGGGAACTCTATCGAAGAATGTGTGAAATTCGGAAATGAAGTTTCATCAAGAGTTTCAGGGGGTAAAGGATCTCAGACAGGACTTCCGAGAATCTCAGATTTCTTTTCTTAAAGCTATTTACAACATATCAAAAGTTTGAAACTTAACATAAAGATATAAGTAAAATGTCCACTTTTATAGTGGATTTTTTTCTTTTTTATATTATGGAAAAACTAATATTGACCACAGAAGACCATATTAATCTTGTTGCCCATTTATTTAAGCCGGAAAGAGATAATGGTAAACTATTACTGATTAACTCAGCAACAGGGGTAAAGCAGCAGGTCTATTTTTCTTTTGCCAGCTACTTTTGTGAACAGGGATTTACAGTTATTACCTATGATTACAGAGGAATAGGACTTTCCAAGCCGAAAAATATGAGAGGGTTTCAAGGTTCTATGAGGCTTTGGGGCTCAAAAGATTATAAAACGATAACTCAATATATCAAGTCAGCATTTAAAGAATACAAAAAGTATTGTTTAGGCCATTCTGTAGGTGCACTCATTCTGGGAATGAATGAAGATTCCAACATTTTTGAAGAATTTGTTTTTGTAGGAACACAAAATGCTTTTGTAGGAAACCTTAAAGGAAGAACAAAAGTTGAAGCGTATTTAGGTTTTGGAATTGCCCAGCCATTAACAACTTCATTGCTAGGATATTTCCCCGCACATTGGTTTGGATTGGGAGAAAGTCTTCCAAAAAATTGCGCATATGACTGGAGAACCTTAATTTTAAACAAGAAATCAACCAATAAGCTGTTGGAAAAAATTGATGACTTTTCTAAAAATTTAACCCAGAAAGTATTTGTAATCCGGGCTGAAGATGATATATGGCTTACAGAAAAAGGAGTATTAAGTTTATTAAATAATACCTATTCAAATCTCAAACCTACATACAGGCTGGTCGCTGCTTCAGAATCAGATAAAAATGAAATCGGGCATATCAATTTTTTTAGAAGTTACAACAGCAAACTATGGGATATTATTTTAAATGAACTGATAGATAAATGAAAAGTACGATTGACAACACAGTAGCATTTGTAAAAGAAAAATTAGAAGGAGCAGAAGCCGGGCATGACTGGTTCCATATTGAAAGAGTCTGGAAGCTGGCCGCTCAGATAGCAGAAACAGAGGATTGTGACAAAGAAGTAGTAGAATTGTCCGCACTTCTTCACGATATTGCCGATCCTAAATTTCATAACGGAGATGAAACCATTGCTCCCAAAATATCAAGAATCTTTCTTGAAGAACAGAACGTATCTGAAGAAATCATTCAGAAGGTCTTATTTGTCATTGAAAATATTTCGTTCAAGAACAGAGATCAGGCTCCGGTAAATCCACCCATTGAACTCCAGATTGTGCAGGATGCCGATCGTATTGATGCCATAGGCGCCATTGGAATTGCCAGAACATTCAATTTTGGAGGTTTTAAAAATAACCTGATGCATCATCCGGATATGAAACCCAAACTGGGAATGTCAAAAGAAGAATATAAAAAATCTAACGGGACAACTATTAATCATTTCTATGAAAAATTACTGCTTCTGAAAGATATGATGAATACTGAAAAAGGAAAAAAAATGGCCGAAGAAAGACATAATTATATGCTGAATTTCCTCGACCAGTTTTATAAAGAATGGAATGTAGATTAGAAAATGTTATATCCAAGAATTAGCGAAGCATACTTTAGGTTTGCTTCAGCTCCTTTTTCTTCAAAAAGATTCATGCCTGTATTATATCTTGCCTCTATAATGTACTTATTATTGTAATTATATCCTATTCCGAATAGAACACTTTTGAAGGCTTGGGAAGAAGATAGCTTTAATCTATCAAATACATATCCATCATAATCTATTGGAAAATCCTTCGCTGAACTGGTTTTCAGAGTTAGAACGTTAATACCGGCATTAATAAATATTTTTGATTTATCACTAATAAACATATAGTGTCTTATGCTCACAGGAATGTTAATAAATGAATAATTATCCACATGTATATTATACAAATTATCATTTGTTCTTATTGTTGACTTATTACTGTAAAGGGAGAATGTAGGTTCAACTACAACTGACCATTTGTTTCTATTAAAAGGTAATACAAGTTCTGCTTCAACACCTATCCTGAATCCAGTTTTTGAAGGAAGGCCGTCATTACTAAAGGTTTTTGTTATTTCCACTGGTGAGTAAAAATTAAGTCCAGGTCTGATAGCTAAGTTAAACTTTGAATTTCTTTTAATTTTGGAAGGAACTTCTTGGTTGGTAGTTCCTGAAATTTTATTATTATATGTCGAGAAAATTTTCTTCAGGTCATTATTTGTATATTTTGTTTTTAGTGCACTTGTCTGGGCTATATTGTCATCTGAAAATATAGCTTTCAATTGATCAATATATTCCTCATTTGTTGCAATTTGCAGATTGTTTCCGTTAAAAAAGTATTTTTTATAAATCAATGGCTGGATAGAAGTATTTGAATCAGAATCAGAATAAAAATATCTTGTTATATTTTGCCCCTGATAAGAGTATAGATTTTTATTACCTGTTACGATTTCCTTAAGGAATACAGGTCCCTTTTTAAATTCTGGTTCCTTGCTGGAAGAAAGTTCTCCCGTATTATCAGAAGAATAATCAATATTACCGTTGTAGGTAACATATTTTACATCATTATAAATCCCGAATTCTTTAATTGTAGAGGGATTTCCTGTGCTTTCTTCTGATTTTTCATCCGTTTTGTAAATGAAATTGTTCGGGTTGTTTGCCCATCCCTGATTTTTGATAAGTACTTCTTTTTTTACATCATTACTATTAATGATATAACCTTTTTCAAATTTTATCTGAGCGCAGATTAATGCAATACAGAAGGAAAATAGTACCGAGAATGTTTTTTTCATGGTTATCTAAAGTTAAAATATTGGCGCAAATATAGATAAAATAGAGATAAGAAGTATCTTTGTAAAATATGACACTCATTATTTTCATAATATTTTTAGCTTCTGTTCTTTCCTTGGTTCTCTTTAAGGTTAAATCAGGAAGCGTGGCCAGATGGGCAAAGCTGTTTCGTATTGTAACAGTTGTTTTTTCAATTTCTGTATTTACGTACTGGTTTATCAAGAAAAGTGCTGTGGCATTTGTTGATAATTCTGTGGGGCTTCAGGTGGTTAATAAACTTCCACAGGCATTGGATTTTTACTTAATCAAAGTAGATAAAACAGATCAGAATACAACCCTTGAGCCTAAACATATTGGAAAAATACGCCCGGAATATTACAGAATAGAATACCTGAAAATGGATAAGTCTGATGAATACTGGATTGCAGGCTATCTTGGAAAGAAAAACTTAGTCTATTTTTCTCAACATTCTGTACCTAATAAAAATATTGATCAGATTGTAGAAGTACAGAACTACATCAATCAAAGTATGAAGCTGTCTGATGCGGCCAAAAAGCAGGTAGACGCTTATAATTATGAGAATACCAAACTGGGAATCTGGATTACGCTGGACTTTCTGCTTCTGTTTCTCAATCTTGTGCTGCTGATTAGAAAAAATAAATAAAAAAGGTAATGAGTTTCCAATACTCATTACCTTTTTAGTTTCTGTCAAGGATAATCCAGAATCTGCATAATCCGTTCCTTGAATTCTTCAGGACAGGCTTTGATAAGTTTATCCTTATTTTGTTTACTGATTTCTTTAGGCTCAAGCCATTCGCTCTTATTGGAATTCAAACTGTGGCTGTCATATACTCTTTTTATGGTATGATTTTCATAAAAAATATATTCATCACCAAGCCAGTTGCTAGCAATGCTGATTGTACAAATTTCCTTTTCCATAATTTATGTTTTAAAGCATAATGTTTAGTGAAATACATTATACTCTAATATACAAATTTTTTTGTTACAGAGAGGAATGAATCGGGTGTAAGAAATTAACTGAATGTAGCCTATTTAATTTTATCTCAGCAATCCTTTGTGCTAAAAAAGTGTTCCGGTACTTTCTGTTGCCATTTGCGGAATATGAATATCAGTTTTCCATTCTTCATTCATCTTCCTGATAAAATAAGCGGATAATAAAGGAGAAGCTTTTTCAATATTCTGGTGTACGAAGAAATAAAGATTCTGAAGACCTGCTTTTTTCCATTGGGTAAGATGTTTCAACCAATCATCCAGTCTTTCGTAGTCACTTTCAGCATTGGCTCCTACATAGCGGATAAATGCATTAGGGGTAGTAAGTCGCATATGAAGCATATCTCTTCTTCCGGCGGTATCTACAATGATATTGGTGATATTATGGGCTTCAAAAAGTTCACAGGTTGTATTCAGAATTTCTTCATCGGCAAACCATTCCGTATTTCGGAGTTCTATGGCTAATGGAACTTCTTTAGGCCATTCTTTTACGAATTTTTCCAGCCTGTCATAGTCCTTAGGCTTAAAATTATCGTGAAGCTGAAGAAAAGCCATTCCCAGTTTCTCATCAAAATTGATAATAGCAGAAGCAAAATGAGTCACGGGATCCGTCACATCAATCAGCCTTCTGAAATGGGAAACCGTATTGGTGATCTTAGGGAAGAATTTAAAATTTTCCGGAGTTTTTTCTTTCCAGGTTTTTACCTGATCAGGAGTGGGCATTCCATAGAAAGTAGCATTCAATTCGATAGAGTTAAACTGAGTGGCATAATAAGTCAACTCATCCTTAGTTCCTTTAGGATAGAACCCTTTAAGATCCGTTTTATTCCATTTGGCACATCCGATAGAAATATTTTCAAGTCCTTTTGTATTGAGTGCCAGTATTTCTTTCGTTTTAGGGTGGTCTTTAGGTAATGTGAAATCTATTTTTGAAGGATCTTCTACTTGTCCGAATTTCATATCTGTAGTTTTGGTATTAAACAATATACACAAATATAAACCAAAAATATCAGAGGTTCTATAGTTTTCATAGAAAGTAATTCAATAGAAAATGACTGTCGATATTAAAATTTTAAGAAATTAAAACCTCTTGAAATGATTGGAAAATAGTACGGTTTTTACGTTTTCGGTAGTTTCTTAAAAGATTTTCACAATATTTCTATTAAGTTTTTTTTAAGGAAATGTTAAACATTCTGTTACGTAATGTTAATTCTATGTTACCATACTTCATCTTTACTAGGTCTAATTTTACACCAAGTTTATAGCGAATAAAATATGAAGAAAAAAATCATCTGTGCTTTTGCTTTGCTATCGTTTGGATTTGCATTTTCACAGGAAACCAGCTCTAAAATTTTTGGAAGATTAAAGGGAATTTCTTCTGAAGTCACAGTAAAGGTAATACACATTCCTACCAACAGTACCTTTGAAACGAAAAGTAACAGCAAAGGGCAGTTCAGTTTAGATAATCTTCAACCGGGAGGGCCTTACAAAATTGAAATTTCTGACGGATCACAGGTTATCTATGAAAACCCTAATCTGCAGCTTTCTTTAGGAAACAACGACTTACCTGTAGTAGAGGTAGGAAGTAAAGAAAAGACAATTGATGAGGTAAAAATTACATCTAAAAAAGCTACGGCAAAATATGGAGTAGGAATCAGCCAGGCACAGATTTCAGGCCTTCCGAATATCAACCGTGGAATTCAGGATGTTACCAAACTGGTTCCTCAGAGTGCCAACAACTCTTTCAACGGAACCAATTTCCGTTATAATAACGTAACAATTGATGGCTCTATCAACAATGACGCTATTGGCTTTAGTCCTTCATTGGGAGGGCAGACTGGTACATCAGGAATGCCGGGAAGCAGTACCCGTTCCAATTCAATAAGTCTGGATGCTATTCAGGATGTGCAGGTGTATATCGCACCTTACGATGTGAAATTGGGGAATTTTCTTGGAGGAAGTATTAATGCGGTAACCCGAAGTGGAAGTAATGATGTGACAGGTTCAATTTATGCATACGGAAGAAATGCAGCCATTACAGGAAGAAACAGGGTAGGGGATAATTCTAAAATGCCGAGTGATTTTGAAGATTTTATCTATGGAGGAAGAGTAGGATTGCCGGTGGTTAGAGATAAGGTGTTTCTGTTTACCAATCTTGAATATACCAAAAGAAAAGATCCTGTTTTCTATAATGCCAACGATCCGGGAGCACTGGTGAATGAACAGACTGCACAGCAGATTTCAGATTTTGTACGAAATAAATATGGATTCAATGTAGGAAGCTTTAATCAGTATAACAATTTCTCTGAAAGTTCTAAACTTTTCAATAAGTTAGACTGGAAAATTAATGATAAACATACTTTATCCATTAAAAACAATACAGTATTTTCACAGGCATCCAACCTGGAAAGAGACGGAGCAAACTTCAGATTTTCCAGTATGGATTTCGTTCAGAAAAATACAGCATCTACCACTACACTCGAATTGAAAAGTCGTTTTAATGATAAATGGAGCAATAATTTGGTGGTAGGATATTCTTCCATTCATGATTATAGAGATCCTACTTCCGGCAACGCTATGTTTCCACAGGTAGAAATAGCTTACAACGGCGGAACTATTCTTCTTGGAAATGATAGAGAGGCTACGGTTTTCAATATGAAGCAAAAGACTTTCGAAATTACTGATAATCTTACTTATAAAAAAGGAAATCATACTTTCTTATTAGGAACCCATAATGAGCTGTACAATATCAATTACGGTTTTGTGAATGCTTTGAACGGAAGAATTTCCTATAAAAACCTGACTGATTTTTATAATGGAACGCCTGCAAGAATAAGAGGTACCTACCCTTTCAATGGAGAAAGCAGAGAGACCCTTTTTGATAATCCTTATGCACAATATAAAGTAAATCTGCTTTCCATGTATCTTCAGGATGAAATCAACTGGGGAAGAGTGAGACTTTCACCTGGAGTAAGAGTAGATTATACGGATTTACCAAATAAACCACAATTGAGTCCACTGGTAACCAATTCACCTCAGGATCCAAACGCTGGAAATACCTATAATTACACCCCACTAAGCCAGCTTACCAACAATTACCTGAATAAACCGACATTCTCTCCAAGACTTGGGTTTACGATTGATCTTACAGAAAACAGATCTATGGTGCTACGAGGAGGATCAGGGATTTTTGTGGGAAGAATTCCTTTCGCGTGGTTGGGATATGCTTATTATAATGATGGAGTAGGTTTTGGAAGTTATGATTATAATGCACCGACACCAGCACAGCTTGCTACCAACGGAGATCCATTGAATAGTGCTAATTTCCCAAAATGGCAGAACTCTTCAAAAGTACAGGTTGATCTTATTGATAATAATTTTAAAATGCCAAGAGTGTGGAGGAGTTCATTAGCTTTCGATTATACTTTGGCAGGATATAAATTAACCTTAGAAGGAATCTATACAAAAGTACTTTATGATCTAAAATTCCAGCAGGTGAACAAGACGGATAATGTGACGTATTACAGCTATGATACGAACCATGAAATGCCCATCTATACCACAAATATCAACAGTAACTTCTCTAATGCTTATCTTTTATCTAATACAAAAGAAGGATATCGTTATAACCTGACAGCACAGCTTTCAAAATCGTATGATTTCGGATTTAATTTCTTTGTGGCCTATACTTACGGAGATGCTAAAGATATCACCAATGGTATCAGAAACTCGATGGAAAGTAATTGGCAGATGAACCAGTCTCTTACGCCTAATGATCCGAAGCTGACCACCTCCAATTTCGCTATCAAAAACAGAGTGGTAGCCAATCTTGGATATGCCTTTAACATTTCTGATATGAACAGGTTATCCACCAACGTATATTTCAATGCTCAGTCTGGAAATCCTTTTTCCTGGGGATTTGTAAACAGTACAATTGCCAATACGGGACAGGCTGCAGGACTTGCCTATGTTTTTAAAGATGCTGCAGAAGCTACAAAATATATCGTTCCTATCAAAGATGCCGCAGGAAATGTAGTGGTAACTGCTCAGCAGCAGATTGCTGACTACGAAAATTTTGTCAACAGTAATGACTATCTGAAATCCAGACGAGGGAAGTTCACAGAAAGAAACGGCGATGTGACTCCATGGAATATTCAGGCAGATATTAGAATCATGGATGAAATCAGGCTAAGCAAGAAATCCAAAAATAATATACAAATCTCATTAAGTATCATCAATTTTACCAACTTACTAAACAAAGACTGGGGTAAAGTATATTTTGTACCTAATACTTTCAACTCTACAGCAAGTGTGGGACTAACAAAGGTTGGAAATATAGCAACAGGACAACCTTCTGCTGGAGATCCTACGTACAATTTCAAAACACCGGGACTGCCTTATACTATTGATCAGTTTGCATCAAGGTTCCAGGCTCAGCTGGGAGTACGATACAATTTTTAATGACGCTTTTACATTTTACTTCATATAATTCTTTTTCCAAGGTTCGGATTTTCTTTCCGGACCTTTTTTATGAATTGTAAACTAAAAATTATGATTGATAAATGATGCCAACATAAGAAATGTATTTTATTCTTACTAAATCATTTTAAATACACGCAATCATCTGTGAGAATCTGTGGGAAACTAAACTATCAATCAAGGCCTATGAAAACGACAAAAGCACACCTTTCGGTATGCTTTTGTAAATATAGCGTGTTTATTACTTGGTTCTATGCCTCACAGCTTGAACATGATACGAAGTTAACCATCATTTCTTTTGAAACGGATGAACTTCGTTGGTAGTAAAGTGTTTTTACTCCTTTTTTCCAAGCTTCAATATAAAGGTAGTTGACATCTTTTACAGGCATTGTAGAAGGAATCTGAAGATTCAGTGACTGTGCCTGATCAATATATTGCTGTCTCTGTGCTGCCTGAGAGATAATCTCCATTGGAGAGATTTCTTTGAACGTTTTGAATACTGCCTTTTCTTCAGGAGTAAGCTCGTTCAGGTGCTGTACCGATCCGTGGTTCAGCATGATTGTTCTCCATGTTTCTTCGTTATCCAGTCCTTTTTCTTTCAATAGTTGTGCAAGGTATTTATTCTTACGCATAAAGTTTCCTTTCGCAAGACCTGCTTTATAATAGTTGGAAGAGAAAGGCTCAATTCCAGGAGAAGTCTGTCCTAAGATGGCAGAACTTGAAGTGGTAGGAGCAATAGCCATTGTTGTGGTATTTCTCAATCCGTATCCTTTCAATACTTCTGGTTCTCCATAGATGTTGGCAAGTTCTCTTGAAGCCTGCTCAGCCTGTTCTTTGATATGTCTGAATGCTCTTGCATTGAACTGAGTCGCCTCAAAGCTTTCAAACGGAATCATATTTTTCTGTAAATAAGAGTGGTATCCTAAAACGCCTAATCCAAGAGCTCTGTGACGCATCGCGAAGTTTCTTGCTCCCTGTAGGTAATAGTTTCCTTCAGTTTTGTCAATGAACTCTGATAATACAGCATCAAGGAAGTATACTGCCAGTTTTACAGCATCGGTATCTTTCCACTCATCATACAATTCCAGGTTCATGGAAGACAGACAGCAGATGAAAGATTCTTCCATTGTTGATGGAAGCATGATTTCAGAACAAAGGTTACTTGCATTCACTGTCATTCCCAGGTCTTTATAAACCTGAGGTTTATTTCTGTTCACGTTGTCTGTGAAGAAAATATACGGAAGACCTTTTTGCTGGCGGCTTTCCAATACTCTTGCCCAAACTTTACGTTTTTCCATATCACCGTCAATCATATCCTGCATCCAGTAATCCGGTACACATACTCCGGTAAACAGGTTCTGAATCGGGCTGCCGATATCTTTAATGGATAAAAATTCTTCAATATCCCCGTGGTCAATATCTAAGTAAGCAGCAAAAGCACCTCTTCTTACTCCTCCCTGAGAAACCACATCCATAGCCGTATCGAAAAGCTTCATGAATGAAACTGCTCCTGAAGATTTTCCGTTATCTGTTACAGCAGTTCCTCTGTTTCTCAATTCTCCAAAATATCCTGAAGTACCACCTCCGATTTTAGTCTGCATGATGACTTCACCCATTTTATGAGTAATTCCTTCAATGCTGTCCGGAATGTGAACGTTGAAACAGGAGATAGGAAGACCTCTTTCTGTTCCCATATTAGCCCATACAGGAGAAGAGAAGCTGATCCATCCTTTCGTGATCATTTCTTTGAATGCCGGTTGAAGTTCAGGCTTGTATAACCTTTTTGCAGCAGCAGTGGTAATTCTGTCGATAGCTCCGTCTACCGTTTCACCTTTCAACAGATATCCTCTGTTCAGCATTTGCTCAGACTCTTCATTGAGCCACCATATATTTGAATTTTGCTCTTCCATAGATGTTATATTTTCGAATTCCGGAATGAGAGAATCACTCCGGAATTTTGTTTTTTTATAATATTGATTGTAAAATTTCTACTTTGTGGGAACCGTTCAGCCCGCTTTCGTCTCTTAATCTCTGAAATTCTTTAAAAGACGGAACATTCAAAACCTCATGCTGAACTTCTTCATTGATGTAGTTTGAATAATGTACAAAAGTAACACCATCTTCCTTTACAAAAACTTTATATTCAAAGGTGGAAGGATCTAAATTTTTGAAATCTTCCAGAAACTTTTGGATATTCGTTTTATTGTTTGGAACAAATTCGGGGTTTACCGTATAGGTTACTATTACATTAATCATTTCTTTTGTATTTGTGCTTTACTGATGAACAACAATTTCACTTATTAATCAGAAAAGGGTAGTCCTGATACTGACCGCTTTGACGCTCGCTCGTCAATATTAGAACAAGTCGTTTGCTGTAATACTTTTATCGTGTTTTGTATAATCAACAGGTCTTTTAGCAAAGAAATCATCTAATGAATTGGCGAAAACTTCTTCCTCGAACCATACCATTGGTCTGTATTGTTCAGGAGTAATGTTGTATTTTGTTTTCATGTTGATTTTCTTCAAGCTGTCATCCACACGGTATTTCATGAAGTTTAACAGATCTTCTTTAGAAACGTTGTCGATTTCTCCCAGTTCAAAGATCCAGCTAAGAATGTCTCCTTCTCTTGCGATAGACTCATCTACCAAAGTGTAAATGTCTTCGATATCGCTGTCTGTTAACAAGTCAGGCTGCTCCTCACGGATTTTGTTGATCAGGTAGATTCCTGCATTAGCGTGAATCTGCTCATCTACGGAAGTCCATGCAATAATATTGGAAACGTTTTTCATGAATCCTTTGAATCTTGTGAAAGAAAGGATGATGGCAAACTGCGAGAAAAGAGAAACATTTTCTACTAAAATACTGAATAATAGTAAAGCAGAAACATACTCTTTAGGGGTTGCAGAATTAGCGTGTTTTAAAGCATTTCCCAGGAACTCGATTCTTCCTTTTACAGCAGGAATTTCGATAACATTAAGGAATTCGTCATTGTATCCTAATACCTCTAATAAACGGGAATATGCTTCAGAATGACGAAACTCGCATTCTGCAAAAGTAGATCCTAATCCATTGAATTCCGGCTTTGGTAGGTGGTTGTATAAATTCCCCCAGAATGTCTTTACAGACACCTCGATCTGTGCAATGGCTAACAGCGCATTTTTCACAGCATGTTTTTCATGTGGTTCCAACTGCGAATGAAAATCCTGAACATCTGCAGTAAAGTCCACTTCCAAATGTACCCAGAACGATTTGTTGATTGCCTCTACAAATTGAAGAACCTCCGGGTATTCAAATGGCTTATAACTTACTCTTTTATCAAAAATTCCCATATTAAATATCTTTATAATTAAATAATTTAGATCTCTGTGGACAACGTTCAGGAAATACTTAACTTTTTGTTTATCTGCAAGTTGTGGATTAAAGTTATTCACTTCCGCAAATTCATATTTCTTGTAAAGAACTAATAGCAAAGTTCGAAAAAAAGAACTGATTTTGAAAGAGGTAAATACTAATAGGCTGACTTTTAGCCTGAAAAGTTTTCCACATTTACATGAAACTGGCTCGGATAATAGGCTAGACAGCAATCTTGAGGATAAATAGATACAAATACAGAGTTACAGTTAAACAATATTTTGTAAAGTATTATAAATAAAGGTCTATTGTGTTAAACAAAAAAATATTTGAATAAATTTTTATTCTTGTAACAATTTGAAAATATCATCTACTTATTGGGTATAAAACATACATCACTTAATGTTAGTAATTCAGGATTTAAATAAGTCATACGATACAGGGAAAAGCAAACTTCATGTTCTCAAAGGAATTAATCTGAATATTTCTGAAGGGGAGTTTGTTTCTATTATGGGAAGTTCCGGTTCCGGAAAATCCACGCTTCTTAATATTATTGGGATTCTGGATGAAAAAGATTCAGGTATCTATGAATTGGATGGAGTTCCTATCGAACATTTATCTGAAGTAAAAGCTGCGGAATATAGAAGCAGGTTTTTAGGATTTATTTTCCAGTCTTTTAACCTTATCAATTATAAAACGGCTTTAGAAAATGTAGCACTTCCTCTGTACTATCAGAATGTACCGAGAAAAGAGCGAAATCAGAAAGCGATGGAATATCTGGAGAAAGTAGGATTGGCACAATGGGCCAACCACCTTCCGAGTGAACTTTCCGGAGGACAGAAACAAAGAGTCGCTATTGCAAGAGCTTTGATTACAGATCCAAAAGTAGTACTGGCAGATGAGCCTACAGGAGCATTGGATTCCAAAACTACTCATGATATTATGAAACTACTTCAGGATATCAATAATGAGGGGAAAACAATCATCGTTGTAACCCATGAACCTGATGTAGCTGCACAAACTAAAAGAAATGTAGTACTGAAGGACGGGATTATTGAAAGTGATGAGTTTATTAAGCAGATTGTATTATAAGTGAATCGTGAATGGTCAATTTTGCTTTACAAGTGAATTGATAATGAAGAGGGAAAATAATTAATAACACACACGAATGAATATGAGAAAAAATAAAAATGTTTTTAAATCTGAACCATTATAAGCTTGACGTATATCGGTCAGCCAGAGAATTAAGAATAGAATGTTATAAAATTTTATCTAAAATCCCTGATCATGAAAAGTTTAACATAATCGATCAGATACGAAGAGCTTCTACTTCAGTTGTACTAAATATTACTGAAGGATGTTCAAGAAAATCTGAACTGGAAAGAAAGAGGTATTTTGAAATTGCCAGAGGTTCGGTTATTGAGTTGGATTCTTGTTTTGATATCGTTATAGAATGTAATTATATTAAAATAGAGGAATTAACAAAAATTGGAAATTTAATAAAAACAGCATTTATCTTGTTAAGTAAAATGTTAAAAAAAGATTAGAAATGTGAAAATTAGTCAGGTTCGTAACTAAAGTTTTGCGAAGAATAAATTGACAACAAAGTTAATTGACTTCGAAGAAAATTGAGAGCGCAGCTAATTGACTTTTTTACAAAGTAAAAAAATAAAAACTATGTTTGACCTAGATCGTTGGCAGGAAATATTCAGTTCTATCCGGAGCAATGTGCTCAGGACGGTACTTTCAGGGTTTACGGTAGCCCTGGGGCTGTTTATTTTCATCGTACTTTTTGGAATTGGAAAAGGACTTCAGAATGCTTTCTCAGAAGGATTTGCCGGAGATGCTAAGAACCTTATTATTATTTCAACAGGGAAAGCCACTTTAGCGTATAAGGGATTACAGTCTGATAGAAATGTTTCAATGAATAACGCAGACTATGATTTTTTGATAAATGCAGATAAGAAAAAAGCGGGTCCTTCAAGTCCCAGGTATAGCGCCAATTTAATGGTGAAATATGGGAAAGAGAGTGGTCTCTATCAGATCAATGGTGCTGAGCCGGGAGAGCAGGTTATTGAGAATAGAAAAATTATTGATGGTCGTTATCTGACATCTATGGATTTGACAAGGAAATTAAATGTTGCCGTAATCGGAAGAATGGTTCAGCGGGATTTGATCAAAAATGGAAATCCTATTGGAAAAGAGCTGGATATTAATGGAACGATGTACAAGGTGATCGGAGTCTTTTCAGATGATGGAGGAGACCGGGATGAAAGACATATTACAGTGCCTATTACCACTTTACAGCAGATGAAAAAGGGTTCTGACACAGTGAATATAGCTTATATCACCTATAATGATAAGTTGACTCCGGATCAGGCCATAAAATATGGTGATGAGTTACAAGATAAACTGAAAGCCAGAAAAAATGTTTCTCCTGATGATGAAAATGGAGTTCGTGTCTGGAATAACGCCAAAAATATGAATGATACATTTACGTTTATGGCAGTTCTTACCGCTATTGTTGGATTTATTGGTCTGGGAACATTGCTTGCGGGAATTATCGGGATCAGTAATATCATGGTGTATATCGTGAAAGAAAGAACCAAAGAAATCGGAGTACGAAAAGCTATTGGGGCAAAACCAAGTGGAATCGTAGGACTGATTGTTCAGGAAAGCGTTGTGATTACAGTGGTATCCGGACTTGTAGGAGTAGGAGTAGGTGTTTTGACATTAAGCCTTATTGGTGACAGTCTTGAAGAATTTTTCATTAAAAGTCCAAGTGTAGGTTGGGGGGCTATTATTATGGCATTTATTGCCCTGATTTTTTCAGGATTGATTGCTGGATTTGTACCTGCGTACAGAGCTTCAAGAATCAAACCTATTGAAGCATTGAGAACAGAATAATATAAACTAAAAAACAAAAGCAAATTTTTAGTTAAAAGAATGAATGGAATTCATAACTCATATTTATAACTTATAATTCAAAAAGGTGAATATCATATTTAAAAAAGATACTTGGCAGGAAATTTATTATTCATTGAGGAATAATAAACTCCGAACATTTCTTACCATGATTGGCGTAGGATGGGGAATGTTTTTGTATGTAAGCCTTCTTGGAGCCGCAAAAGGGATGGAGAATGGTTTTGATAAATTATTTTCCGGTTTTGCCACCAATTCAATCTTCTTATGGGCACAGAAAACATCCATTCCATATGAGGGATTTCCTAAAGGAAGAGAAGTTCACTTGAACTTAACCGATATGGATATGCTGAAAAGGAAAGTAACAGCCATAGATTATATATCGCCACAAAATGCCAGAGGAAGCTTTACCGGAACACCGGGAGAATCAATGTCAAGAAACGGGAAAAACGGTACTTATTCATTAACGGGAGATTACTCTGTAGGAAATAAAATTTCAGAAAAGAAACTGATCTACGGACGCTATATCAATGATGCCGATGTTTCCGGAAATAAAAATGTAGTAGTTATTGGAGAAGAGATTTATAAAAACTTCTTTGATTCCAAGAAAAAAGAAAATCCAATAGGAAAATCAATCAATATTAAAGGTCTCTTCTTTAATGTCATCGGAGTTTTTCGTGTGAAAAAAGGAGGCGGCTTTGAAAATGATCAGACCGCTTTCATTCCACTTTCCACTTATACGAAAATGTATAATGCAGGAGACCAGATAGACCTGTTTGCGATTGTAAGTAAGCCTAATGCTAACGTTAATTCCGTGGAAGAAGATGTAAAACAGGTTTTAAAAACCAAAAATAAAGTTTCACCTGAAGACACCAATGCTTTCGGAAGTTTCAATCTTGGAAAAGAGTTTAAAAAACTAACCGGTTTTCTTACTGGGATGCAGCTACTGACCATTATTGTTGGTACACTGACGATTCTTGCAGGAGTAATCGCTATCTCCAATATTCTTTTGATTACAGTAAAAGAGAGAACCAAAGAAATCGGAATCAGAAGAGCATTGGGAGCAAAGCCTGCTGAAGTAAGAAATCAGATTTTGCTGGAAAGTGTTGTGATTACACTTTCCTCAGGATTAATAGGTTTTATGTCTGGAATTTTTGTACTCATGATTCTCAATGCGGCTACCCAGGGTCAGGATTCATTTCCTTTTTATAATCCGACAGTTAACTATGGAAACGTATTTGCGGCGATGGCTGTAATGGTGGTTTTAGGATTGATAATCGGGATGATTCCTGCGCAGAGAGCGGTAAAGATCAGACCTATTGAAGCATTAAGAACAGAATAATTAATTTTCACATCATTCAATTTAAAAAAAATAAACTATACATATGAAAAAGAAATTCACCTGGAAAAAAGCCATTTATATAGTCTTGGGGCTTTTATTTGCAGTGGCATTGTTCTCAGGGCTTGGCTATTTTATCAAATCAAACTCCAAAGAAAGTGAGGCTTTCCTTACCCGCAAACCTACTATCCAGAATATGGATGATAAAGTAATGGCTACAGGGAAAATCGTTCCCAAAGAAGAAATTGAAATCAAACCCAATATTGCTGGGATTATCGATAAGATTTTAGTAAAAGAAGGAGATAAAGTAGAAGTAGGACAGCTGATTGCTACCGTAAAAATTGTTCCAAGTATCTCCGAAGTAAACGCTGCTCAGCAGGAAGTTCAGAATGCGCAGATTCAGATCAGCAATGCTCAGATGAATGTAGGGAATATGCAGAAACAGTTTGAAATGCAGGATAAGCTATACAAACAAGGAGTCGCTTCTAAACAGGAGTATCTGAACGCCCAGCAGCAATTGTACTCTCAGCAACAGACTTTAAAAAATGCCCAGCAGCAATTGAATACCGCTCAAAAAAGATTACAGATTGCTAAAACAGGTGCCACTCCTGAACTTAAAGGACAAGGGTTAGCGACTACAGAAATTCGGTCCAAAGCTTCAGGTACTGTACTGGAAGTTCCTGTAAAAGCAGGAAGCCAGGTGATTGAAGCCAATAACTTTAATGCCGGAACTACAATCTGCTCAGTGGCTGATTTAAATGTTTTGATTTTTAAAGGTGAAATTGATGAAGCACAAGCAGGAAAGCTAAGTGAAGGGATGGATATGAACATCGTGATCGGTGCTCTTCAAAATAAAACTTTCCCTGGAAAACTAACGATGATTGCTCCAAAAGGAAAAGATAATGCAGGAACAATTAAATTTCCGGTAGAAGGAAACGTAACTAATCCTAATAATGAGTATATTAGAGCAGGTTTTTCTGCGAATGGTGAAATTGTATTGAGTTCTCAGAAAAATGCATTATTATTGGATGAGTCTTTAGTTCAGTACGAAAAGAAACAAGGAAAAGATGTACCTTTCGTAGAAGCAAAACAAAAAGATGGGAAATTCAAAAAAGTATATGTGAAACTGGGAGCTAGTGACGGGATCAACGTTCAGATTCTTCCGGGATCAAATATCACAAAAGATACCGAAGTGAAAGTTTGGAACCCTTCTGATAAAGACAAAGAAGAGCTTAAAGAAAAAGCAAATAAAAAATAATAAACTACACTATACACTTTTAAACTGTGAATCCCGGAGGAATTTTTTTCGTCCGGGATTCTTTTTTTAGATCAAAACTTTTGCAAGTGTAAATTCCTATATTTGAATTGGATAATCTATGAAAAATGTGCAGATACGCTGGGAAAACCTATAAATCACATTACGTATGCTTCAAATGCAGAAAATCATTTAAACAACAGAATGTATACGATATTATAAAAAGAGTAGAAAAAGAAAAAGTATACCATGAGCCTAATGGGAAGGTAATTCGTAAAGTGGGATATGTTTTCACAAAAAGAGAAACAGAAGAATTACAAAAAATTGTTTCAGAGATTGAAAACAGAACTATAAAATGTCCTGAGTGCAGCAACGTAATGGCTGATCTGGGGAAAGATTTCAAAGCTCCAAAAAAAACAGCAGTCAAAGAATGGAAAATTATAGAAAGTCTTTTAAAAACAGGAAAATGCTTTCATACATGCGGCTGTGATGGAATTGGATATATTCCCAAAAATCCTAATGACTATGAAATGTATTTAAAAACCATCTTGCAGTCTTATCAGGAATCATTGATTTCATGTCAGAATAAATCTATAGAAGAATTCCCGGATAAAAATGAGGAAATTAATTATTGGTCAGACAAGATTCAAAAAGTAAAAACTGAAATTGCTGATAATAAATTCGGAAAGGTGTAACAAAAAGTAATTTTAAAATGTCTTAATTTTAAATTCCAAACTATACCTCCATGAAAAAAGACTATTGGATTCTGTTACTTTTTATCATTGCAAAGTTTGCACTCCAATACTCGCTGATAAGCCCTGAGTATGAACTTCACAGAGATGAATACCTGCATCTTGATCAGGCTAATCACCTTGCCTGGGGATATCTCTCCGTTCCTCCCGTTAATTCCTGGTTGGCCTGGATAATTAAAATGTTGGGAAATTCCATCTTTTGGGTTAAATTCTTTCCAGCGCTGTTCGGAGCTTTGACGATAGTACTGACATGGAAAGTTGTGGAAGAGCTCAATGGAAACCTGTTTGCTAAAGTACTGGCTTCTTTAGGGCTATTATTTTCAGTACTTCTTCGGGTAAATATGTTATTCCAGCCAACCTCTCTGGAGATCTTTCTATGGTTGTTTATTTACTACAGTCTGATTAAATATTTCAATTCCCAACAAGTAAAATGGTTGTATATAGGTGCCATCATTGTCGGAATAGGAATATTAAACAAATACAATATTGCTTTTTCATTGTTAGGGCTTATTCCTGCATTATTGCTGACAGAGCAAAGGAAGATTTTTATGCTGCCTCATGTGTACTGGGCTGCACTTTTAGCTTTGATTATTATTTTTCCCAACCTTCTCTGGCAGTACCAGAACCAGTTCCCGGTTGTTCATCATATGAAAGAACTTTCTGAACGGCAGCTTGTACATGTAGACAGAATGGATTTTATGAAATCCCAGATTTTATTTTTTGCCGGAGTTATTTTTGTGATGATTGCAGGCTGGGGAGCATTGCTGTTATACAAACCTTTTGAAAAATACAGGTTTTTCTTTTGGAGCTATATCTTCACGATCATTCTGTTTTTGTTTTTTAAAGCAAAAGATTACTACGCAATCGGACTCTATCCTGTGTATATTGCTTTTGGTGCTGTTTTTCTCGGAAATTTATTTGAAAAAGGCCGGAAAAGATTTTTGAAGCCGGTTAGCATACTTATTCCAATACTTTTATTTCTGCCTTTGTATAATGTGGCTTTTCCAAATAAAAGTCCTGAATACATCGTGTCCCACCAAAGTCAATACAAAAAATTAGGGTTGCTTCGCTGGGAAGATGGAAAAGATCATCCGCTGCCACAGGATTTTGCTGATATGCAGGGTTGGAAAGAGCTGGCTCAAAAAGTAGATAAAGAATATTCCAGATTGTCAAAAACCGGAAAAACCATGGTACTGTGTGATAATTACGGACAGACCGGAGCTATTAATTATTACTCAAAAGCCGGAGTCGTGGCAGTGTCATTTAATGCAGATTATATCAATTGGATAGATGTAAACAAAAAATATAAAAATGTGATCAGGATTAAAGAGGCATCTGAAGCAGGAAAAGAACTTAAAGAATCCGGTTCCTTTTTTGAAATTGCAACATTAAAAGATTCCATTACCAATCCTTACGCGAGAGAAAGAGGAACTGCAATTTTCAGTTTGCAGGGAGCAAAAGTAAATATCAACAAGAGAATTCAGGATGAAATTATCGAAGTTAAAAATGAATGGAAATAGTTTTCAATAACGTTGGAAATGATGATTTGCAGATAGGATAAAGCTAATAGATAAATATTATTGCAACTTTATTGCGTTAATTGATTTTAGGTTAACTTTGTATTATCAATTATCAATTATCAATTATCAATTATCAATTATCAATTATCAACTAAACTATGGAAAACAAAAACTTTGATGTCATCATAACAGGAGGAAGCTATTCAGGATTATCTGCAGCAATGGCTTTGGGAAGATCATTAAGAAATGTCCTGGTTATCGATAACGGAAAACCTTGCAACAGACAAACTCCACATTCCCATAATTTTGTTACTCATGACGGAAAAACACCTGCGGAAATTGCAAAGCTGGCAAAACAAGATGTAGGAAAGTATGATACCGTACGATTTTATAATGGAACAGTGGTAAAAACTTCGAAAGCAAATGAAGGTTTTGTGATTGAAACTTCAACAGGTGAAAAATTTTACGCTAAAAAATTGATCCTTGCCTCAGGAGTGAAGGATATTATGCCGGATATTCCCGGATTTGCAGAATGTTGGGGAATTTCTGTTATTCATTGCCCATACTGTCATGGCTATGAAGTAAAAAATGAAATTACCGGAATTCTTTCCAACGGAGATATGGCCTACGAGTTTTCAAAACTGATTTTTAATCTGACTAAAAACCTCACTTTATTTACCAATGGAAAAGCCGTTCTTAGTGACGAACAACTTGAAAAACTAAAGAATAATAATATCATCCTTAACGAAGATGAAATCAAAGAAGTAAAACATGAAAATGGTTTCATTCAAAAAATAATTTTTAAAAACGGAAAGGAAGTTCCATTGCAGGCTTTGTATGCGAAAATTCCTTTTGAGCAAAATATCAATGTATCTGATGATCTGGGGTGTGAACTTACAGAACAGGGATTTATTAAAGTGGATATAATGCAGAAAACAACCGTTTCCGGACTTTTTGCCTGTGGAGATACTGTAACCATGATGCGTTCCGTAGCCAATGCAGTTGCCCAAGGGAATTTTGCCGGAGCTATGGTGAATAAAGAACTTTCTGATGATGAATTTTAAAGGCTTTTTGACACATTTAAAAGAACCATAATGTAGGATTTGTGGATATATATATTCATTTTTTAGTGTTTAAAAATCATTTTTTCAATAGAGAAATCTCGACGAAAATTCCGTACATTTGGGGTGAAAATTTCAAAAACTAAAAGTAAAATGGATATTATTTTCGACCTGATTGAAAAGGAAAGACAAAGACAAACCCATGGTTTAGAACTTATTGCATCAGAAAACTTTGTTTCTGAAAACGTGATGAAAGCAATGGGAAGTGTACTGACAAATAAATATGCTGAAGGATATCCCGGAAAAAGATATTACGGAGGATGTGAAGTAGTAGATGAGGTTGAAACTTTAGCGATTAACAGAGCTAAAGAACTTTTTGGAGTAGACTACGTGAATGTTCAGCCGCATTCCGGTTCTCAGGCGAATGCAGCCATTTATCTTGCAGTTTTGAAACCAGGTGACAAAATCATGGGGATGGACCTTTCAATGGGAGGACACCTTACTCACGGTTCTGCAGTGAATTTCTCAGGGATTCAATATAACGTAGTTTCTTACGGTGTTCAGCAGGAAACAGGTCTTATCGATTATGACCAAATGAGAGAAGTGGCATTGAGAGAAAAACCAAAAATGCTTATCGCAGGTTTCTCAGCGTATTCAAGAGATTTAGACTATGCTAAGTTCAGAGAAGTAGCAGACGAAGTTGGAGCAACGCTTTGGGCAGATATTGCTCACCCGGCAGGTCTAGTGGCAAAAGGATTGTTAAACTCTCCATTCGAACACTGTCATGTAGTAACGACTACTACTCACAAAACCCTTAGAGGACCAAGAGGAGGGATGATTATGATGGGGAAAGATTTTGAAAATACTTACGGTCACAAAACCCCAAAAGGAGAAATTAAAATGATGAGCCAGGTGCTGGACGGAGCTGTATTCCCAGGTATTCAGGGTGGTCCTCTTGAGCACGTAATTGCTGGTAAAGCGGTAGCGTTCGGTGAAGCATTGGACGTACAGTTCGAAACTTATGCAAAACAGGTTAAATCTAACGCTCAGGCATTATCAAAAGCAATGATCGACAGAGGTTTTGATATCGTAAGCGGTGGTACAGATAATCACCTGATGTTAGTAGATCTTAGAAATAAAGGAGTAAACGGTAAAGAAACAGAAAAAGCATTAGTACTTGCTGATATTACTTGTAATAAAAATATGGTTCCTTTTGATGATAAATCACCATTTACAACATCTGGTATCAGATTAGGAACTGCTGCTATTACTACCAGAGGACTTAAAGAAAATGATATGGATACTATTGCAGGGTTAATTTCTGAAGTGGTAGATAATATCAAGAATGAAGAAGTTCTTGGATCTGTAAGAAAGAAGGTTAACGAATTAATGGAAGGTAAAGCTCTGTTCAATTACTAACAGACATTCCAATATCATATAAAGAATGGGCAAACTGCTCATTCTTTTTTTATTACAATGGAAAAGAAATCTTATACTTTCGACGAAATTAAACAGAAGCTTGTTAACTATTGTGTTTACCAGGACCGCTGCCATGCGGAAGTGGAACAGAAGATGAGAGAGTTTCTGCTTATTGATGAAGCAAAAGAAGAAATTATTTTATTTCTGCTGAAAGAAAACTTTCTGAACGAAGAAAGATTTACCAGGAGCTATATCCGAGGGAAATTTTACATTAAACACTGGGGAAAGACCAAAATTAAGATCAATCTGAAACAAAAACAGATTTCAGAGAGGTTGATAAGCTCTTGTTTTGATGAGATTGATGACTCAGATTATGAGAAAACCATCAGAAAAATTTTTGATGATTATTATACCAAACAAACTGGCTTGAAAGAATATCAAAAAAAAACCAAAACTATAAAATATTTGATGAGTAAAGGTTTTGAGTATGAGAAAATAATTGATATTTTTGGCTAAATATTAATAAATAAAAAAAAACTTGACGTATGACTTTTAGGAAAAAAAACAATCAGTTCATTGAAAAAGATTGATATATAAAGATTTAATAATTCTTTTAAAGAAAAAACAGCTGAAATAAAAAATTTACATAGATAAATGTCGTAGTCATAAACAGTTTCTATGGTATGATTTTTGTCTGTGGGTTTAGCTGTACCACAATGAAATTGTTAGATTTTATAAATGTAACATCAAATTTATTTTTGATTTCAGCATATTGAAATAAATTTATTTTACTTTTGCATGATTGTATCAAAACTATCTTTGATTGGATAATTAGATATTATACCTTAATTAAATATGAACACCAATATAGACAATGTACAATTCTCTTAGAAAAACAATATTTGGAGGGGATAATGTTGTCAATCTCTCAGACGTAAGATATCTTCCTAGATGGATAATTCTTGTAATAGACATTATTATTCTGGTAATATCTTTATTTCTTTCTACCTACATTATCGCAAAAATTACAAAACAGGAATTCATATATCATGATGATAAAAGCCTAATTTTCGCTTTTATTATTCTGGTGAATGCTGCTTTTATGTATATCTTCAAGACCTATGCCGGGATAATCCGCCATTCCACCTTTATAGATTTATTTAAACTCCTGATCTCCTGCTTTTGCACAATGCTGGCTATCGGAACTGTAAATATCTGCTATTTCTGGATTACAGGAAGCAAATTTATCCTTACTCCTTATCTGATGCTTTATTTCGTAATTTCATTTATGGGATTATTTCTTTTCAGACTTTATGTGAAGGAATTTTTCCATATTGTGAGGGAATACAGAAGAAGCGCACTGAAAAAAAGAATTTTAGTATTGGGAATTGATGAGCAGTCTATTGCCATTGCACGTGCAATTCTTGATAACCCGAGTTTACCTTATCAGGTAGTAGGTTTCTTGACACAAAGAACAGATTCTAAAAGAGCGTCCCTGCTGGGAAAGCCCATTTATGAAAAAGAAAAAATAGAAGAAAATACCAAAGAAGATCTTATTATTGATGGCGTTCTTGTTGTTAAAGAAATGATGGCCAGAGATGAGATGAATTCATGGGTAAATCTATTTTTAGAGAAAGATCTTAACGTCTTTAAAGCGCCATCTGTACAAAAGCTTAGAGACAGTGATCTGGGTGGATCTATCAGAAATCTCCAGATTGAAGATTTATTAAATAGAAAGCCTATCAAAATTCAGAACGAAAAAGTTAAAAGCAGACATTTTGATAAAACAGTATTAGTAACCGGTGGAGCAGGTTCCATTGGAAGTGAGATCGTAAGACAGGTTGCTCTCTTTAATCCTTCATTGATTGTCGTTTTAGATCAGGCAGAAACACCGCTTTATGAAATTGAACTTGAAATGAGAGAGAAATTTCCTCATATTCCTTTCAAATTTGTTTTAGGAGATGTTTCCAATCATCATAGAATGGAATCTCTGTTCCAAACGTACAATTTCTCAATGGTATATCATGCAGCTGCTTATAAGCATGTACCTTTGGTAGAGGAAAATCCTCATGAAGCTATCTTCGTTAATATATTAGGTTCAAAAATTGTTGCGAAACTATCCAGCAAGTATAAAGTAAACAGGTTCGTAATGGTATCTACAGATAAAGCTGTAAATCCAACCAATGTAATGGGAGCTTCAAAACGTGCTGCCGAACTTTTTGTGCAGTCTCTTCAGAATGTAGAAGGAAACGTTACCAAATTTATTACAACAAGATTTGGAAATGTATTAGGATCCAACGGTTCTGTAATTCCTCATTTTAAAAAGCAGATTGAAGCTGGGGGACCGGTAACGATTACCCATCCGGAAATTGTAAGATATTTCATGACTATTCCTGAAGCTTGTGAACTGGTTCTTCAGGCAGGAACAATGGGAGAAGGAGGTGAGATCTTTGTCTTTGATATGGGTGAGCCTGTAAAAATTATTGATCTTGCGAAAAGAATGATAAAGTTATCAGGATTCGAACCTAATATAGATATCAAGATCATCTATACGGGATTGAGACCGGGAGAAAAATTGTATGAAGAACTCCTGAGTGATGATGCGAAAACACTTCCTACTCATAATGACAAAATTATGATTTCTAAAGATCCTTCAATGGGATTTGAAGATATAGATACACTTACCAAGCAAATTACTAAAGCTTCGCTGAGAAGAGATAAGGTGGAAGTTGTAAGGATTCTTAAAACAATAGTGCCGGAATTCCGAAGCAATAATTCAATTTATGAGGCTTTGGATAAATAGGAAAAAATATAAATGTATATTTGCACAATTTAACAAGATAATGAAAGGAAAAATATTAGCATTAGTATTGGTGTCCTCTTTAGCGATTTCCTGCAAAGTGAACCCCAATGCTAAGAATGATTTAAATTACATGCAGAATATAGAACAGGTTGCAATTAACGCATCTGCGAAAAATTCAGCAAATACAATCCAGGTTGGGGATCAGTTGGTTATTCTGATCACTGCAAAAGATATGGATGTTGTAAAACCTTTTAATCAGAATTATTCTTCCTCAGAACTTATCCAGACAAATGCAATGGCCGGCGGAAATACTCCTAATCAGGGATCAACAGTACTTTCAGGACCAACTTATATTGTAGATGCAAATGGAGATATTGACTTTCCTATATTAGGTAAACTGAATACATCGGATAAAAGTCTGACCGCTTTTAAAGACGAACTTAGAGAAAAAATGACGAGGTATGTTATTAACCCAACAATTAATATCAGGCTCTCGAATTTTAAAGTTACAGTACTTGGAGAAGTCAACAGACAAGGAGACTATACCATAGCAAACGGACAGGCAACTGTTTTAAATGCATTAGGAATGGCTGGTGACCTGACGCAATATGGGAAAAGAGAAGATATATTGGTGATCAGAACAGAAAATGGTATTGTTTCTCATGGGCGTATTAATCTTCAGGATGCTAATCTCATTAATTCTCCTTATTACAACCTGAAGCAAGGTGATGCTATTATTGTTTCCTCAAGCAATACCAAAGATGTTTTAGCAAAACAAAATCCCAATACGACTCTTTACCTTACGGCAGCTTCTATTGCTATTACAGCAGTAGCAGTAGTAATCAGTTTATTTAAGAAATAAAAAAATTAATGAACACCCAACAGTCTTCACCATCTTTAGAAGTAGAAAATAGTTCAAGTAATATTGATATTAATGAAATAGTAAAGCCCTATTTAAGAAAATGGCCATGGTTTGCTCTAAGCGCCTTTATTGCTTTAGTAATAGGTTATGTTGCATTGAAATTTATGACTCCCATTTACAATGTACAGACAACAGTACTTGTAAAAGATGCCAAAAACTCCTCGTCTCCTATAAATAATGATTTAGGTGTTTTACCAGATTTTTCGAATTTAGGCGGTCTGAAAACAAACAGTATTGCTAATGAAATCGAGATGTTGCAGTCAAAAAGACTAATGAAAGAAGTAGTCATTAATAAAAACCTTCAGACCGATATTTTTGCAAAGTCTAAACTTAGAAAAATTGAGCTCTATAAAGATACCTCACCGATTGAAGTAAGGGTAATTAATGAAAAACCGGGTGAAATTTCTACTCCTGTTCTTCTAAAAATAGAAGGAGAGAAACTTATAGTAAGTACAGATAAATCTAAAAAAGAAATTGTTACTGGTTATGGTAAGACAATAGGACTTCCCTTTGCCAATATTATCATCACTAAAAACGATAAATATAATCCGGCTGCTTTAAAAGAAGTAAATCTGAATGATCTTGAACTTTATATTTCAACAGTAGATACAAAAGTAGACATGCTGCAAAGTATGCTTGCGGTAAGCTTAGTTAATAAGGATGCTACCGTATTAAAACTGGATATGAGCTATCCACAAATTACAAAAGCGGAAGATGTACTTAATGCTTTGGTTGTAGCATATAACAATGACGCTATTTTAGATAAGAATTCTGAATCTAAAAAGACATTGGACTTTATTGAAGACAGAATTAAAAGACTTACTGGAGAGCTTGGGGATGTAGAAAGTCAAAAAGAAATATTTAAATCCAAAAATAACCTTACCGACCTTGAAACAGAGGCAAAAATAAGCCTGGAAAGTTCTGCCGCTGCAAGAGAAAAACAGCTTGATGTGGATGCACAGCTGGAACTTACTAATGCTTTGATCAGTTTTGTAAATAAACAGGGCCAGTATCAGGCTTTACCTTCCAATGTAGGATTGAAAAACCCTGAAGCTATTGCAGGAATTGCTACTTACAACCAGCTGGTTCTTCAGAGAAACAGGTTTTTAGAGTCTGCAACTGTAGAAAACCCTACAGTGGTAGATATTACCAAACAGATCAACACAATGCACCAGTCTATTGAGCAGAGTTTGCAGAGAAATAAAACAGGTCTTGAGCTGGCAAGAAATGAATATCTTGGTGAGCAGAATAAAGTTTCAGATAAAATATCTAAACTTCCTTCTATTGAAAAAATGTTCAGAAGTATTGAAAGACAGCAGCAGATTAAGGAGAATTTATACTTGTTATTACTTCAAAAGAGAGAAGAAACAGCAATTGCTGAGTCTATTACTGCTCCTAAAGCAAGAATAATAGATAAAGCGTACGCATCAGCAAGCCCTATTGCACCTAACAGAAAGATTGTCCTTATTTCAGCATTGTTTTTGGGACTTTTAATTCCATTTTTGATTATTTATTTATCTACTATTTTCAACAACAAGGTTGTTACAAAACACGATCTTGAAAAGCTGGTGCATGCACCTATTATTGCAGAACTGCCAAGTCTTGAAAAAGGAGATTCTGAGATTGTTAAAATGAATGATATTACTCCTATGGCGGAAGCATTCAGAATTCTTATTACCAATATGAATTTCATGCTTTCAAAAGAGAAAAAAGGAAAAATAGTATTCGTTACTTCGACGGTAAAAGGAGAAGGGAAAACATTCACATCTGTAAACTTGGCTTTAACATTGGCCAATCCTAAGAAAAAAGCAATTATCATAGGGTCTGATATCAGAAACCCCCAGCTCCAGAGATATAATCCTGCCAGAAAAGGACTTGCCGGGCTTACGGAGTATCTTTACAATGACGAGACTAAACTTGAAGACATTATTCATGTATCATCTTTTAATCCTTATCTGGATGTAATCTATTCAGGAATGATTCCACCGAACCCGACAGAATTGCTATCTAACGGCCGTTATGAAATTCTTCTGACGGAATTGAAAGAAAAATATGAATATATTATTCTTGATACTGCACCATTGCTTCTTGTAACAGATACTTTCCTTATTGCCGAACTTTCTGATGTAACCATTTATGTTTCCAGATCTAAATACACAGAAAAGGCATTATTGGAATTTGCCAATCGAAATATTGATCAGAAAAAAATCAGAAATGTAGGATTTGTTCTTAATGATGTAAGCAGAGAAAATTTAGGATACAGTAACAAATACGGTTATGGCTATAACCAGCATACAGAACAATCTTGGTTTCAAAAAATAAAAAATAAATTTAGTTAATGGCAACAACATATAAAATAGCGGTTATAGGCCAGGGTTATGTAGGTCTTCCTTTATCTCTTGAATTTGCAGATCATTATCCTGTCTTTGGATTTGATATCAATACACAGCGTGTTGATCAGCTTAATAACGGAAAGGATATAACGCTTGAAGCTGATGTTGATAAATTAAATAACGGACTGAAAAAATACAGGGAATCTAATGGCTCTTTAGGCTATAAAGCAACTAGTCAGTTATCTGATATTGCCGAAGCTAATGTATTTATTGTAACAGTTCCTACACCTATTGATAAATATAATGCTCCAGATTTGAATCCTTTAATTTCTGCTTCAAAAATGTTAGGAGAAATTATCAAAAAAGGAGATATTGTTATTTATGAATCTACAGTTTTCCCGGGGTGTACAGAAGAAGAATGCGTACCGGTTCTTGAAAAAAATTCAGGATTTAAGTTTAATGAAGACTTTTTTGTAGGCTACTCTCCGGAAAGAATTAATCCGGGAGATAAGGTAAATACGCTTACCAGTGTTAAAAAAGTAACTTCAGGTTCTACAGAAAAGATTGCCGAAGAAGTAGATAATCTATATAAGAAAATCATTACAGCCGGAACTCATAAAGCACCTAGCATTAAAGTTGCAGAAGCTTCAAAAGCTATCGAAAATGCACAGAGAGATGTTAATATTTCTTTTGTTAACGAATTAGCATTAATCTTTGATAGGGTAGGTATCGATACGAATGATGTATTGGAAGCTGCAGGAACAAAATATAATTTTCTTAAGTATAAACCAGGATTGGTGGGAGGACACTGTATCTCTGTAGATCCTTATTATCTTGCACACAAAGCGGAACAGCTGGGATATCACCCAGATGTTATCTTGTCTGGAAGACGTGTAAACGATTCTATTGCAAAGTTTGTTGCAGCTAAAGTAGTGAAACTTCTAATTGCAAAGGGAGGAGTGATCAAGAATTCGAATGCTCTAATTTTAGGAGTTACATTCAAAGAAAACTGTCCGGATGTTAGAAATACTAAAGTCGTAGATATCTACCGAGAACTTGCTGATTATGGAGTAAATGTTGATATTTATGATCCGTGGGCAAGCAAGGAAGAAGTGAAACATGAATATGGAATTGATATTCTGGATGCTCTTCAGGAAGGTAAAAAGTATGATTCTTTAGTGATTGCAGTATCTCATAATGAGTTTCTGGAAATGGATCTGGATCTGCTTAAAAAAGAAAATGCTGTGG
Organism: Chryseobacterium sp. SG20098; assembly: GCF_031844745.1. Taxonomy (NCBI): domain Bacteria; kingdom Pseudomonadati; phylum Bacteroidota; class Flavobacteriia; order Flavobacteriales; family Weeksellaceae; genus Chryseobacterium; species Chryseobacterium sp. SG20098. Next base: position 2,080,329 of record NZ_CP134622.1, on the reverse strand, counting down.
TTTTTGATACCAAAGCATGTTTAGACAGAAATCTGGTTGATGCAAGATTATAATAGATCATGAACTATGATATCATAATCATTGGTGCGGGTTTGGTAGGATTGGCTACAGCCTATCAGACTCAACTGAAAAATCCTGATTCTAAGATTCTCATTTTGGAAAAAGAAAATGATGTGGCATTGCACCAATCGGGACATAACAGTGGAGTAATCCATAGCGGGATTTATTATAAACCGGGAAGCCTTAAAGCTAAAAATTGTATTGAAGGCTATAACTCGGTCATTAACTTTGCCGAGAAACATGGCATACAATATGATCTTTGCGGAAAAATAATTGTAGCCACCTCACAGAAAGAATTACCACTTTTAGATAATATTTATAAAAGAGGAGTTGAAAACGGACTTCAGAATTTAAAATATCTTTCCAGAGAAGAATTTCGTGAAATTGAACCCCACTGTGAAGGAATAAGAGCAATCAAAGTACCACAAACCGGAATTATTGATTATCCGGGAATCGCCAAAAAAATAAAAGAACTTTTTGAAGAAGCAGGTGGTGAAGTAAGATTTAATAATGAAGTAAAAAACATTATTGATAAAGGATCTGAAGTTATTGTAAACACTAATATTTCTGAATTTAAGACCCAAAAACTTATTTCCTGTGCAGGATTGTATTCTGATAAGATCACCAAAATGACCAACGAAAAAAATGATGTGGTCATTATTCCTTTCAGGGGAGAATATTTTAAAATCAAAGATGAAAAAAAATATCTGGTAAAACATCTCATTTACCCGGTACCAGACCCTAGTTTTCCATTTCTTGGAGTCCACTTTACCAGAATGATTGATGGTAATATTGAAGCCGGTCCTAATGCAGTGCTGGCTTTCAAAAAAGAAGGATACCATTTTTTCGATTTCAACTTCAATGAAGCTCTGCAGACGATGCTATGGCCGGGATTTAGAAAAATTGTAGCGAAATACGGAAAAACAGGAATGGGGGAAATGCACCGTTCACTATCCAAATCCGCCTTTACAAAAGCCCTTCAGAAACTTTTACCGGAAATACAGGAAAATGACCTTGTGCCAGGAGGTTCAGGAGTACGAGCACAGGCTTGCGACAGAAATGGAGGATTGATTGATGATTTTGATATCGTGAAAAATGGAAATATTATTCACGTTAGAAATGCTCCCTCTCCTGCAGCTACATCTTGCCTTTCGATAGGAAATAAAATCAGTGAACTTATCATAAGTTAAAAACGCACCCCTATACGCACTCAAAAAACTAAAATATGAAAATTCAAATGGTAGATCTTAAAGGTCAGTACCTGAAAATAAAGGAAGATATAGACGCCGGTATCCAGGAATGCATAGACAATACAGCATTCATTAATGGCCCTGCTGTAAAAGAATTTCAATACGATTTCGAAAAATATCTTGGAGTAAAACATGTTATTCCATGTGCCAATGGAACAGATGCTCTTCAAATAGCCATGATGGCCCTTAATCTGCAGCCTGGTGATGAGATAATCTGTCCTGCTTTCACTTACGTAGCAACTGCGGAAGTTATTGGTCTTTTAGGGTTAAAACCTGTAATGGTAGACGTAAACGAAGATACTTTTGATATACAGCTGGAAGGTCTTGAAAAATATCTTACCCCCAATACCAAAGCAATTGTTCCTGTTCATTTATATGGTCAAAGTGCTGATATGGAACAAATTCTTAAATTTGCAGAAAAACACAACCTTTTTGTTATAGAAGATAATGCTCAAGCAATCGGCTCTGATTATACATTTTCTGATGGAACTGTTAAAAAAACAGGAACTATCGGACATATTGGATGTACGTCATTTTTTCCGTCAAAAAATCTGGGATGTTATGGTGATGGAGGTGCTTTGATGACGAATGATGATGAACTGGCTTTCAAAATCAGAATGATTGCCAATCACGGCCAGGAAAAGAAATACTACCACAAAGTTTTAGGTTGTAACTCAAGATTGGATACCATACAGGCTGCTGTATTGAAAGTTAAGCTTAAGAATTTGGATGAGTATTCAGCTTCCAGAAACAGAATGGCGGATTATTATGATGCAAATCTTGCAGGTATATCAGAAATTCAAGCTCCTAAAAGAGCTGCGAATTCTACCCATGTATTTCATCAGTATACCCTTAGAGTGAAAAATGGAAAAAGAGATGGATTACAAAAATATCTGGCAGAAAAGAATATTCCAAGTATGATATATTATCCTTTGCCTCTTTACAAACAGGAAGCTTTTCTTCAATATGCGAAAGAAGGTTTTAGTCTTCCGGTTACAGAGCAGCTTTGCAAAGAAGTGATCTCTCTTCCTATACATACAGAATTTGACCAGGAAGTACTGGATATTATTATTACAGAAATTAAGAATTATTTTAATTAATATAAAGCAGATATGTCGGATTTTTTTGCACACGAAACGGCCGTTATTGACGATGGATGTCAAATAGGAAACGGAACCAAAATTTGGCACTTTTCACATCTTATGACAGGTTGCATTTTGGGCGAAAAATGCAATATTGGACAGAATGTTGTCATTTCACCTAAAGTCGTTTTGGGAAAGAATGTAAAAGTTCAGAATAATGTTTCGATCTATGAAGGAGTAACATGTGATGATGACGTTTTCTTAGGTCCTTCAATGGTTTTTACCAATGTAATCAATCCAAGAAGTGCTGTAAACAGAAAGAATGAATATCTGAAAACACATGTAGGAAAAGGAGCTTCCATAGGAGCTAATGCAACGATTGTTTGTGGCCATAATATTGGTCAGTATGCTTTTATCGGAGCAGGAGCTGTGGTTACAAAAGAAGTTCCGGATTATGCATTGGTAGTGGGAAACCCTGCCAGACAAATGGGATGGATGAGTGAATTTGGGCATAGACTTCAGTTTGACGCAGAAAATATGGCCATTTGTGAAGAAAGTGGAGAAAAATACAAATTAGAAAATAATAAAGTTTCAAAAATTTAAATATGCAAATGAGTGAAAAAATAAAATTTGCAGTAGTGGGCTGCGGGCATATCGGAAAGAGACATGCCGAAATGATCACAAGAAATTCTGAATGTGAGCTTGTAGCTCTAATAGACATAATGGATAAATCTGCTTTAGGAATTGAAAGCTATGATGTTCCTTTTTTTGAGTCATTAGATGAATTTTTGAAATCAGGAATAGAAGTAGATGTTATCAATATCGCTACTCCCAACGGATTCCACTTTGAACAATCTTATAAAGCAATTGATGCCGGAAAGCATATTGTTGTGGAAAAACCAATGACTTTAAACAAGCAAGATGCGGAAAAACTTATTTTTCAGGCTCTGCACAAACACAAACAGGTTTTTGCTGTAATGCAAAACCGATATTCTCCACCTTCTGCCTGGGTAAAAGAGATGGTAGAAAACGGAAAATTAGGTGAAATATACATGGTGCAGCTTAACTGCTACTGGAATCGTGATGACCGATATTACAAACCGGAATCATGGCACGGAAAGAAAAATCTGGATGGTGGAACATTATTTACCCAGTTTTCTCATTTTATAGATATTATGTACTGGTTGTTCGGCGACATTACTAATATACAGGCAAAATTTGCTGATTTTAATCACCAGACTCTTACAGATTTTGAAGACTCAGGATTTATTAGTTTCGATTTCGTAAACGGAGGTATGGGAGCATTAAATTATTCTACTTCCGTATGGAATCAGAATCTTGAAAGTTCTATGATTATCATTGCTGAAAACGGTTCTATTAAAATTGGTGGTCAGTATATGGATAAAGTAGAGTTATGCAATGTGAAAGATTATGTAATGCCGGAACTTCCTCCTACTAATCCCGGAAATGACTATGGCGCATATAAAGGTTCTGCAGCCAACCATCACTATATTATTGAAAATGTAGTGGACGTGTTAAAAGGACGAAATACTATTACAACCAATGCTTTGGAAGGGTTGAAAGTAGTAGATATTATTGAAAGGATTTATCAATTAAAAAAATAATTATGTTGTCAAATTTTGTTCCGCTGGCAAGTCCGGATATTAATGAAACAGATATTAACCGTGTTGTGGGGGTTTTAAAATCAGGAATGCTGGTGCAGGGAGAGAATGTAGGTTTATTAGAAACTTTCTTCTCTGATTATTTGGGAGCAGAATATGCTTCAGCTCTGAGTAACGGAACTTCTACTTTGCACCTGGCATTAATTACATTAGGAATTGGTGCTGGTGATGAAGTCATCGTACCTGCATTCAGTTATGTAGCTACAGCTAATGTAGTGGAACTGGTAGGTGCAAAATGTATTTTTGTGGATATTGATGAGAATACATTTAATATTGATGTCAATAAAATAAAGGAGGCTATTACTCCCAATACAAAGGCTATTATCCCGGTTCATGAGTTTGGTTTAGCCTGCAACATAGAAAGTGTAATGGATATTGCCCGCGAGCATAATCTGTATGTTATTGAAGATGCTGCATGTGCTTTGGGAGCAACTCAGAATAACAAAAAAGTAGGGACATTTGGTGATTTCGGTTCATTCTCATTACATCCACGTAAAAGTATTACCAGCGGTGAAGGAGGAATTCTGACAACGAATAATCTCGGGTATTCAGCTAAGGTAAGAATACTTAGAAATCATGGTATTGAAATGCAGGATGGCAGAATGGAATTTGTAGAAGCAGGATACAACTATAGAATGACGGACTTTCAGGCAGCACTGGCTCACAGCCAGATCCAGAGACTGGATAATATCCTTGCGATGAAACAAACTTTGGCAGAGGTGTATCTATCGGAAATTAATAACCCAAAGATCACATTACCTGTAGTGCCTGAAGGAAGAAACCATACATGGCAGACTTTTCACGTCTTAATCGACGACAGTTTACAGCAAAATGAAGTGCTTGAATTTTTAAGAAGTAATAAAATTGGGGCAAACTACGGAGCTCAATGTATTCCTGCTATGAAATACTATGCAGACAAATACAATCTGGATTATAGAGAAAAGTTCCCGAATGCTTACAGGGCATATTCTAAGGGAATTGCCTTACCATTGTATGAAAAACTGACAGAAGATACAGTCTTCAAAATTTCGCAAATAGTCAACAGAATATAACGATATAACGAATCAAAAAAAATTTATTTAAAATGATAACTAACAAAACGATTTTTATCACCGGAGGTGCAGGATTTATTGCCAATACTCTGATTAAACATTACATAGAGAATAATAAAATTGTGGTGTATGATAACTTTCACAGAGATACATTAAGTTCAAGCGGGTTAGCAAATCACCAGAATTTGACGGTCATCAAAGGAGATGTTTTAGACTTAGCATTTTTAACAGAAAGCATGAAAGGTGCTGACGTTGTTGTTCACGCAGCAGGTATTGCAGGTATTGATACTGTAATCAAAGATCCGGTAAGAACAATGAGCGTAAACATGATCGGAACTGCGAATGCGTTGGAAGCAGCAAAAATAAACGGAATAAAAGACAGATTTATAGACTTCAGTACTTCTGAAATTTTTGGTAGCCACGCTTTCAAAAGTAGAGAAGAAGACACTGCGGTTGCAGGAAGCGTAGGAGAAGCAAGATGGGTATATGCAGTAAGTAAGCTTGCCGGAGAACATTTGGCTCACGCGTATTACAAGCAGCATAAACTTCCGGTGGTTACTGTAAGACCTTTCAACGTATATGGTCCTGGACAAACCGGGGAAGGTGCTTTACAGATTTTCATCAAAAAAGCGCTTAAAAATGAAGATATCTATATCTATGGAGACGGTACGGCAATCAGAGCCTGGTGCTTTGTTGATGATTTTGTAGACTGCCTGATCAGATGTATTGAAGACCCGAAAGCTATCGGAGAAAGCTTCAATTTGGGTAACCAGAGAACGGTTATTACAACATTAGGTTTAGCTGAATCTGTATGCAGAGTACTGAAGAGCAACAGTAAAATCATCTTCAAAGATGCTCTTAGTGCAGACATTGAAATGAGAATCCCTAGTGTAGCAAAATCAAAAGAAATTTTAGGCTTTGAAGCAAAAGTAGATCTTGAAGAAGGTATTTTAAGAACAGCCGAATACTTTAAATCTATTGAAAACTAAAGAAGAAATATTAATATTTCCTTATAGCGGGACTGGTATTGAGGCATTAGACTGTCTGTCTGAAGAGCAGTGTTGTATAGGTTTTATTTCTGATAATCCTTCGATGATCGGAACGGAACAGTATGGCATTAAAATTTATAGCAGAGAGGCATTTCAGGAATTTCCTGAAGCTAAAGTCCTGGCTGTCAATGGCAGTCCTGATTCTTATAAAAAAAGAAAGCAAATAATTGATGGACTTGAAATAAAGACTGACAGATTTACAACACTTATCCATCCTAAAGCTGTTATCGGAAAGAATGTAAAGGTAGGAAAAAACGTCCTTATTATGGCCGGAGTTGTAGCTACTGCAAACGCAGAAATAGGAAATCATATTTGTATTCTCCCTAATACTGTTGTTCATCATGATTCTAAAATCGGGGATTATACCTTGGTTGCAGCGAATAATACTATTTGTGGAGATGTCATCATCGGAGAGAACTGCTATTTAGGAGCTTCTTCAAATTTCAGAAATGGAGTAAAGATAGGCAATGGAAGTCTTATTGGTATAGGAAGCAATGTGGTTGGTAACATTGGAGATAATAAAATGGTAAAAGGTAATCCTGCAAAGGAATATTCTGAGAAATCAGACTAAATAGGAGATTTATGAAACATAAAGTTAGAGCTTTCAAAAATATGCTGTTGATGTCTGCACCGGAGTATATTGCCGGATTTTCAGTTTTTGTTATCCTGATCTCTTTTTCCAAGAAAGCATCTCTAGCAGAAATTGGAGAACTTACATTTGCTAATACTGTGGGGCAGTTGGTTTCCAGTGTTTTAGCTGTTGCCTTGTTAACAACTATGCGGCGTGATTTTGTACTGAAGACAGCACTTAGGGATAAATATGCCATATCTTTATATATCATTAGAATCCTGATTTCATTATCTGTATTTATTATTTCATTTGTACTATTGGAACTAAACCTTTTCAGCGAAATAGTACTGTTAATGATAGTTTCCAGAGGAATCGATTCTTTGTCTGAAACTTATTATTATACATTGCTTTCTAAGGAGGAAATTTTAAAATTTTCAATATTAAAAAGCATGCACTATATAAGCCTTATATCCTTTGTCATTCTTGGGATTTATAAGGGGTTTGATCTCCATCAGATCAGCTATATATTTTTATTCAACAGTATAATCTGGTGTTTGGTCAATTTTATTCTTCTTTTTTTTGAAAAGGGAATTGTTAAAAAAATCATATTTCTTGATACTTATCAGACTGATCTTTTTAAAAGAACATTGCCCCTGTTAATGAGCAGCACCATATACTTATTATCTGCAAGGCTGAATTTATTTATTGTAAAAAAGATATGCAGCCCAGAGGATTTTGGTCTGTTTAGTATAATTATTACTATTCTGGGGATATTTTCTATTTTTACAAGTGCAATCAGTAGTTTTTTGATTAATAAGCAGGTAGAATGGTATAAAGTGTCACTTCAAAGGCTAAAAATAAATTCAATAAAACTTGCAGTTCCATTATTTGCTGCAGGACTTATTATTTTATTGATTTCTTATTTTGTTTCAGACTACATCAATTATCTCTTCAAGAATTTTGATATGAACCACTTGTGGTTATTGAAACTATCTTTAATTTCAATTTTGGTTTATTTCATCCAGATACCTTACAATTACCTATTTACAGTGATGGATAAAAATAAAGTGGCCTTGTATTTTTCAGTATTCATGATTGTTGTTGCAGCATTATTATATTATCCGTTTACGTTTTATTTTGGTCTTACGGGGTCTGTAATTGCTTTTTTGGGATATAATATACTTTGGTGTGGTAGCTTATTTGGTATTTCTATGTATATTATTAACAAACAAATTTTAAAAGGAAATGAATAACATATTGATTGTTTCTAATACACTGTGTTTTGGAGGGGCAGAAAGTTTTTCTGCACAGTTATTCGAAAATTTGGAGCAGCAGTATGATAATCTGCATTATGCTGTTTTTTCATGCAATATGGATTTACTGGAACGTTTCCCTGCTATTGATAGAAAAAAAATACATCAGTTTGATGATTCTGATAGAACCAATACTTTTAAAATGCTTTCAAAGATCTTTAAAGTAAAAAAATACCTTAAGGATCATAATATTGATACAATATACTGTAGCCAGCCTGATTCTGCACTGGTTTTTTGGTTATTAAAAATTTTTAATAAAAAAATTAAAATCATATATATAACCATGCATGTATATGAAAATGCAGATGCCAAAGAAAAATTTATCTGGAAAACTAAACTGCCTAATAGAAGTACGGACATTTTTATCGGGTTGAGTGAATACCTATCTTTACAGCTAAAGCAAAAAAATAAGGTAGATCCTTCGAAAGTAATAATCAACAGGCTCCCTGTAGATATTAATAAATTTAATGTTGCCGATAAAAAAGACAGAGAGCAGTTTAATTTACCTCTAAATAAGAGGATTGTTGGAATATGTTGCAGACTCTATCCTATAAAAAGGGTTGATCTTTTTGTAGAAGCCTTCAGGCATATTGAGGATGAAGATACAATAGGTGTTATCTATGGAGAAGGTCCTGAAAAAGAAAGACTACTGGGTATGATAAAAGATTTTCAATTATCGGATAAAGTCTTTTTGCGACCATTTATAGATAATGTTAATGAAATTATTCCAATGTTTGATCTTTACTTACAAACTGTGGACGGTCCCAACTTAGGACTGGTAACACTTGAAGCTTTCAGTTCAGGAGTCCCAGTCATTATGCTTGCTGATAATGAGGAAGAAAGATTTATGATCCTTGATACCTATTGTAACGAAAATGTAGGTGGAATATCTACTACAGATCCTAAAAATATAGCTTTAAAAGTGTTGGAAATATTAAATATTTCTGAAAAGGATGGAATGCCTGCAAGATGTAGAAAACTGGCAGCAGAAAAATATTCATGGCCCGCATTTCTTTCTATCAATGAGAAAATTCTAAAACAGCTTAGATGACTTTTTTTATAATATTATATATAATATTTCTTACTCTGGTATTTTTCTTTTTTAGGAAGAATTACAGATTTTTTGGGTATGAAAAGTACGATTTTCTTTTACCCATAAATATTATATTGTTTTTTTCGGTATTGGCTACTCCGTATATGTTCTATATAGTGAAGCATCCTGATATTATCTATACACCTGTTGATACTGATAATTTAAATAACTTGCTGTTCAAGTATATTCTTTTGCATGTAGGCTGTATTATTTTTTTTATTGTAGGGACTGTATCTTTTCTGAAAAAAATGTTAAGTTCTTTGATTAGTAAGCTGGATATTATTACGGTGGGACAAAGTAAGAATTTGTTATTTTTATTAAGTATTATATTTTACTTACTTTCTGTTTATAACTTTAAATCCTTACAGCTTGACAATCTTTTTCAAATTTTTATCAATAGAAATGAAAATATAAGTAAACTGGGATATATCTATTTCACTCAACAGATTATCGGATATTATATATTATATCTCTATCTTTTAAGAGACCGGTTAAACTTGGTACAAAAGATCAACCTGGGAGTGTTTTTTATTACCTTCCTGTTATCTTCCCTGCTTACCGGCGGACGTACTCAGATATTGTACATGCTTATATTCTGTTTTATTGTTATACAAATAAAAAGGCCAGCATCTATTAAACAATTCTTTAAGCCCAAGTACATCTTATTGATGGCACTTTTCTTGGGAGTAATGTATATCATCCCAAAATTCAGAGGCACCGCAGCATGGAATAATGAAGGATTGGTATCCGTGATGACAACTAAAGATGAAAACTCTTATCAGTCTTATCAGTTGCTTTCTGATATGAGTGGACTGGATAGGTATTTATTTATCATAGATATGTTTGACAGACATGGCTTCTGGTATGGAGAAGGATATGTAGATGTAGTAAAAATTTTACTGCATCCCATTATAAGAAGCGATGTAAGTAAGCTACCAAAAGGAGATGATGGACTTTACCTGGCAGTAATGTCAAACGAAAAACGGTTTATTGATAAACCTTACCGTGTAGATGATGATTATATGACTTCCTTTCCTGTAGGTAATTATGCAGCCTATATGAACTTTGGAATTATAGGACTGTTATTGGCTTACTTTTTTCTTGGAGGAATTGCTAATACTCTCTATCAGGGATGTAAAAAAGGAAGATTTAAATATATTTATTTTTATACGCTCTTTATTTCGGGATCTGTTGCCTTTTCGAATATTGGTCTTCTTAATATTATTATTAACTCTATTACCCTGGTAATTGTATTTGTTATTATCAGAATTTTTAGCCCGGGTAATATAAAACTACAAAGATGAAATTTGTTTTAATGGGAGTAAAATCCTCCCCTAAAAATATAAGTGGTCAGTCTATATGTTTTGATATGCTTTTGGACGAGTTGAAAAAGCAAATGATTCCGTTCAAGTATATCACAGTAAGCGTAGATACCGACAGTAATTTTCAGAAGATACTGGAATATCTTACAGCGTGCATCAAACTGATTTACTTTTATATAACGACAATAGGTAAGTCAAAGATGATCTACATTGCAGTAGCACAGTCCAGACTGGGCTTTTACAGAGATTTTATGTTTGTCTGGATTTCTGCATTATTCGGAAAGAAAATCGTAGCCCACCTGCATGGAGGCAATTTTAAAACATTCTATCTTGAACAGTCTCCTTTCCTTCAGAAAATAATCAAAAAAACATACGACCAATGTGACTGTATTATTGTTTTGTCCAGAGTATATACTGATCTTTTTGATTTTGTAGATAACTATAAAGAAAAAGTAAAGGTAGTTCCTAATGGAATTCCGGAATTTGATAACGACGAGTCAATAGAAAAAAAATATAATCCGACCAGACCGGTGATCCTGTATCTTTCTAATCTTATTGAGAGTAAAGGCTATTTGGATGTTTTACATTCGTCCCTGATCCTTAAAGAAAAATATAATATTTTTCCGCAGGTTTATTTCTGTGGAAACTTTTTAAGTAACTCGGATGATGTGACTTTTGACAGCGTTGAAAAAGCAAAAGATTACTTTCATAATTTTGTGAAAGAAAATAAGCTGGAAGACAATGTTGTCTATAAAGGATTGGTTCAGGGAGAAGCCAAAGATCAGATTTTAAAGAATGCTGACTTTTTGATTCTACCTACCAATTATAATGCAGAAGGGCAGCCTATATCTCTGATAGAAGGATTAAAGAATGGCTGTGTGTTGATTACAACCCAATACAGAGACATTCAGTATATGAATTTGGATAAAGAAACAGGTTTTTTTGTAAATTATAACGATCCTGAGGCTATTGCAGAAATGATCAGTAACGTGAATGAACAAGACTTTAAAAGAATGAGTCTGAATGCTCAGAAACATTTTAAGAACAGCTATTCTTTTATCAGTCATTATAATAATATAATAAAAATTTTCTATGAATATTCATAATAAAGTATTACTAATTACTGGAGGAACAGGTTCTTTCGGAACAGCCGTTCTAAGAAAATTTATCAATACCGATCATTTTAAAGAAATCCGTATTTTTTCCCGTGATGAAAAGAAACAGGACGATATGAGAAATCAATTTAAAAATGATAAACTGAAATTTTATATCGGAGATGTAAGAGATTACAGAAGTATTGAGCTGGCTATGAGAGGAGTAGACTATGTTTTTCATGCTGCAGCCCTGAAGCAGGTACCTTCGTGTGAGTTTTTCCCTATGCAGGCATTAAAAACCAATGTAGAAGGAACACAGAATGTAATTGATGCAGCTGAAGCAAATCATGTTCAGAAAATGATTTGTTTGAGTACGGATAAGGCAGCCTATCCTATCAATGCCATGGGGATTTCCAAAGCAATGATGGAAAAAGTAGTAGTAGCAGCCTCCAGAAATCTGAAAAATACAACAGTTTGTCTTACGAGATACGGAAACGTTATGGCATCCAGAGGTTCTGTGATTCCATTATTTGTTAAACAGATTAAAAACGGTGAACCTATTACTATTACAGATCCAAAGATGACGAGATTTTTAATGTCATTGGAGGAAGCTGTTGAACTTGTTTTATTTGCTTTCGAAAATGGAAATACTGGAGACCTGTTTGTCAATAAAGCACCGGCAGGAACTATCGGTGATCTGGCTCAGGCTCTTAAAGAATTGTTTAAAGCAGACAGTCCGATAAAAGTAATTGGAACAAGACATGGGGAAAAGCTTTATGAAACTCTTTGTACACGTGAAGAAATGCTGAAGGCAGAAGATATGGGAGATTTCTACAGAATTCCTGCAGATAACAGAGATCTTAATTATGATAAGTATTTTTCAGAGGGTATGAAAGACATTTCAAAAATAGAAGATTATCATTCTCATAATACGAATCAGCAGGATGTAGAAGGAATGAAAAAACTTCTTTTGAAGCTGCCTTTGATCAGAAAAGAAGTATTAGGAGAAGATGTAATGCAATATCCGGACTAAAAAATGAATAATCCGGAAATTATTGAGGGCGGAAAATCTGCTGATGAAAGAGGAAACCTTTTTTTCAATAATAATTATAATGCTTCTTCAATAAAAAGAATATATTGCATTGAGAATAATAATATAGACTATATAAGAGGATGGGCTGGACATAAGACAGAACAACGTTGGTTTACAGCCATCCAGGGAGCTTTTATTATTAAATTGGTGAAAATTGATCACTGGGGAGAACCCTCAAAAGATCTTCAGATTCTTACTTTTGAGTTGAATGACGAAAAATTGGATGTACTTCATATGCCGGCAGGGTATGCCTCAGCAATTCAGGCAAAAGAAAAGGGATCGAAACTTTTAGTAATGGTAAATTATTCTTTAGGTGAAATTGATGATGACCATCGTTTCCCTCTGGATTATTTTGAAAATATGTAATGATGATAAAAATAGGAATAACCGGACAAAACGGTTTTGTAGGATCACATCTGTACAATACACTGGGGCTAAAGCCTGAGCGGTATAAAAGGATTGAGTTTGACAGATCTTTTTTTGATCATCCGGATCAGCTGGATGCATTTGCAAAACAATGTGATGTCATTGTACATCTTGCAGCAATGAATCGTCATCCGGATCCTGAAGTGATTTTCAGTAACAATATTGAACTCGTAAGGAAATTAATAGATTCTTTGGAACGGACAGAATCAAAGGCTCATGTTTTATTTTCATCATCTTCTCAGGAAGAAAGAGATAATCTATATGGAAAATCGAAAAAAGAAGGAAGAATGCTTTTGGCAGACTGGGCAAAAAAAGCTGGCGGAAAATTTACAGGAATGATTATTCCTAATGTTTTTGGACCTTTTGGAAAGCCAAACTATAATTCTTTCGTTGCCACCTTCTGTTACAAGCTTACACATGGTGAAACCCCTGTTATTGATAATGACGGCGAAGTGAAGCTAATCTACGTAGGAGAGCTCGTACAGGAAATCATCGGCCAGATAGAAGCGTCAGATTCTAAAGAGTTTTACGAAGTAGAGCATACTTCAGTAAATAAAGTCTCTGAAGTATTGTTAAAACTTGAAAATTATAAAAAATTATATTTTGATAATGGTGAGGTTCCACAGCTTACATCAGCTTTTGATCTGAACCTGTTTAATACTTTCCGTTGTTATTTTGATATTAAAAACCATTATCCTGTCAAATTCACACAACATACAGATCCGAGAGGAGCTTTTGTAGAGGTAATCAGACTTGGAATAGGCGGTCAGTGTTCATTCTCTACAACAGTTCCCGGAATTACGAGAGGAGACCATTTTCATACCAGAAAAATTGAAAGGTTTGCAGTAATAAAAGGAGAAGCACTTATTCAGTTGCGAAAAATTGATACTGAAGAAGTCTTCGATTTTTATTTGAAAGGGGATGAGCCCGCTTATGTAGATATGCCTATCTGGTATACCCATAATATTAAGAATATAGGAAATGAAGATCTTTATACCATTTTTTGGATTAACGAAGCATTCAACCCGGAAGACCCTGATACATATTTCGTAAAAGTATAAATAAATGTATACACCGGTTGCTTTTTCAATTGTATTCTATCTGTTTACATCATTGCTGGTTACAGCAGTTGTGATAGATAGTTATTCAAAAAAACGGTTACTCAGTATAGATGGAAATACAGGCTATTTCTATCTTATTCCTCTGTTTTTAGTTATCCTTATTGGTTTCAGACCCGTAGGTATCACAGGTTTCACAGACTCCGAAATGTATAGGGAATTCTTTGATATAGCACGTGTAGAAGGAATTTCACCAATGCCGAATAAGGATTTGTTTTTCGGGTATTTTATTTTGTTTACCTCATATATTACCAATGAAAGAGGTTTTTTTATCTTATGTGGTTTAGTATCGGTAGCACTGTTGGTATTGGTATCAAAACATATTTCTAAAAAGCACTGGATATTATTTTTTATCTGTCATATAGCTTCCCTTTATTACTGGAATTATAATGTATATGGTATCAGACAAGGGATGGCATCTGTCATGTTTTTATATGCGGTTTTTATTAAAAACAAATGGTGGAAGTCTTTACTCATGTTACTAGCATTTGGATCTCATTTTTCTTTGGGACTTCCGGTATTGGTATATATCTTCTCAGGATTGATAAGCAAAGTTGATAGAAAATTCTATTGGATTTGGGGATTGGCAATTCCTGCTTCTTATTTTTTTGGAATTGAAATTGAACATACTGTTGCCAACTTAATCCCGGATGAAAGAGCACAATATTTTATAGAAAATATTGATGAGCAGGTATTCCGTTGGGATCTGATTGCCTATAGTTCGGTTATCATGGCAATTTCTTATTATTTTATATTCATTGAAAAGATAAAAGATGTCACTTATCATAGGATAGTGAATGTTTTTATTTTTACAAATACTATATTTTTATTTTTGGTAAGAGTAAATCACGCTCATAGATTTGCCTATTTATCCTGGTTTTTAGCTTCATTAATCATTTTTTATCCGTTTTTTATTAATAACGATGAAAAATTGAGAAACAAATACAGGTTGTTCTCGCAAACTTTACTCGCGTTTTTTACCTTTGTAGTTCTCCATTTTATAAGAATAACTTTTTTATAACCATATGATGAAATTAAAAGTAATGACAGTCGTGGGCACACGGCCGGAAATCATTAGATTATCAAGAGTGTTAGCCGCTTTAGATACTTCTGAAGCAATAGAACACATTGTAGTCCATACAGGACAAAATTACGACTATGAACTTAACCAGATCTTTTTCGACGATTTAGGCTTAAGAAAACCTGACCATTTCCTGGAAGCAGCAGGAAAAACTGCTGCAGAGACAATTGGAAACATTTTGGTTAAAATAGATCCGCTTCTCGAGGAAGTAAAACCAGATGCGTTTTTAGTACTGGGAGATACAAACTCGTGTTTATGCGCTATTCCCGCTAAAAAAAGACAGATTCCGATCTTCCACATGGAAGCTGGAAACAGGTGCTTTGATCAAAGAGTTCCCGAAGAAACGAACAGGAAAATTGTTGATCATATTTCAGATGTTAATTTAACATACTCTGATATTGCCAGAGAATATCTTTTAAGAGAAGGTCTTCCTGCCGACAGAATCATTAAAACCGGATCCCCGATGTACGAGGTTCTGAATCATTATCTTCCCAGAATTAAAAATTCCGATGTTCTTACTCGATTAAATCTTGAAGAAGGAAAGTATTTTGTAGTATCATCCCATAGAGAAGAAAATATTAATTCAGATAAAAATTTCAAGGGGCTCATAGACAGCCTTAATGCAATTGCAGAAGAATATCAATATCCAATCATTTTTTCAACTCATCCCAGAACAAGAAATATGATTGATAAAATGCAGGTTCAGGTGAGATCTGAAATTCAGTTTCTGAAACCTCTTGGTTTCCATGATTATAATGCTCTTCAAATGAGAAGTTATGCTGTATTGTCAGATTCCGGTACCATTTCAGAAGAATCCTCAATCCTTAATTTCAGAGCGCTTAACATTAGAGAAGCACATGAAAGACCTGAAGCTATGGAAGAAGCTTCTGTTATGATGGTGGGATTATCTCCTGAGAGAATTTTACAGGGGTTGGTACAGCTTAAGCAGCAGCAAACAGGAGAAAATAGAAACTACAGGCTTGTGGCAGATTATTCTATGCCCAATGTGTCTGAAAAAATGGTTAGAATTATTGTAAGCTATACCGATTACGTTAACAGAGTAGTCTGGAGTAAATTATGAATATAATGTTTCTTACCTTAGTGAAGATAAATACCTTAAAAGAACGTGGTATTTATCAAGATTTAATGCGGGAATTTTCCCAGCATGGGCACTATCTGTATATAGTTTCCCCTGTTGAAAGATGTGAAAATCAAGAAACAAAAGTGAAAAAAGAAGGGAATACTGTTTTTCTGAATGTAAAAACACTTAATATCCAGAAAACGAACTTTATTGAAAAGGGAATTTCTACCTTAACAATCGATAAACTCTTTCTGAGAGCCATCAATAAACACTTGTCAGATGTAAAATTTGATTTGGTTATTTATGCCACACCTCCTATTACTTTTACGAACCTTATTAAATATATCAAAAAAAGAGATCAGGCTAAAACATATCTGCTTCTAAAGGATATCTTTCCTCAAAATGCTGTGGATATGCAGCTGATGTCCAAAAAAGGATTACTGTACAACTACTTTAGAAATAAAGAAAAAGAATTATATTTGATTTCAGATAAAATTGGGTGTATGTCTGATGCCAATCTAAAATTTGTGATGGAGCATAATCCTTTTATTCCTAAAGAAAAACTGGAGGTAAATCCAAATGCTATTGAGCTCCTGCCTTTAAATAAAGAAATTGTATACCAATATAAAGAAATTCACGCCAGGTATGGCATCCCGGAAAACAGAAAAATATTTATCTATGGTGGAAACCTGGGCAAACCGCAGGGTATTGATTTTGTCATAGAAACCTTAAAGGCTAAAGCTGAAGATGACAGATTGTTTTTTGTGATAGTGGGTTCAGGAACAGAATTTGGCAGAATGAGGAAATGGTTTGATACTTTCCGCCCCAAAAACGCATTACTTTTATCTGCCATTCCAAAAACTGATTATGACCTGCTGGTACAGTCCTGTGATGTTGGACTGATTTTCCTGCATAAAGATTTTACCATCCCGAATTATCCATCACGTTTACTCTCATATCTTGAGTTTAAATTGCCGGTCCTTACTGCTACAGACTCTTGTACAGACATCGGAACAGATGTAGTTAAGAATAATTGTGGAATAGCTGTGGATTCAGCAAATCTTCAGGAGATGATAAAAGCAATAGATAAATTTGTAGAAATGGATACGAAAGATTTTGAAGAAATGAGGGAAAATAGCAGAAGATTTCTGGAAAGAGAATTTCAGGTACAACAATCCTATGACAAAATTATTAACGCTTAAAAATAAAGAGAAAAAAAAAGATGTATCGTGTTTTTGTAAAAAGAGTTTTTGATTTTATATTAGCTTTAACCGGTTTGCTTATAATTAGCCCTATATTTATAGTTTTTTTTGTTGCTTTGGCTATCGCAAATGAAGGGAAGCCCTTTTTCTTGCAGAGAAGACCAGGGAAAAACGGTAATATTTTTACCATTATAAAATTCAAAACGATGAATGACAAAACCGACTCTGAAGGTAATCTGTTATCAGATGCAGAAAGACTTACGGCAGTAGGATCATTTGTCCGTAAAACATCTATAGATGAAATTCCTCAGCTGATTAATGTTTTGATAGGAGATATGGCATTAATAGGCCCAAGGCCATTATTGGTACAGTATCTGCCCCTGTATGATGAACATCAGGCACGAAGACATGAAGTAAGACCCGGAATTACCGGCTGGGCACAGATTAACGGTAGAAATGCTATTTCCTGGGAAGAAAAGTTTAATTTAGATGTCTGGTATGTGGACCATGTATCCTTTATGCTGGATCTGAGAATAATATTTCTTACGATAAAGAAAGTATTTATAAGAGAAGGTATTTCAGCAGATGGACACGTTACCATAGAACCTTTTAAAGGAAAATAAAAATAATGTATTTATTCGGAGCAAGCGGACACGGTAAAGTAATAGCAGATATTGCTGCTGCTAATGACATAAAAATTAAGGCATTCATAGATCAGGATGTTACTAAAAATGAATGCTACGGATTTCCAGTCTTGAATAATTTACCAGACGATAAGGAAAAACTTATTATTTCAATTGGAAATAATCTTATCCGTAAAAAGATTGCAGAACAGATGAAGAGTGAGATGGGTACTTTAATACATCCAAAATCAATAATTTCTGCTTCTGTGAATATAGAAGAGGGAACAGTAATCATGGGCGGAGTCGTAATCAATGCTGATACTGCCATTGGAAAACACTGTATCATCAATACCAATGCATCTGTAGATCATGATTGTGTGGTTGAAGACTTTGTTCATATTTCACCCAATTCAGCACTTGCCGGAGGAGTAGAAGTAGGAGAAGGTTCTCAAATTGGAATAGGAGCTTCGGTAATCCAGGGAATAAAAATAGGAAAATGGTGTGTAATAGGTGCCGGAGCGGTCATCATTAACGATGTTCCTGATTATTCAGTGGTTGTAGGAAATCCGGGTAGAATTATCAAGAAAAATATTATATAAAAGTTACGAATCAAAAATATGAATACTAAAATCTGGCTGTCCTCGCCACATATGGGAGGGAATGAACAAAAATATATCAACGAAGCGTTTGAAGAAAATTGGGTAGCTCCGTTAGGTCCTAATGTTAACGGATTTGAAAATGATCTGGAGCAGTTTTTAGGTGGAAGTGCAAAAGTAGCTGCTCTTTCTGCGGGTACTGCAGCATTACACCTTGCTCTTATCGAGTGTGGAGTTGTACATGGTGATGAGGTAATCTGCCAATCCATGACTTTCTCTGCTTCAGCCAATCCCATCGCGTATTGTGGAGCAACACCTGTTTTTGTGGATAGTGAACCGGTTACATGGAATATGTGCCCGAAAGCACTAAGAGAAGCCATCGAAGACAGAATTCAGAAAGGAACAAAGCCTAAAGCAATCATTGTAGTACACCTGTATGGTATGCCGGCAAAAATGGACGAAATAACAGCCATTGCTCAGGAGTTCCAGATACCTGTGATTGAAGATGCTGCTGAAGCCCTTGGCTCAACTTACAAAGGGCAGGCTTGCGGAACATTCGGCCGTTTTGGAATCTTAAGTTTTAATGGAAATAAAATCATTACCACTTCAGGAGGTGGAGCTTTGGTTTGTCATACTCAGGAAGATAAAGATAAAGCGGTTTTCCTTTCTACACAAGCCAGAGACAATGCTCCTCACTATCAGCATTCGCACATTGGTTTCAACTATAGAATGAGCAATATTGTGGCAGGAATAGGAAGAGGACAGATGGAAGTGCTTAAGGACAGAGTGGCTGCCCGCAGAGCAATGCACAATTTCTATGTTGACCTTTTCAGCAATATTGAAGGGGTAACTGTATTTTCAGAGTCGAATGATGATTTTTATTCCAACCACTGGTTATCCGCAGTGATCGTTGATCCGGAAATTACAGGAAAGGACAGAGAAGGTCTGAGACATGCATTTTTAGAAGACAATATAGAATCAAGACCACTTTGGAAACCAATGCATTTACAGCCGGTCTTTGAAATTTCTCCTTACTATGGTGGGAATGTTTCAGAAAAACTTTTTGATAACGGATTATGTCTCCCTTCAGGTTCTAATCTGTCTGATGATGACAGAGAAAGAATAGCAAAGGTTGTTCATTCTTACTTTGGACTTTAATATTATTTAAATTTAATGAATCAGTATAAATATTGGAAAAAAGTTTTTGATTTTGCCTTAGCGGCAATATTGATCCTTTTTCTTATGCCTGTATTGATTATTTTATTTGTGATTGCAAGTTTGGATACATCTTCTAATGGGATTTTTTTTCAGACCCGAATAGGGCAATATGGAAAACCATTTACCATTTTTAAGATTAAAACAATTCATGAACATAAGAGAACATGTTCAAAAGTTGGGCAGGCTCTCAGAAAATTTAAGCTCGATGAATTTCCGCAATTGTTTAATATTGTAAAAGGTGATATGAGTTTTGTAGGTCCCAGACCTGATATTGAAGGATATTATGATAAACTTGTCGGAGAAGACAGGAAAGTTTTGGAACTCAAACCTGGGCTTACCTGTGAAGCAAGTATTAAATACAGAGATGAAGAATATCTTCTGAAAAATCAGGAAGATCCTTTAGCTTATAATGATGAAGTAGTATTTCCAAACAAAGTAAAAATGAATCTGGAGTATTTTGAAAGTATGTCTTTCAAAAACGATATAAAGATCTTGTTTAAAACATTAATAACCACATTGAAATAGAGTTTTTAACTATTATGAAAATTAAAGAAACCCCGCTTAAAGACTGCTACATCATAGAGCCTACCATATTTGAAGATGAAAGAGGCTACTTCTTTGAAAAGTTCAACGAAAAAAAATTTGAGGAACTTACCGGAATGAACGGGCACTTTGTGCAGGATAATATTTCTAAATCTTCCTATGGAGTATTGAGAGGACTGCATCTTCAGAAAGGAGAACATGCCCAGGCAAAATTGGTATCCTGCCTTGAAGGAAGCGTTTGGGATGTGGCTGTAGACCTTAGAGAGGATTCTCCTACATTCGGAAAATGGTTCGGAATAGAGCTTACTGCTGAAAATAAATTACAACTTTATGTACCGAGAGGTTTCGGACACGGTTTTTCTGTATTGAGTACCCATGCTGTATTTTCTTACAAGTGTGATAATTTTTATAACAAAGAGTCAGAAGGAAGTGTGAAATTCAATGATCCTGATCTTGATATCGATTGGAAAGTAGATGAAAAAGATGCCATACTTTCAGATAAAGACCAGAATGCCCCTGGATTTAAAGAAAAAAACTTTTAAAGTATATCCCTGAAAACCACTTTTATAAAGTGGTTTTTATTTTTTAATCCTAACTCTCCAATATTTTGTATCTTTGCAGACTCAAAATCAAAACGATGCGTACAAAATCTGTAGGGAAGAAGAAAATCAATGTAGTCACTCTTGGATGCTCCAAGAATGTATATGATTCTGAAGTATTAATGAGCCAGCTGAAGGCCAATGGCAAAGAAGTGGTTCACGAAGACCGTGGGGATATTGTGGTCATCAATACCTGCGGATTTATTGATAATGCGAAAGAAGAGTCTATCAATACCATCCTTGATTATGTTGATGCTAAAAACAGAGGTGAGGTCGAGAAAGTATTCGTTACAGGATGTTTATCTGAAAGATATAAACCGGATTTGATAAAAGAGATTCCGGATGTAGACCAATATTTTGGAACAAGAGATCTTCCGATACTTTTAAAGCATCTTGGAGCAGATTATAAACACGAACTGGTAGGAGAAAGATTAACAACAACTCCAAAACATTACGCATACCTTAAAATTTCCGAAGGCTGTGACAGACCTTGTTCTTTCTGTGCAATCCCATTGATGAGAGGAGGGCATATTTCAACACCCATCGAAAAACTGGTTTCAGAAGCTCAGAAACTGGCCAAAAAAGGGACAAAAGAGTTAATTCTTATTGCTCAGGATCTTACTTACTATGGTCTTGATCTTTATAAAAAGAGAGCATTGGGCGATCTTTTAAAAGAATTGGTAAAAGTAGAAGGAATAGAATGGATTCGTCTTCACTATGCTTTCCCTAGCGGTTTCCCTGAAGATGTTCTTGATATTATCCGCGAAGAACCTAAAGTATGTAACTATATCGATATTCCTCTTCAGCATATCAATTCAGACTTACTGAAATCTATGAAGAGAGGAACTACCCATGAGAAAACAGATGCCCTTTTAGGAAAATTCAGAGAGAAAGTTCCTGATATGGCGATCAGAACAACGCTTATCGTTGGATATCCTGGAGAAACAGAAGAGATATTTCAGGAGCTTAAAGACTGGGTAAGAGAGCAGAAGTTTGACAGATTAGGATGCTTTACCTATTCTCACGAAGAAAACACTACTGCCCATGTTTTGGAAGATAATATTCCACAGGAAGTAAAAGAAGCAAGAGTAGAAGAGATAATGGAGCTTCAGTCTCAGATTTCATGGGAAAAGAATCAGGAAAAAATAGGTAAAGTATTCAGATGTATTTTTGACCGTAAAGAAGGAAATTATTTCATCGGAAGAACAGAGTATGATTCTCCGGATGTTGATAATACTGTTTTGGTTTCAGCAGAAGATACTTATATTTCTATTGGTGAATTTGCAGATGTTAAAATTACCTCCGCCGAAGAATTTGACTTATACGGAGAATTGGTTTAGCTAAACGCTTATTAATCAGTTAAAAATAGCATTTTTCAAGCTGACTCATTAACGAAAATTAACATAGAATTTTCTCGGTAGTAGGTTTTTATTTAATTGATAATCAATTTGTTAATATTTTGTGTAATTAAGATTTTTTAATTTTCCATTATAATGTATTTAAAATCGAAAATTATGTCTTAAATTTGCGCAAGAAGCAATATTTTTAAATCATGTGATTTCAGCAAGTTAATCATTGAAATAAACCCTAAAATTAATTGAAATAGTTATTTGATTATTTTATTTTAATTCAGTGTTCACAAGTTGAGATGTATCTTCTTTTTTGGAAATATTGATGAAAAAAATGTAATTAAAAATCTTTAAAAACTTATGAAAAAATTTTTATTAACAGCAATTATGCTTGTTGGCCTTTCGGCCGTTTCTAAGGCTCAACAGGGGCGAGTGGGGATTAACACAACCACACCTGCCGCAACATTAGACGTAGTAGCAAATACTACAGACAATGCTAGACCTGATGCCTTACTAGTCCCTCGTATGACAGCAGCAGAATTATCCGCTAAGGATGATACTAGTGGAACATATGCTGCGCCTCAAAACGGAGCTATTGTTTACATTACTTCCGGAACAGGTACAGGTGCAAGAAAAGTTAAAATTACTGGCCCTGGATTCTATTATTTTGATAATTCAGTTCCTGAATGGAAGCCTATCGTTGGTGCTGTTACAGCTACTGGATATACTAACGTTTCACAATCGACTTCTATTAACAAGAATGAATCAATGTTGGTAACTACGAATGTAACTATTGCAGCTCCTCCAGTAGCAACTTCAGTTGCCGGAGATAAATTCAGAATTGTTGATGCTACAGGTGGTGCTGGATTTAGTGTTACTGGTGTTCACTCTAGTACAACTACTTCGCCGGCAGTATCAGGTTCGGCATTAGAGTATACTTTCATCAGTGGTGCATGGTATTGCACAAGTTTATAATTTAAAATAATAGTGAAATGAACACAAATAAAAAAATTTCTGCTCTTGTATTGTTAGCTGTGGGTATCTTTTCTAATGCACAGATCAAAACAAATAATACAATTAATGCAACCATAGGTGGAGAGTCAGTTTACTTAGATGCTTCAAGTTTCCCTTCATCCAACAACTTAGGAAAAGGTTTATCTGTTCCTAGAACAAACTTAACTACTTTTACATTTGTTACACAGGTAACCAATGCATTAAAGTTTCCTACAGCATATGATGGTATGATCGTATATAACTCTGTTGCGGGTACTACTCCTGCTACAGGTTCTGGTATTGGTAATCAACCTGTCAGTGTAGGTTTTTACTATTTCAGTAATCCTACTCCAACACCAGCATTCTCTTCTGCTTCCGGGCAATGGTTGCCATTAGGTGGTAGTGGTAAAGAAAATATCCTTACTACTGAAACTGTTACAAACAGACAAGTAAATAATGCACAGATTTATGGTATAAAAGGAACTTTTGCTGCAAACGGTACAACTACTGCAGTAACAATTCCTGCTCCTTCCGGAATTACTGCTATGTACGGAATTACTATTTATAAAGCAGGAACTAACACAGTATACTCCAGAGAATTGTATTCATATGATACATCTACCGGAGCTGCTGTTACAGGATCTCCAAGTATGTCTGTAGTGTATCCTAGTGGAACATATGATTATGTACTAGAATACTTAAAATAAAGAAATTTATTAATTACATAACAAAAAACCAATGAGAAATCATTGGTTTTTTACTTTTAAGAGATGAGAGGTTCTTTTATTTTTGATGATGATAAATGATATGGAGATAATTTTTTAAAATTTCCGGCTATTTTTTTTTAAGTAAGATCAAGCTTTGAAATTTTAACACTATCTATAGATGTTAAAATCTAATTCAGAAATTTGACAGGATAGGGCTTACCATCTTCTGATAGTCATTTTCTTCAAATCCTGGATTTAAGAATTTTAAATTTAAAATTATTTTATTGGATTAAAATCTTAACAATAGGTATTTTTTAATAAATTGATTTTCAGAGTGTTTTGTATTTTCAAATTTTAAATTATGTGTAAATTAGTTAATTATGTTAACTTTTTAACCATTTTTTTAACACTTTTTAACACGGTGATCTAAATGCCCTATCCATAAGGGGTTACAGTGATTTTTAACATTTTGTTGTATTTTTATTAACTATTTTTAACATATTGAATAGGGTTTTATAAAGATTCCTGATACATTTGCTCCGTCAAAACCAATAAAAGTTCAAAATGATGAAAAGATTCATTCTCGTAATCATAATGATGATTTCAACCCTAGGTGTTTACTCTTTTACAAGTAATGCCTTAGATGCGAAAAAAACAAGTTATGCATCGTACTACCACGATAAATTTAACGGTAGAAAAACTGCCAGCGGAGAAATCTTTGATAACTCAAAATTCACTGCGGCAAACAGAACGCTTCCATTTGGAACAAACGTTAAGGTAACCAACCTTAAAAATGGTAAAGAGGTAATAGTGAGAATTAATGACAGAGGGCCTTACCATTCATCAAGATCTTTAGACATGTCTAAAGCTGCGTTCGATGAGATCGGAGATATCAACCATGGTACTATTCCGGTCGAATATGAAATTGTCGATTAATTTTATGATTTAAATTAAAAAAAGCCAGCTGATTCAGCTGGCTTTTTGTATGGATAAATATAGCATTGATTATACATCTAATTCCAATAGAGCAGGACAATGGTCAGAATGTACAGCTTCCTTTAAAATAACAGCCCTTGTAAGCTTATCTTTTAAACTGTAGGAAGTGAAGTTATAATCTAACCTCCAGCCTTTATTTCTTTCCCTTGAATTTTGTCGGTAGCTCCACCATGTATAATTATCCGGTTCATTATTAAAGAATCTGAAACTGTCAATCAGTTCACACTCATTGATAAAACTGGTCATCCACTCTCTTTCCATGGGAAGAAATCCTGAAACATTTTTTAAACCGACAGGGTTGTGAATATCGATAGCTTCATGGCAAATATTAAAATCACCGGATATAACAAGGTTAGGAATTTCTTTTTTTAAATTCTTGATATACTCAAGGAAGTCATGGCAGAACTGCATTTTAAAATCCAGTCTTTCAATATTAGATGCAGAAGGAACGTATACGGATATTACAGAAAATCCGTCAAAATCGGCACGGATGATTCTTCCTTCATTATCATAGCTTTCTATACCACAACCATACTCTACATGATTAGGCTTTATTTTTGAAGCAATTCCGACTCCACTGTAACCTTTTCTTACTGCAGAATGCCAATAACTGTGATATCCTAATTTTTCAAGACTTTCGATATCTATCTGATCGTTTCCTGCTTTACTCTCCTGAATACAGATGATATCCGGATCTGCAATTTTCAGCCAGCCCAGAAAATCTTTTGTGAAAGCAGCTCTGATTCCGTTGACATTGTAAGTGATTAATCTCATAAACAAAATAAATTTTTTCAAATGTAGGGAAATAAAAAAGCCGGTCTTTAATTTCAAAGCCGACTTTTTATATTGTTAGTAAGGTTTTTATTTTTTGAAAACAGTTTTACCGTCTTTTGTCAATTCTATTTCCTCACCTTTACCTCTTAGCTCATAATGATCATTCTTATACCATATTCCTGATGCAGGCTTTTGTCCCTGTAGTTCAATTGTTTCATTGTTGAAAACCACCGTAGCTGTATTTTTGGTATTATTGAAAGTCATATCCAACGTTTTTCCATTGCTGTCTTTCGAAGTACTTTTTACAATTTCATCCTGAGTTCCTGAAACAGCTGCTGAATCAGATGGCTTGGATGCAACACTGTCTACAGAAGCGGGAGTGGAATCTGTTGTTTTCTTTTCTTTGTTACATGAAGTTAAAAATAATGCTGAGAATGCTGCTGCAATAAAAATGTGTTTTTTCATAAGATTATATTTATTTAAGGTTGTCTTCTAGTATGCAAAATGAATGCCTTAAAAAAAGAGGCGGAAAAAATCATTCGATTTTTTCCGCCTTTAACCCAAAATTAAATAAACTACTTGGGTTCTAATACGCTGATAGGGATAATACACTCTTCAAGTGAAATTCCTCCATGCTGGTAAGTTTCTTTATAGTAATTAACAAAATGATTGTAATTTTTAGGATACGCCAGGAATATATTGTTTTTAGCAAAAATATATTTCGAGCTTAGGTTTCCTTTTGGAAGGAAAAGCTTTTCCGGGTTGGTAATGGCCCATACATCACTGTCATCATACGTTAAGCTTTTACCTGTTTTATATCTGATATTCGTAGAAGTTTCTCTGTCTCCTACCACTTTACTTGGCTTTTTAACATATACAGTACCGTGATCTGTTGTGATCACCAGCTTATATCCGTTTTCTGCAGCTGCCTTAATGATCTTCAATAAAGAAGAGTTTTCAAACCAGTTGAAGGTAAGGGAACGGAAAGTCTTATCATCACGAATCAGCTGGTCTACAATATGATTATCTGTTTTCGCGTGTGACAGGATATCAATAAAGTTATAGACAATGACTAGAAGATCATTATTTTTATGCTGATTGAAATCATCATAAATCTTTCTTTCAAAATCAGCGTTCAGTACTTTAAGGTATTTCATAGATTTTGAACCGAGACCAATTCTCTTCATCTGATCTTCCAGAAAGTCACGTTCAAATTCATTTTTGTTTCCCTCTTCATTATCATTGAACCATTTATCAGGGAAGCGTTTCTCAATCTCAGACGGCATTAATCCTGCAAAGAAAGAGTTTCTCGCATACTGTGTTGCCGTAGGAAGAATACTGTAGTAATAATCTTCTGAAACTTTATTGTAGTATTTTGTAAATAAAGGTTCAATCACTTTCCACTGATCGTAACGAAGATTATCCACCATCAGTAAAAGAACTTTTTCTTTTTCCACTTCCGGTTTTACTTTTTCCTTAAAAAGTGTGTGACTCATCATCGGTTTATCTGAATCTGTAAGCCAGTTTTCATAATTTTTCTCAATAAACTTGGCAAACTGAATGTTAGCTTCCTCTTTCTGAGACTGCAGCAGATCCGCGAATTCATTGTCTGCTACTTTATCAAATTTGATTTCCCAGCTAAGGATCTTTTTATAATATTCAGCCCATTCCTGATACGTTCTCAGGTAAGAAAGTTCCATGGAAAGATTTCTGAATTCCTGCTGGTATTGTAGAATCGTTTTTTGTTCAACAAGATTATCCTGCTGAAGGTTTTTCTTTAGGGAAAGTAATATCTGATTAGGGTTTACAGGCTTTAATATATAATCGGCAATCTGGGAACCGATAGCCTCTTCCATAATGTGTTCCTCTTCGCTTTTGGTTACCATGACGATTTTTAAGGCGTTATCTTTTTCCTTGATCATTGGAATGGCCTCCAGACCGGAAATACCTGGCATATTTTCATCAATGAGGGTTAAAGCGAATTTCTCTGAATCCATAAGTTCCAAAGCCTCATTCACATTGTTAACAGGAGTTACCTGGTAACCCTTCTTTTCTAAAAATACGATATGAGGTTTAAGTAAATCTATTTCATCATCTATCCATAATATCTTTTCTGACATAATTTATTTTTTACATGGTTATTGTATCAAAATGTTGACCAAATCCTTTTAAAATCTCACAAATTCGAAAGATTAAAAGTTAAATATAAGTTAAATGAAAATAGCGTAGAATAATTCACATTTTCACTTCACTTAATCAGTCGTTTTTATATATTCCAAAGCCTTTTCCAATACTTCGTCTTTTCCGTTTTTTATCCCTTCTACACTTGGTTTTATGAAGATGTCAGGAATAATTCCGATTCTTTGGGTTTCTCTGCAATCCGGGTAATAAGCACCCAAACCTGTAAACCGTGTATCAAGGTTGGCAATTTTAAACATAATCACATCTCCGTTGGCTCCCGAAGTATTACTTCCGATAATTTTCGCTTTCGGATGCTGTTTGAACATCATGGTTGTAGTTTCTGCCTGGCTTTGCGTATTCTCATCTACTAAAACGATTACATTTCCTTTATAGTATTCAGGATTCTTTCTGCCGGTGACATTTTTTCTGCTGTAAAATTTCCCGGGATAGGTGGTGTCAGGAAAAGTAAATTGATAATAGATTGAGGGGCTGGGAAGAAGAAGGTAACTTAAGGGAATGATCGTTTGTTTTGGATAATCCCTGAGATCAAAGATAATGGATTTTGCGGATTTTAAACTACTGTACATTTCGTCAATATCTTCCTTTTCTATAATTCCCATATTCACATACCCGATTTTCTTTTCATCATCCATAAATTTCCATTTTTTTGAGACAGGTATTTTTTCGTGAATAATATCCTTAATGAGATACGTTCGGGTTTTTATTTCTATGTTTTGTCCATCCCTTTCAATCTTTATGGAAATAGAATCATTCTTGCTGAAGAGAAGTTTATCTTTTATTTTGCTAAACTTTCCCCATGAGTTGGAAGCGGGTGTGTATTTGGCTAAACTGTTGATCACTTGCGGGATGGTTTTTCCTTCAATATCATAAATGACATCTCCCGGATGCAGAGTACTTTTATGTCTGGATTGTGTGTCGTTAACTTTTGTAATCACTAGTTTTCCTTCAGCATAAGTATATTCTACTGGAACTTTTCTTTGACCATACAAACTAAGTTGAATTTCTTTTGACGAAATATAAGCGTGTGAGTCATCCGTTTTAGCCACCAGTTCTGCTAATGCCAGGTGAAAATTCTCGTCATTATCAATCATTAGGAATTTGGGAATCATTTCTGTAAGGACATCATTCCAGTTCTGATCAGTTTCATATTTATAAGGAAAGAAATATTCCACGTAATTCCAATATCTGAATAGCTCCAGTAAACCATTTCTTTTGGAAGTAAATTGAAAACCATAGGATTTTTCATTCCTGAAATATATTTTTCTTCCTCCTTTTCCAAAATAATGATTGTCTCCAAGATTTCTGTTTTTTTCAATGTAACGAAGTTTTTGAGATACATCATCGGAGAAAATTTGCGAATTGTCAATCCAGCGTAGGTCAAAGTTTTTGAGAAAATAAACTTTCTGATCTTGTACTGTACATTCATTACATTGTGGAATTTCTCCGAGACTTTCAATCCATTGAGAATAAAGAATATTGAGAGATTCCTTATCATTAATATTTTCAAGCTCATCGATTTTTTGAAAAAGCTGCTTGTCCCAGTTCAGATTTCCTTTTGCAACGTTAGGATGGTAATATTTTAAGAATCCCCAAACCCTGCACAGAGATTCCAGCTTTTGGGTCTCGGTGATTATTTGTGCGGAAAAGTTTAAACTTAAAAATAAAAATAGGAAAAGTGAGAAGCGTCTCATTAAAGGTTGTCGTGTTTTCTCTCAAAGATAATCCTTTAATATAACAGACGCAAAAGGTTTTCAAAAAATCTTGAATTGATAAAAAATAGATGCCGAGGAATTTCTAAAGTTGATATGATGATGTTTTTGGTGAAAAATATTCGGTAGGGCATCGTCTTATTCCAATATCTTAATAGTAATTTAATAAGAGGCTAAATTTTAAAATGCCTAACTTTGTTTACTAATACTGAAGTTTCAATGCAGAATAAGCTAAAAATCATCAACGATCCTGTTCACGGGTTTATCAAAATTCCACACGAAATTTTATTTGATATCATTGAGCATCCTTATTTTCAGAGATTAAGAAGAATCGGGCAGACCGGACTTTTGAATCTGATATTCCCGGGTGCTACCCATACAAGGTTTCACCATGCTCTTGGAGCAATGCATTTGATGTTTACAGCGTTAGAAACATTGAAGCAGAAAGGAGTGAAAATTTCTGAGGAAGAAGAAAAAGGAGCAATGCTGGCCATTTTGATGCATGATATCGGTCATGGTCCGTTTTCACACGCATTGGAAAGTATGCTGATGGATGACTGGCATCATGAGAATCTTTCTTTGCTGCTCATGAATAAGCTTAATGAGAAATTCCAGGGCCAACTATCCATGGCTATTGAAATGTTTCAGGGGAAGTATCACAGAAAGTTTTTTAACCAGCTGATCTCTTCCCAACTGGATGTTGACCGTTTGGACTACCTAAAAAGGGACAGTTTTTTTACAGGAGTTTCAGAAGGAAATATTAATACCCAGAGAATCATCTCTATGATGAATGTCTGTGAAGAAGGCGAACTGGTGATTGATGCAAAAGGGATTTATTCCATTGAAAATTTCCTGACAGCCAGAATGTTCATGTACTGGCAGGTGTACTATCATAAAACTTCAGCTTTGGCAGAGTTTCTTTTAGTTAAAATCCTTGAAAGGGCAAAATATCTGATTTCCCAGGGTGTAAAACTTCCGGCAACAGACAATCTGAAATATTTTTTATACCGTGAAAAGAGCGGTGCCACAGATGAAGATATAGAAAGATTTACTCAGCTTGATGATAATGATGTAATTCAGGCCATGAAAGAATGGCAGAATTCAGAAGATTTTGTATTGTCATACTGGTGCAAATGTGTAATTCAGAGAAATTTGCCTAAAACAATTATTTCATCACATCCTTTTGGCCAGGAAATAATTGAGGAAAAAATAAAAAAGAGTAATGAACTTTTCGGAATCAATAATGGTAATGAATTGGTTCATGAAATTAAAAGAAAATTATTGCCATATCATGCAGAGAAACAACCGATTTATTTACTGCATAAAAATGGGAGAAGAACAAGGCTGCATGAGTCGGAAGATCAGCTTTTATCGGGATTAATTGTGAATAAGACGACCCGCTATATCCTTATGTTTCCAAGAGATATATCCAAACTGGACTCTTAAAGAATATTAAAATTTACGATCTGAAACTAAAACATGTTTGCAAATTATAGAATTTCTTATCTTTGCAGAATATGGAATTTACAGCTTCGCAAATTGCAAGTTTTATTGACGGAAAAATAATAGGTGACGAGAATGCACTTATTACAGGAGTTTCACCAATTGAAAATGGGGAATCAGGACATCTTTCTTTTATAGCACAAGATAGATTTTCTCATTTTTTGGATAGCTCAAAATGCTCTGTTATCATCGTTTCGGAAAAACTTCTGGAGAAAAATCATTATAACCCTACCTTAATCGTTGTAAAAGATGCCTATCTTTCTTTTCAGATTCTGATGAATTTATATCAGGAAATGCAGGGAAGAAAAGAAGGTATTGAAAACGGTTCGTCTATTCATGATACTGCTGTCATAGGAGATAAAGCGTATATCGGAGCATTTACCTATGTTTCCGAGAAAGCTAAGATCGGGGAAGGATCACAAATCTATCCACATGTATATATAGGAAAAGGTGTAAAAATTGGTAAAAACTGTAAAATAGACAGTGGTGCCAGAATTTATGACTACTGTATTATTGGAGATAACTGCGTGATTCATTCCAATACGGTAATCGGAGGTGACGGTTTTGGTTTCCAGCCAACAGCTGACGGCTTCAAAAAAATACCACAGCTTGGAAATGTGATTATTGAAGACGATGTAGAAATTGGTTCAAACTGTAGTATCGACAGAGCTACAATAGGCTCTACAATAATAGGAAAAGGAACTAAGATTGATAACCTGATTCAGATTGCCCACAACGTGAAAATTGGTCAGAACAACGTAATTGCTGCACAGGCAGGAATTGCAGGTTCCACTACTATCGGAGACTGGAATCAGATTGGTGGCCAGGTAGGTGTCGTAGGACATATCAAAATAGGAAACCAAGTGAAAATTCAGGCTCAGAGTGGCGTGAATTCCAGTGTTAATGACAGAGAAACTTTGTACGGTTCACCAGCAATCAGTTACAATGACTATTTAAGGAGTTATGTTCATTTCAGGAACTTGCCTGGAATAGTAAATAGAATAAATAATCTTGAGAATAACTCAAAAGATAATACTAATGAGTGATATGCAAAAAACACTTCAGCAAGAGGTAACTCTTTCTGGAATTGGCCTTCATACTGGTAAAGAAGTAAAACTTACCATTAAACCTGCTAAAGAAAATACAGGTTTTGTATTTGTAAGAACAGACTTGGAGGGACATCCTCAGGTAGAAGCTGATGTAAATTATGTTGTAGCAACTGAAAGAGGAACTACATTAGAAAAGTTAGGGGTAAAGATTACCACTTGCGAACATCTTTTAGCAGCCCTTGTTGGTTGTGATATTGATAACGCAATTTTAGAAATGGACGCTTCAGAACCTCCTATTTTGGATGGGTCTTCAAAATATTTTGTGGAAGCCATCGAAAGTGTAGGAGTCGCAGAACAAACGGTTGCAAGAGAATATCTTGTGGTAAAAGAAGTTCTTACGTACAGTGACCCGGCTACAGGTTCGGAAATCACCATCATTCCATCAGATACTTATGAAGTAACTACTATGGTTGATTTTGGGACTAAAGTATTAGGTACTCAGAATGCTACTCTTAAAAATATTTCAGAATTTAAAGACGAAATCTCATCAGCAAGAACATTCAGCTTCCTGCATGAATTGGAAATGCTTTTAGATCACGGTTTGATCAAAGGTGGAGATATTTCCAATGCTATTGTATATGTAGATAAAGATCTTACTCCTGATACCACAGAAAAATTAAAGAAAGCCTTTGGAAAAGATAATGTATCTATCAGACCAAACGGTATTCTGGACAATCTTAATTTAAACTATCCTAACGAAGCAGCGAGACACAAATTACTGGATGTAATCGGTGACCTTGCTTTGGCAGGTGTAAAAATAAAAGGTAAAGTTATTGCTAACAAACCGGGACACTTTGTGAATACTCAGTTTGCGAAAAAACTAAACCGCCAGTGGAAATTGCAGAAAAAGAAAAACGTTCCGGATTTTGACCTGACAAAAGAACCGGTATTCGATATCAACGGAATTATGAAGCTTATGCCTCACAGACCTCCGTTCTTATTAATTGACAAAGTTCTTGAACTTTCGGACTCTCATGTAGTAGGGTTGAAAAATGTAACAATGAACGAACCTTTCTTCGTTGGACACTTCCCTAAAGAGCCTGTAATGCCTGGAGTTCTTCAGGTAGAAGCATTGGCACAGACAGGAGGAATTCTTGTATTAGCCAGCGTTCCGGATCCTGAAAACTATTCTACATATTTCATTAAAATTGATAAGGTGAAATTCAAAAGAAAAGTAATTCCGGGAGATACGCTTATATTCAAAATTGAATTGATAGAGCCTATCAGAAGAGGAATTGTTCATATGCAGGGATATGGATATGTGGGAGATACTGTAGCAGTAGAAGCAGAGCTTATGGCTCAAGTTGCAAAAAATAAAGTTGATTAAATGATTCATCAATTAGCAGCCGTAGATAAACGTGCGAAAATCAGCAAAAATGTAATTGTAGAACCTTTTACTACCATTGCAGGGGACGTAGAAATCGGAGAAGGAACATGGATTGGTCCTAATGTAACCATCATGGATGGAGCAAGAATAGGGAAGAATTGTAGGATTTTCCCTGGGACTGTAATCTCTGCAATTCCCCAGGATCTGAAATTTGATGGTGAAGATACCCAGGTAATTATCGGTGACGAAACGACAATCAGAGAGTGTGTTACCGTAAACAGAGGGACAAAGGCTTTAGGATATACTAAAATAGGTGCTCACTGTCTTATTATGGCTACTTCACACATTGCACATGATTGTGTTATCGGAGATCACGTTATCATCGTAAACGGTTGTGGTATTGCAGGACACGTCGAGATTGGTGATTATACAGTAATGGGAGGTTTATCAGCGGTTCACCAATTCGGTAAAATCGGAAAACATGTAATGATTTCCGGAGGTACTTTGGTAAGAAAAGATATTCCACCTTACGTAAAAGTAGCAAGAGAACCTATGTCTTATGCCGGTATTAATTCTGTTGGTTTAAGAAGAAGAGGATTTACGAATGAAAAGATCTTTGAAATTCAGAAAATCTACAGAGCCATCTTCCAAATGAAGATGAACGTTTCCCAGGCTATTTCCCATATTGAAAAAGAAATGCTTCCAACGGCTGAAAGAGATGAAATCTTACAATTTATTCAAAATTCACCAAGAGGTATCGTAAAAGGATACGGAACCGGTAAAGAGAGTAATTAAGAGAAATGCTAAAAAGCAAATTTGCAAATCTGCCTGTTTGCTTGCCAGCCAATACAATTTAAGTAAAAAAGATAATATATATTAATGGCAACAAGTAACGATATCAGAAAAGGGCTATGCATCGAATATAGCAATGATATTTATAAAGTAATTGAATTCCTTCACGTAAAACCGGGAAAAGGACCTGCTTTCGTAAGAACAAAATTAAAGTCAGTGACGAACGGTAAAGTAATTGATAATACTTTCTCTGCAGGACACAAAATTGATGAAGTAAAAGTAATCACCAGAAAATTCCAGTATCTGTATGATGATGAGAATGGATTCCACTTCATGAACAATGATGATTTCTCTCAGTTATACATCAACAAAGAAATGATTGAGAACTCTCAGTTTATGAAAGCGGGTGAAGAAGTGACTATCATTTTGAAAGAAGCTGATGAAACTCCACTTTCTGCTGAACTTCCGCAATCAGTATACCTTGATGTTATCGAAGCTGATCCGGGAGTAAAAGGAAACACTGCAACCAATGCTCTTAAAAACGCAATCGTTGAAACAGGAGCAAGAGTAATGGTTCCTTTGTTCATTGAACCGGGAGACAGAATTAAAGTAAGCACTGAAGACGGAAGCTACTTAGAAAGAGTAAAAGAATAAATAAAATTTACATAAATTCGGTTTGCATCAGCATTCCGAATTTTGTTTTATAAGAAAATCTATTGTTATGAGATTCCATTCTCCGCAAAAGCTTAAAACGATTGCAGATTTAATAGGCTCAGCATTTGTAGGGCCGGAAGATTTTGAAGTATTGGGAACTAACGAAATTCACATGGTAAAACCAGGTGACATCGTTTTTGTGAATCACCCTAAATATTATGACAAAGCATTAAACTCTGCAGCCACTATTATTTTAATTGATAAAGAAGTAGATTGCCCGGAAGGTAAAGCACTTTTGGTTTCTGATGATCCTTTCAGAGACTTTAATAAAATCAATACCCATTTTACCAGAATCTATAATTTCACGGAAGAACTTCACGATGTTGAAATAGGAGAGGGAACAAAAATCCATTCTTCGGCAGTAATCGGGAACAACGTGAAAATCGGGAAAAATACCTTAATCTTTCCTAATGTTGTCATTGGTGACCGTACGGAAATCGGAGATAACGTAATTATTCAGTCCAACACCGTTTTAGGAGGTGATGCATTTTATTACAGAAAATTAAATGGAAACTTTGACCGTTTGATCTCTGTTGGAAATGTTGTTATTGAAAACAATGTGGAGATTGGAAACGGATGTACCATTGACAGAGGAGTTACAGACTCTACCATTATTGGAGAAGGTTCCGTTTTGGATAACCAGATTCAGATCGGACATGATACCGTTATCGGAAAAAAATGTCTGATTGCTTCTCAGGTAGGAATTGCCGGATGCTGTATCATCGGAGATGAGGTGACATTATGGGGACAGGTTGGAATTGCTTCCGGAAACAAAATTGAGTCGGGATCTGTACTTTTGGGAAAAACCGGCGTCAACAGAGATCTTGAAAAAGGAACCTATATCGGGATGTTTGCAGAAGATTTTAAAACTTATCTTAAAAAAGAAGTAAAACTGAGAAATCTCAAATAAACAATTCCAAAGGTTTTATCCAAAATCAAAGAAATTTGAGTAAATTTGTGAGCATTAATAAAATAATAAATTAAAACAACAATAAAATGTCAATTTTAGTAAACAAAGATTCTAAAGTAATTGTACAAGGATTTACAGGGAACGAAGGAACTTTCCACGCTGGTCAGATGATTGAATACGGAACAAACGTAGTAGGTGGTGTTACTCCAGGAAAAGGAGGTAGCGAGCATTTAGGAAAGCCGGTATTTAACACTGTAGCTGATGCTGTTGAAAAAGCAGGAGCAAACGTAAGTATCATTTTCGTACCACCGGCATTCGCAGCAGACGCTATCATGGAAGCTGCTGAAGCAGGAATCAAAGTAATTGTATGTATTACTGAAGGTATTCCTGTAGCTGATATGGTAAAAGTAAAATCTTACATCGCTGACAGAGACTGCAGATTAATCGGACCAAACTGCCCTGGAATCATTACTTCTGAAGAAGCTAAAATTGGTATTATGCCAGGTTTCGTTTTCAAAAAAGGAAAAGTAGGTATCGTTTCAAAATCAGGAACTCTTACTTACGAAGCTGCTGACCAGGTAGTAAGAGCAGGTTACGGTATCTCTACTGCAATCGGTATCGGTGGTGATCCAATCATCGGAACAACTACAAGAGAAGCTTTAGAACTTTTCATCAACGATCCTGAAACTGAAGCTGTTGTAATGATCGGTGAAATTGGTGGAGGTCTTGAAGCTGAAGCTGCAAGATGGTACAAAGCTAGTGGATCTACTAAGCCAGTTGTAGGTTTCATCGCTGGACAGACTGCTCCAAAAGGAAGAACAATGGGACACGCAGGTGCTATCGTAGGTGGTGCTGAAGATACAGCTCAGGCTAAAATGGAAATCATGAGAGAAAACGGTATCAACGTTGTTGATTCTCCTGCTGATATTGGTGCTACTGTAGCTAAGATTCTAGGATAATATAAAACCCAACATATGAAAAAACTTTTATTAGCCTCAGCTTTAACTCTTTCGGCTTTTTCCTTTGCACAGGTGCAATGGAAAAATACAAGATTTGGAGTAACAGGAGGTTTAAACTACTCCAGAGTATCTAACGCCCACAACCCTTCAGGCCCAAGATATACTTTCCAAGCTGGAGCTTTGGCATTGATTCCCGTAGGAAAGGCAAACCAATTCTTTATTCAACCTGAAGTACTGTACTATGGTGCAGGAGAAACAGGAAAAGATAAAGATGCTAAAGGAGTAAGCGGTTATGACGCTTTATATGCTAATAACTACCTGAGTGTGCCTCTTTATTTCAAAGGATATTTTTCTGAAGCAGAATCAGAATTCTTTGGATTAATAGGCCCTAGATTTAATTTCTTGCTGAACCAGACCGTAAAAGACGCTCCTGTAAGCAGACCTTATTATGACCCGGATGTTACCGATCCTAACCAGCCGGCAGGTGTAAATGGTAAGGCGAAGAGCTTTAACTGGGGACTTGGACTGGGAGTAGGATATAGCTACAAAAGACAACTTGAAGTAGCATTAAAATACGACTTAGGTCTAAGTGATACCTATCCTGGTCTCGCTAAAGAAACTAAGGGTACTGATAAGAAAAAATCAGAACAGGTAATTGCTCTTACTTTAAGCTATATATTCAAATAGAATATTTCAGAATATAAAAAATCCCGGAAACTCAGTTTCCGGGATTTTTTTATTGATAGGCTTTTACTTCTTACCCTCTTATCCATTTCCAAAGCTCTTTTAATGTAGCTTTATTTCCGTACATCAAAATACCTACACGGTAGATTTTTCCGGCTAGGAAAATCATAAAAATAGTAGTTACCAGCAATAATGTAATAGACAATGCAATCTGCCATGCAGGAACTCCAAAAGGAATTCTGGCAATCATTGCAACTGGTGAAGTAAACGGGATGATGGATAGCCAGAAACCTAAAGGACCTTCCGGATTATTCATCAATGTGAAACTCCCATACATTCCTAATGTTAATGGTAAAATAGCAAATAAAGTAAATTGCTGTGTTTCTGTTTCGTTATCCACTGCTGAACCAATGGCTGCATAAATAGAACTATAGAAGATATATCCTAAAAGGAAAAATACGATGAATACAAAGATGATTAACGGAAAATTCAGCTCCAGTAGACTATGTGAAATCTGAGTAGCAAGCTGCCCCATATCCAGTTTGCTTGTAATCTCTTCATTACCTCCCGGAATATTTTTCTGAAGAGGAGAAAAGCCTGTATTGAGTACCAGTGCACCAATAACAGACATGGTAATCCAGATCAGAAACTGGGTCAGTGCAACCATGGTTACTCCCAGAATTTTACCCATCATCAGTTCAAAAGGTTTTACAGAAGAAATAATGATCTCTACAACACGATTATTTTTCTCTTCAAGAACACTTCTCATTACTCTTACCCCATAAATAATAATGAACATAAAAGTAACATACATCAGTACCATACTTAATCCGGATTTCACCCCAAAAGCAAGATCAGAATCCTCTTTATTATTATCCGTAACGTTGATGGTCTTTAAGGTAAAATTTTTATCAAGATTATTTAATTGTATTTCCTGAATACCCAGTTGCTTTATTTTTTCTTTTCGGACAACATTGCTGATATCAGATACAATTTGTTGTTTGGTATCAAATCCTATTTTACTGTTGATAATAAGTCTGGTTTCTTTTTCAAGCTCATCAAAATTCTCATTTTTCAACGGTGGAAGAATCAGGATGCCGTCCAGAGATTCATTTCCTTTTAAATTGTTAATCTTGGACTTCTCATCAGCCGCAGAAACAAAAACGTAATTTAATTTATCATTAGATCGAAGCTGATTGGTAAACAATCCACTCTTATCAACAACTTCTATAATACTATGTGACTCATTCGCCTTAAACATTAATCCTACAATTGCTCCGAAAGCAATAATCATAACAGGGGCAAGCAGCGTCAATATGATGAAAGACTTTTTCTTAACCTGGGTAAGAAACTCTCTCTTGGTAATTAAAAAAATATTATTCATAAAATTAAGAATGGTTACTTACAGCATTAATAAACACTTCATTCATACTTGGTATTCTTTCGTCAAACGATCTCACTTTACCTACCTGTACAAGATCCAGAAGAACATTATTCTGGCTCTCTTCGTTTTTTAGGTCAAAAGAAACAAGATTATTTTCATTGGATAGGTTGAAGATCTCATATTTATTTCTGAAATTTTCAAAGTGATCATTGCTTACTTCAGAAAGCGTAATTCCAAAAATATTTTTCTTAAATTTTTCTCTTACATCAAAAACTCTTCCGTCAATAATCTTCTTTGAATTGTTGATCAATGCAACATAATCACACATTTCCTCTACACTCTCCATTCTGTGGGTAGAAAGAATGATGGTTGTTCCGTTATTTTTAAGATCAATAATCTGATCTTTGATTAAATTGGCATTCACCGGATCAAAACCTGAAAACGGCTCATCAAGAATTAAAAGATGAGGTCTGTGAAGAACGGTTACCACAAACTGTATTTTTTGTGCCATTCCCTTAGAAAGTTCAGAAAGTTTTTTCTTCCACCATTGATCGATGTTCAGTTTTTCAAACCACTTTTTGGCTTCATTCAACGCATCACTTTTCTTCATTCCCTTCAGTTCCCCAAAATAGAGAATCTGGTCACCCACAGTCATATTTTTGTACAGTCCTCTTTCTTCAGGCATATAG
The DNA here is from genome assembly GCF_031844745.1 of Chryseobacterium sp. SG20098. Taxonomy (NCBI): domain Bacteria; kingdom Pseudomonadati; phylum Bacteroidota; class Flavobacteriia; order Flavobacteriales; family Weeksellaceae; genus Chryseobacterium; species Chryseobacterium sp. SG20098. Next base: position 2,040,380 of record NZ_CP134622.1, on the reverse strand, counting down.
CCAATATCTTTAATATGACCTGGATTAAGCTTTTGGCCATTGATATGGATTTCTCCAGAATCTGCCTTAGTAATTTGGTTAATGATACGGATAAAAGAAGTTTTTCCGGCTCCGTTAGGACCTAAAAGGCCATAAATACTGCCTTTTGGAACATGGATGCTGAAATCATCCAGGGCGACCTTTTTTCCTGCATTATAGGTCTTTTTAATATGTTCAGCTTTTAGCATTAAGTTGTTCTTTTTACTATTAGTATGAAAAAGTCCCGAAAGTTACGGAAATATTAAAACAGAATTAATGTAAAAAGAAAAAATCCTGATGATTATCAGGATTTTAATTTATTGTTTCACGATTTGAGTAACTTTCTGTGTGTTGTCACTTAAAATATACCGGATCATATATTTTCCGGGCTTTAATTTTTCAATATTAATCTCTCCGGAATTCATATTTACGGTATAACTAGCAACCTGCATACCCAAAATAGAATAAAAAGTCACACTTTTGATTCTTAAAGAAGAATCTTTTGCCTTAATGATAAGGAAATCCTTTGCAGGATTTGGATAGGCAAGCAATACACCATCATCTGCTTTTTGAGTGATGGAACCCGGCTCTCTAAGCTGAGCTTTAAAATTGTTGGAAAATCCAACAAAAGTGCCTACAAATAGAAATAAAAGTAAAAGTTTTTTCATCAAATTTATAATTTCTCGAATATATATAACAAATGTAATACATTCTGCAATCTCGTACAATAGTTTTTTACAGAACTTATATTAAATTTGTAGAAACTTATTCAAAAAGTATTCCAAAATGATACATTCAAGAAATAGAAGACTTAGAGTTAATGAATCTATCAGAAGTCTGGTAAGAGAAAATGTGCTTACAACTGATGATTTTGTAATGCCGATCTTCGTAATGGAGGGCGAAAACAAGCAGGAGGCAATCCCGTCTATGCCGGGAATTTTCAGGCGCAGTATAGATTTAACGGTGAAGGAATGTAAGGAATTATTTTCTTTGGGGGTAAAAGCTGTCAATTTGTATATGAAAGTGTCAGAACATCTGAAAGACAATACAGGAAAAGAAGCCTGGAACAAAGACGGATTGATGCAGAATACGATCAAAGCCATTAAAGATGCCGTTCCTGGAATGATTGTAATGCCGGATGTAGCCTTAGATCCTTATTCAATCTACGGACACGACGGGATCATTGAAAACGGAAAAGTTGTAAATGACGCTACCAATGATGCACTCGCAAGAATGTCAGTATCTCACGCAGAAGCAGGAGCCGATCTTGTGGCGCCAAGTGATATGATGGATGGCAGAGTAATGGTCATTCGTGAAGCTTTGGAAGAAAGCGGATTTACAGATGTAGGAATTGTAAGCTATGCTGCGAAATATGCAAGTTCTTTCTATGGCCCTTTCAGAAGTGCTTTAGACAGTGCTCCGAAAGATGATATGGAAATTCCGAAAGATAAAAAAACATATCAGATGGATTTCCACAACTCACGCGAAGCCTTGAATGAAGTATTTAAAGATATAGATGAAGGAGCAGATGTAATTATGATTAAACCGGGACTTCCTTACCTGGATATTGTTTCCAAAGTACGTGAAGCCATTGATCTTCCGATTGCAGTATACAATGTAAGTGGAGAATATGCCATGGTAAAAGCAGCTGCTCAAAACGGCTGGCTGGATAACGACAAAACGATCATTGAAAGTTTGACTTGTTTTAAAAGAGCAGGAGCAGATATGATCTTTACTTATTTTGCAAAAGAAGCAGCTATTCTTTTAAATAAATAATGATTAAATTCATTCAGATAAAAAAGAGACTACTCAATCGGTAGTCTCTTTTTATTTCTAACGAAGTAATAATAATTTTACAACCATCCTTTTTTCCCATACACATACGTATCATCGAATTGTTTATCGCTCATAAAAAGATATAAAATACCTTCGATAAAAGGAATAACAGAGGCAGCACCAAAAGTAACGACATTCAGAACCAGCTGAATAATTCCCTCCTTTGTATATCCAAGATAAAATTTATTTAAAGCCAGCCATCCCACAAGAATTCCCAATATAGCTGCAGGGATTTTCTTTTCTGAACGGTAGGGAACATTGCTTTGCTGGTTTTGCACATTTTCTGTTTTTGTATAACCGTAATTTTCCATTTCTTACTATTTATAATTGATTGATATGTTTTACGATGAGTAGATTAAAATGATGAAAAGTTACAATGGGTTGTAAATGAACAAGTTTGCATTTAACGTAAACAAGTTGATATTAACCTATAAGTGAAGTTTATATTTTTGATATATTTGCCCTATGATTTTACGAGGAGAAAACTTAATCAAGGAATATGGTCCTAAAAAAGTTGTAAAAGGCGTTTCTGTACAGGTTCAACAGGGAGAAATTGTTGGTTTGCTGGGTCCGAATGGAGCAGGGAAAACCACATCGTTTTATATGATTGTAGGGTTGGTTAAGCCCACTTCAGGAAAAATTTTTCTGGATAAGCAGGAGATTACCACCGATGCTATGTACCGAAGAGCCCAGAAGGGAATCGGGTATCTTGCTCAGGAAGCCTCGGTTTTCAGAAAACTATCTGTAGAGGAAAATATCATGGGCGTATTACAGCTGACGAAGCTTTCAAAACGTGAACAGCAGATCAAATGTGATGAACTGATTGAAGAGTTTTCTTTACAGCACGTTCGTAAAAACAGAGGAGACCTTCTTTCCGGGGGAGAAAGACGTAGAACCGAGATTGCACGCTGTCTTGCTACAAGCCCGAACTTCATTCTTCTGGATGAGCCTTTCGCAGGGGTAGACCCGATTGCCGTAGAAGATATTCAGAAAATCGTAAGAAGTCTTGTGGATAAAAATATCGGAATTCTGATTACCGACCACAACGTGCAGCAAACCCTGGCGATTACAAACAAAACCTATATTATGTTTGAAGGAAAGATCCTGAAAGAAGGACTTCCGGAAGATCTTGCCAATGATCCGCAGGTAAGAGAAGCCTATCTGGGTGAAAACTTCGTTTATCAGAGTATTTTAGATAAACCTAAAAAGAAGAAATATGCTTACAATATCTGGGCAGGTAACTTTGATTCCAAAGCACAGCTGCAGGGATTTGTCAATGAAAATTTCAGTCAGTTTGATGATCTTAGATTGTTACATGGCTTTGAAGAAGTCAGCTTTGCTACATTAGCAAATTCTGAAATTGAACATATTTTTAATGATGTAGTGGATAAAAATGCCAACAACTCATTTGTTTTGCAGAAAAAGGAAATCAATTCCCAATATTCTCTGGAACAGGCAGAAGCAGAGTCTAAAGAAGCCAGCAGAAAAGAGCTGCACTACCTTACAACTTATGTATTTGAAGGATAAAATATAAGCATTCACTTGCTGAACATGATAATAAAACGTACCTTTTTCTTTTGAAAGCGGTACGTTTTTCATTTAAAATGATTTCTATGGCTAAACCTTTTAACAGAACCGTTACCTTATTCGGAATCTATAAACAACTTGTTCCATTCATCAGACCTTATCGTCCCATGATTTACGGAACACTGTTTCTTACTTTTCTGGGAGCTCTTGCAGCACAGGTGAACCCGATTGTTTTGAAATATACCGTAGATGAGGTGACTAAACTTACACATCTTCCACATCCGATGTCGGAGGGGATTCATATTCTCATTATTATTTCCATTATTTTACTGGGAAAAGAACTGTTAAACATCTTTATCAACTTCGGCCAGAAATTTTATGGCGAAAAAATAAGGATTAATGTGAGCTCCGTGCTGGCACAATCAGCCATTGATAAGATTTTAACCTACAGAGTCGCTTATTTTAATGATGAAAACCATGAATCCGGAAAATTACAGATCAGAATAGACCGCGGAATAGAAAGTCTTACCAGATTGGTTCAGAACTTTTTTATTGATATCCTTCCTCTTTTTTCCAATGCCATTATTGCCCTCATCATTATGTATATGCAGAATGTGTATGTGGGACTGGTTTCTACGATTATTGTTCCGATCTATTTCTACATCAGCTCCCTGCAGGCCAAAAAACTGGGCGGAGTGAGACGCCAGCTTAGGAATCAGAGAGAAAAAAAGACATCAGGACTTTTGAACCTGATCAATTCTATTATGGTTATTAAAAGCTTCGTCCGTGAAAAATTTGAAGGGAAAAAACAATATGACCTTCAGATGGAGCTGATGGAAAGCCAGATGATCACAAGAAGAACCAATTTTATTTATGATGGTTTAAAAACTTTTATTGAGCAGTTCGGCGTTGTTTTGATTATCCTTTTAACCGTTTATCTTGTACTTGACCAGCAAATGACCATTGGAGCAATTATGCTTCATATTATGCTTTTCAACAATGTTTCGGCACCGATCCGGCAGCTTCACAGGATTTATGATGATATGAACGATGCCATGATCTATGCTGAAGGGTATTTCGATATTTTAAATGCAGATCATGAAACAGAATCCAACGGAAGCTTTGTAGAAAAAGAAATCAAAGGAACTTTTGAATTGAAAAATGTTGATTTCACCTATCCCAATGGTACGAAAGCTTTACATAATGTTTCCATGAAAATTGAAAACGGAAAGACGACAGCTTTGGTAGGGTTGAGCGGTGCAGGAAAATCAACGGTGATCAATCTTTTGTGTAAATTCTATCTTCCTGATTCCGGGGAGATTCTTTTGGATGGAGTCAACCTTAATGAATATGAAAATACTTTCCTGAGAAGTGATCTGGGGCTGGTACTTCAGAAAAATCATATCTTTCAGGGAAGCATAGAAGATAATATCCGTTACGGCGATATGAATGCCGGTTTTGAAAAAATTCAGGAGGCTGCAAAAAAAGCTTATCTGCACGATCAGATCATGGATCTTCCTGAAAAATACCAGCATGATGCCACCCAGCTTTCAGGAGGACAGCAGCAGAGAATTGCCATTGCCAGACTGTTCCTTAAAAATCCACCGATTATTTTTCTGGATGAACCAACAGCCAGTCTGGATGCCATTGCTACAGAACAGATCAAAAATTCTCTGGATGCTATTAAAGAAGGACGAACGGTGATCATTATTTCCCATTCTCTTTCACAGATCCTGGATTCCGATACCATTTATGTGATGAAAAAAGGCAGAGTGGTTGAAAATGGAACTCATGATGAATTGTACAATAAAGAAGGAACATACCGTGAGATTTTTGATGCCTCTGCCCGTAGTCTTAATCTCGATAAACTGGTGAATACTTTTAAAGAAAATTAAAATCAAAAAGTCATCCCATTTATAAGTAATACCTCAAAAAAGAATTTTAGCTTTGTTCCATCATGAACGATCACTATCTTAAAAAACTCGATAGGGTAACAGCTATCCTTACCCAGTTGCAGTCGAAACCTGTTGTACGCGCTCAGGATCTGGCTGAAAAGTTTGATGTAAGTATCAGAACTATTTACCGTGATGTAAAAACCCTGGAAAATGCCGGTATTCCTATTGTGGGAGAAGCTGGAAACGGCTATTCTTTAATGGAAGGCTATAAGCTTCCTCCGATTATGTTCACCAAAGAAGAAGTGTTAAGTTTCATTACCGCTGAAAAGCTGATGCAGAAATTTTCCCATCAAAGTCTGGGGAATCATTATCAGGCTGCGATGGAAAAAGTACGTTCTGTACTGAAATATTCTGATAAAAATCTGATTAAGAATATTGAAAAGCAAATAGATGTTTTCAGTTTTCATACAGATTCCGGAGATTCACTGAAAAACGTAATTCCTATTATCCTGGAAAGTATTGCGGAGAAAACCCAGCTCAATATCAGATATAAGACGGTAGATGGAAGAGTGAATAACAGAACCATTGAAACAGTCGGGATGTTTTTTGAATTTAATATCTGGTACATCATGGCATACTGTACCCTGAGGAAAGATTTCAGACAGTTTCGTATCGACAGAATTCTGGAAATCTCAAAAACACAGAATCCTTTCCTGCAGGAATACGGACAGGTAAATGATTACCGTAAAAAGTCAAATGGAAATAAAGTTAAAGCCAAACTTCTGGTTGACAAAAAGATCATGAATCATTTGGTAAATTCTAAAAAATACTATGGATTGATAGAAGAAGTAGAAACCGAACGGGGGATGGAACTCACTTTTGAAACAGAATGGATCAGTGATGGATTTCCCCGCTGGTTGATCACTTTTGCAGATTATGCTACAGTTCTGGAGCCGGAAAGTCTTCGCATCCGTTTGAATGAACTGCTTGTAAAAATGGTTGAAAGACATCAATAATAAAACCCCAACAAGACTGTTGAGGTTTAAAGACTTAATTGAGGCAAATAAATGAAATGGTTTAAGGAAAAGGCAGAATTGCAAAAAAGTCAATTTGTTGTGTCGCAAAAAAAGATATAAGTTTTGGTTACCCTTTCTGCAATTTTACCTTCTCAGTGCATTAAAATCTCTCCCAGAAGAAAGGGGGTTCAATTCCTAAAGCTCTCAGATAAACGTATCCTTGTCCACGGTGATGAACTTCATTATCTACAAAATAAAGAATGTTCTGATATACCGGAAATTCATATTGTCCGAATAAATTGAAAGTCTCCTGAAAACGTTCTTCAGAAATCTGATTGAAATAATGGTTGATCACTTCCGTTTCTTCATCCCATTTTTTCAAAATTTCTTCCTTGGTTTTCGGATTAAAAGCTTCTTCACTATAAGCTTCCATATTTCCTTCCACAATTCCTTTTAAAGCAGGCCCGCCAATGCTGATCAGTTCTACTGCCAGTTTTGCAAATGGTCTCATTCCGCCTACAGAAAATTCAAATAGCTCTTTTTCAGGAAAAGATTCAATCACTCTTCTTGTAAGATTTCTGTGTCCTTGCCAATCTTCTAATAGCTGTTCAGATGTCATGAATTGTTTCGTAGCTGTTGCTGTAGTTGTCATAATGTATTTGGTTTGTTTGTTGTTGATACAAAGGTAAGAGAGAGTTATGACAACAGTTTGTCAGTAGGATTTCGTATAATAAAAAAATATTTTTTTTTCTTAAAATATTGATCCCTACTTTTGCGTTAGAAGAAAAGTATATTAATAAAAAACCGCCATTATTAGAATTATGAAGAAGTATATTTTGCCTGTTATTACTGCTTTTTTATTAGTATCATGCAATAAGATAGAGGAAAAAATAGATCAGACCGTTCAGAAAACAACTGAAACTGTACAGCAAAAAACACAACAGGTGGTGGAAGAAACCGTAAAGAAGACGGTCAATGAATCTATCAATTCTTTAACCAACTCTGAGGATGTTAAGTTTAATACTGTTTTCCCAAGTACTGGAGCATCTATTGTTTCTGAAGAAAAAGGAAAGAAAATCAAAATTCCCGGAAGGCCTGAAGGATATATTTTTAAATATAAAGCTGATATTACAGTTTTACTTCCGTTTTTAGAAAGCCAGCCTACTTCTGATGAAAATAAATCTGATAAAACTGCCCGTAAGATCGATGGCCAGAATATCATTGATAAAATAAGTTTTATATCGAAATTTCTTCCTGACAATACTTTTGATACCCGTATTCTGGAAGATATTAAATCTGATAAAAACATTCAGTATTATAAACTGAAAAGATTTCCGAACAGTAGTACTATTATCTACAACCCAAAAAATCAGACCATCATACAATACGTAGAGGTAAATAAATAATTTGGATATGGCCGGTTTCTCCCGGCCATTTTTTATTTTCATTCATTTTTCAGTCATTGAGAGCTACAGCTAACCCATCTCAACCCATTGAAAATTACGTTTCAGAACGAATTAAATCATGTTTATTTCTGATGTTAGCTAATTAATTTTTTTATGCAAATGTGACATTAATGATTTATTTTTTTTCATGTTATTAATAAATCAATTTACGTTTCGTGTATTAATTTATGATTTAATGAAATGGCATAGTTTTCGCAAATATTAAATAAGATTGTTATTATATTTTTTATTTTTATGTTTAATGTTGATTTTTTCACTAGTTTTATTGAATAATTAACAATTAACATGAATGAAAATTTATTTAATAGAAAAATCTATGTCTTAGTATTAAGCGGAGCTGGTGTTATGGGATATGCTCAGGACAGCATAAAACAAAATAAAATAGATGAAGTGGTGGTTACCACGGGTAGAACAAAGCCCAGAACCATCATTACCTCAGCAATTCCTATTGATAATATTTCCGCCGTACAATTAAAATCCACAGGTCAGGTTACTTTTGACAAAGCTTTAACCTATGCTGTTCCCTCTTTTAATTCATCACAACAAACTGTTTCTGATGCGACAGCTCACTTTGATCCGGCAGATTTAAGAGGATTAGGACCTTCCAGAACCTTGGTTTTGGTGAATGGTAAAAGAAAAAATCAAAGTGCTTTAATTTATGTAAACGATACGCCGGGAAAAGGTGAAGTAGGTACAGATCTGAAAAGTATTCCTTCAGCAGCCTTACAAAACGTAGAGGTCCTGAGGGATGGAGCGTCTGCACAATACGGATCTGATGCTATTGCAGGGGTCATTAATATTATTCTTAAGAACAGTGTAGGGAAAAGCACTGTCAATGTTTTTTCAGGTATTACTTCAAAGGGAGACGGTTTTAATATCGGAGCAGATTTTAATACGGGAATCAAAGTAGCAAAAACAGGAAGTCTGAATCTTACATTCGGATTTTCCTCTCAAAATAAAACAAACCGCGCAGGTTCTGTTACAAAAGATGAACTTTTTGGCGTGGATAATGCCTGGACTCAGGCCAATCCCGGTTTAGGAATGATTATAGGGCAGCCGGAGACCAAAGTGGGCAATATGTTTGTGAATTTTGAATTGCCAACAGGTGAAACAGGCAAATTTTATGCTTTTGGGGGTACGACTTACAGAAATGGGACCAGTTTTGCTTTGTATAGAACACCTTATTGGGTAACTTCAGATTTTGGTTTATTAACTCCAAAAGGACAACCTTACAACGGATTTCAACCGGAATTTAAAACAGATGTTTATGATTATAATTTAACTTCCGGATGGAAAGGTATGTTTGGAAAATGGAGTTTTGATGGAAGTGCAACCTTTGGTTCTAATGCCGTAGATTATGCTGTAGCAAATACCATTAATACTTCTTTAGGAGCAAATTCACCAACTTATTTTAAAGCAGGTGGGCACCAGTTCAGTAACATTATAGGAAACGTAGATATCAGCCGGGATTTTGGTGCGCTTGTTTTAGGAGCCGGAGCTGAAGTACGTAATGAAAATTATCAGGCAAAAGCAGGAGAAGAAGCATCTTATATAGGAAGTGGTGCAGAATCTTTTCCAGGACTGCAGCCTCAAAATGAAGTCAATAAAAACCGTCAGAATATCGGAGCTTATTTGAATGCGGAATGGGATGTTACGAAAAACTTATTAGTTGGAGGAACGGTGAGGTATGAAAATTTCAGTGATTTCGGAAATAATGTTTCATGGAAAGGAAATGCAAGGTATAAATTACTAGATGATAAATTGGTTTTCCGTGGATCTGTTTCTACTGGATTCCGTGCTCCTTCATTACACCAGATTTATTATTCTAATGTTCAAACCAAAATTACAGGGAATACGGTTGCTAATCAGGGCACTTTTAATAACGACTCTCAAATTATAAGATCTGACCTTGGGGTACCTAAATTAAATGCTGAAAAAGCCTTTAACATTACAGGAGGATTGGCCGTAAAACCTTTTAAAAACCTTACTATTACAGCAGATTATTATAGAATAAAAATTAAAGACAGGGTACTTTTCTCTGGAGATATTGGGTACAAAACCGGTGCTCCGGGAAGTCCGGACCTAACAAACCCTGTAGAAGTAATATTAAACAATAATAAAATAACCTCTCTGAAGTTTTTCACCAATGCTGTGAATACGGTAACTGAAGGGGTAGATTTTGTAGCTAATTACTATACTTCTGCTATTGGCAAAGGAAAACTAGGAATTATTGCTGCTTTCAATTATAACGAAACTAAAATAGTAGATAATATTGCCGTTCCACCGATTTTGGCTCAAAATGGTTATTCAGAAAACTTTTTTGATAGAAAAGAACAATCCAGAATCATCTCTGCAAGACCAAAAACAAAAACGATTCTGAGTCTTTCGTATGACATTACCAAGTTTAATTTTAACCTTAATAATACATATTTTGGTTCGGTTACATGGCAGCATGCCACGGATCCTGCCAAAGATCAGACATTCTCTGGTAAAGTAGTTACAGACATCGTTTTAACCTATAAAATCACGAATGATCTTAAAGTTTCCGGAGTGGTAAATAATTTATTTAATATTTATCCGGATGTGATAGACAGCAAGGGAGATGTAGTGACAGATCTTGGAGGAAGATTCAAATATCCGTGGGAGGTCAACCAGTTTGGATTTAACGGAACCACTTTTCAGCTTAATGTTAATTACACTTTTTAATGTATAAATAAATAATTAGTGCTTTAATATAGGCAAAGTAACCCCAAAAGATATAAAAGCCATCTACGCAAATACTAACTGACATTAATTTCTAATGTCAGTTTTATTTTTTAAGATAGAACAGGAAGTTATTACTACATTTTACTTTTTACATTGTATAAAAAAAGGTATTTTAGTACTATGAAAATTTATACAAAGACAGGAGATAAAGGTCAGACTGCATTGTATGGCGGAACAAGAGTTTCCAAAGCCAGTGCAAGAGTAGACAGTTATGGAAATATAGATGAGCTGAATTCATTCATCGGAATTGCAAAAAGCCATATCGAAGATGAAGAAGTGTTGAGACAGCTGAAGAAAATCCAGTTTGATTTATTCACTGTAGGTTCAGAGGCTGCAACCCCTGTGGATAAGCTGATGCTTGCCAACGGGAAATCACGTCTTCCGATTATTATTTCAGAAACAGAAATTGAAGAGCTGGAACAATGGATGGATGCTTTTGATGAAAAGCTGGAACCGCTTCAGTATTTTATCCTGCCAGGTGGAGGAAAACCGGCAACTTTTTTACACGCAGCAAGAACCATCTGCAGAAGAGCAGAACGTTCATTGGTATTTCTGAATGAATCAGAAGAAGTGCGTCCCGAATTGATTAAATATTTAAACAGGCTTTCAGATTATCTTTTTGTATTGGCCAGATATATTTCAAAACTGAACAATGAACCGGAAGAATACTGGAATCCGAATGAGAGATAAGGCATTACTTTTCATCAACGGTAATGTTCCAAAATCATTACCCGATCCGGAAAATTATGGTTTGATTGCCTGTACAGACGGGGCTTTCCATTATTTAAAAAGAATGAGCTTTCCTTTGAATAAGCTGGATTTTATTTCCGGTGATTTTGATTCTCATTCCGGATCAGATGAAGATATGTATGAAGGGAAATTTATCCTTACGTTAGATCAGGAAAAAACAGATTTTCATAAAGCGTTGGAAATCATTCAGGAAAGAGGTTTTTCAGAAGTTGATGTTTTTGGAGGAAGTGGAGGCGAACAGGATCATTTTCTGGGAAATCTTACTGTTGCCTATGGATTCAAAGAGCAGATAAAAATAAAATTTTACGATGAATTTTCAGAGTATTATTTTATTCCCCATTATTTCACACTGAAAGGAGTTAAAAACAGAATGATCTCTCTTTATCCGTTTCCATCAGTAAATAATATCACAACAAAAGGTCTCAATTGGCCTTTGACCAATGAAAGTCTAAGCATCACTTCAAGAATAGGAACCCGGAATTTCGCTGTTGAAGATGAGGTTTCTATAGAGTATGAATCAGGGGATGTCTTGTTTTTTGTAGGGATCAAGGAGATTGAATATCCGGCAATTTATTAGAGTGATTATAATCAATAGAAATGGGCCTTACCCATTGTAAAAAAAGACTGTCGTTAAACAAAAATAACACCAATGTTTTTCACGAATGGAACTAATATCATATCCATAGGAATGGGCTTCAGCCCGTATAATAAAAATACAAGAATCCATTGGCTTCAGCCAAAATTTATTAAAAACCATTGAATAAACTAATCAAAATATCAGTTTTTACCATTTCATTATGCTGTATTTTCTCATGCAGAACACAGCATTTTGAAACACCCGAATATGGAAAAAATGAAACTGAAAAAGTAATTCATATCAAGAAAGTAATTAATTTCCGTACGGTAGGAAATATCAAAAATGCAGATGGAAGAACTTTAAATGAAGGAAAATTTTACCGGAGTGCCCATCTTCATAAGCTTAAAAAGAAATCTTTTGACGATTTTGAAAAACTCGGGATCAAAGAAATTATTGATCTTAGAAACTCAAAGGAAATTGCTGAAAAACCGGATCAGCTACCTTCAGAAACGGATTACAAAAAATATTCAGCGTTTGAAGATGAAGGAGATCAACTGGCTCAGGCCAAGAAGCTAGTTCTTAAAGGCAAAGTAAACGCTTCCGACGCAGATAAAAGAATGATTGATTTCTATCGTGAGTATGTGACAGAAAACCCGGAAACGATAAAAAAGATTATTACAGAAATTCTGGAGTCCAAAGATCCGATTCTTTACCACTGTACCGCAGGAAAAGACAGAACCGGAATTACCACCGCATTAATTCTTACCATTCTGAAATTTGATAAAGAGACTATTTACAACGAATATCTTTTATCCAATAATTACAGAAAAAATCTTGTTCAAAAAAGATTACGCCTTGCCAATACCTTACATTTCCTCTATCCTAAAATGGATTTACAGGTGCTGGAAAAATTGAGTTGGGTAGAAAAAAGATATCTTGATGCAGCTTTTGAGGAGATCAATAAAAAGTATGGTTCTACAGATGGCTATATTCAGCAGGTATTAGGGATTTCAGATGCCAAAAGGAATGAATATATTCAAAAGTTTACGTATTGATTATCAGAGATAAATTTCTACAAGATTCAATATTGGGTGTTTATTTAAAATTATAATAATTTTAACACCTAAAAATGAAAGTTTTTTAGCAATTTTGCATTTCTTAATTCACTTGTTTAGAAATGAAAATAAAGTACTCGGAACTTATTGATCAGACATTATATTTTCCTACGGAGGAATTTAATGTTTCTGAGAACAATTTGTTGTTTCACGACGTTCCACTCATGGACGTAGTTGAACAATTTGGCACTCCGCTAAAGATTAGCTATCTGCCGAGAATTTCTCAAAATATTCAGAAAGCAAAAAGCTGGTTTAAAGAAGCTTTTGAAAAAACCGAATATAGAAAGAATTATACCTACTGCTACTGCACAAAATCCAGTCATTTTAATTTTGTATTGGAAGAAGCATTGAAAAATGATATTTCAATAGAAACTTCTTCTGCTTATGATATGGATATTGTAAAGTCTCTTTATGAAAAAGAGAAAGTAGATAAAAATATTGAAGTTATCTGTAATGGTTTCAAAACTGATGATTATCTGGCAAAGATTTCAGATATGATCAACAGCGGTTTTGAAAATATTACTCCGATTCTTGATAATTACAGAGAATTGGATAAACTTACGGAAAGCATCGATTCTACCTTTAATATCGGAATCAGAATTGCATCAGAGGAAGAACCGAAGTTCGAATTCTATACCTCAAGACTAGGAATCGGATATAAAGATATCATTCCTTACTATAGTCAGAAGATCGCAGAACATCCGAATGCAAGATTGAAAATGCTTCACTTCTTCATCAATACCGGGATTAAAGATACTTCTTACTACTGGAATGAATTGTACAAATGTCTTCGTGTATATGCACGTTTGAAGAAAATCGCTCCTGAAGTAGATTCATTGAACATCGGAGGTGGTTTCCCAATCAAAACTTCTTTGAACTTTGATTATGACTATCAGTATATGGTAGAAGAAATCGTTTCTCAGATCAAAAAATTCTGTGAAGAAGAAGGGGTGGAAGAACCTAATATCTATACTGAGTTCGGAAGCTTTACCGTAGGGGAAAGTGGAGCAAATCTTTATAAAATTATTTCTCAGAAACGTCAGAACGACAGAGAAAAATGGAATATGATTGACTCTTCTTTCATGACCACTCTTCCTGATACATGGGCAATTTCAAGACACTTTATTATGCTTCCGCTTAACCGTTGGGAAGATACGTATGAAAGAGTATTCCTTGGAGGACTGACTTGTGACTCGGATGATTATTATAACTCAGAACAGCATACCAACGCAATTTATTTACCGGTCTTCAGTGATACAAAACCTCTGTATATCGGATTTTTCCACACTGGAGCGTATCAGGAAACCATCGGAGGATATGGTGGAGTACACCACTGTCTGATGCCTCAGCCAAGACACGTCCTGATTCAGAAAGATGAAAACGGTGAATTGCAATACGAAATTTTCCGTGAAAAACAGGAACCTGAAGATGTATTGAAACTTCTTGGTTATAAATAATTTTACAATCATAGAAAAGTCAATTGGCTTTAACCAAAACTTATAGAAAACAAAAGCTCTCAGATTCTGAGAGCTTTTTTATCTAAAAATATTTTGAAATTTTGTCCAGTTCCAGATCTTCATAATCAGAAACTACTGTATCTGCTAACGTGTAATCCTGATTTTTAGAATGTGGACTTCTGTATGCGGCACAGAAAATTTTTGCTCTGTGAGCTGCCAGAATTCCGTTGGTAGAATCCTCAATCACCATACAGTTTTCAACAGGTTCTCCGGCCATTTCTGCCGCCAGTAAGAAAACTTCAGGATGAGGTTTTGATTCTTTTAAATCGGCGCCGCTAATCTTTCCACTGAAATATTGCTCCAGTCCGAATTTTTCAAAAACCATATTGATGGTTACCATCGTTGCAGAAGAAGCCAGAATCAGCTTGACTCCATTTTCGTGGTAATGCTCGATCAGTTTTCTTACTCCCGGAATTAAGTCAAACTCATCATCATTATCAAAATAATCTTTGAAATGAGATCTTTTGATTCCTGCAATGGCTTCATAAGTCTGATCTAAATTAAATTCATTAATCAATGTCTCAGAGACTCTTTTGGTGGAAGCACCAGTAAAAGAGGTGTAAAGCTCCTCGGAAACTACAATTTCCAGTTCGTCAAAAGTTTTGAAATAAGCTTTTCTATGTAATGGTTCCGTATCTACAATGACTCCATCCATATCGAAAAGTACAGCTTTTAAAGGCATATAATGAGTTTTATACAAAAATAGCTATTTGAGTCGAGAGTGGAAAGGGAAGAGGTAACAGATGATAGGTTTTAGGTAGAAGATAATATACTATGAGTGGTAAATTCTGATCCTCATAAACTCTCCTACACTCTTACTCTCCAACTCATAAACTCTTTGTATCTTTGTGGTCAATATTTCAATTTTAAAACATTAAAATTTTTAAATAAAGCATGAGAACATACGCAGGAATTCCCGAGGAAAACGCAACGTTAGAGAATTCGAAAGTAATGTTGGTAACTGTTCCTTATGATGGAACTTCAACATGGGGGAAAGGAGCTGATAAAGGTCCGGAATTATTCTTAAACGCTTCCGAAAACATGGAGCTTTACGATATTGAAACTCAAACAGAACCTTACTTACAGGGAGTTTACTTAGCAGGAGAAGTTTCTGAAAATTCTTCACCGGAAGCAATGACGGAAGCGGTTTATCAGAAAACAAAAGAACTTTTGAACAATGATGGTAAATTATTTACTCTTTTTGGAGGAGAGCACTCTGTTTCTATCGGTTCTATCCGTGCGGTAGGAGAGAAGTTTGAAAACCTTACTGTTCTTCAGTTGGATGCTCACACAGATTTACGTCCTGAGTTCCACGGTTCTACTTCCAACCATGCTTGTGCAGTTTTTGAAGCAAATCAAAAGCATAATCTGGTACAGGTGGGAATCCGTTCTATGGATATTGAAGAAGCGCAATATTTACCTGAAGGAAGAGTATTCTTTGCTCACGAAATTGCCAACAACGAAAACTGGATCAATGATGTATTGGAGAAAGTATCAGGAAATGTGTATATCACAATAGATTTAGATGCTTTTGATCCTTCTATTGCTCCATCTACAGGAACTCCTGAGCCAGGTGGATTACAATGGTACCCAACTCTGGAATTATTAAGAAAAGTATTTGAAAAATGTAACGTAGTAGCATTTGACATTGTAGAATTGATGGATTCTCCAATGGCTAAGCCAACGGCTTTCCTTTCTGCGAAGTTATATTACAAAATGCTTGCTTACTACGATATTTATAACAACAACTAATATTCCGCAAGAATCGGATTTTTTCTGCCGTATATTCTTTGGAAATTTGTGAGGTAAAAACAATAATATGATGTCCACACAAAGTCAGATAGATTATAACAGAATTGCCAAGGCGATAGAATATATCCAGAGCAATTTCAGACTTCAGCCAAGTTTGGAGGAAGTGGCAGAGAATATTCACTTGAGCCCGGCTCATTTTCAGAAGATCTTTACAGATTGGGCAGGAACAAGTCCGAAAAAATTTTTACAGTTCATCAGTCTTGAACATGCTAAAAATTTATTGAAGGAAGAAAAAGCAAGTTTGTTTGATACCGCTTATGAGACGGGCCTTTCCAGTACCAGCAGGCTTCATGACCTGTTTGTAAAGATTGAAGGAATGTCTCCGGCAGAATATAAAAACGGAGGAAAAAGCCTCAGTATTCATTACAGTTTTTCCGAAAGTCCTTTCGGGAATTTATTAGTAGCTTCTACAGAAAAAGGAATTTGCTATATGGCTTTTGAAGACGATAAAGAAAAAGCATTCGGGGAACTGAAGCAAAAGTTTCCCAATGCTTCTTTTATTGAAAAACAGGATACTCTTCAAAAGAATGCACTGTCCATATTCGATAAAGACTGGACAAAACTCAGCACAATAAAACTACACTTAAAAGGAACCGATTTTCAGTTGAAAGTATGGGAAAGTCTATTGACCATTCCGATGGGAAAGCTGTCTACGTATGGCAGCCTGGCAGAAAAAATTGGGAATCCTAAAGCTTCCAGAGCTGTTGGAACGGCTATCGGAAGTAATCCGGTTGCATTTCTTATTCCATGTCACCGCGTGATTCAGTCTACAGGGCATCTGGGAGGTTACAGATGGGGAAGTGATAGGAAGCAGCTTATTGTAGGTTGGGAAGGATCCCATATTTACTCTTAAAATATTTTATCACAAAAGGCACAAAAGGAATCTACATTATTAAGTTTTGGCTAAAGCCAATGGATTAGATTTTTTTTAATGGGCTTAAGTTCTTTCCTATTGATATAGAATTCGTGTCATTTGTGAAAAACATTGGTGCCATTTGTGTTTAATGAAAGAATCTTTTGTGACTTTTGCGGTTGAAAAATATTAAATTTAAATTTCGACTAAAGTCTGTTTCTATTGATATAAAATTCGTGTCATTTGTGAAAAACATTGGTGCCATTTGTGTTTAATGAAAGAATCTTTTGTGACTTTTGCGGTTGAAAAATATTAAATTTAAATTTCGACTAAAGTCTGTTTCTATTGATATAAAATTCGTGTCATTTGTGAAAAACATTGGTGTAATTTGTGTTTAATAATAAAAACATTTAATTAGAAAACTATGATGAGTCTCTTCGAAGAAATATCAGATTATCCACTGAATATCCTTCCCCATGATGGAACTGTTCATTATTACGGTAAGGTTTTCTCCAAAGAACAATCAGATTTTTACTATGATTATCTGCTCAGCCAGATTCCGTGGGAAAATGATGAAGCACTGATTTTTGGAAAATTAATTTTAACTAAAAGGAAAGTAGCCTGGTTTGGAGAAAAAGCTTTTGAATATACCTATTCGAAACGAACAAAATATGCCCAATTCTGGACTCCCGAATTACTGGAACTGAAGAAAAAATGTGAAGAAGTTTCGGGCGAAACCTACAATTCATGTCTGCTCAATTTATATCACGACGGAAGCGAAGGTATGGCTTACCACAGCGATGGGGAAACAGATCTGAAGAAACATGGAGCTATTGCTTCTTTAACCTTTGGAGCGGAAAGAAAATTTTTATTCAAACATAAAACAACCAAAGAAAAGGCAGAAATATTCCTCGAAAACGGAAGCTTATTAATTATGAAAGGAACCACTCAGGACCACTGGCTTCATAGACTTCCTCCCACTACAAAAGTGAAAACACCCAGAGTAAACCTGACCTTCAGAACCATTGAAGAATAGTTTTTAAAAGAATATTTATCCACAATTTTTGTTTATTACCTTTATCAATAGAAGTGGGCTTTAGCCCACTTAAACAAAAAGAACAAAATCATCGGGCTTTAGCCAAAACCTAAAAACAAAAACTTCAACTCCTCAAAAATAAAAGAGCTGTTCAAACGAACAGCTCTTTCAATTTATTTTAAAACATCAGCTTCAATAGAGCTGTCGTTATATACTTTGATAAATGCCTTGGTGTAATCTTCTTTATTAGCAAAATTCGGGTTATCCATAAACTTTTGTGGATTGATGGCGAAAAGTGGGAACCACGTACTGCTGATCTGAATCTGGATTTTGTGTCCTTTTTTGAAGGTATGAACCACATCCTGAAGTCTGAAGTTTACAGCCGTCTTCTGGTTAGGAACCAAAGTTTCTCCCTTTTCTTTGGTATTTCTGAATCTTGCAGGCATGATCTCACTTCTTACCATCTGGTGATAGTTCCCATAGATAACACCTTCTTTCTTTTCTGCCGGCTTGAAATCTTCAGGATAAACATCAATTAATTTTACGGCAAAATCAGCATCTGTAGAAGTGGAAGCAATATTCAGTTTAGCCATAATCTCTCCGGCAAATGTAATATCATCAGTCAATACATCGGTAGTAAAAGTTAATACATCTGGTCTTCCTACAGCAAATCTCTGATCTTCTGACATATAATTTTTTGGAGTGAATCCATTAAAATCTTTTAAGTGATCTGAACTCAATACAGGATTATTAGGATCACTGTAATATTCAGAATAGCCTTGTCCTGATGATTTTTTCAAGGTTTTATCAGCCAGATAGAAATTCACTTTCTGAGCATTTCTCGGAGGGTAAGAAGCAAATTCTTTCCATTCTTTAGCACCGGTATCATACATCAGCGCTTCAGGAAGTCCTGCATCTTCTTTGGTATTGCCTTTCAGGTAATGATTGAAAAATTTTGTTTCAATATTTTTTTGGTAGTAAGTAGCAATACTATCTCCAAAATACGTTTCACTGTGGAAATGTTTTCCCTGCTCCTGAGACCAGCCGCCATGGGAAAAAGGTCCCATTACTATGGTGTTTTTAGCTTTAGGGCTTGTCTTTTCAATAGTTTTATAAATATTCAGAGGACCAGAAAGATCTTCTGCATCAAACCATCCTCCGACAGTCATTACAGCGTGGTTAATATTCTTCAGGTGAGGAAGAAGACCTCTTTTCTGCCAGAATTCATCGTAGTTGGTATGATTCATAATTTCTGTCATGAAGAAATTATTCTTGTAATATTTTTCATATCCATCTTTCAGCGTACCCATATCTCTGTAGAATTTCAAACCGTCTTCAGAAGTCTGTTTGATGAAAGAATCCATATACCATGCCTGCTTTTCCGGTTGTGTTTTCTGAACGCCAAAAACAGGAAATGTTCTGAAATAGCCTAGCATAAATCTTCCGTTGTGAAGGAAGTCGTCATTCCAGAAATCGGAAATCGGTGCCTGTGGCGAAGAGGCTACCAAAGCCGGATGCTGTGACAATGTTCCTACAGCAGTATAGAATCCCGGGTATGATGTTCCGAATTGGCCTACTTTACCATTGTTATCTTTCACATTTTTCAAAAGCCATTCGATGGTGTCATATGTATCCGTACTTTCATCAACATCTTTTTTGGTTTTGCGCTCTACCTGTGGAGTCATATTGGTAAAAGTACCTTCACTCATATATCTTCCGCGCACATCCTGATACACGAAAATATACTTGTCTTTCATAAGGTAAGTGTTGGGCCCTACTTTTGTTTTATATTCACTCTCTCCGTACGGGGCGATGCTGTAACAGGTTCTCTGCATCAGGAACGGATATTTGTTCTTGTTCGATATATCTTTAGGGATATATACCGCAGTAAAAAGTTTCACACCATCACGCATTGGAATATAAAATTCTTTCTTGGTGAAATTGTCTTTAACGAAGGTATCTTTCTGTTCCGTTTTCTGAGCTTTTCCAAGAATGAAAAAAAGAATACATAATACTGAAATATGGATTTTCATAAAAAAAATTTACCGCTAATTTAAAAATAAAAACATGTTTATTAATAATCTTGTTTAAAAGGTTGTTGTAAAAACCACCCCGTCAAAAATTCTTTGAATTTTCGCCACCCCTCCGGAGGAGGGGAATATTATATCTTCAGTTGTAACGGAGCTCAGGATTATATTTCAGGTTGCCCCATAGAAATAGCCGGAAAGATCCGGCCATTATCAAAATATATACAGAAGTATGATGTTGCTTTACTGCGTCTTTTTACCTGCAAATTTATTCAGTTTCATGCTGATGGAGAACATGATGTATCGTTTCAGGATAAGATCTTCACGGTCTTCAAAATAAGAATCGGTAATGGTTCTTCTCACGCTTTGATTTTGATTTAAAACGTCATACACCTTTACTTTTGCTGTAAACTGTTTTTTATAGAATGAATATCCAAGGCTGGTATTCCAGAAGTAGAAATCTTTTTTAAAGCCCGGAGCAATATTGGAATTGGTATTGTATTCAAAATCGTTTCCAAATACGAAATTGCCTTTCAGCATATAATTGGTCAGTTCAAGTTTTAATGACTGATTCGCTGTATTTACATTGGTTACATTATAATTGGTATAATTGGAGAAACTATATCCAAGTCTGTAAGAGGGCTTGATCGTCATTTTATCTTTAATTTCATAAGTAAGATTAAGACCTGGGTTTAGATTATAAGAATTGCTGGTGAAAGATTGTCCATCAATAAAACCGTTATTGTAAGCATAATTCATGGTGAATCTTGGATTGATAATTAGTTTATTATTCTTCCATTTCAATACTTTACTGAAACCTCCGCCGGCATTGATGCTTTTATTTCCGCTTACGTTGTCATAAGTGATCACCTGTTTTCCTGCATTATCATAGGTGGAAAAATTGATGATATCATTATTTCTGTACGTAAAACCAATATTGAAATAGTAGCTGAACTCTTTCACTTTATTATAATTATTGAAATATAAATAAAGATTGTTAGTCCAGGTATTTTTTAAGTCAGGGTTTCCCTGATAGGTAATCAAAGGATTGGATTCATCTTTATAAGGAGTCAGTTGTTCTGCTGTCGGAATGGTGAAGTTGGAATAGTTGTAAAAGCTTAAGGTTTTTCCTTCAGTCAGCTGATAGTAAAGGTTCACATTATATTGGGGCAGTACAAAATTTTTCTGAAGGTCATATTGCTGGCCGTTATAGTTTGAATTTACTTTCATATCTGAAATATCAAGATTCATGGAAGCCCAGAAATTCAGTTTCTTTTTGCTAATCTGGTAAGTCAACTCAGGAGATATCTGATTGATTCTTTGCTTCATATTGTTGGATAAAAGCTGATTGTATTTAGTATAATCTCCTGTTGTATTATCAAAATCATTTACATTTCTCAAATCTCTGGAAGATCGGGTTTCATATTTCAATTCAAAACTTACACTTGAAGAATCGGAAACAGGTTCTGTATATCCGGCAGTAAAATTGAAACTGCTGTTCTGATTTTTATTTTTGGCTAACTGATCCCTGTTGTCTTTTGTGGTTCCATTAGTTTGATAGAACGTATTTTGAGATTGGTTCAGGTTATCTCTTTTAGATTCAGAAATGGAACTGTTCATATTAGCGGAAACCGAACGTCCTTTTTTCCTGAACTTTCTTGAAAAATAGAGGTATGGATTGAATGAATTGCTTTCCGAGTCATTAGTTGAATAAGCATTACTTTCATTTACAAGTTTACCATTATTTAAAGTAGATGAACGTGAATTATTAAAATTGAAACTGCTGTTTTTCGTAAATCTTGGAGAAAGATAGATACTCGTCATAGAATCCAGCTTGATTTTAGCCGAAGTATCAAAGCTGTATTGTTTGGACTCATTTTCACCATTGCTTTCAGAATTGGTTTGAAGCGTGTAAGTAGGGAGAAGGGTAGATCTTGAAACTTTAGATCTTGTTTCCGTATTGGAATCGGAATGCATCAGGCTGAAGGAATCCAGATCGGCATCTTTTCCCAGCTTGTCACTGTAGTTTAACCCAATTGTTGTAGACCTTTGAATTCCTTTCGTACCGCCTCCCTGGTTATAGTAAGTCATATTTCCTACCGTTGAGACAGATCCTCCCTGCATCATCCAGGCATTCCGGCCATTTCCCATACTGTCAAAAACCTCATCTCTGGAGAATCCCTGAGAGTTGATATTATTGGAAGAAGCCAATAGGCTTATTTTGGTATCCCCTTTAAAATAACTCGCCAGTCCACTTGCTTCATACCGTTTATCTGATCCATAGCCAACCGTAAGTCTTGTCAGTAAACCTTTATTTTTCTTTTCATCAATATTAAAATTGATGGTGGTATTCTGAGATTTGGCTGCTTTTCCGCTGAGTTCTTCCTCCTTGGTTTTAGTGGTGGTGAACTGAATATTCTTAATAATATCTGCGGGTAAATTCTGAAGAGCAATTTTACCGTCTTTATCAAAGAAAGGCTTTCCATTGATCATGATCTGGTCTACTTCTTTGCCATTCACGGTAATCTTTCCTTCATTGCTGATTTCTACACCGGGGATTTGCTTCAGAAGCTCTTCAATTTTACTGTCTGGGCGTACTTTGATAGCAGCTGCATTAAATTCAATAGTGTCTTTTTTAATTTTTACGGGTGAAACGGTGATTTTTACTTCATCAATTTTATTTACAATACCTTGCTTCTCCAGCTGAATATCTCCCAGAGATAGCGACTGATCTATTTTTTCGAATTTTTTTGAATAGGAAGATAATTTATCAGCATCAATTTTGAGAATGGAAGGTTCTTTCATATCATCAATCTTCAGCGAGAATTTCCCTTCCCTATTGGTTGCCGTATAATTGATAATGGATGAATCTTTTTGTTTCAAAAGATATACGGTGGCATTTTCTATCGCTTTCTTTTCGGAATCGGATATTTTTCCGTCAATGTGTAACTTTTGGGCGTGCAGAATAATGACAGTGAACATCAAAGTCAATAGCAACAGAGTTTTCTTCATTAGTTTTTTTTTCAGAGCCGTAAAAATATAAAAACATCCCAAAGTTGGGATGTTTCTATGCTTTTTTTGTGAAAATTTATTATTTTTTAATAAAAATTATGCTCTTAAATATCTTGAGTAAGCATATCCTTCCTGGCCGTCAGCATTTTTTACTTTCCACCAGTCATCAGAAGTTTGCTCAATAAGAGTTACAGAAGAACCTTTTGCAGCTTTACCTACAACGGCAGCTTCAGTAGAAGGTTCCTGTCTGATGTTAAGATTAGATTCTTCAGTAGCCACTGTTAAAGAAGCACCTGAAGCCAAACCTGCAACCTGTACATCAATATTGATATCTGAAGCAGAATAAGTAGAATCAATAGCTCCCAGAGCATTCCATACAGCATCTTTAGCTGCAGTATTGGAAGCATTTCCGGAAACATAAAGAATTCCGTCCTGCTCCTGAACCTGAAGATTGGAGATCCCTGCAGACTGTGCCGCTGAAACTACACTTGAATATTTATCTTGTAATTGGCTCATCTTAAATTATTTTACGATTAGGTTGTTGTTATACTTTCCGATTTTCAAAGCATCTACAGATTCCTTGATTTTTCTGGCCTGTAAAGCAGAAACATTTCCTGTAAGAGTAAGCTGTCCGTTAACAACTTCCACTTTTACAGAAGGGAAATCCTTCACTGCATCCTGAACTTTTTTCTGAACAGCAGGATCTACAGCAGATGCCGTTTCAACTGGTGCTGCAGGTGCAGGAGCTGCTACGGTAGACATATCCATTACGTCTTTTACTCCGCTGATGGCTTTTAATTTAGCAATCATTGCGTCTTTAGACTGTTGATCTGCGAAAGTACCGCTTAAGTGAGCTACACCTTCTTTTACTTCAACAGAAGCATTGGGATTAGAAGTTACTATAGTTGTAGCCTGAGTCTGAAGGTCGGCATCAGAAACTTTCTTTTTACAAGAAATAGCACCGAAAGATACAGCTACAGCTAATGCAGCCATTGCAATAGTTTTTTTCATATTGTATATTTATTAATGTTGTTATACACTCAAATGTAATAATAAAATTTGTACCAAAAGAATAAAAAGTCAATAAATGTTTCTTAATTTTTTTACAATATTTTCTAAACCAGGGTTTTAATTTTTGGGGATTAAAAACTTAATGTAAAATTCAACTCTATAGAAGAAAATCGTCTGCCAATTGAAAAACCATTATATTTGCGCAAATTGAACTATATATATGAAAGGACAGAATAAACTTTTTATAGCAATTATCATTGCCCTTCTTCTGGGAGTAGGAATCGGAGGTATTGTACACGTGAGCTATCCGGATAGTGCAGAACCCTTTTCTAAAAACATAAAACTGTTGGGAACGGTTTTTATCAGATTGGTACAGATGATTATTGCTCCATTGGTTTTTACGACATTAGTAGTAGGGATTGCCAAAATGAGTGATATCAAAATGATTGGAAGAGTAGGTACAAAAGCCATGCTTTGGTTTATTTCAGCTTCTCTGATTTCCCTTTTTATCGGGTTGATCCTTGTTAACTGGCTGGAGCCGGGACATGTTACCAAATTACCAATTCAGGATGTCGCTTCTGCTGACGAACTTCTTAAAAGCAGCAAAAGTTTTTCCATGGAAGATTTCGTAAAACACATGATTCCTAAAAGTTTATTTGAAGCCTTCGCTACCAACGAAGTACTGCAAATTGTTGTATTTGCGGTAATGTTTGGAGTTGCTTTGGCTAATCTGGGAGAAGAATATGCTAAACCAGTTGTGAAACTATTTGATATTATTGCGCATGCTATTCTTAAAATGGTAGGCTATATCATGTGGTTTGCTCCTCTTGGAGTACTGGGAGCTATTGCAGCCGTAGTGGCCACCAATGGTTTTGAAATTTTTAAAGTATATGCTATTTATTTAAGAGACTTCTTCTTTGCTATAGGAGTTCTTTGGCTGGTCCTTTTACTGGTAGGATATTTCATCCTAGGAAACCGTCTTTTTGACCTTTTAAAAAGAATTAAAGAGCCTTTGCTAATTGCTTTCTCTACAACAAGTTCAGAAGCAGTATTCCCGAAATTGGTGGAAGAACTGGAGAAATTTGGGTGTAACAGTAGAGTAGTATCTTTTATTTTACCTTTAGGATATTCATTCAACCTGGACGGAAGTATGATGTACATGACATTTGCTTCAATCTTTATTGCTCAGATCTACGGAATCGAAATGACCCTTGGACAGCAGATCACTATGCTTTTGGTACTAATGCTTACGTCAAAAGGGATTGCAGGAGTTCCAAGAGCTTCTCTGGTAATTATTGTGGCAACATGTTCAATGTTTGGTATCCCGCCGGAAGGTATTGCTTTGATTTTACCAATTGACCATTTCTGTGATATGGGTAGAAGTATGACGAACGTACTTGGAAATACGCTGGCAACCACAGCAGTTTCAAAATGGGAAGGGCAGTTAACTGAACCATTAGACAAAATTTAAATATCAATGAGTTTAAACAACTTAGAAAATCATAAAAGCCATATTGAAAAATATGGCTTTGCTGTTATCAATGATGTGTTTTCGCAGAAAGAACTGGAAGACATCAATGTTGTTCTGCAAAATATAGACACTTCAAAAGAAAATTTTAGAAAGTCTGAAGACCTTTTTGCTATCAGACAGTTTTTAAAGGAAGTTCCGGAAATCAAAGATCTTGTGTTTAATGAAAACATCAGGAAAGTGATAAAGGAAATTTTTGGAGAAAAATATTTTGTGGTTAAAAGTATCTATTTTGATAAGCCTGAAACCTCCAACTGGTACGTGGCCTATCATCAGGATCTTACTATTTCTGTGGATAAGAAGTTGGAACTCGCTAATTTCGGACCTTGGACCACCAAACAAAATCAGTTTGCGGTACAGCCTCCACTTAATGTTTTGGAAAATATCTACACCATCAGAATCCATCTGGATGATACCGATGAAAACAACGGAGCGCTGAAAGTGGTTCCAAAGTCTCATGCAAAAGGCATTTACAGACCGGAAACCATCGACTGGACAGTTGAAACCGAAGAAATCTGCAACGTAGAAAAAGGGGGAATTATGCTGATGAAACCTTTAACGCTTCATGGTTCCAACCGAACCACCAACGGAAAGAAAAGAAGAGTCATCCACATCGAATTTTCTGATATGGAACTTCCGGAAGTCCTGCAATGGTCGGAAAGAATGAATTGAAAAATAAACCCTTCGTCAAAATTCTGAAGAAGGGTTTATTTTAGTATTAATCACAGGAGATGATTTCACCATACGGCTTGTCTATATTTTCTTTATGATAGGAGAGAAATAGCAGGCCTTCTTTAGGGTTGGGATCCCAGAAAGATGTTGGTGTGGAGACTTTCATCTTTGTTTTCAGTATATTTTCAATCATACTATCCTTACTTCCAAAAGTTGTAACAGGAGTAATTTCCTGAATTTTTGATGTATCATCTATTTTTACTTTATAGATAGCAAAAGACTGCTTAGGCTTGAATCCACTGATCTTTGATAAATCAGATCTATATTCGGTTCGGGTTTCATCATAGCAACGGGTAAACTGTAAGCCTATAAACCTGAATGTATTATTATTTAAATAAGTAAAGGCTTTTTCCAGATTTCTAAGCCACGATTTTTCATCTTTTGTTGGTTTATTTTCCAGTTTTGATTTTGGAGTACAGGATGAAATGGAATAGGTGTTATTGTATTGGTTTAAAAAGATCAGATATCTTTCATTGGGCAGGACATCAATTTCACAAGCTCCGGAATAGGAATTTCCAATGAGTCCTCTCACATTCATTGTTTTGAATGTTTTAGCTCCCTTATATACTTTTTCAATTTCAATATCTGCTTTATAGGATCTTTGCTCAGTATTTTCGTCATATACTTTCAAAATTTTGATAATACCTACAAATTCAGAATTTTGATAATTGTGTGCTAAGGTTTCATATACACATTTACAAGCTGAAACTTTTATAATACTTAAAAGTAAAAAGAGTAGTAATGATAATTTTTTCATAGGTGTTGTTTTTTGTTTTTTACTTCACAGCAATTTCATCAATAAAGATATAAGCATCACCGCCTGCTCCCTGATGCCATTCCGGAAGTTTTCCGAAGTAGTAAGCTTTTACTTTAATATATCGTGCTTCGGTAGGAAGAATTTCTGTTGAAAAGTCTTTGATCTGTACTTTTTCATCCTTAGGATCAATAGTATTGTCAACCGTTTTCAGCAGGACAAAATCTTTTCCGTTCATGGAGGCATAATATTCTACTTTTTTAGGCATCATAATCCATGCTTTGCTGTCCTGAAGGTAAGTGGAAGATAATGATTTTATGTTCTTAGGGGACTTAAAATCAATGACTGCCTCAAAATTTTGTCCCTGATATCCGTGCCATTCCCCTTTTCTCCAGTTAACATCCCCTCTGATACCGTCAATAAGAGCAAGGTTTCCGGTAGCGCTGTACTGTGGTGTCACTTTTGATAAAATATTAATATCCCAGTAATTAGGTCTTCTGTTGAAGTGAGCAGTGGTTACAGAACTTTTTTCCCCGTTTCTTTCAGCATAAGCCATTACCTGAGTGGTTTTGGTGATGGAGAATGGTCCTTTATAAGTAGAGAACGTCTTTCTTTTATTGCTGTCACTTTCATCTATCGTCATGTAGTACACTTTGTCATTGGCATTAAGTGGAGTGATTTCTACCTTGGTAG
Organism: Chryseobacterium sp. SG20098; assembly: GCF_031844745.1. NCBI lineage: Bacteria > Pseudomonadati > Bacteroidota > Flavobacteriia > Flavobacteriales > Weeksellaceae > Chryseobacterium > Chryseobacterium sp. SG20098. Next base: position 2,012,439 of record NZ_CP134622.1, on the reverse strand, counting down.
AAAAATCAAAAATTCTGTCTGCAGCAATTACTGGTGAAGCGGTTTGTTCAGCATATTTAAAATCTTTAGCCGATTTCACATTTTCGAATCCCAGTTTTTTAAGTTCAGCTCTGCCGGTAGTTTTGGTAATTGTTCTGGTAGTACCGTCTTCAAGATGAATTTTAATTTCGTCAAAATAAGGCGTTGTGGTTTCCCATTCCGGTAATCCCGGAGTGACAGAATAAATTCCCATTGAGCTTAAAACATACCATGCACTCATCTGGCCACAGTCTTCATTTCCGATAAGGCCGTCAGGTGTATTTTTATAAAAATTATCAAGGATGTATTTGATTTTTGCATCTGTTTTTTCTGGCTTATCAACGAAATTATATAAATAAGCAATGTGATGGCTTGGTTCATTTCCCTGGGCGTATTGTCCTATCAATCCTGTGATATCCACTTGTTCTCTTCCCATTGTTTTATCAGGTGCTGTAAAAATAGCATCAATGAACTGTTCAAATTTTTCTTTTCCGCCATGCGCTGCAATAAGCCCCGGAATATCCTGCTGTACAGAATATGAATAATGCCACGAGTTTCCTTCCGTATAATTGTTGTTAACTTCTCTCGGATCAAAAGGCTCATACCAGTTCCCGTTTTTTCTTGGCTGCATAAAACCTGTTTTTGGATTGTAAAGGTTTTTCCAGTTCTGAGAACGTTTCATGAAATACTGATAGTCTTCTTTCTTGCCTAAAATTTTCGCCATTTGAGCAATACACCAATCGTCATAGGCATATTCTACTGTTTTGGAAACACTTTCATGCTCATCATCTATGCTGATATAATGATTCTGTTTGTAAGCATTCAAACCAAAAATATCCTGCATGGCAGAACCTTTTGCAGCCTGAAATGCCTTTTCATAATCAAACCCCTGAATTCCCTTAGCCATAGCATCTGCAATGACGGAAACAGAGTGATAGCCAATCATACATTCTGTTTCGTTGGAAGCCAGTTCCCATACCGGAAGTTTTCCTCCCTGTTCGTATTGTTTAATGAAGGTATTGATAAAATCAGCAGTTCTTTTTCTGTCAATTAAAGTCATCAGCGGATGAGCGCCTCTGAAGGTGTCCCAAAGTGAAAATACAGTGTAATAATCAAAACCATTGGCGGTATAAAGCTTGTTATCTCTGCCTCGGTATTTTCCGTCAACATCCATATTGATGTTCGGTTGTGTGAAAACATGGTAGAGTGCAGTATAAAAAACAGCTAATTTGTTTTTATCATCAGATTTCACCTCAATTTTGGAAAGTTCTTTATCCCAATTCGTTTCTGCCTGTTTTTTTACTGCTTCAAAATCATTAGATGTTCCTTCTGCCAGCATATTTTTTACTGCTCCTTCATAGCCTGTAGGCGAAACAGAGACTTTTACATTGATCTTTTCTCCTTTTTTAACATTAGCTGAAAATGCCAGAGCAAGTTTTGTCCCCGTAAAAAGATTGTCTTCTTCTTTTCCATTGGTGTCTTTTTTTGAAATTTTCATAGGTTTTGAAAACTCAATTCTGGCATAGATGTACTGATTGGTAGCCCATGCTTCACTTCTTCTGAAAACTTCAATGGTTGTATCATCAATAATCTTTACTTCACCTTCCAGAAGCTTATCTCTGTGGTTGAGGTCTAAAATGATATTGGCATTTCCGGCATTGTTGAAAGTGTATTCATGATACCCGACTCTTTTTGTCGTTGTAAGGCGAACATCAATATTATTTTTATCTAATTTTACAGCATAGAATCCTGCTGTTGCTTTTTCATTTTTATGCGAAAATTTTGAAGAATAGTCTTTGCTGTTCAGGCTTGGATTTCCCATAGTAGGCATCAGCATAATGTCTCCATAATCAGAAACTCCTGTACCATTTAAATGCGTATGAGAAAAACCATAGATGACAGAATCCGAATAATGGTATCCGCTGCATCCGTCCCAGCTTCCGTCAATTCTGGTATCGGGAGAAAGCTGTACTATTCCAAAAGGAACAATTGCCCCTGGAAAAGTGTGGCCATGGCCTCCGGTTCCTATCATGGGATTGACATATTGGGAATAATTCTGTGCGGAAATAATTTGAGTAATACATATGGAAAATGCAATAAGCCCTTTTTTCATGTTTTGATTTTAAAGAACGAAGATATTGAAAAACAGTAAAAGAGATGTAATAAAAGAACATTACGGTTTGTCTTATTAAAAACGATATAATTCATGAAGAAGACACTACTTGCTGTAATTATGCTGTTGCCCTTAGCTGCATTGGCCCAAAGTATAACAGGGAAGATCACCCAAACCGGAAATGCTGTTCCCTACATTGAGGTGATTGCCGTAAAAGATCAGAAGCAGCAGACTGCTATTTCGGATGAAAACGGAAATTACTCTCTGAAACTTTTAGAAAACGGAAACTATACTATCAGACTTATCCAGGATGGTATTGAAATATCCCATAAAGATATTGCTATTAACGGACCAGTAAAACAGGACTTTTTTATTGAAAAAAAGAATGAAAAACAAATCGAAGGGGTTACGCTTACTGCCAGAAAAAAACTGATTGAGAGAAAAGCAGACAGATTGGTTTTCAATGTATCCAATTCTGTTGCCTCACAGGGGATGGATGCTGTGGATGCTCTTGCGACAACTCCTCTGGTTAAAGTAGATGATAACACCGGAGTTTCCATCGTTGGGAAAAGTGGGGTGGCAGTAATGATTAACGATAGAATTCTGAATTTGTCAGATGCTGAACTGGTTACCTATCTCAAAAGTCTCAGATCTGAAAATATAGAAAAAATTGAAGTCATCACAGCACCTCCTGCCAAATACGAAGCACAGGGAAACAGCGGATTGATCAATATTGTTTTAAAGAAAAATCAAAATCTGGGATGGAGTGGAAGTTTGACCTCCAGTCTTCAACAGCAGACTTATACCGGGAATTCAAACAGTGTAACCGTAAATTATCAGAACGAAAAACTGCGTTCTTCCTTAAAGTTGAGACAGAATAAAAATGAAAAGCATTCCTATGAAAACTATTGGATAGAAGGTACAGATGGTCTTAAAAGCAATGATGACAGAAGAGATTTCGGGGATGGACTGGGGGCCAATTTAAGTTTGGATTATCAGTTAAGTAAAAAGTCCAATGTCGGATTTATTTATGATTTCGGATTCGGACATTCCAATATGGATATCAGAAATACTTCAAACTATTTCCAGAATGGGATTTATACCAATACACTACTCACCGATGCAGAGCACAGAGCTACAGGAAGACAACATACGGCCAGCGCGTATTATGATCTGAAATTCGGGAAACAGGATAATAAACTGAGTATCACAGGAAATTATTTTTCCAATACTCCGGAAACAATTATTGATTTTACTACAACAGAGAGTTCGGGAGACAGATTTGTGGTAAAATCGCCTTCTATGGTGGATTATAAAATTTATTCCGGGCAGGCGGATCTTACATTGCCTTATCAGTTTGCAAAGACAGAAGCTGGAGTGAAATTCACCAATTTTGATAATAACTCCAGTATATTTTATCAGAACTTAACGAACGGACAATATATTACAGATCCTTTGAAAAGCAATGAATTTGAATATAACGAAAAAAATTATGCAGCTTATATAAGTTTTGAAAAGTCATTCAACGAAAAATGGTCGGCAAAAGCAGGTTTACGTTACGAATATTCGGTGGTCAACGGAAATTCTTTAACTTCCGGACAGCAGACTGAAAATTCGTATGGGAAATTTTTTCCAACGGCCTATATCAGCTATAAAAGCAATGAAAACCATACTTTCAACCTGAATTATTCCAAAAGAATCAATAGACCGGGATTCCGAGCGATCAATCCCTACCGCTGGTACATCAATATCAATTCTTATTTTACCGGAAATCCTTTCCTGAAGCCCTCTATCAATCATAATTTTGAACTTTCCTACGTGTACAAAGGAAAATTATCGGCATCAGCTTATTTTCAGAGAACCGTGGAAGCATTTAGTCAGCTTGCCACTCTGAAAGGAGAAAACAGGGTGAGTACTTTTGAAAATTATTACAACCAGAACAGCATGGGAGTTTCCCTTAACTATTCAGATACTTTTTTCAAAAAATGGGAAGCGAATTACTCGGCCAATTATTCTTATATGAATACGGATGTTTTTGCAACCGATGCTCTTGCCAGAAAAGGGAATAGTTATGATTTCGATTTTCAGAATAATATATCACTCAATCAAAGTAAAACAATACAGCTGATTCTGAATTACTGGTTCCGTCTGCCTTCCAATTCCGGAAATTCCTATATGAAGTTTGCTGGAAATCTTACTTCAGGGGTGAAGCTGAATCTTATGGAAAAGAACCTTCAGCTGAATATATTTGTTTCAGATATATTAAAGCAAGGCAAAAGTCTGGGAGAAATTTATTATACAACAGGAACACATTCTTACAATAATTACTACGACGCCAGAAGACTTACTTTATCAGCAACCTATACTTTTGGAAATAAAAAAGTAAAAGGAATGGATCGCAATGTAAGGTTTGATGAAAAGAACAGAGCCAATTAATACTCTGACTTTAAATTGTTTTTGATGCATGCCATTCTGAATGAAACGGAGTGGAATGAAGAATCTTTTACTTCATTCGTCAGAAATCGAAGATTCGATATAGTCAATGACAAAACAGAAAATTTCTACACTTCTCCCTCAAAGAAATCATTGAGATAGTCCTCTTTGTCTTTTTCTTCCCGTCCGGAACCCAGATGTTTTTTCCAGGACTGAGATTCATAATATACAATGCCCATTTCCCAGACACAGTAAGTTGGAAGATGGGTTTTGTTTCTTTCCCATACTTCAAATTTTCCGGAACCATCATAATATACGCTTTCCCACAATTCATTTTCACTGCGCCATGTGCAGACTAACAGGAGATAATTTTCTCCACAGCGATGCATGATGACGAATCCCAGATCATCGATGTTTTTAAAATTTTCTTCAGCATTTTCAATACACAATTGTGCATTATCAATGTCCTGCCGGGAAACTTCCGAAGGATCACTTGCGAGGTCATACCATTTGAATTTCGTCTTTCCAATGGTAAAAATTCCTTTTGGCTGTGCGTATTTGGAAGGATAGGTATTGGTTCTCATATCAATTGCTTTCTGAGGTTGGGTGTAATGTCAGGATAAAAATCACAAATAAGAAATTTTTAACGATCTGATTTATCACCTGATATTATAGATTTTATTGATTCTAAATTACCGAAAAAATCCGTAAATTTGTAAACAATTTATATTTATATGTTGACGAAAGAAAAGGTTCAGGAATTCCTTAAAGAAATAGAAGTAGACGATTTGGTGAATAATCTTCAGATTATGGGTAACGATGTTTATATTGACATGACTGCTCATTCACCTGCAATGCACGAAAAGAAAAAACTGGAGGCTGCCATGAAACAGGCTTTTGCCAGTGAGTTTGGAGAAGACATTCATTTAAAACTTAAAATCGTTTCTCCGGAGCCTAGTGAAATTCAGCAAAGTCAGATCAAAGGAAAACAAATTCCGGGAATTCAAAATATTATCGCTATTGCTTCCGGTAAAGGAGGAGTAGGGAAGTCTACCGTTTCTGCAAATATGGCAGTAACGTTAGCTAAAATGGGCTTTAAAGTAGGATTATTGGATGCAGATATCTACGGTCCTTCAGTTCCTACCATGTTTGATACAGAAGGACAGAAACCAATTTCTGTAGAAGTGAATGGTAAAAATCTGATGAAGCCTATCGAAAATTATGGAGTTAAAATGCTTTCAATAGGATATTTCTCCGGCGCTAATCAAGCTGTAGTGTGGAGAGGTCCTATGGCTTCAAAAGCTTTGAACCAGATGATCAGAGATGCTGCATGGGGAGAGCTGGATTTCTTATTAATTGACCTTCCTCCGGGAACAGGGGATATTCACTTGTCAATTATCCAGGAAGTGCCTGTAACAGGAGCGGTCATCGTAAGTACACCTCAGCATGTTGCATTAGCAGATGTAAGAAAAGGAATTGCGATGTTCCAGATGGAAAGTATTAACATTCCGGTTCTTGGATTGATCGAAAATATGGCATATTTTACACCGGAAGAACTTCCTGATAATAAATATTATATCTTTGGAAACCAGGGAGCACAATATTTAGCGGAAGATCTTGGAATTCCGGTATTAGGAGAGATTCCATTGATCCAAAGCATCAGAGAAGCAGGAGACGTTGGAAGACCAGCTGCGCTTCAGGAAGGATCTAAAATTGCAGATATCTACACAGAAACTGCCAGAAAAATGGTAGAAAGTTTAGTGGAAAGAAATAAAAATCTTCCTCCTACTGAAGCTGTGAAGATTTCTACGATGGCAGGATGCTCGCCAAAAGCAAAATAATAATAATTTCAATAAAATTTGAAAAAACCGAATTGAACTGAAAAAATATGGAAACAAACATAACGCACGAAGATACCGTAACAAGAGTAATGGAAGCTCTGGAAAGCATCAGACCATTTTTGAATAAAGACGGAGGTGATATTGAGCTTATTGATGTGAAAGATAATCAGGTGTTTGTGAAACTTTTAGGTAACTGTTCCGGGTGTTCATTGAATTTTTCAACCTTAAAACTGGGTGTTGAAAATACAATTAAACAACATGCTCCGGAAATCGAAAAGGTAATCAACGTAGAGTAAAATATATCTGAGATATTTTTAAAAAGACAGGCTTTTTTAAGGCCTGTCTTTTTATTTGCATATTGAGTCCACTAAGCCTACCAAACCCGTCAGGTTTATGATGAAATTTTTCAGACTCAAAAAAAATGTTTTTATTGTTTTACAACTTTGTTTCCTACCCCTTCTATAGAAACATCCGGCTTTCCTGATTTTGTTCCGGAAGTCCGGTAGTAGACCATATTACCGCCACCTTCCATGGAAATTTTATCCACTTTATCGATGTATACTTTATTACCTGTTCCTGAAACCGTAATTTTTTTAGCACTTCCTTTGACTGTTAATGTGTTGTCGCCACCTTCTACCTCAACAACGCATCCATTGAGAGCGTAATTGAGCTTGTGGCCCACACCTTCTATATGTACCACCTTATCGCTTTCTGTTTTTTCTACTCCTTTTGTAGATTCTACTTTTCTTGATTGTGAAAATGCAGTAACTGTTCCCAGCAGCAGGAAACAAAGAATTCCTGCAGTTTTAATATTTTTCATTGTGAATTGGGTTTTTGTTGAGGATAAATATAGATATAAAATGCTTTTTTCAAGAATTTTAAAAGTTAAATCATCATAAATAATCAGGTTGCTTCAGGAGACGGTTTTTGTAATAATTTCTTTAACTATCTTTAATACTTCAGTAGATTTTTCCCGGATGATTAATGCATTCTTTTTATTTTTGATCAGCTCAGTGAAGTTATTGTCTTCCATATTAATGTCTACGATAAAAGCTCCATACCTGAGTGCGGTTTCGGCAATGGCAATAGGAAGGCTCGTTGCTCCGGAAGTACCAACAATAAAAAGAACACCACTGTTTTTGGCAATTTTAAGTGCACTGAATTTTTTGTTCGTTTTTTCATCATAATATTCATCAAACCATAAAATATTCGGGCGCATCCAATGCCCGCAATGAGTACAGGTTAAAAGTTCTTTATCTTTTGCGGTAAGATCTTCATCCAGATCTTTGCTTTGTATGTCCACAGGCAGATCCATAATTTCTTTACATCCGTTTGAGCATTTAATCTCCCTGTTATTCCCATGGATTTCATAGATTCTTTGGCTTCCGGAACGGCGGTGAAGGTTGTCAATATTTTGGGTAAGCAGATGAAATCTGTCCTGAAGTTGAGTTTCAATATCTGCCAATGCAAAATGACTTTCGTTGGGAGAAGCATTTTCAAACATTTTTTTTCTGAAAAGAGAATACTGCAGAACTTCTTCCGGATGCTGTCTGAAATAACGTAACGTTCCAAATTCTTCAGGCTTGTGAAACTGAGTTCCTTTTACCCAAATTCCATCTATTCCACGATAAGTAGGAATACCACTGTCTGATGAAATTCCTGCACCGGTAAGAAATGTAAAGAGATTTCGTTTTTCTTTATGCCAGACTTGTTGAATAATATTCTCTAATTGATTTTCCATTGTGTTATTAAAAGTTTAAAACTAATGAATTTTCCAGTAACAAAAAAGCCCCGGAATCTCCGAAGCTTTTTCAATCAACTAAATATTATATTTTATCTTACAATGACTCTTTTGATCTGTCCTTCCAAAGTTTTTACAAGATAAACTCCCGTAGAAAGGTTAGCAGTGCTTATGGTTAAAGCATTCTTTTCTTTCCCGATCAATTTTCCGGACATATCGTATAATTCATAATCCTGTTTTCTGTTAAAATAAAGAGTATTTCCTTTGTTGACAGGATTTGGGAATATAGTAAAGGTGGCCTGTTCGGTTTTTATTTCACCTGTTCCTAGTGTTGCAGGCGTGGCCACTTCATATATGGATAAAGTTCCGCTGATTTCGTTGGCGATAATCACATAACCTTTATTGGTTGTAGTGTTTTCAGGAGCGATGTAGATAATTCCTTCAGGACCATTATCACCTCCGTATGCTGAAGTAGAACGGGAATTTTTGTAATCTGTAAACGTAGTGGTATTAGGATCTGTAATATTATAAACCATAACACCGCCAGTTCTTTCTAAAGTAATGAAAGCATACGTCTGGTCATTGATTTTTCCTAATGCTACTCCTTCCGGTTCCGGACCTTTGGCGCGGCTTCTGTTTTTAGTAGCGTTAGACTCATTATCCGCATTGAAAATCAAAGGATGATAAGCTGAAATATATCGTTCAAACTGATCTCCGCTGTCATATACAATCTGTTTAGTATCAGCATTGAAAATAGAGAATGAACGGGCCCCTAAAGCTGCCATTTCTTCAAACTCTGCATCTCCATCCATATTTCCTGTAGCAGATGAAATCCTGAATCTGCCGAGGTTATAAGAAGCTTTTAAAACATTGGCATTCGGAAACAATACAGGATCTAAAATATAAGTGCTTGCTCCCACAGTCGTTCTTTCGCTAAATCCTGAAAGATCCTTTTCATCACCTTCATTAGCGGTTACAATATAGTTGGTGTTTCCTACTTTGTAATTTTGTACTGCATCCGGTACATAATACGCTTTTACCGGCCAGTTGGCGATTAGAACCTCACCATTATTGTCTGAAGCATCAAATCCGTTACCCGGAAGACTCATGTCTTTTTTGCCCAATCCCCAGATACCTGTGATCGTTTTGGTAGCCAGATTTATTTCAGCAATGGCATTATTTTCCTGAAGGGTTACCCATGCTTTCTGACTGTCGGCACTGATGGTTACATATTCAGGTTCCAGATCCTGAGAAAGGGTATTATTTGTTCTTACTTTTCTTAAACCGGTAGCGGTTAATGCTGCTACCTGATTATCAAAACTATTAAAATTAAGTGTCGTTACATTACTTTGGGTAAGATTTCCAACACCTCCGGAAATGTCAATGATACTAATAGTTCCTTCAGGATCTACAGTATAAGCGTCATTAGGCTCTCCTTCGTTGGCAGTAACTACTTTTGTTCCGTCAGGGGAGAATGTTATCATATCCGGTAAAGCTCCTACAGTTACCTGCTTAAGGAAATTTCCATTGATGTCAAAAAATACCACAGATCCATTTTGCTGAGGATCAGTATTGGGAGAGGCGGCTGCAATAATTCCGTTTTTCACAGCGATACTTGTGATCCCACCGTAAGGAGCCATATTCACTGTTTTTATGACTGAGGGTATTGAAGGATTACTGAAATCAATAATATCAAAAACATCCGTAATGGAGCTGATCGTAAATAAACGTTGTGTTGACGGATCATGAACTACAATTTCCGTAGAGCTGCTATTATTTCCTGAAGGATCAAAACTTAGAAGATAATTCAGTTGGATCTGATGGGAAGGAACCGGAGCCGCTTTATCATTATCTACAATATAAACCGTTGCAGAATTGTCTCCTGAAATAGTAGCTCCAACAGGATTTTCAAGGCTTACCACAAAATATTCAGCCTGCTGTTCTGCCACTGTGTCATCAATAATCGGAATATTGACGGTATAACTCGTTGTAGATGGAGTGATATTAATAGTTTGATTAGTTAAAGTAAAATCATTACCGTCAGCTGTACTGAACGGTGCTGGCTTTACAACCAGATTCACTGTAGAGGTAGAAGGATTGGTAATATTGATTTTAAATGCAAGATTTCCTGAATTTTCATTGACTTTGATGAAATTCTTTTCTAAAGAAATTGCTGTTCCGGCAGTGGTAAAAGTACTGGAAGTAATGGCAGTAAGCCCATTATCATTGAAATCTTCTACCATATTGGGCTTGAGAGCCAGATAATAACTCTGCCCTGGCACTAGTCCGGAAGTTGGGATTACAGTGATGGTATTGTTGCTGAAAGTTGTAGTGAACGGAACTTGTGTACCTGTAGCATTTCCAAGACGGAATTCAATAAGATTTTGTGCATTGGAATTGTTGAGTGCAGAATTATCAGTTAATCTTACATTTTCATTGAAAGATAGGGTTGGATTTACAGTCGTTGAAGCGTTATTGGTATTATGGGCAGGCAGGTAAGTGACTGTTGGTGGAGTAGTATCAACATTTCCTGCAGGAGTGGCGTCCACCGTAAAGTTGTCAAAACGATTGTTTCCTCCTGTTCCGCCTCCCACTGCAGAAAATTCTACTTTTAATTTAAAATTTGGGTTGTTATTGGCTCCCTGTATAGTGGAAAAATCCAATGTAACCAATTGTGGATCGGCATCCTGAGGATTCACCGTCTGAAACTGCATAAAAGTGGTTCCGTCGGTGGAATAAGACCATGTCTGTGTTCCTGCTCCCTGACCGGATCTTCTGGTGGTGAACTTAACAACGATGTTATTATAGCCCGTTGTAGGAAGATTAAACTGTAAAGCCCCTCCAATCGGATTATTGAATCTTAAATGGGTTCCGGAAACATCACCGTTTCTTGCATTTAAATTTTGCAGACTAAAATTTTGTCCGGTACCTCCGGCAAAATCGATGACACTTGTTCCTCCTGCTATAGGTGCAAGAGAACCGTTCACCATCGTAGAAGCAGGGGTAGTAACTGTAGCTGCAGAAGTATTATCGTTAAAATTCCAGTAATGAATCAGTGTCTGTCCGAAAAGACCGCTCTGAAAGAAGAATGCGGCAATCACAGACCCTTTTAATAGGTAGTTGTTGATCATTTTTTATTTCAATTAGATAAATACAAAAATGAACTTTATACCTTGCAATTATTTTAATGGAACTTTAAGAAATGTTTAAAAAATAGGTTTATTTCCAATAAAAAATAAAAATTATGTGAATAAGAAACTTTATAGTGAAATTATTTTCCTGATTTTCCCGAAAAATTTAAAATCGTTCTTGATTTATTTCCTTCCAAAGGATGTTTCTGCATATAAAAATATCCTGAAACAGCAGTCACAAGCAAGAGTACAAAAATAACCAGAACAATTCTTTTTAACATGTCTCTCATAGCGCTAAATTTTTAATATCTCTAATTTCTAAAGTAGATGTAGGGTATCCTTTTTGTGTCACATTGATCATTGCTCTACCCACTTCGTGTAAAGTTAATGATTTTGACTGAAAAAAAATAGGAAAAATCCAAATAAAAGGTTTAAAAAACCACTTTACATTGGTTTGACCCTCAACAGGTTTCATGAATCCGGGACGGAAATTATAAGCTCCTCTGAAACCCATTCTTTTCAAATCATTTTCTGTTCTGCCTTTTACACGCGCCCACATCAGTTTTCCACTCTCCGTACTGTCTGTACTTGCCCCGGATACGTAGTTGAACACCATTTCAGGATTTTGGTTCAAAACAGCTTTGGCAAAGTGAAGCGTTGTATCGTAAGTGATTTTGGTATATTCTTCTTCCTTCATGCCAACGCTGCTGATTCCGGCACAGAAAAAACAGGCATCATAACCTTTCAGTTTTTCATCATGAAGATCTATCGAAAGGAAGTCAGAGACAAGGTATTCTTTCAGCTTGGGATGTGTTTTACCGGAGGGTTTTCGGCTTATACTCAGGATTTCAGAAACATTTGAATTTTCAAGACATTCCATTAAAACACCTTCGCCTACCATTCCCGTAGCTCCTGTAAGAATTATTTTGATTGGGTTCATTGCTTTGCTATTGATATGGGTATGACGGATGGGGATGGGGTTTTACTTTAAAATTTTAGATAAAAGATAAAAGATAAAAGATAAAAGATAAAAGATGTTGTCTTAAATGTCCGGATTCAATAATTCAATAGGGGTGGGCTTTAGCCCGCCTTAAAAAATGAGCTACCTTCTATTGGCTTTAGCCAAAACTTAATAATAGAAATTGCTTCGTCACATTGTTCCTCGCAATGACATGGAAATGTTTTTAAAATAGAAAGCCAGCTCAAAAATAGCTGGCTTTCAATCGTATTGTTTGTTGTTACTTTTTATGTTGCAGCTGACTGTAAATATTATGGATCAATCCGTCTGCTACGGAAATTTTAGGAACAAAGATCTTATTGATATCAGACCATGACATAACATTGTTAAAAATTCCCAGGGCATGTACCAGTACATCGGCACGGTCTTCTCTCAGGTTGTAGTTGGTCATTCTTTCTTCTACGGAAAGCTCATTGAATTCTTTGTAAACCTTTTTCAGATGAGACAAAGACATCGGTTTTCCGTCTTTGGTTTTACTCATAGAGAATACTTTGTTGATATTTCCTCCGGAACCGATAGCAACAATTGGCTTTTTGCTGACAATATTTTTTTTGATCTCATCCTTCATTTCTTTCCAGTTGTCCATAGTCACAAGATTATTGAGAAGACGGATCGTTCCGATATTGAAAGATTTTTCATAGACCATTTTACCATTTTCATAGAAGGTAAGCTCTGTAGAACCTCCACCAACGTCAATATATAGATAGGCAAATTCTTTATCAAGACCTTCTGCAACATGATTTTCATAAATCAGGGTAGCTTCCTCATCACCGGAAATAATTTCAATATTGATTCCTGATGTATCTTTTACCAGATTGATGATATCATTACCGTTGGCAGCATCACGCATGGCACTGGTAGCACAGGCTCTGTAATGATCTACTTTGTATATTTTCATCAGGTCACTAAAGATCTTCATGGAATCAATGACCATTTTCTCTCTCTCCGGACCAATTTTTCCGATGGTAAAAACATCCATTCCCAGTCTCAGAGGAATTCTGAGAAGGTTGAGCTTGATGAATTCAGGCTTTCTGTTGTTGATCTTTACTTCATTGATTAGAAGGCGGGCTGCATTACTCCCTATGTCTATCGCTGCTATCTTCATTTCTTGCTTGTTTTAGCTTTTAAATATTTATAGGTTTCTATTTGTGATCGGCATTCGTGTTTATCATTTCTTACGTATTCATTGCTCAGTTTTTTGTCTAAAATCCTTGCCTTTACGTTATCTTTAAGTTGGATGTCCAGAATGTCTTTTAATTCCTTCTTAAGGTTTTTATCAGTGATTTTAGCGGCTGCTTCAATTCTGTAATCCAGGTTTCTTGTCATCCAGTCTGCGGAAGAAATGTACATATCCTCGGCCCCTTTATTGTAAAAATACATGACTCTGGCATGTTCAAGATATTCGTCTACAATACTGATGGCTTTTATTTTTTCTCTGAATTCCTTTTGATTGACGGCACAATAGATCCCTCTTACGATCATTCTGGTCACCACTCCGGCTTTGGCAGCTTCATATATTTTTTCAATCAGAGCACGATCACTCATTGAGTTGACTTTAACGATGATTTCTGCTTTTCTTCCTGCCTTGGCCTCTTCGATTTCTTTATCAATATGGTGAACAATCTTTTCACGCATAAACTGAGGGCAAACTAATAAATTTTTACAAGTTTTCAAAATAGGAATAAAGTCATCTTTCGGTTTTTTCAATACATTGAATACTTTATTGATATCCGCCATGATGCCGCGGTCAGCGGTCAACAGCAGGTGATCACCATATATTCTGGCTGTTTTTTCGTTGAAATTTCCGGTACTTACAAAGCCATACTGAATGGTTTTATTGTGGGCTCTCTTTTTGATGACACAAAGTTTGGCGTGTACTTTTTTATTAGGAATTCCTACAAGAACAGTAATTCCTTCAGGCTCCAGCATGTCTTTCCATTCCAGGTTGGATTCTTCATCAAATCTTGCCTGAAGCTCCAGCATCACAGTCACTTCTTTACCATTTCTGGCAGCGTAAATCAGAGCATTGATGATTTTTGAGCTGCTTGCAAGACGGTAAGCGGTAATCTGTATTGATTTTACATCCGGATCCATCGCAGCCTCGCGAAGAAGATCAATCACCGGATTGTACTTGTGATAAGGGAAGGTAAGGAGTACATCTTCTTTTAAAATTACGTCAGTCACCCTTCCCCCATGTTCAAATGCCTGATGCGTAAAAGAAGTTCTTTCTACAGGTCTTTCATACTTTTCAAAAACATCAGGGAAATCCATGAAATGTTTGAAATTATGAATTTTTCCTCCAGGGATGATGCTGTCTTTCTTCGTTAAGTTCAGTTTCCTGATCAAAAGTTCCAGCAAAGCTTTATCCATATCTTTATCAAAAACAAAACGGGTGGGCTTCCCTTTTCTTCTGTTTTTAAGACCTTTTTCTATTTTTTCTGCAAAGTTGGTTCTGATATCATTATCCAGATCCAGTTCTGCATCTTTTGTTACTTTGAATGCATTGGCTGCAAATTCATCATATCCGAAATAAGAGAAAATATGCGGAAGGTTAAAGGTAATCACATCTTCCAGTAACATGACATTTTTTTCTTCCGGATCTTCCGTTGGCAGCAATACGAATCTTCCCACAAAGCGGGATGGAATTTCAATAATGGCATAATTGCTGGAATACTGCCAGTCTTTTTTTCTCATAGCCACTCCCAGATAAAGACTTTTGTCTCTCAGATAAGGCATAGGAGTATTTTCATGAAGAAGAATCGGAATCACATTGGATTCTACCACTTCATCGAAATATTGTCTGACAAACTCTTTTTGGTTGGCTGTCAGGTTTTTGGCGTTTTTAATGAAAACTTTATGATCAGCCATTTCGGTCTGGATTTTTTTCCAAGTTTTATCGAAATTCAGCTGTTGTCTCATCACAACTTCATTGATTCTTTGAAGGATCTTGGATGGCGGCTGATAAAAAGATTCGGCAATCACTTTTTCCTTAAAATCCATGGCGCGCTTTAATCCGGCAACACGCACTCTGAAAAATTCATCTAAATTGTTGGAGAAAATTCCGAGGAAACGTATTCTTAAATGTAAGGGAACTTTTTCATCCATAGCTTCCTGCAAAACTCTTTCATTAAAGGAAAGCCAAGTAATATCTCGGGGATTAAAGTGTATTGACATTCTAAATGTGTATATTTTATCAAAAATAATAATTCACAAAGATTCTGCCTCTATTTCTTAGGTTAAACTTTGATTAATTTTTAAAGGTTTGGTGAGTTGTTCTTTGTGATTTTCGATTTTCCTTATAAAGTAATTGGTTTTCAGTGGTTTTTGATATATTTATATCACGAACTATTTGCCATTAATCAGGATATATATTCATTGGAGAAAATGCTTTAAAGAATTATAAAAACTTGTAACCATGAAAAAAATTACGATTATACTTCTGCTACAGTTATTTGGTTGGGTATACAGTCAATATGTAGAGGTCTTGGAAAAAGGAAATTTGGAAAACCTGTCTCCTCAGAAATTTATGATTCCTTTACAGAATCAGGAAAACTATGAATCTGCTTTTTTAGGACGATATAAAGCTCATTATCCCGGTACCTACCTCGGACATTTGTTTACAGCTATTAGCGATGAAGCAAAGAATGCAGGGGCCAATGCCTATTATATTGTGAGTTTCAAAGAAGGAGATAAACAAAATGAGTCTGAACTGATATTGGATACTTATCATATCCGGGATTCTGATATCAAAGATCAAAGTCTGCTGATTGAAAAAAATAGAATTTATATTATTGGGGAACCCGTTTTAAATAGTGAAAATACGTCAAAGTTTAAAGTAAACGGAGCCAGAAAAGAAGTAAAAGACAATACATTTGCAACTGTAGTAATAAAGGAAAATGAAGAGGTTAAAATAGTAAAAGGAGGAATTACTGGAATGGCAGTATGGGTAAAATGGAAGCCGGAGCAGTTTAATAAATTCTACAGCTTTTCAGGCATCGGAATAGACGGTGCAGGTTTTGGAGCTAATGGAATGGGAGTTGGCATTAATACAGGAAGGATATATTCCGTAGATCCTGACCTTGGGTATTTTTTAATCCGGGTTTTAAAAGAAAGTAAATAGTATCTTTCACCTCATAGAGGAGAAGTTGACATATCTTCATACATAAAAAATGATTTTTTTTCCTGAATATAATTTCAAAACCTCGATTTTATCGGGGCTTTTATTTTTATTGTGTCATTTTGTCATAATTTTTTGAATGGTACAGATATTGAGAAATTGAGAGTGTAAATTAAATTAAAAATAGAAAAAATATAAAATATTATGAGTAAAATAATTGGAATTGACTTAGGAACAACCAACTCTTGTGTTGCTGTAATGGAGGGTAAAGACCCTGTTGTTATTCCTAACGCAGAAGGTAAGAGAACTACTCCTTCTATCGTAGCTTTTACGGAAGACGGAGAGAGAAAAGTAGGTGATCCTGCAAAAAGACAGGCTGTAACGAATCCAACAAAAACTGTTTACTCTATCAAAAGATTTATCGGAACCCACTTTAAAGATGATGCTTCTGAAATCACAAGAGTACCTTATAAAGTAGTTGCCGGACCAAACGATACAGTAAAAGTAAAAATCGACGATAGAGAATATACTCCACAGGAAATTTCTGCAATGACTCTTCAGAAAATGAAGAAGACTGCTGAAGATTATCTTGGACAGGAAGTAACAAGAGCGGTAATTACTGTTCCTGCATACTTCAACGATGCACAAAGACAAGCTACTAAAGAAGCAGGTGAAATTGCAGGTCTTAAAGTAGAAAGAATCATCAACGAACCTACCGCTGCAGCGTTAGCGTATGGTCTTGATAAAAACCATAAAGATCAGAAAATCGCAGTATATGACCTTGGTGGTGGTACTTTCGATATCTCTATCCTTGATTTGGGAGACGGTGTATTTGAAGTATTGTCTACAAACGGTGATACGCACTTAGGAGGTGATGACTTTGATGATGTGATTATCAACTGGATGGCTGATGAGTTCAAATCTGAAGAAGGTGTAGATTTAAAAGCTGATGCCATTGCTCTTCAAAGATTGAAAGAAGCTGCTGAAAAAGCGAAAATTGAATTATCTTCTTCTCCTCAGACTGAAATCAACTTACCATATATCACTGCTACTGCTACAGGTCCTAAACACTTAGTGAAGACTTTAACAAAAGCTAAATTCGAGCAATTATCTGCTGATCTTGTAAGAAGATCTATGGAGCCTGTGGCTAAAGCATTAAAAGATGCTGGTTTATCCACTTCTGATATCGACGAAGTGATCCTGGTAGGTGGTTCTACAAGAATCCCAATCATCCAGGAAGAAGTAGAAAAATTCTTCGGTAAAAAACCATCTAAAGGAGTAAACCCGGATGAAGTTGTAGCTATTGGTGCAGCAATCCAGGGAGGTGTATTGACAGGTGATGTAAAAGATGTATTATTACTTGACGTTACTCCACTTTCTTTAGGTATCGAAACAATGGGTTCTGTATTCACAAAATTAATTGAAGCGAATACTACGATCCCAACTAAAAAATCTGAAGTATTCTCTACCGCTTCTGACAACCAGCCGGCTGTAAGCATCAGAGTAGGACAGGGGGAAAGACCAATGTTCAACGATAACAAAGAAATCGGTAGATTTGATCTTCAGGATATCCCACCAGCACCAAGAGGAGTTCCTCAAATTGAAGTAACATTCGATATTGATGCTAACGGTATTCTAAGTGTATCTGCTAAAGATAAAGGGACTGGTAAAGAGCAGTCTATTAAAATCCAGGCTTCTTCAGGTCTTTCTGACGAAGAAATCGAAAGAATGAAGAAGGAAGCTCAGGAAAACTCTGCAGCGGATGCTAAGAGAAAAGAAGAAGTTGAAATCTTCAACAAGGCTGATGGATTGATTTTCCAGACTGAAAAACAATTGAAAGAATTCGGTGAGAAACTTTCTGCTGACAAAAAAGCAGCAATCGAAGCAGCTCATGCAGAATTAAAAACAGCTTTTGAAGCTAAAAATGCTGATGACGTAAAAGCTAAAACTGAAGCGTTAGATGCAGCTTGGATGGCCGCTTCTGAAGAATTATATGCAGCAGGTCAACAGCCAGGTGCTGATGCAGCAGGTGCTCAGAATGCAGGTGGAAACGCCGGAGCTGAGGATGTACAGGATGCTGACTTCGAAGAAGTAAAATAATTATTGATTTAATAAATAATAAATAATTTAAACCCGCTTTAAACTTTAAAGCGGGTTTTTTATGCATCTATTTTTCCATTCATCTTTTTGTACCCTTTCTAATAATTATATTATTTATAAATCTTCAGAAGATTTCTTAGTTTGAATTAGATATTATTTTACCGAATAGCAATTAAAAAGATGTAGATAAAAAGCAATATGCTTTAAGAAAAATATATGATATATAAAATATGTTTCCTATTTAATTAATTTAATGCTATTTTCTAAAATTATTTTTATTTTAGCATGTAATGAAATACTTTCAACACATATTTCAATTTTTATTTACAGTTGGGTTTCTTTTCTCATCTGGCCTCCTGTTTTCCCAAGATCTTAAATATAAAGAGTATGATTCAATTCTTTTGAATACGCCTAAAGAAATGGGGAAAAAAAATATTCCCAGAGAAAAAATTATTCTTTGGAATAAGGAGATGTTAGAAAAAATGAAAAAAGAAAATTATGTAAGAGGAATAATTTGGGCTCATATCAATATTGCCAATCAATGCTGGAATTTAGGAAATGGAGAAGAAAGTATAAAAAATCTGAATGCAGCAGAGAGCATATTACATAAAAACGAAAGCGAGATTGATTTTTTTACAATTGCTAAGCTTTATTAGGAATATTCGCAGGCCTATTATGTCATGAAGCTGTATGATACAGGTCTGAAGTATAATTCTAAAGGGGGATATTACGGAAATAAAATTGAAGATAAGGATAGAAGGGGTAAATTTTTATCTTACGTGTATACTACAAGAGCAAATTTTCTTTATGAAAAAAAAGATCTGGATTCTGCGCTCTATTATTTAAAACAATCCTCTCTGTTATATGAAAGTTTAAGTACAACCTCTCAAATTGCCAATCATTATATCGAATATCATCCCAGCCAGAATGCCGCTAAAATCTATCTGGAGCAGGGAATGGATATCATAAGCAAAAAGAAACATGAACCTAATAGTTATCAGATATCTGTCTTTTACTATTACTATGCACAATATTTTTTTAAAGAAAAAAATTATGAAAAGGCAATAGTATATTTAAATAAAGCTCTTGAATACAATAAAAAATTAACAAATATTGGGCATTCTGAAAATATATACAAGCTTTTAATATCATGTTATAAAAACTCCGGTAATTTAGAAAAGGAGAAAGAATATCTGGAATATTATATAAAATTAAAAGACAGTCTGGAAAACTCACAAGCCAAAGGTGTAGAATTATCTATAAAAACAATAGAAAAAGAAAAAACAGAAGAAAATAAAACACTCAAAAAAAAGATATTTATTTATAGCAGCATTATAATTTTTTTAATTTTGTTGGTATTGGCTTATTTATATTATCAGAATCATAAAAAAAAGAAAGTAATCTTAGAAAGCAAAGAAATAATTTCCAGAAAAGAAGATGAAACCAAAGTATTGGAGAGAAGAATTTCAGGAGTACATGAAGATTTAATTCAATTGGCTAAAAATAATGATATTAGTTTTTTGGAAAAGTTTCATGAAGTTTATCCTAATGTTTCTCAAAAGCTATTGGCGATCAATCCGGATTTAACTAAGGATAATCTGGCATTCTGTGCTTTAATCTGGTTAGGATTCTCTTCCAAAGACATTGCTGAGTTTACTTTTATGCAACACAGATCTGTACAGATAAAGAAAAGCAGATTGAGAAAAAAACTCAACCTCGGATCAGATGTGGATCTTTATCAATTCCTTAAGTCTCTGGTAGATAATTAACGAAATTTTATATCTGTTTTACATATTTTGTAATCAGTAATTCTTAAATCATCTCAATAAAAAAACTTTGTTAATCATTAATCTCGGGTATTAATTAAAAGGATTAGTTAATAAATTTAAAATCTGATATTTGTTTTATTGATTCAGGAAAATAAAAAAGGCCTCTTGAAGTTTCCTCCAAAAGGCCTTTATAGTAATTATTAATCTTTTTTTTGTATTAATTACCTTTAGCAAAAGCTGTCGCAGATATTGAGCCTACACCCCAGTTGAAGTTTTGTCCTGAAGCTGCCCACATATTAAACCTAACTGGATGATTTGTACTTTCAACATATCCATTTAAAGTGTAGGTTATTATAACAGGAGAAGCGCTGGTATTGTTATAGGTCTCAGCATATTTTCCAACGGTAGAAACCATTTGAGAACCATTATTACCTTCAGGAATAGTATATTTTCTCGAGCCTGCTGGCTCTTCTCCGCCGTTTCTGATAAAGCGTACACCATAATAGCCTAATTCATTTGAAGCTGTATTTGTGGTGCCGACCGGAACATTATAATCGACAACAATTTTAGCAGTGCTATTGGCAGGAACTGTAACGGAAACAGACAATCCCAGATCTAGATCATTTATAATAACACCATTTCCCGTTGCTAGCTGATCTACCGGAAAGGTTGCTGTATCAGTAAAAACCCCTAAAAGCTGATAATCAGTTGTCTGGGGAGCTAATTTACTCCAGCTAGGAGCTGTAGAAGTTCCAGAATTATAATAAACCCCCTCTCCATAAGGAGCTAATCCTGTGTTGGAATTATAAACCATAAGCGCTTTTGCAGGAGAAGGAATTGTAGATCCATCCGTCATAGATGTTAATGATACCCTGGGCAGTAAAAAACCTCTATTGGTTGTATTGAGCTCAAGTAAAGCTGAATTATCAGGAGCATTGGTGCCTACGCCAACATTTCCACCCACTGGATTGAGTACTAAAGGAAGACCTGCAGCAGAGGTTTTATTCTGGCTTGAAATATAAGATCCATAAGGAAAGTTTGCATAGGTTCCGAAATCAAGAGCATGATTACTGTTTCCATCAACCCGAAGCGTGGCATTGGTAGTTGCTGTTCCTAGTGCAGAAGGCTGGCCATTGCTCCCAGCTACCACCAGTTTATTAGTGGGGGTCACAGTCCCTACTCCAACATTTCCAGCTGAAGTTATCGTCATTTTTTGGGTATTGTTGGTTGTAAATCTCAAATCATTGGCCGTGGTGGTTCCCAAAGATACTACACCTCCTCCGATATAAGATTTCAGACTCACTGCGCCATTAGTTTGATGTAATCCGAAACTGTTATCAGGAGCAGTGATGGTAAGTTTAGCATCAGGTGTAGTAGTACCTATCCCTACATCTCCAGCTGGAGTGATTGTCATTTTTTGGGTATTGTTGGTAGTAAATCTCAGATCATTAGCTGTAGTGGTTCCTACAGATACTACACCTCCTCCGATATAGGATTTAAAATTAACGCTACCATTAGTGTGATTCAAACCGAAGCTATTATCAGGAGTACTGATGGTAAGTTTGGTATCAGGAGTAGTGGTACCTATTCCTACACGGCCATTGGCTGCATCCACGGATAAGGTAGTTCCATCTACAGAAAATGCATTAGTTTGTGTCCCTGTGAATGCCAAGGTATTGGCTCCCTGTGTTACCGTTCTATTTCCCGTAAGGGTGCCATCTGTGTTATAAATATTGACAGAAGAGCCTCCTCCGGAACTACCATCAATAGACTTCCAGGATGAATTGCTGAAAATAAATTCCTGTGCTTTACCATTAGGAACAGTAACGCCATTCAAAGTAGCCCCAAATCCACCTGTGGTATTATTGTAGACAATAAGGCGCTGACCTGCATTAGGAGCAACAGGTGCTGTAACAGTTATGTTTGTAGTAGCTGCTCCTGTAAGCTGTACCAAACTTACATTAGCTGGGATCGTAACGGCATTACCTGTGACAGCCAATGGCGTTTCACGGTTGGTAATTGCTCCGTTCACATCCAATGTGGTGCCGGGAGTGATAACACCCAGCCCCAGATTACCATTGGAAGTTGTCACCAGGTCATCTTTAGCCTGAGCAGCAGTAGGTGTCCCGGTTGTTGGATTATTTTTTAATCCATCAATATTAAATACTCCCTGAGGATTGGTTGTATTAATTCCAACCTGTGATTTTACCAATGAAAAAGTAGCAAGCATCCCCACTACGAATAAATTTTTTTTCATAATATATGTTAATTAATCATTTCTTATATCAACAATTATAATAGCAATGAAGATATTACTGAACTATCTACATGTTTACTTACTATTTATTTTGCAAAGGTAATGTTTGGTGAAGTTTGTAAAGCGTATTATATGCTTATCATAGATACAGCATTGGTATATCATAGGTACATCATTTGCGTGTTTTTATTGAAAAAATAAGTTATAAGAGGAAAAATTATTAATAAATTAAACCTCTTCGTAGTGAATTAAAAAAGAGGGTGCTATCTTTACTTTTTGTCTTGGTTGCTTTTTATCAGCTTACTAAAAGAGGTTGAAAATGAAGATTGGTTTATCAATATAATTTCAAATCACGGTTTATAGAGGAGAAATGAATGTGTTATTGATTTACATTAATAAAGAGACAGATAAATATGTTGATTCTGTACGGAATTTTTTTTGCTGCCAGGTGGAAATAGGTGCTTTTATAGCAGATGTCGTGAAGTTATATCATGTGTTATGAGTCTTTATTAATGGGTATTTAGATGTATGATGTATGTGTGATGTATGTTGTTTTTATGTATTTTTTATTACTTTTTTTAACCTTGTGAAAAATAAAATAGATACGTGTATAAGAAAAGTTACCCACTGATCTCCTCGTGAGATTCTGAATTTTGCATAAAAATTAATATCATCCGGAAAAGGGTGAATTTTATAATAACTGTATTACATGGAACGGAAAATTATGATGGATAGGGAAGTATTGCCCTGTTTTTTTCTGTAATGATTATGCCTTCCAAATTTGTAATTATTGATCTGAATAATAGTTCTATTAGGTCATTATCAGTAGTTTTTTATCTTCAATTAACTATTTATTATTATGTTCTTTTTAAAAAAAATCAATAAAATAATTTTGCTTTCCTTACTACTATGCTGTTCAGAATTATTGTCCCAACACTATACAGAAAGTAATATTGATACTTTATTGATAAAAACAAACGAAGTACTTCGGACAAGAATATCCGACGATGATCTTATCCGTTGGAATAAACGCATCATAAAAGAAGCAATCCGGATTGGCTACCGTGAAGGAGAGGCAATAGGGTATACCAATATTGCCAACCGGTTTATATTTGGAGGTGATGTAAAGAAGGGGCTGGAATATTTAAAGAAGGCTGAAGATATATCCAGGAAAAGCAATAATAATTTTCTTTTTGGTAAAATTAATCAGGAGTATGGCCAGGTTTATAGTAAAATGGATGTGAGCAGGTTGGCTTTGGAATACAATTCAAAAGCGATGAATTATGGTTTGAAGCTGCGAAAAGATAACCGGGACTGCCGCCTGTTTTTACGCTATGTCTATTCAACCAGATCTGTATACATGTATAAGATAAAACACCCTGATTCTGCCATTATTTATCTCCATAAATCTATGAAAATAGATGCAAATCCTCTCGATATAGCTAATATTGCACAACACTATACTTTATTTGAATCGAAGCCTGATTCTGCTTGGTATTACTTTCAAAAAGCTTTTACGATTTTAGAAACCAAGAACTTCAAACATAACAAATACCAGAGAGCTGTTGTTTTACAGAACTATGGGGTATTTCTGCACAGTCAGGGAAAAATCAGCGAGGCCATCGATTCAATTAAGAAGTCGATCGGGCTTGCAAAACAGGTCAACAGACCCAAGCTTATTCTTGACAATTATAAGGAATTGTCTGCACTTTATAAAAAAGAAGGTAATTCTGATAAAGAAAATGAATATCTGAACAAATCGATCTTATTGCAAGACAGCTTGGATGCCAACCAAAACCAAGCCATAGATCTTTCCATTAACATATTGAATAAAGAAAGGGAAAATGAAAAGGCTCAACTTAAAAATGAAAATAATACCGCTTTGTGGTATAGTGGTATCTCCATGTTTTTAGTCATTTTAATTGCTGTTTATTTTTATTTGCGTATAAGAAAAAAGAAAAAAAAGCTTGCGGAAAGCGAAAAAATAATTATTGAAATAGGAAAGGAAACAAAAGACTTAAAAAGAAAACTCAGTGAAAATTATGAGCATATTATTCAACTCGCCAAAGAAAAAAAGGTTGATTTTTTTCCAAAATTTCAGGAAACCTATCCGGAGCTATATAAGGAATTGTTAAAAATAAATTCTAATCTTTCCAAGTCGGATTTAGCTTTTTGTGCTTTGATATGGCTAGGCTTTTCTTCAAAGGAAATTGCACATTGTATCTCTATGGAGCACAGATCTGTACAGACAAAAAAATACAGGATACGGAAAAAACTGAATCTGGAAAGCGAGACAGATCTGTATCTTTTTTTCAGATCTATAACGGAGCCATAGAAATTTTGAATAGCATAATGAAACATTCAGCCTTGTATTATATAGATTTTCATTTTATATTTATTAATTTAATTAAGAAATGAGCTGTATACCAGCTTTAAGAAAATGTGTTTTTATTATGTCATAAATAATCTATTATCTGATTAAGGGGATAATGGGGTATAATGCTTTTTTTTCAGGTACTTGCGATTCTGTCATCATATTATTTCCTCTTCTGAGTTATCGTCAAGGAATTTAATACTTTTTCTTATGATATTAGAATTTTGAGTTTTTAATAAATTTATCATAAAAAGAATGGAGCTGCTGAGCTTTCCGGTTAGCTTTTTCATACCGATTAATAAGCAGCTTAAGGATAATTCTCTTAATTAATCAAAATGTTTCTTTTTTGAATGTTAATAGATGTTCAATATCATTTCGGAACTTTGCTGTCTACTTTTACTTCAGGCATATTAACCAGTTAATTTGATCATTTATTATTGGGGAGCAATACTCCTTATTTCTATGATTGAAAAAAATAAATAACTGTTTGTTATATTATTAACTCTGAATACAGACGTTTTCAATTTGCTTTTTGTTAAGTATAAACAAGTAATTTATTGTAATTTTTATAAAAATATAGCAGGTATATTAAATATATTGTTTTTGTGAATTAGTAATGCTTTTATATGAGTTTTATAGTATTTGAGATATGATGTACTATTGATGTATGCGAAATGCATGTGTGTTGTATGGTTCTATTTTGAGCTTCATTTTAAGTGTTCTAATATTGTTGATGTTATTTATAACATTATTCACACACAAATGATTTTTTTTAATATTAACTAATTTTTTAAAATTAATTCACAAATGATGAAAAAAAATTTATTACTAACAAGTATGTTTGTTATCTTTTCCCTGTTGGCCAAGTCACAAGTGGGGATTAATACAGCGAATCCTCAGGGAATACTTAGCGTTGATGGGCTAAAAAATAACCCACCCACAGGAGTACCTACCGCAGCTCAGGCTAAAGATGATTTGATGATGTCCCCCAATGGTAATCTGGGGATTGGTACAATTACTCCCGGTACAACATTGGATGTGAACGGAGCGATTACCAATCGTGAAACAACATTGGATGTTACAGGTAATTCTGTTACTATTCCAGCTAATGTAAGTCAGGTACAACTTACAGGGTCAGCTACCGCTGACGTAGCTGTTGTAGCCCCTGCAGCTCCTAATGCAGGTCAGCGCCTTATTGTCTACAATAATACCACAGGTGGGTTTGGAGCTATTTTGAATGGCGTTACTGTTCCCAATGGTAAAGCTTTAGAATATATATACAGTAACTCTGGATGGAGATCTATTGATGGTGGTTCAGGGGGAGTTTCTTCTGTCAATATCTATAATGCGGATGGAACTATTACTGGTCACAGAAAAGTAATACAGGGAGCTAATACCTTAACATTTACAGGTACAAAGACCAATGCCTTTTCTGTGGATGGAAGTACCTTTTCTGTGGATGCGGCTAATGACCGTGTAGGTCTCGGTACTACAACACCCGATACCAAACTTACCATCAGTACACCAGATAATAGCTTTGGATTGAATCATACCAATGGTACAGTTAATCTGAAAACATATATCGGAGGAGGTGTAGTTTCTGTGGGGACCACTACAGCTAATGATCTGAGATTTACTACCAATAATACTCAGAAAGTGAGTATTACCTCAGACGGAAATGTTGGAGTAGGCACTGTGACCCCCACTAATAAACTGGTGGTAGCTGGGAGCAATGCCCAGCCTTCTGCACTGGGTACAGCAACTACCAATGCCACACTTCGGGTTGATGGAAACAGTAATCATGCTCTTGATTTCGGAACCTATGCAAACTCTCCTTATGGATCTTATATTTCAAGCCAGAACAAAACAGCTGCTACAGGACTTCCTCTGGTGTTAAATCCAGCAGGGGGGAATGTAGGTGTTAACACAACCCCGGGTACAGCAATGGATGTGAATGGAGCGATTACCAATCGTGAAACTGTACTAACTGTTTCTGGTAATAATGTTACCGTTCCGCCTAACGTAAGCCAGGTACAGCTCACTGGTGCTGCTACAGCAAATGTGGCTATTTCGGCTCCAGCAGCTCCAAATGCGGGCCAGAGACTGATCGTTTATAATAATACTACAGGAGGATTTGGAGCTACACTGGATGGCGTTACCGTTCCCAATGGTAAAGCACTGGAATATGTTTTCAGTAATTCTTACTGGAGATCTACCGATGGGGGTACTGTTGGAGTAAGCTCAGCTAATATTGGAGATATTAAGGCAAGTTTTTCAGTTTCTGATCATAACGGATGGGTAAAACTAGATGGAAGACCAACAGGTGGTCTGACTACTACTCAAAGAGCTGCGGCAAATTCTTTAGGTTTTGCATCATATATTCCTAATGCCAGTAACTCTTACTTAGTACAGGATGGTACAAGATTGGGAAGTATTAACAGTAACAACTCCCGTATAATAGCAAGGAATCAATTGCCTGATTTTCAGTTATCCGGTACAACCAGTTCTGCTGAGCCTACTATAAAGTATGATATTATCAATAACAATGGTAGACCAGCAACTGATACTTATTCATATACCTTCTTAGCTGGAAAAATTGGTACAGGTACGAGAAATCTTGATCATGTTAATACTAATGTATTATACCAGAATCCGCACTCCCATTCATTTAACACAAATAGTGTAAACGGCGGTGTAGCGCAGCAGTCCATCAATATACAGCCTCAAAGCTTAAGTGTGAATATGTTTGTTTATTTAGGGAAATAAGTAGCATATCTTATCAATAAAATATAGAAATATAAGATCTGTAATTTAGTAAATAGAAAGATAAGGATTTCTTATTTATTGAAAATCTGCAATATAGGTTTTTGATATGAGACCATTTTCAAGATATAAAAATAAGCTATGCTTTTTGGTATAGCTTATTTTCATTACGAATATAATCTGCAATGGATCGTAGCCTAATTTTAAGGTACTTGAAATTAGGAATGAATAATTTAAAGATTATATGAAATATTATTAAGATAAAAATAAAAAATACTTCAATTAATTTATGTTTAATTACAATACAAGTTCTACAGAAAATCATCAAAATATGCAGCATCCTATGTTACGAAAATTAGGTCTTATCGGAGGTCTTTCCTGGCATTCAACGCTGGAATATTACATGTACCTGAATCAAACCATCAATGATCATTTCGGTAATAATACAAATCCTCCTCTTGTATTAGTAAATCTTGATCAGTATTGTATGCATCAGTTACAAAAGTCGGATCAATGGGATGCAATAGCAAGAATGCTGATTGAGGCTTGTGATCAGTTGTATAAAGCCAGAGCATCTGCCACAATGTTTTGTGCCAATACACCTCATAAAGTGTATCACGATGTGCAACGGCATAGCATGATTCCCATACTGCACATTGGAGATGCAATAGGCGCTGCAGTCCGGAAAAAAGGGCTCTGTAAGGTTGGGCTTATTGGAACAATATTTACCATGGAGGAGCCATTTATTGCAAAAATCCTAAAAGATAAATATGATATTGATATAATGGTACCCGACCAAGAGAAAGACCGAGAAAAGCTTCATACCATTATACAAAAAGAACTGTCTCTTGGTATTTTAAAGCCTGAAACAAAAAAATACATATTGGATCAGATTGCAATTCTGGAATCAAAGGGTGCGGAGGGTATTATATTAGGATGTACTGAATTTCCCCTTATTATAGGGCAAAATGATCTGAATATACCGATATTCAATACCACATTGCTACATGCTCAAATGGGAGTAGATTTTATCCTGAGATCTGATTTTTAATATTTGTTTAAAGAGTTTTGAATTGTTTAATTTAATTATATATATTATGGAGAAAAAAATTTCGTTATCTGCTATTGCGACATTTATTTTACTTGTCATGGTAAGTTTGTCCGCAAATTTGACAGCGCAAAAGGTAAGTCCGACTATTGATTTTTCAGCATATAAAAGACTCAAGGTGAAACCCAGTGAAGCTGACCCTTCAGTAAAGAATTGGGACAGTGCGCATCGTGTAATTTATGACAAGGCCATTAAAAACAATAAAGTGTTGTTATGGCTTACGGGAACCGGAGGATCAACTGATCATGTTCCTCAGAGCTTTTTTAAAACAGCATTGGACCAGGGATACAGAATTATTGCACTCTCTTTTATGAGTGCACCTGGAGTTTCGCAGGTCTGTAAAGGTGATTATTTGAGTCAAGATGTTGACTGTGCTGCTGAGTTTCGTAGGAAACGTATTTATGGTGATAATACTTTTCTGCCTATTCCGGATCAGTATCAGGATGCCATTATCCCTCGCCTGACAAAACTTTTACAGTATTTGTCGAAAAATGATAAAGAGGGTGTCTGGTCTCAATATCTGGATCAGAACACAGGTAAACCTCTTTGGAGCAAAATTGCCATCGCTGGTCAATCCCAGGGTGGAGGAATGGCTGAATTTATTGCCCAGCATGAGTCTGTAGCAAGAATTATCAGCTTTTCTGGTGGCTGGGATTACAGTGATTCTAAAACAAAAAAAATTGCAGGCTGGTACTCTCAAAAACTGGTGACATCACCCCAAAATGTTTTTGCAACCTACCATGTGAAAGAAGGTGCTTCAACAGAGCTAGCGAAAATTTGTAAAGAACTTCATATTCCTGCAGAGAATGTTTTTGCTTTAGATCAGCCTATTAGTCAGCAATCCAATAAGCCTGTTCATGGTAATCCCTATCATACGGAAGGTATTAAAAACCCGGAGTATAAACCGATCTGGATAAAAATGCTTGGTTCGGGCTATGATTTCTAAAAGATCACATTATGGTTCCGAGTTATAAGTTTAGATATGATAAGAACTCTTCCGGATGGAAGAGTTTTTTTATTAAAGGATAGTGAGTATTAACCGTTTCACTTTCGGACAATTCAAGGGAAAATTACATACTTGAACGTTGGAAATATTATTCTAATTAATAGTGGAGTAGGTATTTAAGTATTACTGTTTTATGAAAATTGATTCATGAATTATGAGAAGTGGTTTTAATTTGTATATTTGATTTTTTATTTAGAATAAATAAAGATATAATTTAAGAAAATCATTATTGAATACAATTTTGTCCATCTAATCCAAATTCTCATTAAAAACTATGGAATCACAAAACAAAAGAATCCTTACTCTGGATATAATAAAGGGTATAAGTGTCATCGGAATGATCATTATACATACTTTATTGGTGTATGCCAATGTAAAATCACAATATGAAACAGCTGTCGGCAGTTTTATTGTTTTTCTTGGAAGGGGAACTTCCATTTTTCTGATCTGTATGGGAATTACTTTCATGACTTCCAGCCATCAAAGTCTTAAAAGTGCTTTAAAACGAGGTGTTTTATTGGTGTTTGCTGGTCTTTTTATGAACTTTATGAACTTTATGATTCCTGTGATTTTTAATTTTGCTCCCGATAATTTTATGCAAAAATACGATGGCATGCGCCTATAGAGCAGCAGTATGTATATCTGGTGCAGTTGGGTGATATTTTACAGCTGGCAGGAATGTCTTTATTGTTTGTCGGATTTATCAGAGAATATGTGAAAAATAAATACATTATGCTGGCAATAGGTGTATTCGTTGCATTGATCTCCAGGGAGGTAAGCGGGCTTACTCTTGATTATCCTGTGATCAATTATGTCCTGGATCTTCTTTTCAATACCGATTATCCTGCCTATGTCTATTTTCCTGTTTTCCCATGGATGGCTTTTATCATCATCGGAATGTTTTTTGGAAAATGGTTTCAGGAATTGAACTACGATACGCAACAGATATTTAGAAATATGCTCTATATAGGCTTGTTATTCATTGCTATAGGGGCACCGCTGGTTTTTCTGTATGGAGATTATCATTACAATGGTTTTTATCATATGGGCCCTGGAGGTGTTATTTATTTTGCAGGCTGGACTTTACTGTTTTTATGGTTAATCAATACCATGACTACCAAAGTTAAAGAAAATCGTTTTATACGTGTCTTAAAATACTGCAGTAAAAATTTAACCTCAATGTATATGATCCAATGGATACTGATCTCATGGGGAAAAGGAATTTTCGGATACAGACAACATGAAATTGGATATGTATCAGTACTTATTCTATTCCATATCATGCTCACATTTTCAGTACAGACTTTGGTAGATATTATAAGAAAGAAAAAAACATTAATAGATTTCAATTCACTATCACCGGACAAAACAGCTTTGAAATAATAAATGCAACCCTATTTTTTTGAATTATAATAAACCACAGTAAAAAAGTTTTACTGTGGTTTTATCTGGCTATCAGCCTAAAGAATTTCCACTTCTTCCGGTATAATAAAAAGAATGATACAGCCCTGCTCTGACTTCACGGCATGTTTGAAATTTGGAGGAGTGTATAAATAATCACCACTTTCAAGCCGGGCTTCTGCAATAATTGCATCACCTTCCATGATAAACAATTCTTCTCCTGCAGGATGATTGTGATAAGGATAGCTGGCTCCTGGTTCAAATTTTAAAAGAATACTGGTAGAACGTTTTTTTTCAGGATCAAATTTCAAAGATTTTACAAAAATCCCTTCATAATGAATCCCTTTCTCAATTAAAGGCTGCCATTCTTTCTGTTCTGTTTTTACGATGTAATCGTGGATGTTGGTGTTCATAATATGTAAATTTTAATTGTTATTGATGTAAAAGTTGGTCTAAACTCCATACGTAACGGGGAAAAGTACGCAGAAGAAACGCTCCGGCACTGAATGCGAAGACTGAATAGTCCAGAGGCTCTTTAATTCCAAAAGAAATGCTCATGGCTATTGCGAAAAATAAAGAGAGAATAGAGGCGTACGTTGCTGTTCTTTTTATCTGAAAACCTAAAAGAAGCAGGATTCCGATTGACAGTTCAGCAATGGTAGATAATATTGCAATAATGGCTGCCCAAGATTGTGGTAAAAATGAATTGGTTTCCGCGGTATAATGAACAAAATTTTTCCAGCCGGAAGATTGTGCTCCCCAAAGATTCATTCTGCTTGCCACAGCAGATAAAAATCCGACAGCCAGAGCAATTCTTAATAAAAAAACGGCGGCATCCTGTTGCGTTTTCATACGTATAATTTTTAGGTTTTAATTACAGTACAAAGTTCAGCGAAAGCCGTTGCCTAAAGAATAGACAATTCTGGAAAAAGCATATAATATCTGAGGGAAGAGGGAAGTTAATAAGAGGCTGTTAATTTTTTTTCTTCAGACTGAAACTCCTTTTTTTACATTTCCTTTACCGCTTTCTGATACTCTTTTGGAGAACGTGAGGTATGTTTTTTAAAGAAGTTTGAAAAATAGAAAGGATCATTAAAGCCTAGCTGGTAGGCGATTTCTTTTACGGTAAGTTTTTTCGTAGAGTAAAAGTCTTTTGGCTTCGGAGATGGTAAGACTGTAGATCACATTCTGAGCCGTTTTGTTGGTATGAAGTTTTGAAATCTCATTCAGTTTGGCTTCAGTAGTTCCAAGAAGATTTGCAAAATGAGAGACCTGATAATTGTCTTGGAAATGATCTCTTACACTTTCAAGGAATTTTAAAAATAAAGCATCCGGTTTCCAGATTTCATCACCATTGGCAATTTTATTGCGGTTGATTTCCACCAATAGCAATTCAACCATAGAATGCGTAGAGATCAGATACTGGTAAGGCTGTTCCTGAATTTCTTTTTCAATAACATTCAGCGTTTCAGTAAAAAATGAAGGGTTTTGTATAGCAATCATTTCATTCATTCCAAAATGACAGAAAAGTCCGTTGTGGAAAATAAGCTCAATATCATTGTCGCTTTTACAGAAATAATCCAGCGTGAATTCCAGAGCAGTCACTTCTCCTTTCACCGATTTTAACTGATGAAACTGCCCTGAGGTAATCGTTACAACTTGCCCGGCTGTCATGATGAAAATATTTTCATCAATCAGAATTTCTGCATTTCCGGACTGGCACCAGAATAAGGTGTATCTGATGACTCTTCTTGGTTCAGAATGCCCGGACTGATGAGAATATTTTTTTATTTCAATCATTTTGCAGACCTGTTAGAGATTGGGGTACTTCTATTTTTATACTGTGAAAGAAATTTCTTTGTTAAAGACGAAATTACAAAATGTTTAACTAAAATGATTGAAAACTAGAATTATATTATTGATAAAAATACCTAAATTCGTTTAAGTTTTAAATAAAAATTCAAAATGAAATACTCTAAAATTATTATCGTTGCAACCTTGTTACTGTTCCAGTTGGGAGCAGCACAGGAAAATGCAGATGTTGTATTAAATAAAGCTTTCACAGAAGCTAAAGCAGGAAAGAAAAATGTTTTACTGGTGTTCCATGCTTCATGGTGCAAGTGGTGCAAAATGATGGAAAAGAATATGGATCTCCCTGAAACCAAACCTATTTTTGATAAAAGATTTGTCAACGCATATGTAGACGTTCAGGAAAGAGGTGATAAGAAGAGCCTTGAAAATCCAGGCGGGCAGGAGCTTATGAATAAATATAAAGGCGGAAACGCGGGGCTTCCTTTCTGGCTGATTCTAAATCCAAAAGGAGAAGTATTGGCAGATTCTTTTGATGCTAAAGGAGAAAATCTGGGATCACCTGCGACACCGGAAGAAGTAGCCACTTTCATTGCCAAGCTGGGGAAAGCCTCAAAACTAAGTAATGAAGAGTCACAGATTATAGAGAAAGTCTTTGTAAAGAAATAAAAATAAAATCCCGGGAATATTACCTGGGATTTATTTTTATAATGAAGGTACATGAAGTTTATTATCTTTCCATATTTCTTTGATGGAATCATTGGTTTCTATTCTTTCTGGAATAAATTTTTTGTCGATTTCATCAAATGCTTTTACATACAATTTAAAATCACCCACATTGAATTTTTCATAATATTCAATGTCTTCACTAGAAAATAGAAGTTCCCAATTTTTTTGTGTTTTCATATGCTTATACAGTTCATAATATTTAATTTTATTCATAATCTTTCCCCGTATACTGCTTAATGCCATATCCTGAGCCGTGACCACGCATCCCATTTTCTGATAATAGATTAAGGTAAACTTAGAATAATAACGGTATAAATCTACAATCCTTTTGTCATTTCTATCTATAAGAGAAGATATTGTATTGATTCTTATAAATGTACTTCCGTTAACCGCCAAATAAAACAGTTCATCATTGGTTGCTGTTTTATCAATTTCATTATACATTTCGGATAATTTGGAATACTTGTCTGTATCATAATCCTCTTTAATCGTTAAGTCAAAATATTCTTTATCTATAGGGTCGATAAGTTGTTTTAGCTGGTCGGAAATCTAGGCATTGAATAAGTATAATGAAAACAGAAAGAATAGTGAAAATTTTATTTTCATGGTATGGTTTATCAATAAACGATCTTTGACATATATTATTATAGAAGGTTTATCAATGAAAACTTCCTGGATCTTAATAAGACAGGAAGTTTTTTTAGTTTAATAATTAAGAAATGAGGGGTAACTACCATTCTTTATAAGAATATTCAATATTGCTCCATAAAACCTGATCTCCTGTTTTGATCATTTCAGAAGGAGTAGAAAATATATTGACAAAAATATTTTCGTATTGGGTGGTCCCAAAATGAGCGCTTTTAGTAATCAATAGGGCGTCATGATCATCTCGGGGGACTTTTTTAACATATCTGTACGTTCTTTTTAAAGTGAACGAAGAAGTGTCTTTATGGAAATCACCAATGTAAGTTGGCTTATTATTGTTATTCTCTTTGATCATTACAGAATCATTCACCATGGTAAAACTGTAAGTAAAATCTGTAGTTGAGTTTTCTGACAGCAACTTGATAGTCTTGTTTTTAAGATCAAGGCTTATTTTTTCCCAGGCGGGTTCCTGATACAGACTCCAATACTTGTTGAGATAAGATTCATCCGGAGTAGATTTTTCTCCTTTTGCCCCCTGGTACAACACGGTATTTTTTACAACATAGCTTTTAAATTGAAACTGGTAAACATTTTTATCAACAGGTCTCGGATCATCAATCGTATTGTCATTATTCTCACATGAGATCATCGATAACGACAGCATCGCAATGTAAAATGGGTATTTCATCGGTACTTTTTGCAAAAATAGGCCTTTTACACGGACTTGTGAAATAGAATAGGATGAAAATTCCCTGTAATAGGCACCAAAAGTAAAAAGACGAAAGAGCAAATGTATGGATTCGTCTTTTCGTCTTTTAATTTCATTTATTTTCCAAAATACATCTGATCCTGCTTCTGTTGTTCATTATAAATGATCTGAAAGCTTACAGGCATATATTGGTAAAGAAGTTTCCAATGTTGGATCTTTGCATGTTTTTTAAAACTTTCGAAAGATCTTACAAAAAGGTTTTCAATCATGGTTCTTACATAAGAATTCCCGTTTCTGTAGATCCAGTCCATCAGCTTGATGTGATGGGCAATGATATTGATCTTCGATTCTTGCAGCAGGTGCTTCAGATAATTCACGGTAGCCTGCATGATCCCGGCGAAATTGTCCTGTACAGACAGCTGGGTGATTTCATTGCGAAGTGGCGGATAGAAAAATTTTAAGTATTCAACAGCTATTTTTTGATTAATAGTTTGCATTTGTACTTTCATCATAATTAAGAATTTTTCAAACACTTTATATTGCAGCGAAATGTATACCAAAATTTAAAGACAGGCTGCAAAAATAAATACTCCGACGATCACAGCGATGTGAGTGAGTAATATTTCTGCATTGTGCCTGTTAGTAGTGGTTTTCCAGGTTTTCCAGTCTGAAATTCTTCTGATTTTATTTTTCATAATCTATTGATTGTGAGTTATTTTTATTTTTGTTTAATTTAAACACTTTGTAATGAAACGGATAAAAAATGTAACAAAACGGTTATATGCCGTGAGTGTAAATTTGTCTTGAATATACTTTCTGAAGGTTGGCAGAAATGTGACTAAAAATCACTTTTCTGTATTTTTCACTGCAGAAAGCGGTACAATTGTCCAGAGAATAAATAAAAGTAGTTTCAATAGCATTCTTCAGTACCGTGTCTCCGTCAGTATAAATTTTGTCCATTTTTTGTAAACTTCTGAACAGCAGATTTCTGTCATTCTGGCGGATCATATTTTTAATACGTTCCGTAAACGTCCGGATAATGCTGTATGAGTTTTGAATTTTAATTTCTTTTACTTCGTTTTCAAAATCGGGAACCACATCAGTGATTTCCTTTACGGCTTGTAAATAGTTCATCGTATTATATTTTAATGGTGATAGTGTTCGAGCATTTTGATGAAGGCTCCAAAAATGAAAATGGTTAAAAAAGCAAAAAAGAGCATATGATAGGGCTTAAGCCATTTTGGAGTTGCAGGTCCTTTGCTTTTTAACCTTCTGAGCTTGTCGATTCTGTTTAAAGTCTTTAAGTCCATTTTTCTATGTTTTCAAATCATGATGCCAATGGTATTCCGATGAAAATAGAATGTAATTAATATGTTGGTAATTAATAAATTATGATTTTATAGTTGAGTTTTTTAAACAAAAAAGCCTGTCAAAATGATAAGGGTTTTATCAATTTGGAAAAAATAAAAAGACAAAAATTGCTGCTATCACACCTTCTTATTAATCTGAGGATTGATAATTCCCATCCTTTGGAGGGGTGGCGAAAATTCAAAGAATTTTTGACGGGGTGGTTAAAAGAGAGTAGTATAAAATGACATTTTTTAAGTTTCGCAGTAAGGATAAGAATGAATATCTTTGCAGTCCAAATATTCAGAAAATGTTTTCAAAAATAATAGTACACAGAGTCGGAAATAAGATCAACGGAGATTCGCTGACACTTTCCCAGGAGGAATTGAAGCTGGAAGAAGGAATGGCAGAAATGCTTGAAGACTACTTTTTAGGTTCTTTTAAATCGGAAGAAACCTTCCATTTTTACAGTGACACTTATCTGGTGAATAATCCGGTTTACAGTGCAGTATCTGAAATTTTTGATGATAAATCCAAGTTTATCTGGGAATCTGAGAATATTGCCAAACATCTTTTCGAGGCTGCTGAGAACCCGAGAGTTCAGAGTGGAGAGCTTTTCATCGTACTTTTCGAAGATGAAAGCGACCGTCCGGACAGAGTGGATAAAATCGGGATTTTTAAAACGGAGAAGAGAGAATCTTTCCTGAAAATCAATCCTGCTGAAGAGACATTTGATATTGAAAAAGATCAGGGTATTGGTTTATCCAAAATTGATAAAGCAGCTTTGATCTACAACAACAATAAAGAAACAGGATATGTACTTTCTGTAGTTGATAACAACAAAAACGGGGATATGTACTACTGGTTCGAAGATTTCCTGAAAGTAAAACAGCGTGATGACGAATATTTCCACACGCAGGAAGCCCTGATGGTATATAAAGATTATATCACCAAACAACTTCCTCAGGAATTTGAAGTTTCCAAAGCAGACCAGGCAGATTTCCTGAATAAGTCTATCAATTTCTTCAAGGAAAAAGAAGAATTTAAGCTGGATGAATTTGCCAATGAAGTACTGGGTGATGAGCATGTAATTGAAAGTTTTGTGAACTTTAAAACAGATTACGAACAGGATATGCAGGTGAATATTGCCGAGGAATTTCCAATCAGTGAAGCTGCGGTGAAAAAGACACAGAGACACTTTAAAAGTATTATTAAATTAGATAAAAACTTCCATATCTACATCCACGGAGACCGACAAAAAATCGAGATGGGTGAGGATGATAAAGGAAAATATTACAGACTTTATTTCGAAAAAGAGGTATAAAAAGAAATCTCCGGTTCCATAATAATATCATAACTTTATTGCTGATTACAAAATAACAGTTATGAAATTTATGATCATTTTCTGGGGAATTTTTCTCTTTTTTTTCTGCGTTCCTTTTCCGATTTTCATTTATATGATGAGTGAAGAGCTGGCAACAGAACCGAGAAATTCATTAGCGGTGAGCTATGGGTATCTCGGTTTTTCTTTGTTAATATGGGGATATGTGATTATTTTCTTTATCAATAAGCTTTTCATTGCAACTTTTAAAGAGAAAAATACGATAAAGTCTATTCTTAGGAACGGAATACCAAGAGAAGCCAAAATCATTGATTATAAACTCCTCAAATACATTGCTAAGAAAAACATGAATCTCATTCAGGTTACGCTTTCATTTCCTAATCTCAGCAATACGGTGATAGAACATAAAACGATGTTTCATGATTCTAAACCATACGAAAAAAGATTTGACGCAGGAAACAAAGTAAAAGTACTGCTGAATCCTCAGGCATCAAAGGAGCCTTACTTTATTTTAAGCGATCAGAAAGTGGGATTCAATACATCAGGAATGATTTTAAGAATTGTGTTTCTTGTATTATTGATTGCTTATGTTATTGGCTTATACTCTTATTTCTATTGGAGAGAATCCTTTGATTTCGGCTGGAGGTTTCTGACATTCATGCACCCAATTATTTTCAGCGGGGTGATGACCATTATGTATGTCCTGGTTTTTCAGTTGATTTTTGGCAGGCTTTTAAAAAATACAAAAGAAGAACGTATTCTTTTTTCAGGAAGAAATGCTGAAGCCAATATCATCAGTGTAAGTGAGACAGGTCTTCTTGTTAATAATCAGCCACAAATCATGTTTCAGGTAAGTTTTAAAGATTTCAGAGGAACTGAACATATTGCGGTATATAAGAAAATTGTCAGCTTTCTAGAGCTCTCTTCCATTCCTAAACAGGGAACTATTGAGATTATGTATGATGAGGATGATCCGAAGAAGATTATAATTCCCAGAGGAGTTTAGGGAGTAAAAAGGCGAAATAGCAAAAAGGCAAAACCACTAAATCTGATAATATGACATCAGAACAATTACATATTTTCAGACTTTAGATGTAAAGTCTCTGTTTGACATTGACTATTTAACATATAAAAAAATATCCAAATGAATTTTTTTTAATGAATGCATTTTGTTTAAGTAACAGGATAAAAATCAATTTAATTTTATACGGAAATTTTTAAGTAAAAAATATGTATTTCTAAGATAAACAAATACTTAACATAATAAAAAAATGTCCTTCAGATGTGAATTAGTTGTATATATTTGATACTTACTAAAAACATATTTTATGAAAAAATTAAAAAAAATGACTCGTGAAGATCTTAAAACTGTAAAAGGAGGTGTTAAACAAGTTTGGATTGCAGAATTTTGTGGCCAGACTGCTACTACAACTCAAGATTGGACTGCAGAACAAGCAAATCAATGGCTTGCTAATCTTGAAGCAAATTACTGTAATTAATATTTGTTTCATATTAATTATTGCACTTATGGCTTTATTATGTTATAAGTGCATTTTTTTTGCAATCAAAAATAATTCTATGTATTACTATAAAAAATTATTTCAATTATTAGCCTTATTTTTTAGTGTCTTATTTTTTTCTCAATTACATAAAAAAGATAGTCTGCGTGGTGAATTTACCTATTTATTAAAAGCTAAATTGAATACATCAACTCCTGATTATAGACATGAAGAATTTTTTTCATTACAGATAGGCGATGAACGTGCTTTTTTTGCGAGTATTCAGTCACTGAAAAGAGATTCTGTATTCCAAGCACTTCCAATAAAAACTTTAGAAAATGGAGCAAAACTGTTAAGTTCGAAGGGAATGTCTATCCCAAAAACAAAATTTTCCTTTACTATAATACAATCAAATGAAAATATACAGTATTTTAACTTAGTTGGAATGTCAATACTTACCTATAAAGAACCGATCATTAAAAATTGGAATTTGAGTAATGATACAAAAATAATAAACACAATTAATTGTAAAAAAGCGGAAGTTACCTTTAAGGGGAGAAATTGGATCGCTTGGTACTCTCCCGAAATTCCATTACCCTATGGGCCATATAAATTTAGCGGATTGCCTGGATTGATTGTTAAAATAACAGATGATAAAGGAGAATATGATTTTGAGCTAGTAAAGTCTACACCTGCATTTAAATTAAAAGGTAAATTAATAAAGATAAACGAAAATAGATATAATGAAGCTTTTGAAACGACTCGACCGAAATTTGAAAAAGCGTTAAAAGATGCTAATGCAAATTTAATTGGTGTACTTCAAAGCTCTGAAACCACTATTATACAAGGTCAAGAAATGATAAGACAAAGACAAAAAGAACGAGAAGAAAACAAAAAATATGAAAACCCGATAGAATTAGAAAAAGATTAGTAATGGCTGATCTTTTTTCATTTGCTAATATCTATTCGTTTTTTTGCCTTATTCCTTATCTTTGTTTTCTTAGCTAAATCATATGAAAACAACACTTGTCGATCTGACAAAACCTATCCAATACAATGCAGGAGATCCGTGGTTCATGCGGGTGAAAATTAAACATAAAGCCCATAGAAAATCACATTGGCTGATTCGTCTGGCATTGAGGCTTCCATCAAGGCTTTTTCCTAAAAACTGGATAGGCTGGGCAGATGACACTATCAAAAATATGGGACTTCATGCAACAACACATATTGATGCTCCCTGGCATTATGGCCCTGTAGTGGAAGGGAAGCCTGCCAAAACCATAGACCAGATTCCGTTGGAATGGTGCTATGGAGACGGAATTGTGATTGATTGTACGCATAAAGAAGATTTTGTTGCTATCACTGTTGAGGATTTGAAAAAAGATCTCTATAAAAACGGAATTACCATTCAGGAAGGAAATATTGTTCTGATCAGAACGGATCGTGACAAAATGATGGGAACTCCAGATTTTGTGGAAAAAGGCACCGGAATGAGTAAAGAAGCTACAGAATGGCTGATTGATCAGGGCGTAAAAGTAATGGGAATCGACCAATGGGGCTGGGATCTTCCTTTGAAATATATGGCTCAGAAAGCCAAAGAACTCAATGATCCTGAATTTTTCTGGGAAGGCCACCGCGTAGGCATCGAAAAAGAATATTTACACATCGAACAGCTTACAAATCTGGGCGCACTACCTCCATCCGGATTTAAAATCTGTGTATTTCCCCTTAAAATTGTTGGCGGTTCTGCTGCTCCCGCCAGAGTAGTGGCGATGATAGAATAAGAAATAAAAGGACGAATTTGAATTTACAAATTCGACCTTTACTTATGATCATCTTTGCTTTCTCAGATTAATTTTTCTTTCTGAAAAACAAAGCTTTGTTGTATTCAAAATTCATTCTGGCAATATTCAAAACAGAAATTCCCTGAGGACATTCTACTTCACAGGCTTCCGTATTGGAGCAGTGCCCGAATAATTCCGTATCCATTTGAGCCACCATATCCAGCACTCTCTTGCTTCGTTCTTCTTTTCCCTGAGGAAGGAGTGCCATGTGAGTGATTTTTGCAGAGGTAAATAAAGCTGCACTTCCATTTTTACAAGTGGCAACACAGGCTCCACATCCGATACACGCAGCAGAATCAAAAGCTTCCTCAGCTGTTTGGTGAGTCACCGGAATTGCTGTAGCATCAGGAGCTTGGCCTGTATTCACAGATACAAAACCTCCTGAAGATATAATTCTGTCAAAAGCAGAACGGTCTACTTTTAAATCTTTCTTCACCGGAAATGCTTCAGCACGGAATGGCTCTATCAGAATCGTTTCCCCATCTTTAAAGGACCTTAAGTGAAGCTGACAGGTGGTTGTATTTTTCAAAGGACCATGGGCAATACCATTAATCATCATCCCGCATTGTCCGCAGATGCCTTCACGACAGTCATGATCAAACTCAACAGGTTCATCACCCTCAATAATCAGTTTTTCATTTAAAGTGTCCAGCATTTCTAAGAAAGACATGTGAGAATTCAATCCTTTCAGGTCGTAACCTACCAGTTTTCCTTCACTTTTTCTGTCTTTCTGTCTCCATATCTTAAGATGTAAATCCATAATTTTCTGTTTTTATTTGTAACTTCTTACCGTTGGCTGAATTTCTTCAAAGATTAAAGGTTCCTTAATAATTTCAGGTTCACCATTTTCCCCTTTCCATGCCCATGCAGAAATAAATTGGTATTCTGCATCATTTCTCATAGCTTCTCCGTCCGGAGTCTGATATTCTTCTCTGAAATGAGCTCCACAGGATTCGTTACGGGTTAAGGCATCGTAGCACATCAGTTCTCCGATTTCGAAATAATCGGCTACACGGCCTGCTTTTTCCAGTTCGGTATTCATTTTATCTCCCTGTCCGGAAACCCTTACGTCTTTGTAAAATTCCTGTTTCAGTTTTCGGATTTCCTGAATGGCATATTTCAACCCTTCTTCATTTCTGGCCAGTCCGCAATAATCATAGAGGAGCTTTCCTAAAGTTTTGTGGAAATAATCAACGGTTTTGGTTCCTTTAATATTAATGAAATTGTTGATCTGATCTTTAACAGCCTTTTCAGCCTGTTCAAATTCAGGAGTATCCGGTGAAATTTTTCCGGTGTGAATTTCATCTGCCAGATAATTGGCAATCGTGTAAGGCGCAATGAAATATCCGTCTACAGACGCCTGTAAAAGAGAGTTGGCTCCTAATCTGTTGGCTCCGTGATCGGCAAAATTAGCTTCACCTAAAGCAAACAGTCCGGGAACAGTAGTCATCAGTTCATAATCTACCCAAAGTCCACCCATTGAAAAGTGGGCAGAAGGAGAGATCATCATAGGTTCTTTATACGCATCATATCCTGTTATTTTAAGATACATATCGAATAAGTTTCCATATTTTTCTTTAATCTTATCTTTTCCCTGTTCCTGTATTGCTTTGGAAAAATCAAGATATACTGCATTTTTCAAAGGCCCGATTCCGAAACCGGCATCAATTCTTTCCTTGGCAGCACGGGAAGAAATATCCCTTGGAGCAAGGTTTCCGAAAGCCGGATATCTTCTTTCAAGATAATAATCCCTTTCATTTTCCGGAATGTCATTGGGTTGTCTTGTTTCCCCTTCTTTTAATGGAACCCAGATTCGGCCGTCATTACGTAATGATTCAGACATTAAAGTCAGTTTGGACTGATAATCTCCGGATTGCGGAAGGGAAGTAGGGTGTACCTGAATCCAGCTTGGGGAAGCCATTAAAGCTCCTTTTTTATGGGCTCTCCAGATGGCAGAACCGTTACATCCCATGGCAAGGGTTGACAGATAATAAATTTTTCCGTAACCTCCGGTTGCCAATATTACAGCGTGGGCGGCATGTCTTTCAATATTTCCTGTGTCTAAATTCCTTACGATAATTCCTCTGGCTTTCCCATCAACAGTAACCAGATCCAGCATTTCATGTCTTGAAAATAATTGCACGGAACCTTTTCCAACCTGTCGCATTAAAGCCTGATAAGCTCCCAGAAGAAGCTGCTGCCCCGTTTGTCCTCGCGCATAGAAAGTACGGCTTACCTGAACTCCTCCGAAGGATCGGTTGTTCAGATATCCGCCATATTCCCGCCCGAAAGGTACACCTTGTGCAACAGCCTGGTCGATGAGGTTCAAAGAACATTCTGCCATTCTGTAGACATTGGCTTCACGGGCTCTGAAGTCTCCTCCTTTTAAGGTATCTACAAACATTCTGTAGACACTATCACCATCATTTTTATAGTTTTTGGCGGCATTCACACCTCCCTGTGCTGCCACAGAGTGTGCTCTTCTCGGGCTGTCCTGAAAACAGAATGATTTGACATTATATCCCATTTCCCCTAAAGAAGCTGCAATTGAACTTCCCGCCAATCCTGTTCCTACAACAATCACATCCAGTTTTTTACGGTTGGCAGGGTTTACGAGTTTTGCTTTCTTTTTATAATTTTCCCATTTATGTTCCAATGGGCCTTGTGGTATTTTTGAATCTAAAATCATAATCGTTCCTTTTAATGATAAGTGAAGAATACATACACAGGCATCAATGCAAAACCTACACAGATAATGATTGAATACGCAATCCCGATAGTTTTGAACCATTGTACAAACTTAGGATGATATAATCCCAGAGTTCTTACAGCACTATGGATCCCATGAATCAGGTGATAGCATAAAGCGATCATTGATACAACATAAATGATAACGTACCACCATTCTTTAAAGACATTCACTACCAGAATGTAGAGGTCTTTATTTCCGTTTTCATCCAAAGGAGGATTTCCGAATTTATAGATATACCAGAAGTTCTGGAAATGGATCACCAGGAAAATCAGAATTAATGTTCCCAGGATTCCCATATTTCTGGAAGCCCATTTGCTAGCTCTTCCACGTCTGTCCGTTTGATAACCGCCTCCTGATTTTTTATTTTTTATAGTAATCATCAGTCCGTCTACTGCATGCAGAATAATACTGGCATATAAAACGTAAGAGACTATTTTGATAATGATATTTCCTGAT
Organism: Chryseobacterium sp. SG20098; assembly: GCF_031844745.1. Lineage (NCBI taxonomy): Bacteria > Pseudomonadati > Bacteroidota > Flavobacteriia > Flavobacteriales > Weeksellaceae > Chryseobacterium > Chryseobacterium sp. SG20098. The sequence goes on along the minus strand of NZ_CP134622.1, from coordinate 1,968,117 downwards.
AAAAAATGCGAATAAGCATTAAACTGCAGGTGCGCTTGTTCTTGTGGAAGAAAAAGCTGAAGATTTCCAAGGAAATGAATCAACAGGAAGAATCCCAAAAAGAGTCCTGTAAGGCACATCAGCATTTTTCTTGACAGTGTTGATAACATATTTTTGATTTATTGGTTAATAATATCCTAAGACTTTCATCCACAATCCTCCTACAACCATATAAATGATCAATAGAACGATTCCAATTTCAAGACCTCTGAGCCACCAGACTTTCAGGTCAACATATCCGCTTCCGAAGAATACCGGTGCCGGACCGTGGCCGTAATGAGTAAGTACCCCGTAAATTGAACCCATGAAACCAAGCATCATTGCCAGTAACATTGGTGGGATTCCTAAAGAAACACCGACACCCAGCAAGGCAGCATACATGGCCGCTACGTGAGCAGTAGCACTGGCAAAAATATAATGACTGAAGAAATATACTACAATAATAACCGGGAAAGCTACCTGCCAGCTCAAACCTCCAATCTGTACTTTGATAAGGTTACTGAACCATCCAATGAAACCTAATTCATTTAAAGAACTTGCCATCATCACCAGTACAGCGAACCAAACGATCGTATCCCAAGCTCCTTTTTCACCTTTTACATCTTCCCAGGTTAATACTGAGGTTAGTAGTAATAATGTTAATCCGATAAAGGCTGTAGTAGTAGCATCAATAGAGAGTGCTCCTCCAAATATCCAAAGGGCTAACAGAATGAAGAATGCCAGCAGCATCAGCCATTCATTTCTTGAGATAGGCCCCATTTCTTTTAATTTCTGAGCTGCCATTTTAGGAGCATCACCCGTTTTTTTCAATTCAGGCGGATATAATTTATACAATACCAAAGGAACGATAAAGAATGCTACTGCACCCGGAATAAAACCTGCTGCTGCCCATGACATCCAGGTAATATCAATACCAAGGTTGGCTGCAAACTTCTGACACATCGGGTTACTAGCTGTCCCGGTAAGGAACATAGAAGAAGCGATCAGGTTCATGTAATAACTGTTCAAAGTCAGGAATGACCCTAGCTTTCTATGGGTTTCCGGCTTTTCAGGAACAGAATCAAAGCTTATGGCCATAGACTTCATGATCGGGTAGATAATTCCACCTCCTCTTGCAGTGTTACTAGGAATAGCAGGAGCAAGACAAACATCGGCAAGTCCTAATCCGTAAGCCAATCCCAGTGAGCTTTTCCCAAAAACTCGGATGAATAAAAAGGCGATACGATTTCCCAATCCTGTTTTGATAAATCCTCTGGCAATAAAGAATGAAATCCCGATCAGCCAGATTACTTTATCTCCAAAACCGGAAAGCGCTTTGGTAATAGATTTCCCCGCATCTCCCGGAGCAACTACCTGCGTAAGGGCTGTAAATCCAATGGCCATCATACACATTGTTCCCATTGGAGCAGCTTTTAGAATAATTCCTAAAATAGTTGCCGCAAAGATGGCAAACAGATGCCAGGCATTCTCTGCAACACCTTCCGGAGCAGGAATGAACCATATGATCAACGCAACAACAAATGTGATCGCTACGTTTTTAATATTAATTTCTTTCATGATACTAACTATTTAATCGTTTAAAACCTACTCTGTACCTGTACAATGAATAGATTATTGTTGTATTGTGATGTGTTTTCCACCTGATGTTTGTAGCGGTCAAACTGTACTCCCAGCTGAATTCTTGCTCCATAATTTTTCAGGAATTCCAATCCGACCATCGGAGTGATTGTTTGTCTTGGGTTGGAAGCCATTCTGAAATTGGTATCAAGGTATTCGTAACGGCAGGATAATTCGAAGGCGCTGAGATTTTTGTGGTTGATCTCATATCTTAGATTCGGAAGAAAATAAGCACCGCGGATAAGATATTGGTCAGGATTATCAGGACGTAATTCAGGTGCAATGGAGTTGTATAGAACGTGATTGGTTGCCTGTTTGGCTTCCAGCTGCATATCAAGGCTCCATTTTGGATCAAACTGGATCAGTGAACTTAGATCTACGCCCAGCGCATATACTTTTTTGCTGAAAACTTCTCCGGTACCTCCATTCAGACCTACATTGAAGTGGTATTTTTTTGATAATCCGAAAACCAGACGGGTAGAATACTGTTTTCCGTTGTCATTATCATTGATCTGGTTTTTTCCATTTCCATTCACTACTGAAACAGCATATTGGAAAGGAATTTCTCCCAGTTGAAGTTGCCCTGTAGCAGACATCCCGATCTGGAAGCTTGTCCAGCCCAGTTTTCCGAATTCTGTGTATTGATTGGACCAGTCTAAAGACTTGATAATATCAATAGGATAGGTCTCTTCGATACCGAACCAAGGTCTGAACTGTCCTACAGTAATTGCTAATTTGGGATTGAAAGTATACTTCAGGTAAGCATTTTCAAGAACTCTGCTTTTGGGATCATTTTTAAAATCGGCAAGGTTGGCCAAAACAACAACTTCCGTACGTTTACTGATCTGTGCCCGAACCTGAACCCTCATGTATTTGAGCATGAAATTATTATCAGTTCCGGAACCGTCGGTGTGATGAAGTCCGTTAACATCTACATCTTTACTCATTCCTACAAGGTAACGTGCCTGAAAAAGGCCTTTGATCTGCAGTTGCGGATATTTTACATTGTCTTCTTCCTGTGGAGGAGGTGTGGTCTTCAGAGAATCCTGATTTTGTGCATAAGCTGATAACCCACAGGCCAGCATACACAGGATCAGGCTTTTCTTTTTAATCGAAAAAAAGGCCATATCTATTTTTGTTTTTTTATTGTGAACTCTATTTTAACACAACTGCTTACTTATCCCCTCAAATTTTTGATTTTTAGTATTTCGTCTAATCATAATGGGGCATACTTAGTTCAATATCTACTAAGCACGAGTATTTTTTGTGGTTAAAATCTATTTTAATCCTAAGAACGTGAACGGTGCAGACTCTTTAAATTCTGCATTGGATTTTCCGTTATAAGTGCGGTTATTGCTGAGGTCAAGTTTCATCACTTTTCCTTTAGGGCTTAGATCAAAATCTTTAAGATCTACCCAAAAAGTGTTGGGAGTGAAAACCGTTTCAAAATAATACACCAGGTTTTTCTGATCCGAAACAGAACGCCATCTTGTTGACGAAATATTAGGTTCTGTTGCAGAAGTGATTCCATAAGGAACAGAACAGTTTCTGATCACACTGAAAACACTGGCTACTGCTGTGCGGGTATCTGCAGTCTGAGGAATCGCATTGATATAATAAGAAGCTCTTACAAAGCGGTCTGCAGCACGGTTTGTTCCCGGAAGCATAACCGTTCCCGGGATGCCCTTCCAGTAATTGTTAAGAGCAAGCTGTTCTTCAAAAACCGGAGAGTTGGTCATTACCGTATAAGATGGATCATGATGAATAACCAATTTTCCGTCAATATATTCAAAAACAGCATTGTCTCCTGAAGCATCGGAAATGGAAAGGTGAACCGTTGTAAATCTTTCTGTTCCAGGAATATAATCACTTACAATAACGAAAGGTTCTTTTCGGGAGAATTCTACGGCCTCTTTTACTGTAGCAAAATTATCAAGATAATATTGTGCCCATAATGAAATGGCAATTCCCTTTTTACTTCCTTTTCCATCGAATTTTGGGTATTGGGATTCTCCTAGCCAAAGCAGGTTAGCTACCAGTCCCTTTTCATTCATTCCGTCTGCTGAAGCAATATCCCATGAAGAGCTGATGAGGCTGCCGTATTTGGCGGTCCATTTTACAGATTTTGGGCCTACAAGTCCGTTGCGGTCTATTCCTTTCGGGAGAACCCATAAGTTGGCGGGGATTTCGTCACGCCAGTCCATAGAACGAGCTGTAATAACAGTATTCTGGGGGCCTTTGTAAACTACCCTTGTACAGGCTTCTGAAGGATTCCATAATCCTATAGAGAGGATCAGAGAAAATAAAATTAATGGGAACTTTTTCATAATAGTATTATTTGAATTTAAATTTTATATAGAATTCATTGAGAATAATTCAATGGATTTTTATCATATTCATTATTTGGTGATATAAATTTAGCAAAATTTGTTTAAATAAAACAATTATTAAGGTTAATAATATGTAATCCATGTTATGAATCATGATTAAAGAGTACATAACCTGATTATTGGATTTTTTTTCGTATATTTTAGATATTTGACATGAAAAAGGGGGAAAAATGAAGAATGTTTGAATGTGTTTTTGATTCTTTTTTTGCTGTAAATTTCTCATAAATACTTGGTGGAGCAGACTTTAAATTTAGATACCACAAAGAAGAAAGCTGTTTGAAAAAAACAGTATATTTGATATATAGACTGAAAAGATATATGAATTTTATAGAGTGCCATGAAGAACCTATCCATATTCCGGGTTCTATTCAGAGTTTTGGTTATTTGATTGGCATTGATGCAGAATCCCATACCATTACTTTTTTTAGTAGGAATATTGCGGATTTATTTAAATTCGGAAGTTCAAAAGAGCTGTTCGGAAGAAAAATTACTGACTTTCCTGAAAGTTTTCAGAGCATTATTGATTCAGAAATCTATATGTCACTGGACAAGTTTACCAGACGTAAAAATGAAACCTATTTCGATAAAATTTTTATCAATGATAAAGAGTATCATTTTTCTGTTTTCAGAAGTGAACTTTATATCTTTCTGGAGTTTGAAGAAGTAATCATTAATCCCAATAAACGGATCTCCAATAAATATGATAACTTTTACATCATTGATAATGAAAAGGAACTCTGGAATCATCTTCTTGAAACGCTTTCGAAGGTGATCAACTATGATCGGATGATGGTCTATAAATTCATGATGGACGGTTCCGGAAAAGTAATTGCCGAAAAGAAGAATGAAAACATGGAAAGTTTCCTTGGGCTTCATTACCCGGAGTCTGATATTCCAAAACAGGCAAGAGATCTTTATCTTAAAAAAAGAAAAAGAATCTTCAGCAATGTGTATGCGGATACCGTTCCTATTTTAAGCAAAAGCGCAGAGAGCATTGATCTCACTTTTTCAGCATCAAGAGGGATGTCACCGGTCCACGGGCAGTATCTTAAAAATTCGGGAGCAGCTTCAAGCTTCAGTGTTTCCATTATTATCGATGACCATCTTTGGGGATTGGTTACCTGCCAGAATGTGGAACCCAAACATATTGATCTTGAAGACAGGGTGCAGGCCGGAATTTTTACAACACTTGCTGCCAATGCTTATTCATCTTTTAAATCAAAAAGCGAACTGAATTACCGTTTGGAGCTGAATGAGAAAATATCTCAGCTGAAAACGGAATTTTTGAAACATAATCATCTCTTTGATTCTCTTATTGAATGTAAAAAAGAGATCAGAAATTTACCTGAAGCAGACGGACTTGCTATTATTTCGGATGAAAATATAATTACAGACGGCAGCACACCTGATGTTGAAACATTAGGAAGAATTGCAGAATGGGCTCTTGGGAATACTGATGAGCGTATCTACGTGAGCAGAAGCTTTCTTAAAGATCACGGTAAAGAACTTGAATTGACGGATAATGCGGCAGGAATTGCCATCTATTTTATTGAAAGAGATAAGAATGAAATGCTGATCTGGTTCAGAAAAGAGTTTGATGAACATATCAACTGGGCTGGAAATCCGGAGAAAAAAATAGAAGTGTTTTCTCAGAATGGAGAGGAAAAACATATGATATCACCAAGAACTTCATTCCGGATTTTCACAGAAAATATCAAAGGGTATTCTAAAAGATGGAATTCCAGAAATGTAAGTGCTGTACAGGCCGTAAGGGATTTGATTTTAGAAACTTCCCATAAAAATTACAACGCCATCAAAAGGCTTAATGATGAGCTTAAAAAAGTAAATGAAGAACTTGACAGTTTTTCTTACACCATCTCACATGACCTTGGTACTCCTCTGACCGTAATGAAACTAAATGCACAGATGCTGTTGGGAAATCTTTCTGCTGATGCTGAAAAAAGTAAAACCAAGATCAATTCAATTATTGAGGAAATCGACAATATGGCGGAAATGATGCATGATGTGTTGCAGCTCAGCCGAGCCAAACACAGCGAAATACAGCTTGAAAGCCTGAAAACAGCTCATACAATTGAGAAAATTTCCGAAAATGCCAAGATGACCTATGGCAGCCCGAACAGTGAAATTATCATTAAAGAATGTCCTGATGTACTGGCTGATAAAACCATGCTTCATCAGGTATTTCTGAATATCATCAACAATGCTGTAAAATATTCTTCCCATAAAGAGCTTCCGAAAGTGGAAATTGAAGGGGCAGAGGACGGGCAGACCATTATTTACAGAATCTCAGACAACGGTATCGGTATCCCTGTGGAGGAGAAGCATAAAATGTTTAAAATCTTCAACCGGATGGATAATGCCAAAAAGTTTAAAGGAAACGGAGTAGGACTGTCTATAGTACACCGCATCATGAAAAGATTGGGAGGAGATGTAGATTTTGAAAGCAATAGTGAAGGGACTTCCTTTATTTTAACGTTCAAAAAGCCTTATATTTGAGAAACTTTTAAAACGTACTTATGGTATCAGAATATCTAAAACAGAATACAGCAGAGTATCACGATGCAGCAGAAAAACTTTTTAATTCTGAGAAGATTTTCAACAAAACCTTCACTTTAGAAGACTATAAAAAAATCATTCATACCAATTACCTGATGCTTCTTCACAGCGAAGATAAAATATTCAGAAGCCTTTCTGATAAGTATGCAGAAAGCCTTCAGCTTGATGCGAGAAAGAAGCTTTCGCTTATTGAAAAAGACCTGCAAAGTCTTTCTCTGAGAAATCAGGAAGTTTCTCATCCCCTAGAGTTCAATAACGAACATGAAGCACTTGGAGCGATGTATGTGATTGAAGGTTCTACGCTTGGTGGAAATGTAATTGCAAAGCAACTTTCCCAAACAGAGGGTTTTGATGAGGTAACTTTCAACTTTTTCGGATGCTATCAGGAAAATACGGGGCCAATGTGGAAAAACTTCAAGGAAGTTCTGGATACAGAAATCGCGGAAGAAAACTATAGTGAAGTGCTTTCCGGGGCGAAAAAACTATATATGTTTTTACTGAACGTTAACTAATTTATTTTAATTCTAATTAAATTCCTGAAAAATTGCTCAATTTTTCAGGAATTGTTAAATTTGGGGAGTTTCAAATTTAAACTTAACTAACAAAAAATAATTTTTAAAAAGTAACAATATGAAAGTAACTGTAGTAGGTGCAGGCGCTGTAGGAGCAAGCTGTGCAGAATACATCGCAATGAAGAACTTCTGTTCAGAAGTAGTTTTGGTAGACATTAAAGAAGGGTTTGCTGAAGGGAAGGCAATGGATTTGATGCAGACCGCATCTCTTAACGGATTTGATACGAAAATTACGGGTACAACAGGAGATTATAGCAAAACTGCAGGTTCTCATGTAGCAGTAATCACTTCAGGGATTCCAAGAAAACCTGGAATGACAAGAGAAGAATTGATCGGTATCAATGCTGGTATCGTGAAAGAAGTTACTGAAAACTTAGTAAAACATTCTCCGGAAGTAATCATCATCGTGGTTTCTAACCCAATGGATACTATGGCTTACCTTGTTCACAAAACTTCAGGTCTTCCTAAGCACAAAATCATCGGAATGGGTGGTGCTTTAGACTCTGCAAGATTCAAATACAGATTAGCTGAAGCATTAGAAGCTCCAATTTCTGATGTTGACGGAATGGTAATCGCTGCTCACAGTGATACAGGTATGCTTCCATTATTGAGCAAAGCGACAAGAAACGGTGTTCCTGTAACTGAATTCTTAAGTGATGAACAACAGAAATATGTCATCGAAGAAACTAAAGTAGGAGGAGCTACGCTTACGAAATTATTAGGAACTTCAGCTTGGTATGCTCCAGGTGCAGCAGTTTCTGTAATGGTTCAGGCGATTGCATGTGACCAGAAGAAAATGATCCCTTGTTCTTTAATGCTTGAAGGAGAATACGGACAAAACGATATCTGTCTTGGTGTTCCTGCTATTATCGGAGCAAACGGAGTAGAATCAATTGTAAACGTAACTTTGACTGCTGAAGAGCAATTGAAATTCGCTGAAGCTGCTAATGCAGTAAGAGAAGTGAATGGAGATTTGAAATTTTAATAAGTACCTGCTTTAAGCACGAATTAAAATAATAAACCCCGGCTGTTTCTTTGAAACAGCCGGGGTTGTTTTTATGAACATTTGAATGGTGGAAAGGTTTCGGCGCGGCCGGAGGCCGCGCCGAAACCCCTGATTACAAAAATAAATCTTGTTATCGCTTCTAGTTTACGTAAGGCGTTTAACAACCTTAAAATTCCTACGCTCGCGTCAGCGTCAGACTACTGTTGCTGTCAACTTACCTTAGGTATTGGTTATATGTCAGAAAATTATATTTTGAGAAGGGTTTTCCATAATGAAAATTATGATACGCTGTTCTTAGGAATTCTTACCAGAAGGATAATGACCCAGATTTGAAGAATGGTCTGTACTATACTAATGATTCCCAGTACAGGATTGACGAACAGATTTTTCAGAATAGAAGAAAATCCAAAAAGACCTAATATAAAAGTCACTATGAGAACGTATTTTGCCACTTCATTCCCTTTGCCTATCAGGTAGCCCATTCCAAAAATAAAAGCTAAAGTCGCTATCCCGACAAAAATAGATAATCCGGAATTGAAAGGATCATAAGTCCAGATAAATCCTGCAATGCCTAATGCCCCACACAAATACATAATATTAGAAGCTTTAGTGTGGTTGGGGTGTATTGTTATTTCCTGTTTTTTGCCAAGATCCGCCGTTCTGGAAGCAATGAGTGCTGATTCCTCATCAGTAAATTTTCTTCCTCTTGACTGCAATATTTCATAGGCATATTGTACTGCCTGTGGAACAAATTTACTATTAGGGTTAATGTATTTTTCAAGTTCCTGACTGGACATTTTTTCCAGCACATTTTTTTTAGTATCCATTATGGTAATTAGGTTTCTGCGAAATTAATGAAATTAATGAAATGATGGAGTAAAGATCATTGCCGTTATCAGCCTCTCTCGATATTTCAATTATTTATATCTTTCAGAGTCTGCAATCTTTCAAACAATTCAGGGTAGTTGGTGACTAATCCACCTTCATCCACCGAAATTTCAGCTTTAAAATCGGTTTCGATATTTTCATACAGGTATTTATTAACAGCTGTCCGGGTATAATGTTGTTGAACAGGTTTGATATTATGTTTTAACACGTCAATATATATAACATTAATCTTTTGAGAACCGCTCTCTGAAAGTTTTAAATTATTGATTGGTAGAGTGTTGGTGGAAGGAGTAAGAGAAATGTCTATGAACTTGAAATGATCAAATTCAGGATTTACAACACCATTAATTTCCCATTTGCCCTGATTTCTTTTACCCGAAGAAGTTCTTTTAATTGTATTGACCTCGGATTCGATCAGAAAATTCTGAACGATCCAGTTTTTATCAGTATGGATTTTATACTCTACATTGTATATTTTATCTTCGTGACAACCGATGATTTTTGATTCAACAGTGTAATTTTTATCATTGGATAATAGATTGAAATATTCAAGTGACTGATAATAGATTCCTTTCCAGATCAATGTTTTCATAATGATATTCTTTGATGTACTATTACAAGATGCAAATTAACGAATGTCAGGGCTGATTACAAAAAAGAGCGGTAAAAACCGCCCTCAACAAAATTTTATCTAACAAATATTTTTTACATATAAACACATCCGCATCCTGTTTCCCATTCCTGGCACAGGCGCATAGGTTCAGTACAGCCAGGGTCACCGCCGCCGCCCTCAGAAACTCTGTAGCATGTACCACCACTGCAATAGTATGAACCTATAGTTGGCGGACAATTGCCATCCATATCACACAATGCATAAGGAGTGTCTCCACCACTAATCAACACAAGCTGATTTCTCTTTAATTTTTTTAAATTTTTCATAGTAATCATTTTTAATTTGTTGATTACTAATGTAAAAAAAATTAACACACCAGCAAGTGTTTTAATGAATGTGGTAAAATTACTCTATATCTAAAGTCATGAAAAGTGCAATTTCCTCTGGATTTTCATACAATCTTGTATTCAGTCCGGTAATATTGAATCCCATTCTTCTATAAAATTGTATTGCAGGATAATTGGTATTCTGTGTTTCCAGTTCAATCACTCTGGAGTTCAATTTTCTGGCTTCTTTAATGGCACTTTTAATCAATTTAATTCCGATTCCCTGTCGTCTGTATTTTTCGTTGACCAGGATATTTTCAATATAAAAACTATTGTTCCATGTTCTTTGTTCACAGATAATCCAGCCTGCCAATTCTTCATTAACAAAAGCACCGAAAGAATTTCCCTGTTCAATGATGGTATTCAATTCTTCAAGATCTTCAGAAGTCGTTTCCCATATTTTGTGGTAAGGCAAAGACTTCTCTTTTAAAATAAACTCAAAAGAACCTCCAAACTCAATAGAGGAAACCACATATCTTACATCCGTTGTATACCCGTTATGTCCCCAATCCAGACTTTGATTAGAGGTTAGTTTTTGTAATTTTTTTATTTCCACCCTTCCATATTTTTATTTTAGTGAATTTCAGTACAGATTTCTATCAGGTAATTGTTGGGATCTTTAATATAAGCTGTTTTTTGTCCCCATGGTTTTAAAGCAATATCTTCATAAAGAACAGCGCCGTTTTGTATTGCTTTTTCTACCAAAGCCTCTACATTATCTGTCGTAAACCCAAGTTCCATTCCGAAAGGTTGGTCTTCAGTTTTTGCCGTTATAAATCCTTTTTTAATATTGGACTGAGCCAGGCTCACAGAAGCGAATGAGAGACTTGTTTCTCCGGTCAGGAGCTCACCATAATCTTTTTCGGGAGTGATGAATTTTATTTCAAAGCCAAAGGTGTTTTTATAAAAGCTCATAGACATTTCTACATCTTCTACATACAGAATGACATACTTGAATTTGATCATATGATTGAATTTAAATGTTTTTATTTCTTGTTGATAATATATTCTTCATCTATCATCAGTTTTATATGAGGCCCATGTAAAGGATACTCTTTAAAACTTCCAAAATGACCGAAATGAAGAGGGTATTTCTGGCTAAGCTGCCGCACTTTACGTCCAAATGAATTGATGTCAACCTTTTGAATGGTTTCTTTTTTCTGTCTGCCATTGGTGAAAAAGAGCATCAGGTTACAATGATCTTTAAAATCAAAATCATTATAATAAAATACATGAAGGTTTTCTTCTCTGGAAATCCGGGTCAAGTCATCAATCAATTCTTTTTTATGCTGCAAAGGCAGATTACAATCAATTCTGGCAGCATAATGTTCTGCATTACTTTTTTTGAAGTCAGAACCCACCATCTGAATGAAACGGTGCTCTATATTTTTGAATTCCTCTCTTTCCGGAGGATAGTTTTTGCTGGATTGAATGGTAAAAGGAAGACTTGCATCCAATAATACTGCATTTTCACGGATCAATAATTCTTCAACCTCTTTAGCAAACTGAAAATGAAAATCAAAAAGCATATGGTCTCCAATATTGATGGTGATTTGATTTCCATCGATATTCAGGTGTAAATATGTTTTCTTGAAATCTGATTTTAGTGCTTCCAGTTTAGGAATAAAATCATCTGTATTTTTAACCTGGATTCTTGCTGCCAGTTCAGCAGGATTATCGGCATGTCCTCCATATCCAGGATAAAAATTGAAAAATTGAAAGTCATATAATTGATCTGGAAATTTGAAATACCAGTATACACCTAAAATCATAGAAGATTATTGATAATTGTACAATAATCAAATTTAAATAAAATTTCACACTCCAAAACTTTCAAAACCCTTAAATTTGTTGTCAATAAAAATTTACTTGGATGCTTAGGAACATTTCAATTGCGGCAGCTACTTTATTGTCCGTAGTTACAATCAATGCACAGAAGAACAGAAATACTCAACTGGAAAGACCCAAATTAGTTGTTGGTCTGGTAGTAGACCAGATGCGTTGGGACTATTTGTACCGTTTCTACGGTAAGTATGGGAATGATGGTTTTAAAAGACTTTTGAATACAGGATATTCTTTGAATAATGTACATATTCCTTATGTTCCTACCATTACGGCTTTGGGGCATACATGTATCTATACAGGATCTGTACCGGCTATTCATGGTATTGCCGGAAACGACTGGACGGATAAGGAAACAGGTAAGGGAGTTTATTGTACCGCGGATGAGAGCGTTCAGCCGGTAGGAACTACCAATACAAAAACAGGAAGCCACTCTCCGAAAAACCTTTGGTCTACCACAGTAACTGACGAATTGAGACTGGCAACAAATTTCCAGGGAAAAGTGGTCGGTGTCTCTTTGAAAGACCGTGCTTCCATTCTTCCTGCAGGCCATACTCCAAACGGAGCTTTCTGGTTTGATGACAGCACAGGAAATTTCATTACCAGTACATGGTATATGAATGATCTTCCACAGTGGGTAAAATCATTCAACTCTCAGAATCTTCCTGAGAAATTAGTAGCGAATGGCTGGAATACTTTACTTCCAATCAACGAATATACAGAAAGCGCACCGGACAATTCTCCTTGGGAAGGTTTGTTGGGAAGTGCAAAAACACCTACTTTCCCTTACAGTAATCTAGCAAAAGACTACCAGACTAAAAAAGACAATATCCGTTATACACCTTTCGGAAATACTCTGACTTTAAAATTGGCTGAAGCTTCTGTAGAAGGTGAAAAACTAGGTGGAGATAATATCACAGACTTTTTAGCCATCAACCTCGCATCTACAGATTATGCAGGACATAAATTCGGACCGAATTCTATTGAAGTAGAAGATGTTTATATCAGACTAGATCAGGATTTGGCAGAATTCTTCAAATATCTTGATTCAAAGGTAGGAAAAGGAGAGTACACCGTTTTCCTTTCTGCTGACCATGGTGGAGCACATTCTGTAGGATTCCTTAAAGAACATAAAATCCCGACAGGTTTCTTTGGAGAAGATGCGGAAAAGAATCTGAACCAGAAACTGAAAGAAAAATTCGGAGCCGATAAACTGGTCAACGCCATTGATAACTATCAGGTTTATTTCGACAGAAAAGTATTGGCAGACAACAAGCTTGAATTGGATGATGTTAGAAACTTTGCTGTAAAAGAAATTGAGAAAGATCCTACTGTTTTATATGCTGTTTCTGTGGACAAAGTTCAGGAGTCAAGCATTCCGGAGCCAATTAAACAAAGAATTATTAACGGGATCAACAGACAGAGAAGTGGGGATATCCAGTTAATTTCTCATGATTCTATGCTTCCACCATATTCTAAAACAGGAACTACACACAGTGTATGGAATTCTTACGATTCTCACATTCCATTAATCTTTATGGGTTGGGGAGTGAAGCAGGGAGAAAGCAACAAAGAATATCACATGACAGATATTGCTCCTACGGTATCTTCCTTATTGAAAATCCAGTTTCCAAGTGGAAATGTAGGAAATCCGATTACCGAAGTTATTGGTAAATAAATTGAAAATTTCATATCATAAAAAAACATCCCAATTTGGGATGTTTTTTGCTTTCATAGCTTACGATGTTCTTATGATTTGCTGTATCTCTTTATGAAACTTCTTATTCTGTTTTCTGATTTTTATAATAGAATATAGAAGCAGAACGATCAAAATGCATCCCAGAAGAACTGAAGCCATTTTAATATAACGATAATGAGATTTCAGTTTCTCACTTTTCAAAGCTGTTTCCATGTTGTGGTTGTCGATCACCTGATTAATAGATTTCAGCTCATTCTGCTTTCTTTTAAATCTCATTTCCATGTGTTTTTTGTTAAACTGCTGATAGAGATTCTGTTGTCCCATAGCAAGATAATTCTCAGCCAATTCTTTATAAAGTCCTTCGTTCAGGATAATATCTCCGGTATTTTTAGAAAGATCCTCAGCTTTTAGTAAAAGGTTTATCGCTGTTTGATTTTCATGTCTTTGTTTGTGTATTTCAGCAATTCCTTTCAAAGCGAATGCTTCCAGACTTTTACCATAATTCTTCCGGGCATAGCTGACAGACTGTAAAAATGACTCTTGTGCTTTGTCAATCTCATTAAGGTTCAGATAACAGTACCCAATATTGTAGTATACCACACTCATATTGGAGTAAGTGGTTTTCTTTATGGGAACCTTTTCATAATTTCGTATAGAAATCAGGAATTTTTCCAGAGCAATTTCTGAATTAGACTGACTTTTATATACCATTCCTCTTATTGCGTAGCTTGCAGCCGTTTCAATATATTTCTCCGGATTTTTTTCAGGAATTTTTGCAATATACTGTTCTGCCTCATTCAGTGTTTCTAAGCATTTGTTGAAAAGTTCCATTTGCTGATATTGGATCGCCACTGAAATGAGAACACCTGCCTGGCTTCTGGCATCATTGGTTTTCTGAGACAGTTCTTTTGCTTTTAAAATATATTGTAAAGACTCTTCAAAATTTCTTTTAGCAATATTGGCTGTTGAAAGCAGCATATAAAGATTAATGGAAGTTTTGATATCATGAGATTTTTTTAATAATTGTTCTCCGATTTTGATGGTATTATCGGGGTTGTCGTAAATTTCAAGTTTGGCCTTTCTTAGTAAGATACTATCAGGTGTCTTTTGTGCCTTCATACCATTACAAAAGGCAACCAGCAACACTATTATTTTAAAAATTAATTTCATAAGACTTTTGTTTTACTGATTTCCTGAATATAGGCATTGGGAGACATTCCGGTAACGGATTTGAAAACAGTAGTGAATGCACTGTGTGATGAGAATCCTGAATATTCTGCCAGATAACTTACTTTATAATTAAGAAAAGTAGAATCAGTTCTTAATAACTGTACAATATGATTGATTCTAAGCTTGTTAATATATCCGTTGAAGTTTTTTTCCTTATTATTAATAATTTCTGAAAGGTATTTTGTATTGATTTCCATTTGAGAGGAAAGCAGAGACAGAGACATGTTTTTATTCAGAAACCGGTCGGATTTTTCAAATTCTTCCAGCTTTTGGAGAATTTCATCTTCTTTTTCCCTGGATATTTTTGTTGTGCCAGGATCTTTTGTCGCTGGAGTTGTTTTGTGTAAAATGATGGGTTGAGATTTTCGACTGATCTGTTTTTCAAAGAAATCAAACTGTTTTTTTAAGTCTTTATTTTTACTTTTTATGAGTAAAAAATAAGTAAGCAAAACCAGAATGATCAAAGATAAAATCAGGATTAGAAACCAGAAAGATCTTAGAAGCAGATGTTTCTGAAATTCAATATTTTTATTTTGATTGGTTTCCACAAGCTTCACAAGGTATCGTATTCCTTCTTTTGAGCTGGAATCTGTTTTTGTTTTTACATCATTGTAAAGTTTATTGTACTGATGGTATTTTGCATCATTATGTAGTGCGTAGTAATTACGGGAAAGTGATTCGTAGATTTTAATTTTTAAATTATTAAAAGGAAGATTTTCAATCAATTGAAGACCTGCTTCCAGTTTTTCAATAGCTGTTGCATAATCTTGTCTCAGAAAATAATATTGGGACAGGTTTTCATAGGCCAGAGCTAAAAGAAAAGGTTGGTTTTTCTGATGTTCAAGATCTGTAATAATACTGTCTATAAGGGTTTTATATTCAGGTAGTTTATTTAGTTTCAGCAGATAGGAAGATCTGAAAATTCTGTTTTCAATTGTTAAAATTCTATTCTCTTCATTATAATCGCCAAGGTATTGATTACTCTGATCTAGAATTTTTAAGGCTTCAGGATAGTTTCTGTTGATTCCCGAGTTCAATGCCTGAAGCTGATATAATTTTGAAGTGGTAATTCTTAATGCCGGACTATTGCTTTTAAGAAGCTTCTGATCAGACAAGAGATGAGAAATAATTCTTTTCGATTGATTGTACAAACCCAGATTCTGATACTGATCGGCAAGGTTATAATCACTGAAGACCTGCATACAATAAGAAAGATCGTTTTTCTGATCAGGCTCTTCTTTTTGAGCGAAAATATTGACAGATTGTACATATTCCCCCTTCATGGCAAAAGCTTGTGAAATAATATTTTGAAGTACAATTTTGTGTTCCGCGTTTTGATCACTCACAAGAATTCCCTGGGTATAACTTATGCATTCGTCAGGATTCTGATATAATTTCAGAAATGCTTTATCTGCTAACATATTGAAGTCCGGACCGGACTGCCCTTTGGTGGTAAGGGAGCAGAAAATAAAAATAAACAGTAAAGTTTGAAATAATTTTTGTCTCGTTAATTTGCTTTTTGTGTTTTTTTGAATAATTCTGGTAAAATCCATATTCAAAATATTGTTTTGTATCTGCTTGGTTATCAGTCTTGTAAAAAATAAGTTCTTTTAAAATTCACGAATTATGAAAGCCAATTTCTTTTGGCAAGGTGAATATTGTATTAATATTGTTTTCGCCAATTCGAAACGCTAAATATAATAAAATATGAAAAATTTTTACAAAGTATCAATGAAAATGTTGACAGCTTGTCTTTTTCTGAAATTTGGTTTTGCAGAAGCTCAGCTTACTGTAATAGGTTTGGGAAATTATAATGTAGGGGCAGTCTCTGACAATGGAGTGGTAAGCATGCATACAAGCGCAGGAGGAATATATAAATGGAATGCAGCAGGAGGACTTGTACAGATAGGTTCTATATCAAACGGTTATCCGGCAGCGGGTAGAACTGTTGTTTCGAATGACGGAACCAAAATTTCGTCCTCTATAACAAATGCAGCAACGGGATTTAATGAGATATCAACCTATGATGTAGCTACTTCGACCTGGGTAAACAGAGGCGGGCTTGTTCCTACAGGATGGGACGGTAGTGTAAGTTCAACCTGGGGGATGACTACCAATGGAAGCACGATTGTAGGTTTAGGTTTTCTTACTGCTGCAAACGCACATGCTGTGAAATGGGATGAAGCAAACGGAATGGTAGATCTGGGAAGTATCGTTGCAGGACGCAGCTCCAGAGCAAACGCAATCAATGCGGCAGGAACAGTAATTGTAGGTTGGCAGGATGAGCCAACCGGAACAAGAAGTGGGGCTAAATGGCAGGATGGAGTAGAAACTTTTATTACTGATAATAATGGAAATAATGTAGGGGAAGCAGGAGGAATTTCTGCAGATGGAAATACAATCATAGGCTCAGCAAATCCTAATCCCTATGTCTGGAATGCTGTGAGCGGACTTACTTATATAACGCATCCTAATGCTTCTTTCAGCTTCAAAGGAGGTGCCACCGGGATTTCTGCTGATGGGAAAAAAGTAATTGGATATTATAGAGCATTTGGAGCACCTCCTATGTCAGGGGAAGGTTTTATCTGGACTTCTGCTACCGGAAGGATCAATCTGAATGATTATGCAGCCTCTTTGGGAATTGCAACGAATGGAGTAACCATGGGGCTTCCTTTGGCCATTTCACAGGACGGAAAGAAAATTGCCGGATCAGGGACGAATGCTTCAGGGCAGATGATCGCTTTTTATCTGGATACTTCTCAATTTTTATCGGTGCATGATGCAGTGAAAGAGAAAAATAATATGGGTGTCTATCCTAATCCTGTGACTGATATTCTATATTTTAAAGGAACAGGAAAAATAGAGAAAGCCGAAATTTATAATATGGTGGGACAAAAGGTAAAATCATTTGATTCGGTAGAAGGGCAGATTGATGTTTCATCCCTGTCAAAAGGAGATTATATTTTGCAATACTCTATGAAGGGAGGAAAACAAGAGACTTATAAATTCATTAAAAAATAACATATATAAATAGTAAAGTAGTGGGATGAATGGCTGTTTTCAATATTGAAAGCGGCCGTTCTTTTTTGTGTATATAGCAAAAGGATAGCATGTTGTGTATAGAAAAGTCTGGTTTTTGGTGAATACATATAAAAAACTATCTTTGCAAAAATTTTGGTTTCCAGTATTTTGGAATGAAAAGGGAATCGGGTGTAACTCCCGGACTGTCCCCGCAACTGTAAATCGCAACTCAAGTTTCTGCAAAAAACCACTGTTTAATAACGGGAAGGTGCAGAATGCGAAAGTCAGGAGACCTGCCGGAATTATAATTAAAAAACATATTGCTTTCGGAGGAAAAGTAAAAAAGTATGGATATAAAAAGATCTTTAGTACTGCTTTTTTCATCTTATGGCTGTTTTCTTTTTGCACAAGAGAAAGCCATCGATACTGTTTATGTCTTCGATAATCAGATGATTAGGGTGAAACTTTTTCATCCCGTAAAAATAATTTCGGCAGAAGATGCTGAGAAAAACTCCAGTAATCTTTCTGAACTTCTGAGATTTCAGTCACAGGTTTTTATCAAAGAAAATGGCCGTGGTGCCGTTTCTTCACCTTCTTTCAGGGGAACTACCGCTCAGCAGACTGCTTTTGTGTGGAATGGAATTAATATCAATTCTAATTTTCTGGGACAGGGAGATATTAATAATATTGCTTTGTTCGGCTATGATCAGATTGGTATAAAAGCTGGTGGTGGAAGTGTAGTATATGGGAGTGGTGCCATCGGGGGAAGTATTCACCTGAATAATACCCTGGATTTTAATAAAGGCTTCCATGGTTCTTTATTTTCTGAAGTGGCTTCTTTTAATACCTATAATAACTTTATAAAAGGTTCTTACAGCAATGATAAGTTCAGTTTTAAGGCTTCTGGAAATTATTCTGTAAGTGAAAATGATTATAAGGTAAGTGACCTGAACTATATCAACAGAAACGGAAGTTATTACAATACAACGTTCAATGTAGGAGCATCCTATAAAATCACAAACGATCATAAAATTTCGTGGCAGAGCCAGTTTTTTGATTCTTCACAACGCTTTCCTGTATATGAAGAAACGGGAACAAAAACGAAATATAAAACTCAAAGTGTAAGAAGCCTTCTTTCCTGGGACTGGAACAAAACAAAGTTCAGTAATTCCCTTAAAGCAGCTTATACGGAAGAGAATTTTCAATTTTTTGGTTCGTTAAATCAGCCTAAATCAAGTAGTGGAACCGGGAAAAATTATATCTTTAAAAATGACTTTAATTATTTCCTGAATTCAAAGTGGAATTTTAATATCATAGGAGAGTTTCAGGTTAATAAAGGAGAAGGATATCAAAACGGAATATCCAGCGTCAGCAGAAATATTGGTTCTGTTTCAGGATTGTTAAGATATTTTGCAACAAAAGATCTGCGTTTTGAGGGTGGATTCAAGAAAGATTTTGTGGAAGATGTGAAGTCACCGTTGATGTATTCGTTCTCCGGAAAATGGAGTGCAGCAAAATGGTATGATGTAAGCCTTAATGTATCAAAAAACTTCAGATTTCCATCCTTTAATGATATTTATTATGAACCGGGAGGAAATAAAGACCTGAGACCGGAAACCTCTACCCAGCTCGATATGACGAATGTGTTTAAAGCAGGAGATTTCAGACTTACTTTGTCTCCATACTATATGAACATCACAGATCTTATTGCATGGCTTCCAACGGCTAAAGGATACTGGCAGGCATTCAATGTCAATAAAGTTGAATCCTATGGATTAGAATCCCAGCTGTCCTTTAGCAAACAATGGGGTAATCATAAAATCCGGGCCAATGCAGGATACTATTATGCAAAGTCTATTGATAAAGAAACGAAAATGCAGAGACCTTACGTTCCTATGCACAGAGGAAATGCCAATATAGATTACGAATATGGTTTCTTTAAACTTTTCGCACAGGGGCAGCTGAATGGCGTTACGTATACTACAAGTGACGAAAAAAGGTCAGATGCCATAGATCCTTATTTTCTTTTAAATATGGGAATCTCTGCAACTTTAGCCAAAAAATATACCTTAGGGTTCAAAGTGAATAATCTAACCAATACATACTACAAAACGGTTTCTTTCTATCCTTTACCCAAAAGAAATTATAGTGTGTATGCAGCAATAAATTTTTAAAAATTAAAATTGAGTAAATATGAAAATAACTAAACTTTTAACTGTATTATTTGCAGTAGTGTTATTGTTTAACATTTCTTCATGTTCAAGTAGTTCTGACGAGATTGAAGTTTCTCCAATCACTTATCAGAACGGATATTTTATCTCTAATGAAGGAAACTATAACAGTCAGGGAGCTAAGGTAACATTTGTGACAAGAAATTTAAGCCTGAAGCAAGACGATGTATATGGTTATAACAACAACAAAGAGATTCTTGGTGATGTTCTTCAGACGATTGGTCTTAACGAAAACAAAGCTTATCTTGTTTTGAATAACTCTAATAAAATTGTAGTAGTAGACCGTTATACATTCAAAAAGTTAGGAGTAATTACGGATCAGCTTGATAACCCAAGAGGAATTACTTTTGCTAACAACTTCATCTATGTTGCTAATACCAACTTTACTGCACATACTCAAAGTATAACGAAATATAAAGCTTCTGACTATTCATTTGTAAGTAAAATCAATATGACTGAAGTTTCTGATAAAACAGTAGAGGCAGGAGGAAATGTTTTTGTACAGAATGCTTCATCAGGGTACGGAAATAAGATTACTTATATCAATACTTCTAACGATGCTAAAACTGAAATTACCGTTCCAAATGGTCAGATTGGAAATACAGTATCATACAAATCTAATGTTTATACAATTTCTTCAACAGCTACAGATTCTTATATCTATAAAATTTCAAGTACCGGAGCGCTTACACCGGTAATTACGTTGACAGGAATTCCTAATGCTACGAACCTTCAGATTGATAACGATAAAATCTACTTCAGCTCTGCCAATAAAGTATATACAACGAGTTTGGCTATACCTGCAATTCCTGCAACTCCATTATTAACAGCTGCAGATGGCGGTCCTTACTTTACACTGTATGGATTTAATGTTATTGATGGAAGGATTTTTGCATCAGACGTTAAGCAGTTCACACAGGATAGTGAAATGGTAGTATATTCAGCAGTTACAGGTGCTCAGATCAGTTCTTTTAAAACAGGAGGTATCGGTGCTAGTGGAACATACCTGAATCCATAATGTGTGATAACAAATAAAGAAATAATTTTTTATTTTTTCATCATTTGTGTTTTTTTCCGGCCGGTTTCGAAGAAACCGGCCGGCTTTGTTTCCCTAGGGAAACAAAAAAACCTGCGGGATGGAACATCCCGCAGGTTTTATATTTTATATCAGTTGAATTATAGGGTTAACCCGAGTTTTTCAGCCTCAGCAATCACAAATTTTGTTGCTTCTTCTTTTTCATTAGGAATTTCACCCTCAAGAATAGCCTCTTTTACCTTCTCTTTTAGAATTCCGATTTCACGGCCTGGCTTAAGGTGAAACATTTCCATAATCTCTTCACCGGTAATAGGAGGTTGAAAGTTTCTTACCTGATCTTTTTCCTCTACTTCTTTGATCTTTACGGCTACATATTCAAAGTTTCTTTTGAATTTCTCCTGCTTTTTAGAGTTTTTAGTGGTAATGTCTGCCTTGCAAAGCGTGAAAAGATCTTCAAGATTTTCTCCGGCATCAAATAAAAGTCTTCTCAATGCAGAATCTGAAGCATCATCCGTGATCAGTGCGATAGGTCTTGACGAAAGTTTCACCATCTTCTGAACATATTTCATGTCACTTCCCAAAGGCAGTTTTAATCTTTGAAAAAGTGTTTTTACCATTTTTGAGCCCAAAAATTCATGTCCGTGAAATGTCCATCCTGTTCCTTCTACAAACTTTTTTGTTGGAGCTTTTCCAATGTCATGAAGAAGGGCAGACCAGCGAAGCCAAAGATTATCGGTATTCACCGAAATATTATCCACTACTTCCAGCGTATGATAAAAATTATCTTTGTGAGTTTGTCCTTCCACTTCTTCCACTCCTTTCAGTTCGATCAGCTCTGGAATAATCAGCTTCATAAGACCGGTTTGTTCCATTAGTCTTAATCCGATAGACGGTTTTTCAGACAACATTATTTTGTTGAACTCTACCATGATTCTTTCCATAGAAACGATCTTGATTCTTTCTGCTTCCTGCTGGATCGCTTTCAAAGAGTTTTCCTCAATTTTAAAATTTAAAGTTGAAGCAAAACGTACTGCCCTCATCATTCTTAATGGGTCATCAGAATAAGTTTGAGCAGGTTCTAACGGTGTTCTTAAAATTCCTTTTTCAAGATCTTCGATTCCATTGAACGGATCAATCAGTTCTCCGAAATTTTCTTTATTTAAAGAAATAGCCATCGCATTGATGGTAAAATCTCTTCTTTTCTGGTCATCTTCCAAGCTTCCGCCCTCCACTTCCGGCTTTCGGCTGTTTTCTGTATAGCTTTCCTTTCTTGCTCCCACAAATTCAAGTTCAAGTTCTTTGTACTTGATCATCGCGGTTCCATACGTTTTGAATACAGAAACCTTTAATTTAGGATCTATATCCTGAGCTACATTCTGAGCAAGCTCGATACCGCTTTGTTCCGTTACAAAATCTATATCTGTAGAAGCTTTTCTGTTCATCAGCAGATCTCGTACATAACCGCCCACAATGTATATGGACTGGTTATTCCTTTCTGCTGCTTCAGAAATGATTTTAAATAGTTTTAAATTCTTATTTTGATTAAGATTAATTTTCATCGTTGATAATAGTGACAATTTCTACGTATGTTACCCATTAGTCATAATGAGCATACATTCTACTAATTTTTCCCTCTTCATTAAAAAACATAACTTCAACAGCATGTTTATCCATAATCGACTTATAAAATAATGCTACAGAATCTACTCCTGCTGTGGAATGTTTCAGATCAAAATGAAGGTCCGGAAACTTATCCAATGCCTTTTTCCAGTATTCACGGACAGATTCTTTTCCCTTTAAAGAACTTTCTTTACCTTCAGTAGCCAGAGCGATCATAGGAGTGGTGATCTCAATATCATCCGAATAATGAGAAAGTATATCCTCCAGATCATGAGAATTCCACGCATTGATCCACATTTGAGCAAATTCGTGATGATTCATAGCAAATAGTTTATGAGTTGAGTTTGCAAAGATAGAATTAAAAAAAAGAAATCCTGCCGATATGAACTGACAAGACTCTAAAAAGTAAACATAAAAGTTCAGAATTCTTATTCTCTAAGAACTTTTATTCTGTTGTCATTCCATATTTTGATCACCGAAGAACCTGAGTATTTTGAAACTTTTTCTCTGTCTTCTTCCACTGCATAATCTACAAGGCTGATCATCTCCTCAGAAATATCAGAGAATTTCAATGGACTTTTTTCGCCACTGAAATTGGCAGAGGTAGATACCAGAGGTCTGTTCAGCTTTGTTATCAGTTTTTTACAGAAATCATTTTTTACAAGACGAATTCCGATACTTCCATCCTCGGCAAGAAGTTCTTTAGGTAAGCCTCTTGGGTTTTCATAAACAATGGTTACCGGTTTCTCACTAAGATCAATAATTTCCCATGCCATCTCAGGAACGTCCACAAGGTCCTGAAGTCTTTTTTCAGACTCTACAAGGATGATCATGGATTTGTTTTTTTCGCGCTTTTTAATGTCAAAAATCTTATTGACCGCTTCTATATTAGTGGCATCACAACCAATTCCCCAGATAGTATCAGTAGGGTAAAGAATTGTTCCGCCGGATTTTAATATTTCGATAATATGTTCCATAATTGTAGTGAATTCAAAAGAATGGATAAAGGTAGAAAATATAAGAATTTCAGGCAAAAAAATGGGATGTAAATGTGGTTTGTCAACTTGATTATTATGACAAGATGCAAAGATTATAATCCATGAAAAAATGAATTAAAATAAGTTGTACACTTAATAGGCTCAATATAATCAGGATGTAGTATTTTTTTGAAATCTTTTTTGGTAAGATGTTGTGAAATCAAGACAGGGAAATTTGATCTTGAACCTTCTTTAATTAAAGTATAAAGAATCGCATTGTTTTTAAAAAATACAATGGTTGTCTTTTCATAATCTTTACCCAAACTGTAGAGATCTGTCGGTTCATTAAGGAAAATCAGATTCCCGGAAATCTTTGAAATTCTATGATGATGTTTTTTCCATACTCAATGATTCTGCTTTTAGCTTCTTCTTTAGGAATTTCAAACTTAATTTCTTTCAAATGTTTTTCGGTGTATTTACAATACAGCACATATACGCTACAGATGAATAAACTTATAAGAATTGCACACTCGAAGCTGTTATTAAAAGAAAAATCTACTTCTTTTAATAACAGCAGAGAAGCTCCTGCCAATGCAGAAAATCCAAAATAGATCGAGATCGTATCAAACTTATCGTATGAACTTTCTTCAAAAACTAATTTTTCAGTTTGAATACTTTCAGTAATTTTTAAATTTTTTAGAGATCTCATTGAACATCAGGATGAGAATTTATGATTGATAAATTTAGATTTTATGGATAAATATAATGAGCCAGCTATTAAAAATGCAATAGAAGCTATCCATAAAAAATAACCTGTTTCCAAGCTGTATATTCTTCCCATTCTTCCATTTTCTGCAGCCAGAATTTCCTTCCAGAAAAAAAATGTTCCTGCAATTAAAAAAGCTATTGCAGCCAATATCATAGAAATTAAAAAATATTTTTTATAACAGAATACCACTGCAATAAAGAACCAAATATTAGCTGTCCATACCAGAAATTCAAATAGGCCCCCGCCTAAAAAGCTAATCGGACCTATAAGAAAAGTTTCAAATGATTTATAATCTTTAATCTCTCCCATATCTTCAACTTTAAAAGCTGTAAAACAAAAAGAAATTATGAAAATTAACAGGCTGGCAAGGGGAATTCGTTTTCTTACATCCATCCCAATTTCGGTAAATATCTTTCCTCAATAATATTCAGGTGGTGATAATTGTGGCCTATAATCAGTTTTCCGATAGTTTCTACAGAAATTTCATGGCCATTGGCTGTTCCTGTGTTTTGTAGAGCAGAAGGCTGAAGAGTTTCTAATAAAATCTGTGAAGATTTTCTCACCAGTTTGTATTCTTCCAAAAGAGATTCAAGGGTTCTTTCACCTGCAAAAGAATTTTCTGCATATTCATTTTCATCAAATCCGGGAAGATTGTTTTTTTCTCCTCTCGCAAAAGCTAATATTCTGTATTGGAAGACTCTTTCTGTATCAGATAAATGGAGTAGAAGACCTTTCAAAGTCCATTTTCCTTCTGCATAAGCAAAATTAGATTGTTCTTCGGTAAGGTTGGAATAAATTCCGATGGTTTTGTCTGCTGATATCTGCAGTTCATTGATCCAGTTTCCTGATGGAATCTGATCTAAATATCTTTGGATGTATTTTTGAAAGTCGGTCATATTATTTTTTGTTTGGGTTACGGGTTTTCGGGATTCGGGGTTTTGAGATTGGGGATGGTGAGTGTAATGTATCAATTGCTCATTGCTCATTACTCATGATTAGTCCACTCGTAGAAATTTACAGAGTCATAAAGCTCAAAACCGCAAGCTGGATACAATTGGTTTCCAATATCATTACTTTTTCCTGTTTCTAAAAGAATGCCGCATGCTTTTGAGGAACGGCAGTGTTCCTTAGATTCTTCAATCAGTTTTTTAGAGTATCCTTTTCCTCTGTGGCTTTCATTTACGTACAGGTCGTTCAGCAGCCAGTAACGCTGCATTCTTGTAGATGAAAATATAGGATATAGCTGTACAAAACCTGTCAGGTTACCATTTTCTTCCGTAACAAAAATTTCGGAATCTTTGTTTTCAAGTCTGTCCTGAAGAAAGGTTGTGGCAGCAGGAATATCTGA
This sequence comes from Chryseobacterium sp. SG20098, assembly GCF_031844745.1. NCBI lineage: Bacteria > Pseudomonadati > Bacteroidota > Flavobacteriia > Flavobacteriales > Weeksellaceae > Chryseobacterium > Chryseobacterium sp. SG20098. The sequence goes on along the minus strand of NZ_CP134622.1, from coordinate 1,942,256 downwards.
TTCTTTGTGATAAAATATCCTGTACTGATCAAATAATTCTGCGAGTTGTGGTAAGTCGGAAATAGTTGCTTTCCTTGAGTTTTTCATAATATCAGTTGGTGTTATAATAAATGAGAAGGATTATCAAAACCCTTCTCATTTAATGTATTGTATGTTAAGAAAAAGCTTTCTCAAGATCTGCAATAAGATCTTCTGCATCCTCAATACCTACACTTAAACGAACAAGATCGTCAGTGATTCCCAATTCAGCACGTTTTTCTGCAGGAATTGAAGCGTGTGTCATCAAAGCAGGGTGGTTAGCCAAAGATTCTACTCCTCCTAAAGATTCTGCGAGCGTGAAAACTCTTACTTTTTCTAAGAATTTGATAGCATCTTCTTTCTTTCCGGATTTAAAGGTGAATGAAACCATTCCTCCCGATTCCTTCATCTGAGATTTTGCCAGTGCATATTGAGGGTGAGATTCCAATCCTGGATAAATTACTTTATCTACCGCCGGATGAGTTTCCAAATATTTTGCTACTGCAAGACCGTTATCAGAGTGTCTCTGCATTCTTAATGCCAATGTTTTGATTCCTCTCAATACCAGGTAAGAATCGTGTGGTCCTAAAATACCACCACTCGCAAACTGAATGAAGTGAAGCTTATCTCCTAACTCAGCATCTTTAGCAATAAGCGCTCCGGCAATCACATCAGAGTGTCCTCCTAAATATTTTGTAGCAGAGTGCATTACAATATCAGCTCCCAAATCAATGGGTCTCTGGATATAAGGTGTTGCAAAAGTATTGTCTACCGCCACTAGAATATCTTTCCCTTTAGCAATGTCTACAACAGCTTTGATATCAACTAACTTCATCAATGGGTTAGTTGGAGTTTCTACCCAGATCAGTTTTGTTTTATCCGTAATAACATCAGCAATTTTAGAAGCATCATCAAAATTCACGAAAGTAAACTTCAGTTGATATTTTTCGAAAAGTCTTGTAAACATTCTGTAAGTACCTCCGTAAAGATCATCTACAGCAATTACTTCATCACCTGGGTTTAATAATTTTAAAACACAGTCGATAGCAGCAAGACCAGAACCGAAAGCTAAACCTCTCGCTCCGTTTTCAATACTTGCCAAAGAATCCTCTAATGCCTGTCTTGTAGGGTTAGCGGCTCTTGAATATTCATATCCGGAATGTACTCCCGGGCTTTTCTGTGCAAATGTAGAGGTTAAAAATACAGGTACATTTACAGAACCTGTTGCAGACTCGTGGTGCTGCCCTCCGTGAATTACTTTTGTATTAAAATTCATAATTTTTTGCTTTAAGCTGGAACATTAAGCATATGAGTTTAATGTTCATTGTTTTTTATTAAAAGTTGCTCTAGCTGAGTACAAAAAGCTTACCGCTTACTGCCTTCAGCTTATTGCAATGGTATTTTTTTACTTAATAGCAGATTTTACCGCAAATTCTTCTGCAATTTCTTCCATCCACTGCGCTACATCCTCTTCACCTGTCGCTCTCTGGTATGTACTTCCTAAAGATATTAAAATCTGGTGGATAAACATCTTCATCTGGTCTACAGGCATTTCTTTGGTCCAAAGATCAATTCTTAACGCTTCTCTTGTCTTATCATCCCATACAGAAATCATGGTTGCTTTTGTATCTTGTTTGTCAATACCTCCATCCTGAGCGTTCCATGTAATATTTTCCGGTACGTGATTTTCATCAAGCTCTACATCTATCGTAATCTGAGTCTTTCTCATAACTTTCTTTTGTTTCTAATTTTGTGCAAAGTTAATACTTCTTCAGCTTATCTAAGGCTTCTACAAAATTATCTTCATCAGGAAATGGACTATTAAAGTTAAAAATTTTACCTTCAGGATCTATAATGATAAATCTTGGAATAGATTGTATTTTGTACTTATTCATAAACTGCTCTGCATTTTCAAGCCAGTATTGTGGAATATTGGATGGTTTTGTCTTGAGATAATTCAGCCATTTTGTTTTTTCCTGATCTAAGCTGATTGAAATAAACTGGATATTTTTATCATTTCTATATTGATAACTTCTTGTTTCAAATACAGGACGAATTTGCTTGCATGGACCACACCAACTTGCCCAAAAATCTATTACAATATATTTTCCTTTGTATTTTGAAAGATTTTGAGAACTTCCATTATCCTGCAGAAGTTTCAGCTCTGGGAAAGGTGATCCTTTCTGTGAAATATTGATCTGTTCAAGCTTTGAATAGAGCATTTTTTTATAATCAGTACCGTTTACTTTGCTAATCTCAGCTGCAAAAAGCTTGTTTCTGAATGCACTGTCTGTTTGTATTTCAATACTTTTTAATAGATGTTTTGATAATAGCTGATCTTTAGTTTTTCCTTGAGGAAGCAAATTGATTTTAGCAAATAAAATACTGTCCGTATTAGAACGTTGATCATCATCTGTAAGCATCTGATCCAGTTTATATTGCAGATAATCATCATTTTTACTTAAAAGCGGAGTGGGTTTCAAAATATTTTCATTGAGTTCATTCAGAAATAGTTTTGGAGGAGCAAATTTAGGATCAGACCATGAGGTCATTCTTCTGTAATTATTGATTTCATTAAGGTACTGAACTGCCATCAGCTGTTTTCTATATGCCTTATAATCTTCTGAAAGACCATTGTTTTCTGCATTTGCATAATGATCTAATTTTTTTTTATTGTCATCCCAGTCAGATAGGGCTAATTCATAAAATTTTTCAGGGTTATTATTTAAATTCTGATTTTCCAGTGCGAGCCAAAAGTCTATTCCGAAAGAACTCTCAGTTTTATTATAAACCTGATCAGATTTTCTGTTAGATTTTAAGTTAAATGTTATTTTGGTGTTATTTAATTTAATGTCAAAATCAAACCAGTCACCATTTCCCATCACAACCTCAAGTTTTTTATTGCCAATTTCAAGAATGTACTCATCTAAAGGAAGATTTTGAGAGGTAGACCAGTTGAAAGTATTATTTTTAACAGCAACCGCTCCAATTTTTTTATGAAATTCCTTTGAAACAATTTTCACAGAATCAATTTTAAGATCCGTTTCCAGTGTTCCTGAAATAGAAGTTTCTGATCCAACGCTTGTATAAGGTTTTGGTTTTTGTATAAAATAGAGTAGACCTGTTCCTGCAATTAACAGAACCGTTGAAATGACAATTTGTTTTTTATTTTTAAGAAAAGCATTTTTAAACCCTTTTTTACTGTACCAGAAATATCCGATAACCAGGAAAACAGCCATCCAGAAAAAGCTTATATACTCTGAGTGAGAAATAAAATAATTCAGATCCCTTATTTCAGGAGCATTCCAGAATGTATATAACGAACTGTATGGATTAAAGAAAAAACTCTTTTTTTCCACTATTGAATATATATTAGAGCCCAATCCTAATATACCAATAAGAAATGACCATATAAACCCCTGGAAAACTACAGAGAAGCATAACTGTAATGCCGCAATTCCCAGGATAGCAGCGAAAATTCTTATCCAGGTCTTAAGCGTCCATAATACATCAAAGGTTAATAACTTTGCAGGATTTGGATGAATATAATATTCTGCGAGTGATAAAATTATATTAAAAGTAAAATAGGAGAAAATACAAATGAAGCTCAGGGATAGTAAAATAATATATTTCGAAATATAAAGCTGAAATTTATTGACAGGCTGTGTCTCCATCAGTTGCCATCCGTTATTTTTATGATCCGTTTGAGCAATTCTGTTTGCTGCAATGATCAGAAATAAAAGCAGAATGAAAAATGTAAAATATTTCAAAGGGCTTCCACTTATGGATTCTTCAAAAATGGAATATTTAAGTGATTCTTTAGGAATGGGATCCGGACTTAACAAAGACGGAATAAAATTGATGAAAGGTATTAAAGCTCCTAAGATAATAGCCGTATAAATTAGCCCTAAACCTTTTATTTTTAGCCATTCTATATTGATAGCTGTGATTAATTTTTTCATTTGTGTAATTTAATTTTTTGTAATTTCCATAAACCATTCTTCCAAACCTGCGCTGCTTTTGATTTCAAAAATCTCGGCATGGTTTAAAACCAGTTTTTTCACAAGGTCAATAATATCCTCCTTTGATTTGGACGTAATTTCTATCGTATTCTCATCAATTAATTTTGGGGAATAATTCTTCGGAATTTCATTCATATGCTTATGGGCATGATTCAATCCGATTTTGATGTGATTGTATCGGTACAACTCATTCAATTCTTTTATGCTTCCTATAAATTTTATTTCTCCATGCGAAATAATAGCAAGATGAGTAATCATTTTTTCAATTTCCTGCAATAAATGGCTTGAGATCAATATCGTTACACCTTTTTCTTGGTTAAGCTTTATCAATAATTCACGGATTTCCAACATTCCATTAGGGTCCAGGCCATTTACCGGTTCATCCAGAATCAGGAGTTCTGGTTTCCCCAAAAGAGTCATTGCAATGGAAAGTCTTTGTTTCATTCCTAAAGAATATTTCTTCATTTTCATATTTCTGTTTTCCCATAAATCAACCAGATGCAATACCCTTTCACATTCTGTTTTCGGAAGATTTCTTAATTTAGAAATGATGATCAGATTTTCCCAGCCGGACAAATGGTCATAAAATGCTGCACTGTCAATAAGACTTCCGATTTTACCAAACCCATTCGGATAAAACCCGGAAAGGTTTTTACCAAAAATCTGTATACTGTTTGTTTCATCGGGTATCCCTCCAATAAGCAACTTCATTGTTGTGGATTTTCCTGCTCCGTTGGCACCCAGGAAACCAAAGATGCTACCCTTGGGTATAGAAATGCTGAGATTTTTCAGAATTTTCTTATCCTTTGAAAATCCATAGTTTAAGTTTCGAATTTCAATAATGTTTTTCATATGTGATTGTATTTGAAACAAAAGTATGCAATAAAATAGTAGTATGCAATACAAAGTAGTGTTGATGTTTAAATTCTACTTAAAAAAATCCTTTAGTGTAAGCTAAAGGATTTAAATATTTGATTTTATAGAATTATTTTAACTTTGGTTTATATCCTGATTGATTAAAAATCGTGGTAGCATCCATTTTCAGGAACTCCGTTAATTTTGTTTCAGGTTTTTCCTTAAGATATGCCTTGCAGATCTGCCATCCCGTAAAAATTCCGATTTGTGGGGAAGATTCATTGTCAATTTCTGTATAAAACTTTGAGAATGGTCCTGGTGAAATAAAACGTTCTCCCAATCTTGGATCATCTCCGAAGATCAGATTACTTTCTACAAAATAATTCCAGATATTGGCTTCATTACTTGTTGCCCAATCATACTGCTTTTGGGTATAATTCATTTTCAGATAATCGGGCGTATCCGGAAGAAAAGCATCCTGAAGAATCATTACTTTTCCGTTAAGAATAATCTGATCAATAAATTTCTGGTGATCAGGAGATTCGGTGACAATATTTTCTGCAAAAAGCTGTGATACTTTCGGAACAATATTCTGTGGGTTCATCGACTTTTGGAAATATAATTCCAATCCTTTATAATTAGCATTTCCGTCTCCCATAAAACCGGTAACATCTATGAATAAAAGATTACCCTTTTCATCATAAAATATGGGGTCCTGAACCATCTGTAAGGCAGATGAGAATAAATATACTTTGGGATTTTTAAACTGCGGAAAGTAATATTTAATATGCGAAAATAGGCTTTGTAGCTCCTTTTGCAGCTTTGCCTGATCTATTTTTCCAATAGCTTCCTTGTAGATTTTGATCTCTTCGGCATCAGCTCTTCTTTTTCCGAAATCGGCATCAGAAACACTTCCCTGAAACCATGGAAATTGAGTTTTAAACTGATCCAATGGAATATTCGGATTGTAGAATTCTTTGGAAATATCTGTGATGTCAACTTTTTCGGCAGTTTGTTTAACTTCTACCTTCCATTGATTTTCAGGTTCTTTTTTGCAGGAAATAATTCCGGCAGCCAGAAGAGAAGAAAGTGCAATATATCTAAAAATCTTCATTATTTTTACATGAAATTTAAGTTGACAAAAATAAGGATTAAATACACAATTCATGATGAAAATTAAAATATTTACAGTTATCTTTATTATTTTGGGACTTTCTCTTCTCTTCGGACAAAAGTTTGAGTTTAATGACAAAAACTTTGAAAAAGCAGTACTGGAAAATTTTGATCTGAATAAAAACGGAATACTTGAATCTCAGGAAGCCGTAATGGTCACCAATCTGTTCCTTGTTCAGAAAGGAATTACTTCCACGGAAGATCTGCGCCTTTTTAAAAATGTAAAAATGATTATTTTGGATGATAATACGATTTCTAATATTGTCATAAATGATCTAGATCAGCTAGAATTGTTTTCGTGTACAGGATGCAAAATCTCTTCATTCAAAGCAGAGAATCTTAAGAATTTAACGGCGTTATATCTGGATAATAATGTACTGCAAAACATTTCGCTGGCAGGAATTCCAAAAATTGACCAATTAACATTATCTTTAAATCAATTAAAAGAAATAAACCTGCTTCAGTTGAAAACATTAAGAAAACTGAATCTGGAACATAACAAGCTTCAAAAAATTGATATTTCCGGTAACCTGGCCTTACAAACCCTTAATATAATGGGAAATAAGATAAGAGAAACAGATATAAAGAAGGGTGCTAAAACTAACGTAACCATTTTTGGAGCTGAAGAATAAACTAATAATTATGATGATAGAAACAGAACGACTGGTTTTAAGAAAACTTGAAGAAACAGATTTTGAACGTATGTTTCTGATGGATTCCGATCCTGAAGTAATGAAATATCTGGGTGAACCTGTGGCAACAAAGGAAGAATCAAAAGAAGTAATTAAGATGATTCAGAAGCAGTATGAAGAAAATGGAGTTGGAAGGCTTGCTGTTATTGAAAAAGTAAGTGGCTTGCTGATAGGATGGTGTGGCTTAAAATTAATGACAAAACCTATCAATGGCTACATTAATATCCTTGATCTTGGATACCGTTTTATTCCCGAGTTCTGGGGAAAAGGATATGCCACTGAAGCAGCTAAAAGAATGCTGGAATATGGTTTTAATGAACTCAATGCCAATGTGATTTATGCTTATGCTGATTTCGGAAATACAGGCTCAAAGTATATTCTTGAAAAGCTCGGTTTTGAAAATACGGGAAAGTTTGAAGAAGATGGAATATTGTGCTCCTGGTACGAACTGAAGCGTGAAAAATACAGTAAAAAATGATAACAATACGGCAGGAAGAAAAAAAAGACCATCAACAGGTTTTTTAGCTTACGGAAGAGGCTTTCAGAGAAATGGAACACAATGATCATCAGGAACAGTTTCTGGTAGAAAAGCTAAGAGAGTCTAAAGCTTTTATCCCTGAATTATCTTTGGTGGCAGAAGATGAAAAGGGTACAATTGCCGGACATATTCTGTTTACTAAAATTAAAATTGTCAACGAAGAAAAATCGTTTGCTTCTCTTGCCTTGGCACCTGTTTCAGTAAAACCGGAGTTTCAGAATCAGGGAATCGGAGCGAAACTGATTCTTGAGGGACATCGTATTGCGGAAGAATTGGGATATGAATCGGTGATATTGATCGGGCACGAAAAATATTATCCTCGCTTTGGTTACAAAAAAACAAGTAATTTTGGAATTTCTTTTCCATTTGATATTCCGGAAGAAAACGGAATGGCTGTAGAATTGGTAAAAGACGGATTAAAAGATAGAAAAGGAGTGGTAAAATACCCTCATGAATTTGGAATAGACTAAAAAATATAAACAATGCAGACACAAAAAGTAATAGATCACATTGTAAGCTGGTTAAAGGATTATGCTACAAATGCTAAAGTAAACGGATATGTAATTGGAGTTTCCGGAGGAGTAGATTCCGGAGTAGTTTCTACTTTAGCAGCAATGACAGGCATGAAAACACTACTGATTGGAATGCCGATCCGCCAGAAAGCTGATCAGGTAGATCGTGCACAGGATCATATGAATGACCTTAAATCCAGATTTCCCAATGTAGAAACAATATCCGTCAATCTTACGCCGGCTTTTGAAGAGATCTATAAAACCTTCCATGTAAATGATGAGGTATATCCCAATGAGAATTTGACTTTTGCCAACACAAGAGCACGTCTTAGAATGCTTACACTTTATTATTACGGACAGCTGAACGGGCTTCTTGTTTGTGGAACAGGAAATAAAGTAGAAGATTTCGGAATTGGTTTTTATACGAAATATGGAGATGGCGGGGTAGATGTTTCACCTATTGCAGATCTTTATAAAACTGAAGTATACGAACTTGCTAAAGGATTGAATCTTATCAAAAGCATTCAGGAGGCTATTCCTACCGATGGCCTTTGGGATACGGAAAGAACAGATGAACAGCAGATTGGTGCTACGTATCCGGAACTGGAAAAAATCCAGAAAGAATATGGAACGAAAACAGCTGACGATTACGAAGGCAGAGATAAGGAAGTTTTCCAGATCTTCGACAGAATGCATAAGGCTGCGAAACATAAAATGGATCCTATTCCGGTTTGCGATATTCCTGAAGAATGGAGAGCATAGAATAGCATTACAATAAATAACAGGTATGAACGGTAAAATAAGATCTGTATTTTTTATATGTCTGGGGCTTCTTTTCGGAATGTCTGTGATGTACGTCTACAGGAACTTTATTGAAGATAAAAAAGAACAGTCAGGTTCTGCAAAAAAGGAAATGGTGAGTTATGGCAGTACTTCTTCGGATGGTAATTCCTCTGTCCAGGTTTCTATAGACCAGCTTACAGAAGAGAAAACGGTAATCAGCTATGTAAAGCAAAATCATAAGCTTCCGGATTATTATATCACTAAAAAGGAAGCAAGAAAAAAGGGTTGGAATCCTTCTCAAGGAAATCTTTGTGATGTACTTCCCGGAAAAGCTATTGGCGGAGATCATTTCGGAAACAGAGAAGGACGTTTGCCGGATGGAGAACGATACTTTGAAGCAGATGTAAACTATCATTGTGGTGGAAGAAATGCTGACCGTATCATCTACACTCAAAATGGTGACGTATATCTTACCAAAAACCATTATAAGAGCTTTGAAAAGCAATAACGTCATTGCGAGGAACGGAGTGACGAAGCAATCTCTATAAAAGAATCACAGATGAAAGCAGGTTTTGTCTACATTATGACGAATAAAAATCATACTACTCTTTACACAGGAGTGACTTCAAATCTGCCTAAACGTGTTCAACAGCATAAAGAATCATATTATTCTCAAAGCTTTACTTCAAGATATAATTTATATATATTGGTATACTGGGAATCCTTTCAGGAAATAGGTGATGCTATATATAGAGAAAAACAAATAAAAGCAGGTTCCAGGCAAAAGAAACTGGATTTAATCAATAGTATAAACCCTGATTGGAAAGATCTTGCGGAGGATGTTGAAGATATTATGGATGTTTTCTGAGATTGCTTCGTCGCTAAGCTTCTCGCAATGACTAGTGCATAATTTGTATTTAAGGGGTGATAAGTCGTAATTTTGAAAAATAAAGTATTGTATGAGCAGTCCCTAAAAATTCTGCAAAAAATGCAAAACTTTTTTAATCAATAAAAATTGGAAATTTAATTCAATATGAAGACAGTATATATAGATTTTACGGACATAGGTGACTATGAAGATTTTTACGCCCAGCTAAAGGAGAAAATTCAGCTTCCTGAGCAGTTTGGTGATAATCTTGATGCACTTTTTGATACGATCACCGGAGATATGGAAATGCCGCTCCATTTAGAATTCGTCAACATGACTGTAGATCAGCTTGAGATTTTTGAAGACTTGCTGACTACCTTGGAAGATGCTGAAGAAGAAGTGGAAGATTTTAGTTTCAGCTATTATCTGGAGCAGTACGAAGACGAAGATGACGATGTAGAATCTGAAGAATAAAAAAAGAAAGGCTGTTCCAATACAGGAGACAGTCTTTTTTATGCTGATTCTTATTTTATCAGCATTCAAATCTTTATTCTTTACCGTACAAACCTAACAGGTTTCCAAAACCTGTTAGGTTTATTATATCCTTTAACTGTAACGCTCATTTACGACTAATCAATGCGAAGTGTCAATGATTCAAACCTTGGCAAGGAGCTAAAAATCAGGTTTCACTTGGTTACAAAAACGTAGAATCAAAATAGAAAGGAAGAAGATCCTTCACTGCATGCACTTTTACAACCTCTTCATTCATACTCGAAAAATAAAGGTCGATATTTTCATTCTGCTTGGTCTCGTATTCAATCAGACTCTGACGGCATGCTCCACAAGGGGGAATTGGAGGGTTTTTCTCATGGAATTCTTTCGGTCCGCCCACAACGAAAATCTTTTTTATTTTCACATCCGGAAAATTGGCTGCTACCCAAAAAAGAGTAGTCCTTTCGGCACAGAGTCCGGATGGGTAGGCTGCGTTCTCCTGATTGTTTCCGGAATAGATCTCTCCGTTTTCCAGTAATACGGAACATCCTACCAAAAATTGAGAATACGGTGCATATGCATTCTCACGAGCCGCTTTGGCCCTTTCAAATAATGTATTTTCTATATCGCTCAGCTCACTGCTATTTTTAAAATATTCGTAACTGATCTGTATGTCTTTTTTCATATATTGTCAACTAAAAAAGGGGGGTAAAATTAGTTCTTTTTAATGAAGTGGGCAATATTTTATTCTCCTGGGGAAAAGTTCAATTTTTTTAAGACTAAAAATGTTATACACACCAATAAAATTTAGGAATATAGAGTTAAAAAACAGATGGGTAATGTCACCTATGTGTATGTATTCATGTGAAAACGGAGAAGCTAACGATTTCCATTTTGTACACTACGGAAGCAGATCGCAGGGCGGTACAGGTCTTTTGATGGTAGAAGCTACAGGAGTAGAACCCAAAGGAAGAATTACCAGTCACTGCATGGGAATCTGGAATGATGAACAGACGGACAAATTACAGAGAATTGTTGATTTTGTACACAAAAATTCAGAAAGTAAAATAGGAATTCAGCTGGCCCATGCCGGACGAAAAGGGTCAACATGGAATAATATACAGATTCCTGTGGAAGAAGGTTGGGAAACGGTGGCACCAAGCCCTATTCCTTATCACCCCACAGAAAGAATTCCGCATGTATTGAGTACGGATGAGGTGAAGGATATCATTCAAAATTTTAAGAAAGCAGCCCGAAGAGCTGTGAAAGCAGGTTTTGATATTATCGAAATTCATGGAGCTCACGGATATCTGATCCACCAGTTCTTATCACCGCTTTCCAATATCAGAACAGATGAATATGGGGGAAGCTTTGAAAACAGAATCAGGTTTCTGATCGAAATTGTAGATGCTGTTAACGAAGAGCTGGATGAAAATACAGCCCTTTTTGTAAGAATTTCAGGAACGGAATATGCTGAAAATGGCTGGGATATTCATAGCAGTGTAGAACTGGCGAAAATTCTAAAAGAACATTCCGTAGACCTTGTAGATGTATCCAGTGGTGGAAATATTCATGGAGCGAAAATTTCAGTTTTCGAAGGGTATCAGGTTCCTTTTTCTTCGCAGGTGAGAAATGAGGCTGAAGTGAAGACAGGAGCTGTAGGACTGATTACCAAGGTAGAACAAGCCGAAGAAATTCTTCAGAAAGGGGATGCCGATCTTATTTTCGTAGCAAGAGAGATTCTGAGAAATCCTTATATTGCTGTTCAGGGATCTTTTGAAATGAAAGAAGACTGCTTTTTCCCACACCAGTATACCAGAGCCAAAATCTCTACTTAAAGATCGTAATAGTCTGTAAAAACAACAGAAATGGATATCAATGATTTTATGCTTACCTGTCCCAGTAAGAAGTTTTTAGGGGTAGAATGTCTCGGTTGTGGTGCGCAGAGAGCAATCGTATTGGTATTTGAAGGAAAATTTTCAGAAGCTTTTCAAATGTATCCGGCGGTATACACCTTATTGTTATTCTTTTTGATCCTTGGCGTGAGTTTCATCGATAAAAAAAGAAAATATGGTAATATTTTAATGATTTTAGTGATCATTAATCTTATTATTATGGTAGTTGGGTATATATATAAACATTATTAACCATGAAAAGATAAGAGTTTAAGTGTTTGGTTGTGAGTGTTTTTTTTGTTTTGATCCTTCTGCCTTGTATTGATTAATGGGAGTTTGTGTAGAAAAATTTTAACATAAAGCATAATTTAATAGATTAGAATTCCTGTATTATTTTGTTGGATAGAATTTTAAAATGTCGTAGAACTACTACAATTTCTGAAACAGTGGCCTAAAAACTTTTTAAATTAGAACATGAACTCTATCTTTGTTATATAAATCCTATATCAGGGAAGAGTCGTTAATGATTAAAATTTAAGAATATGGCAGGAAATTCAAGAGGAATCTTAAAATTCAATGGAGGTGAAGGTCAGAAGTTGTTAAAGCTTAACTATAGCGTGTCAAGATCTACAGATGTTTCAGGACGTGTAGCATCTGATCCGTCAAACGCATTGATCAAAGTAACAATTGAAGCAACAGAAAAATCTGATGTGTTAGAAAGCTTATTAAACAGTAAATATAAACCAACAAGCGGAGAAATCAACTTTAATAAATCTCACGAAGAAGGAACATTGATCTCTTTGAAGTGGGAAAACGGATATGTAATCCAGCATGAAGTAGACTTCGATGCCATTGATAGTAATAATATGCTGATCAGCTTCGTAGTAAGTGCTGAAAGCATTACCTATGGAAATTCATCTTATGACGGACTTTGGCCAATGAGCTAAGTCTTTCATGAGCAAGAAATAAAAGACTGTCCTTATAAGACGGTCTTTTTTTACCTAAGACTATATTCTGCAGGATCTTTTGTTTTTATTTTTAAATTCTCTTTCTGTTGAATAATCGTTTAGAAAACTAATCAAATCACTAAAAATATGTCAAATACACCTGGAAACTCACAAGCGACGTCTTTTCGTCCGACGCAGAATGCAGATGGTATTTCCGAAAACCATCACACAGGTATCAACCGTCTGGTAAAACTTTCTCTTGTCATAGAAGGGAAAATTATCAAGTACTACAAGCATTTCAAGCTTAAGCAAAGTACCAGACGTCATCACGAATTTACGCTGACTTTGGCACACGATACTCTGGGAGACAGACAGACCCATTCATTGGAAGAAGCCAATAAATTCCTTGGAAAGCGACTTACAGCCGTTATTTCCTATAAAGATATTGACAACAGTCCGGAAAGAACCTTTGTAGGAGTAATTACCGGAGTGGGATTCAGTCAGGAACATATGAGTTTAGGAAATATTGTGCTTACAGGTTACAGCCCTACCATCCTTCTTGACGGTGCACCGCATATTCAGAGTTTTGGAGGAAACCAGCCTGTGAATGTAGGAATCATTGCTGAAGAGGTAATCAAGCAGGGAATTGATAAAAGCAGATTTGATGTCAGAGTAGATGCCAATAACTTCTCTCAGATTATCTATAGCAGCCAGTATGATGAAACCCATTATAACTATCTGGCAAGGATGGCAGAAGCTTATGGTGAACAGTTTTACTATGATGGTGAAGTTTTACATTTCGGAAAACTGCCTGCTCAGAATAAACCCATTACGCTTACCTATGGAAGCAGTGCCAATGAAATAAAAGTTGAGCTGAAAGCAGTACATACAAAACCTCAATTTTACGGTTACAACAGTAATAAAAATGAAAAGCTGACGTCCGGGTCTACACCCATTAAACATGTAAGTGATCTTGCAAAAACAGCATACAGTCATAACGAAACTATTTATAAGACTCCGGCTCTGCAGATAGCTCCCATCAAAGCAACTACACACTTAGACGTGGAGTATTCTCAGAAAAGTGCAGCTGGAAGCGAAGCGGTAAATGTTTTTTCTGTTTCAGGAAATACAACAGTTCCTTTCCTTCATCCGGGTTGCGTAGCAGATGTCCAGATGCGTAAACAGGATTCTAATGAAACCTCTTATTTCACAAGGATAATGATTACGGAATCAGAACATGAGATTGACACAATAGGTCATTACAAAGGAAGCTTCGTAGGAATAGCAGCAGATACAGGATTTCTTCCAAAACCTGAGTACACCATTCCGAAAGCTGAGCCACAAACTGCCACCGTAATTTCCAATACGGATCCCGAAGGACAGGGAAGAATACAGGTAAGATTTGACTGGCAGACCAATGATACCACTCATTTTATCCGTATGATGAGCCCAGATGCCGGAGGAACCGATCAAATTACCCAAAACCGTGGGTATGTAGCGATTCCGGAAGTGGGGGATCAGGTGATGGTCAACTTTGTGCACAGCCATCCGGACAGACCTTTCGTAATGGGAGGAATGTTCCATGGAGGCGTAGCGTTGGGAGGTGGCGTTAACAATCATCTTAAGTCTATACAGACCAGAAGTGGAATCAGGATTCTCATGAATGACGAAGAAGGAAGTGTAACCATTCTTGATCCGAGTGGTAATACCTATTACATGGACGGACAGGGTAATATCAGCATGAAAGCACCTAAAAACTTTACTTTGAATGCAGGCGACAATATTAATATCACTGCAGGAAAAGAAATTTCAATAGGAGCAGGAGCAAGTATTACCAGTACAGCAAACGATAATATTGTTTCCATCGCAGGAAAAGATATGAAATTAACCGCTTCGGGAGATATTACGGAAACCTCCGACACCAGAACGGAAATGATTGAAAAAGAATTCAAGAGACAATCTGAAACATCCAATGAAATAGCAGGGGAAATTTCCATGTTCAGCGAACTGGAAAATATGACCATGCAGAGCGGAAAGATTGTAGAGTTCAACAGTGCTGAAAAATCAAAACTTTTCTGATATGGCGATCATCAAAACAGCAACCAACCTGCGCATAACAGTTAAGGATTCTTACCATCTGAGTGTAGGAAAAAAGGTTGAGAAAATAGCAAAGAAAATCAATGTGGAAGCACACAGAGATAACCTGGTTTTAGCAAGTAACAAGAAGATTATGTCCCATGGCCATAAGTAAGTACAACCTGCTGATTCTTTTTATATGGTGTTTTTCATTAACGAATTGTCAGAATAAAAAAATGGAAGAAAAATACAGTTGGCTGGGAACCGTTTCTGCACCGCAGGAATACCCGATGGAAGTGTATGAAGGAGCTATTGTTGCCGATGATTTTACTTACGGCTTTGATGCCATCTGGGGAACACAGAATACAGGATGGGGAAAAGAAGGAGGCACCATGAACGTCAATACTGAAAGAATGGATGCGCCTCATGAACTGGAATTCACATGGTATTCTCTGGTAGAAAATAAATTCTACACCGGAAAATGGAATCTGGATAAAGAAAAGATTAAAAGCCTTTTTAATGAAGGATTTGTAGATCAGGATACGAAAAAGAAAGCTACCTACAACTCCTTTGTGGTGGGACTAGCTCCCCAGGGAAGAGTAGTGCTTTGGATGAAAGGCCCGGGAAACCAGAAAGAAGTAGGTGCTTTTCAGGCTCATGATACCATTATCACCAAAGAAAAAGCATACGATAATGCTCAGTATATGTTGAAGGAAGGCTTTGCAGAAAGAATGCTTAAAGATCCTTCTTACAAGACATTCAAGCCGGAAGTTCGTGAGAAAATTGAAAAAGAAGGCTATCCTGCAGCAGATATTTATAACGTATACAGAGAGAAATACAACTGGAAACCTGTTGTGATTCTTCCTGAAGGAGCCACATGGATCGATTTTGGTTTTACCAATTATAATGGAGAGCAGGAAAATCTTTTTGACCAAAGTTTAAAAGAGAATACTTACAAAAGCAGAGCTATACCAAAATTCTGTGGTTTTTACTGGAAAGATAAAAATAACAACAGGTATGCGGTATGGATAGACGCTTTTGATGACAAAGAAATATTTGATCTGTTTCAGAAATCAGGAAAAGACAAAAACATTGATCTGACCATTAAAGTCAACGAAGATAATACCAAAGTTTTAGTGTCTTTAGAATCTGAAAAAGAAAAGCTGGCCGTTACCAAAGCAAAAATCAGGGTATCCCGAAAGATAGAATAATAGCATTCAATCAGTCAATTTAAAAACAAGAACGATGCACAACAATCAATTTGGAAGTTACACACCATCTGTATCCAAAGAGGAAGTACTGGATATTACCATTGGGATTTTTTTTGACGGAACCCTGAATAATAAAACCAATACAGACGAAAGAAAAAAGGGAACAGATGCCCATAAAAAACATGGTGGAGGAGCTAAAGACAATACCAGTTATAACAATGACTGGAGTAATGTAGCCCGCATGTGGGATAACTATGATAAAAACTTTGGTATTTATATAGAAGGAATTGGTACAGAAGATAAGAAAGGAGATGCTACCTTGGGATATGCTTTCGGAACAGGGGAAACCGGAATCAGATCAAAAGTGAGAAAGGGCTGTGAAGAGATTGTAAAAAAGGTGAAAACCCTTAAAGCTGAAAAGAAAGCTGATAAAATTGCGGTACTTACTTTCGATGTATTCGGATTCAGCCGTGGAGCTGCTGCCGCACGTAATTTTGTATACGAAATAGGAAAGGCAAAATATAAAGCCAGTTCACGCACCGTCGCAAACGAAGCTGTTTCAGTAACCACCTATTCAGATGATGACGGGAAAAGTGTTGATTCTGAAGAACTTCCAAAATGGGGACACCTTGGTCTCAAGCTCGAAGAAGCAGGATTAAAGGTAGATGTCTTAAAAGTAAGATTTCTGGGAATTTACGATACTGTTTCTTCCTATTCAAAATATCTGTCACCGGTACCCAATTTCAGCAATGACGTAGAAGAATTAAGCCTGAATGAAATTGGAAAAGCCCAGACTGTAGTTCACTTCATTGCAGCCGATGAACACAGAGAAAACTTTGACCTGACAAGAGTACATATCGGAACTGAAAAAACATTCCCTGGTGTACACTGTGACGTAGGCGGAGCTTATGAAAACGGAAATGAAACATGGGAAGAAGTTGAAACATCATGGACTACCAGCAGCAAATTAGAAGCACTAAAGACAGAGCTTGAAAATGAAGGATGGTATCATAAAGGTGAGCTCACCATTACCCCCGGATTCTATTTGTCGTTAAGAGGTTCACGTGATCTTGTGAAGACTTTTAGTTATATCCCTTTGCATTTTATGGCAGAATACGGCATTGATAAAAATCTTCCTATCACCTTAAAAAAGATGACAGATGATAAATATTCCATTTTGAATGATCAGTTTTTAATAGGAATAAAAGACCGTCTTAGAACTTACGTCATGGGAGACGGTAAACCTTATTCTTTCAGACATTACAAAGAGCTTAGGGATGCCTATGGAGGAAATGAAATCCCGGAACACCGTCAGGCAGCGTATCAGAAAGAAGTAAAGGAACAGGACGATTTAAGAAAGCTTCGTCATGAGTACCTTCATTGGTCTGCAAGAAGAGAAAAAATAGGAATGGATCCGAGACCCAATAGAACAAGGGTTATCCATTAAACATTTAAATAAGAGTATTATACCAAAAAAGAATTTGAAGCAGGAACATTTTTATGCAGAAATATAATATACATACCGTTCAGAAAGATGAAACTTTAAAAAGTATAGCCTCACTGTACGGGCTTGATAAAGATGCATTAAAACTCTTCCATAATAACCACTGCGCTGTTAAGGATATGATCCTGATTAACCTTAACGGGCAGAAAGAGCTTTTTGTTCCGAGAACTGCTGTTGCAGATAAAAACATTTTAGTAAAATTCGGAAGAGGAAACAGCCTTACTCTTCAGCCGGAAACTTCAGTGCGAAGATATAGCGTAGTTATTACCATTGAAAAAGGAGAACATAAAAGTGAATTAAAATATGAAGTATCCGTTCGGTGGCTGAAAACAGAAAAAGGACATCATTTTTTTGAGATAGACAGAACATCAAAGCTTTATCTCAATGAAGAAGAAGTGAATGAAATTGCAGATCTGCTGGCTTACAGAACTTCTAAAGTTTTATACCCTTTACACATCAGTACAGATGAACATGGTCAATTTGAAGGAGTAGAAAATGCTGAGGCTTTTTCAAAAAGATGGCCAGCTATAAAAGAAGAGATCTATAAAGAATTTGAAGGCAAAACGGTAAGCGACTACTGTGAAAAGATTGAAAAAGTAATCAGCCAGCCTGAGGCGATCAGTCTTTACCTGAAAAATGATTACTTCGTCCGTGCTTTATTTTTTGGAATATATCAAAGTTTTGGAAAGGAATTTAAAACAGAGATGACAACAACCTTTCCTGTAGTAGACAATGCAATTGAACCCAGCTACAAATTGACACTGGAAACAGATCCGGTGAAAGGAGAAACAGGCCTGATTACCATAGAAGGGTCAGGAAAATTATATGAAGAAAGAAATATTGATGATTTTATAAGAAGATCACCTTTTTCATTGATTATAGAAGACGACCCTGTGATGAATGAAGAAGGACATTTCAGACTCATAAGCTATCTGAAAGGAGAAACTTCACTTCCGGAATCTCTTTACCTCGAATGCAGTATCATGCTGCAGGAAGAGAAAAAGATTTCAGTATCAGTTTCAGGAATTGATGAAAACTAAATTACCACTTCACTAAAGATAAAATTAATATGGCAGAAAAACATATTGTAGTACAGGGCGCCCTATGCAAATGCCAGTTCGGACAGGTTCCGGACAAGCTGAAAGTACTTACACATCAAAAAGAATATGCCAATGATAAAAGCGCTTCCAAAAAACTGATCGTCACCACGAAAGAAATAGGAGCCGCCACATTTGAAAAAAATACATTCGGAAACTGTACCAAAATGGGAGTGCCGCCGCCGCCGTGCAAAATTATGGTTACAGAATGGCAGAAATTTTATGATAAAGTACAACTCAGCAATGGCGGATATATCATTGTGGAAGACAGCAAAGCCGTATGTGCTGTTGCAGGAACGCCATGCATCGAGATTATAGACCACGGGCAAAGAGCGGAAGCCAGCCAGCAGAACTTTAAAAATGCCGACAAAGATGTTCAGCAGCAGATCAATCCGTTGGTAGATTCTGAAGAAATGTATAACGAACAGCCTTCAGGAGGAGGGCAGGATGGTGCAATCTAAATGATAAGAAAATGGCAAAAGGCGTAAAAAAAATAAAAGTTGTAAGCGGATTGTATTACCCAAAAATGTCTGTATTAGGGCAAAGAATTACCATAAAACCGGATCAGTGGGTGCAGTTCGGTGTGGACGAATGGCTGCCGGGCACTACAGATGCAGACAAAAAGAAACCGCTGACCTGGATGAGACAGAACAGCAGCAAAAAAATTATCATCAATCAGATCACCTCTGCTACCGGATATAAATTTTTAATTGGTAAGCAGTACTGCGGAAGCTATCAGTTTTATATTGAAGCCAGTCTTTCAGGAGTAAGAGATCCCAAAAATGATACAGGAATATATGTAAAAGGCTGGTGTGAACCTAAAATTGTAAGCAGCAAATGGTCTACGCAGAAAAACAGCAAAAGCATCAAAAACAATAAAAAAGTTGATTACATTTCCTATGGACATATTGTTCACCTGAACCTCGTGACAGAAGGGCTTAATGGAAATACAGTCAGTATCGAACTCTGGAATCAGCAGACAGCCAAGGCAGATAAACTGGTACATACCTACAACAATGTACAGGTAATAGATGGTGAAGTCAATCTGAAAATAGAAAACACCTTTGCGTGGATGGCCTTTGTAGACAATATCCAGAATGTAGAGGAATTCTATGTTAAAGTGAAAGATGTTGCTTCCAAACAATATATCAAAGATAAATTGGGTGATGATCTTCATGCCATCTATCTGAATGTTAAAAATAAAGTAGCCACTACCAATACCAACGGTGCTCAGAACCAGACACCAACCAAAGTATATAAGCCGGATGTAAACTCTGTCAGACTTGAGCCCTGCAAATTTGAAGTGATCAAGATTACTGAAAATGAAACTAAGGACGGAAAAGCCAGCAATACAACTGTTAAAGTTTTTGACAATGGGAATGGTGTTAAACTGATAAAATCTGCTGCATTACAGGAACATATTCAGAGAACAATCTATTATAAATTTGATTCCACAGTCATTGATAAAGATGGGGTTGCTATTCTTAATAATGTACTCAAATTCCTTTTGGAACATAAAGATGCCACCATGAATCTCAGCGGCTATGCCTGTGTGATAGGAAAAGAAAATTATAATAAAGGACTTTCCCAAAGAAGAGCAGACGTTGTCAAAAAATTCTTTGCTGATGGTGGATTAGATCCCAGAAGAATAATATCCGTAGGAAAAGGAGAAGTAGATCCTACCGATGATAAAATGGGAAGAGACAATATCAAATACAAAAATGAGAAAGACTATGAAAATAACCGCAGAGTAGATATCTCATTTGTTTTCAATGCTCATGATGCACAAACTATTCATTATGAAGTAACAGCACCAGATGTCTCTACAAAGAAAAACCTCATCATTGATGTCACAGGTTTTCAAACCAATGAGTGTTTCAGGGATAGTAAAGGAAAACATAAAAAACAGATTCAGGTTGTAGATGTAGGACAGGCAATCGATAAAGGAGATACGGTAAAAACATTTACCACACCTACCTTTACTTATGGAGTATATTCAGATTTATCTCAATTTAATGCTCTTCCTATACAATATATCTGGCCTGCAGGGACAAATCCGAATCAGTTTCATCTGCATGTTCATACCTGCAGATATTATAGCAATGAGAAAAGGACGACAGTATTGATAAAAGCCTATCCGGATATCAACTGGACATTGAGTTTTACGCTGAACCTTACCAATGATCTCAGTGTAAAGTGGATGAATATGGATCCCCATGAGCATAAAGAACTGCAGAAAAGAGCAGGTAAAATGGGAGCAGAAAAAAGATGGAAGCAAAAGGATGCCTCACTTGCATTCAGTTTAAAGGCAAAATGGAACAATGATAAGCAGGAAAAAGAATTAAAATATCAGTACGAAACCAAGTTTAAAAAAATATATGATACATTTGCTGCCATAGGAGCATTGTCAGATGGAGTTCTTAATCAGGCCAAAGGAAAAGTACGCTCCATTTCTCCTAAAGGGATTCCAGTAAGCTTTGCTGTGAAACCTCCTAATATGGAATTGTCAGGTAACTGGCTTTTAAAGCATCCTAAGGATAATAATGCCATTATTGGTACAGATGTAGCTATAGGTTTGAAAGCAAATCCGCTGATTGGTCTGGAAATGACAGTTGATCTTCTGGGAGCCCTGGTATTTGGTATTTCCGGAGCGGTAAGCGGAGGAACAGCTGCGCCGGGAGTCACAAGGCTGTATCAGGAAATTCAGGGAAAACTGAAATCCGGAATAGATGTAGGGAATGATAATGCAGGCTTCAAGGCATCTGTTGATATCTTTATGGATCTTATTATTTCCAGTACGATAGAAGTGGAATCCGAATTTAAATTTAATACGGCAGGAAAACTCAAAGATTCCGAATTTAAAGTCTCAAGTAAGAGTAAACTTAAATTGGAATTGAAAGTAGGAGTGAAAATTCAGGGAGAAGTTTCACTGGCTGTTATAAAAGCAGAAGCTTATTTTGAAGCATCAGCATCCGGAAGTGCTTCCATAACCTATGGACATGGTATCACCTATGATGAAAAAGGACTTTATTACCGTCCTGTTCTCGGATTTGACGGCCTTGATGCCCAATATGTAGTTACAATAAGTGTGGGTCTTGCTATTAAAATTGCAAAAAATAAACATAAAGTGGAGGAAAGCAGAAATGGAAAATATGAAATTGCCAAAGGGGATTTTAAAAATGTAATTCCTCCTTTTGATGTGATAAAAGAATTAGAGTCCTTATTTGGAATGAGTGCAAATATTCCGTTGATTAAAAATGATTAATATTCATACAATGAAAAATCTTATCTTATTATTTAGCTTTTTGGCTATTGTGTCCTGCAACGGACAAACCGATCTGGAATCTTTAAAATTTGATGAAAAAGTATCGGATAATATTACGAAGGGAGAAAAAGAAACAGAAGCCAATTACGGATTATTATCATATAAACAGGCCGATGTTAAAAACTATAAGCTGGGAACTGTATCATTTTCTGAATATACCGTACCCAAAGGATATGATTATTCCAACAACAACCTTGCGCTTTTTGTAAACTCTTACCAGAATAATCAATACCTCGGATTTATACTGAACCTTGCTAAAGAAGACGAAGGGAAAAAGCTGATTGATTATTTGACTAAAACATATGGTAACCCGGAAAAAAGATCCACTGATAAAACAGGAGCTGCTTACTTCTGGGATGCATCAGCTAAAAATAAATGGATATTTTTAACCCAAACTCAGGAACTGACACAGGACAATACAAAATATACCAATACCAAACTGATTGTAGTAAAGAAAGGAACCAGAGTGGAGAATTCTTCAGATGCCGGCACTTTCTCCATCTTAGACAGTTTTACCCTTGCTTATCCTAAAAAATAAAAAATGAAACCTTATTACGAAATAGATTTTAGTGCGGTAATGTGTTCATTTCAGATCAAAATTAATGATGTGGAATTAATTTCATTGAGTATTGAGGGACAGACCAGATCAGATTTTCCCATCAATCATCTTATTCTGGAAGGAGGTAAACAAACGATTGAAGTGAAAGGTCTTCCCATGGACGGGCATCAGGAGTTACACGAAGATTCTTACATAAGATACAGAGTGAATCTCTATGATATGGCTTCCGGAGAATATGCTTTTGTAAAACAGTTTGATGAATATTTTACCAAAAAGCCCGATAAAAACATACCTTTTATAGGACACGCAAGTACATTTGAAGCAGATGTACCTTATAAATTGGAGGCATGGCAGAACGGAATGAACCTTAAAGACGCTAAGTTCGACGTTAAACAAAAACTAATCAGAAAGTATAACGAAATTATAAAGCTGATTAATGGCGGCAATTACAGTTCGTTCATAGCACAATATCAAAAAAGAGAAAATAATAACGCTGTAGCCATGTATCTTAGCAAAAGCCAGGCAGAAGGCAGGATGCAGAGTATCATTTCGGATATGCAGAATGGATACAAAGCGCAGAGCCTTCCGGATGATATTCAGGTAGAATATTCAGCATTTGGAAAGTTGGCCGCGTTAAAATGTACAGATATGATGTCTGCATTACGCCTTGAAAATCCGGAAAGTGAGGAGGAATTAGTTCTGCCCATAACATTTTATATCCCAGAAGGGAAGGATGAGTTTGAGATTATATAGCAATATTTAAAAGAAAGAAATACTGAAGCAAAATTCAGATATTTCCACCAGATTTTAGAACAAAATAGATGGAAGTAAAAAAAGGAAAACCATACATTGCATATAGTATTTTAGGAATAATAGCTGCAGGCTTTATTTACTTTATTCTGTGGATTATTTTCAAAGATAGAATGCCGCTGCATGAATATGCTTCTGAAATTTCCAATAACTATGACAGTTACGCAGAGAAAGCAATCGTTTTTTTTCCTTTACTTTTTTTTGTTTTCATCTTTATTGTTTTAATGAAGCCTACTGCTTCAAAACGTTTTTTACGCCTGCAATCCTCACTGCCTACCTCTAAGATCCATTCTGTAGCAAAAGGACTGGCAGAGATTGAAGGAACTTTAAAGATGATGAATCCTTTATTTTCACCAGTAAATAATGAAGCCTGCATCGGATATTATTATACCATTGAAGATATTGACAGAGATTCAGACGGAAAAGAAAGTTACAGAACCATTCACAGGGAAACGAAATGCAATATCTTCCGGGTTAAAGATGACACAGGAATCATAGAAGTAGAACCGGAAGGAATAGAGCTGGTTTTATTAGAAGAAACCAATGTAAGCAGCTACGGCGGTAAAAGGTACAAAGAAACTCTTTTAAAAGATGGTCAGAAGATGCTGCTGGTAGGCTATGCCGATTCTAAAAACGGAGCACCTTTCATCAGAAAAGACGATTATTATAAAATACTCGGTATTACTTCTTCCTCAGGAATCACAGTCTGGAACAAATATCAGCCCTTGCTGAGGTCATTTATGTTTACCTGTTCCATCATCCTTTTAATAATTATTTATATACTTACACAATAATGAATCAGACGGTCGCTATCATATTACTTATCCTGCTTGGGGTAGTTGTTATAAGTTTTCTGATCAATCTGTACAACAAATTGGTCATGCTCAAATTTAACGTTGACAAAGCATACGGCAATATTGATGTGGTGCTGAAACAACGTGCGGATGAAATTCCCAATTTGGTCACCGTTGCCAAACACTTTATGAACTATGAAGAAAAGCTGCTTACCCGCCTTACAGAGCTCAGAACTTTTTACAATAACAGTACTGATGCCAATAAGAGAACCGAGATTGCCAATGAAACCTCAAAAGCGCTTTCTTCATTCTTTGCGGTTTCAGAAAACTATCCGGAACTGAAATCTAATAATAATTTTCTTGAACTGCAGAAAAGAATTTCTGATCTGGAGAACAAAATAGCAGACAGAAGAGAATTTTTCAATGACAGTGTAAACCTTTATAATATTGGAATTCATGAATTTCCCAATGTGATACTGGCAAAAATGTTAGGCTATAAAGACAAAACGTTACTGGAAATTACAAACGAAGAAAAACAGTATGACGGGGTTCAGTTTTAATACTTTTTTCGGATTAGAAGGCAAAATAGTTGCTTACCCGGAAGCAACCATTTTCGGAGCGATGTTAGTACCCATTTTGCTGCTTATTCCGATAGCAGTGATAGGATGGATCTTTAGAAAACTGAAATTCAATATGTACATCATTCATGTATTGATGTATACTTTGCTTTTTACATTTATAATAGGAACACTGACCATATTTATCCTTTTCTTTATTACCGATAAAAATGGAGTGAAACTGGTCTATTGCTGGCTTACGATACTTACGGGAATGTTTGTTTTCAGTTTAATCAATGCCAATACTATTACCAAAATGTTTAGTGATTGGTCTAAAATAATTAAGGAAAGACAAAGTCAGTAATTTTAGAAAAATATAGCATGATGAAAAAAGCAAGAGTGCTGGTATTGATTTTTGTAGTATTGATCAATATCTGTTGTGGAAATCAATCATTTGACCTGTCATCAGTTTCATTAGGGGAGGATGCAAAGAAGTATGATTTTGAAAACAAAGACTTATTTCTGAAAGATGGAGCAAAAGCTGATATCATTCAATATTATGCTGATGAAAACAAAGGAATAACCTACGGAAATATACCATTAGATAATAGCATGGGTACAAGGATTACAGTATACAAAGGAAAAGTAGGAGCTCTCGACACCAATGCTGCCGAAAAATCTTCTCTGGAATTTGTAGAAAAAATAGTAAAAAAGAATGGTAATCCTACTGCTTCTATTACAGATAAAGCCACGGTAGATCCCAAACTGGTAAAACCTATTTTTGAAAAGCTTAAAAAACTTTCTCCGGAAAAAGTGTCATGGAATCAAAATGAAAAAAATTCCTTTACATATCCTACTTCTTTCTTCTGGGATGACGGGAAAAATTATTCCATATTAAGTATCTCCATTGAAGATGATGGGAAAATAAGAAATAAGTACATTTCTGTGACAAAAGAAGCTTACCGTAATAACGCAGTTTTTGGGTTGAAATATCCAACACCTCCTGCGTCTCCATGGTATAAGTATATGAACTAGATATAGGGCTTAAAAATAGAAAGCAATAAATAAAAAAGCATCTCCGGATACTTCAATTACTTTTTTTCTGTTCTATTATTGATAACTGCATACTAACACTAACATTATGAAAAGATTGAAATATATAGTAATACCAATAGTCTGTTTGGCAATTGCTTCATGCGGACATCAGAAAAATAAAGAGACTGAGTCTTTTGTTGAAACACAGGGAAGTACTCAGACAGAGCCCTTCAATCTTGCTAAAATTGCTGTAGGACAAAATATCAATGAAATTTTAAAATCTGCCGGAGCAACGGCTAAGGATGCTGTACGTACCACTGACGTTACGCTGATCGGAAATGAAAAGCTGGCTTTTTCATCAAAAGAATTATTACATTTCAACGGGATAGATTTAGAAGGAAAAAATAATAAAAATACCAATAAAGTCCTTCTGCATTTTGGAAAAGTAGATCAGGAAATCGGCCCGCTTGCTAATGAAAAAGAAGATGAATTGGGAATGTATCAGCTTGATATCTATACAGAACACGAAAAAACAGCACTTCTGGATAATCTGAATAAAACACTTCAGAAACCTAGCTTTGATACCATCCGCGAAGGTTTTGAATCTGAAGTTAAAGACAATGAAATCATTCAGACTCATAATAAATTCAGACAGGAAGTTGCCATCTGGAGAAACAGAGATATGCTCTATTACTACTGTGAAACCAAAATAGATAATAAACCGGACGAATACCGTTGTAATCTCTTCGTATTCAAAAATAAAGAATGGAAAGACCTTCTGAAAGGGTCAGGATATCCGGACCTGGATAAAATCTCCCTGAACTAAAAGAATATAGCAAAGAAATTAAACCATTTGCTTAGCCAGATCAGCTTGCTGATTCCTCTTTGTCCTCTAAAATAAAACATTAGAAAAATAAAATCTCTGCGTTACAAAGATCTGCTCAATCAGTAAAATCTGCGAGAGTTAAAAAAAATAAATGCCGGTCCAAAAAGAACCGGCATTTTTATATCAAATCAGTATTTGAATTATTTTACTAAGAACTGCATCGTTACCTGATCCAGCTTCAAAATATAAACTCCCTGACCAAGATTTCTTGTTTTAATAGAGTTTCCATTTCTGAAAGGCTGATCAATCGTCTGAAGAGTTTTCCCCTGAAGGTTATAAATCTCCGCTTTTCTTACCTTCTGAAGATCTCCTTTTACAAAGATTTCCTGATTGGTGATAGGGTTAGGAGAGATTTTAAAACTGTTAGAAGTAGTTTCAGTAGCTTTACTTTGAGCCATTCTTGCACTTGATCCGGAATAACATGTCCATGCAAGATCATCAATAGCCACTCTGTTGCTTGATGAAGTATTAACCAGACTTACCACTACATTTCCTGAAATGTTGATATTGTTAATGGTCGTCGTTGTAACTGAAGTACTGTAAGGAATAGTTCCTACGGTAGTTCCGTTTACTTTTACATCAAAAGTACCGTTGGTTCCTGAGAATTTAAGCTGCGTAGTTACCGTTAAAGATCCAATACCGTTTGCAGAGCTTCCGGAAGTTAAAGAACCGTTTCTTACCGTAATCGCTTTATTGTTAATAGTTTGGTCTGTTCTTGCATCCGTTGCTGTCCAGGAAGTACCTCCGTTGCTCCACGTTCTCGTTGTATAGGTAGAGCTGGCTGCAGGAATGGTTTCAAAATTTTCATTGGCACAGCTGGTACCCGGAGTAGTACCGCCAGAATTAGTAGTGCCGGAAATTGTTGAGCTGTTTGATGATGAATTTCCTGCGGCATCCTTCGCTACTACATAAAAACTGTAAGTTGTAGAAGGAGTGAGCCCTGAAATGGTTGTTGAAGTCGAACTTGTCGTAGTTTGCAGACTTCCGTTCATATAAACATTATAAGCTGTTACGCCTACGTTATCGGTAGAAGCATTCCATGCAAGAGAAATACTGCTGGAAGTTGTTCCTGAAACATTCAGACCTGTTGCCGCAGTAGGTGCCTGAGTGTCACCTGAGGGCTGTTGAGAACCCCAGATAAGGTTAACATAATTTGGATTGTCGATAAACGGGTTTCTGTTTCCCTGGAAAGTATATGAAGCATTATTTCTTTTGATCTCAGCCTGAGAAACAGGATCCTGATTATGCCATGCCAGTAGAACATTAAGTTCCCAGGTCTGTAGTCCCGGAAAAGTAGAGCTTCCTAACATATTTCCTGATGAAAATGTTGAAAGTTTGCTTTGGTAACGGGTTACAAAATAGAAAATCATACGGGCCACATCTCCTTTAAACTCATCAATCGGTTCAAATACAGTTCCTGAATATCCTGAAGAAGCAGAAGTTCCAAGCTTGGAGCCATTCAGTGAAGTAAATGAAGCACTTCCCACCTTTCCGAAAGGATAATTACTTCTCATTCCATTTACTTTCCCGTCTGTAGCTCTGATAAAGTGAATATCCGCAACCATTGGCGAAGCTTGATTGAATAGGCTTTGAGGAACAATATGCTCTCTGTTATAACAATTTCCTTCAGTAGAATACGTTCCACACTGATCAGATCCCGGAGTATAAGTATAAGGATCACTACCTGCTGGTCTTTCAGAATAAATATCAAGGATGGTTCCGTCATTTTCGTAGTCCTTATCGATATCAGTGGTTTTATAAGCTGTCCAAAGCCCACTGTACCCTTTATCTATATGTCCGTTGGTGATAATGCTGCTTAATTCAGTTTTCAGTGCTGCACCACTCAGTCCGTTGGCAGAATTGTAGTATCCTGCAGGAGCCTGGGCGTGGGCAAGTCCTGCAAATACAGAAAATAAAATGATTTTTTTCATAATTAATATTTAGTATAAAGTTTCAGCAAGAATACCACAATTTTTGTGAATAAAAAATTACAAAATTGTTAATTTTAAATGCACTGTATGCTATACATAATGAGTGATGAATGATAAGTGATAAATGATGAATGATGAATGATGAATGATGAATGATGAATGATGAATGATGAATGATGAATGATGAATGATGAATGATGAATGATGAATGATGAATGATGTTGTGGTTAAATATCTGTATCTGTATTCAATAGAGGTGGGCTTTAGTCCGCCTTAACATTGTAATTCCATTCATCGGGCTTTAGCTAAAACTTAAAACTTAATAATTTTATCCATAAAAAAAGCCGATACAAAACGTACCGGCTATATAATGGATGACATTAATGTTATTTTCTTTGTGGCGGATAATTTTTCATAATCTCAGCCATAATCTCCGGGATTTGTCTCTGTTTCGCTTTTGGAGAATCTACAGAAATTCCGCTTCCGATACCCTGCCAAACCAATTTGTTGCTTTTTGCATCAATAAGGTCAACAATCAGTGCACCTTCATTATAATTGGTTGTCCATGTTCTGCTCATGCCGACACCCCATCCGAATGGTCCGCCCCATCCCCACATTCCGTAAGGAGAAGAGGAATTGATATCCGTGATTTTTTTATGATTTGCTTTTACGTTGATAATCAGATCAGGGTTTTCTCCGGACTGAAGTCCTTTGCTCTGAAGCTGTCTCGACAGTTCATTCAGTACTCTGTCTTTATCAATATCATTCAGTTTCAGATCATCAATTCTTATTTTATATGTTTTATAAGAATTGAAATTGGCGGTTTCAGCATAATCTGAACGTACCTGAAAAGGGCTACAAGAAGTTAAGCCTAATGTAGCAGATGCCAACAAAATAAAAATATATTTTTTCATTTTATTTATTTTTTTTATCACTTTTAATGAATGTATCAGTCTTTTTATCGTACCCGTAAGGACAGTGTCTGCAGCCGCTTTTACAGCAGTATCCTCTTTTCAGATGGAATTTTTCTGTAAAAACCTTGTACCCCTGTTCATTATAGTAGAAGTCTTCACCTTCTTTGATGTCATAATGGGCCATAAGTTAAATGCTAGTCAAAAAACTTTTTATATTTGTTACTATGATAATTGTATGCCAAAAGCCTTTAAAAAAATTAAAAATTAATGGCATCGCTCTCTTTCCCTTTATCTTCATTAGGAAACCCGAAGATAAGGAAAATAATGTATTGATCAATCACGAAAAAATTCATTTACGCCAGCAACTGGAAATGCTCATCATTTTCTTCTATATTTTCTATGGTATTGAATACTATTACTGGTTTTTTAAACTCAAAGACGGATATCTGGCCTACAGAAGGATCTCCTTTGAAAGAGAAGCCTATGCTAATGAAAACAACCTGAATTATCTCAAAAAAAGAAAATTCTGGAACTTTAGAAAATATCTTTAGAATAAGGGCATGATGCATTGGAGTTCCGGGTTACGAGATTCGGGTTCAGGCTTCTGGCTTCCGATTTATTCTTTGTAATGACAGAAGTATTAAGATCTTTCACATCAAGATAACCGGAATATTTTGGCATTGCAGTACTGTATAATTCAATAGGAATGGGCTTTAGCCCTTTTATCAAAAAAATCAAAATTCATCCGGCTTTAGCCAAAACTTAAAAAAGTATCAAACAACCATCTGTAGAAATCCGTGTAATCTGTGGTAAAAAAACGATAAACACAACAAATTGTCACAACACTAAATCTTTTCCTACTTTTGTAAAGAATAAACTCTGATTCGTAAAACTGAAATGCTATTAAAACTTCCCACAGAACCTGTTTCCATCAAGGAAATTCCAATTCATAAAAACGTAAAGCTTTTCATTAAAAGGGAAGATCAGATTCATCCGTTAATTTCAGGGAATAAATACTGGAAACTCTTTCACAATGTTAATCATTATCTGGGAAGAAATCCAGATAATCCTTATATCATCACTTTTGGAGGTGCTTTTTCCAATCACATTGCAGCGGTTTCCGCAGTAGGCAGTATGTCTGGCATTCCAACACTAGGAATCATCAGAGGAGAAGAACTGCAGCATAAATGGCGGGACAATCCAACTTTACTTTTTGCCAAAAGAAATGGAATGAACCTGAAATTTGTCACCCGCGAAGAATACCGTCACAAAGAAAAACTCACGGAATTCCTTCAGCAGGAGTTTCCTGAGGCATTGATAGTTCCTGAAGGAGGTACCAATAAAGAGGCTGTGGAAGGGGTAAAAATGATGCTCAACGAACAAACAAAAGATTTTGACTATCTTTGCACCGCAGTTGGAACCGGAGGTACCATTGCAGGAATTTCAAAATTTTGTGAAGAGAATCAGAAAGTTATAGGATTTAAAGCTGTTGACGATGCTTCTCTGGAAAATAAAATTTTTGAATTAACTTTGAGACAGAATTTTAATCTAATAAATTCATGTTTTGGAGGTTATGGTAAAATAAGTGATGGAAACGTCCGTTTTATCAATGATTTCAAGGAGAGATACGGTATTCCTCTGGAACCGATTTATACAGGGAAAATGATGGAGAAGATTTTTGAACTGATAGAAGAAGAATATTTTCCTGAAAACAGTAAGATTTTGTGCTTTCACACTGGTGGATTACAGGGAATTGAAGGAGCTAATCTGCTGTTGGAAAAACAGAATAGAAATTTAATTATATAAGTAAAATTGAAAAACATGAAACACTTAGTGTTCCATCTTTCATTTTAAAACAATAAAAAATATAAGATGAAAAGACTTTTTCTATCCATAAGCCTTTTAGTTTTATCAAAATTTTCAGCCCAGACTTGGGCAACCGAAGATCAGTATATTCAGAAGTTTGCTAAATATGCAGTAGAAGAAATGGAAAAATACAAAATTCCGGCTTCTATCACTCTTGCCCAGGGATTACTGGAAACCGGCGGTGGGCAGAGCAGACTGGCACAGGAAGGTAAAAACCACTTCGGTATAAAATGTAAAGAAGACTGGACCGGTAGAACGATGAAACATACCGATGACGCACCTAACGAATGCTTCCGTGTGTACGACGATCCAAGACAGTCTTATGAAGACCATTCTATATTTTTATCCACAAGAAAATATTACGCTAACCTTTTCAAATTGGATATGAAAGATTACAGAGCGTGGGCAACCGGCTTAAAAAAAGCAGGATATGCTACCAACCCGCGCTATGCTTCCATTCTTATCTCCAAAATTGAAAAGTATAAATTATATGAATACGACAATACCAATTCTAATGAAGTATTGTACGCTGTTCTTAAAATGTATCCGGATCTGAAAGACGACAGAACTTTCATGGCGCAGCTGGAACCTTCAAAAGCAACCAGAAAAGTGAAAGAACCAGTTACCGTTGAAGTTCCTTACAAACAGACTTCTTATGCACAACAGCAAAAAAGAGTAGAAAGAATCAAAACGAAAGCTGAAATTCTTAATTCTATTCTTATCAAAAGTCACCCGAATGACGGGCTGAAATATATTATCATTCCTGAAGATACCGATGTGAAATTCATTGCCAACAAATTCAAAGTAAGCGAAAGCAGACTAATGAAATGGAATGAGCTTGAAAATGAAACGTTGAAGAAAAATGACATCGTTTTCCTTGAGTCTAAAAATTCTACCGGAAATACAGCCACCTATAAAGCTGAATACGGAGAAGATATGCATGATATCGCACAAAAATTCGGAATCAAGTTAAATAAATTATATGCTAAAAACAGAATGGATGAAGGACAGCAGCCATCTGCTGGACAGCTTATTTATTTAATAGACAAAAAACCGCGAAACTAATAACGATTCCAAAGCCATGAGAATATTAAATGTGAAATCTAAATATCTGTCGATATTTCTGATATTCATGTCGTGTACAATATTTTCACAGGATCAAAATTATATTCCTTACAGAAAAGGAAAGTTGTGGGGATTGTGTGATGTTAATAAATTTATAGCTGTACAGCCGCAATATAGAAGTATAAGCAGCTATGATGAATCCATAGGAGGATTTCATGCAGAACAAAATGGAAGATTTGGTATCGTAGATCGAAATGCTGTTATCATCATGCCATTTATTTCCAATACACCCATATCTGTAGAACGAGATAAATATCTGGTTTTTGATGGATGGGATTATTATTACTATTCCATCAAGACCAAAATGCGTCTTGACAAATATATTAAGCAAGAAAGTTATCCTGTAAGAGACAGTGGTTGGGAAAATTATAGTCCGCTTAACAGAAATAACGCAAAATTGATATTAAGCAGGGAAGATCTTGATGATGATGATCTGGATATGCTGGAGTCATATGATAATGATGGTTATCAATGGAATTACAAAGCTGATTTTCTGGAGATCATGGACGGAAATACCTATGTCGGGATGTATGTCCCTAAACTTAAGAAAGTATTTCTCAATACACAGGATATAGCATACGTAGGATGGCAGTTTTATAAAGGTAAACCTTATATTTTGACAACCAACGTTTCAGGTTTTTTGGGGTTAGCAGATGAAAATTTGCGGGAGGTTTATCCTATACGATATGAAACAATCAATCTGATAGATGACAGCCATTTAGTTGTTCTTTCAGAACCTGATCCGAATAACAGAAATAATGTGATTTTTAAGACAATTCTTCCCAATAATAAGGTTTTATACGGAAAATTTGAGCCAGCTATGATCGTTTTGAAAAATGGCAATCCTTTTCAGATATATTACATGATAAGTAATGGGCAGAAAAATTATGCAGGAGAAGATGGAACCCTTTACTTTGAGGGTTAAATAATAAAATAAAAGAAAAATGAAGTATCAAAGAAGTTCGGCTTTATTTGATGAAGCCTACAAATACATTCCGGGAGGAGTAAACTCTCCGGTAAGAGCATTCAAATCCGTAGGAGGAGTGCCTATTTTCATGAAATCGGCAAAAGGATCTTACCTTACCGATGCAGATGATAATACTTATATCGATTATATCAACTCATGGGGGCCAGCCATTTTAGGACATACGCATCCTGAAGTATTGGAAGAACTGAAGATACAGGCAGAGAAAGGATTCTCTTTCGGTGCACCTACAGAGCTGGAAACAGAAATTGCAAAATTCATCATTGAAAATGTTCCTAATATTGACCAGATCAGAATGGTTTCTTCAGGAACAGAAGCATGTATGAGTGCCATCAGACTGGCAAGAGGATATACAGGAAGGGATAAGATTGTAAAATTTGAAGGCTGCTATCACGGACATTCAGATTCATTCCTGATCAAAGCGGGAAGTGGTGCAGCAACATTCGGAAACCCAAATTCTCCGGGAGTAACAGCGGGCACAGCTAAAGATACTTTATTAGCACGTTACAATGATTTCGAACAGGTTGAGGATTTATTCCGTCACAATCACGGAGAGATTGCTGCAGTGATTATAGAACCGGTTGCGGGGAATATGGGCTGCGTATTGCCAGAAAATGATTTCTTACAGAATCTGAGAAAAATCTGTGACGAAAACGGAACTTTATTAATCTTTGATGAAGTAATGACAGGTTTCAGATTAGCTTTCGGAGGAGCGCAGGAACTTTTTAATGTAAAAGCAGACCTGGTGACTTACGGAAAAGTAATCGGTGGAGGTCTTCCGGTAGGAGCTTTCGCTGGTAGAAATGAAATCATGGATCATCTTGCACCCAAAGGCGGTGTTTACCAGGCGGGAACATTAAGTGGAAATCCTTTAGCAATGAGAGCCGGATTAAAAACCCTTCAGCTTATTAAAAATGACCCTGAATTTTTCAGCAGGTTGGAGAAAACAACAGAAACATTGGATTTTGAAATCGGAAAAATTCTTAATGAAAAAGGAATCGCTCACAGAATCAACAGAAAAGGTTCTATGATGTCGGTATTCTTCCATATCAGCAGTGTTTCCAACTTTGATGAGGCTCAGGAAGCTAACCATTCATTGTTCAATAATTTCTTCCACCAGATGCTTCAGAATGGAGTATATCTTCCGCCAAGTGGTTATGAAACTTACTTCATCAGTGATGCGATCAAGGATAAAGAAATTGATATGACACTGGAAGCTGTGAGAAAATTTGAATATTCAAATAAATAAAAATAAATGAAACCGGATTTTAGATCCGGTTTTTTTATGGAAAAGAAAATTGATTTGATGAGTTTAGATTGAAAAAAATCAACGCAATCTTTGTCACTGCGGTAGAAGAGTAAAAACAGCATTATCTGGATTTTTATGGAATGACAAGCGTTGTGGGATACTCTTAGTTGTAGTGTAGAAAGATAAACTGAGTATTTCAGCAGGGAATTACCACAAAGTATAAATCATACAGATTTTGTAATAAACCATACACTTCGTTCAGAGTACTTCTTTTTAATTTTGTATTAAATAGATTGGAAATGAAGACCTCAGACAATAATATCTCCCGTAAAGATTTCATCCGAAACTCAGCGTTGGCTGTAGCGGGACTCACCTTAATACCCAATATCATGACTGCATCGCCTTTCGATGAGAAAAATCTTTCAGTAAAAGGAAAAATGAGCCTTAAGAATGTTCGTCTGGAAACAGGATTTGAATACCAGAATGGGGAAGTGTCTTCTACCCAAACGGATCTATTTTATGTTGAAGTTGAGAACGGAAAAATTATAAAGATTTCACCCAATCAACCTAGTGCTAAAGCGGTAGATGCAAAAGGACTGTTGATGCTTCCTGCATTTAAGGATATGCACATCCATTTGGATAAAACCTTTTATGGTGATCAATGGCAGGCTGTGAGAAAGAGAACCGGAGGGATAAAAGGAATGATAGAACTGGAGCAGAAAATGCTTCCTGAGATGCTGAAGAATTCAACTTTCAAAGCCGAAAAACTGATTGAGTTATTACAGTCTAAGGGAACTTCCTTTGCAAGAAGCCACGTGAATATTGAACCCACTTCAAAACTTCAGTCATTAAAAAATCTTCAGAAAGCTTTAGAAAACAAAAAGAAAGGCTTTGGAGCTGAGCTGGTGGCTTTTCCACAGCACGGTGTGTTCTATACGGATTCCGTACCTTATTTGAAAGAAGCGGCGAAGATGGATATTGATTTTATAGGAGGAGTGGACCCGTTCAACATAGACGGAGATATCGAAAAAGTGATAGACTTTACTGTTCAGCTGGCTTTGGATCATAAAAAAGGAATTGATATTCACCTGCATGAAACCGGAGACTCGGGATTGAGAACGGTAGAATATCTGATTAAAAAAGTGACTGAAAACCCTGCTCTGAAAGGGAAAACTTATTTAAGCCACTGTTTTGTTCTTGGAAAATTAGAAGCCGCAAAACAGGAAGAAATTGCTGAAAAATTGGGCGACGCACAGATCGGAATTGTCTCTACAATCCCTTTCGGAAGGTTGATTATGCCTATTCCAACGCTTTACAAACATAACGTAACTGTCCTTACCGGGAATGACAGCATTGTAGACCACTGGAATACTTTCGGAACCGGAAGTATCCTTCAGAAAGCCAATTTAATGGCTCAATTGTATGGATATTCAACAGAGTTTTTATTGTCAAGAAGTTTAAAACTGGCAACAGGAAATATTCTTCCGCTGGATGATAAAGGAACTCAGCAATGGCCAAAGTCAGGTGATAAAGCAAATTTTGTATTGATCAACGCAAGCTGTTCTGCAGAAGCAGTATCAAGAATTTCAGAGGTAGAGTCTTTAGTTCACGATGGAAACATTGTTTTTTAATTTAGAATAAAAGGATTAAATAAATTAATATATAATCTAGTTGTGTTTTTTCAACCATAAAGGGGATGCAAGTTTACGAAAGTCACGAACGAAGATGAAAAATGAAGATAGCGTGATACAATAAAGCTTTTGTTCCTTTTGTGGTTGTTTTAGTTTTTTCTCTCGTAAATTTTAGTAATTTTAGGAGAAAATCAGGCAGAGTGGCTTACCATACAGATCATTTTCCTATTTTGGGAATTCAGGAATTTAGTGATAATCAGTTGAAAAGCTGTAATCTGCTGTTCAATGAACTTTCCGGAGCGCGCTCCATTGATGATCCGCACAAACATGATTTTTTTATCATCAATCTTTTTGAGAAGGGAGTAGGTTCGCATACCATAGATTTTACAGAATATCAGGTTAAAGACCATCAGATTCATCTTGTTTTTCCCGATCAGGTACACCAATGGGTGATTGAAAAAGAAACCATCGGGTATCAGCTGATGATCAGCAGAGATTGGTTTGAAAGTTTTCTGCCCTCATTACGGTTTTCTGCCTCGTATTATCAGAATCATCCGGTGATCAATCTTTCCAAGGAAGTTTTTGAAACTTTTCTGTATGAATTTCAGGCTATCCAGAAAGAATTGAGTGGGGAAAAAGTCTTTTGGGAATTGATTCAAAAAAGAAGTGAATTGATTGGTTTGCTGGTGAGCCAATCTGTGGAGGGTGCTTTCAAAGATTTTGAAATTTACAATTCTAATCCTATTATTTCAAAGTTTCTCCATCTTATTGATGAATATTTCAAAACAGAAAGATCCGTTTCTTTTTATGCAGATAAACTGAATATTTCTGCCAATTATCTGAATATTGTCTGCAAGAAAAACCTCAATGCTTCAGCTTCATCCCTTATTCAGGACCGTATTTTACTGGAAGCCAAAAGACTGTTGAAAGTTTCCGAAATGTCTGTGAAAGACATTGTATATGATCTCGGGTTCTATGATCATGCCAGCTTTTCCAAATTCTTTAAAGCCCAAACGGGAATGACACCTTCCCAGTTTAAAGAATAATCTGTACAAAACAAGACATAATTGATACACCGGTTTTAGCTTGAACATGGGTTAATTTTGTATTGTTAAAATTTAAATCATGCAATTTCCCTATCAATTAACTGCAAAAGGAAACTATTCCCTTAAAAATGTCCGCCTGGAGACTGGCTTTGAATACGAAAATGAAGAGGTTAACGGAACAAAAACAGGCCTTTTCAGTATTGAAATTGTAGACGGAAAAATAAAAACAGTAAAAGCTAATGATCCTGCTTCCAAAGCAATTGATGCAAAAGGTTATCTGATGCTTCCTGCTTTCAGAGACATGCATATTCATCTCGATAAAACCCTGTATGGTCTTCCATGGCAGGCACTTTCTCCGAAAAGAAGAACCGTGAAGGATATGATTGCCTATGAACAGGAAATCATTCCTGAATTGCTGAAAACTTCGGTAAGCAGAGCAGAACAGCTGATCAGTTTGCAGCAGCATTACGGAACTCATTTTGCGAGAACCCATTTTAATATTGATCCTACCTCTGGATTGAAATCCCTGGAACATCTTGAGCAGGCTCTTGAAAATAAAAGAGATTCTTTCAAAGCCGAGCTGGTTGCTTTTCCACAGCATGGAGTGTATTATACGGAATCTGCTCCGTTGATGAAAGAAGCTGCACAGTTGAAAAGTGTAGAATTCATTGGTGGGCTGGATCCTTTAAGCATTGATGGAAGTATTGAGAAAGTAATGGATTTTACCGTTCAGCTGGCTTTAGATCACAACAAAGGAATTGATATTCACCTGCACGAAGCAGGAGAGTCTGGAATGAA
This sequence comes from Chryseobacterium sp. SG20098, assembly GCF_031844745.1. Lineage (NCBI taxonomy): Bacteria > Pseudomonadati > Bacteroidota > Flavobacteriia > Flavobacteriales > Weeksellaceae > Chryseobacterium > Chryseobacterium sp. SG20098. Next base: position 1,904,062 of record NZ_CP134622.1, on the reverse strand, counting down.
AACCATCAGTTATCTGATTGATAAAGCGATGGAAAACCCTGCACTTCAGGGAAAAACGTTTGTAAGCCATGCATTTGCTTTAGCTCATCTTTCACCCAAAGAAACAGAGCAGATTGCAGAAAGACTGGCTGCCGGAAAAGTGGGAATTGCTTCTTCCGTACCTTTTAAAGGAAAAATAATGCCTATTCCAACGCTGAAAAAATATGGGGTTAATGTATTGATCGGAAATGATAATGTGCAGGACTACTGGAGTACCTTCGGATCCGGAAATATGCTGCAGAAAGCTAATCTTATTGCGGAGCTGTATGGTTATGCTACAGAATATGCTCTGTCGAGAGCTTTGCAGTTTGCTACTCAAAGTACTCTTCCTCTGGATGAAAAAGGAAAGCAACAATGGCCAAAAGCCGGTGATGAAGCAGCAATTGTTCTGACAGATGCTTCATGCTCTGCAGAAGCTGTTTCCAGAATGTCTGAAATAAAAGCCCTGATGAATGACGGGAATTTATTTTGGAGAAATTAATGTGAAGTATATATATTTTTATACACTTGTTTTTTGTAACTGCCATCGGAAGTTTTTCTGGTGGCTTTTTTTGAATGGGGTGCGGGTTTCGGGTTTTTGAGATTCGTGATTCGAGTTTTGAGTTTGGGGATTTAGATTGTGAACTTAGAACTTTTTGTATTCAATAGGAACGGGCTTTAGCCCGTTTGAATGGAAAAAAATATACCTCAGGCTTTAGCCAAAAATTATGAAAGAATATCTGTATTCAAACCCAAAATAACTGTTCATATTCCCTTTTTATATTTTACAATGTGAACATCTATTCATATTCAAAATTCCTAATATTTGTAATATCCCGTAATAACGATAAAAAAAGCCCCCGGAAATTACTTCCGGAGGCCTCTATTTGAAATTAAATCTAGGTACTTATATGATGATATGTTATAAGTTGAAGTTAGTCCATCCTGCATACCAAGTATCAGTGGCATCTTTTACAGCACCTCTGTAAGTAACCTGTGTAAACCAGGTTGCTAATTTAGGGTTTGTAAACGCTCCACCTGTTAACAATGGAGAACCTGCATTAGGAGTAAAGTTTGGTGTAGTTCCTGCAGGAGCCCATGCACCAGCAAGTTTTACATCAGCTGTAGAAGCAAGAATTGTATTTCCTTTAGCATTAAACCAAGTCGTAAGATCGTTTAATGTATATGTTGTCGGAGTAGATGTAGATGGTCCGAATTTTAAAGGAGTTGTATTTCCTGCTAAAACGTTGTTTTCAAAGAATAATTTGTTACCTACGATGTTGTTATCCGTTGGAGATCCTTTAGTAGCATCAATGAATAAACCAACCGGGAATCCTGTAAATACAGAGTTGAATACAGAGATAGAAGAGTTTCTTCTGATCTGTAATGCATTCTGGAACAACGCATTGATTGATCCCGGAGCAGCAGAGTTGATTGGCCCGATAATCGTCATGTTAGAGAATGTAGCTGAAGTCTGAGGCGTTAAAGTAGAACCGTTGGCATCATTATCAGATTCAAATGCGTTAGAACCGGAAACGTCAGCTACCTGAGAATCTCTTACTGCGATACCAAACTGTACATTTCCTGAATACCCGTTGTCAGTATCGAAATCGTCATCAAGACCTTTGTAAGAAATAAGGTGAGAACAGTTTACTGTTCCTCCGAACCACTCAAAACTGTCATCGTTAGCATAAGCAACTTCTACATAATCCACTGTAGTTCCGCTACCTACACCACCGAATGTAAGTCCGTTGATCTCTTTATCTGGTAAGAATGCATATCCTGCATATTCTATTCTTACATATTTTAATACTCCACTGTTGTCAGCAGCATTATTTCCTCCATAAAGTCCAAGACCTTCAGAGTTGTTAATACCTCCTTCAATTTCTCCAACGCCGTTTGTTCCTCCGAAAGATGCATTAGTAGGAGCATTTCCCAAAATTACTACACCTGCCCAGTCTCCTCTTTTAGGACTTGCTTTCTCTGAAGTGAAGATAATAGGATTGGCAGCAGTTCCTTCTGCCATTATTTTGCTTCCTCTTGTAATGATTAAAGCTCCGTTTTTATCAGCTTCACCTACAATCTTTGTACCTGGCTCGATCGTTAAAGTAGCTCCGTTAGTTACATATACCAGTCCTCTCAGCTTATAGATTTTATTGGCTTTAAGTGTAGTATTGGAAGTGATTTTTCCTGAAAGAATAAGGTTTTCAGTGTCTCCGTTTCCATTACCTCCATTTTGAATAATGGTAGGTCCATCTTCTTCTATATTTCTACATGCGGTAGTTGATACTAGAGCGCCAAGCATTAAAGAATATAAAACGAACTTTTTCATGTTATAAAGAATTAAATTATTTATTAGATTATTTGTTGAGTGAATTAAAAATTGTATCCCAGTGTTAAACTGATATTGGTTCCTGTAAGTCTTTCAATAGCAAGAGCATCTTTGCTGTCATACTTGCCATTGTCATTCAGGTCATGGTAGAATTTAGCACGACGGTTCAGGATATCTGAAACATTCAGCTTGATCTCTCCCTTGTTGCTCCATAGTTTTTTAGCAAGCTGGAAATCCAGAAGAGGTCTAGGTGCTTCCCAGATTGGTGGAACCTGATCGTTTCCTACGTAAAGGATTCTTCTTCCGATCATGTTGAATAATAGCGTTGAAGACCATCCTGATTTTTCAGTGTCATACTGAAGACTTAGGTTAACAGTATATGGAGATTGTCCCTGCATTGGTCTGTCAATATTGGTAGCTTCGTCTGTTACTCTGTTTTTGATTAATGCTACGTTTCCACCAAGGGTAAAGTTTTTAAGAGCACTTACAAAATCCAGTTTTTTTCTGGCTTCAACTTCCAATCCATAAGCATCCGCTTTATCTACGTTAAGGTAGTTGAAAGTGTTACTTGTTCCTACCCCTGATTGGTTGAAGTATAGTTCGATAGGCTTTTTGAAGTTTTTATAGAAACCTGCCACGGATATAATTTCCCCGTTTCTTGGGTAGAATTCCCAACGAAGATCGGCACTCGTTATTTTAGTTCTTTCGATAGATTTGTTACCGATTACAGTTGCTCCAAGGTCAAAATCATAATATGCCAAAGGAGAAACCTCTCTGAATTCCGGTCTTACAACAGTTTGTGAACCCGCAAGACGGATATTCATTTTAGGATTTACCTTGAATGTTAAATTCACAGCAGGTAAGAAATCTGTAACACGAGTGTTTACAAAACGGTCATCACTCTTTTTTGTGCTACCTACCAACTGGTCAAAGTTCTCCACTCTTAATCCCCAGACAGCTCTTAACCATGGTGTGAAGTTATTGTCAAACTGTAAGTATCCTGCGTTAAGGATGGTATTGGCAATATATCTGTACTGGTTTCCAGCAATTTCATCAAATGTAAATCCTCCGTTGGTTCCGAAGTTACCAGGATTGAAGATGGTTTCAAAAGGCTGGGAAAGTAATCCCTGATTGAAGTTTTCAAGTCTTACAGAGAATGGTCTTGAGTTGTATATTCTGTCTTTAACCTGGAATAAATAACCTCCTTTGATCGTTTGCTTTTGTCCGAACATCGTAAACGTCTTGGATACGTCACCTCCTGCATTATACAGATAGTCGCTCAGAGTAGAGTAGAATACACTTCCTGATTTTTGGGAAAGACCGTTGGAAATCAAAGCTAAATAAGGACTTCCCGGCATGTTTGTATATTGGTTATACTGTAAACGCTGCAGCAAAGGAATGTATTGATCAAGGATTCCGAAACTTCCGTACCAGTTTACGGTCAATCCGCCAAGAACATCAATTTTATGATTACCGGAAAGGGTAGAGTTATAGAAAGTTGTTTCTTTAAATCCAATTTCCCTTGCCATGATATTGGTACCGTTAATCGGATCAAATTCAAAGTCCTTTCCTGTTCTGAAGGACATGTGGTTTACTGTATTATTAGTAATGATATTCTTCAGGGAAATTTTGTTGTTGTTGTTCAGCTTTAAAGAAAGGTTCAACATCCCTCCTAAAATAATATCATTGCTGTATTTTTCTGTAAAATAATCGAAGTTGGTATCAGCAAGCTGGTTGTTGATGGTAAAGAAACGGTTGGTAGACTCCGTTCTTCTTTTGTTGTTACTATAGTTTAAAACAGCAATTACTCCTAAATCTTTTCCGAATAATTTCGTATTGAAACCTCCGTCAAGTTGTAAACTTAAGTTTTCAGGATAACCGATACTGTTGTATCCAAGATTCTTTGTATATCCTTTACCAATCTCTGTTTTCTGTGCTTCAGTCAGAATACTGAAAGCATTTTTTGCAGGCATATTGGTAGGAAGTTTTCTGTAACCGTCATCGATTCCTAAAAAGTCCCACTTTCCTCCTTTCTGCATATGGAATTCCTGTCCCATAGTAGCGGTGTTTCCACCTACACCTACCTGTACATTGAAGAAATTTTTATTAGGAATGTCTTTCGTATTTACCTGAATCAATGCACCGCCCCATTCACCTGTATATTCAGGAATGAACGTTTTGTTGATAACAAGGGTTTCGATAACATTCGCAGGGAAAAGGTCAAAAGAGAAAGTCTTTCTGTCAGGCTCCGTGCTGGATAACTGAATACCATTCAGCATCGCCTGGTTATAACGGTCTGATAAACCTCTTACTACAATATATTTTCCGTCAAATAAACTCACTCCGGAAACTCTTTTCAGAACTTCACCTGTGTTCCTGTCCGGACTTCTTTTGATCGCTTCAACACCAATAACCTGAGAAACTACACCTGCGTTCTTTTGTAAACCGATGGTAGAGGCTATGGTTTCTTTTCTTGCATTTGATTTTATGACAACTCCCTCAATTTCTTTTTCTTTGGTAGATGGCTTATCCAGAACGATATCAAGATGAGTAATACCTTCATTCTTTATAATAACCTCACTGATCTCTTTTCTGTTATATCCGTTGGAACTTACCGTTACGATGTAATTGGCTCCGGGAGAAAGGTTGATAGAGTAGTATCCGGAAATGTCAGTAGTTACTTCCTGGCCATTTACTTTTACTTTTACCCCTTCTATAGGAGAATTGTCTTTCTCGTCCAATACCCTACCTTCCAAAATCTGACTTTGTGCAAAAGCATAGCCAGCAGAAAACAAGGCAAGTAGCATGATGCTCTTGTGGAGTTGTTTTTTCATTATTACTTCTTTTACTTCTTTTTCAAGGGCAAAATAAAGGCTAAGTTTTTAAGAAAACTTTAGGAGAATCTTAATTAATTATGAAGTTTGTATTAACAGGACCGTGACTTTTATACTTATCGATGTTTAATTTATATAATTATAATTTTTGTTTTAATGTTAATTATTATTCCTTATATTTGATTTGTGTGTAATTATTTGTTAGTTTTTTTATTGATTTTGTAATTACTGTTTAAAATGTTGTTTTTTAATAATTAGTTAACATTTGGCAGATAGATGAAATCAATTGAAATAATTAATTTTGTGGGAATTCTTAAACTAGAAGATGAGCAAAAAAATTCTTTTAATAGACGATGAACTGGACATTTTAGAGATTCTGTCTTACAATTTGGAAAAGGAAGGGTATGATATCTATACCGCTACCAATGGTAACGAAGGTATAGAAAAAGCGAAGGAAATTGTTCCGGATCTTATCTTATTAGATGTCATGATGCCTGAAAAAGATGGTATAGAAACCTGTCAGGAACTTCGTAAAGTGAAAGAACTGCAAAAAACACTTATTGTGTTCCTTTCTGCAAGAAGCGAAGAGTTTTCTCAATTAGCAGGTTTTCAGGCAGGAGCCAATGATTACATTGTAAAACTGATCAAGCCGAAAATCCTTATTTCTAAAGTGAATGCATTATTACAGCTAACCTCTCAGGTGTCTGACAATGCAAAACTTATTGAAATCGGTGACCTTGTTATCGATAAAGATAACTTCAGAGTTTCCAAAAGCGGACAGCAATTTCTTCTTCCCAAAAAAGAATTTGATTTGCTTTACCTTTTGGCTTCCAATACTGAAAAAGTTTTCAAAAGAGAAGAGATTCTGGAGAAAGTTTGGGGTAATGATGTGATTGTAGGGGAAAGAACTATTGATGTTCACATCAGAAGACTAAGAGAAAAACTGGGAATCAATACGATTCAGACATTAAAAGGGATTGGATATAAACTGATCGTTTAATTATTTAAAAATCTTAACTTTACGTTCAATCATTAAAACGTTGTAAAATTGAAATTTTACAGACTTACCCTTGTTGCCTCGTGTCTGCTGACACTGGTAATGCTCCTTTTAGGTGTCGTATTCGATTCGCTGAAAGATATCTATTATGAGACCCCTTTGTTCAAAACGGGTCTTTTCATCTGTATTATTCTGATCTTCCTGATCAACTGTGTAGTACTGGAACTCCTTTTCAATTACTACAGCAGAAAACAGGTTAAAGGTCTTTCCGGATTTCTGCCGCAGGAAATAGTGCAGAATCACGACGAAAATATCACCATCAAAGAATTAGGCGAAAGATTCTCAGATCTGAATCAACAGCAGGTATCAGAAATTGATATGATGAAAGAGATGGAAAGTTACCGTAAAGAATACATCGGAAATGTTTCCCATGAGCTGAAGACTCCTCTTTTTTCTATCCAGGGATATGTAGAAACCCTAAGAGACGGCGGCGTGGATAATCTTACCATCCGCGACAAATATCTCGAAAGAATTGATAAATCGGTAGAAAGACTGATCGCTATTGTGACAGATCTTGATATGATCAACAGGCTGGAAGCTGGTGAAATCAATCTTACCGTTTCAAAATTTGATGTCAACCTTCTGATCAAGGAAATCTTCGACTTACTTGATCTTGAAGCCGAAAAAAGAAATACAACATTACAGATTCAGACTCTTCATCCACAGATCTTTGTAGAAGCCGATAAACAGAAAATTTCTCAGGTTTTTATTAATCTGATCTCCAATGCCATTCATTATGCCAACAGACAGGAAGCGAAAGTGATCGTAAAAACCAGCATTCTGAAAAATAAGGTGCTGATAGAGGTGATAGATAACGGAATGGGAATCAAATCTGAAATTCTTCCAAGAATCTTCGAAAGATTTTATCGTGTGGAAACCAGCAGAAGCAGAAGAGAAGGCGGTTCAGGACTTGGATTGGCCATTGTAAAGCACATCCTTGAAGCACACAATGAAAACATTACCGTAGAAAGTGTCTACCTTGAAGGGACGAAGTTCAGTTTTATGCTTGAAAAAAGTAAATAATTCCGGCAAAATGTAAGAAAAAAAAATATTTTAAAAAATCCTGAAATATTTTTTTGTCACATGTCATTTATTATATATTTGCAACAGAGATTTATCATAATTATAAAGGCAAAAAAGTAATTTAAGAAACTGATATGGTTTACAAAATCCGCGTAATATTAGATGCGAAAGAGGATATTTTCCGTGATGTCGAAGTTAAGGGAAAACAAACGTTATGGAACTTACATTTAGGAATTAAAAGTGCATTCAGTCTGCAGGGAGATGAGCTTTCTACTTTTAATCTGTTAGAAGATGACGGAACAATCGTAAAAAGTGTCCCATTGGAAGATATGAGTGATGATGGTGATGGTGAGATCATGTCAGATGTTTATATAGATGAAGCTTTTGAAAACGTAGGCGACAAAGCACAGTTCCAGTATGGGCTTCTTGATCTTTGGGAGTTCTTCTGCGAGCTTGTAGAAGTTATTGAAGAAACAAAAGGAGTTAATTATCCTATTACCGTATACAGATTCGGAAACGTTCCTTTAAAGGCTCCTAGCAAAAACGGAGGTACCGGAGGTGGCAAAAAGAAATCAGCAATGCCTTTGGTAGATGATGAATTTGGTTTTGATGACGATTTCGTAGCGGGTGGAAACTTTTCGGATGAAGATGATGACAGCTTTGATGATGAGGAAGAACAAGATTACAATGACGATGTCTTTGATGATGAGGATGACAATGATGATGAAAGATAATCATACAATATACTGGCCCTGGATTTAGATCCAGGGCTTTTTTATGCTAAATAAAGCAAATTACCATTCTGCTTTTAACGATTTTGCCTTTTTACCCTTTTACCCCAAAAACAATCCTTATTTTTGTTAAAAATAGTTTAATGAAAAAATTAATTTTGTTAGCTGTAATTGGTCTGGGAATTGTTTCCTGTACCACTCAAAAAAATATCAGGAAGATGACAGAACTGCCAAAAGATTGGAAACATACTACAAATATCTACGAAGTAAACATACGACAATATACTCAGGAAGGAACTTTCAAAGCATTTGCAAAAGAAATGCCCCGCCTGAAATCTATGGGAATAAAAACCCTTTGGTTTATGCCGATCACACCAATTGCCCAACAGAATAAAAAAGGAAGTATGGGCAGTCCTTATGCGGCTTCAGATTATACTTCCATTAATCCTGAATTCGGAACACTGCAGGATTTTAAAGATATGGTGAATGAGGCACACAGACTGGGATTCAAAGTAATCATTGACTGGGTAGCCAATCATACTGGCTGGGATCATGTTTGGACCAAAACACACCCTGAATTTTATCTTAAAGACCCCGACGGAAAATTCCATATTGCTTCCGGAATGGATGATATTATTGAATTGGATTATAAAAATCAGGAAATGCGTCTGGCCATGATAGATGCCATGAAATACTGGGTACAAGAAACCAATATTGATGGTTTCAGATGTGATCTTGCTTCATGGGTAGAAGTCGATTTCTGGGAACAGGCACGTCCTGAAGTGGAAAAAATAAAACCTCTTTTCTGGCTGGGAGAGTTCGATGAACTGGAAAGCCCGGAATATGGTAAAGTTTTCGACGCAAGTTATTCCTGGAAATGGATGCACAAATCTGCCGATTATTATAAAAAGAATGAACCTCTTCAGGAATTAAAAGATCTTTTGAGACAGTATTCTAATATCGGAGATACATCGATGAGAGCCTGGTTTACCACAAATCATGATGAAAACTCGTGGAACGGAACCGAATATGAAAAATATGGAGTGATTACAAAGCCTATGGCAGTATTCTCTGCGACATGGAATGGTGTGCCATTATTATATTCCGGACAGGAACTTCCGAACATGAAGAGACTGGAGTTTTTCGAGAAAGATGTTATTAAGTGGACCAATGCGTATCAGGTTGCTGATTTCTATAAAACACTATTGGATTTAAAAGCTGTCAACCCTGCTTTAAGAGGTGGAGATCCTAATGTAACTACCTACCTGCTGAATACCTCAGCCAACGATAAAATTCTCGCTTATGTAAGGAAAAATGGAAAAGATGAAGTACTGGTAGTTTTGAATATGTCAAAAGAACCTGTTAGCTTTTCTGTTGAAGACGAACACTTATCAGGAATATTCAGAAATGTTTTTGATAAAACGAAAAGAGATTTCAGTAATGGAAAAGACTTTAGTTTCAAAGTTTCTGATTATGCCGTATTTGAAAAGTAAGCAATAAAAACCTCTGAACTTTCGGTTGAAGCACTAATTATTAACAATTAGTCTTTTAGCGTACTCATTTCCCCTCCTCTGAAGGGGTGTCAAAATCACAGATTTTGACGGGGTGGTTTATCTGCCCTACAATAAAAATCCACCATTACAATGAACAAACAGGAAATAATCAATATCATCAAAGCAAAAGCTGCTGACAAAATTCAATACTTTGAAAACCTTATTGCAGAAACACGGGCTTCCAATAACGATACGAAAAGCTCAATGGGAGACAAATATGAAACTGGAAGAGAAATGCTTCAGCAGGAAATCAATAATTTGCAGAGACAGCTCAATGAAGTGCTGAATCAGCAGGCTGTTTTGCAGAAAATAACTTCTGATCCTTCGGAAAAAGTTCAGAACGGAGCTTTGGTAAAAACCGATAAAGGACTATTTTACGTAGCAGTTTCTATGGGAGAAATTGTTTTTGAAAATCAGAAAATCATGACGGTTTCTGCAGAATCTCCTTTGGTGAAAATCATGTATAATAAAAAAGCAGGAGAAAATTTCATTGTCAACACCATTTATCAGACTATTGAAAATATATGGTAAAATTACGATCTGTTAGATTGCAGATATACAGTTGTTTAATAGAAAATAATCATTATCTCTATAAAAAGCATTCATAAAAGTGGGTGCTTTTTTTATTGGTTTTTACTAAATTTGGAACTTAAAATCTCATTCAAAATGCAAAACTACCTGGATCTTTTACAGCATATTTTAGACAACGGAACGGATAAAACTGATAGAACCGGCACTGGAACAAGAAGTGTTTTCGGTTATCAGCTGAGATATGATCTGTCAAAAGGATTTCCTTTGGTAACCACAAAAAAAGTGCATTTGAAATCCATTATCTATGAGTTACTTTGGTTTCTGAAAGGAGATACCAATATTAAATATCTTAAAGATAACGGAGTAAGTATCTGGGATGAATGGGCCAATGAAAATGGAGATCTTGGACCTGTTTACGGGGCGCAGTGGAGAAGCTGGAGTGGTGCAGACGGGAAAGTGGTAGATCAGATTACAGAAGTAATTGACCAGATTAAAAAAAATCCGGATTCCAGAAGACTTATCGTATCAGCATGGAATGTTGCAGAAATTCCTAACATGGCTTTGGCTCCTTGTCATGCCTTGTTCCAGTTCTACGTAGCTGATGGTAAATTATCGCTGCAGCTTTATCAGAGAAGTGCCGATGTTTTCCTTGGTGTACCGTTCAATATTGCAAGTTATGCATTGCTGCTGATGATGGTAGCGCAGGTATGTGATCTTGAAGTAGGGGATTATGTTCACAGCTTTGGAGATGTTCATATTTATAACAATCATTTTGAACAGGTAAACAGACAACTTGGAAGAGAGCCAAAAGCACTTCCGACTATGAAATTGAATCCTGACGTTAAAAATATCTTTGATTTCGATTTCGAAGACTTTATTTTAGAAAATTATGATCCGCATCCGGGGATCAAAGCTCCTGTAGCCATTTAATATTCTTACATCACTTTATTTTTTTTATTTACGTCTATTATTTTAACATGAGTAGACGGCATTATCTGTATCCATAAGTTGGAAATCAGAATATAAATACTTTAGCACACTTTCTTTTGGTAATTGTTTCTTACATTTGAAAGAACAACTCCGCTTCTTTGAATTCCTTTTTATAGGGCCGTTCACTGGCTGGTAGTAAATCATAAATTTGAAATGCTTAAAAATAAATTATGAAGTATTTAAAAATTAATATTGAAGAAAATGCAGATATTGAAGCACTGAAGAATGCAGTACTTCAGCTGAAAGGTGTGGCATCCGCAGAAATAGTGGATGACGAAAACCCTGAAAGTGAACTCAAAAAAGCTTTTGCAAAAACGAAGGAACAGCTTAAAACGGGTGACTATGAAACCCTAGTTAATGACATTTTCGATATAATCATAAAAAAATAATAAAGCAGACCGATGAGAAAGGCCATTTTATCAATCGCTATACTTGGAATTTTATGTTCCGCCAATGTATCAGCACAAACCGAAACTTCAGGAAGAGAAAAAGTGTACAGAGCTACCCACACGAAAGTAACGGAGCTTAAGCACACAAAACTGAAAGTGAATTTTGATTATCAGAAAGAACAGATGAATGGGGAAGAATGGCTTACCGCTTCACCTTACTTCTATGCCACCAATGAGCTTACCCTTGATGCAAAAGGAATGCTGATTCATGAAGTGGCTCTTGATAACAACGGCAAAATGTCTCCTTTAAAATACGAATATAAAGACGATATTCTAAAAATTACACTGGATAAAACCTATCAGAGAAATCAGGATTATACAGTTTACATCAAATATACCTCCCGCCCGAATGAAGTGAAACAACAGGGGAGCATGGCAATCAATGATGAGAAAGGGCTGTATTTCATAAACGCTCAGGGAAAAGATCCCAACACACCAACACAAATCTGGACACAGGGAGAAACAGAATCTTCTTCAGCATGGTTTCCTACTATTGATAAACCCAACCAAAAGACAACACAGGAAATCTATATGACAGTTCCTGATAAATATGTAACGCTTTCAAACGGTCTTATGAAAGATTCTAAAAAAGAATCCAATGGACTTAGAACCGATCATTGGGTGATGGACAAGAGACATTCTACTTATCTTTTCTTTATGGGCGTAGGAGAATATGCTGTTGTAAAAGACAAATGGAAAAACATTCCTGTTGATTATTATATTGAAAAGGAATACGAGCCTTATGCTAAACAGATCTACGGAAATACTCCGGAAATGATCGACTTTTTCTCCAAAAAACTGAATTATGACTATCCATGGGCGAAATATGCCCAGATTTCCGGAAGAGATTATGTAAGTGGTGCAATGGAAAATACCACAGCCACTCTTCATGGAAGTGATATCCTGCAGAAACCGGGGCAGCTTATCGATGAAAATACATGGGAAGATACCATTGCCCATGAACTGTTCCATCATTGGTTTGGAGATCTTGTTACAGCAGAAAGCTGGAGTAATCTTACCGTCAATGAATCCTTTGCTAACTATTCCGAATACCTTTGGAATGAATACAAATACGGAAAAGATCAGGCAGATTATCACCTGATGACAGATGTGAATAATTATCTTCACAACCCAACCGACTTTAATAAGAATCTGGTTAGGTTCAATTATGAATCCCGTGAAGACGTTTTTGACCTGGTAACCTATCAGAAGGGAGGAGGTATTTTAAATATGCTGAGAAACTATCTTGGAGATGATGCCTTCTTTGCCGGAATGAATGATTATCTGAAAACTAACGAATATCAGAATGCAGAAGCTCATCAATTAAGGCTTTCTTTTGAAAAAGTATCCGGTAAAGACCTGAACTGGTTCTTTAATCAATGGTATTTCGGAAACGGAAATCCGAAGATCAATTACACCTCCACATTTGAGCCCGTGAAAAAGCAGGTTGTTGTTACAATTAATCAAACACAGGAAAAGCCATTTGAATTTCCTCTGGCGATTGATGTATATGACAACGGAAAACCTAAAAGATATAATGTTTGGGTAAATGCGGAATCAAAAAATACATTTAGTTTTGATGTTTCTAAAGCTCCTGATCTGGTAAATATTAATGCAGACGGTGTTTTATTAGCCGAAATCACCGATACTAAAACTCCGGAACAAAATCTGATGCAGTTTACCAATTCTAAAGAGTTCAAAAGCAGATATCTTGCTTTAAACGGAATTAAAGATCAGGCTGGGAAAAGTCCTGCTGTTGTAAAATTACTGGCTGCTGCATTAAAAGATCCTTTCTTCAGAGTAAGAATAAAAGCATTAAACTTAATAGACCTTACTAATCCTGAACAAATGAAAGCATTGGGTGCTGAAGTTGAAAAACTGGCTTCCAATGATCCGAAAACATTGACTCAAGCTGCAGCTATTACGGCTTTAGGAAAAACAAAAGATAAAAAATACCTTCCTTTATTTGAAAAAGGAGTGAATGCTGTTTCCAATGCAGTAAAAGGAAGTTCTTTGAGTGCGCTTCTTTCTATTGACCCGTCAAAAGCCAGCAATCTGGCTGATAAAATTGATATGAAAGGAGCATCAGACGAACTCAGAGCACAATTACTTCCGATTATTGTTAAAAACAAAATTACCTCTCAGATAGAAAATATTGCGCCTCTGGCTACTTTTTACCCCTTCATTAAATTCCAGAATCCGGAATTGGGAAAAGCGGCGGAAGACGGTTTCAACTGGATCATGACTTCCGATAACCTGAAAGCAACAGAAAGCATTACGAAAATAGCAGGATATGCCAAAAATCAGATGGCAGATAATCCACAAGCTAAAATGATGATGGTTCAGATGCTGAAAGATGGTTTGAGCAAAAAAATGGAACTGCTGAAACAGAATCCACAAAATGCAGCAAGTATCAACAAACAGATCGATGTCATCAATAAAGCCATTGAAAATTATAAATAGAAAGAAAGCCGGCAGATTTGCCGGCTTTCCTTTTATCGTTATGTGTACCTACATTGTCGGATTTTATTTTTAAATACATTGGTTTTTAATGATGTTGTAAAAATTAGCATTTTTTACGACTGTTTTTTGCATTATCTTTCATAAATTCGTTTAAAATTTGGACAATTATGAGTTTTGGAATTGAAGCAGCGGGTTATTATGTGCCTGGTTTATATTTGGAAATTAAGGATTTAGCAGAAAAAAGAGGAATAGAACCAGCAAAATTGGAAAAAGGCTTAGGTCTTCATAAAATGGGACTTTCTGATGTTCACGAAGATGCTGCCACCTTTGCAGCAGAAGCATTACTAAAGCTTATAAAAGACTATCAAATCAATCCTAAAGAAATAGCAAGAGTATACCTTGGAACAGAAAGCGCAGTGGACGCTGCAAAGCCTACAGCTTCCTATGCTGTACAAATGGTAGAAAAAGTATTGGAAGAAGAATTTGGAACAAGATGTTTCAGAAACTGTGACGTACTTGATATGACTTTTGCTTGTGTAGGAGGAGTAGATGCATTGCATAACGCGCTAGACTTTGTAAGAGTAAACCCTGACAAAAAAGCAGTGGTGATTGCCAGTGATTATGCAAAATATGAATTGGCTTCATCAGGAGAATATACACAAGGAGGTGGTGCTGTTACTCTTTTGATTTCCTCAAAACCAGATCTTCTTGTAATAGAAAATAATTGGGGAGTTGCTTCAGAAAGTGTCTTTGATTTTTTCAAACCGAGAAGATCATATAATAAAGAAGATTTGAGTGGAGCTCCGGAAGCCTATCCCGAAAAGATTGAAATTTTCACGGATGAACCTGTTTTTGACGGACAATATTCTAACCAGTGCTATCAGGATAGAATAAAAGAAGCATATTATCACTATAAAGAGCTAACAGGGCAGGATAAACCATATGAAAACTGGAAGTACATTATCTTTCATCTTCCTTATGCCTTCCATGGAAAAAGAGTTTTCACAGAAATATATAGTCTGGAGAATGGTCTTTCTTATGAAACTTCGGACGAACAGAAAGCAATTGTTAAGTCAGAAAATTATCTGAAACTAATTAATGATAAGATAGAAAAGACCCAGAGAGCTTCTTCTGAGATCGGAAATATGTACACGGCTTCTATTTTTATGGCATTTCTTTCCGCATTACAAACATCTTTTAATGAAAATGAAGAACTTACAGGAAAAGAAATTGGTTTTGTAGGTTATGGAAGTGGTTCAAAATCAAAGGTTTTTGCAGGAAAAGTGTCTGAAGGCTGGAGAAAAGTAGTAGAGAAATGGAATTTATTCGAAAAACTAAACCAAAGAACTTCTGTTGATTTTGATACCTATGAGAAACTTCACAGAAAACAATTGAAGGAATCTGTAAATAATCAATATAAAGGTTTTGGACTTGTTTCTATTGAGGCTGAAAATCCGGTTTTAATTGGAGCTAGGTATTATAGTTATCAGAAGTAAGATTATCTTCTATTAAATCATATAAAGCATCTCATATTTTGAGATGCTTTTCTTTTTTATCAATGGAAAAAAGCCTGTTGGTTTTCATGATTTTTATGCTTGGATTATTTTTAATTTTATGAGTGAAATGGTTAAAAAAATACAGGTAACATGTAGGTATACTTCTTATGTATTAACTAAATTCTGTAAATATTAAATTAACAGTTTTTAAATTTTAATCTCAGCGACCCTCTTTTAAAACGGGGTTCTGCGGATATAAAGGGGTGTTTTTTATATAAAATTTAAGAAAATAAGCCGTTTTTTTCTCTATTTTACTAAAAATTTAAAACTGATTTAATTTAAATTTTTAATCAAAAATTATTTTTAAGTTTATTTTTTTAATCTAATATTTATTCTTTTAGTAAATTGATTTTAATTTTCAAATTTATTAAAATTCCGTTAATATATAAATTGACTTATTTTTTGTTAATTTTTTAAATGTAATTAAAATAATTCTCCATCATTTTTTAAGTATGAGTGTGAATCTCTCCTTTCTGGAAGCCTGTTTTCAGTGTTTAATGAATTGATGGTATAGATATTTATCTACATATTTGTCCCTTGAATATATTAAAATCTGTTAATATGAATGTGAAGTTACATGTATTAAGTGCAGGAGCTTTGTTTTTTTTAGGACAAGCTGCTTTTGCGCAAAAATCTAAGAATGATTCTGTTCTGAAGGAGAATAAGATCGATGAGGTAATCGTTACTGGATACCAGAAGAAAAAAGCAGATGAAATTACCCAGGCTCAGGCTGTTGTTGGGGGTGACGAAATCAGAAGAAACTCTCCTACAACATCTATTGGTAACTCTTTACAGGGTAGAGCATCAGGGGTATTTGTACAAAGTACTACCGGACAGCCAGGTGCTGCTGCTACCATTCAGGTAAGAGGTATTGCCGGTGTTGGTGGTTCTTCAGAGCCTACTTATGTAGTAAATGGTATGTATATGACTGCAAGACAGTTCAGTGCAATCAACCCTGCAGACGTAGAATCTATTTCAATTCTTAAAGATGCTGCTGCTACAGCACAGTATGGTGCGAGAGGTGCAAATGGGGTGGTTGTAGTAACTACTAAAGCCGGAAAAGCTGGGAAAACTCACTATTCATTCGAGACTAAGTTTGGTTTCAGTGAAAAGTTGAGAGACAAGAACTATACCATGATGAATTCCAGGGAGTTGATGGATTTCCAGAATCAATTAGGGTACCTTGGATTTAAACCAAGGACTCAACAAGAAATGGATGCACTTGCTGCCTATGATCACAACTGGCAAAAAGATCTGTTAAAGCCTTCAAGCATTCAATCCTACTTATTCAGTGCCCAGGGAGGATCTAGAGAAAGTACTTTCTATTACTCTTTAGGATATGATTCTGATAACGGGATTATCAGAGATATCGACGGACTTAAGAGATATACAGGTAACTTTGGATTTACCAATAAACTGAGTGAAAAACTAAACGTAGGGATTAACCTAGGTGTTCAGTATCAGGAAACTCAGAATTTCAGAGACAGAAACAATACGCAGAACCCATTTGGAGCAATGTATAAATATGCTCCATATGAGCCGGTTTATAACGCCGATGGAAGTTATAATCAGACAATGAGAGCTGGTTCTAACGTTGTTGAGCAGATCCGTAACTATAGATTAGATGATCAGAGACTGAGAATTCCGGTTACTTTATTCGCAGAATATAAAATTATCGATGGTCTGAAGTTTAAAACAAACTTTAACGGACTTTTTGATTGGTACATGGGAACTCAGTGGTTGAAAAAAGGTTCGAACCTGGATATCACAGTGAACAAAGTTCCAACAGGTTCATTGAACAAAAATTCATTCTATACCTTTAACTACACTTGGAATAACTCCATTAACTATAAAAAATCATATGGAGGCCACAACTTTGATTTCTTAGGATTTATCGAATATAACGATAACTACAACGAAACAATGAATGGCGGGGCTTACGGATTGAAATCTCCGGTAATCAATGTTCCATCTATTACAACACCTTCTGACAGAAATACATTTACCGGAGTTAAGGTAAGAAATACTTTATTCAGTTTAGCAGGTTTACTAAACTATGATTATGAAGGAAGATATTTGGTAACAGGGTCATTGAGAAGAGATGCTTCATCAAGATTTGGTGCCAATAACCAAAGTGGTATTTTCTGGTCTGCAAGTGCTGCCTGGAATATCGCGAAGGAAGACTTCATGAAAGGTGGGTTTATTAATGATTTAAAGCTTAGAGGATCTTACGGTACAACAGGTAACGATGGTACTTTGCCTGATTACTATAATGTCAATAATATCAGCTACGGTTTATATGGTACTAACGGTACTTCATATCCTAGTACGCTTTCACAAGGTAATTTTATTATTGGGAACAGCAATCTTAAATGGGAATCTAATGCGATTACCAACTTAGGGGTTGATTTCACAATGTGGAACAGAAGAGTTCGTGGATCCGTAGAAGTATATCAGAACAAGAGAAAAGATTTCGTACAGCTTGTGCCTTTGGATAAACAGGAAGGTGGATACTACCAGTATATCAATGCAGGAGATATGTCTCAGAAAGGTCTTGAAGTTGAACTTAGTGTAGATGTAATCAAGCAGAAAGATTTCCAATGGAATCTACATGCTAATATTTCTTTCCAGAAGTCTGTTCTTGACAAGTTAGCAGATGGCCAGTCGGAAAGAAATTTAGGAGATACTTATCTTAAAGTGGGAGAAACTCCATATGTATTCTATAATGTTAGATTTGCCGGAGTAGATCCAAGCAATGGAAAAGCATTATATTATGATAAAGCAGGAAATATTACTGATGTTTACAGTGCTTCCAATGCAGTTCCTCTTACCGATAAATCTCCATTCCCAAAAAGTTTTGGTGGATTCGGAACTACAGTTCAATATAAAGGACTTGATTTTAGTGCTGATTTCGCATTTAAGCTAGGTGGATATACTTATAACAACATGTATGCTGCTGCTGTGGATCCAACGTTGGCTGTTGCAGGTAGAAATATGGCTCAGGCTGCTGCTCAGGTTTGGCAAAACCCTGGAGATACAGGAGTATTCCAGAAAGTTGACTCAAACGGTATGCGTGATTCTGATCAGTGGATTGAAAAATCAGATTACTTAAGATTAAGATCACTTACATTAGGATATACATTTGATAAAGCATTCCTTGGAGAAGGATCACCAATCAATAAGCTTAGAGCTTATGTACAGGGACAAAACTTATTTACAGTGACTAAATTCCACGGAGAACCTGAGGTTTCAGTAGGATCCGGTGAATCTACAGCATTGTTTGTTCCAGGAGCATATAACCTTTATACTTACCCTGCTGTAAGAACAATCTTGGTAGGACTGCAATTAGAATTTTAATATTGAATAGCTTTATGAAAAAGAATATAATAAAAATAAGTTTAGCTGCGTTAACCATGTTTGTTACGTTAACGTCTTGCGACAGAAATCTAGATCAAATCTCGTCAATCAATGAAGATCAGGAGCAGGCAATGACCAGACCTGAGACCTTCAGACAGGCTATGGATGGAGCCTATGCAGCTCTTAAAGGAGCTGGATATTATACCAGCGATACAGGAAACCAGCTTATCATGGGTGATCTTACCACTGATAATCTTGTTCGTACCACTACAGGAAGAAATACCAACTTTGCAGCATCAAACTTCGAATTCTCATCAGATAATTCACAGACAACAGGGTTGTATACTGCTGCTTATCTTGTGATCAGCAGAGCTAACTTTGTTTTGAAATACATCAATAACGGAGTATTATCTGGAACACAGAAAACAAATTTGGAAGCTGAAGCAAGAGCATTAAGAGCAATAGCTCATTTTGATATTGTAAGAGCATATTCTCAAATCCCAACTCAATCTGCAGGTGCTAAGAATACAATTGGAATTTATTATTCAGAAACCTATTCTCCTCTAAATAATACATCATCAAGAAATCTTACTGTTGATCAGGTATATGATAAAGTGATAGCAGATTTATTATTTGCGGCTGATAATATTACCCAAAATGATTTGGATAAAGGAAGATTGAGCAAAGCTGCCATCTACGGATTATTATCAAGAGTAAACCTTTACAGAGGAGACTATGCTAACACTATTAAATATGGTGAATTGGCATTAGGAATTTCTTCAAGTATTACTCTAAAATCTAATTTCTATAAGATTTGGAAAGAAAAAGAAGGAGATGTTAATGATGGAGTTTTATTCCAGGTATCAAATTCTGCAGCTGAGCAAAACACAGTAGGTGTTGCTTACAATCAAGCCGTTCCAGCTTTAAGATCAGAGTTTGTTGTAGATTATGACTTATATACTGCATATACAAATAATGATGTAAGAAAATCTGCTTATTTTACTACTGATGTATATAGTAAACAAAAGTATAATCATGTTACAAAATATGCAGGTATTACTGGTTTACCATCTAATATCGTTCCTGTAAGATATTTAAGAGGAGCAGAAGTGTTGCTAAACGTTGCTGAAGCATATTACAGAACAGGTAATGGAGCACAGGCTTTAGTTCTTTTAAATAAATTAAGAACTGAAAGATATACTGTATTTACTCCTGGTACAGAAACAGGACAGGCTCTTTTAGATGCGATCTTGAAAGAAAGAAGATTGGAGCTTGCATTTGAAAATGACAGATGGTATACATTGAAGAGATTAAACCTTCCTGTTCAGAGATCAGGTAAAGGAGATCTTTTTGACGGTACAGGTACTCCTGCTGTTGCACAAACTCTTGCAGCTGGAAGCTTCAAGTGGCAGTGGCCAATTCCTATTTCTGCTATTCAAGCAAACCCGAACATTAAGCAGAATGATCAGTATTAAAATTTAATTTTTAATAATATAGACGAAGAGCCCTATTCAATAGGGCTCTTTTTTATTGATATTTTATAAATAAGTTATCTCATGACCATACGATCCTGGTAACTTTTCGGAGTGACTCCTTCCAGTTGCTTAAATACCCTTGTAAAATAATTGGTATCGGAAAAACCTGTCTGAAAAGCGGTTTCCTTGATACTGGTCTGGCTGGCTAATAATTCCTTTGCTCTGGTAATTCTTTCCTGCAGAATAAAATCATTAGGAGAAGTACCCAGTTCGTCTTTGAACATTTTAAAGAAATTAGACTTGCTTACATAAGCCAGTTTGGCAATACTGTCAATAGACAATTTCTGGTGCAGATTTCTTTTAATATAATCTACCACAAATCCAATTCTCGATTTATTTTTAACAATATTCTTTTCCACCAT
This sequence comes from Chryseobacterium sp. SG20098, assembly GCF_031844745.1. Classification (NCBI taxonomy): domain Bacteria; kingdom Pseudomonadati; phylum Bacteroidota; class Flavobacteriia; order Flavobacteriales; family Weeksellaceae; genus Chryseobacterium; species Chryseobacterium sp. SG20098. The sequence continues at coordinate 1,883,271 of NZ_CP134622.1, read as the reverse complement.
GCCTCTTGCCTGAGTCTGCATCAATCTAATCAGAAGTTCTTTCAGTGCAAAATCTGCCATGATATCCTTTTGTGAGTTATCATCCATGGCAATTCTCATGATATTGTTGGTAGCAGAAGCCAGCGATTTATTATTAAACAGAAAATACTCATCCAGCTGAATATTCCATTGCGAAGTTTCATCCACCTTTGGAAGATGATAATTGAGATAATTAAGAGAATCCTCAATAAAATCAGGATTGAGACTTAAAGAAATACACTGTGTAGGGGTTTCATCCGCTTCCGGGAAATCAATGACCATCGTTTCTCCCGGTGCTACCAGAATACTTTCCCCCGGATAGTAATCAAAATAATTGGTCTTGTTATCCAGTTTCATATGTTTTTTACCTCTCAGCATCGCTGTAAATGCAATATTTTCAAAATGAAGTTTTACATTAAAAGCAGCCTTATGAGTCTCATAAATACTAAACTCACAATTATTTAGATTGAATTTCGTCTGGTTTTCAACAAGACTCAATAGTTGGTTTTCCTTACGTAATTCAGGAGTATTTAATAAAATCTTACTATTGTTATTCATTTCTAAATTTTTTTGAATCGGAGGTAACTCAAATATAGAAAATTTGAGAGTATGTTGCTGTTAATAAAATACTAAAATTGAACTCCTTGCACTATTTTCCACTTTTTTTATAGGATTGTGCTATACTCTTTTTGGCTTCTCAGTGTAATTTGGCGTTATCGAAAAAATAAAAACAATACTAATATGAGCACTATTACAGAACCAAGATCAACCACACTTTTACAGCGTCCGGAATTTAAAAACAGATACGATAACTATATTGATGGAAAATTCACTCCACCTGTTAAAGGACAATATTTTGACGTAGTTTCTCCGGTTGATGGGAAAAAATTTACTCAGGTAGCCCATTCGTCCAAAGAAGATTTGGAGCTAGCGGTAGATGCCGCTGAAAAAGCATTTCAGACATGGAAGAATACTTCCTCCACAGAAAGAAGCATCATTCTGAATAAAATTGCAGACAGAATAGAACAAAACTTAGAATATCTGGCTACAGTAGAAACAATAGATAACGGAAAAGCAGTAAGGGAAACATTGGCAGCGGATTTACCTTTAGCCATTGATCATTTCAGATACTTTGCTTCAGTAATCCGTGCTGATGAAGGATCGCATAACGAGCTGGACAAAGACACTGTTTCCTTAATTGTTCACGAACCTCTTGGAGTGATTGCTCAGATCATTCCATGGAACTTCCCGATACTGATGGCAGTATGGAAACTGGCTCCCGCATTGGCTGCAGGAAACTGCGTCGTGTTGAAACCGGCAGAAAGTACACCTGTTTCCATTATGGTTTTAATGGAATTGATCGGTGACCTTTTACCGGCAGGAGTTATTAATATTGTTAACGGATTTGGAGCAGAACTTGGAAGAGCTCTCGTTACTAATCCGAAAGTAGCAAAAGCAGCATTTACCGGTTCTACCGCTACAGGAAGACTTGTAATGCAATATGCTACAGAAAATATTATTCCGGTAACGTTGGAATTGGGAGGAAAATCCCCTAATGTTTTCTTCAATTCAGTAATGGATGCAGATGATGAATTTTTAGATAAAGCCATAGAAGGAGCCGTTCTTTTTGCCCTGAATCAGGGAGAGATCTGTACATGTCCTTCAAGACTTCTTGTTCAGGAAGGAATTGCAGATGCTTTTATCGAAAGAGTAATCGAAAGAGTAAAAGCCATCAAAGTAGGAAACCCACTGGATAAAACCGTGATGATGGGAGCACAGGCTTCACAGATTCAGAAAGATAAAATCCTCTCTTACATTCAATTGGGAATAGAAGAAGGAGCAGAAGTGCTTGTAGGAGGAGCTGTAAACAACCTGGGTGAAGATCTTGAAGGCGGATACTACATCCAGCCTACGATTTTCAAAGGAAACAACAAAATGAGAATCTTCCAGGAAGAAATTTTCGGCCCGGTGCTGGCTTTTACCACTTTCAAAGATGAAGAAGAAGCTGTAAAAATTGCCAATGATACCATCTACGGTCTTGGAGCCGGAGTCTGGACGAGAGATGCTCACCAGTTGTACAATATTCCACGCCAGATTGAAGCAGGAAGAGTATGGGTAAACCAATATCACTCTTATCCGGCCGGAGCACCTTTCGGGGGTTATAAACAATCAGGAATTGGAAGAGAAAACCATAAAATGATGCTCGATCACTACCGTCAAACCAAAAACATGCTGATTTCTTATAACAAGAATAAGCTAGGTTTCTTTTAATATTATTTAGGACGTGCCCGATTGCCTTGGCTTTACCCAGGGCAACACGGTCGGGCTATCCAGGCCTGCACTTCGTTTCGGTGCTTCATTGCATTCCACACCGGCTCGTTCCTCGCCGCCCTTCCTATCCCTCACGCAGGGAAATTACCTGTTCAGAAGTGGAGATAAAAACAAATAACCCCAAATAACTCAATCCAAAAAATAAGATATGATTCCAAAAACAATGAAAGCGGCAGTAGTTCAGGGCTATGGCCAACCTTTGAAAATAGAAGAAGTACCTGTAAGAGAACCCGGAAGATATGAAGTCCTTGTTAAAGTAATAGCCTGTGGAGTCTGCCATACAGATTTACATGCGGTAGATGGCGATTGGCCTGCAAAACCCAAAATGCCTCTTATTCCGGGACATGAAGGAGTTGGTATCGTAGTAGCCTGCGGACCGGAAGCTTTTGTGAAAGAAGGAGATGCTGTAGGTGTTCCATGGCTGTACAGTGCTTGCGGATGCTGTGATTATTGTATTACAGGGTGGGAAACCCTTTGTGAAGCACAGAAAAATGGCGGTTACAGTGTCGATGGAGGATTTGCAGAATACGTCATTGCAGACTCAAGATATGTGGGACATTTGAAATCTGATGTTAACTTTTTGGAAATTGCCCCTATTTTATGTGCCGGAGTCACAGTTTACAAAGGATTGAAAGAAACAGAAACAAAACCCGGAGAATGGGTAGCCATTTCAGGAATCGGAGGACTGGGGCATGTAGCCGTTCAGTACGCCAAAGCAATGGGAATGCACGTAGCCGCTATTGATGTAGCAGACGATAAGCTTGAGCTTGCAAAAAAATTAGGAGCAGACCTTGTAGTCAATGCAAAAAACACAGATCCCGGAGAATATTTGCATAAAGAAGTCGGTGGAATGCACGGTGCCTTAATTACTGCAGTTTCACCTATTGCTTTCAAGCAGGGAATCGATGTGTTGAGAAGAAAAGGAACCATTGCTCTCAATGGACTTCCTCCCGGATCTTTTGAACTTCCGATTTTCGAAACGGTTTTAAAAAGAATTACCGTAAGAGGTTCTATTGTAGGAACAAGAAAAGACCTGCAGGAAGCACTGGATTTTGCCAATGAAGGATTGGTAAAAGCTACCGTTACTGCAGCAAAGCTGGAAGATATCAATGATGTATTTGATAAAATGAAAAAAGGACAGATTGACGGCAGAATCGTTTTAGATATTGCCGGCTCAAATTAATTTGATGATGTGTTGCTGATCCCGGTTAGAATGTATTTTACCGGGATCTTTTATCAATATAAGGTTTGGATTAAACCAAAATAAAAACAATGGAAACAAAAATATCAAGACTTTCCGCAACAGAACAAGCGCTTGAAGTAATTGACAAGCTGGAAGAGCAATATGGCCCTCTGATGTTTTATCAGGCAGGCGGATGCTGTGAAGGAACCCAGCCACAATGCTTCGAAAAAGGAGGATTCTTTCCCAGAATGAATGATGCCATGATTGGTACTATTAACGGGCATGAGTTCTGGATAGACCGCGACCTTTTTGAATACTGGAAATATTCACATTTTACCCTTGATGTTACAGACGGTTTCGGACCCGGAGGATTCTCTCTGGAAACTCCTTTGGGTAAAACATTTAAAGTTCATTACAGGCTTTTCACTCCTGAAGAATATGAAAATCTGGAAACGGTAAAACGTAGTGAATAGTGTGATTTAACAAAAATAAGTCAGACTTTCACAAACCGGTTGACAAACATGGCAGCTACAATATCTCCTACAGCGTTCAGAACAGTAGCCAACGGATCCACTAAAGTTCCGATGATCATTACGGCAGGAATCGCTTCCTGAGGCAGTTTATAAACAGAAATCATCAGCATCTCACCAATGTACCCGCCGTTAGGAATTCCACCCGCTACAATACTCACAAAAACAGTAATCCCCAAAGCTAAAAGCAAATTGGCAGGATCAAAAAAATCCTTTCCAATAATTAAAAAGGCTACATAAATCTTGATAATAGATGACATGGAAGATCCGTTTTTATGCAGTGTAGTCCCGATAGGAATCACCAGATTGGCAATAGAATTCGGAATCCCGATTTTGGAAGCCGCCTGTAAATTAGCAGGCATTGTTGCAAAACTGCTGCATGTGCTTATGGCGGTCAAAGTAGGGTAGATCGCATTTGTCCAAAAGCTTTTCACTCCTTTTTGCCCATTCGCCATGAATGCATAGATAGAAAAGAACACAAGGAAATAAATAACTCCTGCAATATAATATAACCCTAAAGGTTTAGCATAAAATCCAAAAAGCTGTGGTCCTAAAGTCGCTACCTGATAAGCAAAATAGGCTCCCAGACCAATAGGTGCCAATTTCATCACCAGCAAAAGAAGTTCTTTCATCACTTCATATCCAGAAGCAATAAAAACTCTGAAAGGCTGTCCTTTTTCTCCTGTCTTTCGGGCTGCAAATCCTGTCAGAAAAGCAAATACCAAAAGTGCCAGCATATTTCTTCTTGAGAAAAGCTCCGTGAATTCTCCTACGGTAAAGAAACTTACAATCCTGTTACCCCATGTGTCTTCATTAGCTGCTTCTGCAATCATCTCAGAACTTCCTGAGACCCCGGAAACAGGGAAAAGATATACTGCACATATTGTAAACACTGCTGCCGTGAGAATAAAGAACAGAAAGGTAAGTGCCATCACAAGAATGATCTTACCGAATTTCGATTGCTGCTCCAGAGAAGCAATAGAATTGGAAACAGCAAAAAATACCAATGGTACTACACTCACAAAAAGAAGATTAAGGAAAATATCTCCCAAAGGTTTAATGTATTCCACAAAACCGGGAGCAACAATTCCTATGATGCTTCCAACAATGATTCCCAAAAGTAAAAATATGATTCCGGAGTAGTTTTTCAATACATCTTTCATGTATAGCTTTTTATCAAAGATAGGTTTATTTTTAACATTCTGTTATACAATTTTCAGACCTAAAATTCATAAATTTGGGTAAACCACATTTCTATGGCTTATATAGATTACTATAAAATTTTAGGCGTAGATAAAAACGCAACACAGGATGATATTAAAAAAGCCTATCGAAAACAGGCTAGAAAACATCATCCCGATCTCAACCCCGGAGACAAAGAAGCAGAAAAGAAATTCAAAGAACTGAATGAAGCGAATGAAGTGCTGAGTAATCCGGAAAACAGATCAAAATATGACAAGTACGGAGAACACTGGAAGCACGGCGAAGAATACGAAAAAGCCCAGCAGCAACAGCAAAGACAGTATCAACAGCAAAGTTATAACGGAGGATATTCCGGTGCAGATTTTGGTGGAGGTGAAGATTTCTCAGATTTCTTCCAGGATATGTTTGGCGGTGCAGGCGGTGGATTTGGCAGAAGTTCAAGAGGAAGAGCCTCCGGTAAATTCAAAGGACAGGATATCACTGCCGAATTGAATCTCAATTTAAGAGACGCCGCAACCACGCATCCGCAAACTTTTGAAATCAATGGAAAAAAAGTAAGAATCACTATTCCTGCAGGAGTGTATGACGGACAGCAGATTAAATTAAAAGGACATGGAAATCCCGGAGTAAACGGTGGGCCAAACGGAGATTTATATATCACCTTCAATATCCCTGCTGATCCGGATTTTGAAAGAATAGGTGATGACCTGAAAACCAAAGTAACCATTGATCTGTACACAGCCGTTTTAGGTGGCGAAGTAAAAGTACATACGCTGAATGGAAGTGTAAACCTTAAAGTAAAACCGGAAACCCAAACCGGAATGACAGTAAGGCTTAAAGGAAAAGGTTTCCCTGTCTATAAAAAAGAAGGAGAACACGGTGATCTTTTTGTAACCTATGAAGTGAAACTGCCAACCAACCTTACCGAAAAGCAGAAAGAACTTTTTGAACAACTAAAAAATTCCTAAGCTATGAGTGAAAGAATATCACGGGAAGAACTCGTAAAAATCTATAATATAGAAATCACTTTTTTTGATGATCTTGTAGACTATGGGCTGCTGAATATTCAGATTGAGAATAATATTCATTATCTGATGTATGAAGATCTGCCCGATCTGGAAAAATTTGCCAACTGGCATTATGATCTCGAAATTAACCTGCCCGGCCTTGAAGTGATTCATAATATGCTGAAAAAACTGGATGCCCTGAACCGCAGAAACAGAGAACTCATGAATAAACTTTCTGCCATAAGTGATCAATATGAAGATATTTAGTTTAGTTTTGTAGCTTTTTAAAGCAAACTCTATAATTATGAATGAAGAAAAGGTGATTACACTAAAGCCGGACAGGAAGATTTTTGAAGATATTTATTTTAGCGGTAATCAGGGAAGTCTGCTTTTTTCACCTACTACAAAAAGTAAAACTATCGTTACCATAGCTGCTGCAGTGATTGTTTTCATCGTTTTTCTATTAAAAGACTTTATGAGTAAAGAAAATGCAGGCGTTTTATACTTCCTGAGTTTTATATTTTTGCTTTGTGCTGTTTTTTTATCAGTCAGCGTTAATAAAGTTTCAAGATGGAAAAAACAGGTGAATCATTATCTGAGCACGCTTGAAAGATGTAAAGTATACGAAATAAGATTTGATAATAACTTTTTCACAGTCAATATTGATGGCGAAAAAGAGATCAGCGAATGGAAAGATTTTGAATACTTTGACAGCACTCATGAATTTATTTCTGTTGAAGGAAAATACAGTTACATGTTTCCCAGAAAATCAATGAATGAGAAAGAATACAGTTTTCTCAAGAATATATTGAAAGAGAAAATTAAAATCGATTAATAAAAACAAAAACGGAGCAAAATAATTTTGCTCCGTTTTTTTATTATATACAAGTTAGCTTATTTGTTCTCTTCCAACCAGCCCATTTCCTTCATCCACTCGTCATTGTAGATTTTTCCTACATATCTTGAGCCATGGTCATGAAGTAAAACAACAATGACATCATCTTTTGTGAACTGATCTTTCATCTGAATCAAAGATGCAATAGCACTTCCGGCAGAATATCCACAGAAAATACCTTCCTCTTTCGCCAGTTTTCTGGCATAGATAGCACCGTCTTTATCCGTTACTTTTTCAAAATGATCAATTACAGACATATCATAGTTTTCAGGAATGATATCTTCCCCGATTCCTTCTGTGATATAAGTGTAAGCGTGATCATAATGAAGCTCACCTGTTTCGTGGAATTCTTTCAGAATAGAGCCATAAGTATCCACTCCGATTACTTTGATGTCCGGATTTTTTTCTTTGAAAAATGTTCCGCACCCGGTGATTGTACCTCCTGTTCCGGCTCCTACTACAAAATGAGTCAGTTTTCCTTCTGTCTGTTCCCAGATCTCCGGAGCCGTGGATTCATAATGAGCGGCTCTGTTGGACAGGTTATCATATTGGTTGACATACCATCCGTTTTTCGTCTCTTTTGCCAGTCTTTTGGAAACTGAATAATAAGAACGTGGATCGGTAGGTTTTACGTCAGTAGGGCAAACAATTACTTCGGCTCCTACAGCACGAAGAATATCACATTTTTCTTTTGACTGTTTTGAATTGGTTACAAAGATACATTTGTACCCTTTGATGATGGCTGCCAAAGCCAGTCCCATTCCTGTATTTCCGGAAGTTCCTTCAATAATGGTTCCTCCAGGTTTTAATCTGCCATCTTTTTCGGCATCCTCTATCATTTTAAGAGCCATTCTGTCCTTTACGGAGTTTCCGGGATTGAAGGTCTCTACTTTTGCTAATACCAATGCCGGAAAATCTTCACCTAATACTTTGTTAAGCTTTACCAGCGGTGTGTTACCTATCGTTTCAAGGATATTTTTTGCGTATTTCATAAATGTTTTATAAGCGGCACAAAGATAAGGCTTTTAAAATTATCTGCGCTGTGGATAACGTGTGGATAAGTTGTGGATAACACTGAAATCAACTGATGCACAATCAATAACTTTCAATTATCAATTATCAATTATCAATTATCAATTATCAATTATCAATTATCAATTATCAATTATCAGGTTAGTTGTACTTAATCGCTTTCACCGGAGAAATCTTACTGATCAGGTAGCTCGGAATAATCAAGGCCAGCCCTGAGATAATAAGAATTCCTACTGAGATAGAAATAATGGCAATTGGGTTAAGATCAACCGGAACAGTACTTACGTAGTAATTTTCAGGATTAAGTTTGATGATTCCAAAGAATTTCTGGATTAAAATCAGTCCTAATCCGATAGCATTTCCGTACAAAAGCCCCGGGATCATAATAATCAGGGTATAATTGATGAAAGTAGCTCTTATCTGTGAATTGCTTGCTCCTAATGTTTTCAGAAGGCCAATAGAATTGGTTCGTTCGATAATAAGAATCAGAAGAACCATAATGATATTGATCACCACTACAATCAGCATGATGATAATGATTAAAGCAATATTGGTATCAAAAATACTGATCCAGTCAGTGATCTGCGGGAATTTTTCTGTCGCTTTTTCAGCATAGTTCTTATATCCGATCAGTTTTTCGATGTCAGGAAAATCTTTGTCGATATCATTCACATTCTTCAGGAAAATATCTATTCCGCCAATTTCATCTGGTTTCATATCCTGAATCTTTCTTGCATGATTGATTCCTCCGATAACAAATTGTTCGTCAATTAGTTTAATGTCAGTTCTGTAAATTCCGATAACTCTGAATTTACGGTAAAGCGGTTTTTGATCTGCTTTTAAAAATACAGTAACAATGCTGTCATTTACTTTAAGATGAAGATCATTGGCCACTTTCTGTGAAATCGCAACATCACTATTGAATCCTTTTTCTGTTACCTTCGGAGTTGTTCCGGCTATAAGGAATTTTTTAAATCTTAGACTGTCAAAATCCTTACCGATTCCCTTAAATATAATGCCTGCGAAATTGTGCTCATTACGCATAATTCCGGTAACCGTTACATATTTTTGGGTACTTTCCACATCGGGAAGTTCTTTTATCTTGGCAATATTGAGTCCCTGATTGTCCAGTACAGAAGTATTGTATGAAGAATTGGATCGTGTAGACCTTACGGTAATATGTCCGCTGAAATCAGCCAGCCTTTCTTTAATAGCTTTTTTTGAACCAAAACCAGTGGCTACGGTAATGAGGGAAACGATAATTCCCAATGCTACGGAAAGCCTGCCAATGAAGATGATAACCCTTGAAAGGTTATTTTTGTTATCTTTGGAAAATGCTATTTTTCTAGAGAAATATAAAGGAAATTTCAAGCTTATGAATTTAGATTTCAAAATTAAAAATTTACTTCTGATTTGCCTAATTTTTTTAGGAGTATTCAACCAATATTATTCTCAGACTCAAGTTCAACCGGATTTTAAAACGGGTGCCGACCAGCCTGAAATTTACCTGCCACTGTTAAAAAATAAAACGATCGGGGTGGTGACCAATCAGACAGGTTTAATGAGTGATAAAACCCATCTGGTTGATTTTCTTGTAAAAAACGGAATTAAAATCAAATCTATTTTCGCACCTGAACATGGCTTCAGAGGTGATGCTGATGCAGGGGCAAAAGTGAAAAACGGAGTAGATGTAAAGACCGGAATTCCCATTGTTTCACTATATGGAAATAATAAAAAGCCAAAGCCGGAGCAACTTTCAGGAATTGACATCGTTGTTTTTGATATTCAGGATGTAGGAGTAAGGTTTTACACCTATATTTCCACTTTGTCTTATCTGATGGAAGCCGGAGCTGAGAATAATGTGGAGATCATGGTTTTGGATCGTCCCAATCCACATGACGGATCCACTGACGGACCTGTCCTGAGAAAAAAATGGTCAAGTTTTGTTGGACTTCACGAAGTTCCCGTAGTATATGGGCTGACAATAGGAGAGTATGGAAAAATGGTGAACGGAGAGAAATGGCTGAAGAATCAAGTTCAGGCTAAATATACGCTTGTTCCGATGAAGAATTATCATAAAAAGCAGCGTTATCCGATACTTGATAAACCTTCTCCTAATTTACCCAATGATAAAGCAATTAATTTATATCCAAGCCTTTGCTTTTTTGAAGGTACTCAGGTTTCTGTAGGAAGAGGAACAGATCTTCCTTTCCAGATTTATGGTTCTCCATGGACGGAAAACCTTCCTTATCAGTTTACGCCCAAACCAAGCTACGGAGCTAAAGATCCATTCCTGAACGGGAAGCTGTGTTATGGTGAAAACCTTTCCAGTTATCCCAAGGATCTAAGAGAATTGAATCTTGAATGGGTAATAAGAGCCTATCAGCATTATAAAAACCCCCAGCAGGATTTCTTCCTGAAAAATCTGTGGTTTGATACTTTATCCGGAACTGATGAATTGAGAAAACAGATCATCGCAGGAAAATCAATTCCGGAAATTAAAGCTTCATGGAAAAAAGATCTGGAAAGTTTCGAAAAGATCAGAACCAGATATGTGATATACGAAGATTAATTAATCAAAATTTTGGGGCGGATTTTTATCATTTCTGCCCTTATTTAGTATAAAAAGTCCCACAGTCAGTCCAACAACTCCTGCAAAAGCCGTCATTAAGGCTCTCTGTAATTTATCTGGTAAATCATTTCCGATATAATTCATTAAAAAAAGAATCACAAAAGTGATGACTGAAATGATAATATGATTTCTTCCGAATGGTTTCATTGTATTATTTTAATTTATAAGAAATCATGACCCCTCCTCTGTATGGGATGATTTCACCGCTTTTATTAAATTCTTGTGCGGAATCATAGCGTCTTCCCGTAGTACGGTCATATCCTTTATAAAACCCCTGTGATGTTCCTACAGTAGCATACAGATCAAGATTCCATCGTTCGGATAATTGGAATTGATACCCTGCTGTTACTCCCAGCATAAAAGAAAACCCTCTCTGATACAGATTAGAGTTGGTAAGGATTTCCCCATTCCAGTTTTCAAAACTATCATCATTCCAGTAATTCCATTTTGAAGCATTGTAGGCCGCAAAACTAATGTTGGCTCCTATATACCAGTGTTTGAAAGCTTCAGTAAAATAGTATCTTCCTTCCGCAGATACGGAATAAAACTGTAGTTCATGTCCTGCGAAAGATTTCCATGGTGAAATGAAAACATCTCCCTGAAGGGTATATTTTGGACTAATCTGTTTTTCTATTCCTAAGTTTAAAATTCCTATCGGAGCAAATAAAGCGTTCCCTTTTATGTATAAACTTTTATCCTGTCCTCCTTGTTCCTGTTCCTGAGCGTTCAACATAGTTGCCGACAGGAAGGCTAATATGCCTGCTGCTAATAATTTATATTTCATCCGGTTTATAATGTTTATTTTATTTGCTTTAATAGTTCATCTGCCAGTTGAGAATCCTTATTGCCCTGAACTGCTAAATTTTTAGACATTTCAGCATAGTTTTTTGCCATCTCTTTATTTCCCGTAAGGTGATAAAGTTTGGCAAGAATATAAGTGTTTTCCGAAGTTTCGCTTCTCATAACAGATTTTTCTGCCCATTCTGTAGCTTTCTTTAATGAAGAAGGAGTTTTCACATGATCTGCAAATATCCATGCTGCTCTCAGGAGTTCATTCGGATCAAAAGCATCAGAATTTTTATAATAATCTAAAGCCGCTTTCTCATATTCAGAAAAATTACTGTTCTGTTCATAATAGCTGAGTTTAGTCTGATTCAGCTTTTTAACAGCAGCTTCTTTCCCTACCAATGGTTCGGCAGCTTTCATGAAGTAGTCGTCATTGATTTTTTTATTTTTATCATCAATAGACTGTTCTACTATTTTTCCTAACTTCAGCTGAGCATCAAATTCGGTATAAGTTTCTTCAGGAAGATATTTAATAATCTCTGCTTTTCTGGATGCAAAAACAGGATAGTTGGTATCTTCCGATGATTTTACGAAGTAAAGAAGAAATCCGATTTCATCCTTTGTAAGCTCTTCAGTTTTCTTTTTATTCTGGAAATATCTTTCGGAAGCTTTTTTGGCAAATTCATAATCTGAGTTAGCGTTAAGCTTCATAATGTTGATCAGGAATTCCGGGTCTTTTTCACCGCCGGCAAAACGGTCTTTAAGAGAGCCTTTTTTATTTCCGGGTGAATTGATGTCCTGTGCCATTGCCACAAACAGACTTTCTTCCATATACCCGGTATTTCTGGAAACAAGTTCTCCTTCACCGTTCAGGAAAAGATAAGTAGGATAGGAACGTACTCCGAATTTTGAAGCGATATCTCTGCCTTCTCCTTTTTCCATATCAAATCGCGCATTAATGAAGTTGGTATTGTAATAATCGCTCACGGACTTCTGGGTGAAGACATTTTTTTCCATCATTTTGCATGGGCCACACCAGGAAGCATAGGCATCAATAAAAACCAATTTCTTTTCCTTCTTGGCTTTTGCAATAATATCTTTGAATGGCAGCTCCTGAAACTGTATGGCTTCCTGAGCAGAGATCGCGATGGCACAAAAAATAGATAACCCGGAGATGATCTTCTTCATTTTCAAATAAGATTTGTAGGCGAAGATAATTAATTTTAAAAATATAGCATGCTGAATTGGTGGTATCAATGACGATATTAACGAACTTTAAGACTTCAGCTTATCTGGATTTTTGTTTTTTAATTTAAAATATGAAATCTAAATTTAATTCACTTTATGGTCCTGAAATCTTTGTTATATCTTTGCAAACGAATAATTTATACGTAGAGGAATCCATAATTTAGAGAATTTGATTATTAATTTTAAGCACGCCTTATCCAAAAAATCCATTTATATTACTGCTTTATCTGCCTGCCTGATCGCAGTGGCAGCATTTGCTGTTTTGAGTCTACTGATCACAGAAGACAGCCGTAAGAATACCGATGATTTTGCAAAGAAAACATTCTTCCGAAAGTATGAATCGATAGAACATGAGTTCAGGAATATTGAGGATTATCAGTATTTGCTTCGTGCTCTGATTCAGAAAGACGGACTGAAGAATTACAAGGATTATTCTTCGGTTTTAAATGATTTAAATAAAAAAAGAAATCTGCTGCCCTATAGCTGGTATTATTATGAAAACACCACTTCAGGAAAAACAGATAGTAATAATCCTTTATCCGGTATTTTCAGGAAGACAGATCGTAAAGAAAATTCTATTGTGATAAAGAATAACGGACCGGGACATTTTAAAGACCTTTTGCTTACCAAAAAGGACAGCATGTATTGGATTAGTTACGATTCTTTGATACTACCTGATAAAAACAAATTGTACTATGGCTCTACCGTAAGCCTGGATGATCTTCATCAATATTTTATTAATGTCGATAAAAGTTCCAATACCTACGCTTATGTCTTTACCAAAGAAGGAATCTGTATTACCCATCCTGAGAAGAAGTATATCGGAAAGAATATTTTTGACTTTACAGATATTAAAGCTAATGATACACTGACCAGCAAAACTGAAGCAGGATATACTAAAGGAACAGCCGTTTCAGAATATCTGGGAGTGGAGGTAACACGCTTTATAAAACCATTGAAGACTGATAATTTTGATGGATACACGGTAGTGAATCATGTGAATTTTATTATTGATGAGAATATCAGCAAGATAAAAACCTATACTGTTTATATTTTTCTGGCAGCGTTGTTTCTCATTGTAACGGTATTCATATTGTTTCAGAGAGCAACTAGCCTGGCTTATCAGGAAAAAGAAAAAATACAGTCTGAGAAGAATTTATTGTTGGTAGAAAACGAAAAGATGCACAAAGCAGAAGTGATCAATCAGCTTCAGCAGCTTAAAAATAATATCAATCCCCATTTTCTTTTCAACTCATTGAATTCCCTTTATATGCTGATCGGGATTAATAAAGAAAATGCACAGAAGTTTACCATGAATCTTTCCAGGATTTACAGGTATCTTATAGTACCTCCAAAAGATAATATTGTTCCGGTTTCGCAGGAAATTAAATTTATACAGCACTACATGGAACTTCTGAAAAGCAGGTTTGATGAAGAACTGAAGTTTGAATTGATTATTAATGCTCCTGAAAGTCTTGAAAAAAGAATTCCGTATTTATCCCTTCAGATAGTCACGGAAAATGCGACCAAACATAATATTGCAACGATGGATCAGCCTTTGGAAATTATCATTATCGTTGATGAGGACGGGATCACGGTAAAGAATACCTTGCAGCCTAAGAAGGAAACGGTACAGGGAGAGAAATTTGGAATTGAATATTTGAATCAGGTTTATGGATATTTTAAGAATAATCTTCTTCATATTTCTGTAGATAGTGAATATTTCGTATGTTTTTTGCCTTTAATGAAGTAAAATAAAAATCCATTCACTCCCGAATTAGCACCATTCACTCCCTAATATTATATATATGATTCATGATACCTATAGCTTTGCTGGCTGAAACTAAGATATTTACTATTTGGAATGAATCGGACTATTTTAATGAAGAATTACAGACTTGCACTGTATCTCGGTCTTTCTATGGCCTCACCAATGGCAATAGCACAGAAAAAAGATAAAGATACGGTAAAGGTTAACAAAGAAAAAACAGATAAGACAGAGGCCTCTTCCTCAAAGAAAACAAAAAAAATTGAAGACCTGATCAAAAAGGGAACCTATAAAAAAGGACTTTTTAATACCATTCAGGTAAAAACGGATATTTATTTTGAAATTCCGGACAGTTTGATGGGGCGTCAGTTTTTGGTGGTCAACAAGCTTTCTCAGGTACCCATGCAGGTCAATGAGGCAGGTTTAAACAAAGGGATGAACTATGAGAATAAGGTCATCTCTTTTTACCGTGATCCTGTAGCTAAAAAAGTATGGGTAAAAACGGTGGTTCCTAAAGTGTCATCCCCTAAAAATGACGCCATTACAAAATCTGTGAAAGATAACTTTTCAGAATCTGTGATTGAAGTCTTTGATATTGAAGCACAAAACAACGACTCTACGGCTGTAGCCATTAAAGTGAACAAAGTTTTTGACGGAAATCAGAAAAGTTTTAATGATGTGCTGGCCAATGTAGGATTGGGTGGATCTGTGAAATCAAGTCTTTCTTACATAGAAGGTGTGAAGACTTTTCCTAAAAACCTTGTGGTGAAGTCCCAATTGTCCACTTCTGTCAATGAAGGCGGGGTAGATCTTCCGGTAACTTTAGGCGTTACAACCAATCTGGTTCTGCTTTCTAAAATACCGATGAAACCAAGAGTAGCTGATTCAAGAGTTGGATTTTTCTCCGAAAAACACTGGTCGTTTAATGACAACCAGCAAAAAATGGATGAGAAATTCTTTATTACCAAATGGAATCTTGAACCGAAGGAAGAGGACAAAGAAAAATATTTAAAAGGTGAGCTGGTAGAGCCTAAGAAACCGATTGTTTATTATATCGATCCGGCAACACCGAAACAATGGCGTGAAAAGATTATCGCCGGAGTACATGACTGGCAGGCGGCGTTTGAGCAGGCAGGATTCAAAAATGCAGTGATTGCGAAAATGCCGGATGAGAAAGATGAAGATTTTGATATTGATGATGTAAGATATTCTGTAATTACTTACGCCGCGTCGCCAAAGTCAAATGCAATGG
The DNA here is from genome assembly GCF_031844745.1 of Chryseobacterium sp. SG20098. Classification (NCBI taxonomy): domain Bacteria; kingdom Pseudomonadati; phylum Bacteroidota; class Flavobacteriia; order Flavobacteriales; family Weeksellaceae; genus Chryseobacterium; species Chryseobacterium sp. SG20098. The sequence continues at coordinate 1,867,386 of NZ_CP134622.1, read as the reverse complement.
GGCCATCAGTAGTAGACCCGAGAAGTGGGGAAATTATCGAAGCAGATATCATCTGGTGGCATAATGTAATGACTTCTCTTCATGACTGGATGAGAATTCAAACAGGACCTATTGATCCTAAAGCAAGAGGAAATAAATTCAGTGATGAACATATGGGAGAAGCGATCCGTTTTGTTTCATCCCATGAGGTAGGGCACACTTTCGGACTGAAGCACAATATGGGAGCATCCTTTGCATTCCCGGTAGAGTCGCTTCGTTCCAAAGAATTTACAGACAAAATGGGTGGTACGGCACCTTCCATTATGGATTACGCACGTTACAATTATGTAGCTCAGCCGGAAGATGGAGTTACAGCAATCACTCCGAAAATCGGTATTTACGATAAATATGCCATCGAGTGGGGGTACCGTTGGTATCCGGATGAATTCGTAGAGAAAAAAGCGCTGAAAAACTTAATTGAAAAACATGCAGATGACCCGATGTACTTCTATGGAGAGCAGCAGAGCTACCTGGAAACCATTGATCCGCGTTCGCAGTCTGAAGATTTAGGTGATGATGCGATGAAAGCCAGCGAGTACGGAATCAAAAACCTGAAAGTGGTAATTAACAACCTACTGAAATGGACGTATGAAGATGGTAAAGAATATACAGATGCCGGGAAACTGTATCTGGGCGTGATCGGGCAGTGGGATTTGTATACAGGTCATGTGATGGCGAATGTAGGAGGAATCTACCTGAACAATACTGTTTTTGGTAACAAGAAGAAAGCCTATGAAGCTGTTCCTGCAGAAATTCAGAGAAGAGCAGTTGATTATCTTGTTAAAAATGCCATCAACCTTCCGGAATGGTTATTCTTTAATCCGATTACAGAAAAAACGTATCCGGTTAAGGATTCACCAATGGGACCGTTCGAGCAGACACCATATACCATGGCAAGAGGAATGCAGTATGCAAATATCTATTCTTTGTTTATGGATGACAGATTGTTGAGGTTACTTGAAAATGAGCTGAAACATCAGGTGTCTGGCTCTAAAGAAGAAATCTATACGGTTGAAAATTTATTTGATCAGGTTAGAACTGCCATTTTCAGTAAAAAAGGAAGCCTTACGATGCTTGAGAAAATGACTCAGAAAAATTATGTGGATGCTTTGATTGTCTCTGTGAACAAATTATTTGAAAAAACAGCAGTGAAAGGATTGAAAGTAGATGATACTTTGAATATGCCTACCATCTGTAATTTTCATGAAGATGATCATGGTTTGAGGAATATCAATTATTCATCCATGAAAAGAGTATCTGAAGTGACAACTTACAAGAGAGCAGAACTTCAGAAAGTTCTGGATTTACTGAACAGAACAAGGTACAGAGGTGATGACGCTTCCAGAGCACATTACACAGATTTAATCATTCGTATACAAGAGGCTTTAAACAAATAAACGGCAATGAAAAAAACTCTAATACTTTTACCTCTTTTGGCTGCTAATATAGCAATGGCCCAGCAAAAGAAAACCATCACCGGGAAAATAGAAGACGGAAATACGTCTCAGGTTATCACCGGTGCATCTATAAAAATCGAGACCCAATCGCTGTCTACAAAAACGGAGTTGGAAGGAATTATCGAAAGTGTATCAGTAGGTACGGTGACAGATAAGGACGGAAAATTTATATTGGAAATCCCTGCTGATACAAAAACGGTATTGGTAAGTTATCCGGGTTATGAGTCCAGAGTCATTCAGCTGAATGAAGGACAGACCAACTATACCATCAGACTGACTTCTGAGATTTCGGATAAAAATAAAATCCAGGAAGTTATTATCACAGGGTATCAGAAAATTGAAAAGCGTAAGCAGACCTCAGCGGTTTCTACCGTGAAAATGGACAACATCAGCCAGGCTGGTGTTGCCAGTGTAGACCAGATGCTGGCAGGGCAGATTGCCGGTGTGGCAGTAACTCCTGAAACGGGAGCTCCGGGAAGTCCGGCGAAGATCAGAATCAGAGGGACAGCTTCCCTTTCCGGTCCCCAGGATCCGCTATGGGTCATTGACGGTCTTCCGTTAGAAGGAAATGATGTTCCGAATTTTACGGATAAAGACAATATTGATCAGCTCCAGAACTTCTCTATCGCAGGCTTAAACCCTAACGATATTGAAGATATTACCATCCTTAAAGATGCAGCGGCAACAGCTATTTATGGAGCAAGAGCAGCCAACGGAGTTATCTCTATCACCACCAAAAAAGGAAAGAAAGGAAGTCTGAAACTGAACTTCTCAGCAGACACTTTCGTTACCTCTCGTCCTGATTTTGATAAATTAAATCTTTTAAATGCTTCTGAAAAAGTAGACCTCGAACTGATGCTTGCCAAGCGCGCAGATATTACGTACCGTGCCGATAAAGGAGAAGTAATGAGAATCCTGACTCAGAATAACCAGCTTGATGCTTTCAGAAACGGAGGGTTTGATGCTTTGAACTCATTCACACGCCAACAAATTAACGGTTTAAGAAATAACAATACAGACTGGGGCAAACTGTTATACAGAAATGCCATCAACAAACAATACGGATTAAGTGTTTCAGGAGGAAGTGATCGCGCAGATTACTATTTCTCCCTGGGATATTATGATGAAGAAGGAACAACTATCGGTACAGGTTTTAAGCGTTATAACCTTACTTTAAAAAACAATTATAAACTAAGCGATAAGTTAAATGCAGGAATCTCTATTTTCGGAACGCAGAGCGAACGTACATCTTTTGTAACAGATGCTGATGCTTCAATCAACCCCGTGAATTATTCAAGAAATGCCAATCCTTACATGAAGCCTTTCAATGCGGATGGAAGCTACAATTATGATAGAGATATGGATGGTTTTGAAGATCGTTATATTCCTTTCAACTTCCTTGAAGAAAGAGAAAATACCAACTATTCACTGAAAAATAACTCTTTGAAAGCAATTTTAGATTTAGAATATAAAGCTTCAAAAAGTTTAAGATTTACTTCTCAGTTGGGACTTCAGTATGATGCTAATAAAACAGAGAAATTTGCAGCGGAGAATACCTATTTTACCAGAAAAATGAAAGAAAATACCCGTTACTACAAAGACGGTAAATACAATTACTTTCTGCCGGCTGGTGCGGTAAAACAAAACTGGGATAATGATTTCTTCCAGTACAACTGGAAATTACAGGCGGCATATAGCACGAAGATCAATAAGCATGAAATTGATTTGATGGCAGGAACAGAAATCCGTAAAACAGAAGATAACACAACCATCACGAGGGCTTTCGGATACGATCCTGCGACAAGAAGAGCCACAGCAATCGTTTTCCCGAATTCAAGTTTTGCAGCTGATAAAAGATATGAAACCTACCGTGAAGCAGCTCCTATAGAGAATGCCTATGCATCTATGTTTGCTACAGCTTCTTATACGTATGATCAGAAATATACATTCTTTGGAAGTGTGAGATATGACGGTACTAACCTGTTTGGAGTTAACAAAAAGTATAAATACCTTCCGATATGGGCCGTTTCAGGATCATGGCTGGTAACGAAGGAAGACTTTATGAAAAATATTTCTGCTGTATCCAACCTTAGATTGAGAGCATCTTACGGTCTTCAGGGAAATATCGACAGAAACACCTCACCATTCTTTATCGGTGAATATAATGATGCCACCATTCTTCCTGGAGGAAAAGAATCGATTATCAATGTTCTCAGCCCTCCGAACGATAAACTGAGATGGGAAAAAACAACCAATACCAACTTAGGTCTTGATTTGGGATTGTTCAATAACCGTGTAAGCCTTACCGCTGATGTCTATAGCAGAAAAGGTACGGATATGATCAGTATGAAAGAAACTCCTTTGGAAACAGGATTCGAATATACGATGATGAACTGGGGAAGCCTGACCAACAAAGGGTTTGAACTGGCGATATCTACCAGAAATATCAATCATGATAATTTCAAATGGACGACTACCATTAACTTTGCACACAACAAGAGCAGAGTATTGAGTGAGCAGCCGCGTGATAATGCATTGCTTCCATCAAGAGAAGGACTTCCGGTAAATGCTGTCTTTGCTTTGAAAACTGCAGGAATGGATGAACAGGGAAACCCATTATTCTGGAAAGGAGATCAGAAGATTTCAGCAGCAGAATTCTTTAAGTTATATGATGTGTATGCAGATTTCCTGCCAGGGCAGCTTGTTGATACCAAACTTTCAAATGCTGAGCTGAGAAGCCTGTTTACTTATGTAGGAGACAGAGATCCGAAATTTACCGGAGGGATTATCAACACCTTTAAAGTAAGTAATTTTGACCTTACCATCTCTGCAACATTCAACCTGAAGCAGACAGTAATGAGAACGCCTTCTTACCGAGGTATGGAGTTAGACAGAGGAAGAAACTACACAAGAGATATTTATGAAGCTGGAGGTTCGCTTCCGGGAATTACAAGTCCTGATATGGAAGCTAACCCGGACGGATGGATGGCCAATAAATGGTTTACAGGAAACCGTTCCAATGCCTACAGCTTACTGGATGTATGGGCAAAAGAAATCAGCTATATCAGAATCAGCAGCATCCGTTTAGGGTATACACTTCCTAAAGAATTTACAAATCCGATGGGGATTTCGAGCCTGAGACTGAGCGTTGAAGGACGTAACCTGTTTGTATTCAGCAACGGATACAAAGGATATTTCGATCCGGAAACGTATGGTAATATTTATGCACAGCCTATCACCAAGTCGGTGACCGTAGGATTTAATGTTTCTTTTTAAAACTTGAGAAAAATGAGAAAAATTACAGCAATCATAGCTCTTGCAGCAATCAGCTTTATCAATATCGGATGTGACAGGTTTCTGGATATTCAGCCTGAGGGAAAAGTTATTCCTACCACAGTTGAAGATTACAGAAAAGTACTTACATCTGCCTATTCAAAATATCCTGTTCATAAATCTCTGGTAGCCCTTCGTACCGATGAGGTGAATATTGATGATAATTCAACGGATTTTATTTCCTATCGTGAAATTGCGATGTGGAAAGACGCTAATAATGATCAGGCATCTACAGAATTTCCATGGGTAAGCTTTTATTCCGTGAACTTTTATCTGAATCAGATTATCAATGAAGGAAGTACAACCATGCAGGATTCTCCTGAAAAGAATCAGATTTTAGCAGAGGCGTATGCTCTTCGTGCTTACCTGTATTTTGATATGGTGAATTTATATGGAAAACCGTACAATAGTGCTACAGCTTCTACCGACAGAGGCGTTCCGATCAGTCTTGAAATCGATCTTGAGCAGGTATTAAAACCATCTTCAGTACAGGAGGTGTACAATCAGGTTCATGCAGATCTTAAAAAAGCAGAAGATCTGATGGTAGAACAGAAACAAGCAACAGGATTGAACTACAGATTTTCAAAAGTTGCATTGCTGGCTTTTGAAGCAAGGGCAGCCCTATATGAAAGAGACTGGAATAAGGCTTTAAACTATGCAGATCAGGTATTGGCAGTAAAAGGAGATCTGAGCAATTTAAATACGGTAAACACACCACCTAACCATTATGCTTCCCCGGAATCGATCATGGCTTTGGATAATACATGGGATAATTCTATAAAAAACTTGTCTTTTGCATCTCCGGAATTGATTTCTTCATACAATACTACGGCAGATAAAAGGTTTGGCATGTATTTTGAAAAAAATGGTAGTAAGTATAAAGTCACCAAAGGAGGAAGTTTAGAATTCAAAGTGTCTTTCAGAACAGCAGAGCAATATTTTATAAAATCTGAAGCATTGTTAAAATTGAACAAGCTTGCAGAGGCTAAAGAAACACTTCTGAAAGTAATGAAAAACAGATATACTCCGGATGGGTATACTTCAGTACAAAATGCGGTGAACTCAATGGATTCCACAGCATTTATGAACTTTATCCTGGATGAGAGATTCAGAGAATTTGCTCTGGAAGGCCAAAGATGGTTCGACTTAAGAAGAGCAAATCAGAAAAAAATAAGCCACACCATTAGTGGTAACGAGTATATTCTTCAGCAGAATGATCCGCGATATACCATTGAATATCCAATGAGTGCGAAGAAGAATAACCCTAATTTATAGAACTTCATATCAAATTCAATACAGAGGAAACCGCTTGAACTTAATTGTTTCAGCGGTTTTTTTGTACTTTTGCATCGTTATGAAAATTGCCATTATAGAAGATGAACTGCTGGCTGTGAATTATCTGAAAAATCTTTTGGATACACAGAGCATAGTCCCTGTTACAGAGACGGTTATTCTTCGTTCCAAAAAACAGGCAATTGAGTTCTTTGAGAAAGATTCGGCTGATCTTATTTTTATGGATATTCATCTTGGAGATGGAATGAGCCTTGAAATTTTTGAACAGATAGAGCTTTTTAGCCCAATTATTTTCATTACCGCATTTGACGAATATGCCATGAGGGTTTTCAGGCATTTCACCATTGATTACCTTCTGAAGCCTTTCGAGGAAGAAGATTTGCATAAAGCTTTACAGAAATTTATTTCTATAAGAAATAATTTTGATCCTGAACCGGTTCTTAAATCTATTTCATCACTGCGACAGGCAGAAGATGAGGTAATGAAACGCTTTATGGTAAGAGAAGGAAATAAACTCAAATCAATAGACGAGCATAACACTGCCTACTTTTTTGCCTCCGGGAAGTACCTTTTCCTGACCACTAAAGACCATCAGACCTATATTTATGATGATACCATTAAAGATATTATTCAGAAGCTGAACCCTGAAATTTTCTTTAAGATCAACAGGAAATTTATCATTAATAAAGATGCGGTTTCCGAAATTATCAAGCATTCCAGCCAGAAAGTAGAGCTTAGACTTTCACCGGAACCGGAAGTGAATACTGAAATTTTTATCAGTAAAATGCAAATCGCTGAATGTTTAAGCTGGTTGAATAAGTAATTTTATCTTTCATTTACAGAAATAATCTATCATTTTATTAATGATTTTATCTTGAAGCCAAAAATTCCTCGAAAGATTCTTTTTTCATCATTTAATCTTTTTCTGAGCAATCATTTTCAAATGTGAAAATTATTAACCAAAATAATAAAAAAAATCTACTACACCGATACTACATGATTTGTTTTTGTTTTCAATATGTTGTTATTCAGTAATTTGTATAACATGTATTAATTGAATATAATACACTTGTTAATGAATTAATAATGATTTTGTAGTAAAATTTTTATTTGCAGCTTTCGCTCTTGTTTTTAAAATTTCACCCACTGTGAACAACCCATAACCTTAAATTAAACCTTATCACATCTTATTATTTTACAAAATTCTGTGATTTTCTAGTCATAAAGAATTGGAACAAATTCATTGTTATCATCATACTTATTTATTTTTATAATATTAAGTGATTGTAAATCAATTGTATATTGTTGTAGTGTATCTTTGTAGTACCTGTTCTTTTTGTTTTTTATTGAAAATATATAAGTTTTGTATAAGGTTTCATCTTATGAATTTGTAGTAATTTTTGTATGAAACTTAAAGTTTGCTTAGAAAATCCCCGAATGTAGATTATAATTTTCAAGATACTTATCCAAAATTTATTAAAGAAAATGAATACAAATCACCACCATCCTACACTTATCATTTTAGCAGCCGGAATGGGCAGCAGATATGGAGGTCTTAAACAGTTAGATATATTTACTCCACAGGGAGATACCATTATAGATTTTTCTTTATATGATGCATTGCAGGCTGGTTTTAAGAAGTTTGTTTTCATTATTCGTGAAAGTTTTGAAAATGAGTTTAAGTCATTAATAGAAAAAAAAATAAAAGGAAAAGCCGAAATAGAGTACGTGTATCAGGAGATTGATCGTGTCCCTCAGGAATATCTAAATGCAGAACGTACCAAACCCTGGGGAACAGGACATGCCTTACTGCTTACCAAAGATGTGGTACACGAAAACTTCGCCATTATTAATGCTGATGATTTTTATGGGAGAGATGCCTTTATGGTGATGTATGATTTTCTAAAAAAAACAGATATCAACTCTTATCATTTTAGTATGATAGGCTATTTACTGAAGAATACGGTTTCGGACCATGGCTATGTTTCCCGGGGTGTATGTGAGGTAGATTGTAATGGAAACTTATTAAATGTAACAGAAAGAACATATATAGAGAAAAGTGAAAACGGGCTAAGGTACAAAGAAGAAGATGAGAGTTTTACAACAATTGAAGAGGAGGTAACAGTATCTATGAATTTTTGGGGTTTCACACCCAGGTGTTTTGAGTTTGGCAATGATTCTTTTAAGCGTTTTTTAGAGAAAAACAAAGGGAGTTTGAAAGCAGAATACTATTTACCCACTTTGGTTGCCGACAGTATAGCATCCGGAAAAGTTAACGTAAAATTACTGAAATCTAATGACAGGCGGTTTGGAGTTACCTATTCTGAAGATAAAGAAATTGTACAAAAAAGGATTTCAGAACTAAGAATGAAGAAGCTGTATCCTGAGAATTTATGGGAATAAGCTGGCATTACAATTTTAATGTAAGCATTCAACAGCAGATTCTCACAGGTTTCAACAATTAGGTATAAATTTAATTTAGCACTTTCCAAAAACCAAATTAATATGTTAAAAAGCACAATAGATTCCTCTACAGGATTCGAGAAAAGATTTGAAAAGATAGAAACAGTTATTTTCACGGATTCGCTTTCAGCTTCAAAATCTGTAGCAAAAGAAATTTCTGATCTTATACGCGTCAAGCAGTCCCAGAAACAACCTTGTATTTTAGGGCTGGCTACAGGGTCTTCTCCCAAGAGCTTATACGCAGAATTGGTACGAATGCACAGAGAAGAAGGTCTGAGCTTCAAAAACGTAATTACTTTCAACCTTGACGAATATTATCCTATGGAACCAGATTCCGTACATAGTTATGTTCGTTTTATGAAAGAGTTATTGTTTGATAAAGTAGATATTCTTTCTGAAAATTATCACATTCCTGACGGAACATTATCCAAAGAAGAAATAGCAGATTATTGTACAGAATACGAACTTAAAATAGAAGCCTTAGGCGGGATAGATTTGCAGGTTCTGGGTATTGGTGGTAATGGTCATATCGGATTTAATGAATCGGGTTCCCTGCAAAATTCCAAAACCCGTCTTGTAGCTTTAGATCATATCACAAGAGTAGCAGCAAGCAATGAGTTTTTAGGACTGTCGAATACTCCCAGAACAGCTATTACATTGGGAGTGAAGAAAATAATGGAAGCGAAAAGAGTAATACTCCTGGCGTGGGGGGAATCTAAATCAAATATTATAAAAGAGTCTGTAGAAGGCCCTGTTACCAATCTAGTACCAGCCTCTTATCTGCAGGAACACAAAAATGCCACTTTTGTGTTAGATCAGGCAGCTGCTCATAAACTTACCCGAATTAATACTCCATGGCTGGTAGAAAAAATAGAATGGACTGATGCATTAATCCGAAAAGCAGTTTTGGGGTTAGCCCAAAAAATAAAAAAACCAATATTGATGCTTACCGATTCGGATTATATAGAAAACGGAATGAGCGATCTGTTGGCAGATAAAGGGCCAGCCTACAATATCAATATTCAAATTTTCAATAAATTACAGCACACCATAACGGGATGGCCGGGAGGTAAACCAGGAGCAGATGATAGTAATAGACCAGAAAGGAAAACTCCGGCCAAGAAAAGAGTTCTTATATTCAGTCCGCATCCGGATGATGATATTATTAGTATGGGTGGAACTTTCATAAGGCTACACCAGCAGGGGCATGAGGTTCACGTTGCTTATCAAACTTCCGGAAATATAGCCGTAGCAGATTCTGAAGCATTGCGGTTTGCCAATTTTGTTTGTGACTACAACGAAATGTTTGGTATAGAAAATAATGCGGCACAAAAGATTTTTGACAAAGCAACCAAATTTTTACAAAATAAAAAAAATAGTGATATAGACATTCCTGAGGTAAGGCATATCAAGGGCTTAATAAGGAAAGGAGAAGCAAAATCCACTTGCTATTACGTGGGAATACCAGACAGTCAGATTCATTTTTTAGAAATGCCTTTCTATGAGACAGGCAGAATAGAAAAAAAACCATTAAGTACAGAAGATATAAAAATTGTAACAGATATAATAGACAAAGTAAAACCACATCAGATATACGCAGCTGGTGACTTAGCAGATCCTCATGGAACACACAAAGTATGTTTAGATGCTGTTTTTGAATCTGTTAAGAATTTAAAATCGAAGGAATACATGAAAGATTGTTGGCTATGGCTATACAGAGGAGCATGGAAAGAATGGTCTATAGAAGAAATAGAAATGGCAGTTCCCCTAAGCCCGGACCAGATTTTGGAGAAACGCTATGGAATTTTCAAGCATCAATCTCAAAAAGATGGAGTCGTATTCCAGGGAACGGATATGAGAGAATTCTGGCAAAGAGCAGAAGAAAGAAACAGAGAAACAGCTGAAACCTATCATAAAATGGGGCTTGCTACTTATGCTGCCATGGAAGCCTTTGTAAGGTGGAGATTCTAAAAAATTAAAATTCAATAAACAGGGTAAACAAAAAATGCAAGCTCTGGTAAAGGCCGTAAATGATGTAGAACAAATTTTAAAGGTTAATTAAAGGGCATTATGCCTATATTTTAAGGATATATTGCAGAAATTTTAAAGAATTTGCAAAGTATTTGGGTAGTTGTACTCGAAATTCTTTACGCTTTATTCCATGCTTTGATATGAATTAATTCTTCACTAATGCAAAATCTTATCAATCTAATTTAGGTACACCTTATTGTACATCTTTTTGAATTAATTAATGATGGTTTGGGCAGCCTTTCTAAACTTATTCACAATTCTTTTTCTTTCAATCCAAAAAAAGTTGTAAAGCCAAAGATATTGAAGATATCTTTCAATGCTCTTTGGCTTATTATTCATTATTAAAAAAACACAAAACAGAAGCGGGTAAAACATACTTTTTGCGTGAGAAATGTTGCTATGGAACGGTAAAAAGGTTACCTGAAACATTTTGAAAATGAACTCTAAACTTGCTTACTGAAGATTTTTTTAACCTTTAAAAAACTAACCTTAATATTTAATTGTTGATCTATTGGAATAAAGTTAAAGCGCTGATATATTAAATGTTATCGGTGTTTTTGTGTTGTTCTTATTAAAAGTAAGAATTAAGTCTGTCAACCATTATCAATTTACAGGAGGCTTTTTAATAAGGCATATTCTAATCTTTTTCAAACTGGTGGTAAAGGGATAAAAACTGGTGGTTACCAGTATGCAGGTGTGAAGTAAAAATATACATTTGATTAACAAACAGTTAATGTTTTAGTAATAGCCAGTTCCCTCTCAGGCAAAGGAAAAAATAAGAAAAGAGATTAGTAAGAAAGCAACTACTCTTAGGTAAAATAATATCCAATAATAAAATTAATAAAAGCATGAAGAAAAAAAAGATTATTTTGAGTGCAGTTCTAATGTCCTCTATACCATTTGTGTATGCACAGGAAACTAAAAACAAACCTTCGGACACCCTCATGAAGAAAGTAAAAAATGTGGAAGAAATTGTTTTAGTAGGATACGGAAAACAGAAAAAAGGAACTGTTTCCGGATCTATAGCTTCTGTTGACAAAAGGATACTACAGGATCGCCCAACAACAAGTTTAACCGCCAGTATACAAGGTGCTTTACCCGGGGTTACAATTAAATCTTCTTTAAAAGATGTAGGTTCTGTACCTGATTTAAATATAAGGGGAAGGAGTGTTGCAGGTAATTCCCCACTTTATATTATTGATGGAATTCTCTCAAGTGCTGCAGATTTTTCCAGGCTAAGCCCAGCCGATGTTGAAAATATAAGTATATTAAAAGATGCTTCAGCAGCTATCTATGGTACAAGAGCTGGTTATGGTGTCATTCTTGTCGAGACCAAAAAAGGGGGTGGAGGTAAGATGAGTATCAATTATAATATGTATAATGCCTATCAGACGCCGACTTATTTGCCAAAATATGTAGATGCTGTTGAATATATGAAACTGAAAAATGAGGCATATTACAACGCTGATAATAGTGTTGGTCATTTTTCTCAATACAAGCAAGAACAAATAGATCTTACAGCTGCTGGGACAGATCCGGATAGATACCCTAACACAGACTGGTATAAAGCAACTTATAGGAAAATGGCTAATGTGCTTAATAATGAGATTAATGTATCAGGGGGAGATAAAACCCGTTATTTTGCAAGTTTAGGGTATTTGAAACAGGAGTCTCTATCACCCACAAAAGGGATGGACAGATATTCTTTCAGGACCAATACCTCCTCTAAATTAAGTGATAAACTTACCGTCAATTCTAATATATCGTTTATCAAACAGATGATCAATGATCAGGGAGACGATATTAATACTATAGAACTGGCAAGAATAACTCCTACTATGGCATTAAGGCAATCCAACGGATGGTGGGGATCTATGAATGCGGGTAAAGTAGATAATACATTTGCAAAAACCAATCCTGTAAGAAATAACATAGAGGGAGGAGATTCTAAGGTAAATGATCAGAAATTTATGGGGGCGTTATCCGCAAGCTATGCCCCTGTAAAAGGATTAAATATAGATGCCCAAATCAGCTATTCAAACTGGAACTATCGTTTGGGTGAATTTACAAATACACTCAACCCTGTATACAATTTTTTGACTCAAGCTCCTATTGGTGCAACTGCAAGAGCAGTTAATAACTATCATGAAAAATGGGAATCTGATGAATTGCTTAATACTCAGGTCTTTGTAAGTTATGAAAAGAAGATAGCATCACATTATTTTAAAGTGTTGGGAGGTGCTTCATATGAAAACTACACAGATAGAGTAATGGAGGGTAGAAAATCTAATATACCCAAAGATGGATTGCATTCTTTGAGTGCTCTTTCTACTCTTGACGGAACTTTAGATGAATTAAAGTCTAATACCCACCAATCTGCTGTCCAGTCTGCTTTTGCCCGTATTAATTATAATTACCAGGAAAAATATTTTTTAGAAGGTATTATAAGGGCAGATGCATCTTCACGTTTTGCTAAAGAAAACAGATGGGGCTATTTTCCTGCAATTATGGCTTCCTGGAGGCTGGATAAAGAGAATTTTATTAAAAACCTGAATTTTATCAATACCCTAAAGTTAAGAGGTTCTTATGGCAGCACGGGATCTGTCAATACCATTGGTTATTATGACAGCCAAACCTATATGGATAATAATTCTTCAGTTCTGGGGAATGCTATTGTTGGAGCAGTGGTGCCAGGTAAGCTTGGCTTTTCCGGTATTGGATGGGAAAAAATTATCACCAAAAATATAGGTTTGGATGGATCTTTATTCGGTAATACTTTCACATTCTCAGTAGATTTATATAACCGTCTTACTAAGGGTGCATTAATGAGCCATCAATTAGAATATGAAACAGGTGTAATCATGGACAGCGATCCAGTAAAAACCCAAACGCCGCCAATCAATGCTGGTGATGTCGAAAATAAAGGGATAGAAATTACTTTAGGATATAATAAAAATTTTAAAGATGGAGACTTTTATATCAATGCTAATTTTGCTAAAAACCAGAATAATATTCTTTCACTTATAAATAACAAGCCTTTATATGATAATAACTGGATAACACAGGTTGGAGGTTCAATTGGTGATTTCTATGGATACAAAACTGCCGGTCTCTTAACCCAGGAGGATATTAATAATAATTATCCTAAATTATATAACTCTTCTCAGCCTGGCGATATAAAGTATGTGGATATTAATGGGGATGGAGTTATTAATGAGAGCGATAGAACAGTCATAGGAAATGATGTCCCAAGTTTTACCTATGGTCTAAGCATGGGAGGTAGCTATAAAAATTTTGATCTTAGTGTAGTGGGGCAAGGGGTAGCTAATGTTCAGGTATATCTGGATAAAGAATCCTCTCAGGCATTCTTCAATGGTGCAGGGGTAAAACAATATGTTTTAGATAACAGATGGACTCCTGAAAACCCAAATCCAAACGCGTTATACCATAGGATGTTACCGTCTGGAGGAGGAACTCAGAATATAGAAGTTGCTTCAGATTTTTGGCTTTTTGATGCAAGTTACTTCAGAATTAAGTCTGTTACTTTGGGATATTCCCTTCCTCAGAAAACAATCAGTCATATAGGATTGAAAAAATTCAGAATATATGCAAATTTAGAAAATTACTTTACACTGAGAGGAGACAAAAGAGCGAAAGATTTTGATCCTGAAATGGCTAGCGCCCGTTCCACATATCCAAACTTAAAAACGATATCGTTTGGTATCAATGCAACTTTTTAACTTAAAATAAAAACATCTAAAAATGGAAAAAATAAAAATTATATTATTGTCAGTTTCCCTGGCTGTAGTTAATGGTTCTTGTAATTTAGATAGGTTTCCGGAAGACAAAATATCAGAAGAGACGTTTTGGAAAACTGAAAAAGACGCTACTTTAGCATTAAATGGTATTTATGCATACTTATCTGGTGCTGCGTATGAAAATATGTATAATGATAGTTATACCGATAATTCATATGCTCAGTATCCTTGGGAAACAAAAGCTGTAGCTGCTTCTACAGGGGACATACTTCCTTTTACAGATTTCGGATATGACTTTACTACAATTAGAAGGGTGAATACTTTTTTAGAGAATATTGATCAAATTCCCATGGACAAAAATCTTGCTAAAAGATATATAGCAGAAGCAAGATTTATTAGAGCTTTCAATTATTTTGATTTATCTCAGTACTTTGGAGCCCTTCCACTGGTGCAGAAATCAGGTAAATTAGATGAGACCTCTCTTACTCCTGTTTCTGAAGCTGAAATTGATAATTTTGTAACTAGTGAATTAAATGCTATAGAAAATGAATTACCAGCTTTCTACACCTCTGGTCAGGATAAAGGTAGAATAACAAAAGGAGCAGTATTGGCATTCAAAGCAAGGGTATATCTATACACAGGAAAATATAAAGAAGCTTATGAAGCTGCTCAATCCGTAATGAACTCTGGAATTTACGGGCTTTTCAATACAGCTTCGGTAGACACAAGTACAGACTATGACAGCTTTGTTACCTTTACTTCTGCCACAGATAAAGATAATTTTTACAAAGGCTTAAGTAATTATCAGGCGTTATTCTGGGCCAAAAATGAGGGCAGTACAGAATCAATTTTAGAAGCTCAATATGTACCGGATTCAAAAGGA
This sequence comes from Chryseobacterium sp. SG20098, assembly GCF_031844745.1. NCBI lineage: Bacteria > Pseudomonadati > Bacteroidota > Flavobacteriia > Flavobacteriales > Weeksellaceae > Chryseobacterium > Chryseobacterium sp. SG20098. The sequence goes on along the minus strand of NZ_CP134622.1, from coordinate 1,852,129 downwards.
ATATACAGCAATTACATGACCCTTCTCCTATTGCCCAATGAAGAGAGTGGATAGAGCTCTATAACCCCAACCATTGATTTGGTAAATGCCTATTGGAAAAAAGATGGAACTGCATTTACACCCCCTTCTGATGCTACAAGAGCTTCAAACTATAATGACGGAAGTCCAAATGATACCTATCTGGACGAGTTTAAAAACAGAGATACCCGTTTATATGCAAGTATTATGCACCCCAATGGACCTTGGTCTTATCTGAAGGGTTTTGGAACAAGCCAGCTGTTCACATGGAGCAAAGGAGGAAACAATACATCGAAAATTGGCTATAACTACAAAAAAATGGCTGATTATAGTTCATTAGATGAAAACTTAATGGCAAGTAATAATTTTATGCTGATTCGCTATGCAGAGGTATTGCTTACTTATGCTGAAGCAAAAAATGAAATGTATGGGCCGGATGCCTCTATTTATGATGCACTAGACAAAATCAGAGGCAGAGTTGGGATGCCAGCAATCAGCAGAACACAGACAAAGGAAACTTTGAGGGATATTATTAGAAATGAAAGAAGAATAGAGTTAGCGAATGAAGGACACAGATTCTATGATATCAGAAGATGGAAAATTGCTCCCAATGTAATGAAAACAGTCTATGATATTACAAATACACAGGTTGCCAAAAGAGTATGGAATGATAAGTTTTACAGATTCCCTTACCCTCAGACTGCGGTGGATTTAAATCCAAAATTAAAAGAAGCCCAGGCAGCAAAAGGGTACTGATTTTTGAAAGTTTTAATATTACAAAAGATTATAGTTATTTTATCTGAAATATTTATCATATTTTCTTAGGGTAGTATAAAATGTAAATTAATAGATAAAGTCAACATACATGAATACAGTTTTAAATCCAAAAATTCAAAAGATTTTACTCCTGAGTTCTTTTCTTTTCCTCTCCATTGGAAAAGCCAAGGCTCAAAATATTGAGAATGTTTCTAAGAAAGGAGAAACTTCTGTAGAAGTTTTGCTTTCCGGCAACAAAAAAATGGTAATAGATTTTTATGGAGAAAATATTTTCAGATTATTTTTAGATCCCAAAGGTGGAGAAATAAGAAATCCGGAAGCGGTGCCTCCTGCTCAGATTTTGGCAGATCAGCCCAGAAAAAAAATAAAAGGAATTGCTATTAATAATCTATCACAGACTGTTTCTGTCTCCACCAATAAAATTAAAATAGAAATTGAAAAGGCTACTTCTTTATTTAAAGTATTTGACTTGAACCTTCACAAAGAGATCTTTACTTTTATAGCTCCCATTGAATTTAACTCTAAAGAAGTAGTACTGACTTTATCTCAGGGAAAAGATGAATATTTCTATGGAGGCGGTGTGCAGAATGGGAGATTCTCCCATAAAGGAAATACTATTTTTATTGTAAATCAAAATAACTGGACTGACGGTGGTGTAGCATCTCCCAATCCTTATTACTGGTCCACAAATGGATATGGTTTTATGTGGCATACTTTCAAAAAAGGATATTATGATTTTGGTAAACAAAATAAAAATGAAGTGAAACTGGCTCATGAGACTAATTATCTGGACGTTTTCTTTATGGTAGATGATCAGCCTAAATCTTTGTTGAATGATTTTTACCAGCTTACAGGAAACCCTGTACTTTTGCCCAAGTTCGGTTTTTATGAAGGACATCTTAATGCCTACAACAGAGATTATTGGAAGGAAGACGATAAAGGAATACCATTTGAAGACCGAAAAAGGTATAAAGAGAGCCAAAAAGACAATGGAGGAGTTAAAGAATCGTTAAATGGTGAAAAAAACAATTATCAGTTTTCAGCCAGAGCAGTTATAGACCGTTATAAAAATGCAGATATGCCATTAGGATGGATATTGCCCAATGATGGGTATGGAGCTGGATATGGACAAACTGAAACTTTGGAAGGCAACGTCGCCAATTTAAAATCATTTGGAGCATATGCCAGAAAAAATGGAGTAGAAATAGGATTGTGGACACAGTCAGATTTACATCCAAAAGAAGGAGTAGCTGCTCTTTTGCAGAGAGATATTATAAAAGAAGTGGGGGATGCAGGCGTAAGAGTTTTAAAAACGGATGTCGCCTGGGTAGGTCCTGGCTACTCATTCGGGCTGAATGGTATTTCAGATGTAGCTCAAATAATGCCACGCTATGGTAATGGAAGTCGCCCTTTTATTATTTCGCTGGACGGATGGGCGGGTTCACAACGATATGCAGGTATCTGGACCGGAGATCAAACTGGCGGAGAGTGGGAATACATCAGATTTCATATTCCTACGTACATAGGTTCAGGCTTGTCTGGCCAGCCTAATATTACTTCGGATATGGATGGTATTTTTGGTGGGCAAAATCCGGTTATCAATACCAGAGATTTCCAATGGAAAACCTTCACTCCCATGCAGCTTAATATGGATGGCTGGGGAGCCAATGAAAAGTATCCTCACGCCTTGGGTGAACCAGTTACTTCTATCAACAGAAATTATTTAAAATTAAAGTCGAGCTTACTTCCTTATACTTATAGTGTGGCTAAGGAAGCTGTAGATGGATTGCCAATCATCAGAGCAATGTTTTTACAACAGGCTAATGATTATACCCTCGGAAAATCTACTCAGTACCAGTATCTGTATGGTCCCTATTTTTTAGTGGCTCCCATATATCAAGCCACAAAAATGGATAAAGAAGGGAATGATATCAGAAATAATATTTACCTCCCAAAAGGAAATTGGATTGATTACTTCACAGGACAAACGTATGAAGGAGGAGTTATTTTAAATCATTTCGATGCACCCATTTGGAAGCTTCCTCTATTTGTGAAGCCAGGTGCTATTATTCCGATGGTAAATGCTAATAATAATGTTAGTCAAATCAATAAAAAATTAAGAATTTATGAAGCGTATCCTTCAGAAAAATCCAGTTTTACAGAATATGATGATGATGGCGTAACCGAAAATTATAAGAAAAACGAATCTGTAAGCACTCTTATAGAAAGTAATGTAGTTAAAAATACTGCGACAATAAGCATTTCTCCTGCTCAAGGTAATTTTAATGGTTTTGAAAAAGAAAAAGTAACAGAATTTAGAATTAATGTTACTAAAAAACCATCCGGTGTAAAACTTTCTATTGGAGGAAAAAATATAAAACTGAAAACAGTAAATACGTTAGATGAATTCAATAGTTCGACAAATGTATATTTTTACAATAGTCAACCGGAATTCAATAATTTCTCTACAAAAGATTCTGAATTTTCAAAGTTTTCAATTACCAGAAATCCACAACTTTGGATAAAATCAGAAATCACCGATATCAGCAAAAACAAAGTAGAGCTTGTCATTAAAGATTACCAATTTACCAATTCCAATCAATTGAAAAATAATTCCGGGGCATTGGCAGAAACTTTAAAACCAGTCACTTCCGAAAATATAAACACTGCCTATTCAATACTGCCATCGTGGAATAAAATACCTAATGCTGATTATTACGAAATACTATATAATAATATGGTATACAGTAATATAAAAGATAGTTCTTTCTTGTTTGAAGGATTAGCTCCTGAAACAAAATATGATTTCAAAGTAAGAGCTGTAAATAAAACCAATACTTCTGCTTGGGTTTCTTTTTCATCCCAAACCAATAAAAATCCTTACGAATTTGCGATTAAAGGGATAAAAGCAACTACCACAATTCCAAGTCAGGAAGGAGAAGGGATAGAAAATCTTTTTGATCAGGATGTGAGTACAGGCTGGCATTCAGATTATGAAAAGAGCAAGGTTCCTTTTGAAATGATTTTAGATTTAGGATCTGTGAATACAATAAGTAAATTGGAATACATCCCTAGGAGCAGCGGTTACAACGGAATATGGATGAAAGGTAAAGTTTCACATAGTGATAATAAAAAAGATTGGACAGAACTTGGCTCTTTTATCTGGGATAGAAATAACAAAACCAAATCTTTAGATTTTGCCACACATCCTACCACACGATTCATTAAAATTGAAGTCAGCAATGCCTTCAGAAACTTTAGTTCTGGAAATGAGCTATACGTTTTTAAAGTACCAGGTTCTGTAAGTTTGCTTCCTGGTGATATCAATAATGATCAGAAAATTGATAGGAATGACTTTACTTCATATATGAATTATACAGGTTTGAGAAAAGGAGATTCTGACTTTGAGGGATATATCAGTAATGGTGATATTAATAAGAACGGTTTCATTGATGCATTTGATATTTCTAACGTCGCTACAAAAATTGATGGAGGGATAAATGATGAAGAGTTGAAACCACTGCAAGGTAACATTACAGTCTCTGTCTCAAAACAGCAATATGCTAAGAATGATATTGTAGAAGTAGTGGTAAAAGGTAATAATCTGCAATCTGTAAATGCACTGAGTTTTGCCATTCCATATAACCAGCAGGAACTGGAATATATAGGTATTACACCATTACATATTAAACAAATGGAAAACCTCACTTATGATCGATTGCATACCAATAAAGAGAAAGTATTATATCCTACACTCGTTAATACAGGGCAAAAACAACCTTTAGAAGGCACAACAGATTTATTCATTCTTAAATTTAAAGCCAAGCGAAACGGATCATTTAATATAAAAGCTGTTAACGGATTACTGGTGGATAAAACACTGAATTCTATTGACTTTTAATCCAGAAGTTTAAAGCTAAAAAATAAAGGCTCGGATTTTATAATCTGAGCCTTTGTTCAAAATAATTATAGAGAATTTCTTATGATTAAATTAGAAGCATTTTCAATTCTTCCTTCTTTGGAATTAAGAACCATTTCCGCCAAAATCTTTCCCATTTGCCAAAAATCCGTAGAAATTGTAGTAATGCCATTTTCTACAATACCTTTAAGAGGCGTTTCGTTGTAGGAGATAATTCCAAAATCCTTTCTGATCTTTAGCTTCTGCTTTTTAGATTGCTTAATGACATTGACCAAATGCTTATCATCTACAATAATAAATACGTCTCCATTCAGGATTTCTCTATCAGTAAAATTACAGATGATCTCATGCTTCATTTTATACTGCTCACAAAAACTGGTAAATCCTTTTACCATACCTACAGGCTCTTTTTGCCCGGGAAAAATAAGAATTAATCTTTGATAGGCTTCAAGCTTAGTTTTTGCTTTTAATAACCCATTGTGCATATCTTTTGCAAAATTCTGATGTACTGATGAATATTCCCTTAAAAATATATTGGTTTGATCCAATATATATACGTCTTTCTTAGGAAGCATCTTAATAATGGGAGCTGTATCATTCATATTCCCGGGCATAATGATATATTTTGTGTAGCTTCCATTGTTTTCTTCTATTAATTTCTTGAAGACATCAATATTGAAATAATGGAAAAATACATGTACATTCGCTCTTTGCTGTATCTCTTCCAAAAAGGAATAATAAAGATTTTCCTTAAAAGCATTCAGTTCATCAAACAGTAAAAAAATGCGCTCTTCAAAATTCCAATCAGTACTTTTTATATAGTATCCTTTGCCCAAAATAGCATTTACTATTCCTTTCTTTTTCAGTATCTCGTAGGCATAAAGAACAGTGTCTCTGGAAATACCAAATTCCATACACACTTTATTGATGGAAGGTAATTTGTCATTTTTTTTTAGTAGTTGTTGGGCAAGAGCTTGTTCAATGGAATTTATAATCTGTTGGTATTTAGGAATAACTGAATCGGGGATTATTTTAATAAGCTTCATAACATTGCCAATTTTTTAAACTAGTAGTAAATATACAAAAACCGGTAGGAACAAGTATGGTTGTGTTTTTCAAATTTATACATTTGATAATAGAAGGTTTTCTTTTGTGTGATTTTAGTGTGAAAGATTCAGAATTGTTCTAAATGATCTATTAAGAGTGCTAAACTATTAAATACTTTATAGTACTTGAAAGTGCTGGAAAGTATAGAAATCTATGATAAACTTACTATAAAAATTTTTAAGCGTGGGAAAACTATCGACACTTGATTTTGTTATATTTCTAATGTATTTTTTTGTTGTAACAGTATATGGCCTATGGATATACAATCGGAAAAAATCAAAAACTACAGGAAGTAAAGATTATTTCCTTGCAGAGGGCTCATTGACATGGTGGGCAATTGGAGCGAGTTTGATTGCATCTAATATTTCAGCAGAACAATTTATTGGGATGAGTGGAGAAGGTTTTTTCACGGGAGTAGCTGTTGCTGCTTATGAATGGCTGGCTGCCATTGCACTGATAATTATTGCAGTATGGTTTATTCCTATTTACCTCAAAAATAAGATTTATACAATGCCTCAGTTTTTGGAAACACGATATAATAAGGCTGTTTCTCTTATTATGGCTGTTTTTTGGCTATTTTTATATGTAATTGTTAATCTTACTTCCATTCTTTATTTAGGAGCTGTAGCTATTGATTCATTGCTCGGGGGAGGGCATCTGCATATCATTATGGTTGCACTTTTACTAATGGCTTTGGTTATTGGATTGGGTGGAATGAAAGTCATTGGCTACACGGATGTTATTCAGGTGGCTGTTCTTATTATTGGTGGCTTTGCTACAGTTTATATGGCATTAAAGGTTGTGGATCAAAGAATTAATGGTGCTGCTGTTGGAAATGCTTTAATGGGTTTAAATACCCTTTTGAAAGAAGCTCCGGGACATTTCAAACTCATTCTTGATAAACCACAAATTACCACCACTACTTTATCAATGTCAGAAAATTTAGCGGTACGGAAATATATAGTTTTGCCGGGTTTAGCAATGTATCTTGCTGGACAATGGATTGTACAACTTAATTATTGGGGATGTAACCAATACATTACCCAAAGAGCATTAGGAGCAGATCTAAAAACAGCAAGAACGGGAATTTTATTTGCAGGATTTTTGAAACTTTTTATGCCTCTAATTGTTGTGCTTCCTGGTATTGCAGCTTATGTACTTTATACAAAAGGTCATTTGTCCAATTTTAATGGGGTGAAAGACAGTGCTTATTCTGCAATCCTGGGGCTGCTTCCATCCGGACTTAAAGGTCTTGCAGTGGCTGCTTTAACAGCTGCAATAGTAGCATCACTTGCCGGAAAAGTAAACAGTATATCCACCATTTTTACTTTAGATATTTATAAAAAATATTTAAAAACCAATACATCTGAATCGCAAATGGTAAGAACAGGACGTTTGACAATTATAGTGGCGATGCTTATTGCTTTGGTATTTACATGGACAGATATTTTGGGAATCGGTGGTGAAGGTGGTTTTACATTTATACAAAAATATACCGGTTTTATTAGTCCGGGTGTATTTGCTATGTTTATTTTAGGAATGTTTTGGAAAAGAACTACCGGAACTGCTGCTATAGTTGGAGTTATGCTCGGTTTTTTATTATCTATATTCTTTAACAGTTTTGCAGTTGAACTATTTGGAAAAGAAACATGGATGTATACAGCATTCACTTATGAAAAGTTGGAAAATGGCATGGTAAAATCCATTACAGAGATTCCTTTCCTGATCAATATGGGTTGGTCATTTTTCATTACTGTAGTGGTAATGGTACTCTTAAGTGTCTTTGGCCCAAAAATAAATCCAAAAGCTTTTGTTACAGACAAAAATATGTTCAATGTGGACAATAGAACATTATTCCTGATCGTCATTATTGTATTAATTCTCACTGCTATTTATGTTCGTTTTTGGTAACAGGAATAATTTTGAGTTTTGCATTTGAAGAATTTTAACAAGTTTCATAATATTTAAATATTTTTTCAACTGGTGGTAAAGCTGCAAAAACCGGTGGTAACCAGTATGGAAGCATCAGGTAAATTTATAAATTTGTTTTAATACATAATTAACTTTAATCGCTAATACAACATATACAATGAAGTTTATTAAAAACATAATTTTAGCCTTTTGTTTAGTGGGAGCAACTGTAATAAATGCCCAGCAAAAACCGATTAAATATGAATCTTTCAAAATTGAAGACGGAGAATTTAAATTGAACGGACAGTCAATTAAATTGCATTCTGGTGAGATTCATTACGCCAGAATTCCCCAGGCTTATTGGAGACATCGGTTACAAATGGTTAAAGCTATGGGTTTAAATACGATAGCTACTTATGTTTTTTGGAATTATCATGAAATAGCTCCTGGAAAATGGGATTTTCAAACCGGAAATCGAAACTTAGCTGAATTTTTAAAAATAGCAAAAGAAGAAGGTTTAATGGTAATCCTTCGCCCAGGTCCTTATGTATGTGCAGAATGGGAATTCGGTGGCTATCCCTGGTTTTTACAAAACGACAAGGATATGAAAATCAGAGAATATAATACTCCATTTTTAAATTCAACAAAAGCTTATTTTACAGAGCTTTACAAGGTGGTGAAACCTTATTTGATTGTTAATGGAGGTCCTATTGTTATGGTGCAGGGAGAAAATGAATTCGGATCTTTTGTTAGTCAACGGGAGGACATTAAGTTGGAAGATCATAAAAAATACAGTTCTTCAGTATTTGATCAATTAAAAGAAGTTGGTTTCAAAGGAATGGAGTTTTTTACCTCAGACGGAGACTGGTTATTTGAAGGAGGTGCTTTGCCTGGCGCTTTACCAACGGCAAATGGAGATGAAGACCCGGAAAATATTAAGAAAGAGGTGAAAAAATACCATAATGGGAAAGGCCCTTTTATGGTAGCGGAATACTATCCGGGCTGGTTAGACCATTGGGCAGAACCTTTTCCCCGTAAAGCAGCAGAAAGAGTAAAAGGTCACATTGAAAAATTCATGAATAATGATATTTCTTTTAATATTTATATGGTACATGGAGGAACTAACTTCGGATTTACCTCTGGAGCTAATTACGATAAAGATCATGCTATACAGCCAAGTATGACCAGTTATGATTATGATGCACCTATTACTGAGGCAGGTTGGGAAACCGAAAAGTATATGAAATTAAGAGAATTATTAAAAAATTCCTCTACCCCTCCTGTTCCTTCTAGAATTCCAGTTATTAAGATTGCGGGTATTCAACTATCTCAGGCAATTGATTTAGAAGATTTAAAAAAGAATATAAAACCTGTAATTAATGATAATCCTTTGACTTTTGAGCAGTTAAATCAAGGGCATGGCTATGTTTGGTATAGCAAAAATTTTAATCAGCCCATTAAAGGAACTTTAAAACTAGATGGATTAAGAGATTATGCGATTGTATATGTGAATGGGGAAAAAGTAGGAGAGCTTAACCGTTATTATAAAAAATATGAATGTAATGTTAATATACCCTTCAATGGAAAATTAGACATTATAGTAGAAAACATGGGGAGAATTAATTACGGGTCTGAGATTAATAAGAATACAAAAGGAATTATTTCCCCTGTATTTATTAATGACCGAAAAATAACAGGAGATTGGGAAATGTACGGACTTCCTTTTGAAAAGGCTCCGGTAATTGATGCAAAACAAAAATCTGATGTGAAAGAGAACAGACCAGTTATCTATAAAGGGAATTTTAATGTATCGCAGGTGGGAGACACTTTTTTAGATATGCGGCCTTTCGGAAAAGGGATTGTATTTGTCAATGGAATTAATCTGGGAAGATATTGGTCGGTAGGACCACAACAGACTCTGTATTTACCGGGATGTTACTTAAAAAAGGGGAATAATGAGATTGTTATTTTTGAACAGAAAAATAATAAACTTCAAAAAGAATTAAACACATTATCCGAACCTATTTTGGACAAATTAAACCCTGAAAACGGGTCAAACTGATATAAATAATAAACTCAGTATGAGTAATTCATTTAATAGCAAAAATCATCCACATAGAAGATATAATCCTTTATTGGATGAATGGGTTTTGGTATCACCTCAAAGGGCTAAACGCCCATGGCAGGGACAAGAGGAAAAGCCCTTAACAAGCATTCAAAATCAATATGATCCAAAATGTTATTTATGTCCCGGAAATTCAAGAGCTAATGAGACCCAAAACCCCCATTATGAAGGTGTATATGTATTCGATAATGATTTTGGAGCTTTATTGAAAGAAGAAGTAACCACAGATAAAGCGGATGATGAAGAGGATGAGTTATTTAAAATGAAACCTGAAAGAGGAATTAACCGGGTCATCTGCTTTTCACATGACCATTCATTGACTCTTCCTGAAATGTCTGTAGAAGCAATTACAAAGGTGGTGTCTGTCTGGAAAGAAGAATATCAGAGTCTGGGGAAACTGGATTATATTAATTATGTTCAGATTTTTGAAAACAAAGGGGCAGTGATGGGTTGTAGTAATCCTCATCCTCATGGTCAGATTTGGGCACAGGCATCCATTCCTTCTCAAGTGGTCAGAACACAGCAAAATTTGAAAAGCTATTATGATAAACATGGAACAACTCTTTTGTATGATTATCTTCAAAAAGAAATTGAAAGTAAGGAGCGAATTATTTTAGAAAATAAAGGTTTTGTGGCTCTGGTTCCATTTTGGGCAACCTGGCCCTATGAAACAATGATCATTAGTAAGATACCTTTAAATAGTCTATCGGATTTTTCACATGAGGACCAGGCTTTATTTGCTCAGATATTGAAAGATCTGACCACGAAATACGATAATATTTTCTCAATTTCTTTCCCTTATTCTGCAGGAATACATCAGGCACCTACAGACTTGGAATCACATGAAGAATGGCATTTTCATATGCATTTTTATCCTCCTTTGCTTCGTTCAGCTAGTGTGAAAAAATTCATGGTAGGATACGAAATGTTAGCAGAAGCCCAAAGAGATATTACTCCCGAACAAAGTGCTGAGATTCTTAAAAAAAGCTCAACAATTCATTATAAAAATAAATAGAATAGCTCTTCAGAAAAATAGACTGTTTTATAAATCAGATACCAATACATGTCAAATAATAAATATATTGATTCTTTAATTAGTGAAGGTGATATTCCTCAATTTAGAGAGTTGTACGGACAAAACTCAGAATTATTACATCAGCAAGCAATCCGGTATACCAAAACATTATCCCGTTTTAAAGAAATTTTTGGAGAAAAAGAGGTTTCTGTTTTTAGTTCACCGGGGCGAACCGAAATTGGAGGTAACCACACAGATCATAATCATGGTCGCGTATTAGCGAGTGCCATAAACTTAGATAATATAGCCGTTGCTGCTAAAAATAACTCCAATGTGATCCGGATTGAATCTTCAGGCTATCAGTTATTTGAAGTAGATTTGAACCACCTTATTCCCAATGAGAACGAATTTTTAACCTCTAATGCCCTTGTTCGTGGAATTAACGCCCGATTAAATGAATTGGGATATAAAATAGGAGGATTTGATGCTGTAATTGATGGATGCGTTCCTAAAGGTTCCGGATTAAGTTCATCAGCATCATTTGAGGTTTTAATTGGGGCAATTGTAAGTCATTTATTTAATGATGGTAACATAGATCCTATACTAAATGCCCGTATTGGACAATATGCAGAAAATGTTTTCTTTGGAAAACCTTGTGGATTAATGGATCAGGTAGCTTGTTCAGTGGGAGGATTGGTAATCATCGACTTTGCAGACGTAACCAATCCTGTTGTTAAAAAAGTAAATTTTGATTTTGAATCTACTGGTTTTTCTTTAGTGATCACAGATACCCAGGGCGATCACACTAATTTGAATGATGAATACGCTGTTTTACCTAAAGAAATGAAAGACGTTGCCGCCCATTTAGGATGTAGTGTGCTGAGAGAAACCACTCTGGAAAAAGTGATGGATATCGCCCCTTCTATCCGTAAGAAAGTAGGAGACCGGGCTATTTTAAGAGCCATTCATTTTGAATGTGAAAATGACCGGGTAGTAGACGAAGTGACTGCATTAGAGAATAATGATTTTAAAAAATTTTTACAATTGGTCATAGACTCGGGGCATAGTTCGTATATGTACAATCAAAATGTTTATGTAGCAAATAATATACGTGAACAAGCCGTGTCATTGGGATTAGCTTACAGCGAATTGGTACTAAAAGGTGCCGGAGCCTGGCGTGTGCATGGTGGAGGGTTTGCAGGAACAATACAGGCCTTTGTCCCTGAAAATTTGCTTGATAAATATACCACAACTTTAAATCATTTATTTGGAGCAGGTTCCTGTCATCCCTTATTCATCAGGCAAAAAGGAGTTGTTAAATTAGACTTTTAAAAATGGGTGTCATCAATGAAGTGACTTTTAATACAGTTCACAACCAACAAAAAGTCCGGTTATTTACTCTTAACAATCAAAATGGAATGATTGTACAGGTGACAAATTATGGGGCAATTATAGTGAGCATTAATGTGAAAGATAAAGACGGAAAACAGGCAGATGTGGTACAGGGATATGAAACAGCACAAGAATACATAGACAATAATGAATTTTATCAAGGTGCCATTTGTGGGAGATGCGCTAATCGTGTCAGGAAAGGAAAATTCATATTAAACAGAAAAGAATACTCATTAACAGTTAATAATGAAGATAATCATTTACATGGTGGTCTGAAGGGTTTTGATAAAAAATTATGGGATGTTAAAGAATCTTCTGCCTCGGAAGTGACTTTTCAATACACTTCTCCTGACGGGGAAGAGGGCTACCCTGGTACACTATCTGTAACGGTAACTTATTCCATTAATGAAAATAATGAATTAAGGTTAGATTATTCAGGGACAACAGACCAGGAAACCATACTCAATCTGGTAAACCATTCTTATTTTAATTTAGCAGGAGAGGGTAGTGGGACAATAAATAACCATCAATTGCAGATTGAGGCTGATTTTTATACTCCTCTTACAAAAAATCTTGAACCTACAGGCGAGATTTTAACAGTAAAAAATACTCCGTTTGATTTTACCTCCTTAACAGGTATTGGAGACAGAATTAATACGGATCATGATCAACTTAAGATTGGAAATGGATATGATCATAATTTTGTTTTAAAGCACCCTATTCATCGTTTAGATTTAGTAGCTACTGTTATAGAGCCACGGTCCGGTAGAAAAATGGAAGTCTTTACCACTATGCCGGGTTTGCAGTTATATACTGCCAATTGGATAAAAAATGTAAAAGGAAAAGAAGATCACATCTACCAGGAAAGAGAAGCTTTTTGTTTAGAAACGCAAAATTTTCCCGACGCTATTAATCACTCTCATTTTCCATCACCTATACTAACTCCTAAAAATGTATATAAACATTCAACTATATACAAATTTTCAGTTTATTAATATCCAATTAGACTTAACAATTGATTAATTTTTTGATGTGGCTCAACTTTAGAGACCGCTGAAAAGAAGTTCCATATAAAAAACAAAAAACCTCTAAAATAAATTAGAGGTTTTGAAGTGGTTTCTCCAGGAATCGAACCAGGGACACATGGATTTTCAATCCATTGCTCTACCAACTGAGCTAAGAAACCATTTATGTTTTCGTTTATTACTTCGTTGTTTTAAAGTGATGCAAAAGTATAACATTTTATAATACCGTACAAGTTTTTCGGTTAATTTTTTTGAATAAATATGCTGGTATAACTGAATTATAGCTTTAATGTATTGTTCATCAGTCTTTTGGTATGTTTTATTTTTTTTCTGTTTTTTGAATATAATTCTCAAAGAGCCTTATTAAAAGATTTTCAGACCTGATATCTAGCGATTTTTTCCAAAAATATTGTACTTACAAAGGATGGAGGAGAAGATTTTTTCTGCTGGACTATTTTTAGAGTTAAATTGTTGCTTCTCTAAACAATGTTAAGCAGGCCATAAAATAATCCGATTTTTAATTGTGAAAACAGCAAACACTTGATTTATAATACTTAATTCACCTAACAAGTGTTAGTCGTACTATTACTACATTTTTTTAAATTTAATAATAAACACTATTTGCTTTTTATAAATACATCTATATTTGGTGATATAGAAAGCAAACAATCACAATACATTAACCATTAAAATTTATAATCATGGCAGAAAGAAACTCAAGAGGAATTTTAAAATTCAACAACGGAGAAGGACAAAAGCTATTAAAACTTAATTATAGCGTATCAAGAGCTACAGATGTATCAGGACGTGTAGCATCAGATCCTTCCAATGCTCTTATCAAAATTACGGTGGAAGCTACGGATAAATCAGACATCCTGGAAAGTTTACTGAACGGAAAGTATAAGCCTACAGTAGGAGAGATTACTTTCAACAAATCTCACGAAGAAGGAACACTAACAACATTAAAGTGGAACAATGGTTATGTAATTCAGCATGAAGTAGATTTCGACGCTGTGGATGACAACAGTATGTATATTAGTTTTGTGGTAAGTGCAGAGCAGATAGATCTGGGGAATTCTTCGTACTTTGGAGCATGGCCTTCTTAAGCATATTCAGAATTTAATATCAGGCAGAATAGTACACCCGTTTCAAGGGACACTGTTCTGCCTTTTTTAACCTTATAGAACGACTGTTTATTCCAAATAAAGTTCTGAAAAAACACCTAATCACTATGAATAAAAATGCCTCAAATTCCGATAAGATTTCTGAGAATCATATTCCCGGAATCAACCGTGTGGTAAAACTGGATATTGTGATTGAAGGCAAAATAATCAAACACTTCAAGCATTTCCGCCTACAGCAGAGTGCGAGACGCCAGCACAATTTTGAACTTATTCTGGCCCATGATTCTCTTGGGAAAGCTCAATTGCAAGAACAGCCGAAGCTTACGGAGAACAGTTTTACTATGATGGTGAAGTACTTCATTTTGGCAAACTTCCGACTTCTGAAAACCGATCTCTCTTGTCTATGGAAGTAATGCGACAGATGTTCAGGTAGAATTGAATGCTGTTCATGCCAATCCTAAATTTTTGGGGTATAACAGCAGCAGTCATACTAAAATGGAAGGCTCAGTATGACAAAAGATTTGTTTAAGGATACGGAGAAAACTCTAAAATTGATGGGGAGGTTACGTTTCTTTTAGATCAGGAGGAAGTAAATATTTTACAGAAAAATAATTATTTTAACCTTCCTAAATTTAAAGAATGGTGGGACAATGCAGACCACGATGAATATTTTGCTGAAGAATGTGAGTATAACAGTACCTGCGGCCCAGATAACCAACCTATGAATATTACAGAATGGAGAAAACAGCATCCTAAAAAATAATATATAAAGCACATTTAAATCTAACTGTGCTTTTATTTAAAAAAATGGTAGCTTATCTTGCAAATACCTATGATTTTTTGTTCAATAAAAAATCATAGGAATAGGGTGGCTGGGAATCTAGATAGAATATTTTAGGAGCGTATTTTGAAGATGATTCAAAAAGTAAGGTAAATGGCCTAAGTTGAAAGAAGAAATGCAGAAAAACAATTAGTATGGGCTGTCTGATTTAAAAGCTAGTTTGGTACGAGTTCAGGGAATTATGGAACATGAATAGGAATAAATAGAAAACAAAAAAACCTCTGACTAATCAGAGGTTTTAAAGTGGTTTCTCCAGGAATCGAACCAGGGACACATGGATTTTCAATCCATTGCTCTACCAACTGAGCTAAGAAACCATTATATTTTTGTTTGACTTACTTCGTTGTTTTAAAGTGATGCAAAAGTAGTAAGTTTTAGTATACAAAGCAAGTATTCATCGTACTTTTTTTGAATAAAGTTAAAAACTTACTGATTATCAGCCGGATTATTTTCCTGCTCCTTTCTGATTTGCTCGCTCATCTCCTCCAATACCGGTTTGATCGTGTTTTCCGGAAGATCACTGATTCGGATGTACATCAATCCGTCAATGGCATCATTGAAGTTAGGGTCAACGTTGAAAGCAATTACTTTAGCATTTTGTTTGATGTATTTTTTGATCAAAACAGGAAGTCTCAATTCAGGTTCAAGATCATCAATAATCTTGTCCAGCTTATTCAAATCAGACTCCATTTCCTCAAAGAAAATGTTTTTATCTCTGTCACGAAGCTTTACTTTATATTCATTCCTTGGAGTGATATACTGAGCTACTGCGGAATCAAAATAATTGGAACGCATAAACTCAATCATCAGCGATTTTGAGAACTCAGAGAACTTGTTCGAAATACTCACGCCACCCATAAGGAATTTATGATCAGGATTTCTCAGACATACATGCACAATCCCTCTCCATAAAAGGAAGAGTGGAAGAGGTTTCTGCTGATATTCCTGGCAGATGTAAGCACGACCCATTTCAATCACTTTTTTGAAGAAAGGATGAATGTCCTGTTCAAACTCAAATAAAGAGCTTGTATAGAAGCCTTTGATGCCGTATTTCTTCATTACCTCTCTACCCAATGCCATTCTGTAAGCACCAGCCAGTTTTTTCTCACCGTTATCCCATAGGAAAAGATGGTGGTAATGTTTGTCATACTCATCAAGGTCAAATGGAAGATTACTTCCCTCACCTACTGCACGGAAAGTAAGCTCTCTCTGACGTCCGATTTCCCTCATAATAGAAGGGATTTCTTCGTAAGTCGTAAAGTAGATCTCATAATTTCCGTTACTGAAAAGCATTTTATCAGTTCCTCTCAGTTTATCAACATCTTTAATAATGTCTTCCAGAGGAGTTTCATCAATGATATTCTGAACAATGTTTTCTTCCTTCAATAAAGGAAACTTTACCGATAAATTCTGAAGATTGATGCTTTGAGCAAGAGATTTTCTCTTTTCATAGTAAGATTTCATCATATACACCTTACGTTTCAGAAACTCTCCCAATTCCTCAATCGTTTCCATATCATCCATTGCCTTTACGGTAATAGGACGTCCGATTCTGATTCTGATAGGTTTTTCCCTGTCATTCATCATTTCTGCTGGAAGCATCAGTGTCTGTAAATTCGGGTGAAGCTTAGCCACCTGATAAAAAAGTCGGCTGTTCTTAGCATGGAAATACATAGGAACTACCGGCACTTTAGCCATTCTGATCAGCTTAAGTGCCGTTTTTTCCCATTCCTTATCTAAAATTTCTCCATAAGGATTGTTTTTATTAGAAACTTCTCCTGCCGGGAATATACCTACACAGCCTCCGTTTTGCAAATGCTTGAGGGTTTCTCGCATTCCTGAAGAGCTGCTGTACGCTTCTTTTCTGTTTTCAAAAGGATTTACAGCGATTACATACGGTTCCATAGGTTTGATCTTTTCCAAAAGGAAATTCCCCATTACTTTGAAATCCGGACGAACCTCTGTCAGGACCTTGCACATCAGAATACCGTCAATAGCACCCAGCGGGTGATTGGAAACGAGAATAAACGGTCCCGTTTTCGGAATCTTTGCCAGATCCTCTTCAAAAGCTACATAGCTTAGGTTTCTTTCTCTCACAAATGAGTCGAAAAAGTCTTTGCCTTCCTTGTCTTTTAATTTATCGTATAATTTATTTACTTCGTTTATTTTAGCAATGCTCATCACAGCAGATGCTACCGGGTTCTTGAGAAACCCAATTTTATTTAAGCCGGAAGCTTTGATCAGATCGTTTTTCGAAATTAAACTCATGTGTGTTTAGTCGCAATTAATATTATTGTGTTACCATTTGAAGAGTATTCTTGGAGATTTGTTCCAATAATACATTTTTTTCATGGTAAAATTTATCAATGTGATCCTTCTTCGCATTTCTTACTGTGAATAAAGATACATTTTTAATTGCTTCGGTTTTAAAAATTTTTTGAAGCTCTTCGTTGAGCTCATCAATATGATTAAATTTATCCTCAAGGCACAGTGCCAGAGAGATTGCAGAATTCTGCATCAGGGAAACTTTAATTTTGTACTTAGACAAGTATCCAAAAATCAGGCTCATATGATCTTCTGCAATAAAAGAGAAGTCTCTGGTAGAGATTTTCAAAAGATCCTGGTTTTCTTTCAGAATATAAGATTCTTCCTGTTGGTTTTTGTCGGAAGCACCTACTTTTGTTCCTTCTTTGGCAGGGTCTAAGAAAGATTTTACATAAAAAGGAATGTTTTTTTGCTGTAGCGGCTGTAATGTTTTTGGGTGAATAACACTTGCTCCATAATAAGCCATTTCAATTGCTTCTTCATAAGAAATGTTGGAAAGAAGAGTTACATCGTTGAATTTTCTCGGATCTCCGGTCATTACTCCCGGTACATCTTTCCAGATCGTCATTGCTTCTGCATTTAAGCAGTATGCAAAAATAGCAGCAGAGTAGTCAGAACCCTCTCTTCCTAACGTTACCGTAAAATTATTGTCGTCAGATCCAATAAATCCTTGTGTTACATAGCAGATTTCAGGATTTAGATGGGAAATAAACTCTTCGGTTCTTGCCCAGTCTACCGTGCCTTCTCTGTAAGAATTATCCGTTTTTACATAATCTCTGGCATCCAGCCACTGATTCGTAAATTGAATTTCATTCAGATACTCACTCACAATTTTAGTAGAGATCATTTCTCCGCAACTTACCACCTGATCGTATACGAAGTTGTAGTTAGGAGATTTATTTCTTCTTAAAAAAGAATCAATATCATCAAAGAAGAGATTAATTTCAGCAAAAACCGCATGATTTTCAGGAAAAAGTCCTTCCGCAATCTCCATGTGTTTTCGTTTTATCTTTTCGATCTCAGTTTGATAGTTATCTTTTTTGAAATACAGTTCTACAACTTTTTCCAACTCATTTGTAGTCTTGCCCATTGCTGAAATTACCAGCAAGCATTTGGCAAATCCCTGGCTTTTTAGAACCATGGACACATTTTTTACACTGTCAGCATCTTTTACGGATGCTCCACCAAACTTGAAAATTTTCATTAAATTGTTAAAAATAAAATTGTTAGATAAAAAATTACATGAGTTTTTTACGGACGTCAAAATTATAAATTTACAACGAGATATGAAATAGCCTGGCGCAGAGATAGAATTAAGATTTCCTTAAAATCAACAAATAATGAAATAATTTATTTTTTTGTGGGTCTTAGCAAACAAATTTGGAGGTGTAATTTTTAATAATGACCAGGTGTTATGTTATGTTTTGTTTGTATTGTACTGAAATACAGTACCTAATCTCTTTTTTAATTAAATTTTCTTAATGCAATAAATTTTCCGAAATTTGGGCAAAACGTAAAAAGAAAAATATGTCAAATCAACCATTACAGACTTTAGGAGAATTTCTTATAGATAAACAGGACGATTTTCAGTATTCTACAGGTGAATTCTCTCGTCTTCTAAGTGCAATAAGATTGGCTTCGAAAGTGGTAAACAGAGAAGTAAATAAAGCCGGAATTGTAGATATTACAGGGGCTGCAGGAAACCAAAACGTTCAGGGAGAAGAGCAGCAGAAATTAGACGTTATCGCTAACGAAATTTTTATTACGGCTTTGTCTCAGAGAGAGGTTGTTTGTGGTATTGCTTCTGAAGAAAATGATGACTTTATTGATATTAAATGTGGTGAAAACGGACATTTGAGTAAATATGTTGTATTAATTGATCCTTTGGACGGATCTTCCAATATTGACGTAAATGTTTCCGTAGGAACTATTTTCTCGATCTACAGGAGAGTTACAGAACCTGGAACACCGGTACAGTTGGAAGACTTTTTACAGAAAGGAATCAACCAGATTGCTGCAGGATATGTTATTTACGGTTCATCTACCATGATTGTTTACACAACAGGAAATGGAGTAAATGGATTTACATTAGATCCATCTTTAGGAACATATTATCTTTCTCATCCTAACATGACTTTCCCAAAAACGGGTAAAATCTATTCTATTAACGAAGGTAACTATATCAAATTTCCTCAGGGAGTAAAAAACTACCTTAAATACTGCCAGATGGAAGAAGGTGACCGCCCATATACTTCAAGATATATCGGTTCTTTGGTAGCAGACTTCCACAGAAACATGCTGAAAGGAGGTATTTATATTTATCCTTCTTATTCACAAGCTCCGAATGGTAAATTAAGACTTTTATACGAATGTAATCCAATGGCCTTCCTGGCAGAGCAGGCAGGAGCAAAAGCAACTGATGGATTCAGAAGAATTCTTGAAATAGAGCCTACAGAACTTCACCAAAGAATTCCTTTCTTCTGCGGAAGTATTGAAATGGTAGAAAAAGCTGAAGAATTTATGCGTATCGACAGCGTGAAATAAATGGAAGCAACATACTTACAATATTTATTACAATTTAAACGCCCGAGTGGAACATCTCGCGGCGTTTTGCTTGATAAAGAGACTTTTATTCTGACCATTTCCGAAGATGGAAGAAAAGGAGTAGGGGAATGCGCTATCTTCAGAGGACTGAGTTTTGATGACAGACCCGATTATGAAGAAAAACTGAAGTGGCTTTGTGAGAATATCAATCAGGATACCGACTTTTTGAAAGGAGAACTGAAAGAATTTCCTTCCATCTGGTTTGGATATGAGCAGGCCATTCAGAATTTAAAATATGGAGGCAGCCTATATTTTCCAAGTGAGTTTACCGAAGGAAAGTCTGCCATTACCATCAACGGTCTGATATGGATGGGCGACGCAGCGTATATGAAAGAACAGATTCAGGAAAAACTGGAAAAAGGCTTTCACTGTATCAAATTAAAAATTGGTGTCGACTGGAAATCTGAGCATGTTATTCTTCAGAAATTAAGAGAAAAGTTCTCCAAAGAACAACTGGAACTTCGTGTGGATGCCAATGGGGGATTCAGTAAAGAGGAAGCGGTTACTGTTTTACAACAACTTGCTGATCTTCATATTCATTCCATTGAACAGCCTATCAAGGCTGGAAATTGGGATGATATGGCTGAGTTATGTGCAAAAACACCTACTCCGATTGCATTGGATGAAGAACTGATCGGAATTATTGATCCTGAAAAAAAGAAACAACTTTTAGAAAGGATAAATCCTCAATATATTATTCTGAAACCTGCCTTAGTAGGAGGATTTTCTGGTTCAGATGAATGGATTTCTCTGGCAGAAAATCAGAATATAGGTTGGTGGATTACTTCAGCTTTGGAAAGTAATATCGGCTTGAACGCCATTGCTCAGTATACATTTACCAAAAAAAATCCAATGCCTCAAGGTTTAGGCACTGGAGCTTTATTTGTCAATAATTTTGAATCCGATTTAGAACTCAGAAATGAGCTGCTGTGGTTCAAAATATAACTGTTAAAAATTAATTAGCATAATGGTGGAGGTGAATCCGGGCAGGTAGTTTGTCCACAATAGTCAGGAGCCCATGATCTGCAGCACATGGCAACCGGATTCCAACTGTTGCATCCAAGAGGTGGTCTTCCTCCTTTGATGGTTTTTAATTCTCCTCTTTTGATTTTCTTTAGATTTTTCATGTTATTGATTTTATTTGATTGGTAAGTAAATGTCGATAACTATTTTGAATTATACAACATGTGGGGAATTATTTAATATTATTTAACAATTTCCCTGAAATATTTAGATAGTGTTGAATATGAATTTGGTTGGTTTCAGTTTTTCACCTGCAATCCCTTCCTGTTCAGAATATTTGAATTTTTTTTAATCCGGTCTGTAGGAGGACCTGGCAGTTATAGATCGAATATTTTGTTGATTTAGAGGTTGTTACTCAATTAAATCACATCTTTTACGAAAATGGCTTTCTTTATATAGTTTAATATATCAGAAAACCTTTTTTTAATCTGTCCCATAATTAAAAATTGTAATTCCCTAACAAATGAATTAGCAATCATTGTGCCATACTGATATTTCTTAGCTGATTTTTAACTTATAATTCATTTTTTGGAGATTATTTTAATTATTTGTTAAGAAAAAATTGTGAAAATGTTTTCATTATCTTTGGATCTGTTGGAAATAAGATTTCTGTCAATTCCATATAAATTTTGGAAAATATCATGCTGTACCTGCGAGCTTGAAAGATATCCCCAATGATTTCCTACTTCATATTTAAGACTATTGAGAAGATCATCTTTTACAAAGGTACAGTCGATGACAGACACAATATCTTTATATTGATCAATACCGCTCGGACCATTTTTACCCAGCCTTGGAGTGAGAATATTTTTCGTGAACTGAGAAGCCGCCAGAATAATATCCTGTCTGTTTAAGTAAATAGAAATCCTGTTAGCCAGTAAGGGCAGCTTATTAAATGAATCCTCAGCATCTTCAAATACTTTATAGCTCACGTCAGCATTTAACAGGATGACCTGGTCGATAACACGAAGTATATTTTCCCTTTTAAGGCTGTATAGCATACTTTGAAGCACTCTGTTTCCCATAGAGTGAGCCACAAGATGTATTCTTTGATTGCAGGGAGCAAGATCCCGGTTGGAAAAAATATCTTTTAAAAACTGAGTATAGAAATAGAACAATCTCATCAAAGAGGTTCCCGAATTGATGCTGGAAGCTTTATCATCAAAATAACTCAATGGGATTATACTGCCGGAGGCGGGCCAGCTTACAAATAAAATATGCTCCACAGGAGAGGCTGGATTATCAATAAATATTTTTTTCAGATCAAGTATGGCTTTTAACTCATCATCAAAATCATATAAATAACCATGGATGAATATCATGACATCGCTTCTGTCTTTTGTAGAAGACATGTTTTTGTACAATTCATAAAACATTCTCTGGGTGCCACCAAGATTATTGGCTGTAAGAGGGGAGTTTTTAATTCCTTTTTCGCTCAACAGAACGTCTAAAACCTCTTCATACCCCTGTTTTTCAGGCTCAGAAAAAAGTTTGTAATCTAAAATGTTTCTGTTGGTATAGTCTTTTTTCTTTTTGGCCTGTGCAGTAGGTTCCTTATAATTGTCAAAATTGCATTTGGCGATCCTGAAATTGGGAATCGAGTATTCTTCATTGGAAAAAGAGTCTACTCTTTCACCTTTATGCCGGATAATTTTCCGGTTGCTTAAGATATAAACAGCCATAACGGTTAATGGTTAAAATGGTATTAGCTTTCCGAAATTAGTGAAAAATATTGAAATACAACAGGTAAGGCATTTAAATTACCACTTTTACAAAAGCTTATTTTTCCGTAACTTTGTGAAACTTTTTTTGCAAAAAAATAAAAGCTACTTTAATGGAAGAAGAAAAAAAATCACTCAATTTTATTGAGCAAATTATAGAAGATGATCTGGCAAACGGTTTAAGAAGAGATCAGATCCGTTTCCGTTTTCCACCTGAACCCAATGGTTATCTGCATGTAGGGCATACAAAAGCCATCTGCATCAACTTTGGGCTTGGTGAAAAATACAATGCTCCGGTAAACCTTCGTTTCGACGATACGAACCCTGAGAAAGAAGAACAGGAATTCGTAGATTCTATTATGAAAGATGTAGAATGGTTAGGTTTCAAATGGGATAAAGTTTTGTATGCATCCGATTACTTCCAGCAGCTTTATGATTGGGCAGTTCGGTTAATTAAAGAAGGAAAAGCTTACGTAGATGAGCAGCCGTCTGAAGTGATTACTGAGCAAAGAAAAAATCCTGCAGAGCCGGGAATTGAATCCCCATACAGAAATCGTCCTGTTGAAGAGTCTTTAGATTTATTCGAAAGGATGAAAAACGGAGAATTTGAAAGTGGTTCAATGTCTCTTCGTGCAAAAATTGACATGGTTTCACCCAACATGAATATGCGTGACCCTGTGATGTACAGAATTTTGAATAAACCTCACCACAGAACCGGTACAGCCTGGAAAATTTATCCGATGTACGACTGGGCTCATGGTGAATCCGATTATATAGAACAGGTTTCACATTCACTTTGTTCTTTGGAGTTTGAAAATCACAGACCTTTGTATAACTGGTATTTAGATCAGGTTTATGAAGAAGGAAATGTTAAAAACAAGCAGAGAGAATTTGCAAGGATGAATGTTTCCTATATGATTACTTCCAAAAGAAAGCTGCAAAGATTGGTAGCTGAAGGAGTAGTAACCGGATGGGATGATCCTAGAATGCCTACTATTTCAGGGATGAGAAGAAAAGGATTTACTCCTACTTCTATCAGAAACTTTATTGAAAAAGTAGGGGTAGCGAAAAGAGAAAACCTTATCGAAATTCAGTTACTGGATTTCTGCGTGCGTGAAGACCTGAATAAGGTTGCCAAGCGTGTAATGGCAGTAGTAGATCCAGTGAAATTAGTGATTGAAAACTATCCGGAAGATAAGGAAGAATGGTTAGAAACTGAGAATAATCCTGAACAGGAAAATGCAGGAACAAGAGAAGTTCCATTCTCAAGAGAAATCTATATTGAACGTGAAGATTTCAAAGAAGAAGCTAACAATAAATTCTTCAGACTCAAATTAGGAGGAGAAGTTCGTTTGAAGTCTGCTTACATCATCAAAGCCGAAAGGGTGGAGAAGGATGAAAATGGTGAGATTACAACGATCTACGCTACGTATGATGAGAAGAGTAAGTCAGGAAGCGGAACAGAGGAAAGTTTAAGAAAAGTAAAGGGAACTTTACATTGGGTATCTGCAAAACATGCTATTCCTGTAGAAGTAAGAATCTACAACCAACTGTTTACAGTGGAACAGCCTGATGCGGAAAAAGATGTAGATTTCTTAAACTTCATCAATCCTGAGTCTGTAACTACAGTGAAAGGATTTGCTGAACCGAGCCTGAAAGAAGTTGCTGTGGGAGAACCATTACAGTTTCAGAGAATCGGATATTTTACAAAAGATCAGGATTCTACTGAAAATACCTTGGTATTCAACAGAACAGTAACATTGAAAGATTCTTATAAACCTGAATAACTTTCAGGAATAGATCATAAAAACAAAAAGCAGGACTTCATACAAGTCCTGCTTTTATTATTTAATAGCTTAAAATATTGAATTGTAGGATTCTACTTCAGAAAATCCTTGTCCTGATAGGCGGGATTCGGATATTTATAAAATCCCTCCCCGGTCAATACTCCCAGTTTTCCTTTATCAATATATTCTTTTTTTAATTTTTCTACAGCTTTTATCTTTAACGGATCCTGAGTTTCTTCGGCTTCCATCTTATTGATATTATAAGCCGTCGTAATTCCTACAATATCCAGAATACCAAAAGGCCCTGCAGGTGCTCCTGTAGCTACCATCCATGTCTTATCAATTGTTTCTATATCTGATACTTCATCAACCCAGAGATTGACTGCAGCGCCAAGCAGCGGAACCAATAATGAATTGACAATATACCCGGGTTGTTCCTTCTGGATAGGTAGTGCTACCATTCCAATCGCTTTCGCAAATCTGATTACAGAATCAAATACCTCCTGAGAAGTTCCCGGATGCCGCATTACCTCTCCGGTATTGTGCTTCCAGATTTCATTGGCAAAATGGAGGGCTACAAATTTCTCCGGTCTTCCTGTATCCTCAGCAAACTGACTTGGAAGAAGAGTAGAAGAATTCGTTGCAAATACTGTTTTTTCCGGGGCAACCTTAGCCAGCTTATGGTAGAATTCTGTTTTAATTGCTGGATCTTCTGGAACAGCTTCTATCAGAAGATCGGCATCTTTAACTGCTTCAGCAAGGTCTGATGAATAATTGATATTTTTAAATGTGGCATCAAGTTGTTCCTTCGTTGCGCCCAGATCTTTTTTGTAAGCTTCACTTAAAGCGGTGAATTTACCTTTGGCTTTTTCCAATACTTCATCATTGATATCATATACGGTAACGTTGAAACCGTGATAGGCCGTCTGGAAAGCGATCTGATATCCTAATACGCCGCTTCCCGCTATCGTTATATTTTTAAAATCCATGAGATTTATTTTTAGTCTTTTACTCCTTTTACCCATTCCTGAAATCTGGTTAAGAAAGATTCATGTTCTTCTTTTTCTTCCGGACGGTTTACAAGGATGTGTTCAAAATAAGTTCCTTTTAATATTTTTCTTAAAATCCCTTCTCCTAAGAAAGGTTTATAGTCATTCAAAGCCTGGGTAGCTTTTAATAAATGTCGGATGTCATATTGTAACGGATTGATATCCGGCACTTGTTTGTTAAGATTAAGAAGGCTGTAAACAGCTATTCTCGCAGTTCTCACAGAGCTTTCCATAGTGAAGACAACATCGTTATTGGTTTCTACAAACTGTCCTACAAGACCTAAGTTGGTACATCCTTCAGGAACCACTCTCGGACGGTCTCCCATCGCTCTAGGCATAAACATAGACGTGATATATGGCATGAATGCGGTACGTACAATGGTATTTTCAGTGACATTATCCAGCTGATCTGCTATTCCAAGGTGGTAGCAAAGCTCAGCAAGAATCTCGTTTCCGGTACACTGAGGCATTGTTTTTTTGATATAATTACCTTCTTTATCCATCAGTAAAGCATATACCCAAACTACAAGGATGTCATCCGGCTGAGTAGGGAAGTGCGGTTGCCTGTTGCAGGTAAAACTCATTACCCAATTAGAATCTGTAATGGTAATAATACCTCCTGTGGCTGTTCTTCCTGAATAAGGATCATTTACACACAGTTCTTTGAGTTTCTCTGTGAAAGCAGAAGGACGGCAGGTTAAGGTAGCAGACTCCCATGAAGATTTTTCAATGTGGCTACAGAATTTTTCAGGTTTTCCGAATACTTCAGATTTTGCAGCAAGATTTTTCCAAAGCTTCCATCCTGCACTTTGTCCTGCACTGCTGTTGTCTATGGTAACCTCAGGAACGGTATTGTTGTCACCGTAGAATGTACTTTCTGTCATAGATCCGGTAGTTACAATAACGTAGTCGTCTTTACCAACCGGTATTCTTACTTCTTCGCCATTTTGTTCAGTGATAATTCCTTCTACAGTTTTTCCTTCCGTATTAATATGAATATCAAGATCTTTTACCAAAGTATTAAACTGGATCTGCACCCCTTTTTCCACCAGGAAGTTTTTTAATGGAGTTACATACGTGTCGTACTGGTTATATTTGGGGAATACCAGACATGAGAAGTCTTTCATTCCGTCAATGGCGTGAAGGAATCTGTGCATATACAGTTTCAGTTCCAGTAAGCTGTGCCAGTTTTCGAAGGCAAACATAGAACGCCAGAAGAACCAGAAATTACTGTTGAGGAAAGATTGAGAAAAATAATCTTCAATTGTAAGATCATCCAGTTCTTCTTTTTTCTTAAGCAATAGTTTTACAATCGCCAGCTGATCTTTTTTCTCAAGTCCGAATTTGCTAAAATCCTTGATCTGTCCTTGATTGTGGATCAATCTTGCTTTAGAGTAATTCGGGTCGTTGTCATTGATAAGACGGTATTCATCCAATACGCTGTAAGGTGCAGGCAGCTCCAAAGCAGGAATATCCTGGAACATATCCCATAGATTTTCATAAGTCATATCCATTTCTCTTCCTCCACGGATGATGTAACCGTCTTTTGCGTTACCGGCTCCATCCAAAGATCCGCCTTCTACATTTAGCTGATCAAGAAAAACAATATTTTTACCGGGAACACGGCCGTCACGGATAAAATAATACGCTGCCGACATGCCGGCAATTCCGCTTCCAACAATATAGATTTTACTGTTTTCGTAAGATTGTAAAGGGATGCCTTTATTACGCTGGTAGTTTCCGATCTGGTCGGAAAAAGGCATCGTCTTTTCAGGAGTGTTAATCTGAACTTCTTTGCTTGAATCCGGTTCGTGGTTTACATTTCCAAACTGCTCAGAGGCATTTAAAACTTTATCGAATTTTGAATTGATCGTACTCATCTTTTATTGTTTTTAATTAACAGTATAAAGGTACCTCTATTCAGAAAGCGATATATATCCCCAAGTTCAGAATTATTATCCCCAAATTCTCATGACTGAATATTTTCTTTAGTTCTGTACTCCGAAGGGGAAAGTGCCGTATGTTTTTTGAAAAAACGGCCGAAAGCTGATGCTGAGTTAAACTGAAGCTCAAAGGCGATCTCCGATATGGTGATCTCAGGGTTTCCAAGCATGACATACGCTTCCTTCAGTAATGCTTCATCAATCACTTCATGAGGTGTTTTTCCGCTTGACTTCTTAATGATTTCGATGAGGTATTTATTGGAAACATGAAGTTGATCCGCATAAAACTGAACCATTCGTTCTCTGGTTATGTTTTCTCTGATCAGTTTACTGAATTTCAGATAAAGATCTTTTTTTCCTTCTTCTTTTTCCGGATTTGCAGCATTTTCCTGTTCCATAATCTCAGCAGTCTCCAGCAGAAGATTGAAAATAATGGTACGGATAATCTCCTCTGTAAATTTTCCCTGCTTTTTCGATTTTTTATCGAGGTAATCCAGAAGATTTTGCAGAAGTGAAGAATTGGTTACCGTAGTTTTTACAATACTGTATGAGCCTTTGGAGAAAAGATTCATTTTCTCAATGATAAAAGGATTGGAAATATTTTTAATCAGAAAGTTCTTGTCGAAGAACAGCAGTTTCATCGTAAAATCATCACTGGTTTTTCCAAATTTCACAATGGTAGAAGGTGCTGCAATAAGAAAGCTGTCAGCATCTACTTTGTATTTCTGACGGTCTATTTCAATATTGATTTCTCCGGCAGTACAGATACATAGTGCATAATAATCCATTCTGAAAGGAGCTTTTGGAAATTTAAAAATGGGTTTTCCGGAAGAAATATAATAGGATTGGCAGCAGTCAATACTGTAAAAAGATAGCGTATCATGTAAATTTTCGTAGGTTATCATTCTTCAGTATTGGTTAAAATTTTATTATGTTTCTAAGGGAATTTAGTATAAAAGCATCTGTTGTTACTGCAATTTACGATTTTTATAAAAGTTTATTGTTTTTATATAGCAGATAAAACTGTTTTTTCAGATCAAAGTTGATTGTCTATTGAAGGTTATTGATAAAAATAGGGTTTAAACAAAGACTTTTGGGTTATTTTTATCTAATTTTGCACTGTCAAATTTCCCCAAAATATTATTGTGAGATTAATTAACGTATATACGAGTTCTTTCAAAGGACTCTCGCAGGAGAGTTGGATGCTGGCGTTGGTAATGCTCATCAACAGGGCCGGTTCTATGGTACTTCCGTTTCTGGGAGTTTATATGACGAATCATTTGCATTTCAGTATTGAAAATTCCGGAATTGTACTGAGCTTTTTTGGAATAGGTTCGGTTATCGGATCATGGCTTGGAGGTATGATTACGGATAAAATAGGAGAGTACAGGGTGCAGAGTCTGAGTTTGCTGCTCAGCGTTCCTTTATTCTGCTTGATTCCGCTTTTTACAACAGAAGCCGGATTGGCAGGAATTATTTTAGCCCAAAGTATTGTAAGTGAAACGTTCCGTCCCGCAAACTCGGTGGCGATTACCAAATATGCAAAACCTGAAAATATTACCCGTGCTTTCTCGCTCAATCGTATGGCCGTTAATCTTGGGTTTTCTATTGGTCCTGCACTAGGTGGTATTTTGTCGGCTATTTCTTATGAATTTCTGTTTTTCAGCAATGCATTGGCTGCTTTGCTGGCAGGATTGATGTATATCTGGTTCTTTAAAAACCGGGCGCGATTAGCTAAACTGAAAGCAAAAAAAGTAAAAAAAGCTATTATTATTAAAAAAGAAAGTTCCCCCTACCGAGACAGTAAATTCCTTATTTATTGTGTATTCTGTATGCTGTTTTCCATATGTTTCTTCCAGCTGTTCAGTACCCTGACGATATTTTATAAGGATACAGCTCATCTAAGCCAGCAGAATATCGGATATATTCTGGGATACAGTGGTTTTCTGATAGTTCTGCTTGAAATGGGGCTGGTACAGATTGCTGAGAAGTATTTTACTTTAGCCTTTACAATGCTGTTCGGGACTTTCCTGTGTGGGATTTCTTATGCCATGCTGGCTTTCGATTATAGTCTGATTACCCTTGTGCTGTCTATGACATTGCTTTGTGTGGGAGAAATATGGACACTTCCATTTATGTCTACCATTACAGCATTACGTTCGGGAGAAAACAATAAAGGGGCTTATATGGGACTGAACGGGATGTCGTTTTCTATCGCATTTATCATTACACCTTATATAGGAACACTGATTGCAGAAAAATTAGGATTCAATGTATTATGGATCGGAACCGGACTGCTTGCAGTATTTATTGCGATTGGTTTTTACTTTATCATTCCATGGATGCTTAAGGATAAAAATAAGGTAAAAAAAGAGATGATATAGCGCTTTTGATTAAATAAAAAGTTTCCGGGCAATTTCGTAGAAATTGCCCGGAAACTTTTACTATATATTAGTCGTTTACGATTAAGATTTTGAAAGAATCGAATTAATAATCATATTGGCATGAATCCTTGAATTTTCAATGAACCAAAGGTGAGTATCTTTTCCTCCGCATACCACACCTGCAAGATAGAGGCTGGAAATATTAGTTTCCATAGTTTCAGGATTGTAAAATGGATTCAGGCAGTCCCCGTTAAGTTCTATTCCTGAATTTTTCAGAAAATCAAAATCAGGAAGATAGCCTGTCATGGCCAGTACAAAATCATTGTCAATTTCATGAATAGCTCCGTTCTCATCTTTAAAAACAACAGAATTTTCTTTAATCTCGATCATTTCTGCATTAAAATGAGCTTTAATGCTGCCCTCTGCAATTCTGTTTTCAATATCGGGTTTTACCCAATATTTTACACTTTTTGAAATCTCGGCATGACGGACAATCATCGTCACTTAAGCTCCTTTTCTGTAGGTTTCCAGGGCTGCATCTACAGCAGAGTTACTTGATCCTACAACAACAATTTTCTGTCTTGCGTAAGGATAGGGTTCTGTATAATAATGTTTGACTTTCGGAAGATTTTCTCCTGAAATATTCATAAGATTGGGAATATCATAGAATCCCGTAGCAATAACTACATTTTTAGCCCGATAGATTGCTTTGGTAGTTTTGATTTCAAATATTTCATCCTTTTTCAAGACATTCAAAACCTTTTCATAAAGATTGATATTCAGATTTTTTTGTCTTGCAATGCCCTGATAGTATTCCAGAGCTTCCTGCCTCCCCGGCTTTGGAGCAGTAGAAATAAATGGCACTTCGTCAATTTCCAGTTTTTCTGCAGTAGAGAAGAAACGCATATATAAAGGATAATTGTACAATGAATTGACAATAGTTCCTTTTTCTATGATTATATGACTAAGATTGTTTTTTTGAGCTTCAAGGGCGCAGTTTAAACCGATTGGTCCGGCTCCGATAATCAGAATATCCAACATTTCCATCTAACAAATGTACGATGTAATTTTTAAAATGAGAAGCCCAAACCCATCAACTCTCATAGTCTTTATCTCTTTACATCATTTACCACTTGGCATCAGTTTTGGTGTTTTTTACCAATTTCAAAATGTAAAATATGAAAAAATTATTGATCGCGGTTTTCGCTCTTGGTATGATTGTAGCCTGCAAAAAAGAAGCCGGAAAACCTGTTCCCAGTGAAATAGATTCTATCGCACAAAATAAAACAGACAGTGCAGGTATTGTTCAGACTCATGCTGATAAAGAAGCCGCTTTAAAGCAGACTAATGATGAGGTTTTGAAAGCACTAAAGACAAAAAATTATACTACTTTTACCTCTTTGATTCATCCCGAAAAAGGAGTTCGTTTTTCAATGTACGCTTTTGTTAATCTGAAGGAAGATAAACATTTTTCTAAAGCAGATTTTGAAAAATATCAGCCTACCAAAACCTTGTTTACCTGGGGAGCACAGGATGGCTCGGGTGATCCTTATAAAGCAACTATCAATGATTATCTAGGAAAATGGGTGTTTTCTAAAGATTTTACAACATCACAATATTCGCTGAATAAATTTATCGGTGGAGGTAATTCCCTGAATAACTTAAAGGAAATTTATCCAAAAGCTGATTTTACAGAAAACTATATCAAAGGAACTGAAAAATCCGGTGAAATGGATTGGAAAACCGTTCGTTTTGTATTTGAAGAATTTCAGGGTAAATATTACCTGATTGCTGTTGTGAATGACCAGTGGACAATATAGAAGTTAGAAGTTAGAAGTTAGAAGTTAGCGACTGGAATAAACTTCCAGCCTCTAACTTCCTTTCTTTTTTATTTCAAAACTTCAGTCAGTTGCTGAGTAAGATTTTTTCTTGAAAACTGTTCAATATGCTGGGTGTTTTCAATAAGGCTGTCATTTTTCCACAGTTCATATTTTTCAAGAATAAACTTTTTAATGTTTTCTGTATCCTGATAACTGAAATGTTTTCCTGCCTGCGTCTCTTCCAGAATTTTTGACACATCAGCTTTGTCCGGACCGAAAGATAGAATCTGCTTTCCTGAAGCTAGATATTCAAATATTTTTCCGGGGATAATTCCTTTTGAAGCTTCGTTCGGGAAATTGGTAATAAGAAGGAGATTGGAATTCTGCATCTCTTCTACGGCTTTTCCATGAGAAAGATATCCAAGGTTCAGAATATGATTTTTCAGACTTGAATTTTCGATGGATTGTAGGATTTTATCATCTATTCTCCCTACAAATTTTAATTTAAAATCAGCAGCAAATTCAGCGTTTTCTTCGATAAGTTCATCAAGAGCTTTCCAAAGATTTTCGGGATTTCTGAGCTGTTCAAGAACCCCAATATAACTTAGAGTAAATGCTTGTCCATTTTGCAAATTTTGCCCTTTCGCTTTTTTACCAGAATCACTTTCATCATATCCATTCGTAATACAAACGGCATTGGCTCCTGCTTTTCTGAAGTTTTCCGCATCAGTGTAACTTGTAGCCAAAGTGATGTCTGCATTCTTAAATACAGCATTTTCCAGCTGGCGGTGTTTTTTATCCGAACTTTTAGTTAATTTCAGATGTTTGTAGTAAGAAATCTCTGTCCATGGATCACGGAAATCAGCAACCCATTTCAGATCCGGCATTTTATTTTTTAGCCCTAAACCAATCAAATGCAGAGAGTGTGGCGGACCGGAAGTAACGATGGTGTCTATTTTATTTTCTTTCAGGTATTTTTCCAGAAATGTAACGGATGGTTTTACCCAAAAAACTCTGGCATCAGGAATGAAAAAATTACCTCTTACCCAAATTGAAAGTTTAGATTTACAACTTTGGTTTTTGCCTACATCAAATTGTCCGGCTTTGAATTTTTTATTGCTCTTATTCAGTTTTTCAGCAAGCTGATAAGGTTCCCAGATTTTGGTTCTTACCATCTCGATATTTTCCGGAACATCTTTCATCAGTGTTTCGTCCAGCAATGGATAGCTTGGATTTTCCGGAGTATAGATGATAGGTTTCCAACCAAAATCAGGTAGATATTTTGCAAACTTCAGCCATCTTTGAACACCAGGACCTCCCGCAGGAGGCCAGTAATAGGTGATAATCAATATTTTCTTCTGTTCCATTTTTTACTTAATGGTCTTTGTCATTCTGAACCAAGCGTAGCGCAGTGAAGAATCTCATTGCGCAACACTATTTATATTGTTTAAGCATTCTGTTCAGCTACAATCTCTTTTTTCTTGTTCTTATTCATCCAGAAAAGTCCAAATGCAGCCAACAGGATAAATAATCCGAACGAAAGAAGAGAAAGCCATTTTCCTTTTTCAATCACTTCAGGTTCAAAAACCATTCTGATATGGTGGTTTCCTGCCGGAACATGTACGGCACGAAGCAAATAATCTGCTTTGATATAAGGAACTTCTTTCTCGTCTACTAACACTTTCCATCCATGAGGATAATAAACTTCAGAGAATACAGCCAATTGAGGTGTTTTCGACTGAGATTTAAATTCAAGTTCGTTAGGCTGATATTTCGTAAGAGTGATAAATGCTGTAGAATCTGCCTGAACAGGTTTGTTATCAAAATATGATTTGTCAGATGAAGCAATGACAGCTGTTTTCTTGTTGTCAATAGTCCCGATCGCTTTTATTTCCTGATTAGGAGTATCTACAAATTTTAAATCGCTTACAAACCATGCATTGCCATTAGCTTTAGGATTAGGAACAACCTGTGGCTGCTCAGGACCTCCGAAAACCATGTATTTAGCATTCAGTAAATTTAATACATTAGGTGTTTTTACACTGTCAATACTATTGATGTATTCATTCAGTACATCGTCATATCTTCTTAATTTTACAGCGTGATAACCGCCGATGGAAGCCTTAAAATAAGAGGTATTGGTTTCGCTGGTAACTCCTAATGTCTGGTTGTAAATTCTGTAGTGTGTTTTGTCTTTCTCAGCAATAGTTTCCAATGTTTTGTTGATGTTAACATTGGATAAAATAGATTCCAGGTTTGGATTTCCCTGTACTTTTTCAGCCAACAGGTCTGAACTTTCTGTCTGGAAAGGATTTTCAGCAAAGATTTTATCTACATAGTTTTCATCGTTTAAGTAACGCTTGTTTACCGTCCAAAGGTCAAATAAACTTACAAGCCCGATCACTACCAAAGCAATATTCTGATTAAGCTTTTTCTTTAAAGTTAAGAATAGAGCTGCCGCAGTAATCGCTACATAAATGAATGCTTTTATGGCATCTATTCTGAATAGTTTATATCTTTCATCTACAAGATAATCAAGCAGGAAAGGAGGGAAGTAGGTTTTTTCGTTTTCTGTAGCAAAACCTAACAATGATTTTCCAAAGATTAAAAGAATCAATAAAAATCCTAACGTTCCACCTCCTACATATATCAGAATTTTCTGCTTATACTCTTCAGTCAGTTTTTCATCTGTAAAGAATCTGTATAATCCCAAAATGGCAATTAATGGGAATAATAACTCTACTACCACTAAGATTGAAGAAGGAGCTCTGAATTTATTATAGAATGGTACATAATCGATAAAGAAATCCGATAATGGCATAAAGTTACTTCCCCAGGCCAGTAAAATGGTCAGGATGGAAGCTCCCAAAATCCAGTAACGGTATTTTTTTGAAGCAAAAAAGAATCCTAATAAGGCAAGGAAACATACGATAGCTCCCTGATAAGCAGGTCCTGATGTTCCCGGCTGGTCTCCCCAATAGGTTACTCCGCTGAAACCTTTGGAAATTCTATCCATTTCAGCCTGTGAACCTACATTTTCCTGAACCAGTTCCTGAACTCTGTTCATGATTTCTTTTCCTTCAGGTTCCTGGCTTCCTCCACCCATTAATCTTGGAATGAAAAGGTTTAAAGTTTCCAGCTGCCCATAGCTCCACATCAGCATACTCTCTTTGTCCATTCCGGATTTTCCTGAAGTATGGCTGTCGTTATTTAAAATCTGCTTTCCACGAACTGTTTCTTTTACATATTCAGAATTGGCCATGATTCTTTGTGAATTCATTCCAACCCCGATAACACATGACGCTGCAATAATTCCTGATGAAATAAGGAAGTGCTTCATCGGTGTCTTTTTCTGGATGGCTCTGATCAATTCAGAAAGGAATAAGAATCCTAACGCAATGAACAGATAATAGGTCATTTGTGGGTGGTTTGCAGCGATCTGAAGCCCCATAAAAAGGGTAGTGACGATGAATCCCCAGATGTATTGTTTCCTGATATACACCAGTAAAATTCCGGCTAACAGCGGTGCGAAATATTCAATGGTATTTACTTTACCATTATGTCCGGCTGCAATAATGATATAAAAATAAGTCGAAAGTCCGAAGAAAGTAGCTCCCAAAAGAGCATATTTCCAGTTTCTGACCACTATCATTCCCAAAAGGAAAAAACCTGCAAATAGCAGGAAGAGATAATTAACCGGCCTTGGCAGGAAATTCAGATTGCTGTCGATTTTTTTGATGATATCACCTTTAAACTGGCTTCCCATCTGATAAGTCGGCATTCCCCCAAACATGGAGTCACTCCAATAGGTTTCATTTCCGGTATTGGCTCTGTAGTCAAGCAGTTCTTTTGCTCCTCCTCTGTACTGTACAATATCATGCTGGAAAAGCTGTTTTCCTGAAAATACAGGAGTGGAATATAAAAATGCTAAAACTATAAATACTACTAATGAAATTGCAATATAAATTAAGTTTTTATTTTTTGCCATGCTGGTTATTATCTTTTATTTCTTGGAATTTTTACCTTTTGTCATTACTCTCTTTTACCTCTTCGTAGTCTACCGTTTCTGCATCCCACTTAAGGTTCTTTTTGTTATTCTTATTCGAGTTGTTGATGTCCTGCTGCCCGTTGTTTTGATTATTGTTATTAAAACGGTAACTATAGAATGTCTTAAAGAAAATTCTTTTCAGAATATTCCAGACAAAGAATATAATAATGGCAGTGAGTACTAACTCAAGAATGTACTTCATAATTTTTTTGTTTAAAGTTCAGGGTTTAACATGCAAACTTTAAACCCTGAATGTTTATTCAAGTTATTTAGCAGATGGGTTGACCATTACCGAAGAATTGGAAACGCTTTTCATAGATTGAGACTGTTTTCCATCTGAAATGGTTTCTATCTGAGTTGTTTTTACGTTGATATTCTGGTTGGTTATCCAGCCTGTGCTTTCATCAAACTTAATGGTTCCGTTCTGAACAAGCTCACTGCTCAGGCTGTGTGTGATAGGTCCCTGAGTTTTCTTTTCTGTTTTCTTGGGAATACCTCCGGTTACTGCAATTTCTGCAGCTCCGTTTCCTAAGCTTTTCATTACATAATTGGAGGTTACTTTAACAGCTCCGCTGGCGTCAGCATTTTCAGAAGTTGACCATTTTTCTCCGATTTTAACTCCTTTTTTAGGAATAATCATCAGGTTTTTATGGAACTGATCTTTCAGTACTTTTTCGTTGAATGACTGCTTAAGACTTGCTACTACGCTTGCTTTTTCATTGGCATCTTTGATAAGTGTACCAACTGCGTTACCTACTTTTGTGTAAACAGCATCAAATCCTGTAATAGAAATCACATTCCCTTTTGTATCCATCTTCATCTGAAGTTTGTTTCCGGTAAGCGCTTTGTTGACATTCCAGATCATTTTTAGATCATCTTCTTTTGGAAGTGGAAGTTTGGTGTCTACTACTACCGTTTTTCCCTGCGCAGATTGAGAGCTTCTCTTTGCTACAAGATTAAGAGTCATCTCATATACATTTCCTTTGATGTCATCCACTACAAAATTCATTTCATCTGTAGATTCGCTTGTTGCAGTGATAGATTTCCCTTGAGGATCTGTCATTGTTTTTACATCTCTCTGATAAGTGGTAAGAGGATATGTTTTACCTTTTTCCAGCTTGAAAGTCTGTGTAATAACTCCTGCAGAATCTTTGA
This sequence comes from Chryseobacterium sp. SG20098, assembly GCF_031844745.1. Taxonomy (NCBI): domain Bacteria; kingdom Pseudomonadati; phylum Bacteroidota; class Flavobacteriia; order Flavobacteriales; family Weeksellaceae; genus Chryseobacterium; species Chryseobacterium sp. SG20098. Next base: position 1,815,016 of record NZ_CP134622.1, on the reverse strand, counting down.
TAGCCGGGTTTTCTGCAACTTTCGCTACAGAATCAGCAGGAACTTCTACAGTTACTGTCTTTCCGGTTTTAGGATCTACTTTTGTTATTTTTGCCGTTTCTTTTTTACAAGACACAAGGGCTATTGATGATATAAGCGCAAGCGCTGCAATATTCTTCATTCGATTTTTTTAACTTTATTTTTTACTACTGTTTCTTAATATATTATCTGCAATATCATGTAGTTTCCCCTGGGATTCTCCATCCGATTCATTGGAAAGTACTACGACTCCCATGTTTTTTGATGGATATATCTGAAGAACACTTGAAAAACCAAATGTACCTCCTGTATGATAAACGGTTTGAGTTCCATCTTCATAGGTGTGCAATCTCCAATATAATCCAATAGCATCTCCTTCACTTTTTACAAAAGGAGTATGGGATGCTTTCACATGTTTATTGTTCTCATCTAGATGATACTGCATGTATTTCACAAGATCTCCCGTAGTAGAAATGATTCCTCCTGCGGGAGCAAAAATGGTTGTGAAATTTCTGGGCATTATCTTTCCTTTTTCGTTATAACGAGTCAATAGCTGTGCAGAATTCGTACCAATAATAGTATGATTCATTTTCAGAGGCTTTGTAATATACTCTGAAAGCAGGTTTTCATAGCTTGTATGATATACTTTTTCCAGGATATCCCCGGCAATCTGTGTTCCTACATTGGAATATTTATATTCTGTTCCGGGTACAAAATCCACTTTAGCCTGATGAAGATCCTCATAAAAATTCTTTTTTGAATAGTTTTTATAAAAATCCGACAATGCCAGGGCAACAGAGTCCATCGGTTTTTTGAACGTTTCAGACTGATTCGGTAAAAACTGAGGCAATCCTGATGAATGATTGGTTAGATTACCGATCGTTATCGGGTGCTTTTCAAATTCAAGATTAGGATAATTTCCTATATATTTCCGGATATCATCATCCAATTTGATTTTACCATCTACTAAAGCATGAGCAAGAAGTGTTCCGGTAAAGGTCTTTGTGATGGATGCAATCTCATATGGACTTTGGGAGGTTGGAAGCTCTGATTTCCCTATTTCCGTTGTCCCATAATTATAGAAATAACTTTTACCATCTTTAAAAATGCCTATTGAAATTCCTACACGTGCAGGATCCTGCATATAAGCAACAGCTTCTTTCTGAACCATCTTATCAAGATCAGTGGCAAGACGGTTGTCTGTTGCTATTTTTTTTATCTGCGCATTAAAAGCCAACGGGACAAAAAATAAAGGTAAAAGTGATTGTATTTTCATGGTTATGGATTAGGTATCACGGACATTTTCTGTCTTACCGCTTCATACAAAATCGCTCCACATGCTACAGAAACATTCAGGGACTGAGTTTTTCCTTCGATAGGAAGTTTTATTTTTTCATCAGCATGATGCAGTACTTCTTTAGAAATTCCGGTTTCCTCATTTCCCATAACGATAGCACATGGCTCAGTCATATTTACATCATAGATTAACTTCTGAGCTTTTTCGCTGGCTGCATATACGGAAATTCCGCTTTGCTGAAGGAAGTCTACCGTGTGGGCAAGATTGTTTTCCTTACATATTTTGATATTATAGATCGCTCCGGCAGAAGTTTTTATCGCATCGGAATTGATAGGAGCAGCTCCTTTTTCAGGAATAATAACTGCATCTATTCCTACGCATTCCGCTGTTCTGCAGATGGCTCCAAAGTTTCTTACATCGGTAAGTCTGTCCAGAATTAAAAGGAAAGGTGTTTTTCCCTGTTCGAATAATTGTGGAACAATATCCTCCACTTTATGAAACGGTACATCCGAAATAAAAGCTACCACACCCTGGTGGTTTTTTCTTGTAAAACGGTTCAGTTTTTCAACCGGAACATAATTGGGACGGATTTTATTTTTCGCTAAAATGGCTTTTAATTCAGCATAAATAGGACCCTGAAGTGCATTCTGCACAAAGATCTTGTCAATCGTTTTTCCCGCTTCAATTGCTTCAATCACGGGACGTAGCCCGAAAATAAAATCGTCTTTCATTGAAAATGTATTATATAGTTATAGAGTGAATGGTCAATCGTGAATTTTACTTTGTAAGTCAATTGGTTGGATGCCTATTCACTTCTGACCATTGACTTGCGTAGCAAGGTTCATTATCTCCCTTTCTCTCCTAAAATTGCTCTTTTCTGTGCCATCACGTACCCGTAATGAAGGCTTTCATGCATATTGTTGAAGATAATTGCATCCTGAATGCTTTTCAGATCCATGCCGAAACTTGTGGTGTAGGGTGTGTAATCTGAGAAGAAATCACTGTCATAATCCTTCATTAAAATCTTTGAAGTTTCTGTAAGTAAAAATTCTAAATCTTCCACTTCTGATTTCTGAACATTTAAGTTGGGTAAAGTTCCTTTTTTGTAGGTTTCAATCCAATACTTGTCAATACGGAAAGGATTTCCGCTCAGGTAATAGTGCAGTAGCTGTTGTGTAGCAACAGTATGTGCAATATTCCAGTAAATATTGTTGTTGAAACCATCCGGAATCAGGATCAGATCTTCATGAGATGTGTTCTGAAGGATATCTAAAAGGTTCTTTCTTACCTGTCTGTGTGCTTGAAAATGATAATTCATTTTGCAAAATTTTTAATCACCAAAAATAGTTTAATAAACTGGAAATGACAATTTTTTTGACTAGAGGATTAAAGTTAAAATTTTTTAACTATTTTGAAAAAGAGTGAAGTAAGGTTCATCTTTTGATTAGTTTTTATTGATATCAGAATGTTTTTTACAGTTAATTTTACATGATGATCAATAGAAAAACCCACTTGAGTGGAGTTTCAGAGAGGGTTTTGTTATTTTGTTTTTAAAAGATGTGTTAAAGTTACTTTTTTATGATTTTGTGTTTAAAGGCAGTTCCGTCTTTTAAAACAATATGTAAAAAATAAACTCCTGTGCTGTATGAGGAAAGATCTATTCTGTTCTCTTTATAAGTTTCGGAAAGTTTTCTTCCTTCTATATTGAAAAGGCTTATTGAGCTGACCTCTACTTTTGATTTTACATTCACAAAGTCAGCAGTAGGGTTGGGGTAAATATTCACATCTACTGTTTTGATCTCTTTTACATTCAAAGCTGTATTGCTTTTTCCCTGCATATAAACGGATAGCATGACATATCCCTGCTGTTGGTTGAAAACTGCAGTTGGAATTGTGTGTTTCAAAGTATGATTACCTGCAGTTAAGTTGGGTAATGTAAATTCTCTGATGGGAACAGAATTTCCGGGACACCAGTTATTCCATGAAGTCCAGTCAGCAAAAGTTTTAGGAGTAGAACCATAGATTCCGTTTCCTTGAGTATTGTATACACGGTACGGTTCACATGAAATACCTCCGGGAGTATAGGTGAGTACTTGTACGTCATCTATATAGGTGTAATTTTGTCTTCTGATATATTCTTCACCACCACTGTTAGCGCCATGAGGAGTTGATATTACGAAGAAGCGGGCATTGGTAACAGGGTCTGGAAGATTAAAAGTGACAATTCTAACGGTTTCCCCTGTAACATCAGTGTTGTTATAGTTATTAAGGGTGTTATAACTTAATATAGGTACAATGCTGTTGGTGTCTGTAGGGGTTGCTCCTGTATCCGTTGAGAAAAAGGTAAGAGTTCCTGAAAAAACATCAATTCTGTTTGCACAGCCTGAAACCTGCGTTTGTGCTGCATAGGGAACCCCGAAAACATCCAGTTCCATATAGAGATCATACATGCTGCGCAATGTTGTGTCATGGAATATGCTGTATAAATTGCTGACATCATAAGTGTAAGGAACTTCAGAAGGAGTCCTGTTTTTATTCATGAAAGGAGTAATATATCTGCCTATTTCAATTCTTTTGACATTAGTGTCATTGATTGTATAAGTAGCTTGATTTTTAGGAACCATTGCTAAGAAGACTTCTCCAAGACGGTCATAATTGTCACATAAAGGAGCAATGGTTACACGCATGGCAATTTTAGCTTTAAAAGCATCTAGTTCTACATCAGTAAGTTTTCTGGTATACCTGGCATTCGTCAGTCTTGTCAAACCGGCAGGTACAGGGTTGGATACCATAGTAGCATAGCCATCGTAGTATACTGCATCTGAAATTATATTGGTCATTGTCGTTTGGGCGAAAACGAGGTGGGTAATCAAAAAACTGGAAAAGAATAGCTTTTTATACATGTTATTGATGTTTAGTGTAAATATATGAAATATGTATTGAAATTACTTTTAATTTATTTTATTTTTATGTCTTGTTATTGTTTTGTTATTGAATGTGTATTGTTTTTAATATCGGATGTGTTTTTGTTTAAATTTTTTTTTGCGTTGAATTATATAATGAAATATTTTTTTTATTGCTATAATCATAGTATTTATTATTAAATTAGCATGGTATACCAGATTAATGTTATTAATAATGAAAAGATTTTTACTTTTAGCTTTGTTTTTTGTAGTGGTGGTGATTAACGCCCAAATCAATATCAATATTGGTAGTCCAAATGTTGGTGTTGCTCCTGTAAGCAGTTTTTTTTCCTATTCTTATGTACAGCAGATATATCCTAAGCAGGAAATTAACGCCAATGCTGCAGGCAATATTACAGGGCTTACATTTTATGTGGATCCTTCCTCTACAATTACTGAATCTTCAAACTGGACGGTATATCTCGGACATACGTCAAAAACTGCCTTTGCTTCCGGTACAGACTGGATTCCTGCAGCACAGTTGACTCAGGTGTTCACAGGAGCCGTAAGCAAGAATAATAATAAAGTTGAAGTTGTTTTTACAACACCATTTACTTATAATAATGTTGATAACCTGGTTGTTGCAGCAAAAGAGAATTCTCCGAATATCGATATCAATAATTTTGATGAAGCTTTTCATGTTTATTCACATATCCCTTACTCAACGTTGTATTATAAAGGAGATCGTGCAGTAGTGGATATTGCATCTCCTCCCGGAGGAATCAGGGCGGATTATAAATCGTCAGTTACCATTTCAGGCCTTATACCAAGTACCGGACCGGCATGTCCTTTTGTCGTTTATCCGGTAAATAATAGCCAGAATATTTCTTTAACTCCCAATTTCAGCTGGCTTCCGGCTTCAGGGGCTACATCCTACAAAGTTTCGTTAGGAACGAGTTCAGGAAGCTCTGATATTATTAATCAGCAAACAGTTTCAGGAAGTAGCTTTACCCCTTCCACAGCGCTTACAGCCGGAACAACTTATTATTTAAAAGTAACATCAGTGTCGGGGAATACAGAATCCTCAGGATGTTCTGAACTTGTTTTTAAGACTGTTCCTCCAATACCTGTAAACGATGCATGTACTGGAGCATTGCAGGCATTGGTATTTCCTTATTCTTATACTCAGAATGATGCTGTATCGACCACTAATAATGCCGGAAATATAAGCGTATGTACAAGTAATGGAGACACAGGAATGAACGATGGGACATGGTTTAAACTGACTGGTGATGGCAGTCAGTATACTATTAAAGTGACTATGCCTTCAGGCAGCAGCTATGATCCGCAGATAGGTGTATATAGTGGCAGCTGTAGTAATTTGTCATGTACAGGAACTGTAGACAATGGTGGCGGAGGTGCTGCTGAAACTCTTACGATTACCACAGTATCAGGAACAGAATATTTTGTAAATGTCGGAGCGTATGAAGATACTACTGATGCTCCTGAAAATATATTCACCATTACAATAAACAAGCTTTAAAACTAAATAATCAAGTTTCTGATTAAAAATAAAAATGTTGCAAAAGTGATTTTGTGACATTTTTTTATGGATAATGAGAAGAAAAAACGGGATGGTTTTATGAAGGGAATTTGAATTTCTGGATTTATTTATAGATAAGAAATTCAACATTATAGCATTAAATATCTCGTCAATGCCGGAATTTTTAACAAACTTTAACTCAAAAATGGCATTTATTATGTTGATTAATGCAAGTATTTATCAGAAATTTACCACTTATTTTAAATCAAGCTATGTCAGAGATATATCAAGCTGAAGATATCCGCCAATTGACGGAAAAAGTAAAAGAAAAAAACTACTTATTTTCTCTTCTGAGACAGGAAATCAACAAAGTTATTATTGGACAGGAATACATGGTAGACCGTCTTTTGGTAGGGCTTTTGGGAAATGGACACGTTCTTCTTGAAGGAGTTCCCGGTCTGGCTAAAACCTTAGCGATAAAAACACTGGCTGATGCTGTTCATGGAGATTTTTCAAGGATTCAGTTTACTCCGGATTTACTTCCTGCAGATGTAGTGGGAACCATGATTTATAATATCAAAGACAATGATTTCTCTATAAAAAAAGGACCTGTATTTGCGAACTTTGTTTTGGCAGATGAGATCAACCGTGCGCCGGCAAAAGTACAGTCAGCGCTTCTGGAAGTTATGCAGGAAAAACAGGTGACAATTGGTGACGAAACCATGAAGCTTCCAAAACCATTCCTGGTATTGGCAACACAAAACCCGATTGATCAGGAAGGAACTTACCTGCTTCCTGAAGCACAAAGCGACCGTTTTATGTTGAAGTGTACCATAGATTATCCTGCTTTTGAGGATGAAAGACAGGTGATGAGAATGGTTTCAACTTCACACCAACCAACGGTAAAACCTGTAATCTCCCTTCAGGATATTGTAGATGCAAAAGAACTGATCAATCAGATTTATCTCGACGAAAAAATTGAAAAATATATCCTGGATATGGTGTTTGCAACACGTTATCCGGAAAATTATGGGCTTTCTGAACTTAAAAATTATATCAGTTTCGGAGCTTCTCCAAGAGCATCCATTAATCTTGCTATCGCCTCAAGAGCTTACGCTTTCTTAAAAGGAAGAGCATTTGTCATTCCGGAAGATGTAAAAGCATTGGCAAAAGATGTATTGAGACACAGAATGGGATTGACCTTTGAAGCAGAAGCAGAAGAAATCACAACTGAGGAAATTATCAATAGAATTTTAGCAAAAATCCAGGCACCATAATGAGTGATGTAGTTGTAAGAAAAGCTGTTCTGGAAGACTGTTCTTCCATGCTTGATTTAATTAAAGAACTAGCGGAATATGAAAAAGCACTGCATGAAGTAACAGTGACTTTGGATGATTTTATTCAGGATGGTTTCGGAACTTCTCCTGTATGGGGAGCTTTCGTGGCAGAATATGAAGGAGAAATAGTTGGAATATCCCTGTATTATGACAGGTATTCAACCTGGAAAGGAAGAAGGCTGTATCTTGAAGATCTTGTAGTAACTGAAAAGCTAAGAGGAAAGCAGATTGGAAAAAAATTATTTGATGCAACACTGGAATATGGTCAAACCAATAATTACAGTGGAATGGTATTTCAGGTATTGAACTGGAATGAACCAGCCATCAATTTTTATAAAAAGTATAATACAAAGTTTGACAATGAGTGGTCGAACGTATCCATTGAGTTTATAGACTAACCCAAAACCCGGATCCCGACACCAACATTAAACTTTGAATGTTAAACCTTGAATTTTGAATTCGTCTATGCAGATAAAAGATATTGTAAAAAAAGTAAAGCAGATTGAAATCCGTACCAGAAAAAAGACGGAGGCTGCTTTAATGGGGCAATATCACAGCGCCTTTAAAGGGCAGGGGATGACTTTCTCGGAAGTTCGACCGTATCAGTTTGGAGATGAAATCAGAAGAATCGACTGGAATAAAACCGCACGTTTCCGTGAGCCATTTGTAAAAGTAATGGAAGAAGAAAGGGAATTGACAATGATGATTCTCGTAGACATTTCCGCTTCTATGGATTATGGAACAAAGGTTCAACTGAAAAGAGAATATGTAGCTGAAATTGCAGCCAGCTTAGGATTTTCAGCCGCTGGCAATAATGATAAAGTGGGCTTGATTTTGTTTGCAGATAAAGTATATAAAGTTATTCCTCCTCAAAAAGGAAGAAAACACATTCTTTCCATTATCAGTAATATTCTCACTGCAGATTATGTTCCGGCAGAATCTAAAATAGATAAGGCAATGGAATATATGATGGGGATTTTCAAAAGGAAATCTCTGGTATTTTTGTTTTCAGATTTTGAAGATGCCTATGATTCCAAAATGCTGAGAGTGGCCTCAAAGAAACATCAGTTGCTGGGAATGAGGATTTATGATGAAAAAGATAATGAGATTCCTGATGTAGGCTACGCCCGTTTACTTGATGTGGAAACCGGAAAAGAAATATGGGCCAATACTTCCAGTGCAAGATGGCGATATACCTTTGCGGAAGCTCAAAAACAAAAACTGAGAGCTCTGGAAGAAGATTTTGCCAACAGCTCTGCCAGTCTTATGAATATCAGTACCGGCTCAGATTATTCAAAATTATTGTATAATTACTTTCAGAAAAAATAACATCGGGCTTAGCTCGTAACTAAAAAACAGAAGGCATTTTGCCTTTATTATTTTAACATTGAGAAAAATACTTTTAATATTATCTTTTCTGATCTGTGCAAATGCTTTTTCACAGATATTATCCTCTAACGTAGAAAAGAAAACCCTTGCTCTGGGAGAAATCAATCATCTTACCATAAAGATTGACAATCTTAATGAGCAACAGGTTACTTCAGCAGCTAAGAATGAGCTGTTGCCTTTTCATTTTGAAGAAACCAAAGACAGTATCGGGCAAACGGCTAACACCTATGAAAGAAAGATCGAATTTGCTGTTTTTGAAGAAGGAAAATTTACCATTCCTGAACTGGAATTCAAAGTAGGAGATAAAATACTTAAAACAATCCCTTACGAAATAGATGTCATTAATACGGCTCAAAAAGCAGATCAGATCAATGACATCATGAATAATAAGCAGGTGAAACTTGAACCCAAAGATTATTGGGAGCTTTATAAGTTTTATATTCTTGCAGCATTGGCTGGTATTGCACTGGTTATTGCCATTATTATATTTGTAAAATGGGGAAGAAAATCAAAGAGCTCTCCTGTAGTGGCTACCAATCAGACCTTAAAAGAGCTTGATTCTCTTAAAAAGAAAAAATATATTGAAGGAGGAAACTTCCGTTCGTTTTATGTGGAACTGATTGATATTTCCAGAACCTTCATTACAAAACAATATCGCCTTCCGGCAGATGTACTTCTTACTGATGATCTTATAGATGTCATGAAAAAAAATAATACAATCTCGCAGGACAACGAAAAAATAATAGAAGATGTTTTCCTTAGGGGAGACCTGGTAAAATTTGCCAAAACCTTCCCGGACCAGGAAACAATGGAAAGAGATTTTGCCAATATCAGAGATTTTGTGAAAAGATCATCCAAAGATTTAGAATTCGAAAACTTAAGAAAGGATGTTTAATTTTGAGTTTTACAGCCCATGGTTTTTGCTGCTTTTTCTGCTGTTTATTCCACTTTTAATTAAAGATATTGGAAGAAGTAAAAGAAAAGGTATAAAAGTTCCTACCATAAAGAATATGGATCACAGCGGGAGTATCCAGGGTGTTCTTTTTTTACTGAAAATATCAAAATATATCATTCTTTCTGCGTTGATTATTGCGATGGCAAGGCCGAGAACGTTTACCATTTCTCAGGACAGAGATGATACAAAGGGAGTGGATATTATGTTATCTATTGATGTTTCTCTAAGTATGCTGGCGAAGGATTTGACCCCGGACCGAATTACTGCCCTAAAAGATATTGCCGTAAAATTTGTTCAGAAGCGTCCGAATGACAGGATAGGGGTGGTAGCATATGCTGCAGAAGCTTTTACTAAAGTTCCGGTTACCTCAGATCATCAAGTGGTTATTGATGAAATTAAAAATCTGAATTCTGCAGGTCTTGAACCTGGAACAGCCATTGGGGAAGGCCTTTCTGTAGCAGTGAATCATTTGATTAAAAGCAAGGCCAAAAGTAAAGTGGTCATACTGATGACGGATGGAGTAAGCAATATTCAGAATGCGATTCCTCCACAGCTTGCCGCTGAACTGGCAAAGAATAATAATATAAAAGTATATTCAATCGGAATCGGGACCAATGGTTATGCGCTGATGCCTACATCGCAGGACATTTTTGGAGAGCTTATCTTTACCGAAACAGAGGTTACTATTGATGAAAATACCTTGAGAGAAATAGCACAGACTACGGGAGGCAAATATTTCAGAGCTACCTCAAACAGTAGTCTGGAAGAAGTATACAATGAAATCAACCAACTGGAAAAATCTGATGTGAAGGTTTCCAAGCTGTACAATTATGAAGAATATTTCAAAATATTCCTTTGGATTGCACTGGCTATGTTGGTGTTGGATGCATTGTTGAGATGGGTGTTTTATAAAATTTTAAGCTGATGAGTTGGTCTTTAGGAAATTATTGGTATTTATTTTTACTGTTGCTTCTGCCGCTGTTAGCTACGTTTTTGATCCGTTTTCTACAATGGAGAAATAAAAAGAGAGAAATTTTTGCTGCGAGCCAGTTTCATGAGAATTTATTTGAAAAAAGATCAGGATTTACAAAGTTTTTTCCTGCATTATATTTATTGGGAACATTATTTCTGATATTCTCTATCATTGACCTTTTGAACGGTTCAGAAGAAGTGAAAAGTACCCAGAAGCTGAACAATGTAATCTTTATGCTGGATGTATCCAATTCTATGAATGCTGAGGATATAGAACCAAGCCGTCTGACGGAAGCCAAAAATCTGATGCTGGCTACCATGAAGAAAATGAATAATGATAAGGTAGGTATTGTGATTTTTGCAGGGAATGGAATGTCTATTATGCCTCTGACAACTGATTATAATTCTGCGGAAACTTATATCAGCGGTATTGAAACCAGTTCTATGCAGATTCAGGGAACGGATTTTCTGAAAGGAATGCAGGCTGCTGCTGAAAAATTTAAAAACGTAAGCAAAGGATCCAGAAAAGTGATTCTGCTGAGTGATGGTGAAGATAATGAAGGAAATGATAACGCTGCCATCAGATTAGCTAATAAAGAAGGAATAAGCATTACTTCCGTAGGAGTGGGTACAGATGAAGGTGCTCCGGTTCCGGAATATGTGTTCGGACAATTAATGGGATATAAAACCGATGCCAACGGTAGTACGGTGATTTCAAAAAGACAGACCGAAGCATTAAAGAAAATGGCTGAATCTACAGACGGAACTTATATTGATGGAAATAATATCAATGAAGCTCCGGACAGAATTGTAGATGCAGTTAATAAAAAATCGGCAGGTGCAGAGACAATGGTGAAATCGCAGAATGCCAATCATTATTATCAATATTTTCTTGCGGTATCTCTTCTGTTTTTCTTTTTAATTTATATTTTTAATCCTAAAAAAGATTTTAATGTGTAGAATTCCTTTATTTATAGAAGAAATTCTACAAGTACTTTAACCGAATTTTAACAAATAAAACTCTGTTTCTTAACATATAAAGGAATAATTTTGCAAGTGATGAATACTAAAATCATATTTTTATCGTTTATTGTTGCCATTTCATTCTCAGGCTTCATGTTTGGGCAGGAAAGCTATAGGAATTTAGTATATGAAGGCAATCAGAAATTTGACGGTAAAGATTATGATGGAGCCTCCTCCAAATATATGGAAGCGATAAAATCCAATGATAAAGATTTTACCGCTCATTACAATATGGGGAATGCGTTGTATAAAAGTAAAAAATACGAAGAGGCAAAAGCAGAGTTTGAAAAAGCAGAAAAACTTTCACAAACTCTTCCCGATAAAACGGCTGCTCTTCATAATTTAGGGAATGCTTACATGCAGATGAATCAGCCTGAAAAAGCTGCTGAATATTATAAGAAAGCTTTGAAGCAGGATCCCCACAGCGAGGTAACTCGAAAAAATTATGAGATTGCCAAACTGAAAGAGAAAGAAAAACAACAGCAAAAAAACGAACAGAATAATTCAGGAAAAGGTGGCGGCGGAAATGATCAGAACAAAGGGGATGATCAGAAAGGCGACAAAGACAAAAAACAGGATCAGGGTAACGGCCCGCAAAACGAAGGCAAAAGTGACCAGGGTGACAATCCTAAGCAGAATCAAAATAATGAAGGCAGAATGCCCAAAAATCTTGAAAATGCGATCTTAGATAAAATAAACGAAAAAGAAAAAGAAACCGCCAGAAGAATTTTAAACAAAAATTCTTATTCGATGCCTGAAAGCAACGAGAAAGATTGGTGATGCAGCACAAATTGATTTACATATTGCTTACTCTTGCATCCGTAATTACTTACGGACAGGTAAATCTGTCTATGGATGCAGATAAAACAGAGTATGCAGGTAAGGATATTATCAATCTGACCATTGTTCTTGAACTTAACGGAAGTGATCTTGTACAGCAGACAGGTTTTCAGCTTCCGGATCTTTCAAAATTTAATATCATAGGAAGTGGATCTGTAACCAATACCGTGATTGATCCTGCTACCAATACTTTAATTACCCAGAAAGTTTCCAGAATTGCCCTTGAGCCTAAGAAAAAAGGGAAAATAAAAATCGGTTCCGTTCTTGTTACCGTAAACAACAGAATCTATAAAACCGAACCTTTTGATGTCAATATCCGTGATATTGTCGACAGAAGATCATTGGCAGCGAATACCTCCAATGATGTTTATCTGAATATGGAAATTGATGATCGGGATGTCTATCAGGATCAGCCTACGGTAGCCGTTCTGAGAGTGTATTCAAGAAATATGGATAATCTGAGAAAGGTGAAAAATATTCATCTTCCGAAACAGGATAATATCAACGTACATCCTATCAATTTTGATAAGTCTGAGATAGATCCTTCAGGATACGGCAACATGCCTTCACAGGTTCTGGCTATGTTTATGGTTTTTCCGAATGAAGCAGGGTATGTGGAAGTTCCCGGAGTATCTGCTTCAGTAAGTACCTATTCAAATAAAACAAAAATTGTTTCCAATAAAGTTAAAATCAACGTAAGAAAGCTTCCTGAAGGAGCTCCTGAATGTTTTAAAAATGCTGTTGGGAACTTTAATGTCAACGTATATAATGCTTCCAAGGAAAAACCGGAAGCGAAAAAACCTCTGAATGTGGTAGTAAAAGTTTCAGGTGAAGGTAATTTACCGGATATGGAACTTCCTAAAATTGCCGCCTCTCCGGATTATGAAGTTTTTGCCCCGAAAATTACCTCTAAAGTAGCTCCTGGAACTTCAGGAATGAAAGGAGAGATCCTGGCTAATTATGTGATTATTCCTAAAAAATCGGGTGTCATTTCAATTAAAACAGAAGAATTCGCTTTCTTTGATCCTGCGAGTAAAGAATATGTAGATCTTGGACAGAAAACACTGGATCTGAATGCATTTTCTCACGATCAGATTCTTGAGGCACGCTCTACTGTAGAAAAAGTAAACGAATACACCAATAATCTTCTGGAGACGGTAAATACTCCCGTATTAAAAACCACTTCATTCAAAGTAAAAGAAAAAAACAAATTCCACTGGAATATTCTTTTGACCAATATAGCTATTCTGATAAGCTTATTTGTTGGATATCTGTTATTTAAAAATTGGCAAAAAAAACGTACATTAGTTAGGGAAACTATACCGTCAAAACCTTTAGGTTCAGTGGCCGAAACAGAAAAAGAGATAAGAGAATTGATGAAAACTGATATCAATGATTATTTCGGATATCTGGAAAATCTTAAAGATAACGGAGAGTATGAAAAGTTCTTTGCAACTCTTGAAGAATTGGATGAAGAAGTAAGAGGACAGTATTTTCAGGCGTCTATCCCGGAGTTTAAGGATTTTCTTGAAAAGCACAAAGGTTCTTCGGTTGCAGAAGAATACAGTAAACTGCAGCAAAAAGTTCAGATGGAAAAATACAATCCTGTGAAATCTGCCGAAGCTCTTGAAGAACTTTTGAAAACTATTGTTAATTTATATTCACAAATTAGCAAATAATCAGTTTATTTTCATATTTTTGCGAAATTTTTAATTACAAAGAGATGGAAATTTTTGATGGTTTTTCTTTTAAAGAGATTGTTACCAGCTTTATGGTTCTTTTTGCCGTGATCGATATCATTGGCTCAGTTCCTATTATCGTAAGCCTTCAGCAGAAGTTCGGACAGATTGAAGCTGGAAAGGCAGCCATTACTGCCGGAGCTATTATGATTGTTTTCCTGTTCGTAGGAAATAAGATTCTTAAGCTTATCGGAGTGGATGTAAATTCCTTTGCTATTGCCGGAGCTTTTGTGATTTTTGTCATAGCGCTGGAAATGATTTTAGGAATTGAAATTAATAAAACCACTGAGGCAAAGGCTGCATCCATTGTACCCATCGCATTTCCATTGGTTGCCGGAGCTGGAACGTTAACAACTGCACTCTCTCTTAGAGCTGAATTTCATGATATTAATATTATCTGCGGAATTATTCTTAATACAATTTTCGTATATTTGGTGCTGAAATCAGCGAAATGGCTGGAGAAGAAAATTGGGGATGCTACTTTGATGATCCTTCAGAAAGTTTTCGGAATTATCCTTTTGGCAATTTCAATTAAATTATTCACCGCAAATTTTGCCCAGTTGGTGCAGAATTATATTAATTTTTAAGAGTCATGAAGAAGTTTTATAAAGTATTTTTAGTACTGTTCATTGTATTCATCACCATTAATCTTTATGCTATTAACTGGCAGGCGACAGATATCTTAGGAGATGAAGATAACGTTAGATTTGCATTCTCAGCTGGAGCTGCTGCAATAGGTCTTATCCTGCTTTTCGTAATGGATACATGGAGTAGAATCGGTTTAAAGAAATAAATTGAATATTTCAATATAGATATAGCCTCTTTCTTTTTGAAGGAGGTTTTTTAATGGGGTTATAGATTGCAGCTTTCAGATAAAAGGTAGCATGAATCAGGGATTAGGTTTAGTATAAATATCCATATCTGCTTTTCCTATTCAATAGGGACGGGCTTTAGCCTGTTCAGGAAAAAGGATAAAGAGACCAATTGGTTTTAGCCTAAACCTATATAAGGCAAAGTCCGCAGAAGGACTATAAATCGTTCTCAAAGGCGTTTACTTAGCATAATACAGGTTTCTGTAGAATCTGTGGGCAAATCTAAAAATATTAGGAAACAATCAGGTTTTTCAATATCGCCTCAGACTTTAGTTCTGTTTCTCTCCATTCTTTTTCCGGATCACTTTGAGCTGTTATTCCGCCTCCTACAAAAACATGTACGGAGTCTTTATAAAGTCTTGCACAACGCAGATTGACAAAATACAGGATACTCTCATCCGTTTCAACCTTGATATAACCTGCATAAAATTCACGGGGGAATTTTTCATATTTACGGATATTCTCATTGCAAAAATCTTTTGGAATACCACAGACTGCAGGAGTAGGGTGCAGCTCCTGAATAATTTTATCAAGATCTTCAGGTTGTATACTGGTTTTAAAATCTGTTCGTAAATGTTTGATATTACCGGAAATATGGTCATAGGTTTCTGACTGATCTATATTGTCAGAATAATTTGCCAGAATATTCTGAATATAATTGGTAACCGGCTTTTGTTCTTCAATTTCTTTTTCGGACCACTCCTCAGATACCGGGAGAGTTCCGGCAAGGGCCATGGTTTCAAATTCGTGCGTAGTTTTATTAAACTTCCCTAATACTTCCGAGAAAGCTCCCATCCATGCATTTTTTCCATCATTAAAAAGATATCTGAAAGCATTGGGATATGATTTACATAAGTTTTTAAAACTCTCTGTATAATTGACTGTATGAAAATTTGTAAATATTTTCCTTCTTGAATAAACAAGTTTTGGCAAATTGTTTTCTTTGATGACTTTAATTACTTGCTGTAAAGTTTGGCAGTATTCTTCTTTGGTTTCAGCGTAATAATTTGTGGTATCATCATTCAAAACTTCATTGGTAATCAATTTTTGATCAACTTCATTGGGGGGTATTTCAAAAATATCTCCGCTGAAGCTAATCTGATCTAAGCCATTATAAGAAAAAAAGTTAACTGCATTTTTACTACTTTTTTCATCTGCAGACAATAATCTTTCGCCGAAGGGAAGTTTGAAATAAATCATGAGCTATGAAGGAATTTTGGAAACCAACAGCCGGAAATAATATAGGAAATTCCCAGCGTAACTTTTCTTTTTGCAAAGGTATTACTAGTCTAAAAGATGTCAAAATAAAAAGAGCTTAAATTTAGTTTAAGCTCCTTATTTTTTATGTTGCAGTAAGTATTACCTGTGAATAATATTATTCGTCATTGTGGTATGATTAATTAAAACTCCTTTTTCATCACGAATTTCAATTTCTGATACGTGCATGGTCTTACCTTTTCTGATAAAGCGTGCTGTAGCAGTTACAATACCATCTTTTTTGCTTCTTAAATGGTTAGAATTGATGTTGGTTCCTACTCCGTAATATTTTTCGCCATCGATAAAAATATTAGACAGGCTTGACCCTAAGGTTTCAGCTAAAACACAGCTTGCTCCTCCGTGCATGATTCCAAAAGGTTGGTGAGTTCTTGGCAGAACAGGCATGGTTGCAGTAAGGGTTTCATTTTCGAGATCAATATCAATGAATTTGATTTCAAGTGTTTTGGCAAGAGTTACATCTCCCCAGTTATTGATGAATGCTAATATTTCTTCTTTTGTCTGACCTTTCATTTTAATAATTGATAAATGGTAATTAATTTTGCTTCTAGCTTCTAGCTTCTAGCTTCTAGCTTCTAGCTTCTAGCTTCTAGCTTCTGACTCAGTTCCCATAATATTAGGATTCCAGTTTTCCGGTACTTTAGGAACAATATCATTTTTTACATAATAGTCCTGAATTTCCTGCATGATTTCTGAAAAGGATACGGAGGCTATTCTTTCATAAGGTATAGTGTAGCCCAGGTAAACAATTTTTCTTTTAAAATCACCTGCTGCCAGCACAATAGGAACTTTAGCTGCCAAAGCCATGTGATAGAATCCTTTTCTCCATTTCGGTACCCAGCTTCTGGTTCCTTCCGGAGTAATCACAAGACTGAAATCTTCTTTGGAAAACTGGTTGGCTACGAAATTTACAAGATCGTTTTTCTGGCTTCTGTCGATACCAATACCTCCAAGTCCTTTTACAATACTTCCATACCATGCTTTGGTGTGTGCATCTTTAATGATAATTTTTAAAGGTTTTTCCAAAGACCAATAGGCGAAATTTCCTAAAATGTACTCCATATTATGGGTATGTGGTGCTACCACTAGGATACACCTGTTCAGATTGTTGACATCGCCCTGAAGAACGACTTTCCAACCTAATACTTTTAACATTGCTTTGCCTAACAGCTTTTTCATAGATTTCTTGGATTAAAAACAAAAAAGTATAACCAAACTTTGGTTATACTTTACAAATATATTGAAATATTATTGCTCTTAAAACAAACCGCTAATTAAATCTACGATTTTCATTACGAATTCCATTGCAAATTGTATCATGATAAGGCTGTGTTTTTGATTGGTTGGTTATTAAATTTTAGCTTTACGAAATTAAAACTTTTTTTTCACATAAGAAACTAAATATGGTTTTATTTTTACTTTTCTGAGAGAAGAAGGGTGTGAATTTCAAACGGTTGCCATCCACCCACACCTTCTACCACTCTCTGAAGTTAATTATTTAGTTTGTATGGAAATTTCGTTTTTTCCGTCTTTGATTTTGATGTCCATATCTTTATTTGATTTTTTGATAGTAGACACTGCAGAATCAATAACTTTCTTTGCCTGGTTGTTAGGAACTTTTTTACCGTTTACAATGATGCTGTCTTTGTCATCAGAGTTGTATTCGATACTGGAACCGTTTACCGTTATTTTATTTTTTTCAATTCGGACATTGTTATGGTCTTCGTCTCTGTCCTGGTCTTCGTCATTGATACCGTCTCCGTCTAAATCTCCGTCCATGTGGATACGATTTTTATTCATGGATAAAACAACTGCTTTTTGCGGAACCACAAGTTCGTAATCAAGGCTGTAATCTCTGAATCTGTGTTCGTACGGATATTTGATGTAGTTAGGAAGTAATACTTTGTTGTTTACAATTTCTACAGGAACCGTCATCTGGATTGGGAAGTTATATCCTTTTCCTTCTTTTTTAATGATCAGATAAGGTGTTTTAATATCTGGTTTTCTGGTTACATCTACAGAAATATAATCTTCTTCATACACTGTTCTTTTATCAGAATAAATATCATTGTTATACCCTTTGAAATTCTGAGGAATGTTGATCTGTTTTACGTCTACATACACTGTATCTGAAGTAGTGTTGATGGCAACATTTTCTACATCTTCCTTGCTTCCTCTATAGATCATGTCTTTTTTAGCCATACTGATTCCAAAGTAAGTTCCAAGTCCGATCAAAAGAAGGAATAAACCACCTACAACCCATCCGATATTTCTCAGTTTTGTTTTCGGAGAGAAGATCTTGATGCTCAATAAGCTGAAAAGGATTGCCGGGATTAAACTTCCGATCACCATCATCGCAGCCAGTACTTTATCAAGTCCCTGATCGTCCATGTAGAATCTGATTTCATTAGCTCCAGGGAAGTCTGTATCCATTGCGAAAAGGGCAAATAATACAAATACTCCGATAATGCTGCTTACAGCCATTAGTACAAAGAAACCTCCTACAATATACTTGAACACATTCCAAACTCCGCTGCTTGCATTGTTGATATAAGGTTTGTTTTCGTTGTAGATTTCTCCGACCCTCTGAGTAGATTCATTGGCAAATTGTACCAATTTATTAGACTCATTCTTAAGATTGTCGAAGTTCATAGGCTTTCCCTGCATTTTCAGGAAATCTGCAGCTGTTTCAGCTTTTGGAAGTACGATCCAAAGGATTACATATAAAAGACCTATTAAAGAAGAGGAAATGGCTGCTGTAAAAATTCCTAGTATGAAGATTCCCAGCCAGATTGCTCTCATTGTAGTAATATCCATTCCTACATATTGAGCTAAACCTGCACAAACCCCTGCTACTTTTTGTTTTTCCGGATCACGGAACAGTTGTTTTTTATCGGTATAATTGGATCCGGAATATTCTTTTCTGGCAGATGTTTTTTCAGAAAAATAAGCTTCTTCCTGTTCTTCGATTTTTTCAGGGCTTCCGATTTGTGCGATTACCTTTTCTACATCGGTATCGTTAATCACTTCACGTTTTCCTAAAGAATCTTTGAAAATCTCCACCATTCTTATTTCTATGTCATGCATTACTTCATCAGCCTCAGAAGCATCCAGAGAGCTTCTCAGTGCATTCAGGTAATCGCTGAGCTTTATATATGCGTGTTCTTCTATGGTAAAAGAAAAACCTGCGAGTCCTATTGAGAGTGTCTTGTTCATAGCTTTTTTTTTTAATTTTGTTGGGTGATTTGGTTTACTGAGGCTGTCAGTTCATTCCATGTATTGAGTAGTTCATCCAGGAAAAGTTTTCCTTTTTCTGTGATCTGATAATATTTTCTGGGTGGTCCTCCAGTAGATTCTTCCCATCTGTAAGAGAGAAACTCTCCGTTTTTAAGTCTTGTAAGAAGAGGGTAGAGGGTCCCTTCCACTACATCCAGTTTTCCTTTTTTCAGTTCGTCAATAAGATCAGAAACATACATTTCACGTTTATTGATGAGACTTAGAATACAGAATTCCAGAATTCCTTTTCGCATTTGCGCTTTGGTATTTTCGGTATTCATCTTTGATAAGTTTTGTTAATTAGTTATATTTTTAGAAAAATGCCCCTAGCTAGTTGAGCCTATTCTAATTTTACATTACAAAGATATGTAAATAAAATGGTATTATGCAATACAAAGTAGTGAAATTTTTAAAATAAACTATTTAAAATATTGAAAATCAATTAAATAAATTTTGCCTTGAATTTTGCGTAAAATGAATTTTAACAGAAAATAGCTCAGAAATCTTTAATTTTTAAATAAAATTGATAGAAAAAATGATCTTTTATTAATTATTACCCATTACTCATTACAGATTACTCATGTCATAGCCCCGATAGCAGCGGTTACCCCACAGCAGCTATGGCTTTAGGCAGGAGCGAGGAGTATGAGCGGATAGCGGGAAACAGCTTCTTATCTATGAATACACTTTTATTGAAAGGGTAATTCTGACAGATAATGAGACCGGGATTTTGAGATCGCTATTATGATTCGTATTTTTGTTAGCAATAAAAACACCTAAATCATTTACTATTACCATGAATATTTTGAATAAGTACTGGCACTTATCGGCATTTCTTTTATTAGGTCCCTTATGTTTCGGGCAATATCAGTTTGAGGTTAAAAATGTATCAAAAAGTTATGATGCTGTCATCCATGTAGAAAATTGTTATGATGACAGATGCGGAGGAAAGGGAACGGTGGAATTGTTTGATCATAAAAACAGCAAAGTACAGACTTTTGTTTCAGAGGATCTGGTTTTGTATACAGAACAAGGTCAAAAACCGATCCAGGGGAAATTGATCCCCCTTTTAAAAGATCAGCGTGCCGTAATTATAGATGACTTTAATTTCGATGGAACGGAAGATGTTGCCATAAGGAACGGAAATATGGGAAATTATAGCGGGGCATCTTATGATGTATATGTCTTCAACAAGACAAGATTAGGGTTTGTAAAAAGTGATGAACTTACAGAGCTGGGTTCAAACGGTCTGGATATTTTTGATATTGATGCCAAGCGTAAACGTCTAATTTCTTACGGAAAGTCCGGCTGCTGTGATATTTTTACATCAGAATATGTTGTAATTCCGAATAAAGGACTTGATAAAGTCTTTGAAAAAGAAGAGGATATGAGCATTGAAGGTAGTGTAAAAGTGACCACTAAAGAAAAGATAAATAATAAATGGATTACCAAAACAAAGGTATATCCGTCTGATCAATATAACAGAAATAAGAAGTAAGATGAAAATTCAGAAAGAGATCGATTTTATTCTGGCAGTAGATGCACTTAAAAATGTACAGCGAAGAAATTATAATGCAGACGATTCCCGGAGAGAGAATACAGCGGAACACTCATGGCAGATTATTATTCTGGCTCAGATCCTTTATCCGTATGCTAAAAACCGTGCAGATATTGATTTGTTAAGAGTGATAAGAATGCTTTCCATTCATGATCTTGTAGAGATTGAAGCGGGAGACACTTTTATTTTTGATGAAAAGGCAATGGTAGGAAAGTTCGAAAGAGAGAAAGCTTCTGCTCAGAAAATCTTTGGAATTCTGGATGAACCTTTACGTACAGAATTCTTTAATTTATGGCTTGAGTTTGAAGATGAGAAAACTCCGGATGCTATCTTTGCATGTGGAATTGACAGAATCATGCCGTTTATCTTAAATTCTCATACTTCCGGAAAAAGCTGGACTGAAGCTGGAGTGACAGAAAGACAAATTCGAAATATGCTTGAAAATGCAATCAGCAGAGCATCTGATGAAATGGGAGAGGCTTTTGAGCTTTTGCTGAACAGAAGTCTGGAAACAGAAAAAGTACTGAAATAATTGAAAAAAGAAGACCCTGCCCGCTTATTGGGCAGGGTCTTCTTATAGATCATCTGAAATGTTTTAAGAGGCTAGTAATAAGTAATTGTCGGGATTTAATAAAATTCCCTTCTTTGAATAAAATCCAGCCATACTGTTATGTACATAAAATCCCAGTACAAAATTTTTATAAGAAGTATCCAGGCTGAATTTCACTTCTTTCCCGTCTTTAGACCAGACCGGATTTTTAACGATAATGATGGTATTGCGGGTTTCTTTTCCATCAATGTATTCATATAATTTGAGCTGAAGAGTCTTTGTTTTTTTCATAGGCTCTGTGAATTGTACCACGATATTATTGAGATCAGTTTTCTCAAAGTCTTTATTATTGGAATTGACAACGGAAGGCTGGGAAATTTTGTTTCCTGTTTTCTTCGTCCACTTTAATAATGGAATATATAATTTTTCCAGATTCTTTTCCTTTTTATAAAGCTCTATAAGCTTCTCCGAGAATAAATTCTGAGCAATAAAACCGCGTCGGATATTCACTTTATGATAAATCGCTGAAAGACTGTCTGTTTTTTCTTCTGGAAATTTTTCGTTGATGAACAAATCGTAAACAGCCCATGTCATATATTCATTGAATGAATTTATTCCCGGGTATCCTGATTTTTTATCCCAATTCGTAAGGTTGAAGCTTTCCGTTATCTCCTTTGAGTACTGATCTGAAATAGGATTTACATACCCATGATCGATTTCTGAAAATACGGTGTGATTATCAAGAATCCTTCTTGCGAGATTACCTTTTAAATTTCCAAGGATAAGATCTTCTCCGATATTTGGAAAGTCTACAGTTAAGGAGCTATTGATATCCCTGTGGCAATTCTGTCCGCCTACCAAAGGAGATATGGCAATAATGTATTTCTTATCTGTTTCATTGGCTGGTCTTTTTGCTATTTTATCCAAAAAAGTATAAGTATCATTGATGTAATAATACTCTTTGTAATTGGCAATTAAAGTATTGTAAAACGACTGATGATTTTTATAAAAGGTTCTGTAATTTGATTTCTTTACAAAATCATTGATGAGCTCCAGATTTTCATCTACTTCTTTAGGACCAAAGGAATTGAAAGGAAAATCTCTTTTAAGTAAGCCTTTTTCATCAAAAGAAAATGCATAGAAATCAGTTCGGAAGCCTAAGAATTTTTTCCAATCTTTTCTTGAATAATTTACTTTTTTTAGTAAAGGATGATCTTTTACAGGCTCAAAATACGTGATGATTTCATCATAATACGGTGGGATTTTCTGTACGTCATAAGGATCTGTTCTGCCATATTCAGTGAGGGCCAGAATAATATTTCCTAATTCGTAACTTTCTGAAAGTTCAATTTTAACGTCTTTTTGTGCTCTTAATGTAATGGATAGGATAAGGGTAATGATTACAATAATCTTTTTCATGAAATATCGGTTCTTCTATAGTTTTTAGTGACAGCAATGTAAAAATAATTTTTTTGCCATGCTAAAAGTAAATATAAAAACAAATGAACTCCAATTATTCTTTGGTTGAGATATACTATGTTGTGTTGAATGGAAAAGTTTCGGGCGGCCAGAGGCCGCCCGAAACTTTATTGTTTATAGTATTTGGATTGGTTTCTTGAATTCGTCAATCGCTACAAAAGTAAAATCACCAATAATTGCTTTTTCTCTTTCATAGGAATACATCTGCTCGGTGTAAATTTCAACGTTTACTTTCATACTGGTTTTTCCCACGTATGAAACTTTCCCGATCAGCTCAACGATGGTTCCGGCAGGAATAGGTTTTTTAAAATCGATCTTGTCACTGCTTACCGTTACCACTCTTTTTCTGGCAAAACGGGTTGCTGTGATAAAAGCTACCTCATCCATCAGCTGCATCGCTGTACCTCCAAAAAGGGTATCATAGTGATTGGTTGTGTTAGGGAAAACCGCTTTAAAGATTCTGGTTTCGGATGCTTCAATTCTTTCTTCTGTAGTCATATATCATTATTAATTAAAGCGATAGGAAATGATTGGAAACAACAGAATAATAACAGGAACTTATAGAATTCCTGAAACAATCCATCAGATCAATACAACTTCAAATCGCGAAAGTTACATGTTTAAGAAAAAGGCAGGTCTCCTGACTTGTAACATCATTTATCTCCTTCCCATGCCTCGCACAGTGGATCTTTGATAAAGACTTCAGTTACTTACAGTTGCGCGACAGTCCGTGATTTTCACACGGTTCCCTTTTAATCTGCAGTGATGCAGAACCAATTTCTGTGATGAATAAGCGTAAAAACTTTTCGAATGCAAAAATAATGAATTTATTCCGGATTATGGTAAATAATCTGGCTGATTACTCTTCCTTTCTTAATCGTCCAGAGAGTAGTGTATCTGTTTTCCCCTGAACCGTTTATCATATAAAGAAAAATATTATCGTTGTCAAGTGAGGTTACTCCAACGTTTTCAAAATCCATGGTAGGCTGGAACATATTTTTGATGGCTTCTCTTACAAAAACAGATCCTCTTCCGGGCTGCTGTACTCTGATGGATTTGATTTCGGTCATACCTTCCGGAAGGTCATTTCCAATTCCCCATGGTTTTACTTTATCAATCGTAAGAATTTTTCCTTCGGCATCTTTTTCCTTTTTACGGTATCCTGCATTGGAAGGATAAATATCAATCACCACTTTGCTTCTTTGGGCAGTAGGAATCTTAGGATCAGAATTGTCAGTAAAAATAAGAGATCTTCCGTTTTTAGATTTAGATGGAGTGTAGGCAGGAAGCTGGTCTACATAAGCAATACGCCCTTTATTTACCATTCCTTCTTTATCCAGAGTTTCATACCGTACAAAAGGTTTGTCGTCATCCTGTTTCTCCGGATATTTGATCCAGATCCATTCTGTTTCTCCGGGAGCAGGTTTTACATAAACAAATACATCTCCTTTACGCATACGGATCTTGTCTACAATTTTTCGGTAATCGTCTTTATGTACACGTACGTTGGCATATCCTTCTTCAGCTTTTACAACTCCAAAAGGAACTTTAGTCTGCCCTTTTACAAAAGCAATAGATAAAATACTGAAAGCGGATAAATAGAATGCTTTATTTATGAAAGTCATCATGAAAATTTTTTGATCCCTCAAATATATAAATTAAATGCTTTTCGGAAGATAATTATACCGCTGCAGTTCTTTTAAATCTTCTATTTGTTTTAGATAGCCTTCACGCAGAAGAAATATTTGGTGTGAAATATCAAGAACTTCCTGATAATTATGATCAGAAATAATGAATCCCTTATACGCAGACTGTTCAATGATTGCAGCTTTCAATGCTGCAGAAATTTTTGGAGAAAGGCTATGGAAGGGTTCGTCCAGTAAAACAAAATCAGCTTCAGAATAAATTATCATTAAAGCTTCAATGACTCTTTGCTCACCTCTGGAAAGATTTTTAGGTTTTTCCGACAAAAAAGGACGGATCAGATCTGAAGTCAATAATAGATCTGTATTTTTCTTATTGCAAAAAAGAGGAATTAAGGTTTTAATGGTATTGTACTTCGGTAAGAAAATATCCTGTGGCAGGTAAGCAATTCTGTTTTTTCTATCGGAAATGCTTTTCAGAACTTTGTCATTGTATCTTATGAACTGGGTATCACTACTGACAGTTCCAAAAATAATTTTTAATAATGTTGATTTGCCAACACCATTTCTGCCCAGAATTCCAATAATCTGCCCGGTTTCACATCCTAAATAAATATCCCGAAGGATATTATTATCTTTAAAAGACTTGGTTATGCTGTCAATATGAAGCTTGCTCATAAAATTCCTGTTATTATTTTGACAATCACACAGACAGCTACCGTGAAGCCCCAAAGGAAACTTCTGGAAAACCCTAAATTGGCATAAAAGTAATATTCATTTTTAAACCGGAGTTCATATATAAAATAATGAAGAACAGGAGATATTAAAAGAAAACTCAATCCAAAGTTCTCAATATTGAAAGAGGATAAACAAGAAGCTAATAAAGAAAATATCAAGGTGGGAATTATTATTTTTTTATAAAAAATCCAGAGAGTAGAAATACTTTTGAACATATATTAAAGCATAGAGTTTCTGTGTGTTTTACACTTTATTGTCAAAAATATTAAAAAATACAATGCTATATGGAGAAAGTATAAGCTATATTTGAAAAAATACCCTATTTTTCAAGGAAATTTTAAAACTGATAAACATGACCAAAAAACTACTTTTTGTATTCTCTTTTATGTTGGGAATTTCAAGCCTTCAGGCAACCCACAAAATAGAAGAAGAACCTCAATCTTTATTGTACTGTGATACCAATGCTCCAACAGGAGTTCAGATGTCGAATATAACACTTACTTCTGGAACAGTTACCTGGACTGCAGATCCTAATAGTCCGGATAATGTGATAAGATATAGAATACCAGGAACAACTTTCTGGATGACGGGTACACCCGTATCGGGTCAAAACTCTTTCACAATTACAGGTTTGCAACCTTGTACAACGTATGAAGTACAGGTAGTGAAAGTGTGTACAACACAGGGATTATGGTCTGATCCTATATTTTTTACCACTACCATTAATTATTGTGCAAGTGCTTCTACAGATACCACGATGATGCATATTTCCAATGTGACCGTAAATTCTACAGGAGTTACCTCTCCAATGGTAAGCGATTCCGGACCTTCCAATTATATAGATTACAGAAGTGACCTAAGCCGTAGAGTTAAGTTTTTTATAGGAACTACAGGAAATAAGCTTTCAGTAACCAATACCTGGACGGGAACTCCAGGCACAACAACAGTAACGGCGTGGATTGATCTTAATGCCAACGGAATTTTTGAATCCAACGAAAGAGTGATGGTGGCCAATAATGTTACTCAGGCTGCTCCGGCTGTATCTGTATTTACGATTCCAAGTTTGGCAGCAGTGACACTATGTGGCGTTACTATGAGAGTTATTTCCAGTCAAACAATACCTTTAGATGCCTGCAGTACATTTACCTATGGGGAAGTTGAAGATTATGGAGTAGATTTAATCAATCTCACCCTTGGATTGGAAGAATCAGGAAAGTCTGTAAAACCTGAAATTTATCCTAACCCTGCCTCTGATGTCTTAAATATTTCAGGGATTTCAGAAGCCGCCGATTATGAAATTTATAATATTGCAGGACAGAAAATTGACGAAGGAAAAGTTTCAAATCACCATGTAAACCTTAACCATTTATCAAAAGGAGTTTATTTTATCCAGTTGAAAGATAAAGAAAAAGTAACCCGATTAAAATTCATTAAGAAGTAAAAATAAAAAAGAGAGAGTACCTTCTGGTGCTCTCTCTTTATATTTGCGTTAATTTAATTTCTTATTCATTAAATTCTTTCAAGTTCATCCGCATCAATCGTGGTCTTGAAAGTTCCGTAATTGACGATCACTTTATTTCTGGAAATTTTTTCAATGGTTCCTACACTGGTGCTTCCGGTAATACGAACACGCTGTCCGATTTTCATCCACACAGCACGGTCGGTTTTACGTTTTTCTTCCAGTTTTTCATTGGTTTCAGCAATTTTTTCAATAACCTCTTCCTTTTTTAGCTGTTGAGTGATTTTTCTCTTAACAACCTGAAGGCGTTTGGTTTCATCCTTATCACTGCCCAGTTTTCTGAATTTCTCCTGTTCAAGAAGTTTTACAAAATCTTTTACCACATCCTTTCTGGATTTTCCTTTGGTATAGCTGTCAATGAATGTTTCAATCTTATTCCCGAACTGTAGTTTTCGGTGTTCCTCCTCATAAAGTTTCTGGAAATTGAACAGTTTCTGCTGAAGCTGCTCATTTAGTTTCTGAAGATTATCACGTTTATCTTCTACAGATTCTTTTCTTTCTGCAAGATCAGATTTCAGTTTTTCTACCTCAAATTTTTCCTGCTGCAGTTTTACAATCGTTTTGTCAAGATTCACAATATCATGTTCTACTTTTTTCTTCGCAGAATGGATAATGAATCTTGGAATCTTATTCTTTTCCGCAACTTCAAAAGTAAATGAACTTCCTGCCTGTCCCACTTCCAGCTTATACATCGGTTCCAATGTTTCTTCATTGAAAAGCATGGCTGCATTCTGGGCATTGGGAAGCTGTTCTATTACCAGTTTAATATTGGTATAGTGCGTCGTAATGATGGCGAAACTCTTTTTGTCATAGAAAAACTCCATGAAACTTTCTGCAAGCGCACCTCCAAGCTCCGGATCAGAACCTGTACCGAACTCATCAATAAGCAGAAGCGTATTGGCATCAGCCTCACGAATGATCCCGGACATTTTCTTCAACCTCGATGAATAGGTAGATAAATGGTTTTCAATGGACTGGTTGTCCCCAATATCAGTCATGATTTTCTCAAAGAAAAACATTTCAGACTTAGGATGAACCGGAACCAGGATGCCACTCTGAATCATCAGCTGCAATAATCCGACTGTTTTCAGGGTAATTGATTTTCCACCGGCATTAGGACCGGAAATACAGATGATCCTGTTATGTTCTGTTAAGGTAAGTGTTTGAGGGTGAATGGTTTTGTTTTCAACTCTGTTTCTTAACCATAAAAGAGGATGGTAAGCATCTTTTAGTCTCAGCGTTTTATGATGGTTGATTTTCGGAAGAACTCCGTTGATCACTTCACCAAATTTCGCTTTAGCTCTCGTAAGGTCAAGGTCAAAAATATACACCTGATATCTCCATAGCTGAGGTTGAAATTCGGCCAGTTCTGCAGTAAGTTTACGGAGAACTTTATCAATTTCTTTTTTCTCTTCCTCTTCATTTTCACGCAGTTTGAAATAGTGCTTTACCACACTGTCCGGCTGAATATACGTGATGGAACCTGTTTTGGAAATTCCTAATGTTCTTCCGGCAACCCTTTTTTTGAATCCTGATTTTACGGCCAGAACCCTTTGGTCGTCAATAATCGTTTCCCGGATATCATCCAGAAAGTCACTCTGTCCATACGTGGTAAGCGCACGGTTGAAGTTTTCCTGAATCGCCTTTTTAGCAAGCTGAATTTCAGTTCTTATCCCTTTCAGAGCTGGAGAAGCTTCATTTTTTACTTCACCAAAACGGTTAAAAACCTTATCTACCTTCTCAATAATCTCTTTTCTGAATTCCAGTACAGAAACCTCTTCTAACAAAGTAGGAAACGTTTCCGGCATGGTAGGGAAAAATTTCTGAAGTCTTCCTATTTGTTCCGTGATGGTTTTTATTTTGATGAAAGCAGCATTTTCCAGACGGTAGTTCTCAATCAGCATCAATTTCAGCTCACTTTCAATATCTTCATATTCATCAAACGGAATCGCGTTTGAACTTTCAAAACTCGACAGATATTCTGAGGTTTTTTTTAATGAAAGTTCCGCCTCGTCAATTTCCATCGGACGAAGTTGAAGAATTTTTTCTCTTGTTTTCGGAGAATACGCAAATGGGGAGATTTCCGCGAGCAATTGCGGAAACTCTAATTCGTCTAAATCTTCTTTATCTATATACACAATGCAAATTTAGTGAGAATTTTGATTATTACGTATATCTGAGAGATTTACAGAATAAATTAACGGCGAGTTTAATGATTATAGGGGTGCTTTTTTCTCGAAAATTTTAAAACTTCAAAAAAGATCAATTTTTTTACACGCAAAGTTTTTTATTACTAAACCTTATCTCTTTTAAGGATGCAAAGAGTGAAATCAATACATTGATTCTTTCTAAGCGATTCGCCCATTCTGCCACTTCATCAGCGATTTAGTCGTATTTCTTTGCTTACTTAAAATGAGTAATAGAATGCAATAACCTTTGCATTTATATAAATTGATGCTATTCTTTTTATTACATTTGAGATGTGAAACTAGAAACATCAAGATTGATTTTAAAAGGAATCAATGAAAATAATACAGAAGACATTTTAAAAATCCGAGGCAATCCGGAAGTCAATAAATTTGTGAAAAGAGTTTCACCAAAGACCAACTATGACGCGCTTCAGTTTATTTTAACAATTAAGCAAAGAACTCAAAATAATCAAACGGTCTATTGGGGAATTTCTTTAAAAGATCATTCCCATCTTATCGGAACCATTTGTCTTTGGAATTTTTCTGAAGACCGGAAGACAGCAGAAGTCGGCTATGAACTGTTGCCAGAGTACCACAGAAAAGGAATTATGTCTGAAGCTTTAAATGCGGTTGTAGAGTATGGATTTAACGAACTCCATTTACAGGAAATTTTGGCCATTACCAGTACATTCAATGAAAATTCAAAAGGACTTCTTTTAAAACATCATTTTATTTTGCAGGAAGGAAAAAAAGATGAAGGTTTTCCGGATAATATTATTTTTAGTTTGAAAAGGCTGTCGGGGGATCGTCTGTAAGAAATCTAACAGGTTTTTCTCTATCTTTATCACCGATTGAAATTACATATGAAAAATGAAATAAAATCTTTAACGGGACTTAGAGGGATTGTTGCATTATGGGTAGCGTTTTTTCATTTTAGTTTTTTTAGGAATGAATTCATTCAGGATATAGTAGGAAAAGGGTATGTAGCGGTTGATATCTTTTTTGTGCTGAGTGCTTTCTTACTGACAGTTTCTTACTCCGATAAATTTAAAAATCTGAGCTATAAAGCAATAGAGGTTTTTTATAAAAAGAGAGTTAACAGAATTTATCCTGTCTATATTATATCAGTTGTTTTTATTGCCTTGTTTTTAATGAAAACTTCTATAGCAGGATTTCTGATTAATGCAAGCTTATTACAGTGTTTTTTTAATCCTGATTATCTGCTGAATGTGGTCTATTGGTCACTCAGTACAGAATGGGTTTGTTATCTGATATTTCCTTTTATGCTATGGCTTGTTCTGCAATATAAAATACGCAGCGAAATTTTAATTATTGCCAGTCTGGTTTTGAGGTTTGCACTTCCATATATTCCCGATCATTTATATATAGGTTCTGAACATCCAATGCAAGTAGGGGAATCACCAAGATATCTTGATCTTCCTTACGGACTGGTTTCTTTGCTAAGAACGGTTTCTTCCTATTTTCTTGGAATTGGAATTGCCCTTCTGCCAACATTTAAAACGAAGAAGGAAAACCTGTTCCTTTATATCATTCTCCTATTGTTTGGGTTTATGCTTTTTGTGGAAAAAGGGCTCTTGTTTATCCCGTTATTATCAGCATTGATGATCAAATATCTTTATGAAGGAAACTCAAATTATCTGAAAGCATTTTTAGAAACTAAAGCGGTGTATTTTTTAGGAAATATTTCCTATTCGTTATACATTATCCATTACATGGTGAAGAAACAGAATTTCATTATTGTAAATTCTTATCATCTTAATAATCTGTTATTAATCTCCTTTTCATTATTGCTGTCCTATTTTTCGTATATGCTGATTGAAAGAAAAGTGAAGATATTTAAAGTATAATGGAGGCTCTTATTTTATTTTAATATTATTATTTTTGCACTATGACCTGGACAGAAATTTTAGCCCCGATAAAAAGTACGGAATACTTTACCACCCTTTGGGAGAAAGTGAAGAATGAATATGCAACAACTAAAGTTTTTCCACCCAAAAATCAGATTTTCAGAGCATTGGAACTTACAGCTTTTGATGATGTGGAAGTAGTGATTATTGGGCAGGATCCTTATCATAACGATTATCAGGCGAATGGATTGTGTTTCTCTGTTTCTGAGCAGGTTGCAGCACCGCCATCCCTGAAAAATATTTTTATAGAGCTAAAAGATGATCTGGGAGTGGTAAGAACTTCTAAAGAACTTGATGATTGGGGAAAACAAGGCGTTTTACTGTTGAATGCTACCTTAACGGTTCGTGCGCATTCACCCAATTCTCATAAAGATTTAGGCTGGGAAAAATTTACCAACTTTATTATTAAGGAAATTTCAGATAAAAAGGAGAATGTGGTTTTTGTTTTATGGGGCGCTTTTGCACAAAAAAAAGCCGAACTCATAGATCCGGCTAAACATTTTATTATTAAATCGGCACATCCTTCACCTTTTTCTGTGTACAGAGGTTTTTTTGGAAGCAAGCCTTTCTCAAAAATTAATGAATATCTTGTTTCCAAAGGGAAGAAGCCTATTTCCTGGTAGAATCAGCAGATTGATCTGCTTTTTTTATTGTAATTCCGATTTTATATTTTCCGGCTAATGCTTTTGTCCCATCCTGCGATTTTGGATGAGGAGCAATGTCTTGTAATGTGATAGTATATCCGTTAAATTCTGTCGACTGATGATAATTTCTTGCCGGGTAATCTGCGCTTGCAAGGTTCAGGGTCATCGGTCGGGTAGAAGTTCCCATTACTTCCACCTGAGCAAGAGCAACACCAGCCCATATACATTGAGCTCCTTCAGGACAACGGCTGTCTTCCGAAACTCCTTTGAATGTCACATTCATCTGATATTCTCGTAAAAACTTATTTTCTCCTTCAGTCAGATAAATAACACCGTCTTTCTGATGATCAGAACTTGTTGTTTTTGTACCTGTGGACATTTCAGTAGATTTTGTATTAATTCTGGATTTCTTTTGGGCATCGCATCCTGTTAATGCAAATATTCCCAGACTGAGTATGACAATTTTATGGAACATAGTTTCTTATATTTAATTAAATGACGTTAAACATATTAAGTAATACTACCAAAAACATTGCCACTCCTACCACAAAACTGAATCCGGTTCCATAAATGAATCCAATCAGCGCTCCTTTGGTTGATCGTAAGGCTTTATTCATATCCTTACTGTCGTGAAGTAACTCACCAATAAATACCCCTGCAAACATTCCTATCAGAAATCCCAACGGAATAGGAATAAATATCCCAACAATAGTTCCAATCACAGAGCCAATGCTTCCCCAGCGGGTACCGCCATATTTTCTGTTGGTCTTTGCCGGAATTACATAACTTAACACTACAGAAGCAAGTGTAAGAATTCCGAATGCCCAGATATAAATCATAGAAAGATCAGCATCCGTCCCGAATTTATAGATCAAAAGTCCGCAGATACTCAGCAAAAGACCAGGTAATACCGGAAGAAAAGTTCCCAATATTCCTATAAATAACAGAATAAGGCAGAAAATATTAATAATCGTTGTATCCATTCTTTTAAAAAATATACATGCAATATAAAAAAAGTGGCCTTATAAAAAGCCACTTTGAGAACTGAGTTATAAAATTTTATTACAAATTTAAGATTACGTATTCCAGAATCGGTCCTGCTTTGCCGATATTTCCACTTGCATGATTATGGAATGTGGTATAATAAATATTTCCACTGCTTGTCGTTCCTGAACATGATCCCATATAATCGCCATGCGCCTGATGAGCATTCCATGCATTCTGATTAATGGTAATGGTAACTGTGTTGCCGTTTGCCGTATGATGGCAGATCGTCATGTGATTATTGTTTAAAGACGTTCCCACAGTGGTTTTAGGAGCCGTTTTATCCACGTACTTATTGGTTCTTATCATCAGTGGTTCGTTATCTTTCTGTACCAATACTTCCCAGAATAAAGGATCATAATACTGGATTTTTTGCCACAGAGACATATCATACTGGATATCTAATGTACTAAACCCTAATGCTGAAGCCATAGCAGTATTGGAAACAGTACAGTTGTTATACATACTGGCATTTCCATTGATATTAAAACAGATCTTCGTAAAATCCAGAAAGCCTCCGGCTATACCGCAGGATTGCGCATTTTGATTTCCGCCTACCAGATACGCAGCAGCCCAGTCTGAGCTGTAAATGCTTCCGCCGTTTGTGATAAAAGTAGAGAGATTACTGAAAACGGAAAGGTCGTTACCAGGTGAGCTGGTTCCCGTCTGTGCAAGATTACGTGAACCGCAGTTCAGGAAAATAATATCATACTGAGAAATGGTGTTGAAGTTTTTTAAATCCTGATAGCTGATTTCTGTTGCGGTGTACCCAAGATTTGTAATAATAGCCTCTATTTCGTCATAACTGCCTTCTACATAAGCTATTTTTGCAATCTGGTTCAGTTTGGAATCTTTGCTGGGAACACTAGTTGTTTCATTTTTGTTAATGGTAACAGGAATCTCAGTTCTGAAATTAAGGCCATTACCGGTCTGAATGTGAAGAGTTGTTTTTCCTTCAGGTGCAGTCAGACTGAAGGAACCATCCGCATTGGAATACGTGTGATAAACCTGATTTTTGCTGTCAATAGTAAACACCGTGGCACCACCAATGGGTTTTGTTCCGTTTTTAGCAAATACTTTACCTTCTATAGTTCCAGTGGGTAAAGTTTTGGAATCTTCCGGATTCACTGAGTCATCACCTCCTTTACAGTTTACTAAGAGCACAAGGCTGCATAGTACGATGAACAAGTAATTTTGTCTCATATTTAATTGATTTTGATGGGTTTAGTTTTAGCCAAATTTAATAAATTTTTAATATTGAAACAATTAAATTGTAATTTATTTTAATATTTTTTACTTAAATAGGTTATTTGTAGTTAATTTTTCATTTATAA
This sequence comes from Chryseobacterium sp. SG20098, assembly GCF_031844745.1. Lineage (NCBI taxonomy): Bacteria > Pseudomonadati > Bacteroidota > Flavobacteriia > Flavobacteriales > Weeksellaceae > Chryseobacterium > Chryseobacterium sp. SG20098. The sequence continues at coordinate 1,780,951 of NZ_CP134622.1, read as the reverse complement.
TTAAAGGTTGTAGAGGATTTGATATTTTACAGCTGAGTTCACGGATTTTTTTATATCAAATTTTTGGATAATACTTTTTGGGATGAAAATTGATTATGAATAGTAAAATGATGATTCTTAATTTCATAAATTTGCTGTAATGAATGACCAGTTACAAGAAACCAAAAACTTTATACAGGAGCTGAGCGAACGGCTTTACATTTATATTACCCAGATATCACCCTCCGGGCTGGATTGGGTTTTTCATATTATTGTAAAACTGAGCTTACTTCTTGTCCTGTTTTTTATTACTGATTTTGTTTTTAAGTTCATTATCAATTTTGTATTCAGGTTATTTCATAATGAACAGAAGTTTCCCATTTTAAAATCTATTTATCAGTCGAAAATCACCAATTCTGTAGCGCATTTTGCTGCTCTGATTGCTGTAGCGGGTATTCAGGGTTCCATATTTCCGGAAAATGCACTGCCGAAGACCACCATTTTTATCATAAGATGTATCAATCTGGGATTAGTATTGATATTAGCAGGAATGCTCTACAGATCGCTGACAGCTTTCAGAAACTATTTTAGTATCAAACAGGATTTCTATAAAATAATGGCACTCAATGCCATTTCAGAAACTGTAAAAATTTTAGGGCTTTTTATATTTACTGTAGTAGGCCTTTGTGTGATTTTCGGAATCAAAGGAACAACAATTGTAGGAAGTCTGGGAGCTATTACAGCTGTTCTGGTATTGGTTTTCAGAGATACTATCCTGGGGTTTGTAACAGGTCTTCACGTGGCAACCTCCAAAAATCTGAAAGTAGGAGATTGGGTAAGTATTCCCAAATACAGCATCGAAGGTAATATTACAGAGATCAACCTTTTAACCACCAAAATTACCAATTTTGATAAAACAGTTTCAACGATTCCCACTTATGATCTGATGACCACCGAGATCAAGAATATGCAGGTGATGTCTGAGTCAAACACCCGAAGAATAAAAAAATCAATTTACTTTAACATTAATTCTTTCAAGTTTCTTAATGATGAAGATGTGGAGCGTTTAAAGGAAATTAACCTGATTTCGGATTATCTGGAAGAAAGAACTTCAGAGATCAAAAAAGAAAAGGAAAGCTTGGAGCATAAAGATAAAATTTTGAATGGAAGACAGCTTACCAATATTGGTGTTTTCAGATATTATGCACAGAAATATATTGAAAATGATCCCGATATAGATAAAAACGGAACCAGAATGGTTCGTCAGCTGGAGATTACCCCACAAGGATTACCCCTTGAAGTATATTGTTTTGCCAATGATTCCAAATGGGAACGTTTTGAGCAGATACAGGCAGATATTTTTGACCATTTATTAGTGGCTTCAAAAGAATTTGAACTTCAGGTAATGCAGGTAAGCGTGAAAGTGTAACAGCTGGAAAACAGAGAAGGGAAACTGTAAGTTTCAGCCTTTTCAAAAAAACTTTAAATTAAACTTTTAAAATGATCATGAATGTGGAAGCACCAATAGAAGTACAATGCCTGGATTTACCTCCAGCCCCAAGCCTCTGGCTTCTCACATCTCATATCTAACATCTAAAATAAAAATGACAAAACTAAGCGTAAACATTAATAAAATTGCGACGTTAAGAAATGCAAGAGGAGGTAAAACCCCAAGTGTTACAGAAGCTGCTGTAAAAATTCAGGAATTTGGCGGGCAGGGAATTACCATCCATCCAAGACCTGATGAAAGACATATCACAAGAAAAGATGTCTATGATCTGAAGCCGTTGGTTACGACTGAGTTTAATATTGAAGGAAATCCTCATCAGGATTTTATTGATATGGTATTGGAAGTAAAACCTGAGCAGGTAACGCTGGTGCCGGATGCTGATGATGCCATTACCTCCAATGCAGGCTGGGATACAAAAAAACATCTTGATTACCTTACAGAGATTATTGCAGAATTTAAAAAAGCTGGAATCCGTACTTCTGTTTTCCTGGATCCTTTACCGGAACTTGTAGAATATGCAGCAAAAACAGGAGCAGATAGAATTGAGCTGTACACAGAAGCTTACGCAAAAAATTATCTTATTAATAAAGAACAAGCCATAAAACCTTATTATGATACTGCGGTTGAAGCTACCAATTTCGGATTGGGAATCAATGCAGGTCATGATTTGAGCTTAGAAAATCTGAAATATTTTGCAGATACCATTCCGAATCTGTTGGAAGTATCTATCGGACATGCTTTGGTTTCAGAAGCTCTTTATATGGGATTGGAAAATACAGTTCAGGCTTATATGAAGAGACTTGCAAAATGGTAAATATAAGAAACCAGAAGTTAGAAATTAGAAGTTAGTACAACTTTCTTTTGATTTCTAACTTCTGATTTTTCACATCTAACTTCTAAAATATGGAAATTTTAAACTCAAAAATATTCGGCGAAAATGTGACCAATACGCCGCTTCTTGTATTTCACGGATTATTCGGAATGCTTGACAACTGGGGAAGTTTCGGAAAGGATCTGGGAGAATATCTTCCGGTACACCTGATCGATCTTAGAAACCATGGGAGAAGCTTTCATTCAGACAGCATGTCTCATGATGACCTTGCAGATGATATTGCCCGTTATATGGATCATTATGGAATTCAAAAAGCTCATGTTTTAGGGCATTCTCTGGGAGGAAAAGCGGTGATGCAGTTTGCCATAAAATACCCTGAACGTGTTGAAAAACTGATTGTTGTAGATATTTCACCTAAAGCATATCCACCGCATCATCAGGGAATTATCAAAGCACTGGAAACCGTTGATTTCAATACGGTAACTTCAAGAAATGAAGTGGAAGCTGTCCTGAATCAATATATTCCGGAAAGATCTACTGTACAGTTTCTGACGAAAAACCTGTATTGGGATGATAATAAAAAACTGGGCTGGAGATTCAATCTTAAGACATTATCTGAAAAATATACTGAATTTGTTTCCAATGCAATTAAATTTGGGGTTTTTGAAGGAGAAACTTTGTTTATAGCAGGGGCAAAATCCAATTATATCCTGCCACAGGACGAATTTGGAATCAAGCAGCAATTCCCTAAAGCTAAAATAGTGACGGTAAAGAATGCAGGACATTGGGTACAAGCGGAAAATCCTGTTGATTTTGCAAATGTTGTTAAGGAGTTTCTTGGTTTAAATTAATTTTATACTTTGATTTTCAATATTGTGTTAAAATTTTATTAAAAACATATATTATTTCTCCATGAGTTGAAATTTTTGTACTTTGGATTTTCAAAAAACAATAAAAATATTAACTTATGGAAAACAAAAATTCAAAAAAGAAGCCATTTTTTGCGTCATTCTTAGAAAAACAAGTTAAAGACCCTGAAACAGTAAAAGGAGGAGGTATTACTTCTGTACTTGCTGATCAGATTACATCAGTAATCAAAGATCATATCACGACTACAGCACTTGAAGACAGTGTTACAAAGCCTGACAATGACAATGTAACAATGAAATATCCTTCTGACGGTGATGAGGATGTTTTAGAAGCATAAGAAATATACTAAAGCTTAAGCTCAATTATATATCAAACCAAAACTAAAACATTATGAAAAGCAACAACTCAAAGAAGAAGCCGTTTTTCGCATCATTCTTGGAAAAACAGGTAAAAGATCCGGAAACGGTAAAAGGAGGAAGTGATATCACCCTTGCTGAAAGAGATTTGATCACAAAGCCAGCAATAGATACTGTAACTTCTCCAAAAGACGATATGATGCACACGCTGAAATATCCTTCTGACGGTGATGATGATACAATCACTCTTCCACTGTAAGATCAGAAAGAATATTAAATAAAATAGTAGGGGAAACTTAAATAATAAGTTTCCCTTTTTAATAAAACCGGCAAATGATTCTCTGCATCACCCATTCACAGGATTTTTATAATATTGATCTCTTTTTCGAATACCTGGCTTCCCAAAATATCCCTTATTTCAGACTGAATTCTGACCGCATGAATCACCTTCAGAAAATCAGTATTCATGAGGATTCATTTGAATTGACTGACGAATCAAGAAATACCATCCATTCTGATGATATCAAAGGCGTATGGCACAGAAAAGCATGGAAGATCAGCGCTCCCGAAGAACTGGATCAGGATTATGAAAAAATCTTTCTCAACGAATATGGAAGCCTGAGGTATAACCTGATGACTGCTTTAGAAAATATTCCCTGGATCAACCCTTATGAAAATGAAAAAAAAATAGATGGAAATAATATATTGCAGCTGAAAATAGCACAAAGAAATAACTTAACCATTCCCAAAACCATTTTTTCCAATGATGAAGAAAAAATAACGGCATTTTTCTATCAATACTGCCAGGGAAAAGCCATAGCGAAGCTTCACGGAGTTACCGCAAAAACAATGTCAGGGGAAAATATGATTTCCACTACCATTATTGAGGAAGAGTCTCTGGAACACCTTTCAGATATTTCATACTGTCCGATGATTTTTCAACCCTATATTGATAAAGAATATGAATTACGAATCGTCTATGTAGACGGTGAGTTTTTCACAGGAAAAATCAATAACAGTGAAAATGCAGACTGGAGAGTTGCCCGTGAAGGATATTTCTGGGAAGAATACGAATTACCTGATACCATTAAAACCAATCTCACTTCCATGATGAAAGAAATGGGACTTTATATAGGAGCGATCGATATGATCAAAGGAAGAGACGGTGCGTATTATTTCCTTGAAGTCAATCCACAGGGAGAATGGGGAATGCTTCAGAAAGAGCTGGGATTTCCCATCGCAGAAAGAATTGCCGACAACCTTATCAAAAGAATTAATTTCTATGAATAAAATTTTAATAATTACCCATACCGCAGATAACTTTTCCATTGAAAAAGTAACAGAATACATTGAAAAAAATAATTATGAAGTCATTCGCTTTGATGTGGACGTTTATCCATTACAAAACAAACTGTCCACTATTTTCCAGGATGGAGAATGGGTAAGCTATCTGGAAACGCCTGAAGCAAAACATCGTTTGGATGATATTTCAGCCATCTGGTACAGAAGAGCCTACAATATCGGAAAAGGATTAAAGGAAGAAATGGACTCTAAATTTTACGGAGCGGCTATGGGAGAAATCAGAAATACTCTTTTTGGTTTCTTTGAATCTGTGGATGCTTATTCTTTAGGAAAACCAAGTGTTTACAGAAGATTAGACAGCAAGGAAGAACAATTGAAAATTGCAGATAAATTAGGGCTGACCATTCCTGCAACCTGTCTTACCAATAATCCTGATGAAGCAAGGAAATTTATTATAAAGCATCAAAATGTGGTGGCTAAAATGCAAACCGGTTTTGCCATTTATGAAGATGGAGTAGAAAATGTAGTGTTTACGAACGTTGTGGGCGAAGATAAACTGGAAGAGCTGGATTCATTATTGTATTGCCCGATGCAGTTTCAGCAGATGATTCAGAAGAAAAAAGAACTTCGTATTACCATTGTGGGAAGAGATGTGTATGCATTCGAAATAGATTCCCAGCAGTCTGAAGATGCCAAAATAGACTGGAGAAAAGACGGAGTTAATCTGATTGATAAATGGAACAGAACAGAACTTCCGACAGATGTGGAAGCAAAACTGCTTGAACTGCTGGATATTTACAATGTAGATTACGGAGCAATAGACATGATTGTTTCTCCTGAAGACGATTATTATTTCATCGAAATTAATGCTGCGGGAGAATTCTTCTGGCTGGATAATCTTACAGAAGGAAATCTTATTTCCAAGAGTATTGCAGACGTTCTTTGCGACAAAGCTCCAAGAAGAAATAATAAAGTAATGGCGTAAGCAATAAAATATTTTAAATATAAAAAGTCCTGAAAGGTGTCAATTCTTTCAGGACTTTTATGTTGGATAATCTAATAGAGTTATAATTTTTCAGTTTGTTGTATTCAGAATGATAATATTGGTTAAATTAAGTTGAATTATGCTTTAAAAATCGCAAATTTGCAAAAACGGTTTTTCCAAATAATTTTTACCGATCCGGAAGCATTGCCGGATAGAAAATATTGTTATATTTTAGTCAGCAATCAAGTAAAATAATTAATGATTTTTGTAACGGGTGCTACCGGAATTCTGGGAAGAATAATTGTACTGGAACTTCTTAAAAGAGGGAAAAGTGTACGTGCTTCCAAAAGGCCGGGCAGCAATTTAAACGAAGTAAAGCATTCATACAGCTTTTATACGGAGAATCCTGACGATTTTTTCAATAAAATTGAATGGGTAAACGTAGATTTTGATGATCTCGATTCTTTAAAAACTGCACTGCAAGGCGTAGATGAGGTGTATCACTGTGCTGCCAAAGTAAGTTTTCATCCGAAAGATGAAAAAGAAATGTACCATACCAATATCAAGGGTACAGAAAATCTATTGTTTGCCTGTGAAGGATCGGAGGTTAAAAAATTTCTCCACGTAAGTTCTGTTGCCGTTCTTGATAACTTTAATGAAAAAGGAGAACTGGACGAAGATTCTGACTTTAATCCAAAACTGGAACATTCTGCCTACGCCATCTCTAAGCATTTATCCGAAATGGAGGCATGGAGAGCGTCAGCAGAAGGACTGAATGTGGTGATCATTAATCCCGGCATGATCGTAGGAAGCGGAAACTGGAACCAAAGCAGCGGTGAGCTTTTCTCAACCTTTGAAGACAATAGCTTTACCTTTTCAGGAGGTTCTGCGTATGTTGACGTAAGGGACGTAGCCAATACGGCTATAGGATTAATGGAAAATAACCTTTTCGGAGAACGTTTTATTATTGTCGCTGAAAACAACAGATATGCTGAACTTGCCAAACAGGTAAGATCACGTCTGGGGCTTAAAGAAGCAAAAATTCTTACCCAAACCCAGCTAAATATAGGAAGAATAGCCAACACCCTTTTCGGATGGCTGATTCCCAAACTAAGGATGGTGACCAAATCAAATATTGAGGCCATCTCTTCATTCAACACCATTTCCAATCACAAAGTCAAAGAAAAACTGAACTATCAGTTTATTCCTGTAAAAGAAAGTATAGACTTTCACCTGAATAATTATATAAACGACAAAAAGCTGAAGAAATGAATCTTGCAGAGGCAATTATCCTTAAAAATGTAGAAAAACATCCTATAAAAGCGGCCATCGGATTTAAAAAGAAAGATGCCTGGAAAGAGCTGAGCTGGAAAAAATTCAGTGAAATTATTTTTAAAACAGCCAATGCTTTAAAAGAATCCGGTGTTCAGGAGAATGACAGAGTGGCGATTTATTCAGACAATTCATCAGAATGGATGATTATGGATTTGGCTTCTCTGGCTATCGGTGCTGTCACAGTACCTGTTTATTCCACGAATAATGCTGAACAGGCAGAACATATCATCAGCGATTCCGGTGCTAAAGCCGTTTTGGTAGGAAACCAGATGCAGTACGATGCCTGCCTTGAGTTTTTACATAAAGAAGAAAACAATCTTGAAACCATTATTGTTTCTAAAAAATCAGTGTGGATCAAGAAAGAGTTCAATAGTTTTTATCTTGAAGATTTTATCGCAAAAGCCTCGCCGGAGCTGGAGATCTGTAAGAAAGAAAATGATGATACGGCCACATTGATCTATACTTCCGGAACTACCGGAATCCCGAAAGGAGTAATGCTTACCCATGGAAATTTCATCAAGGCATTCGATTCTCATTTTGAATTTTTTAAGTTTAAAAACTTTGAAGAAGAACTTTCACTGGCATTCTTACCTTTAAGCCATGTTTTTGAGAGAAGCTGGAGTTTACTTTGTTTATACGGTGGTGCCCGTGTGTATTTCCTTGAAGATCCGAAAAATGTTGCCAAAGCACTGGAAGAAGTAAAACCTACCGCCATGTGTGCAGTACCAAGATTTTTCCAGAAAGTATATGCCGGAGTTCTTGAAAAAGCGGAAGAAGGTTCAGCTCTGAAAAAGAAAATCTTTGACTGGGCGCTTAAAACCGGATGGGAAACCGCAGAATTAAGAAGAAATGAAAGACCGGTTCCTTTTGGATTAAAGTTCAAAGAATCTGTAGCTGATGTGCTGGTTTTCAGTAAAATTAAAAATAAAATGGGTGGCAGACTTTGGTTTTTACCTTGCGGTGGAGCTTCATTGTCACCCGAAGTTACCCGTTTCTTTGAATCGGTGGGCATTCACGTAACTGTTGGATACGGATTAACGGAAACTACTGCAACATTGACCCTTTTTCCTTTAACTCACTTTGAGCATGGAACCAGTGGAAAGCCTCTTCCTGGAGTAGAAATGCGTATCGGTGAAAATGATGAGATCCAGGCCAGAGGAAACGGAATCATGAAAGGATACTACAAGAAACCTGAAGAAACTCAGAAAGTATTCACAGAAGACGGATGGTTCAAAACCGGTGATGCCGGAAAATTTGATGATAAAGGAAACCTTATTATTACAGACAGAATCAAAGACCTGATGAAGACTTCCAACGGAAAATACATCGCTCCGCAACAGATAGAAAACCTTCTGACCAACAATAATTTTATCCAGCAGATCATGCTGATTGCGGAAGGAAGACAGTTTGTTTCAGCACTGATTGTTCCTAATTTCGAATTCTTACAGGATTATATTAAGAAAAATAATATTCCTTTTACCAAATGGGAAGATGCTGTAAAAAATGAGAAAGTAATCGATCTTTACAAAGAAAAAATCAAAGAATTACAGAGCCACCTGGCAGATTATGAAAAAGTGAAGAAATTCACGCTAATGCCGGCTGAATTTGACATCAACACAGGAGAAATTACTCCCACTCTGAAAGTCAAAAGAAATGTGGTGATCAAAAAATATGCGGATATTATAGAGAAGATGTATTAAAAATTTTAATCTCCTTTTTCACATCAATTACAACTGAAGACGTGAAAATTCCCCTCTTTTGGAGGGGTGGCAAAAATTCAAAGAATTTTTGTTGGGGTGATTCAAAATAACGACTTAAAGTAAACTATGACAACACAGGATTTTATAGGAAAAGAAAATTTCACCATTCATACCCAAACGGTTTCAGAAAGCTGCCCGTCTAATATTGCCCTGATTAAATACTGGGGAAAATATGCTGATCAGATTCCTGCTAACCCAAGCATCAGCTACACATTAAATCATTGTAAGACCAATACTTCAATGGAATTTACTGCGAATGAGCCTTTTTCAGTACAAACTTTTCTGGCTGGAAATGAAGAAGTGAAGTTTGCCGAAAAAATTGAAAAATATTTCAGAAATATAGAACAGTATCTTCCATGGATTCTGAAAGGAAAATATATCATCAGAACAGAGAATACATTCCCGCATAGTTCCGGGATTGCAAGTTCTGCTTCAGGATTTGGAGCGATTGCAAAATGTCTGATGGCATTGGATGTTTCATTTACAGGAAAAACTTCTGAAGAAGAATCTTTGAGAAAAGCTTCATTTTTAGCAAGACTAGGAAGTGGAAGTGCATGCCGAAGCCTATACAACGGACTTGTCGTGTGGGGTGAAACCGATGAGGTAAAAGGAAGTTCAGATTTGTTCGGAGTACAGTATCCCGATGCTGAAATTCATGAAGTATTCAAAAATTTTAATGATTGGGTTCTGTTAATCCATGAAGGGCAGAAAAGTGTTTCTTCAACAGTAGGTCACGGCCTGATGAGGACGAATCCTTATGCAGAAAGAAGATTTCAGGAAGCAAGGGAAAATTTTATTCCCATGAAAGACATCCTGAAAAAAGGAGATATGGAAAGCTTTATCAAATTGGTAGAACATGAAGCACTTACCCTGCATGCCATGATGATGATGAGTGATCCTGCTTTTATCCTGATGAAAACAGGAACTTTGGAAGTCATCAACAAAATCTGGGATTTCAGAAGAGAAACAGGACTTCCATTATTCTTTACACTGGATGCCGGAGCGAATGTTCACCTTCTGTTTCCAAATAATGGGTCTGAAGAACAGATTAAAACCTTTATTGAAGCTGAATTATTACAACATACTCAGAAAAATGGAGTAGTGAAGGATATAATGAAATTTTAAATAAGAATAAATATTCAATAGGAGTGGGCTTTAGCCCACTTTTTTTAATCCTCAGTAACAACAGCTTCGCGTTCTCCATCTTCTTTCTTTCCTTCCTCGATCATGATTTCAGCCTCAGCTTTCTCTTCAGCAGTTGCTGTTTCTATCAGTTCTTCCTGTTCATCGTTGTGATGATCTATGAAAAACTCGCAGTATACCGGAAGGTGGTCTGAACCAAAATTTTCCAAGGTCTTCAGCTGTTTAATAAAAATATCTTCACTGTGAAACATCAGATCGATAGGAAACCTTAAAAGACGGTATTTTGCATGGAAAGTAGAAACAAAAGAGTATCCGATTCTCGGATCTATCAGATGACTTGTTTTTCTGAAAAGAACAGATGACCGTGACCAGGCCACATTATTGAAGTCTCCCACCACGATAACCGGTTTTTGGATGTCTTTTACGCGCTTGGCAGTACTCAAAAGATCGCCATCTCTTTCCTTTGATGTTTCTTCTTCCGTAGGACTTGGCGGCGGCGGATGAACTCCAAAGAAAACAAAAGAAAAGCCATCAGCAGTTTTCATATGGATCTCTATGCTCGGAATATCATCAGCTACAAAATAATGGGTTTTCGCTTCTTTAATCTCAACTCTTGAATAAAAATGCATTCCATAGGTATTTTCAAGAGTTACTTTGTGTTGGTAGGAATATTCTTTTTCCAGAGGTCTCATTGCTTTCTCCCAGTCACTGTTGCTTTCCATCGTCATGAAAAAATCAGGGTTATGTTTTTTAACAAGCCCTATGAATTTCTCATACTCTTTATTAAACTGATATACATTGGCAGAAATAAAATGTAGTTTATCAGAAGATCTGTGACGCTGTCTGTGTTTTTTTACAGGATAGAAATGGGTGTATCTGATCAGTGTTTGGCCGTGATGAATAAACATAACCAGCAGAAGCCCCTGATAATACCAGAAATATTCTGTAGAGTCTGTGAAAAAGCCTAATAAAAAAGTAAAGAATATAAGGTAGGTAACCTGTATTTTGGCAAATTCAGGAACCCTAAATATCCAGTGAGAATGCTGTATTTTTGGCAGTATTGTCATGACCAGAAGAACTATGGCCAGAGTCAGGTAAATAATCCACATATAAAAAGCTCTGAAATAATTTTGACCACAATTTAAGGAAAATGAATTTTAAAATTTATTAATCAATTTAAATTTTATTTTATCTATTTTTAATTATCTAAATCTATACTATGAATAAAATAATGGCATTTCTTGTTCTGATCAGTATTTCATGCTTAGGCCAGCAGAATACAGATATTGAAAAACCTATCCGAAACCTGTTTCTTGGTATGAAAAATGCAGATCCTGAGTTGGTAAAATCCGCTTTTGCAGAGAGTGCAGTACTTCAAACCATCACCAAGGACGGTACTGTGAAAAGTGATAGTATTTCGGATTTCATTGCTTCGGTTTCCAAATTTACAAAAGGAGATCTGGATGAAAGAATTATAGTGGAAGCTATTCATACAGATGGCAATCTGGCAACTGTTTTTACCTCTTATTCTTTTTATTTAAAAGGAAAATTATCACACTGCGGGGCTAACAGTTTTCAGCTGGTAAAACAGAATAATGAATGGAAGATCCAGTATATTATTGATACGAGAAGAAAGGATAACTGTAAAGAAATACAATAATAAAGTTCAATTGAAAATCAGGTTAAAATAAAAATGAAGATTCACCATATTGCCATCATCTGTTCAGATTATGCCGTTTCAAAGAAGTTTTATACGGAAATTTTAGATCTGAATATCATCCGTGAAGTATACCGCGAAGAAAGACAGTCTTATAAACTTGATCTTGCTATAGGAGACCACTATGTGATCGAACTGTTTTCCTTTCCCGATCCTCCCCAACGTCCGTCACGTCCCGAAGCATGTGGTTTAAGGCATCTCGCTTTCTCGGTAGAAAATGTTATGGAAAAGAGGAATGAACTGATCAGAAAAGGATTAAACTGTGAAGAAATTCGCATAGACGAATTCACAGGAAAAGAATTTTTCTTTACCCAGGATCCCGACCAGCTGCCGTTAGAGTTTTATGAAATGTAAAAATTAGTGCGCGTAACCTGCAAAGAAACTCACCGCCATAATGGCTAAAACAATAGAAGAAATCACTACATATACGTAGTCTTTTTCTTTTAAATAACCTATTAAAGCAAAAACGATTCTCATCAGAGGAGTGAAGATCAGCAAAAGAATACCCAGCTGAATAATAGCTGTACCTTCTCCTTTACATAGAGAGTCCCAGAAATGTCCCCAGACCTTTTCAGAAGAAGTACCTACGACAAGGCTGGTATATTTTTCGGGCATTTTAAAGCCTTCAAAAAATAACTTGATAAAACCGATCAATGATGTAGCCACAGACAGAATAACACCCAGTCTCAGAAGATTTCCTACCGAACGGTTCAGATCTACATCTGTAAAATTCTTTTTCATTATCTGAAACTTTTGTTGATACCGTTATACATCATATAAATGGAAAGAATGGTAATCACAATGGCAAAAAATACTTTTAATTTTTTGGTCTTAGATACCATCAGCGTTTTTGAACCGATAAAACTTCCGATCACAACTCCGATCAGTACAGGAGCTACAATCACAGGAATAATTTCACCTCTCTGGAAATAGATCAGGGCACTGGCTACTGCCGTTACTCCGATCATGAAATTACTGGTAGTGGTAGATACTTTGAAAGGAAGCTTCATCATATTGTCCATCGCCAATACTTTTAAAGCACCGGAACCTATTCCTAAAAGCCCGGACATTGCCCCTGCAAACATCATCATCAAAAATCCGGGAACTGTATTTCTTGCAGAATAGCTTTTCAATACTCCTTTATCGGGAAATGTTCCGTACAGTTTCAGCTTTTCCTCCAGACTTCCTTTTACCAAAGGTTCCTGGTGATCAGGTTTCCCTTTAAGATTTAAAATAACGGTTAAAAGAAGGATACTTGCGAAAATAATTCCGATTGTATTTGGGTTAAGCATTCCTGAAACAAGGGCTCCAATAATAGCGCCTGCGGTGGTTGCTATTTCGAGAAACATCCCGATTCTCATATTGGTAAAACCTTCTTTTACGAAAGCTACAGCCGCACCGGAAGAGGTTCCGATCACAGAAATGAGTGAAGCACCGATAGCATAATGCATTGGAACGCCAAAACCGAGCGTTAATAAAGGAATGATGATAACTCCCCCTCCTAAACCCGTAAGTGAACCTAAAAGACCCGCGGAAATTGCGCCAAGGAAGAGTATGATGATTTCTGACATACTACAAATAATGTTACAAATATAAAATTATTGTAGTAGTCTGCCAAACATTTGAAAAAGATAAATTTAACGTATTTTTGTATGCATGAAAAATGAATTGAAATTATTTTATGTCATCCTCGGGGCAACACCCAAAGGCAGAAATATAGAGCAGCACGATGTTTTCTTCGGAATTGCGGAGAATCTGAAAGATCTGATTCCTGATATGAAAGAATTTTGGAAGGAAGCAGAAGGAAAAATTCACCTGGATTGTTACCAGGAAGTGAAATTTGCAGACGGTTACAAGGTGAAAATTGTAGAAAAGGGAGAGAAGACATCAGAAAACCAGTTGTTTTTTCTGAATCTGGGAGGTTATAAGCCAGGTTTCTTTGAAGAATTTCATGAGCAGCACTTAATGGTAGGGCAGTCTATGGGGGAGATTGTTAAAAGAGCAAAAGCTACAGAATTCTATCAGACCATGGGATTTGAAGGTGCAGTAAGCCATATTGATGATAAGCATGGAGTGGATATTGATGATATTTTCAATGTGAGCGATATTCTTCCTGCGTATATGAAAGAAAAATATGCAATCATTCTTCAAAAGTCTGATGAAGAAAATCAAGAGAACCCAATGGGGCTAGGCTATTTAAAAATTGATAAAATTCAATAAGAGTAAATCTAATAAAAATAAAAAATGAAAATAGGAATTCTGGGAGGCGGACAGCTGGGAAGAATGTTGATACAAAGTGCACTGAAGTATGATGATGAGTTTTATACTCTGGATCCGGCCTCTGATGCACCATGTCATAATATCTCGTATTTTACACAGGGAAATTTCAATGACTATGAAACAGTTTTGAATTTCGGAAAAGATAAAGATGTTGTAACCATTGAAATAGAACACGTAAATGCTGATGCACTGGCAGAACTTGAAAAGCAGGGAATAAAAGTGGTTCCTAATGCCAATATCATCAAAACAATTCAGCAAAAAATCCTTCAGAAAGAATTTTATAAAGCTCATGATATTCCAAGCCCGGAATTTCAGGTGGTATGGAACAGTGATGAGAAAATCATCATGCCATTGCCGTTTGTTCAGAAGATGAATACCGGAGGCTATGATGGAAAAGGAGTACAGGTGATCAAAACGGAAGAAGACTATCAGCAACTATGGACTGAACCTTCTGTCATTGAAAGTCTTGTTGATATTGAAAAAGAACTTTCTGTCATTGTAGCAAGAAACGAAAAAGGAGAAACCAATATTTTCCCGGTAACGGAAATGGTTGCCGATCCAAAACTGAATCTATTGGATTTCAATGTATGTCCGGTTCTGCTGACGGAAGATGTTCAGAACCAGATTGATTCCATTACTGAAAAATTTCTGGCTGCAGTGAACTCTCCGGGGTTGTTTGCCATCGAATTATTCCTTGATAAAGAAGGAAAAGTATGGGTAAATGAAACTGCTCCAAGGCTTCACAATTCAGGACATCAGAGTCAGGAAGGAAATACTAATTCCCAATTTGAGCAAATGTACCGCGTGGTTAAAAATTTACCATTAGCGGATACTGACGCCATCACTTACAGCGGAATGCTGAATCTTGTAGGAGCAGAAGGATATTCCGGAAAAGTAGTCTATGAAGGAATGGAAGATGTTCTTAAGCTTCCCGAAACATACATCCACTTATACGGAAAAACTGAAACCAAGCCGGGAAGAAAAATGGGACATATCAACGTTCTTGCAGATTCCAGAGAAGAGCTTATGGAAAAGCTTGTACAGGTAAAAGGAATGGTAAGAGTAATTGCTGAGTAATATCGATTTAAGATAGATAAAAGGGAGCTGTTTTAACTTTAAAAACAGCTCCCTTTTATTTTTGAACTCATTCAATAGGAATGGGCTTTAGCCCGTTTAAAAATAATTGTCAACTCAATTGGCTTTAGCCGAAGCTTAATTTTAGGTTTCGGCTAAAGCCAATTTTATTTTGATTGTTCACATCGGGCTAAAGCCCGATCCTATTGATAATGTAATGCTTTCATGATTAAGGATTTTTAACCACCTCAATATTATCCTTTTTATAATTGTATTTAATATAACTTCCTAAAGCGGTTGATAAAACAGAAAATTCTTCCAGCTTTGTAAGCGGTGCATAGAGTTTAAACGTACAAATGTCCGTTGCAGAAATAAAAGGATTGGTTACTAAATGGCTGTGGGTAGACATAGTTACCGTTCCTCCATTTTCTAAGGCTGTAGAGGTTGGAATAAGTCTTGAGTGAAATTTTTTATGGGAAATAATATTCCCTTTTTTATCCGAAACAAAAAGATAATCATTTCCGAAAGGAATTATACCAGACTGGACAGTACCAGGTATCAAATACACCTTATAGTTTTCATTAAACGGAATAATAATCATATTAAGACTATATCCCTGTGGTACCGTTACGGAATACTTTGGATCGGATAACTGCGGAATAATTGCAGAACGGATATTTTTTAAAATACTTTCAGTTTCATTAAGTCCCCTTTCTTTAAAATTTTCTTTGACAGGTTTTGTCTGGTTATTTTTGAAAGACAGTTCTGCAATAATCATATTACCTGCTTTATTAAGAAAGGAGGTTTTGATGGTATCGTTTTTCTGGTACGTGATATAGCTTCCTGTATTTTCAGCAAGTCTTTTATTGCTGCCTACAAGATCTCCTGCATGCCATGACGCATTTTCGTAAGAATAGAGTAGATTTCCTTCAGTTTTGATAGAATCCAGTTTTTGTTTCAGTTCTTTATCCGAAAGAGTAAGGTTTTGTGCAGAAAGAATGATGGACACGAAAAAGAAGAGAAATCCGATAATTTGTTTCATAGGTTATTTTTTTGCGAAAATACAAAATTCAATAGGAACGGGCTTTAGCCCGTTTAAAAATAATTATCATCTCAATTGGCTTTAGCCGAAACTTAATTTTAGGTTTCGGTAAAGCTAATTTTTTCCTATGGTTCACATCGGGCTAAAGCTCGGAAGCTATTGAAGATTTAATTGTTTAATCATAACGAAAAATTAATTATTCGCAGAGAAGAAACTTCCCGCACCCTTCTTCCTTCTTGCAGCCTTTTTATTTAAATATCTTCTGAATCACATTTCCAATCTCCACAAAATCCCCGTGATTTCCTACAGAACGTATTTCAGGGCTGTTTTTGTCATACTCCGAGAAAGGGAAAATCAGAAGGTAATTATTGTCTTTCAGATTTCTGTTCAGAAGTTCCGGAATCAGTCTCATTCTTGGAATGTAAGATTTCATGCCGCGTTTTGCCATCAGAATAATTAATGCTTCATCATCTTTCAGCTGTGCTGCGGTTCTTTCTCCGTCCTGCCATGTGCTCATGATAATGAATTCAGCTTCTATATTGGCTTTTTTAATGATTTTCTGAAGAATATCAATAATGTTTTCAGGAGCATAAAAAACAACTGTAGCTCCGGAATTTCTGGCAATGTTCCATACTCTCAGCAATGCATGGAAGAACCCTGCTTCCTGATGAGCATTTTCAGGAATCATCACTGCATATTTCTTAATGGTGGAAAGCGGTTGTGCAGCATGGTAAACCAGCACATTCACATCATCATTCTGCAGATAACCATTGTAAAGGTTATACACAAAAGAAGGGGAGAACCCTTTTTCATCTTCCAATCCGATGATAAGATCCGTTATTTTCTGTTCTTTAATCACATTATTGACCCCGTTGATGACATCATTGTCATATCTTTTTAAAGCCTGTAATTTCACATCTGCAGCTGCGGCTGCATCTGCTGCCTGGTGAAGAAGTTTCTCCGCATTCTTTACCGAAGATTCATTTTTATCTTCATTGATAACATTTAAAGCAAAGAGATCTTCTGTATTGGAATGTGCTTTGATCAGAATTCCTAAGTTGACCATTCTCTCAACGGTTGCCTCATGGTTGATGGCTAAGAGAATATTTTCTTCCTCATGGGTGTTTCCGGAAACGGTATCTTCATTATCACTCTCCGCAATTTTCTGAGCGCTCGCCATGGAAATAAAAGAAGAAATGGTACAGGAAATCAGGATAAGGAGAATACTTCCGTTCAGTACGTGTTCGTTTAATAATCTTACAGGTTCTCCGGTTTCGGTTTCAGAAAGGATGATGTTATATCCTACCATTACGGAAGCCAGTGTTGCTGCTGCAGAAGCAGAACTTAATCCGAAGATCAGTTTTCCTTCCTCTTTGGTTAGTCTGAATGTTTTTTGAGTGGCCACCGCAGAAAGATATTTTCCTCCGATAGAGGCAACCAGCATAATTGCGGCAACTTCAAGTGTTTCCCAGCTTTTGAAGAAAACTTTAAAATCAATCAGCATTCCTACACTGATCAAAAAGAACGGGATAAATATGGCATTTCCTACAAACTCAACTCTGTTCATCAGAGAAGAAGTATGAGGGATAAGTCTGTTTAACGCCAGTCCGGCAAAGAATGCTCCGATGATAGCTTCTACACCAGCCAGTTCAGCCAGCATAGCAGCCAGATAAATCATAACCAGTACAAAAATATACTGCGAAATTTTATCATCCACTCTTTTGAAAAACCAACGGCCTATAATAGGGAATACAATAAGTACAATGAGGGCAAAAACGACAAAAGAGACCGATAATTTAACCCAGAATTCTGTTCCCACGTCGCCCTGAGACATTCCCACAATCACTGCAAGTACCAATAAGGCAAGAATATCTGTGATCATTGTACCTCCAACGGTGATATTAACTGCCTTGTTTTTCGCAATTCCCAACTTACTCACCAATGGATAAGCGATAAGCGTGTGAGATGAAAAAAGACTGGCAAACAGAATGGAAGTCAGCATTGAAAAGTGAAGAAGGTAATATCCACCCAGATATCCTAATACAAAAGGAACTGTAAAGGTATAGATACCAAAGGTGAGACTTTTCCATTTGTTCTTTTTAAAGTCGCCCATATCAATCTCAAGCCCGGCCAGAAACATAATGTAAAGAAGTCCGGTGGTTCCGGTTACTACAATACTGCTGTCTCTGGACAATACATTGAATCCGTTCGGGCCAATAATCGCTCCGGCAATAATAAGTCCCAAAAGGTGGGGAACTTTAATTTTATTAAGCAGCAATGGTGCTGCAAGGATGATGACCAGTACCAACAGAAATTTCAGTACCGGATCTTCTATGGGAAGACTCAGGTTGTGTATACTCAGTAAAATCATATGTGTTTATTTTGTGGAACGTACTAATTCAACAGAGAACTTGGCGGTACAGCCATCAGAAGTAATGGTTCTGGTTCCTTTGATCTTGTTGTCTGAAATATCATTAAGAAGAACGCTCATTTCTACATTCTTTTTAGCTGTAGAATCGGTTTTGAAAGACAGTCTTATTTCATTGTTTTCAAACTTGCCTGTATACAGCCTTACCAGATTATTGTTATTGATGATTTTGGTAATGGGCTGGGTAGAATCATTATCGAATTCCCAGATGTCAGTACGTTGGTCGCCTACAGCATATTCGCTGCAGTTGGATTCTGTACAGATTACTTTACCATTCCATGGGCCGGAAATTTCCGTAGGCCATACAGCAGCAATTACTACAGAATCTTTTTTGGAAAAAATACTGTCTCTCATTTTCAGAAGTGACTGATATTCGGATTCTTTCTTCGCGAATAATTTCTCTTTGTCTAAAAGTTGTTTTTCCCTGTCTGTC
This sequence comes from Chryseobacterium sp. SG20098, assembly GCF_031844745.1. Lineage (NCBI taxonomy): Bacteria > Pseudomonadati > Bacteroidota > Flavobacteriia > Flavobacteriales > Weeksellaceae > Chryseobacterium > Chryseobacterium sp. SG20098. The sequence continues at coordinate 1,761,905 of NZ_CP134622.1, read as the reverse complement.
AGGTTCTTTTCCTTCTCTTTGTAATCACAGCTTACCAATAGAAAAGAGGCAGCCAGCAATAAAAAAAATGTGTTTTTCAGCATATTGTATCGGTTGGAGTATACAATATAAGAAAAAATGAAGGAAATAGAAAATCCCCATATAACGGATCTGCTTTTAATTCTATTTAATACATTAAAAAACAGCGGGATCTAGGGTTGGAATAATGAATATTATTTTCTGATTTACGACTCGATTCTCTGTTTTTTAAACATGGCCGGATTGTAATTGATCACAAATACCCCAACAATAATAAGTATGGCAGCAATGATGAATTTGGCAGAAATTTTTTCATCAAGAATCAGCCAGCTTAAAAAAATGGAAATTACCGTATTAATATAGGCCAGGATGGATACCTGAACCGGAGAAACTTTGGTCAATGCATAATGAAAAGCAAAAAATGCCGCTACAGAGCCAAAACAGGATAAATAAAGCATCGCAGAAATACTTTTCAGACTCCAGTTTCCGAAGTTGTAGTTTTCTGAAAAAAGGAAGGCAAAAATTATCTGGATAATTCCTGCAAAGGCAAACTGATAAAATAGATTAAGTGAGATATTTCCGCTTTGAATGTTCAGTTTTTTGGTGAAAATAGTTCCTGAAGCCCATCCCGCAATGGCAATGAATAAAAATAATATTCCCAGCGCATAATCCGGGTTTTTCAGATCATTAATGCCGTCCCAGAAAATAAAAAGGATGCCGCTGAAACACAGAACAACTCCTGTAAAAGCCCGCCAGCTGAATTTCTGCAGGCCTAAAGCCATACTTCCGAAAAACACCAGGATAGGAGAGCAGGCACTTATCAGTGAAGTAAGGCTGCTGGTAACTTCCTCTTCCGCTACTGTAGTCATTCCGTTTGCAATCACAAGCATTAATAAAGAGAAGATAAACTGGTATTTCAGGCTTGTCCAGCCTATCCATTTGAATTCTTTTCTATAGGTAAGAATAAGGAACATGATAATCGCTGCAAGAAATTGACGTATTCCTGCGACAAACCAGGCAGGAATAGTTTCTACCGCAACCCTTATTGATAAAAACGTAGTACCCCAGACAATAGCAACGGTACATACAGCCAGTGTAAGTTTATAATCTTTCAATTTTAATGTGGTGTAACAGCAAATATATCTATTTCTCCAGCGATTTTTATGGATACAGATCCTGTAATTTATGGGAGTACAGATGAAAAATCTGAGCCAAAAATAACTTTATTAATTCTTTACATTTTAAATGGAAGATCTATTGAAAGATTAAATTATTTTAGGAATTATAATCATAAATCGTGTCCCGGATTTTTTGTACTCTTTCCTCTTTACATTTTTATTTTTTATCTTTGAACATCTAATAAAATTGAAGATGGTAGGAATTATTATGGGCAGTCAGAGTGATCTGCCGATTATGGAACAGGCTGCAAATTTTCTTAAAAGCCTTGATATCCCTTATGAATTGACAGTAGTTTCAGCGCACAGAACACCGGAAAGAATGTTCGATTATGCAAAAACTGCTAAGGAAAGAGGGCTGAAGGTCATTGTAGCCGGAGCAGGTGGAGCAGCACATCTTCCGGGGATGGTGGCGAGTTGTACTACACTTCCGGTAATCGGGGTTCCTATTTTGTCCAGTAATTCTATAGACGGATGGGATTCTGTTTTATCTATCCTTCAGATGCCCGGTGGGATTCCGGTAGCTACCGTAGCTTTGAACGGAGCTTTGAATGCTGGGATTTTAGCTGCAAAAATTTTAGGAAGCGGTAATGAAGAAGTCGCTGCAAAACTTCAGAAATATCAGGATTCTTTAAAAGATAAAGTACTGGGAACGGTAGATGATATCAAAGCCCAGCATCCTAATTATTTTGACCAATAGATTATTTTTCAACTCAAAATAAAAGCCTCACTTTTCAGCGAGGCTTTTTACTTTATTTTTTAATGAATTTTGAAGAGATGGTCTGATCTTTCAAAATGAGCTGTAAAATATAATTTCCTTTCGGTAATGATCCTACATTGATCATTTCTTTATTAGGATTTCCTTCCAGTACAAGCCTTCCACTTGCATCAAAAATTCTGTACTTTTTAATGTCACTTAGTCCTTCAATATGAATATCATCCACAGCGGGATTGGGATATAGTGAAAGTTTTTTATTCAGCCTGACTTCTGATGAGGACAGTAAACAGTTTCCTACCGTATCACCCGACATCGTCCATCCTTTGCTGATGAGAATATTTCTTTTATCTGCGGCATTGGAAGCATAAGTCAAAGGGGTTACAATATCTAAATCAACATTATTGGCAGTATCAGGATTATCTGCCCATGCTGCAAGTGTTTTACTGAAATTTTCACAATCTATTCCTGTCTGCATCAAAGCCTGGGCTCCGTTATTAACGCTGGCAAGATTCCAGCTTGCAAGGGAATGATTAAAATTGGGTGTTTCCTTAAGAATCTGGTCTATTCTGGTAACCTTGGTCATATCCCAGTTTTCCAGGGAATGACTATAGGCCGTGCAGCCATGAATAGCATGGGCCATATTGGTAATTTTAGACGTATTCCAATTATTTAAGGATTGATTGAAACTGGAATCAAAATGGAACATAAAACGGATGTCTTCAAGGCTTGAGGTATCCCAGTTATCCATAGGCTGATTATAGTTTGGACAAAGAGCAAACATCCATTTCATATCAGTGACATTAGAAACGTTCCAGTTGTTTAAGGTCTGATTAAAGATTCCCCTTCCTCCAAACATAAAACTGAGATCAGTTGCTGACGACATATTCCAGCTATTAAAATAAGGAGGGTTGAACTGATCAGGAAGTGAGTTATTGATACTGTCAAAGATAATCGCAAACATAAATCTGAAATTCTTAATCTTAGAAGTATTCCAGTTTTGCATGGAGCTTGCACCTGTAAAGGTTTTTGCGCCATAAAACATATAAGAAGCATCTTCAACATTACTAAGATTTGGGATATCTGTAGCAGTAAGCTGAACAAGTTTACATTGGCTGAAAGCACTGTTCATCGTTGTCCATGCAATATTTCCCCATTGTTCTATTTCCAGTATCTTATCTGCACTTCCGTTGATCTGCCACACCGGGAAAATCTGATCCTGAAGCTGAACCTCTTGTACATCTCCAAATTTTATGTGTTGAAAAACTCCATTCCCGTTACTCACTTTTACCCTATATTTTGCATCATTCTTTTCTGCGATTGATGTACCAAAATCAATAAGAACCTGTTTTGTAGAGGTTATATTGGTAAGAGAACCGTTGTGCTGGGGATAGTCTACCTCTTCCCAATAAATATCATAGTTTTCACCAATTCCGGGAAACCATATTTGCTGAGAACTTGCCTGGTAGGGAGCACTTACAGTGACAGGCTGTATTACCGTAGAAGCAGGCTTCCAGATCGTGATAAACTCATTCTGGGCTTTTACTATACACAACAGGAAAATAAAAAGTCCTGTCGAAAATTTTTTCAATACCATATTGAGGTTTTATAGTTATTTCTTAATGAATTTTGAAGAAATTGTTTTTTCTTTCATGATCAGTTGTATCATATAATTTCCTTTAGGTAAGGAACTTACATTGATGATATCATTATTGGGATTTCCTTCCTTTACCAGTCTTCCGCTCGCATCATAAATCTTGTAATTTTTTATATCACTTAATCCTTCAATATGAATATCATCTACAGCAGGATTAGGGTAAAGCAGAGTTTTTTTATTTAGCTTTATATCCGATGAAGATAGTAAACAGCTTCCCACCACATCACCTACTATTGACCAGCCTTTATTGACGAGAATATCCCTTTTGTCTGATACGTTGGACGCATATTTTAATCCTTGTACAGAACCTAATGAAACATTGTTGGCTGTATTGGGATTGTCTGCCCATCCCATAAGGGTTTTGCTGTAATTTTCACAGTTAAGACCAGACATTGTTAAAGCAGCATTACCATTGTTAAGAGAAACTAAGTTCCAGTTTCCTAATGACTGATTGAAACCTGAAGCAAAATTAAGGATCTGGTCTATTCTGGTCACTTTTGTCATATCCCAATGGTCTAAAGGCTGATTAAAGGTTGTACAGCCATGAAATATATGCGCCATATTGGTCACTTTGGAAGTATTCCAGTTTAATGGCTGATTGAAAACAGGAATCATATGAAACATAAAATGCATGTCCTCAAGGCTTGAAGTATCCCAGTTATCCAGTCGCTGATTGAAACTTAAGCACTGGCCAAACATCCAGCTCATATCGGTCACCTTTGAGACATCCCAGCTATTGAGAGTCTGGTTAAAAACTGTTCTGTTTCCAAACATATAGCTGAGGTTGGTGGCTGAAGACATATTCCAGCTGTCCAGATAAGGTGAGTTGAACTGTTCTATTAATGTAGCAGAAGGATTCACATCAAATAAAAGAGAAAGCATAAAACTAAAATTCTTAATTTTGGAAGTATCCCAGTTTTGCATAGAGCTGGCGCCCGTAAAGCTGGTTGTGCCATAAAACATGAAAGAAGCATCCTCTACATTATTAAGATTGGGAGTATCTGTTGCTGTAAGCTGCATAAGCCTGCACAGACTGAAGGCACTCTCCATGGTGGTCCAAGAAATATTACCCCATTGTTCTATTTCTAATATTTTATCTGAACTTCCATTGATCTGCCAGATAGGAAAAACTTGCTCAGGACCAGGAAATAGTTGAGGCGTTCCGAATTTTATCTGCCTGAAAGTTCCATTTCCATTTGTAACTTTTACCCTGTATTTGGCATCATTTTTTTCTGCGATTGACGTCCCGAAGTCTATAAGAACCTGTTTTGTGGAAGTTACATCGAGAAGAGAACCATTGTGTTGCGGATAGCCTACTTCCTCCCAGTAAATATCATAATTATCACCAATTCCGGGAAACCATATTTGCTGTGTAGTTGCCTGATAAGGAGCATCTACATTTACAGCTGGTAATACTGTAGAGGCCGGCTTCCAGATAGTGATAAATTCATTTTGTGCCTTTGCCAGAAATAGTAACAAAAGAAAAATGAGTGTTGGAATTTTCTTTAGAATCATGGTTATCGTTTTATGATTAGTTTATTGTTTGATGAACGGAAGTGAATGAATTGTATCCTTTGTCAAAATTTGTAGAATATAATTTCCTGGAGTCAAAAGTCCGATAGCAATCTTTTCATGTTCAAGATTGTCTTTGGCGACAGTTCTTCCGCTCATATCGGTGATGATAAAACTTACCGGATGCTGAATATTTTTAAGATAAATCACATCCTTTGCAGGATTTGGGTAAATAGCAGGTTTATTACTGATCTCCTTTTCAGACGTTGAAAGTGTCTGGTTGCAGAGTCCGTTGTAAGCATCACCTGATATAATCCAGCCTTTAGAATTAATTAAATAATTTCTGGCAGTTACGGCATCGGCATGAGAATAGATTAATGGCGAAGCACTGGATAAGTTAATATTACTGGGTGTTGATGAACTCTGGCTCCATCCAAAAAGCGTTTTATCATAATTCACACAGCTCATGGCAGAATTGAGAAACATTCCGGTGGCTGTTGTTAATGAACTTAAATTCCATCTTCCGATATTTTGATTAAAAGCAGTGCCAGAGAACATTTCACTCATATCAGTAACATTGGAGGTATTCCAGTTTTGAAGGTCCTGGTTAAAATTTCCAGAATCATGAAACATATGTCTCATGGTGGTCACCTTCGCTGTGTTCCACTTACTCAAAGATTGGTTGAATCCGGTATAGTCAAACATATATGACATATCCGTAACATTCGAAGTATCCCAGTTTCCCAGTGGCTGGTTGAAGAGATAATTGTCACCAAACATATAATACATATCTGTGATGGTAGAGGTGTTCCAGGTATCAAAAGAAGGATTGCCGATGAGTGACATACACAAATAAAACATCTGACGCATACTGGTGGCCATGCTGAGGTCCGGTGCATCAGTAGCTGTAACATCCATGTTGTCGCAGTATACAAAAGCATTGTCAAAGCTTTTCCATTTTATATTTCCCCACTGGGCAATCTGGGCTATTTTTGAGCGGTCTGGAGCATTGTAAGTGGGAGTTAATGTATTGTCGAAGAATCTTACCTGATCAAAACTTCCAGTGCCGTCACTGATTTTAATTCTGTAACTTGCTTGAGATGATACAGGATTAAAAGGTACACCCAAGTTGATTATGAATTCGGTCGTGGAAGTTACATTACTCATTGTGCCATTATGCTGAGGATATCCTACTTCTTCCCAATATACTTTGAAATTGGTTCCTCTGCCGGGAAATTTAATGAGTTGTGAGTTTTGCGTTTTCCAGATCGTTATAAACTCATTTTGTGCTTTTGAAAGTTGGAATGCTGCTATAAACAGAGCAGAAATTATTAGTTTTTTGTACATGTCATTAGTTTGTGAAATAAGCACAGCTAAAATAGCAAAAAACTTAACATATTTTTAACTTAAATGTAAAGTTTGTAGTAATTTATAAATTTCAATGAAATTATTTAAATAAAAAACTCTCCGTTTTGGAGAGTTTACTTTATTCCTGAAGCATATTATCAAGGGTGTTTTTCTGAACTGCAATAGCTCCGAAGAGTGCCAGTAGAAAGGCAAAGGCATAAAAACCTTTTTCACTTGGAAGGATGGTGGCATTCCAAAGTCCGATGGCCAGTAATACAATGGATGATAATGTAGCAAACCAGCAGATTCCATAATAAATATCTGTTACCTGAATGTTTTCTAATCTGTCACGTACTGCTTTCTGTAAAGAAACCACAGCGAATAAACCATAAAGAAGGATGGTGAAATAATATCCCTTCTCATTCAGCAGCATTTCTGCTCTTGCAAGACCGACAATAAAGCCAATCATTCCTGCTCCCAATGCTACCCACGACGCAGCTACAAATGCATTCGATACTCTTTGTTTTTTCATAGTTTAATGTTTTGTTTAAGAGGGCTAAGATATTCATTTTTTATAAATAGAGCTCTGACAAAGGGAAAATATGGGAAAAATACTGGATAGAATGATGAAGTAGGTGTATGTTTCAGGCTCCCTTCGTCTAAACTCAGGATATAACCCGTTACCATTGAATAATATAAATCTATTCATCATTCATCACTCATCATTTATCAATTATAATTCATCATCTTCTCCTAGCCCCGATAGCAGCGTTTACCCCGGAGTATGAGAGGGAGAGTTGGTGGGTAAGAGGCTGGGGTAGGTTGGGGCGAGGAGTATGAGTGGATAGCGGGAATCAGCTCATAAAAAAACTCTCCAAAATGGAGAGCCTTGTTTTACTGAGTGATATATTCGTAAGTATATTTTGCATAATCATTATTATCCAGTTTTACCATGACCTGAGTTGGCAGTTGATTACTATTATATTCTATCTGATAGGTAAAATTCATAATTTGACTCCAGTTTCCAGTGCCATCTTTGCCACTTATTTTTACTGTGGTGTAATTATTTTGACTTAAAAACTCTGCTCCTCCCATAATCATTCTAAAATATTTGCCCATCAAAGAATAGGGATTTACCTTATTATCATATGAAAATTCTTTTTTATTAGTATGTGGACCGCCGATACCATCACTAACCGAAATTTCTTCCGAAACATTATCACCACTATAAGTATATGACATGGTAGACGGAATGGGACAACTGGAAGACTCACAAGTAGAAGTTCCAGTAACTTTACCATTGGTATACGTCATTGTTGTATTATAGTGAGTATCTGGATCTATTTTCTTAATCATCGTAAGCTGATCACCATTATAAGTAAACGTTTTATAATAAGCTACGGTACCATCTGCTTTATGGTAAGTAATTTTTGAAGGTTTTCCGGCATCGTCATATTCAAGAACGGAGGTTGTAGTTTCTGATGTAATTTTAAGTAATTGTTTCTGACTGTTATAATCTAATTTTGTAATACTGGTGTGCGGTCCGGAGGGACTTGTATAATAAACTGTAGTGACTTTACTTAATAATATTTGAGAATCAGAAGGATTGGGTTCATTATTTTCGTCATTATTGCTACTGCAGTTGAGGAATAAAAATGAGCTCATCAACCCGATAAATAATTGGTTTTTCATGTATTTAAAAGTTTTATTAAATAAGGATTAAATATATTCATTATTTATAAAAACAGGCTTAATTGATGACGAATATATCAGATAAAAAAACTCTCCAAATTTTGAAGAGTTAAAGCCTTATTATTGAGTGATATATTCGTAAGTATACTTCGCTGAAAGATTTCCGTTGGCTTCTTTTGAAATCACCTCAGTAGGATAACCAGTGCTGTTGTATTGAATGGTGGAAGTTCGGGTTTGATTTTGTGTCCAGACTCCATTACTTTTATAGCTGATTTTTTCCGTCAGATAATTATTTTGACTTACAGCGTAGGCTCTTCCCATCATAATTTTTAAATATTTGTTGATATTGATGTATGGGTTCTGTTTATCATCATATGAGTAAACAATTTTTGTGCTGTAGCTGGATCCTCCACCTTCTGAAATTTCTGTTGAAATATTGTTTCCATCATAAGTATAAGTATCCACGATGGGGTTGGAACAGGCTGGTGACTGGCAAAGAGATGAAGAAATTACCTGTCCGTTGGTATTATAATTATAAGTAATGGTTCTGTTATAATCCGGATTAGTAGTATAAATGGCTTTAACCGTCGTAAGCAGATCTCCATTGTAACTATATGCTGAGTAATAGTCTACCGTACCATCTGGTTTATAATATGTGGTTTTAGTTGGTTTTCCATTACTATATTCGAACTTGGAAGTTCCTAAAGCTGATGTTGTTTTGATAAGCTCACCCTGATTATTGTATTCCAGAGTTTGTATGCTTGTCTGCGGCTGCGATGGGTTGTCATAATAAACTATTGTGACTTTGCTTAACAATACTTTAGAAGAGGTATTGTTTCCCTCATTATCATCATTACTGCTGCAGCTGTTAAAGAATACCACAGAACTCATGAGTCCCAGAAATAAGAATTTTTTCATGTTATTTTTTTAGGGGACAAAAATAACGAATGGATTATTTCTCTTCATAAAAAAATCCCACTATCTTAGAAATAGTGGGATCATATCATGTTTTGTTAAGATCTAGTATCTGTAGTACTCAGGCTTGAATGGCCCTTTTACGTCTACTCCGATATACTCAGCCTGCTCAGGAGAAAGAGTTTCAAGCTCTACGCTTAATTTCTTAAGGTGTAAAGCAGCTACTTTTTCATCCAGGTGCTTAGGAAGCATATATACTTCGTTTTTGTAAGCTGCAGAGTTATTCCATAGCTCAATCTGTGCCAACGTCTGGTTTGAGAAAGAGTTAGACATTACGAAACTTGGGTGGCCTGTAGCACATCCTAAGTTAACCAATCTACCTTCTGCAAGGATGATTACCTCTTTTCCTTCAATAGTGTAGATATCTACCTGAGGCTTCACTTCAGATTTAGTCTGACCGTAGTTTTTGTTCAACCATGCCATATCGATTTCATTATCGAAGTGACCGATGTTACAAACGATCGCTTTATCTTTCATTTTAAGGAAATGTTCTCCTCTTACGATATTGAAGTTACCTGTTGTAGTGATGATGATATCAGCATTGTCTACCACAGTGTCTAATCTTTTTACTTCGTAACCGTCCATAGCAGCCTGAAGTGCACAGATCGGGTCAATTTCAGTAACAGTAACGATAGAACCAGCTCCTCTGAATGAAGCAGCAGTACCTTTACCTACGTCTCCGTATCCGCAAACTACCACTCTTTTTCCAGCAAGCATTACGTCTGTAGCTCTTCTTACTGCATCTACAGCAGATTCTTTACATCCGTATTTGTTGTCGAATTTAGATTTAGTAACCGAATCATTTACATTGATGGCAGGCATTACTAAAGTTCCATTCTTCATTCTTTCGTAAAGTCTGTGAACACCGGTAGTGGTTTCTTCAGAAAGACCTTTGATATCTTTTGTGAACTCAGGATATTTATCAAAAACCATGTTTGTTAAATCTCCACCATCATCCAAAATCATGTTTAATGGCTTTCTGTCTTCACCAAAGAATAAAGTCTGCTCAATACACCAGTCAAATTCCTCTTCATTTAATCCTTTCCATGCATACACCGGAATTCCAGCAGCAGCAATAGCAGCAGCAGCGTGATCCTGTGTAGAGAAAATATTACAAGATGACCATGTAACTTCAGCTCCTAAAGCTACAAGAGTCTCGATAAGCACAGCCGTTTGGATAGTCATGTGAAGACATCCTGCGATTCTTGCTCCTTTCAGCGGCTGAGACGGTCCGTATTCTTCACGGATAGCCATCAGACCTGGCATTTCTGCTTCTGCAAGGGTAATTTCTTTTCTACCCCATTCTGCAAGGGAGATATCCTTAACTTTATAAGGAACGTATTGTGTTGTAGTACTCATATGTAATGAATAGTTTTAAAATTCAATTGATAACGAAAGGCAAAATTACGATTTATAATTAAGATATAAAAACAACCGAGCAAGTTCAGGTTTATGAGATTAAACATAGTTTAATATTATTTAGTCTTAATATAAATAACTAATTTTAGCTGATAAACAAATATATTATGAATCAAACCCATACAGAAAAGAGAATCAAACCTGTTGCTCCCAGAGTACAGGAACTGATCAATGCTTCAAAAAGTGTAATTCTTGCTACTGTTGATGCCGAAGGAAATCCTAATTCAAGCTATGCACCTTTTGTACAGGTAGATCAGACATTCTATATTCTGGTATCTTTCATGGCAAAACATACTAAAAACCTTGCAGACGGAAGAAAGACATCCATTATGTTTATTGAAGATGAATCTGCCACCAAACAGATCTATGCCCGCGAGCGCCTTACTATTGATGCAACTACTTCTCAGATTGAAAGAGATTCTGAAGTATGGAATGCTGTTGTTGCGAAACTTAGAGAAACTCACGGCAAAGTTGTAGAGGTAATTTCCGAAATGGGAGATTTTATTTTAATTGCCCTTCAGCCTGTAAAAGGATCTTATGTCAACGGATTTGGAAGTGCTTATTTTGTGGATGCCAATCTGGAAATTATAGAGCATAGAAATGATGCGAATCATCAGTCTAAATAATTAGCTGGAAGCTGGAAGAATGATGCTGGAAGTTATAAAGATTAAGGAAACAAAGAGTTTGTTTTTTCCTCAACAGATTTTTCGGTCTGAAATTTTTTTTTACCACGAATGGTAGCATCCGGCATCCATCTTCCGTTCCTTTCAACTTCCGCATCTTTTCACTATTTTTGCCTAATAAAAAAAGAATGCCCCTCTACAGAGATTTTTCAGATGATAATGCCACAATTCTGGTTTGGAAGTACGATGAAAGTGAAGAACTTGATATCAACCAACTTCTGGAGCCTGAAAATGCTGAGAAGGTAAAAGATTATCATCCTAAAAAATTGCTGGAAGTCCTGATGGTTCGCAAGCTCCTGAAAGGATTAAAGCCTAATTCTAAAATTTTATATAAAGAAAGAGAACCTTTTCTTTCTCCCAATGATGCGGAAATTTCCATTACGCATTCTTTTCCCTTTGCAGCCATTGCTATTTCTAAAAATAAAATAGGAATTGACGTAGAGAAATTCAATCCTAAAATTTTAAGGGTAATTGATAAATTCACCTATGAAAATGAACGTGGATTTATTCCGGAAGACAAAGCGGATACTTTCTATACCATTATTTGGAGTGTGAAGGAAAGTATGTACAAAATCCATCATTCAAAATACTGGTCTTTAAAAAAGAATTATGAAGTAAAGCCTTTTGAGCTGAAGCATCTTCATAAAATAAGCTGCCGGGTATATGATGATGTGTTTTCAGATGAGTTCAAAGCTAGGGTAGAGTTTTTTGATGACTACTGCTTTACGATTGTGGAGGAGTAGGCTCAGTTTCATTTTTATATTTTTCGATCACTTTTCTCTGTTCCTTTGCGACATCATAGATCAGCTCCAGGATATCGTGGATATTTTTAAGCTCGGTTAAATGTGAAATTTTATCAGGATCTCTTCGGTCCACAATTTCATTTTCTTCAATCTCTGTTTTTCTTTTCAGGAGCATATCTTCAATGGAAGAATCTTCCGGCTCAAGGCGGCTTTCCATTTTCAACGTTTCGTTGATATCATTTCCGCTGAGAAGGGTAGAGGTCTGCTGCATTTCTGCCTCAATCTTTCTGCTCCAGCTTTCAGCATCTATTTCAGGATACTGCTCATTACTTTTGGAATATTGAGACAGAGAAGCGGTATAGGCCGTAATCAAATGTGATGTAGCTACAAACTGGTGTACAACTTCCAGCTTTTTCTGTTGATTTTTAGGATCGGAAATCATTCTCTGGAAATTATCAGAAAGATTGGCCAGTGAAATAATAGCATTTTTTCGCTTTACCTTATAATCTTCAAGATCAAACTTTCCCTCTAAGAATTTAGAAATCACACTCTGGAAATAAATAAGGTTGTCTGCGGCAGACTTTTTCATCAGATCCAGATTTTGGGTGTGTTCCCAAACAGGCAATACGATATAAGACACTGCAAAAGCAATGATTCCCGCAATAGCAGTATCCAGGATTCTGTCTTTAAAAATAATATTAACCTTCCCCGGATTTAAAAAATTAAAGCTGAGGAAAACATAAATCGTCATGAATAATACCGCCCAGAAATACCGTCCTTTCAAAAAGCTGAAACACATGATCATACTAATGAGCAGAATAGCAAATAAAACGCCGTTAATATGTACAAAATACAGAATGGCATAAGCAATACTTGCTCCGGCAATGGTTCCATAGAGACGGAGAAGGTTTCTCTGTTTAGTGATGGAATAAGCGGGTTTTAAGATCGCTGTAATGGTAATTAATATCCAATACGTGTGTCCCAGTCCCAGAAAATCGAACATAGAGAAAACGTATCCCAATAGCAGAGCTGTTGTAATTCTAATAGCATGGCGGAAATGGGAAGATGATAAGGAAATATTATTTCTTAGAACCTTGGCATTAAGTTTAGGTTCATTAGGCATGAATTTTTTAAGGTCTAGCCCTGTAGATAAACTTTTCGCCAGTTTGATATCCTGTGAAAATACTTTATAGATCTCATTAATTTCTTTCGTAATTTCATAGATACGCATCAGGATCTGGCGCAGGATCATGAAATTTTCCAGATTCTCCGGCGAAAGCTGCTTATTTCTGAGTTCGAAATAATTATAATTTAAGCTTTTTAATTCCTGTTCCAGGTTAAACATTGGCTTTGCTCTGGTACCACTTTGAAGAGCAATTCCGATATTGGTGATCTCCTCAGCCAGAAGATTAAGATAATCATGGATATTCACCAGTATCATACTTTCTTCAAAACTCTGTTGCAGTTTCTGATAGTCACTTTCAGAGGTCATCAGTTTTTCATGAAGGTCCATCGAGTTCAGGAACATCAGCATTAATAGACGGCTGGTGGTCGTAGATTCATTGACGATAGTTCTTGTTTTGAAAACGGTTTCTCTGGTATCTTCCTGAAGGTTTTTTATTTCAATCTGCTTGGCAATAACCTGAGTGGTCAGCTTATTAAAATCCGGATTTTTCTGATAATAATTGGCTTTGATCTTTAAAAACTCTGCCAGCTGAAGATAATTTTCGCCAATCATCTGGCTTGCCAGTTTATAAGGACGAATGGTAGTTACAATAAGGAATATCAACAGAAACCAGATACAGCCTGAAGCAAATATCAGCAGACTTTTAAAGATATTGCTTCCTGTAAGATGCCCGTCAATAAAGATGGCCAGTACTACCAAAGATAATGAGCCTACTGCAGCCAATCTCTGGCCATAAACGCCAATCAGGGAGAAAAACATCCCGAAAACAATGACCTCCAGAATGACCAGGACTTTTATATTCATCACAAGACTGGCAATAAGTGCTACAAAGACAAAACAGCAGATCGCAAAAGTAAGAGCATTTCTTCTTCGGATAAAAGGACCGGGCTGGTCGGTAAGAGCCACAAAGCTGGTTCCGAGAGGGAAAAGGAAGTATTCTTTCAAAATTCCGAAGTGGGCGAGGACTAAACATGGCAGAACAGTAGCTAATGTAATTCTGATCGCAGAATATACATACTGACTGGTTACAAATTTTTTTAGTTCCGCCGAATAGTTCATATTACAAAAATAGCTATTGAATTTAAGAAAATCGCCATAAATAAGAGACTTTTATTCACTTAAATATTATATTTTTTTTAATTAAGATGTAGTATTATTTAAAATAAATTGACAGATGAAACATATGGATGATTCGCCACTTACAATTCGTCATTTTTTAACACAACAGCTAACAAATCCTGTTCCACGAATTCCTATCTTAGCTTATCTCAAGCGTAAATTATCATTTTATGAATTTCATCAGTAAAAATATATTGGTCATTTTGTTTTCTTTGATCATGTTAAGCTGTAGTACACAGAGCAAAAACAGTTTTAAAGCAAAGAAAATATATGAATCAAAAACCCTGATCATTACTCAGATTTCAGAGAATTCTTTTATTCATACCTCCTTTAAACAGACCAATGATTTCGGGAATGTACCCTGTAATGGATTGATTGTAAAAGATTATCACGAAACCGTTGTTTTTGATACACCTACCAATGATAAAAGTTCAGAAGAGCTGATACAATGGATTAATGAAAATCTTGATTCGAAAATTAAGGCCATTGTTCCAACCCATTTTCATGATGATAGCTTGGGAGGATTAATGGCTTTCCATAAAAAGAATATTCCATCCTATTCCTATGTGAAAACAATTGAGCTGGCCAGAGAAAATAATTTTGTTATTCCTGAAAACAGTTTTAATGATTCTGTTATTTTAAAAGTCGGGAATAAAGATGTCATTGCAAAATTTTTTGGTGAAGGGCATACAAAAGATAATGCTGTGGGATATTTTCCAAACGAGAATATTTTATTTGGAGGCTGTTTATTAAAAGAGCTGGAGGCAGGTAAAGGATATTTGGGTGATGCCAATGTTTCTGCCTGGTCCAATACCGTTGAAAAAGTAAAAAAAGAATATCCGGATGTGAAAATTGTAGTTCCCGGCCATGGCGACTACGGTGATGGAAAACTTCTTGACTATACGATTACATTATTTAAAGGTCAATAGTGAATTTTTGCTTCGCAAAGTGAATGGTAAATGGTTTAGTGTGAAAAATAAATTGACAAGCGGAGCGGATTGACGATTGACTATTCACGAATCAATAGTGAATTTTTGCTTCGCAAAGTGAATGGTGAATGGTTGCAGCATATAAAAAATTGACAAGCGAAGCAGATTGACGATTGACAATTGACATAAAAAAAGCCTCCATACAAAAATGTATGAGGCTTTTTTTATAGAGCTGTTGCTTTTATTAACGATCGTTGTTGGATGTTTCTTCTCCGATGTTCCAGGTTAGACCGAAACGAAGCGTGTTATCCAAAGCACTGTTGATCTTAGACATATTGATCAGGTAAGAAAGATCAAGTCCGAAAGAACGGTATCTTAGCCCAACCCCTGCAGTTGCAAACTGTCTTGCTCCCTGCTCTTCACTTTCATGGAAGTAACCTCCTCTTACAGAAAATGCATTGTCATAAGAATATTCCAGAGCACCACTATACATGATACTGTTTTTATTTTTGAAAGATTTTCCGATACCAGCCATTGGTCCTACATTCGGGATCTGGTAGATAGGCTGTCTTGTATTCGGGTCTATTCCTGCATACTCAGATCCAGGAACTAATAGTTTTGAACCTTCCACAGAGATTCCAACTCTGTTCATATCATCCAGGTACATATCGTATCCAACCCCTAATCTTGCCATAGTAGGCAGATAAGATCTTGATTCTTCATTTCCTGTATAATCCAGTTTTGGACCTAAGTTCTGAATAGCTAAACCTGCATTGATTTTACCATCATATCCGCCAATACTGGAGAATCTTGGAGAGGTATAGTATCCTGAAACGTCTACTGCAAAACTGTTCGCAGCCTTAAGTGTTGTATCTGTGTTGAATCCTCCGGCTAAGTCTGAACGGATAAATCTACCGGTAACAGCTCCGGAGAATGAATCAGAAAGTTTCAAAGCGTAGGCAACGTCAATGGAGAATTCGTTTGGTTTTGATGTACCCATAGAAGCAATTTCTGTACCCACCAATTGAGTCAGGTCTACCTGTCCCATATTGAAATAATAGATACTCGCGGAGATTGTAGATCTTTCTTCCTGTCCTAAAAACTTATGGAACGAAGCATATAATAAGAATACATCATTGGTAAGTTTTCCCATGTAAGGCGTATAGTTAAGACCTACGGAAGAACTTGTCCTGCTGAAAGGGTATTTAGCCGCATTCCAGAATTGTGAAAATGCATCCGGAGAGGTTACCACCCCCTGATCTCCCATACCTCCCGATCTTGCATCAGGTGCAATTCTTAAGAAAGGAGCTCCGGTAAGAACTGGGTTTACTTTACCTAAATCTTGCGAATAGCCTAAAAAACCAGCACTCAAACCAAATCCTAATAGCAGTTTAGTAGTTAAATTCATATGTTGTCTTTTATATATTATCAGTTTTTTATTAATATTATTATCTATTGTTCTGTTTAATTATTTCAAAAGTACCATTTTTTCTACAGCTGTAGCACTTCCTTTGCATTTTTCTTGATTTTGACTTTTTGCAAATATCTTAAAAATATACGTACCTTTTGCTACTGTAGCTCCAAAATCATCTCTTCCGTCCCATTCTATGGCCTGGCGAGGGGTTCTAAAGCCCTGTAGGAACGGTTCTGCAACCACTGGCTGCGATAAAGTTCTTACCAATCTTCCGGTTATTGTATAAATTTGCACGTTCACATCCAGAATATCATCACAGTTGTGTTCAAACTGAATATACGTTTTATTGGTAAATGGATTTGGCCAGTTCAACGGACGGTTGATTGTCAGGTGTTGATCGGACTCATCTTTAACTTCAAAATTTAACGTAGCAGTTGTAGAATTATTGTTTATATCCCAAACTTTAAATGTTAATTGATGTTGTCCTATTGCCAGATTTCTGAAGGGGTAAGTTACATTTCCTTTCTGATATTCAGCAAGACTTGGGTTTAAGCATCCGTTTCCTTCTCCCGGAGCATAAAAATCATTTAAAACAACAGTATTGATAATCTGTCCGTCAAGATATACTGTTATATCATGTCCCACACCGGATCCTGTTGAGTTGATTCCTGTATCATCGGTAAGACAGGCAAGAAGCATTGGATTCTGATTGGTAATTCCACCATCTGCAAAGTTGGTGTTGTTCATATACAGTTTTACTTTTGGAGGTTGATTATCATT
Source organism: Chryseobacterium sp. SG20098 (assembly GCF_031844745.1). NCBI lineage: Bacteria > Pseudomonadati > Bacteroidota > Flavobacteriia > Flavobacteriales > Weeksellaceae > Chryseobacterium > Chryseobacterium sp. SG20098. The sequence goes on along the minus strand of NZ_CP134622.1, from coordinate 1,744,541 downwards.
GATTCCATTAGGATTGATATCACCTACCTGTACAGCCTGGTTGTTGAAAACATCTGTTGCTTTGTTGTCAGCATAGGCTAGTATTCTTCCTTGTCCTACAGCATAGTTAATATCTTTAGGAACATAGAATTCGGCAGTGAATACTCCGTTTACCGCAGTTCCGGCAGATTTTACAATCGCACTTCCTTCTTCAGTATATTCTAAAACCGGAGTTAAAATTCCACTGTTATTGAGTGTTTTTTTGTTTAATCTTTTATCAAAAATATTGATGCTGACTTTTCCGTTGAAGGTATTGTTCAGTGTTCCGTTCGGATTATTAATGTGTCCTTTAATTTTCACAAAATCCAAACCTCTGATCAATCCTGGAACCGGAGTTTCAATATTATCAATAACCAAAAGTCTTTGAGGTCTGCTTAATTTCATGGCAGGATCACCCAGTAAGTTTACTTTTAAGTGGTTACTGTTTGGTCCTTTTTGTTTTTTTGCAATTAAGTGGGCATTCCCCAGCGTATTAAAGTCGTCATTGGTTAATTTAAAAATATTCTGAGTAAAGGTATTGGTAAAATCACGTCCATAATCTACCCCGATAGCACGGCTGGAAGTAATCATGGTAGAAACACCTCCCTGCTTCATCTTAATAAACTGTTCCCCTACAGAGTTGGTTGATGGTTCGTCCCATAATGTAAACTCACAGGTAATGGTAGATACAAACGGGAATCTGCTGTATACATTAGAGAAATTGTTGGCATTCTGAACTTCTGTGCTGGTAAGTACTCTTTCCTGTGCCCAACCATTGATACCTCCGTGTCCGAAATAAAACAGGTACAAACTGTTTCCTATAGCGTTGGAAATGGCCTGATTTACCTGCGGATATCTTCGCCCTCCGGATGTACTCTGAGCGGTAAAGGCATCCATGTATAATTTTTTAACATTATACTCTTTAAGTTCCTGCTGACCCGGTTGTTCAAATATGCCGGCAAGGGAGTTGTTCATGACATTGTGGAAAGGGCTTCCTCCTTCGTTATTATCATCCACTACAAAGTCAAGTCGCATACGCCAGTCTCCAAACGGGCTCGACTGTCCCTGAAGGGAATTATAGTAAGCCAGTGTTTTATTGATCATATCTCCGGCCTCACTGGCATTGGCTGCCGGAATTCTGCCAACCGGAAGATCCGGAAGGTTGTTTTCAATTAATAATGTATTCTGCGGCTTGGTCATTACGATATAATCATCCGTCACAAAAGAGGATACATAATCGGAAGACTGCTCACTCTGATAGCTGGCAACAACATTTGAATTATTTGGAACCCTGTTTTTATAATCGTAAGAAGCATCCCCAAGGATAAATACATATTGAAGTCTCCCCAGAGGAGTGTTGAGTTTGCTTACGAAATCTCTTATCGCGGTAAGGTCTTTACTTCCGCTGCCATATTCCTCGTAGATTTTATTGATGTCAACAATTTCTACTTTATAGTTATTCTTGGTTTGATGGTAGCTGGCAATTCTCTGTGCCTGGCCCATCATTTCGGGTACGGTAAGCATAAGATAATCCACATTTTGTATTGCGGAAAGATTCTGATTGGAAATTCTTCCTACAAACTGTGGAGTGTAAGCAGCATCCGCACGGAAAGCTACAAATTCATTATTGAAATTCTGATCAGCAGCAGTGTAGGCAAAGTTGAAAGAACCGCCTCCTGCTTTATTCACTCTTCTGTTAGCGTTGGTAATATCCGTTACATCCCATACCTGTTCTACATTAGCTGCATTCGTGATGCTGAAACCGTAGTCTGTATTGCTTCCACTTACAATTGAATAATCCCTGAAGTTCATTTGTGAACCATTGAATGCAAGGTTTTCCTTATACTGAACCTCTACATAATCAAAATAGAAAGTTCCATTCGGATTCTTGGAGATATCAGGATTATAAACCAGTGTAAACTGATTTCCGGTAAGATTGGTTAATGTTCCAGTATAAGTTACCGGATAGAAAGTATACTGATACGAAGAGGTGTCTGTAGGAATTACCTGCAGCGGGTGCGGATTTAAATTATTGATTTTAAAATCTATCGTATTCTGCTGGGAATTGTACGCTACCACCTGGGTTCTGTATCGTATTACATCATTCGCCTGTATGGGGGAATTGGTAGTAAATGTTACAGTTTTTTCATTGGTGAAAGGAGTATCTTCTACCCATGTTCTTCCTACTTTTAACAGGTTTTTCTGATCCTTGTTGATCACCTGGTAACTGTCATACCTTGTAATCAGCTGGGCTGGAAGGTTTCCGTCTACAGTCGCAACCCTTTTTCCCGCACCTTTATCAAAGTTGATATAATAATAGGAGAAATCCTCATAGATGTTTTTGACATTATTACTTCTTTCACTGAATCGGGTATCGTGTCTTTTAAAACCATTTCCATTGCCCGTGTCATAGAGGTTATACCCATCAGGTCCCTGCGCATAGAAAAGCGCATAGTCATTATCATTCCATACTCCATCATCTTCACCTACTACCTGAATGGAATTTTCCTGTAAAGCTCCGTATCTTGGATCCTGATTGTATTCGGGAAGCATGATTCCCCCGTTTCCATAAATTCTGAAATTTTTAGGATTTACAGAACTCGGATTGATTCCGTTGTCTTTTAGAAACTGGGAAGTGATTTTGAATATTCCGGACTTGTCTACTTTTATCTTGTAAAAATTTCCACTTGATAAAGGATTACCGGTGGTTCCTATTTTATTAACAGTTCCTGTCGTATTGATAAAAGAAGAAGCTTCTGAAACATTAAATGAAGATAATCTCTGAACGCGTCCTTTTACATTTTTAAATAAAGCAATACTAATGCTGGCATAGCTTTCACCCTCTAAAGTATAATAGGAAACATCTGCTACATCATAATCCGGAAGTCTGCCTTTATCCAGTTCAAACAATTCTTGGTTAGAAACGTTTTCCCAAACAAGGTCTGAGATTTTTAATTGCTTTTCTCCAATTTTTTGCTTGCTTACGATAAAAACATTATTTTGGCTGTAAGAAAAACCTTCATTTTTAAAATTGGGAAGATTTAATTTTGTGTCACCAAAATCCTGAATTTTAGAACCATTCCATTCAATGGTGTTTCTTTGAGCGTAAAGTGTTGATGCAAAAGCGATTAAAGATAAAATCGTAATTTTTCGTTTCATGTTTACTATTGAAATTGCTAAATTACAAAATAAATGAAAATTTTAGAATTAAATTGTGATACAATAAAATTAATTTGTTAACGTTTTTCAAAAAAATCAAATGTTTACTTGATTTATTGAATAATTTATTTTTTCTTTGTACTTTGAAAATATTTATATCGACTATGAAAAAACTAAAGTTGTTTTCATTAATAGCATTAAGTTCTACACTTGCATTAACCAGCTGTGGCGGATCAGGAACCAGCAAAGGTGGCGGTACCAAAAAATTTGTCAGCAAAACAGGTTGGAAACCAAACGAAAAACAGGGTTGGTTTTTTGCAGGAAAGCAACAGAAGCAGAAGGGTTGGCCTGGGATGGTATATGTAGAAGGTGGAACTTTTACAATGGGATTAGTGAAAGATGATGTTATGCACGATTGGAATAACACACCTCGCAGAATGCAGGTAAGTTCATTCTTTATCGGTGAAACTGAAATTACTAACTACGAATACCGCGAATACCTTACATGGTTGAAGTATGTATTCCCACCAAGTGACCCGAGTTTTAAGGAGATCTATAACGGTGCTTTACCGGATACCTTATTATGGGACAACAAATTAGCAAGAAACGATTATAACGAAACGTATTTACGTTCTCCGGAATTTGATTACTATCCGGTAGTAGGAGTTTCCTGGACTCAGGCAAACAGATACTGTGAATGGCTGTCAGACAGAGCGAACGAAAAAGCTTTAATGCAGGCTGGTATTATTGCTAAAGATTTGTATATCAACGAATCCAATAACCAGGGAGGTACTGCTTTCAACATGGATAAATTCAAAGCGAATGATCCTGAAATGCAAGGATACATCAATGAGAAAAGAATGCAGCAAAAAACTGGTATGAAAACAACCAACCAGAGATTGCTGGCTGCTAACAGAGCTCCAAATTCTGCAATGGTACAGAAGTTCAGACTTCCTACTGAAGTAGAATGGGAATATGCTGCTCTTGGTATGGCTAAAAACAGAGAATATAACCAATATCTTGGTAAAAAACCTGAAATCGAAAGATTAAGAGGTACTAAAGGAAGAAATAGAGGAATGTTCCTTGAAAACTTCAAAATGGGTAAAGGGGACTATTCTGGTATCGCTGGATGGAAGAATGACGGATCTGCTCAGACTTCTGACGTAAGACAATATCCATCTAACGATTTAGGAATCTATGGAATGTACGGAAACGTTTCTGAATGGACGGCTGATGTTTACAGACCTATTATCGATGAAGATTACAACGATTTCAACTACTATAGAGGAAATATGCCTCAGGCGATTGTAAGAAACGGTGACGGTACTTACAAAATGATCGACGAAGGTACTATCAAATACGATACTTTAGCTGACGGAAGATTAGTTTACAGAGGGCTTCCCGGACAATTTGAAAGACAAACTATCGCTGACTACAGAAACTACAGAGATGGTGACAGACAGTCTTCTTTAGAATATTACAGAGCTTCTGATTCTGCTGCAGGATTCGATATGTACAATGCTCCTAAGAAAAGCTTTGTGGTAGATGCAACGGGTAGAGTGAAGTTACAGAAAGATACTAAAGAAAGAACTTCCGGAATTTCTAACGAGGTCAGAGTGGTAAAAGGTGGTTCTTGGCAGGATACAGCTTACTGGCTGGATCCGGGACAAAGAAGATATAAAAATCAAAACAGAGCTTATGGTTGGGTAGGATTCCGTGTTGCACAGGATGCTAAAGCCAGCGATAAGAGTAGAACTAGAAGATAATATTTATCAAAAAATACTTATAAAAAACCTTCCGAACTCTCGGAAGGTTTTTTTATTTTTGAACCATGAAACCGCTTGGGCTGAAAAGCCTGAAATATTCGTGTAGATTTGGCGGTTGCATGTCACTTCTTAAAAAAATATATATATTTCCACATGAATATAGAACAGTTTTATCCTTTATTTCTGCAGGCGGCAAAAGTAACCATTGACAGCAGAAAAATAGCAGAGAATGATATTTTCTTTGCCTTTTCCGGTGAGAATTTCAATGCAGCTACGCTGGCGGAAAAAGCCATTGATGACGGAGCTTTGGCAGTGATTGTTGAACTTCCGGAATTTGAAAACAGAGATAAAAATATTTTCTATGTTCCATCTACTCTTGAGTTTTTACAACAGCTGGCAATCTATCATAGAAGTAAGCTTGCTATTCCTTTTATAGGACTTACGGGAAGTAATGGAAAGACCACTACCAAAGAGTTGATTCACGCTGTTCTATCTGAAAAATTTAATGTTCAGTATACTGCTGGAAATCTGAATAACCATATCGGAGTTCCCCTGACTATCCTTTCCATTAAACCGGAGCATGAAATGGCCGTAATTGAAATGGGGGCCAATCATCAGAAAGAAATTGAATTTCTGTGTACTATTTCACAACCTGATTTCGGATATATTACCAATTTTGGAAAAGCTCATCTGGAAGGATTCGGAGGCTTTGAGGGAGTGATCAAAGGAAAGTCTGAGCTCTATGATTATCTTAAAAACAATAACAGAACTATTGTCGTTAATGAAAACGATCCTATTCAGGTAGAGAAAACTGAAAACTATTCTCCTAAAATTACTTTTGGAGCAGAAACCTCTAATTATCATTTTGAATCTTTTTCAGAAGAGCATTTTGTAGGATTGATCTATCAGGGAGTAAAAGCGGTTTCAAAACTGACAGGAGAGTACAATTTTACCAATCTTTGTGCTGCTGCCAGTTTAGGACTTCACTTTGGAATCAGCTTTGAAAAAATAAAACATGCGTTGGAACTCTACACTCCAACGAATATGAGATCTCAGGTGGTGAAAAAAGAGGGGAGGACTTTGGTTCTGGATACGTATAATGCCAATCCAAGTTCTATGACCGCTTCTCTGAATAATTTTATCAGTTTTGAAGGCAGTAAAACCATTATTATCGGTGATATGCTGGAATTGGGTGATGAAAGTGAGAAAGAGCATCAGAACATCTTAAAATTAGCTCAGGACCTTCATTTCAATGAGATTATTACTGTTGGAAAACATTTTAAAGCTGTGAATGCTTCAGGCCTTGCTTTTGAAAATACAGCGGAATTAACAGACTATTTAAAACAGAATATAATTCAGTCGGAAAACATATTGTTGAAAGGATCCCGAGGAATTGCGCTGGAGAAAGTGATCGACTTTATTTAAAGTAAGGAAGCTGGGCGCTGGTGGAGGAGAGCTCATGAAGGAAATTGAAGACCGTTCTCTTATTTCTTCAGCTTTATAAAATTTCATTGATCAATAACACTTAAAGAAGTAATTGGCCGGATAGTAACTTCCGGCTTCATTCTTCGCTTCCGGCTTTTAAGATTTCTTCAAATTCCAGAATTCTTTTACGATCAGTTTGATATTTTTAAAAGTACTTGGGAACACTTCATTTTCAATTTCTGAGGTCGTTTTCCATGCAACTTCGGTGATACCTTCTTCTATTTGCGGTTTGGAAGTATCTTCGCCGTCAAAGTTCATTTCAAACCAATGCGTACATTTTAAGATTTTCTCCCCATTTCTTTCTACATAGATATGGTAAGTAGTATTGATGAATTGTACAAGTTCAACATCACTCAAACCTGTTTCTTCTTCTATTTCCCTTACTGCAGACTCTTCTCTGGATTCTCCTTTTTCCATCTTACCCTTAGGAAGGTCCCATTTGCCGAGTCTTTTGATGAAAAGAATTTTACCTTCAGGATTATTAACAAGACCTCCTGCAGCTTCTATAATTCTGAAAAGCTTCTGAAACTCCTGCCAGATTTCTTCCAAATTCTCTCCATACACATTCAGTTCCTGTACAGAAGTATTCTCCAGAAGATCCAAAGCGATTTCTAAAGTGGTATAATTTTCATACCCAAGCTTTTTTTCAAGTTCTTCAGGATGCTTAGATAGTAATAATTTTTTTTCGTTGACAAAAACTTTATACATTTGTAATAGTTAAGAATTTAATACAAAAATAAAAAATGAATTTAGAAGGACGAAAGATTATTGTCAATAAATCATCTAAAGAACTTACCGAGTTGTTGAAATCACCTGAAAATTATAAAGATTTTATGCCGGACGGTCTTCAGAAATTTGAAACAAGAGATAATGGATTTAAATTTGGATTACAGGGAATGCCTGAAATCGCTTTAAAAATAGATGAAGTGGATGATCAGAAAGCTGTTTTAAGATCTGCAAGTTCAAGTCTGGACTTCTCATTAACAGCTACATTGAACCCGATCAGTGAAAACCAGACTGAAGTTCAGATGTTATTTGAAGGGAAATTCAATCCATTCATCAAAATGATGGTAGAAAAGCCTCTACAGAACTTTATCAATACGCTTACGGATAAAATCGAAGCTTATAAATAATAAAAACCTTCATTTCTGAAGGTTTTTTTATTTTACAGGAAAGTTGGCGAAAATAAAACAGGTAACCAATAAATACCTGTTTTTTAAATTATTAACCTATCTCTGTCAATAATAACGGCTTCGACAGGCTCAGCCAGACAACGCTTAAAATTTACGGATGGTTTGCGACCTGTCACCCTGAGCCTGTCGAAGGGTTCCCAATAACAAACCTTTGTTAATCATCAATCTCCAGTATTAATTAAAAGGATAATTCAATTATTATAATTTCTTTGTCAATGTCCTTTAATAATGGAAAATAACCTTTTGAAACATGCTTGAGCATTACTCTTCCTCATCTCTACATATTTCAACATTTCCGTTTTTCATAATAAATCTGTATCCGAAAGGTATTGCCAGATATTGTAAAATATCAGGTCGGGCAAAAGCAACATGATAAAAGTGAACCATCTTCAATGATTTAATATCATCATTATAGTCGTCTGTAATAAGATACCAGCCACTTTCGTCCTGAGACGAATCATATCTGATTCCTTCAATATCTTTTCCTTCATAAACACCACCTGATATAACCACTGACTGATTGAAGTTTGGAAATAGAGGAATAAGATCATATTGTAAACACATTTCACTTTGCTGTCTAACAACTGAAATTGCCGTGTCACAACCTTTATTAAAACCGCTACCATCAGCGTTTGCTTCATATAGATCATAGCAGTTATCTTCATCCAGCCTGAATTGTAAAAGCCATGAATAATAGCCAATATTTTGACTGTCCATAATCACAGGACTAGTATCTACACAGTAGTTAATAAGATATTTGAGTACTTCTAAGTAATCTTCAGTTTTTTGATTGTCTGTCTGTAACTTCAATTCTTTCCCGATAATCAAATAAAGCCCTTCAGTACATAAATTCTTATCATCTGACCTTATTGTGATATTCCTAAAGTGATAAAGAATACTGCTTTTATTCTCCATGCGTATATTTAACCACTTTTTTTGATTTTATATTTACTTCGGCATAGGCAACTCCACCTATTCCCGGTGGTGATGGAAGATTTCCCTGTACAATCCAAATGCTGTCATTTTCTTTTCTGCAACAAATGGTTTTTGTTTATTTATTGCTGATTTACCATAAACTTGCTCCCATTTCCTTTCAGCTATGGAAATGGCAATTTCTTTATCTGTTAGAGCCTTTTCTCCTTTATATGTATTACTCTTTTTACAACTTGTTACTGAAATTAATGCTATAAGAATACAATATTTCATTGAATAATTTATTTAACAAAAGATAGGAAAAAACCACTGTAGTTGAACAATGGTTTATGTAATAAGTTCTTTTGACAAATTAAGTATAGCCCAAGGGATACCAAATACCTCTAAAATTGGGAGACAGAATATTTTGATAATATAAGCTTGTCAAATCCCTTGCTACCGCACAAATCCTTTCGTGTAATTTAGTTTAAAACTATAGATCAAAACATCAGATTGAATTCCTAAAAACTTTTGTTTTTAATGATCTTATATTTTTAAAAGAAGCTCTTTATTATTCTGAATTCATCAAATAATAAATACTGAATTAGCAGGATAAGTTCCACACAAAGGGATTCGTGCGGGAGCGAGGATCGGTAACATACAAGTATGAAAATGTCTAAGCAATAACTCCCGAACAATGATCCGCTGTACTTCCAGTCGCAGAAGACAACACATTGATCTCGTTATTCATTTTTAAAACACCCATAAAGGCAAAAATCAGGGCTTCTTTATAATTGATGATCTCTTTTTCAGGGATGATGACTTCGGCTTTTGTTTTCGCTCTTATTTTTTCAATTAAAAACGTGTTGTAGGCGCCTCCTCCGGTGATAAGAATATCTTTTATACTATATTGATTGATGACATTGGTAATCTGCTGGGCAGCATGTTCCGTAAAAGTAGCCAGTGCATCCAGTGTTTCAATATTTTCAAGAAGTGGAAATATATGTTGATGGCACCATTCTATTCCCAAAGATTTTGGATGTGAAGTTTGATAGAAGTCCAGGGCGTTAAGTTGATTCAGTAGGGTTTCATCTATTTTTCCCTTTGCTGCCAATGCTCCGTTTTCATCAAAATTTTTATGCAGCTGCTGGGCCAGATGGTTCAAAACAATATTTACCGGGGCGATATCAAAGGCAATTCTTTTTCCTTCCGAACGTAAAGAAATATTGGAGAATCCGCCCAGGTTCAGGCAAGCACTGTATGCAGAGAAAAGCAATTCATCACCTATAGGAACCAAAGGTGCTCCATTTCCTTTCATAAGCACGTCCTGACTTCTGAAATCATAGATAACAGGAAGTCCGGTTTCCAGTTTTATAGCTCTGCCGTCGCCGATTTGTAATGTGAATTTTTTTTGAGGCTGATGAAAAACAGTATGGCCATGAGAGGCAATCAGGTCAATATTTTCAAGCTGATGTTGATGAATAAACTTTTTAACCTGTTGTCCAAGATAAAAACCATAGTCTGAATGCAGTTCCAATAAATCTTCAGAAGAAAGATGAATAGAGTTTCTAAGTTGAGTTTCCCAATCCTCAGAATAGGAGAGTGTCTCAGCTTTAAGGATTTGAAAGGTCCATGTGTCCTGCTTTTCAAATTCAGCGAGACAGATATCCAAACCATCCAGGCTTGTCCCGGACATCAACCCAATAGCCAGCGCTTTCATTATTTTTTGGATTTATTTTTTATTTTCAGAAATTCTTTTGGAACTGAAATCTCCGGAGTTGTTATAGAATGTGTATTCGGAAAAGTCATCCTTGGCGGTCATTCCGTTGGCACCTACCAGTGTAGAACCGTCTTCCATGGTAACATAAACCGTATCTTTGGTATAGATTCTGTTTTTTTTCTGGTCCCAATAAATACTCTGCATGGCAAATCTCTGTCCTTCATTGGTTTTTATCCTTACATCACCTTTAGCTTCATAGAATTTTTTGTATTCAAAAATACGGGCATATTTAGCGGTAATTCTTCCTGGAACTTTAGGTTTCTTTTTATCAAAAAACTCAATGTCAATTCCTTTTCTGGCTACTACATATGGACTGTCAATCAGTTCGTATTTTTCAATGATGGGTGCTTTGGCTTTTAACGTAATAAAGCCGGAATCACGCTGTATAATATTGGCGTTGTTGATGATCTGTGAAGGAAAGTTTTTGCTTTGACTGCCGTTTCTTTTGGTAAGATCTTCCTCACAGGATGTCAATATAAAAAATATAGCACAACTAAAAAGGCATGCTATATTTTTATATGATATTTTTTTTGAAAAGTTCATTTTAGTTATAAAGAGTCTTTCTGAACCACTTATCAGCAAAATTAAAGCCGATTCTCAGGTTGATGAAATTCTGGTTGATCAGGTTGTTCTTAAGAGTTCCTCTCTTACCAACTTCTAATCCGATTTCAAGACCACTCATTCTGGTGATACTACTGTTTTTGAATGGTAACATTACTCCGGCAGAAATACCGAATTTGTTAATACTGTTCCCTTCCAGATTCAGATTTCCTCTTTCATAAAATGCTCCATATCTGTAGATCACTCTTGAGAAGTAGCTTCTGAAGTTGTTATAGTTGGGAAGGTACCATCCCCCTGCAGAAATTCTGTACGTATCCTGGAAACTGAAATCTTTACCAAAGTAAGAAATATCTTCTCCTTTTTTATAATCTACCTGTCCTGATACAAACCAATGGTTCTCACTTCCGTATCCAACCCCTAAGGATGCCTGTAATGGAAGAAGATTTTTGGACTTCATTTCTTTTTGTTCGATGATTGTTTCTGATCCGCTAACTTTAGTCGTTTCCTGAGCATCAGAATATCTGTACGTACTATTGGTGTATTGAGTAGTCATATTACTTGTATTACCAAAAGTAGCGGTAGCTCCTACCGTGAACTTTTTATCAGTACGTGTATTTAAAGTCTGGTAACTTGTTCCCAGTGTAAAATTAAAGTTTCTGATTCTGTTTTTAGTCTCATATCCATTAACGTATTCACCTGCATACGTACCAAGGTTGCTGTTGTAAGCTCGGAATTCATTTAGGTCATTAAGATCTCCAAAATAAAGGTTTGCTTTTGCTCCTACTGATAATTCCTGATTGATTTTATAAGAAACTGCAAGCTGTGCTGTGTTCAAAGTTCCACTTCCTTTGAAATTATTTCTGTAAAGAGGAGTTGTGTTATCACTGGCAAGCTGTTCTGTTACGATGTCGTAGCTTTTAGAACTGTAAGGCTGATAAGAGATCCCCATTTTCACTTTTGAAGATAATGGAAATGCAATCGAAATATTGGAAAGATACGTAGAATGCTTTGTAGATTTCATATCGTTATAGTTCGATTTGAAATAATTGTTTTCGTTGGTAGCTTCCAGTCTGATACTCGTAAGTTCAAAATTGGCGTTGTTTGCCGGGTTGGCAAAATTGAAACTACTGGTAAAATCACTAATAAAAGCAGTAGATATACCTCCCATAGAAGTAGTTTCGATCGTATTATCATATTTCACATCTCCAATTCCATAAGTTGCATAAGGAGAGTTGCTTAGACTCTGCGCATTCAGAAAATATCCAACTGATATGAATGATACTACAAAGATTTTTTTCATTCTTTATTTTTAAAACAATGCGCAAATATCTTAAATATTAATGAATTGTAAAAATTATATGTGGTTAAAGTTTGTTAAGGGCTTGTCTTTAAAAGAAAAATGCAATTTTTCCGCCATAAAAATATCAATTCTGTTTTGCAAAAAAAGACTGTTCTATGATGAACAGTCCCGGTTTATATGAATAAGCATTTATACTATTATTTTACCTGGAGAACAGAACGGCTGTGGCTGAAACATTCAAAACTGAATTTTCCGTGATATTTTCCCATTCCCGAAGTTCCTACACCTCCAAAAGGTAAGTAATGTGACCCAACATGGATAATAGCGCTGTTAATCTCAGCATCCCCACTTGTGGTGTGGTGTAAAACATAATTGGCAAATTCCTGATCCTCTGTGAAAACATATAATGCCAATGGTTTAGGGCGGCTATTGATTTCCTCCAACGCTTCCTCAATATCATTATAGGTCATCATAGGAAGAATAGGGCCGAAAATCTCTTGCTGCATCACCTGATCATCCCAGTTCACATTATCCATTAAAGTGGCTTCAAAGTGACGGGTCTCAAGATCATAATGTCCTCCATAAATTACTTTTTCCGGCGCTGCTTCAAGGTAATCTGCAAGATGTTTAATTTGGTTCTGGCTTACAATCTTCCCGATTTTTCCCAAAGAATTCCCTTCATAAGCAGCATTTAAATGAGCTTTAAATTTTTCAATAAATGCATCTTTTACAGATTTATGGATATAAATATAGTCAGGAGCCACACAGGTTTGTCCGCAATTAATCCATTTTCCGTAAGATATTCTGGCTACAGCTTTATCAAGATCAGCATCTTTGTGAACGATGGTAGGAGATTTTCCTCCAAGTTCCAAGGTAACCGGAATTAATTGTTCTGCAGCGGCTTTCATCACAATTTTCCCGACATTCGGGCTTCCTGTAAAGAAAATATAATCAAAAGGTAAGCTGAGTAAAAGAGTATTTTCCTCAATAGCTCCCTGAATAACGGCTACATAAGATTCATCAAAAGATGCTTTCACAATATCTTCAAGCACCTGCGCGACATGTGGTGTATTTTCGGATGGTTTTATGATTGCTGTATTTCCGGAGATCAAAGCTCCGATAAGCGGACTGAACGTCAATTGAACTGGATAGTTGAAAGGTCCGATAATATAGGTAACCCCATAAGGCTGATAGGTTATTATGCTCTCAACTTCAGCGCCTGAAGGATGTGGTTTTGAGGGGACGGAAGTAGGTTTTGCCCATTCATCAATATTTTCAAGCAAATAATCAAGTTCGCTGATCACTATTTGAATCTCCACATATTCCGCTTCTTTTCTGCTTTTTCCCAAATCTGTATTCAAAGCCTCACAAAGTGCATCGGTATGCTGAAGAAAAACATCCCGGAATTTTTTTAGTTGTGCTTTTCTGAATTCAATATTTTTTGTCTGATTGGTTTTGAAAAAGGCTTTCTGCTGTTGAAATATGCCTTTGATTTTTTGTTCCAGGTTAGTATCCATTGGTTTACAATTTTAATATTTGAAATTGGTGTGAAATTGTAATAAATTTACGAATAATTTCACTGAACAAATGTATTGCTTAAAATTAAATTGCGTAAAATTTAATTTTATATTTTATTCTAATCCTGTTATTGATATTACCTATAATGTATTTCTTTATAAACTTTTATTTTGAGTTATTGAGATTGTATGAAGATATTAAGATAAGCTTCGCTTAAGTTTAAAATCAGAATAATTCATCTTAATAATTCTTTATTTCTTCAATTCTTCTTAATGGTTTGACTGCATCCTTCATTTTTATAGATTTAAAGAAACTCAAAATGTAGGATCTGCATTTTTATCCATTTTAAGCTGACTTAATTTTATGAAATGAAATAAGATTTTTTATCTTTGAAACATGAATTGGGAGAACATCGCCGGACAGACGAATCTGAAAAAACTTCTTAGAGAAAGCATTGCTGAAAACAGAGTGAGCCATGCCCAACTTTTTGTAGGAAAAGAGGGATACGGAACACTGCCTATGGTACTGGCCTATGCAAGGGAAATTTTCAGTCAGGAAAACGAACATGCTGCTGCGAAGGTTGAGCATCTCAATCATCTGGATCTGCATTTCAGCTTTCCGGTTTTTACAGACAATAAAAACTCATTAAGCAAGAATAAATTTGATGAATTCAGAGAAATGATCCTGGCTTCACCCTATGCAAGTTATGATGACTGGACCGCTTTTTTAGAATCAGAAAATAAACAGTTATTTATTTCTGCGGATGAAGTGGATGACCAGAATCAGAAGTTCTCTTTAAAAAGTTATGAAGGAGGAACCAAAATTCTTATTGTGTGGAGAGCAGATAAAATGAATGTCGCCGCTTCTAATAAGTTTTTGAAATTTTTGGAAGAACCACCAGCAAAAACGGTTATTCTTCTTACAGCTGAAAGTACAAACGATATTCTTCCAACTATTCTTTCCAGAACACAGATTGTAGAAATTCCGAGAATTAATGATGAAGACATAGAAAGTCATCTTAAAAAGAATTTCTCTGTTTCAGAAGAAAAAGTGAGAGAGATTGTTCATGAAGCTCAGGGAGATCTCAATGAGGCTATAAAATTGTTGAATTCCGGAGATAAAAGCAACGAGTTTGAAAAGCTTTTTGTACAATGGGTGAGAGATGCATTTATGGTAAAGAAGAAACCGGAATATCTCAGAAGCATTATTGTCTGGGCAAGAGAAATTGCAGGATGGAACAGGGAAAAACAGAAAAATTTTCTTAATTACTGTTCTGAGATTTTCAGACTGGCATTGCTTCAGAACTATCAATCTGAAAATCTGGTCTACAAAAAGATCAATGCGAACGGTTTCAATTGGGCCGGCTTTTCAAAATTTATCAGTGGGGCTAATATTGAGAGTATTTTGGAGGAAATTAGTACAGCCGATCTTCACCTTACCAGAAACGGAAACCCCAAAATTGTCTGGACCGATCTGGGAATTAAACTATCAAGATATATTCATAAAAGTACATAAATAAAAACTCTGGTTAACGCCGGAGTTTTTATTTTATTCTGGAGATTATCATTTTAGCTTTACTTTCCTGCCTTTTTTATGTATACTTTAATTGAATATAGGCTGGAAATAATTAAAATTATCATTGAAATATTTCCCATATATGAATTAAAAATGAGCTCTCTTTTTATTGTTTTCCATTAAAAACTGCCTCTGTTGCGTATTCAGCATATATTATAGAAAACGTCTTTTCTTTGCAATAAATTAAATCTATATTAAAAAGTCAATCAATCGTTTGATTTGTGTTAAAACTTGTGTACATTTGCGCCCTGAAAAATGAACACTAACATGATTTCAAAAGAAGAAAATATATTATTCGCAGCTGAGAAGCTCTTTGCAGAAAAGGGATTCGAAGGAACTTCCACCAGAGAAATTGCAAAGGATGCGAATGTTAATATTTCTATGATCTCGTATTATTTTGGCTCTAAAGAAAAACTTTATGAGAAATTAGTAGAATACAGAATGAATGAAGGTCAGTTTTTTTCTAAAGATCTTTTGGGAAGAACAGACATCAACGAATGGCAGAAGATTGAAAGAGTAATCGATCAGTTTTCTCACAAGATCCGGACTCAAAAGTGCTTCTACAGGATTATGCAGAGAGAGCAGCTGCATACTAAAAATCCTCAGATTGTAGAATTTTTGAAGCAAACCAAAATGGGATTCCTTTCCATGTATTCACAAATATTGGAAAGAGGTCTTAAAAATGGAATTTTCACCAAAAATCCACCTATTTATCTCCTGCATTCTACCGTAAGCGGAACTTTGTTTTATGCATTTAATGCGAAAGAAATGTATAAAGAGTTCCTGAATGAAACAGAAGATGAAGAAGCTTTTGACGAAAGATACTACACAGAACTTAATAAACATATTAAATATTTACTAAAAGACCTTTTAGGTTATGAAGAGAATAAATAACTCAGTGATTGCATTATCACTATTCGTAGGAATAGCAAATGCGAATGCTCAGGAGAAAAGAACACTTACTCTTGACGAGGCCGTGCAACTGGGAATCCAGAACAGCAAGAATCTCAAGATCGATGCAGCCAAGATCGAAGAGGCTACAGCTGATCTTTTGGAGGCTAAAAACAGACAGCTACCGGAATTAAAAGTGTCAGGTAGCTATATGTACCTTCCGATAAAACCCAATGTTGATATCAAACTTCCTGGTGTTGCAGGCGGAGCTGGCGGGCCTGAAATACATCAGGTAGTTTACGGTTCTGCTAACCTTAGCGTTCCTATTTACAGCGGCGGAAGAATCAAATATGGGATTCAGTCCGCTAAATATCTTGTAGAGGCGTCTAAACTAAGCACTGAGAATGATAAAATTGCCATTGCTTACAACGTTGCCCAGGCTTATAACAATTTGTTTAAAGCTAACCAGTCTATCAAAGTTTTTGAAGAAAATCTTGCCGCTTCTCAAAAAAGAGATGAAACCTTCCTTAAAATGGAAAATAATGGTTTGATCGCAAGAAATGATAGATTAAAGGCGAACCTTCAGACTTCAAATATTGAACTTCAACTATTGGAAGCTAAGAATAACTATAATATTGCCAACATCAATATGGATCTTTTATTGGGGCTTCCTGAAACTACAGAACTTACAGTAGATGAAAATTATATTGAAGAAGGATCAGACGTAAAACCTGTTGATTATTATGTTACCGAAGCCAGAGAAAACCGTAAGGATTTACAGGCTCTGGCACAGCAGAGAAAAGCAGCGGAATTAGGTTCGAAAGCAGCAAAAGCAGAAAATCTTCCTTCCATCGCATTTACAGGAGGTTATGTAGCAGCAGATATCCCTAAGTTTCTTACCGTATACAATGCCATCAATGTAGGAATCGGTGTTTCTTATAACCTGTCCAATCTTTGGAAAGAAAATTCTTCATTGAGACAATCGCAGGCGAGAGAAAAGCAGCTTGCCGCTACTGATGAATTACTGAATGATAACATTAAGCTTGATGTCAACAGAGAATATCAGAACACAGACTATTCGAAAAAGAGAATTGCTGTTTTTGAAAAATCGGCGGAACAGGCTAATGAAAATTACAGAATTACCAAAAATAAATACGACAACGGGTTGGCAACCATGACTGAATTGCTGGATGCAGACGCAGCTCAGATTGCCGCCAATGTTGGCGTGATCAATGCCAAGGCAGATGCTGCACTTGCATACAGAAAACTATTACAGACAACAGGAACTTTAACAATTAAATAATCAGATCGAAACCAAAATGGAAAATAATAATACACAGGCAGCTGAACCTAAAAAGAAAAAAAGTTTAGTTTTTCCTATCATTTTAGCAGCCGTAGTAATCGGAGGAGGAATCTACGGTTACAGAGCCTTTACTTACGGACAGTATCACGAAGAGACTGATGATGCTCAGATTGCTTCCAATATGGCACCGGTAATTTCTAAAATCTCCGGCTATGTAGCTCAGGTAAAAGTAAAAGACAACCAGTTTGTGAAGAAAGGAGATACCTTGGTGATTTTGGATAACAGAGATCAGAAAATGGCTCTTGATCAGGCTCAGGCAGCATTATCTACAGCTAAAAGTAATATCTCCAATGCAGAAGCTACTACCACAGCGACTTCAAAAAATATCGGTTCTTCTGAAGCAGCGGTAGTTACTGCTAATGCTCAGATAGAAGCAGCAAAAGTAAATGTCTGGAAAACTTCTCAGGATTTGAAAAGATATGCTAATCTTGTAAAAGACCATTCTATTACAGAACAACAATATGAGCAGGCTTTGGCTGCAAAACAATCTGCAGACAGACAGTTGCAGGTTTTAGTGGATCAGAGAAACCAAATTGCTCAGCAAACTCACATCGCTTCTTCTCAGACGGCTGCAAGCTCACAACAAATCAGTGTGGCAGGTTCTGTTGCTAAACAAAGAGAAGTAGATGTAGAAAATGCAAAATTGAATTTATCCTATACTGTAATCCTTGCTCCTGAAGATGGATACGTAGGAAAAGTACCTACACAGGCAGGTCAGTATCTGCAGGCTGGAGCACAGTTGTTTGCTTTGGTTAAAAATGACCAGAAATGGGTGGTAGCTAACTTTAAGGAAACGCAGGTAGATAAAATGGTAGAAGGGCAGAAAGTGAAAATTGAGATTGATGCCTTCCCTGAAAAAGAATTTGAAGGAGTGGTAAGCTCATTCTCTCCTGCTACTGGAGCTACTTTCTCTATTCTTCCTCCGGATAATGCGAGTGGTAACTTCGTTAAAGTAGTTCAGAGACTTCCTGTAAAAATTGATTTTGTAAATCTTGACAAGAATATTGCCAAAAGATTAAGAACAGGAATGAACGTGAAGGCAGAAGTTGCTTTGAAATAACATTTAAAATTGTTAAAAATCAATGAACTTCGTTGTCATGAGTGAATCAGCTTTGCTGTCAATTAAAAGGCAGGCTTTACAATTCACCATTTACCTGCGAAGCAAAATTTGCCATTGATTTTTCACATCGAAAAAAACTTATGCAAGATTCATTAGTAGAATATGGAGCGCGGAGAGTAATTATTACGATTACGGCTATCCTTTGTGCCCTTCTTGAAATTGTAGACTCCACGATTGTCAATGTTGCCTTGAATGAAATGAAGGGGAATCTTGGAGCTACGCTTTCAGAAGTAGGGTGGGTGATTACAGCGTATGCCATCGGGAATGTTATCATTGTTCCGATGACGAGCTGGCTTTCACAGCAGTTTGGGCGTAGAAATTACTTTGCGGCATCCATCATTATATTCACCGTATTTTCATTCTTATGTGGAAATGCGACCAATATCTGGGAACTCGTGTTCTTCAGATTGATGCAGGGAATCGGGGGTGGAGCCTTATTGGTAACCTCACAAACGATTATTACGGAATCTTATCCGATTGAAAAAAGAAGTATGGCTCAGGCTATTTACGGCCTTGGGGTAATTATCGGTCCTACACTAGGTCCGCCTCTTGGAGGGTACATCGTTGATAACTTCAGCTGGCCCTATATTTTCTATATTAATATTCCGATTGGGATTGCAGCAACGCTGATGACTCTTCAGTTTGTAAGAAGCCCGAAATATGCAGAAAAACGTAAAGCTTCAGATGTTGACTGGCTTGGAATTGCTCTGCTGGCAGTAACAGTAGGTTCATTACAGTTTATTCTGGAAAGAGGACATGAAGAAGACTGGTTTGAAAGCGGAATGATCGTAGCCTTCACTGTAGCAGCAATTTTAGGATTTATACTATTCCTTTGGCGGGAACTTACCTTTAAGTACCCGATTGTTGAGCTCAGAGTGCTTAAAAACAGTAACCTGAGAATCGGAACTATGATGTCATTCGTTCTTGGATTCGGATTGTATGGTTCTACATTCATCGTTCCTTTGTACACCCAGAGTATTTTGGGATGGACAGCACTTCAGTCAGGAGCTTTGATGATTCCGGCTGCATTAACGACAGCCTTTATGATGCCTATCATTGGGAGACTACTGGCAAAAGGAGCAAAACAGCAGATCCTGGTTTCATTAGGACTATTTATCTTCTTTGTTTACAGTTTCTGGGGATACAAAATTCTGACACCGGATACCAGTAAAGATGCCTTCTTCTGGATGCTTATTGTAAGAGGTGCGGGGCTGGGATTATTATTTATTCCGATTACCTCTTTGTCATTAAGTACCCTGAAAGGGCAGGAGATCGGTCAGGGAGCAGCGTTTACAGGGATGATGAGACAGCTGGGAGGATCTTTCGGGATTGCGGCGATCACGACCTTTATTGCCAATGCAGGACAGAAGTACAGAAACAACTTAATTTCCCATCTGGACGAAAACAGTTTTGATGTTCAGCAAAGACTGGCAGCATTGAAAGCCAATTTTATAGCAAAAGGGATGACTCCTGATGCAGCAATGAATGCCGCCTATAAAATGCTCGATTTATCTGTAACAAAACAGGCCACTGTTTTATCTTATATGGATGTATTTCTTTACCTCGGAATCGTATTCCTGATATGTATTCCGTTTATCTTACTCGTAAAAGAAAGAAAGAGCAAAGAAAAAATAGATTTGAGTGAAGCCATGCACTAGATTTAAAAAAGACCTTCGAAATTTCGAAGGTCTTTTTTGTTGTATCTGCCTTAACATGATAAGAGACAATACTTTCTGTTTTCATTTTGTTAAATAAAAAATAATATCACTTATTGGAGAGTTTATTTATTTTTTCTAGCTTTACATCACCAAATGAAAAAAATATGAATAAATTCCCTCACCTTGTAATAATCCATTCAAAAAGGATTTGCCGGAATGTTGTGTCACACTTTATCTGATTTCCGGTTATTGAACTGAAAGACCTGACTGTTCTTCACTTGCTTTTTATAGTTAATAAAGGCAATTTCCCAATATCCGAAAACGGTATGAAGTATTGTATTCCGTTTTATTATTTAGCTAAATCATGATTTCAAGCCACTAATAACTTATTATATATGAATCAAATTCAACTGCCGGAAACTTATGCGGCATTATCAGATTTCAGAAAAAATGACGTCTATCTTCCTGAAATGAATCAGGCTCAGCTTATTGCAGATTTCTTTCCCGGAACTTTTACAGAGCTTACCCAGCGCCTCTCTGATATTACAGGGGCTTTTTATGGAGGCATGCTCAAACAGATTGGAAAACTTTACGGAGCTGAAGCTATTGAACAGCTTTCCAGTACTTTTATGTACGATCTGGGATCAAGAATGACACTGAGGAATCTTGAAGCAAAACCCAATCTGCAGCCTGGAATTCCGGCCGTTGCAAAAATATTGATGGGAGCAGTTTTTACATCCAGTCCTGAATATAATTTTGAATTTAAAGAATTAAATGACTACAAATGCGAATTGCTCATTAAAGGAGTAGACCGTTACCACAAAATCACCCATAGCCTGCAAATTGCAGGTCTGCTGAAATGGCCAGTCATAAAACCTTTTATACAGGGCATTTGCGACACTATGGGACTGGATGTTTTATTGGATATAAAAGTACTCAAACTTGATCCGGATAGCTCATGCAGTTATCATGTTTTTATTTCAGAAAAGTAACATCAGATATGAATAAAAGCGGACTTTAGTCCGCTTTTTTTTGTAAATGAATATCCAATGGTTTTACCCGAAATGTATAAAGCATCTCGCAGATTTTGTTGATTCTGCAGATTTTAATTTAACAAAATTATAGTCATAGAGGAAAAATTAATTAGGGATGGGCTATCATCAAGAGCGTAGACGAAGAAAGCCCATTTACAAAAAAAATATCTTCCAACGGCTTTAGCCAAATCATAAAACGTTATAATAATAAACTCCAATCCCTGAACCCCGAACCTCGTATCGCGAATCCCAAACCTTATTCAATATTCTCTACCCACTCAATACCACTTACATCAATCAGTTTCAAAGTGTGGATATCATTTTTTTGAAAAATATCATCAATATTCAGGGTAACATCAGCCTTGGCTCCCAACGGAATCACAAGACTGTGTTTTCCGGGTTTCACTTTGGCAACATAATGATTCTTTATATTTTCTTTTGAAATTCCGGAGAGTTCTTTATGATCAAGTTCCTTTAAAATCTTTCCGTTTTTGTCGAGAACATGAATACCTATCAGAAAAGAACCGTACACATCAGCACCTTCTGTTCTGTAGACTTCAAATGTCAGCTTCGAATTGTTATGAGAAATATTTGAAATCTCAAGTTTAGGTTTTACAGACTTATTATGCAGTGTTCCCCATACACCTCCATGAAAATATTGATTGGTAAAGAGAGTCAGTCCGAATATAATCACTGAGCCTGCCAGTACAAGAACTTTTGGGTTTGAAATAGGAAAACTCCCTGAACCCAACCATTGAAACCATCTTTTCTGGGTGAAATTTTTGTTGTTTTTTATGAAATAATAATCCAGAGAATAAGATCCGCTTCCTGTAAGAAACAGTACAAATCCGCCTGCAATACCTAAAACACCAATCTGCCATTCATCAAGACAAGTTGTTCCCAGCCATCCGGAACCTAGTAAAATTCCTAGAGCAAGACTGAAAATTCCTATACTCATTAAGCGGGTCAATAATCCGAGGATGATGAATAAACCCACAATGGCTTCGATAATGGTAAAAATCATCATAGAGCGTTGCAAAGCATCAGGATGAGTTACCAGGTATTCAATAATTGGTTTTATTCCCAGGGCATTGGGTAAGAAGTGATTGAATTTTTCCCCGATATATCCCTTTTCATCAGGAATAAGCTTGTTTTCGAGGATCAATCTGCGCCAAAACGCTGAAAAGTAAGTCCATCCGATAACCATACGGAGGGATAAAGTGTATAATCCGGCCAGCTCTAAAGACTGACGGTTTAAGATATGTTTCATTGAAATTACTATTGTGTTGTAAAAAACTGATTTTTAATTCGATTTAAAAAAAGTTTAAACCAGATTAAGCTTCAGTCTTTTAAATAAAATATATTTCGGTGGGCTGTTACCTGTAGAATGCCCTGAGTAGTTATTGAAAGAAATCCTTTTTTCGACAGAATTTCCGGTTGTTGAAGAAAAACCAGGAAAAGAATTTTTGTATTGGCTCTGAGTTTTGTTTTTTGAAACCGAAATTCCGGAAGTAGCAGATGCCACATCACAGCTAAAGGAAATTGAAGAGGTTGTTTTAATCTTATTCAGTCCGCTTATGAACTGAATGTCAAAAATATCAAGAACATTTCTTTTTACAGAACAAGGAGATAATGAAAACACCAAAATAAGCATCGTAATGATTGCTTTATAGGTTTTCATATGGACTCCTGAATTGTGCATGATTACAAAACTACACTTTATTTCAATGTGAGCTTAATAAATTCTAAAAAATCGTTTTGCTGATCAACAAATAAGTAATGGGAACAGTTATCAATGAGTCTGAAATTTGTCTTTCCAACTATATTTTTGAGATCATTCATCTGTTTTTCTGAAAATATGCCGTCATTCTTACCATATACTGCAAAAACGGGAATTCCTTTTTTTCGAATATCTTTTAAAACCGAGGTATTATCCAGATTATTCTGAGGCTCATTTTGATAGAATTTAGTAGGAGACTCAGCATTTCTTATATTGTTTTTGTAAAATTCGCCTGTGTTGTATTCCGTTCTCAGCATTTCACTTTCAGGAGTAGGATGAGGCATATCAAAGAAGCCAAGTTTCCCGGCCATATCATAGCATCTTTTTCTGTAAGCAGCAGAATTTTTGTCCAGACTTTCTATTTGTGAAATCTCCTGAAGCTGAGCAGCATCATTTTTAAAATGTTCTTGAGCCTGTTTTAAAATATGATCATAGGTTTCCTGTTGGGTAAATAAAGCTCCTGCCAATGTAAGTGTTTTTACTTTTTGAGGAAACTGATCTGTAAATAAAGTCCCGATGATCCCACCAAAACTATGGGCAAGTATATTTGCATTTTGGAGGTGATAAGTGGTGTAAATATCTTTTAAATCCTCAAAACTTTCTTTGAATGTCATGGTAGCATTCTCATCCTTTGAGCGCCCTTCACCGCGTCTGTCATAAACGATCACATAAAATCCTTTATTGGCAAGCATTTGAGCGGTAGTTCCTTCAAACAAAGTAGCATTTCCGCTTGGTCCGCCATGGATAAAAATAACAGCTGGGTTTTGGGGATTTCCATACGCTTTTGAATATAAATTCTGTGCTTTGAAGAAGATCGAACATATAATAAAAAGAAAGGAAAACACAGATTTCATGATGTCGTTTTTAAGTTCTCAAAACTACTAAATATTCTGGGCAAAAGAAGATCAAATGAAGGGAATTATGATTACATTTAAAAATTGAAATCACTACTGACGGACAGTTGTCACAACTCTGATTTATTTTTACCTTTCGAAAGTCTTTACTTAAAAACAGAGAAATATGGACACCAATAATTTTGATACCATCGTCAAACGTTCTTTAGACATCAGAGAGAAGTATCATCAGCTGGAAATAAAAAGCAACGGAAAAGAATGGTCATTGGAAGAAGATGCACTTGCATATCTTACCGATGCCGGACTGGTAGGGAGAAATGTAATGTCCCATCAGAAAACATGGCTGAAGAAAGATTCAGCAGAAGAACTGGAGCATAAATTAGCCGAAAATATCTGGTGGCTGATTGTTCTGGCAGACCGTACAGGAATTAATATTAACGAAGCCGTGGACAAATTTTTAACGAAAACAGAAAATATATTGTAATGAGTTATTGTTTAGCAATAGAAAGAATGCAGCCCGAAAGTAGAAAAGAACTGCACAAAAATTACCATGACCATTATTATGGGTTTCCTATTCATGATGATAATGAATTGTTTGGAAGACTGATTCTTGAAATCAATCAGGCAGGATTAAGCTGGGAAACGGTTCTGAAAAAAGAAGAGAGTTTCAGAAAAGCATATGACCAATTTGATATTCAGAAAATAGCAGATTATACAGAAGAAGACCGTGAAAGATTATTGAGCGATCCGGGAATTATAAGGAATAAGCTAAAAGTAAATGCTGCCATTGAAAATGCTAAAACAATCATTGCATTACAAAAGGAATTTGGTTCTTTTGAAAAATGGCTGGAGCATCATCATCCACTGACTTTGCAGGAATGGATGAAGCTTTTCAAAAAAACATTCAAATTCACTGGTGGAGAAATTGTAAACGAATTTCTTATGAGCACCGGATATCTAAAAGGCGCTCATCATGAAAGCTGCCCGATTCACGCAAAAGTATTAGCTCAAAAGCCTTTGTGGAAGAAAAAACAGTGAAATAATATATAGGGATTACTACGGAGTGACAGATAGAAGTATTTAACATTATGCATACACTCAGTCATTCCGCAGGAATCTCATTTTTCAATTATCTTTTGATGCTTGTTTCATCAGTTCTTTATGCTCATTTCCCCATTTTTCAAATTCAAGAATGATAGGCTTCAACTTATAGCCAATTTCTGTAAGTTCATATTCTACTCTTGGCGGAACTTCTGCATATACGGTTCTGGTAATAATTTTGTCTTCTTCCAGTCTGCGGAGCTGAAGTGTAAGCATACGTTCAGTAATATTCTGAAGCTTTTTTCTAAGTTCTCCGAATCTCATTTTCCCATTGATCAGATAACAACAGATGGCCAATGCCCATTGCCCTCCGATAGTGTTGGAGGCATAGATTTCCGGACATTCATCAGCAAGGGCTTTCTTATTGGCAAAATTGGTAGAGGTTTCCTTTATTTTAGTCATTACTTACATTTTTTATAGTACCATACAATAGGTTGCTAATGTACAAAATGTAAGTTACATGTTGTAATTTTGTAACAGAAATTTAAACAGAATGAAGACTTTAGTAATTGTTACCCATCCTGATATTGAAAAATCAGTGATTAATAAAAAATGGATTGACGAGTTAAAAAAATATCCTGAAAAATACACGGTTCATCAACTGTACGAAGCTTATCCTGATGGAAAAATCAATGTGGCAGAAGAGCAGAAGATGATGGAATCGTATGACAAGATTGTATTTCAGTTTCCTTTTTATTGGTTCAGCAGCCCGCCGCTTTTAAAACAATGGCTGGATGAAGTCGTTTTATACGGCTGGGCGTATGGAAGCAACAGCGGTTTCAAACTGGCCGGAAAGAAAATGACACTGGCTATTACCGCAGGAATAGATGAAGATGGATATTCTGAAACAGGGGAATATAAATACACGATGAATGAACTTTTCCGACCTTATGAACTGACTTTCGATTATATAAAAGCTGATTATAAAAAACCATTCGTGTATTATGGAATTGAAAGAGATTCTTCCGATGAATGGATCAACAGAAGTGTTCCGATGTATCTGGAATTCTTGGATAATTTATAGCAGAATAAAAAATAAAGTTGGACTTGAATTAAAATGAGTTCAATTTACTTTTGTATGTATTCAAAAAGATTTACACCTACAAAAAATACTTCAAAACCCTTATCCCACCGTAGGAGTATTTTTTTTCTTTCATAATAAGATTAATTTAATCTGCCTGGATACTTTTGAAAATGCTTAATAAGTCTAAAGGAGACAAATCTTTGAAATTGAAGATTACTTTGTTTATAATAGCCTTTTTTAAGGCAGATTCATCTTTTTTTCTAATAGCTTCTAATTGAGGATAAGTTTTCATTATAATATCCTCTTCCAACGAATGTCCCTGTATTTTACAATACCAAACTGGCAATTTCAAAGTCATCCCATTGCATAATTCATAGTTGAAATATTCAGATAAATCTTCATTTTTTACATTTACTTGTAAGTCGGAAATTATCTTATCAATAATTTGTTGAAGTTGCGATTGACTAAAATTTAATATATTAAAATAAACTTCATTGTTTTCACACCCAAAGTGTTCTGCCTTTAAAATATTTTCTTTCCAAAGTAAAATTGCTAATAGTAAAGGATCAAGCAAGTAGTTCTCAATACTATATCTTTGAGAATCACCTAAAACTTTAATAAACTCTGAAGATTTATGTTTTAAATCCCAATCAATAATTCCCCAACTAAAATTATTACCAGCTTTTCTGAGAATATCAACTATACTTATGACCTGATCGCAACTTGCTATTCCGATACCATTACCATTAATTTTAGTTTTACCGGACGATATAAAATTTAAAGAAATTTCAGGATTTAATTTATCGTTATAAATATAATATAAACTTTCATAGTAACTAGCATCATACTCACTTTCAACAAAAACTTGTCTTCTGTTTTCATAATTAACGCTGAAAGATGGGACACCAAATGTCAGTTCTTTTAATGCTTTATCTTTGGAGACTTTCATTATTTTAGGAGTAGAACATTTATCCATAATAAAAATACTTTCTTTTGGGGCGAGTGCAACTGTGGATGGCGAATGTGTTGAAAGTATAATTTTAATGCCCATTTTTTTATGAAATATATTATATAAAACATCTAGCAATCTTTTAGACATTGAGGGGTGTAAAGCCGAATCAATCTCATCTAACAACATTAGATTTGTAATAAAGCTCTTTTTTTTTAGTTTATATATGTAAAACGATAAAGCAATAAGAGTTTTTTCTCCTGATGACAGATCATTCAAGTCAGTAATGTAGTTTTCTTTCTTATTTGAAAGTGAAATTGATACATTTTGTTGGCTTATATTCATACCAAAATGAAAGTCTATTTGGCTTTGAATAAATTCGTAACCATTACAATCATATTCATTTAAAACTGTATTAAGCAATTTTATTGGTGAATCTCCATATATTTTTAGAAACTCTTCATCAGAGTAAAAATAGACGTCTTTATTTTGTTTAGTCGCTTGAAATTCGAGATATTGGTTTTGTTCTTTTGCTATTTGATAGCTCTTTTCTGCATTTGCGATTTCTTGCAAATTCAAAAAACCAGAATCAACATTAATTGGATATAAAATATTTTCTTCACCATTTATCTGAATTGATAATTGTAGATAATCTTTAGATATATTTTCTTTAAAATAAATAATTAAATCATTGTAGATTTCACGTAAACTGTGCTTTACATTTATTAATTCGAACTCTAAATTTTGAAAATAATGATGAGTAATATTTATAAACGCTATAAAATTTTGACTAAATCCTTCGACATGGCCTGTCATTAGACTAAGATAAAAATTAGGATCTTGTTCTTTAATGATTTTATATTTCTCGATTTCGGAATCATCCCAATTCAATATCTCAATATTGTAATTATCATGTCTAATAATATTTAGAATTCTTGTTTTAAATACCAAAATTGATACATCAGATAACCACTTTCTAATATCAACTGTCTTAAGATCTTCATTTATAAGATGTAATAATTGAGATTGCTTATAATTTAAACGATATTCTGTGTCAGTTGTGAATAAGAAATTATCTTCATTTTGTTTTTTTTCAAAAATTTCTATTTCTTCATCACTCCATCTTAGAACTTCTGAATTTTGTAATAATAATTTGTCTATTTCGAGTAAATTAATATCTGTATATATATTGTAATTACTTAGAATTGAAATTCTTTGATTAGACAAATTTTGTAGTAAGGTTGAACGTTTGGTGTTATAGATATCATTCTTATCCTGTAAATTGGAATTTTTTAATAGATCCTCATTAAAGAGATTAAAGTCATTATAATTATAATAGATGATGCCTGACTGATCAATATTCTCAACTTTAATAATGCCTTCATTTATCGCCTTTAGTAAATGAGTTTTGCCAGAACCGTTTAATCCGGTAATAATTGTGAAATCTTCAAGTTCGTAATTTTCAATCTTTTGAAGTGAAAGATATGTGTTTTGTTGTAAAAGTTTAATCATCCTAATTTGTAATTTAATATTTTATAAAACCCTTATCCCACCGTAGGCGTATCCTCTTCTTTGAGTATTTTTTTCTCTTTCATGGTAAGCATCATTCTTTCATATTTGTATTTTTCCCAATCAAATGTAGTAAGAAAATCAAGGGCAGCCTGAAAGCCTCTGTTAAAAAGTTCTTCCTTTTCCTCTTTTTTCATGAAGAAATTCAGCCAGCTGCTGGTGCCACAATTAACGCTCTGTATGCTGTACGAACGGTAAAAGGTATGTTTGGTAAGAAATGTCTTGTCATTAAACCCTTTCAGTGTACTGATGATATTTCCAGCATAGCTGAACGGTGTTTTAAGAATTTCTTCACTGGTTTTTCCTTTTTCAGAAAGAATGGCAGAATCACTCGTTAGCTGAACTCCCAAAAGTGGCATTCTCGGATAAAAAACTTCATCAGCATGAAATAAGTCAATAGGAAAATTGGAAATACTGCCACCATCAATGAAAACTCCTGCAGGGTTGATGTCTTCAGGTTTGGTATTCATCCAGTATCTCCATGCATATTTTACAGAATCATCATCTTTATTGATTTGTTTTTGGAAAGGTTCAAAGAAAAAAGGAACTGCCATAGAAGCCCTTACAAATTCAGCAGGGCTGATGTGCTTCAGTTCCTCTTCAGACCAGTAGAGATTGGCCATCGTAGGAAGTTCTACTTTAATTTTAGCATTGATATCTGTGGTAATAATTACATATTCAGACTTCAGAAGGTAGAAGGGATTATTTTTATAATAATCATTGTTGACGGCGCTTTCGTAGAAAATTCTGTATCGGGTTTGGTCGATATGTTCCTGATTTTTGACTTTAATTTTTTCAATGCTTTGCAAAGCCATGAGATAATATTCCTGCCCGTTCCCATAGCGGTAGCTGAGATTAAGGTCTTTTTCTTTCTGAATGAATTTTTCGTTAAGATGGGCAACTGTTTTTATTCCAAATTGATCCAGAGCATTTTGCATGGTATTTTGAAAAATATTTCCGGGATTCAGTCCGCTGTTTTCTTTCCTGAAATTATTATACAGTTTTTGGATGCAGAAAAAGAGGATGACAGCCGGAATCAAGGGAATCAGAAACATCAGTTTGGCATTCTGGATCGTAGTTGAAGGTGCCAGAAAAGGAATGCTGATCAGAATAATAAAAAGGATAACGGCAATAACAGCATTGATCTTAAAGAAATCCTTATTGTTCAGCATAGCATGGAGCGTCGTTTTTACATACGTTTTCCCATCCATAAAATCTGCAAAATTCCAGCTGAAAAGAATATCCTTGATCAGCTCACTTTTAGGCTCTTCTTTGGTTTTGCAGGCTGCAATAAGCATGGTGTTAATCGCTCCGGCACTCGTTCCTGCTACTTTCAGAAAACGGATTCCAAATATTTCCAGCCCATAAAGATAGCCTACCAATGCGCTTCCCCAGACACCACCACCTTCCTGTACAAACTCTACATACTGATTCCCGGACTGATCCAGGAGATCAGAGAATTCTTTGGAAGAGATATTCTCATGTAAAGCAAGCAATTTATCTTTGGATGCCTTTGATAGGGAAGGATCTTCCAGAATTTTGTTGAGGTTTTCGGTAGTCATGGTATTTTGTTTTGAGGATGTGCCGGTAAAAGATAAAGATGATCAATTGGGTGATCAAAATCTTTGTGCCTTTGTATTGATATAAAAATGAATCACCACTGTTTTCGCCTTACATAAATAAATGTACTGATCACAACAGTAGCCATCGCTCCCAATGTTATAAAATAGCCATACTTATGATGAAGCTCAGGCATATTATCGAAATTCATCCCATAAACCCCGGCAATGAAAGTGATGGGTAAAAAGTAAACAGAATAAATGGCCAACACCTTCATCACCTGGTTGGCTTTTTGGTCCGAAAGTGCCAGGAACATGGAAATAAGGTTGGTAATCTGAATGTTTAAATGATCAAAATCGGCAACTACATCCTTATGCTTATCTTTCAAATCGACAATTTCTGAGTCCTGTAAATTCAGCAGTTTAAATTTATCAATAGCATCTGTAGAAATTACCAGTACACGGGAGTTTAATCCAGATTTTCTTTTCAGCTTGTAAAGACGGCGGATCTGGCTGGTATGATTGGTATTTTTAAGGAAAATCTCATTCTCAATATTGTCCATCGTTTCGAACAGGCTTAAAGATTCATCATCAAAACTTTTCATGATCAATATAGCAATCATCAGCATGATTTGCTGAGGTTTAAGATCTTCCTGAATCAAAGACACTTTTTTCTTGGTCTCGGAAATACTTCTGGTTTTCATCCTGTGGATAGTAATAATGGTATTTTCCACAAGAAAGATTCCGATTTTGGTGCTGATATCACTGATGGTATTCAAATTCTTTCTTTCCAGTTCGGTACTTTCACGGAGTAAAAAGAATTTTACATTCCCGTCTTCTTCATATTTCGGAAGGTGATTAGGGTCCATCGTATCTTCCAGAAGAAGGTTGTTGATTTCATATCTTTCATGAAGAAATTTCAGGTCTTCTAAAGTAGGAGCCTCTACATCTACCCATTCGCAATGGGAGGTTCTGTATATCGTATCAATTGGCATAAAGTAAAAATACTAATATTTTGAAAAACTATGTGTTAAATAAGTTTTATCTTTGCCAAAATTAAAAAACTATATGATTAAAAGTACAATAAAAGGTGTGGGATTTTATGTTCCAGATAACGTTGTTACAAATGATGATTTAGCAAAACTAATGACTACCAATGACGAGTGGATTACGGAAAGAACAGGTATCAAGGAAAGAAGACACAGAAAAAACAGATATGACTCTCAGGAAACCAGCGCTTATCTAGGTTTTAAAGCTGCAGAAAAAGCCATCCGTAATGCTGGTCTTACCTCAAAAGATATTGATTACATTGTTTTTGCAACACTTTCACCGGATTATTATTTTCCGGGATGTGGTGTCCTGCTTCAGGATATGCTGGGATGTGATACGATTGGAGCATTGGATGTAAGAAATCAGTGTTCAGGATTTGTGTATTCTATGAGTGTGGCCAATGCATTCATCAAATCAGGTACCTATAAAAATATTCTTGTGGTAGGAGCAGAGGTTCACTCCTTCGGACTGGATTTTTCTGACGAAGGTAGAGGAGTGTCGGTTATTTTTGGTGATGGGGCAGGAGCAATCGTTCTTTCTGCATCAGAAGATGAAAATGCAGGAGATATTTTAGCGATGAATATGCATTCTGAAGGAAAATATGCTGACGATCTTTGTACCCAGTTCCCGGGTTCAAAATTCGGATGGAGTGACAGAATGAGAAAAGATCCTGAAAATGTAACGAACAAAGAAGTATATCCGATCATGAATGGAAACTTCGTATTCAAGCATGCGGTAACAAGATTCCCCGAAACCATGATGGAAGCTTTGAACAAAGCCGGAAAGACGGTTGAAGATCTTGATATGTTTATTCCGCACCAGGCGAACCTGAGAATTGCCCAGTTTGTACAGGAAAAATTCGGCTTACCGAATGAGAAAGTCTTCAACAATAT
This sequence comes from Chryseobacterium sp. SG20098, assembly GCF_031844745.1. Classification (NCBI taxonomy): domain Bacteria; kingdom Pseudomonadati; phylum Bacteroidota; class Flavobacteriia; order Flavobacteriales; family Weeksellaceae; genus Chryseobacterium; species Chryseobacterium sp. SG20098. The sequence goes on along the minus strand of NZ_CP134622.1, from coordinate 1,712,429 downwards.
CCAGAAATATGGAAATACAACAGCAGCTTCTATTCCCATTGCTTTAAGTGAAGCAATTGAACAGGGAAAAATAAAAAGAGGTGATCTTGTACTTCTTTCAGCATTTGGAAGTGGATTTACATGGGGAAGTGTTTTGTTTGAATTTTAACTTTTTGAATATATTGTAAATTAAATGAGTTGATTTCATAGATTTTTTTCGATTAACCGTTGTGTTTTTATTAATTGTTACAGATGTTGTATTTTTTAATATAACTTTGTCCCGGTAATTTTATAAAAACACAACGAATGAAAAAACACTTATTTTTTGGGACTTTATTATTCCCTTTGTCCCTATGTGCTCAAGTAGGTATTAAAACTGCAACCCCTCAAAAAAGCTTACATGTCAATGGTTCATTACAGGTAGTAAATGAAATAAATGTAGGAGGAAATGCCACTACAGCTGGTTCTCCGGGTACAACAGGGCAAATTTTGACTTCTCAGGGGAGTGGTGTTGCTCCGGTATGGCAAACACTGAATACAATAAGCGGAACCATTAATAACGCTTATTATGTACAGGGAACTACTGAAGCAACAGCAGCTCAGGGTACAACAATTGACGTACCTGGAGCAACAATTACCTTAACAGTACCAACAGGTCGTACCCAAACTTTTCTGTTTACCATTCTTGGATATGCTACTAATTTCCCTAGTGGTGGTGTTTCCAGTCAAGGAGTTTTTATTCTGGCCCAGAATAATGTTAAAATATCGTCAGCGTATACCACCAAAATAGGAAATGGAGGAGGATTGGTAGACCTTCCCGTTCCGGTAACTTTTCTAAAATCGGTGACGCTTCCTGCGGGTACATATACTTTTAAAGTACAGTATGCTGCGTGGTCAGGTACTGCAAAAGTAAATGTAAATCCTACTACTTACGGTGGATATAATGGGGATACAGAGTCTATGCTTACCAAGATGCAGGTTTTAGTCTATAATAATTAAATATTAATAAGTAAACAAAAACCATTAGCTTTAGTTTATGGTTTTTGCTTTATAAAGGCTTTTGACCTCTTTTTATGTTAACCTTAATAATTGATTTAGGTATTTGAACATGAAAAAATCATGAAGCTTTTGTTAATTTTGAAAATATTATTTGTATTATAGAATTTATAATACAATTTATTGTTTTTGATTGAAAATATTCATTATTGTGTAATTTTTTCGATTGTTTTTTGTTGTAATTTTATTTTGTTAAAAATTCTAAAAACAAAAAAATGAAAAAATGAAAAACTATTTATTACTTGGAGCTTTTTTAGTTCCCTTATCCTTATGTGCACAGGTGGGGATACAGACCTCTACTCCTCAGAAAACCTTGCACGTTAACGGTTCATTACAGGTAGTAAATGAATTAAATGTAGGAGGAAATGCCACAACTGCAGGTTCAGCAGGAACCACCGGTCAGATTTTAACTTCTAATGGTGCAGCGACAGCTCCTTCATGGCAAACCCTGAATACGATAAGCGGAACCATTAACAGTGCTTATTATGTGCAGGGAACTACAGAAGCAACCGCAGCTCAGGGAACAACAATTGACGTACCTGGAGCAACAATTACCTTAACAGTGCCAACAGGACGTACCCAAACTTTTTTGTTTACCATTCTTGGATATGCCACTAATTTCCCTAGTGGTGGCGTTTCCAGTCAGGGGGTTTTTATTCTGGCCCAGAATAATGTTAAAATATCGTCAGCGTATACCACCAAAATAGGAAATGGAGGAGGATTAGTAGACCTTCCCGTTCCGGTAACCTTTCTAAAATCGGTGACGCTTCCTGCGGGTACATATACTTTTAAAGTTCAGTATGCAGCCTGGTCAGGTACTGCAAAAGTAAATGTAAATCCTACTACTTACGGTGGATATAATGGGGATACAGAGTCTATGCTTACCAAGATGCAGGTTTTAGTCTATAATAATTAAGATCAAAATAAAAACCATAAGCTTTAGTTTAAGGTTTTTGCTATATAAAGCTTTTAACTTTTTTATGTTAAATGTAATAATTGGTTTGGGTATTTGAATGTGAAAAAAGATCATGAAACTTTTTATTAGTTTTAAATTATAGATATTGTAATGAAATTTATTTTTTATAATTTAAAATATTTATCATAATGTAATTGTTTTTAATTATTTTTTATTGTAATTTTATTTTGTTAGGAATTCTAAAAACAAAGAAATGAAAAACTATTTATTACTTGGAACTTTTTTAGTTCCCTTATCCTTCTGTGCGCAGGTGGGGATACAGACCTCTACTCCTCAGAAAACTTTGCACGTTAACGGTTCATTACAGGTAGTGAATGAATTAAATGTAGGAGGAAATGCCACAACTGCAGGTTCAGCAGGAACCACCGGTCAGATTTTAACTTCTAATGGTGCAGCGGCAGCTCCTTCATGGCAAACCCTGAATACGATAAGCGGAACCATTAACAGTGCTTATTATGTGCAGGGAACTACCGAAGCAACCGCAGCTCAGGGAACAACAATTGACGTACCTGGAGTAACAATTACCTTAACAGTGCCAACAGGACGTACCCAAACTTTTCTGTTTACCATTCTTGGATATGCCACTAATTTCCCTAGTGGTGGCGTTTCCAGTCAGGGGGTTTTTATCTTAGCACAGAATAATGTTAAAATATCATCAGCCTATACCACTAAAATAGGAGCTGGAGGAGGTTTGAATGATCTTCCTACACCGGTAACTTTTCTAAAATCGGTGACGCTTCCTGCGGGTACATATACTTTTAAAGTTCAGTATGCCGCCTGGTCAGGTCTTGCAAAAGTAAATGTAAATCCTACTACTTACTCTGGATATAATGGTGACGTAGAATCAATGCTTACCAAGATGCAGGTTTTAGTCTATAATAATTAAGTATTAATAAAATAAACAAAAACCGCAGGACCTCAGTTCTGCGGTTTTTTGTATTATAAACAGAGCCTTATTTAAAGGCTTTTTAATAATTTTTCTGTGTCGGAAGAATCTTGTCCTGTGCTTTTTGCCAGTTCAATAGACTTTTCGGCCCACATTTTTGCATTTTTCTTATCACCAACCTTATTGTAAAGATTAGCTAAGGTATCTGTATTGGCAAAGTTCTGGTCTTTCTTTACAGATTCCTGCGCCCATGCAATGGCCTTTTCCAGAGAAGCTTTATTGCTCACATTTTCAAAAAAGTTCCAGGCAAGAGAATTCAGTTCTTCAGAGCCAACTGCAGAATAATCTTTGTAAAGGTCAAGAATTAGTTTTTCGTATTCAGGAATATCTTTATTCTTCAAAGCTCTGTTGGCTTTCATTCTTTTTAAGATCTTGTCAGCTTCCTCTTTGCTTAGAAATTTTTGGGTTTCAGCCATGAAATAGTTATCATCCCATTTCTTTGTATCCGGATTATAGGCTTTTTTAGAAACAGTATTCAGTTTAATATTTTTATCAAACTTTTCATATTTATCTTCCGGGAAGAATTTAACGATATCAGCTTTCTTATCCTGGAAAATTTTATACAAAGGACTATCTGTAGTTTGTACTCCTGAAAGAAGCATTTGGATATCTTCCTGGTCTAAACTTGTTTTCTGCTGAAAGTAACGGTTAAGAACTTTCCCGGCAAACTCAGCATCGTTATACATGGTAAGGCCCGCAAGATTCTTTAAAAACTCAGGATCATTTTCTCCTTTTTCAAACTGTTGCTTCAGAGAAGTCAGTCTTTTGTTGGGATCTTCCGCGTCTTTTGCAAACTGGATAAAGTCTTTTTCTTCCACATATCCTAAAGTTCTGTGTACAGCTTCACCATTTCCATCAATAAACAGGTAAGTAGGGAATGCTTTTACATTATATTTTTTGGCCAGCTCAATTCCTTCTCCTTTTTCCATATCAATTTTAGCATTGATAAAGTGAGAATTGTAATAATCTCCTACAGACTGAAGTGGAAAAATATTTTTAACCATCAGTTTACAAGGTCCACACCATGAGGCATATGCGTCAATAAAGACCAGTTTTTTTTCTTTTTTTGCTTTGGCCAGAATAGAGGCAAAATTGCCTTCTTCAAATTTAATTCCCTGTGCCCACGCAAGGACCCCTATAAAGATTGAGGAAAGTATTGCTATTTTTTTCATAAAAACTTTTTATTCCATGCAAATGTAATAAATATGATGACACATGAGCCGTTCATATTGAAAATAATTATACAGGAACTTTGGTTTTAAAACAGGCATCAGATTATATTAAAGATAATCATCTATTATTTTAGTCTTATTATTAAAATTAATGTAAATTGCTATTCTGGGTTAAATGATTAAATTTCAATATAATATTTTAATAAAAAATAAAATATCACTAGTTTTGTAAAAAACAAAAAGACACTCCGTGAAATCAATGATGAATTATTATACAATCAAAATAATAATTTATTTTTCTATGCCTAAAAGTCTTTTGCAATTTTTATTTCTGCTGGCAACAGCAGTTCCCATATTCGCTCAGAAAAAAAATAACTTTGATCTTATCTGTGAGAAGACCTCTTCTGTTACAGCGTATAAAGATTTACCCAAAGCAATCAAAACTGCAGATTCGCTCTATATGAAGGCGCAAAAACCTTCAGAGAAAATAAAATGCCTGGTACTTTCTTCAGAATTATACCATCATGCAGGTGAACTTAAAAAAGCAATCTGTTACAGTGAAAATGCCCACTCGGTAATCAATCAGATCAATGACCCGGAATGGATGGCTGTGGTGACCAGATTACTTGCGCGGCAATATAGACAGGTAGGGTTATATGAAAGATCAAAAAAATATATTGTAAAAGGACTTCAGGCTTCAGGTCAGATTGTTGATTTTCATAAAAGGAGTGAAGCCGCAGGATTGCTGAATCAGGAAATGGCCTTCTATGAAATGGAAATGGGAAATTTTCCCAATGCAATACGTAATATTGAGTCTTCTCTGAAATATTTTGGAAAAATAAACAGCCAGAACGGAAACAGAACAGCCGCAGCTTCTTATCAGCTGCTGGGAGATGTCTATTTCAAGCTTAATGATTATGCTGTTTCCGAAAACTATTATCGAAAAGCAGAAAGCCTGCTGAACAATGGCAGCTGTACACTGGGGTTGGTGTATAATGGATTAGGAGGCATTCGCCTGAAGCAGAAAAACTGGAAAGATGCTGAGCTATATCTTAAAAAAGCAGAAAAAATTGCAGATACATCCAGGAGCCTTAAGCTTAAAAAAGCTGTTTATTCCAATATTAATGATTATTACGAAGGAATTGGAGACAATTTTAAAGCTTCATTATATGCGGTGAAATATATACGTGCTTATGATAGTATTGCATCCCGTAACCAGAGTTTTGCCATAAAAGATTTTGGAAATCCAAAAGGAAAGGCTAATAAAAAAAATGCGCAGATGAATGGAGTAAAGAATGCCGCTATTGTCATTCTGTCCATTTCATTGGTTGGTCTGTTTATTTTTATTAGAAGGAAACAGAAGAAACAGCGGTCAAAGCTTAGAAATATCATCAGAACTCAGTTGAACATGATCGGTAACAGGACACACTATCCTTTAAAACAATCTGGTGATTTTGAGTTTTCCAATATTTTTGTGGAAGAAATAGATGAGAAAGATTCAGAGACAGACAGAAGAAGAAATGATTCTCTGATGACCCCTGAAACAGAATCAAAACTGCTGGAACTGCTTGAGGATTTTGAAAAAGGTGATCTTTATAACAATAAAGGCATGTCCCTTTCTTTTCTTGCAGGTGAACTGAATACCAATACAAAATATCTTTCGTATGTAATCAATCAGCATAAAAATGCGGATTTCAAAACCTATGTCAACCGTTTAAGAATCAATTATATTGTAGACAAACTGATCAATGATGAGAAGTACAGACAGTATAAAATAAGTATCCTTGCTGATGAATGCGGATTTTCTTCCCACAGTAAATTTGCTGCAGTCTTTAAGGCGGTCACAGACTATTCTCCATCAGCTTACATTAAATATCTGGATAATGAACCCGGACCATATAAAAGTAGTCATTTTCCCGAAAATGATTAAAAACGGGCATTTTATTCAATTCTATATTGCTATTTTCACGAAAATGAACAACCTATTATTTTAAAGGAAACCCTTGCTATCATATCTTTGCGCCAGTTTCGCAGTGCACAAGACAATTCTGTTACAGCTTATCGCTTTTATTTCATTTCTGAACTAAGATCATTATAAGAGAAACTGCATTCCCATTTTTAAATTTTTAAAGGAAATATTCTGATCAGAATATCTGCCATATGCTATAATCGGGGTTGATTGCCCGGTTTTTTTTCAGTCAAGTTTTTTTAAGTGCAAATCCACAGAACTTCTGTGGATTTGTGATTTTATTTAACTTTTATACTGTCGGTTTTTACTTTTGCAGTATCGGAGGTTGCGGGTGAAGGTATGGAGTTCGCTACGGCAGAATCACCCATTCTGTTTCTTAAAGAATCTTTATCGTGAGCATCTTTATATTCCTCTCTTTTTTCTTTGTTTTGAGCACAGCTTCCAAGGAAAAGAAGTCCAAGAACTGTTCCTATCCATAATTTTCTCATAATAGTTAATTTTTATTGTTGATGTTAATCAAATATAAGGATTTAATTAAAAGATAAAAGATAAAAGATAAAAGATAAAAGATAAAAGATAAAAGATAAAAGATAAAAGATAAAAGATGTTTTAATAAGATTCAAATAGGGCTGGGCTTAACCTAGCTAACCGTAAATAATCTATCCATTTGTTTTAGGAAAACTTAAAAAAATAAGCATCTTTCAAAACAAAACTTAATTATCACTTCATATTTTAATTTCTGATCTTTCAACAAAAAAAATCTGCAGAGCTTTCATCTGCAGATTTCCATTTTTAGATTGAATGTTATCATTACTACTTGACAGGAGACGTTGCCATAGAATCCCTTTTTATCTTGGTAGTATCAGGATTCGTCATTTTTGTAGTCATTGTATCAGTAGTGGAAGGTGTCATACTTTTCTGCGTATTACCTACTGCCGCTGAATCCCGGCTACTCGTTGACATTGTCGATTCTTTGGTTCCACAGCTCACTGCAAATATTCCTATTCCAACGGCTGTTAGCAATAACTTTTTCATATTCTTCTATTTTGTGGTGTTGTACTAATGAAAAATCAACAATTATTCCTAACAGGGTCTGCAGAATCGTAAAATATAGGTAAAGTTTGTTAAAAGATGTTAGGTAACAGGTAACAGAGATTAGATATTAGGAGTTTAAAGTTTAAAGTGATAATCCGGAATACTTTATTGCCACCATACTCTCCACTCTCAAACTCCCAAACGCTACAAAAAAGCCCCGAAACCGAAATTCCGAGGCTGTATTCAAAGAACTGACAACAATTACTCATTGCCTATTACTCATTATTTATTAATTACCCAAGGTATGGATATTTGTAGTTTTTTGGAGAAACAAAAGTCTCTTTTACGCTTCTTACAGACGTCCATCTTAGAAGATTCATTTTTGAACCTGCTTTATCATTAGTTCCTGAAGCCCTACCACCACCGAAAGGCTGCTGTCCTACTACGGCACCTGTTGGTTTATCATTGATGTAGAAGTTACCGGATGCGTTCTCTAAAGCCTTGTAAGCTTCGTTAATTGCGTAACGGTCTTGTGAGAATACAGAACCTGTCAATGAATATGGAGAAGAAGAATCTACTAACTTAAGGGTCTCTTTCCAGTCTTGATCTTCATATACAAATACAGAAAGGATTGGGCCGAAGATCTCTTCTACCATACTTTCGTATTGAGGATTTGTAGTTTCAATTACTGTTGGGTGTACAAACCATCCTTTAGAATCATCTACTTTACCACCGATAGCTACAGTAGCTTCACCTGAAGCATTAGCTCTGTCGATATATCCTTTACATTTCTCGAAAGAATTCTTGTCGATGACAGCGTTTACGAAGTTAGAAGGATCTTCCGGAGAACCTATTTTGATGGTGCTCATCTGAGCTTCCATCACTTTTTTCACATCAGCCCAAAGAGATTTAGGGATGTAAGCTCTTGATGCAGCAGAACATTTCTGTCCCTGGTATTCAAAAGCACCTCTTACTAAAGCAGTAGCTACAGCTTCTACGTTAGCAGACGGGTGAGCAATCACAAAGTCTTTACCACCAGTTTCTCCAACAATTCTTGGATATGTTCTGTAGTTGTGAATGTTATCACCGATCATTTTCCACATTCCCTGGAATACTTTTGTAGACCCTGTGAAGTGAAGACCAGCGAAATCTCTGTGCGCTAATACTTTTTCAGCAGTTTCCTTTCCATCAGTAAAGATCATGTTGATAACTCCTGCAGGAAGACCCGCTTCAATTAATACATCCATGATGACTTTTGCAGAATATACCTGTTTGTCAGACGGCTTCCAAACCACTACGTTTCCTAGCATGGCCATACAAGTCGGAAGGTTTCCTGAAATCGCTGTAAAGTTGAATGGAGTTACCGCAAAGCAGAACCCTTCTAATGGTCTGTACTCAACACGGTTCCAGATTCCGTTGTCAGAAACCGGCTGCTCAGCATACATTTCTGTCATGAACTCTACGTTGAATCTTAAGAAGTCGATAAACTCACAAGCAGAATCAATTTCAGCCTGGTGAACATTTTTAGACTGTCCGATCATTGTCGCTGCATTAATTACATCTCTGTAAGGACCAGCCAAAAGATCAGCTGCCTTTAAGAAAATTGCTGCACGCTGTTCCCAGCCTAGTTCATTCCATTCCTGTTTAGCTGCCAATGCCGCGTTGATAGCGTCATCCACATGCTGCATACCACCCTGATAGTAGAATCCGAAATCATGCGTATGATCCTGTGGAGACTGAAGCTGTACTTTTGTTTCAGTTTTTACTTCTTTTCCGTTGATGATCATTGGGATTTCTACCTTTTCAGCCCACATTTTTTTATACGTGTCGATAAGGCTTTTAACTTCCGGAGATCCCGGTTCATATGAGTTTACAGGCTCGTTTACCGCTAATGGTACTTGCGAAATTGCTTTTGACATATTACGTTTTATTATTTTATTAAATTAAATAAGATGTGTATACAAATTTACAATAATTATAAAGAAAGAAAAAATGACATCTGTTTTTGTCAAATAAAATATAAAATGAATTTTCTGATGATATTTAAGCTTTTTTTGATGATAGATTTTATTAAATCCTGGAATTTTTTGATGATTTTTTAGCTTTTAGAAAAAAATGCGTCATTTTATTGTAATTATAGGAATTAGGACAATAAAATATTTGTCATAGTTTAAAAATAGCTATTAATGGCTGTAAATAAGGGATTTATAATGGAATGTTAAAATTATATAAATTCACTTTTGTTGCGATTTTGAACATTTTAAATAATTTTTTTGATACCCGGAGGGATAAGATTGTTCTAATTTTACACCATTATTATCAGGTATGAAAAAAAGAGTCTTATTTTTCTCTTTTGTGATATTTTTCTCAACGTTGTGTGCAGGTCTTTTTGCACATAAGGGGAAAACTCAGCCATATTCTGATATCCTTTCAAAAATTCATCTTTTACAACAGAAATCTGATCAGCAGACCCAGCCTGAAATCTATAGTTTTTCAGATGCGCAGGATGTACAGGATTCCAATGACTGGGAGAAAGTAAAACTTGATTATTCAATACTTGCACAGCAGTGGTTCCACTATTTCTTTGCAGATTATACTTACAACACACGGGTTGCGGCCGTTCAAAACCGTATTTACATTACGGCACCAAGGTACATTCTGTATCATTCCCTGCAGATAGCGGGCTGCTAATTCTTTTTAATTTTTAATGATCCGCTATGGTTTGTATTCCCATGAGTACAGACTCGTAAAAATCATTCCCGATTTACATTTTTGAACATGTCTGTTTGCCTTTACGGAGAGGTGAATAGGACATTGTTTGTCCAATTTTAAATAAAAATATTATGCACTTAACACCGAGAGAAACGGAGAAGCTTATGCTATTTCTGGCAGGCGAACTCGCTCTGAAAAGAAAGGCAAGAGGCCTTAAATTAAACTACCCGGAATCAATAGCTCTGATCAGCCACTTTCTGCTTGAAGGAGCGAGAGATGGGAAAAAAGTAGCTGAACTGATGCAGGAAGGAGCCAACCTTCTGACCAAAGAAGATGTGATGCCAGGCGTTTCAGAAATGATCCACGATGTTCAGATTGAAGCCACTTTCCCGGATGGGACAAAGTTGGTCACCGTACACAATCCAATCCGCTAATACTACTGATTATGATACCAGGAGAAATTTTTGTAAAAGAAGGAACAATTATCTGCAATGAAGGCAGAGAAACTGTGAAAATAAAAGTAACCAATACAGGTGACAGACCTATTCAGGTAGGTTCACACTTCCATTTTTTTGAAGTTAATAAAGCGATGAGCTTTGACCGGGAAAAAGCTTTCGGAAAGAGACTGAATATTGTAGCAAGTACTGCAGTACGTTTCGAACCGGGAGAAGAAAAAGAAGTGGAATTGGTAGAAATAGGAGGAACCAAAAAAGCAATGGGCTTCAATAATCTTGTCGATGGGCAGGTAGATTCTGAAGAACAGAAAAAAGTAAGCCTTGCAAAAGTTGAAGAGTTAAACTTTAAAAATCATTAAGATGAGCTTACACGTAGACAGAAAACAATACGCCAATATATTAGGTCCTACAGCCGGAGATAAAATCAGACTGGGCGATACTGAAATTATTATTGAAATCGAAAAAGATTTCACCCATTACGGAGACGAAGCCGTTTTCGGCGGAGGAAAAACCGTTCGTGACGGGATGGGACAGAATGTCACGGCCAAAAGAGACGAAGGCGTTCTGGATCTTTGCATCACAGGAGCGGTAATTATTGACCATTGGGGAATTGTAAAAGGAGATATCGGAATCAAAGACGGAAAGATCGTAGGAATCGGAAAAGCCGGAAACCCTGATACGATGGACGGTGTAACACCTAATATGATCATCGGCGCCTCAACGGAAGTTCACGGAGGGAAAGGATATATTGTAACTGCCGGAGGAATTGACACTCACATTCACTACATCTGCCCTCAACAGATTGAAACATCTCTTTACAGCGGAATCACCACAATGATTGGTGGTGGTACAGGCCCCAATGACGGAACCAATGCTACAACAGTTACTCCCGGAAGATTCAATATGCAGAAAATGCTGGAAGCAGCAGAAGAATATCCTATGAATCTTGGTTTCTTCGGAAAAGGAAACTGTTCCGCTGAAGAACCCATTGAAGAGCAGGTGGAAGCAGGTGCTTTGGGAGTGAAAATCCATGAAGATTGGGGAGCAACTCCTGCAACCATTGATGCAGCATTGAAAGTAGCCGATAAATATGACGTTCAGGTGGCCATCCACACAGATACACTGAATGAAGGAGGATTCCTTGAAGACACCATGAGAGCCATCAACGGAAGGGTAATCCATACTTTCCACACAGAAGGAGCAGGTGGAGGTCACGCACCGGACATTATTAAAGCTGCTATGTATCCGAATGTATTGCCGGCTTCAACAAATCCTACGCGCCCTTACACCGTAAATACAATTGATGAGCACCTGGATATGCTGATGGTTTGCCATCATTTGAGTAAAAACATTCCTGAGGATGTAGCGTTTGCAGATTCACGTATCCGCCCCGAAACCATTGCAGCAGAAGATATTCTTCATGATATGGGCGTTTTCAGTATCATGAGTTCAGACTCTCAGGCGATGGGAAGACCGGGAGAAGTGATTACCAGAACATGGCAGACGGCAAGCAAAATGAAAGAGCAGAGAGGTGATCTTACTGAAGATAAAGACAGTGGAAATGACAATTACCGTGCAAAAAGATATGTAGCGAAGTATACCATCAACCCGGCTATAGCTCATGGTATTTCAGAATATGTAGGATCTATTGAAGAAGGAAAATTAGCGGATTTGGTGATCTGGAAACCAGCCTTATTTGGAGTAAAACCGGAAATGATTGTAAAAGGAGGATTTGTTATTGCTGCTAAAATGGGAGATCCTAATGCTTCTATTCCAACACCTCAGCCTATTATTTACAGAAATATGTTTGGAGCCCATGGAAAAGCTAAGTTTGGTACTTGTGCGAACTTTGTTTCTCAGATTTCTATTGACAACGGAACCATTGCTTCTTACAAACTTGAAAAAATGATTCTTCCGGTGAAAAACTGTAGAAATATTGGTAAAAAAGACCTTATCCATAATGATAAGACACCTTTAATTGAAGTGAATCCTGAAAACTATAAAGTAACGGTAGACGGAGAATACATCACTTGTGAACCGGCAGAAACACTTCCTTTAACACAGTTGTATTACTTGTTCTAAGATAAATTTTACAAATAAACCTAACAGGTTTCAAAAACCTGTTAGGTTTATTTAACAACAAAAAAAGATTTATCAGACTCTATTGTAAAACAATTATAGAACTAAGTGTAAAATGAAATATTTAAATAAAACAGTTGTTTCTCTTGCGATAGCCGGAATGTCATTACTTTCCGGTAATGTAAGTGCCCAGTTTTTGGGCGGACACAGGCTTAAAAGTGATGAAGACGGACCAAAAGGACAGTTTATGGTGTACGGTTCATTAGACTATTCAAAACTTACAACACCATCAAGCAGCAGCAGTACCGTTTCCAGTGCACCGCTTGGAGTAGGGTACTTCATCAATAATAATGACCTTATCGGAGTTAATTATGCTTACTCGCAGAATACAGTGGACCACAATGTAGTTTACAAGCAAAATGAAGCAGGAATCTGGTATAGTCCTTCAGTAATGCTTGGAAAATATTTTATGTTGATTGGTCAGGTGGATGCCCACTATGTTTGGGGACAGCAACTTTCAACAGCAGCGGATGCTATGCAGAATTTTAACGGATTCCGTCTTCGTGCCTATCCTTTGATCGGAATAGTATTAGGAGGAGGCTGGGCACTGAAATTCAAATTTGCAGAACTTTCAATGCTTCAGACCAAAACAAAAGAAGAAGGCTGGACGAAAAGCTACGTAGCAGGAATCAGCGGTTCAACATTCGGGGTGGGAATCTCCAAAAACTTAGACTTCAGAAAAAAAAACAAAAATGATCATTAATCAAATCATAGGCAATCTTGCTGAAAATCCTACGGAGAAAGCCATAGACTATCTTGATCTGGAATGGTTTGAAACCACCAAAAGAATCCAGCGTAAAAAAACCAGACAGGGAATTGATGTTGCCATCAAATTTCTCAGAGAAGGACAACGATTACGTGAAGGAGATATTCTTTTTGAGGATGCCGAAAAAATAATTGCAATCAACGTTCTGGAAACGGAAGCTATTGTGATGTCACCAGTTTCACTGCTGGAAATGGGAACTGTATGTTATGAGATCGGAAACAAACATATTCCGCTTTTTATTCAGAATGACAAAGTTTTGCTCCCTTTTGAAATGCCGATGTTCAGATGGCTGGAAGCAAGTGGTTTCAAACCGGAGAAACAATCTGTGAAACTGCTTAATCTTCTTAAATCTAATGTAGAGCCTCATGGACATGGAAGTCTCGGCTCCACAATCTTTACAAAAATCTTAAAAATGGCGGCTCCGAAAGATGAATAATATAAATTTCCTGTCAGGATTGCTTCACCTTGCAGATCCTACACTTCCCATCGGAGGATATACCCATTCCAACGGACTTGAAACGTATGTGCAGGAAAGAATTGTACATGATCTGGCAACCGCGAAAGAATTTGTACAGAACATGCTTCAGTACAACCTTAAATTCAATGACGGTGCTTTTGTAAAACTGGCTTATGATGCAGCACAAAAGGGAGATTTGCAGCAGCTTTTAGAACTGGATAATGAATGTAATGCTATAAAATGTCCAAAGGAAATGCGCCAGGCGAGCCAGAAACTGGGTCTCAGACTGATTAAAATCTTCAAAAGAAGAGAAAATTCTCCTTTAATGGAAGCTTTTGAGAAAGCCATTCAGCATAAAGAAGCCAATTCTCATTACTGTATTGTGTTCGGAGTGTATGCTTATTTAATGAAAATTCCTTTGTTCGAAGCCCTTTTAGGATTTTATTACACTTCGGTTGCCGGGATGATTACCAACGCTGTAAAGCTTGTTCCTCTTGGACAGCTGGATGGACAGGATATTCTATTTTCACTATATCCCGTCATGGAAAAAACAGCTTTAGAAACTATAGATCTGGACAGAGACATGGTGGGACTTTGTAATACGGCCTTTGATATCAGATGTATGCAGCATGAGAGGCTTTATTCAAGACTTTATATGTCGTAGAAGGTAAAAGGTAAAAGAGCAAATTGACGAATTGCCCATTGAGTGAAACGTCCTTGCGATCGAAAAATATTCACAATCAAAAAAACTTAGCGCATATAGCGTTAAAAAATAAAATTTAAATAAAATGGAAAACAGAAAATATATAAAAGTAGGAGTAGCAGGACCTGTAGGTTCAGGAAAAACTGCATTATTGGAACGTTTAAGCAGAAAATTATTCGGGACTTATGATCTTGGAGTCATCACGAATGATATTTATACCAAAGAAGATGCTGAATTTATGGCGAAAAATAGTCTTCTTCCTCATGACAGAATTATCGGAGTAGAAACAGGAGGCTGTCCTCATACCGCCATCCGTGAAGATGCAAGTATGAACCTTGAAGCGGTAGACGAACTGGCAGCACGTTTTCCGGAAATCGAACTGGTTTTGATTGAAAGTGGAGGTGATAACCTTTCAGCGACATTCAGCCCGGACCTTGCAGATGTTACCATCTTTATCATCGACGTAGCAGAAGGAGAAAAAATCCCTAGAAAAGGAGGTCCTGGTATTACAAGATCAGATTTACTGATCATCAATAAAATTGATCTTGCCCCTTACGTAGGTGCCAGCCTTGAAGTGATGGAAAATGATGCCCGAAGAATGAGAAAAGGAAATCCTTTCGTGTTCACCAACCTCAAAACAGATGAAGGACTGGATAAAGTAATAGGTTGGATTAAAAAATATGCCCTTTTAGAAGAAATTGAAGAACCGAATTTGGTAAGATAAATGGATAGTCATTTAAAAATTATTGCAGGATTTAAGGGAGGAGAATCCTATGTGAAAGACCTTTATGTCTCGCTTCCTTTCAGAGTAGTTTCTGTTGGGCAGCGAAAAAGTGACAAAAAGCTTTATCAGATGGTGATGAGCTCCTCTCCGGGAATTCTGGATGGAGATCACTATCATTTGGATGTTGCGCTTGAAAAAGGAGCTGCGCTTCAGTTGCAGTCACAATCCTACCAAAGGCTTTTCAACATGCAGAACAAAGCGCTTCAGGAACTCAATGTTTCTATGGAGGATGAAACTTCTTTCGCTTATGTTCCTCATCCGATTGTTCCTCACGAGGATTCCAACTTTAAAAGTAAAGCCAATATTCATATCGGTAAAAACAGTCAGATCATCATCAGCGAGATCATTACCTGTGGGAGAAAACATTATGGAGAAGTTTTTAAACTGAAACGTTTTCAGAATATCATGGAAATCTATCATAACAACAAGCTTGTGGTGAAAGATAACGTTCTGATTCAACCTGACATGATCCCGATCAGCAGCATCGGAAATCTGGAACAGTATACGCACCAGGGAACTCTGATCTTCTATAGTACAAAGGAAAATGTAGACAAAAATGGATTGATTGAAGAGATTGTTGAAGCCGCCGCACAGCACCATGAGCAAATGGAAGTAGGGGTTTCTGCAATGGATGAAAATGGTTTTGTAGTAAGAGCTTTGGGACATGGAGGAGAGTTGATGTACAACTTTTTCCTGCATATTCAGGAGATTCTCTGGTCGTTGGAGTAAAAAGAGGTCCTTGTCAAGAAGCGGGCTTTGGACCGCTTAACAAAAAGAAATCTTCCATTGGCTTCAGTCAAAACTTAATAAAGAATCTGAAATAACAGAATTAATAAAAAATGGATAGTACAGTTTGGGCACTTCTTGTAAGCGCCGTTTCAATAAGTTTTATACACACCGCTTCAGGGCCGGATCATTACCTGCCTTTCATAGTGATCTCAAAATCTAAGAAGTGGAGCGGCATGAAAACAGCCATATTAACGGTTGTCTGCGGTTTCGGACACGTATTCAGTTCTCTGATTTTAGGTTTTATCGGCGTTTTCCTCGGATGGCAGCTGAATAAAATCTCCTGGTTTCAGGATATGAGAGGGAATTTCTCAGGATGGGCACTGCTGATCTTTGGTGGTGTTTACCTTGTGTACGGCCTCATCCAGGCGATCAGAAACAAACCGCATAAGCATTTTGATGTAATGGGTGATGATGTGTACGTATACGAACATAACCACAGCGAAATCGTAATGCCTCAAAAAAGAATAAAAGTAACACCGCTTGTCCTGTTCATGATTTTCGTGATGGGACCAAGTGAACCTTTGATCCCCCTATTATTTTATTCAGGAGTAAAACATTCCATGTCTGAAATTGCCGTACTGGTAAGTTCTTTCACAGCAACTACAGTATTAACCATGCTTGGGATGGTTCTTTTGGGGCGTTATGGTTACTCAACATTATTCAATACCGAAAAACTGGAAAGATATATGGGGGTAGTAAGTGGAGCAGTAGTAACTGTGTGCGGAATTGGAATGGTCTTTCTTGGATGGTAAATGGGTTTCGGGTTTCGGGATTCGAGTGGGAGAGTTTGAGGGTAAGAGAGTTTGAGAGTTTTGATGTGGATTCCGAAACCCGCACCTCGCAACCCGTAACAAAAAACAACCCGCAACGAAAAACAACCCACAACCCCATTATTAATAAATTAAAAAAACTATGGACGAATTTTTCAAAAAACTGCCTTTTTTAGACAATATTTTAAAAGGAATCGGGCAGATTATGCTCCAGGAAAACAGATGGACAGGACTTCTGTTTTTAATAGGAATTTTTATGGGAAGCTGGCAGTGCGGAGTGGCGGTATTGCTTTCAACAGCAGCCGGAACTTTTATCGCAATGAAGCTTAATTATGACAAATCTGAAATCAATGCGGGACTTTATGGTTTCAGTGCAGCTCTTGTAGGGGTAGCATTGGCATTTCTATTTGAGACAACCTTGCTGATCTGGATTTTAATAGTTTTGGGCGGTGCATTGGCGGCTGTTATTCAGCATTTCTTTATCCAAAAGAAAATACCGGTGTTTACTTTTCCTTTTATCATTATTACATGGATATTGGTATTTGTACTCCATCATCTTACCAATATTCCGCCTTCTGAAATGCTAAGCAGTGAAGTGGTTCCTTCAGAATATGATGACTTTCTTACCTGTACCAATGGCTTTGGGGAAGTGATATTTCAGGGAGGAGTGCTTTCCGGGATTATTTTCTTTCTGGCTGTTTTTATTAGCTCTCCGATAGCTGCTTTATATGGATTGGCAGCGTCTATTTTGGGTGCAGGATTATCACAGTTGAATGGCGAACCCATCAAAGAAATCCACATGGGATTATTTGGTTTTAATGCAGTGCTTTCGGCAATTGTTTTTTCCGGAGTCAAAAAAACGGATGGTTTATGGGTCTTGATCGCCGTTCTCATTACCATTGCCATTGATGATCTTTTAATAGACAATCACTGTCTGGATATGGTGGGTGGAGTATTTACTTTCCCATTTGTAGCCGGAACATGGATTACACTTTTGATTCAAAAAATATTTCTTAAAACAAAAAAATAAAAAGTTGGAGAGTCTTAGAGTTTAAGAGTGAGAAAGTTCAATGTTTAAGGTTTTTTCATAATGATTGACAATTCACTTGCGAAGCAAAATTCACCATTGATATTCCTCTAACTTCTAACCTCTGGTTTCTAAAATCAAAATATAATTAAACTAAAAAATGAAAGTAACAAAAATAGCAGCCGTATTTCTGGCTATGGCATTCAGTGGAAAAATGATGGCGCAGGAAGCAGAAAAACAGTTGCTGATAAAAGATGCAGATGACAAATTTCCCATTGCCGATGCTTTGGTAAAATATGACCACGGAAACAGCCATACCCACACAGGAACAGACGGAACATTTGCCGTTTCTGTAAAATCCCTTCCTGATACCCTTGTGATCAGCCGTCAGGGATACGATGAGGTAAAATGGGTGGTGACCAATGATGATGATAAAAATAAAGTTATTTTTTTACAGCATAAGCCCTTTCAGATTTCTGAAGTAGCCATCAATCACAGTTCATTTCTGTCTGCTATTACAAAAGTTGATCTGAATAAATTTCCGGTCAATTCAGCGCAGGATCTGTTGAGAAAAGTTCCCGGATTATTTATTGCACAGCATGCCGGAGGAGGAAAAGCAGAACAGCTTTTTCTAAGAGGATTTGATGCGGATCATGGTACCGATGTAAGCGTCAATGTAGACGGAATGCCTGTGAACATTGTTTCTCACGCCCACGGTCAGGGATATTCTGATTTACATTTTGTGATTCCTGAAACAGTAAACAATATCGATTTTGGAAAAGGAGCCTATTACATGGACCGTGGGGACTTTAATACCGCTGGTTATGTTGATTTTCAGACCTACAATGGCTTGAAAAACAGTATGATTAAACTGGAAGGAGGTTCTTTCAACTCCAAAAGAGTATTGGGAATGTTCAATATTCTGCATGATGATCTTGGTAGAAAGAATGCGTATGTGGCAGCGGAATACAACTATACCGACGGACCTTTTGATGTAAAACAGAATTTTAACAGGGTTAATATCTTCGGTAAATACAATCAATGGCTGACTGACAAAGATTACTTCAATATCCAGTTCTCAACATTCAATTCTTCATGGAATGCTTCCGGACAGATTCCGGAACGTGCTGTAGACGAAGGAATCATTGGCCGATGGGGTAGTATAGACCCTACTGAAGGTGGGAAAACTTCCAGAACAAACCTACAGATGAATTTTAAGCATATTATTTCTTCTTCCGAGCAGATTGATGCGATGGCTTTTTATTCAAAATACAATTTCAACCTGTATTCCGATTTTACCTTTAATTTAAAGGATAAAGAGCATGGAGACGAAATTCAGCAGACGGACGGAAGAAATATTTACGGTGCTGAAGTAAAGTATACAAAGACTTTTTCTTTTGCCAACAGCTCTTTAAACTGGACTTCAGGAATCGGACTAAGGAATGATGATATTAATACCTTACAGCTTAATCACGTTTATCACAGAGACCTTCTGCTGGACAGACTATCCGATGTGACAGGAACGGAAACCAATCTTCATGCCTATTCAGGACTGATATGGAAGACAGGAAAATGGACCATCAATCCGGCTTTGAGAGTGGATCATTTTATATTTAATATGCACAATCTGCTGGATGTGGAGCAATTACCTTCCGGACAGTCGAAAGAAGCAACAAGACTGAGTCCCAAACTGAATTTTTCCTATGCTCAGAATGACAATGTCATGTGGTTCCTGAAAACAGGAATGGGTTTCCACTCCAATGACCTGAGAGTAGTAGTTCCCAATAAGAACGAAAACACCCTTCCGTACTCCATCGGAGCGGACTTCGGGGTAAGATTACACCCGTTCAAATCCTTGATCATTACTCCTGCATTATGGTATATGGATCTTCAGCAGGAATTTGTTTATGTAGGAGATGATGCAGTAGTAGAACCTTCGGGCAAATCAAGACGTTTTGGGGCTGATCTTGGTGTTCGTTTCCAGCCGTTGGAAAATTTTTACCTGAATGCAGATATCAATTATTCCCACGCCAGATTTACCGAAGAAGAAAAAGGTCAGGACTACGTTCCACTGGCTCCGGTAGTTACCAGTACCGGATCTGTCAACTGGGACTTCCTGAATGGTTTTTCTCTGGGACTTCAGTACAGATACCTTGGAGCAAGACCCGCTGTTGAGGATAACAGCATCAGAACAAAAGCCTATTTTGTGAATGATTTGATGCTTTCTTATAACCGTCAGAAATGGGGAGCGAATATTCAGATGAACAACCTTTTCAATGTAAAATGGAATGAAGCTCAGTTTGCCACAGAAACGCAGTTAAAAGGAGAAGCAGAACCCATTACAGATCTTACTTATACACCAGGAAGTCCTTTTGGAGTGAGAGTAGGAGTGTATTATAAGTTCTAAACATGAGAGTGGGAGAGTAGTAGAGTGAGAGAGTTTGAGAGTAGAAGGGTTGAAGAGAGTAAATTATGGGTTTCGGGATACGTGTTTCGGGGTCTTTACTCTTTCCACTTTAGCTTTTTCACTCTTTTACTTACCTCCTTTGCTTTAAAATATTTTGTATAACTTTAAATAATCATAACAAGGATATGGAAGTACTATCCAATTTTCAATATAAAAAGCTCTTTCTTCCGAATATTACGGATAAGATATTGGCTAATAATGCTGATATACAGCTGTATCGGATAGAAAATTATCTTAAAGGTATTCTGATGCCGGTGATTCCGTATCGTACAACGTTCAATTTTATTATTTTCGTTACCAATGGCCATATCCGACAGTATCTTGAAAATAAAGAATATCATGCGGAAAAAGGAGGCGTGATCTTTATTAAGCAAGGAACAATTACCGCAACTGTTGAATTATCAGACGATATTGAAGGCTTCTTCCTTGCTTATGAAAATAATATTCTGTCTGAACAGGAACTGCCAAAACATAAAAGCAGTATCTTTTTCATGACCCCTTTCCTTAATCTGGATAGCCTGACCTACGGAACCATCACACAGCTTCTTCCGATAATGGAACAGGAATTATGGTTGAATAATCTCAATGTGAATGATGTCGTTGTGACAATGCTTCATTTGATTCTCATCAAAATGCTGAGCACAGATTCTGATACTCATCACAAATCTGCAACCCGTCCCATGGAACTGTCTCTTCAGTTCCGTGATCTTCTGTTTAAATATCATGTTGGGGAAAAGAGAGTAGCTTTTTATGCTGATAAACTGTCCGTTACAGAAAGTTATCTGAATAAATGTGTCAAAGGGGTTACTCAAAAATCTCCAAAACAGTGGATCAATGAGATTGATATCAATTACAGCAAAGCATTACTTCACTCCAGTAAAGATATTGCAGAGATTGCCTACGAACTGAATTTCCATACCGCATCCCATTTTACCCAGCTTTTCAAAAAAATTGCAGGAATTACGCCAAAGGAATACAGGGTTCAGTTTTTGAATAACAGCAGGATTTCAGTCTGATATAAAGAATCGAATTTGTGTAATGTCAATGGTCAATTTTTGCTGCGTAAGTGAATAGTCAATGATGCTGAAGTACAGAATAAAAAATTCACTGCGAAGCAAATTCACCATTCACTATTGATTGGTCTCCCTTACATCTTTTCATTTTCCAGAATCTTCAACACCAGTCTTTCTTCTTTCGTAAGATCGGCTTTTCCGTCATTTTCTTCTATGACTTCCAGTTCATCAAGATATTTTTTGATGCTATTATTCTCATAAAGGTTGATTACTAAAGGATGAACATAATACTTTTTGCAGACAGCCGATGTATTTCCCAGGTTTTCTGCCACGATATCCAGGGCTTCTTTTACCTTCTTTTTATATTCAGTGTCATTTTCCGCATATCCGATCTCTTTAAAAGCGATCAGAGCACTTACGGTTCCGGACCATGTTCTGAAATCCTTAGCGGTAAAATCTTCACCACTGATCTCTTTAATATAGTCGTTCACCATCCCTGAATCTACAGAATGGCGGTTTCCTTCATCATCAAAATACTGAAAAAGCTCTTTCCCGGGAATATCCTTGCATTTCTGAATAAGCCTTGCCAACCTTGGACTCCTGAGGTCGATTTGATGCATGACACCTTTCTTCCCTTTAAAAGAAAAAGAAATTTTTTGTCCTTTTACCTTTACATGTTTATCCTTTAATGTGGTCAGGCCGAAAGAACCGTACAGCTTTTCGTATACATTATTTCCAATACGGATATTGGTTCTTTGCATAAGGCTTACAATTAAGGCAAGGATTTTTCGTTTCTCAAAATTTCTCAGGGCAAGATCCTGTTCTATATGCAGACGGATGTCCGGTAATGCATACCCGAACTGAAGCATTCTGTAAAATTTTGTATGATTTCTTAAAGCACTCCACAGAGGGTGGTAGCGGTACTGTTTTCTTTTTTTTACATCGAAACCGGTTGCCTGAAGATGGCCGTTATCAAGAGCACAGATCCATACATTTTCCCAGGCAGGCGGAATCACCAGTTTATTGATCCGGGTAATTTCTTCTTTATCCTTTATTTTTTCCCCGTCCTTATAATAGGAATATTTCTTTCCGGTTTTCTTACGGGTAATTCCGGCGGTTTCCGCATCGGTGGTATATACGAGATGTACCGCCTTTGCAGAAGCTTCCGGATCCTTCATTATTTTAACAATTTTTGAAGGCTTAAGGTGAGAAATCATCTCCAAGTCTGTATTCTTCTCCATAAAAACATGGTTAAGAGTTTTTACCCTTCGAAAAAATCAGTAAAAGAATTCCTACTATCACACAGACTAAGATTATTCCCCACCACATTCCTGCCTTAAAAATCGTTTCTACGGCTTCACAACTTGTGAGTGTCAACAACATTAATATTGTAATACTGTAAAAGCTCCATTTTTTCATAGGTGTCAATTTTTGTGGGTGTACTAGATTCGGAGCCGGTCAGCTCTCCATTTTTTGATAGACCTTTTAATTTCATCTCCTGAGATGTTTTCATGCAGTGCTCTGTATAAAAGCTCTTTGAATTCATCATCATAGGTAAATCTCAGGGCAGCAATCTGATCGAATTTCAGTTTCTCAGCAGTTTCATCAGACCTTTTATTGAAGATCTCAAAATAACGCTGTTTAAATTCCAGAACTACCATACGGTTTTGAAGTCCCAGTGCATAATGCTGCCTTGTCATAAATGCCAGATAAAAAAGCAAAAAAATCACGACAGAAAACAATATCCAGATCAGTTGATTTCCGGGGTCGTCCCAGATTTTATAAATTCCTAGAATCTCCAATATAATGAGCAATGGAAGATAAATAAAATGATGTGGCGGATAAAATTTCCTGTGGTTATTGTAGTTTTGCTGTTTCATGCAATAAAATGTAGCAATAATCTTTCCAAAAATTTATTATTTTGATAATGTGGTAGTTTTTTTTACTTAAAAATGATATATTTTATGAAATATATTTAGTGGTTGGATTTTTGCTGCTCTCTTTGACAATAAAGAATTATAAAGCAAAATAGCGGGTAGATTTACTTTCCTACATCAAATTTTTTGTAACTTTCGGTGGTTAAAAATAAAAAGAATGACTTCAAAGGAAAAAGTTGCTGCGCTTCGTGAAGAAATGCAGAAAAATAATGTTGATGCATTTATAGTATATTCTGCAGATCCGCATATGAGCGAATACCTTCCTGAAGAATGGCAGGAGAGAGCCTGGCTGTCAGGTTTCTTAGGTTCTGCCGGTTTCGTGGTGATTACCAAAGATAAAGGTGGACTTTGGACAGACGGAAGATACTTTACACAAGCTGCTATTGAACTGGAAGGTTCCGGAATTGATCTTTTTAAAGATGGAATGGAAGGAACTCCTAATTATATCGACTGGATTATTTCAGAAATTCCAGCTGGTGGTAAAGTGGCGGTAAATGCTGTTGCAGCTTCTCATGCTAACTGGGAACTGCTTTCTCAAAAATTCAATTCCAAAAATATTACACTTGCTGATGCTCCGCTTTTAAAAGAAGTATGGAAAGACAGAGGAACTCCATCTGCTAATCCTATTTTTGTGCATCCGGTAGAAAGAGCTGGTAAATCAGTATCCGATAAAATTGCTGCAATCCGTCAGAAAATGGAAGAGCAGGAAGCTACCGTACACATTATCTCAAGTCTGGATGATGTGGCATGGACAGTGAATTTGAGAGGAAGTGATGTAGAAAGCAATCCGGTATTCTTAGGATACATTGTGATTACTAAAAATGATGCTGTTCTGTTCACAGGATTAGAGAAAATGGAAGTGGCTGCAAGAAAACAAATGGATGATTCCTTTGTAAAAATGATGCCTTACGAAGAATTCTACAATTATCTGAAAACTTTCAAAAACGAAAAAGTTTTGGTTTCTCCGAACAGCAACCAACAGATTTTTGAAACATTAAAATCAGACAATGAGTTTATCAAAGCTCCGGTTCCCGGCAACCTGATGAAAGCTCAGAAAAACGAAGCTGAGCTGAATGGTTTCAGAACAGTAATGGTAAGAGACGGAGTAGCAATGGTGAAATTCCTTTACTGGCTAACGCACAATGCAGGAAAAGAAGCCATGAATGAATATTCTATCGGGCAGAAACTGAGAGGATTCCGTGCAGAAGGTGAAAACTTTGTCGGAGAAAGCTTTGGTTCTATCGTTGGATATAAAGATAACGGTGCTATCATGCACTATTCTGCTAAAAAAGAAGGAAGCAAAGAAGTAACGAACGCGGACACAATCCTGGTAGATTCAGGAGGCCAGTACCTTGAAGGAACTACAGATATTACGAGAACTTTTGCCTTAGGAACCCCTTCGGAAGAGTTTAAAAGAAATTCAACATTGGTGCTACAGGGATTGATCCGTTTATCTATGGTGAAATTCCCGAAAGGTACAAAAGGAGTACATCTTGATGCTATTGCAAGACTTCCGCTATGGATGGAAGGTAAAGATTTCAACCACGGAACAGGACATGGAGTAGGAAGCTTTATGAATGTACACGAAGGACCGCAAAACATCAGAAAAGATCTGAATCCTCAGGAACTTCTTCCGGGAATGGTTTGTTCAAATGAACCCGGATACTATCTTGAAGGACACTATGGAATTCGTCATGAAAACCTGATTGCAGTAAAAGAAACAGAGAAAACAATTCACGGAACATTCTATGAATTTGAAACATTAACATTCTGCCCGTTCTTCAAAGATACCGTGGTGAAAGAGATGCTTTCAGAAAGCGAAATCGCATGGCTGAATGGTTACCATAAAACTTGTGAAGAAAAGCTTGCTCCACACCTGGATGGAGAAGTTAAAGAATGGTTCCTGCAACTGGTAAGCCCTCTTTAATAAACATTCAAAGGTGAAATCAGGTGTCAATCATCACTTTAAACCTTGAATGATAAACATTAAACTGGATATTGTTAGATAATCCAAAAGTCCTGTAAGGTATTTCCTTCAGGGCTTTTCTTTTTATACAACCGTATTTTTACGGATATAATTTTAGGGATTCCACTGATGCATAAAAAATAAGGTTCACCTATCTTTGTTACAACAAAACATCATTCATATCTTCATAAATAACTCAAGTAAATTCAAAACGGTAGATCATCTCGTCCTGAGATGATTTTTTTTTGTTTTCAATTGAAATTTGTATGACTATTCCTTCTTTTAAAAAGAGGCTATCCCAAGTCTAAAAGTATCATTCTGAACACAGACTGAAAGTCTGCAAACGCAGTTCAGGAATGTAGTGAAGAATCTCACGATTCTGATTATTAATGAGATTTTTCCTTCGTCAGAAATCGAAGATTCGACATAGTCAATGACAAAAGCCAAATTATTTCACTTTTGAGATAGTCTCCGTCTTTGCTTTCTTAAAATAGAATTTTATAAAAATGAAAATGCTGCGTTTACAAAGAAGTATTTTATTTATTTTCGCTGAAACTTATTTGATATCATGGAACGTGACTATTTTCGAAGCTTTAATCTGTTTTCAGAAGATGAAATTGAAGAATTTCTGAAGTTTTCTGAGTTCAGACTTATCAATAAAAATGATTATTTCATACAGGAAGGAGAGCTTTGTAAGGAAGTAGGCTTGGTGAAGTCTGGTATTTTCCGTTCTTTTTATACTTCTGACGCGGGAAAAGATATGACATATTGCTTCAGGTTTCCCAATCATATGATCGCCGCCTATTCGTCATTTGTTTCCGGATGCCCAAGCAAAGAAAGTATGCAGGCTATTACCAATGCTGAGGTGATTATCCTTAAAAAAGAAGCGGTAGATGAACTGGTAAAAAATAGTGTAAGCTGGACGAAATTTTTAAAGATTATCGCAGAGCAGGAATATCTTGAACTTGAAACACGGTTTTTCCAGCTCCAGAGAGACAGTGCCGGCCAGCGGTATGAAACATTACTAAAGAATCATCCTGATTATATTCAAAACATTCCATTGCAGTATCTGGCTTCCTACCTTGGCATTACCCAACGTCATCTGAGCCGTATCAGAAAGGAAATTTCTTTTTAGACATTTGTCCTGCTTATTGAAACAGCAGCGCTCTACTTTTGTCAAAAAAAGTTATGGAGCAAAATATTCTTATAATTGGAGGAAATGGATTGGTAGGTAAAACAATTTCCCGTATTCTGAAATCAAGAAATCCTCATCTTACTGTTTTCATCGGAGGAAGAAAAGGGGGGAAAACAGACAAAGACCTGAAAATCGATGTCACAGATCATTCCTCTTTTAAAGTGATCATTGAGAAAAAAATACAACTCATCATTCTTTCTGTGAATGATAAAGAAGATCATGTACTTCGTTTTGCCATTGATCATCAAATAGATTATCTGGATATTACCAAGCCTACTCCGGCTTTGGTGAAAGCTTATGATATTGCCAGAAAATCAGACATCAACAGCAGAATTGTCTTCAGCTCAGGATGGATGGGCGGGATTGTCCCGGGGTTGGCTAATATTCTTTCAGACTCAGGAGATATTAATGAAGTAAAACTCTTTGTCTATTATTCCGTAAAGGATCTTGCAGGTGAAAGTTCAGCTCACTTTATGGCAGAAAATGTAGCCGTTCCTTTTGTTCATTATAAGAATGATAAAGCGGTTTCTATCAGACATTTTTTAGATACAGAAGTTTTTAATTTTTCCTTTGGAATAGGGAAGAGAAGCGCCTATAATTTTGATGTGCCCGACTTGTATATTCTCAACAAAGTGGAAAGAATTTCCGATGTGAGTGTGAAAATGACCTACAATTCAAAATTCATAACCTGGCTGCTGGGAGCATTTCAATATCTAAGAATCTACAATATTCTGTCTTTAAAAGAAAGAAAAATGATTTTTGGTTCAAGTGGAAACGGAGATCAGGCGGTCTTTGAAATTGTAGTTGATGATCATTCAGGACAAAAGAAACTGAGTTTGCAGAGTGAAAAAGGACAAGCAGAATTAACCGCTTTATCTGCTGTTCTGCACACCGAAGAACTGCTGAGAAATCCTCATGAAAACAAGGTGTATTTCAGCCATCAGCTGCATGAGCCTTTATCATTAATGGCACAGCTTAATGCCTACGATTCTATCAATATTAATGTGAAATCATGAAAAAAATAGCCATTATCAACGGGCATCCCAATAAAGATTCGTTCAATTTTGGGGTAACAGAAGCTTACAGGTTGGGAGCCTCAGAGGCAGGAACAGAAGTGCGGGAAATCGTTATACGGGATCTCAACTTTAATCCCAATTTACAGTTTGGATATCAGAAAAGAATGGAGCTTGAGCCGGATTTACTGAAAGCCTGGGAAATTATTCAGTGGGCAGATCATCTCGTTTGGGTACATCCGGTTTGGTGGGGAGGATTTCCTGCCTTGATGAAAGGATTTATAGACCGTCTTTTTTTACCGGGAATGGCTTATAAATACCGTGAAAATTCGGTATGGTGGGACAAGCTTTTAAAAGGTAAAACAGCACATATCATAGCAACATTGGACCAACCGGGATGGTATTACCGTCTGTTTTTTGGCAGACCAAGCGTAAATCAGCTTAGAAAATCTATCCTTGAATACTGTGGGGTAAAACCGGTGAAAGTGACTTATGTAGGTATTATCAGAAATTCTAAAGATGAACAGAGGGCTCAATGGCTTAGGAAAGTGAAGGAATTAGGAAAGAAGCATCAATAGTTTGCACCTTATTTTTTTGGTAACGGAGAATGATAACTTTATCTGGTAATAGGGTCTTTTATTATCAGATAAAGTTTCATTATTAAAGTGAAGAAGCGTTTGTTTCTCCATTTTTATAGTCCTTTTTTGCCCTCAATCCAATATGCCTGTGATTTGATACATTTTGGAGAGACGCCTCTGGCTTTAAGAAATTTTCTGATTAATGACATTCTTTCTCCGTTTCCTGTGAGATAAAAGATAACCTCATCATCAGAGATGGATTCTTTTTCTTCCCGCAGAAAATCATTCAAAGCTTCAATCATTCTCATGGTATTGTTTTTAGGACAGTGATAGCCATATAAATTAAGCTTTTCAAGAGCAGAACAATCATCAAGCTCATGAAGACAAATGAACAAAGAACCGGATTCCTCCACAGCTTCCTTGATCGAAAGAGAACTTCCCAATGATGTTTCATCTCCCAGAGAAAAATGAATCCGGGCACCTTGAGTAAAGAATTGTTTTCCTCTGGGCATTAAAAGCTTTATGGAATCTCCTTCTCTCAGTCGGGTTACAAAATGACTTCCTGCAGCAGACATGTCATGCAAATGAAACAAAACATCGAAAGTTCCTGCTTCTTTGTTAAAATTAAAAGGAGAATAATTCCTGAAATCCCTGTCGTTGATTCTTATTCCGATGGCATAGGCAGGTTCATAAGGAACATTCTCTAATTCTGTGTCAAAACGTATCAGTCGGAGATCATTGGTGATCTGTTCTATATGGTTAACGGTGCATTCTTTGAATTTTGAAGACCAGACATTTTCTACCGTGTCGTTGATCCATTTTGGAAGGCTTGGCATACGTGATTTTTTATTGCAAAGGACGTTGCAAAATCAGAAAATACCGATAGCGGTTTCGGGGAATTAATTGGACTATTCGTGGTTGAATATTTATTGTTGCTGATTCCGGAATTCTGATGGAGACCGGTCTTCCAGTTTTGAAAACAAACGGCTGAAATAGGTATGATCACTGTATCCCAGTTCATAAGCTACCTCTTTTATACTCAGATTGGTAAAGACCAGTAATCTTTTGGCTTCAATCAGAATTTCCTGGTGAATCCAGTGTTGTACAGGCTTTCCTGTGACTTCACGAACCGTTTCCGTTAAATATCCTCTTGTAATGTTTAAAGCTGCAGCATATTCAGATGGACTTTTCATGGTTTTAAAATCTTTCCGAACCAAAATTCTGAATGCTCTTGACAGCTGTAAAGCACGGTTTTCATCTGAAGCCGGAGAAATATTCTTCTGGGAATACATCAGAGCAAACATTCCGAGAAAAGCATTAAGCAGCGATTGAACGATGAGAAATCCTTCTTTAGTGGAAAGCATTTCGTTTGTATATGAGGCATGAAGTAGGCCGGCTGTCGTATTAAGGTTTTTGACAAGGTTCTTATCCACAGACAGAGGCTGTATTTCACCTAAACATTCATCAAAAAAAGAACGTACCGTGTCAGGAACAAGTTCTGCTTTTACTGCCACAAACCATCCGCAGACATTTTTCATTAAAAGTCCCTGATGTACCTGTCCCGGCAATACGCAGAAAATAGTAGACTCTCTTGCTTCAACAGTTTTAAAATCGACCATCATTCTTACATGCCCGCTTTCCATGCAGGTGAAAATATAATGACTGTCCCGATGGATTCCTTTGTCCAGAAGAATATCCCCAGAATCATAAGGCTGTTTATCCATCCTTTTGATATGGAACTGATGATGGGTAATACCATTTAAATCATAGGTGGGAATGGTCTGTTTCATCTTTAAACCTTTTGTGATGAGGATAATACGGAACAGCAAAATTACGTATTTTCACGGTTTTACATCCCGGATTTTAATCTCAAATTCGCGGTGCATAACCATGATGCTTCTTCAAGTCAGATTTTATATGAATATACACCGGAATTCGGAACAGAAAGAGAACCTGTTCCGGATTTTATTTTGCTTTTGAAAATGCCATTTTTATAGCTAAATAAGTTAATACGCTGGCCATAAACCATTTCTGGACCTTTATCCACACCGGATTATTGGAAAAGAATACAACAACTTTTGCAGCTGTTAATACAATGATAAAGTTGATGCTGAAGCTGATCAGAACCTGAATGATCCCTAGTTCCAGACTTTGGGTAAATATCGAACCATACTCGGGTTTGATGAACTGAGGAAAGAAAGACAGGTAAAACACAGCCACTTTCGGATTCAGTACATTCGTTAAAAAACCAATGGTGAAAAGCTTTTTGGGACTATCATGAGCAACATTTTTGTCAACATCAAAAATATTTTTGCTTTTGGGTTTAATAGCCTGATAAGCAAGGTATAAAAGATAGATAGTTCCCAGTGTTTTAAGAACGGTATACGCGAGTGGAACAGCCAGCAAAACAGCTGTAAGACCAAATGAAACCATGATGATATGGAATAAAAATCCACATACGACTCCGGCTAATGAGATAAATCCGGACTTTTTTCCCTGCGTTATAGATTTTGAAATCAGATAAATCATATTAGGACCAGGGCTGATGACTAAAATAAGTGCGGCCAGAATAAAAAATATAAGCTCGTGAAATGGAATCATGTTAGTACATATTTAAAGGGATTTCCGGTACAAAGATAAGTGGTGTTTCCGGTTTAATTTTATCAGAGACAGAAGAAAAAGTATTTTTTTCTCAAATTATATTTTATTTTCCACCTGAATGTGATTTAAAAAATAGATCAGTCTGTTTTTTTTGTAAATTTCAACTCATAAAATAATTATCATTCACAAATAAATATTATCATGACTACTGAAAACATCTTTGAAGCTATCAGAAAATGGAAACATCTTATTGATTCCTACAAAAACGGAATTGATACCAATGGAGCAGAAATTTTGAATTATTTGAATCAGGGAACTCACTTCAGCGTTTCAGGTGAAGACATTGCACTGTGGGAAAAAAATTTTGGAACTGATGACTTCAAAATGATTCATGCTTATGTAGGAATTCATGAAGGTCGGCTGAAATTTTTCCTGATTGATTCTAAAAGTGATAAAGATGCTCATTTCAATACCATTCTTGTTAAAGATTTCTTAGTAGAATTCAGTGAATCAAAAATAGAAAGCAGCAATGACATTGTGATAGATGTTCCTCCCATTACTGCTGAATCAGCCATTAACCGTAACTTCAGATGGAACATGTTTGGGACTTCCTGGCTGCAGGCTCAGAAAACAGATGATATCTTTCAATTGATTTCCATACCGTTTTCAGATTATGAGAATATTGGAATTACAGGTGGGCAGGCGTGTACCAGTTTCTTTGGACTTACAGATGATCTGGAAAAAAAAGATCCCGACTTCCCTTATCATATCGAAATCATTACAGTGAAAAGTCTGGCCATTAATCATATGAGCGAGACTGCTGAAAATTATTCCACCCCAAGGCCTCCTTTTACGATTATTGATACTCTTAATGATTATCAACTTCTGAAGCAAAGTACCAGTGTTTTCGTATAACAGCCTATCCCTGTATTTACAAATTATGATTAATCTGGTCTTATGTATCGGGCTGATTGTATTGATAAAGGAAGGGATCAAGACAAAACTTCCTGTGATTATACTGCTCACAGGAGAATTGATGCTGGAGCTGACGGACTTAACGGACCGGCTGATGAAATTAAATACACTCAATATCTACAATTATACATTAAGTCAGTTTTTTGGTTTGATGACTCTTACCGTGATTTATAATCATTATTATATCCAGCTTTCCCTTAAATTAAGATGGATGATCTATTGTTATGCTATATTGGCATTGATTACTAATCTGTTATATGTGCAAAACAATACACGGATTACTTTTTATTCCAATATTATCACCAGTATTATTATTTGTAGCTATGCCGCCTCTTATTTTATGAAAATCATCAGGCAGGGCAGGGCAGACAGGAATATGTTTATTGTGAACATTCTTGTTTTCCTGTTTTTTTCTATAGAATGTATCATATCCACTACCTTTAATTTTTTAATCAGCAATCACCTGAGCTGGGTAGCACCTATCTGGCTTTTTAGAGGGATCTTATTATTGTCTTTTTATATAGCATTTATTAATCTGGGATGTGGCGTTGGGAAGATCAGGATCAGATAGTTCTATGGATATGGATCGGTATTGGGCTGTTTTTTTTAACAACGCTATTCGTTACGTTATTGGTGATTAATTATTTGAAAAGTATAAAGAAAAACAAACAAAAGGTTTCAAAGCTGGTCCGAAATACCCAAAAAGAATATCGGGATAATATGCTGCTTTGGCAGGAACAGGACAGGGAACGCCTGGCAGAAGAACTTCATGATAATATTATTTCACAATTGAATATTATCCGTTTGAATATCAATGATAAAAGACCGGAAGATCTTAATCATGATTTAAAAAAATCAATGCAGCTGATCCGGGAGTTATCTCATAATCTTACGCCACCTGATCTCGATGAGATAGAACTGGAAGATTTAATTGCAGACTATCTTGATCAGATCAATAAAAATGTAGAGGTTATTTTCCGTCATATGACAATAAGGACGGCCATCAGTAATCCTGTAAAACTTAATCTTTTCAGAATTGTTCAGGAACTGATCGCCAATATTTTAAAACATGCTGAAGCTACCAGAGTAGATGTTTCCCTAAGAATCTCTCTGAATTATCTGATACTAACCATAGAAGATAACGGCTGCGGATTTATCATAGAAAAACATTCAGGAGGGATCGGGCTGAGGAATATTCAGTCCAGAGCTCAAAAAATTAAAGCAATTTATAAACTTAAGACACAGCCTCAAAAAGGTACAAAATTCATTGCCTGTCTGGCATTACAATAAAAATAAACATGGAACACTCAAAAATTAAAATCGGAATTGTAGATGATGACCTGCTGTTTGTACAGCTTTTGAAAAATTATATTGAAAATAATGGAGACTTTCAGGTGTTGCTTACCTCAACAAGCGGATATCATTTTCTTAAAGAACAGGATTCTGCATCTTTAGATATCCTGATTCTGGATCTTCGGATGACCAATGGAGATGGCCTTGAAGTCATGGCTGAACTTGCCAAAAAAGAAACCGAAACAAAAATCATTGTTCTTTCCAGTTTCTACCGTCGTTCATTCATGGGGCAGATGCTGAAAATGGGTGCTCATGCTTTTTTACCCAAAGAAATTGAACTCGAAGAATTATTATCCGTAATCAAGACAGTTCATCATACCGGACATTATTTTTCCAATGACCAGATTAATGTTATGAGAACCCAGCTTTCCAATAAGCTTCCGGAATTTCATGCTTTTTCCAGAAATGAACTCACAGAAAGAGAAATAGATGTTTTAAGACTGGTCTGCCAGCAGTTGAGCACCAAAGAAATTGCAGATTCTCTGTTTATTTCACCCAAAACGGTAGAAACTCACAAGACTAATCTCATGATCAAAACCGGAGTGAAAAATATGGCAGGACTTGTTATTTATGCCGTACAGAATAAGGTGATAGATCCGGATGAGATTGTATTATTTGATAAATAGTTTGATCCAAAAAGAATCAGGGAGCACATTAATGTACTCCCTGATAACAAGAAATCTAAAAACACTATAATTTAGGATGTAAAATTTTAGCAATAGACACTGCATCTGCCACAGTATCCAGGCTGTAGATCTGGATAACACCCTGTGTAGTGGCTGCCTGACCTAAGATGTTCTGCTGGTTTTGTGCATTCACTGCATTTTCAAACATAATTCCTGTAGAATGGGCAGCAGATTGATATACGTTGGCAAGAGCCATTGCTGGAGATTCTCCTACTACTTTTACGTTCGATTGCGTTACCGCGTCTGTGATTTGTTCGTTTACTGGCATAATGATTATTGTTTATTTGGGTTAAAAACAACCGGAATTTCCGGTTGTTACGGTAATGGTATTTAAGCTATTCGCAAAAAGGAATTAAGGATTAAGAATTTTAGCAATAGAAACTGCATCTGCCACAGTATCCAGGCTGTAGATCTGAGCAATACCTTGTGTCGTTGCTGCTTGCGTAACAATGTTTTGCTGATTTTGAGTATTCACTGCATTTTCAAACAGGATTCCTGTAGAATGGGCCGCTGATTGATATACGTTGGCCATCGCCATTGCAGGAGATTCTGCTACTACTTTTACGTTGGATTGCGTTACCGCGTCTGTGATTTGTTCGTTTACTGGCATAATGATTATTGTTTATTTTGGTTTAAAAAACAACCGGAGTTTCCGGCTGTTCGGATAATTGATTATAATAGTTTCGTAAAAAGTGATTACGGAGTAAGGATTTTAGCAATAGAAACCGCATCGGCTATCGTATCCAGACTGTAAATTTGAGTTACTCCCTGTGTAGTCGCTGCCTGGGTAACAATATTCTGCTGGTTTTGAGTGTTGATTGCATTTTCAAACATGATTCCTGTGGAATGTGCTGCAGATTGATACACGTTGCTTAGAGCCATTGCAGGAGATTCTGCTACTACTTTTACGTTGGATTGCGTTACTGCGTCTGTGATTTTTTCGTTTACTGGCATAATGATTATTGTTTATTTGGGTTAAAATTACCGGGTTTTCCGGCGGGTTAATGTATTCTGCGGTCTGCAGAATTGGTTTAAGGTTTAAGAATTTTAGCAATAGAAAGAGCATCAGCGATGGTGTCTTTGCTGTAGATTTGAGTCACACCCTGAGTAGTGGCTGCCTGGGTAACAATATTATGTTGATTTTGAGCGTTTGTTGCATTTTCAAACATAATTCCTGTAGAATGTGCAGCAGATTGATACACATTACTTAACGCCATTGCAGGAGATTCTGCTACTACTTTTACGTTAGACTGCGTTACCGCGTCTGTGATTTGTTCATTAACTGGCATAATGAGTAAGGTTTATTAGGTTAAAAACAACCGGGCTTTCCGGTTGAGGTTATTACTTGGATCAAATAGCCTAAAAATTAAGGCTTAAGGATCTTCGCAATAGAAACTGCGTCAGCTACAGTATCCAGGCTATAGATCTGCAGGATTCCCTGAGTGGTCGCTGCCTGGCCTAAAATGTTCTGCTGATTTTGCGTATTTACCGCATTTTCAAACATGATTCCTGTAGAATGGGCTGCAGATTGATACACGTTGGCTAGTGCCATTGCAGGAGATTCTCCTACTACTTTTACGTTCGATTGTGTTACCGCGTCTGTGATTTGTTCATTAACTGGCATAATGGTAATTGTTTTTTTTGAGATCGGATCTCGGTTAATAAATTATTGAGGTAAACTAGTTTTATGTTGGAGTTTTAAACTCACCACAGATCCTGCAGATGAACATATTTCAAAAGCATTGGTATTAACAGGTTATGAATAAACTGGATCTGAAGGGTGGCTCTGAATACAATGGTTGAAACCCTATCTGTAAAACCTGTGCGAGTTTAAAGCATATTTTTTTTGTAAAAGGATGCGGTCTTTATTTTTAATATCTGTCTCAAAAATAAATTCCTGCTGCGGGTATACTGGCAATGCCGGATTCCTTTGGGCTAAAGACGGATTCTGAATGATTGCTTTTGTACATTGACAGCATCTGAAAGGCGGTGCAAAAATAAATGTTGACCTGATTGTATATATGCTGAGAGCACCGGATTTCATCTTTGCAGAGAAATAAACCGCATCCGTAGTTGTGTAGAACAGGAATTAGAAACGCTGTTTTCTAAATGACTCCAATTCCTTTATTTTTATATTTTTGGGACTCATTTTTTTTAATCCCATCACATAATGGCTGATCCCGGTCATAGCATTCCGTTGCTGGTTCAATGCAGAATTGATTTGCATCTGTCCGGTGGAATGTGCGCTTACCTGTGCAGAAATAGCCTGAGGTACTGCGGTATAGATTCCGGTTACGATTGTATCAATTTCGTTCATATTAATTCGTTTTGTTGGTTCTAAGGTTTGATATTACCCAATCTTGTATTCAGCTTATTCATTCGCTCCATTATTTTAAGTTCTTTCTCCTTTATTTTTGCTGTTGAGGCTTCCTGCAGTTTTTTCAGCTGTTCTTCATAATTCATTACAGGAGTATCAGGCGGTGGTGAACTGGCCACAGGAACAGGAGCTGCTTCATGCTGTTTTACGGCTTCCTCCAGTTTTTCAAGAAGAGGAGCCAGGGACTTCATGGTCTCTTTGATGGCTTTCTCCTTGATATAAGTAATGATTTCGTCTTCATGTCTTAAAACAAAAGGCATGATTTCTTTTTCTACCATTTTAGGTTCTGTCACAGGCACCGGTGGTCTGGGAGCAGGAGATTTCTTACTGATTTTTCTGCGCATACGTTATATTTTTATGAGATTAGAACATCTGTTTTTTACAGCAGATAATTAATAAATGCAGCAGCAGATCTCCAGTCCCGGTTGATTTCTTTCACTACATTATATCCGGTAATCTCCAGAGCGATACATGCTGAGATGGCACTGGCCGACAACATTTCTTTAAGCTGGTTGGAAGGAAGAGTCAGGACATAATCATCCGGAATCACGGGTGGTGTACCGTTATTTGGAGTTGTTTCGTTTACTATAATACTCAGGATTTCCTGAAAATAGTGGGCAATCAATTTGGAAGCCTGGAATTCCAGTTCTCTTTTTAATTCTATGATTTCATTCTGGCTTACCAATTCCGAAATAGCTGACACATCCACATCATGTACCGCATACTGTGCTTCCCCTGTATTAGACGGTGTAATCGTAATATCGGTTTTGAGTATACATTTTGATTTTTCAAGATTGATGGTAAGAAGCTTTGAGTCAATTTCCGGAGAAGCTACTTCACTTAAAGTGCTGAGAGGTAAAATTCTAACATTACAGTAAAAGGCTTTCGGATCATCCAGTTTGACCATGATCACAGCTATTCCCGTTGATTGATCTTTAGGTTCTACTACAAAACACTGAAAATGATTGTACCTTTTCCCTAATCTGTTGATACAGCTGACGAGTCTTATGGAAGGCTGAATATTAATGTCCGAGGTCTGAAGATTAAATATAAAACGTTCCGAATGATCGCTCTTTTTTATATCTGTACTTTTGGGATTCAGATAAAGAATATCATTGCTTCTGGTCAGATAAAGTCTTTCATTCAAATCATTTAAACTTTCCAGGTTTAAAATTTTGGCAGGTTTGGTTGCTGAGGAGTAATTCATCTCTTATTTATTTTAATTTTTTCAATGAGTTGGGCTATTATTGTTCTTTTCTTGGGATTAACTTCCGTTTCTATAGAAGAAATTACCGCTTCTTTAATCTCTGGTTTTACGAGTGGCTGTGTCAGTTTAACTGACTTTAATACTAATTTTCCCCCATGATCAGCCTTAATAGAGCTTTTTCTCATACTCTCTTTTTCTGATGAGACTTCTTCCGGAACCGGATCTACTTGTTTTTTTTTTCAGGATCTTCAGCCTCAGAGGAAACTTCCGTGTAAGATGGTGGAGAAGGAAGGGCTTCTGAGACAGGAAGCGCGTTGACATTATAAATAGTATTGGAAATTTTTGCCTTTACTTCAGCATAATCACTTACCATTTTGAATAAGTCTTTCATCATTTCATTGCCTTTTCCTGCATCCTGGCCTTGAATATTTTCAGCCATCTGAACAGAGGTCTCTTTATTGCCCGGAGCCGGCCCGAAAGTCGTTCCGTAGGTCAGGAGATTATTGGCCAATCTGCTCAAAGCAATTAAACCTACCTGCTCAAATCCTTTTAAGAATGACTGTAAATCCTGAACCATCATTCCTGTAGACTGTTCTATCATTACTTTGGTTACTCCGGTCATTGGAGAAGCTTTAGGCGGAGCCAATACCTCACTGTTCACAAATACTACAGCTTTCTCCGCCGGAGTGGTAGCATTGGCTGCCTGGGATTGTTGGGTTTCACTGTTGTTTTCACTCATGATGGTAAGGTTTTAAATTATCCTTTTAAAATTTTAATGGCATCTGCAACAATCGCAGGGTTGAGCTGGTTCAAGTTCTGCTGGTTTGTCACAGAATTCTGAATGGAAATTCCACTGGCATGCGTGGCCATCTGGTAAAGCATACTCATAGCCTGTGCGGGAGACTCACCAAGTACCGTAACGTTAGTCTGCGTTACTGCATCTGTAGTCTGGGTGTTTACTGTTTCTGCCATATTCTGGTTTTAATGGGTTACTATTTTTTTTGATTTAAATATTGACTATGAGATTGTTGATCTCTTTTGTCTGATACAAATTTCATTAAATAAAATAAATCTTCATTAAGGGAAAAAACGGAATTTTAAAAAATAAGGGAATTCTCCTATGAGTGAAATTTTAATCATGACTCTTTATGATATCTAAGAACTTAATGAATGAAATACACAAATACATTACCTGTAAATAAGGGTAAACCCCTAGTTTCTGAAAATGGGTTTTTCCCCTTTAACGAGTCAGAATGTTTCCGCAGAAATTTGTGTTATTAATATGGATAAAAACTCTGGAAGTCAGAATAGAGAAAAATTTCAGAAATCAAATAAATAACCTTAAATAAAACGATTATGAGCATTATAGGAAAATACAACAATTTGTTTTTCAGTGCAAAAGGAACAAATAACAAAGCTAAGATAGGAATCAGGCTGAAAAACGGAAAGATAAAAGCAATGACTGTGCAGGAGGTCTTCAATACCTACTTTATAAACAGCAGGGAAAACGAAAGAAAGATGCTGGAAACCCTGGAGCTGATGGGAGGAGATATAAAAGATATCATTCAGGTACTTGACATTTATAACGCAGACTATCTATCTGAAGGAGACTATAAATTCAACCATGATCAGTGGGAAAGTGACAAGTATGAAAATGAAAGAAAAGAAAAGTATGGGGATGTCAGCGAAAAGGAAAGGCATGAAGTTAATATCATTATGAATACCCAGGTTGTTACATCTTCTGTATATCGGGATCTGCAGCAATTGTTTTTTATCAAAAAATTTCATGAAAGAAGATGGGATAACGGAAGTAAAAGTAAAGAATTTATGAGGCAAAGACTTGGTTTATTGAGGAACGGAACAGAAGGCAGTCCTGATCTCCATACGATGACATTCTACAGAACAATGGGAGAAACAGAGTTTAAAGGAATAAGTGAATGGGCTGAAAAATATAGGACAGAAGGTGGAAATATTAAAACTGATCTTACTTTCCATCATGAAATAATGAATACAAAGGTATTTGCCAACGATAATATCCCGAATGAGATACCCGTTCGTCATCATTTGGGCGGATACAGCCAGGCCAGATGGTATGCGAGACCTGATAAGCATCAGTTTAAATTTCTCGTGCAGTTTGTATTGAATAAGAATGCTAAAGGATTCTTTGGAGAGCCGGAGCAGTTAGTTTTACAAAGAACATCCAAAAATAGTAATTCTGCGGTAGCAAAAATTAAATCATGGTTTGAAGATAACGAAATACCGTTTGAAGAAATAAGTAACAGTGAAGGCCAAAAAGCAGGTAGAATAGGCCTTAAAAATGAAGATAAGGAAGGAGAGGGATTAAGTATTTCGTTAGGGGAGAGCGGAGATACCCAGGAAGTATTTCAAGGTTTGCTCAGCAGAATACGGCTTATTGAAGTAATTGCTCCGGATTAGATTTTTCAAAATTAAGAATATAGTAAAAAGACAGCCCCTATCAATAAAAGGCTGTCTTTTTAATAAACAGATTACGCTGAAAGTGGGCGATCCTCCAGTTCTTTCCTCTTCCTCCAGAAGAAATAAGCCACAACAGCTGTTGCAATAGGCAGCGCAATACCAAACTCATCAATATAATAATTCGTATTTCCCGTATCTGCAGTTAGAGGAGTAAAAATAGACTGTATAAAAAGATTATGACTGGCATGTAAAATAACACCTGTCCATAAACTCCCGGATTTTAATCTTAACCATGTAAAGATGAAACAAGCTGCAAATATCATAACCGTAAAACATAGAAGAGCCAGCCATTTAGGTCCGCCTGTATTATAATTGGAAAAAAGCAGGAGAGGATAATGGTAGATCGACCAGATTACACCCATCCAAAGAGAAGTAGCGGTATAAGAATTCATTTTGGCCAGCTGAGGAGTTAAAAGACCACGCCAGCCTATTTCTTCACCTAATGCAGAGCCTACTGAACGTACCATGCCAAAACTGCTCATCAGAATAACATACAGAATGATTGTGAGACCATCTGGAAGATTCCAGCCCATTCCTTTGCCAATTTCCGCTACAAATTCACGATTGTAAAAACCGCCAGCTCCACTGATCCAGATGATGAGGTAAGGAACCAAGCTGTAAAGAAGGGGGATGCAGTACGCCATGATCTGGTATTTTGTAAGTCCCCATTTCCATCCCAGAGAAGAAATGGGGATATTCCGGATACGGCAGGTAAGAAATGCAGCAATAGCAGGACACCACATGACAATTGTTGCATAAGAGATCATTCCGCCGCCAAGTTTTCCTGTACGGATACACATATAATAGACTGGAAGACAGAAAAGCAGAGTAAGAATCAGATAAGTAGCAATATTCTTCCTGATTTCGGATTTGGATAGTGTATTTTCCATAAACTGATGTGGTGTTAGTGTTTGTAAATAACTGAAAAATAGAAAGTTATTTTTAAATAAAAATACACTTATTTTTTATATGATTAATAATTTAAATATCAGCAGAAGTAAGAAAAAATTTTAATAAGGAAAACTGTAAATTAGCCAAAACATTTTTTTCAGAATATCCCCAACGATGTCCAAGCTAAAAGCCATAAGAGAACAAAAAAATCTGACCCAGGAAGAGCTGTCAGAACAATCCAAGATTTCCGTAAGAACCATTCAAAGGATAGAATCCGGAACAGAGCCGAAGGGACATACGTTAAGATTACTGGCTCAGGCTCTGGAAATAGAAGAGATTGAATTGCAGCAGGATCAGCCGGCCGCAATTTCAGAAACACATGAGGTTGAAATAGAAGCAAAAGAAGAGGAAGCTCCAATCAATTATTCATACATTAAAATCATTAATCTTTCCTCACTAATCTTTACCCTTTTACCACCACTGAACATTTTCGTTCCGCTTATTCTCATGCATAGTATGAAGCAGAGAAACAGCCTGGCCAGACAGATTATTTCAGTTCAGATGATTTGGACAGTGATGGCGCCTATTACCTTCATGCTTGGCATCTTTTTAAAGTTCGGAAAACAGTTTACCCTGATCCTGATGATCCTGATTGTGCTTTCCAATGTATTTATCATCCTTAGAAATGCAGCCGAAATAGATAAGAATAAAAAACTCTATTTCAGACTGAAATTCAGCATGATATAAAGCCTGTCATGACTTTGTCGGGTTTTTGTCGGGTTCATTTTTAGCAGAAAAACAAAAGGAAATTGAATCTTTGTCAAAAAATAACAATGACAAAGTTTTCAAGGTTCACCCTTCCTTTTTTAATGCTGTTCATGAGTGTCATGCAGGCACAGATAGAAAAAACAGATCCTCTTTATAAAACCATTATGTCGAAAGACAGCCTGTTTTTTTCTATAGGCTACAATACCTGCAACATCAAGCAGATGGAAAATCTGTTGAGCGGTAGTTTTGAATTTTACCACGATAAAGGAGGTTTCGAAGACAGGAAAAATTTTATCATTGATTTTAAAAACGGATTGTGCAAATCCCCGGAAACTTATCAGCTCAAAAGAGTACTGGTTGATAAAAGCACAGAAGTTTATCCTATGTATAAAGACGGGAAGATCTATGCTGCCATTCAGAATGGAGATCATCTGTTTTATGAAAAGATGGGGAGCCAGGCGGAGAAACTAGTAGGGGAAGCAAAATTTACCCATTTATGGATAC
The DNA here is from genome assembly GCF_031844745.1 of Chryseobacterium sp. SG20098. Classification (NCBI taxonomy): domain Bacteria; kingdom Pseudomonadati; phylum Bacteroidota; class Flavobacteriia; order Flavobacteriales; family Weeksellaceae; genus Chryseobacterium; species Chryseobacterium sp. SG20098. Next base: position 1,670,667 of record NZ_CP134622.1, on the reverse strand, counting down.
TGGAAAATGATGAGTGGAAGCTTAAAAATTCATTGAGCTTTAATCACCATCCGAAGCAGACTACCGATAGTGAAACTATGTTTGATAACGATCAGTCCATGCAAAGCTGGCTGAAAGAAAATAATATTCCAACGCTGGGATTAGGAATTATCGAAGATGGAAAATTACAGCAGGTAAAAGTTTTTGGCGGGATCAGGAAAGGAATTCCAGCAGCTCATAACGCCTTATTTAATGTAGCATCACTCACCAAACCTGTTACAGCAATGGTAGCCTTACGCCTGATAAGTTCAGGCAAGTGGAAACTGGACGAACCTCTTGATACTTACTGGATAGATCCTGATATTGCGAGTGATCCAAGGCATCAAAAATTAACCACCAGAATGATCCTGAGCCACCAGACAGGTTTCCCGAACTGGAGATGGATGAATTCAGATAAAAAGCTGAATTTTCAGTTTGATCCCGGCACAAGATACCAATACTCAGGAGAAGGTTTTGAATACCTTCGGAAAGCACTGGAAAAGAAATTTGGGAAAACGTTGGAGAAGTTAGCACAGGAACTCATCTTCCAGCCTCTCAAAATGAAGGATACCAGTTACATTTGGGGTAAAAATACTAACGAAGCAAGATTTGTAACAGGATATAATGAAAAAGGGGAAGCTTACCCCATCGAAAAAAGTACTACAGCCAATGCTGCCGATGATCTACATACAACGGTAGAAGATTACGGAAATTTTATGGTCAGCATTATGAAAGGGAAAAATCTGAAACCGGATGTTTTTCAGGAAATGATCAAAAAGCAGGTAAAGGTTAAAGAAAATAAATATTTCGGATTAGGTTTTGAGGTTTATGATCTTGGAAATGGTGAATATGCATTATCTCATGGCGGAGCAGATCAGGGAACAAGATGTATCGCCATTGTATTGCCCGATTCAGGAAAAGGAATTGTAATTTTTACCAATGTGGATGATGGTTATAGGGTGTATGAAAAGCTTGTACTTTATTACTTAGGAGAGCACGGACGAAAAATTATTAAGATAGAAACTAAATGATTATATCAGTGATAAAGATATTATCGCAATAATCATTGTGTATCTTTGAAAGATTAGAAATACTGGATATATAAATAATTTCTATAGTATGCTTTTAGAAAAATTACTTGAAGAGTTTGATGTAGATCCCAATACCTTTAGTTCGGAAGAATCTAAGTTATTTGATCAATATTTTGAACAGATCTCAGTCAGGAAAAATACATTTCTGATTAAAGAAGGGGAAACAGAAAAGTACAGTTATTTTGTTTTTGAAGGCTTATTACGTTGCTGGATAATTAATCACAAAGGAGATGAACAAACGTTTTGGTTTTGTAAGAAAGGAACTTTTTCATTGTCAAATATATCCTTTACATTACAGGAAAAATCCGCTTTTAATGTACAGACCATCGTAGACAGCGTTATCTACAGGATAGACAAGAAGAAGGCCGCCGAATTATATTCTGCTATTCCCAGATTAAAGACAGTTTTTGATGATTTAACAGCTATATTACTTAATAAAATACTGAATAGAAATATTGACCTGATTAAGTATTCCCCCGAGCAGTATTACCTCCGGATGATTGATGAATATGGTGTCACTTTAAATTATATCCCCCTAAAAGACATAGCCTCTTATCTGGGGATCACACCACAAGCGCTGAGCAGAATTCGTAAACGCATTTTTTAACCTGGGTTCAGTATTTTAGATGAATAAGTTCTGACCTTTGTGATCTAAATTTACAATTATGATCAGAGAAATTACGGTAACAGATTATCCACGTTTGATTGAGATCTGGGAGAGCGCAGTGAGGAATACCCATGATTTTCTTAAAGAAGAAGACTTTGCATATTATAAAAAACAGCTTCCTGGCTATTTCCCGCATGTCACCCTTTCAGGGTTTGAACAAGAAGGTATTTTAGTTGGGTTTGCAGGTGTTGCGGAAGGAAACCTTGAAATGTTGTTTGTAGACAATAACTACCGAAGTACCGGAATAGGAAAAAAATTAATTGAATATGCAATATCTCATTTACAGGTAACCAAAGTGGATGTAAATGAGCAAAATAGCCAGGCTGTTGGTTTTTACAGACATATGGGATTCAATATACTGAAGAGATCCGAACAGGATGGAGAAGGTAAAGAATATCCCGTCCTGCATATGCAATTGTAGCCTATAAATAAACAGAAAATCCCTGCGTTCAAAAGAGCAGGGATTATTTTTATATAAATCTAAATTTATTTTACCTTTTCAAGGAGATATAATTTTGCTCCGGAAAAACCTAATTTAGGCATGAGATTGCCTTCCAGGGTAGTGTCTCACTAACTGTGTAAGTTAAAAAGTTATTCTGAAAAATTTTTGAGCCCTCTAAAGCTCAAAAATAATTTTCGGAAATAACTTTTTATTAATTTTAACCTATATAGTTATGATCGACAAAGAAGAATTATTAAACAACAAGGATTTCTATAAGTCCTTTAAAAATGGAGAAGATTTAACCTTTTTCTTCAAACAGATGCACAAACGTGCCGTTGAACATATGCTGGAAGCAGAACTTGATGCTCATCTGGACAATGAAAAACATGAAAAAACCAAAGAAGGGAACTATCGCAATGGACATGGAACCAAGAAAATAAAATCCTCTTTTGGAGAGAGTGAAATCAAAGTTCCCAGAGACAGGGCAAGCAGTTTTGAACCTGCATTAGTTCCAAAAAGGCATAACATCATCGAAGGTTTGGAGAATATTATTATCTCCTTCTACGCCAAAGGGATGAGTGTGAGCGATATCGAAGAGCAGGTTAAAGAACTATACGATTTTGAAATATCTTCCTCTGCCATTTCCAGGATTACCAATGCCGTTGCCACCGAAGTGGTGAGCTGGCAAAACCGCCCCTTAGAAGATTTGTATTTAATTGTCTGGATGGATGGGATCGTATTCAAGGTTCGTGAAAACTCCAAGGTCATTAACAAAACCATCTATTTGGCAGTAGGATTAAATCGTGAAGGGAAAAAAGAAGTTCTTGGAATGTGGCTCGGTAAGAATGAAAGTTCGAGCTTCTGGATGGGTGTTTTAACGGATCTCAAAGCTCGCGGCGTGGAAGATATCCTCATTACGGCAACAGATAATCTGAACGGATTTACTGGGACTATTCGCTCAGTTTTCCCACAATCTCAAACCCAAATCTGTGTCGTTCATCAGATCAGAAATGCCTGCAAATATGTGGTTTGGAAGGATAGAAAAGAATTTTCTGCAGATATGAAACATATTTACACCGCCCCAACAAAACAAGCGGCTGAAGCAGCTCTCAATGATTTTGCAGGAAAATGGGAAAGCAAATATTCTTATGCTATCGCCTCCTGGCGGAATAATTGGGATGAGCTTACTGTATTTTTTGAATTTCCTTTAGAGATCCGTAAGATCATTTATACCACAAATTTAATTGAAAATCTCAACGGAAAAATAAGAAAATACACCAAAAATAAAATGTCTTTCCCTACTGATGAGGCCGTAATGAAATCAGTGTATCTGGCATTAAAAGAAGCCACTAAGAAATGGACAATGCCTATCCAAAATTGGGGCATTGTTCTCAACCAATTTATGCTTATTTTTGAAGAAAGGCTCAGATTATAAAATCCAAGCCATAACTTTTTAACTTACACACTTTATGGGAGAGTGTCCCTTCCAGAACCATAGTTTTATTAGTCACATCAATCACAGATATATAATTGTTGGAATTATACTCTATATAATTCTCCTTTTCTTTTGTGGATGGATTTTTTCCGAATTCCATAGAATATTTTACCCAATCTTCATCCTGTGTGCTGCAATGTACAGGCTTGAATTTGGACCTCTTAGCCTTGAAAACAATCTGATCAAAACCTTCCGTACATTCCGAAGTAAATGTTCCGTCCGGATTCTGATCTTTTGAAAAATCTTCAAAAGAACCACGGTAAACACCCACTACTTTCCAGGTACCATCCAGACGGTCTTCATCTATCTTTCCCTTAGCCTTGCTTACGGCCCAGCTAATCCCGTTTACTGTACCTTTTACCGCTTTATAACTTAAGCTTACTGCACCTGATACTACTTTTGTAGCCGTTCTTACCACACATGATTGGAGAACCAATACAACCGAAGCCAGCAATAGTATTTTTTTCATTTTGTCAATTTTTTCAGATACGAAGATAGGGTTTTTAAAAAAACTGATGGATTTCAAAGACTATTGATCAAAATAATGGGTAAGATCAGATATATTTTTGATATGAAGATCTTCAGCCTGCTTTCTTCGCATCATCAGAGCATAAGCATTATTAAATCCTAACGGTTTCAGCCATTGAATCCCATATTGTTTTTCAAACTCGGTATTCACATATTCATAGGTTGTCTCAGGACTTTTGGACATATTGCTGATGGTCTCTGTGGAAGGTTTTAAAAGCACCAGAAGCCCTGTTCCCGTATATTCAGGATAAAAGTCTATGGCATCATTCATTAACGCATCAAAACATATTTTTGTTCCCCCTAAACCCGTTTTCGTTTCCACTTTATAATCTGTATACCCTTCAATAAGCATAGTATACATTTCTGCGAGAATATATTGCTCACCAAAGATTTTTGAACCAATTCTGACTGTTCCGGAATTTCTTTTTCCAGGACTTTTATACAGATTATTTCTGATGAGAAATTCCTTTGCAATCTTTTCCGGGGTTTCATGGAGATGATCAGCTCTGTAATTCAGGTCTGTCATAATGGAATCTGTGAACTTTCCTGCCAATAGATTTAAGGTTCTCTCCAGCTCCGGAAATTTTTTCAGCGTTTTGGTCTTGATAATGGGAGCCGCATAATAAGGAGGAAATATTTTTTTATCATCATCCAGTACATACAGATCATACGCTTTGATTCTGCCGTCTGTAGAATATCCGCTGATCAGATCCAGTTCATTCTCATAAGCAGCCTTATACATAATCGCATCACTTACCACAAGAGGATTTACATTGAGTCCATAGACTGAGCGAAGCCCGATATCACCATCCTGTCTCCCCATAAATTCCGGTGTAAAACCCGCTTTAATCGTACGGTGTGACCCAAAAATCAGAACATATCCTATTCCCAGAATAATAAGGATAACAGGAAGAATATATTTTAGTTTTTGAAAGAACCGATAACCCGATTTCTGGATCATGGCAATAATCTGATCCAGAAAAACAGCTAATAATGCCGCCGGAATGGCTCCAGCCAGAATCATATTCGTATTGTTGAGCGAAATTCCTCCGAAGATAAACTCTCCCAAACCTCCTGCTGCCACAAAAGAGGCCAGAGTAGCCACTCCAACATTAATAACAGCAGCAGTCCTGATACCTGCTATAATAACCGGCATGGCCAAGGGAAGCTTTACCTTAAAAAGAAGCTGGCTTCTGTTCATTCCCATGGCCTTCGCAGCCTCAATCACAGCCGGATCTACACCCGTAATTCCGGTATAGGTATTCCGGATAATGGGCAGCAGAGCATAGATCAATAAAGCAGCAATGGCGGGCTTCGGACCAATGCCTAAAACAGGAATCATAAATCCCAGCAAGGCAATACTCGGAATAGTCTGCAAAATGCCGGCGGTGCCCAGCACCGGACTGGAAAGCTTCTTTTTTCTGGAAATCAGTATTCCTAATGGCACTCCCACAATGATAGCCAAAAGCAGAGACAAAAAGGTAAGCCCAAGATGCTGAATGATCTGGGTAGTCAGCTTTTCGTGCTGTTCCGCAATAAATTGCCAAAGACTCTGCTGCTGCGTCATACCATCTGTGATTTTCTATACTGATTAAACGCTCTGACCACTTCTTCATACACTTCAGCGTTTTGGTGATCCGAACTCAATTGCTGTAAAATATCCCATACACTTTTACTACCCGTACCGTTGGGTCTGTAGTATACATTTTCTGGTGTAAGAAACGGGCTGATGTGATGTAACGATGTTACTTTATACTCTAATAAAAGACGGTTTTTGGTAAAAAAATTACGCACAAAGTCATTTTCAGGTTGGTAAAGCATTTCTCTGGGAGTACCGGTCTGTACAATTTTTCCCTGATCCATCAGACATACCCGGTGACCCAGCTCAAAGGCTTCCTGTACATCATGAGTAACCAGTATGATGGTTTTACTTTTAAGTTCTTCCAGCGATTTAAATTCCGAATGAATATCAGCCTTGGTAATCGTATCAAGCGCTCCGAAAGGTTCGTCCATCAGCAAAACAGGATTATCTGCAATCAAAGCTCTTGCAATACCTACCCGCTGCTGTTGTCCGCCGCTCAACTCGTGGGGAAACCGGGAAAGTACCTCTTCAGAAAGATGGAGTTTGGCCAAAAGCTCATCCGTTTTCCTTTTCGTCTTCTTTTTGTCCCATTTCAAAAGCTCAGGAACTACTGCAATATTCTGCTGAATTGTATAATGGGGAAATAACCCCGAATGCTGCATGACAAAACCAATTCCCATTCTCAGTTCCTCAGCCTTCTGATCACGGATATTTTTGCCATCTATGAAAATATTTCCGGAATCTGCTTCTATGAGACGGTTGATCATCTTAAGCGTGGTTGTTTTCCCGCATCCGCTGGTTCCTAAAAGAACAAGAATCTCCTGATCAAATGCCTGAAAAGAAATTTGATCTACTGCCTTTTTTCCGTTAAAACTTTTTGAAATTGATTCTACTGTAATCATCGGCAAAAAATTACTGGGCAAGTCTGATTCCTGTGAACTGCCATTTTAAATTAGGCTGAAAAAAATTGCGGTATGTATTTCTGCTGTGTCCCGGAGGAGTAGCTTCCGAAGCTCCTCTTAAGACCATTTGATTGATCATGAATTTTCCGTTATATTCCCCTACAGCTCCTGCTTCTTTCTTAAAATGAGGATAGGGCAGATAAGCAGAATTCGTCCATTCCCAGCGTGTTCCCCAGTCAAAATAAACGGAAGCCGTTTCCCATTCTTCTTCAGTAGGCAGACGCATTCCTTTCCAGGAGGCAAAAGCAGACGCTTCATAGAAATTGATATGGCACAATGGGGCGTCAGGGTCTATTTCCTGTAAGCCATTGAGGGTATAATACATCCATTTATTTTCGATATAATGCCAGTACAGCGGAGATTTTGCAGCATTCTGTTTCACCCAGTCCCATCCTTCAGCATGCCAGTGTCTGAAATCTTCATATCCGCCTGCTTTCATAAATTCTAAATATTCACTATTGGTGACAAGCCGGCTGGCAATTTTAAAATCTGTAAGATATACTTTATGCCTTCCTAATTCATTATCAAAGCAAAATCCATCTCCTTTATATCCAATTTCATAGACTCCTTCAGGAAACCTGAGCATTTCCAGATCTCCGGAGTTGTTTTTTCCGGGTTTTTCTTCTTTTGTATACGCCGGGAAAAGCGGATTGTGCCCTAAAATATATTTAATGTCAGTCACTAATAATTCCTGGTGTTGCTGCTCATGGTTAAGCCCCAGTTCCAACAGCGGTTCAAGAGCTTCTGTCAGAAATGAGCTTTCAAGAAAAGCTTCCATATGCTCATCTACGTATTTTCGATATTGATACACCTCTGAAACAGAAGGACGGCTGAGGTTTCCGCGGTCGGTCCGGATCACCCTTGCTCCGATAGTTTCATAGTAGCTGTTGAAAACAAAATTATACTGTGGATCAAAAACCTTGTAATCCGGAAAATGCGGGGTAAGGATGAAAGTCTCAAAAAACCAGGTGGTATGACCAAGATGCCACTTAGGAGGGCTTACATCTACAATCGGCTGTACTACATAATCCTCGATTTCCAGCGGAGCACAGATTTCTTCAGAACGTCTGCGGATGTTCCGATACTTTTTGGTAATATCTTTTGTGATGATCTCTGGTGTCATGTCTTTTAGTTTTTAATGATTACAATTCTATGAAATAAGGATGTTTTATTTTTTCACTTTTGCAGATTGGCTGTGTGTATCATCTCTTTTTATTTTACCTGCCAGATGCTGTCTACAAACCATTTTTTAGCATCTTTGATTTCTCCTGTGATGGTAAAACCCGATTTTTCACCCAATTCCCTGATGTTTTCAGATGAAAATTTCTGTGAAATTTCCATATCGATAAGTTCGTTTTCTTCAAAAGAAATCTTTGTATTGTCAATCATAACATCCTGGCTGATAAGGCTGATCAGAAAACTTCTGCAGGCTCCGGTAACAGGATCATAAGTCTGGTAATGCTGAAATTGTTTCACATCGAAATTACCACCCAGTTCATTGTTGATACGGGTAAGAAGATTAAGGTTAAAAGAAGCGGTAATTCCTTCTTTGTCATTATAAGCCTCCAGAATGATGTGCGGATTTTTCTTGAGGTCAAATCCTACCAATACACGATCTTTTGGGGATAGATTGCTATTCAGATGCAGACAGAAGTCTTCAGCCTCTTCAGGAGTCATATTCCCAATATTGCTTCCTAAAAATAAAACAACTTTTCTCCGGTCCGATAAGGAAGCGGCTTTTTGAAGCATTTCAAAATAATCCCCTTCCAGACAGACTATTTTCAGTTCAGGAAGCTGATTGCTTAGTTTTTTGTGGAGTATCGAAAGGATATTTCCTGAGATATCAATCGGCATGTAAGTAAAGTCAATCCCTTTCCTGGTCAGCTGCTCAAGTAAGTAGGTGGATTTTATGGCGTCTCCCGCTCCTAATTCAATCAGGTCGAAAGGTTCATTTCCGGGAATAAGCAGATCAATAAGTTCATCTGTTTTATTTTTGAAGATATCCAGTTCACACCGGGTCAGATAATAGGAAGGCATGGCCATGATTTGCTGAAAAAGATGATCACCTATCTTATCGTAAAAATACTTTGAAGATAATTTTTTAGGAGTATTTTGGAGTCCGTTCAAAACATCTGAACGGAAATGATCAACAGCATTCTTTTCAGTCTTAGATTGTGGGTCTAACTGTATATTCATAAGTCTTATTTTGTGTTATTTTGTAGAGTATTGCAATTATCCTGCCTTTTACAACATGAAATTTTTTTGCATATATCTAATTAAATATAAACAATTTTACTTTTAATAGAATGATTATCATGATGTTTTTACAAGATGTGGTACTTTTTTATACCCCGGAAATTCTTTCTTTTAAAATTAAAACAATGAAGAAGAGTAGAGAAGCTGTCTTGTTTACCGTCCGAAAATCAGTATTCAACGTTTAATATGACCTGTTCAAAGTATTTGTTCTTATTCCGATCTCTGCTTTGCCATAATTTTACCATCACAAAACATCACTATTATGAATACTACATTGAACTTCAGTAAAAGAATACAATCCATTTTATCCCTGTTTATTTTGACGGGAATGGGATTTTTGTCTTTAAAAGCACAGACGTATACCAAGGGAGAAAAAGACCTGGAAACATCCGTTACCTCCGCGTTTCAGAATACAAAGAACATCAGAGCCGGACTGCTGAACGTTGGATATGCAGAAGTAGGCCCTGCCAATGGAAAACCTGTTGTTCTTCTTCATGGATGGCCTTATGATATCCATAGTTTTGAAGAATCCTCCGCTATACTTGCTGAAAAAGGATACCGTGTCTTAGTCCCTTATTTAAGAGGCTATGGAACCACTACCTTTATCTCACCGGATACAAAACGCAACGGTCAGCAGAGTGCTGTTGCATTGGATATCATTGCCTTTATGGATGCCCTGAAAATCGATAAGGCCATCATTGGCGGTTTCGACTGGGGTGCAAGAACCGCAGATATCATGGCTGCACTGTGGCCTGAACGATGCACCGGACTGGTAGCGGTAAGCGGCTATTTGATTGGAAGTCCAAAGGCCAATGAAAAACCCTTGCCTCCGAATGCCGAGTTGTTATGGTGGTATCAGTATTATTTTTCAACAGAAAGAGGGTATAAGGGGTATAAAGCCAATACTTTAGCCTTTAATAAACTGATATGGAAAACGGCTTCTCCAAAATGGACTTTTGATGACCAGACCTATGAACGTTCTGCCAAAGCATTCGACAATCCTGACCATGTAGATATCGTGATCCACAATTACCGCTGGCGTCTGGGATTAGCAAAAGGAGAAAAACAATACGATGCGCTTGAAGCCAGGCTGGCAAAATCTCCGTCCATTTCAGTCCCAACAGTTACCCTGGAAGGCGATGCCAACGGAGCAGCATTTCCCGCACCGGAAAGTTATGCTTCAAAATATACAGGTCAATATGCACATCATACTTTAACGGGCGGAATTGGTCACAATTTGCCACAGGAAGCTCCAAAAGCATTTGCAGAGGCAATCATAGAAGTAGATTCCATGTCAAAATCCAAATAAAAATCTGAAAGACTAAAAATAAAACCACTGCTCAATAACAGTGGTTTTTTATCTTTATAGTATCCTAAACTAGTTTTTATACTCTTCTTCAACCTTCAGTTTATTCACCAAAGGATTGGCATACATTGCTAAGAAATACTCTCTGGAAACAGGATCTGAAGGATCTATGCGCATTTCAAGTCTGCGGACAAACAACTGTTTTTCCTGTTCCGTATATTCGGAAGCATATGTATTCGTGTTATGGAGCAGATCGTAAGCGATGTACTTGGTTGGCCAAAGTTTATAATTACTGATGATAGAACGGTCAATTACCTGTGCAATGGCCTGCAGCTGTTTGTTTTTATTGTCAATGGTCGCTGCAATTTCATCCAGTTCTTTATTCAGAACATCACCGGCATGAAGGTGAATGCGTTTCTTTTGACCCAGAATTCCGCTGATAATGTTGGTGAAATCTTCATTTTTCCCTTTAATGTATTCCTCATCCCTGTGTTGTGCCAGCAGCTGAGGCATCTTTAAGGAATCTGTGGGATCATACTCATAGGAGATAGAGATAGGAACAATCTTTAAGGATTTAAAATACTCTGTCAGTGGCTGATCTCCGGCTGCCATGGCAAGCATTTTCAAAACACCCTGCTGGGTAGAATCGTTACCGTTTTTGGTACGGCCTTCACGCTGGGCAATCCATACAGAGCGGTTTTCCTGAAGCAGAAGCTCTTTAATATATTCAGACATGGTCTGTGAGCTGGTCAGCTGTTCACGAAGTGGCAGACCTCTTTGTACCAAAAAATTCCGGTTTAGTTTTGCCAGTACGTTTAAGAACTTCTTACGCACAAGATTATCTCCGATGGCAGAAGCCGTCATTACATAACCGCCTTCCAGCAATACCAGATTAAGCAGTGAAGTATCCAGAACGATATCCCTGTGGTTTGAGATGAAAAGGTAAGAGGTGTTTTTGTCCAGCTTATCAAAGCCAGAAGTCGTTAAACCGTCAGAACTTTTTGCAAGGATCTGGCGAACGGCAAAGGCAACAAACTGATGCTGAAAATCACTGATGGAATGAACATTCTTAAACTGTTCCAGCCAAACCTGCTCATCTGTATCAGGAAAAGTAAAATTCATAAAGGCTTTCATCATGGGATCACGGGCGATGCTCTGTAATCTCTCATTCACTTCCTGATCATTGAAATACCGGATTTCATCAAACTTAGACATGCGGTTAGGTAAAAATTAAAACTTTTTGCAAAAGAACGAAAATTTATCGGGGGAGAGGCTATAAAGGGTGTTAAAGTATTATGAAGAGCGTAGGAGTTTGGAATGGCAGAGCTATTATTTTTAGTATACTGAAGGAATTTAATAGAAACAGGCTTTAGTCTAAAGTTAGTGCATTTATTCAGATTCGTACGAAATGGGAAAATGGCCTTTAGTTTCCAATAATAAATAAAAAAGGTTCAGCACTTATTTTACCTTTTACGGTTTTCCTTATTTAGCAGTAGCCACAAAAGTTGTAAATTGTGCTCTTTAAAATTTTTGAATGAATCACGCTGTACACAACAAGCTGGTCTCGTTTATCTGGAGTATTGCAGATGACTGTTTAAGAGACGTTTATGTAAGAGGGAAATATAGGGATGTTATCCTGCCAATGATAGTTCTACGAAGGCTTGATGCATTATTAGAACCTACTAAAAATAAAGTTTTAGAAGAAGCCGCTTTTCAAAAGGAGACTTGGAAAGTTACAGAATATATAGATAAACCACTCGTTGATACCACTGGATATGTTTTCTACAATACTAGTGAATGGACACTCCAAAGCCTTTATGCTTCGGCTACCAATAGCCAACAGATTTTGTTAGGAAATTTCGAAGACTATTTGAATGGTTTTAGTGCTAATGTACAGGAAATCATTAGTAAATTTAATCTTCGATCGCAGATCAGACATATGGCAAACAAAGATGTATTGCTGGATGTGTTGGAGAAATTTACGTCACCGGATATCAATCTTACGCCTTTTGAGAAACTGGATTCTTCGGGAAGAAAACTGCCTGCTTTGACCAACCTTGGCATGGGCTATGTTTTTGAAGAATTAATCAGAAGATTTAATGAAGAGAACAATGAAGAAGCCGGAGAACACTATACGCCAAGAGAAGTCATCGACCTGATGACGCATTTGGTGTTTGAACCGATTAAGGATAAAATTCCATCAGTGATTACCATTTACGACCCAGCCTGCGGAACGGGTGGAATGCTTACGGAGTCTGAACTCTTTATCACAGATGAAGAGGGCGAAATAAAAGCTACTAATACTTCGGTGTATCTTTTTGGAAAGGAGGTAAATGATGAAACCTATGCCATCTGCAAATCAGACATGATGATTAAGGGTAAAGATCCCGAACACATCAAAGTGGGTTCTACCTTGTCTACAGATGAGTTTGCCGGAACGAAATTCGATTTCATGCTGTCTAATCCGCCATATGGAAAAAGCTGGGCGAGTGAACAGAAGTACATTAAAGACGGAAAAGATGTTATAGACAACCGTTTTCTTATCAAGCTAAAAAATTACTGGGGCGAAGAAGAAGTTGTTGACGCTGTACCAAGAAGCAGTGACGGTCAATTGCTTTTCCTTATGGAAATGGTAGATAAAATGAAAGCCGTTACTTCCAAAAATACTATAGGTAGCCGTATTGCTTCCGTCCACAATGGGTCGAGCCTGTTTACAGGAGATGCAGGTGGTGGAGAAAGCAATATTCGAAGATACATTATTGAAAACGATTTGCTGGATGTGATTATTCAGCTTCCTAATAATATTTTTTATAATACAGGAATTACCACTTATGTCTGGATTCTCAGCAATAACAAGCCTGCTCAACGTAAAGGTAAGGTTCAGTTGATTGATGCCGGTGAAATGTATCAGAAATTGAGAAAAAATCTTGGTAATAAAAACTGTGAACTTACCAAACAGCATATTCAGGAGATTGTCAAGTGTTATCTTCAACTGGATGAACTTGATAAAAAAGACACTGGAAATATTGCCAGTAAAGTTTTTGAAAATGCTGATTTTGGATATTATAAAGTAAACATAGAAAGACCCAAACGTTTGAAATCTCAATTTACTTTAGAGAAAATTGAAGTATTGAAATGGGACAAATCTCAACCCGCATTTTCAAAAGAGCTGTATGATACCTATGGGGTGGAAGTGTACGAAGGTTTAGAGAAATACAAAAAGGAAGTTGAAAACTACATAGAAAAGCATGACCTGAATATTAATGCTAAGCAATTGGCAGGTTATCTAAAAAAAGAAAGTTGGAACAAACAGGAGCAGCTTTACCAAACAGCAGTTCGTTTGATGGAAGTATTGGGAACAGAAGTATATACCAATTTTAATGAATTTGTTGCTAAAGTAGATGAAGTTCTGAAGCTGGATAAAACCAAACTTTCTGCTTCCGAAAAGAAACAGATTCTGGATACGGTAAGCTGGTATGATGAAGAGGCTGATAAAGTCATTAAAAAAGTAGAAAAGTTAAACAGTCAAAAACTGTCTGATTTACTGGATTATTTAGGTTGTACGGAAAAAGACTTACCTTATTATGGCTACTTCCCAACAACTAAGAAAGGGGAATACGCCATATATGAAACCGAAAGCGACCTGCGTGACAGTGAAAGCATTCCATTAAAAGATAATATACAGGATTATTTTCTGAGAGAAGTAAAACCTTACGTAGAAGAAAGCTGGATTGCTCTGGATTCTGTAAAGATCGGTTATGAATTAAGTTTTAATAAATATTTTTATCAACCTGTACCATTACGAAGTTTGGAGGAAGTAACGAAAGATATTCTTGCATTAGAACAGGAAGGCGATGGATTGCTGGCTGAAATTTTAAATTTTTAGACGATGCAGCGATACGAAAAATATAAAGATAGCGGTGTGGACTGGATTGGGGAAATTCCGGAGCATTGGAAAGTTTTGCCAGGTTTGAATTTTATTTATGAGAACAAAGCAAAAAACAAAGGTATGATTAGGAACACTGTTTTGTCTTTAAGCTATGGTAAAATTAGAGTGAAAGCAGAAAGTGAGCTTACTGGTCTTGTTCCCGAATCATTCGAAACCTATCAATTAGTAAATGTTGGCGATGTAATTTTCAGACCAACAGATTTACAGAATGATATGGTAAGTTTAAGAAGTTCAATTTCCGAATTTGAAGGAATAATAACAAGTGCATATTTAAACTTAAGATTTAAAGAAAATGCTGACCCTAAATTCTTCCATTATTTTTTTAGAAGCATAGATAACAATAAAATAATTTATGGTTTAGGCTCAGGATTAAGACAAAATATCAGTTATTTAGATTTTAGAAGATTTAATTTTCCTTTTCCTCCTCTGGAAGAACAACAAACCATCGCCATCTTTCTTGACGACAAAACTTCTAAAATAGATCAAACCATTGCCATCAAGGAAAAAGAAATCGAACTGCTGAAAGAACGTCGCCAGATTCTTATCCAAAAAGCTGTTACCAAAGGTTTGGATGATGAAGTGAAAATGAAAGACAGTGGTCTAGATTGGATAGGAGAGATTCCAGAGCATTGGGAGGTGAGAAAGTTGAAGTATTGTTTAAATATTAAAAACGGACAAGATTATAAGCACGTTGAAACAGAATCAGGTTACCCAGTAATTGGTTCAGGAGGACAATTTGCTTATGCTTCAAAATATCTGTATGACGGAGAAGCTATATTGCTTGGGAGAAAAGGAACAATTGACAAACCTCAACATATTATTGGGAAATTTTGGACGGTTGATACAATGTTTTATTCTATTCCCAAGAAAAAGTTTTTAGGAAAGTTTCTTTTTTATTGTTGTCAATGCATACCATTTTCATTTTACAGCACAGCAACTGCATTGCCAAGTATGACACAAAAAGACTTGAATAATCATCCTATTTCCATTCCGCAGTTGGAAGAACAAATCAGAATAGTTTCCCATTTAGAAGAAATAGAAGAAAAAATCGCCAAAGCCATTTTGCTTAAGCAACAGGAAATAGAAAAGTTGAAAGAGTATAAAACGGTGCTGATAGATAATGTGGTGACGGGAAAGGTGAGGGTGAACTAAAAAAAATAAAAACTAATAACCAAGAATAAATTATGACAACATTAGACAGAGATAAAATTATTAAGAACACCGAAAAAGAAGACGAGCGTTCTGACTTAAAACAGCATGCTGATAAAATGCTGAGGGATTTTGAAAGGTTTAATGACTCTTCAGCTACAAGGGCAATTTGGGAACTGGTACAAAATGCTTGTGATTTAACAGAAGAATGCGAAATAATAATTGATTACAGAAATAAAAAAATTGCATTTACTCATAATGGTAAACCGTTCAAAACAAAGTCATTAATTTCTCTCATCAAACAGGTTAGTGGTAAATATGGGGAAGAAGAAATAAAAGAAGTTGGGAAATACGGTACAGGTTTTCTTGTAACTCATTGTTTTGGAAGGAAATTTACAATTGATTCTATATTAGAAGCTGACGGGTACTATTTTCCTGTAGATAATTTTGAAATTGATAGATCTCCTCAAAAATGGGAGGAGCTGAGTGATAATATATCTATACAGAAAAGAAAAGTATATGAGATAATTAAGACACACTCGCCAATTTCTGTAAATAATTATAAAACAACCTTTACATATCTTCCGGAAACACAAAATGAAATACAAAGTGTTGAAAGATCACAACAGGAATTGAATAGCTACATTCCTTTAGTACTAACTATAAATGAAAGGATAAAAAAAATAGAAATTATTTACTCAGAAGAAGAAAAAGTACTTTATGAGTTTGTTTACAAAAAAAAGTTTCCAAATAATGCAGGAATAAATTTGTATCAAACTGAAGTAGCTACAAATGGGGAGAAAGGAATTTTATATAGTTTGCGAGACGAAGAAGAGGAAATCGAAATAATTTTACCTATAAATGAAAATAATGAAGTTTATAAGTTGAATGAAAAAGTGGCTAGGTTATTCTTATATTATCCTTTAATTGGGTCAGAAAGTTTTGGTATTAATTTTATTATTAATTGCAATAGATTTCTTCCAACAGAGCCTCGAAACGGGATTCATTTGAGTAGTAACAAAGATCAGATAAAAGATCAAGAAGAATCCAACCGTAATATAATAAGTAGATGCAATGAGCTAATATTCTCTTTTTTAAAAAGTGATGTATTTGTAGTTAAAGATTCTTTGCATTATACTAACATAAACTTTAATACAGAATCGGAAAATTCTTTACAAAATGAATATTTTAGTGATTTACAGAAAACCTGGAATGATGTAATCCAGTCTTTAAGATTAGTTGAAACTTCCGAAGGATATAAAACTGTTGGAGAAGCTATCTATTTTTCAAAAGACTTTATTTCCGAAGATAATAGTTTAACGGATTTATTTTATGAATTATCTTCCAGATTCTATCCGAATCTTCCTCCAAGAATAAGTATCAAAAAGTGGAGTGAGAATGCACAAAAATGGAATAATGAAAATATAAGTTTTATCGGACATCAAGAATTAGTAGAAAAAATAAGTAATTGTTCATTATCAGATTTTCAACTTAGTAGCCTTTTAAAGTATTATAGATTTTTAATAGATAATAATTTAGAATCTTATTTTACAACTCACTCATTATTACCAAATATTGTTGGAGAATTTAAGAAAATGAATCATTTTATTGATTCTAAAAATCTCAATGATAAAATGATTACTATTGGGAAGGTTCTTATTCCTGAAAAGACAAGTCAGTTAATTCACAAAGAATTTATTTTTGATTTTACATTTAATCAATTCACGCCAAGAAATTTCTCTGATGAAATTAAAAACTGTTTAGAAAATCGTGATTTCTCTAAATCAATTTTTGTTAATAATAGTATTAATGAAGATAATTACGATAGTGAATTGTTTAATTCAGCAGATAAACTTGATTCTCAATTTTTTTATGCGTTGCTTGATGTTTGTAAACTTAATACTACATTAGAATCTACAAGTAAACCTATTAATTTAGTAAAGGAAGTATCAAAATATTATGGACTTAGTGAAGATTTGATAGTGATTCCACAATCAAGCGAAATTGATGAAAAGATAGAGATTAGAACTATTCGAAAAAGTCTTGTAAAAATTTTCTTTAATCTTATTGCTTTACATAATGCTGAATGGGTTGCAAATAATGAGGATTTTCTATTAATAATTCATTCTCTATATGATGATAGTTATAAAGATATTTATAAAGAGAGTAGAATTTATCCAAATCAATTATATGAATTACACCTTTCTGAAAATTTAAAAAGAGACGATAATGTAATAGATGATATAAAAGAGTTGTATTTCGAAGTAAAAAATGAAGATATAAATGAAAAACTCTCTCTAAGGGATTTTAATAAATTTATTTTAGAAGAAAATATTATAAATAATAAATATCTCACCACAATTATTGAAGATGAAATATTCTCAAAGGAAGTTGTTAATATTGAGGAACATGAGAATATTTTCACGATTCTTAAAATAATACCAAAATTGAGCGATAAATTATATCAACAGCTGTTTCCACATTTAAATGAAAGGAAAGCTTCGATTATGATCTCTGTTGTAACAAATGAGGAAAAAAAGGAAGATATTTTTGCAATCGTAATGCTTGAAAGTGATAAATTAAAAAGTATTGGAAGGTTAATCGCTAATCCTAATTTTGAAGATATACTATTTAAAGCATCAGAACTCTTAGTAGAT
This sequence comes from Chryseobacterium sp. SG20098, assembly GCF_031844745.1. Classification (NCBI taxonomy): domain Bacteria; kingdom Pseudomonadati; phylum Bacteroidota; class Flavobacteriia; order Flavobacteriales; family Weeksellaceae; genus Chryseobacterium; species Chryseobacterium sp. SG20098. The sequence goes on along the minus strand of NZ_CP134622.1, from coordinate 1,652,565 downwards.
GAACATCAACAAAAAGCAAACTTTCAGTTTAAACACAAAATAGGAACTCACATTGAGAAAGTTTTACGTGAACATTTGCAATCAATATATGATCCTAATGATATTATTTATGAGGTAAAAGAAGAACAGGACGGACAAGATATCATTATTAAAATTAAAAATGATATAAAATACTATATTGAAGTGAAATCTCGGTGGGATAAAAAATCATCAGTACGTATGTCAAAAAATCAAACTTTAACAGCTTACGAAAATCAGGAGAGATATGCACTTTGTTCAGTGGATATGACAGATTATTTTGAAGATGACCGTTACGAGGTTAAAAATATCAATAATATTGTGTATGCTATCAGATTTATTACTACAATTGGAAATGGTGTTGAACATCTTATTAGTGTTTTAAAACAAACTAATGAAAAAGAACAGATCCATCTTGACGGCGATTACAGAACATTGATACCTCAAGAAATTATTGAAGAAAGTGGGATTGGATTTGATGAATTTGAATCTTACTTAGTTGAAAAATTAAAAACTCATGCAATCACAAACTAACGAATTCGCCCTAGAAACCGCCATAGAAAAAGCACTCTGTGGTATTTCTACAGAAGATATAAAAAATGGAATTGTAGCAGATTCAAATGCTCCTTACAACGGTAATGGTTACTATATTGGAAACCCTGGTGACTTCAATGCAAAATATGCTTTGGATGAGGTTCGCTTTTGGGACTTCCTTGAAACCACGCAAAAAGAAGAGCTGGAAAAACTAAAACGCCAGTCGGATTGGAAAATTAAAATTCTTGACCGTTTCGATAAGTTGGTCAAAAAATATGGTATTTTGAGACTGCTTCGTAAAGGTCTGGCAGTTGATGATGCACAGTTTACGCTTTTTTATGTAGCTCCTTTACAGAATAGCAGTCAAAGTATTAAAGATAATTTTGAGAGTAATCAGTTTTCTGTTACCCGACAATTAAGGTATTCAGTTGCTAATCCACTAGAAGAAATAGATATGGTGATTTTCATCAATGGTATTCCTCTTTCTACTATAGAACTCAAAAATCCATGGACAGGACAAAATGCTAAAGTACACGGCGTCAATCAATACAAATATAAACGGGATACAACACAGCCTTTGCTCAATTTCGGAAGGTGTATTGTTCACTTTGCCGTAGATACTGATGAGATTTATATGACCACCAAATTGGATGGTGCTAAAACCTTTTTTCTTCCCTTCAATCTCGGTAATAATTTTGGGAAAGGAAATCCACCCAATCCTTTTGGTCATAAAACTTCTTATTTCTGGCAGGATATTTTACGCAGAGATAGTATTGCCAATATTATCCAGCATTTTGTCAGATTTGACGGCAATGAAAATGATGCTTTAAACAAAAAGACTTTATTTTTTCCAAGATATCATCAACTGGATGTAGTCCGAAGATTAATGAAGGATACTACTCAAAAAGGAGCTGGAGAAACCTATCTTATTCAGCATAGTGCAGGTTCGGGTAAATCCAACTCTATTACCTGGCTGGCGTACCAACTTATAGAAGCTTATCCTGAAAATGAAACGGTTGCAGGAAATAAATCAACCAATCAGCCGATTTTTGACTCTGTGATTGTGGTAACAGATAGACGGTTATTAGATAAGCAGTTGAGAGATAATATTAAAGAATTTTCTGAAGTTAAAAATATTGTAGCGGCTGCATATAGTTCTGCTGACCTAAAAACCGCATTGGAAAATGGCAAAAGAATTATAGTTACAACAATACAGAAATTTCCCGTTATCGTAAAAGATATTGCTGATATGAGCAATAAACAATTTGCTGTTATAATTGACGAAGCACATAGCTCACAATCCGGAAGTTCTGCTGATAAATTGAATGAAGCTATTGGAAATAAAGGAGAGGATCGGGACTATGAAGATTATCAGGACAAAATCCTTCAGGCGATGCAGGCCAGGAAAATGACTAAAAATGCATCTTATTTTGCCTTTACGGCAACCCCTAAAAATAGTACTTTAGAAAAATTTGGAAAGAAACAGGAAGATGGATCCTTCAAACCTTTTCATTTGTACTCAATGAAACAGGCTATTGAAGAAGGATTTATTTTAGATGTCTTAGCTAATTATACAACTTACAAAAGTTATTATGAATTAGAAAAATCTATAGAAGACAATCCGTTGTTCGATACCTCAAAAGCTCAAAAAAAATTGAAAGCTTATGTGGAAAAACATAAGCAAACCATTGGTACGAAAGCAGAAATAATGCTTGATCATTTTACAAGCTCAGTGGTAAATACAAAAAAACTGAAGGGAAAGGCAAAAGCAATGGTAGTGACACAAAGTATAGAATCTGCTATTCGATATTATAAGTCGCTAACTGAACTGCTAATGAAGAAAGGGAATCCTTTTAAAATTGTGATCGCATTTTCCGGAACTAAAACAGTAGATGGTATAGAATATACCGAAGCTCAAATGAATGGTTTTGCAGAAAGCGAAACTAAAGATAAGTTTGATGAAGATGAATATAGAATATTAGTGGTTGCTAATAAATATCTTACAGGATTTGACCAGCCTAAACTTTCTGCTATGTATGTAGACAAAAAACTGCAAGGTGTTTTAGCTGTTCAAACTTTATCAAGATTGAATCGCTCTGCCAATAAATTAGATAAGCGAACAGAAGATCTTTTTGTATTGGATTTCTTTAATTCTGTAGAAGATATTAAAACTTCTTTTGATCCTTTTTATACTTCTACTACATTAAACAGTGCAACAGATATTAATGTATTACACGAATTAAAAGACAGTTTGGATGATTCAGGAATCTATGAACAAGCAGAAGTAGAGAATTTCAATGAAAAATATTTTAATAAAATTGATGCACAATTCTTAAGTCCTATTATCGATTTGGCGGCTCAAAGATTTATTTCAGATCTGGAATTAGATGATAACCAAAAGGCAGATTACAAAATAAAAGCTAAACAGTTTGTAAAGATTTACGGACAAATTGCAGCTATTCTTCCTTACGAAATGATTTCTTGGGAAAAACTTTTTTGGTTTTTAAAGTTTCTTATTCCAAAATTAAAAATTGAAGATAAAGAGCAGGATGCTTTAGACCAACTTTTAGAATCTGTCGACTTATCGACGTATGGTTTGGAAAGAGTGAAACTGAATACTTCTATATCTCTGGACGATTCTGAAACAGAGTTAACTCCTCAGAATCCAAATGTTAGAGGTGCACACGGGGAAGCTGAAAAAGACGAATTAGAAAGGATTATTAAAGGGTTCAATGAAAAATGGTTTCATGGTTGGGAAGCTACCCCTGAAGATCAAAGAGTCAAATTTATTTCTTTAAGTAAATCAGTTCAGGCACATCCTGATTTTACTATGAAAGTTGCCCAAAATACAGATGAACAAAATAGAGATCTGGCATTGAAAAAAATTCTTGATGAAGTAATGTCTCAACAAAGAAAACAGGAACTGGAGCTTTATAAATTATACGCTCAGGATTCGTCTTTTTATCAGGCTTTTTACAATATGATCAAACAAGCAGTTAATATTTAATACTCCACATTATAATTTAAACTAATAACATGAAAACCAAAACTGACTCACTTAGATTAACAACAGCTAATCCTAAAAAGTTGATTGAAAATTTATTTGATAAAATAGATCATAATAAAATTCGTAGTTGGGAATACGATTCTGATGAGTTGCTTTCTCATAAAGGAGCACAGTATATTGATCATTTTTATTTTAAGTATAGTATAGACCAGAAAAAGGGAATTTTAATTTTTGATCTATATTCTGATGGAAATCAGTTTGCAGAATCCAGAGCCATTCAGTTATTAGAAAGAATGCTTAAAGAACATTTTGGAGAAGATTCCGATATAATTTAACAGTATATAATAAGATGTATTTATATAATATAGATCAAAAAAAGCTAAAAAACTTAGCAGAGAAATCATTTAAGCTTGAAAAAGATATTCAAAATGTTTTTGAATCTAATCTCGAAACATTAACGAATTGGAAATTTATAAAGTCTGAGTTTACTATAAAAGCGAACAGAATTGATACCTTAGCTTATGATAGTGAAAACAATTCTTTTGTTATTATAGAATATAAAAAAGACAGACACTTTTCCGTAGTAGACCAAGGAGTTTCGTATTTAAACCTAATGCTGGAATACAAAGCAGATTTCATTGTTGAGTATAATGAAAGCCAGAATGAAACCATTAAACGTGCAGATATTGATTGGTCGCAGTCGAAAGTTGTTTTTGTGTCTCCTGCTTTTACAGACTTTCAAAAACAGGCTTCGAACTTTAAAGACTTACCAATAGAGCTTTGGGAAATTAAGCAGTATGAAAATGATATTATACTGATTAATCCTATAAAAAAATCTAAAGCAGCTCCTAATATTAAAGAAGTTAAATCTGAACAAAATTCTGTTATAAGTAAGGTAACCAAACAAGTAACTGTATATACTGAAGACTTATATCTTTCGGGTAAAAATGATTCTGTAATTGAACTTTACGAAAGTTATAAGCAAGCAATTTTAAACTTATCTTCCGAGTTAGAAGTACATCCCAAAAAATGGTATATCGCATTTAAAGCAAAAACAAACGTTATTGATATAGAAGTTCAAGCCAATTCATTAAAAATGTGGATCAATCTCAAAAAAGGCAATCTTGATGATCCTAAAAATATTATGAGAGATGTCTCAGATCTTAAAGGTCATAATGGAAATGGAGACTATGAAATAATTGTTAAGGATACAGAAAATCTAGAATATATTATGAGTCTTGTGAAGCAAGCATTATAATATTGTTGTTGGAAATTAACTATTTATTATACTTTGATTTAAGCTTATATTTGAGTAAATATAAAAACTAAATATCATGGAAGAATATGATTACATTATTGTCCAAAGTGTATTAACTAATGAAAGAGGCAAACATGGGCCAGTTCACATCAAGCCTCTTCCTGATCAAGATCCATATTTGGAAACAATGTTTGTACAATGCTCTAAAGTATTATCTACTGATTTTCCTGTAGGAACAAAATTTAGAATAAAAGCTAAAATAGTCTATCCGAAAGAAAAACGCCCTTTTGCTTCCAGCCATTACACTTGGCCTTTTGAAGTAATAAAAGATTAAAAAGTTAGATAAATAACCTCTTCATATTATATTGAAGAGGTTATTTATTAATATTAAGATATTGTGTTTATCCCTCCGATAAATAATATTTTCAAACTTACATATTAATATAGATAAGTTTTGATAAATGTATTGTTCAATATTATCCTTTGAAACGGTGTTTCTTTATAAAAAAGATTTTGTATACATTAGTTTTAACTTCCAAACTTCTTCACCCTAATCACCTTCTCCCTTACCTTAATCACAAAAGGCTCAAGTTGTACTATTTTCCCGGCTTCCACTTTGAAAGTATCTGTAGAGCGTTCGCAATAGGTATTGGACGGCAGAGAGTTTTTATTCAGTTCAATCCTGTAATTTCCGGAGGGTAGGAAAGAGGCAAATTCCCCATTGTCATCGGTGATGATATGATGTACTAACTGTTCGTTTCGGTAAATATTGAAAAGAATACCTCCGACTTTGGGCGTGAAATCTCCTGCTGTTTTGGTGTCAAAATCATAGGTTATTTTTCCCTGGGTCGTTCCGTTTTGATGAAGAGGGATCTCAAAAGAGTAGTGGTGTTTGTCTACGGTAAATTCGGTTTCATCATAATACCAGCCTTGCTGGATCACCTGTTTCAGGGCATACTTTCCATAAGGGATAGAACGGTAGCTGATAGAGCCTGACGGGTCGGTTTTAAATGAAATATTGTTGAGCATAATGAGATAGCCAGCCGCTTCTTTGTCGCCTTCATCATAGATATTATTTTCGTTCAGGTCATAATAGACAAATGCTTTGATATCACCCTTTTTACCCGGATCAAGGGTGCTGTTTCTAAGGTTGACGGTTACACCGGCTTCCACGGTCAACAGATTATTGGTGAAACTTCCTGCAGTATAACTGAAGTAGGATGAGTTCAGGTACAGAGCATATTTTTCCCTTGAATACTTCAGGTTCATAAAGCCGGAAGGCGATTTTCCGTACAGAACATCATCCGTATAAGAAACCCCTGAGGTGACATTCAGCTGACGGTTGAAGAAATTTTTATTCACAAAAGCAGAAAGGGAAAGCTTTTTGTAAGGAGTGTTCTGGTTCATCATTTTTGAAAAAGCATATTCGGAAAGGAAATAACTTCCGTGCTGATAGATCCCGTTCACGGTAAGCCATTTGTAGCTGTAAGTTCCGCTTGCCTTCATCTGAAACTGCTGTTTGTCGTTGTCGGGATATTGAACCAATCCTGTTTCCATGCTTAAGATGGAGGAGTGTTGCTTATCAGGGCTCAGCCAGGTAAGGTATTCCGTAAAACGCTGGGCTTTTAGCTGTTTTGTGTTCTCATAAGGCTGGGCATTGAAGAAAGTATTATAAGAATTGGAATTTTCTTCCTGATACTGGTAGCCAAGTCCCATCCCGAAATTCCCTTTTTTAGGGAAGTTGATTCCTGTATCCAGTCTTAGATTGCTCGAATTCAGGGTGTTGTCGTAAAAGTAGAACTTGGGTGAAAAATGGGAAGCCGTAATGTTGGCATACACATTATGGTCTTTGAAAATCATGGTAGAGAAATTCTGCTGAATCTGCAAAATTCCCCTTCTGTTTCCGGGATAATAATCTGTGCTGTAGAAATAATTTCCGTTCAGATTCACCTTTTTAATCATTCCGGAATATTGTGATTCCAAAGCGAGGGAAGGTTTTGCAGGCTGGTTGTTTTCGTAGAAACTTAGTCCGCCATACACCTTGGTGTTGGTTCTCCAGTCTTTGCCGAAAGCATACTGAAGATCTGTTCCCGCTACATGATGTCTGGCTTTTTCGTAAGGATCATCCCTGAAAATATATGTTCCGGAGAGATTGCGGGAAGCATTTTGAGCCCCAAGGGTTCCTCTGGTGTAAAATCCATAACCATATTTCAGAAAAGAATTTCTTTCGATCAGGCTGTAGGTCTGGTCTACAAAACCTGCTTCAATTTTTTTGTCTTTATCCGGAGAAGTGTAGGAATATTCCAGCCCTCTTCCGAATAGAGAAAGTTCCAGTAATTTATTGATGTTTCCGATGGTGAATTCACTGTTTTCCCTGTGATAGGTCAGATAGGTATTGTTGACAATGGGATCGCTCTGGTTCTTCATGGTATAGATATTCCCCCGGATGAAAATATATCCTGAAGGAAGGTTGAAACCTCCGGAACCTACCAATTGATACATGTCCAGGTTTTCTCCGGCATGCCTGTAACTTGCCGTGATGGTATTCCGCGTAAAGTTGGAAAAAGCAGTGGATTCCATATCCTCATAACGCTGCACCGAAGAAACATTCTGGACGGAAACACTGGTATTACCGAATATTTCTCTGTCCGGCTCTCTGAAACCTGCAATATTAACGGAAATCTGAGTGCTTCGGGATCTGATTCTGGAAGGCAGAAAACGGAACACAAAGACTGAATCTTTCTGCACGCCAATACTTCCTGTTTTCTCTATAAAAGCATTTCCCTGCTCTGCTTCCGGAATTTTAAAGACAACCGTTACATGCTGCTTTCTGTTTCCAAGATTGGAAACCCTTGCCCTTACTTCTACCGAATCGGTAGCCTTATTCACATAAATCAGAGGAGTTTCTGCCGTGATGCGCATGGCATTGTTTTCAGTAACGGTGTAAGGTATTTCTTTTTCCGCCATTGTTTTATTCTGCTGGTCAGAAAGACGGAAAGCCATACGGGATTCACCCGAAACGGCATTATTACTGACTACAATTTTTACCGGAATGAAAAGATGTTCACCGGATTTCATTTCGACCTGAAGACTGTTGCCCGAAATATTTCTGAAACCTTGAGGAATCGTAATGTTTATTTTTCCTTTGAAATCATTTGTGCTTTGATTGTCAAGGACAATGATCAGATCCAGAATGCCTGTTTTATCTGTTCTGGATTCATTACGGATATCAAGACTTATCCCGGAACTGCTTTGCGCCGGAATCCATATCTGAAACGAAATCAAAAAAATGAAAAAAATTTTTTTGAACAGGTCTTGAAGCATGGTTATTGGGGGATAATCTCGTATTGAAGAGTGGTGGAATATTCTTCCGATTTGGCATTAATCAGTCTTTCATCATTGGCTTTGGTGGAATATCTGATATCGTAATATAAGCTTGAATTTCCGGTGGAGCCTCCAGTCGCAATAAGCTGGGAAGAAGCACTCAGCAGAATAGGATATACATTCCCATTGTTTCCAGAAACGGGGATGAGATTCATTTTTACGGTTCCTAAAGCAATGTAGTTTCCGGCCGGAGAGCTGAACTGCCCCTGAAGAGAACGTAATTTGATCTGGTAATTGGTATTGCTTTTTACAATCAGTCCATTGGAATAGGTGACACTTACTCCGTTGATATAATCCGGCATACTTTTGAATTCCAGTGATCCGTTGACTGCTTTTGCGGAAAACTGAAGCGACATTTCGGGTACATCGGTCGGAGTTCCGCTGAGCGTTCCGATGTGAATCTGGAAATTATGATCAGCCCTGCCGATAATATTGTTGTACTGGTCATACGCTGTAAACTGTACCGGAGCGTTAAATCGGGTCCAGGAAGGGTAGCTTCCCAGATAAGATCCTCCCATAACGGTCAGGCTGTATTTTACCTGCAGGTTATAATAACCGTTGGGCTGTGGGGGCTGATTGTACAACGCTGCATTGGACTGTGGAATTAAAAAGACTTCCTGGTTGGCCTGAAGAAAAGTATTTAACGGCATTCCGATCTGAGGAATGGTGGGCACAGGTCCCGGATAAGCCTGTCCTGAAGTGGAAACCGGTTGAAATGATATTTTGTTGGCAGGCATTGTATAATTTCCGTCCGTAGAAGTGATAGGCTGCTTCAGCTTCATGGATATTTTCCAGTAAGGAATATTAAATGCGCCGTTACCAGCCAGCGTAAAGGTATAAGCATCGGGATTGGTATTTCCGCTGTAGGAATTAATCTGCAGGTAACTGTTCACCCAGGAGTTGTAATTGATCTGTGAGAAGCAGTTCAGGGAAATCAACAGAAAGAAACAGAAGAATTTTTTACTATTCATAGCTGAAACTTAATTCTCCTAATTCCAGATTGTTGTTGTCTCCATAATCAATCATTACAGAAGCGGTGTACTTTCCTTTTTCAAGGCTTGCCGGAAGAGCGATATCCATTTCTCTTTTATTTCCGGGCATAGAGTAAAAGATAACGGGATCCAGTGATACTTTTTTTCCGGTTTGGGTATTCACAAAGTCAGTGTATATTTTTCCGTCACCCCATACATCGCCCTGATTTTCAAAAAAGAGGTTGATTGTATTGGTTGTTTTTCCGTATACCAGATTCTGGATTTCAAGTTTTTTCGTTTTGGCGGCAGGCAGTTTGTGGAATAATTTGATTCCTGAACGGATGCTTACCTTGATGTTGGCGCCTTTATGATCCACATCATCTACCGGATTCATCTGGCTTACATACAAAACAGCCGTATGGGTAGACAGTTGATTGGAAAGTGTATTAGGAACGGTAATAGTAACCTCAATATCTTTTTTTTCTCCGGGAGCCAGCGTGAAGTAATTCTCCTCTTTTTTGACCGAAACCCAACTTGCGCAGGAAGTGGGAAGGGTATTGGCGGGATACGTTACATTCTCACCTTTGCCGTCATATTCCCAGTCTCCTAAACTTACAGCCAGATCCAGAGAATTTTTGGCACTTACATTCGTTACCGTTATTGTCTGGGTATTGCTGTTTCCGTTTCCTGACTCAAAGTACAGTCTTGGCGGTGAAACCGAAACCCCTGTTTGTGCATATCCGTGAAAAGATGATAGGAAAAGAAGACTGAAAAGGAGAAGAGAGAGTCTGCTCATGACGGAGATTAGTTTTTAAGTGTTGATAAAGTGCTGGGGTAGGTACAACACTTTATCATTACAAAATGATGTCTATTATTGAGAAATAATGGTATACGTAAGTTCAGTAGTGTATACTGTAGGATCTTGTCCGGCAATATAATTGTTCAGGTACTTATTATCTCCGGCTCCTTTGTATTCAATGTTAATTTTTTTGTCTACCCCTCCTGTAGAAGAAGTTACCAAAGTAGCTTCGTTAGTTGATAATTGTACATTCTGAGCATATTGAGCACCGTTTACAGCGTCAGAACCTGCGCTTGCTTTAATCTGGATGGTGTTAGCCTGGATGTTTTTACCTCCATACTCTAATACATCGTTACCGCCTCTTACTTTTACCTGGAATCCTCCTGTGCTGTAAATGCTTAAATGATCTGCGTTTACAGAAGATACACCGTTGGCATAGTCATCTTTAGTGATGTAGTCTAAATTAACGACTTTTTGAGCGTTGTTAACAACAAGCGTCTGGATAGGCTTAAGTCTGACATTCAGCGTTACATTTTGTGCCTGTAATGTTGAGAATCCAAGGATAGCAAAAGATGCTAAGATAAAATTTTTCATAAGGTTAAAGACGTTTTTTTGTATTAATTGTTTTTAAAATTGCGGATGCAAAGGTAAATACAAAGAACATCAGGATCTTTGTGAAAAAATACTTATTATTTGTGAATTTTTACGAAGAAACAGGTACGCACTGATCAGTACTTTTTATGAATAATTACATAAAAAGTATCATTTAAATGTTGATAAAATCACCATAAAGTGAAAAGAATGCTTTATTAATCTTAAACATTAATTTTACTTAATATATAGGGAATGAATAAATCGCAAGATTGTTATTCAGTGCATAGTTATTTTTTCAGGCCTTGCTTTATTTTTTACTGAGAAATTAGAGTTAATATTAAAAAATTTTCATCGTCACTTTTGTTAACGCTTAAATTTTCCATAGCATTTTCAATCTCATGTTGGATAGGATATTGCTCCTGAACCACTCCTTTAGAATGGTTGATAAGAGGATATTCTTCAAACTTTTCTCTGTTGCTTTCGGAATTACCGATTGTACTGCGATATTCATTATATTTTGCATTCAGCTGAAACCCTGTCGGACTTGAGATGGTTACAGACTGAACCTCCCGGAAGGAAGCTTCGTTTCCATCGTCCGAAAATCCTGAGCCTATAGCAAGCATCTGTACCGGATAAAGCCTTACATTAAGCCTTAAACCGTCTGCTGCCTGGGCAAATGATTTTGTAATAGCAAAATAGAACAAAATGAATATAATGTACTTTGCAAGCATATAACCTGTATTTTTCCCCAAAAGGTTACTTATGTAAATATACAAATTATTTCATTTCTGAGGGATTTTTTCCGGTATGTTTTTTAATAAAATTGGTGAAATTTCCTTCATTGCTGAAACCCAGATCATAAGATATTTCAGAGATGGTGGAATTTGAAAAATTCAGCGCTTTTTTGCATTCAATAATGAGTTTTTCAATGATGATATGCTTGGCTGTTTTGCCCAGTACATACTCTGTCATCTCGGTAAGTTTCCTTGAAGAGATATTAAGTTCTTCCGCATAGTAAGCCACTTTCTTTGCCTTTTTGTAATCTCTTTGCAGCAGAATTTTGAAGCGGTTGACATAGTACATATAGTCAAATTTGATGTCCTTTTTGATTTCTTCGGTGGGAATATGTAAAAGGGCATCCAGCATTAGCCTTTCTATGGCATTGTGGGCAGCAGATATATACAGGCTTTCATCCTTTTTTCTGAAACTTTCCATACGTTCCAGGAATATCACTCTCATCTGTTCTGCATTGAAGAAAGGAGCAATAAATATTTCAGAATTATAATTATAAAAAAGCTGTGAATTGATAAAAAGGCTGTCTTTGGTTGATCTTTCATAAAAACTGGATGAAAAAGCAATGGAATACACATCTGATCTTTTGGTCTCCCCAAAAACGATTTTCTTTTGTGGTCCAACAAAGGCAATATTTCCCCCTTTTAATGGGTAGGGAACATTATCTATCGTTAACTGGATATCTTCCAGAATGATATAGATACAAAAATATTCCAGGGTATTGAATTCTCTTTTGTTGTTATTTCTATTGATAAGGTAATCTAAACGATTGATACTGAATCCTATATTCTTTAACTGATCCGTTATTTTGTACATACATTGTTAGTCATTCTGTCCAAGAAGAATTCTTGTAAATTTTTCATATAAATATAAAAAATTTACCAAATATCTGGTTTTAAAGAAAAAAATTAAGTAAGTCTTTGCTTAAAAATACCCGGTGACCTTATGATCATCCGGGCATTGTTATCTTTTTTTTGATTTTAATAAAATGATATACAGTGTTATAGCTGCTTTTGTTTAAAAATCATGAATTTACCTCTGCTGGTACTGATTTCACTTTGCACATCCATCTTCTCAACCTCCAAACCGGCAGATATACAAAAATCACTGACAGAATTCCTGCCAATGTTCCCACCACGACTGCCATTGCTGTGGCGTCCAGTTTATAATCTTTTGAGAAATTATATTGTCCTATGAATAGGAGAGATAAAACTAATAGTCCTGTAATCAGACCGTGTACGATGCTAAGCCTGGTCATGAGTTTTTTAATATTCAGCTGTTCATCTACCGTAAACTCTATCGCTTCCTGGCTGGCGGCATCCGTTACTCTTTTGATGATATCAATGGTGAGAACTACCGGAAGGAAGATGGCCATCGGCAGGGTAAGACGGGCCAGATTTTGGGTTCCTGAGAAAAAATGCGTGTAGCCTAATTCTTTGAAACTGGCATAGGCAATAATGAAATTAAAAAATACATTCGGAAGGACATAGTAAATCGTACGCTTAATGAGAAAGCGTTTGAGGGTGGTTTTCTTTATAGGTTTGGGCTTCGGAGGTTTTATTTTAAATTTCATAGAGAGGTGGTCAAAAGCTCAATGGCTTTATCTTTTATCAGATGAGCTTCCTCTTTGGGAAGAAAATTTTCATTGGACATGAAGGTGAAATCCATCTGTTGGTTGTATGTACTGGTGACTAACGTATTAGAGTTCAGCCATGGGAAAGCCACGGTAGGGCTAAAGACTGTTTCCAGATTGAAATTTTTATAATCATTCGGGATATTTACCTTTCCCATATTGGATAAGGTTACATCATGTCCGCCTTCACTGGATTTCAGCATGTTGATCATCCGTTCCACAACAGGATGCATATGTTCACCCATCCACAGAAGTTCACGGGCTTCCAGCTTGTTGATTTTCTCAATAAGATCCTTTTTGATCTCTTTGGCATTACTCAGAACATCCTGGCTGCCTTTTTTTAAGGAAAGTTCTACCGTTGGGGCAAAAGCAAACAAATGATCATCTTTAATTTCCGGGATAAAATGACGTACATCTACAGGACTGATTACCTTACCTTTGGCGCGGTCTCCCTGAACATCACGAAACGCCTGCATCACCGAAGAACAAAGTAAAGCATGCACAGAAATTCCGTTGGCTTTACATTTTTCAGTGATCAGTTTGGTGTCCTTTGGAGTCATTTTCCAATGAATGGCGTAGTTTTTTCCCTGATTTCTCTTTTTACTTTTCTTCTGTATGGAAAAGAATATTTTAGCAAACAGAAGGTAAAGACCGGCTTTATATTTTTTTATTCCGATGTTAAAGTCCGAAGGCAGGAAGTCATCAACAGATTCAAAAGCAACATAAGGAATTAACGGACCATAAGGATTGTCCAGTAAGCTTAGAAGTTCACGTAGTAAAGTGACACCGGTGGTCCCATCGGATATACAGTGAGGCATAATCCAAAGGATTTCGGAAGTACCCTGTCCTTTTACCCATACTACTTCGGCAAGTGGTTTTTTGGGAGTTTCAAAAAGTTTAAACCATCCTTTTTCAGATTCTTTAAACCAATCTTCGTCTGTTTTACGCTCCACAATACGAAGGGGAATAGGTTCAATATCTCTTTGTCCCATAAAAAAAGGGTAGCGCCCTTTGTTATGATCAATATTGGTTCTCAGAATAGGATGCTTCTGTTGGATTCTTATTAAAGCCGTTTTAAAATTTTCTTCAGGAATTTCTCCCTTGATTCTTGCTGTATAAATACAATTTAAAGGTGTTTCCGGATCTACATACATGATCCTTTCCACCATCATTAAAGGTCTTTTGATCATGATACTGCAGTCTGTTTTATTTGTGATTGAATTGTTCTGATAACTTCATCACGGATGGCTACTACTTCAGTATGAGGTATATAACCTTCGCTTCCCATGATTGAAAAATCCATCCTTCCACGGTAAGTAGAAACCACCAGAGTTGTGGTGTTTCCGAGCGGACCAATGACTGACGGACTGAAGATGGTCTCTACTGTAAACTCTTTATACTCATGAGGAATCTGAAGTGGTCCCAGATTAGAAAACATACAGTCGTTGGAAGATTTTCCGTTCTTTAAAAGCCTTGTGAAACTTTTCAGTGCATCATGTCCTGACTCCATCACCATCATGGTGATATAAGGATCCAGTTTTGAGGCTTTTTGTTCTACAGATTTCTGCATGGCACGGAGATTCTCTGTGAAGCTTAGCTTTTCATCCAAGGAAATCACAATCATCAGCCCGAAAGCGAAGATATGATCTGCTTTAATCTGTTTGGCAAAACGTCGGATGTCTACCGGGCAGGAAACTTTATTGAAAGATTTTTTACCTCTTACTTTTTTAAATGAATGTAACAATGCAACACTCAAAAATGTATTGACAGTAACTTCCTGCGATTTGCAATAAGCGATCACTTGCTGACTTGTTTCCTCATCCAGTTTTCCATGGATCAGATAGTCATTCTGTCTTTCAACAGGTTTTTTGTTTACCGGAAGCCATTTGATGGCAGTAGCAGCAAGTCTTCCGATAAATCTGGCTTTCAGTTTCTGTCTTCTGCTGTTCAGAATAGGGGAAGGAACCACATCCTGAATTCCCATTATGGGATTTTCTATCCCGATATCGGCAGACGGATTGTCCAGAACGATAAGAAATTCTTTTAAAAAGGCCATTGCAGAACCACCATCGCAAAGACAATGGTGGAACGCAAACAGCATGTCAGAAACGTCTTCCCCTCTGATCCAGATAAACCGGATCAGGGGAAATTTTTCGTAATTAAAAGTGGTGTTCCATTCTCTCCTGGATTCCTCCTGCCATTGATCTTCACTTTGTCTGGTGACGATTCTTACAGGAATAGAAACAGGTTTTTCAGGAACATTAAACCATGGAATATTTTTTTCATCATGGCTGATCAATGCTCTCAGCCATGGGTGTTTATTTTGGATTCGTGCCAGAGCCTGCTGGATATCTTTTAAAGTAAAGGTACCTCTCAGTCTGAACGGAATAACTGCGTTAAAGGGTTCTGAGCCGTCTCCCAATAACATACGTTCTCCAAATAGCAATCTTCTTTTAATAGGTTGATTCATAGGCTACACTGAAGCTAATATTGAATGTTCGTGTACAAAATTTTCTAATAGTTCTACGGCTTTATCATTTCCTCCGGCAAGCGTGAATGTATTGCGGACTTCCTGAGCAGCGGTTCTGTATTTTGGATTTTCCAATAATTCAAAAACAGTTTCACGAAGGGCATCTACACGAAGTCTTTTGTATCGGATGCTGATTCCGCAGCCTGCCTGCTCAATCAGTTTTGCAATATGGAAGTGGTCATATGCAATGGGAGTGATCAACATCGGTAAACCATTACGGAAAGTATCGTTTACGGTGTTGAAACCACCGTGGCAGATCACCATATCCATTTGCTGCATCACTGCCGATTGTGGCACAAAGCTGTTCACAATAAAGTTGTCCGGCCATTCTTCAAAGATTTCCGGTGGAGTAGCGGCAATCACGGTCACCGGCTGGTCTTTGAATGCAGCAATGATTTTTTCGAAGAAAGCTTTTCTGATATCTACCAACAGTGTTCCCAATGACACAAATATCTTTGGAGTGGTGGATGCATTCAGTTTATCCCAGTCAAACGGAGCATCGTTCGGACGTCCTTTTACCGGGCCTACAAATTTCATATGAGGCGGAACGGTTTCAAAACCAGCGAAAGCCTGTGAAGTAAATACCATATTCAGTTTGTGAGAATGGATATAAATTCCCTCCTCATGAATTCCCACTTCTTTTTGAAGGTCTTTGATCAGTTTTTGTTGCCATTCCCAGATTTTAGGGGCACTTTTTTCCGTGTCTCCCATCACATCCGGAGGAACAGGTGTTGTCGTTACACAAGGAATATGATGTTTATGAGCGAAAAGCGCCCCTCCGAAAGTGATACAGTCGTTCACGATCACATCCGGCATCCAGCTTTCTGTTAGTCTGGTTAATCCCGGCATCATCATTTTAGCGAAAGGAACATAGGTTTCTTCCAGAGCCAGTTTCATTACTTCAGGACCGGAACATGCAGGTCCGTCATCCTGCCTTTTCAAGATACGGGCGATTTCCTCCTGATACGGAACAAGATCTTCTTCAGGGTAGAAATAAGAACCTCCTTCAGGAATATGTTTACTGTCTAAAGGGGTTATCCCGAACCATTTAACTTCATGTCCGCGGGCAATCAGACTTGCTCCCACACTCAGAGTCGGGCTCACATGTCCGAAAAACGGAGGAACTACAAATAAAAATTTAGACGGTTTTTCAGGTTTTGAAGCCTTTGATATCGCTTGTTCCAATAAGTTAGCTGCTGTAGCTGCTCCTCCTGCTTCCACAAAAGAGTGACCTACTTTCTGAGCTGCTTCACGGTAGCTTGGAGTATTTAAAATCTGTTGTACCGCTTCTCTCAGGTGATTGGCTTTAAATCGGTTAAAATTCAGGCGCTCACCCGCTTCTGTACGCACCACACGTCCTGCAACATGCGACTGATCATACGCAATCGGAATCACGACCAAAGGAATACCGTTGGATAATGTTTCAGAAACGGTATTATGACCGCCATGGCAAACTACGCCGTCAAGATGAGGCAGCAGATCCAATTGCGGAACTTGTTGATACACCATAAAGTTATCCGGCCACAGCTCAAAAAGCTCTGGATCAGAAACGACTACAACGGTTAAATCTTCCTCTTTAAAAGCATCGATTACCTTTTGGAAAAATGCCTTTTTATGATCGTGATCGAAGGTAGTTCCGATACTTACAAAGATCTTTTTATTGTCTTTGCTTTTTAATCTCTCCCAGTCGAATTCACATGAAACACGTCTTTCCGTAAGAACCGGACCTGTGAACTGGTATTGAGACGGCAGATCCTCCATTTCCCCAAAGAAATAACCGGAAGTCAAAACCAGAGTCAGAAGGTCAGACGTCGCCAGAGAACGTTCTTCCCGGAAACCGAGTTTTTTCTGCAGATCAATGATTTGATTAACTTCCCATTCGTGTACTTTTGGAAGCTCATTCATAATTTTGATGGCTGCCGGAGCGGTAACAGAAGTGGCATAAGGAATACCAAGAGTTTTGGCTGCAACCGGAGCTGCAAATAACTGATGATCTCCGATAATCAAATCGGGCTGCTCTATTTTTAATAAAGTAACAATACCATTGTAGCAATGTCTGTTCAGCGGGATAAGAACCTCTTCATACAGGAACTTAACGCTGTCTATACCATACACTACTTTTTTGGAGATAATATCGAGATATTGTTCACTTTCTTTTTTTTCTTCGTCGGTCTGATCGTACTGGATCAGTAATAATTTTCCTCCTTCGGGAAGTTTGGCCTCTAAAGTAGGGTCAAGGCTGATCCAGGCTACTTCATGTCCTCTTTCCAGCAGTGTAGCACCGATGCTTAAGGTAGGGTTGACATGTCCTGTCAATGGTGGAACTATAAATGCAAATTTAGCCATGGTTTTGTGTTAGGATTTTAGATAAAAATTGAGCAATCGTTTCAGCGATAAGCTGAGGTTCCTGGATAGGAATATTGTGATCGCCCGGAATTAATTCAAGTTCAGATCCGCTGATTTGAGATTGCAGCCATTCACCTGTAGGTCTGCAATTGGAATCAGCGCCATAAAGCAATAGAGTAGGAGCTGTCAATTTGTTGAAGTCGGTTTCACCCAGGAAATGTTTTTCCTTAATCATATCTGCTTTAATGCTGGTTTGGTTAAACAGAAATTCATACATACGGTGGTTCTTATCCATTTGTCTTTTGCCCATCTGTACTTTGGTGGTATCTGTAAAATTGGCTACATAGTGCTCAAGAAATTCCTTGCTGTATTCATCAATGATGTTACGGGCTTTTTCATCCTGAGGATCCGGCGCTTCCATCACCACTAGCTGATTCACGCGGTCCGGGTATTCTAAAGCTGTTTTTAAAGCAATAAGACCTCCGAAGCTATAGCCGACAAGGTGTATTTTTTCCAGTTGAAGGTGATCTATTAAACCTATTAAATCGGATGACATATTGTCAAGGTCGTACCCATCCAGAAAGCGTTCACTCATACCGTGGCTTTTCAGATCGTACATCACCACATGGAAATGTTTTGCCAGAATTGGGGCAATATTAAAATAATAAATGGACAGGTTACTGAACATACCGTGGATGAGTACCACGGTTTGTTCGGCTCCTTTGTTGAGTTCCTGTATATGAACTTGTCTGTTATTGACAGTGATTATTGGCATTCGTAGATATAATTGATGATCATACTAAGGTCAAGATTAATAAGCTGGTCAAGATCCATAGATGATAACCAACCTGTAAAGTCGATCTGATCGCCAAAATGCGCCTTGATCTTTTCAGAGAAAGAGACAATCTCGATGCTGTCCATCTCAAGATCTCTGGTGAATGAACTTTCAGGAGTAATGTCCATCTCTTCTACAAATTCAGCACCTATCACTTCAGTAATAAAACCTTTTAATAAAGTAAAAAGTTCTTCGTGGTTCATTTTTAATGTTGCGTTTACAGTGTCCATCCGATAATATAATTTTTATGTTTAATAGTTTTGATTTCAATGTTGTTGATCCACAGGTGATCGTCTTTTATCAATTCGACTTCGAAGGCTTTAGGATTTCCTTTCAGTCCTGTTCCCAGAAACTTTCCATAAGCTTCTTTGGCTACCCAGAAACGGGTGGTCCATTCTGCCTGATCTCGGTCTTTTAATAAGGTTAATTCTTTGTCGGTAAATACCATGTCGTAGAATCCTGAACTGCGTTCTTCTATCAGTTCCATATCAATTCCTACAGATTTTCCATATCTCGCGATTCCCACGGCTTCTTTTCCTTTATGAGCCAGAGAAATATGGATGTTATCTGTAAAATCACTGATAAGGTAAGGTTTCCCCACTTCATCGGAACGGATTTCAAACGTAATCGGGAAGCAGGCATGATTTTTTTCTTTGCGAAGAAGATTTCTTACGGCATCTTTCACTGCCACACGGCTTACCATCCAGTTTTTCTTTTTATTAGGTAACAATTGCTGATGATGCTGTTTTTCCGTTTGGTTGAAATATCTTTTCAGGATAAAATCCCATGAAGCAACTCTTGTATAGGCCTGATGGAAGAAGAAAACTTCAGGGGCAATCTCTTCCGAAAGGCGGTTGTGCAGTGGTGACATGGAAACATTCCATAAAGCGGCATCAATTTCCAGTCTTCTGTTCTGCCATCCGGTAATCGCACACCATACTTTACCGTCTCTTTTCAGGATAATGTCTGCAATGGCGAATTCATCATTCAATTCAGTCAGCATGCAGGTACATTCAAAAATACCTTCCTGATCATGCATATCGCCGAAGAATTCAATATCTCTGATTTTTACAGGGAATGCAATACGGTCTTTCACCAACGTAAGCTGAAGCCAAAGTCCGAACAGCTGTCCTGCATTGTCAAGCAATGATCCTTTACCTCCGTTTGCTTTTATCTTCCCGATGATTCCTTTATCTCCTACGGCAGAAACTTCTGTAATTCCCTGATATTGGTCCCCATGGAACATGTGCATGTCGTAGATTTCTTCAGGGGTTCTTTCGATAGGTAAAAGATTACCGATGGAAAGATTGAAGTCAGGTGTTGGAACAGGAGCAGATTTTAAGACTACTTCTGCGTTGGCAAAATTTTCAATATCGAGATAAGCGTGATTCGGTGAACGCCATTCTCCTTTTACGGTTTTTTCGAAAGGTTTGGCAACATTCATCCATTGGAATACACTTACATTCATGATTTTATGAACCAATGTTCCCGGGATTTCTGCTTCTGCAATTTCTGCAAGCTGTTCAAAGATCATCGTCATCGGGATTACCGGTTCCATATCTGCTACATGAGCCCATCCTTTAGGCTGTCTCAATAAACTGTGATCGATCAGGTAAGGATGACTTTCCAGCGTTACATATAAATCTTTTGTAAAATTTGTACTTCTTACGGGTTGTGGAGCAGCATGAACTACAGGTGCAGGTCTTTGGATGGTGATTTCCGGACGGTTCTGGAATAAAGTCAATACTTCTTCCTGCATACGGATCATATCGGCAACGTTATCCTGGAATGCCTGTACCAGAGGATGTCCGCTTTTTGTAGCAATAGCTGAAGCTGTTGCGGCATATTGTTTTGGCGTGTCAAAAGACTGAGCCAACGCTTTCACCTCTTTAAAATTACGGATGATAGGTGAACCTAATTCCAGCTTAATACCTTTTCCTGACGGTCTTTTCGAATGATTCTTAATCTCCAGAAAATCAAGAGCAATTGTTTTTCCTTCTACAAATAGGGAAGCAACTACACGCTGTAACTGCGCCAATGCAGAACGGGTTGGAACGCTGGAAGCAATTGTACTGAATGCTTTTCCTTTCAAGGTATCATCAATAAATCCGATCAGTCCTCCTGTACCGACCTGAATGAAGACTCGCGCGCCTTCTTCGTATAATTTATCGGTGAGTTCACGGAAACGAACAGGTTCTACCAAATGCTCTGCACTCAGTTTTCTGATCGCTGCCTGATCTGCAGGATAAGGTTCTAAAGTGGTGGCAGACCACAATGGGATTTTCGTCTGCTGGAACTGTGCTTTTTCCATTCCCGCAAGGATCACATCCAGCTTATCTGCAATAAAAGGAGAGTGGAATCCAGACTGGAACGGCAGAACCTGATGGAAGATCTGTTTTGCTTTTAACAGAGGAACCAATTCATCCAGAGCTGCATTGCTTCCGCAAAGAATCACCTGATTAGGGCAGTTGTCATTGGAAACATAGAGGTTTGAAATTTCAGCAATAAAAGGTTTTATCACCTCAATTCCGGCTCCTATGGCAATGAACTTGGAATCTTTTAGTTCAAAAGTTTCAGGATTCAGTACATCAATTAAGGCTTTTACAGAATTGGCTTCTGCTAATTCCGAAGAGTAACCGGCCAGCCATTCTCCTAAGCTGTGTCCTGCATTCATATCCGGAATAATTCCCAGTTTTTTCAGTGAATTATCAAGAATACTGCAGTTGTTGAAAATGTTTAAGGCATCGGTTAGAAGCCCTTCACCTTCTGTTTCGATAGGTGCTGATAATCCGAAATAACGGCTTACCGTTTCTACCTCACCTTTTGCCAGACCATCTAATCCAGGGAATACAAAGGCTACTTTACCTCCATCTTTTAATAATGGGGTAGAAGTATACCAGATATCCTGTTTGTTTTTCCAGATGATATTTTTGGAAACAATTTTTATGGCTTTTTCTATTCTGGCAGGAGTTGGATCGAATATCGCAACTCTGAAATCTCCTTCGCCGATAGTTGTTTCATTATTTTGTAATGCAGATAGCAGTTCTTCATGAGTAGGTCTGGCCAAGATCAATACCTGATCTTTTTTAGGCATATCATACCCTTCCAAAACAACGTGTGCATTGATTCCTCCGAATCCGAAAGCATTCACTGCCGCTACTTTTGGCAGTCCTGTTTTTGACCAGTTTCTGGCTTCCTGTACCGGTTCAAACCTTGTATTCTGCATCTCCGAAGTCGGATTTTCGCAATATAGGGTTGGTGGTAAAGTATCGTGATGTAAGGCAAGACAGGTTTTAATTAATCCTGCAATTCCGGCAGCTGGCATGGCATGTCCGATATTGGACTTTACAGATCCGATACCTGCAGCCGGAGCAGCTTCTTCTTTTCCAAAGAATTGAGCCAAGGTCTGAAGTTCTGTTTTATCTCCAAGCGGTGTTCCTGTGCCGTGAGCCTCAAGATATCCCACTTTATTTTTATCTAAATCAGCATTGATCCATGCCTGTTCCAACGCTTTCAACTGACCTTTTACAGATGGGCTCATCACGCTGGTTCCGGTACCATCACTGCTTACGCCAACGCCTTTAATAACCGCATAGATCTTATCCTGATCGCGAACGGCATCTTCCAGTCTTTTTAAGACTACGAAACCACAACCTTCTCCGATTAACAGACCATCAGCATCCATACTGAAAGGTTTGATCTGCTGCTGACGTGACATCGCTCCCAGCTGGGCAAAAATACTCCAGAAGGCAGCATTCTGTCCTGTGTGTACACCTCCTGCGATCATGATATCTGAACGGCCTCTCTGAAGTTCCTGCACTGCATGATCTACAGCAATTAAAGCAGAGGCACAAGCGGCATCTACAGTGAATGCAGCACCTCCCAGATTGAAACGGTTGGCGACAAGTGAAGCAACAAGATTGGGAATTAATCCCATCGCAGTATCTGCTGCAAAACGACCTTTACGTTCCTGAAATGCATGCTTTACCTTTTCAATATCGGAAGAAGAAACGTGAGGCAGTAACTCTTGTAACAATGAAGAAATCTGTTCTCCGGTTCTTACAATTTCTATAGCTCGGGTCGCACCTGGGCCTGTGTAGTTTCCTTTACCAATGATGATTCCTGTTTTTTCAAGGGAAATGTTTTTCTGAAATATACCTGCATCTTCCAGTGCTTTCTGTACCAGATCAAGGGTAAGCAGATGATCAGGTTCCGTTCCTTCAACGGCTAATGGCAAAATACCAAATGCGGTAGGATCGAAAGTATAATCAGGGATAAACCCTCCACGCTGACAGTAAAAACGGTCAACGGGACTTGTGGCATCACTGAAATGAACCGGATCTATCCGATCCGCCGGAGCGAGTTCGGTAGAATCAACTTTATTGACAATATTCTGCCAGAAAGTGTTGGCATCCTGAGCCCCGGGAAAGACACAGGATAAACCAATTACAGCAACATCTGTTTTTTTCATACTTTGTTTATACAGTGTTTTACCAATTATTTCCTGACATGATCAGCACCTGGCTTTCTGTTCCGTATTTAATTTCGTTAAGGAAGATTTCTTTTCCTTCATCCAATGGGATCATGGAAATACCTCTGCGCTCGTACTCAGATTCCAGGGTGGAAGAGACCATTCCGGCACCTTTCCATGGTCCCCAGTTGATAGAGATTACTTTTCCTTTTAACCTTTTGTTTAAAGCATTAGCGTAATCATCCAGTACACTGTTGGCTGCGGCATAATCTGTCTGACCCTTGTTGCCGTATACGGAAGCAATACTTGAGAATAATACTACAAACTGACAGTCTGAACGAAGCTGTTCTGCCAATACACGAAGGGGTTTTACTTTGGTATCAAATACACGTCCGAAGGAGCTTGTGGTCTTTTGTTTGAATAATTTATCTTCTAAAAGACCTGCTCCGTGGATGACTCCATCCAGACGGTTGTATTTCTCATAAATACTGCTGATCAGATTGCTTAAACCTTCTTCGTCACAAAGATCCAGTGATTGGTAAATGATGGTGTTTCCAAGGTTTTCCATGTCACGGATAGTACGCAGGATCTGATTATTTTTGAAAATCTTCGTCGTTTCTTTTTCTATTTCTGCAGGAGAAGTGAATTGACCAGACTTGATCAGGAAACTTCTGATTTCTTCTTTGGTTTTCATCCCCTCAAAGTCTTTAGCCGAAAGCTCATTTCTCGGGTCTGCCGATCTTCCTACCAGAATATAGGTGCAAGGATAAGCCTCGGACATGTGTTTTACCAACTCGGCAGTGATTCCCTGTGCGCCTCCCAATACCAATACCACAGATTTTTGATCTAGCTGGATATGGGCCTCATGTAAACTCGTGGATAATGGAGAAGGAATGATGTCTACCTGGTGTCTCTGATCATTTTTATAAATCACTTCAGCAGGTTTATCGTTGGTAAGGATCTCTTTCAATGTAATTTCAGCAATCTGATCTACTTCCTGAGGGGTGCTCAGGCTGATGAGTCTGCATGTTGTATTATCAAATTCTCTGGCTAAACTTTTGAAAAGTCCCGGATATCCCTGATGATGACGTAATATACTTGCATCTGTAATTTCCTGAATATGTGCAGGAATATCAGAAATAAGATATACCCATTTTGCTTTATCAAAATCCAGTTTCTTGATCAGATCTACATGATCGATAATACTTGGCTTATCAACAGCAGAAAATAGGTCTAACATAATTAATCCGTCGATATTTGAAAGATCTTTATCCGTATCTACTATTTCTACGATAGCTCCATGTTTTTCCAGAGTTTCTTTGATCGCAGAAGTTTGTTTGCTGTCATCCTGTGTAATGGCAAAACGTTTTCCCTGCAATACTTCAGTATTTTGTACTTTAGAAGCATCGGTAGGAGTGATGTCAAAACGAAGACGTGACAATACATTTTGAGTTGGCTCTGTAGTATTTTCTTCTTTCGCTTCCGGAGCTGCTTCGTTGGTTTCACCATTCATTTCGCTGATCCAGCTTGCCAGACCACGAAGGGTTTTAATGGCCGCCAGTTTTTCCATCACATCATCAGCCTGTTCAAGGTTTTGACCAAATCCGATCTTAGTTTTAAGATCACCGATGATTTCCATACGTTTGATGGAATCTATGCTTAAATCTGCTTCCAGATCAAGATCAAGCCCCAGCATTTCTTTTGGATATCCTGTTTTTTCGCTCACGATATTCAAAATAGCATTTTGAAGGTCCTCCAGTGAGAATGCCGGCTGAGCCTGTGGTTTTGAAGGCGCTGATTCGGCCGCAGATCCATTTTTTTCTGTCGCAGCAGTTGTTTCAGCACCTGAGAATTCAGTAAGCCATGAAACTAATCCGCTTAATGTTTTTATGCCTGCCAGCTGTTCCATAACGGTGTCTTCGCTGGTGTTTCCGTTGCCCAGAGTTCCCAATTCGTTACGAAGTGTTCCGATGATCTCAACTCTTTTGATAGAGTCGATACTTAAATCCGCTTCCAGGTCCATTTCCATACCCAGCATTTCCTGAGGGTATCCTGTTTTGTCACTTACTACCTGTAGTAATAGGGATTTAATATCTCTTGACGGAGCTTGTTTTACAGGAGCTACAGCTACAGGTTGCTGATGAACTGGCTGAACCGGAATCGTAGATATAGGTTGGTGTGCAGCAGCCGGTGCTGGTGAATGGTATACAGGAGCAGGGAACGCCTGAGGATTCTGTCCCATAAAGGAAAGCATCACATCGCGTTGTGCCTGTATCATTAATTTCATGCTGTTCAAATATTCCTGCAACATGCGTTCAGCAGTAGACTGGGCTTCCGTTGCGGGTGCCTGTGGATTATTAGTAAAATTGTTCATGGGAATTGGGTTTATAAGTGGTAATGCACCATTAGATGGCAGATTACCGGTGGTTGGGTGGGCAGTTTGCCCGTTAACACGCCAGATAGCAGGGCTTTTTTTGTAAAGCTCAGGTTGGTTAAGATCAATAATCGTAACACTTCTGCCGTCAAAAAGTTTATCAATGTTAAAGCTTCTGCCTGTTCCTAAATATTGTGCCAGCATGCAAAGCAGATGGCTGAATTTATTACGGCTGTTGTCTTCAACATATAGGGTGAGCTGATCTTTTTCAAGACAGGATTGGGTTAATCCGGTAAGTACTTTTCCCGGTCCTACTTCGATGAATATTCTTGCACCGTCATTGTACATGGCCTGAAGCTGTTCTACAAATCTTACAGGCTGTACCAGATGATCAGTAAGTCTTTCTTTTATTTCTGATGGATTCGTTGGATATACTTCTGCAGTGGTATTAGACCAAACAGGAATCTGCATTTCCTGGAAAGGAACATCTTTTAAGACTTCAGCGTATAAATCTTTGGATTTCGCTAGTAATGGACTGTGGAATGCACAGGCAACTTCCAGTTTTTTAGCAGAAATACCTTCCTGTTTAAGCACTTCAAGTAATTTATTGATAGCTTCCGTACTTCCAGCAATCACACATTGAGTCGGAGCGTTGAAATTCACAGGATAGCATCCTTCAACTTTAGCAATAATAGGTTGTAAACGTTCTGCAGCAGCACTTGCTGCCAACATTGAACCCGGATCTCCGCCTTCTACTGAATCTAAGATAGATTGAGCTCTCTTAACACTTAGGTCCACCAGTTTATCCTCTCCAAATACTCCTGCAAAGCATAAAGCCGGAATTTCACCATAGCTGTGGCCTGCCAGCATATCAGGGATAATGCCTAATGATTCTAGGAATTTTGCCAATGCAAGGTCTACAATTCCTAAAAGTGGTTGTGCTAAACGGGTATCTTTAATGGTTTCTTTTTGTTGTTTTAAATCAGCTTCGGTAAAGGTTTTAGAGGGGAAAACTACTTTTTCAAGTTCAGGATATTCATCAATAATTTTACGCATAGCCGGGAAAACTACAAATAAGTCACGAGCCATATTGATTCTCTGGCTGCCCTGTCCCGGGAATGTGAATGCTACTTTACCTTCTTTTTTATTCACGGTGAAAGTATCTTTTGTCTCAATCCCTAGCAGTACTAACTCAAGCTTCATCATCAGGTCTTCAGCGGTGTCTGCGACAATACTGAACTGGATTGGTTTTTCTGAGCTGATGCTTAAACTGTAAGCAATATCTTTTAATGGAATACCATCATTAATTTCTAATAATACCTTAACCTGGCTTGACTGTCCTTTCGCTTCTTCATAGGTATCTCCGCGGAAGACAAACAATTCTGAAGGCCACGACTGCATGGCAATTGAATTGTCCTGTTTAGGATGGTTCGCAATAACGGTATGGAAATTCGTTCCTCCAAATCCGAAAGCACTGATTCCTGCATAACGGTTTTTCTCTGCCCATAATCCACTTTCAGCATGGAATGCAAACGGACTGGTTTCTGCGTTATAATAAGCATTTGGCTGCTGAAGGTGAAGGGTAGGTGGCTTTACACCATGATAAACGGCAAGGGAAGCTTTGATCAATCCTGCTAATCCTGCCGCACATTTTGTATGGCCGATCTGTGTTTTCACGGAACCTAAATGCGTCTGTCCTGGTAAAGCTCCTGAGCGACTGAATAAATTAGTCAGTGCACTTAATTCAGTTTTGTCACCTACTACCGTTCCTGTACCATGCGCTTCTACAAGGCCTACAGAAGCAGGACTGATCCCAGCCTGGGAATAAGCACGTTCCAGAGCTCTTACCTGACCTATTTTTCTAGGAGCAGTCAATCCAAGGGCTTTTCCGTCGCTGGATCCTCCAACTCCTTTGATTACTGAATAAATTCTGTCACCATCACGTACAGCATCTTCGTATCTTTTTAAAACAAGGATGGCGATACCTTCTCCAAGAGCAATACCGTCTGCGTCATCATCAAATGTAGCACATCTTCCTTTTCTGGATAGGGCATGCGTGCTCGAGAACATCAGGTAATCGTTAATTCCATTGTGTAAATCTGCTCCTCCGGCAAGAACCATATCAGATTTTCCTAATACAAGTTCCTGACATGCCAGATCAATGGCTGCCAAAGAAGAAGCACATGCGGCATCTACCGTAAAGTTTCTTCCACCAAGGTCTAATCTGTTCGTAATCCTACCTGCGATTACATTTGCCAGAATACCCGGAAAAGAATCTTCAGTCGTATGTGGGAAGGCTTCTTTTACTTCTTCATGAAGTTCTCCGAAAACCTGCTTATAATATCCTCTGAAACTATAGCTGTTGGCAAGGTCATTACCTCCTTCAGCACCTATAATGACAGAAATGTTTTCTCTGTTGATGTATTTTTCTCCATATCCAGCATCTTCCATGGCACGCTTGGCAACCAATAAGGTTAACAATTGAGTAGGTTCAATAGCGGCAAGAGATTGTGGTGGAATACCGAATGCCAGCGGATCGAAATCGATTTTAGGAATAAATCCTCCCCATTTGGAATGGGATACATCCGGTTCGTTGGAATCCGGCTTATAATAAAGTTCTTTATTCCATCTTTCATCCGGTACTTCGGTAACACTGTCTTTTCCTAAAATGATATTTCTCCAGTATTCATCAAGGTTTTTAGCTCCCGGGAAAATACATTCCATTCCTACGATAGCGATGTCCAGCGGTTTTTCCGTAGAAACGGGTTCTTCCGGTAATGCCGCATCCTGAATATGTTTGTAATTGTCTACAACACTTTGATGAAGAGCAGCCAATGAGATCACACGATTCTGCATGGTGGCTACCTGTCCGATCATATACATTCCTAAGTCCAGTTGGTCATCTTTAGGAATGTTGACCAATTTATCACCCTGACGTTCTATACCTTTAGCCGCAATACGTAAACGGCCTACATTTAATTTTTCAAGTTGTTCCCATACCTGCTTTTTATCCATTCCGGCAGCAAGAAGTTTTGCCTTTTCGGTATTGAAATGGTGGGCAAAAGCTGTATTTAAACAACGGGTTTCATGTCCGGGAGCTGTTTCCAGTAAAACGGTATCCTTCGCCTGCATTGCCTGAGATTGGAATTCTTCCTGAATAGCTCCGGTTTGTACAGCTTCGTGGGTATACAGATACGCTGTGCCCATCAATACCCCGATTTTTACTCCTCTTGCAGCCAATGGTGCAGCCATGATGGAAACAAATGCCGTTGAAAAAGCGTTATGAATTCCTCCCGCAAAAAAGACACTGATGTTTTCAGGATGATCTTCTTTTAAAATACGTTCAATTTGTTTTTCCCAAAGAACTGTACTGGACAGGGGTCCTACGTGACCTCCACACTCTCGTCCTTCAAAAATGAAGTTTTTAGCTCCTTCTTTCAGGAAAATATCCAGAAGGGCAGGGGAAGGAACGTGTAAAAATGATTTAATTCCTGCTTTTTCAAATACTTTAGCCTGTGCAGGTCTTCCTCCGGCTATCAAAACTACAGGAGGTTTTGCTTCTAATATATAGGATGTCTGTTCATCTCTTAATTCCTGTGGAGCAAATCCTAAAATTCCCACACCCCATGTTTTTTCACCAGCCAGTTTTTTGGTATCCATTACCAAAGATTTTGCAGACTCTCCTTTCAATAAGGATAAAGCAACAAAAGGTAAGGCTCCTGCATCTGCTACTGCATTGGCAAAGGAAGGAACATCACTCACACGGGTCATTGGGCCTTGGGCGATAGGATAACTCAAGCCCAGTTCCTGTGCTAAAGAGTTTTGTTTATCAATTACTTTAAGTGCTTTGGCTTGTTTCAGGTGTCCATACATGGCTTCTTTGAAACCGAAAATAAGTTTTTTCAGTGTTTTGAAGTCTTCATACAGATCCGTTGCTAATGAAATATCTTGTCCCATAGGGATATAGCATGTACTAAGGTCGAAACCTGTAAAGTATTGTTTCAGATCTTCAGCGGTTGCATTTTCAGGTAAAGCAGGTGAGTTAGGTCTTACCAATACACGATGGTTAGCAATCACCTTAGTTTCTGTACCATTCAGTTTTGAGCATACTTCTTTCAGATCCTTAGGAACTGAACTTTCCGGGAACAACGCCAATTGGCTGTCCAGAACAATTCCTGTTGCTCCTAAAGCTTTTGATGCGGCGGCAGTATGGAGACCAATTCCTCCCTGTATCCACACCGGAATCCTCTGGATTTCTTTGATCACACGCTGGAATAATACAAACGTGGATTCATAGCCTACTAATCCACCGGCTTCATTTCCTTTGATAATGATTCCTTGTGCCCCTGATTCTTCAGCTTGTCTGGCCTCTTCCAAACTGGTTACCTGATAAATAGCAGGTACATTGAATGGTGTGGACATTCCGAACGGTAGGATCGCAAATCTTACTTTTTCCGGAATCTGCAGAGTGGTGAAATTGTCGTTAGAAAAATAAATACCATACGATGGTACGTCTATCTCGTCAAGTTGATGTAACGCTTCCTGGGCTTTCGTTAGCTCATTTCCTAAACTTAGTACGGGGAACGCACCCGCCTGGTGCAATCGGGATATAAGGTTAACGTCCGGCTTTTCAAAAGGCGTCAGTCCAATAATGGTTAATTTTTTCATGGCGTGTTAATTGAATTATTGAATGATAGCAAGAGTTTCATAACAGAATGCAAGGTCTTTCGCTAAGACCATTACTTTTTGCTATGATATAGTAAAAATTGTTTTTGTTAAATCGTTAACAATATGTATTGTTTTGTGGTAATTATTTAATAATCTATCGTTTGTTGATAGATTTTGGATTGTAGTAATTATATCCGGCTTTTCAAAGGGCATCAGCCTGATTTTGGTCAAGTTTTTCATAGCATTTACGGTATAGAAATAGTTAATGATATCTCATAGCAAAACACTAATGTTATTCATATAAATAACAATTTACTGTTATGAGGAAATAAAAATAATAAAACAATCATATATCTTTAATTATAAACGCTATTTGATAATGATTTTTTAATATGAAAATATCAATTGTTCAAATGCTATTAAAGTATATTTATTGTTTCCTTATTCTTAGAAACATGGCCGGTAAAATCTTATAAATTTTAACTATAAATGGTTATAGTTAAAAAAATGTTAAGCAAATATAGGAATAAAAAATAAAATATTTCAAAAACAAGAGATTTGTTTTTAGGTATATTACAAAAAGATAATATACAATGAATACGGTTCTGAAATGTTAGAATTACCTTTATCAATCTGATAAAATGACAAAGCGAATTTAAATAAAATTAATCAATATATTGTGATTTAATTTGAATTATTTATGAACTTTTTCTATCTTTTTGATAAATAAATAGATAGGTATTTTTAAGAATAATTTAAATATCTTTCCGAAATTCATAAAAAAAGTAAATATAAAAGGTGGGTGTTTTTTTAATTTTTAAGGTAAAAGATCTGTTTATTAATGTGTTATGTCTATGGGTGATCTTTCTGGGATTTAATAAAACAATTGCTTTTTATTGTATTTTATGATTAGTATATAAAACTTTTGTATTTTTGTACTCCTAAAAACTCAATCATAATTTGATTTGATGAAATTATGATTTATACATGCCTGTGTTTGTAATAGTAAGCTCGTTTTCTCTTGTTTTTGCAATTATGATGATTTAACGGGTTTCTAATCTTATCCATACTCAATTCGTATTGACTTCCTTTTCAGAAATTGGCCAATTTCCGGTCGATCTTGAATAACTGTAGTCAGATTCAAGAGGTCTTACTTTTGGGGTGTGTCATACAGAAATTTGTTTTTGGATTTAAAAAATACAACAAAAGAAAACAGGTATATATGAAACAGACAACAACTTTCAGATCAGATACTCACAAAGAAAAGGTGATGGAGCAATATGATGCTGCATTAGCAAATTTTAAAGGAAATATCCGTCAACAAGCGGTCCCAACA
This sequence comes from Chryseobacterium sp. SG20098, assembly GCF_031844745.1. Classification (NCBI taxonomy): domain Bacteria; kingdom Pseudomonadati; phylum Bacteroidota; class Flavobacteriia; order Flavobacteriales; family Weeksellaceae; genus Chryseobacterium; species Chryseobacterium sp. SG20098. The sequence continues at coordinate 1,621,015 of NZ_CP134622.1, read as the reverse complement.
AGCTTTGGAGAAACCCATGTTATCAGTTATGGAAATGAAGATCATCCTAAACTTATATTACTTCATGGAGCTAATTCTAACGCTGCATCCTGGATGAAGGATCTTGCTTTGTACAGCAAAGAATACAAAGTATATGCTATTGATATTATTGGGGAACCAGGTAAAAGTGAACAAAACAGACTTCCTTATAAAGGTAATTATTACAGTGATTGGCTGTTTGAGGTTTTCCAACAACTGAAAATAACAAAATTTTCTTTGGTGGGATTGTCTCAAGGTGGATGGCTTGCGATAAAGTTTGCAGCCAGATATCCGGAAAAAATCAGTCAGCTTGTCCTTCTTTCTCCGGGAGGAATTGTAAAAACACAGCGCAGCTTTGTGTTTAAAGCGATATTCTTTTCTCTACTTGGAAATGCCGGGAAGAGAAAAATCAATAAACTGATAACGGGTTCACAAAAAATAGATCAGTCTGTTCTGGACTTTATGAGCCTCATGCAGTCCTCTGTGAATGCAAGGATAGATAAGGAGTATATCTTTTCTGATGAAGAATTGAAAAATATGACCATGCCTGTCTTTTTTATAGGTGGAGCAGGTGATGTGGTCAGGGATTCTCAACAAATAAAAGAAAGACTTGAAGGGTTACTTCCTGATTTTGAATCCTATGTTGATCCAGATAAAGGACATGTGCTGGTTGGTCTGGCAGATAAAATAAATGCATTTTTACTAAAGAGAAGGAATGATTAATCCTTTATGCAAAGGCTCCAAAACATTTTGTTTTGGAGCCTTTGTGATAATTTACGTACCAGAATCTTTAAAAGATACTTAATCCATACTGTTTTGCCAGATCTAAAATCATATGATATCCGGCCAGAGAATTTCCATGTTGATCTAAAGCAGGACTGAAAACTCCGATTCCTATTTTTCCCGGAACACTTACCGTAATACCTCCTCCTACACCGGATTTGCTTGGTAAACCAACAGTTCTGGAGTATTCCCCACTGAATTCATACATTCCGGCAGTCAGCATCTGTGATTCTACTAATTTTGCCATATCTGCATTTTTATAAGTGGCATCACCGTCAAATCTTACACACTGGTTGGCAAAGAAGTATCCTATTTTTGCGAGATCTTCAGCAGTAAGTTCAATAGAGCATTGTTTGAAATAGTTGTCCAGCTGGTCTTCATTTCCTGAAATCAGTCCGCTGTTTTTCATGATGTAAAACATTCCACGGTTACGGTGTCCTGTTGACTTTTCCGATTCGTAAACAGACTTATTATATTCTATAGATGGGTTTTTGGTAATATACCTTACCATATCCAGGATTTTAAGGAATGGTTTTTCTCCGTCTCCTGAGATCAATGAAGTGGTAAGGATTGCTCCGGCATTCATCATTGGATTAAGCGGCTTTCCTGTGGTTTCAAGATTGGAAAAATGGTTGAAAGGCTTGTCTGATCCGAAATATCCCATTTTATCAAAAATATGAGTTTCTCCTTTTTCATTGACGGCTACCATTAAGGATATGATTTTGGAAATGCTTTGCATGGTAAATTTCTTACTTACATCACCGGTGTTGAATACTTTTCCATTTTTATCAACCACTGAAAAGGCAATTGCTTTAGCATCCATTTTCCCTAGTTCAGGAATGTAATCTGCCACTTTTCCCTGAGTATAATAAGCTCTGTTTTTTTCCAGAATGGTATTTAATGTTTTTTCTGAAAGGGTTGAGAGATCTGCTGTCTTCTGTGCATAAAAGATTGTGTTTAAGGAAAGAAAAGCTGCAGTACAGATTCCTTTGGCGGAAAATAAAAAATTTTTGTTTCTCATATAAGAGTTGTTGAATATAATGTTTATGATAAGCCTTGAAAAACAAAGATAAATTATTTTAATCTTGTCGGCAATTCTAATGATTGTCCTTATGGATATTGATATGAATAGGAAATGCTTAATGAAGATTAAGTTGTCGAAATACATATAGTTTTTTAAGAATTAAGGAATGGGTAAAACTTGTTATTCTATCTGTTTTGAATGTGATTAATTTTAATACAAATTGATATTATTTAGTAAAAAATAAATTAAATTTAATTTTACTTGTTGATTTTGGGATTTATTGGTAGAAAAAATAGGATTTTATTTGATTGAAAATGGCTTGGAGACCCTGAAATTAAAAAAAAGATGATTTTTTTTATATAACTAATGAGTTGGTGAAATAGCATATAAGTATGAATTTATCTATATTGTTGAAATTCAACTGTGAAATAATGTTATTTTTTCACGATTAAATGAGTTTTATATTATTATTTTTACTAATTTGACAAAAAATTAATAACACTTTTTTAATAACTATGAAAAACAACACCTATTTTGGTAGGCAGCACATCTTCAGATGGCTCCTGCTATGTTGGCTTCTGGTACCCTGGGTACTACAAGCTCAAGCTCGAATTACATGGACCGCTCAGGTCGGATGCCAGGAATTCCGTGGCGAAAAAGATGGTCAGATCCCTGACAACGGAATCGCTTATTCCTACATCAATTCATCCCAATGTCTCCGGGTCTGTGAGCAATCAACCGTAAAATACGAGATTCAGGGACCGAATGTTTCCAATGTCCAATGGACGGTTTCAGGAGGTACAGCAGCTATTTCAGGACCTACGAATACCGTAGCGAATGTAAGCTGGGGAGCAGCGGGGAACGGATCTTTACAGGCGGTTATCACCTACAATGACGGAACTGTGGAAACCCAGACCATTTGTATCGAAAAGATTAACAGGCCGATTGCTAAATTTGAAATGTTAAACCTGACTGATACTGTATGTAGGAATACAACGATCTATTTTGACAATCTTTCTGAACAGAACGGTGGATCGGATATCATTAACTACTTCTGGGACTTTGGGGATGGTACAACTTCTACCGCTTTTGAGCCGTCTCATTTGTATGCTAATCCCGGAAACTATACAATTACTCTGACGGTTACCAACAAGTGCGGCTGCCAGGATAAAATTAAAAAACAGATCAAGGTATTAAAAGCTGATCCTGTACAGATCAACTGTGCTTCCGTAGTATGTGAAGGGAGTACTGAAAAATACAATGTACAGGATGGATGCAACAAAGGACAATGGAAAGTTATCGGAGGATCAATTGTCAACATTAACGGTAATGAAATTGAAGTGGTTTGGGATCAGGTAGATCCGCTTGAAGGCTTTGGATATGTAATGTACATGTCAGAATGTGCATGTCCTGAGTGGACGACAATTAAAATTCCTGTAGTTTTAAAAAATGCAAAAATTAAAGGACAGGGAGTGATATGTACCGGCAGACAGTATACTTATTCAATTCCTCAGTGGCCAACAACCAAAGTTAACTGGAATGTGACAGGTCCTGCGGGAGGTCTGCTGACGAATACTCAACAGAGAAACGAAATTGTTTTCTCCGCAAATCAGCCAGGGACTTATCATCTTACAGCAAATTATTTTAATACTTTATTGGGATGTGAAGGACAGGCTTCTATAGATATCGTAGTAGAAGCACCAGTATTGGTAAGTGGTGGTGTGGATGAAATCTGTGCCGGAACAAGCCAAGGATTTACAGCTGTCCCTAATGTACCGGTGATCTGGAAAGTAACAACAGGGGCATCTACGTATACTTCTCCACCCATGACAGGAATATTCAACTATAACTTTGCTACGGCAGGAACATATACTGTGACGGCTACCAAGCAAGGTGGAGGTTGTGAAAGTAATGGAAGAATTATTAAGGTATTACCAATTCCACAGGCACCTAACGGAACCATTTCCGGAGAAACAAAAGTATGTCCTGGAAAACCTTATGTTTATACCATCAGTTCAGTGGATCCCGGAATGGTACCGGTTTGGACTGTTACCAACGGAACTATTCAAGGAAGTAATGCAGGACAATCTGTTACGGTGATATTTAATGCCGGCGCTACGTCATATACAGTGTCTGCACAGAACAAATCTATCAGCAGTGCAGCATGTCTTTCAGCTCCGAAAACGTTTAACGTAACTAAAATAGACCTTAGTACTATTGTTATTAATCCAAAACCAGGACCTTTCTGCCCAAGCAGTACTCAAACTTTCAGTGCTAACCTGAATGGTATTGTTCCTGACTTTATGGAATGGTCGTTTGCCAGTTCCAACTTCGGAAGTGTAGTAGGCGGACAGGGTACAGCTAATATTACCGTAAACTTCAACGAGATTTCTTCAACGAGTACTACTGATCTTATTCTGAAAGTAGTAAAATGTGGAGTAACACAGATTATTACTATGCCGGTATCTTTAATTACGCTTCCGGTAGTAAGCTTTACCAATGTTGGCGGAATTTGTTTAGGATCAAATCTTACTTTTACAGTAAATCAGGGAACTATTACTTCAGCCACAAGTGTTACTTTCACTTTTGCTGGCGGAACGTTTACGACAGCCTTTAATCCGTCTGGGGTTTACAGCTTCCCGAATAACGGATATATCCAGAATAATTCAGGAAATAATGTTTCCCACACAGTTACTGTAACTTATGCAGGTACTAACGGATGTAATTATAAACCTACTGCAAGTGCTAATTTTATTGTATATCCTGAAACCATTATTACTGTTTCTCCGGTATATAATATTGCAGTTTGTGATCCTACCACAATGACACCGTATACTATTACGGCTAACAGCTCTACAGGACTTACCAATATCATATCCTGGCAATGGTATAAAAATAATGGTATTATATCTGGTGCAACTACCAACTCGTATACCATCTCAGGAGCAGGTGCTTTTGGAACGTATAGAGTGCAGGCAGTAGATATTAACGGTTGTGTGGTTTCTTCACAGAATATTAATGTAACACAATCATGCCCGAGCAGTGGAAGTTGTACAGCAAATCCTCAGATCAACTTCGTACCGGCATGGACTGCTTGTAATAACATTACGGTTTCTGGTTTAACGTACAATGGAACTCCGGATGAAATCCAATGGTTGTCTGATACTTTCCTTACTTTAGTTTCAGGTCAGGGAACAGCTTCACCGGTATATCAGACTAATCTTGCAGGAGCACATCTTGTTTTTGTACGCCTGAGATACGGTTCATGCTGGTACAGCAAAGGGGTAGAAGTGAGAAAGAACTATGAACCTAAATTCAATATCAGTACAGTATGTAGTGGAAATGGTTATAGTGTAACACTTTTTAATACTTCTACAATATTTGAAATCAATCCGGCGTCTATTACCTACACGTTCACTTCGCCGGGACAGCCTACCCAAACAGGACAGTCTGCTACTTATAATCTTGCGCCAGGTACTTATACCTTTACAATGACGGTTTCTGCACCAGGGAAGCCAACATGTACTACTACGCAGACTATTACATTAGCTCCTATTCCTGATACATCTTTCTTGGTTCCAGCCTGGTTGTGTGCCCGTTCGCCTATAACATTCAGTCCAATAAATTATGTTCCCGGAAATACCTACACATGGATTTTTGATGGTACATCTTATATTACGACAGGATCAGGTGCTACAATAACGTATAATACAGCAGGAACAAAAACCATTCAGCTGAAAATTAAAACACCTATGGGATGTGAATATACTTCTGCTGTCATTGGTGTGAATGTAAAAGAAGCTACTCTGGATGGTACTATAGCACCTCCTTCTCTTGTGGCTTGTATAGGAAGTGCTCCTAATATTGTATTTACCAGTACACTTGGATCTCCTAGTCAGTATATCTGGATGAATGGCTCTCAGCCTGTTGCAGGTGCACCAAACTCTCCGGTATTCACACCTACGCAATCTGGTAATTACTGGCCGGTGCTGGTATCATCAGATGGATGTACAACAAGTATTATGAGTACCAAAGCAATCCCGGTAACGCTTAAAAATCCTCCATATGTAAATATATCAGGAACAGCGAATATCTGTGAAGGATCTTCAACGGTACTTACCGGTATTGTAACGGATAACACCTTAGAATATCAGTGGAAAAAAGGAAATTCTGTAATTGTACCATGGGCTTCTTCTCCTTATCCTATTGCTATAAGTACAGGACCATTATCTGCTGGTACTTATGTGTATACGCTGGAAGTAAGAACTCCGGGTACATCAGGATGTACAAGCAGCAAAAGCTTTACAGTTACTGTAAATAGCCCGCCGGCACCGATTTCTGTAACCTATAGTATGGTGGGTTGTCAGCCTTATCAGGTGATGTTAACAGCATCAGGGCCGTCTGCAGGAGTTTATAACTGGAGCAACGGAATGACAGGTCAGTCTATTACAGTAAATGAAGGTGGTGCTTATCAGGTTATTTACACGGCACCAAGTGGATGTAAGGTTGTAGGTAATGTACAGGTTCCATTAAGCCTTGAAAGTCTTATGTGGGTATTCCCAACAGGATGCTATGATGAATGCCTTAGAAAGAATTATGTTTTAGGACCAAAAGGAGTCTTCGATCATCATGATTGGCTGTTGTTTGGAAACAGCATCCAGAGTGGAAACAATGATTATATTTATCCGCTATATATTGGTGCTGCAGGAACTTATCAGTTGCAGATTGACCATCTGGGATGTCAATTTACTTCCGGAACCATGAATTACTATCCGGGTAAAGAATGCGGATACGAAACAGAATGTAAGCTGGAAGCGAGCATTAAAGACATGAAATGGGTTGGAGATCACTATAATGTGTATGGTGTGATCTACAACGGCGGAAGCCAGCCGATAAGTCTTACCGTTTCAAGTCTTAATGGATTTGGAATTTATCTTCCATCTATTATTACAATTCCTGCTGGTGGAGTGTATGATATGAACGCTAATCCATTGGCATTCTATCCAAACTCAAACTTCCAGGGTGCGGATGAGATTTTATTCTCCAATGAAACATGTAAGTTTACTACCAAAGCGGTAGATCCTAACTGGATGGGTATGAAAAATGCAGGAAGAAGTGTGGCGGCAACGTCAGTTTCTTCTCTGAAAATGACACCAAATCCTGCGAAGGAAAAAGTGAAAATCTCGTATAATACGGGCAATGAAAAATTACTGGCAAAACAGGTTACAGTTTTTGACGCCATGGGCAATGTCAAATTCCGTAAGGAACTGAAAACGGCTTCCGGAGAGGTAGACGTGGAGGTTACCAGCTGGCTGCAGGGTGTTTATATTGTTATCGTACAAACGGGAGACACCTCATTACAAGGAAAACTAATTAAAAATTAGTAGCTTATAAAGCAGTGTTCTTTTCGGAGAGCACTGTTTTTTTATAGTATGTGATAATTAAATGAAATTTTATGATACGATTAAAAAACAAACTTTGGGGATTACTTCTGATAGTACCAGGATTATCTTTTAGTCAGGCTTATCAGTGGCAATGGGGAAAACAGGCAGGAGGATTAACAGGTTCAGCTGATCCGGGTTTTCATTATGTCTTTGATGAATCCATAAGGGATATTGTAGTAGACAACAACAATAATACCTATTTTCTTGCCACCATGCGTGAACAGGAACAAAACCTGAATGGCGCTTCTGTAACCAATTACGGTTTGAGTGATCTTTTTCTGTTCTCTGCTGATTGCGCAGGAAATATACGATGGTCCAGGCCAATAGGCGGTTCAGGAGATGGAGAAAATGCATGGCATATTAAAGTAGATAATAATGGTGGATTATATGTGTTGGCAACCCTTTATAACAATTCATATGCAGGAGATCCTAATGCTGTTCCTATGCACTTTGATGATACTCATACACAACCGCTGTATACTTATTATGATCAAACGATAGAACCGGCCCATAAAGCGGCTTTTCTGTTAAAATACAATACTTCGGACGGTACACTGGCATGGAGCAAATCTTTACAGGGAGATGTTAATTATTTCTCCCGCATGTGCGATGTTCAGATGATGTATATGGATTCTTCCAAAAATATTCATGCTGTAATGGGATTCAGAGCAGGAACACATCTGAATGGATTAATTACAGTGCCTTCAACCTTCACATCAACCTATCAGTATTATGCGGTCAAGTTCAATTATGATAACGGAAATATGACCCCCGCAACTCCTTTGTTACTTCCTATTACAGGAGATGCAATAAATATTGTAGGTAGAGAGGGAAAGGTGAATGTAATATACGATGAAAGTTTGAATCGTTATTATATTGCTGGTAAAAGAATGGATCCTGGATTCAGTAATCTGGTTGATCTTTCCTATAATAATGTTCCCTTTACAAAAGCGGCTTATGTGTTTGCTTTTGATGGTACTACCGGAGCTGAGGTATGGAGAAAAGAACTTAATAACGGTACAACGAGTACTGATGATGAAATTCATTCTATTATCAAAGATCCCGTAACTTCAGATATTTATATTTCAGGACGGTATTTTAACGGAATAACAGTGCCTGCAACTTTCGGAACTTATACATTTCCTCTGAGAAGTTATGTGGAAGCCGTTCCGTTTGTTATGAAAATGAATGCTGCGGGTGCAGTACAATGGGCAAAAACTCCGGAAGCAATGTCTGGTCTTCAGTTTGGTTATCGTTTTACCAAAGGAACAATTGCCATTAATGGAAATGAAATAGCCTTTGCCAAAGGAAGCTGGTCTGATGTCTGGGGAAGCTATGCAATGATACGTCCTGATGGAGATAGATCCGATCCTTTATTGGTAAGACTTAATAAAGATACCGGAGAGGTCTTGGGAACAGGAGAAATCCGTAGTAACTATTATGTTATAGATGAATTTACAGCAGTTGCTGCAGATAACGATGGCAATTACGTAGTGGGCGGTTTTTTTCACGATCAGCTATTTACGGATGCCAATGATAACGTCAACACAATGGCGGTTAATGTAGCAGGAGGGAAATCTCAGTCTTTTTTTACAAAATTTGCTAAATCAACGTGCAGCCAGATGTCAGTAGAAGAAACCGCTGCTCAGGCAGGAATGCAATTATACCCTAATCCGGTTCAGGATGTATTGACGATCAAAAGTAAAGAGCCTTTGGTTTCTTATGAGATCTTTGGAGCAGCAGGACAACTGGTCAAGCAGGGAACTTTGAATATGATGCAGGAACAGATCGTATTATCTTCTCTTCAGACAGGAGTATATTACATTAAACTACATACAAAATCTTCAACAGTAACAGAAAAGATATTGAAGAAGTAAAAAAACAAAACTGAAAATTAATAACCTTATATATAAAACGGTGTTTTCCAGGAGAGGACACCGTTTTTTTATTGAAAAATATCGGTTTGTTCGCAATTTTACAATTTTTGGGTTTGAGGAATGTTTTGCTTTGTATAAAAATTTTACAATGAAAAAAATACTTATTCTAAGCTTATTATTACTCCTTACTTCATGGTCTGATGCCCAAAACAAAGATCTTAAGCCGGTAAGGAAGATTATAGAAGCCAGTAATGCAATCTACGCGGAACTTGCCAATAAAAATGACGGTTCCATTCTTAGCAGATATACTGATGATGCATGTCTTTTTCCACCCAATACCGCCCCATTATGCGGAAAAGAGCAAATACGTGATTTCTTTAAAAGCGGCCCGAAAGTACATGTTAAGTTTATGATTCAAAATCTGTATGGAGATGGCAGAACCTCAGTAACCGAAGAAAGTTATTATGAGATGACAGATTTAAAGGGCAACAAACTGGACGATGGAAAAGTGATCGTTATCTGGAAGAATACAAAAGATGGCTGGAAGATGCACCGGGACATGTTCAGCAGTAATCATCCTGCAAAATCAAACTAAAAACCAATATTAACAGCCTGTTGGAGATCAGCGTCGTTTTTGATCAGCGAATGTCTGGATGCAGAAGGGGTAATGCCAGTGAATTTTTTAAACTCTTTGATAAAATGAGCCTGATCATAATATCCGCAGTGGTAAGCTATCGTTGTGAGTGATTCCGGGGTGTTGAGAACCATTGGCAGACTTTTGTTAAATCTTGTTACTGAAGCAAAAGAAGAAGGGCTTATGCCCATATTCGTAAGGTAAAGTTTTTGAATATATCTTTCCGATAGACCTGAGCTTTGTGCTATAACAGGCAAATTCAATACATTCTGATTCATGAAAAGCTGTTGATTAAGCGCGTGGAGGATGGCCACTTTTTTAAGATGAGATTCATTTTTTTTCAGCTTTTGAAGAAAATACTTTTCTAAAACATTTATTTTTGAACAAAGATCCCCTGTATTCATAATGCGGTCATACAAATTTCTGTTTTCACTCCCCGTTACATCATACATATCAGTGGCATAGTTCGTGAATTCTGAAAGAGGGTCAGAAAAAAATAAAGTGGCGGCATGCGGAAATATCCTCGCAATAAGCACCGAAGTCCCTTTCGCTGCACTAAGCCGGGTGGGAAGTGTGAGATGTCCCAATAATTCTATATCGGGAGTGTTTTTGTGTTGGCCATTGATAACAGTAGCGGCAAAACCACCGGAAATATTGATAATGAGATCTATATATCCACTCGGATAAAATACTTCATCTCTGAGATCCTTATCAATGGTAACAACGGTGTAACTTTTTATATAAGGTGCAAGGCTGGCGGATGGTGAAATCTGCATAACGGTTAATCAGATTAATTCGTTGACGATTAGCTTGTTCTAAGTTAGGAATAAATACGATATGAAGAGAAAAGATCAACCTGGAAATTAAATTTCCATAATAAAACTTATCGTAATTTTTGTAACGGAGGTTTTGAAAAACCTATTCCGTATTTTTGTACGGAATTAAGCGGCTAAACTGTTTATTCCAATATATGAGCAATAGGTTTTCTGATCATCATCAGGTAGGTGTGGTTTCTTCTTTTTCTGAACTTGTAAATACCCGTTTTCAGGGCCTTATGAATGCCATTTGCTGGCACAGGAATTTAGTGGGTGATTTTAAAGAAATTGTCACAAAGCTTCTGCTGAAAGATAATATTACAGAAGTTTCCAGTGAAGATCTTTTAGCATTGGAATTGTCAGAAGAGGGGAGTATGGCGAGAGAAATTATTTTGAATGACCTGCAGTTATTAACAGATTTCGGCGCATCTCCCGTCCTTAATTTGCTTAAATGTTATGAACGCGATGAGGAGCTCGGTTTTATTTCAACAGATGTGTACTCCTATCATGTCGACCGTTCACCTGTCGGGACGGATACTTTTCTTTGTACTTATCACGGGACGGCAAGTGATATCATAGCTAATGATCAGGTGGAACAGAAAATTTTAATTCCTGAAATCCGGGAACAGCTCAGAAAATTACACGACGGTACTGAAGACGAATTTGAAGACTTCCTGAAAGAGTATTTCTTTGATCTTCATTATCAGCCTAAGCCTCATGCAGAACCTGTCAATTTAGGGGTTGGTCATCTTTGGCGCATTGCAGTAGATCATCCTGATCAGGAAGTATTACCTTGTGTTCACAGAGCACCTGTCGAAAATGATGGAGAGTATAGACTGCTGTTGATCTGTTAACTGATCTGTTATATCTTCAACGATACAAAAATCCAACATCTTCAGGATATTGGATTTCATCGTTGATAAAAAGAGTTACATATCAGTTATTTATTTTCAGAAGATCAGCTTCACCATTTTATTTTTATTTTGGGAACTACCTTTTTTATTTCTTTGGCTACATTAGTTCCTGCTTTCCCAAGCTCGTTACTAATGTTTCTGACCACCTTTACCGCTTCATGATTTTTTCCGGGGCCGTATTGTAAATCATGAACAGTCGTATTCCATGTTTTGACGATATCGTTATTAGGACCAAACTGACCTTTTAAAGCGTCTCCAATCTGGTTTAATCCTTTAACAATCGTATTATTTTTTCCGAAACATCCATTGTCACCACCAACTCCGTTTGTTAGACATTTATTTAATTCACGATAGGTTAACTGGCCGCCCGCACATCCTGCAAATGCATACGGCTGGCCTCCGGTACTTACGGCACATTCCACGGCTATTTGAGCTTCCGTATTCAGATTAAGCTTACCTGCTCCATAACACACGGCAGTTCCCATGAAAGATATTTCACCACTGTTGGCCTGATCTTTAAAGCAGGAAACTAATTGCTTGAGTTCAGGATCATTGACTTTATCAGCGAAACAAAGGGGATACATTTCATAATTGCCGCCATATTCTTTATAGCACTTCAACATATCCTGAGTAATCTGCTTTTCTTTTGAACCGCCTAAAATACTCAGCATACAAAGACTCTGTTCCTCCATGGTTGCCGAGTTTTTGGCGCACTTATAAATTTCAAGTTCTTTCTGTCCTGCCATATTCGTTACCATACAGTCCCCGAATTTCAACTGGTTTAATGAGCCATCAAAATTCAAAGAATTTTTATAACAGTCCACGGCATTCTGTTCACTGGTCATCATGACATCCCCATAAGGTTTTTGCTCGTCAATAATCTGGGTGGGTAAAGGTCTTAATCCGTCAGCGGTTTCAATTCCTATCTGATGATCGTACGTAGGCTTTGGCAGATACATAACCGGTGGAGGAGGAACAGGAATATTGGAATAACCCACGACGCGGTATCCATATCTGTAATCCAGCTCTATAATATTTTTATTGAAATCCAGGAAAAAAGCCTTTTGATAGGGAACAGCAGACGGTAAGCGCAGATAATTAATTCCGGTCTGATCATATACGGCCTGGCCTGCATTTCCCGGATTGCCATCCTGAACAATTACGCCCGTATTATACATCGTAAAAGACTGACCATAAGTAGTCAAAAACATCTGTCCGATAGGATAAACCTGCGCAAACATTAGGGAACAGAAACCCATCAGTGAAACCAGCACACTTAAAATGGATAGTTTTTTAATAATTGCGTCCATGATACTTATTTTTGATAAAGGTACCCCCGCAGACCAATATCAAAACATTACCCTTTTTCGCTATTTTTGAAGTCTGCAAGGCAAAGTCTCCTGATTTTGGAGATCGGATGTTTCAGGAAAGCAACAGATGGGATGAGTTTGGATGCTGATATAAAGATTGCTTTCCCCAATCCTTGCTCAGATTAATTTTTAATACTCAATCTTATGAATACAATTTTACAAATAATACTTCTTATCATTATATTTTCAAATTCAATATTTTTAATGTTGGAAAAAAAAATATCGTCCTTTAAAATATTTAAATTAAGTTGGATTATCGCATTAATAGATATTTTAGTAATCTTATTCTTTTTTGAACTAAAGCAATCTATTATCCTTTATATTACCTTTACATCAATTATAGTTGTATTTACTTTAGGGCTAAGAAGTTTTGTAAATAGTTATAGTACTAATACGTTGCAAAATCATGATAATAAAAAACGACTTGTCAATTTCTTCGCCTATTTTTTACTCTTCTTTTTAGTGATGCTTACAATTGGCGTTATGAAAAATCTTTTATTTGATTCTCCTTTGGAATAAATGATCTAATATTATAAATATATATCCCGCTACGCAAAGTCTCTTCACTTTGGGGCAATAATAAAGTCTTCCTTTTATAATATACTCCAAAGTCAGGAGACTTTGGAGAGCCTGAGATAATTGCCTAAGCAAGGGCAATATTTTTATGGATTCCCGTATTTTTTTAACTCTTAAATTTAATACATTTGTTGGGAATGGACTTTTACCAGTCCATACTTTTAACCTGTAAAATATTAAAACTCTTATGACTAAAAACAGAGGATCTCAATGGAGGAAATGGGATTTACATATTCATACGCCTGCATCCTTTCACTGGAATGGTACAAAACGGCTTAAGGATATGGATGCTGCGGAGAAGCAAGCTGAAATGAAAGCTTTTATCGGCCATATTAATTCATCAGACGTCGATGCATTCTGTTTAATGGACTATTGGACATTTGACTGGTATATTGAACTGCAAGACTACATAAAAGCCAATCCGGATGAATTGAAAAAAACTATTTTTCCTGGAATGGAACTACGGATTGAAAGTCCGACCAGCTACAGACTGAATATTCATGTCATCCTTTCCAATAATCTTACCAAGCAGGAGCTCGTAGACTTTAAATCTGAGTTAAACATAAGATCCATTGACAAGAAACTTTCTGACGATGCGTTGATCAAGTTTGCTAAAACCCTGGATACGGCTAAGGCAAGGAATCACAGTTATGGGGATCCTGCGACACTTGATGATTCCACCCTCTGGGAGCTCGGTTCCAGGACTGCTGAAATAACAAAAGAATCACTGCAGGCAGCATTTGACCAGATTCCAAAAAATAGTGGTTTTATCCTATTGCCATATGATACCAGTGACGGGCTTTTAAATCTGGACTGGGATAAACATCCACACGCTGATAATTACTTTATGCAGTCGGCGCACATCTTTGAGGCGCGTGATGCCCGAAATATCGATTTGTTCAATGGGACAAGAACGACAGATAATGAGAAGTTTTTTGACAACTTTACAAAAACCCTGGGTAATAAGTTTAAACCCTGTGTTTCTGGAAGCGATGCCCACAGATTTGCCGATTATGGAAAATATCCTTCGGAACGTATTACCTGGATCAAGGCTGATCCAAACTTTGAAGGTTTAAAACAGATCATATTCGAGCCAAAATCCAGGGTAAGAATTCAAGGTGCCAGACCTGAACAAAAGGAACAGAAACTTATCATCGATTCTGTCAGATTCATATCCGCAGACGGCAAGTTCAGCCCGGAACCGATTTATCTTAATGAAAATCTCAATGTTATAATCGGTGGAAAATCATCAGGGAAATCGATTTTACTGTACAATATTGCCAGAACATTATTAGCGGATAAGGAATTTTTCAAAAAAGCAAAAATTGAGGATCGTTATAAGTTCCAAAAAGATGATCCTACTTTTAATTTCGAGATTACGACAAAAGGAGGCTTTTCACAACTAATGTACCGTGATGTTGAAGAAAACAGTGTTTTACCACAGATTAAGTATATCCCACAGAATTACCTGGTACAATTAGCCGAGCCCGATGAAAACAAAACAGGTGATGCCCTCAATAAAATTGTTCGCGACCTTATTATAGAAAATTCGGAAGCAAGAGAAAATTATGAAAGTTTTATCACAAAGCTAAAAGCAAATGATAGAAAGAGGGAGTCGCTGATTGACAATTATTTTGAAATCGAAGAACGTGTTACGGGGCTTGAAAATCAGCTCTTTACAAAATCTAAAAAGGAAATCCTGGAGAATAATATTGAGGCCAATAATAAAACCGTAAAGGAACTCAATGAGGCTGCCGGCCTCACACCTGCGGAAATTGAAAAATATGATAAGCTTCAATTAGAGCTTGGAAAATTGACCGCTCTTAGAAATTCTTTAGCTTCCGATTTTAAAAGAATCACGGAATTTAACAAGGATTTTGAGAGTACATTAGTTACATTGAAAAACAGGGAGAAATTATTGGTCGAGTCTTTGGAAAGTAAAGAATTTAGAGTTATTTACCAGGAGGGATCAAACACTTTAGATCACGCATTTCAATTGTTAGCAGAATTTAATGAAAAATTTTTAGTGGTTCCGACTGAGGGTGGACCTAGTCGTTTTAAGGTCGCATCGGATGTATCAGAAATTATTACTGGAACTGTCCGAAGAATAAAAGAGATCGGAGAGGAGCTATTGCCCTATTTAAAGAACGATGAACTAAAAAAACAGATCGAAGAGATTAATAAATCCATTGTTGAGGATAAGGCTGCTGTTCATGCTATTGATCAGATCAATAAGGAAATTGCAGGGGCTAAAAAGACACTTACTGAGTTAAAAGAACAGATCTTTAATCTCTATAAGAGTAGTTATGCTGAATATGAGGCGATTATTGAAGAACTTAAAAGCCGAACTGTTGATCTTGAAAAAGATGGATTAAAAATTGAGGGTCTTACTAAATTTAACTTTTCAAAGTTTAGAAAAGCGATTTTCGACTTTAGTAACGGACGTCAGGCTAATTATAGAGCATATAATATTTGCGACGAGGAAAAGCAATCATTGGATAGCTATGTATTAACGGATCTGATTACTGATTTAAAAAATATGTTCGAGTCCATTGTTGAAAAGAAAGAGTATGCGTTAATAAGTAGATTCGACAGAAAAACCGCCGCAAAAATGCTTCTTGATGATTACTTCTTTGATTATTGGGAAATAGAGTATAAGAACGATAAATTGGGAGAAATGTCAACAGGCAAAGCCAGTTTTGTAATTCTCATGCTGATTGTGGGATTGAGTACCTCTAAAGCACCTATCCTTATTGATCAGCCTGAAGACAATCTGGATAACCGATCTATAACTGCTGATCTGGTGGAATACCTGCGCGAAAAGAAAATTGAACGGCAGATCATCTTGGTTACACATAATCCCAATATAGTGGTGAATGCTGATGCAGAAAACATCATTATCGCCAATCAGCAGGGACAAAACGAAATTGAAACCTCCAGCAAATATCAATTTGATTACATCAATGGTTCATTGGAAAATTCATCGAAAAAAGACGAATCAGAAAAGGATC
Source organism: Chryseobacterium sp. SG20098 (assembly GCF_031844745.1). Taxonomy (NCBI): domain Bacteria; kingdom Pseudomonadati; phylum Bacteroidota; class Flavobacteriia; order Flavobacteriales; family Weeksellaceae; genus Chryseobacterium; species Chryseobacterium sp. SG20098. The sequence goes on along the minus strand of NZ_CP134622.1, from coordinate 1,604,549 downwards.
TTCTAAAATGTATGGGCATTCGTGAGCATATTGCGGATATAGTAGAAGGTGGTCAGGAAGCCTTTAAAAAGAGAGAAGAAAAATATGGCTTTTCGGAAGTGTAATGTATTGAGTCCATCATCATCTGGATTAATCTAATGGATAAGTAAGTAAGAAATTGCCGGCCACATTCTATAGCCGGCAATTTTTATTTTCGACCATTTTAAACCCCACAGCTAAAGTATTTTTGAGCTATACTACAAAAATTACCAATTTGCTGTTTCAATTAAAAAGCCCGTTCCGGTCTGCAATTTGACTGAGTTAAATTTTATAATTTCTTTAAAATCCCGCTCCGCAAAGTCTATTGACTTTGAGGTAGTAATAAAGTTCTAAAGCTCAGAAACCACCAACAGGGGGACTTCAATAAACAAAAAAACAACCTCAAAAAAGGCTGTTTTATATTTTGAATGCAAAATTCTTAAAAAGTGATAAAGGAAACTGAATTTATTTCCCAATACAAAACTTAGAAAAAATATTCCCCAGCACCTCATCATTGGTCACCTCTCCGGAGATTTCGCCAAGATGTTCCAGGGCATTTCTCAGCTCATACGCTAGTAATTCCGTAGAGATCTGGAAAGAAATAGCTTCTTTCACTTTATCAACGGCATCCATGGATTTTCTTAAGGCTTCGAAGTGTCGTTGATTGGTGATCACAACATTATTTTCCTCAGTTTTTAAATGTTCCACATACGAAGAAAGCTCATTTTTCAGATCCTGAATATTTTGATTTTCAACTGCTGATATTTTAATGAAATCAAAATCATGAGAAATCGCATTTCTGAAAATATCTTCTACCGTTTCGTATTTGGTAGGAGTGACTTCGTCGATTTTTGTCGCACAGATAATCAGCTTCAGATCTTCTCTTAACAAGGATTGAATCATTTCAATATCCTCAGAAAAATCCTCGGTAGCAGCATCTGCCAGATACACTAAAATATTGGCGTTTTCTACTTTTTCTTTAGCTTTTTTTACTCCGATTGCTTCAATTTCATCCACTGTTTCACGAAGTCCGGCAGTATCAATTAATCGGAAAGCATGGCCTTTAATATGAAGAACTTCTTCAATCGTATCTCTCGTTGTTCCGGCAATATTACTCACAATCGCTCTTTCTTCCTTCAAAAGGGAGTTCAGCAGCGTAGACTTTCCAGCGTTCGGTTTTCCAATGATGGCAACAGCAGTTCCGTTTTTAATGGCATTTCCGTATTGGAAACTTTCAATCAAAGAATTTAACTTGACTTCAATTTTATCCAGTAATCCGCTTAGGGCACTTCTGTCTGCAAATTCCACATCTTCTTCTGCAAAATCAAGTTCCAGTTCAATTAAGGAAACGAAATTTAAAAGGTCAGTCCTCAATACAGAGATTTCATTGGTGATTCCTCCTTTCAGCTGGTTGATGGCTACTTTTCTCGAAGCTTCATTTTCAGAGGCGATGACATCAGCAATCGCTTCTGCCTGAGAAAGATCAATTCTGCCATTGATAAAAGCACGAAGGGTAAATTCCCCTGCTTTAGCCATTCTTGCCCCGTTTTTGATCAGGGTTTCAAGAATACGTTTTCCGATATGCGGAGAGCCGTGAAAAGCAATCTCCACAGAATTCTCAGTGGTGAAACTTTTCGGAGCCAGGAAAATAGAAAGCATCACCTCATCAATAGCTTCCTCCTCATCCATAAAATAACCGTAATGAATGGTGTGAGATTTCTGTTTTTCCAGATTTTTGGCCGGAAAACTTTTCTGAACCACAGATAAAGCTTCATTTCCTGAAACACGGATGATGCCTAAAGCACCTATTCCATTGGCCGTAGCCAGTGCACATATCGTATCGTTATTCATGCTGCAAATTTACGGTTTTTAATGTGAATTTGAATGGACGTCTGTTATTCAGATTATCTATTGTTGTATTCAGTTAAAAACAGCTAAGGTTAAAAAAAGGCTATGTTTTGAGGATGTGTTTGTATGAAAGATGTATTTGCTATATCAATAAATGCCTAATTATTTCTATTAAACATGTAAAGAAAATACCATTTGAAATATAAAATCCAGAAAATAATTCTGTTGAATATAGATGCGATGTGAAGAGTGTAATTTGTTGTGGTGTAACAATTATAAGTGTTTTTTGATAGCCTTGGCAGTCATATATAGTGTTTAAATATCATATAAAAACGAAAAAATTAAACAGTTGTTTGGTATGTTAATTGTTGTTAGTGGGGTCGATGATGTTGAAAATTTAAATATTTTTTATTTAAACAATAATAATTTGTTAAAGTATTATAAATGTGTATGAATAACCTATTTTTTTTAAATATTAATAAAAAATTATCTTTTTTATTAATGTTCGTCTTCAGTACAACGGCTTATGCCCAGTGTATTCCTTACACCGGACAGGCGCTCACAAGCGGAAATACCTATTGTCTTAACGGAACCCTCAGTGTAACTACCAATATCAGCATCCCGAACGGAGCAACCCTTATCATTCAATCCGGACAATTGCAATCCAATAGTATCCAGGTCGATGGAGTATTGGAAATTGGTGATGGTGCAAGTGTTAAATCCACAGGAACAGTGAAAGTAGGAACTTTCGGATCTCAGAAGAATTCAAAAATTAGATTAGGAGCGAAATCTTTTCTATCCCTTGTAGGATCAGTGATTCAGGAAGATCCGTCATTTGGTGGTTTTTATCCTGGAACAACTTCAGTTATTGAAATGGGAACAAGCAGTGTGGTAGAGATTTGCGGAACATTTACCCAACAGTCTACCACCTATCCTTCTGTTGAGTACGTAGGTATTCCTACCGGGAGAGCGTACTGTATTGCAAAAGCAGACGTAAGTGGCGGAGGAGGAGCTTCCATCATCAGTGATGACAGCCAGATCGTAGCTATTGTCATGGGATCCGTAATAGGACTAGGAATGGGGAATTCCAGTTTCTGTGGACCAAATGCAACAAAAGCAATGTGTCCCTCTCTTTGGCCTGAAGGATTGTCTGAAGCTAAAACAAGTTGTGGAAATGCACCCCTGATTATTGATGAGATCGATGGATTTTGTACAAAACCCGGCATTTCAGGAACCCCTGACGGATATACAAAATTCGGAATTACCGTACAGCAGAAAAGCGATTCGTGGCCTGAAAATATTCCTAATGGATTTCTGGCTATGGAATCAAAAAATAAAGGTTTTGTGATTACCAGAGTTCAGCATGTAAGCCAGACGCCACAGCCCGGAGATGCCATCGCAGAACCGAAAGAAGGAATGCTTCTGTATGATATTCAGGATAAATGTGTGAAGCTTTATAACGGAACTGAGTGGAACTGTGTACAAAGAAGCTGTAATGATTAATCTAACCGATAAATAGTATGAAAAATATAAGAAATATAAGTATAGCAGTTGCTTTAATCGTTTTCAACTCAGTTTTTGCGCAAGTAGCGATTGGTAAACAGATTGTAGATGGAAACAGTACTATATTAGATTTTGATAATACATCAGGAAATACAAAAGGTTTAATTCTTCCCGCTACCTCAGGATTTCCTGCAGGATCTCTGGTGAACGGAACATTCATCTTTGATGTAACAGATAATAAAGTGAAGGTCTACGAAAATGATGCGTGGAAATCCTTGTCAGATACCGGAAGTTCAAGTGCAATTGCTGCTAATAATTCTGCTGAAATAGGGAAGGGAGTGATTATGGGTGAAGCTACAAGTTCTGCTGATGGCGTATTGGTGCTGGAATCTCAGAATAAAGCGATGATTCTTCCTCAGATAGCCACGCCGCATCTTAATGTAAAAAATCCATATCCGGGAATGATGTGCTATGATACAACCAGTAAAACACTGGCGGTATTTGACGGCTCAGTCTGGAATTACTGGAAATAAACAATAAGCTAATCCGGAATATTCCGTTGAAAAGAAAAAAGCAGCCATGTACAATACGCGGCTGCTTTTTAGCTTAAATAATCTGCACACTTTCCTTAATGCTGTTCATGACAAAAATGCTCTTCGTCTGGCCGATTCCTTCAATTTCTGATAATTTGTTCACGAAAAACTCATGAAATTCATCCATATTGGGAGCAAGGATCTTCAGCATAAAGTCAAAATCCCCGCTGATATTGTAAAATTCTACCACTTCCTTCAATCTGCCCACTTCCTCAATGAATTTTCCCGCAGTTTTCTTGTTGTGAACATTTAAAGCGATCATACAGATCACCATCATCCCTTTATTAACCTTTTTACGGTCAACCACAGCAGTATACTCTTTAATGATTCCCTGTTTTTCCATACGTTTGATACGCTCATGCGTAGGTGTAGGACTCAAATTGATCCTGGCCGAAATATCACGGATACTCATCTTCGCATCTTTCTGAAGAAGACGGAGGATATATAAGTCTTTTTCATCAGGAATATAGTTTTCAGTTGCCATTTTGTTCTGTTTTTATAGGTTTTTCCTGGTAGATCAGGTGTTTTGTTCTTTTAAATATTTTAAATATTCAATATTGTTCCAAATTTAAGGTTAAATTTTCAAATACGTTCTGTTAATTTTAATTTTGCAGGAAATTTGAAACATGAGTACAAGGAAGAATTTAATATTAATTTTAGCATCGGTAGGAACATTTGTAGAGGCGTTGGATATTGCCATTATTAATTTGACCATTCCTTCTATTCAGCAGCAGTTTCAGATTGGAGCAGAGACGGTTCAGTGGCTGCAGACGCTTTATGTACTGTTCTTTGGAGGATTTCTGATTATTGGAGGAAAGCTTTCCGATCAGATAGGAAGAAAGAAAATGTTTCTCCTTGGAGCATTGATCTTTATGCTCACTTCACTAGGAGCAGGATTATCTCAAAACTTTGAAGTGCTTGCTATATTCCGTGCTTTGCAGGGATTGGGAGCAGCGTTAGTGATGCCGTCAGCATTATCGATTGTGACCAATACCTTCAGAGGGGAACAGGAGAGAAACCGTGCTATCGGAATTTTCAGTTCATTTGCTGCCATTGGTTCAGGTAGTGGTCTTTCAGTAGGAGGAATTATCAGTACTTACCTGAGCTGGCATTGGGTTTTCCTGATCAATGTTCCTATTCTTTTGATCACATTGGTGTTGTCATACTATTATCTTCCGGCAGATGAGAAAAATGAAACCGCTCAGAAAACAGATATGGTTTCAGGAATATTGATGGTGCTTGGGCTTTTAAGTCTGACTTACGGAACGCATGAATTGATTCATATTAAAGAACAGCCTTTCCTGATAACTGGTTCTTTGGTTTTAGCATTAGTACTGCTTGTTATGGTGTACTACCGTTTAAAATCCGTTGCAGAGCCTTTGGTAGATTTAAAACTGTTTAAACATAGATCTTTAGTAGTTTCCAATGCGGTATTTTTTACCCTGGGAGCGTTTTTTATCGGGTTTTTATTCCTGATTTCACTGATGCTTCAGAAAGATATGGGCTACAGCGCTGCTTCTGCAGGGTTAATGCTTGTTCCCTTCAGTATTCTGTCTGCGTTAACGGCCAAATTCATTCTGCCGCACATATCAAAACGTCTGAGTTCCTCTCAAATGGGTGTTTTAGGATGGTCATTTATGCTGGCCGGAGGATTATTGCTGCTGATTTCTGTTTATGCAGGACATCCGCTAACCGTAGTTTTATTGGGAGCTGCATGTATCTCCGGAGTTGGAATGACGTTTTGTTTTACTGCACTTTCAGTGATGGGAATCCAGGATGTGGAACCTGCACATTACGGATTGGCATCAAGTCTGAGCTCTACAAGTTACTTTCTGGGAGCAGGTATCGGATTGTCATTCATGACGTTAATGAGTCAGATCTTTCCGTCAGAATTATCAGTGGGAAGCTTAAATCTGATTATTTTAATCAGTTACGCTTTACTGGCTCTCGGAATGTTATTTTATTTTATATTGAAAAGCGTAAAAGTGAAGCAGGCAGAAGTAGCCGTTTCATAACAGGCGGCCTTAAAAATATACAAACTATATGAGGAAGGAATCGGTGCTTAGGTGCCGGTTCTTTTTTTTTGATTTTTGCTATTCTGTTTCCCTTTATTACCTTTGCTGTTTACTATATATCATGAAAATACAGGTCATCAGCGATCTTCATCGGGAATTTGGAAGTACGGAATTATGTTTTGATCACGCAGATGTGATGGTGCTGGCAGGTGATATCAATCTGGGGACCAAAGGATTTGAATGGATTAAAGAAGCAATACCCAATAAACCTGTAATCTATGTTTTGGGCAATCATGAATACTATAAAGGTTCTTACCCTAAAACACTCCATAAGATCAGAGAAGCAGCATTGGACTCCAATGTTTATGTGCTTGAAAATTCACATGTTGATATTGAGGGAATTCGTTTTCACGGGGCAACGCTGTGGACTGATTTTTCCATCTTTGGAAATCCTGTTCAATACGGAATGCTTTGTCAGCCCAAAATGAATGATTATAAGATGATCAAAAGAGATCCTTCTTATTCGAAAATGAGAACTTTGGATACCTTTAAAATTCATCAGCTTTCAAAACAATGGCTAAAAGAAAGTCTTGAAGACTCAAAAGAATTTAAAAATATTGTCGTTACCCATCATGCACCCAGTATACAATCTGTTCCTGAACATTACAAAGAAGATCCGTTAACAGCGGCTTACGCTTCAGATTTGGAAGATGTAATTAAAGAGTACCAACCCTTATACTGGATTCACGGGCACATTCATACTCCCGTAAGATATAAAATCGGAGAAACAGAAATTATCTGCAATCCTCATGGCTATATTGACGAAAAATATAATGGATATGATAAGGATCTGATGATTGTTGTTTAAAAAATAGAAGTAAAATTTCCACAGAATTCTTTTTTTGTCTTAAAAATGATAAAGTAAAATTGAGTCTGCTTCGTCTGTAATGCTAAAGCTGGTTTTTAATCCATTATCATTATGAAGACAAGTATACAAGAGGGGATTATTCTCATTCCGGATTTCAGCGGATTTACCGAATTTGTGTTCAATACAAAATTGTACACTGGCGAGTATATTGTGAGACAATTATTGTCTACACTGATTGATGTGAATGATCAGTATTTTGAAATTTCCGAGATTGAGGGAGATGCTATTTTATTTTACCGTTATGATGAAAATCCATCCTACCAGAGTATTTCAACCATGTTGTGGAAGATGAGAAGTGCGTTCAACAGGAAGATAGAGGAGTTGAGTAAGAGTTTGAGTACGAAAATTGATCTGGCTCTCAAGTTTATTGTTCATTACGGTTCCTTTTCGCAGTACAATATTGGAAACTTCAGAAAATTATATGGAAAAACAATTGTGGAAGCCCATCAGCTTTTAAAAAACGGAGTGGCAGAACAGCCTTCTTATGCGCTTTTCAGTAATTCTTTTCTGGAAAGCAGTAAAAATAAAAAGTTAGATTTTAATCAAGACCCGCTTCGTTTGCCGGAAGTAGGCGTTATCCATTATTTTGAAAATGTAAACTAGCATATATTTTTTAATATTATTCCTTGTAAATTTGCTATTGCTAACGGCCAGGGTGAGATCCTGGCTTTTTTTATGGGGTTTCTTTTAAATAAAAACTGATTTTACACATTGGTAGTAAAATATTCCTGTAATTATGGTAGATTTTAAAACATTTTTAAGATAAATTGAAATTATGTTTAAAATACTTTTTTAAGAATATTTATTATAAATGTGATTTATATTACTTGTTTTTATTGAATAATGTGTAGTGTTTTTGAATTTATGTTTAAATTCAGTATTGGTATCTTGTTGGTAATTAAGTATTTATTTTAATTTTTTTCTTTTTTGATGTAACGAAATTATGGAGTTAGTGGTCTTATAGATAAAACTATAATTTCACATGAAAATACTATTATTTCCAATAGCACTATTAACAGGCTCATTAGCAATAGCTCAGCAAGCTCCAGCTCCGGCAGCCAACGATACTGTAAAGGGAAATGCAAAAGAAATCGAAGCTGTTACTCTGGTAGCCAGAAAACCAACAGTAGAATCGAAAATAGACAGAACTGTATTCAATGTAGCCAATAGTGCAATTCTGGCAGGAAATACAACATGGGATGTTCTTAGAATGACGCCTTTGGTAAGTATTGATAACAATGATGAGGTAAAAGCCGAAGGGCAAATGGTAACGGTATACATCAATGACAGGAAATCGGTTTTTACTGGGAAAGAATTGAAGGAATATCTTAAAACAATTCCAGCTGATAACCTGATGAAAATTGAGGTGATTACCAGCCCCTCTTCCCGTTATGAAACTTCAGGATCCGTGATCAATATTGTCCTTAAAAAAAGAGATGACGAAGGGATAAAAGGAAGCATCTCCCTCAACAACAGACAAAGTACGAAGAACTCACAATATACGAACTTCAACCTGAACTATCATAAGAAAAGGTTTACCCAAACCTTTATAGGAGGCTACAATAGCGGAAATTATGTACAAAAGACTCAAACATGGGATAACCGTTATGCAACAAATAAACTGACTCAGTTTAATTTGGAGAATGTGATGAGAAACGAAAGTCCGTCTATTTCTTCCACTTCAGAATTTGAACTGAATGATAAAAATAATATCGGATTTGTAGCAGAGTATTCACAGAGCAGAAATTTGTCTCTGTCTGAATCTAATGGAATGATCTTCAATAACGGAGAGCCTGGAGATTCTTTTCTTCAGACTCAGAATACATGGGGATTCAACCGTAACCTGGGAACCAATGCTTTCTATAAATATTATGATAAAGAAAAGAACAGAATTTTAGATATTAATTTAGGAACCAACTACTCCGGCAATGACAATGACAATTTAATTGATAAACAAATTCATAATCAAACCGGCAGCTCAAATCAGCAGCTGGGAGTTATCAGTTCAAATCAGATGCGTAATTATTATCTGAAAGTAGATTATACACAGCCTTTAGGGAAATCCGGCGGTACGATGGAAGTAGGAGGGAAAACGGAAATTAACAACCATGTTATTCCTAATAGTCTGTATGGATTCAGTATGAATGATAGTAACTCAGAATTTTACAATCTTGCGAGAAATGATACCTTTCATTATGAGGATAATCTGAGCTCTTTATATCTTAACTATAGTAAGACATTCTTCAAAAAACTGGAAACAAGAATCGGAGTACGTTATGAATACATTGATTATAAAGTAAGACAGGATGTTGCAGGCACAGAGAGAAAAGATTCATACGGAACCTTTCTTCCCAATTTATTGCTGAAATATAATTTTTCAGAAAAATTTGACTTAAGTCTTACCTATAACCGAAGCATATGGAGACCTTGGTATTCTGAATTTAATCCTTTCCTCGTTCCTGAAATTAACGGAACCTATTCCAGAGGAAATCTTTATCTGAATCCCAATCCTAATGACCGGCTTTATCTGAAATTGGGAATCCTGAAAAAATACTTTATCTCTGCAAGATATATGCATACGAATCAGGATTACTGGACAACTTATGTTACGGAAAACGGAAGAACAGTTTCACTGCCAGGGAACTTCGATGGAAAGGTTGAAAAATATTACCTTTTTGCGAATACCAACCAGAATTTCCTGAAAAATAAACTGAATGTGAATGCCGGATTCGGGTGGTATTACATTAATAATAAGGATTTCAACCAAAAGAATGATCTAAGGGGTAAAGACTATATCAGTTATTGGGGAGCTTCTGCCAATGTATCTTATACGAATCTTTTCAATAAAAATATTAATCTGAGTGCATGGGTAGAACTGGCCAACCAGAATAACGGAAACTCTTATGCGAATAATACCAATGTTTTCCATAATATTTCAGTGACCAAAATATTCCCGAAAACGCAGATGGAACTAAGCATGCAGCTGATGAATATCTTTAAAAGACCTTATGGTGATAACACAACTTATAGCCCGGACGGAACGTTCAGAGAGTACTCAAAATGGGACTGGTACGGTGTTTCCCTTACTTTTGTAAAACGTTTTGGAAACCAGAAAGTAAAAGAAAATACAAAAACCGACGTTGAGAAAAATGGTGGCGGTGGAAAATAATTCAGGAATTGTTAGCTAAAAATGAAAGCAGGTTTCCAATTGGAATCTGCTTTTTATTTTTAGCTAGAAGCTAGAAGTAGTAAGGTAAATTCTTGATTGTCTATAAAAATCTGTGAAATGTCTGTGATCTTTGGGTGAAAAATTAAAAAAAACAGACCCCAATCCGGGATCTGTTTGCATTCTATCAAATAATTATAAATAGAGTTTATACTCTTAAATCTCAGTTTTATTTAAGGGTAAACTTTACTTTGGTTTTAATAGCATCGGAAGAATTTCCAATCTGTGCTTCAAAGTCTCCCGGTTCAGCTACCCAATCGTGTTTTTGAGCATCAAAATAACTTAAAGCCGTTTTATCAATAGTGAAACTCACTTCTTTCTGTTCTCCCGGATTCAGATATATTTTTTCAAAACCTTTCAGCTCTTTTGCAGGGCGTGGAACAGAAGATTTTAAATCACTGATATAAAGCTGAGCCACTTCAGCTCCTGCTTTTTTACCTGTGTTTTTAACGGTTACTGTAAATGTAATTTTACCGTCCTGTGAAATAGTAGTCTGGTCTGCTTTTGCCTTTCCGAATTCAAAAGTCGTATAGCTCAATCCATGTCCGAAACTGAAAAGAGGTTTTATATTCTTCATGTCATGCCAACGATATCCTACAAAAATGCCTTCATTGTAAGTAATATTGATGGGATTTTTCTGGTCTTTTCCTTTTCCTGCAGCCAGCTCATCTTTCTGTCCCGGATATTCTCCCAGCTGATGGGCGGAATTGTCTTCAAGTTTTACAGGGAAGGTAAACGGCAGCTTTCCTGATGGGTTGGCATCTCCTGCTAAAATGGCTGCAATAGAATTTCCGGCTTCGGATCCAAGATACCAGGCTTGCACAACCGTCGGAACGTCTTTAATCCAAGGCATTGCCACAGCATTTCCTGAAACTAAAACAACGGCAAGGTTTTTATTCGCTTTCGCAAGAGCAGAAATCACGTGATCCTGATTATATGGGAGTCCGTAACTTTTTCTGTCGTTTCCTTCACTGTCCTGGAAATCTGCTTTGTTCAGCCCCCCTACAAAAATGACATAATCTGATTTTTTAGCTAGTTCTACGGCTTCATTCAGTAATTCAGCTTCAGAACGGGTGTCTTTTAAGTCCTGTCCGGATTTTACTCCGTTATATTCTCCTCCGATATCGCCCACATACCCTCTTGCATACTGTACATCTACCTGTTTTCCGAATCTGGATTTGATTCCGTCTAAAGGAAGTGTTTCATATTTCACTTTTAAAGATGAAGAACCACCGCCAACAGTCATTATTTTGATGGCATTCTCTCCGATAACCGCTATTTTTTTAGCCTTATTAACATCAATCGGAAGAACATTTCCCTGATTTTTTAATAGAACAATTCCTTCTTCTCCGATTTCTTTGGCAACCGCTTTATGCTCTTCGGAAGCAATATTTCCGAAAGGCTTGTTACGGTTCATTGTTGTTTTATAGGCAAGACGAAGTAATCTGGTTACTTTGTCATCCAATTCTTTAGTTCCTACTTTTCCTGCTTTAATCAAATCAAGATAAGGCTTTGCCAGATAATAATTGTCATAGGCATTTTTAGTTCCCGCAGAAAGTCCGTTGGTCCATGAACCGAATTCAAGATCAAGACCATTGTGGATAGCTTGTTCTGTATTGTTTACAGCACCCCAGTCGGATACCACTACACCTTTATAATTCCATTCTTTCTTTAAAATATCGTTTAAAAGATATTGATTCTGGCTGGCATACTGGCCTTTATACATGTCGTAAGCTCCCATGATCGTCCACGAATCACCTTCTGTTACCGCTGCTTTAAAGGCAGGAAGGTAAATTTCATACAATGCTCTGTCATCCACATTCACATTGCTTGTATGACGGAACATTTCCTGATTGTTTAGGGCAAAATGTTTTACAGAAGTTGCTACGCCATTAGACTGCACACCTTTAATATAAGGAACTACCATTTTGGACGTCAGATAAGGATCTTCACCCATGTATTCAAAATTTCTTCCGTTCAGTGGAGTTCTGTAAATATTAACTCCAGGTCCCAGAAGAATATCTTTTTTTCTGTAGCGGGCTTCTTCACCCAACGCTTTCCCATAGTTCCATGACATTTTTTTGTTCCATGTTGCGGATAAAGCAGTCAGGGCAGGGTAGGCGATAATAGAATCGTTGGTCCATCCGGCCTGATCCCATTCGTCCCACATTACTTCAGGACGAACCCCGTGCGGGCCATCTGTTGTCCAGAATTCAGGAATTCCCAATCTTGGTACACCCGGTGAACTGAATTTCGACTGTGCATGAAGCATAGCCACTTTTTCTTCCAGTGTCATTCTTGATAATGCATCCTGAATACGCTGTTCTACAGGTTTGGATTCATCTAAATAAACGGGGATGGTAGTATTGGTCTGAGCCATATAAGAAGCAGAAATAAAGGTGAGTAAACTTATAATGACGGTTTTCTTTAACATAATGCCTTTCTATTTGATTAAAAACAAAAATAGACAAAAATTTTATTATCTCAAATTGAGAAAATAAAAAATTCACAAATAAAAAAACTGCCCACCCATTTGCAGACAGCTTATTATTAAATATTGCAGGTGTAAATGCGAAAAAACTGAAGAGAAGTTATCAGGTGAAAAAGAAAAACCCGAATCCACTCTCACAACTCTAATATCCTCAAACCCTCTCACTCATCAATCCCATCCTTTTACCGCACCTCCTTTGAAAATTTCTTTGGCTTTCTTTTCCACTTCGGGAGACTGATAGGCCTTTACAAAGTTTTTTACTTTCTGGCTGTTTTTATTATCTGGTCTCGCAACGACTACATTCACATAAGGTGAGTCTTTATCTTCCACAAGAATACCTTGTTTTTCCTGATCCAGCCCTGCCTGAGCTGCGAAATTATTATTAATTACCCCTACAACAACATCTCTGTCATCCAAAACTCTTGGAATCTGAGCACCTTCGATCTCCATGATCTTCAGTTGTTTCGGATTTTCCGTAATATCTGTTACTTTGGGAAGAAGTCCCACACCATCTTTCAATTTCAGCAAACCGCTTTTTTGCAGAAGCAGTAAAGAACGTCCTCCATTGGTAGGATCATTGGGAATAACAATAGTATTACCTGCCTGTAATTCACCAACGTTTTTAATTTTTTTTGAATAGGCTACAATAGGATAAACAAATGTATTGCCTACAGGCACAAGGTCATATCCTCTCTGCTTGGACTGTTCCGTTAAATAAGGAATATGCTGGAAGGCATTGGCATCAATATCTCCGTTAGTCAAAGCTTCATTGGGAACTACATAATCGTTGAAAGGGATCAGTTCCACTTCAAGATTGTACTTATCTTTAGCCACTTTTTTAGCTACTTCAGCAATTTCCTGCTCCGGGCCATAAGTGATCCCGACACGGATAAAGTTCGGATCATCCTTTCTTCCCGAACAGGCACTGAACAGCAATATTCCGGCAGCCACTAAACCAAAAATCTTTATTTTTTTCATTCTATTTTTTTATTTAAATACTATTGAAGCAAAAGAGTAAAAAATGATCTCATTCATCCCCATATCCCGAAACTCGCATCCCGAATCTCAAACACACCCAATCTCAAACTCTCTCACCCAAAAACTACCTGTGATCAAATCTTTTTGACAATCTGTCGCCCATAAACTGGATGATGAAAACCAAAAGAACAAGCAGAATCAAAACGGTATTCATTATAACAATATCATATCCGATATATCCGTACTGGTAACCCACCTGTCCAAGTCCGCCAGCTCCTACAGCACCACCCATTGCAGAGTAACCTACTAAGGTGATCAAAGTGATGGTTGCATTATTGATTAATGAAGGAAGTGCTTCAGGAAGCAAAACTTTTCTGATAATCTGTAATGGAGAAGCTCCCAAAGCTCTTGCCGTCTCTATAAGGCCGTGTGGAACTTCGATAAGGCTGTTCTCTACAAGTCTTGCAATAAAAGGGGCAGCTCCCACACTTAGAGGAACCAAAGCGGCGTTTACTCCAATAGAAGTTCCTGCCAGAATCCTTGTGAAAGGAATCATCCATACAATCAGAATAATGAAGGGAATGGCACGGAAAATATTAACCAGAATAGATAATCCTCTATGGTAGGCGGTATTTTCCAGCAGTTGTCCTTTTCTGGTTAAAAATAACATGATTCCTACCGGAAGTCCAAGTACAAATCCAAAAAATCCGGATAAAAATGTCATGTAAACCGTTTCCCAGGTTCCTTTTGCCAAAAGGGCAATTACCGTATCACTAAGCATATCCTTTTACTGTATTTTGAATTTTATTTTGGTTGAAATAATAGATCGCCTGCTGGTTTTCTTCCGCTTCACCCTGAAGCTGTAAAAGTAGTTTACCGAAATTGGAATTTCCAAAATATTCTACATCTGCCTTTAACAATTTATAAGGGATTTTATATTGGCTGTATAGTGTTGAAAGAATCTGTTCAACACTGATATTTTCGTTAAGTTCTATTTCGACCAGCGGAAATAAACCTTCTTTTGGTTCTTTCTGCAGTCTGCTGCTGAGTTCCTGTGGCAGGGTCATGATGTCTGAATTGATGAACTGGCGGATGATCGGGTGTTCTTTATCCGAAATAATCTCGCTTAAAGTTCCTTTTGTTAATAATTTTCCTTTGTCGATCACAGCAACGTGGTTGCAGACCGATTTGATGACTTCCATTTCGTGGGTAATTAAAAGGATGGTAATTCCCAGTCTCTGATTGATATCTCTTAAAAGCTGCAGAATAGACTGTGTTGTTGCCGGATCCAGTGCGCTGGTTGCTTCATCACAAAGCAAAAGGTGAGGATCATTGGCTAATGCCCTGGCAATGGCCACTCTTTGTTTCTGCCCGCCTGAAAGGCTTTTTGGATAATCATTGGCTTTATCTTCAAGGCCTACGATCTTCAGGAGTTCGTTTACTTTTCTGTTGATTTCGTCCTTGCTGGTATGATCCAGTTCCAGAGGAAGCGCTACATTATCAAAAACAGTTCTTGAAGAAAGAAGATTGAAATGCTGGAAGATCATTCCGATTTTTTTACGCTCCTCAGCAAGTTGTTGGGAACTGAGCTTTGTAAAATCCTTTCCATTAATAATAATTTGTCCTTCATCCGGTCTTTCCAATAGATTTACGGTACGGATCAGCGTACTTTTTCCTGCACCTGAAAAACCGATAATTCCTACGATATCTCCTTTATCTATAGTAAGACTTACCTTATCCAGTGCTTTGAAAGACTGTTTTTTCTGATGAAATGTTTTTGATATGTTTCTGATTTCTATCATTCTGATTTTATATACTTTTTAAATAGGCTGATATCTTCTGCCCGTTCTGTTTAAAAATCTCCTTACTCTTCTGATTTTGACCTTGGCCCGTTTTGAAAGTCTGAAATACTTGGTGACATTCGTTAGAAGTACTCCCAGCAATATGATGAATAAACCATACAGCTGACCTCCATTGATGCTTTGGTGGGCAACAATCCAGCCTGCAATCACTGTTACAATAGGATTGATGTAGGTATGGGTGCTTACCAAAGCAGCGGGTTTTACGGACAGAAGCCAAATGTACGACAAATAAGCGACTATCGATCCAAAGAAGATCAAAAATAGAACCCCAAACCATGCCGATAATGGAACCGCAGAAACTGAAAAATCAGTCCATTCTCTTCTGAAAAAAGCGATGAGGAAAGAAGCTAATCCCGCTACGATAAGCTGTTGGGCAATATTCATAAAGGTAGATTGGGATGCCGGATTTTTCTTTGAATATAATGAACCGAGTACCCAGGCAATGGAGCTTAGTCCTAATACCACAAACGCAGTAATACGCAGGTTTCCATCTGCCAATGCATGGGCATTTGAATTTACACTGCCCTTTAAAAACATAATCAGCCCTACGAAACCGATAATCAATCCTATCGGAATGAATTTATCCGAAAAATAATATTTCCAGTTCTTCTTATCGATAGCAATGAACCAGAATGGTCCTGTTGCAATAGAAATGGCCGCCTCAGAAGCTGTTACATACTGTTCTCCCCAGGCAACAAGCCCGGTTCCTCCGGTAAGAATAAGAATACCGGTTATGGCATTTTTCTTCCAGTTGATCAGAGAATTTGCTTTTTCCCCTTGAGACAGAAGATAACCTATCATCAGAATTCCGGCAACCAGAAATCTTAACCCCGAAAGAATGAATGGCGGAAATCCTTTTAAGCCAAATGAAATAGCTAAAAACGTAATTCCCCATATCACATAGATGTTTGTAAACGCCAATGGAATTAACCATTTGTTTTTAGAATTGCTCATTTTTATGTTTTTAATGTTGTTGTGTTCAATGAAAAAAGGCTCTACCACGTGGTAAAGCCTTTGAAAATATATCTAAATAAAAGTAAGGTCAACCACAGTATTCTTGATGTATAGGCATACATATATCCTTCATCATATTTTTGATGTTATGTTTCTTAATTGAATTATATTTTAATTCTGCCTTCATTTTGTCTTATTTCCTGAATACGTTTGCAAATATATAATATAATTTTTATTAGTCCACTAAAAAAGTAGGCTTTTTAAATATTAAATTATTGTTAATGGATTAACTGTATTTAATTCAGTGTTTTATGTGTTTTTATTTTTTGATTATTTTAAAGTGTTTACCAATGTTTTATGCTTTTTAATTCAAATACTATAGAAATTGACCGGTAATTGGGGTTGTGGAAAACATAAAATAAATTGAATTTTTTGAGAATTGTGTAAAGGTTGGTTATGAGATGTTTAAAAAATGATTTAAATGTGTTTCCGAAAAGAGAGTTTTGCATTTATTAAACTAGTTAAATGCACAGGATTTCTGTTCAATGTAATTTAGCATCAAAATTAAAAGACATGGACAATAGAATTTTAGGTCTGCATCATATTACTGCTATTGCAGACAACGCCAAAAGAAATTTAGATTTTTATACCAAAGTTTTAGGCGTAAGACTGGTAAAGAAAACCGTAAACTTTGATGATCCGGGAACGTATCATTTTTATTTCGGAAATGAAAACGGAACTCCGGGAACCATTCTTACATTCTTTCCGTGGGAAGGAATAGGAAAAGGAACTAATGGAAGCGGAATGGCTACTCATATCGGGTATTCTGTACCCAAAGGAAGTCTTGACTTTTGGAAAAACCATTTACAAAACCTTAATGTAACCACGGAAGAAGGCGAAATATTCGGAGAAAAGATGATTTCTTTTAAAGATCCGGACGGACTTCAGTTACAGTTAATAGAACCATTAGTTGAAGACAACAGAAAAGTATGGACCACGGATGATATCAAAGATGAAAATGCATTAAAAGGTTTTCACAATGTCACTCTAACCTTAAAAAAAGCAGATCCTACCATTAAAGTTCTGACCGATATTTTAGGATATGATTTGCAGAAACAGGAGGGAGAAAGATACAGATTAGCAACTGATGCTATTGATACCGCTAATATTGTTGATATTATTGAAAATGACACCATTCCGGCAGGTAGAAATGCAGCTGGAACCAATCACCATATTGCATTCAGAGTAAAAGATGATAATGTTTTGATGGAATATCGTGAGAAAGCCTTATCCGCAGGACTAAGCATCACTCCGAAAATCAACAGAGATTATTTCTACTCACTTTATTTCCGTGAGCCGGGTGGTGTTTTGTTTGAAATAGCAACCGATAATCCTGGATTCACTGTGGATGAACCTTTGAATGAGTTGGGAACCAATCTTAAACTTCCTGTTCAATACGAAGGAATGCGTGAAAAAATAGAAGGAGTATTGCCGAACTTATCATAGATCATCGGTCATAATTTATAAAGATGCTAATTTTGAATTAACAATTAAAAACAAGAAAAATGGAAAGAACAGAAATAGTTTTAGAAGGAAGAAAAGGGGAGATTCAGCTTTTCTCAGACGATCATAAAGCAGGTAAAATGGATATTTCAGTTATAGGAAAAAAACTGACCGTTTACCATACCGAAGTAAATCCGGAATACGAAGGAAAAGGCTTTGCCAAAATCTTACTGGAAAGACTGGTTTCCTACGCAAGAGAAAACGATTTAAAGATTCTGCCGCTATGTCCCTATGTTCACGCACAGTTTAAGCGTCATCCGGAAGAATTTAATGATGTATGGTTGAAGGAAGAACTGTAGGGAGTTTGAGATTCGAGATTCGGGTTTTTGAGGGGAAGAGGGTTTGAGAATCTTGAGCTAAAAACAGAAGATGAATAAAGTTATTCTCGAACTTATCAACTCGAATCCCGAACCCCGAAATCTCGCCTCCATTATAATAACCAATTAACAATTTTATCACAATGAAACTTATCACAGGATTGCATCACGTTACGGCAATTACGGGCAATGCACAGGAAAATATAGACTTTTATACAGGAGTTCTAGGACTTCGTTTAGTCAAAAAAACGGTTAATTTTGATTACTCGGATGTTTATCATTTTTATTTCGGTGACGAATACGGAACACCGGGAACGATTATGACTACTTTTCCATATGGTAAAGATCTGATTAATGGCAGACATGGCAAAGGAATGCTTAATACCACTGCTTTTTCAGTTTCTATAGACGCCCTGGATTATTGGATGAACCGTCTGGAGCAGTTTAATATTCCCTTCAAACAGCCGCAGCAAAGATTTTCTGATGAAGTTTTCATTTACCTGGAAGATTTTGACGGACTGGGACTGGAATTGGTTTTTAATGATAAAGACGAAAGAAAAGGATATTACAATGGTTATATTCCAAAAGATTATGCCATCAAAGGAATTCATCATGTGGAAATCTGGCAGGATGCCTATGAAAGAACAGCAGCACTTCTGACGACCCAGATGGATCATAAAGTAATCAAAGAAAGCCCTGACCGATTGAGATTGGGAACCGACAACATGCCGGGAAAATATGTAGATCTGCTTTCTACCCCAAATGCCTTAAAAGGTTTAGCAGGAAGAGGTACCGTTCATCATGTGGCTTTTGCTACTCCCGACGCAGAGTCCCAGCTGGAAATGGTAAAGAGACTGAATGCATACGGACTGGAACATACCGAAGTGAAAGACAGAAAATATTTTACTTCCGTATATTTTAAAGAACCGGGAGGCGTTTTGTTTGAAATAGCAACTTCAGGCCCAGGGTTCGACGTGGATGAAGAAGCTGCATTTTTAGGTGAAGATCTGCAATTGCCGCTACAGTTTGAAAAAAGAAGAGAACGTTTGAAAGAAGTTCTTCCTAAAATCGATTATCCAACAGAAAAATTCAGATAGAAATAATGAGTCATACTTTAAATATAAAAACAGCAGGAATACCCTTAAATCAGGCGGAAAAAGCTTTGATCATGATTCACGGACGCGGAGGAAGTGCTCAGGATATTCTGAGTTTATCCCAGCATTTGAATGTAAAAGACTATGCACTTCTAGCCCCACAGGCTTTGAATCACACCTGGTATCCTTTTTCATTTATAGCTCCGGTGGAACAAAACGAGCCGTGGTTATCATCAGCTCTTGAAATGGTTGAAGAGACTGTAAAAGCAGCCGTCAATGCAGGAATAAAACCTGAAAATATATACTTTTTCGGATTTTCCCAGGGAGCCTGTCTTACCCTTGAATTTTTAGCCCGCAATGCTCAGAAGTTCGGTGGAGCGGCAGCTATTATTGGTGGCGTGATTGGAGATAAAATCAACCGTGAAAATTATAAAGGTGATTTTGCAGGGACCCCGGTTTTCCTGGGAACCAGCAATCCTGATTTTCATGTTCCGGTAGAAAGAGTATATGCTACAGCTAATATTTTAAGAGAAATGAATGCGGAGGTAACAGAAAAAGTATATGCCAATTTTGGACATTCTATTAACGAAGAAGAAATTGAATTGGCCAACTCGGTTATCTTTAAATAAGTACTTTTAACTTTGAATATATTCAATAACGGCGGGCTTTAGCCCGCCTTTAAAAAAATAAATTTACCACTGGCTTTAGTCCAAACATAAATGATCAGAATCTGAAATCTAACTTCAAAAAACATGCACGAACAATTACTTTTAATATTAGGACTTTTATTACTGGTCATGCTGCTGGTCATGCTGGCACAACGGATCAAAATTGCCTATCCTATCTTTCTGGTACTTGCCGGATTGGGGATCAGCCTTATTCCCGGAGTCCCTGTTTTAAAGCTGGATCCGGAGATTATATTTCTGATTTTCTTACCACCTCTTTTATACGAAGCAGCCTGGTACACTTCATGGAATGATTTCTGGAAATGGAAACGTCCTATCAGCTTGTTGGCATTTGGTTTGGTATTTCTTACATCTTTGGTTGTTGCTTACACTTCACAAATGCTGATTCCGGGATTTACGCTGGCTTTAGGCTTTTTATTGGGAGGAATTGTTTCACCGCCTGATGCTGTGGCGGCCACTACGGTTTTAAAAGGATTAAAAGTACCGAAACGTACCCTCGCTATACTGGAAGGAGAAAGTCTTATCAATGATGCTTCCTCACTGATCGTTTTCAGGTTTGCTCTGGCCGCTGTAATGACGGGTGCTTTCTCAATGCATGAAGCTACAGGACAGTTTTTTCTGGTAGCAGGAATGGGAATTGTCGTAGGAATTGCCGGAGCACATATTTTTTATGCCATTCACCGTTTTTTACCTACAACACCTGCTATTGATGCGGCACTTACCGTAATGACGCCATATATTTTATTTCTTTCTGCAGAACATTTTCATTTTTCGGGAGTGATGGCGGTAGTGAGCGGAGGATTGTTTATGTCATTCCGTGCTCATGAGATTTTTAAAACAGGAACTACGAGAATCAATATGACAGGAGTCTGGAACACGCTCATCTTTGTGATGAATGCTTTGGTTTTTGTATTAATAGGTCTTGAACTTCCTGATATCATCAATGGATTGGGTGAAATTTCAGTAATGGAAGGTATCAAATATGGTTTGGTTATAAGTTTGATTGTCATTGTGGTACGTCTTTTATGGATCTATCCCGTAGCTCACCTTCCAAGGTGGTTCAGTGAAAAAGCCCGCCGTGATCCGAGTCCGGGATGGAAAAACCCCTTGATTATAGGATGGGCAGGAATGAGAGGAGTGGTCTCACTGGCAACAGCACTATCCATTCCGGTTATGATGAATTCGCAGGCTGAATTTCCTATGAGAAACCTGATCATTTTTATCACATTTGTCGTCATTTTTGTGACATTAGTGTTTCAGGGATTGACATTACCTCTGATTATTAAATTAACAAAAATAGGGGAGATCGATCATATTTTGCCTTCTCACGAACAGCAGGCCGGAATTCAGATGAGACTGGATAAACTTGCCGTTCAGAGGCTTGATAACGAATACAATGAGGTGTTGAACAGCAATAGTCTCCTTGAAAATCTTAAAAATACGCTGGAAAGTGATATCAAACTTCACCAGAATCATCTCAATTCTATTGAAATGTGTACCAACAGGCAAAACGATATGGCAGAATATCATAAAGTAATGCTGGATATATTTGCCTTACAGCGAAAAGAACTGTTTAAAATGAAACGCGAAAAACTTTTCAGTGATGACGAGATTCGAAAAGCAGAATCACAACTGGATCTGAATGAATTAAAAATTACAGGAAATAAGCATTTATAGAGATATTACGAGATGGGGTTTCGGGCTTGAGAGTCGTAAGGTTTGAGTGTTGTTAGGGTAGAGCAGGTTTCCAGATTCGGGTCATTGATTGGGTGCATTTGGGAGTAAAAGTGTTTAGATTTCTACGAATGGAAAAACTAAGCACTTTATCTATTCACACACTATGTCATTCCGCAGAAATCCAAATCGTCATTTTACCCTTTACATAAGCAGTATAAACATTAAACTCTGAACCTTGAATTTTAAACTTTAAACCTTCAACAACATGAAAACATTACATTTTTTAGTCATAGGAAAGAACCAGGAAATTCTGGATACTTTAAAAAGAATTATAGAAAACAATGAAGGCTGGACAGCAGACATACAAAGTGATGAAAATTTCTGCTATGAGTATATAAAAAATAATACAGTGGATATTGTCCTTTTAAGCTCTGGCCTAGAGGAGGATTTTGAGAAAGATATAAAAATATTCTGTGCCGGTTTGGATAAGGACGTTAAAGTAATCGATCATTACGGAGGAGGAAGTGGACTTTTAAAGAATGAAGTTTACAGTCTTTTTCCTAATTTGCAGGGATAAACCTGACGCCATGTTTGAAAATATCATCAAAAATATTACACGATTTATTTCAATCACTCCCGAAGAAGAAAAAACCTTTACAGATCTGCTTGTTTGCCAGTCGTTTCCAAAGAAAACGGTTTTGCTCAGAGAAGGAGAAATCTGCCAGTTTGAAGGGTATATTCATAAAGGATGTGTGAGAATGTATTGTTTGGATGATAATGGTTCCGAAGTAACGTTACTGTTTGCCATCGAAGACTGGTGGATCAGTGATATTGCATCATTTCATGAACAGAAGCCTTCTAAGGTTTTTATCGAAACGCTGGAAGATTCTGAAATTTATATGTTGAATACTACAACAAAAGAAAAACTGCTGCAGGAAGTTCCCAAATTTGAAAGAGTTTTCAGAATGCTGGTTCAGAGGAACCTGGCAACCCTGCAAAGCCGACTGGTGAATACCATTTCCAAAACCGCATCAGACAGATATCTTGAGTTCATCAAAGTATACCCTTCCATCCCGCAAAGAGTAGCACAATACTACATTGCTTCTTACCTTGGGGTTTCAAAAGAATTTGTAAGCACCATTAGGAAGCGTCTTGCTTCAAATGAGAAATAAATCTTAGTTTTTTATACTTGCAGATTGCAGAGATTTCAAAAAAAGCAATCCAATATACTTCATACTGCCAGATACAAAAGTATCCGGCATTTTTTTTTGCGGCAAAGTCATTTATTAAACTAGTTAAATGTGCAGGGTTTCCGGTCTCTCTAAATTTGTCCTATCAAACAAGAACAAATAACAATCTGATATGGACAGAAAAGATTTTTTAAAGAAAGGATTATTGGGAACAGGAATGTTTGTAGCATCAGCTTCTTTGGCAAGCGCTATGAAAAATGATATCGATGAGATCGAACCATTAGAACCGATCGGATACAATCATCTTCCCAATACAGAATCAAAAATAAAAGAAAACTCTGTGATCCACAGAGCTGATACAAGAGGGAAGGCAGATCACGGATGGCTGTTGAGCCAGCACACTTTCAGTTTTGCCAATTATTATAATCCTGAAAGAATGCACTTTGGAGTATTGAGAGTCCTGAATGATGATAAAGTGGAAGCAGGAAGAGGTTTCGGAACCCACCCTCACGACAATATGGAAATCATCAGTATTCCTTTGGAAGGTGACCTTGAACACAAAGACAGCATGGGAAATACAGCGGTGATCAGAAGCGGAGATATTCAGGTAATGAGTGCAGGAACCGGAATTATGCACAGCGAATTCAACAAAAACAGTGATAAACTTGTAAAATTCCTTCAGATCTGGATTTACCCGAAAAAAAGAAATGTGACGCCGAGATATGATCAGATCACTTTAGACAAAACCAAAGGTCACAATCAATTTCAGCAGATTCTTTCCCCCAATGCAGATGACGAAGGTGTATGGATCCATCAGGACGCATGGTTTCACCTGGGAACTTTTGATCAGAATAAAGAAACCCATTATCAAATAAGAAAAAAAGGAAACGGAGTCTATGCTTTTATTTTGAAGGGAAGCGCAGAAATAGGCGGTGAGATTATAGAAGAACGAGATGGATTCGGAGTTTGGGATATTCAGGAAATTACGATCAAAACCCTTCAGGAAGGTACAGAAATCCTTTTAATGGACGTACCGATGACACTATAAAAATTAAACAAAAATAACAACTCTTAAATTTTAAATTATTATGAAAAAATTAATCCTATCATTTGCAGCTGGTTTATTATCATTAACTGCATCAGCTCAAAACCCTGGAAAATCATTATTAAATCCTACCAATCACGCAGTAGTACTCATCGACCACGAAGGTCAAATGGCTTTTGCAACCAAAAGCATCAGCATGGAAGAGTTAAGAAACAATGTGGCACTGGTAGCAGGTGGATCAAAAATATTCAATGTTCCTACAGTAGTAACGACGGTGGCAGAAAAGTCATTCAGCGGACCTGTTTTCCCGGAAATTTCAGAAGTATATCCGCAAGCAACCAGTGGATATGTAGACAGAACTACCATGAATACATGGGAAGACGTTAATGCCCATAAAGCCATTACAGGAAAAAATAAAAAGAAACTGGTTTTCGCAGGATTATGGACAAGTGTATGTATCGTAGGACCTGTATTATCAGCGATTGACGAAGGTTACGATGTATATGTAGTAACAGATGCTTCTGGGGATATTTCTAAAGAAGCGCACGATCAGTCAATCACCCGTATGGTTCAGGCAGGAGCACATCCTATCACTTCTGTGCAGTATGTATTGGAACTGCAGAGAGACTGGGCAAGAAAAGAAACATACAAACCGGTTAATGATCTGATGAAAAAACATGGTGGAGCTTACGGTATTGGAATTCAGTATGCTCAGGAAATGTTAAAACACTAATGGTACTGTTTCGGCAGGCTGAAAGCCTGCCGAAACCTTCAAACTTAAATATTGAAATTATGAAACTACTGAATATACTTACCCTTTCCACAGTTTTGGCAGCAGGAATTCTGAATGCTCAGAAAGCAGACATGATCATTACCAATGGAAAGATTACCACAATGGATGATAAAAATCCGGAAGTACAGGCTGTTGCCATCAAAGACCATAAAATCTTACAGGTAGGAACCAATGCCCAGATTTTAAAATTAAAAAACGGCAATACAAAAGTCATTGATGCTAAAGGAAACAGAGTCATTCCAGGCTTATTTGACAGCCATTTGCATGTAATCCGAGGAGGAAGATTTTACAATACCGAACTTCGTTGGGATGGTGTGAAATCTTTAAAAAGAGCTTTGGAAATGCTGAAAGAACAGGCTCAGAGAACACCGAAGGGACAATGGGTAAGAGTCATTGGAGGCTGGAATGAATATCAGTTTGAAGAAAAAAGACTTCCCACACTGGCTGAAATTAATGAAGCTACGGGAAATGTGCCTACTTTCATCATGTATCTCTATGGAAAAGCCTGGCTGAACAAAGCCGGATTAAAAGAACTGAATATCAATGGAGATACCCCAAACCCTGCTCAAGGTTTAATTGAAAAAGACAATAACGGAGATCCTACAGGATTATTGGTGGCAGAACCGAATGCATTTATTCTTTATTCAACATTGGCGAAACTGCCGGAACTGAAAGAAGAAGAAAAAGTAAATTCTACCCTTCAATACATGACGGAACTGAATAGATTAGGTGTAACTGCAGTAATGGACGCAGGCGGAGGATTCCAGAATTTTCCGGATGACTACGGAACAACAGATCAGCTGAACAAACAGGGGAAAATTACCGTTCGTCTTCCTTACTATTTATTTGCCCAGAAAAAAGGATCTGAGCTTGCCGATTACACCAAATGGATTGGAATGGTAGAAATTGACGACCATGGTCATAATGATTTTAATGAAATCGATTATCATGTCAACGGTGGAGGGGAAAACCTGGTATCAGACGGAGCCGACTTTGAAAACTTTCTTTTCCCAAGACCGGAACTTCCGGCTACGATGGAGAAAAATATGAAAGAGGTGGTAAGTCTTCTGGTAAAAAACAAATGGCCTTTCAGAATTCATGCGACGTATAATGAAAGTATAACCAGATTTTTAAATGTCATTGAAGAAGTAAACAAAGAAACTCCTTTGAACGGATTAGTATGGTTTATCGACCACGCAGAAACCGTTACCGAAGATAATATGAAAAGAATCAAAGCGTTGGGCGGAGGAATTGCAGTACAGCACAGAATGGCGTATCAGGGAGAAAGCTTCATCCACAGATATGGTAAAAAGCCGGCTTTGGCATCTCCTCCGGTGAAAAAAATGCTGGAAATGGGAATTCCGGTTGGATTAGGAACAGACGGAACAAGAGTCGCAAGTTACAACCCATGGGTAGCTTTATACTGGATCACCACAGGAAAAACAATAGGAGGAACTCAGGTGATGGGTAAAGAAAATACGCTGGACAGAAAAACTGCTTTATCACTTTCTACTTACGGAGGATACGAACTCATTAAAGACTATCAGAAAGGAAAAATACAGAAAGGATACTTTGCAGATCTTACCATTCTGGATAAAGATTATTTCACAGTCAATGATGAAGACATCAAAAACATCACCTCAAAATTGACGATCGTAGACGGAAAAGTCGTGTACGGAGATGAAACCTACAAAACAGCAGCTCCGGCACCACTTCCAGTCATACCGGACTGGTCACCTGTGAAATATTACGGGGGCTATCAGACAAAATAATTTTTTAGCCATAAAAGTTTTTAATTATTCAAGTATCAACCAACGTTCCAACTGAAGGGGTGAAAATTCCCCTCCTTTGAAGGGGTGGCAAAAATTCTTTGAATTTTTGACGGGGTGGTCAACCCAGCATTAATACAATCACGACAATCAATTTAATTCATAGCTAAAATTCATTCCAATCATGAAAAAGTTAATCCATATCATCACCAATACCAATCCCGGAAGAAAATTAACAGATGTTGCCCTTCTAGCTTTTAGAATCTTCCTTTCTGTAGAATTAATCGTAGCGCACGGATTAAAAAAAATAGGAGTAGGCGTTTCAGAAGCAGAGCAGGTACCCAACCCGCTGCATCTTCCTGAAACTTTCAACAGTTTTTTTGCTGATGCAGCCAATCTCGTATTTCCGGTATTTGTGATCTTTGGTTTTTTCACAAGAATTGCAGTATTACCAATCCTGGCAGTGACCCTTACAGGATATTTTATACTTCATTGGAATGATGCTTTATTGGTGAAAGATACACCTTTTATGTACAGTTTATGTTATCTGTTTTTACTGTTTATGGGAGCTGGAAGATATT
The DNA here is from genome assembly GCF_031844745.1 of Chryseobacterium sp. SG20098. Taxonomy (NCBI): domain Bacteria; kingdom Pseudomonadati; phylum Bacteroidota; class Flavobacteriia; order Flavobacteriales; family Weeksellaceae; genus Chryseobacterium; species Chryseobacterium sp. SG20098. The sequence goes on along the minus strand of NZ_CP134622.1, from coordinate 1,577,418 downwards.
CGGTGGATCATTATTTAACAAAGAAATCATCATGAAAAAACTGATCGCCATTCTATTATTGCTGCAGATTTTTATTCCGGTTCAGCTTTCTGCTCAGTTTAAGTTGATGAGGTTTGATGAAGATTATGCTTCCTGTAAAGACTCTGCAAAAACTTTTTACAACTCCATCAAATATATACCTATTGCAGAAAAAAGCAACAATTATCTTTCATTGGGAGGAGAAGCAAGACTGGAATTTGTAGACTTTAATAATGAAGATTGGGGAAGAATGGGAATTGGAAGCAATCCTTTTCTGATTCAAAGATACAGTGTACATGCAGATCTGCATCTGGGCTCAAGAGTAAGAATTTTCGGACAGGTGAGAAGTGCATGGGAAAATGGAAGAAAGAACGGTCCGAGACCTATTGATGAAGACCATTTGAATATTCAGAATCTTTTCATTGATGTTGATATTTTGAAAAATGATAAAGAAAAGTTGACCGTACGTGCCGGAAGACAGGAACTTGATTATGGAAGCGGAAGACTGATCTCAGTAAGAGAAGGTCCGAATTTAAGACTCTATTTTGATGGATTAAAATTCATGTACAAAAGAGGGAACTTCAGATCTGATGCCTTTATGATGGCTGCCAGTGAAATAAGCCCGGGAGCATTTGATAACAAATCTTCAAAATCAATCAACCTTTGGGGAAGTTACAACACATGGATTATTCCCAGAAGCGGAAATCTGGAGCTCTATTATCTGGGGATTCACAGAAAGGATGTACGTTTTGAAGACGGGCTTTCCGATGAAAACAGACATACTTTTGGCGGAAGATTCTGGAAATATGGAGGAGGTTTTATTTACAATTTTGAAGCAGCCTACCAGTTTGGTAATTTTAATAAAGGAAATATCAGCGCATGGACGGCTTCTGCAGACATCGGATATATGTTTGAAAATGTAAAAGGAAAACCGACCATCAACCTTAGAAACGATTATATTTCAGGAGACAGTAATAAAGGAGATGGAACATTGGGAACATTCAATCCATTGTATCCGAAAGGAGGTTATTTTGGATTTAATCCTCAGATTGGTCCGGTGAATTTAATTGATATCCATCCCTATGCAACGATTGATTTAGGTAAAAAAATAACGGTGCAGGCAGACGTAGTTTTCAACTGGAGATATTCTATCCAGGACGGGATTTACAGACCCAGCGGAACACTAAACCTGGCGTCTTCCAACTCAAAAAAGAGATACATCGGAACCGCATTTTTAGGAAGTTTCAATTATAAGATCAATCCATTTTTAACCTTTAATACAGGAATACAGTATTTCAATACCGGAGCTTTCATTAACGATGTAATCGACAACCACAAAGACGGACTCTTCATCAATTCCAGAATTGTATTTAAATTTTAAAAAACACAGGGAATTTGAAAATTTGAAAATGAGATAATTTGAAAATAAATTAAACAATTATCCCACATCAATGCACCTTTCCATCACAGAAACTACCTTTGAAAAACAAATAAAAATAGCCGGAGCGAAGCGACTCGCGCCTTAACAACATAAACCTTAAAAAAACTTTGCGTCCTTGCGTTATTCCAACAAACAAAAATTAAAACCCGCAACAAAAATAACCCGCAACTCGTACCTCGTAACAAACAACAAAAAATAAATCACATGAAAAATACACTAAAACAATCACTGGTAATTGCAGCTTTAGCATTATCTACCTTAAACTTTGCACAAATTACAACCACAGCTCCTGCAAAAACAACAGCCATCGGAACTTCCAAAACCTGGGGAACCGTAGACGGAATTTCCATGATAGGATTGGTACAGGGCCCATCGTCTGCTGACGCCCAGCTTCAGGTAGCCTGTGTTTTCGAATATACAGAAGGAGACATCTTCAACGCTCAGGCATTGCCTGCTAAATTGAACGGATTGGTTCATCTGGATGAGGCCTTAAAAGGAGAACTGACCAACCTTAGAAAAACAGGACAGTTTCAGGGACATTCCTTGGAAACGATTTTAATTACACCTCCTGCAGGATCGATGTCTGCAAAGAAATTATTGCTGATCGGTTTAGGTGACCGTAATAAATTCACTCCTGATTTAATGACTTCCGTAGGCGAAGTGGCAGCCCGTGAAGCTATGAGATTAGGCGTTACCAATTTTGCATTCGCCAGCGATCTGAAAGACGCCGGAATAGATTCACCCACTGCTTTGGTAGCGGGAAATGTAGTAAGAGGAATTGTACATGCCAACCGTTCTGAAAATTACCTGAAAGAACACAAATTATCCGCCACAAAAAAATTAGAAAAAGTATACCTTCTGGCTGGTCCTGCCTTCTTTGAAACCGCAGGCGGAGGAATTTCCGATGCCATTTCAGAAGTAAAAAAGAAATAATGAACTAGTTTCATTACATTGTTGATCCGGCCCTCTTTTTTAGAGGGCTTTTTGTATAAAAATAATTACGATTATATATCTAAAAAGCAATTTGTTAAACGCAAAGTTGAATATATATTCCCTTAAATTTTAAGAGAGCAAAGATGGAATCAATGAAATTGGTTCTTTCCAAGCTTATGGATTATCCTTCTGCTCCATCAGCGACTTTAGCCGCATTTCTTTGCTCCCTCAAATAAATAATAGAATCCAATAACCTTTGCGTGAAAATATATTGTAAAACTTTACTCCTTTTATAGAACAAAACGTAATTTACTCTTTCTCAACGCTAAGTCCTCAACATTTAACTAAATTTGCAAAGTCAAAAAAAATCCCGATTTTTGCACTCCTTCAATAAACCCGAGTTCATGAAATTATGTATTGCCGAGAAACCCAGTGTTGCCAGAGATATCGCCAAAGTATTGGGCGCTACCACGCCTAAACAAGGCTATATGGAAGGAAACGGCTATTGCGTAACATGGACGTTCGGACACCTTTGTACCCTGAAAGAACCACACGACTACGGTCCACAGTTCAAATCCTGGAACCTTTTTTCACTGCCGATTATTCCCAGCAGTTTTGGAATCAAGCTGATCCCTAATAAAGGTGTTGAAAATCAGTTTAAAGTCATTGAAAAATTAGTTGAAGAATGTGATGAGGTCATTAACTGCGGGGATGCCGGGCAGGAGGGAGAACTCATTCAGCGTTGGGTATTGCAGAAAGCAAAGTGCAACAAACCGGTTCAGCGTTTATGGATTTCTTCACTAACGGAAGATGCTATTAAAGAAGGATTTGCCAGTTTAAAACCGGCAGAAGATTATAAAAACCTTTATCTGGCCGGAAATGCCAGAGCCATAGGAGATTGGTTATTGGGAATCAATGCTACGAGACTTTTTACGAAAAAATTTGGGGGAAATAAAGCAGTTCTTTCCATTGGAAGAGTGCAGACCCCTACACTCGCCATGCTGGTGCAGCGTCAGAAAGAAATTGATGCCTTTACTACGGAAGAGTATTGGGAACTGAAAACCAAATACCGTGACGTGATTTTCAATGCAGCCATTGACCGTTTAAAAACGTTGGAACGTGCAGAAAAAGGATTGGAATATCTTAAAGTAAATCCTTTTGAGATCGTTTCTTTCGAAATTAAAGAAGGAAAAGAAAAAAATCCACGGCTTTTCGATTTGACCGGACTTCAGGTAGAAGCCAATAAAAAATACGGGTATTCAGCAGAAAATACCTTGAACTATGTGCAAAGTCTTTACGAAAAGAAGCACGTAACCTATCCTCGTGTGGATACGACCTATCTATCAGACAGTTTATATCCGAAAATTGCAGGAATTCTTCAGAAAATGTATCCGTATCAGGATCTGATTGCTCCGTTGCTGGAAGCTCCGATTCCAAAATCAAAAGCGGTTTTCGACGATACCAAAGTGACCGATCACCATGCGATCATTCCTACGGAAATTCCGCCTTCTCAGAATTTGAGCAGGGAAGAAAAACTGATTTATGATCTGATTGCAAAACGTTTTATAGCCGTATTCTATCCGGAATGTAAAATTTCCAATACTTTGGTAGAAGGAAAAGTAGGAACCATTCCTTTCAAAACCAGTGGAAGACAGGTTCTTGAAGCAGGATGGAGAGCCGTTTACGCCAAAGAGCCTAAAGAAGAAACCACCGATAAGGAAAAAGAAAAAGAGGAAGAACAAACCATCCCTGAATTTACTGTAGGAGAAACCGGACCCCACGATCCGATGATCCACCAGGGAAAAACGACGCCTCCAAAACCTTACACCGAAGCAACACTGCTGAGAGCGATGGAAACTGCCGGAAAACAGGTTGAAGATGAAGAATTGCGTGAAATGCTGAAAAACAACGGGATCGGAAGACCATCTACCCGTGCCAACATCATCGAAACCCTTTTCAAAAGAAAATACATCGAGAAAAAAAGAAAAAATCTGATCGCTACCCAAACCGGAATCCAGCTGATCGATACCATCGAAGACGAACTGTTAAAAAGCCCGGAACTGACCGGAGAATGGGAATCCAAACTTCGTAAAATTGAAAAAGGAGAGTATGAAGCTAATCTTTTCAAAGAAGAACTGATTCAGATGGTGACAGAACTCACTGAAAAAGTGGTGTACGGAAAAGGAAAAGTAATTACCCTCCAGGAAGAAGAAAAAGAAGAAGTCAAGGAGAAGAAAAAAAGAGAACCTGCGCAGAAAAAAGAACTTCAGTCCTGGGAAGAAACGAAATGCCCGAAATGTAAAGAACATAATCTGATCAAAGGAAAAACCGCCGTAGGCTGCTCCGATTTCAAAAACTGCGGTTTTAAAATTACGTTCGAAATCTTCGGCAAGAAACTATCCGATAAACAACTTTTAGATTTGGTATTAAAAGGAAAAACTTCAAAATTAAAAGGCTTCTCTACCCACCCGGAAGCAATCACAGAAGGTGTTTTGACTTTAAGTGATGATTTCCAGGTACAATTGAGCTAATCAATAGTATACTTAATCTAAATTATCAGCTACCATTTGGAAAGAATAAACTAACTGGAATTATCAGGTGGAGAATACGGGATTCGAACCCGTGGCCTTTTGACTGCCAGTCAAACGCAATAGTTTTTTGTATGCGCTATACATATTGGAATGAGCTAAACATTCTCTCAAAGATAATAAAATAATCGCATGAACTTGGCTCAGATAGGTGATTCAGCTTTTGATGTTATCACATTTTATCGGAGATAAAATCCTTGCGTCTTACAATATAAAACTTAGGAGCAAAACTTGCGCCTTTGCGTTTTCCAACCCATCTATACATAGATTCTATGGAATGACAAAGTGTACGGATAAGCAAAACGTTGTATTTGTCATTCAACGGAAGCCAACCATACACTTATCTTTAGAATTAGAATAGTTATCCTATTTACAAATACCCCAACTAATGACGTAAAAATTCCCCTCCACTGGAGGGGTGGCAAAAATTCAAAGAATTTTTGACGGGGTGGTTTTACAGTTTCTTAAATACCGTGTCATCATGAAACTTCAACATTCTCCCTTTTCTGTTTGATAAACTGAAAAACAGATCCAACAATAAAAAGCAGAAGAATAACAAGAAGAGTCTGCCCGATGATGGGATCTTTGATATCTTTAGCCAAAGGATGTCCAATCGGAACCCGTGTGAATGTTTCGTTAATAGTGGGAACCAGCGACAGGAAAAAGCTGAATGACAACAGGAAATTCTCAAAATACCGGGCTTTCTTACTTTCTTTTTTATTGGAAAAAAGAAAATAGGCCACAGTGATCAAAACAAGGATAAATAATGAGAACACATGTCCTGCATTAAAACCTCCGTTTTTGGAGATACCTAATGCTGTAAGTGAAGTGACGGCCGTCGTATAAAAATAGACTTTTCCTGACGGCTTAGCCAGATTGATTTTACCATATCTGATAAATCCTATCACTGCGCCAACAAGAGCTGTTACGCCAATAATAGTGTGAAAAATTCCTAAACCTGATAGATTCATATTGATTGTATTTTAAAATTGATACTTATGAGCTGCAGGTATATTACTGTTCCCTGTAACTGACGGTACAAATTTGCGATAGAAATACAGAAATGATTTTGTGATTTAGTTCAAGAATTTGGGATTTTGGTTCAAAAAAGAACACCTTATCAAAACAGGAAATACATTTATAATCTTTAAAAAGGTACGATTATCATCCTTTCCGTTCCTGGCGGTAATTGGAGGGCGTTATATGAAATTTATCGCTGAAGTTTTTGGTAAAAGTGGCCAGATCGTTGAATCCGCATTCGAACGCGATATCGGTAATGCGTTCATCGGATATTAAAAGTAATTCGGCGGCTTTTTCCAGTTTTTTGTTTCTTATATAATTGGCGGGGGTATCATTGTAAAGTTTTGCAAATTCTCTTTTGAAAGATGATACACTTAAATTGCTTTGCTCAGCAAGCTGTTCGATTGTTAGCTGTGAAAATAAATTCGCTTCAATGATTTGCTTAAAAGAATAAGTGGTGGGAGAGAAAAGCTGTGACAGGATCAGCTGAACGGCCTTAGCATTCTGTGACTGAGCCAACAGCAAAATGATTTCCTTGAGTTTTAGAACCAATATATCTTCATTAACTAGGGAAGGTTTTTCAAAATAAAAAAGCAGCCCTTCTACGTACTTCTGAATCAGAAAGTCATTGTTTATTTTCTCATTGGATTTATTTGAAACGATATCGGAAGGTTTTTGCAGTAATAAAGGCAATTCTCTGTCATAGATTTTTTTCAGGATGTCAGGATAGAACGTAACGATCACAATCTCACAATGATCTTCTGACACTGAGTTCTGAATATGTTTTCCGGAGCTGATACAGTTCAGAAAAAGAGAATAATTTGCAGAAACATCAAACTCCTGTTCCTCTGTTTTGTACTGAAACTCACCTTTAAGCACATACAGAAAGCAGGCTTGCTCCGAAACCGGAAAATCATACCTGAAGGATCCCGATATATCAATTTTCTGTATCAGGGTTTTCCCAAATAATTCGTGTTTTTTGTAATCATTCAGCATAATGGAGTACGTGAGTTTTTGAATTCAATAATAGGAAAGTTAAATAAATTTTTTTGTAAATGTAAAGCAATACTATATTTTATCGGAGATAAAATCTTAACGCCTCAAAAACAAATAGTTTGGCGACAATTGGCGACTTTGCGTTTTCCAACCTATCTATCCAGAGATTCTTACGAAACCACATTATGTACGAATAAACTAAACGTCGTAAATTTCATTCCGAAGAAATCCGGCCTTACACTTTTTTTGACAGGTGGTTTTACCGGAATAACTCGTCATACCAGCCATCCACATCGCTTTTAATCTCCTCATGATGCTTACATAAAATCATAGCCAGCTCCAGTTCATATCTCTCAGATTGATAAGGATTCTTTCTGAAGAATCCGATCTGGAAGCCCTTTATCAATGTGTTGAAATATGCCGCGAAATGGGAAAAACAAAAGAGGAAGTGATAGATCATATCAAAAAATCATGTTCCACCTATCATCATATGACCGGAACCTGTAAAATGGGAATCGACAGCCTTTCTGTAGTAGATCCGAGACTGAGAGTATACGGAATAAAAGGATTGAGGATAGCTGACGTATCGATCATGCCGGATGTGGTTTCCGGAAATACCAACGCACCTACCATTATGATTGGTGAAAAAGAAGCCGATATGATCAGAGAAGATCATCATCTGAAAGCGTCAGGTTTATCTGAAAAGTTATCGTTTGTTGTGTAAGAAGGGTTTAAAACCTTGGAAAGAAGCCGTTTCCTGTTCATGGAGCGGCTTTTTAATGAAAAATTGAAAGATCATTGAGATCAAAAACTTTATAGCGCTTACCTTTGTTTAAAATAAAATTCATGACACCAGAAAAAAAGAAACTCATTACAGACAGCTTCAGCCGCTCGGAAACCTTGAAATTCTATAAAGCAGAACTGCTGGAAGTAGAAACTGATTTTATATCGATGAAGATCCCTAAGATGGAAATGATGACCCGAAAAGCAGGTATGTTCAATGGCGCAATGATCGCCTCTCTGGTGGATGTTTCTTCAGGATATGCCGCTGTGAGCCATTATCCGGAAGACTGTTATGTAGTGACCGTTGAATTGAAAGTGAACTACCTTCGTCCGGCAATGGGTGATGCTTTGATTTCAAAATCCTATGTTATCAAAGGGGGAGGGAAAATTGTTGTGGTGAGAACGGAAATCTATGTCCAGACCGAAGGTTCTGATTCTGAAAGTCATGTAGCCACTTCATTAGTAACGATGATGAAAATAAAATAAGAAATTAAGAGAAATAAAAGACAAGATATTCCTTCAATAAAGGGTTTCAAAGCATTTTTTTTCGGAATGGAATAGCTTTTGCTCAACAAACCCCATAAACATTAAAAAATATCACAATGAACTTAATTATCCGACTTTTTATTACAGCAATTGTTGCTTATCTTTTAACTAAAATTTTACCGGGAGTACAGTTTGAAGGATTTTCTTCAGCCATCATCTTTGCGATTGTGCTTGGGGTTCTTAACATATTTGTAAAGCCAATTTTAAGTCTGTTTGGCCTTCCGCTGACTATTCTTACCTTAGGATTCTTTGCGCTGGTAATTAATGCCGCAATTGTCCTTATTGCAGACTATTTCATAGACAGTATGGTTGTAGATGGCTTCTGGTGGGCATTTATCTTCAGTATATTATTATCAATTGTAACTTCTCTGGCGAATTCAATGTTCTCAGATGGAGATTAATTAAAATCATAAAGATCAAAATAGAAATCCGCTCAACGAGCGGATTTCTTTATTTTTTAATGAACTTCAGTAACACGAGGTCTCCTTTCGAATCTTTAAGCTTTAAAAAGTAATTTCCTGAGATAAGCTGACTAATTAAAATTTCTTTCATAAACTGATCTTTTAAAATCACCCTTCCATTCACATCTGTAATCTCATATTCGTTGAAGTTCCGGTCAGTATTTACTTTTAAAATATCTGAAACAGGGTTCGGATAAACTTTGATTAAAACGCTTTTATTTTTAGAGACTGATTCATTAGATATTAAAAATAAACATGAAGGCGGAGTGGTTATTACTCCATCTGTAAAATCATAATACAAAGTACTTCCCATCGGAATCAGATTGGTACTGATGGTAGCAGGAATATTCTCAAATAGAGTACAGTTATTAAAACGGACATTGGCACTTTCAAAATCTCTCGTAGTCTTATACCATGATTCACATCCGGCAGGTTGCATTACAACTCCGGGCCAGAATGTATCGATTGCAAATCCGTCTATAGAATTGGGACTGACCATATCAACCATTACACAGCTTCCTGATGCCCATGTGGAAGGTGCTTTAAAATAAATAGCAGCAGTAGGAATACTTCCTGTATAATACTTTTTACTGATTACAGGAGAAGAACTTCCTTGTCCGTTAACAAGAAATGCCTTGATCTCTTTATTCTGATCAATAGAAATCTGAACATTATTTACGGCAGAGGAAGAACTAATCGTCGGAGTGCTTCCGTCAGTGGTGTAATAAATAGTCCCGTTTCCATTAATTGTGACCTGATAAGGATTATAATAATGATTGGGAAAAGGGCTCATCGTAAGCTGTGAAAAAAAGAATGAAGATACACAGAGTGAAGAAAAAAGTATAAATTTTTTCATAGAAAAATGGGTATTAGTTTAGTCTTTTGTAAAACTAGTAAACTTTTGCCGTACATAAATCAATTATTTATCAACTTTAAAAACTTAATGTTAATTCTTTCGTCCGTTTTTATTTTAAATATTAACTTTGGCAATCTTTGAATTTAATAAAAGGATGTAGGAAATCAACTGATTTTGTACATCCGTTAAAAATGAATATCAACATATGAAACTTAAGTACAGCCTGCTGGCTTTGGCAGCTCCGCTTTTAATGAATGCACAACAAGTAATGACGCCTGAAATTCTTTGGACTTTGAAAAAAGTTGGGGTACAGGCAGTTTCACCAGATCAGGGTTCTCTTATCTATAAAGTAGGGCAGGTAGACCTGAAAACAGAGAAAACAAAAAATGAAAACTATTTTCTGAATGTTCTTAATAACCAGTCTTCCAAAATTGATTTCGGTAAAAAAGCACTTATTCAGTGGGATAAAAACGGAATTTATGCTCAGGAAGGAGATAAAATTTATCTTTCCAAAGATGCCGGAAAAACCTGGACAGAATTTTATACCATCGGGGAAGCTGATAATATTGTCATTTCTCCTGACGGGAAGAAGATTGCTTTCAGCAAGCAGGTATTGGTTGAAAAAGTAATGAGGAAAGATAAATTCAGTGATACTCCTAAAACAACGGCTCAGGTATACACAGACCTGAACCACAGACACTGGGATTATTTCAATGAAGGAAAATATAACCATGTATTTGTAGTGAATACAGCCGATAAAGTAGAAGGAGCGAAAGATCTTCTGGAAGGAAAAACCTGGGATTCTCCGCAAAGACCTTTCGGTGGTGCTGAAGATTTTATCTGGAGCCCGGATTCTGCACAGCTTTTATATGTTACAAAACCTAAAAGTGGTAAAGAATATGCTACAAGTACCAATACCGATATCTTTGCTTATGATCTGGCATCAGGTACTACCAAAAACCTTACGGAATCCAACAAAGGATATGATGTAAACCCAAAATTCAGCCCGGACGGAAAATCTCTGATCTGGCAGAGTATGGCCAGAGACGGATATGAAGCAGATAAAAATGATGTGAAAATCTTAGACTGGAAGTCAGGGAAGACGACTAACCTTACTTCAGGTTGGGACGAAAGTGTTTCAGGAGATGTGCTTTGGGGAGCAGATTCAAAAACAATCTACTTCACAGCGGCATTCAGAGGTACAAAACAGCTTTTCTCGCTGGATTCAAAATCAGCAAAAGTACAGCAGATCACCAAAGGAGATTTTGACGTTAACGAAATCTTTACAGATAATAAAACTTCACTTCTGGTAGGAAGAACAGACGTAAACCATGCCACAGAATTATTCTCTGTAAACGTTAAAAATGGAGAAATGAAGCAGGTTACTGAAGCCAACAAGGAAACTTATGCTAAGCTGGCTCAGGGGAAATCTGAACTTAAAATGGTGAAAACTTCAGACGGTAAAGAAATGGGAGTTTGGTTCCACTATCCACCGAACTTTGACCCGAACAAAAAATATCCTACTTTGGTATACTGCCAGGGTGGACCACAGTCTGCACTTACTCAATATTTCAGTGTAAGATGGAACTTTGCTCTTATGACAGCTAACGATTATATCGTAGTAGCTCCAAACAGAAGAGGAATGCCAGGCTGGGGAACAAAATGGAACGAAGAAATTTCAAAAGACTGGGGCGGACAGCCAATGAGAGATTATCTGGCGGCAACAGACTTTGCGAAAACTTTACCATACGTGGATGGTGACAGAGTAGCAGCTGTAGGAGCTAGTTACGGAGGATACAGTGTATTTATGCTCGCTGGAATCCATGAGAACAGATTCAAGACTTTCATCGCTCATGATGGGTTATTTGATATGAAATCCTGGTATCTGACTACGGAAGAATTGTGGTTTGCAAATTGGGATCTTGGTTCTCCATGGGAAAAACCACTTCCAAAAGCATACACAGAATTCAATCCAAGCAATTTTGTAGAAAAGTGGAACAAGCCGATCATGATTGTTCAGGGAGGAATTGATTTCCGCGTTCCTTACGAGCAGGGTCAGGAAGCTTTCCAGGCTGCAAAATTAAGAGGATTAAAATCTAAACTGGTGTACTTCCCGAACGAAAACCACTGGGTACTTCATCCACAAAACGGATTGGTATGGCAGAGAGAATTCTTCGACTGGTTGAAGGAAACTTTGTAGACAAACAATATAAAATATCAATAGAAACGGGCTTTAGCCCGTTTTTTTTAATTAAAAAAACAATGACTTTAGCCAAAACCTCAATAACTTCTTTCTTCAGGCTCCCGGTTTCCAGCCTAATTAAAATAAATTAAATCTTTATATTTGAATATGCAAAGCCGTATTTCTTCATTTCCACCCATTATTGATGCTCAGTCTGAAATTCTGATTTTAGGATCAATTCCCGGAGTGAAATCACTGGAAAAACAGCAGTATTATGCCCATCCGCAAAATAAATTCTGGAAAATCATTTTTGAATTGCTGAACGAAGAATTTACTGATGATTACACACAAAGAATTGAAATGATAAAGAAACATCATATTGCCCTGTGGGATGTCATTGATTCCTGCGAGAGAAAAGGAAGCCTGGATTCTGAAATCAGGAATGAAGAAGCCAATCAGATTGCTGAACTGTTGGAAAAACATCCGAACATCCAAGCTATTTTTTGCAATGGCGGAAAGTCTTACAAAAACTTACAAAAGTTGTTGGGGAAAAATTATAAACTTCCCGTTTTTTTATTGCCTTCTACCAGCCCGCTTCATACCGTTTCCTTTGAAAAAAAGCTGGAAGAGTGGAGGAAAATACTGGGTTTTTTGGTTTGAGTGTGGGAGAATTTGAGAGTTTTGGAATGACAGGGTTTGAGAGTGAGAAGATAAAGCTAGATTTCTGAGAAATGACAAACAGAGCGCTTTATTTATATGCACCCTTTGTCATTTTTTAGAAATCTATGGTCTTACAAAACTAACCCTCAAACTTTCCCACTCTGAAACCCATTAGCTTCCAGATATTCTCTCAATCCCTTCAACAGTTCCAGCTGGTTTTTTGTCCTGTCCAGATTATGTTCAGGATGCATGATAGAATAGTAGGTACTTCCGTTAAGGTAATCTGTTAAAAAGCGAAGTTCCTGAATATAAATAGCGACTTGTGCTGCATAATCAAGATTCTCATATTCTTCAGGCGTCAGCTTTTCCTTTAAATGAAATAAGAATCCCTCTTTTACTACCTTATACATTTCAGGGTTGAAATTGTTTTGGGCTGTCCCGTCATCTTCCTGTGTTGTATTGGTGTAAGACTGAATCATGGTTCCAAAATCATACAAAATAGTAGAAATCATCATGGTATCAAGATCAATCACAGCTAATGGATTACGGTTCTGATCAAAGAGAATATTACTGATTTTTACATCGGCATGAATAATCCTTTTAGGGATCTGGTTGTTTTTCTCCATTTCAATCCATCGGTCAGGTAAGGACAAAAGCTGGTTGGTGATTTCTATTTCAGTCTTAGCATTTTCTATAAAATAAGGCTCTGCATTTTTTAGAGAGTCTTTATAATCTGCAACCCTCTTCTCAAAATTGAGGAAATTGGGAAGAGAATCTTCAATGGCAGGTAATTGTTCAGTATTTACCGTATTGAGAAAATAACTGAAGGTTTTAGCCGCATCAAAAGCCGTCTGTAAGGAGGGAGCAGTAAGGAATGTAGTGCTGTTTTCTACAAAACTTAACATACGCCATGGCTGACCATTTTTATCTTTTACCAGAATTTTACCGGTAAGAGAAGGAATAGGTTCTATAATTTCAAATTGATAATTATTTGACCTGAGCACTTCATTGATCATTAAATGGTTATTAACGACCACTTCCGGCTGTTTAAAAACATGATTGTTGATTTTCTGCAGAATAAACTTTTTTCCCTGATCTTTATTCTCCAAAAGATAAGTGGTATTGATCAATCCATCAGTAATAGAAGTGAGTTCGTAATTATTCGTAGTTATAAAAGCAGCAATAATATCATTTAGCTCCATAAATCTTCCGGGTATCTGTTATTTTTAATCTCTGAAGTCAGAAAATCTATAATTTCCTTTTTATCGTCAGCATAGGTAACTCCCATCCATCGGGATGGAGAGGCTTTCACTTTTACTTTGACTCTGTTTTCGTTCATCATTTTTTGTACTGCGGAAGGAATGTAAAATTCCTGATTGGGCAGTGGATCAGATTCTATGAAATCATAGAAATAGGCTTCCAGATAACAAAAAATATGAGGATGGAAAATAAAAAAGTTCATGGATACCAATGTTTCGGGATCTAATTTTATATTTTCTCCGTTTTCAACATAAATGATTGAATGATTGATCTTTTGAATAGAAGTTTGTTCCTCTACTTTAATCAGATAATTTTCAGCATCCAACGTACATATTCCTCTTGCTACAGCACCGTTGCCACTCAATGTTGTACCCACAGGATAAGCAATCATCCCTAATTGTGTATCTGAAATATAATGATGGTTAATTTCATCAGCAGCCAGTCGATAGGCTTCTTTTCCGTAGAAATCATCTGCATTGATCATCACAAAAGGTTCCTGTATTGAATATTTGGCACAAAGTACAGCATGAGCAGTTCCCCATGGTTTCTCACGATCCGGATAATCAAAGCCTTCCAGTGAAATAGGAATGGTATCTATCTCCTGATATACCCAAAGCAATTCAAAATTTTTAGCTTTTGAAATGCTGTTGAGCCTTTCAATATAACTTTCAGGAATCAGTTTGTTGACAATAATAACTACTTTTTGGAAACCGGCTTCCAGAGCATCAAAGATAGAATACTCAAGAATCGGGGAACCGTTATCAAGTATTCCGTCTATTTGTTTAAGTCCTTTGTACCTACTGCCTAATCCACCTGCTAATATGAGTAATGTCTTCTTAGAACTCATCAGTCATTCCAAATACAGGTTTACGGGTTTTCCATTTTCCATTGGTAAAATCAGGGATATCAACTACCTGACCACCTTTGGCAATAGACTCTTCACTCAATGGGGTTATAGAATACCATAGGGCAAGATCATATACATCCATCGGGAATTCTATATTTCGTTTGATACATTCAATAAAAGTATTCATTACAAAGAAATCCATCCCGCCATGTCCGGCGCCTGCAGCGGTAGTTTCAAACTTCTTCCACATTGGATGATCATATTCTTTCATCCATTTTTCAGTATTATCCCAACGGTGGGTATGGTTCATTGTTTTTTCAAAATAGATATGTCCCTGGTTGAAATCTCCCCATCCGAAATCCTGCCACAATCCCTCAGTTCCTTGAACTCTGAAGCCAAGATCATATGGTCTCTGCAAACTTGTATCATGAGTAAGAAGGATAGTTTCTCCATTGGCACAGGCAATCTGTGTGGTTACAATATCTCCCTGGTTGAATTTTACTTTGGCACTAGGATGGTTTTCTCCTCCTTTTGGATGTTCAACAATATATTTATGAAGGCCTACAGATTTTGATGAGAATGAAGAAAGCCTCGTTAAACGATTTCCTCTGTTGATATCCATCATCATCGCAACCGGACCTAATCCATGGGTAGGATAAAGCTCTCCATTACGCTTTACATAATGTTCGGTTCTCCATTTTGCTTCACTGAATCCTTTTTCTCCAAATTCAGCCCCGGAATTGTACGGATTAACTCCATCATTGAAAAGAACGCCTCTCAGATCATGCTGATAACCACCTCTTCCATGCACCAGCTCTCCGAACATTCCTTTACGGACCATATTCAGGATGGCCATAATATCTCTGCGGTAACACACGTTTTCCATCATGAAGATAGGAACTTTCGTTTCCTCATATACCTTTACAAATTCCCAGCAGTCCTGAAGCTTTATAGCCCCGGAAACTTCCATGCCCACAATTTTTTTAGCACGCATAGCTTCTACGCCCTGGGTAAGATGCCATTCCCATGGAGTAGCAATCACAACAGCGTCTATAGTTTTTAATTTTAAAAGATTTCGATAGTCATATTCCCCGTTGGAAAACTCCTGAGCAGCCGGTTTATTGTTGTCTTTTAAGATTTTTTGAGAAGCAGCAAGCATTCTTTTTTCCGGATCTGCAAACGCAACAATCTCTACATCATTACGTTTTGCCAGTAATTTTACATGCTCCTGGCCACGAAGGCCTACACCGATAAAACCGACGCGGACTTTTTTATCCGTTTTAAAATCATTGGAATAAGCAAATAAAGAATTGGGTAAAACCAATGCCCCAAAGCTTGCTAAAGCTGCAGTCTTAAGAAAGTTTCTGCGGGAGTTACTATTGTTCATCTATTTTTTTTCTTAAATATATTAAAACTTTTGTAAATCCCGATAAAGTGATAGATAATAGGAGAATGAAGAAACAGAAGTAGTTGGTGAGAATTTGTAGCTTGTTGGATTTTAAAGTTGAATGATTTTGGAATTGTTGACGTATGGATTATTAATTTTCGCTTTTTTCTCTATTTTGATCATTTATATTTTTTTTACATATTTTGTTATATGTGTGAAAATTTATTGATTGATCCAGGCTTTTCTTAATGCAATCTGTTTTGAATCGGGGTTGGAAACAGGAGTTACCTTTCCGGTAGCTTCATCATAGTTGAATCCTGCTTTTTCCAGATACTCTTTTAAAGGAATGGGTTGAGTGCCTTGTACGAAATCTCTAAAAAAAGTCTGTATTTCGGGATAAGTCATTTTGGTAATCTCATCAAAAAGTTCATCATCATTAAAATATTTACCTGCTCCATACTTTTTCATAAGCATCTGCATCAGATCCTGAGTTCCCATTTTCCCGTTAGAAAGTTCTCTTAGTCTTATATCCAGACATAACCCGAGTAATGCTCCTTTCATATAAAAGTTCATATACTGATCCTGTCTTTCCATAGATTTTTTACTCATTTCTGTTAAAGATAGAGTATTGTCAAATGCTTTCATACCTTTGATCTTTTCTTCCAGACTTTTTTCAAAATCTTCCAGACTGATCATTTTTTGTTTGATAGGCATATGAACGGTAGCATACTCCGTCATTCCTTCGTATAGCCACAAATGTTTAGACATGACAGGATTCAGGAAATCATAATGCTGAATTTCCCCTGAATGAATGTTGAGTGGAGTAACAACATGGAAAAACTCATGGGAAGCCACTCTGTTCAGAGCATTTGGAAGAAACTTCATACTTCCGGAACGGTACAGGCAGACCGTAGAGTGGGAATGTTCAAGTCCGTCTCCTAAAAATCCGTTCTCATTGGAAGATTCATAATAAATCAGAAAAGCATATTTGTTGACAGGTAATGTTCCGCCAAGATAAGCCTGCTGATTTTTCAGAATATTTTCTATTTCGTGAGCAATCGTTTTGGAGTAATGTCTTTCCTTTTTATTGTAGAATGAGACAAGTACTTTGGTATGACCTATTTTCAGCCAGGTGGTATCAGGAACGGAATATAAAACAGGAGAATCTACCAGTTCACGGTAATCCTTTGCCCAAACCATATCCGTATTCTTATTTTTCTGTTGATAATTTAAAGCAGAAGATGCGTAGAAATCCTTATTCTTTGTAATGGTAATCTTATAAGGAATATCTTTTAGTTCTTCAAAATATCCCACTAAAGAATTATAATTGATGACAAAAACACTGTCTTTTATAAACATGCTGCCGGCAGATCTGGCTTCGTTAGATTCTTTTTCCAAAGAGTCCCACCCGTCAGCTACCTGATAAGATATTTTCTTTACACGATTGAGATTATGTACCATCCAGCTGTTTTTATCCAGACGTTCGGTTACTACTTTTTTACCGTTTTTATCGGTGGCGGTGAAATCAGAAACATATTGTCCGAAATTCATAGCCTGATAAAACCCGGGTATCAGTTTGGGAATGATAAATTTGCCCTGTTTAAGATTATTCTTTGGAGGCGAAAGAGATACCCGGACTTCATCATTGGACATATGAAGAAGATCTATAGAATATTCGTAATTTTTCTTTGAAGTCTGGGCAATCATCAGGCTAGGTAGTATGATGACCACAAAAAATAGCTTTATAAGGGTATTCATGGGCTGCAAATCTTAATTATTACGAAAATTCTAAATCACTTCTAAGTTTTGTTGGTCTTATTTTTCCATATAGTATACCTCCTCATAAGGCTGAATCAGTACCCATCCATGTCCTGAAAATTTCATCTGAAACTCTTCGCCGCTTCCTCTGCCGATAAGACTTTTGAAAGAAACATTCGTTTTCAGTTCCGGGCTTAGGTTTCCGGACCATGCCACAGTAGCATTAGGATCTGTGAAAACATGAGTATCTGGAGTAACCAACAATGTAAGAGGATCTCCGTGAGTTGTAATGGCAATATGTCCCGTTCCTGAAAGTTTTGCCTGAAAAAGTCCTCCGGACATCATTCCTGCAATACTTTTCAGCATGGTGATATCGCTTTTGACGCTTTGTTCGTGGGCAAGGATATCATTTCCGTTTACACAAACAGATTCATTATTCAGATACAGAATACGGACTTTCTTCCCGGAATCTGCAACATATAGTTTTCCGGTTCCTTCTGCTTTCATCAGCCTGGCTCCTTCACCGCTGATAGCTTTCTTTAAAAGATTTCCAATTCCTCCGGACAGCATTCCCTGTCTTTCAAAATTGATATTTCCCACATAGCTTACCATGCTTCCTCTTTTCGTCCATACTGCCTGATTGTTAAGGTTGATTTCCAGAAGATGTTTCGTTTCCAGTTCAAAATAATCTCTTTGCTGCGGATTTTCTTTCGTTTCGTTGATAAATGCTTCAATTGAATATTTACTCATAATGATATTTTTTAATTGGCTGTTTTTATAGTGTTATTACTTTAGTTTGTCGAGTTTATACTCCCTTTTGTTACTTTTAGGATTCAGATCTACAAATTCATACGCTTCAAAATTGGCAAGTCTGGTTTTGAACATTTCAGTTGCTTTTTCTAATGACCATGTTTTAGGATAATGAAAACCTTCAAATTCAGTATTGAAAATTTCTGCTTTGAAATCATGTGAAAACTCATAATCGCCTGCGTAGGTCAGTGCTATTTTGCCCGTCCATGTAATATCATATCGGTTATTCTCTTTTTTGAAAACCGGATCTGATGTCCTGCACAGCTATCATGTCCCAGCAGGTAGATGTTGAAAGCAAGATCATCATCAGAATGTTGTTCAGACGGAAGATCATTACTGAAAAGATCATTTTGAACAACAGCATCGAAATCTAATTTTTCATCAAGGTTATTAATTCTGATTCCTCTCTGTTCACTCCAATAGTTGGACGAGAGTGTACAGGCATGATAGTTTCTCCATACGATTTTGGAGTCCCAGTCGGACAGATCTTCGTCGTCTTCTTCCCCGTTTTCATCGTCATTGGCGTAATAATTTTCAGTTTTTAAATGAAAATCAAACCAGATAAATCCATATTCATCAATCCGCCCGTTCCAGCTAAAGGTTTCAATTTTGTGGCCATTAGGATACGGATTATCAATGAAGTATATTTTACTTACAGATTCCATGTTGAATTTTAATTTTTCCAAAAATACTCTTTTTATGCCTTGGAAATCCCCGTAAAATCACGGTTTTATATTTGATTGTAAATAATACTTGACAAAGGGGTGTTCAATGTCGTATATTTGCACTCCGAAAATTACACCTTGTAATTTCAGTAATTTTTAAACCGTAATTTAAAAAATGAAAACATCAGATTTTAATTTTGATCTTCCTGCGGAATTATTAGCAGAACACCCATCAGAGCACAGAGACGAAGCGAGATTAATGGTACTTGATAGAAAAACACAGACTATCGAGCACAAATTATTCAAGGATGTTGTGGATTATTTTGATGAAGAAGATTTGTTCATCTTCAACAATACAAAAGTTTTCCCTGCACGTCTTTACGGAAATAAAGAAAAAACAGGTGCTAAAATTGAGGTTTTCTTATTAAGAGAGCTTGATAAAGAAACCAGAGTTTGGGACGTTTTGGTAGACCCTGCAAGAAAAATCAGAATTGGTAACAAATTATTCTTCACAGAAGATGAGTCTTTGGTAGCTGAGGTTATTGATAACACAACTTCAAGAGGAAGAACATTAAGATTCTTATTCGACGGTTCTTACGACGAATTCAGAACGAAATTAAAAGAATTGGGAGAAACTCCACTTCCAAAATATATCAAAAGAGCAGTAGAGCCGGAAGATGCAGAAAGATATCAGACAATCTATGCAAAAGTAGAAGGAGCAGTGGCTGCCCCTACAGCAGGTCTTCACTTCTCTAAGCATTTGATGAAGAGATTGGAGATCAAAGGAATCAATTTTGCTGAAGTTACCCTTCACGTAGGATTGGGAACATTCAACCCGATTGAGGTAGAAGATCTTTCCAAGCACAAAATGGAATCTGAAGAGATTATCATCGATGAGAAAAACGCTGCCATCATTAATAAAGCAGTTGAATCTCACAGAAGAGTTTGTGCTGTAGGAACTACTACTATGAGAGCACTGGAAACTTCTGTTTCTTCAAACAAAAAAATCTCTGCTTTCAACGGATGGACAAACAAATTCATTTATCCTCCTCACGATTTTGGTGTAGCGAACTCAATGATCACGAACTTCCACACACCGAAGTCTACTCTGATCATGATGATTGCTGCATTTGCCGGAAGAGATTTCGTAATGCACGCTTATGAAGAAGCCGTAAAAGAAAAGTATAAATTCTATTCTTATGGTGACGCAATGTTAATTCTATAAAAAAAAGTAAAAAGAGCCAAGTTAAAGGTAATAGAAGTAGAGATGAGACAAAATGATTTACTTATAAGAACTTTTACATTTGGAGTTGATTGTCTTAAGTTTTTAAGAACGCTTCCCAATGATTCTGAAAGTAAATTAATACGATTTCAGCTCGGAAAATCAGCTACTTCAATAGGCGCTAATTATGAAGAATCCCAGGCAGGATCTTCTAAGGCAGATTTTAAAAATAAAGTAAAAATTGCTTTGAGAGAAGCCAGAGAAAGTCATTTTTGGCTTAGAGTTTTAGAAGAATTAGATGGTTATGATTCTGAGGAATTTAAAGCTTTATTGAATGAAAGTAACGAATTGAAAAACATTTTGGCTGCAATAGTTAACAATACTAAACTTTAAACCTTTTACTTTTAACTTGGCTCTTTAATATTATGAAAGATATCCGTACATTATCATTAGACCAACTTAAAGACTACTTTGTATCTTTAGGAGAAAAGCCGTTTCGTGCGAAACAGGTCTATGACTGGCTATGGAGTAAAAACCTCCATTCGATTGACGAAATGACGAATCTTTCAAAATCACTTCGTGAGAGAATTTCGGAAGAATATACCATTAATCCTGTTTCCGTAGACCTTCTTCAGAAAAGCTCTGACGGAACCATCAAAAACGGAGTGAAACTTCACGACGGGCTGATGGTGGAATCTGTTCTTATTCCTACAGAAACAAGAACTACAGCCTGTGTCTCTTCACAGGTAGGATGCTCATTAAACTGCGAATTCTGTGCTACGGCAAGGCTGAAAAGGATGAGAAACCTTGAAGTTGCTGAAATTGTAGATCAGGTAGCTCTGATTGACAGCCAGAGTAGAATGTATTTCGACAGACCGCTTTCCAATATCGTATTTATGGGAATGGGAGAGCCGATGATGAATTACAAAAACGTAGTGGAAGCCATCAAAAAAATTACCCAGCCGGAAGGTTTGGGAATGTCCCCAAGAAGAATTACCGTTTCTACATCCGGTATTCCTAAGATGATCAAAATGCTTGCAGATGACGAACTGCGTGTGAAGCTGGCTTTATCCCTTCACTCTGCTATCGAATCCAAGCGTAATGAAATTATGCCTTTCTCTGATAAGTTCCCATTAACGGATATTATGGAGGCTCTTCAGTACTGGTATCAGAAGACCGGTTCTGTTATTACATTTGAATACTGCGTATGGAAAGGAATCAATGACGGTGATGAGGACATTAAAGCTTTAATCAAATACTGCAAACAGGTTCCTTCAAAAGTAAATCTGATTCAATACAATCCGATCGGGGACGGAAAATATGACCAGTGCAACAAACAGGCAGAAGAAAATTATATCCGTCAGCTTGAAAATGCAGGGATTACTGTAATGGTCAGAAGAAGCCGTGGAGGTGATATTGATGCCGCTTGCGGACAGTTAGCCAACAAAACAACAGATTAAAATTTCCTTAAAAAAAGCCTAAAACTTTCTTAAAAAATAGCTTAAAACCCTACCTTTGCACAAATTATTTTGTGATGATGGATTTTCTTATGAGCGAGGACGGGCTGGAAAATGTGTATGCATGGGCAATCCCATTGCATGCCACTGTTATTTTAGCTGAAATGATTTACAGCCACGTTTCAGAAGCTAAGTTATATAGTGGAAAAGATCTTGCCACCAATGTTTATCTTGCATTGATGAACTTTGGTCTTGACCTTATCATGAAGGCATTTGCCATGGGCGTAATGTTCTTCTTTTACCATCACAGGCTTTTCTCTTGGGACCTTAGCGTATGGTACTTGCTGGCATGTTTTATCATCACAGACTTTGCCTATTATGTGCTGCATTATGTGGACCACCGTTCCAGAGCATTCTGGGCAGTACATATTACGCATCACAGTTCAGAATATTTTAATCTGACAACAGGATTCAGAAGCCCTGTATTACAGCCGCTTTACAGATATTTGTATTTTTCACCGCTTGCATTTTTAGGATTCAATCCCTGGCACATCATGGTGGCATACGCCATCGGACAAGTGTATGGGACATGGGTGCATACGCAGACTGTGAAGAGTATGGGATTTCTGGAATATATTCTGGTAACGCCTTCTCATCACCGTGTACACCATGCTTGTAACGTAAAATACCTGGATAAAAATATGGGAATGTGTCTCATTATCTGGGATAAAATATTTGGAACCTTCCAAAAAGAAGATCCGAATGTACCCGTGAAATATGGAATCTATCCAAAAATGCCGGATAACAGACCGGATACGGTATTATTTTATGAATGGAGAAAAATCTGGAAAGATCTTAAGCAGCCAGGGCTAAAATTTACAGATAGAATCAATTATATCTTTAATTCTCCGGGATGGAGACATGACGGAACAGGAAAAACCGTAAGGCAGTACCAGAAAGAGTATTTTGCAAGACAGGCACAAAAGAAAGAACAACAGCAAAATCAGAAAGAGCAGAAAACGGCTTAACTTCTGATTTAAATCAATAGAAATCTAAGGGAAAAGCGGGCTATTTTTAGTCCGTTTTTCTATTTATAGAATTAGCATTTTTGAAAGTCTATACAATATTTAAATTCCGCAGGAATCCACACTCTTCCCTCAAACCCGCATCCCGAAACTCGTATCTCGCATCACATGCAAACGCTTTTAGCTCCAACTCTTCAACTCTCTAACTCACAATAAAACCTTATTTTTGTCTTATGAAAAAACTCCTTCTGATTGTTGCTCTTTTCGTTGGCCAATCTGCATTTTCCCAGCGGACTGATTTTCTGAAAGTAAAAAAATACAGAATAAACTACCTGGATAATAAAATTCAGGAAACTTCAGGACTGAATATTTTAAACGGCAAATTATATACATTCAATGACAGTGGAAATCCTGCCGAACTTTTTGAATTGGATAAAAAAAGTGGGGAAATTATCAGGATACTGAAAACCAATTTAATCAATACAGATTGGGAAGCGTTAGCCAATGACGGAGAAAATTTTTATATCGGGGATTTCGGAAACAATACCGGAACAAGAAAGGATCTGACGATTTACAAAGTTCCATACGAACGTCTCGATGAGTCTAATGCCATTAAAATTCCAGGTTCGGAAAGGGCCTTAGATGGAACGAAAATTTTGTTTTATTATCCTGAACAGACCGAATTTATTGCTAAAAACACAAAGAACGATTTCGATGCAGAAGCTATGATTTATCTGAATGGAAAATTGCACCTATTTACCAAAGAATGGGCTTCAAAAGCAACCTCGCACTATATTGTAGATCCTGAACTCTCAGAACTGCAAAAAGCAGAAAAAATAGAAACCTATAAAACAGGTTTTGTAGTTACAGATGCCTCTTATTTTGATAAAAAGCTTTATTTGATAGGATATACCAAGAAAACAGAAGTCTTTTTAGATATTTTTACAGAAACAGAACCCGGAATATTTTTTAAAGAAAAACCAAAGCACTATTACCTCGGGACTGCGCTTTCATTAGCACAAATTGAGGGAATAAGTGCAGATGAAACGGGAATTTATATTTCAGGGGAAAAGTTCAGATCTCCGTTGGGAACTACAAAACCTTCATTTTATTTTATCCCGAAAGAACAACTCAAAGATTAATTTGTCTTTAAATTGAGCGAAAAAAATTATCTTTGTGAGAATTAATAATTATTCACCCAGCATCGCAGATTGTGGCAAACATTGTAGAAGAGATTAAACGACCGATCAATGATGAAATGAAACTTTTTGAACAGAAGTTTTATGAGTCAATGCAGAGTAAAGTAGCTTTATTGGATAAAGTAACCCGTTTTATTGTTACCACCAAAGGAAAGCAGATGCGTCCTATGTTTGTCTTTCTTTGTGCCAAACTGGTGGGTGAGGTGACGGAAAAAACGTACCGCGGTGCTTCTATGATCGAACTGATCCACACCGCTACTCTGGTACATGATGATGTGGTGGATGAAAGTTTTAAACGTCGTAATTTCTTTTCAATCAATGCATTGTGGAAAAATAAAATTGCGGTTTTGGTGGGGGATTACCTTTTGTCAAAATCAGTTTTACTATCTACAGACCACAAAGATTATGATCTGCTTGGGGTGATTTCCAGAACCATCCGTGAAATGTCTGAAGGAGAACTTCTGCAACTGGAAAAAGCAAGAAAACTGGATATCACAGAAGAGGTTTACTATGAAATTATCCGGCAGAAAACAGCTACTCTGATTGCAGCATGTTGTGAAATAGGAGTTCTTTCCAATAATGCAAACGAAGCTCTTGCCAAGAAGATGATGGATTTCGGTACTTTTACCGGTATGGCATTCCAGATCAAGGATGACCTTTTTGATTATTTAAGTTCAAACGTGATCGGTAAACCTGTAGGAATTGATATTAAAGAACAGAAAATGACCCTGCCTTTGATTCATACCTTGAAAATAGCGTCTGAAAAAGATAGAAAGTATTATTTCGATACCATAAAACGATATAATAACAATCCCAAACGTGTAAAGGAGCTTATAGAATTTGTTAAAAGTTCAGGTGGATTGGATTATGCCATTACAGTGATGAAAGAATTTCAGCAGAAAGCAAAAGATATCCTGAATGAATTTCCGGATTCTGAAGCAAGGAAATCGTTGCATATTATGCTTGATTATGTTATTGAGCGAAAATTCTGACATTAATATTTTATCCGTTCTGATTTTTTTATCCATTTATTTTCTTTTATTCCCGTATGGTACGTAAATTTTATTGAAATAAATAGAGCTATCTTTCAATAATTCAATCAGTTGTGATTATCTGTGTGTTTTTATGATATTAAATTGCTGTAAACTAGCATTTTGCATAATTCACATAAAGTGCTTGTTAACAATTCATTGATGTTCCATATAATTTTTGTTAATTTGTCGTAAGAAAAAACAACAAATAATGAAAAAAATTCAGACAATGATGATAGCGTGTGCTATCAGCTCAAGCTTTATCACGTACGCACAAGTGGGAATAGGTACTCAAAATCCCCAAACAACTTTTCATATTGACGGCTCTAAAGACAATCCTGCAACAGGAATTCCTTCTGTGGCTCAACAGGATAATGATTTCAGTGTAACTTCAGGTGCAAAAGTAGGGATTGGAACAGTTTCACCCACTGAAAAATTAGATGTAGCGTCCGGAAATGCCCGTATTCGTAATATTAATTCAAATATCGGGGTCGGAGGAACTGACAGGGTGGTTGTAGCTGATGCTACCGGAGTACTGAAGACTATAGACTTTACTGCTTATTCACTATTTCATGCGCGTTTAGCAGCGAATCAGAACATCAGTTCTTCTACGATCACGACTTTATTATTCGCTGCACCAATAGCAACTTCTCCTTTCTATTCCTATAATACCGGAACTGGAGTGATGACTTTTAACCAGCCTGGAAATTATCTGGTAACGTTACAGGCAAGTTTTACCAATATGCCTGCAGATACTCAGTTGCTTATTGGTATCAGACCTGTACCGGATGCTAATTACCTGGGAAGAGGAAGCCATTATAATGCAGTTGCTGCTTCAGGAACTGTAGGTGAGCTGATGAATTATACGACTGTAGTGGTAGCTCCCACAGCTGGATACCAGATTCGTTTTACAGCAGCTCCGAATCAAAATGCTACGATCATTTCAACAGAAACAGGATCTACTGGAAGCGGTAATGTCACCAATGTAACTGTTCAGAAGATATAAATCTATCTTTTATTATAATTAAAACTAAAGTGTTTTGTATATGTTTTCAGGAAACTGGAAATGTATACAGAACACTTTCTCTTTTATATTCAGAATCTGATATGGATTCAGTGTAAAAAATGAGAAAGAGCTTTTTATTGAATTCTCAAATTTTTATATGATTGCCCTTATGTATTACTCTAAATTACGGTATTGAGCGAAATTTTTAAATTAAATAATTTTCAGAGTTACAATAATAACGGCTAGAACTATACAAAATAAAGCGATTAAAAATAAATAATCCGCAATGTTCTCAAACGTAGATTCCCGCTTTCTATTACGAGTTCTGATCGCCAGAAATGAAAAGAAACAGCTACAGGCAAAAAGAATACAGGCAAATCCCGCAAATTCGTCCAAATACGTATTCTGACTGATCTTAGAGATTTTCAGTGACGTAATAATGATTAATGAAAATCCTAAAAGATTGCTGGACGCATTCAAGATATGGGGTGATTTTTTTTCCATCTTTTACAATTTTTTTCAAAATAAAGCACAATTTTTTTTATTATCAAATTTTTAAAAAAGATTATTAAAAATTAAAATTAATTTAAAAAGTGTATATTAGCAAAATACTTGAAGATTAAAAAACTTTTTTACTTAGCTATGCAAACAACCTATATTGAAACACAGCAAATATCCTTTCAAGATTTTAAAAATCAAATACTTGGAGACTACAGGTTAGGAAGGATCTCTCGTGAAATGTCTTATCTCGGAAGGAGAGAAGTACTCACTGGAAAAGCTAAATTTGGAATTTTTGGGGATGGAAAAGAACTTCCTCAGCTTGCAATGGCGAAAGTTTTCAGAAATGGAGACTTCCGTTCAGGATATTACAGGGATCAGACTTTTGCATTGGCAATAGATGCCTTAACAGTAGAAAGTTTCTTTGCACAGATGTATGCAGATACCAGTGTGGAAAGAGAGCCTGCTTCAGCAGGAAGACAAATGAACGGGCATTTCGCAACAAGAAGTTTAAATGAAGACGGAAGCTGGAAAGATTTGACAGCTCAGAAAAATATTTCTTCCGATATTTCTCCTACAGCCGGACAAATGCCAAGATTATTGGGATTGGCTCAGGCTTCAACGATCTATAAAAGCGTAAAATTTGATGGTTCAGAAAAATTCTCAAGAGAAGGTAACGAAATTGCTTTCGGTACTATTGGGGATGCTTCTACAGCAGAAGGACACTTCTGGGAAACTCTGAATGCAGCATGTGCTCTTCAGGTTCCTATGATCGTTTCTATCTGGGATGACGGATATGGAATTTCAGTTCCTACGAAAAATCAGAGAGCAAAAGCTGATATCAGTGAAATGCTAAGTGGTTTCCAGAGAAAAGAAGGAGAAAACCAGGGATGTGAGATTATCCAGGTGAGAGCCTGGGATTATCCAGCATTATTAGATGCCTATGCTAAGGCAGAACATTTTGCAAGAACAGAAAGTGTACCGGTGGTAGTGCACGTGGTAGACGTTACTCAGCCTCAGGGACACTCTACATCAGGATCTCATGAAAGATATAAAAACGAAGAACGTCTGGCTTGGGAAGCAGAGTATGATGGACTGGCAAAATTCAAAGAGTGGATTCTGAACTATTCTATCGAAATTGATGGAAAAGAAGAAGTAATTGCTACTGCTGAAGAATTGGAGGCGATAGATGAAGAAGCGAAAAAAGCAGCAAAAACAGGACAAAAAGTAGCTTGGGAAAACTATCAGAAAGCTATTTCAGAACTTATTCAGTCTATTTTACCTTTAGTAGAAAATCTTAAAGGACAAAATGCTGAAGTGGAAACTTATATTGCTCATTTCAACAAATTAGTTTCAAAAGCTAAGAAAGATATTTTCCATTTGGTAAGACAGACTTTACTGGCGACAAGAGGAACAAATTCTGCGGAAAGAAATCAGCTGATGCAGAAATACAATGAAGTATCTGCTGTTGAAAAAGACAACTATTCTTCTCACTTATATTCTCAGTCTGAATGGAAGGCTGAAAACGTACAGGAAATCAATCCTGTATATTCTGACAGCTCTGAGGATGTAGACGGAAGAGTGGTGATCAGAAACAATTTTGACAAAATTTTTGAAAAATACCCTGAAACTTTAATCTTTGGAGAGGATACCGGAAATATCGGTGACGTGAACCAGGGATTGGAAGGAATGCAGGAAAAATACGGTGCTCTACGTATCGCTGATACAGGAATCCGTGAAGCAACAATTCTTGGACAGGGAATTGGGATGGCGATGAGAGGTTTAAGACCAATCGCTGAAATCCAATACTTAGACTATGTTCTTTACTGTTTACAGGGAATGAGTGATGACCTGGCAACCGTGCATTACAGAACAAAAGGAGGTCAGAAAGCTCCATTGATTATCAGAACGAGAGGGCACAGATTAGAAGGAATCTGGCATTCAGGTTCTCCAATGGCTGGTATTCTGAACCTTTCAAAAGGTATTTTGGTATTGGTTCCTAGAAACCTTACGAAAGCAGCAGGATTCTACAACACAATGCTTCAGGCTGACGAACCTGCGATCATCGTAGAATGTCTGAACGGATACAGATTAAAAGAAAAACAACCGGATAACTTAGGCGAATTCACTGTTCCTGTAGGGAAAATTGAAGTAACAAAAGAAGGAAAAGATGTTACTTTGGTCACTTATGGATCTACATGGAGGATTGTAACGGAAGCCGCTAATGAATTGGAAAAATTAGGAATTTCTGCTGAAGTAATTGATATCCAGTCGTTAATCCCTTTCGATTTATCTCACGAAATTGCTGAAAGTGTTAAGAAAACCAACAGATTAGTCGTGATTGACGAAGATGTACAAGGG
Organism: Chryseobacterium sp. SG20098; assembly: GCF_031844745.1. Lineage (NCBI taxonomy): Bacteria > Pseudomonadati > Bacteroidota > Flavobacteriia > Flavobacteriales > Weeksellaceae > Chryseobacterium > Chryseobacterium sp. SG20098. Next base: position 1,548,408 of record NZ_CP134622.1, on the reverse strand, counting down.
GGAACTACAGGATTTATCCTACAGCAGATCCTTGAAAAGCAGAAAGCATTCAGATATCTTGATTCAGATCCGTTGACGATTTCTGCTAATGATCACAGACCTGCTTATGCAAGTGATGGTGATTATTTCAGTAAGCCTTCTGCAGACGATATGGTAGAAAAAATCTACGCAATGTTTAATGAAACAAATCCTCAGAAATATCCAGCGATATTCTAATCGGGATTTTAGATAAATTTAAAACCGCTTCCTTTGGGGAGCGGTTTTTGTTTATATTTAATTGAAATTATTCCATGATAAGCTATGAAAATTAGACTCTTATATTTGATATTAATAATTATCAGTTGTAAAAAAGAAGATAAGAAAGAAGTTTTACTTGCCGACAGAGAAGCACCTTTAGGCTGGATCTATTTGAAAATGTATGATGATAACAGTTTTGAATTTATTTCTCAGGGAATGGTGCGGGATAAAGATGTATATAGTGGAAGTTATGAGTTAAAGAATGATACCGTTTATTTTAAATACAGAGATTCAATTCCTAAAGCAGGTTCAAAAGCTGTCATAGAGAAAGGATTTGTAAATTATATTAATGGTAGTTATCATGAAAGCGTCCAAATGAAACTTAATAAATTATCAACTCATAAATAAAAGTCATTATAGTAGCAGCTTTTGTTGGTTAATTCTCTTCAGCTAAAGTAATCCTCAACTTATTCAATGTATTCATCAAGGTAATACTTGCGGTAAGCTCTACAATCTCTCGTTCTGAAAATTGGTCTATCAGCTTTGCTTTGGTGCTTTCCAAATTATCTTTGCTGTAAATGACAGCTTCTGCCCATTCTAAAACAAGCTTTTGTTGGTCATTAAAGACATTGGTGTGTTTCCAGCCCGAAAGTCTGTTGATGAAATCTTGTTCAAAGCCAAAATCAGAAAGTTCTTTAGCGTGATAACTGCAGCAATAGGCACATCCATTGATCTGAGATACCCGAAGCTCCACTAAGGCAATCAGTTTTTCATCAATACCGGATTTTCTAATGCTGTTATGGGCTCTGTACAGATTTCCAATCGTTTCTTTTGCAATTTCTTTGTAATTCATAATGCAATTTTTTCTGCAAATTTGCATCAGAAATGGTTTTGAAACTATATACTTACATTTTGGTGATATACTTACCTTTTTGAAAGTGCTATCCAAGATAAAAGGCTATCACACATTGACAGCCTTTTTATTTTTTACATCTTCATTCAGAAAAGCACAATCTTTATCTTCATGCTGTCCTTTCACCTGATATTTTGCTTCCCACTCCTCAAGTAAATATAAAATAGGAAGCAAAGCCAATCCCTTTTCTGTAAGAGAATATTCCACTCTTGGAGGAAGTTCTTTAAACTCTTCACGAATAACCAATCCATCGGTTTCCATTTCTCTAAGCTGATCAGTCAGTACCTTTCTGGAAATAACATTAATACGTACTGCCAGTTCCCCGAAACGTAACTTCCTGTCCTTGATAACAAGAACTATAATGGGTTTCCATTTGCTTCCCAAAGCGGCCATTGCCTTACCCAGAGGGCAGCTGTATTGCATTAATTCATTCTTTTTCATAGAGAGATCTTTATTTTAATATCATATGAAACTGCAGTTTCATATGTTACTTTGATGTTACTAATGTAAGTTACTGCGAAGTTACCACTATTTTTTATATAAAAGATACAAAAGTGAACTATTATTAGTTACTTTGTGTAACAGTTATAAAATATAAATTTAAATATGAGCACATCATCATTATTTAAACCGTTTCAATACAAGAATTTACAGCTTAAAAATAGAATTGTAATGGCTCCAATGACCAGAGCACAGTCTGACAATGGAGTTCCTACACAGAACATCGCAGATTATTATGGAAGAAGAGCCGCTTCAGAAGTAGGATTGATTCTTTCTGAAGGAACTGTGATCAACAGACCGGGATCAAAAAATATGCAGAATATTCCTGATTTCTATGGTACAGAAGCTTTAAACGGCTGGAAAAATGTTATTGATACTGTACATCAGAATGGAGGTAAAATGGGACCTCAGATCTGGCACGTAGGAGATACGAGAATGTCTGAAGACTATCCGTTGGTTCCAATGGAAAAGGCTTCAACAATGACTATTGAAGATATTCAGGATACCATTGCGCAGTTTGCAGCATCTGCAAAATCAGCAAAAGACCTTGGTTTCGACTGTATTGAAATTCATGGTGCACACGGATACCTTATCGACCAGTTTTTCTGGGAAGTAACCAATACCAGAACCGATGAATATGGCGGTAAAACATTGAAAGAAAGAAGCAGATTTGCTGTAGAAGTAGTAAAAGCGATCAGAGCAGCAGTGGGAGAGGATTTTACCATTATTATCCGCCTTTCACAATGGAAACAGCAAGATTATAAAACCAGACTGGCATTTACTCCTAATGAAATGGAAGAGTGGTTATTACCATTAAAAGAAGCTGGAGTAGATATTTTCCATTGTTCACAGCGTCGTTTCTGGGAACCGGAATTTGAAGGTTCTGACTTAAACTTTGCAGGATGGGCAAAAAAAATTACCGGGCAGCCAACTATTACCGTAGGTTCTGTAGGCTTGAACGGAGATTTCCTTAATGCTTTTGCAGGGCAGGGAACAGAAAAAAGAGATCTTACAGAACTAATCAGAAGACTTGATAATGAGGAATTTGATCTTGTTGCAGTAGGAAGAGCTATTTTGCAGGATCACCAGTGGGTACAGAAGATCAAAGATGGTAATACGGAAGCCCTTCTTGATTTTTCAGCAGAAAGTATGGGCGTTTTATTTTAATATCAATAATGAATTGTGAATTTGTTTCGCAGTGGTTTTTTAACAGCATAATTTATTCACTTGGGAAGAGGAATTGATGATTCAATATGGTCATAAATTAGCGTAATTCACTTTATTTTATATTTAATTTTCACCTATTTATTAAAGAACCCGATTTCAGAATTTCTGAAATCGGGTTTTTATTTGCTTCTTTTCTAAAAGCTTAAATTCATTTTATAAGAATCTGCATCCTGTTGCAGCGGGTTCACATGACCAATAGGCAGGAACACCATTTTCAGCTTTATGTCGGCATGCAACAGTATCGCCTTCGCATTGTGGAGCATTTCCTCCAATGATGTTCTTTAATGTCGATTTTGTTAATTTCTTTAGATTTTTCATGTTAATTAGTTTGTTGATTTATACAAATATAATATTTTTTGTAAATCAAACAATATTTTGCGCAAAAATGGGAATATATTCTTTCAAATAACATATTCTAAAAATAAACCCGCTTCCGGAATTTCCAGAAGCGGGTTTTAACAGATTTAAATATCTAAAACTACCTTTTAATTAAATGGCAGAAATGATTTCTTTATCTTATAAACCAATATTCTTAGTTGGTTTCAATTGCTTTAAGATGCTTTTGGGAATTGCATTTTTGTGAACAAGTATTGCTGTTGATTTATATTCAACATAAGGTCTTGTTACATACAGATATCCGGCAAAGTCATTGGTTACTCCCCATGAGTTTTTCACCATATAATATTCTTTACCCGTTTGATCTTTAGCCAAACCTACGATGTGCATCCCATGGTCATCCGTTGTAGAAAGGTTGTTAAGTGCTTTCTGACGCATGTCTTCAGTGATCGTTTTATCTTTTTTAGGCTCTGTAAACAAAGTCTGCTTGTTCTCTGCAGTAATCTGGTCAAGATCCATGTCCGGAACGTATGCTACCCCGTTTTTGTAAGAGAAATAAGGCTCAGAAACATCCGTTGCCCAACCTACAGAATATCCTTTATTTACAGCGTTATCAATAATTGCAGTAAGATCTTTCATCGGAACATTCCAATCAGAATCGTGGCTCCAGTTATCAGGAATCGGAACTACAAATTTCTGAAAATATGGATAATCTTTATAAGAAGATAATTCCACATAATCTTCAGGGTTGATTCCTACTACTTCTTTAGCAAATGTTTTCGGAGTGTAGTTTTTCCCTTCATATGTGAAGTTAGAAGGTACTTTGCCTAAATATTCATCAAGAATAGCATCTACAGAATCCATCCAGTTATCTGTCAGTTTTCCTTTTGAAGAAGCCTGAACAAGGCTGTCAAGAACTGGTTTCAGTTTGCCCTGCATTTCCTTGAAGTTATTGGTAGTCTGTCCAGCTTTTAATCCTGTGTAAACATCCTGAGGAACTGCTCCGTATTTTTTGTACATATTGATTACGTCGTGAAGTTCTCCTCCGTCACCCCAGCTGATAGCGCCATTATTCAAAACATATAATTTTGCTTTATCGTGGTAAGAATTTCTTGCAGTAAAGATTTCAGCAAGATCTACAGGTTTTTTGCCCATTCTCTGCATTTCAGATTCAAGGAAAGAGTTTCCGGAGTAGCTCCAGCAAGTTCCTGATGAACCCTGGTTCTTTACAGAAGTTGCACCCACGTCTTTTAACGTTGTGAACTGAAAATTAGCATTTTGTGATTGGTTGTTTTTTAACTTGTTGATTAAGTCATCTTGGGCAAACATCATACTTCCTGCAGACAAAACAAAAAGTAATGATGCAATTTTGGCATTTTTCATTACTATAAAAAGATTATTTATATTAAAAGTCGTTGATAGTAGAGATTTGTTACAGATGGAAAAGTTAAATTTGAAATTAAAAAAATTACAAAAAGGGTGAAATAATATAGGCATATCAGCTCATTTGCCCCTTTGCTTAAAAATGTTGATCATGTTTCCAACCCTCACAAATGTTTCTGCATCTATAATAGTATAACTCCTGACTATGGAACAAGAATTATTATTGGAATGCCAGCGTAACAACCGCAATGCCCAGCGAAAAGTTTACGAGAAAATGGCGGGCAGGCTTTACTCAGTCTGCAAACGCTATTTGAAAAACGATGAAGATATCGAAGAAGTATTGGCCGATACATTCTACAAAATCTTCACGAAAATCACCCAGCTTCAGAATGCCGATACCTTTGAAGCATGGGCAAGAAAAATTGCGGTAAATGAATGCCTGCAGAAACTAAGATCCAGCAAAGGACTGTTTATTTCCCTGGAAGAAAATTTCACCGATCATTCTGAAGGAACAACGGAAAACCTTTCCCTGGAAAAAGATATTCTGAGCTTACTGAATTTTCTCCCGGAAGGCTGCAGAGCTATCTTTAATCTTTTTGCTATTGAAGGATATCCTCATAAGGAAATAGCCACCATGCTTTCCATCAGCGAAGGAACATCAAAATCCCAGCTCAATTTTGCACGAAAAAAGCTGCAGGAACTTCTAGTGAATCAAAACATTTAAACTTTTACAACAATGGAAAATAATCATATAGATCAACAATTCAATGAAGCTTCCAGACTTTCAGAAGAGCCAGCTGTTTTTCCTGGTTTTGAGAAGGTATGGGGGAAAGTTGAAGAGAAATTAGATACAAAAGAAGAGAAAAAGAGAATCATTCCTCTTTGGCTGCCCTATGGTATTGCAGCAAGTTTGATGATTGGTCTTGGGGCTTTTTACTTTATGAATAAAAAAGAGACTGCAGAACCTTTACAGCCTGTAATTGCAGAGAATACAAACTCAGGTGGCCCGATTAATAAAACAGATATTGCAAAGATAGACAGGACCATCAAGGAGAATATCAGAAAAGAAGAATTGCCTGTAACAGTACCTCTTCCCACAGAACCTAAATCTTCATCATTTGCAGGAATAGATCCTTATAAATCTCATCCTATCTGTAATATACCGCCATTGGAAGCTTCTGAGAGAGTAACAGCATCTCTGCCTCAGATATACAGTGATACCTTAAAAACACAAGAAATTGATGAAGTTGTTGTCACGGCGTATGGGATTAAAAAGAGTTATGAGTCCGTTACAGCATCTTCAACAGTTATGATTGCTTCTACAGATAAAATTCCTGTGCATGCTCCGGCTGCCGTTTCTTCACTGGCTGGAAGAGTTGCCGGGTTAGAAGTGTCAACCGGAATTAAAAAGCATGATGCAATATTAATAAGTGGTTTAAGAAGTATAGATGGTCGCTCGACGGCTCCTTTATATATTGTTGATGGAGTTGTTTTAGGCAGAGAATCTGGATTTTTAAATACTCTGGATCCAAAAAAAATAAAAGAATTAAAAGTACTGAAAGGGCTTGAAGCTACTGCCCTGTATGGAAGCAAAGCTAATAACGGAGTTGTTATAATGACCACAAAAGGCTTATCTAACGATGAAATAGAAAAACTCAAAAAGTTATCTTCAGATAATGCTGAGAAAATACTAAAAGAAGCTGAAGAACCTGAAAAAGAACTTCCCAAAGCAGGCCAGCTCACAGCAGGAGAAGTTAACGATTTTTCTAAGTGGGATTATTGGAAAGATATTACAGTTCCTACACTGGATCAGTATAAAAATACATGGAAATTCTTTCCTGATAAAAGGATTTCAGTTCAGTTGGTCAATAAAGACAGAAAACCGGTAACAGGGGAGAAAATAAAACTATTGGATGATAAGAAAAATATTATCTGGGAAGCCGTTTCAGATAATCTGGGCAATGTGGAATTATGGATATCACCGATGACTGATGAGAAACCTGACTCAGAGAAATATTATTTATCTGATGGTTCAGGGCAGATCATCAGTAGTAATCTCAGAACCTTTAAAAATGGACAAAACCTGATTATTCTTGATAAACACTGTCTGCAAAAGCGTGTATTGGATCTTGCTTTTGTAGTTGATGCTACAGGTTCTATGGGGGATGAAATTTCTTATCTCCAGTCTGAACTTTTGGATGTATTGAAAAAGATTGAAGGACAGCTTAAAAATACAACGGTAAGATATGGATCAGTTTTTTATAGAGATCAGGGAGATGAATATGTGACCCGAAAATTTGACTTTTCTGATAATGCAGAAGATCTTGTTGGGTTTATTAAAAAACAGAACGCTGGGGGTGGCGGAGATACACCGGAAGCGGTTGTTGAAGCATTGGAAGTTTCTGTTGATGAGCTGAAGTGGAGTGATGAAAATTCAACGAAAATTATGTTTTTAATTCTGGATGCTCCTCCACACCATTCGGAGCAGAATATAAAGGATTTATACAGAGCAATAAAGACTGCGACAAAGAAAGGGATTACCATTATACCATTGGCAGCCAGTGATACCGATAAACAAACAGAATATCTGATGCGTACATTTGCTTTACTCACCAATGGAACCTATACGTTCCTTACAGATGACAGTGGAATAGGAAACAGCCATATTAAACCTATCATAGATTCTTATGAAGTTGAAAAACTGAATGATTTATTATTAAGATTAATCCTTCAGAGAGCTGTTTTGCCAAAATGCAGCGCAGGAATTTCAAATGATAACATCAACAAAAAAATGGAAAAAGAAATTGACAGTCAGATTGATATTAAAACTGTGCTATTTCCAAATCCTACAAAAGGTCAGCTGCAGATTAAAACAAGAAAACCAATTGAAGAACTGTTTGTGTATGATCTTGCCGGAAAGATTATTATGAGAAAAGAAAAACTTCCGGAAGGTAAAAATACAATTGATTTAACTTCTTATCCTCAAGGGATTTATCTTGTCCGTATTCATACTAATGATCAATGGGAAACATTTAAGGTCATAAAAAATTAATTATCTTAAAAAAAGAAATTTCCCCGGAAATTTCTTTTTTTATATTTTTAAGCATACTAATAACTGATGAAAAAGAATTATTTGCTGTTGCTGCCATTTACGATTACTCTATTACAGGCACAAAATTCACAATTGTACTATTCTGGAAAATTTTTAACATCTAAGGATAAAGAACAGAATTTTTTAAAGGTTTATAATAAGAACAGCGGTATCTATGAACTGACTGATGAGAAAGGGTTTGCCATCATCGCTGCCAAGCCTTATGATACCCTTGTATGGAACCAAGGGAAAAATACCCATGTTATTTCTTCTTATGAACTCAGGGAATTAAAAACGATTCTGGAAAATCAGACAGGAAATAAAAGTGTAGATAATATTTACAGTAAAGCCTATGACAGTCTTGTTTCAAAGGAGATTAAAGACGATTTCAGTATTGAAAAAACTAAAACCCAACTCAGTAAAAGATCACATTCTTATTTTGATAAAATAAGAAAATTAAAGCAGAAGAATGATAGTGTTTATGTTTTAAAAAGGATCAATAAGACAACTTTGCTTTTTAACGGAAGCTTTACCATGTCTTTTGATATTAAAAGCAGGAATGCTGTTCCGGAGACTCAAAATAACTATGTTCAGGGAAGATCTGAAAATGGAAATCTTGCTTGGAAAGGTCCTGAAACGTATGAAATGTTCAGTTTTGGACCAGATCTATCTACACTTGGGTTTAATGGATTGCCTTATGAGTACGATCAGAATGGAAAACTGATTCCGTGGATTGATGGACTTCAGCGTGCAAAAAGATATAATAATAACCTTTTTAAAACCACAGTAGGATATAATAACCAGTTGAATGTAAATGCTTTTATACAACAGGGTAACAATGAAAAACTCCGTCTTGCACTGAATCTGGGGCAGCAAAAGAATCAGATGTATTTTATTGACCAGTTTGATATTACCAATACCCTTAAAGCAAAACTGAATGCAGATTTGGGTAGGTATTACATTAATCTGGCTTTTAATTACGAAGAAGATAAAGCTACGAATACCAATAGAACAGGCCTGTTCAGCAGAGCTTACCAAAACTCATTGTTAACACCGGTTTCTTTTTCAAATGAACAAAATACTTTGCTGAATAACGGTTTACAGAGAAGCTACAGCAAATATGCAGACAATCCTTCATTCCTTTTTGCACAGGATAGCAAATACCGCTATAAGAATCGGGACAGACAGTTTAGTCTCAACGTAGCGAAAGACTGGGATCAATTTAAATGGAATATTACTCAGTCCTATGAAAGTATTACGATCTGGAATCAGGATCAATATAAACCTTCTACTTATGGTTTCATCAGCGGTGTATCGAATGAAAGGATTCAAAACAACAGCTCTTATCATTCCAATATACAGGGCTCTTATTCATTGGGAGATTATGACTTTAGAAATACTTTCAGCCTGAATTTTATTTTAAATGATAAAAAATCCGACATTTATAACAGCCTGACTTATCAAAAATATTTCTATCAGAGAACTTCACAGGATCATATTTTTAATTATAATATGAACATCCGCGATTATGATTTTGAAGCAGGTTTTAATCTTGGGAATTCATTTTATATTTCCAATACTTCACTTAAAAATAATTATTGGCTTCCAAAAGCTAACTTTTATTTGAAGTTCAATGGCATCTTCAATTGGTATAATTACAATTTTAAATTATTGGGAAGCTACACACAATTAAGCTCCGAGCCGGAAATTACAAGATCCTATGCTTCGTATTCTACTACTTTGCTGAAAGCAGAGAATTACAATCAATACTTTCCGGTGCAGGAAGTAGAAAGCTTCCGGGGTTTATCTAATATTAATACACAGGAATGGAAAATTGGAGCCAGGCTGAATCTTGGGTATAAAATAAGTGTAGATGGAGAATATTTTAATAAAAAGAATACTGACGATATATTTCCTGTCTTTGAAAACAATCAGCTGAGGTTAAAGAATGTAGCAGATCATACCTACAGCGGATATGAATTCAATTTTGCTTACGAAAAGTTGCAGCTTGGATATGATTTGTATATCACCAATAAAGTTTCATTCTTTAAATACAAAGATATTGTAGACCGCACGGCTCCCGGATATCAGAACCTTGCCGTTTCGGGATTTAAAGACATTTATAAAACACTATCGGAAGGTCAGGCTTTGGGTGCTGTGATGGGCAGTTACTTTGAAAGAAATGCAGCCGGACAATTGGTCATTGATGAGTTTGGATTTCCTAAAAAAGCAGACGGAATGAAAATTATTGCAGATCCTACACCGGATTTTGTGATGAAATTCAACCACAGTTTTGCCTATAAAAACTGGTCTTTAGATATCAATTGGGAATGTAAAAAAGGAGGGCATCTTTGGAACGGAACCCAGGCTGTCCTTGATTATTACGGACGTTCTTATGGCTCGGGAGAAGAAAGGAATATCAAAAATTATATTTTTGAAGGCGTACAGGCCAATGGAACTGTCAACCAGATTCCTGTGGATTTCTATGATCCCAACAAGGATGTTATGGAAAACAGATGGTCGAGGTACGGTTATTTAGGGGTGGCTGAAAATTATGTTCAAAAAGCAGATTATATAAGAATCAATACTATATCCCTTTCCTCAGATTTCCCGATTAACCATAATAAACAGGCTCTCAGACTGACTTTTTATGTAAATAATATCATGCTTTGGCAGGCTAATAAAGGCGCAGATCCTAATCAGAACTTCTACGATATGAATAATGGAAGAGGACTTGATTTTTTTAATCTTCCCTCTTTTAAAACATTTGGCTGTATTGTTTCACTTAAATTTTAACTCATGAATCTCAAGTTTATATCCACCTATATCATCTTGCTGTGCTTATTGTTTTCAGCCTTTTCTGTGAAAGGACAGCAACCATTTCAGGATTTTGAAAAAGAAAAGACCTACATTCAGACCAATCATGTTTTTTATAAACCTGGGGAGCAAATGTATTTTAAAATATATGTTGTAAAAGGAAACAATAATTTACCGGTCGAAGAAAGCAGGGTCGTAAATTTCGAAATAACAGATCCTGCAGGAAGTGTTGTGAGAAAATTGAAATACGAAATTACCAATGGATATGCCCAGGGAGACTTCTATTTTGCTGAAGACATGAAGGGGGGGATCTATAAAATCAGAGCTTTTACCAACTGGATGCAGAATGAAGAAGGAAAAAATACCTTCGAAAAAGAAATTACCCTCCAGAAAATTGTATCACCAAGAATTTTAATGAAGCTTGATTTTCCTAAAAAAGGATATGGCCCGGGAGATGAGGTAAGTGCAGATTTTTCAATGAGAAGTCTTAGCAATCTTCCGATTCCTTTTTATGAAGCTGATTATACCATAATGCACAACGGAGAAACTATTTCAGAAGGAAAACTCATTACCGATAAAGAAGGTAAAAAACTGTTGACCTTTAAGCTTCCTGAAGTTTTGAAATCCTCTGATGCTCTTTTGAATATCAAAGTGAATTTTGATGGATTTACAGAATCTATCTCCAGAAATATTCCTGTTGTTCTGAATAATCTGGATGTGAAATTCTTACCGGAAGGCGGAACTTTTATCAATGGAATAGAACAGAATATCGCCTTTAAAATTCTGGATGAGTTTGAAAAGCCTGTAGATGCTGTCTTGGCTGTTTACAATCAGAATCATGAAAAAATAAAAGAAATTTCAGCCTATAATTTTGGAATGGGAAGCTTTCTTTTTACCCCGAAAAATGGAGAAAATTACTATGCAAAAGTTGTAAAGCCGGAAAATATTACCCAGACTTTTGATCTCCCGGCAGCAAAAAATGAAGGACTGGTTTTAAATATTCGGAATGAAAATAAAAACCTGAATTTTACGATATTTTCTACCCAGGAAAAAACAATTACCCTGTTGGGAAGTTTCCGCGGAAAAGACGTTTACAGCAAAATCATTTCGCTGAAAAAAGGAATGAATTCTTTGGAAATTGCAGAAAAGAATTTCCCCACAGGAATCTGTAGGTTTACCATTCTGGAAAACAGTATGCCGCTTGCAGAAAGGATTGTTTTTACCAATAAAGTAAACCATCTGAATATAAAAGTTACCCCTGTAAAGCAACATTATCTGCCAAGAGAAAAGGTGGTTCTGGACATTGAAACCACGGATGAGAATAACAAACCTGTTCCTGCTAATCTTGGAGTAAGCGTAGTAGATGATAAACTATGGACCTATGCTGACGACAGACAGAATCATATTATTTCCTGGCTTTTGATGGATTCTGAGCTCAAAGGGAAAATTGAAAGGCCTCAGTTTTATTTCGATAAAAAAGAAGAAAAAGCAGATAAAAGCTTAGATCTTGTGATGCTGACAAACGGTTACCGATATTTTGAGCCTATTCCGGAAATTCTGAAGACCAATAAATACCAATACCTTCCTGAAAAGAAAAACACAATCTATGGCGTGGTAGAAGATGAAAACAAAAAACCGGTGAAAGCAGATGTTTTTCTTTTGGATATCTATAATAAAAAGATTCTCAAGCAGGCCGTTGCAGAAAATGGAAAGTTCTATTTTTCGGATTTAAATGCAAATAATTCTTATAAAATTATTGCAAAGTCCTTTCAGCCTAAACATCAGCTGAAAATCAAAATTCTGTCTTACAATCTGGATATTAATCCTTTAGTAAAACAGAAACTTACCAACATAGACGTAGAAGAAATTGTAAAGGAAGCTGAACGAAAAGAAGAAATAAAAACAGAAAATAAAAACAATACCAGTCAGTTAAATCAATCACGAAGATCAAAAACTGATACAATCAGAAAGAATACAAGTATTGAAGAAGTAGTTGTTGTGGGCTACAGTGTAAAGAATGATAAAGCAGCAGTGGCTTCTACAACAATAACATCTTCTATGGAGATGCAGAATGCCAGCGTAACTTCTTTGTTGAGTGGAAAAGTTGCGGGATTAATGGTAACAAGTGCCGGGCAGCCGGGAGCAGGAGAGCAGATCAATATCAGAGGAACGGCCTCCATTACCAATAAAAACCCTTTATTCATTGTGGATGGTATTCCTGTCGAAAATTTTAATACGACGATTAATCCAAATGATATCAACAGTATTACCGTTTTAAAAGATGCTGCTGCTACCGCTATTTATGGAAGCAGAGCTGTGAATGGAGTGGTGATCGTCAACTCAGCTAAAAATAGAAAATCAGAAATAAGTATTGATATTACCCCGAAATCTTACCTCGCCATACAAACTGTGCCCTATGGAAAGCTTATTTCATATGCCGGAGCAAGAGAATTTGTTTATCCCGAATATAAAACAACCAATACCTCTTACCGTTTTGACTATAGAGAAGCGCTTTACTGGAATCCGGTAGTAGAAACGGATAAAAATGGGAAGGCCAGAGTGGAGTTTTATAATTCGGATGCGAATTCCACTTTCAGAATTATAACAGAAGGAATTGCTGCATCAGGACTTTTGGGAAGAGATGAAACGACGTATGCTGCCCAGAGCCTGATTTCGATAGATACTAAAATTCCTCAGTACCTGACGAGAACAGATCAAATGACAATTCCTGTGGTAGTTAAAAATAATTCTCCAGAAACCCGCAAAATGACCATGGATGTCATTGTTCCCAACCATGTAAAACTCATCAGTTCTGATAGTCTGATTACCCTGAAACCCCTAGAATCAGGAAGATTATTGGTAAGAATACAGACTGATGAGATTGTGAATTCTGATATTCAGTTTTCGGTGAGATCAGGAGAGTTCAGAGAAACGATGATTCTTCCGTTTAAAGTAGAAGAAAAAGGATTTCCCCATCAGTTTTCCATTATTAATAATAAAACAGAAGACCTTAAAATCAATATTCCGGAGTATATCAATGGAAGCCTGTATTCATCCTATTATGTATTTGAAAATACAGCTCTGAAGATGTTTGGAGACATAGAACAACTGAAAAAAGAACCTCATGGATGTTTTGAACAGCTTTCCTCAACAGTATATCCTAACATTTTTATTCTTGACTATTTAAAATCAAGTAAAAAAATAGACACCGCAACTGAAAATCTGGTGATAAAAAATCTGAAAAAAGGCTTCCAGAAGCTGCTGAGTTATAAAAATAAGGACGGAGGTTTCGGATATTTCAGCTCCGCAGAATCAGATGTCGCCCTTTCAGCATTTGCGTTATTGGAATTTATGGAATTAAATAAGTACGTGAATCCGGATGCTAAGCTCATCAAGGAACTTTCCTCTTTTATTTTGTCAAAAAAGAATGCAAACGGATTATTCGAAGTAAGAAAACCCTATGAATCCAAAAAAGACTTTTCTGAATTTTCCTGGTCGAGAAATATGTATGTTGTATATGCTCTGTCCAAACTTGGGTTTAAAAATGAAATTGAAGATTCCTTTCAGGTAATGCTGAAAAGAGCTTTGGCTACAAAAGATTCTTATCAATTGGCTTTACTTGCTAATGCAGCAGCATATCTTGGGAAACAAAAAGAATATGATGATATGATAAAAATTCTGGACAAACAATATGAAACAAAGAAGGTAAAATCTGAAGTTACTTTTACTGGTTCATGGGGAATGTCTGCGGATGCGGAGACACTTTCATTATATATTATGGCGCTTCAGAAAGATGAGAAACTCAACCAGTTGAAAATTGCTGAAGCAGCTGATCAGCTTATTGGTTTGAATGGTTATTTCGGATTCGGCTCTACACAGGCCACAACACTGGCAATCCAGGCATTATCTGATTTTTTCTCTAAAAATGAGAAATTGTATGGAACTGAAAAACCGGTTATTAAGATTAACAAAGCGAATACTTATCCTAATATAAGTCTGTCATCAGCATATAAAACAGGGGAAAATGATATCACTATTCATTATCCATCACAAAAAGGACTTCCTTATAAGCTGGAATATCAATATTACACCCTGCAGGCACCGGAAAGCAAGGATATTCCCCTTACCATGGAGACCAAATTAAAATCCGTAACGTCAAAAATTGGAGAGACCAAGAGAATGACCATTACCGTAAAAAACAAAATAAATGGCGAGTTACCAATGACCATAGCAAAAATTGGTATCCCGGCAGGATTGACGCTGCAAAATGCCTTGCTGAAAGATATGGTGGACAAAAAACAGGTTTCTTACTATGAGATTTTTGACAACTATCTGGTTTTATACTGGGAACATTTCAATGCAGAGGAAACAAAGACTATTAATCTTGATCTCAAAGTGGAATTTGCAGGAACGTATACAGGAAAATCAAGTAATGTTTACCTCTATTATATGCCGGAAGCTAAGTATTGGAACCAAGGAATTACAACCAGTATTGAACCTTAATTTATATAAACTGAAACAGTTATCCATTGATTCTTGTCAAGGTTTTAAACCTTGACAAGAATCATAGAAAATCTTTCTAAAATTAATTTTCAATAATTATTGAAAATTCAAAAAATATAATTACATTTGTTACAGAAATTAAAAAGGAAACAAAATGCAACTTTCAGAAGCAAAAGAAAAATACATTCAGACCTGGGGAACCTTTGCTACCAATTGGGGAATCAACCGTACGATGGCACAGGTGCATGCATTGCTTCTGGCGAGCGGAAAACCTCTTTCTACGGATGAAGTTATGGAACAGCTGGAGATTTCAAGAGGAAATGCCAATATGAACCTTCGTGCTCTGATAGACTGGGGAATCGTGAAGAAAGAATTTGTAAAAGGCGACCGTAAAGAATATTTTGTAGCAGAAAAAGATGTATGGTATTTGTTCAAGCAAATTACCAAAGAAAGAAGAAAAAGAGAAATAGAGCCTGTCATTTCCTTTCTTGAAGAGTTAAAAAATATTGAGGATAAAGATTCAGAAGAAGCTCAGGAATTTATCAAGCTGATGAATGATTTCAGTTCTGTCACCGGAAAAATCAATAACATCATGGATCTGGCAATAAAAAGTGATGACCACTGGCTGGTAGGAAAGATTACCAATCTGTTGAAATAAATTTTCGAAAAATGAGAGGCCTTTTATTACTATGTCTTTTAACTCTGATGATGAGCTGTCAGAAAAATGTAATGGCAAATTTCGATATTCATATAGAAAACTCTGATAAATATGATAATGGGCGTCACGATTTGTACAAAATTGAAATCTATAAGGATGGGAAGATTTTCAAAATTCTAGAACCTGAAGGGTCTGCTCTTTTCTTAAATTCCAATATAAAATTTGACAGTTTAAAAGAAGGAAAGTATTCATTTGTTTATGAAAATCTTTTTGGAGAAACCATAGAAAAAGAAATAAAAGTTGATGAATCTAAAACATACAGAGTTAGTATTAATCCTGATTATTTATTAAAAAAAAATAAAAAAGCTGTTTTTGAAAATCTAAAAGACTCGGAAGCAAAATTGGTATTTCAATCAAGAGGATGTTTTCATCAGGGTAAAGATTCAATAATCATCATTAATAAGGGAAAGAATTACTTTCTCCGCCTGAAAAATGGTAGTTTGAAAATTTTGGATAAAGAAGCATGGGCGTATTTGGTAAAAACGGAAAATATAATAAGAGAAATTCCTGAAGATGGAGAGTGTACCACAAGAGATGAATATATTTTCTGTCATAAAGGAAAATCGGATACCATTAATGACACTACATGTAGATTTTCTACTTGGTATACGCTGAAAGACTATTTAAAAAAGAATAAGCTACAATAAAATAAATCTGGATGAAAATCCTTTTTTATTTCAAATTAATTTTCAAAAATTACTGAAAATATAAAACTTATAATATCATGAAGAATTTTTTTAAACGTTATCTCTATTTAAGTCTCTTTCTGACTGTTGTTTTAATTGTTGCCGTATGGTTTTTTCTGGTTGCCAAAGGTGAATATGGAGTGACACTGTTCTTCACCATTCCGGTTTCTATTGGATTTATCATTGGCTATGTAAAGTATTTTAAAAACATAGGATTAATAAACGTTTTAAAGACAATCTTAAAAATAGTCTTGGGATTAGTCATTTTCTCTCTTATTTTAATAGGAGCTGGCGTTGAAGGAGCTATTTGTATTATTATGGCTATTCCATTTATTGGCTTTGCGATGTTCGTGGGCTTCAATATTGGATTTATTATTGGAGTATTTGACGAAAAACGACATACCGGAAGTGTTATAGTATTTATTCTTTTTATCAATCCCGCATCTTATATTTTCGATACCTATACAAAACCAATTGAGGAAACTATTACAACAGAAATGATTGTGAATTCTTCCAATGAAAAAGTTTGGAAACTTTTAAATACACAAATCAATTTCAATACTCCTGATTTTATCCTGTTTGAAAAAGGAGTCAGTTATCCAAAGAATATAAAACTTGTTAATGAAAACGGAAAATTGGGCTATAGCTGTCAGACCAATAATGATGATTTACAACTTAACATCAATGAATTTATTGAAAATAAGAAAGTAAAATTCTCCTTGGAAAATCAGACTGTTCCAATGAAAGAAATAACACCTTATAAAGATATTGATGCAAAACATTTACATGATTATTTTATTGTAAAATATGGTGAAATTACTTTAGAAAAGCTATCAGAAAATAGAACAAAGATAATTGCAAAAACAAAATACAGTTACAAAATTACCCCTACCTGGTATTGGAAAAAATGGTCCGGCTATATCATTGATAAAATGCAAAGCCATGTATTACAATCTATAAAAAAACAATCTGAAAATGAATGATCTGCAAGAATATTTTGACAATCTGCAACCCAGATATTATATTAATGAAATTGCATCTTTAGGGTTTACCAGACTGTTTAGGAAAATGGCTGTTCAAAAGGTGAAAAGCTACGGGAATAAAAGAGTTTTGGACTTGATGAGCGGGCAGGGAGAAAATTTAGAATTTATACAGGAACACAATGATAATACAGAAATTGTAGCACTGGATTTCTCATCAGCAATGCATATGAAATTGGCTGCAACATTCAAAAATAAATTGTCAATACAACAGATCCGGAACGATTTTTTCGAAAGCCAGATTCCTGACCATTCTATGGATATTATCCTTTGCTCTTACGGGACAAAAACGATAGAAGAAGACCAGAAGCCAATTTTTGCGGATAAACTTTCAAAGATCATTGATGAGAAAGGTGAAATTATCATTGTAGAATTTGTTAAACCCAAAACAAAGTGGAGATTCAATTGTGTGAAATGGTATATAGAGGTTCTTGTGACAAAGGTTTTTGGGAATGAATTTGGAAAATTGTTCCATTATATCAATAAAAATGAAAGCCTGGAAGATCTTAAAAATCAGTTTATCAAAAACGGACTCTCCATCATATCGCACAAAAGATATCTGGATCTGGTTGAAATTCTTCATGTGAAAAGAAACTAGTTTTTATTTGAACATATGTTTTAAAAATTACTGAAAATTTTAAATGAATAATAATTATGAAAAATTTAATCATTCACTTATTCCTGATTATTTATTTCAGACGAAAAGGATCACTTTAAAACCATTGCTGCCATGAAAACATTTGCAAAATATGATTATTACATTCAGTTATTCTTTACAATAATTGGGCCTCAGGCTTTTATATTTGGTGGTTTATCTGGATTTGTTCTGTTTTATTTTATAGTAGGAATTCCTCAATTGGTAAGTTTCCTGATCAAACTGTTTTTCAAAACAAAAAAGTCAGCATTGTATATCGCGTATGGAATTGTAATAGTACCGGTCTGGATTATTGTAACCATCTTGTTTACAGAGAAACACATCAATGATTTTTTTGGATATGTTTTAATGGTCGCTCTTTTATATAGCCCTGTGATGGCAGCGGCGTATGTTTATGACTGTTACACTACTTATGAACCTTATAAATCACAATTATGAAAACGCTCAAAAACCACACATTAATATACGACGATGAATGTCCTATGTGTAATCTCTACTCCAAAGGTTTTACAAAATGCGGAATGCTGGATGAAGAGGGAAGAGAAGCCTTTACAGAAATCACATTGAGAAATAAAACCCTGATCGATTTCAACCGGGCAAAGAATGAGATTGCATTGATAGATCATAACAGAAACGAAGTTGTATATGGATTAGACAGTCTGCTTCTCATCATTGGAAACTCTTTTCCATTGTTAGAGAAAATAGCAAGAATGAAGCCTTTGTATTGGTTTTTCAAAAAGTTGTATTCCTTAATTTCTTATAACCGGAAACAGATCATTCCTTCTCAAAAAGACTATACAGAACAATCCTGTGCTCCGGATTTTAACCTGAAATACAGAGTTGCATACATCAGTCTTGTTGTTATTTTTTCGGCATATATCCTAAGTGTATTTTCCGGTAAACTGAACTTGAATTTAGAGCGAAATTTCGTGAGAGAATTTGCCATTTGCCTTGGCCAGATCCTTTGGCAGACTATCTTTTTAAAAACTTATCTCAAAGATAAAATCTGGGATTATCTCGGAAATATGATGACTGTTTCTTTAATCGGAACATTACTTTTAATTCCTGTGCTGATGACCGGTTTTACTCCTGCTTTTTATATGATCTATTTTGGAATTGTCATATTGATCATGTTTCTGGAACATATCAGGAGATGCAGAATTCTAAAGCTGAATTATCATCCCACCATTTCATGGATATTGTTTAGAATAACAGCATTAGTATTAATTATTCTGTCAACTATATAAATTAAAATGTAATCGCTAAAACCTATTAAAAAATGTCAACCATCTATTTAAACACAGTCATCAAAGCAGATATTTACTATGTTTTTGATCTGGCAAGAAATATTGATCTCCATCAGAAATCAACTTCTAAGTCTCATGAAAAAGCCATTGCAGGGCGTACTTCAGGATTGATTGAAAAAAATGAAACTGTAACTTGGCGTGCAAAACATCTTGGAATTTATCAAAATCTTACCACAAAAATTATCAGCATGGAAAAACCGTTTCAGTTTATTGATGTCATGCAGAAAGGAGCATTCAAATCTATGCGTCACCGACATATTTTTAAATCTGTAAACGGAAATACGTTGATGACAGATATTTTCGAATTTGAATCTCCGCTTGGGATTTTAGGGAAATTATTTAACTCAATTTTTCTTAAAGGATATCTAAGGAATTTTTTACTAAGAAGAAATGAAATGATCAAAACTATTGCAGAATCTTCTGTCCGTGACGGAATTGCGATTTTTTAACCTAAAAAAACAGAGTTATGAACTTTTTAAAAGCAGAATGGCGAAAACTGGCCATCATCAATTACGAGATCAATCCTGAAATTTTGCAGCCCTATCTTCCAAAAGGAACAGAACTCGATTTTTATAAAAGCAAATGTTATGTAAGCCTGGTAGGATTCATGTTTTTAAATACCAGACTACTGGGGCTGCCAATTCCTTTTCACCGAAATTTTGAAGAAGTGAATCTAAGGTTTTATGTAAAGAAAAAAGAAAACGGAATCTGGAAAAGAGGAGTGGTGTTTATTAAAGAAATTGTCCCCAAACCTGCATTAAGCATGGTCGCCAATTCTATTTACAAAGAAAATTATCATACCATGCCCATGAAAAATCAAATGGAAAAAGGAGAGGATGAACTGCTGATCCGCTATTCATGGAAGGATAAAAACTGGCACTCCATTCAGATTATGGCTGAAAATGTAGCAAAACCTATGGAAGAAAATTCAGAATTTGAATTCATCACGGAACATTATTTTGGCTTTACCAAAAAAGAAAACACAACTTCTGAATATGAAGTCTGTCATCCGAAATGGGAATGGTATACTGTAAAAGAATATCAGTTAGAAGTAGATTTTCAAAAGATCTATGGAAATGATTTTGAATGCCTGAATCATCAGAAACCTCTTTCTGTAATGCTTGCCGAAGGTTCAGAAATTCAGGTCAAAACCAAAAAATACATTCATTAAAAAGTACAAGAGTAAAGAACATCTTTCTCTCTCCAGGATCATCTGTGCCAATCAGTGAAATCTGTGGGTAAACCATAAACCTTAAACTTTGAACTTTGAACCCAAAACATTAAATCTCAAACCATGAAAATAATCATAGCCGGAGGCTCCGGATTTCTCGGCGAAAACTTAGAAAAATACTTTACAGAAAAAGGAAATCATGTTTACATCCTTACCCGCAATCCTCAACGTAAAAACGAAATCTAATGGGATGCTCAAACACTAAGTGAATGGAAAACCAGCCTTGAAAGCGCAGATGTTCTCGTCAACCTTACAGGGAAATCTGTGGATTGCCGCTATCATGAGAAAAATAAACAGGAAATCTATTCTTCAAGAATCAACAGCACAGGAATATTACAGAAAGCGGTGGATGAATGTTCTGAAAAGCCAAAAATATGGCTGAATGCCAGTTCTGCAACCATTTACGTTCATTCTGAAAAGCACCTCAATACAGAAGAAAACGGAATTGTAGGAGATGATTTTTCCATGAATATATGCAAAAGCTGGGAGAACGAATTTTTTGCAGTTAAAAATGAAGAAATACGAAAAGTTGCTCTCCGAACTTCTATTGTTCTGGGAAATACGGGCGGTGCTTTTCCAAAACTGAAAATGATTACAAAACTGGGTTTAGGAGGAAAACAGGGAGGGGGAAATCAGATGGTAAGTTGGATTCATGTTGATGATTTCTGTAGAGCAGTAAACTGTATTATTCAGAATGAGAATCTTTCGGGAACAGTAAATATAACCGCTCCGAACCCTCTTTCCAATCAAAGCATGATGAGAAAACTGAGAAATAAAATAAGAATTCCTTTTGGACTTAATGCTCCTGTATGGCAGCTCGAAATAGCCTCCATATTCCTGAATACAGAAACGGAATTATTATTAAAAAGCAGAAACGTCTATCCTGAAAAACTTATAAAAAACGGATTTAAATTTTCATATTCTACATTTGATGAAGCGATTCTTAATCTCCTGGAATCCTAATGTTTGCGGGTTTCCCAAAGGATAATTAAATTAGCGGAAAACTATTCCATATGCTGGTTATATCCAAAATAAAACCCTTTTTTCTTTCATCCTTTTTAATAAGTTCAATCGCTTTTTCACAAGCTCATAATGTATCAGAAGGTTATCAGAAGCCTACAGACCCGTTGGTTGTCCAGAATCTGGAGCAGTGGCAGGATATGAAATTCGGGCTGTTTATGCATTGGGGAACCTACAGCCAGTGGGGAATTGTTGAAAGTTGGAGCTTATGCCCGGAAGATGAATCATGGACACAGAGAAAACCTGAACACGGGAAATCTTACTATGAATATGTGAAGAATTATGAAAATCTTCAGACAACTTTCAATCCAACTCAGTTCAATCCTCAGAAATGGGCTGATGCGGTAAAAAAGGCCGGAATGAAATATGTGGTTTTTACCACCAAGCATCATGATGGTTTTGCCATGTTTGATACCCGTCAGTCAGATTATAAAATCACTTCTCCTAAAACCCCTTTTTCAAAAAATTCAAAATCTGATGTGACGAGAGAAATTTTCAATACCTTCAGAAAAGAAGGATTTAAAATAGGAGCTTATTTTTCAAAACCAGACTGGCATTCCGATGATTATTGGTGGTCCTATTTTCCACCCAAAGACAGAAATGTCAACTATGATCCAAAAAAATATCCGGAAAGATGGGAGAGTTTTAAAAAATTCACCTTCAATCAGCTGAACGAAATTACTTCCAATTACGGGAAAGTTGATATTCTCTGGCTGGATGGAGGCTGGGTACGTCCTTTTCATACCATAGATCCAAAAGTAGAATGGCAGCGCACGATCAAAGTAGAGCAGGATATCAATATGGACAAAATAGGCACGATGGCTAGAAAAAATCAGCCGGGAATCATCATTGTAGACCGCACCGTTCCGGGAAAATGGGAAAACTATGTAACTCCTGAGCAGGCAGTTCCGGAACATGCTCTTTCCATTCCCTGGGAAAGCTGCATCACCATGGGAGATTCCTTTTCTTATGTTCCCAATGACAACTATAAGACCTCCCAGAAGATCATTGAAACATTGGTGAAAATCATTTCAAAAGGTGGAAATTACCTTATGAATATTGCACCAGGACCTAACGGAGATTACGATCCCATTGTATATGAAAGGTTACAGCAGATTTCAGGCTGGATGGATAAAAATCAGTCTGCTGTTTTTGCAACCAGAAGCATTGCGCCTTATCACGACGAAAATTTTTATTATACACAAAGCAAAGATGGAAAAACATTGAATATTTTTCACTTGGATGACAAAACAAATTATGAGTCTCCATCAACATTAAGGTTTACCATTCCTGATCATTTTCAACCAAAATCTCTGAAAGTTTTAGGCTTATCAAACAAAATTCAATGGAAAAAATCAGGGAATTCAATTGAAATTAACTTGCCGAAAGAAAGAACTCAATTAAAATATTCAACTGTAATTCAAATCGTTCAATAATGAGATGTATTTGTTTTAAACTTGCCGGAGCCGCATTATTGTTGAATGTTGTGATTACTTTTGCTCAAAAACCTTTGTATAAAGATCCCAAGCAGCCCATTGAAAACAGAATTCAGGATCTGTTGAAGAGAATGACCCCAGAAGAAAAATTCTGGCAGTGTTTTATGATTCCCGGAGATTTGGATAACGTCCCGAAAGGACAATATTCACATGGGATTTTTGGACTTCAGGTGAGCGCAGGAAATCAGGGGGGCGGAGCAGCAGGACAACTGCTAAAATACAATGCCAGCGAAGATGCAGAGAAATTGGTGAGAAAGATCAATGCCATTCAAAAATATTTCGTTGAAGAATCAAGATTGGGAATTCCCATCATTCCTTTTGATGAAGCCTTACACGGATTGGTTCGGGAAGGTGCTACCGCTTTTCCGCAGGCAATAGGTCTGGCAGCTACTTTTAATCCGGAATTAATGACCAATGTGTCAACAGCCATTGCAAGAGAATCAAAATTGAGAGGAATCCGCCAGATTCTGACCCCTGTAGTAAACCTTGCCAGCGATGTGAGATGGGGAAGAACAGAAGAGACCTATGGTGAAGATCCATTTTTGACCTCCGTAATGGGAGTTAGCTTTGTAAGCTCATTTGAAAATATGGGAGTCATTACCACTCCCAAACATTTTTTAGCTAATGTAGGAGAAGGAGGAAGAGATTCGTACCCTATTCATTGGAGCAAAAGATATCTGGAAGAAACCCATTTAATTCCTTTTCACAATGCTTTTACAAAAGGAAAAAGCCGTTCTGTGATGACTTCTTATAATTTGCTTGATGGAAGACCTTCAACCGCCAATCATTGGTTATTGACTGAAAAACTAAAAAAAGACTGGAATTTCAAAGGCTTTGTTATCAGTGATGCAAGCGCGTTAGGAGGAGCCAATGTTCTCCATTTTACCGCAAAAGATTATGATGATGCGTCTGCACAGGCAATCAATGCCGGGCTTGATGTGATTTTTCAGACGGAATATAAACATTACCAACTGTTTATTCCTCCTTTTTTGGATGGAAGAATCTCAAAAGAAAGAATTGATGATGCTGTTTCACGAGTATTAAGAGCGAAATTTGAACTTGGATTATTTGAAAACCCCTATGTTTCTGTTAAGGAAATTGAAGAATTAAAAAAACTCAATCACAAACCTTTGGCAGAAAAAGCAGCTGCAGAGTCTTTTGTTTTGCTTCAGAATAATAATCATACGCTTCCTATTCCTGGAAATGTTAAAAAAATTCTTGTAGTGGGAACAGATGCTGTGGATGCAAGATTAGGAGGGTATTCAGGGCCTGGAAACAAAAAAGTAAATATCCTGGATGGTCTTAAAAGTTATGTGAAAAATACAGACCTTGAAGTTATATATTCGAAAGGAATTGATTGGAATGTAAAAGACTTTACCTCCATTTCAAATGAATATTTATCCTCCGAAAATAAAAAAGGATTAAAAGGAAACTATTTTTCCAATACGGATTTAAAAGGCAATCCGGTCTTTGAAAAGCAGGATGAACAGTTCAATTTTAAATGGACTTTGTATTCTCCTGATCCGGAAAAATTGCAGCCGGATAATTATAGTATTCGATGGACCGGAAAACTGGAAGCTCCCAATTCCGGAAAATATCAGATAGGCTTACGTGGAAATGACGGCTTCAGATTATACCTGGATGGGAAATTGGTGATTGATCAATGGGAAAAGCTGAGCTATTCCACAAAAAATGTGGAGGTAGACTTCGTAAAGGGGAAAAAATATGATATTAAGATTGAATTTCATGAAAATCGTGGCGAAGCCAATTTAGAATTGATCTGGAACTATGGTTTATATGATTATCAGAAAGATTTTAAGGAAGCTTTAGATCTTGCCCAAAAAGTAGACTATATTCTTGTTACGGCCGGAATTCATGAAGGTGAATTTCAGGACCGATCATCATTAAGTTTGCCTGGAAATCAGGAAGCGTTTATTCATGAGGTTTCAAAACTGAAGAAACCTGTAACAGTTCTTCTGGTAGGCGGCTCTGCCATAAAAACAACAGCGTGGAAAGATAAAGTAGGAGCCATCTTAGACATTTGGTATCCGGGAGAAGAAGGCGGAAATGCAGTAGCAAAAACGATTTTCGGAGCTGAAAATCCATCTGGAAAACTGCCGGTCACTTTTCCGGTTCAGGAAGGGCAGTTACCTTTAACTTACAATCACCATCCAACAGGAAGAGGAAATGATTATTATGATCTGAGTGGAGAACCATTATATCCGTTTGGCTTCGGACTTAGTTATACCTCTTTTGAAATTTCTGACCTGCAATTGAGCAAAGCCCAGTATTCAGAAAATGACACTGTGATTGCTAAAGTCAAAGTACAAAATACAGGTTCAAAAGCTGGGAGTGAAGTCGTTCAGCTATATGTAAGAGATGTATTGGCTTCAGTGTCAAGACCAATTATTGAGCTCAAAGGCTTTCAGAAAGTCGAATTACAACCGGGAGAATCAAAAACGGTCACTATAGAAGTTCCGGTAAAACAACTACAGTTTTTAAATGAAAACATGGACTGGACTGTAGAAAAGGGAACGTACAGAATTATGATCGGTAATTCATCGAAGAACCTTCCTTTAAAACAAAATATTGAAGTTTTATAACCATAAAAAAGAGCAGAAAAGTCTGCTCTTTTTACATATTATATTGAAGATATTTAATACTTTCTTGCCAGCAGCACGTTCAGTAGGAATGTTCCTGCCCAGTTACTGTTATTGGTCGTGGCACCATTTGTACCGATAAAGTCTACACGGGCAACAGATACAGTAAGCCTGGTTCTACCACCTGTACCATTATTGGCCAGACTTACAAAAGATGCTGTAAACACATCCGGGAAACTTGAGTTGTTTCCTGCAGTAAGAATAGGATACATATTGGTAACATTGAAAGGAGTTCCCTGATATTCATAAACAAGGGTCATTCTGCTGGCATTGGAGTAGGAAGCAGTTTGGGCTCTGTCCACAGATGTTTTACTCACGATCCACCATCTGTCTGTTGCAGTACCTGAATCGTAACCTGCATTAGCGTGATTGGTCCAGTCAGCAAGAGCCGCCGTTCCAAGGGCATGAGGAGGAATGAAAAGCTGTGTACCGTAAATCTCTACATTGCTTGGTTTAGGCAGAACTGTGAAAGACAGGTCCCATGTTCCTCCGGAAGTATTGCTGTTGTTTACTACCTCAGCATATGCTCCTGTAGGAATTACAAAAGATGCCACCGGTGTGTTGTCTATTCTTAAGGTATTTCCACTGGAAGCCTGCAGTGTAATAGCATTTGCTGAAATGTTCTTGATCTTATAAATTCTTCCTGTAAAACTGGTGGTCCCTGTTCCTATGACGGGAAGAGTAAACGTGGCATCCGCAGTTCCATTATATGTAATATAATGATCAGTAGCCAGAATATTATACGTTGTAGCAGTAATCTGAGTGTAACCAGCCCTTAAAGAACCGTTTACGGCAAGCGTACTGTTAGGTGTTGTTGTATTAATACCTACTTGTGCGGTTAAGGGAACAGCAGCCAATAAAAAAATCGAAATGTATTTTTTCATATTGTATAATTTAATTAAGACAAAAATATAAAAAAAAGTAGCTAAAAATCACTCAGAAATGAATATTTAAGATGATTTTAATAAAAATCACTCGTTGGTGATATGAGTTATTCTTTGAAAATTAATTAAATCAATCTGCAAGGGACTTCCAAGTCTTCAGTAAGATAATAGCTGGAACACAGGCGATGATAACCATCCGCAATGATCAGCTCATTTTGCCCTCTGACAAGCAATATCGGGGAAAGTTTTTTGTTTTTCTCTACTTTTTTAAGGTTTTCTTTCACATGAATATTGGTTTCCGGTAACAAGGTAAGTTTACTGGCTCTTAAAATGTCTTTCGACTTCTTTATAATAGTAGGAGCAGCCTTTAATTTTTCAACCATTTTTTCAACTTCATCAGGTTAAAAAAGCAATTCCAGATAGTCCTGAGCTGCCGGAAAATCATGATCTTCCGGTTCTTTCAGCCAGATATTGTCTCTGGTAAGATGAGTTTTTTTGGGAAAAGTCTTCATAAGTGCTTATTTAAAAGATGAATAAATGTATGAAAAATAGATCGTCCTTTAATAAATAACCATGAATACATTCCCCTTTTTATTTCTTATGAAAATCTTGGTATGATATATGCAAGATTTATCATGAACCGGAATGAATTTCATTAATAATATTGAATTAATTGAAATCATTCAAAAATATGAGCATTATGAAAAAGTTATTAATTTCAACAGTACTGTTATTAGGTTTATCCATGAGTGTTTCTGCACAGAAACATCCACCAGTTCCCCCACATCCTTCAAAAAGCGAGTTGGTGAATATTAAAATGCAGGAGCTTACTAAAAAATACAATCTTGAGAAAAAGCTGATCCTTAATCATCCGCTTGCTACCAAACAGATGAAAAGAGACCAGATGAAAGCCTTAAATCAAAGATATGCGACTGAAAAGCGATTACTTAGACAGGCGAAATAATATAGAATTTTTACAGTTATTAAAATAAAAAAAGCTGTTTTTTATATTTTGAAATTTAAGAAGTTTTCAATGTAAAAGAAAATTTATTGAAAGAGAATGCGTTTTGTGTTCTCTTTCTTTGTTTGGAATTGAATAAAAATGGCTTTATTGATGCATTTTAAGATCGGTCTGAAGAAACATGAAACATCCAATATTTTTCCTTAAATTCGCATAAAAATTTTTAAAGTAATGAATTACGATATTATTGTCATTGGAAGTGGTCCTGGTGGATATGTTACTGCGATCAGAGCAGCGCAATTAGGTTTCAAAACCGCAATTATCGAGAAAGAAAATTTAGGAGGAATTTGCCTTAACTGGGGATGTATTCCAACTAAAGCTTTATTGAAATCTGCTCAGGTTTTTCATTATATCAACCATGCTGAAGATTATGGTTTGAATAAAGTGGAGGCAAGCTTTGAATTCCCGAATGTGATTCAGAGAAGCCGTGGTGTTGCCAGCAAAATGAGCAAAGGAATCGAATTCTTGATGAAAAAGAATAAGATTGACGTAATTCTTGGTACTGCAAAAGTACAGAAAGGTAAAAAAGTTTCTGTTACAGATAAAGAAGGAAAAGTAACTGAATATACAGGTACTCACATTATTATCGCTACAGGAGCTCGTTCAAGAGAATTACCAAACTTACCGCAGGATGGTAAAAAAGTAATCGGATACAGACAGGCATTATCTCTTCCTGAGCAGCCGAAATCTATGATCGTTGTAGGTTCTGGAGCTATCGGGGTAGAATTTGCAGATTTCTATAACACAATGGGAACTAAAGTAACTGTTGTTGAATTCATGCCAAACATCGTCCCTGTAGAAGACGAAGAAATCTCTAAAAACTTAGAGAAATCTCTTAAAAAGACAGGAATCGAGATCATGACAAACGCTTCTGTAGAAAGTGTTGATACAAGCGGAGATGGAGTAAAAGCTACTGTGAAAACAGCTAACGGAAACATTACCCTTGAAGCTGATATTTTATTATCTGCTGTAGGTATTGTTGCTAATATCGAGAACATCGGATTAGAGGAAGTAGGAATCCAGACAGACAAAGGAAGAGTATTGGTAAACGAATGGTATGAAACTTCAGTACCTGGTTACTATGCGATCGGTGATATCATCCCAACTCAGGCATTGGCTCACGTGGCTTCTGCAGAAGGAATTACTTGTGTTGAGAAAATCAAAGGAATGCACGTTGAGAAAATCGACTATGGCAATATCCCTGGATGTACTTACTGCCACCCTGAAGTAGCATCTGTAGGTCTTACTGAAAAGCAGGCTAAAGAAAAAGGATACGAAATCAAAGTAGGTAAATTCCCTCTTTCTGCAAGTGGTAAAGCTACTGCAAACGGAAACACAGACGGATTTATCAAAGTGATTTTTGATGCTAAATATGGTGAGTGGTTAGGATGCCACATGATCGGTGAAGGAGTAACTGATATGGTTGCTGAAGCTGTTGTAGCCAGAAAACTAGAGACTACAGGTCACGAGATCATCAAGTCTATCCACCCGCATCCAACAGTTTCTGAAGCGATTATGGAAGCTGCTGCTGCTGCTTATGGTGAGGTAATTCACATTTAATATAGTATTGGCTGTCATCGATTGACATCAATTAAATAATAAGGAGACCGGAGAAACAATAGTTTTTCCGGTTTTTTAGTAATTATAATTATCCCTGCGCATGTATTGAGGTGGTTTTTTGATGGAAAATGTTTACTGTCTATTCCATATTCACGTTAGAAAATATAATAAATAACCCAGTAACGCTCCTCCAATAACTACAAAAGCACTATTTATTTTTTTTAATCCGAATACAACAGCTATACTTATACAGGCGATAAGAGTTGTTTTCCAGTCGGTAATGCTGTCAATTCCCATCGTGATGCATACAGACAGAATGAGAGCTACAGAAGCCACATTTACACCGTTAAGAAAAGAAGAAAATGTTGCAGAATTTCTCATTTTATTTACGAAAGGACTAGATAAAGCAACAAATATAAAAGAAGGAAGGAATATGGCTAAAGTAGATACCAAAGCCCCCGAAAGTCCATTGATCTGATATCCGATAAATGTCACCGAAGAAAACACAGGCCCCGGAGTAAACTGGCCTACCGCGACTGCATCTATAAGTTCCTGACGGGTAATAATCCCTCTTGAAACAAGCTCTGTATCCAGAAAGGCGAATAAAACATATCCGCTTCCGTATAATATGGCTCCGATTTTCAGAAAGATCCAGAATAATTTTAAATTAAGCAGAGAAGAAGCATCGGATAGTAAAAACTGAAGTGGGCTAATAAAAATAAAATTGTTCAGTTTTTTATTTCTTTGATACTCTATTATCAATATTAAAAGTCCGGCTCCGAACATTAATACTATCTCATTGATTTTAAAAAAAGAACATAGGAGAACAATTCCTCCCACAGCTGCTAATGGGAAAGTTTTTACTGATTTTTTTGCCAATGGGAAGGCAGCACCTATTATAATCGCTATAATGGCAGGTTTTATTCCATAAATAAAAGGAGATACTTCAGGAAGCTGGCCATATTCTTTGTATAGCCATGCAAAAATACCGGTAATAATAACCGCAGGAAATATAAAACAAAAACCGGCCACTATCAGCCCTTTCCAGCCCGCTCTTTCACGTCCTATATGTATTGCCATTTCAGTACTGTTAGGACCAGGAATAAGATTGGTAGCTCCAATAAGATCCAGAAATTCCTGATCTGTCAGCCACTTCTTTTCAGCTACCACTTCTTTTTGCATCATTGCGATATGGGCTGCAGGGCCTCCAAATCCAATGATTCCCAGCTTCAGAAATAATTTGGCAAGGTCTTTTAAGTCATTATTATTGTTCACTTTAAATGATTTGTTTTACAAGGCTCATTCTTAAAAATTGATTTGATAAAAGTAAAAAACTACAGTATATATTTTAATATCTGAATGATCATTTTTACATTAATTTTGAAAAGTATGGGTTTTAATAGCAGATAGAAGGACATGCTGCTTAAGGAGTTAGAATTATTTTGATTGAATTTTGATGTGATTATAATGATTTTTCTTAAAATAATTTTAAAATCAGCATATTTATAAAAATTAACTTAATTATTTCAGCCTGTTTTCTTACATTTATTCAATGAATTTTGAGAGAGTAGGACTTGTTTTATCAGGAGGCGGTACCAAAGGAATCGCTCATGCAGGAGTATTAAAATTCTTACAGGAAAAAAGAATTGAAGTCGATATCCTTTCCTGCTGTAGCGCAGGTTCTATTGTAGGATGTCTGCATGCTATAGGAAAAACTCCGGAAGAAATCCTGGAATTTTTCAATTCCGTCTATTTTTTCAACTGGAAGCACTTTACCTTCAATCAGCCGGGCTTGGTTTCTTCAGTGATCTTCAGAAACTATCTGAAACCTATTTTCCATGATATGAAATTGGGAGATCTTGATATCGAGGTGAAAATTGTAGCCACAGAGCTTGTTGCTGGAACCCAGAAGATTTTTGATAAAGACTTTGAGATTGTTGATGCCATTATTGCTTCATGCTCTATTCCGGGAATTACCACTCCTTATATCATCGGTGATGAAATGTATTGTGATGGAGGAGTACTGAATAACTTTCCGGCAGATATCATCAGAGAAGACTGTGATAAGCTGATCGGTGTATTTGTATCTCCACCCAATGAAGCAAAGATTAAGGATCTAAACTCTATTAAAGCTATTGTTTCCCGCTCTTACGACCTTCTGTCCTACAGAATCGAAAAAATAAAATTTGATTACTGCGACTGGTTCATTTCTTCCCAAAAATTATCTTCCTACGGAACTTTCGAACGGAGAAAAGACAGACTGGAAGAGATTTTCAATATCGGTTACAAAGCAGCAAAAGAAAGCTATGAAGAAAGCACTTTTTTCACAGAATTAAAACAATCCGGAACATAAAAAAATCCTGCATTAATCAATACAGGACTTTTATTTTATAAGAAAGGAAAACAATCTTGGGTTCTAAAAGAGAAGTTATAGGCAGACTATAACAACTTTTCAGCCTCATTCTTTCAGCTTCCCTCTATTATAATTCTAATTTTTCACGACATATCCGTCCTGGCGAACGATTTCACGGTCATCCGCATCATTTACAACTAATGTATAAGGTGCTTTTTTCGGAGAATCTGTAAGATAATTTCTCCAGATCTGATAACTGTGCCCCTCATTATTGAAGTTGATATAATAGTTGCCTCCTGTACCATCAGGAATCAGTTCTCCGTCACTGATGATCATGCTTGGTTTTGCCGTAATCTTTGCGTTGGCATTCCACGACTGGTAAAGGTACTTGCCATTCGGTTGTTTGTCGATTCTGATCTTGAACTTTTTGGTTTTAATAATAACAGTTTTCGGTACCTGCTGAAGGGCAGAAGAAGTTATAAAACCGTCTGTCTTCGGAGCGGGAACTTCTTTAGCATGAACAAAAGAAAACTGAGCTAAGCAGAAAGTCCCTAATAAAATATGCTTTATCATATTGAGTGGTTATTGGTTAACATTTCAGACTCTATCAAATATAGAGCCAATTTTCATTAAATAGGCCGAGTATCGTTCTGAAAAAGAAGTTCTTAGGACTTTTATTTATGGGTTATTGAAAATAATATTGTTGATTTTCAGTTGATTACTATTTTGTTGGCGAAATAGTATCAAATTCTGAAACAACTGAATACTTTTCTTATGTACATTTGTATCATCAAAGGATCTCGTTCCTTTATTATCAAAATGAAACTAATTAACTTTAAGTTTTTTCTATTAAAAGTATCAGAAATCATCTTCACGATTTTTAATACATCTCCTCCTGTAATTTCTTAATTTTTTCGAAAGAATTATCACATAATTCGTACTCTGTTTTTTCGTATTCTGAAGAATCAGAGCGCAATCCCCGTTTTAAAATTTAACTAAAAAACAAAAACAAACTATGGAATTAGGTTTTCATGGCTGGATGATTCCGGCCGTAATGGCGCTTTTGTGCGTACTTTTTTACAAATTCATTTTAAGAATTTTCTTTGGATTGATTATTGTTCCCCAGGACAAAATCGGTTTGGTGACCAAAAAATTTGTGTTGGTAGGAAAACAGGAACTTCCGGAAGGTAGAATTATTGCCACCAACGGAGAAGCAGGTTTTCAGGCTCAGACATTGGCTCCGGGAGTATATTTTGGAAAATGGATCTGGCAGTATTCTATCGATTTTCAATCTTTTACAGTGATTCCGACGGGTAAAATAGGGTTACTGCTGGCAAAAGATGGTATAGAACTGGAAACGGGAAGGATCTTAGCCAGAAAAGTAGACTGCGATTCTTTTCAGGATGCTGAAGCCTTTTTAAAAAACGGAGGAAGAAAAGGCCGCCAGACTGCGATTATTGCACCGGGATCATACAGGATCAATACATTATTATTTGAAGTAGAATTAACGGAGATGACTCAAATTCCTGACAATGCGGTGGGAATTATCACAACAATGGAAGGAAGTCCTTTAGAAGAAGGTCAGATTGCCGGTAAAATTATCAATGATCATAATAAGTTCCAGGATGTGGACACTTTTTTAAGTAACGGAGGATATAAAGGCCTTCAGGAGCAGGTAATCCTGGCTGGTTCCTATTTTCTGAATCCCTGGTTTACAAAAGTTGAAATGGTAAAAATGACGGAAATTCCGATCGGTCATGTCGGAGTAATCATCAGCTATGTAGGTGAAGAAGGAAAAGACCTCAGCGGAGTCGATTTTAAACATGGAAATATCGTAGAGAAAGGCCATAAAGGTGTATGGGCAGAACCCATTGGTCCGGGAAAATATCCTATTAATCCTTATATTATGAAGGTTGAGCTTGTTCCTACCACCAACTTAGTTTTGAACTGGGCTTATGAAAGAAGCGAATCTCATCAACTTGATAAAAATCTTTCAACGATTACCGTTCGAAGTAAAGACGGTTTCCCTTTTAATCTTGATGTTTCCCAGATCATTCATATTCCAACTTATGAAGCTCCAAAAGTAATTGCCCGTTTCGGGAATATGATCAATCTTGTAAGTCAGGTTTTAGAGCCTACGATTGGGAATTATTTCAGAAACTCAGCGCAGGACAGTGATGTGATTGCATTTTTAGGGACACGAAAAGAAAGACAACAGTCGGCAAAAGACCACATCAGCAGTGTTTTGGAACAATATAACGTGAATGCTGTTGATACTTTGATTGGAGCTATTGTTCCACCGGAAAGTTTAATGAAAACTCTAACAGACAGAAAACTGGCGGAAGAGCAGAAAATAACTTATGAAACTGAAATGCTGGCTCAGGAAACCCGTCAGGCGCTGGAAAAAGAAACGGCTGTTGCGGATATGCAGAAAGAAATTGTAAAAGCAGATCAGGGGGTTGTGATTGCAGAAAGGATTGCAGATGCATCGGTGAAAAAAGCAACCGGAGACGCCAATTCTGTAAGACTGCAGGCAAACGCGGAAGGAGATCGATTGAAACTGCTGGCGACCGGAGAAGCTGAGAAAACTAGACTTCTCGCAAAAGCCGAAGCAGAAAAAATAGAGTTGCTGGCCAAAGCAAGTGCTGAGCAGATTTCGTTGACCGGTAATGCTGAAGCAGAAAAAATTCTGGCTATCGGTAAATCTAATGTAGAATCTTACAAACTGTCTGTGGAAGCAATGGGCGGCAATAATTTTACCCAATTAAAAATCATGGAAAATATAGCGAATCAGAATGTAAGAATAATGCCTGAAGTGTTAATCGGAGGAAGCGGAGATTCTGCGAATGGAGGAATCAGCGGGCTTTTAGGACTTCAGCTGTTGGAACAGGTTCAGAAGAAAAATGGAGAGACTGTTTCTACTTCTGAAGAAAAGCCTGATAACAATTCTTAACTCAATTGACAAATAATTTAAACTTAACTCAAATTTTGAATTTTTAAAATGATTTATATCGTTCAGCTCATTATAACATTACTTATTATTAGTTTTTTTGTTTTCTCTATTATTGAAATCTATTGTGAAATTGTGAAAAAAAGTTCTTGGGCCTTTTTGGGTATGCTTATCAGCTTGATTTTATTTTTTTTAATGATTACAGTACGCAATCATATGGTTAAAAATGAACTTGTAAAAAATATAAATGCTTCAAAAATAGAACAGAAAAATTCACTTTTTTCAAAAAGAGAATTGTCGGATATTCATCTTGTAAGCGAGAAAATGAGAGTTGTTGATAAAGATATTTATGTTGTGCTTATGCCTCAAAAAGATACACTTTACATGAATCAGGATTTTAATAACAAGAATAAATTCTGGATCCACTATAAAAAGTATGAGATTTTAAAATTTACAGCACCTGTAGGATATATCATTAAAAACTAAAAAATCGCCCGAAAAACTTTCGGGCGATCTCATACTTTTATGCGGTATAACTTGCAAAAGCATCTTCCAGGCTTTCAAATTTACCTTTAAACTCATCAATAGGGCAGTCCTGAAGAATATTTCCTTTATGGATCAGAATGACTCTAGAGCAAAGCGCCTCCACTTCCTGCATAATGTGGGTAGAAAGTAAAACAGTCTTTTGCTGTCCGATTTCTTTTACCACATTACGGATTTCAATGATTTGGTTAGGATCAAGACCGTTGGTAGGCTCATCAAGAATCAGTAAATCCGGTTGATGAATAATGGCCTGTGCAAGCCCTACACGCTGTTTATATCCTTTAGATAACTGGCCGATCTTTTTAGATTTTTCGGGAGTAATTCCTACCAGTTCGATCACCTCATCTACCCTGGATTCAGAAATTTTGTGGATGTTGGCAACAAACTGAAGGTATTCTTTCACATACATCTCCAGATAAAGCGGATTATTTTCAGGAAGAAAACCGATTTTCTTTTTGCTTTCGATCTCATGGTCTGAGATATTCATTCCATTGAAAATAATTTCTCCCTGATCAATTTTCAGTGCACCGACAATAGATTTCATCAGGGTAGATTTTCCGGCACCGTTTGGGCCAAGAAGACCGATGATCTCATTTTTATCAATAGAAATGTTGATGTTGTCAAGGGCAGTCTGTTCACCAAATTTTTTGGTTAAATTGATTATCTGAAGCGGCATAAGTTTTACTATCTTTCTGCAAAAATAAAATAAAAAAACTCATCCGATAGAATGAGTTTCGCAATATTTATAAAATATAATTATTTTCTTGATTTTTTCTTGGCTCCGCCTGATGCCGGAGTTGCTGTAGAGGCTGTATTTGTGGTTCCCTTATTACCCGTTGGGTTTATCGTGGCCGGTTTGTCATACATCGCATACTTTCCATTGGTTCTTCCAAAAATTTTTTCGACCTGTTTTTGGGTTAAAAACTGTGATTTTCCAATGTACTTTCTGTTTTTGTTGATCACCTGGATAAACTGCATGGTTTGTTGACCATAGTTTTTTTCATAATGAAGTTCTATGATGTCATTGGGAAGTTCCAATACAACATTTTCTTCTGGAGTGGTAACAAAACCATCCATAATAAGCTTATATAATCCGGCCACATCACCATTAAGATTCTGGAATGAAAAAGAGCGGATTGTGTTCAGGTTGCTGGTGTTCAGATCCTGGTAGTTGACTGTAAATTTATCTTCCTTTTTATAGAGACCAACGGAATTATCTTTACCAATTTCCACCAAACTTTCATTTTTCAACACTTTGATCTGTGAGAAAACTGAAATACCGAACATACATGTAATAAGTAGAATTATTTTTCTCATGGAATGAATTTTAATGTTTTATAACTTGGTGCACATAAATTTACTCATAAAAAAGCTAAAAAACAATTTTATTCGTTAAAGCAAAAGTAACACTTTTTTTTAATATTGATACGTGATCATCTGCTGATGCTATGGATTTCATGGTTTATATAAAAGTTTGGTAACCATGAGATTAATTCTTTTTTATTAAAGTGCTGCGATGCTTGTTTGCGATAGGTTTTTGATCGTTGGAAGGATGTAATGTATTGAAAAACAGTTTGAAAAACCTTTACGTAAGATTTAATTAAAAAATTAATTTAAAATAAATAGTAAAATTGAAATTTTGTGAAATAAAATTAGAGAAATTATAACAGTTTGTTTTTAGAAACAGTGGCTACAAAAGCATCAAACTCTTGTTTGTAGCTTCTCCCAACAGAGATCTGGTTTTTGTTGACAATCAGTTTATTATTGTTGAAAGCAGTATTTAATTTTATCGCAGATAAAATTAAATACTGTGTGTTTTAAAAGCCTTTGGTGGATATTTTTTAAAAGCTTTTTGTGGTTTACTTAGAAGTTATAGCCTTCAGAACAGCATTTTTTATTGCAGCTTCTTTGAAACTCCAGTATTCACGGTTTTCAGACATCTGATTTTCAAGGATGATCAATGTGGTATCTGTGGAAGGAAAGTAGGTGTTAAGACAGGTGAAGCCATCGCCAAGGCCAGTCACAGCAAAATAATCCAGACCTGATTCTTTGATGAACCTTATATTGTACCCGAATCCCATGCTTTCTTTTCCAAATACATCATGCTGAGAACGTGTGGAAGGGGTCATCATTAATTTCTGAAATTCCGGGGAGAGAAGTTTACCTTTAAATAATGCCTGATCCCATTTTGCCAGATCCTGTACGGTGGAAATGACTCCTGCGGCAGGAGCGATGTCATCATTCAGAAAAGATTCTTTTACTTTCTCAAACTGATTGTTTTCATTCATATAACCGGGAACGAGAGATTGATTATTCTTTGGGTTATAAACAAAAGTCTGATCCATTCTTAGTTTTTTAAAAAGAGAACCGGCAAGTTCTGTGAAACTTTTTCCTGTGGTATTTTTAAGAATTTCTCCAAGCATCATATAAGAGAGATTTCCATATTTAAACTGTGAACCGGCTTTGAAAGCTGAGGGTTTTTCCAGTTTGGTAATTCCGTGAGTATGGTTCAGGAGATGATGGATTGTTACTGTATCTGCCCAGGTTTGTGTAAGAGTGGGAAGATATTTTTTGATAGGAGTATGAAGATCCAGTTTTCCCTGTTCGGCAGCCTGTAGAACCAAAACAGCGGTCACCTGCTTGGAGTTTGACATGATTTCAAACTGATCATCTGTTTTCAAAGGAATTTTTTTTTCAAAATCCTTGTAACCGTTGGATTTCAGATATTGTATTTTCCCTTTTTGAGAAATCAAAACAACGCCGTTGAACTGTATCGGGCTGGAAGCTGTGATAATGCTGTCAATTTTATGGGCATAAGTGTCTTTTCTCTGAGCTGTCGCGTTAATAGATAGCAGGGTAGAAATTGCACCTGTGAAGAGTAATTTTGTTATGGTCATCATTTATTTTTTGTTGTAATATTCATAGGCTGCTTTGGAGATACCAGCAATAATAGCTTCCGCATCATCGAATTTTTCATAAGTATCATGAATAAAAACAGCGATGTAGAACTTTTTCTTACCGGAAATTTCTATAATACCAAAATCATTAACAGCGCCCGTCATTCCTTCTTTATTTGTAAAGGAAGTTCCTGTTCTATGGGCTGTTTTTACATGTTGTGGCAAATTGCCCTTCAGCCTTTTTGTTCCTGTTGTGTTATTAAGCATGGCGTTATAAAGCCACAATGTATGTTTTTTGTTGAGAATTTTTCCATTGTTGAATGCCTCAAGCAGTTTGGTAGTCTCATTGGGTGTTATTTTGTTTACAAATTGAGATTCCCAGTCTTTATGCATATCTTCTTCATTGTTCCTAATTATGAAATCTTTACTATTGATGAATTGTTGTACAGGCTCAGGTCCGCCAATTAACCTTAGCAAAATATCAGTTAAATTATTGTCACTGTAAGAAACCATCCATTTTATAGCTTCTTCCAAACTGATTTCTATATTACCATCAGGATATTCTTTCCTGAATGGGCTCCAGGTATCTTCCAATAATTCCTCTTTTTTAATGAGCAGTTTTTGCTGTAAAGAAAGTTCACCTTTTTCTATTTTGTTCAGAACCGTTAATGCAATTGGAAACTTTACGGTACTGAGCATTGGATAAAGCTTATTGCTATTAATATGTATTCTTTCTTTATGGTAAGGATCAATAATTGAAACTCCTACATCTGCCTTTTTATTGGAGATAATGGATTCAATTGTTTTTTTTAGATCCGGAAGTTTAGAATCCTGAGAGAAAAGAGATAAGTGGAATAACAGAGCGAAGAATGTGAAAATAATTCCTTTTTTCATGTGAGTTTGGTCTTAATTTTTAGGTTTCCAAATATATTTTTTTTTGATTACACAATAAAATATTTTCGTCAATTATTATGAGTATAAGCATAAATCTGTCAGATAAATAGTATTATTTTTATCACAAGTTTTTGAATTATATAATTATTTACAGTGCCCTCTCTTATGGAAATTATGAAGCATAAAAATGAAGTCTCTTCTTTAAAAGAAGATAAAAAACATTC
Source organism: Chryseobacterium sp. SG20098 (assembly GCF_031844745.1). Classification (NCBI taxonomy): domain Bacteria; kingdom Pseudomonadati; phylum Bacteroidota; class Flavobacteriia; order Flavobacteriales; family Weeksellaceae; genus Chryseobacterium; species Chryseobacterium sp. SG20098. The sequence goes on along the minus strand of NZ_CP134622.1, from coordinate 1,509,261 downwards.
AATTAATTCTTCTGTAATGTACAGCCGATTTGTACTTATGGCTTTGATGATGTTCTGTTTTATGTACATCATTATGTACACGATGATAGACAACCCGAGAAATTTTATTTCAAATATTAATAATTTATACATGACTCTTATGATGGTTTCAGCCATGTTACTTATTGAATTATGGGTTATGCGAAAGAGATATAGAAACAGAAAACTCAATTGTATCATTGTAAGTATTGGAGTGATGACAAGTCTTTTTTCCTGGTTTGGAATCAGAGAACAGGTGAATGTGGATGACAGGCAGTTTGTAAAAAGTATGATTCCTCATCATGCAGCTGCCCTTTTGATATCTGAAAAAGTACACCTCAGCGATCCACAACTGATTATTCTTCAGAGAAATATTTTTAAAACCCAATCTGCAGAAATTAAGCTGATGAAAAGAAAACTTAAGGAGTTGGAAAGAAGGTAGAGTAGGAGGCAGAAAACAACAAGAATGGTGATCTACTGTTATTTTATTCAGGATATTTTAATAATTTAGTTCGTATGAAAATTAAAATTATCTGCTTTTTTGTACTTCATTTCTCCGTTATTTCCTGTAAAAAAGATAAAGAATACCCTAAATATGTTGAATTGGAATCGGGAAATGGAAGCTATTCACTTTATATAAAAGATGGGAATTTTGAGTTTTTAAAAACAGAACTTGTAAGCTATGATCAAATCTTAACAGCACCTTTTTCAGAAGGTAAATATAAGATATCAGGTGATGAACTGATTTTGAATAGTGACAAAGGGAAAAAATATATTTTCAAAATCGGGAATGACTCTGAACTGATCCCTGAAAAAGTGGATTTCCTGAAAGACCTGAAAGGATTGTATCCTGTTAAGATTCTTCATAACAACAAAATGCCGAAAGAAATGGGACGTCTGGATTCTTTAGGAAGAAAAAATGCGTTGTGGCTTTATTTTAATGAAAAGGGAAAAGTGGTTAACCAGAGATTGTATAAAAATGGTGAACTCGTAAAAGATCATTACAAGTCTGATATTATTATAAAATAAAGAATCTGTAAGAGGCTTTGAAATAAACAGTATTCAATTTTATCGCAGATAAAATTCTTGCGCCTTATAGCAGTCTTCTTAATAGAATTTGCGTCTTTACGTTTTTCAATTATACCTTTATTATTTGTGTTTTTTGAAAACGCAAAGACGCAAAGCTTTTTAATTCTATGCATAATTTTAAGGCGCGAAAAAATCAAAGTTTTTTAGCAAGTAAAAGTCAAAAATATATCAGCAACTTACCTTAGTCAATAAAAAAGGCGCCACTTACAAGTAAATGGCGCCTCGTCACTGAATATATTTGAATGTAAAATTGTTTCTGTTTATCTACTCATTCTGTTTGATTTGTGGGTTATTATTAATCTCTTTATTAGGAATCTGGAATCTGAATTTATCAGGAGTCAGGTTGAATCTTCCAAAAGTATGATTCGTTCCGGTGTATACTCTTTCTAAAGGAGTATTAAGTCTTTTCATATCAAACCAGGCGTAGCCTTCACCCCAAAGTTCTATTCTCTTTTGTAGGACAATTTCATTAATCAGCTCGCTGCCTGATTTCGTAGATAATGTGTAAGCCTGATCTCTTTTGGAGGTAATGTCAAATAATACCTGTCTTGCTTCTGCTTCTCTTCCTTGTCTGGCAAGAGCTTCCGCTTGTATATAATATAGTGAAGATGCTCTGATGTAAATATAATCTCCTTCAAAAAGCGTGGGATCTTTAAACTTCCAGCTTACGTAAGGCGGATAATTCTTCGTTTTTCCGTTGAATGTATATGCAGCATTCTGGTTTCCATTGAATACTTTTTTACGGTAATCCGTTGCCGGAATGGCTTCATAAAGACGCTTGTCAATCAGCTTACGGATCTGTGCGGCTCCGGCATATCCTTCATTCGTATTATCAAACATGGAGAAGAAAGAAGCATAATAATTTCCGATACTCATCGTGGAAATGGTATTATGAAAACCCCATATTACCTCAGGATTATTGATATTGGAAAATCCGGTATTGGTATAATCGTCCTCGGTCATCAGGGCAATTCCCTGCTTGCTTTCCTCAGCATATTTAGTCGCTTTGATATAATCTCCTGTTTCCAGAAATACTTCTGCGGCAATAGCTTTAGCAGTTCTTTGGTCTATCTGGGCTCTGGAAGGTCTGGTGTAAGTATCCAAAAGCGTTACAGATTCTTCTATATCTTTTTTGATTTGCGTATATACCTCAGCAACTGTTGATCTCGGAAGTCCCTGACTTGGATTAGCTGCGGTAAGAACCAATGGAAGGCCAGGCTCAGACTGATGTCCGTTATAATCATTGGCATAAAAACGCACCAGATAAAAGTAGGAATAAGCTCTTAAAGCGAGCAGCTGTCCTGCAATGGCTCTGTTTTTTGCATTGGCATTTTTATCCAGACCATCCAGCAGCTTGTTGATTACGAATATTCTTGCATAAAACGTAGTCCATACAATCTCAGAAGCAATATTACTGGCATTGGTGGCTTCATAATTATAAAACATTCCTAAATGCTGGTTGGTAGACTGGATCACATCATTAGACATCAGATCAGCACCTGCTTTAATTCCCATGATTCCGAAATCTGAGTGAACGGTGGTACCGCCTGCACCATTGCTTCGAAGATCAAGATAGATTCCACCCAGAATTTTTTCCGGACTGTTTGCATCGTTATTGAGCTGCTCCCCGGAAATATCCCCTTCCGGTAACGTATTGAGATCATTAGCACAGCTGGTAGCCAAAAAACTTAGGGTTACAGCTGTTATAAAGTATTGTATTGTGTTCATTCCTGTTCTTTTAAAAGTTAAGTTTAAAGCCTAAAGAGACGCTTGACAACAGAGAATACCGGTACGAATCTGAAACTCCCGTCAGCGAAGCTCTCGGATCATAGCCTTTTCTCTTGGACCATAGGTACAGGTTGTTTCCTGTCACATAGATTTTCAGACCTGATAAGCCTGCCTGTTGTGCAAAACCATCGGGAAGCTGATAGGAGAGGGTTACGTCCTGAAGGCTGATATAATCCGATTTGATCAGATACAGTGTTGAATTTCCGTTCTGGTTTGTAGCGGTAAGATCTACTCTCGGTAAGGCAGCCGTTGGATTTTCCGGAGTCCAGGTTTTATCAAGATCTGTTGAATAGTTGGAACCATAGCTGTCAGAATGGAATAAGCTTCTGTAAATATCATCATATCCATAGCCTCCGAACTGGTAAGCGAAATTCACTGCCAGATTAAATCTTTTAAAGCTGAAATCTGTTCCGAATCCTCCATATACCTTTGGAATAGCAGACTTTCCGGTGTTATAATCGGTGGCTTCCTTATAATTATTGGTCACTGTTCTTTCTTCCTTTTGGGTAGTTGGGTTGATGGTTGTGCGATACCATAAAGCATCACCGTTCTCAGGATTTACTCCGGCAAATTCTTTTAGGAAATAGGTGTAACGGTCTCCACCTTCTTTCAGGATAAATAAACCTGAAACAAGTCCTGTATTTCTTTGCTCAGCCGGTAATCTGGTAATCTTATTTTTATAGTGAGTGGCATTCGCATAAAAACTCCACTGGAACTCATCACCGCGAAGGATATCTACATTGACATTCGCCTGAACACCTCTGTTGGTCATATCTCCGATATTTCCATACTTCACATAGGAGCCTGCATTGGAGGGAGGAAGAGGAAGCGTGTAAATCATATCCGAAACTTTCCTTTCAAAATAATCAGCATTCAGGTTGATTCTGTTTTTCAAAAGTGAAATTTCAAAACCGGCATTCAGGTTTTTGGAGGTTTCCCATTTCAGATCCTTATTTCCCTGTTTTTTAAGAGAGAGTACAGGTTTATCATTTCCGAAGTTATTGATTCCGTAGATATCCTGATAAGCATAATAATCTCTACTGGAACCGCCTAAAAGAATGTTGTCATTTCCCTGCTGGCCATAAGAAGCTTTTAATTTTAAAGAATTAATCACGCTGTTGTCTTTAAGGAAATCTTCTTTTGCGATATTCCATGCCAGTCCCAGTCCGTAGAAATTTCCCCATCTGCTCTCCGGAGAAAATACAGAAGAACCGTCTCTACGGATATTGGCATTAAAGAAATATTTCCCGTCATAATTATACAATAACCTTGTGAAATAGCCTTCTACTGCATATTCATAACCGCTTCCTGATAAACCGGTAATTTTCACGGCATTATCAAAAGCTTGTGAGTCAGGTAATAAAAGCTGCTGCTTTGATCCGGAGAATCCATTATCTTTTATCTTATTCAGTTCATGTCCTGCAAGAAGATTAAAGCTGTGATTTCCCAGTTTTTTCTGGTAGGTAAGCAACTGCTGGTGGTTCAGTGTATATTTGAAATTAGAACCTTGAGAAATGGTTCCTCCTACAGAAGATGAAGTTCCACCTTCCGTATTTCCGAACTGCAGGTTTCTGTTATTTTCGAGATAAGCACCGAAATTATAGGTAAAATCCAGTCCTTTGATGATTTCATAATTTAAACCAAGATTAAGATTGGTCACATTGCTTACCGTCTGCGATTTGTTTTTTTGCAGATTGCCTACAGGATTTTCAAATACAGCATAAGATCTTGTAGCACCATTAGGTCCCTGACCGTCTCCATAGTCGTATAAAGCATTTCCATAGCTGTCATAAAGCCTCTGATAGTTGTTGTCCCTTAAGAAAACAGGATAGAAAGGTGCAATATTTCGGGCAAACTGGAAAGGGTTGGAGAAACCTCCGGCCTCACCAAAATCCTGCTTGCTGTACGTGTAGGATAAAGCACTGGTCAGCTTCAGTTTTGAAGTGATAGCGTAGTCTACATTTGACCTGATCCCGAATCTTTCAAAACCTGAAGAAATCAGATATCCTTTATCATCCAGATAATTAAGGGATGTATAAGATTTTATCTGATCCCCATTGGCATTGATCCCTACTGTGGCTTCTCTTCGCAAAGCAGGTCTGAAAAGCAGTTTCTTCCAGTCATCCTGATATAATAATTTCGCATCGGGATTGAAAGAGCCTGCTTTTGAAATCAGCTGATTAAAAGGAACATTATACACATTATATCCCAGTTTGGTCAGCGCTGAAAGTCCCACATCATGAGGAGAAGGGCCTGAAGGAACAGCTCCCGGCTGTTTCAGTCTTGCAATTTCACCAATTCTTGCTCTGTTGTAATAAGCTGTGTAATAATCCTGAGGAGAAGTATAAACCGAATAATCTTCAATAGACCTGAAGTTAACCCCTGTTTTTACATCAGCTTCAACGCTCACCCCTTTACTTTTTCCTCTTTTGGTGTTCACAATAATAACACCATTAGCCCCTCTGGAACCGTATAAAGCATTCGAAGAAGCATCTTCAAGAAAAGAGATACTTTCAATATCCGATGCGGCAATACTGTTCAGGTTTCCGCTGTATGGAATGCCATCGAGTACAATTAACGGATCACTGGACGCGTTGATAGAGCCTATTCCTCTCATTCTGATGGTCGGCTGAGAGCCCGGCTGTCCTGAGGAAATCACCTGTACTCCCGCTACTTTTCCTCCAATTCCCTGAAGAATATTTCCGTTTTGAAGATTAGAAAGATCTTTAGCCTTCAGCGACTGTACAGATCCCGTAATTTCTTCTTTTTTCTGCTTCCCAAAAGCTACCACCACCACCACCACCACTTCTTTGATGGAAGTTTCTTTGGAAAGACTGTCTTTGCTTTGTGCAAAACCATATTCCGCGAACAGGAGTAAGGCCAATACACCAAGCTTGCATTGTTTCTTTTTCATTATATTAATCTAGGTTTAAAACTGAATTGTGTATTACTGCTGATCTCCCGGTAAAAAATGTGACTTTCCGCCTCCTTTTTTCAGGGAGGTTATAAAACGAATAGTAAAATTACAGGAGAGGTACCCGGATGAAAGAAGCCTTGAACTCTTTGGCTTTAATTCCTACAGTAATGAATGTATCTCTTAAAAAGTTAGCACATCATCATCATGCACATCATATCAAAGCACATGTTTTGAGAAATGCAGTTGTGCTGTGAAAGGGCAGACATTCCACAACAATTTTGCTGTGCAGAAGCTGCCACCGTAATGGTGCATAGGTAAGAATTAAAGGTATTCTTATTCATGAGAATAAAGTTTATGATTTTTTTAACTGGGTCAAAATTATCTAATAAATGACGAACCCAGATAAAACAAGAGCATGAGATAAATCATATTAGTCTACTAAATTAGTAGGTTAATTGATTTGAATTAAATTTATGAATCGTAAATATTTGATTTTTAATTAATTAATTCCATGTTTGAAAATGTTAAAAAATGATAAAAAAGTTAATTTTTCAAGTGTGAATTAAATTTAAAATTATAAGTCTATTTATTTTGTAGACTTTTTATTTATTTTATAGCTGTATTTTCATGAGAATAAGGATCAGGAGCGTCATCCTGCTATCCGCTCATACTCCTCGCACCTGGCTGAATCCACTTTCTGCTGCGGGGTAACCGCTGCTATCAGGGCTAAGGATGATTTGAATTATAAGTGATAAATGATAAATGATCAATGATCAATCATCATATAAAATTATCCCAAACCTCTGTGTCAATCTGTGAGATCTGCGGTAATAACAAAAAAGAAGCCTATCTTTCGATAGACTTCTTATGAAAACAAGATTAAAATATGGATTTATTCTTTCTTAATATCCGGAACTGCCAACGGAGCCTGATCCCAACCACCGCCAAGCGCTCTGTAAACAGCAACACTCGCTTTAAGTTGGTTCACTTTCTTCTCTACCAGCTCAAACCTGGATTCCAGGGCATCCCTTTGAGTCAGTAAAACTTCCATGTAATCAGCACGGGCATATTTGAACAGGTCGTTGGAAATATCTATAGACTTTGTTAAAGCATTTACTTCCTTCGTTTTGATATTCACACTGCTTTCCAGATTATGAATTTTAGCCAACTGATTGGCTACCTCAATATAAGCTCCCAAAACAGTCTGCTCATAATGATATACTGCCTGAATCTGTTTGGCATTGGCATTATAATAAGCCGCTTTAATCGCTCTTCTGTTGATCAATGGTGCCGTAAGTTCTCCCGCAAGAGAAAAGAGAAACGACTGAGGTTTGATGATATACAACGGATTAAAAGCCTGTAACCCTGCTCCTGCAGAAAGATCAAGAGAAGGGTAGAACCTTGCTTTGGCCACTTTAATGTCAAGCTTGGCAGCAGCCAGTTCATATTCAGCCTGTTTGATATCCGGACGGTTTTCCAGTAACTCAGAAGGAATTCCTCCATATACCGCTTGCGGAACAATAGAATCAAAAGAATTCTGACTTCTTTCCACGGGTTGTGGAAATCTTCCCACCAGATAATTAATCCTGTTCTCCGTTTCAACTATCTTCTGCTGAATGTCATACTGCATTCCCTGAGTTTTCAGAACCTGGGCTTCAAATCTCTGTACTGCCAGTTCATTGGATCGCGCATTCTTTTTTAACTCTTTGATAATATCCAACGCATCATTCTGAATTTTAATATTCTGATTCAAAATAACCAGCTCATTATCCAGTGCCAACAGTTCATAATAAGAATCTGCAATTTCAGAAATAAGATGAGTGGTCATGAAGTTCTTTCCTTCAATGCTGGCAAGATATCGCTGTACCTGTGCTTTTGTCGCATTATGCAGCTTTCCCCAGATATCCGTTTCCCACTGTGCCTGAACACCTGCTCCAAAATCAAATAAAGGTTCCGGCATTTCTTTGCCGGGCTCTATTTCAGTATTGGCCTCCATGGCTCCGATATTGGTGTATCGGCTTACTTTGTCTACACCAGCTCCGGCTTTTAAACCTACAGAAGGAAGATACTCCCCTTTCCTGGCTTTGATTTCATTTTTAGACATTTCAATTTCCTGAAGGACAATATTCAGTTCCTGATTATTCTGAAGGGCCTGGGTAATCAGTTCCTGAAGATGCGGATCGCTGAAATATTCATTCCACTTCATTTTTCCCGTATTGATAGTGTCGTTTTCTGCTGAACCGTATTTTTCAGGGACGGTTTTATTTTCAGCACGCTGTGCTATTTCTATAGGTTTACAGGCAGTAAGGCTTAATAAGACGACTGCCAGACCTGCATATTGATATATTTTTCTTTTATTCATAATGGATCATGTCTTCGCTTAATGGAGATTCATCTTCGTCTTTGATCATTTTTTTACCATCAGACCACTTGGCAAATATGTAGTAAAGCCCCGGAATTACAATCACTCCGAACAGTGTTCCTATCAGCATTCCTCCCAGTGAAGATGCCCCAATGGTATGGTTTCCGATCGCTCCCGCACCTCTTGCAAAAACAAGCGGAACCAATCCTGCAATAAAGGCAAAAGAAGTCATCAGAATCGGTCTGAAACGGGCTTTGGAGCCTTCTACGGCAGCTTCGAGAATAGAATCTCCTGCCTGACGTCTTTTCACGGCAAATTCTACAATAAGTACTGCGTTTTTACCCAGTAATCCGATAATCATGATCAATCCAACCTGTGCATAGATGTCATTTTCAAGTCCCATTGCTTTTAATAATAAGAAAGATCCGAAAACTCCAACCGGTAAAGAGCAAAGTACCGCAAACGGAATCAGGAAACTTTCATATTGTGCCGCCAGAACCAGATACACGAATACCAAAACAACAAGGAATACATAGATCGCTTCATTACCACGTTGCGCCTCATCATAAGACAATCCTTCCCATGCCACTTTATATCCGTGAGGAAGTGTTTTGGCCGCGGTTTCATTGATGGCCTGAATAGCATCTGCCGTTGTATAGCCTGCAGCCGGAAGACCACGGATTGCTGCGGAATTGTACATGTTGTAACGAGTGATTTCGTTCGGTCCCTGTGTCTTTTTCATCGTCATAAATGCTGAATAAGGAACCATTTCATCACGGTCATTCTTCACATACAGGTTCATAATATCCGTAGGAAGCCTTCTGAATTCCGGAGACGACTGCACATACACCTTGAAGAACTGCCCGAAACGGATAAAGCCCTGTTCATAGGTACTACCGATCAGAATGTTGAGGTTGTCCATCGCTTTTCCGATAGAAACTCCTTTCTGCATGGCTGCATTATTATCAAATACCAGCTCATACTGAGGATAATTAGCCGCAAAAAAGGTGAAGACTCCAGAAAGCTCCTTACGCTTTTTAAGCTGTGCGATGAAATCTTTATTGGCTTTATCAAATTCCTGATAATCTGTCGTTCTGTTCAGATCCAGAAGTCTCATAGAGAAACCTCCCGAAGATCCGAATCCCGGTACAGCTGGTGGTTCAAAGAACTCAATGGTAGCTCCAAGATCTTTTGATTTTTCTTCCAGTTCTTCCATGATCTCCTTCACAGAATGATCACGGTCGTTCCAGCTTTTAAGGTTAATCAGACAGGTTCCTGCATTCGAACCACGGCCTTCCGTCATGATTTCGTATCCGGCCAGTGATGATACAGATTCCACACCGTCTACACCCATACAGATTTTCTGCAATGTTCTGGAAACCTTATTCGTCTGTTCAAGGGTAGAACCCGGAGGAGTCTGGATAATAGCATAGATAGTTCCCTGGTCTTCATTCGGGATAAACCCGCCAGGAAGTACTTTATTGATCATCACAATTCCGGCACAGAAAGCAATCAGAATTCCCCATGTTACCACCTTTCGGCTTACGATTTTTCTAAGGAATGAAGCATATTTTCCTGTTATTTTATCAAACCCGCTGTTAAAAGAGTCTAAAGCTTTGGTGAAAATATTGACTTTCTTAGGCTTTCCATGATGGTTTTTCAATAGCATTGCAGCTAAAACCGGAGTCAGAGTAAGGGCTACTACCGCAGAAATCACAATAGAGCTTGCCATGGTAATAGAAAACTGACGATAGAAAGTTCCCACCGGACCTGTCATAAATGAAATAGGAATGAATACGGCTACCATCACGGCTGTAATGGCAATAATAGCTCCGGCAATTTCACCCATCACTTCTTTTACCGCTTTATAAGGCGAAATATTACTGTCTTCCATTTTGGCGTGAACGGCTTCTATCACTACAATCGCGTTATCAACCACAATACCGATGGCCAGTACCAAAGCAAAAAGAGTAACAAGGTTGATGGTTAACCCAAAGAATTGGATCACAAAGAATGTTCCGATCAAAGAAACCGGCACGGCAATAATAGGAATCAAAGTAGAACGCCAGTCACCAAGGAAAATGAAAACCACGATGGCCACAAGGATAAACGCATCTCTCAACGTATGCATTACCTGTTCGATAGAAGCATCAAGGAATTGGGAAACGTCATAACTGATTTTATAATCAACTCCCGGAGGAAAGTTCCCTTTCATTTCTGCCAGTTTTGCTTTCACATCTCTGATTACGTCATTGGCATTACTTCCGTAATTCTGTTTTAAAACGATAGATGCGGAAGGATGTCCGTCAAGATTGGAATAAATATCAAAGAATTCACTTCCCAATTCTACTTTGGCAATATCTTTTAGCTTTACATTTTCTCCTTCGGCATTGGAACGTACAATGATATTTTCATACTCTTCCGGTTTGTTGTATTGTCCTTTATAAGTCAGTACATATTCCAGTGACTGTGCTGCAATACCGGAACTTTGCCCGATTCTCCCCGGGCGTCCAATGATACTTTGTTCGCCGATAGCTTTCATCACCTCATCTACAGAGATGTCATAAGCACGCATACGGTCAGGGTTCAGCCAGATACGCATGGCATATCTTCGGCTTCCCAGAATCTGAGATTTTGCAATTCCGTGGATACGGTTAATTTCCGGGATGATATTCACCATAGAGTAGTTGTACAGGAATTTTTCATCCATACTTTTATTCGTGCTGTAAAGGTTCACGTACATCAGCATACTGGGCTGAATCGGGTTTACTACAACCCCTTCTTTCTGTACCAGTTCCGGTAATAAAGGCATTACCTGATCCACTCTGGTCTTTACCAGAACTACCGCTTCATTGGGATCGGTTCCGGGATCAAAGACAACGTTCACCGTAGCTTCCCCGGCACTGGTAGCATCGGTGGTGATATAACGCATTCCCTGAACTCCATTGATGGCATTTTCAATTGTAATCAAAGATGATTTTACCAATACATCTGCACTCGCTCCCGGATAAGCAATAGAAACAGCTACGGTGGTAGGGGCAATTTTTGGAAACTGTTCAGTAGGAAGCTGCTTCATAGCAATCCCTCCCATAAACAGGATCACAACCGATATCACAATGGCGAAAACCGGTCGGTGTATTACTTTTTTAAACATAATGCTGCTTTTGGGTTACTCGGCGTACAGATCCAGGTTCGACATTACTTTTTCAGGCTTTTGGTATTTTGAGCTGATCTTCTGGTTTTCCTGAACCATTCTAAGCCCTTCCAAAAGGATTCTGTCATCCTTTCCAAGCCCTGAAGCGACGACATAAATATGGGGTAATTCAGCAGCCACTTTTATTTCTCTCGCATGTACTTTACCATCTTTACCAATCACATAGACATATTTCTTTTCCAGCTCTTCGAAAGTCGCTTTCTGTGGAATCATCATTGCATTGGCATAAGGTGAGGTGATAACGATGTTTCCGGTTTCTCCGTATCTCAACAGTCCTTTCGGATTTGGGAAAGTAGCCCTGTAAGCGATATTTCCGGTTTCATTGTCAAAATCAGACTCTATGGTTTGTACAATACCATCTTGTGTAAACTCTTTGCCATTGGCCATTCTTAAACGTACATGCATTGGATTATTATCCTTTTTGGCATCCATCTGATTAAGATATTCAGCTTCCGGTACATTGAAATATACCCACATTTTGCTGTTGTCGGAAAGCTCGGTTACAAGCTCACCTTCATCTACAAGACTTCCTTTACGTACGTGTAATTTTCCTACAATTCCATTGAAAGGAGCACGGATTTCGGTAAATTTTAAATGGGTATTCATTGAAGCAAGTTCGGCCTGCGCTTTTTCATACCTTGCTTTAGCCATAGCCATTTCCTGAGGAGCAACGATGTTTTTGTCAGAAAGGTTTTTGGTATTCTGATATTCGATTTGCGCATATTTGGATTCCGCTTTGGCACGGTTTACATCAGATTCATAAAGATTAGGCATGATTTTGAACATCAGCTGCCCTTTCTGAACAAATTGCCCTTCATCTACATAAATAGACTGGATGTATCCTTTTTCCTGGGCACGAAGCTCAATATGATTGATAGAACGGATCTGTGCAACATAATCTTTGTTGACTAAAGTATCTTTTATAAGAGGGCTTGTTACGTTGAATGACGCTGCTTCTGTTTTTTCCTTTTTTTCAGATTGACAGCTTACAAACAAGAGAATAAGGCACAAGTTGATATACATGAGACTTTTCTTGACCATGATAAATATTGTTTTTATAATAATTTATAATTGAAAAAATAGAGTTACCGGCTCTCACAATAAAGCATGAAAGCAGATAAGATTTTCGAAAAAATTAGTATAAAATCACAGTCGGATGACCCTGTACTGAAGGTACAGATCATCATGTAAGGTCTTTAAATGTTCTGATTGAGCAAGTGAAACAGCAATTTGTTTGTTGTGAAATGTCGTGACAAAGCCTGAAATAAGATGCCAGAAGCCATCTTTGAAAAGAGCAATAAGTTCTGTAGAACCGGAGGACTCTACGTTGTCGTCATTTTCATTGTCGTTTTCAGAAAGATTAGCTCTGATTTTATTGTAGCAGGGATGGCTGACATTGTAGGCATCATTAGACTCATTTTTAAGAAATGCAAAAGATTCTTTGATGCTCTTTTTTTCATGAACAAGAAGATCCGTAGTAAAATGAAGGTCAGAGGAAATATCCGTTGAAATATACTGCTGAATTTGCCCATAGTACCATCCTAGAACGGTAAGCAACGCAAATAACAAACTGTACAAATATTGATAAAATCTTTTCCGCATTCCAGAGACAAAGGTAATTAAACTTAAAAATAAGTGCAACGGCTAAAGATTAAAAAAGTGTTAAAAATTTGATTGCTTCATTGAAAAAATACATCTGTTTATGATGTTTCCTTTTTGGCTAATAAGAAAATAGGTTTTAGTGAAGTCTTCTGATGAATATTTCGGAATTTTGTCTATGCAAAAAAATAACAGGTGCTTTAGGGAACCTCTTAAACCATTTACAAAAGGATTATATTTTTTATATGAGCATGAACAAAAAAATTAAAGCATAATATTTCTAGCTGGAGGCTCAAAAAAATAATATTATCTTTGAATTAGCTTTACTTTGCACAATTTTTGCTATAACAAGCTACTTTTATTTTATCGGTTAAAACATAACTGACAGTACAAACCCCTCCAATATTTAGTATGATGAAAAAATACCTTATTTATATATCACTTTTTGCAGCACCCTTATTTTGGGGGCAAGGTAAAGTAACTGAAGAATCTGCATACCAGCAGAACCTGGCATTATCAGAGAAAGAAAATGCAGCAATGGCATTTGATGCCGATATAAAATTGTCCGATGCAGAAATGACTTTGGATAAAAAACTTTTCCAGATCCGTAAACAGTTTCTCAGTGATTCGGAAGCAAAGAAAATATCTTTATATAACAGTTCTTTTAATGAATTAAAACCATTAATAGAAAGCAGCAAACTGTTTGAAATCCTTCAGACCATGCCGAAAGGTGGTCTGTTGCATACCCACAGTGGGGGAATTACAGATGTGAAATGGATTATTTCGACTGCCAGAAAATATCAGGAATGCTATGTTTTTGATCAGAAAGATAATGATCAGTACATTTTCGGACAGCTGGCTTTTTTTGAAAAAGGAAAAGTTCCGGAAGGATTTGTAAGCCTTGATAAAAAGCTGGCCTCAACCACTGGTTTTGAAAAAGAACTGCAGGCTCTTCTTACATTGAAACGAGACAATCTTTGCTCTTACACAGATTATTGGATTGAATTTGAAAAACGTTTTAAGCGCATCAGTCTGCTGCTTCCGTACCGTCCTTTCTTTAAGTCATATTATCTGAAAGGATTTCAGGATTTGATAAAAGACAAAGTACAGCACGTAGAAATCAGATATATCTTTGATGAACTTTATGATTTTCAACATGGAAAATATCCTATGAAGACGACGATAACAGATCTGCAGGATATTCTTAAAGAAGTACATCAGTCAGATCCGCAGTTTACCCTGAAACTGATCTATTCAAGTTTTAAATTTCTGGATAATGAAAGCATCGGAAAACAGCTGGAAACGGCATTTGAAATGAAGAAGGAATTTCCGGATATGATCTCAGGCTTTGACCTTGTGGCAGATGAAGCAGCGGGACATCATATCAGTTTTTTTGAGAAAAGCTGGGCCAAAATGAGCGGACTTCATAAAAAATACGGAGTAGAACTGCCTCTTTTCCTTCATGCCGGAGAAAGCAATTCTATCCTGAATAAAAATATTCTGGATGTAGCGCTGCTCAACAATAAAAGAATTGGTCACGGACTGAATCTGATCTATTTCCCCCAAACGATGGAACAGATCAGAAAACAGGATAGGCTGGTGGAAGTAAGCCCACTTAGTAATCAGATCTTAGGATATGTAAGTGATTTAAGGAACCATCCTGCAAGGGTTTTATTGAGCAATGGAGTACAATGTTCCATCAACAGTGATGATCCTTCAGTGTATGGATACACAGGTCTGAGTTATGATTTCTGGGTTACACAGATCTATTGGGAACTTAATGTGAAAGCATTGAAAAAACTGGTTTTTAATTCCATTAATTATTCTTCTATGAATGATGGTGAAAAAAAGAAAGCAATAACTTATTTGAACCAGCAATGGAATGATTTTGTCCAGAAAACAAATCAGAAATTAAATTAATAGGAGCTTCCTAAAAAATAAAATCGCATTATTGAAGTCAATAGTGCGATTTGCTTTTTAATAGCTCTCCATTACTTTTTAACATTACTTTGGATAATTCTTTTTTGATAACAGTGGTCAATTTTGATGGACTTACTTGAGTCAGAGCCAAAGACTCACAACCATTGAAAATGGCAAAGCGTTTTAAGGTCTCTATGAAAGGCTTAAGCCATAAATCAAGATTAATAGTACTGTTTTCAATATGTAAAAGAATAAGCTCCAGTTTTTTTTCTTTTCTGTGCGCTTTACAGTCAACCCTTCCGATAAACTGATCTCCAAACAGGATAGGCAGACAGAAATAACCATACTGTCTTTTTTCTTTTGGAGTATAGCATTCCAGACGGAAATCAAAATCAAAAATCTGTTTGATTCTATCCCGATGAATAATGGAATTGTCAAACGGAGACAACAGCCATACACTGGAGCTTGCCTGATCAAATGTTTTTTCCAGTATTTCATTTTGAACAAAAACAGAAGATCCTCCTTCACTGGTCACTTTTGATATTGTATCTTCTTCAAGCATCATCTGTAAAACCTTATTGACATTCGTTTTTAAAGCATTTCCTTTTCTGAGGTGAGTGATTTGTTTTAATGTCGTAAATCCATAGGCTCTCAGATTGGTTTTTACCAGATATTCTGCAAACTCCAATGGAGTAGGTTCTGAGGTATTCGTGGAAGATGGCAGAACCCTTTCGGCCAGATCATACGTTTTCTGCATTCCGGAACGTCCGCTGATCATCAGATCTCCCTGCATGAAAAGTCTCTCAAGAGCCAGCTTGGCAGGTTTCCAATTCCACCAGCTTCCTGCTTTATGGCTTTCATTCTCAAAATCTCTTGCTCTTTTAGGACCTTCATTGCGTATGGTATCTACTACATACTTCATCACTTTAGGATCAGCATTGTAATAACGGGATTCTCCTCTTTTAATCATCAGCATCTGAGGCAAAACATATCGGAAATCCTGCATCGGAAGGTAAGAAGCAGCATGAAACCAATACTCAAATACTTTACGGTCCTCTACCAGTTCTTCCAGATTATCTGTCTTAAAATCCGGGATTCTTGTCCATAGCGTATGGTGATGAGCCCGTTCCACTATAGATAATGTATCAATCTGTATATATCCGAGATGTTCCAAAGCGTTCAAAACTGCAGTTTTTCCGGTTCCGAATGGTGTATTTTGTGTTAATCCCTGACTGTCTAATGTTAGCCGTTTTAAGTGTTCCGGTGTCAGCTTCTTTTCCATATTTTAATTTGAATAAAAACACGTTTGATGATGTTCCTCCAAATATAATGATTTGGCAGAAAAACATTAAAGAGTTTCTGACTTAAGTATATTGAGGATGAAGTGCAAAGATCAGTTGTTTTGACGGTTATTTCTTTTCAATTCTCTTTCTACTTCATTTATATAAGGAAGGGGAGTAAGGTAGCTTTCTTCAATATACTTTCTGATACTTTCGTCCGTTTTTTTGTTAACCTTTCTGATGAAAAGCTGATTACCAGATTTTAATGATTGAATATAATTGAATGTATTCTGTGTATTTTGAAAAAAGGAGGTCTCAAGTACTGCTCTTTTATCATCATTGACGATAATATCATTGAACGATGTATTCATAAGAACAGTCTGAAAAAATGAATCTGCAGGTAAAAAAGTATGAAGATAATAGTCTTCAAAATCCATTACCATTTTGTTGTTTGTTAAAAATAAGCAGGTTTCTCTTGTAAACATAAACCATTTACCACCTATATAAGGAATCACATCTTTCATAAAAGATCTTTTGTAGATGAAAGATGAAATAACATAAGCCAATTCTGTAAAGTGATTTTGTATTCTTTTCAGCGTGTCGGGTCTGTAAAACTTTTGATCATAATAAAAAAGATAATTCCTGCCTTTATTGGTCGTAAGAAATTTACGGATAATATTTTGTGATTTCAATGGATAATCTTCACCGCTCAGATTAATAAAATAATCCCATTCTTTGCTTACATTCAGGAGGAATTCCATAGCGTTCAATTCTGCCTGAACGATGTTGAAACCTCCCGAAACTATATTCATACTGTCCAGAATATAGACATTGGGAAAATGAACGATGTAAAGTTGTATTTCTTCAATGAACTCTTGTTTCGCTTTTTTATCAATATGGATAAGATAAAACTGATCTCTTGTATAGATTTTCTCAAACATGCTTTTAAATACTTCAGGTTTATGATGTATCATAATGAAATAAGCAATTCTTACATGTGGGCCGGAATGGGATTCTGATATTCTGGGAGAAGGTTGGGGGATGGGTGAAAAAGCTTGCATATTCCGGAGTTTAAAATCATCCGCGTCAGCAAATAATTTAGTTAATTTGCAGAAGGTACGAATAAATTTTTGATAATCAGTTAATTAAATAATGTGGTGTTCTTTTTTTTTATTGTAGGTTTGCAGAACATTTATAAAAACAGGTCACTGCCTTTGCTATTCTGTCATAGTTTAAAATCACTTTTTTCTTTCAGTTTTGCTTTTTCAGCTACCAATTTATAGCCTTTGTTTTCATAGTGGAAATAAAAGATTATAAAGTTCTATTGTAGATAAGAGCGACACGTTATTGCCTGGCCATTCGTAATATAGATAAAAATATTATTGTAGCTGAAGCAAGAGAAAGATAAACAGAAAAGAATACTCTTTTGTTTGTCATTATAATATACCGATTCAAATTCTGATCAACAGATTTGTTTTAAGATACCGGGAATGCCGGAATTTATAATGAATTTTAAAAATTTAAATCTAATTAATCCTATTATCCGTGCAGTGACAGAAGCCGGATATTCCAGGCCTACTGAAATACAGTATTCTGCAATTCCGCATATTTTGGCAGGAAGAGATATTATAGTGTCTGCACAGGCAGGTGCTGGAAAAACAGCTGCATTTGCGATGCCTATTTTACAGCTGCTGAAAAGACAAACTCCGGATCATAAAGAAATAAGAACTTTAATACTTACACCCACTCAGGAACTGGCAATACAGATAGAAGAGAATTTTAAAATCTACAGTAAATATTTACCATTATCTCTGCTTTCTATTTATGAAGGGGTTTCCATTGGAAGCCAGCTTGCTGCACTGAGAAAAAGAGTAGATGTTCTTGTGGCAACACCCGGAGGATTGCTTGATGTAGAAAATCAGAGACATATTGATCTTTCTAAAATTGAGCTGTTTGTTTTAGATGATGCCGATAAAATGCTTGATATGGGATTCGCTAATCATATAAAAAAAATATTAAATCTGGTTTCTCATAGAAGACAAAACCTGCTTTTTTCTGCTGCAATGCCGGGAAGTTTAAAATATTTCGCCAAAGCAATCCTGAACAAGCCTGTAGAGATTATTGCAGATCCTGCATCTTCAATACCACAGACGATGAAGCATCCGGATCTTAAAAATATTCAACCATTGATGGGAAGCACAATACCTCTCAGAATATCATAAATAAAATCTGTAGCGTTTACAGATCATAATACACAATTTTTTAATAACAATTACAATGCAAGAAGGCACCGTAAAATTTTTCAATGAAGCAAAAGGCTTCGGTTTTATTACTCCGGCAGACGGAAGTAAAGATATATTCGTACATTCTTCAGGATTAAACACAAGAATGATCCGTGAAAATGATAAAGTAGTTTTTGATATACAAAAAAGCGATAAAGGTTTAAATGCTGTTAACGTAAAGTTGGCATAATAAAAGTCTTAATTGCAAATATGTTGAAATAATATACTTTGCCATATCAAGCCTCATATTTTATATTTTTTCTTATTCAAATCCATGAAACTTCTGGATCTGGATATATTGTCTGAAAGAACATTGATGTAATACGGATTACTTTTTATTTTTTATTTTCATGATGTTCATTAGCCTCTTACTTTTATGTAAGAGGTTTTCAGGGATTTAAGAAAATAAGGCAGCAATTGGTCTGAATATTGACAGACTAAGACCGGATGCCTGGAAAATAAATATGCAGACTTGATATACACTCGGTTACGATGATAATGATTGAGCTGTACATATTGTAATTCCTAAAAGGTTCAAAAAAAGATATGATTATTATTAATAATTTTAATGAGTATAAGTCTCTTGAAGGGCAAATGCTGGGAGATTCTACCTGGCATACGATAAGTCAGGATCAGATTAATAGATTTGCAGATGCCACCCTGGATCAGCAGTGGATTCATACGGATCAGAAAAAGGCAGAGAAAGAAGGACCTTTTAAATCAACCATTGCTCATGGGTATTTAACATTATCTTTGATTCCCTATCTCTGGAAACAGATTGCAGATGTGAGAAATGTAAAAATGGAAATCAATTACGGAATAGAAAATCTTAAGTTCGGAGAAGCTGTTCCCGTAAATAGTGATGTCAAACTACAGGCAACCGTAAAATCTGTTACTAACCTCAGAGGAACTGTAAAAGCAATCGTGGAAGCCAAACTCCTGATTAAAGACCATGTGAAACCTGCCTATACTGGAGATGTGATTTTCCTTTATCATTTTAAAGATTGATTTTATTGTGAATGTTCAAGTTGTTGATATTTTGCATTTTATAAATAACAAAACATCATTGAATACAATGATGTTTTCGATTTTGATGACCTTCTAATAAAATAATTATACTGTAAGTACAATCTTCCCCAATAAAGGTCTGTCCCGTTTAGAATCCTCTATTCTTTGATGAGCTTTTTGAACCTCTTCAAGCGGATATATACTGTCTATCACAGGTTTTACTTGTCCGTTCTCAATTAATTCAGTGATCTGATACAGCTCATCTCTGCTTTGTCGGGTAAAAACAAAATGATAGGTGGCATTTTTTTCCCAGGCATTAATAAGGTTTTGAGGTTGTGGAATATCTACCAGTGTTACAACAGAACCATAATCTGCTAAAGCAAGTGGGCTGTCTGAAAGTGTTGTTCCTCCTACAGTATCAATAATCACATTAACTCCTTTTCCGTTGGTATGTGCTTTTATTTCTTCAATCCAGTTTTCCTTATGGTGATCAATGACTACATCTGCTCCAAGCTTTTTTAATTCCTCATGCAGAACACTTTGTCCAGTTGTATACACAAAAGCACCCAGTGATTTCGCAACTTGTATAGCCAGTGTTCCTACGCCACCTGCACCACCAAGAATGAGAATGCTGTCTCCTTTTTTCAATTGAGCTCTTACTACAAGCATTTCCCAAACTGTTCCTCCAATAAGTGGAATGGCAGCAGCCTCTTCATAGCTGATGTTATCCGGCATTCTGGATAATGAAGACTCATCAGTAAGGTGATACTCCGCATAACTGCCTGAGCTGCCAAAGCGAGGAGAATAGTAGACTTTATCACCAGGCTTCCATTGTTTTACCGCTTCACCTACAGCCATAATATCACCAGCGATATCATGACCCGTTATAATAGGGAGTTCGAAAAATGATTTATAATCTCCCCGTCTTATCTGATAATCAAGAGGATTAATAGATGTTGCTCGTACTTTTACTAATACCTGAGAAGGATTTGTTATCATAGGAACAGGCATTTCTGCAAGTTGCAGAACTTCAGGTCCGCCAAAGTTTTTAATGACAATTGTCTTCATAATGAAATGTTTCGATTATTTCTTAAATTGATTCAATAGCTTATAGCCTTATAGCCACTATCGAGGTAATGTTCCCATGAATTCAAAGATTTCAGCACCTATTTCTTCCGCATTCGTTTCCAGGGCAAAATGTCCGGTGTCATAAAATTTTAATTTGGCTTCCGGCAGATCTTTTTTATAAGCTTCAGCTCCTGCAGGTAGGAAATAGGGATCTTTGTTCCCCCATACCAGTAATAATTTGGGCTGATGCTTTCTGAAATATTCATGGAATTTTGGATATAAAGCCACATTGGTTCTGTAATCTTTAACCAGATCCAGCTGGATTTCAATATTTCCAGGTCGGTCAAGGAATTTTTGATCAAGGGTATAGGCTTCCGGAGCAATCAAAGAAGGATCAGACACACCATGCTGATACTGAAACAAAGTAACTTCTTTAGAAACAAAACCTTTTAATGCAAGACGGTTGGCTTCCGTTGTGTCATGCCAGTATTTTTGGATCGGATTCCATTCACTGCTTAATCCTTCTTCATATGCATTTCCGTTTTGTGAAATGATCCCTGTAATTTTCTCAGGATTGTTCATCGCGAGACGTAAACCTACCGGAGCGCCGTAATCAAAGATGTAAATAGCAAAACGTTTCATATCCAGCTTTTCTACAAATGTCTGTACGGTTGCTGCAAGATTGTCGAAGGTATAAGAGAACTCCTTATGAGCAGGAGCGTCAGAATAACCGAATCCCGGTAGATCCGGTGCTATGACATGGTATTTTTTGCTTAAAATCGGGATCAGATTTCTGAACATATGAGATGAGGTAGGATAGCCGTGTAAAAGAAGTATCGTAGGCGCATTGGCCGGACCTGCTTCTCTGTAAAACAGATTTAAATCATTTACTTTGATGTTGCGGTAGTGAACAGGGTGATTTTTCATAATGTGATTATTTACATATAATTTTTGATTGTTTTATGCCATTGTCATAGTGCCAGTGAAAAGGGCAACTGATACACCTGCAATGAATGGTCTTGAAATTATTTTCATTTATTTTTTTTGATAGTCCAAAATTAATACGGATATTTGATTATTAAAAACGATTAATTGTAATGAATTGAATCACTAATAATGATTGATTAAGATGAATATTAATGATTTAAAAATATTTGAAGCCGTAGCTGAAACGGGAAGTTTTACAAAGGCTGCTTCTGTGATGTTTACGGTTCAGTCAAACGTTACGGCAAGAATAAAAAATCTTGAGGATGAGTTTGATACAAAGCTTTTCTCCCGTACATCCAGAAGGGTAGAGCTTACTTCTGAAGGGATGATCCTGATGCAGTATTCAAAACAGATTCAACATTTGGTGGAAGAAGCAAAAAATAATATCCGGAGTGGTGATAATATCAGAGGATGTCTGAAAATAGGCTGTATAGAAACAACCATGGCGCTGAAAGTTCCGGAAATCCTCCATACTTTTGATGAAAAATTTCCTGATATTGAGCTTGAATTCAAATCAGATACCAGAGATTCAGTGTTGTCTGATGTTTTGAATTACAACCTGGACGCGGCCTTTGTTTCTGCTCCGGTGAATGCCAAAGGACTGGAAAAAATCTGCATTAAGGAAGAACAGCTTGTGATTCTGGCTTCCACAAAAGGTCCGGATCTGCAGACGTTGATGGATAAAGAACCCTTAAAAATAGTGGTATTTGATGAAGGATGTATTTTCAGAGAAAGATTAGAATCCTGGCTAAGCCACAAAGGAATTCTTAACTACAAAAGTACAGTTCTGAATTCCATTGAAGGAGTCATCAACTTTGTGGAAGCAGGATTGGGAGTCAGCATATTGCCGGAAGAAGTGGTTACTAAATATTATGCCGGAAGAGGCATTAAGACCTATAAACTGAATAAGCAGCTGGGAACGATGAATACCATTCTTGTTTTCAGAAAAGACGGACCACAGTCAAGAGCATTACAATGTTTTATTGATATGCATTTAGAGGTATAAATTTTACCGGGAAAATAAAGGCTATGGCAAAAACTACCGAGACACTTGATGAGTTTAACAGGAATAAATAGGAAGCTTTATCAGGCGATTTTCCCAAAAATGACGGAAAGTTTAATGTCTTCAGAAAAGATACAATATTGGAAGGAACTTTCCTCATCCACAGATTTTAAAGAATAGCGCTACAGTCATTTTAATGATGTCATTTTTTACCAAATGGTAAATACACCCAAATGATAATGGCTAACTTTGTTGTTATGAAAGAGTTTATAGAATTTATTCTGCAGTTTGGTCATTTGAACCAGCAGCAAATAGACCTCATCACAAGCAAAGCAAAAGAGGTTGAGCTAAGCAAAGATGAGTATTTTGCAGAAGCAGGAAAAGTCCTCAGGCAGGTAGGTTTTATTCTTGACGGGATCATTCGTATCTGCTATTATAACAATAAAGGGGAAGAAATTACCAAGATCTTTATTGAAGAAAAACATTTGCTCTTCAATCTGAAAAATGTGCCTTCCACAGAATATATTCAGGCTGCTACGGATTGTAAACTTCTTGTGTTTTCTAATCAGGATTGGAAAGAAATTTCAGATACCATTATCGACTGGGAAAATATTATTCAAAAAGTGACCAATAAAGCCCTTGCCCAAAAGCTGGAAAGAGTAAGCCCGTTAGTCTCTCAGGATGCCACCACCCGCTATCTGGAATTTATGGAAAAATACCCTACATTGGTCAATCGTATTCCTTTGTCCTATATCGCTTCTTATCTTGGAATCACGCAGCAGTCATTAAGCAGAATCAGGAAAAATATCAGGTAAGACGCTTTTTAACAAATGGTAAACAGGTTCTTTTTTTATCGTTGCAACTTTGCAATATCAATCTAAAACAATAAAAAATGAACCCAACAATTTTCATTACCGGCGCTTCATCAGGACTGGGAAAAGCCACCTCCAAACTGTTTGCATCAAAAGGCTGGACGGTAATTGCAGCAATGCGATATCCTGAAAAAGAAACTGAACTTACAGAATGGTCTAACATTCATCTCCTGAAATTAGATATCAGCGATTCGAAACAGATTTCAGAAATTGCTTCAGAAGCAGAAAAAATAGGTCCGGTAGACGTAGTCCTTAATAATGCTGCTTACGGACTTATGGGACCTTTTGAAGGAATTGAGGATGAACAGCTTGCCAGCCAGATCAATACCAATTTCTTAGGAACACTACTGGTGACAAAGTCATTTCTTCCTTATTTAAGAGCCAGAAAAAATGGAACAATTATTACGGTAACATCATCTACTGCCAATATTCCTTACCCGTTTGTTTCCGTATATGCTGCCACAAAATCTGCATTGGAAAAGTGGTCTGAAGGAATGAGCTACGAACTGAAAGAGTGGAATATTAAGATTAAAACAGTAGTTCCTGCTTATATGCAGACCAATTTCGGAAATAATGCACAAATGGTTTCGCATCCGGATTACCAGTCTATTTTTAATCAATATATAACAGCCATGAGAGCCGATTCATCCTCAAAACGTGATACTCCTGAAACCATTGCTGATATTGTGTATGAAGCCGCCACAGACAACAGAGAGCAGCTTCATTATATTGCTGGCAAACTGGCAACTTCTGAGTATGAATGGTTGAGAAAAGAAGGAATAGAAACGGTAATTAATGAGATGAACGAACATTTTTTTGGCTAATGAGTCAATAGTTAGTCATGTCTGTAAATAAACTCCTCAATTTCAGTTTGTCTGGCATTGGCAAACCCTTTATCGGTACCGATTTTTACAAAACCACATTTTTCCAAAACCTTTTGTGAACCCAGATTATCAAAGGCAACCCGTCCAAAAATTGGTCTTGTAGTTTCTATTGTGAGAAAATCTTTTAGAGCGGTTGTGGCAATACCTTTTCCCCAGAAATTTTTGTCAATCCAATAAGTGATTTCGACATCATCTTCCATGATAAACTTGGCTATACTTCCAACGATCACTGTACCGGCAATGATCGTTTGGTTGTTGATGGTGGGATCAGTCAGTAGTTTGGTGAACTTAGAGATGTAAGCTTCTTTATTCATGGAATCTTTTGATGTAAATGCTGCCAGATGATTGGCTTCATCATCAAGCTGAAACTGAAAAAGAGTTTCTAAATCTTTCACTACAGTCGGCCTGAGTTTGATGTCATGTTGAATATCTTTCATGGTGTGAGATAGGTGTTGATTGGTTTTCAAATATAGAATTTATTTAAGCTATTTACCTAGTGGTCTGATCTTTAAAAATTAAATTATAGAAGATTTATTTTTCCCACGGATGAAACAGATTTTCCCAGATGTTGATGTTTAAAGTAATCAATTGTTTTTTATACGTACAAATGCCTATCGCCTACAGTACAAATACTTGGCTTCAAAATCGGAAACTTATACTCTGAAATTCGCTCTTTTTTCGCCGTTACTTTGGTATGTTCAAAAGAAGCTTCAAAACCCTGAACAACGGCAGCATCCGAAAAGCCAAGAAAAGAGTAGGAACCATATCAATATTATTATCATGAAAAATCCAGAAAATGTTGCTCCCTTTGTAGAAGCATCACAAATTATTACAGAACTGAAAGACAGAGCTAATGATATTCTTTCCAGTGTTTTAAGTACAAAACTGTCTGCGATCACCATTAACGGAAAAGGAAATTTTCCTTATTACTGGCAGGACCCTTCTAATCTGAAGTTTAATAAGAAAACTTACGACTGGATCTCTTCCAACCTTAGAGCCAATACTGAACCAGTGCAGCTGGATCAGGTGTTTACCAATTATTTTATTGATGCGTTCTCAAAAGTCAATTATTCTTTATCTGTACAAGATACTGCTGTCCTGAATGATGCCCATACAAGAGCTACAGATCAGCAAATGGCTTTACTCAATGCCTGGGTAGCGGCTTATAATACGCTTCCTCCTGCTACCGATACCATGCAGCCTATTGATATCATTATGGATAAAATAGCTACGGAATGGGCGAATCCCTCCACTACTTTATACCAGATTCAGAAGAGTGATAACCTTGATGCATTATTGAATAAGACCCCGGCAAGCGGTAAGCCTATTCTCCCTGTCTTAGCCAATTATCTGGATGCGCTGGGAGCTACGATATCATTACAGAACAATGTAACGATGAATAACGGTTACCTTTCCAAAGCATTGAAGAATTTACAGAACCCTAAAAAAGAAAATGGCGGACTGCTATTGAATGACGATAGTATTTTACCGGCTTTTGAGGTGACCACTCCGCTTAACGAAATTTTAAACGGGCTTAAAAATACTTCTCAGACCGCTCAGATTGATATGCAAGTGACCCGTGAATCTGAAAGCCGTTTCAGTGTTTCCGTAGAAGGGAAGACTGGTTTTTCTATTCCTATCTTTGATTTCTTTACCTTAGGAATTGGGGGGAATGCCAATTATTTCAGTGAAGATATTGCAATCAGCAAAAACTCCATCCAGATCTCGATGATGTTTACGGGAGTTACGCTTGTGAACTTTGGACCCAAAGACTTTAATATTGCCAGCAATATGTACTGGGCGTGGTTTGACCCTATCCGTAAAGCGCAGATTAATAGCGCAGACAAAGAGAATATCTCAGGATATAAGTTTTCTCCCGATCCGGGGATGAAATTCGGACCGGAAGGACCTTTCGGGTTACTGAATGGAGTAGCGATTTCCAATTATCCTACTGTAGAGATCATGGTAACAGGTGAAGATTATAAAAGTATTCAGAAAACTTTTGAGCAATCTTCTTCAGCCACGCTCTCTTTCTTAGGAATTCCGTTGGCAAGCGTTAAAGAATCTACGTATTCTTCTTCCTACTCTGTAGACCATTCTAAATCTTCCATCAAGATTACACTCAGTCCTCCGCCAAGTCTGGTGGCTGGTAACAACAGAGATTCCATAGCATGGGTTCTGGGTGCGGTTGTAGATTATCCGGCTGAGGTAAGTGATGACGTTGAATTTCTTCATGATGAAGAGTTAGTTGCTAAAGGAGCTTATCCTAACTATCAGCTGTATAAAGATAACTTCGGCACTACTTATTGTTCTGTAAAAAAAGTAAAATCTCACGCTGTGGGTGCTACATGGGTAAGTGACTGTCTTGCTGCCCATCCTGGAACAAGCCCTGCAGGAAAACCATGGACAAGCCCTAAACAATCCGGGGTGATCTGGCCTTAAACAACAAAATACGTATAATAAAATAGACTGTCTCAACAAGGCAGTCTATTTTGCTATATTTTAATTCGAGTTTTTTTTATTCTGTCAATTTTCAGACTTTTTTGGTTGGGACCTATTTGACCAGGAGATAGATTCCTACCCCAATGGCGGCATAAGCCGTAACGGTAAGAATATCAGCAATAGGCTGCGAAAATCGTTTTTCTGCAATTCTCTCACTATTGATCTGATTCTTGTGGAATTTCAGACTTTTCTTAGCATTGCGAACAGGGTGTGCCACGAGACTGTCTCCTTCCCAACGGTCAACAATGACTTTATAGCTCTTGTTGTCTACTTCAATTCTGACATTTTTACCGGCAGCCAATTTTTCCTGAACATTCACCGGTGCAGGGGCTGGCTGTGCATTCATGTTTGGAGCGGCAGTAGTTGTCCCCATCATTTGAGAAGAAGTATTATTCGCTATATCGGTATTCTTTTTAGGGCCTTGATTATTGTTGACAGCCGGATCCACTGGCTTTTTTACCTGATAGGTATAGCAGCTGGTAAGCGTAGATAATATAAGGATGAAATAAAGATTCTTTCGCATAAGCCAAATTTAAGAATTAAACGGAATATTTGGGAGTTTCTTTTGAAAGATGATGTTTTTTTTGAAAATTCTTACTGCTTTTCATGTGAAAAGATTCCTGACATAAGTTGGGATAAAGTAAAAAATAGAGTGCTACTTTTATTTGTACCTCTTTACTACCCTTTGCTACCGCACGATTGCATCGTGTGGTTCTATTCCAACCACTTTCTCTTAAAGTTTTTTATCTTTATAAAAAACATAATTGATAAGTCGTAATTACAAATTTCATAACCCTGAAGGGGTATATTTCGTAAGCTTTGCTGTTGTAGGCTGGCTGGATGTTTTTATTAGAAATGAGTATAAAGAAATTCTTTTAGAGTCTTTAAGATTTTGTCAGAAGAGCAAGGGAATGGAAATACATGCATGGTGTATCATGTCTAGTCATGTACATTTAGTTTTCAGAAGTATCTATGGGCAGAAACCGGAAGCTATGATTGGTGATTTTAAAAGATTCACAAGCAAAGCCATTGTGAAAGCAATTAAGGAAAATCCTACAGAAAGCAGAAAACAGTTTTTATTAGATTTCTTTCTCAAAGAAGGTTCAAAAACTTCAAATGTAATTCAATATCAATTTTGGAGACATGATAATAAACCTATTGAGTTGTGGAGTAATAGAGTAATTAACCAGAAAATTAATTATGTACATCAAAATCCGGTAGCAGCAGGTTTAGTTTTCCGTGCAGAAGATTATAGATACAGTAGTGCCATAGATTATGCTGATGAGAAAGGACTTTTAGATCATATTGTTGTCTTTAGGATGTTTGATTTATGAGGCTAAGAACCACACGATGCAATCGTGCGGTAGCAGAGTGTGTATTATTTGATCTACTTATAGTAACGATGTAGAGCATAACTCCCTTCTTTCATCTTCCATACAAAAGATAAAAAATCCAGCCAGTATCAATCAAATTTTTATATTTGCATGGTTGGGGCAGGACTCTCAAAAGATCGCTGGAATACCCACCAAAAACTTAAAAATATAATAACCCAAAACAAAGAAAAATAAGGAATGGATAAGAGTAATTTACTAATTATTATAGCTTCGGTTTCTATATTCATTTCCATACTTCTTGCTATTTTCCTCGTTACCGTAAAGACCAAACATAAGGTAAGTAATGTTTTATTTGCTGTTTTTCTGATCCTTAACGCTATTGATATTTGTGATCCTTTGTTTTATATGATGGTGGACGGGCCATCTAACCTCGGAATGTTCAAAAACATGTTTGTCTTTCTGCAGATTCCGGTTTTTTATCTCTATGTATTATCTGTTTGTTATTCGGATTTCAAACTGAAACCTCAGCATTTGCTGCATGCGATTCCGTTTATTATTACTAATCTTGCTTTAGTGCCCCGTTTCTATGGCGTAGATACTGCAGGAAAAATTCTCTTTATTGAAAACCGCCAGAACATGATGGAACTGAAGTTTAATCATATTATACTGCATGTTCAGATGGTTGTCTACTTCGTTGCGGTTTTCAGGGTATTAAGAAAGTCGAAAACGCTTTATCTTGAAAATTATGCAGGGAAAAATATAAACTCCTACAACTGGCTGTTTCAGTTTACGGTGGTATTGTGTATTGTATATGGCATAGCCCTTTTAAAAAACATCCTTAAATTTTCGGACTATGTTTACATTTCAGAGGGGATAAAGGCTGGGCTTTTATTATTATCCCTTTTCATTATCTGCTGGTATCTTTTCAAGGCACTCAATCATCCTGAGCTTTTCAGAAACGTGGATTCAAAATTGAAACTGGTATCTGAGATGGTTTCGGAAGAGAAAAACAATGAAGAACCGACGGTAAGCAACAGTGAATATAATGAAGAACTTTTGAGATTAAAAAACTATATGATTGAGAAAAAACCTTTTCTTAATTCTTCTCTTACCATTCAGGAGGTGTCCGGTGAAATTGAAATTCCGGTCCGTGAATTGTCTCTTTTGATCAACCACCAATTAGGACAGCATTTCTATGATTTTGTAAATACCTATCGGATAGAACATGCAATGGAGATCCTAAAAGATGAAACCAAAAGTAAGGTAACAGTTCTTGAAATTCTATATGAAGTGGGTTTTAATTCAAAATCTTCATTTAATACTGCCTTCAAAAAACGTACGGGAACTACGCCTACGTTGTATCGTAAAAGTTTGTAATATAGTATTTTGTAATTACTCGTACGCTTTTTTGGAATGATCCGAACGTATTTTTCCGGAGAAATGAGGACGATTACTTTTATTCGGTCGCCAGCTTTGAGGAGCTTCCACATCTTTGTATCGAAATTAATATTTAACATTAAAAAACGATACAATGAAAACTTCATTACCATTCTTAGCAGGTCTTTTATTTTTAAGCAGCTTTACTTTCGGACAAAAATTTTCTACAAAGATTGATTCTATTATTCAGGATAGTTATAAGAAAAATCCAACAGTAGGAATCAGCGTTGGTTTTATCAATAATAACGAAGAACATTTTACTTCTTATGGTAATCTGAATGCTGAAAATAAAAATAAGATCGACAAAAATTCTCTGTTCGAAATTGCCTCTATCACCAAAATATTAACTGCCAATTTAATTGCTCAGGCAGTGATAGACCGCAAAATAAAACTGGATGATTATATAGATGGTTTCCTTCCCAGGGAATATGTTTTGCATCAAAATCTTAAAAACAAAATCAGAATTTCAGATCTTGCCTCTCACCAATCCGGATTGCCTGATATCGATTTTCCGAAATTAATAGAACTGAATCCTCAGCAGCCTATAAGTAGTGTGACCCAAAATACCTTGACCACTTTAATCAATACCTGCACTGAGCTAAAAGATTATGGCAAATACAGGTATTCTACCATAGGTTATACTTTATTGGGACAGATTCTGGAAAAGGCATATGGGAAGAGCTATGATGTTATTGTTAGAGAAAAATTAATAAATCCCCTGAAAATGACTACTACATTAACGAAAGATTTTAATGTAAAAAACCGAACAACAGGCCACAATCAGGATGGAGGAATTCAGGAATTTTTCAATTGGAATGTTACAGCGCCTGCCGGATTAGTGAAATCTAATTCAGCCGATATGATTAGGTTTTTAAAGGCTGTATTAAATGATAAAACCAAAGTAGGACAGGCTTCTATAATAGGGGAGAAGATATTTTACAAGGATGAAAAAAGAGAAATGGGATTAGGCTTAAATATCTCAACGGATGATCAGAATACACTGTATATAAAATCCGGAGATTCTATGGGGCAGTCTTCCATCCTATGTTATAACAGGGCTAAAAAGTGGGGAATTATTATCCTTCTTGATCAGAGAAATTCAAAGATGAGACAGGATCTTCTGAATAAGATTTATGATACGGTTCTGCAATAAATGTAAAATGATAATAAGTTTTTACAACTAAAAAATACTCCTGTTTATTTAAATAAATACCAATTTCTCATGAAA
The DNA here is from genome assembly GCF_031844745.1 of Chryseobacterium sp. SG20098. Lineage (NCBI taxonomy): Bacteria > Pseudomonadati > Bacteroidota > Flavobacteriia > Flavobacteriales > Weeksellaceae > Chryseobacterium > Chryseobacterium sp. SG20098. Next base: position 1,478,469 of record NZ_CP134622.1, on the reverse strand, counting down.
AAATTAGTGATCGGAATTGTTCTCTTTCATTCTCTGCTGTCTTATGCACAGAAGGACGACAAAACAAGGGTTCTTTCTGAAATTACCGAAAAAGTGAAGCGCTATTATGTAGATAAAGAAGCTTACAAAAAAGTAGATTCTTCATTTCAAAATGACCTTAAAAAAGGAACATTGAATACGTTGAATAAAAATGATTTTGTAGCGCTTATTGGCAAGAAACTCAGATCGGATATAAAAGACTACCATTTTTCTTTCAGATATCTGGAAAACTATAGCCCCGAAAAGGTAGTGGATGAGAAAGAAAAAGAAAAACTGCACGATTTTCACAACAGTCTTGAGAATTTTGGTTTTGAGAGTGTCCGACGGTTGGAAGGAAATATTGGATATATCAATTTTAAAGGGTTTGCTTCCCCAAAATCCAGTGCCAATACACTAGCTGCTGCTATGAATTTTGTTGCCAATACAAACGCTTTGATTATTGATCTTAGAGAAAATCAAGGGGGAGATAATGATATGCTTCTGCTATTCTGTAGCTATTTTTTTGATAAGAAAACAGATCTTTATACCACTTATTTCAGACACGAAGATAAAATCGTAACCAACAGCACGCAGGCAGAAGTTTCAGGAACGAAATATCTTCATAAGAAAATCTATATCCTGACCAGTAAAAATACTTTTTCTGCAGCAGACGGACTTGCCTACTTTTTGCGGGAGCATCATCTGGCCGAAATAATAGGGGAGAAAACCCCTGGAGCAGCCAATCCGGTAGATCCTTTTGTTATTCAAAATCAATATTTACTACTTGTTCCTACAGGAAAAGTAAGTTCTTCACTGGATGGTAAAAACTGGGAGCATATCGGGTTGAATCCTTATCTGAAAGTAGAGGCTAAAGATGCTTTAAAAGTGGCTCATCGTAAAATTTTAAAAGACATTTTAAAAACTGGAACAAAAACAGAGCTAACTCCATCCGAAATAAAAAATCTTATTCATCAACTGGAACAATAACTGAATTGAAAGTTATTGCTATCTATTATAATGCAAAAAGAAATTTTTAAAAGCATACTCATAAAAAAGGGACAAGCTAAATATAACTTGTCCCATATGTTTATTTTAAAACCTGCTGGTCATAAAGAATATTATCGTCTTCATCAAAGCTTATGATCAACACTTTAAATTGTTTGGCGCTGTCGTTATTGAAAAATTTAATTCTTGGCGGAACATAATCACTGTCAAATAAATTAGGATTCCAGTACAGTGTCTCACGCGTATCATTTTCAATTTTTTCAGGAGCATCATTATCTATCATTTCAATAGGGAATTCTGAAGGTTTATCATAACCCTTGATGATGGATGAGTTGTTCTTTTTTACTTCTTTTTCGTTGCTTTTAGCCTGCATATTGCCCTTCATTGTGTAGATGGCTACGGCATCACCTACCAATCCTGATCCTTTGATGATTTTTACCATCGCAATATTGTTGATGGGAAGAGTGGAGATCATGCTGGGATCGGTAGCTATTTCATCTAAAAAGAGCTTGGCTTGCTGTCCCCGGATATAAGGAACGTTGGCTCCTGAATTATTTCTCTGAAATGTCAGGCCGGCAGCTTTTCCCTGCAGCCAGTCTAAAATATTGGTGTATCCTGACGTATGCTGGTCTTCATTCACGAAATCAAATACAGTAGAATTGACAGAACTGAACATTCCGCTGGAAAGTTGTTTATCAAGATCTGCCTTCGCATCTTTCTTTTTTCCAACTAAAGCAACTTCCTGAATTTGTATATCATTACTCTCTTTCTTTTTTATATTTTTTTGCGTATTGATGGCTCTGGAGATAGTTGGAGGAAGAGTTTTATTTTTATCAGCTTTTACCAATGTATATTTTGTAGCCGGGAAATTGCCCTTAAATAGGGAAGGTGTGACTAACGGTTCTATGGTGACAAACAAATCCTGATTCCCTGATTCTTTATTTTCTGAATTGACAAAGGCTGAAACTTCCAGCGGTTCATCATTATTGAGGTTATTTAAATAGATATATCCGTTTTGATCTGTTTTGAATTGGCTGAATACAGGCTGGCTTTGACCGGATTTTGATAATAAATTGATACTCGTGTTGGGCAGCAGAGCATTATTTTTAATAGGTTTTACTCTGTAAGAAAGGTATTTTTGAGATTGGGTTTTAATGGCAGGTACAGTTCCGCTGAGTACAGCATTCCAGTCGAATCTTTTCCAGTTTTCTGAAATAAGAAGTGCATCCAAAGCTTCAGTGTTGGCATTCTTAGCGAAGTATTGTGCAGGGCTGTCTATTCTTGTGGTAAAATCTCCCGTTAGCCAGAGCCCGCTCAGAATATTGTCTTCTTCAGGAGTTGGGTTACCATTATCTTCGCTTACCACAACTGTATAATTTTTGAAATAAGATTCCGGAGAAAGATCGATACTGTTGAAAGCTCTTGGTGTTGGTTTTAAACTCTGACCTACTATTTCTGCTTTCTCAACCTTTAAATTACCAGGTTTTATAAAGCAAAGCCTCTGTGCCACCACATTGTCCTGTTCATCAAGAATAACCAATTGCAGGATACCGTTGGCACCACTACTGATTTTTGTAGGAATAAGGCTTGATGCCTCATTCGTCAGGTGGTTGATATTGGCTCTGTAAGCAAGATGGTTGTTGATCAGTCCAATAATTTTATAACCCTGAAGCTGTTGTTTGAGATTGACACCTTTTAAATTGTACTTTATCCCTTCTTTAGAGCTTGAAACCTCTATATTCAGGCCGCTGTCGGCAACTTGTGGTAGATCTATTGTATGACTTTTTCCTGCATTGTCCTGAATAATGGCCTGATATTTCTTTCCGGATGCCGGAGTTATCTTAAAAGAAGCGACATTTTTATCAAAAGATTTGAATGTAGTAACAGGAGTATTGGGGTTTTGGCTGTCTATAATTTTTCCGGACCAGTTTTCCGGCAGAGAAGAATTGGAAGATAATCTTACAGCAAACTTTGTAGGCATACCGTTAATGAAAGTTCCGCCTTCCGGGAAGACCTTGGCAGACCAATCAGAACTTTTAGAGATTACCAATGATTCTGTAGAGTTTGGATTGTAAACCGGAATTGTTTTGACAATTTGGAAATCCTCATTAAAATTGGTCATGTAAGGGGTGTAAGCTCTTACAAAATAAACCTGTTCGGGAAGATCTTCTTTCAGTTGAAAATCTCCGCTGCCTTCACCATTCGTAAGAAGTACCGTTTTCCAGTCTATTAATTTTTTATCAGAATTATACAGCTCAACAAAAAGCGTAGTGGATAATTCAGAGCGGTTATATCCGTCAAATACAAAACTTTTGAACCAGATTTTATCACCAGCTGCATATTGCGGTTTGTCCGTAAGTACATATACTTTTTCCTGCTCGTAATGATCCTCAAGATTGGTAATTGCTTTTTCTAACTTGGTTTGTGCCAGTACAGGCTGTACCATTGAAAGGAGCAATACACAGAACATATTTTTCATAGAAATCTCAGCACATTTTAATTCTTTGCTAATGTAATCATTTAAAGACTTCTGGAGTTGATATTTTATATGTTATTTCACAAGAGTGAAAAGAAATTGATGATGTTTTCAAGTCAAAAATCTTGAGATACAGTGCATGGTGAGGTATTGGAAAATACCAATAGAGAATTGTGAATTAAACAGGAACGTGCTGTAAATTAAAATTTTAGAGATGTGAATTTAATCAACATTTAGTGATAAAAAATATTTTGAATGAATATTTTTATTATTTTTATAAAATAAACTAAAACATGAAAATATATGAAATTTATTACCCTTCCCGAATTCAACCTGACATAGAACCTTAAAAAATCCTTTTAATTTAAAATTATCAATAGGCCTCATCTGATGAGAGGCCTGTAGTTCTATGTATATCAAAATAAAGCATAATTCAAAATCAATACAAACAAAATTAAGCTTACACACAATCCTTAAATCCAATTATTCCCATGGAAAAATCACACAATCACACGCAGGGCTGTACTCATTGCTCTTGCCACAATCCTGTTTTGGATGTTCTTAAAGAAGAACTTTTCAGTGCAGAAAATATGACCAAAATAAATCCGGGTTCCGGAAAAGCCACCCACGAAAAACCACAAACTCTGATGGTATGCGGAGGAATCATCCGTCCTATGATTGGAGGATCAACAGCTACCGTTGAATCTGTTGGGATCGCTGATGGAAAAGTAGTGGTGACTGGTACAAAAGATCAGGTAGAAGAGTATATGAAACAGCATTATCAAGGGTTTCAAAGAAAAGAACTAGCCGGTACTCAAACTTTGCTTCCGGGGCTGATAGAACCCCATGTTCATATGGTTCCAACAGCAATGATGCAGGGCTGGCTGGATCTGAGCCCTTTTGAAGGACAGAATTTAAAGGCTGTTTATGACCTGACCTCTGTAGGGACCATCATCAACAATCATGTTCCTAAAATTCCGGGGGCTGTTATTTTAGGGAGAGGTCTAGACCCGTCATTAATGCCTTTTAAGGAAAAAGATGGTAAAAAAGAGTTAATAACCATCGATAATATACTACTTGACAGTATTAATCATACGACACCGATGATGTTGTTAAGTGCTTCTATGCATACACTTTATCTGAATACCAAGGCGCTGGAATATGTATTTAAACATAATTCCGATATCAGTACCGAGTATAAAACCGTTGAAAATTATATTGCTGAGACCAAAGGTCAGCTGCAGGAAGGCTTACAAATGACTCCTGCATTGAAGACGGTAAAGCTGCAGATCATTGCGATGAGCATAGAGATTAACAGATATCTTACCAATCTTTTCAATACAGCCAATTCAAGAGGGGTTACTTTTATGTATGATGCCGGACTGAATAAAGGTTCAGAAGTACTGTTAACCAAATACTTCGAGACTCACCCGGAACGCGTAAGAACAGGAGGTGCTTATCTGTGTTCCAGCCAGGAAGATGTTGATAAACTGGAACCTTATAAAGAGCCGGAGCACTATAAACCTGTATATTACGGGCATATTAAAGTGGTTTCAGATGGTTCCAACCAGGGATTGACAGGTTATCAGAGCACTCCTTATCTGTGTAATCCTGCGAACAACACAGGGGTATTTAATTTTCCGCAGACAGGTATTCCGGCCCATACGATTCCTCCGAACTATAATACATTAATCAACAGCGTGGTCGCTGTAAAAGGCTGGCCGCTGATGGTTCATGCTAATGGAGATCAGGCAGTAACATTTGCCATTAATGCTTATCAGAGTAGTTTGGCTCAATATAGAGGTCCGGAGCTTCGTAACCGTATTGAGCACTGTTCACTGCTGACATCAGAGCAAATTACCAATATGCTTCAAATGGGAGTATCTCCAAGTTTCCTGATCGGCCACGTAGGCTACTGGGGCTATGCTTTTAAAGAAGTAATATTCGGGGAAAAAGCACAAATGCTTGATCTTTGTGGTTCAACGCTTGCTGCCGGTATGAGAATTACCCTTCACAGCGACAATGAGGTGAGTCCATTAGGTCCTCTGAGAATGATGGAACAATCCATTACCAGAATCATGGAAAAAAATCCAAACGATATTGAGGTCTTAAACAGCGCGGAACGTATTACCCCGGAGCAGGCCTTAATTGCCGTTACTTATGATGCTGCCTGGCAGTGTTATGCAGATAAATGGGTAGGATCGTTAAATGAAGGATACTTTGCTGATTTCGTTATTTTGGAACAGGATCCTCTTTCATTGAATACACCTTCATTACAGTATATGAAAATGAGAGACATTCCGGTATTGGAAACCTGGGTAGGCGGTATACCTGTGTATGTGAATCATAAGACTGAAAAAACAGTAACAGAGAAAGATGTTGTTTTTTCAGATAAATCATAAAAGGTTCTGAAAAGAGCTTAAATAGTTGCTAATTAAATACCTATCAGAGCAGATTATTTCTGCTCTGATTTTTTGTTTTTAATTAAGAGGTTTTCTGCCGGTAAAAATATTGATCAGAACAACAATAATGGCAACAACCAAGAGTGTGTGGATTAAGCTTCCTGTGTCCATACCCGGAATGATTCCTAGCATTCCCAGTAGCCAGACAGCGATGCAGATGACTGCAACAAGCCATAATAGATTTCTCATAATATTATTTTTTGTGGTTAGTGTTGTGGTGTAGTGGCGGCTTCACTTTATTGATGCCTTAAACCTTTATGGTGGTATTGTGTGCTTTTATGATCAGTTTTATAATTTGAATAAATGGTATCAGTGGTAGTACTGTAATTTTTATTGAAAGACTGATCATCCTCTAACTTGGGCATGGGATAATGAAACTCCTTGCCGTTCTTATAAAGCTTATTATCGTAAGTCCGGTAAATCTGGTTTTCTTTATAAGTGTTTCCGTCAGGGGCAAGATATACTTTGTTTTTCTTGCCTTTCTTTCGCAGGCCCATATAAAGCAAAGAACTTCCTGCTGCAAGAGCCAATGTAATTTTTACTATATTGTTCATACGATTGTGATTTGATTTTAATAATTACAATTTTTTTGCCATAAGATAGAAATGTGGTACTTTTTAGGCATATAAATGTTTGATGAAAAGAAAAAGTCTGGCAGAACCAGACTTTTTAGTTTCAGAGCGTTTGTTCCTTATGTTTTCCTTCCCTGATCTCTTCTACCATTTTGGCATTAAAGGCAGGAAGATCTTTTGGTGTTCTGCTCGTCACGAGTCCGGCATCTACTACCACCTCGCTGTCTTCCCAGTGTGCACCGGCATTTTTTAGATCCTGGCTGATGGAGTTAACGGAAGTCAGATTCCTTCCTTCTACCACACCCGCGTTGATCAGTACCTGCGGTCCGTGGCAAATGGCTGCTACAGGTTTATGCTGGGCAAAAAAATCTTTTACAAAGGTGAGTGCTTTTTCATTGGTTCTCAGCAGGTCCGGATTAATAACGCCTCCCGGTAATACCAGCGCATCATAATCTGAAGCCGCTGCATTGTCGAGCGTTTGATCTACCGGATATTCCTTACCCCAGTCTTTTTCTGCCCATGCCTTAATACTTCCGGATTCAGGACTTACAATATGGGCGGTCCATCCCTGTTGTTCAAGATATTCTTTTGGTGAGCTTAATTCACTTTCTTCAAAGCCATGTGTGGCCAGTATTGCGATTTTCTTTGACATAGTACTGTTTTTTGTGTTAAGTATCGGAAGGTCTGTGACCTCCGATTACAACGTTCGATTGTTGTGTGATGATTAAATAAAAACTTACCTCATGAGAAAGAGGATATCTACTTTTTTAAATCTTCAAGAACTTCAAATTTATCATGAGAAGCCTTAAGCTGATGAAGCTGATCCAGTACCACCCTGGAACTTTCCGGGCAAAGATCACCGCTGTCTAATGCATCCTGATACGCGTCTATAGCAGCACTTTCACCATATACAACATTTCCTAACGTAGAGCCGGCTGTATCTGCAGCAAAAGAATTTTTAACATCAATCCATGCTCTGTGGACGGCGCCTGCAGTAGATCCTGATTGATCCGGTGTGCCTCCTCTTTCTGTAATCAGATTGCTCAATTCGTTTTTCATTTTGTGAGACTGGGCTACCATGGTATCATAGTCTGCTCTCAGCTGTGGATACTCATCCCAAACTTTGTCTTCCACTTTCGAAAATCCCTGAATTCTGTCGTTGGTAATGTTCAGTAAATCATTCAATACTGAAACTGTTTTCTCGTTGTTCATATTTTTATATTTTAAATTGGTACTATGAACTTTGCAAGTGCTGTGCCTCAAACGGGATATCTGCAAAGATGTGGTATTTAAAAAAAACTTAAAATTTTGAAAACAAATCTTAATTAAAATACCTGAAGAACTGCAAAGAACTCCATAATCAAAAGTGCCACAGAGGTTTATCAGGTTTGCGCTACGAATAAATATTTCCCTGAAAAGCATTTACCGGCGGCTATTTTATCAGCAAAAAGAATTGATAACGGTTTCAGGTTTGGCTTCTTTTGATGGAGTAGAAAGACAGCTGCAATAAAATATAATTTGGGCACGCAGAGAGATGATGCCATAATTTTTTCTATATTTAGAAGAAGTAAGTGTATGATTTACTCATGTTTAGAAAAATGGCTTGTGTTTGTATTTTACATTCCAAAACAGGCCTATCCATATAATATAAAAAAGACAATGCCGATAAACGTGATACCTCCGGATGGAGGCCTGTTATATAAAGAAACAGATATGACTCAGTTGTTCCCTGAGCCTTTCAATGCATTAACAGCCTTATTGTTTTTAGCCATAGCCATTTTCTGGACCATTAAGTTGAAAGGTAACTTCAAAGAATATCCTTTTTTAACCTACTGCCTGGTTTTATTATATATCGGTGCCATTGGGGGAACGGTTTACCATTCTTTCAGACAATGGCCGGTATTTATTATGATGGACTGGCTTCCGATTATGCTATTATGCCTGTCTGCCGGGTTTTATTTTGTAGCGCAGAGCACCCGATGGTACTATGCTGCTGTAATGGTTCTGGGATATGTCGCTCTGATGTTTGCTTTAAGAAACTGGATTCTGATCGATAATCCTTCTCTTTTTATCAATGTCAATTATGCCATCATGGCCTCATTGGTAGTTTTCTCGGTACTCAGGTATCTGATGTATACCCAATGGAAAGCCGGCAAATGGGTAGGATTTGCGGTGCTGTCGTTTGTTTTTGCACTCACCTTCCGTATCGCTGATAAGTGGGAATGGTTCAGCTTCGGTACCCACTTTTTGTGGCATACGTTTGGAGCGCTAGCGACGTTTTGTATGTTTAATTATATCTATCTTACGAGGGATATCATTAGAAAGAGGTAGTTATTTCTCTTCGCAAAATTTCCCGACTTTAAGTTGCTGGTTAAGCTATCTGAAAAAGAAGTAATTAGAGATAAAGTTTACAATATATGTAAACTTTTTTGTATATTTGTTAAGCAATGTACGTATTAAATAGAATCACGGGTGAGAAACAAGTAGCAACAATAACTAAAATTGATGCTGCTGAAATTTCGCAAATTAATAAAACCAGGCGATTTGATTTTAATTGGAACAAAGAAAAAGACTTTCATGTCTATAAATTAACAGTAGAAGAGAAAGAAGAACCAATAGGGCTATTATCAATACAAGAACGGCCACAGGATTATGCTTTGGAAATCAGACTTCTGGCGGCCTCCAAAGAAAATGTTGGTAAATCGCAGAATTATAGCCGGATTGCAGGTTGTCTTATTGCATTTGCATGCAGAGAAGCGTTTAAAAAAGGATTTGAAGGGTATGTATGCTTAAAGCCAAAAACAAAGCTTGAAAAACATTATATGCAGCAATATGGATTACAGTCAACCAAAATATATTTGATCACTGAAGGTGAAAATTCATTACAATTAATTCAGGAATATTATGAAGACAAACAGGAAGGAAATTAAGGAAACAGATTTTTCAAAATTGACAGGTGAAGAACTTGCGGATGCTTTTGTCTTTCCTACCGATCAAATTTTGAATGCGAAAGAGAAAAAAGAGGAGGAGGACTTCTGGGTAGCTCGCCGGAAACAATTTGAAAATCGTACTCATCGTCAAAAAATGTATTCAAGATTGTTACAGCTAAAGTTTCAATTGGAAGACTATATAGATAGCAGTCAATATCTGGAAGCTTTTAGTTTTGGATTTTTTTTAAATGAGTACGTAAGCAGACAAGAGAAAAAAGATAAGGATTTTGCTGTTGAGGTTGATGTGAAGCCAGCTGTACTTAGCCAATATATTAATAATCATCGAAAGCCGACAGATGAGTTCATCATCAGGCTTGAATTACATTCCAACGGGCTGATTCCCGCAATACATTGGTTTAAGGTTATCCAAAAAAATAAAGAACATGAGATCATGACCAATCAGAAATTAAGAGAGGAAGAAAGTAAGCATGTTAAAAACAGACTTGGATTTGCTTATTAGCTTTCGCTTATTTTAAAAAGAGATAGCTTGCTCTGCTGCGTAAAGTCTCCCGACTTTGAGCTAGTAATAAAGATTATTTCCTTTAGACTTGTTGCAAAGTTGGGAGACTTCGGAGAGCGGGGTAAAATAATCTATAAGATTCGTAAAAATATTGATTTAGTAGTATTAACTGTAATTTTTTATTGTGTCAATCATTTCTTTTGGATATATAAAAGTTGAAAATGTTGATCCCTCATAAGAATTTGGGTATTTTAAAGTAAAATCATAAAAAACGCAGCATTGAGTTGTTTCTGTAATATTCAGTTGAGAGTAATTTGTCTTTTTAAAATTTTCTAAATATTCAATGCTTGTACTTAAGGAATCACTTTCTATCTTGATCAGTTCATTATTGAGATCACAAATGTTTTTATAATAGTTTCCAATTATTTTTCTGACACTAATTTCTTCTGGTTGAAATTCGAAATCTTCATTTAACTTTTTTCCCCATTCTTTATAATTATTCCTTAATTCCGTTTTTAAAAATAGAGGATTCAATTTTATTGTTTTTTTTAGTATATCTTTACTTTCGACTGAAAAAGTAATGCTGTTTATAGGAAGTCCACAATGTTGAGCGTAATTTCGTAACTTATAAATAAACCTATATTCAAAGAAATTATCATACAGATAACCTGTATAATCTTTAAATTGAAGAAATTGAATAGAATCTTTACCATATTTATTTTTGAGATACCTTTCAGTGTGGTCTAAATATGTTCTTGCAGAAGACAAATAATTGAATAAAAATCTATTTGCATTTCTTGATATATACTTTAATTCGGGTAAGTTATTGTCTAGAAGATTAAACTTTTCTCTTTCTAAAAATGAATTAATAACACTTTCAAAATATTTATTAAATTCTAGGAAGTTCATCAAGAAGATATAGAACAACTCCTGATTCATAATATGATGATGTATATTTAAAGAGTGATTTCTTATTATTTCAAATTCATTCCTAGTTATATTTCCTCTAAAGCTTATTTCTTGATTATTATTAAATATATTTATAGTTCCGATTCGAAATTCTTCCATTATTTAGTTGAAAAGTTTTTGTTTTTAGTTTATTTGGAATAAAATCTCAGTTATGAGATTTCAAGAAATAGGGATTGTCTTTGGATTCTATCATCAGTTGTAGTAATATTATTTATTAGGAAAAATAATTATTTCTCCTAATTGTTCAAAAATAGCTTTTCTACATTGAGCAGCGTATTCACTATCATTGTTTTCTTGAATTATTCTACATATTCGAAATAAATCTTCTGTCTTAATTAACCCAATTTTTTCACGTTTAGCACCTGTTAGACATTTTGCAGTAAATGAAAGTTTTCTTTCGTTTGGTGCAATCAGTCTTTGTGCATTTCCAAAAAGCAATCCATATGCTTTTTCCTTTACATTTTCTTTTTCGAAGTCAGCATTTAACCCATCAAGCAGTTGCCTGAATTTGGTCACATCAATATCTTTTGTATCTTTACCTTCGCATTCTCCTATGAATCTTTCGCCTTCTGGTGATAAAATAATTTGATCTAATTCTAATTCCCCATCATCATAATTTTCTGCTTTATAGCCAAGAATCGTTAATGCTTTAATTACAGCATTTTCCAAAAGCTTTCCACTTTCGAATAATAGGTCTTTAAGACTTTCTTGTTCTTCAAGCAAAAGATTTAATTTTTCGTTTTCTTGTATTTTTTTATTTATTGTTATTTCATTCTTTTTGATTAAGTTTTCTGTTTCCAATGAATTTTTTAAATTAAATTCATCCGATTGCAACCAATTAGGCTTAGGTGTTTTTTCCATTGATTTCTTTAAAGTCTTATCAATTTCAGCAATATTGCCTAGAAGAGACTTACCTATTCTAATTGCTTCTGGTGTCCAACTAGATTGATTATTTTTTGTATTATATTTTACTAATCCTTTTTTATCAAAATTAATATTAGGTAAGAATATAATATGACCTTTTTTTATTTTCATCATTGTACCTAGAATCCGATCTTTATTTTTAGTCGTAAAAATAGGATCCTGTAGTTCTTCTCCTTTAAGATATATATCATAGGACAAATAGTCTTGAAAACTTTTGTGAAAATCAATAAATAAGTTATTACAAGGGTTGACAAATGAACCACTAGCAGATGTGAATTCGATTGTTTGGATGGTGGAGAAATTATAATTGGAAAAAGGGGTGACTAAATCAGTTGTTTTTTGATTTCTCCCTGTTCCACTAAAATCTTTTTTTCCAGTGTAAATATAAAAATCTTCTCTTTTTGTTAAAATAAAAAATACTGTTCCTCCATTTTCTGCAAAATGTAGAATCTCATTTTTCCAATGTTTGGAATGTTCAATTATCTTAGCGGAAGAATTTTTCGTATATAACATTTTCCCTTCATATGTCTGGCTTGAATTAAAATTATCATATGTTGAATAATTACTATGACCAAAATCTGGACTAAAAATAACAATATCACTTTCTGAAAGTGATCTTTTACTATCAAGTTTTATATAATTATCTCCATTTGAAGGTATTTCGATTCCAATACTTGTGATTTTTTTCATTCATTAATTAATTGTATTTGTGTAAGAATTTATAATAGTTTGATATTTTTAAATTAAAGGATTTGAATCTAACTAGAAATTATTTTAAAATAGTTTTGCCCAAATAATTTTTGTTGTTTTAATCTCCCTTAATATCAAACAGTAGACATTTGAATTCTTTTTAAATTTTTCTAAATTTAGTGCAATATTATAAATCTAGAAGTTGTTTGATATTATCATCATCTGTATTGCTTGAAACATCTGATGGTAAAGAGTTTTCACGTTTTTCAACTAAATATATGTTTTCATCTGTTACATCTCCGCTAACAAAATTTCTCATAATGTCATACTTATATGTTGATACTTTTGAAGGTGATTTTTCTCCTCCAAATTGAAAAATGATATCAATTTTATTTTGAATTTGAGAAGTGTTTAATTTGATAACAAAGCTTGACATAATTGGTCTGCCATGGCTTATTAAAGGGAAATCTTTATCATAAGGATTGCTCATCAAAGCTTGATTAATATATATATCCCCAGGATGAATCACAATTCTTATAAAAGCATTTTTCTCATTATTGAATTGTGAGGTATTAAATAGTAAATATCGGAATGTTAAAAAAATATCATTTCCAGAAATTTGGATGTTTTTCAATTTTATATGTCCTCTTATAATTGGGAAATCTTGACTTTTAATCAAAGCTTTAATTAAATAATGAGGAGCAACCCTTGTCTGGCCATCTAATCTAACATAATAGCGACTATCATATTGATGTGGTCTCTCTATACTTTTTTCAACCTCAATTATTATAACAAATTTTCCATTTCCATCATTTAAAAAATTGACTTTGATTCCAATAGGCATCGGTATAATTGAATCTGATAAAGTATTTATTAATTTATCTTTATCTAAACCAGAATCAAAAGGAGTTAGATTCCCTGAAGCTTTTGTATTTCCATTTGTATCTTTAGATTCAATTGGTGCTCCCCAAATAATAATACCACCTTCCGAATTTAATAATGCGCAGACACTTTTTTTTATTACATTTTCCTTTTCTTTATGGGTTCCTTGATTTACATATGATTTAAATTCTAAATTCAATTTTTCTTCCTGTTCTGTTTGAAAGAATAGTTCGAGATCTTGATAATTCAAATCAAAAATATTTTTCCCAAAAATAGATAGGCTGTGTGTCATAGCTTTCTTATATATATTCAAACTTACAAAATTCATTATAATAGAAGTTTACGGATTTCCGTAAAAAAACAAAAATAAAAATCCTCTTAAAATTTTCAATCAGTATTTTTACGGAATTTCTTAAAGATTTTGAAAATTTCGCCAAAAAAAATCCCAACTTTCGTCAGGATTATTCATTTATAAGTTTAAAGAAATCAGATAAACTAATTTTTCTTGCTTCACATATTTTAAAAAGTGTTTCAACAGGTATTCTGTAAGTTTCTTCACTTTTAATTTTTCTAATGGTACTTTCTTCCACACCATGATTTTTGGCAAAAGAATTTTGTGACTTGCCTTCCTGAAGCCAAGGTATCAACCATTTTTTTGTAATGTATGAACAAATTTTTTCGTTTATATCTGTCATAGAACAAATGAAATAATTAAATAATAAAAAATTACGGTCGATCGACCGTAATTGAATTTCTTTTCTTACATTTATAAAAAAATACAAACAATGAAAAAAAGCAGAACAAACTTCGATTCCCGGTTTCGGGCAGATAAAAAACACTCCGGGTTGCAGCTGATGGAAACTTTCTTTCAGTTCAATGAGCTGGATGTTTCCAAAGAAAGGCTCAGCAACATTATGAATTATGCGGTAAAGAGAAATAGCTGGATCCATGAAGATCCGGCGGTGATCTTCCAGTTTCATCAGTCGATGAGGTCATTGATCCGGGCAGGATATCTCATCATGCTGAAGAACAGAAAATGGACGGTCGATACACAATCTGAAAAGATTTCCCCTTGGGTTCTTGGCCTTCTTTCGGAGAAAGAATACCGGAATCCTCTGCTGGTTTTTAAAAAAGCCTTCAGTGCCTACACCCTCAAAGAATTTGATTATTTTATGTCCGGAATCGTCTATTTTTCAATGGGTGTTTATGAAAATCTACCGGAAAGAAATATCGTGATGCCCTACATCCATACAGTGAAAATGCTGGATGCTGCACATCTTATTCTTCAGAGAAGAAGAGAAAAGAAGATAACTGAAACCCGTTAAAAATAAAAAATGCCCCTTTTTCAGGGGCATTATATTATTGAGCTTTTACTTGCTCTATCTTTATGTAAATTTTAGAAAGGTTGGGTTGGGCACTCCCTGAGGTGGGGGCTCCTGCCATAATGGTTGCGGTATAAGCAGTTTTTGAAGAAGCGTTGCTGTCTATCCAGGTATATCTTCTATGCTCAGGTCCGCCACTGGAACCATCTATAATCCCTACGTTCCCCCAGTAAGCGCTTCCTACTGCTCCGGTGCCTTGAGGAAACCAGGTAGCTGTTGCATCTCCCATACCGCCCCATACTCCTGAAGTAATATTGTTGGTAGTTTGAGCTGCTCCAATATAACCGCCATATTCGGTATTGTAATTCCAATATAGATTTACGGTAGAACCTGTATTGTTAAATAACTGTACATTTGGAACTGCAGCGGTTGTACCACTGGTGGTGTCAAATATTACTCTGATAGAATACTTACCATCCGGGGTAGCAAGAGGAAAAGTATAGGCTTGTTTCCCGTTGGAATCAGTTGTCAGAGTAGGATATCCCATTGCTGCAACAGGTGCAATGTCTGCACGGCTGCTATTTCCCACTGTAGCGGTACAGTTTTGCGCTGCTGTTAGGAAAGAAACCGTACTGTTGGTCATCGGAATAGTCATGTCATTAGCAGTGGTGGGAGTTCCGCTTACTGAGAATACCAGTTCGCCATCACCAAACTCTAAAGTTCCCGGTCTTAACTGGAAAGTCAATCCGTTGATGGTAAAAGGAGTTCCTGAATTATATGCTCCGCCGTTTCCTCCGCTATAAGTAACTCTCAGGTTTCCGGTGTAAGGAGTACCGGGAGTATAAGTAGAAGGACTTAAGTAAGCTGTGGTACACTGTAATGTAGAAATTGCCGGAGCTACGGCATTGGTCGCCTGTGTCAGTCTTTGCCATACTGTTCCGTCAAAATAATAATAGCCCATAGCAGTAACATTGATACGTTGCCCTGTGGCATCTCCGCCGGTGACGTCCGTAATATAAATTAATGCGCCGGTCTGATTGGTGCCATAGGTAGCGGTATTGGCTGTAAGCTCAGCTCTGGTAAGCCTTGGGGCCTGTAATCCGAATGTTTGTGTGTTATTCGTAATCACTCCTGAAGTGTCCCTTGTGGCAGATACATCCAATGTTGTTTTAGGTGAAGCTGTGTTGATCCCTACTTGGGCAAAAGAAATACCTGAAATAAGAATAGCAGTGAGATGTGTAAATTTTGTTTTCATATGAGGGTGTATTTTGTGTGAACCAAATATAATTCTTTTTTTTGTGAAAAATGAAAAAAAGAAGTTTGTGATTGATAAAAATTAACTAATTGGTAATATTGAGTATCATTATGATATGTTTTTTACGATAAAAATTTCATTTTTTTTATCGGCTAATTTTCATTTTTTTATGAGCAATAAAAGGTACAAGAGCTTTTTAGACACTTTAGTTATGTAAGCTATCTACTTTGTGTCTAAGAAGTCCACTAAAGTTTTGTAGAAGTCGAAGATATTCATCTTATGTGAACTTCATTATGTAGTGTTTCCTTAAACTTTGTGAAGTGTACTAAAGTGTTTAAACAATAAAATTTTTCTGCCTTTGCGGTTAATTTTTAAAAAAAATTCTGTAAAATTCACAGCCTGATTCTTTTAATGTTGAAAGAAAGAGGATTTACTTATATTTGCCGCAAAGCAAATTTAAATGTTCAAAAAAGTAAGCACTGTATTTATCCTTGGCTTTTATACGGTATTTTGTTCGGCCCAGCAGGTCCGGCCTTCCCAATCATCTGAAATTTACCGTGAAATCAAAACGCTGAAACATCTTCCTAAAGTTTTATACCTTGCAGCTCATCCCGATGATGAGAATACGGGATTGCTCTCCTGGTTAATCAACGACCAAAATGTAGAAACGGGCTATCTGTCTTTAACCAGAGGTGATGGCGGGCAGAATTTATTAGGCACAGAACAAGGTGCTGCATTGGGTTTAATCAGAACGCATGAGCTTTTGGAAGCAAGAAAGTTAGATGGTGCCCAACAGTTTTTTACCCGTGCGATTGATTTCGGGTTTTCTAAAAATACGACCGACACTTTTAAACAATGGAATGCAGACAGTATTACAGCAGATGTAGTCTGGGTAATCCGTAAATTCCGTCCGGATATTATCATTTGTCGTTTTCCTCCTACTGCTGCGGCAGGGAACGGGCAACATGCAGCTTCGGCTGTGGTAGCGGAAAAAGCCTTTAAGCTGGCAGGTGATAAAACGGCTTTCCCGGATCAACTGAAATATGTGAATGCATGGCAGCCAAAACGCGTATTGTGGAATACTTTCCGCTTTGGTGGAGTGAATACCACTGCTGAAAACCAACTGAAAGTGACCGTTGGGCAATATGACGCTCAACTGGGAATGGGTTACGGAGAATTGGCCGGATTAAGCAGAAGTTTGCATAAAAGCCAGGGAGCAGGAACACAGTCTGTAGCCGGGATCAGAACAGAATATTTTGCCCACGTTGCCGGTGAGCCTGCAGAAGCAACTCTTTTTGACGGAGTTACTAAAACCTGGACTTCACAGGGAAACGCTGATATTGATCAGTCATTGGATCAGATTATTTCTGCTTTCAATTTCAATCATCCAGACCTCAGCTTACCTGCTTTGCTTGCTTTGCGAAAAAAGGTCATGGCAATCAAAGATGGAGATTTTAAAAAGGATAAAATTAAATCTCTTGACCATATTATTTTAAGCTGTGCCGGATTTATGGGTGAGGTTGTTACCAATCAGGCTGAAGCGGTTGCCGGAGATCATTACACTTTCAGGTTAAATCTGATTTCAAGAGCTGCAGATCCTGTTATTTTAGAGGACGTACAATGGCTAAGTCAATCAGAAAACTTCAATCGCAAACTATCAAAAGATTCTTTAATTACCATTCAGCACGACATTCAGATTCCTGCTGATGCAGCACTCACAGAACCTTACTGGTTGGCAAAACCTCCCGTGAATGCCGCCACTTTCTCCGTTCCCAATGATACTTTAATCGGTTTACCGGAGGCAGAATCACCGCTGAATGTTTTACTTGGTTTAAAAATCGGTTCAGAAAAGTTTCAGGTTAAGCTTCCTTTATCTTTCAAGAAATTAGATCCGGTGCGTGGTGATGTGGTCGAAGCTTTGCGCATTGTTCCAGCATTGGAACTGAAATTTACACAATCACTTTATTGGGTCAAAGAAAATGAAGATTTACGTTTGAGTTTACATTTTAAGATGAATTCCAACAAACCGTTCAATAAAGGTGTTTTGAACTTTATGTATAACGGAGAAAGATTAGGAAGTGCTGAAGTAAATTCTATAAAAGAGAAAGATTTTACTTTCGATTACGTTATTCCAAAAGCTAAGCTTGCTTCCCTAAGCTCAAACCGTTTGCAACTGGACGCCAATTATGTTGCAGATGGGGCTATCTATAATAAAAAACAAATATTAATTCAGTATCCGCATTTGCCTTCCCTGCAATATTTTGCGCCTGCCACTGTGACAGTAATGAAAGGCGATATTCAGGCGAAAGTAAAAAAAGTAGGTTACATACAAGGTGCGGGTGATTTTATTCCCGAGTTTCTGCGCATTGCAGGTGTTCAGGTAGATATCCTGAAAGACGAAGATTTTTATGGAAACATAGATGAATCCGGCGGAAACGGCAATCAAAACAAACTATCACAATATGATGCCATTGTATTGGGTGTTCGTGCCAATAACACCGAGAAAAAGCTGGGCCGCTGGATCCCGTTTTTATGGTCCTATGCCAAAGCCGGAGGTAATCTGGTGATGCAGTATAATACCAACCAGGATACAACCGCTGACAAATTGGGAATGTACAATTTCACTATTGCCAATAAGCGTGTTACTGAAGAAAATGCTGCGGTTAGGTTTTTAAATCCCAATCATAAATTACTGAACTTTCCGAATAAAATAACTGCGGATGATTTTAAAGGCTGGGTACAGGAACGTGGTGCCTATTTCCCTGCTCAATGGGATGCCGCATATGAACCGCTTTTTGAAATGCATGATACGGATGAAGAGCCTCTTCAGGGATCAACTTTATATGCCAGATACGGAAAGGGTAATTTTATTTATACACCGTTAGCATTTTTCAGACAGTTGCCTGCGGGAAATGTAGGAGCTGCACGTTTATTTTTAAACTTTTTATCTGCACAGAAAAACTGATGAACAAACAACTTAAAAACTGGAATATCTGGTACATACTATTAGCCGTTGCATTAGTAGTACAGATCGTATTTTATTATGGGTTTACTAAATTCTGGGCATGAGTAATATAGATTGGACGGTTCTTATTGTTACACTTGTTGCAGTGGTGGTTTACGGCGTATTCATCGGTCGTGGCCAAAAAAGCAACGAATCCTACCTGAAAGCAGATAATAAAATGCCCTGGTATATTGTGCTCATCGGTATTATGGCTACCCAGGCAAGTGCCATTACATTTCTTTCAGCACCGGGCCAGGCTTATACAGACGGAATGCGCTTTGTGCAGTATTATTTTGGTTTGCCTTTGGCGATGATTGTGATCTGTATTACTTTCATCCCGATTTTTCAACGCTTAAATGTTTATACTGCCTATGAATATTTAGAAAACCGTTTTGATAAAAAAACAAGGGTGCTCACTTCGCTGCTTTTTCTTTTTTCCAGAGGGTTATCAACCGGAATCAGTATTTACGCTCCGAGTATTATCTTATCAAGCGTTTTAAACTGGAATATTTATTTAACCAATGTTTTAACAGGTGGCATTCTGTTGATCTACACTTATATTGGAGGTGCAAAAGCGATCGCTCACACCCAGAAATTACAGTTTCTTATTATTCTCGGAACTATGGCTTTTGCAGGGTATCTCCTTATTCAGAATATGCCGGATGGAATCGGTTTTAATGATGCGCTGTATCTGGCGGGGAAATCCGGGAAGCTTAATGTCATCACCACGGAATTTGACTGGAAAGATAAATACAATATCTGGAGTGGAATAATTGGTGGTTTTTTTCTGGCGCTTTCTTATTTCGGGACAGACCAGAGCCAGGTCGGTAGGTATATCACTGCAAAAGATAATACTAATGCAAAAATGGGCTTGCTGCTGAACGGATTGGTTAAAATTCCGATGCAGTTTGCTATTCTCCTGATCGGTGCTTTGCTTTTCGCTTTCTTTTCTCTGAAACCTGCTCCGATTTATTTTAATGAACGTTCCTATCAGCATTTAAAGGAAGCAAATCCTGAACAGGCTGCGGCTTTTGAAAAAGAACATCAGGATTTACAGTTAAAATTTAATGCAGAATCGAAGGAAATTCTCAAGTTAAAAGAAACGCATTCTCCACAACTTCAAAAAACAATTCAGGATTTTAAAAATACACAGACAGAAGTCAAAGCATTGCACAGCAGGGTAGAGGAAGCTATCAATTATTCAAACTATACTACGGAGAAAACAGATACGAATTACATTTTCCTGTATTTCGTAAAAAATACATTGCCTGTAGGGATGATCGGTTTACTGTTTGCCGTTATTTTTCTGGCCAGCTGGGGCTCCATTTCGGCCGCGCTTAATTCCCTTGCTGCCTGCTCATTAAAAGATGTTCATTTACTATTTAAAAAAGAACTTCCTGATGAGAAAACCGAATTGAAGTACAGCCGCCTGCACACTTTAGCATGGGGTATTTTCTCAATCGGTGTAGCCATGTTTGCCACGCAAATGGGTTCTCTCATTGAAGCGGTGAATGTATTAGGTTCTCTTTTCTACGGTCCGATCCTGGGAATTTTTCTGGTGGCATTTTACTATAAAAAAATTGACGGACCGAATGTATTTATTGCTGCCATTTTATCAGAAATTACGGTCATTGCCATTTATCAGTTTGATATTGTTTCCTTTCTTTGGCTTAATGTAATAGGGGCAGCAGCGGTGATTATATTTTCAGCAATCGGATTGCTGTTTTATAAGCAGAAAACAGTAAATTCGTAAGCAAATAATAATAAAAACAAACAAATAAAATATTATGAAAACAATGATTAAATCAGCTACTGTACTTTTTGCAGCAGTGACGCTTTCCGTAAACGCTTTTGCACAGGAAACTAAAAAACCTGCCAGCCCTCCGGCTACTGCTACAGGAAAAATTAAAGATGCAAACATTACAATTGCCTATAGCAGTCCTTCAGTAAAAGGACGTACAATCTGGGGTGGTTTGGAAGCTTATGATAAAGTTTGGCGTGCAGGTGCTAATGAAGCCACTACTTTCGAAACGGATAAAGATATTACCGTTCAGGGTAAAAAACTGCCTGCAGGTAAATACAGCTTTTTCTTAATCCCTAAACAAAGCGGAACCTGGACTGCGATTTTTAACAAGGAGCCAAAACAATGGGGTGCTTATAAATACGAACAATCTAAAGATGCTTTACGTGTTGATGTAAAAACAAAGGCTTTACCAGCAACACAGGAAGCTTTAGTTTATAAAATAAACAATAATGGATTTACAATGGATTGGGATAAAATCTCAGTGCCTGTAGAGATCAAATAAATGTAAGTATAAGAAATGAAAATCCCGGATTAACCGGGATTTTTTGTTTATCATTTTGATATTGTATCCAAGATTATTGTCATTACATCGAAAAAAGTGTAATTTATTTTTGAGCAGTCAAAAGTTGGTTGATTTTCAAAATCATTTCCTTCGCATTCTGATTGGTCGGATCAAGTTCCAATGATTTCTGATAGTCGTTTTTTGACAATGTATATTCTTTTTTGTTAAAATAAGCTTCACCACGACTGTCATATAAATTTCCTGACGTTGGAAATTCATTGACATTTAAGTTAAAAATCTTAAGTGCTGCCTCTGATTGGTTGTCTCTTAGCAATTCATAGCCAAGCTCGTTGAGTTCGTTTTCATTGGAGAAGTTGTAGCCATTGGGATTATTCTTTTTCAGTTCCTGGTACAATGCAATTCCTTTGTCAATATTTTTTAAACATTCCTTTCTGATAGTTAAGGCAATGGATTCTTTTTGAGGCTCAATGGGATAATTTTTCCATTGGTTCAAACTGGCAATACTTAAAAGAATTTCATCGATGAGTTTGAAATTATTGCCGTTAGTCATTACAACCAGACCGTTTCCGTCTTCAACACTTCCAATATAGTAACACGCAAAACCTTCATTCCCACCACTGTGTCCGAAATATTTTGTGCCTTTGAAATCATTCAGAAACACGCCGTAATTATTTTCAATTCTCTTTACAGACATTTCCTTTGATAAAACTTTATTCGATTTGCCTGCAAATGACAATTGGGTTTCGATGATATATTTTGCCAGATCATTGGGGTTGGTCCATAAACCGGCTGCTGCTTTTTCAGGATAAATATGATATTTACCTTTTACTTCCTTTCCGTTAACATAAGCCGTTGCCAGTAATTTTTCTTTATCTGAAGAAGGCGGTTGATTATAAGAACTTTCATTCATCCCTAAAGGGGTCAAAACATTTTTCAACATATAATCTTCATACTTTTCTCCTGTAGTATTTTCAAGGATTAATTGTGAAATGGTTGTTCCCCCTCCTGAATATTGAAATTTAAGGTTGGGCTCAAACACAGACCGCACCGCAGGAGAATTGGCAGGTTAGCGGCAGGCTCTTTTATCCTACAATTCAGGCAGTTCAATACGTTTTGGGAGGGGATAGTATTTCAGAAAGATTAAAATCACTGGATTATTTCGGCCCGGATTCAGTGTTGAATCAGGAAGAACTCATTGTTTTTTCAGGTTCAGCCCATGAACATGTATCAATGAACAGTCAGATCAATATTCATGAAGAAGCTTTTAAAAAGATCATGTTTGGCCTGGAGTTATTACCAAAAATGAGCAATGAGTTTCCTGCAGAACAAATACTCACCCATCGATCATGGACAGATTTGATTCTTCCTCAAACTACTTTACAGGAGCTTAAAAGTATTGAAGCCTGGTACAATAGCAGCCGGACTTTGATGGAAGATTGGAATATGCAGACCAAACTTAAACCAGGGTTCAGAGTGTTGTTTCATGGAGAACCGGGAACAGGAAAAACTCTTGCGGCCAGCCTTTTAGGGAAATATACTCAACGTCCTGTTTTCAGAGTGGATGTTTCTATGCTGGTCTCAAAATACATCGGAGAAACAGAAAAACAATTAGCTAAACTATTCAACAAAGCAGAAAATAAAAACTGGATTTTATTTTTTGATGAAGCAGATGCTATTTTCGGAAAACGAACCTCTGTAAAAGATGCCCATGACAAATATGCCAATCAGGAAGTTTCTTATTTGCTGCAACGCATAGAAACATTTTCAGGCCTTATTATTCTGGCATCCAACTTTAAAAATAATATGGATAAAGCCTTTACGCGACGCTTTCATAGCTGCATACAATTTAATAATCCAAAGCATGAAGAGCGTCTGCGTATCTGGCAGCAAAATTTACCCGAACAATTACAACTTGAAGATATTGATCTGGAACAAATTGCTCAAAGATATGAGTTAACCGGTTCTAATATTATGAATATCATACAGGATGTAAGTTTAAAAACAATTGCGTTAAAAGAACCTGGTTTCAAAGTAAGCTTAGACATGTTGCTGGATAGCATCAAAAAAGAATACGTAAAAGAAGATAAAATCTTTATGTAAGAATTTGAATATCATTGGGATTTTCTGGGATTGAAGAATTCAAGATAAGCCTTTTCAATTTTTAAAACTAAAACTCATGAAAACAAAAATTCTGTTATTGCTCATATTGAGCAGTCTCATGTTGGGCTGCCGGAGTAAACACAAAATTACAGCCACTTATAAAGAAAATACAAAAAAGACAGAAGAAATAAAAGCTGATTCTTTAATCCTTCAAAGCTCACAGTCAGCTCACAGTATATCGGATGAGGTGTCGCTGAAGGAAGAGAAAAATGAAATATCCGGAGAGCTATTGATTAAAGGAAAATCGGATGCATCTAATCCCTTTGTTTTCCATAATGTAGTGGGACGTGATACGCTTCAACGTATTTCTATTGTGGGAAATGCAGAATATTCCATCAGCAGCTCTTACGCAAAGGGCAACCATGAAAAATCAGAGCTTAGAAAAGGAGAAACTACTCATGTTATCCAGGATTTAACCCAGAAAACAAGTTTAAAAGAAACAGTCAAAGAAGTGGCTTCAAAAGTCTCTGAAGAAACCAGGAAAATTCAAACAGATGGATTGGAGATCCTGGCCTGGATTTTCATTACGATTATTGGAATCACTTTAATACTCATCTTTTTCACCTACAAATATTTTAAAACATGAAAACATCACAAAAGGGAATCAATCTGATTGTATCATTTGAAGGTTTCAGTTCAAAGCCTTATCTGGATTCTGCAGGAATTCCGACAATTGGATATGGCAACACGTACTATCCCGGAGGGAAAAAAGTAACCATGAAAGATACTGCCATCACTAAAGAGAAAGGAATAGAGCTATTTTCATCTGTTTTACCAACTTATGAAAAAATCGTCAACAGCAAAATTAAACTGAATCTTACTCAGAATCAATTTGATGCTCTTGTTTCACACACTTACAATACCGGTGGATCAGACGGACTATTTTCTTTGATTAATAAAAAAGCAGAAGAGCAGGCTATCAGAAATTGGTTTACCACAAAATACATTACGGCTGCCGGAAAAACATTAAACGGACTCATCCGCAGAAGAAAGGCTGAAGCTGATCTGTTCTTTTCTAAATAAACGATTTCTAGCTAATACTGGGAACTCTAAACCCTCTGTTATCATTGGAAATAAATCTCCAAATTCATGTGCAGCCTACTTTGTTCCGCCTTCAAACTGCTCATACAGTTCAGGTTTCAGGCAAAGATGTTATAGTATCATTGTAATATTTTGAGATCGCAAAGTGGAATCCGCTTCATTGATTCTTTCTGAGTGAATGCAATGTGGTATAGCATCATCTGCAGATATATGGACTTCTTCGCTCGCTTAAAATATCACACGATAGAAATCATCTTTAAGCCTTTCCCAATTAACAATTTTATCAAAACTAATTATCAATTATCAAATGAGTACACCATTACATACAATTTTAAGTTGGTTTGAAACTGGAGATTTTCCAACAGAAACCCAGTTTAAAGACACGTTTTTATCTTTTTATCACAAAGATGACTTAATCCCTGTGACAGGTATTGAAGGATTTGAAGAAATCTTTCAATTATTTGCCAGTGCGGAAGCATTTCAGGAACACTTAAAAGACCCAAAAGCTCATTCGGAATATCTGGCTTTATTGAATGCCGGTAATCTGACCTCGGCTCATGTTGACAGCTGGAAAAGCAAACTTGGAATAAGCAATGTTGCTACAATTGACAGTTCTGATCAATTGGGGAATGTGTACACTAAAATACAGGTAAATAGCTTTGTTGATGCACTGAAAGATGCTGATAAAGACTTAGCCCTGAAGATAGAAAATATTAGAAAGATCCTATTGTCTAATGATCTGTCTTTAGATGAACTTCAGGAAATAGTAAACTTCATTAAAAAAAACCGTGATGATATTGAAGCTTTAAAAGCTCTTCCTATCGGAGAATCAAGTGAAGATAAAGTAAAGCTGGTATTGGACTACGATTGGCTAAGCAGCCCGAAAAATCAACAGGAATTTAATAAGCAGATCTATGATAAGGTTTTGCTGATCTCTCAGACAGCTGAAAGTGCAGTAGTGCAGATTACCGGAAGTGCAGTATTTCCCAATACCCTTGAAACGGAAAATGTAATCATTCAGGCCCGGGATAGTGTTACCGGAAAAAAAATAAATATTGACGATTATGCAACCAATCAAACCATCGAGATCAAGATGCTGGGCGACCTTGCTAATCCTATTAACATTCTCATTTTAAAAGTTAAACCATAAAAAATAAAAAACTATGAATAACAATGCAGTAATCAGTAACAACGCAAATCAGGATAATTTTTTCGGGGAACTACAACGTACCCGTTTTCAACAATTTACTTCATTTCCCAGTACGGATGGTGTTCCTGCAGGCTGGGTAATTGATTATAACGGCCAGTTGCATCAATGGAACGGAACCGAATGGATTAATTTGGCCGAAAATTATGTACATCCGGATTATCCGCTGACTAATAATCCATTTCAGACCAATCAGACAAGCGGGCTTCTATTGCTAAGTCAGATACTGACCAATAGTTCAGGGCATGTTATTAAAGTAGCAGGCCGAAATCTTACCAATGCAGATATTGTTTCTATTGTTGTGAATGACGCTATTCAGTCAGGTACCTTTACATGGTCATCCTATAAGATTAAAACTTATGTTGAAAACTTCATAGGACAAAGCCTTACAGGAGCACTGATCTATCAGCCGGGAGGTTATATTCCTTCTACTGTTGAAGGTTCAATGACGATGCCATCACCTGCTACAGCAGCCGTAATTAAAACAGGAATGGTATGGGTAATTACAGCCAATGGATGGGTGGGCAATGAACCTGTATCTGTGGGTGACCATCTTATTGCCAATACCGATGATGCTTACAATATCCCTAAAAATTATCAGATTATAGAAAAAGGTATTCCTGATATTGTAGACGCTACAGATTCGGTAAAAGGTCTGATCCAGATCGCGACAGATGTTGAAGCTATTGAGGGAGTCAATATTACTAAAGCAATGACTCCAAAATCTACAAAAGCTGTTTTGGATGCAAAAATTAAATCCCAAACATGGCACATCGGAGACGGATCGTCCGTTACTTTCCCCATCACCCATGGCTGGAATACTATCAATGTTGACTATATCTGTTATCGTAATGCTGATAATAGAAAAATAAATGTAAGCTGTACGGTTATATCAGAAAATGACGTACAAATAGATGTTTTGGCACCACTTACCCCGAATGAATATAGAATTACTTTAACTGCTAGATTAGACTAATGATTGCTCCTGAATATTTTAACAATCATATCGCTGTAGAAGGCGAAATAATTGTGAAAAGTGTTCCAAACGATGCAGGTTCTGTAATGGTTTGGAATTCTGTAACGAAAAAAATTAGCACACGAACCCATGCGGAAATAGTTTCTGATTTAAATTTAGTAACAACCAATACATACCAGGATATACCGGTAAGAAAATCCTTTTCAGGAGCTACAGGTAATGCTTATAATGCAGTTGCTTTAGAAGTAAGAGGTAATGGTGTGTCTGATACAATTTACCCTGCAATTTCTTTTCATCAGCCGGGGCTTTACGCTGCTACACTACAGTATAGGCCAAATGGGTATCACTTTATGAATATCAATGGCAATGCTTTTGATTACGTGAGATCGGCCGGGTATTATAAAGATGGATCAGATAATGAAAAATTTCTGACGGGAGGCGGTGGAGATTATGATTCCCGAAGAAAAGAAGACTCCTGGTATCATTCGGGAAGAAACTTCCCACAGGGTACCTTAATTGAAACTGATGTAGATTATTCTGTAGACTATGGAGATCAGTTTCTTTTAGAGATTAAAGGTAATATGTATGGCAATGATCAGCCTTTAGATTGTAAGATCCAGGGCCATATCTATAATGGTACTATTATTTCTCATAGCGGCTATTCTACATTATATTACTGGAATGGAATTACGGCCTTAAACTTAAATGGTAAACTTTGTTTTTGGTTTACCCAATTATCTTACTGGCAGGGGTTTGATGTCAAAGTAACGGTTGGATATGGAGGTTTAGACCACGGGAATAACAGAGTTACTTCAGTGTCGGATCACCCGGATCCGGGAGGTACAAAAAGGGTTCAGATAAATCTTAAACATTTGCTCACTAAAGAAGAGTTAGTTTCTGGTAATACATTTTGGGAGAAGAAAGATACAGGTAGCTATTGGGCATTAGATTCAGATAAACCTATAGCGGGTTTAAACGGTAATAATTCTCAAGTTATTTTATCTGGTGGTTTATTGGCCTCTTCTTCTTATACCGACTCCCAGTTTATTCCTCCTTATGGTATCCATTCAAGAGGTTTTGTGCAAACAGATGAAGGATTTCAAAACAGGTTCTACAAAACCGATGAAAGAAATAGAATCTGGTCATTTGCTAATGCAGATGCTTATGGACTTTCTTATTATCAGGGAAGTGCCAATAGTTTGAATGAAGGTATTGGTTTCCATTTTGGAGATCCGGATCATCCTACCCATTATCTGGGACGGTCAGGTCAGATTTATTCTAAACAAGGTATTTATTCTACTTCATTTACTTCAGGTAATAACCAGGTGTTAAATTATAGCGGTTCCTCCACATTATACATAGGAAACCCAACGATTAATACTATTATAGAATCTAATAACAATGATATAATACACTCTAAAAACGGAGTAAATGGAGTGGTTTGGGATGCTCATAATTTAAACCCGTCAACTTTTGTTAATACATCAACTTTAAATAATTATGTTCCTTATACTGGCGCATCACAGGATGTTAATCTTGGTACAAAGGATTTAGAATTTGAAGATGGGGGATCTATTAATAAAAGCCAAAATAAAGTAAGAATATTTAATAAAGTTTATCAGGGCTATTATGATGTTGGAGGACATACGGGTATTTTAGCGATTAAAATGCCACAAGCTTCACCGGAGCATGCAATGTTTAGTATTGATATTAATATTTATGGATATGAAAGCCAGTACTTAGGTAAAGTGAATGTCGCTTTCTATAAATATGTATCAGGAACTCTGGTTACTAATGGTTCAAAAGCGATATGGGAAGTAACAGATAATTTTCCTACCACTACTGCAAGGATTGGGATTGGGACTGATGGATATGTAAGTATTTTATTAGGAGAATCAGAGACTTTTTGGAATGGGTATTTCTCATTTGAAGTGGCTAGAGTGGAAGTTAAATACGGAAACTATTATCAGGATTGGAATCTGGGATGGTCTCATGCATTAGAACCTAATCTTGACTTATATCCTACCCATATCATTACTTTACCGTCTGATGTAGTCGCTACAAGAAGTTGGTTAACTAATTTTGCAGACAGCAGCTATATTCCAAAAGCAGTTCAGTTTAATGATAACTTCAATAGTCTTGGAGGGTATTCCAGTTCCGGAGTTTACAGAGCAAACAATAACGCAGGAGGAGTTCAGCATCTATATAGTCCTATGTTGCACATGGGTGCTCAGGATACTACAGCACAGTTGCAGATAAAATATAATGATACTAATGCAGATGCAGGAGAACTGGTGTATAGAAGTGGGCATAATGGAAATTGGACACTATGGAGAAAAGCCTGGGATAATGTAAATTTCAAACCGAGCGATTACCAGACGAGAAATACGGATGAAATTATATCGGCAGCAAAATCCTATTATAACAGAATACCTTTCAAACTAAAAAACAGTTCATATAAATCCTGGTCAATTCAGAAACCTACCAATAACAATTTGATATTGGCGCCCTCTGTTACCAATAATGCAGAAGATTGGGATTTAAATAATGGTATAACATTCACTGATGCCGGTCAGGTTTCCTCAAGAGGTTTCAATAAAGTTGGGTATAATGATAACTATATCTTAACAGCGGGTGGTGGCCAGAGATTAGCCTCAGATTTTGTGTCATCTTCAGATTTAGGAAACTATCTCAGAAAAGATGGTGGTACTATGACAGGTGCTTTCAATATAGAAACTCCAGCTATGTTAGGGAGATGGAAAAGTACAGCACAAACAGGGAATTATCTGACCTGGCAAAAGTATGATGGATCTAAAGATATAGCCTATATTGGAGCTGATGGAAATTCTGCCGTATGGAGTGGAGCAGGAGATAGCTTTGCAATGAGAGCTGTAAATGGTGGTGACTTATTATTAAGTTCAGATAGTGGTGCAGTTAAAATTCAGGGAGGCATTCCGTGGACTACGAACAATTTAAATCCCGGAGAATATCTTGCGAAAAGAGGGAACCATCAGGATGCAACTGCAGTAAAAACTGATTATCCTTTAAGTGTTACAGATTGGGCGACAGGTAACGGATTCCCATCTACTTATGGTAACTCTTTACACATAGCAGGAAATAATACATGGTATCACAGGATAGATTTTCCTTTATTCAGCAATCACTTAGAATATTGGCAGGCGATAAATACAACAACGATGACGAAAAAAGGGAATATTCCTTTACTGTCAGATGGAGAATCGCTTTGGACCAATAATAATTTTAACCCTGATACTAAAGTTAATTCTGCCGAAAATGCTCAAACATTAGGATTCTCAAATGGTTTATCAGCAGGTGCGCCTTACATATACCACAGAACAGATGGTTATGTATTTTTAGCAACGCATAATTGGACAAACAGCAAGTTTGTTAATGTCGATGGCCAGCAGGATATTACCGGACTTAAAACTATTAAAGGTAGAGCAAAAAATACAGGCACAGGCTGGGGCAATACCAGTACATCAGCCGAATACTCTTTCTTAGTAGAAACTGAAAGTGGTTCAAATCCTGATAATCAATATACAGCATCCATTGGATTTTATTCTAATAGCGGTACACAAGCCGGTATATATGTACGAAGTAATGACGGAAATGGTACATCTATGGCTTTTGCAACAACCAATTCGTTTGCAGCAGGGCCTCAGATAGCGATGACCATTGATAATTATGGTGCCATTAATCATCTAAGATCAAGACCAACTTTTCAGGGAAATGTAATTTGGGATGCCGGTAATCTTACCCCTGCTATGATCAGTAATTGGAATGATAAGTTTAAAGAGCTAAAATATGTTGCTAATTTAAATTTAGTTTCTGAATCTGGAATTTATAGACAGGAAGCCCCATCTTCAGGGTTTAATTATACAACTACTTTAAATCTGAACTCGGCTGATGGCAGACAACAGCTAACTATTGACAGAACAGGAAATGGGATGAAATTCAGAGGAAGTTATTCAGGTTCTGGAGATATAGGATGGCAGCCTTGGAGAACTGTTTGGAGTGACGCAGATTTCTCTCAGGGTAATATCAATAGCTGGAATTATATGTCTAATAACGGTGTTATTGTAAACCAGCAATTTACTAGTCATACAGGTAATGGATTAATGGTTGCTGATGAATATAATGGAGGAGAATCCGGTATATATAATGAACAGGATGGGTTCTATTTAACTGTATTGGAAGGTGAGTATTATAAATATTCAAGTAAATATAAGGGTTGGGAAGGTATTAACTTCCATAGAAAGAGCCATAATATTGGTATAGGTGCACCGGCTAATGATTCGCATAAAGTTAATATTGCTGGTCCAGTATATGTTGAGGGCTCTGTAAAGGCTACTGAAAACTTTAAATCAAAAGATGAAAAGCCTAATACTTTATTTATTCCTGACGGAAGTCTTTCCTACCTTGATGATGAGATTATCAATGAGGACTCTAGAATGAGATTGTCTCATGGAATGATTGAGCAGCAGCCAGGAATTCAGTATTATGATTCTGATAATAGAATGCTGGTCATCAGATGTATGTATGGTGAGCAATTTACATTAGGAAAAGTTTTCCGAGGTCAGAGAATACTCGTATTAAATGCCAGTGATAGTTATGGGCAGGGCTTCGATATAAAAAGCGCAGGGTATTCATACAAAATACCACCGTATAGCTCTATTCAATTATTTGTTTGGGATGAAAAGACAGTTTATAAATATGCAGAAAATAAGATGTATTAAAACTTGAAAATTCAAAATAAGGAATATATAACCCATATAAAATGGCGTCACTTTTTTTAAGTGGCGCCATTTATATTTTATTATTAAAATGGAATGTTTAAAGAGTAATTTTATCAGGGAGAAGTTCCTTAAGCATTACAATACTGTTAACTTGATCAATTATTCTTACGATACCTATGCTGATTCCATGATTTTCGGCGAAAAATCTACATTCACTCACATTAGAGTGAAAAAGCTTTGGTGATGTCATATATTGTTATTAGATTTATAATGAATTCAGAATGATAATATTATTACACCTCACTAAAATTTATTAATCATGAAAAAGCAAATTTTTATCATTGCGCTGTCTTTGGGAGCAATCGCCTTAGGAACCAACCAGATTATGGCACAAAGTTCAGAGCAGGTGAGTACATCAGTAAATATTATTTTATCGGACGTTATTGCCATGGACATTGGCTCTGTTGCTTCAGAAGGTACTGTAGATTTTAATTATGGGAGCACAAAAGACTATAATTCATCAAAAAATGTGACTGTTCCCAACAGTTTAGTCATTATTTCCTCTAAAAATTTTGATGTAAAAGTAAAATCTGAAGGGGCACACTTTGTAAGTGGTGCAAATGTAATTCCTGTAGATATATTAAAGGTCAAGGCAATACCGGGCGGAAGTTTGGTGGGAACCCTGAATGAGGTCACTTTATCTACAACTGATCAGGTGCTGGTGAGTAATGCAAGTTTAGGAACCAAACAGTCTTTAAATATTGCCTACTCCATTTCGGCGGAAAATGCATCTAAGGTCCTTCTGGGAAAACCACAGGGAACTTACACACAAAAAATAACTTATACCGCCACTGCATTGTAAGTAAATAACAATTCTAAATAGAAAAGCCCTCAATACTGTCAAAGTATTGAGGGCTTTTCTATTTAAGTCCAAATGATAAACCGTGTAGTGATTTTACTACACGAACTTCCTTTTTCCACTACAAGGAAACTTTTAGCACCACTATAAATTTGCAGTATACAAAAGATAACAATTAAGTAAAAAATAACAATTAAATAATACAGCCATGACAAAACAAATCGTAATCACAGCCTTAACTTTCGGAGCCATGATATTAGGAACTAATAATGTTCAGGCTCAAAATACAACTGCAACCACCACGGTAAACATTACCCTGAACGATGTGATCTCTATCGATGCAGGAAGTACTGCCATTGGTAATACAGTTGATTTTAACTATGTTACTGCAGCAGACTACAACTCTGATCAGACCGTTACTAAAGCCAACTCTTTAAAAGTTACTTCCACAAAGAACTTTAATGTTAAAGTAAAAGCAGGAGGCGCTAATTTTATGAATGGAACGAACTTAATCCCTGTCAATGTTTTGACCATTAAAGCAGCTACAGCTGCCGGAACAATGGGCGGGACAAAAAATACTGTAGTTTTATCTGCAACAGATCAGAATTTAGTTACAAATGCTCCTCTTGGAAGTGCGTTAACACTGAATCTGGACTACACTATTCCAGCAGCGAAATCATCATCTTCTGATATTTTAGGTAAACCAGCGGGAACTTATACGCAAACAGTAACTTATACTGCAACAGCTTTATAAGCTAATTTTTTCATATTAATATTTTGTGATTTGGTGTTTCGAAGGCTTCCTCAGGAGGCCTTTGATTTTTTATGTATTGTACCAATATAGATAAAATTCAAAATCCTTGCACTCTTATGAAAGTAGATTGCTGAATGCTTGGTGCATTATTGCCATTACAATAACAAATTAATTATATTAGTTATTTGCTTTATATTACCATAATACTCTTAAATAACAATGATAATAAAGTTACCAATCTATAAATATTTTTTTGTGAAAACCTAAAGAAAAATTATACACAAACGGTAATTTATATGACGACAGCTTTATAATAGAAATAACAGCAATTTATATAGGCCCTCAATACTTAGAAAATGTTGAGGGCTTTTCTATTTAAGTCCAAATGATAAACCGTGTAGTGATTTTACTACACGAACTTCCTTTTTCAACTACAAGGAAACTTTTAGCACCACTATAAATTTGCAGTATACAAAAGATAACAATTAAGTAAAAAATAACAATAAAATATTACCATCATGAAAAAACAAATCGTAATCACAGCCTTAACTTTTGGAGCTATCATATTTGGAACTAATAATGTTCAGGCTCAAAATACTACAGCAACCACTACTGTAAACATTACCCTGAACGATGTCATCTCCATTGACGCAGGAAGTACTGCCATTGGTAATACGGTAGATTTTAACTATGTTACTGCAGCAGACTACAACTCTGATCAGACCATTACTAAAGCCAACTCTTTGAAAGTTACTTCCACAAAGAACTTTAATGTTAAAGTAAAAGCAGGAGGCGCTAGTTTTATGAATGGAACGAACTTAATCCCTGTCAATGTTTTGACTATTAAAGCAGCAACAGCTGCCGGAACAATGGGCGGGACAAAAAATACTGTAGTTTTATCTGCAACAGATCAGAATTTAGTTACAAATGCTCCTCTTGGAAGTGCGTTAACACTGAATCTGGACTACACTATTCCAGCAGCAAAATCATCATCTTCTGATATTTTAGGTAAGCCAGCGGGAACTTATACGCAAACAGTAACTTATACCGCGACTGCTTTATAATAAAAAACACATCAATTTTATAATAAAAAAACACATCAATATACATGCCCTCAGTACCTGAAAAGTACTGAGGGTTTTTCTATTTATTATGTGAATAAACTGTGTAGTGATTTTACTACGTGAACTTCCTTTTTCCACTACAAAGAAACTTTTAGCACCACTATAAATTTGCAGTATACAAAAGATAACAATTAAGTAAAAAATAACAATAAAATATTACCATCATGAAAAAACAAATCGTAATCACAGCCTTAACTTTTGGAGCTATCATATTTGGAACTAATAATGTTCAGGCTCAAAATACAACCGCAACCACCACGGTAAACATTACCCTGAACGATGTCATCTCCATTGACGCAGGAAGTACTGCCATTGGTAATACGGTAGATTTTAACTATGTTACTGCAGCAGACTACAACTCTGATCAGACCATTACTAAAGCCAACTCTCTGAAAGTTACTTCCACAAAGAACTTTAATGTTAAAGTAAAAGCAGGAGGCGCTAGTTTTATGAATGGAACAAACTTAATCCCTGTCAATGTTTTGACTATTAAAGCAGCAACAGCTGCCGGAACAATGGGCGGGACAAAAAATACTGTAGTTTTATCTGCAACAGATCAGAATTTAGTTACAAATGCTCCTCTTGGAAGTGCGTTAACACTGAATCTGGACTACACTATTCCAGCAGCAAAATCATCATCTTCTGATATTTTAGGTAAGCCAGCGGGAACTTATACGCAAACGGTAACTTATACGGCAACTGCTTTATAATAAAAAATACATCAATTTTATAATAAAAAAACACATCAATATACATGCCCTCAGTACCTGAAAAGTACTGAGGGTTTTTCTGTTTATTATGTGAATAAACTGTGTAGTGATTTTACTACATGTACTTCCGTTTTCCACTACAAAGAAACTTTTATGACCGCTGTAGATTTGTAATGTTCAAAAGAGAACAGGTAAACAAGATTAACAATTAAATAATATTATCATGACAAAACAAATTGCAATCACAGCCTTAACTTTTGGAGCGATCATATTAGGAACTAATAATGTTCAGGCTCAAAATACTACTGCAACCACAGTTGTAAAAATTATCCTGAACGATGTCATCTCTATCGACGCAGGAAGTACTGCCATTGGTGGTATAGTTGCCTTTAACTATGCTACTGCAGCAGACTACAACTCTGATCAGACCATTACTAAAGCCAACTCTTTAAAAGTTACTTCCACGAAGAACTTTAATGTAAAGGTAAAAGCAGGGGGACCGAATTTCGTCAATGGTTCAAACTCGATCCCAGTGGATGTTTTGACAATCAAAGCTGCAGAAGCTCCCGGAAGTATGGGCGGAGCAAAAAACGAAGTGGTTTTATCCCCAGGAGAAAGAACCTTAGTATCCAATGCTCCTCTCGGAAGTGCATTAACACTGAATCTGGACTACACCATTCCAGCAGAGAAATCATCATCTTCGGATATTTTAGGTAAGCCAGCGGGAACTTATACGCAAACAGTAACTTATACGGCGACTGCTTTATAATAAAATTTTTAGTTTGTAAAGGCTTATTTTGCTACGTTTTCAGTAGTTTTGAGAATCTTTATTATTAAACTATTTACACCATGAACAAGTTTATTCACCTTTTCATTTTCTTTATTCTTACAGGATCTTCTTCACTTTTGGCACAAAGTATTTCTATGTCGCCTACAAGATTGTTTTTCACAGGTAATCCAGGAGAAAAAGTAACAAAGACAGTCACGCTTCAAAACAGCTCGGATAAAGATTATGTTTTTAATCTCAACTATAAAGATTGGGTTAGAGAAGAAGACGGAAATAAGGTTTATCTTGAAGCAGGCAGTTCAAAAACTTCCAATGCCTCCTGGGTGTCTACCTTAGAAAACACTGTAACAGTTCCTGCGAAAAGTACAAAGGAGATTGTAGTAACCATGCAAATTCCGGCAAACGCATCACAGTCTGTCGTTACAAACAGCATGCTGTTTTTTACACAACTTCCTCAGCAGGCAGATAAGGCACGTATTCAGAATGGTATTGGTATTATCACCTTATTTGAGGTGGGACTTCACATCTTTTATACTCCACCGGGAAACCATGTGAAAAGTCTGGATATCACCAATATTTCAGAAGTGAAAAATGAGAATGCTGCGAATAGAAAAGTTGCAGTAAGCATCCATAATGATGGAAACACCATCAATGATGCCACCGTTGAGTTTGAACTCACCAATACAGACAGTGGTAAGGAAATAAAATTACCCGCAATTTCCATCTCTATGTTTCCGGATACCAATCAGGTTGTTCAGTTTTCTTTACCAGAGAACATTTCAGGGAACTTCCTTGGCGTGGTTATCGTCAAAATGGCCGAATCTAATGATTTACGTGTAGGAGAAAAAAACTTTAAATTTTAAAATTAAGCTTTGAAACCACAGAATGGAATATCAGTATCAGTACTAAGAAGAACAATCTTATTTTTTATATTTGTTCTTCTGAACTTTTCGTGGGCCTTTGCACAGGAAAAGAAGGATATACAAATCCATTTTGAAAATGACAGTGTAACTGTTGAAAAGGGTTCTACTTTTACTAATTTCCTGATCATTGAGAATAAAAGTTCTGAAGAGATGATGATTCAGAATATCAGCCCTCAGGAACAGTATCCGGGATTGCTTTTCTATCCCAAAACTGACTTTACCCTAGGCCCGGGTCAGTCTAAAAATCTTCCTGTGAAGCTGATCGCCAACGTGGATTTTATGAAGCTGAGATCCAATAAGATCCAATTTCAGGTTTCGTATGCCACTTCAAAGGTAACCAGGGCTGAAAACGCCTCATTCTTCGTCTCTAAAGGTGAGAACAAAAACATCGCGATTTATACGGCTACCTACGAAAATTTTATTAACCCTGCTTTGCCCCAATCTTCAATTCTGCTGACTGTAGAAAATCAGGGGTATAGTAAACGTACCGTTAAGATTGATTTGCAGTCAATTCCGGATGGTCTGGAAATTTTGCCAAAACAGCAAACCTTATCTCTGGAAGGTTTAGAAAAACAAACGCTTGAAATTAAAATTGCCGTCAGAAAACAGAATACACTTTACCCGGAGTTTAATATTAATGCAATTGTCACAGATCTGCTTGATAATAAAATTGTGGGAAGCAACACGCTCTACTTGGTAATTTTATCGCACAACAGACAAATTGCCCGTGGAAACGAAGCGGCGAGTGGAAGTAACTTTGCGGAAATGAGCTATAATGAAAACAGTTCAGGGTTCAATTTTCTTCAATTGAGGGGAAACACAGCATTCCGTATGTCTGAGAATTTAAAATCACGCTTCAATATCGGTACAGATTACTATTTTGAAGACGGCCTTTATAATGTGTATGATACCTGGCTGGAACTGGAGAGAAAATATACGGTTTTACGCTTGGGAAATGTTAATAGCAGCGATTACGACTACCCGGTTTTCGGAAGGGGAGGAAAAGTTTCTACCAGATTTGGTAACAATAATCAGGTTGAAGTTCTTGCGCTGGAAAGTAATTATAATCTGTATGGTACTTATTTCCAGCAAACAGAAGGATCTACCATGGTAGGTGCAAAATATGCTTTTGGAAATGCTAAATCTTTCAATGGGAAAGTATCCTATATATTCGACCATGATCCGCGCTTTAACATAGATACACAGGTAGCGAACGCGGTAACATCATTGTTAATTAACGAAAAACATATCATCCGCACGGAGGTGGGAGTGAGCAACGAAAAAGGTCTTTTGAATAAAGATGAAAATACAGGAGCTTCCATGGGAGCCAATTACGAAGGAAAAATAGGGAAATGGGATATACAATCTTTCAATTCCTTTGCCACCAAAAGTTATGCAGGGATTAAACGGGGATCTTTTTTCTCAAATCAGAGGATCGGCCGCCAATTTTCTGCTGCTCAGCTTGCTTTTATACAATATCAGAATTCGCAGGTAGAACCCGAGTTCCTGAGTTTCCAGAGTGAACCTATCCAACCTGGGAATACCTCTAATTTGCGTTATTATTTCAACAGCACGGAAGCTTTGGGACTAGGGTATCAGTTTTCTTTAAAGAAGTGGAATTTCCTACTTTATCCAAAGGTTGAAAAACAAAAAACAGCTAATTTTTACACATCACAGGAACTTTTTTCTTACCGGTTGGAAGCCAATATCAGTACTACATTAGGTGCTCACGGATTGAACCTGACGGCGGAATATTCTTATTCAAAAGAGAATGATAATCCAGAATGGTTCAACAGTTTGAAAACGACTTTATCTTACAGATATAAATCATTCTCCCTCAATGGAACAGCCCAATGGAACGCGATCAGTGTCTTTGAT
Source organism: Chryseobacterium sp. SG20098 (assembly GCF_031844745.1). Taxonomy (NCBI): domain Bacteria; kingdom Pseudomonadati; phylum Bacteroidota; class Flavobacteriia; order Flavobacteriales; family Weeksellaceae; genus Chryseobacterium; species Chryseobacterium sp. SG20098. The sequence continues at coordinate 1,439,937 of NZ_CP134622.1, read as the reverse complement.
TTAAATTCTTATTATAATGGAAACCGTAATTTCGCCAACTATAATGTGTATGCCTCCTATAATTTCCAGATGTTTAATCATAATCTGACCGGATCTTTTTCAGCCGGGACTTTCTATTCGGAACTTTATAAAAATTTAAACAGCAATATCACCGGTAATCTGGAGTATAAGATTTCGCCTTCCTGGTCTACCACAGGGTATTTTAATCTTTCCGGTTATAAATCTACAGCTGAATATGCAACCAGTGGAAGCTATTACCAGTTTAGAGTGGGGATTAAAAAATATTTTACCACAGCAACAACTCTCGGAAATCATAAAGTGGCTTTCCAGTTCTTTGAAGATAAAAATTTTAATGGACTTCTGGAATCCGGCGAATCGGTACTTGCTAATGAAATTGTAAAACTGGACAATTATGTAGCGATAACAGATAAGAATGGAAAAGTAGTTTTTCAGAATGTCCCAGAAGGAACTTATACACTAAAAATGAACGAAAGTGCAGGTGCCCGATTGATGATGGATCCAGTCATTATGGTGCATGCCAATATTAACCGTAAAGTAGGCTTGGTAAAAAACATCAGGGTAAGTGGAAAATTAACAGAGATCAGACAAGCTTACGATGTTCTGGAAACGGATGTAACCGGAATTGTGGTATATGCAAAAAGTGAAGAGGGTATGATCTATACTGCTGTGGTTAACCAAAAAAATGAGTTTGAATTTTTCCTGAAAGATGGAAAATACACGCTCTATATTGAAAATGACAAATACAGCTATATACAACCCAGCCAAACTATTCAGGTGACAAAAGAAGGTTATTCAAAAACTGTGGTTTTTGAATATAAGAAGAAAGACACCACCATTAAGGTGAAAAAGTTTTAAATTTAAAAGTATGAAAAAGATGAGGTCTTTTCTAATAGGAATTTTTACCGTATTGTTCGGGGCTGCGGTTACGAAAGGTCAGGATGTATATCTGTCGGTTCCTGAAAATAATATTTTTAACAGGAGCGAATTTACTTCAGTACCTACAAGAGTAATGACGAACGCCAACAGAACCAACTGGGATTATGCCTTTTTGGGATTACTCCCAACAGCTCCTACATTTACCTCTGTTTCCGGGCCCAATTTTACTCACTCTTCTTCCTCACTTACTTTACCCGGTTCCGCGCTTCTGTGGCAGTTGGAAAGTATGGGAGGACAGATGCCATCTACTGGATTTTCAGGTTATTTACCAGGTTTTCAGTCTTTCAGTACAAGTGCTGTAAGATGGTTTGAACCACCATCCATCAGTCTGGGAGGAGGATTCAACCGGGGAAATATCAATTTTATCTTTAAAATTCCTGCCTCACAATTTAGTGCCAATGCCTTCCGGGCCGGGAATTACTCCATGGATATCACTCAGAATTATAATGACTTCACACCACGTAATTTTAAAACAATTTTAGTCATTCCTTCAGCTATAAAATGGGTTGCAAACTCTTTAACAAAATACATAGAAATATCTTCTTTGAATGACTACCGCAGTACAAGCACGCGAGTGTGGGATTTGGGGAATACAGAAATTGCAAATACGGTTGATTTTAATTTTTGGGCGAAAGCTGCTGCCACAAACATTCAGTTCACGTCCTCTAAAGGTGTTCCGGGAACCAGAAATATAGCAAGCATTAAATTGGGTAGTAACGGATCTTCACTCACAACCAAAGCCTTATCTTCCGATTTTCAGAATTTTTCCGCGGCTAATTTCAGTGTAGTAGCAGGAAACAGAAACAACTTCATTCCACAGCTTTATGTGTCTGCGGAAGATTTTAAAAACTTCTTTTTTGAAGCCGGAACTTATACGTTTGATTTAAACTTCAATGCCAGCAGTACAGATAACTCCATTAACAGTTTGCAAAATACGGCTGTTCAGTTAAAGGTACTTCCTCTGTCGGAGATCACCATCCCCAGTTCTGGACGCAATGTAAACTTCAATTTTAATACCGCTGCCCATTACACCGATGGCCAGACACAAATGATTCCCAACCAAATCATGTTATCCAATAATGAAAATTTTGAGCTCTATGTAAAATCGGACGAAAATTATTTTAAGAAAGGTGGTTTACAGACCAACATCAATTCAAATATTTTAGAAATCGGCATAGATGGGAGTTCTGTAAATGTTCCTTTATCCAAAACTCCTCAGAAAATACTCTTTAACGGAGCTCCGGTTTTAGACCGTGGATTGAACGTAAGATATACCATATCACCCACGAATGCCCAAAGTTTGGTAGGGAAGGAAAACACTACTTACTCTATCAATGTTTATTATAGCTTTACGGCAATTTAACAATACTTTTTGAAAATCAATCCTCTTATTTGCTGATGAAAAATTTCTCCATCAGTATAAATAAGGTGCATGCCTTACAATAATTTGTTTTCTGAGTGCATTTTTTTACAGCATTTTATAGCTGTGGTTTCATCATGCAATTGGCAGAAAATACAAAACTGCCCAATAATTTTCTGAAGTATTGCTATAGATACGTTTTCTTACTTTGATGATTTTTCTTTCATCAATCCGCTTCAATATCTGTAGATGTATTTTGGTAGTCCGGCTATCAATGATTGTCACTTTAGGATGCCATTTTTTATCTTGCATTATTCAGCTGTTTGTGATCAGTAATCTTTTGATACTGTTCTATATTTCACTTTTCTCTATTTTCGATAATACCGGTAAACAGTCTGCCAGAGTCAAAATTCTCCTGGAATCTGATACAGCCATTTTGTGAGATAAACAGAACCTGTATTATTTCAGGTAAATCCCATTTGATTTTTTTTTTAACCAATATGATATTTTTTTTAACTTGCTACCTTCTGGAAGAAAGGTCTGAACTATATGTTTTTAGTTACATTGAAGCAATATAACTCTTTCTGCCTTCTTTCAAAAAAATAACTCAAACAGCTTCTAAAACCATGATACTTAATTTATGAATGATTTAATCAACGAACTCCAATTAAAAATTGAAAGACTGGAAAACGAAATCAATTTCAAGAACGGATTGATCTCGATTTTGTCTCATGACTCAAAAGAACTGTTGGGAACCTTTCTGTGGCTTACAGAAGAGCTGGAGCAAAATACTATCAATGAGGAAGATTTTTTTAAGTTGTTGCCGCAGGTAAAACGAGATGCTCAGAAAAATCTGCAAACTATACAGGACAGCATTGCCTGGCTAAAAACACAATACGGGGAATTTAAGATTAAACCCGTTAAAATCATGGTGATAGATCTTTTTCACTATTTGGAAGAAAAATATGCTGCTCGATTAAAAGAAAAAAAGATTAAGTTTTATTTTAAAGGAGATCACAATGCATTTCTTACAGGCGATCGCATGTTGCTCGAATATGTTTTAGACAAAATTTTCAACAACGCGGTAAAATATTCATTGCCAGGTCAAGATATTTATTTACAGGAAGTTACAGAAGGTGGTCAGGTTGTGCTTTCTATAAGTGATTCCGGAACAGGAATCAATGAAAAGTATTTATCTGGGATCTATACTTATGGTAATCCTGTATTTCTGGGAACTGCGGGTGAGAAAGGAGTGGGATTAAGTTTGAAAATTGTAAAAAATTTTATATCCTTGCTTGATGGAAACATCCAAATCATTTCCACTGAAAATAAAGGCACCACAGTTTCCCTTTTTTTACGTAAATTTATAGAGTAATGGGTTTAAAAGTAAACATTCGCATTGTTTTAGCAGACGATCATGGTATCGTTCGGATGGGTTTGATACAGACAATTAAACGATTCAGACCCGATGCTATCATTTCAGAAGTAGAGGATTATAAATCGCTGTACAATTTAATTCTGAAAGAAGAATTTGATCTGGCCATTATGGACGTTAATATGCCTAATGGTACTGTTCAGGAAGCAATAGATTACATAAAAATTCACCAACCCGCATTAAAAACTTTGATATTTTCTTCTCAGGATGAAGAATTGTATGGAATGCGTTATCTGAAAATGGGTGCTGGTGGCTATCTAAGCAAGCTAAGCTCCACTGATGTAATTGAGACTGCTTTAACAGCGATGCTTAATAAAGGCCGATATGTAAGTGAGAATATAAAAGAAGCGATTTTTTTAGAATCATTAAACGGCTCTGTAAAAACTTCTCCCTTTGAAGCTCTATCAGACCGCGAATTGCAAATTGCCAATAAGCTTGCAGAAGGTCTTCCCCTCAAAGAAATTTCTAATCAGCTGAATCTCCATTCATCAACGATCAGTACATACAAAATCAGGTTGTTTGAGAAGCTTAAAATACGGTCCATACCCGAATTGGTAGAGATTCTAAGGTTGTATAATCAGTAAATATTCTATCACAAAAATCTGATTGTGACTCAATCTCTGCTCCTTTGTACAAAGTTATTTTCAGAAACTCAATAGTTCAGTGGAAAATACAATTGAACAAGATAGGTATAAATCTATTTAACAAAAAAGTAATGAATGAATTTATAATCCTAAAGTCAAGTTGGGGAATAGGTATCTTTTATGAGATAATAGAAATCATAAATCATAATCAAAATGATGAGAATGTATATGAAATAACTCCTTTTGTTTTTATAAAGTTAAAGAGTGATTTATTGGATACTATTTCGTTAGAGTATTTAAAGAAAGGAATACAGAGTATAATACAATTTATCAAAGAATTTCCAGTCTGCTTTTGTATAGAAAAATTGGAATATAATATTTGTGATTATCAACCTGAGGGTATGTATTATATGTTCAGGAAATGGTTTTTTGAAAGTCATAATATGGAGATTCCTCCTATGAATATTTATTATGATAAGGAGACAAATAAATACGTTTTTCCTGATTTAATTGATATTGGAGAATTATCTTAATTCATACATGTTATATGGATAAATTAATTATAACAGAAAATACCGAATTTACTTATTGGGATAATTTTGACTATCAAATAAATGATAGTATACTTGTTTCTAATAATGCTAAAAAGTATAGGTCTTCTGATGAGCTATTGAAAATATGTCGTACTGTTTTTACTACACATTATAAGAAAGGAACCCAATGTGAAAATAGTTTTACAAGCAAGGTTTTGCACGTATTTTAGAGGAAAAATTCTGATATCTGATTGATGTCGGAATTCTTATAATCAACATAAATATGATAATGAAATTCATTAAGTTTTTTCAAAATCCTAAGAAATTCATTCTTCTCAACTTTATTAAGCTTTCCGGATAAAATTTTTGAAATTAAGTTGACATTAGAAACAGATGCGTGGAAAATTTCTTCGCCTTTTTTAGTCAAATTTAATCGCTTGCTGCGCTTATCATCTTTATCATTTTTCTCTTCCAAAAATCCTGCTTCCAAAAGTCTTTTGATGATTTGAGTTCCGGTTTGTTTCTCGTGACCGTTTTTTTCGATCAATTGAATTTTCGTTAAAAAAGGTTCGTCTTTTAAGCGGTACAGGTAGGTAAATTCTTCATTCGCTAATTCAGGGAAATCTCCCAAACCTTTTCTGATCAGTAATTTAGAATATCGTCCTAATAAGAGAACCTGTTTGCAAATTTCATTTTCGGTAAATGAAACCTGATGATTTTCATTTTTAAAAAGCTTGGTAGGGCTTTCATCAGCATATTTTTTATCATTCATCCACACGCGGAAATCATCAACGGTGGAGTTGGATTTGCAGGCGTCAGAATGTTCAAATTCTTTCACGTGATGGAGCAGGTCTATGAAAAAGTCGGTTTGCATAATAATTTTGGTAAAGATATTAGTTTTTGGGAATGATTACAATTTGATGTTACTCATTCCTCCGTCAATCCCAATGATCTGTCCCGTGATCCACGCTGAATGATCAGATAGTAGAAACGCAACCATTCTTGCGATTTCGTGGGCTCTTCCGACTCTTTGCAATGGATGTCTTCTTCCTGAAGCTTCCCGTTTTTCAGGTGTTGAAAGAAGTGGTGAAGCTAAATTAGTATCCGTTAAAGAGGGAGCAATGGCATTCACTCTGATTTTCTGAGTAGAAAATTCTGCGGCCATACTTTTCGTCAAACCTTCAACAGCACTTTTACTTGCAGAAATTGAGGAGTGAAAAGGCATTCCCAGCTTTGCCGCCACCGAACTGAACAACACAACAGAAGCCGTTTCCGACTTCTTCAAATTAGGCAACAGTTTCTGAATCGTTTTCACAGCACCCAAAACATTGATTTCAAAATCATTCCTGAAATCTTCAATCGAAAAACGGTTAAATGGTTTTAAATTAATACTCCCCGGTGCATAAACCAAACCGTCAATAACTTCAGGGAATATAATTTCATCCAGATTCCCCGAAAGGATATCTATTGGATGAAATTCAATATTTAAATTTTCAATTTCAGGATTTTCGGTTCTTGAAAGACCAATAACGTAATGATTTTCTGATAATATTTTTGCAGCAGCAAATCCAATTCCCTGCCCGCAACCGATAATGACTATGTTTTTCATTTTATTCTCTTTTTATCGTTTCGAAATTTTATTATGACTTATTGTACGCTGTCTTTTACATTTAAACCTGTCAATTTCAGGATTTCTTTTCATCAGATGCTTCTGGCTTACTCCAGAATTCACTCTTTTTCTCCAAAGCCGAAAACTTGATGGTTTCAGTTCTCTTCTCATCAATTCAATCACTCCAGATTCTGAAATTCCAAACTGAAATGCTATTGCTTCAAACGGCGTTCTGTCTTCCCAGGCCATTTCAATTATGCGGTCTGTCTGTATTACATTAAATTCTTTCACCATTATTTTAAATTTTTAATCGTGTGCCTGGCGATTTTAAAGTGTTCAGATTTTTTCTCATCCGTCATTTTATCTATAGTTCGCAACATCATTCCCAATCTCGGATTTGTTTTGAAAAATTCTTTGTTATCATTCACAAAATTCCAAAAGAGGGCATCCCATTTTTCTGTCCAGTCGTCATCAGAGTAATCGCTCATCTTTTTGATGTAATTGCTTCCGCTGATGTACGGTTTTGTAGTCATTTTTCCGCCGTCAGAAAAGCTGCTCATCCCATAAACATTAGGAACCATTACCCAATCGTAAGAATCAATGAACATTTCCATAAACCATTGGTAAATGTCATCTGGATTAAGTTTCAACAGATTCATAAAGTTGGCGAAAATCATCAATCGTTCGATGTGATGTGCATAACCAGTTTCCAGAACCTTCAAAATTGTGCTGTCAATCGGTTTAATTTCAGTCCTTCCTGTATAAAAAGATTCCGGAAGCGGATTTTGATGTTTCCAATAGTTTTTATTTCGCTGATAAGTTCCCTCATAAAGGTAAATCCCTCTCACAAATTCTCTCCAACCCAAAATCTGCCGCACAAATCCTTCAAGAGAATTGATGGGGATTTTATATTCGTTCGCATATTCAATGGCTTCTCTCAAAACGTTTTCTGCAGTTAAAAGTCCAATGTTTAACAATGGCGAAAGCACGCTGTGATGCAGAAAATGTTCACGCTCTACGATACTGTCTTCATAAACCCCAAAATCGGCAAACCGCAGTTCCAGAAACTGATTCAACCAATTTTCAGCTTCCTCAAAAGTGACGGGATAGAGTTGATACGACTTTAAATTGCCATAATTTTCATTAAAATTTTTCCCGGTATAAATTTTCGCTTCCTCAAAATATGCGCTGTTTTCCGGGAAGTGAATGGGGGGAGCCTTTTTGTTCTTTGGATATTTTTTACGGTTTTCTGTATCGAAAGTCCATTTTCCACCGATGGGTTTTCCGGTTTTCATTAGAAGATTTCGGGAAATTCTCTGTTGCTTGTAAAAATCGGTTTGATGATACGATTTTTTATCTTCAAAATAGTCTTTCAAATCTTCCTTAGTATTGATAAACAAACGACTTTCAATAATCTCTAATTCCAATGTAGTTTCCTTAATTCTCTTTTCAAGCCAATTGTCACAAACATCCGTGATGAGAATTTTATCAAAATTTAGTTTTTCTAAATGCTTCATTAAATTTCGAACATCAGAAAGCGGGGAAGTACTTTCAATATATTCTACCTTGAATTTTTCTTTGGTCAAAAATTCCTCATAAAACTTCATACTCGCCCTATGAAAGGCAATTTTCTGTTTGTGAAATTTATATTGTTTAAAAAACAGAAACTCTTCCACCAGAAAAACAGGGTGATTTTTATCCAGATAATCCGTGTCTTTAAAAAGCTGATGCGGAAATATCAATTGCGCCGTTGAAGATGCTACTTTAGCCATAAATTTCTGAATTTTCGATCCGAATCATACTGTTCAGCCTGTTTTTCAGCATTGAAAGTTCTGCTTCTCGGGTCATTTCCAACGCCGGCGAGATACATCCAGTTTCCATAATTGCTGTGAACATCGTAATCGATGAGCATTTCCTCAAAATAAGCTGCACCCATTCTCCAATCCTGCTTCAGGATTTTGCAGAAATAGGAAGCTGCGTTTTGTCGTCCGCGGTTGCTCATCCAGCCCGTGTTTTTAATTTCCAGCATATTGGCGTTGATAAAATCAGAATCTGTCTCGCCATTGATCCATTGGTTAATTAAATTTTGATCATATTTCCATTCGTATTTTTGTTCTGAAATTCCATTTTGCTGAAATATTGTATCCCGAAACTGCATTGAAGTAAATTTGAAAAAGTCTCGCCAAAGCAATTCGAAAACAAGCCAATATGTCGATTCGTTACTTCCAAATTCTTTCTCATATTTCTTGATTTCGTGGAAAATAGACACTGCAGAAAGACTTCCGTTGGCAAGCCACGCAGAAAATTTGCTGCTGTAGTCTTTATCAATTAACCCATTTCTTGTTTCTTTATAACAACTTAGATTTTTAGTTTTAAAAAAGTAATGATTCAATCGTTGCAATCCTTCAGTTTCACCACCCGAAAATGGAAAAGCAGAAAATTGATGCATTTCAAAATCGTCAAAACCTAAAGTCTTTAATGTAATATCGTCGCTGTTTATTTTTAAATTTAAAATGGATTTATTGTAAACCAGATGTTCATCATTAAATTCATTTCTGATTTTAAAATCTTCCTCTATTTTTTGTCTGAATGTAGTAAACAGTAAAGGAATTTTATCTAATCGTTCTTTTACGAAATCTGGTTCAAACAAAAGTTGAGAATAAGATTTTACCCATTGTACATCAGGAAAAATGGTTTTGATTTGATTTTCCAATCCAATTTCTTCCTTTGTCCATTCTCTCTGACAGAATATTTTTTCAACCTCAAAATCTTTAGATATCTCCTTAAAAACATCTTCGGTCTTACCCAATTTTTTAAGAAACGGAATCTTCTTTTCTTTTAAATTATTTTCCAAATCCGAAACAGTTTGCAACAAAAATTTAGTCCGAAATTTTCCAATTTTCTTAAAATTAAGTTGTGTCGAATGGAAAAAAGATTTGTCAAAAATATACACTGCAAGAAAAGGTAAATGTTCTTGCATCACGTTGTAAAGTGATTCATTGTCTCTGATTCTTAAATTGTTTCCGAACCAGAGGAGGTTGATTTTTTGTTTTTCCGGCATTTTTCGCTGCAATATTTTACTTCGTTCCAGTTTTTCTTCCACTTTTTCCGCCAGTTGAAGGGCAGTCCGCAGACTTCACAAATCTTTGAAGGTAAGTTGGCAGGCATTTATTCGTTAAAATTTTTGTACTGATTGATTACGACATTTTTGGCTTTCAAATCGTGCATCATATTATACAAACCAAAAAATGTACGGTTCAGATAAATAAAATGTTTCGAACCTCTGTTGGTATTCATTCCTTTCATATCGCTTATTTTAGCGTATTTCTGACCCAGATCTGCAATTTCCTGAAAAAACGATTCATCAGAAAAATCAAAAATTTCTGCGTTAAAAGGTCTTGTGAACAATTCCAGCAATTCGTAGAATAATTTGGTGAAAAATTCCTGTTCTTTAGCAGAATCATTAGAACTCAAAATCTCCAGATCGTATAATTTTTCTTTGTAAAATTCAGGATTATTCAGATTCTCAAGTTGAGCCAACTCAAAATAGGGTTTATAAAAGTCATTCGGGATTTCTTTGATACATCCGAAATCAATCACGAGCAGTTTTTTATCTTCTGAAACCAGGAAATTGCCTGGATGTGGGTCTGCGTGAACTTGTTTTAGGACGTGCATTTGGTACATATAGAAATCCCAGAGTGTCTGTCCGATTTTGTTCAAATCTTCCTGAGAATTTTTCAATTTTGTGAATTCCGAGAAATGTTTTCCGTTCATCCAATCCATTGTGATGATTCTTTCGCAAGATAATTCAGGATAATATTTGGGAAAATCCAAATTCGCAAGATGACTGCATTTTCTAGAAATTTCCTGACTTCTTTTCAGTTCAAGATCATAATCTGTTTCCTCAAACAATTTATTTTCTACTTCCTGAAAATAAGATTCTGAACCTTCTTTCTGGATATTAAACATTTTCATCGCAATAGGTTTTACCATTTTCAAATCACTTGAAATGCTTTCTCTCACACCGGGATACTGAATTTTTACAGCAAAATTTTGACCATCTTTTTTCGCTTTATGAACCTGTCCGATACTTGCCGCGTTAACGGATTCATTCGTGAATTCATCAAATAGATCCTCCGGATTTTTTCCGAAATATTTTCTAAAAGTTTTCTTTACCAAAGCTCCCGAAAGCGGCGGAACAGAAAATTGCGACAAAGAAAATTTTTCAACATAAGCCTGCGGAAGAATGTTTTTCTCCATGCTTAACATTTGGGCAACTTTCAAGGCTGAGCCTTTCAGCTCTTTCAGAGAATCGTAAATGTCGGTTGCGTTGTTTTCATTCAAAGCTTTTTTCGCTTCGCCCTCATCTTTATTTTTTGTGATTTTATTTCCGTAATATTTAATGTAATTAACACCGACTTTTGCTCCTGCTTTCAGCAAGCTGCTCGTTCGTTCCAGCTTTCCTGTTGGTATTTTATTGAGTGTTTTCATCTGCTATTTTTTAAATTTTTCTTTAAATAAAAACTTTCCGAGGTCAACTATTTTTCTCAAAGGTTCGTTTTCCATCAGTTCAAATCCTGTGTCAATTGTTTTTTCAATGAAAATATCCGTCTTTTCGAATGATGGAGATGTATCTTTTTTCCAAAATTCGATGGCGGAAACCAAATGAATCCACAACGCTTCTTCACGAGCTTTTTCGTGGAATTTTTTCAAATCATCTTTCGCTTTTTGAATCATTTCCCAATCATTAAAATCAAGAGTTTTGACGAATTGTCGATGCGTTTCCTTAAGCTGATTTGAAATTTTTGCCAAGTGTAATTTGTCATTCCCCAAGATCATCAGAACCAAAGAACGGTTCATCGTCATATTTTCAAAAAAGATAAAATAGACATTCAACAGTTTTTCTTTTGAAGTAATTTCATCAGAATTGTTAATTTCCGAAGCTAACTCTACAGATTTATCAAAAAGATTGACCAACATTGATTTTTCTATCTGTTCAAAGCTTGAGAAGTAATCGTAAAAGTCTTTTTCTTCGAATTCATTGTCTTTTGCGAAACGGTAAATGTTTTTTGGTCTTTCGCCGTGATTCAAAAGGTAGTCACCGTACAATTCAAATATTTTATCTTCCGTAATTATATTTTTTGGTTCCATTATTGATTTTATTTATCAACAAATTTAGTAATTAATTTTACTACTTAAATAAATTAAGTATAAATTTGTACTATAATAATAATTCAAAATATAACTAATGCTTACAATACAGGCTCAATCTAATGTACCGACCGATTTTGGAATGTTTACCGTCTATGCATTTTCTGAAAATGAAAATGACTGGTGTCCACATTTGGTGTGGGTGGCTGAAAAAACAGATTTTAATGAAGTTGTTAATGTTCGTTTCCATTCGGAGTGCATTACCGGAGAAGTTTTCCATTCGAGGAAATGTGAATGCGGACAACAACTGGATGCGGCAATGAAATTTATGTCGGAAAACGGAGGAATGATTATTTATCTCAGACAGGAAGGCAGAAATATTGGAATCATCAATAAATTAAAGGCTTATGCTCTTCAGGAACAAGGTTTTGATACGGTAGAAGCAAATTTGAGATTAGGTTTGCCGGCAGATGGTAGAAGTTTTGATGTTGCAATCGAGATGCTGAAAATGCTGGAAATTTCTAAAGTTAATTTATTGACCAATAATCCTGAAAAATTGAAAGCTTTCAACAACAGCGGGATTTTGCTCAATAAAAGAATTCCTTTGGAAATTGAATCTAATTCAGTCAATGCGTCGTATCTTACAACAAAGAAGGATTATTTTGGGCATCTCTTCGAAAAACTTTAAGTTACATTGAAAATTCAAAGAAAAATTCTTTAACTGATTCAAAATTAATTCTCATGAAAAAGATTTTATTAACGGGAGCAACAGGTTACATCGGTAAAAGGATGATGAGTGTGATTACAGAGCAAGGCTACAAAGTGGTGTGCTGCTGCCGAGATGTCTGCCGATTTTCCAGACCTGCCGGGATCAATGATGATTTGATCGAAGTTATCGAAGTTGATTTCCTGAGAGAGGAAACTTTGAAGAATATTCCGGAGGATATTTCAGGGGCATATTATCTGATGCATTCTATGAGTGCGAATGGTGATTACGAAGAATCGGAGAAAATCTGTGCTCAGAATTTTGTTTCAGCAATTGAAAAAACGGCGTGCAAACATATTATCTATCTGTCAGGATTAGTCAATCAGAAAGAATTATCAAAGCATTTGAATTCAAGATTTAATGTAGAAAAGATTTTAATTGAGTCTAAAATTCCAACAACGGTTTTACGAGCTGGGATCATCATCGGTTCTGGAAGTGCATCATTTGAGATCATTAGAGATTTGGTTGAAAAATTACCGGTCATGATTACGCCAAAATGGCTCAATACGAAATGTCAGCCCATAGGAATTGCAAATGTTTTGGATTTTCTAATTTTTACTTTATTCAAAAAAGAAACTTACCGTAAAAGTTTTGACATCGGTTGTGAAGATGTCTTGACTTACAAAGAAATATTGCTGGGTTTTGCGAAAATCAGAGGTTTGAAAAGAACTATTATCACATTGCCGGTAATGACTCCGAAACTGTCTTCGTATTGGTTATATTTCATCACTTCAACCACTTACAGTCTGGCAAGTTCGCTCGTCGGAAGTATGAAAATTGAGGTGGTTTGTAACAATGAAAGTTTATCAGAGATTAAAAAAATAACTGGAGTCCAACCATTTTCTTACGAGCAGGCTTTGGAGAGAACGATGGCAAAGATTCAGGCCAACGAAATACTTTCCAGTTGGAAAGACAGCTTTATAAGCAGCAGAAATGATTCTTCCCTGAAGGAATTTATTGAAGTTCCGCATTTTGGCTGTTTTAAAGACGTTCGAAGTGAAAAATATGACGACCGTGAAAAATGTCTCGACCGTGTTTTTGGTTTGGGCGGCAAAAATGGATGGTATGGACAAAACCTTTGGAAAATCCGGGGTTATATGGATGTATTGGTTGGCGGTCCGGGGCTCAGAAGAGGAAGAACGCACCCGGTAGAGCTTCACGAAGGAGATGCTTTGGATTTTTGGCGCGTACTTTATGCTGATAGGGAAGAAGGGAAATTGATTCTTATTGCTGAAATGAAACTGCCTGGAGAGGCGTGGCTGATGTTCAAATTATACAAAGGAAAGCTCTGGCAGAAAGCAGTTTTCCGACCAAAAGGATTGTGGGGAAGATTATATTGGTATTCTGTATTGCCTTTTCACGGATTTATTTTTAAAGGAATGGTGATAAAATTGGCTGCTGGCCATTAATGAGTTTAATTCATGAAAAATCTTTTGAACACAGGAAACGTAGCTTTTAGCAAAGTCCTATATGATAGTGTTATTGAAGGTAAATTAACATCCCAAATTAAATAAAGACTTTTAAGAATATCATCTGATTGGTGCAGAAAAGTGTATAGTTCCTATTCTTTAGTTATGATATACTTAAATGAAACGGATTTTATTTTTCTGACCTCATATTACTGCCATTTCTTATTTTCTTAAAATAGATTCACTAAAACAATAAAAATCCTAATCTGGCTTATTTTGGAATAAAAAAATGGCCCAATTTGGATTAAATTGAGCCATTTGGATGTTTGGACCAAGACGAGCGTATCTTCAAACACTTTTATTGATGATTTGGTTCGATTAAGCAAAATTAAAAATGAATTATGTCTCCCCAATTTATCATACAAATTCTATTAGACTTTTGTTTAATGCAATTAAGTTTTCAACACATGTAGAAATTACTGTTGGAATAATAACTGTCTATTTGGCTGTTCGTTCTTGTACCCATAAACGAAGAGATCTCGAAACATTTGGTGGGAAATTTAGAAAGGGCCTATAGAAATCCTTATCGTTTAATAAGTCTTCTTTGTCTATCATAACTATGTAATGGTTAAAAAATAATAAAAAGTTATTTCCGTAAAATTTTTTGAGCTCTAAGGGGCTCAAAATTTTCCAGAGTAACTTTTTAACTTACACAGTTAATGAGACACTACCAAAAAAATAATAGTAATGATAGTATATTGGATTAATTCCATTTATTTCCTTATCTGAATAGGGTTTGATTAGTAATTGTCAAATAACATCATAATCATTCACTCCCAAAACAAAGTAATGTTCAATTATTTTTTGAGCTTTCTTGCACATCGATAAAAGATCATTTACTGATGTGTTGTCGAAACTAAAGTCATCATGCGTTTTCACAATATATTCAGTTACTATTTCAATATTCATTAAATCAATTTCTGTTACATCGGTTTTCAGCCTATTTTCTTCTTTGAAGAAAGGAATTTTACGGAAAATAGAATCGTTAAACCGAAAGAGATGTATTGTTTTCATTATAAACTATTTAATAGGATGCAAATTTAGGTTGATGCTTTGTCAAGAAAGTTTATCTTTTATTTTTCTGTAGATCCTTTTTTTAGTTAAAGTACGTTCTGATGGTAATGGGTACAAGCCGCCTGAAAGGATATACAATAAGCTGCCCCAAAAATTATTTTTCCTACAGAATTCATGACTGTAGTTAGTTAATATTTTTATGTATTCGTGTTCATATTCCTTTGCTTCCTGTAATGTGTAATTTTCTGGAATATCTTTAATAATATCCATAACATTTTGGTTAAAGGTTTTAGGTGAATATTTTTCTATAAAGTCTAATTCAAGCCTGCACATCCCGATAAGTGGAGTAAGTAAAGAAAAAATTTCATCATAAAAATTATAAATATTTACCTTCCAAGATAATCTTTCTTCTTCCGGTAAAATCTGAATAGTCAACAGAATAAGTTTTTTATGGATTACTTCCATTTCATCTGTGTAGAGTTTGTTTTGCTGCCAGAATATGAGTGAATTGATTTTATTTTTTTTAATAATATTTCCCAGTATATATTCAAACTGGATTCTAATATTCTTTATGTTCTCACTCAGGTCTTCTAAAACAGACTGCCACAGGTTATGCTGGCTTAAGCTGCAATATGTGCTAAATATCAATCTTGATTTGTTAATAAGCTGCTGTAATTCTTTTAACATTCTAAGAATTTCTTTAGCGTCTCTTTCTAAGGTGATGTTGGTATTTCGCAGATAGAACAGAGAGGTAAACTGGGAATAATAGGCTCTTCTTGAAATATTTTTTTTATTTCTGAGACCCGATTTGCTCTTTGGATGCTTGATTAACTTTTTCATTAGAATTTTATTGTAGATCATTTTTCTTCATAGTTCCTTTTTCAAAGGATTTTTGTTGTATGATAAGGGAAACAAGATATTGTCTTAAATCTTTTATCGTAATATTTTTTTCTTTCTCAGAAAAAAATAATGGAGTTTCATCTAGAAGTTCATACAGTTCAGGAAATTCTTTTTGGATTTCAACTGTTTTTTTAAATATCTTTTTCGTTAAAATAGATATAGTGTTTAGATTATTCATAGCCGCTTTTTATTATTGTTACTATCATCTTAAAGCGTTTATTTCCTTTTATTGAATGACGTTTATGGGCAGGGATGATAATGCATTCACCTTCTTCCATAAAGTAAGAAGCTCCGTCTATAATGATTTCAGCTTTACCTTCAATGATCTGTGCAACAGTATCGAAAGGAGATATCTTTTCAGATAACCCTTCTTTGTCATCAAAAGATAAAACACTGATATTACCGGTCAGTTTTTCAAGTATATTTTTACTGACTACAGAATTTGGAATGTAATCTACAATCTGGCTTGTAATATATACTTTCGATTTTTCAAGTTCTCTATGATTCATCACTGTGGGTTTAAACATAAAAAGAGCAGATGGTATTGTAAATAAAAGGGACAGAACTGTCTAATATTCCATCCCTTTTTCCAGTGAAAGCGTTTGATAAATATATCTTTTCATTGGCTTTAACTGTCCTTGAAAACAATTTATGAAAGATTGATTTCTTTGATAATATTGAGAACTTCTTCACGGTTTTTTCTTAATCTGTTTCCGATTCTTTCCAGCATTTGCTTTTCTTTACCTTCTTCAAGCTTCAGGTCGTGGTCCGTTAATGTTGAAAATTTTTCTTTCAATTGTTTTGATTGCACATCCCAGTCTCCTGGAATTTTGAAAGATTGGTTGCCTTTGTTGTGGTTTGTGTCCATAAGGTAGGTTTTAGTGTAACTTCATTGCTACAATACAAAGTTGGGTATTTATTAATCTATTGTATTACAGATTGTTTCTTTTATGTTGCACATATCACACTTTTACAAAATTCCAGCTTATTTTGAACATCTGAAATGTGGTTGATCATAAAAGCAGTGTTTGATGACTCCTTATAAAGTAATGGAGGTGGTTAAGTCTAGGAAATGATTACAAACTTAAAATACTGCTCGATAATTCCAAATAAGTGATTGATTATTTGTATCTTGCTGAATAATTGCATTGAGCTGACAATCTGGACTCAAAGAACCAGTGTATTCACTTCTTTTTCTTTCATTATTTAATACTTCCGGCATACCTCTCTGTTCCACTTCAAATCATTTATAAAACTGTTTTTGAAAAGGAGAATATAAATCTGCTGATTCTCTCCAAAAGAGAATTCAATGGTAAAAAAATTATTAATGTTTTTATGTATATAAAAAAATATTTAAGGATGTGGACATTTTTGATTCCTATCCTGGCATGGTTCTCTTATGTAGGAAATTCTGTTTTTTCTTCAGGGTATTACTCTGTGATTCTTACTTTATTTTTAATAGGAAGTGTTTTAGCTGCGGTGTACCATTCCGAAGTTATTGCGCATCGTTTGGGGGAACCATTTGGAACTTTGCTTTTGGCATTTGCCATTACGGTCATAGAAGTAGGGCTTATTATTTCCATTATGATGGGAGCAAAAGGGTTGGAAACCATTACTCTTGCCAGAGATACGGTTTTTGCTGCAGTGATGATAATCCTTACGGGAATCATTGGAAGCTGTATTGTGATAGGATCCTTACGATATAGAGAACAGAGCTTTACCTTACAGGGGGTAAGTACGGCACTGATTACACTGACCTCTGTTATTATTTTTGTGCTTATTCTGCCCAATTATACGGTAAGTCACCTCGGAGGCGAATACACGTCCCTCCAACTTCTTTTTATCGCCTTGATTTCTTTAGGGCTTTATCTTGGATTTACCATGATCCAAACTTTTAGACATCGAAGCTTTTTCATTTCTCCACAAAACAAATTATTCGAGAATCTGCCTGTAGAAAGCAATAATAAAATAATTTCCACAAAACAATTGTATATCAATTGTATATTGTTAATTTTATCCCTGGGAATAGTCGTTTTGCTGGCAAAACTTCTTTCAAAGGATGTTGAACATATAGTTGTTTCTGTGGGTGCCCCCAAATCTCTTGTAGGTATCATTATTGCTGGTATTGTTCTGCTTCCGGAAGGTCTGGCTGCATTCAGAGCTGCAAAAAGTGATCAGATTCAAACTTCATTAAATCTGGCTTTTGGTTCAGCTTTAGCGAGTATCGGACTAAGTATTCCTGCGATTGCCATTATATCTGTAATAACCGGTATAAGAATGACATTGGGGATAGATATCAAATCAACAATACTTTTAGGGCTGTCTCTTTTTATTATTACTGTTTCACTGGCAACAGGCAGAACTAATATCATGCAGGGAATTGT
The DNA here is from genome assembly GCF_031844745.1 of Chryseobacterium sp. SG20098. NCBI lineage: Bacteria > Pseudomonadati > Bacteroidota > Flavobacteriia > Flavobacteriales > Weeksellaceae > Chryseobacterium > Chryseobacterium sp. SG20098. Next base: position 1,421,775 of record NZ_CP134622.1, on the reverse strand, counting down.
ACTGATTGCTATTTTTTTAATTTATCTTTTTATTACAATTGTACCATAACCTATTTAAGTTATGCATTATAGCTTGATATATATTGAAACGGCTAGCTGTAGTTTATATGAAATGATGGTTGATATAGAATATATTTCATCAAATGAAGCCAAAAAAACGTTTGAAGGCTCATGATTATAAAGGTATTGCCCAAATATTGAAATATCAAATAAAAACTAATAAGATAACATAGAAACTGGTTCACAACTTGGGTTAAGCCAATACTTTAAAAGTTTGAAAAAGTACTCTGAACAGAAAAAAGATTTTGCAAATAAAAATTATTTATTGATATGACTAGTAAAAAATATTACTTCCACGATAAAAGTCAGAATATTATATCAGAAGATCAATTAATTGGAGAAAATATAGATGATATAGAATGTTTTCTGACTGATTATCAGTTACAAAAGCTACATACAATAGAGCGTGTCTATATCTTGAAAAAAACATTTTTAGGAATTTTTAAGACAAGATTGTATTTATATCTTAGTGAAGATACAATATATAATTACGCTATTCAGAAAACATAACATTACTATACTTTATTATTCCTCCGATCATAGCATAATGTTAGAATTCAAATTTCTTTGGAATATCGATGCTTTGTCTTATTTCGTTTTAATGTTTTCTGAAAGCTATAGTATTTGTTACTCTTACTAAAACGATAACATCTTTAAAGGAGTGGTCAACGGTAGCATGATGATGAAAATTAGAATTTTCACTTTAACCTTTCTAATGCCTAGGAGGAGAGTATATAACAAAACCCTCCTTTTTAGGGGAGAGTTAATTGTACTAATGAGAATGTACAACTATTATGAGCAGTAAATGTATATCTAAATAAATTACATTAATATGCTGCAAGTTATATGATTCTATTTATTATTGTCGTATATGGAGTAGAAATAATACATTTATTTTTAACTCTCCTTAGGATATTTTTAAGCATGACTTTTTAATGCGAGGTCTTATTACAGAGTTGCAGATAAATCACTGATATCAGAGTTTTGATCATAGGGTGGTTGCTGGTTGAAAAAGTAAACTACTTATTTTGGAAAACAGAGCCTTGCCATGAGATAGCTGACGGTTGATTCTGCTCCCTGATTAAGATTAACATTTTTTTCTTCAAGGCCGTCATAACAGCCACCCGTTGCAGGGTTATAAATGATCTGATGTAAATGATTTTTTCCTAAAAACCAATTAAAAGCACTCCTCATCATCTGTAAGTATTTTTCATCCTTAAAAACTTGATAGAATGTAGATAATGTCAGTATGGTGTAAGCAACATCTATGGGCTGTTCCCCGCCAATTGATTCAGGACTTTTAATCGTTTCTTTCTGCAACCATCCTTTATTGGAAATTACTTTGATTTCCCCCTTAATAAATATTTTAGAAAGCAGAAACCTGAATGATTCATTGGCAATTTGCTTGTACATTTCGTCTTTGGTAGTAATCCATGCGCATAATAAAGCCTCTGGAAGTAAGCTGTTTCCATAGGTCAGATAGCTTTCAAACCAATGCCAGTCTTTGTGTTTTTCATGCTGGTACATTTTCACCAGACGATTGGCCAGCTTTTTCAATAATGGAATATTGATTTCTGAATTTTGATAATGTAAGCCTTTGATGATAAAGCCCATTGCTCGGGTAGAATGGATATTCTCAATAGATGAAATACTTTTTTCAATGATTGATTCTGCTTCATCAGAAAACTGCTGCGGTAAGATTGCTTTTATTGAAAGAAGATATCCTAGTGCCCAGATAGCTCTTCCATTGGAATCTTCAAGATTGGTTTCATAATTCTGTTGCACAAATTCCTTGTTCTGATTTATATAATTAAGAAAACTTCCATCCGGGTGTTGACAAAACTTAATAAGTTTCAGATAAGTTGAGATTAAATCAAGATCAGATTCATCTCTGCTCAGCTCATAATGTCTGCAGGCTACAATCATAGCCCGGGCATTATCGTCCAAAGTATACCCGGAATTGATATCAGGTTTGTTGATTTTAGAAAACTGGATCATCCCAAAATCCGTTGTCATATTTTTGACATGGCTTAGATTAATGATGGGGAATGTATAATGTAATGTCATTTTATCTTTGCTGTATTGTTGAAATAATAGGGCGTGCGAAATAGAAGAATTTTCCCAGGCTGTGGGAGCCATTTTTTCCAAACTATTTGATCGTAATTTTTCCTGTACAGTTTCATTTTTTAATAATGTATTTACGGCAACAGAAAGCTGCTTCGGAGCTTCAAAATCAATAATGATTCCCAGGTCTTCATTCAGTACTTCCAAAGCATGGGGAATAGGAGTGGAAACCACAGGGCAGCCACAACTGATGGCGTAGGAAAAAGTACCACTTACTGCCTGATTTCTGTCTTTTGAAGTGAAAAGATAAATATTGGTAAGCTGAAGATAATCCAACAACTCATCTAAAGGCAGGTACTGGTTGATAAAGTAAGTATGTTTTTCCAGATGGAGCCTTTTAATAGTATCCTGCAAAAAATCACGATATTTCTCACCTTCATATTTGATGATGCCGGGATGCGTTTTTCCAATAATCAGAAACATTACATCGGGGTTTTTTGTAATAATTTCAGGCAAGGCTTCTAAAGTGGTTTCAATATTTTTCCCCGAACCCAGTAAACCAAAGGTTGAAAGAACTTTTTTATCTTTAAATCCGTATTTCGCTTTCAGTGAAATTTTATCGATAAATGGCAGTAAATGGGTGCCGTGGGGTATCACTTTAATTTTATCAGGAGGTATATCATAATCATTGTTTAGTATATCCGCAGAAATACTGGTCATTACAATAATAGATTTTACAAAACTGCTGATTTCTTTTACCTTTTCTTTTAATTCCCGATCCGGTTTTGGTAGAACGGTGTGAAAAGTAATGATGATATCTTTTTCTGTATTTTGAAGAAAAAGCAGTAATCCGTTGGGGGTTTCGTTGAAAAATCCAAATTCATGCTGGAGCATAACCAGTTGAATATTGTTATTCTTATTGATTTTATCAGCCAGCTCCAGATAAGATACGGCATCGGATGTATTTAAGCGATATTCTGGATCATCTTCATATTGATAATGCTCATCCTCAGTTTCCATTGGGCAGATGCTGATGCTAAATGATTCTCTGAATTTTAATTTAAGGGATTGTACCAAGTCCTGACAGTATGTTGCAATACCGCATACCTTGGGAGGAAAAGTGCTTATAAAGATAATTTCAGGTATATGATAAATTGTGTTTTTATTACTTTGTAAAGGTTGTCTTTTTGTCTTTTCCTCCACGTCTGATTTTATATTTTTATTCATATTGATATTTATTTTAAACCTGACATTCTGTATAGAATAGTCAATTATGATGTGTACTGTAGTAATTCCTTCAGTAATTCAGGGATGCTTAAAGAAGCAATAGCTATTCTTTTGTCTGCAGCGCCATAGTAAATATGGAGTGTATGTCCTTCTACGATGGCTCCGGTAGGGAAGCAGACATTGTTCACTTCTCCCTTCTGTTCCCATTCTTCATCGGGCTTGAAAAGAGGATAGGGAAGTCTTGAAATTTCTTTTTCAGGAGTATCAAGGTCTAGTAAAGCAGCACATGCGCTGTAAACATATCCTTCAATGGTATCATGTACACCATGGTAGATTAAAAGCCATCCATGTTCAGTTTCTATAGGGGGGCATCCACCGCCAATATAGCTTACTTCATGCTCATATTTGGGAGATAATACAATATGTTCTTTAAAATGAAGGAAGTAGTCTTTCCAGAAATCAGGATTCAGATCTTCAATATTTTCTATCCTTACAATTTGGATATCAGGCCTTATGCGATGTAGAAAATAAAGCTTACCATTAATTCTTCTTGGAAAAAATATCACATTTTTATCCCAAAGGAAGACCTCTTTATCCTTTATATGAGTATGCGGGAGTTTGTTGAAACGTCTGTACTTTTCTACTATTTCACCTTGAGATTCTGCTAAAAGCTTAAACTTTTTGTATGGAATTTTTGGCACAATGATTCCTAGCTTTTGCCATGATATTAGATCCTTAGATACGGCAAGTGCACCCAATGCATTAACCCCGTCATAACTGGTATAAGTAAGGTAAAATAAGTGATCGATTTTGACAATTCTTGGATCTTCAACACCATGTTTTTCGTATTCAAATTCAGGGATAATAACCGGATTGCTGAGCCGTATTTCAGGAGTCTTATAATCCGATAATATACAGTATCCGATACTCGAGAAGTTATTCCTGGCAAGAGCCCTGTATAATAAATGTATTTTTCCGTTATCCTGAATGACTGCAGGATTTAGAACTCCTTCACTCTCAAAGTCTAATGTTGTTTTTCTGAGTATAATTCCATCTTTTTTCAAGGATACCATTTAGTTGCCGGTATTTCGGGCTTCTTGTTCCCTTTCTCTTCGTTTACTCATTTTATCCTCCCGTTTCTCTTTTGCAGATTTTGCGGGTGGAGTTTTATCTGATTTCTTTTTTCCGTCTTTTTCTTTTGACATTGTGAAATATTTTTTTGTTACCTGTAAATTTCAATCATTAAAAAAGGAAAGCTTTGCAATTGTCTTTTAATTTGTTGTATAAATCATAGATATTTCCGATTTAATAGACTAACTTTGGATAAATGACTGTTAATGAAATAATTGACAGATGTAAACAGTAAGGGAGATGAAGTTGTATGTAAAATATATGGTAAGTTTGCGCTGCAAAATGGTTGTCCATCAGGAACTGGAAAGATTGGGCATTAAAAATGCTGTCGTTGATTTAGGGACAGTAGAATTATTGGATGATATTAGCTCAGAACAAAGACAGATCCTTAAAGAAAATTTACTTAAAACAGGACTTGAAGTATTAGATGATAAAAAAAGTATCCTGATAGAGAAAATAAAGAATGTAGTGATAGAAATGATTCATTATTCAGATGAACTCCCAAAAGAAAATTTCTCAGACTATGTAAGTGAAAAATTAGGCTATGATTATACCTATCTGGCTAATACCTTTTCAGAAGTGAAAGGAATGACACTCCAGCATTTTATTATTATTAATAAAGTAGAAAAGGTAAAAGAACTGCTGTTATATGATGAACTTAATCTTACAGAAATCTCTTATAAACTCAATTACAGCAGCGTGGCCCACCTCTCCAATCAGTTTAAAAAAATTACAGGACTTTCCCCTTCATTTTATAAACAGCTGAAACAAAGACGTCTTGGAAATCTGGAAGACTTATAAATGTGTGATATATGTAAAATTATACCGGATATATATAGCTTAGTATAACACTTAAACGGCCATCTTTGTAGTATAATAATCAGGAATTCACAAAATCCATAAAGCTTATATCACTATAAATAGTGCAATTTTAGATAAGAAATATAGTGAACAGTTGAAAATATTTATCAAACAACAGGCTGTTCTCCCGTATTTGAAAACATTGTAGTAATAAAGAAAGATGTGAAAAAGCGAATATACGACATATAAAATTAGTAGGCTTAAGGATTCTCAATTTTGACAATGAGCATATTAAATCCCGATAAAATAGTAGATCTGTTTTCGAAAGGATTTAATTAATCAAGGATGGAGACCCATGGTTTCTGTCCTTTTCATCCATATTATAGGAATTGATAGATATATAAAAATTTTCATCAACTGAGTCCATAAAACTGTTTGAACATTCATGAGTAAACAACATGTTTAAATACAAAACAGACTTTCTTATTATCACTTTAACGTCAAAAGTCATGAAAACAATACACCTTTTTCAGTTTAAGAATTCCATTACCCGGAAACTTCCTTTTTTTAAGGAAGAATGTAGATTAGATAATTTAAATGATTTAATGGCTTATGATCTGATGAACACCGAAAAAGTGACTGAGTTCATTATTGAAGTTCATGATGATTTTATTTTTGAAGATATGACCAGAGAAGATCTTTTGTCAATGTGCAGAAATGCCAGAGAAATGATTGAGCATTATTTTGTTACAACCATGAATGATTATGACGTTATCTGAATATTGATTTCAGCAGCATAAAAGTTTTTTTGATCAACATAAATAATAGACTCATGAAATTTCAGCAAAGTTTACTTGATTATATCAGTACTTCACTCATTACAATGAATGAAACGGTTTCTATAGCAGAAAGCGTAACCTCGGGATTAATACAGCTGGCTTTTTCCCAAATGGCTAATGCAAAACTGTTTTACAAAGGAGGAATAACGACTTTTACATTACCTGAAAAAGTTCAATTTTTAGATATAAATCAAATTGAAGTTAAGGAAAATGGTTTTGAAACCCAAAAAATGGCTGATACAATGGCTGTAAAGGTCGCTGAATCATTTGGAACAGATTGGGGAATTGCTTCTACTGGATATGCTGCATCTGTAAGAAATTCGGGATTTAAAGTGTATTCATTCTGTTCATTCAGTTACAAAGGAGAGATTGTACTTTCCAAACGCATAGAGCTTCATGATAAGACTCAGGCACTGGATGCACAGTTGTATTATACCGAATTTATTTTAGGGTGTTATAAAAGTGCATTGAATCAAATATTAATTTAAACTTGTCATTTATTTTTTGCCTAGCCCCAACTTTTACACCTGATCCAAATTATTTAGATATAATTTTTTTTAATAATTACAAATTTAATTATTGATAATAATAAAAATAGCGCCAACTGTCTTCAGTTGGCGCCGTTTGGCTTTTGGTGACCTCGACAGGATTCAAACCTGTAACCTTCTGAGCCGTAATCAGATGCGCTATTCAGTTGCGCCACGAGGCCGTTTGTTATCTTGTTGTTTAACGGTTGCAAATATACCACTTTTTTCCGTTCTTTGAAACATGAAAAAGAAAATTTTACTTTTATTTACGGTATTTTCGCTAATTGCCTGTAAAAGAGAATCAAAAATTTCGTCCTCAGATTGGACAAATATCTCAAATCGTACCCAATACAAGGAACAGGACGGAAACCTGGAGTTGAAATCGGGGAATTTTACTTATAATTTTAAGCAGAATCAAACTCCTTTCAAGAAAATAATCCTGCTGAATGCAAGTATGGCAGGGTATATTTCAGAGCTTGGAGCAGAAAATGTAATCATAGGAGTTTCCAGTCCGGAGTATATTTTTTCAGATAAAATTCAAAATCTGATTAAAAAAGGAAAAATCCAGAATGTAGGGAGCGAACAGAAATATGATGTGGAAAAGATCATCGCTATGAAACCGGATGCTATTTTTACCAATCATATCGCAAGTTTTGACAATGCGTATGAGCTTTTAAAGAATAACGGCATTCAGGTAATATTTCTGGATGAATACATGGAGCAGAAACCTTTGGAAAAAACGGCTTATATCAAACTTTTCGGAGAGCTTTTAGGAAAAGAAAAAGAGGCAGAAGCTAAATATCAGGAAGTGGAGAAAAACTATAGTGATCTGAAACAGCTTGCGTCAAAAGCAAAAGAAAAACCTGTGGTGCTTGCTAATGAAATGTATGGAGACGTTTGGTATCTTCCGGGAGGAAATACTTCTGTGGCTCATTATATTTCGGATGCCAATGCGAATTATATCATGAAGGATAATAAAGATGAAAAAGCTTTGACAATGAGCTTTGAGGAAGTATATGCGAAAGCAGGAGGCGTTCAGTACTGGGTAAATGCAGGAAGCCATACTTCGAAAAAAGAAATGCTGGGTATGAATCCTTTCTATGGAAAGCTGGATGTATTCAATAAAGGAAAGATCTATACCATTGCAGGAAAAGAAAAACTGAAAGCGAATGATTTCTTTGAAAGCGGTGTGGTGAGAGCAGATTTGATTCTTAAAGATTATATAAAGATCTTTCATCCTGAACTTTTACCCAATTATCACCTTACTTACATGAAAGAATTGCAGTAACTCATACTATTTGCTTATTTTTGCCTTTCCTTTTTATCAAGTTATGTGGAAAAAAATTAAACAGCTTATCTTCATCATTCTTATTTTGAATGTAGTTTTTATCATCTGGGGTAGATTCTTTAATCCACCCATTACTCTTACCCAGATAGGAGGACTTTTTGAATATGGAAAACTGCACAGGGATTATATTTCCTATGACGAAATGGGAAATAATGTGAAAAAAGCCGTAATTGCTTCTGAAGATCAGAAGTTCTTTGATCACGACGGCTTCGATTATACAGCAATCGAAAAAGCCATGAAATATAATGAGAAAGGCAAAAAAATAAGAGGAGGAAGTACTATTTCCCAGCAAACAGCGAAGAATGTGTTTCTTTGGCAGGGCAGAAGCTGGGTAAGAAAAGGACTGGAAGCAGTGTATACTTTCATCATCGAAAAAGTTTGGACAAAAGATATTATCCTTGAAAGATACCTGAATTCCATAGAAATGGGGCAAGGTGTATTTGGAGTAGAAGCCGCTGCTCAATATTATTTTGGAAAATCATCCAAAGACTTAAGTACCTCAGATGCAGCCTGGATTGCTGCTGTATTGCCTAATCCAAAAAAGTATGATCCTAAAAATCCATCACCCTATTTAAGGAAGAAACATAATTGGATCATGAGACAGATGAGGAATGTGACTTTGAAATAGTATCTTTGTACTAATGAAATTCTTTAATTCCAGCACAAATTTTGAGTCAGTTCTTAAAAAATATTTTTCTTTTAAGAACGAAACTCTTTCTTTAGAACCTTTTGCAGAGTTTTTAGAGACGATAAAAGAGGCCGACTTTACAGATGTGCTCAATTTTTTCAGAAGCAATCCTAATTTTGCTGAGAACTTTAAATATTATATCCACAATATTTTTAGAGGAAGACCTTTCAACCTTTCACTGACGGAAGCGAATATTCTTTCAGAAAATGCCTTCTTTCCGGAGCTTAAAAAAAGAATACTGAACAAGGTTCTGCCACCCGTTGAAAACGAAAATACGGTATGGTACATGATCGATAACGTCAGTATGAGGCCTAAAAAGGATTTAAAATATCTGCATAATCTTCCTGAAAACGAGATCAATGAATTTTTAAATATGATGGGAGCTGCGGATTTTATTATCCGCCCTAACGTTAAAAAAGAACTTATTTTCTCTATGAACATCCTTTCCTGGAGGGTAACAGGAATGGCGATGGAAGTGGAAGTGGTGAGAATGGCCCCTCAATACAGAAATCTGGATAATCCGTTTCTTGCCCTTCAGAATGAGCTGGAAACATTGGCCGATGATTTGGTTAAAGATCCTGAATTACAACTGCATTCAAAAGACAGCAGATATAAGCAGATCAAAATCTACGCAGAACAATGCCAGGAGTTTGTGAATATTGCTTTTAAAAATTCTGCCAAATATGGTATTTCCGGGAAGATTAATCAATCTCTGTTAAAAATCCGCCAACAAACTGAAAGAATATATGAAATCGTTCAGTTATTGGTTATTGATACAGATGAAGATGTTCAGATAAAATCCAAGCAGTTGATTTTTAATATTCTGAATTATAAATCTCACAAAAATAATATTTCAGATCTTATCAACGACAGCACGAGGTTGATCTCACACCTTATTACCAATCACACTGCAGAAACCGGCACGCATTATATAACTTCTACCCGGAAGGAATATATGACCATGTTCTACAAAGCGAGTGGTGGTGGTATTATCGTAGGAGCCCTTTGTGTTCTGAAAATGCTTTATGGATACATCCCGGGAAGTGATTTTTCACATGCCTTTCTGTATTCCATGAACTATGCGATGGGATTTGTGATGATTTATCTGATGGGTTTTACACTTGCTACAAAGCAGCCGGCTATGACTGCTGCAACGATGACAAAAGTATTATCTGAAGAAGGAAATGCTCAAAGAAATAATACGGAATTTGCCCATTTGGTATCTAAGTTGTTTAGAAGCCAGTTCATTGCCTTTGTAGGGAATGTATTGCTTGCCTTTCCGGTAGCGCTTGCCATTATTTACGGATTGGATGTGTTTTTCTCACAAAATCTTGCTGTAGAGCGCTCTGATAAACTGTTAAAAGACCTTGATCCTTTTAAATCAAAAGCTATTCTGCACGCCAGCATTGCCGGATTCTATCTTTTTATTTCCGGGATTATTTCTGGAAATATCGGGAACAATTCTGTGTTTTATCAGATACCGGAGAGAATTGCCAAAAACCTTTCCATCAGAAGCTTTTTTGGAAAGAAATTTGCGAAAGGACTTTCAAAATATTATGCTAAAAACTGGCCGGGAATCATTTCCAATTTCTGGTTTGGGGTTTTCCTTGGAGCAACTGCTCCGGTCGGAATGTTTTTCGGACTGGATCTGGATATCAGACACATTACTTTTGCAGCCGGAAATTTTGCTTTAGGGTTATATGGAAAAGATTTCTCTGTAGATTCCTATACATTCTGGATGTCTTTTGTAACGGTATTCCTGATTGGTTTCTTCAACTTTCTGGTAAGTTTCAGTTTATCGATGTTCCTGGCATTTAGGTCAAGAAAAATGAATTTCGGACAGGTAAGTGAGATCTATAAAGAGATTTTCAGATACTTTACGAAACATCCGCTGAAATTCTTCCTGCCGCTTAGCTCTGGTCTGGACAAGAAAGCAGATGATTTGATGAGCAGTACCATTTCTAATAAATCAGAAGAACATTAATATCATAAAAAATGCTACCCGAGGGTAGCATTTTTCTATTGTTATAGCTATTAAAGACAAATAGGAAGTAATGGGCATTTTGTCGGCAATGTTGTCCAATAAGCACATTCGTTTTCGTTAGCGCAGCTTACAGCACAGCAGATCTGTCCAACACCTCCTCCCTGTATTGTTTTTAAAGTTTTTCTTGTCAGTTTTTTGATGCAATTGATTTTTTCATGGTAAAAATATTAATTAATGTGCATTAAAAATACATATAAAATTGCATAGAATAAAATAATTTTAACGTTGGTGAATTATTTAAATGAATTTGCATTCTACTCCTATAATATCTGAAGATCATTAAATTTCTCTGCCCCAAATTTGTCCTGAAACTTTTTGAGATAAAAGCTTTTTCGCATTTTAAAATCATGTTTCAGCAAAGGAGAATCAATTTTGATTATGATACATTCGTTTTCAATATTCACACTTTTGATTTCATTGAAAAGACTTTCATCAAGATATTCTTCAAGGAAATCTTTAATGTCAAAAGCAACTAGTTTGTGTTCAAAACCATAAATTCTGGCAAAAGATTTTACCAGTTCGGAGGATTGATATTCACGTTTTTTCTTCTTCATAGTTGGGTTTCGGGTTTCGGGATGCGTGATTCGGGTTTTTGGGTTGCGTGGTTTTGGCTTGGGGATTTATTTTTTTACTGAAGATTATTTTTATTCCAATTTTCTATGACCCATTTTTTATAAATGTTGTTTTTTCCGCATAATGTGTTGTATTCATTTCTTAATGTCTCAAATTCTAAGGAAAAATTAGGATATAATATCATGATTTTTTCCAGATGGTTGATTGTTTCATCATTACTCGCATGGCTGTAAATCAGGAAGCGAATGTAGTCATTCCTATAAGTTGATCTACCATAGCCTTCAACAATATTTGTAATGACTGAGTCTGAAGACCTTCTTTACTGACTGCCTAATTCAAACAGTTCATATTTAGGCAGAAGCAGGGAGGCTTTATGGGTTTTTAAAAATAAGTCGAAAGCTATTTATAAATATCCAGATTTCTATAACTCATATCATTTATGTTTTTAGGATCTTAAGTTAAGACAAAAAACGGTTTGATGATAAAGAATATTAGTCTTTTACTTCATATCTACATCCACACTTATTTACCTGCATTTAATACCTCGTAACTCGCATCCCGAACCTCTTACTAAACTTCAAAAATAATACTTTCTTCATTTATTTTCTTTACCACACTTTCCGTACGCTCTCTATGCGTATCTGTGATAAAAATCTGTCCAAAATTTTCCTTGTTAACCAGTTCAATCAACTGAGAAACTCTGGTATCATCAAGCTTATCGAAAATATCATCAAGCAACAGGATAGGAGTCTTTTTGGTGAGTTCTTTTACAAGACTCATCTGAGCCAGTTTTAAAGAGATCAGGAACGATTTCTGCTGTCCCTGTGATCCGATTTTCTTGATTAATATATAATCCATTTCAAAAAGAAGATCATCCTTATGAATTCCTTTTGATGTGTAAGTAAGCATTCGGTCCCTTTCAAGGCTTTCTTTTAAAAGTTTTTCAAAAGAATCTTCCAGCAAATGAGATTCATAAATTACTGATACGCTTTCTTTTCCACCAGAAATAATCTGATAGAAATTCTGAACAATAGGGTTGAGCTGCTCTACAAATTCTTTTCTTTTCTTAAAGATTTTAGTCCCGAATCTGCTAATAGGCTCATCATAAATTTCCAGAGAATCTTTGTCCCAGGTTCTGTTCTTGGCAAAATATTTCAGTAAAGCATTTCGCTGCTGAATTGTTTTCTGATATTGGATGAGATCAAAAAGATATTCTGAATCCGTCTGAGAGATCATCGCATCCAGAAACTTGCGTCTGCTTTCTCCGGAATCCGAAATAAGATTAGAATCGTAAGGTGATATCATAACACTTGGAAGGTATCCAATATGATCTGCAAGCCTTTCATAGCTTTTATCATTCTTCTTGATCACCTTTTTAGCTTCCTTGGGCTGGGTGATTCTGATGATATCCTCACTGTCTTCATTCTGAATTTCAGCATCAATGGTAAAAAAGTCTTCCTCTTGTTTAATATTGTTGAGGTCCGTATTTCCCAGAAAGCTTTTTCCTACGGATAAATAATGCAAAGCATCCAGAATATTGGTCTTTCCTACGCCATTATTTCCCACAAAACAGTTGATTTGCGGGGAAAATTCAAACTTTTTCTCAGAATGGTTTTTGAAATTGTAGAGGGAAAGCTTCTTGATAATCATTCATCAAAAATACTCCATTATTACTAAAAATAAAAAAGGAAGTGCCGAACAAGTTTCCACTCCAAATGAGAAATAAGCGTCATCTCTTTTATTATCAGAGAAGTAGATGAGAATATAAGTTAGAATGCTGGCCATAAAAAAAGCAAGCGCATATTCCGAATCAAGATAAAAAGCAGAAATGATACTGCTGATGAAAACAAGTGCATAAGCAATGTACTTGGTATTTTGTACCCCAATCAGCATAGGAAAGGTTTTTACGGTATCGCTGTTCATATCACGGATATCAAAAGGAAGCACAAGCGCGGTGATAAAGAAAAAACTGATCAGAAAAATAGGTATGCTGAATTCAGGAAGGGTAAGCCAGCAGTTGACCAATGCCCAAACCAAACCTACATAAAATACTTTCAATAAAGGAATTTTCCGGATATAAACATCAAGAAAAAAGCTATTATAAAGCAACCCCAGCACGACAATGACAAACCATTTCAGAAGTCTTATTCCATTATGATTATGAATGATTAAAAAAGCACAGATGATTCCTGCAATGGCGTTGATGATCACTATTCTGAAAAAATACCTGGTATATTGATATTTAGTATACAGATAGCCACTGAAATAAGTGATGAAAATAAGTGCAAAAGTAGGGAAACGGAATGTGTTTTGCTCTTTCATGAAAAATACTGCAAAAAGAGTTCCCATAAGAGAGACATAAACCTGGCTGTCTATGACGGTTTTTTTCAGTATTTTTAAGATGTTCATTTATCAAAATTAATATATATGAAAAGATTTTCCAAGATTTTTCTGCTTTTGCTTGTAATGCTGAGCTTTTCAATGGTATCCGCACAGAAATATTACGATACCCAATGGAAAAAAGTAGCTGATAACAGTGTGAAAGGAGCTTATAAATCTAATCTTCCCATTATTTTAGACATACAAAAACAAGCCATGAAAGAAAATAATGCCTTCGAGCTGATCCGTTCTCTGAAAGCGGAATTCAGTATTGTAAACCAAACTGTTGACGATGACCAGAATGATGCTGCTTCTCAGTTTTTCAAAAAAATTAAAGAGGCAGAAGGTAAAATAAGCGGAGACGGAAAACTGGTGTACAAAGTTCTGCTGAATGGCTTTTTTATGGATTATTATCAACAGGATTCATGGAAAATAAACGGAAGAACCAATATCAATTCGCAGGATGTTTCTCAGATTGAAACCTGGAGTAAACTTGATTTTAAAAATTACCTGACTAAAAATTTTCAGGAGCTTGATCAGGAAAAACCTGAAATGAGAAAGATCTCGTTGGAAAAGTATAAGAATATCTTTTCAGAGACAGGAGACTTTGCCTATTTTCCGACATTGGCGGATTGGTATGCCGTTAAAAAAATAACGTTTCTATCTGAAAATAACATTTTTACCAAAAATGAGCTGACCGCCAACCGTACAGCAATCAATGCAATGTATGATGAACTGATCGAACAGAATACGGGAAATCCAAAGTTGTATTTCATGAAAGAAAAGATAACGGAAAACTGTAATTTCAATCATTGCAAGGATAAACTTCAGCAGCTTTTGAAATCTAATATAGAGGGAGATTATAAAGTGTTGATTATGGGAGATGTCATGGATGAACTCACTAATCAGAAGAAACCTAAAGAAGCTCTTGCATTAGCGGCACAAGCTAAAAGTGAATACCCGAAATCTCTTTTTCTGGAGAATATCAAAAGCAAAGAAGCACAGATTGTCAATCCGTATCTGACTTTAAAATATGAAGCACAGACGCAGAATAATCTTCCGATTCACTTTGTAGTACAGTATCAGAATGTATCAGAATTTACTCTGAATATTTATGAAGTAAAAGACGATTTTACTTCGTTAATTCGATATGTTCAGGATTCATATTCAGATACTTTTAGCAAACTAAAGAAGAATCTTGTAAGGAAGGAAACATTCCAGCTTCCGGATCCTAAAGATTATCAGAGTCATAAAACTTCTTTGGAAGTGAAACCCCTTCCTTCAGGAGTGTATGTCGCAGAATTTACAGTTGCAGGAGCAGATATGAAAGATACAGACTCCAGACATAATTTATATTTTCTGGTTTCCGGAAACAAGATTATTTATCAATCCAAAACGGATAGAAGCCCTCTTTCCGACGAGTTGAAATTGGTGAATAGTGAGAACGGTAAGCCTTTGGCTAATGAAGGGCTTCGGTTTTATGAATTTGTTTCCAATAAGACTCTAACTAAAATTGAGGGAACAACCAATGCCAACGGAGTATTTAAGCTTCCTGCTACAGACAGCAAAGAATATTACAGAACATTCCTGATTCAACAACCTAAAACTAATGATTTCCAGATCATGCAGGTGTACGGAAACAGAGGATATGCCGATGATTATAATCCAAATAAACAAACGCGTTCAACGGCTCAGATTTTTATCGACAGAGGGATCTATCGTCCCGGACAGACTGTTTATTTCAAGGTGATCAACACCAGAATGAATAAGGAAGTTGAAGCAGTTCTTTCAGGACTAAAACAAAAAATCACTTTATTAAATACCAATAGTGAAGAAGTTTCTTCACAAGATTTTACCACTAATGAATTCGGTTCTTATCATGGAAGTTTCATCCTTCCAAAAGGAAAACTGAATGGTAATTTTTACTTGAGAATAGAAGGGGAAAGTGCTGGATATAAAAATTTCAGGGTAGAAGAGTATAAAAGACCAAAATTTGAAGTAACCTTTGCTCCTGTTAAAGAGGAATACAAATATGGCCAGACTATAGAACTGAAAGGAAAAGCTGTTATGTTTTCCGGTGTTCCGCTGAGTAATACAGCCGTAAACTATGAAATCAAAAAACAGAATATCCGATGGAGATATTTCAGCTGGTATCCGCAGAATGATGATAATGAAAACTCGATTCTGGGCGAAGCAAAAACCAATGAAAAAGGAGAGTTTACGATTCGTTTGGAACTTAAAAAAGATGAAAAGCTGGAAGGAATACAGATTGATAACTATGCAGTGAGTGCATCTGTTACAGATATCAATGGAGAAACACAGACGGCTGATACCCAATTGAAAGTAGCTTCTGTTTCTCATTACATTCAGGCAGAAAATATCAGCAATACTTTTACAGACGAAAATGTAAAAGTAAAGGTGGAAACCAAAAATTATAACGATCAGAATCTTAAGAAGCCATATCAGGTTAAGCTATCAAAACTGACCGCTCCTGACAGAATTTTCAGAGATAATTTCAAATCTGATGTTCAGAACCTTCCGAAATATTCAAAAGAAGAATTTATCAGCAAATTTCCACATGATCTTTTTGATAAAAATGATGAGATCAAAAACTGGAAAACCGAAAAAGTATTGATTGAAAAACAGCAGCAGCCATCCGCTGATAATTCTCAGGCAGCAGCAAGTCTTGATTTAGGAAAACTGGAAGCAGGGGATTATGAACTTGAACTTTTCAATATTGAAGGAAAAGATACCATCAAAACTTCACAGTATTTCAGTGTTTGGGATAAAACCGCTTTAAACCCCACTCAAAAAACTTTTCTTACAGTGATTGCTCCGAAAGAACAATTGCCAAGAGGTGAAAAAGCTAAAGTATATGTGTTCTCGGCAATTCCTGATGCACTGGTGAATGTTTTTGTGCAGGATGGATCCGGAAAAACCGTTTCTGAAGTTCATCAGATGAAAAAGGGAATATTAGAATACACGGCTGAGATTCCTAAAGATAAAAGTGTTTCAGATCTGAACCTTCAGTTCCAGCTGGTAGCATTTAATGATGTGAGTACAGAATCTGTTTCCTTAAAAATAAAAGACACAGAAAAACCTTTAAAAATTGAAACCGTAACTTTCAGAGATAAGCTTGAACCTAACACTAAAGAAAAATGGACGGTAAAAGTAACCGGAAATGACAAGGAAAAGATCAATGCTGAAGTATTGGCCAATATGTATGATATGTCTTTGGATCAGTTTGCTAAAAACACGTACAGCTGGAGAAAATTATATACTCCATTTGTAATGGTGACTTCTTATGGAATCAGAAATTATCTGCAGCAGCAAAACTACCAGAAGAGATTAAAGTATTTTGAAGACAGATATATAACTGTTCCTCAGTTTAACTGGTTTGATGGAAATTATTATTCAATTTCAAGGGAAACTATAGTAGGATTTAGCAATCAGGAAGGAGTGAAAGCTCCGGCGTATGCACCACCTCCGTCACCAATTGCTGGGGCGAAATTTAAAACAGCAAGAGCTGCCGTTGCAGAAGATAGAATTGAGGTGATGCAGAATGTAGTTCCTGAACCTCTAAAAGCTCCAAAAATGGACGCAAGAAAAGCGGCTGCAAACGAAGAGGCACTGGATAAAATAGCTGTTCGTCAAAACCTGAACGAAACGGCCTTCTTCTATCCGGATTTGAAAACCGATTCAGAAGGAAATGTCAACTTCGAGTTCACCTCTCCGGAAGCACTGACCAAATGGAAACTGATGTTCCTTGCCCATACAAAAGATGCAAGAGCAGCTACGTTGGAAAAAGAAGTGGTAACGCAGAAAGAATTCTCAGTAACGCCAAACTATCCTAGATTCCTGAGAGAAGGAGATGAACTGAATCTACAGTCGAAATTATCCAATCTTACCGATAAAAAACTAAATGGTTCGGCCGAATTACAGATTCTGGATGCCTTTACCAATGAAAATATTTCTTCGAAGTTTGGAGTCACTTCCGGAGTACAAAACTTCAGTCTGAACGAAAACGGAAGCAGTGCATTAACATGGAAATTAAAGGTTTCGGATGATGTTTCTTCTGTTATTTTCAAAGTAGTGGCTAAAGCAGGTCGGTATTCTGACGGTGAGCAGCAAGCTATTGCTGTATTGCCTAACAGAATGATTGTGACGGATGCTGTTCCGGTTTTTGTGAAAGAAGGCGAAACCAAAACATTTGTGTTAGACAATCTTAAAAATAATACGTCCACAACGGCTTCCAATGTTTCCAATACGCTGGAACTGACAACCAATCCAATCTGGGAGATCATGTTTGCCCTTCCAGGTCTGAAAAATGATCAGAATAACTCTGCAGATGTGATCTTTAATAAATGGTTTGCAGATGTTTTGGCTTCGGAAATTTTCAAAGCCAATCCGAAAATGAAAACAGTTTTTGAAGAATATCAGAACAAAGGACTATTACAATCAAATCTGGAAAAAAATCAGGAGTTGAAACAGTTATTGCTTGAAGAAACTCCTTGGGTATTGGAAAGCAAAAATGAAGGCGAGAAGATGCAAAAGCTGGCATTGCTGTTTGATGTCAACACGATGAAAAACTCCATTAATCAGGATTGGGATGATTTCAAAAAACTACAAAATCCTGACGGTGGATTCTCATGGTATCCCGGCTACCCAAGTTCTTACGGAACGTCATTGTATATCCTTAAAAACTTAGGAAAAATCAATTCATGGCTAAAAGATAATGTGAAGGATTATCAAAATGCAGATCAAAAAGTACTTGTTGCTAAATTGATCCAGTATGTAGATAATGAGGTGAATAAATATTTTGATGCAAAAAAAGGAAATGTCTGGAACAATTGGACGATGGATTATCTTGATACCAGAAACTACTGGGAGCAGCAATATTCTTTAAAAGGAAAAGGAGCTACCCTGAAAACGCTGGTAAAGCAAAA
This sequence comes from Chryseobacterium sp. SG20098, assembly GCF_031844745.1. Lineage (NCBI taxonomy): Bacteria > Pseudomonadati > Bacteroidota > Flavobacteriia > Flavobacteriales > Weeksellaceae > Chryseobacterium > Chryseobacterium sp. SG20098. The sequence goes on along the minus strand of NZ_CP134622.1, from coordinate 1,403,148 downwards.
AGCCAAGACAGCTAAGATCACAGATTTTACATTCTTCGGACTTCACCGTGCGGCATTATTGATGAACGATTATGGTCTGAAAGAGGTATCAGATAAGTTAATGACTTACCTTAAAGAAACTTCCACAGATACCAAAACACAAGGAGTCTACTGGAAACAAAACCTGAATGATTGGGGATGGTTTGGTTCCAAAGTAGTTAACCATGCCGGAGCACTGGAAGCTTTCAACAAATTGAAAGCTAATGATCAATCTTTTATTGAAGATATGAAGATCTGGCTGGTAACCCAAAAAGAAGTCAACTCATGGGGAAGCTCAAGAGGAACAGCTGAGGTGATCTTTACCATTTTGAATTCAGGAAAATCATGGACGGGTACAGAAAGTGATAAAGCAACGATTGTTTGGGGTGGAAAAGAACTGGCTCCTCAGACACAGGCAACTGGTTATGTAAAATCAACCGTGAAACCGGAAGCTATAGATAAAAATTTAGCCACCGTAACGGTTACAAAACCTGGTCCCGGAATTGTGCAGGGAGGATTGTTCTGGCAGTATTACGAAGATCTCGATAAAATTAAATCTTCTGAAAATTATATTTCTGTAACGAAAGAACTTTATAAAAAAGTGAAAACGGTAAACGGAGAAGAACTTCAGAAAATCTCAGTGGAAACCCCATTGAAAGTGGGAGATAAAGTAACCGTAAGAATGATTCTGAATACAGACAGAGCGATGGAGTTTATTCATATTAAAGATATGCGTGCAGCAGGATTTGAGCCTGTAGATGTATTATCCGGATATCAATGGAAAAATAATCTGGGCTACTATCAGTCGACCAAAGATGCTTCTACCAATTTCTATATTCAATATATGCCGAAAGGAAAATATGTATTTGAATATGATGTATTAGCCAATGCATCCGGAAAATTCTCCAACGGAATTACAACGATGCAGAATTATTACGCACCGCAGATGAATGCCCATACAAAAGGAAGTAATGTAACAATTTCAGAGTAACTGATGAACATAGAAGACTGTAGTAATTTTTTTTACTACAGTTTTTTATTTCTAGATTTTTAATAAAAATAGAATTAAATCGAAAACCAAACAATTGTTTAATTTGGAATGGTTTTTGGAATTAAGATAGTAGCAATTAAAAAAATTATTAAAAGATGAAATTTTCTAAAACTTTAATCACAGGATTAGTATTAATGGCTGGAGTAAATGCTTTCGCACAAAAGAAAGCAGAAAAGTTTGAAAAACTACAGATTGAAATGTTCCCAAAAGCAAAAGAAGGATATAAGCAAGTATATATTCAGCTTCCCGTAGCAAAAAATGAAAACGATTTAAAAGTTGAACTTTTTGTAGGTGCTGAAAAGATGTTAGACTGTAATAACTATTTCTTAATGGGAGAAATGAAAACTCAGGACCTTCAGGGATGGGGATACAACTATTATGAAGTAGAATCTAAAGGGGAAACGGCAGGAACACTGATGGGCTGCCTGGATAAAAAACAGACTAAAAAGTTTGTGACTTTAAAACCTGAAATTGTAAGGTATAACAGTAAACTTCCATTGGTATTCTACGTACCGAAAGACATTGAAGTTCGTTACAGAATTTTACGCCCTGATGCTGCCATGAAAAAAGCAGTTCAAAAATAAATCAGCTTATTATAATGATACAGAAAACTCCTCACAGCGATGTGGGGAGTTTTCGTTTTTTTCAGGGTAAAATAATTCGTCATGTCTTTGCTAAGTGAAACGCCCTTGCGAACGAATTCAAAGCTATCAACAATGCTTTTGCGAAGACTACGTTGTACTTTAGGTTTCGGCTAAAGCCAATTGAAGTTTTGTTTTTTATTAAACAGGCTAAAGCCCGTTCCTATTAAATATTGTTTTTCACAGATTTTATAGATTAAGAAATTTATTATACAAGCCTATCCATCCAGTTTGTCATTGTGAAGGAATCCAAATTCCAAATTCAGAATGATTTTTCCAGAGAATGTTCTTTTCTTCCTTTGTTTCCTGAAAAAAGTGTCGTAAAAATAATGCAGAAAAAGTAGAGTTAAAATTTTTTTCAGGTTTTCTAGTATTTAATTAACATTTAAACGACTCCGACAAAACTTTATTTTATAAGGTTTTAAACTTAAACATATTTTAAACTTACTTTAAATTCACTACCTTGTTGAATTATCTTTAAGTATTTTATCTTTTTTTGCATTATATTTGTTATAAACATAAACCATGAAAAACAATTTATTGATTTTTACGTTTAGTTTTTTTGCTTTCCCCGCTTTTGGCTGGGCACAGTCTGCGCCGGATTTTAAAGAACTTCTGGATAGTGCTATGGTTCGGGACTCGAACCTTAAAATGCAGATTACCCAAAATAAGCTTACCGATCTTGACGAGCACAAACTGAAGGATATCTTTCTTCCAACCCTGGAATTGAGCGGTCAGGCCGGTTATCTTAACGGAACAGCAAGACTGACGTCCCCGGAATTCAATCTCGCTCCCTTTATCAATATTCCCGAAGGGACTTTCAACAATAATTTCAATGTATCCGGATTTTCAGGTATTGCCAAGGCAGATGCCAAAATGCTGCTGTATTCAGGAGGAAAGGTGAAGTACATGAAAAAAGCGGTGGAAGAAAAGAAAAAGTCTGAAGATATCCTTCTGGAAAAAACAAAAGATGAGGTGATTGCCACCATTTCCAAAGCCTATGATCAGTTAGCATTGATTCATCAGTCTAAAAAGGTTCTGGATGAAAGTAAAAAAAGATTGGATATCAACCGAAAAACAGCTGATAAAGCGCTTGGCTATGGTTTGATAACGCCTTATGACCATAAAAAAATTGAACTCGCCCAGGCTACTCTGGATGCAAAAATGGTAGAATATGAAGGGAAAAAAGAACTTCTTCTTACCCAGCTTTATATTTTGACAGGGATTCAAAGAGAAAGGCTCAGAATGATTGATCCTGTCTTATCTCCTGTAGAATTGCTGGCTGCAGAAAAAGGGATTGAACAGAGAGCAGAAATCCGTGCACTGGAACATGGAATCAGTGCGGCAGACTATAAAATAAAAGCAGAAAGAACGTGGATGATTCCTAAAGTACAACTGATGGCTTCTGCCTATTATATCGGATTGTACGGGAACAGAATAAAATCTTCGGAAAATGTAATCCCTGCTGTGCCAATTCTTGGATATGAAGGGAAAAAGCTGGATTGGAGACCCAATAATATCAATGTATTTCCATTGATTACTGCGGGGGTTGGTTTTAAATGGGAAATCTTTGATGGTAAAGAAGGAAAACATGCTGAAGAAACTGCCAAAGTAGGAAAAGAAGTATTGCAAAATCAGAAAGAAGATGCTTTGAAAAAGCTGACATTGAATCTTGCCAATAATCAAACCAATTATGATATCGCTTCTGCGCAGATTACCCTGAAAGCCAAAGAAAAAGAGCTGGCTAAAAATGCACTCGTACAGGCAGAAAAAGAATTCAGATACGGAATGAGCAAATCTTCACAGCTTATTGATGCCGAAAATGATCTGGAAGTTGCAGAACTGGAATATCAGAATGCCATTTTCAACCAGAGAAGAGCGGGAATAGAACTGATGAGATCTACCCAGGAACTGGATATCACCAAATTTTATTTAATCCCTTAAAAATTTAAATGATGCATAAAAATATATCTATACTCTTCGCTGCTCTGTTTTTATTGGGGAGCTGTGACAAAAAAAACGAGAAAATCAAAGATCCGGAAGGGAAAACCAAAAAGGATGTGATCTCTTTTGCCCCTAAAGTTACCGGAAGGATTCTGAAAATATATGTTTCTGAAGGTCAGACTGTGAAAAAAGGAGATACCCTGGCTCAGCTTGATGTACCGGAAGTTTCTGCAAAAATTGCACAGGCGCAAGGAGCAGTAAGTGCGGCTACGGCTCAGGAGCAGATGGCAAAAAACGGAGCGACAGCCGATCAGATGCGACAGCTTCAGGCCAAATATAAGGGATTGAAGGAACAATATGAATTTGCTCAGAAATCATACAGAAGAGCCAATAATATGTTCCGCGACAGTTTAATGTCTCCACAGGCCCATGACGAAATCTATGCAAAATTACAGGGCGCAAAGGCACAATATGATGCTGTAGTGGCAGAATTGGATGATGTGAAAAGAGGAACCCGTTTCGAAAAAGTAGAAATGGCCGCCGGACAGGCATCACAGGCTAAAGGCGCTTTACAGGAAGCAAATGTAGCCTATTCCGAACGATATATCATTGCCACCAATGATATGGAAATTGAGACCATCAGCTTAAATACGGGGGAACTGGCAACTGCTGGTTTTGCTCTGTTCAACGGATATATTCCGGAGAGTACGTATTTCAGATTTACCATTCCTGAAAGTGCTATTTCAAAGTACAAAAAAGGGCAGGAGGTTACCATGCAGGTAGTCTATAACAAAGAAAACCTGACAGGAAATATCGTATACATTAAGCAGTTGACAAAGTATGCAGATATCACTACGGCTTACCCGGACTATCAGTTACAAGACGCTATCTACGAGATCAAAGTAAAACCCAAAGACATGAATAAGGCTAAAAATATTTTAGTCAATGCCAATGTAATCCTGAAATAAATTGAAAAGGACTGATGAAGTTTCCTGAATTTCATTTCGTTCTCCACTTATAAAAATATACAGATGAAAGAATTTTTCCGTCTTTTGAAACGTGAGTTCAAACTTTTTATCGGCAATTCTACCTTAAGGACGGTGTTCTTTTTGGCACCGGTTTTCTATGCCACCTTGCTGGGGTTTGTCTACAAAAGCGGAAAAGTTGAAAATACTCCTGTTTTGGTTGTTGATAGAGACAATACACCGTTATCCAACCAACTGACGGAAATGTTGGATGATAACAAAAGCATCAAAATTATCAGATATCTGCAGGAACCTCTCAGTATTAAAGATGAGGTGATCCGGCATGAGGCTGCTGCGGTAGTAATTATTCCCTCAAGATTTGAAGGAGATATGCTGCAGAAAAAATATCCGGAACTGAATGTTTATATCAATACAGGGAACGTTTTAACAGCAAATTTCGCATCGAAAGCACTTCAGCTGACCATAGGAACATTTTCTGCCGGAGTTTCCATCAAAGCTCTTCAGAAAGCAGGAATGCCCGCTGTAAAGGCTGCAACACAATACGAACCTTTCAAAGCCAATTATATAACCCTTTTCAATACAACCGGAAACTATCTGATCTTTATGTGGCCTGCAATGCTGGCAGTAGTGTTACAGCAGGTTATTTTATTAGCAATGGCAGTGAGTTTTGCTGCAGAATTCGAAAGAGGATCTTTTGTGAAAGAATATTTGAAAATGAAAAAATGGGCCTTCCCGACCATGTTGATTAAAGTCATTCCGATCTGGGTGTTTTCTGTTCTTATTGTAGGTATTTATTACTTTATGCACATGATTTTCCATGTTCCGATGCCGGAAGGAATACTCAATTTTATTCTCCTCACAGCGGTATTTGTGGGATCGGCTTCATTTTTGGGAGTATTCATCAGTATTCTGATTCCGGATGCTTTGAAGGCGACACAAATCCTGATGGTCATTGCTTCGCCGGCTTTCATTATCAGTGGTTTTACATGGCCTTTAAATGCAATGCCTGCTTTTGTACAGTTTATCGCGAATATTATTCCGTTGGCTCCCTTTTTACAGGCTTTCAAGATCTTATTGATTCAAAAAGGTTCGGTAGAGCTTACTTTCCCATATCTGAAACACTTAAGCATCCTTTTAGTAATATATGCGATCATAGGCTGGATTGCTTTAAAGATCAAACTATGGTTTATTTTCAAAAAATCTGCACCCCAGGAAATTACAACTGAGGATACTTCTCGGGAAGAGATAGAGTAGTTTTTGGTTAATTTGTTGCTGGTTTTTAAGTTAGAGGTTGATATGATGCTGGTTTGCTGGTTACTTTTGTAGTATATAGGCTGGCAGATGATCAGTATCTATACCCAACAAATTAAAGAGCAGGGAAAAATATGTAAAAAATAATCGAAAAATAGCCGAAAAACTTTCGAACTCGAATCCCGTACCCCGTAACTCGTATCTCATAACAAGCACCTCTCAATTTTTTCATTCAACAATAAAATCAAACAAAAAAACTGATATATTTGTCCATAGTAAAATAGAAATTATATGGAAAATGTATTTGATGCAAAAGATGCTCAAAACTATATAGATAGGATCAACAAATTGGTAGAAGATACTCACGGTTTGTGGGGGAAAATGACAGTAGACCAAATGCTGGCACACTGCTGTATTACCTATGAAATGATCTATGAACCGGAAAAACACAAAAAACCGGGAGCCATTGCAAAATTTATACTAAAAACTTTTGTAAAACCTAAAGTAGTGGGAGAAAAAGCATATCCAAGAGATTCTCCTACCGCTCCACAGTTTTTGATTACCACCAGAAAGAATTTTCACGAAGAAAAAACAAGACTGATTGGTTTTATCCAGAAGACTCAGCAGCTGGGAGCAGATGCGTTCGATGGTAAAGAATCTTTTTCTTTTGGTAAACTGAATTCCCAGGAATGGAACAATATGTTTGCCAAGCACCTGAACCATCACCTGGCACAATTTGGCGTTTAAATACACTTTGTATGAAAAAACTTTTATTACTTTTCATTTTGGCTGCCAATTTTGTATTGGGTCAGATGCCTGATATTTCCAATACATGGCTGAATAACAGTAAACCTTATATAGGAACCATTGGAAATAAAGGCCAGGAACTGAAACTGAAGATCAATATCTCTGAGCAGAATAAAAAAAATGATCAGGAATATTTTGTTTCAGGATATTCTCTTGTGGATACCAGTTATGCAAAATTTGAAGGGAAAATTACCATTTCAAAATATAAAGATTCCAAAAAACAGGGAACCGTATACGGAGAATATGAGCTGGCAGAAGAGAATAAAGGAAAACATTCCGGACTTTTCAAAGGGAAGTTTGTCTACAATTTCAAATGGAACAGAAAGACAGAGAAAATTGAAGAGCAGCACATCGAACTTACAGGCGATTGGAAAAGTTATGACGGAACCATTGAATTTAAGACCCATCTTAAAAATCAGTAAAACAACCTCATTATCTTCGACTTAACAATACCCCAGACCTCGGGGGCTTACTTTAAAAACTTACAAACATTATGAAACTAGGCGCATTTTCAATTAGCTTAAGCGTAAAAGATCTTCAGAAATCAAAAGACTTTTACGAGAAGCTTGGGTTTACAACTATGGCAGGAACAGAAGCACAAAACTATCTGATCATGAAAAACGGTTCTACACTGATAGGCCTTTTTCAGGCAATGTTTGATGGAAATATGCTTACCTTCAATCCGGGATGGGACGAAAATGCACAGAATCTGGAATCTTTTGATGATGTGCGTGAAATTCAGAAAAGATTAAAAGAAAACGGAGTAGAAATCGGTAGAGAAGCCGATGAAACCACCTCCGGGCCGGAACATATCTATCTGAAAGATCCGGATGGAAATATGATTCTTATAGATCAACACAGATAATAATTAAAAACACATTGATGATGAGAACATTTAAACGTATTTTTTTACTATTAGCCACATTACTAATCATTTTGCTGATTTGGGCTGCTTTTATTCCTGGTGACTGTCAATATGAAAAATCGATTTCGATTAATGCACCTGTGGAAAAAGTATGGCAGAATACCAATACCCTTAAAGCAATGGATCAATGGAGTCCATGGAATGATCTTGATCCGGGTATGAAAAAAGAGTGGACGGGAACAACCGGGCAGCACGGAGAAAAAGTTTGCTGGGACAGTAAAAATAAACAGGCAGGAAAAGGCTGTCAGGAATTGGAAAAAGTAGATGAAGCTGGTAAAAGAATAGATACGGCAATCAGATTTCTTACCCCTTATGAAAGTGAAGCAAATGCTTACGTAACAGTAGTTCCGGAAGGAAACGGAAGCAAGGCAACATGGGGATTTACTTCTGAGATTCCTTATCCGTTTACCTTGATGAAGCTGTTTATGAATATGGAGGATGCTGTTGGAAAAGATTATCAGAAAGGGCTTTCAAGATTAAAAACCTTATCTGAAAAACCTCAATAAAACAAACTCAACTTAAAAAAACAAAACAATTATGGCAACAGTAAACGTTTACCTGACATTCAACGGAAACTGCAGAGAAGCATTCGATTTTTATAAATCTGTTTTCGGGGGAGAATATCCTTACATAGGAACATTTGGAGAGATGCCGCCAATGGAAGGAAAAGAAACACCTGAAGAAGATAAAAACAAAATCATGCACGTCTCTCTTCCGATCTCTAAAGAAACGATTTTGATGGGAAGCGATACAGGAGGAGAGTGGTCTTCCAACTTCAAGGCAGGAAACAACTTCTCTATTTCTGTGAATGCAGAATCTAAAGAAGAGGCAGACAAATTATTCGGTGGTCTTTCTGCAGGCGGACAGGTAACAATGCCAATGGCTGATACCTTCTGGGGAGCTTATTTCGGAATGTTCAGCGATAAATTCGGAATCAACTGGATGGTAAATTATGACGATCCCGCTAAAATGCAGCAGCACCCATAAGATTCATATTGGAGTTCAAAATATTCAAAAACCGACAGATAGCTGTCGGTTTTTTTAATGATTGACTGTAAGTAATTTATAAGGAATTGCTTTATTTCTTTTTAATAATTTTGTAGCTTCCTGACGCTGTTGTGATGAGGTAAATTCCTTCAGGGAGTTCACTTATATCAAACTGATTTTTATCTTTTTCAGCTGCTGCAGATTTCATCAGTTTTCCAGATTGGTCGTATAATGAAACTTTTTCGTTTTTCCTTAGGTCATCCATATAGAAGATACCGGTAGTTGGATTCGGATAAATATTCCCTTTGCCTTTGAGTGAATTTTCTGAAGTTCCCAGTGTGGAAATTTTTGTCCATGTAAATGCATCCAGGCACATATAGACATATCCTCCGGTGGATTGCAGCTGGATTTCATCAATGGTAGTATTACTGTTATTCTGATTATTTAGGGTGGAAAGATCAATCAGGGTAAATCCGTTGTTGATGCCTGTCGTTCCCGTAGTTGCATTAAATGTAGTATTAAATCCGGATGTTTTTGTGGTGGTGAACTTTGTAACTCCCCCTAATTTTCCCGTAATAATAAGTGTTCCTGATGAGGTAGACTGGTTTAAAGCAGTATTGCTTAAAAATACCCAAAACTTTGACACCGTGAATGCAGAATTGCTTTTAACACTGAAAGAGGGAGAGCTGATATTGGTTGTTCCTGTATTGTCGATATAGACATTATCATTAGCTGTTCCGTTCCAGCCGGTGTTTGGATAATTGCCCTGAATTCTGAAAGTTCCGGCCTGTGATACGATATTGAAAGTATATCCGTTGCTGGTAAAGCTTGTGCTGCCGCCAGATGAAGTTTCAAAAGTCACAGTAGTTGTCTGTGCACTGGTCATTGTAATATTGCTTAAGAAAGCAAAGATTCCAAAAAAGATAATTTTTTTCATGATACAGATTTTTTAATGTTTAAAGAAGATCATAAGCTTCCCGTACTGTTGATGTGCTCATGAGTTTTTTTCTGTAAAGGATACCACAAAGTAACCGAGAAATACAAAGTGACAACAGCGTATTAAAAACCGAATTGAAAAACAGGTAGAAATACGCAATTTCGTTGGTTTTTATTATTATAATTTTGAAAAAAGAATATTATATTAATTAAAATGAATGTATTTCACAGTATGGTTAGTTTTTTTTCATAACTTGTAATGTGTAGCTGAAGTAACTTATTCTAAACCTATTATATAATTTAAAACGAGAAAAACTATGGAATTACCTAAACATGCAGTCTCATTAGATGATGCTAAAAAATGGATCAGCAATTGGCAGAATACAAAAATTATCGATGGAACATCTATCCGGGCTCATCTTATTCCGGCAAAGGATGTTCATGATATTTTTATTGACGACAAAGGATTTGCGAGATATCGGGGTTATAATGCCATTACCGATGAAGGCGAATTTAAATTTCTTCTGGTAGGAGTAGATGCAGATAACAATGATATTGTAAACTATGACAATGGAGATTATGTCTATGATATGACCACACCTTGTCCAAGCGTATGTTCTGCTGCAAAATGGTGGAACCTGTAATCTGAAAACTGGAGATCATTGGATCACTGGATTGAAATATTGTCGTTAATAGGAAAAGGCATTCTGCTGATTAATCTGGCAGTATACTGTATAGGCTTTTCCGGAGGAGGAAAAGCCTATACATACTTCATCAGCTATTTGGCCTGGATATTACTATGTGAAATTGTTTTCTATGTATTGAATTCACAGAAGATTAATAATCTGTTTTTTTCACATTATTATCTGATAGGCCAGTTTTTGTTACTGGGATTATTCTTTCATGAAATTGTAACGGAAAAATACCAGAAAAAAACAGCACGTACACTTTTAATTATCATTCCCGTAGTTCTTGTTATACAGTATATCATATACCCCGAAAAGTATTATGTTTTTAATCTTTTTGAAATTTTTGTTACGTCTTATTCAATCATAATTCTGGCATTATTTCATTTATATAATATACTGGATACCCAAAAGAAATACAATTATATAAGCCTGGGACTTTTACTTTATCTGATAAGCAGTACTGTAATATTTTTGTCCGGAAACCTCTATACGGTGATGAATAGAAAACTGCATAAAGAGATCTGGGTTTTCAATGTTGTTATGTTTATTGTGTATCAGATTTTTATTCTGATAGATTATCTGTCTTCCCGCAAAAAAAATGTGTAATTACTGTTATGATTTTACAAAATGAATGAGAATACAATTATTTCCACTATCGTTTATACCTTTCTGGCATTTACCTTACTGGCCGTCACCCTGATCATATTTTATTATTTTTCGAATAAGAAGATAACAAGAAACCTTATTCAGAAAAAAGAACTGGAGGTGAGATATGAGAAAGATCTTACCCATGCTATCATCAGTGCTCAGGAAAAAGAAAGGCTGCGCATTGCTCAGGATCTGCATGACGATATCAGCTCAAAACTCAGTGTGGTTTCTTTAAATATCCATCTCCTGGATTTTGATAATCTGACAAGAGAAGAATACAACGATCTGAAAAATAAAATTATACATCTGGTCAACAAAACAGCAGAAAGTGCCAGACAAATCTCGCATGATCTCCTTCCTCCGATTTTAGAAAAATTTGGACTCCATGCTGCAATAGATGCATTGTGCTCAGAAATTAACCTGTCCAAAACCCTGCAGGTTACTTATTCCAACAGTTTATACTTTGCAAAAGCAGAAGAAGAAAAAAATTTACATATCTTTAGAATACTTCAGGAGCTCATTAACAATTCCATAAAACACGGAGAAAGTACGCATATTGATATAGAATTTTTTGGGAAAGACGGAAAAAATACCTGTCTCTACAAAGATGATGGTAAAGGATTTAATCTGAATGAAAATACTTTGAAAGAAGGATTAGGCTTAAGAAATATCAGAAGCCGTGTAGAACTGATCAATGGAACACTGAAAATTGAAAGTGAAAACAATAAAGGAATTACCGTAGAATTTACATTTTAAATCGTTATAAAATGGAAAAGGATATAATTCGTGTCATAATTGTAGACGATGAAGCGCTCTTTCGTCAGGGAATTTCATTGTTGATACAGAGAGAAAAAGATATTGAACTGGTAAGTGATTTCAGCAATGGGAAAGAGCTGCTGGATGAGCTTGTAACCCTGGAAGAACTGCCCGATATAATCCTGATGGATCTCAATATGCCTGAAATTAACGGAGTAGAGGCAACCAAACAAATCCATATCAAATATCCCCAGATTAAAATTATTGCCTTAACGAGCTATAACACGAAAGCATTTATTGTCAATATGATACAGTCAGGGGCCTGTTCCTTTCTTAAAAAAAACTCAAGTCCAGCTGAATTACTTACTGCAATCCGTGAAGTACACAGCAAAGGTTTCTTTTATAATAACGAGGTAATGGAAGCTTTACATCAAAACCTTACAGAACCTAAAAAGAAAGTTTCCAGTATTTTTGATGCCAATCATATTTCCAAAAGAGAAAAAGAAGTATTGGAACTCATCTGCAAACAATACAACACTTCTGAGATTGCTGATCAGCTTTTTATAAGTTCCAGAACCGTTGAAGGACATCGAAACAGCCTTCTGCTTAAAACAGGAGCCAAAAATACTGCAGGCTTAGTGGTATATGCCATAGAAAGTAAAATTGCAGATATGAATTATTTAAAAGATAGGTTCGAATAAATAGTCATATAGCTGTTTTCATTAAAAATTAATTGAAATTTATATTTTCTGATTAAATTAGCTTTTGTTTTGATAAACAGAACACAATGGATTGTTTATGAAAAAACAATAATTTATAGTTAAAACAGAAAATACAAAAGAATGAAATTTACAATTGAAAACATCAAAGCAGAGCACCAGAAAGTAAAAAGCGGAGCCGATTTTCCTAAATATATTCAGAATATAAAAACGTTAGGGGTTTCTCACTATAAGGCGTACGTTCAGGATGGAAACACAGAATACTTCAATCACGAAAATCAATCTGTTCATACAGGAAAAAAGTATGATTCTCTTGCTGTTTCCGATACTTTAAATCTTGAAAATTTTAAAATAAGACTGAAACTTCATCAACAGGGAGGAACAGATTATATGACTTTCTGTAAAGACTGTGCCGAAAACGGAATCAAAGGTTGGACGATGGATCTTCAGGCGATGACCTGTACTTATTTTGACCAGAATGAAAGTGATGTTCTGACCGAACAGGTTCCAGGATAATCTTTTACAAAAAAACGGATGCAGACCATTGCATCCGTACTTCTTTCCATTAACTTATAAAATATTGTTTGCTATTATTGATTTAAAATATTAATTTTGTTAAAAACGATAGATAATAGTAATTGATAAACATGAGAAAGGTTTTTACGAAGTTGGCATTCACTGTATTAGGTTTGGGATCCATTTTGACATTTGCTCAAAAAAATGATCTTGGAGCATGGTATATGTATTTTGGAAATAATAAGATCAGCAAGAAACTGAACTGGCACAATGAAATTCAGTACCGTAATTTCGACGCCGTTGGAGACCTGGAACAGTTACTGATCCGTACAGGAATCGGGTATGATCTTACAGAGAACAATAACAATGTTTTATTAGGATACGGCTTCATTCTCAGCCAGCCTTACGTAAACGGTAAAAAAAAAGAAAATATTGAACACCGAATCTTCCAGCAGTATATTACCAAGCAGAAATTCGGACGTTTCTATCTTCAGCACCGTTATCGTTTGGAAGAACGCTTTCTGGAAGATGATTTCAGAATGAGATTCCGTTATATGCTGGGAGTCAATATTCCGATTACTCAAAAAGAGATGCTGCCGAAAACCCTTTACGCATCAGTATACAACGAAATTTTTCTGCACTTCGATAGTCCGGTTTTCGACAGGAACAGAGTGTATGGAGCTTTAGGATATGTCATCAACAAAAATATGAGGATTGAAGCAGGGTATATGAACCAGATTCAAGAGAACAGAAACCGGGGACAGATTCAGATTGGTTTTTATAATAATATCCCATTCACTAAGAACTAATAAAACTGTTACTGAATGCTGTGAGGAAAACCATTATCTGAAAATAGATCATCATAAACATTATAAAATAAACACTTATGCATTCAGGAAAAAGATTCGGAGCCCGCGAGTTCATTATCTGGACCAGAAGAAGTATTTACGCTTTGGTCGTACTATCAGCCATTCCTACAGTCCTGTACTTTTTTGGCTGGAAGTTTCTTTCTGTTCCCTGGCAGCCGATTGCCATTATGGGAACAGCGGTTGCCTTTATCGTTGGATTTAAAAACAATGCCAGCTATAGCAGACTTTGGGAAGCAAGACAGATTTACGGAGCGATTATTAATGACAGCCGCAGCTTTGGATATATTCTGAGAGATGCATTGCTCTCAAAAGATCCGGGTAAAGTAAAAGAAATGTTTCTTCGGCATTATGCATGGCTTACTGCATTGAGATTTCAGCTCCGTGAACCGAGAGCATGGGAAAATATGGGAACAGATCAGTTTGATGAATATGCTAAAAAATATGACATTCCCGAGAGACTGGCCACACTGGATGAAGAATTGAAGAAATACCTTTCAGAATCTGAACTTCAGTATATTTTGAGCAAAAAGAACAGAGCGACTCAATTGATGGCAATGCAAAGTAAAGCTTTGTCCGAAGCGTATGAAAAAGGAGAAATCAATGATTTTCAATGGACACAGATCAACCAGCAATTGGTGAAGTTTACCGATAATCAGGGAAAGGCAGAAAGAATTAAAAATTTTCCCTATCCAAGAAATTTCTCTTCCATCACCACGTATCTTTTGCTTTTATTCATTGTTTTTGTGCCTTTCGGATTATTGAAAGAGTTCGATAAATTAGGTGAAGGAACCATGGTAGAAGGCTGGACATTGTGGTTCAATATTCCATTTTCTTTACTGGTAACATGGTGCTTCCATACCTTGGACAGCGTGGGAGAGGCTTCGGTAAATCCTTTTGAAGGAAGTCCCAATGATGTTCCTATCACTCAGATCAGCCGTACCATTGAAATTGATATGAGAGATATGCTGGATGAATCTGATCTTCCGCCTGCCATTGCTCCGAAGAATAATATTGTGCTTTAGATTAACCTTTTATGATCTTAGGTATAGATTAATGACAGACTTCAAATATATCTAAAACCTATAAGGTTTGGGTAATAATAAATATTTGATATCCCATACAAATAACACTTAAACTTAAAAAAAACTTACTTAAAAATGATTCACAGCTATGTTATAATATCCATTGCAGTACTGCTGTCTGTGATGATATTGGTAATGATCGGCCAGAAATTAAAAGTTGCTTATCCTATTTTCCTTGTTATTGCAGGATTGCTGATAAGCTTTGTGCCGGGCATGCCGCGTATTGAAATAGAACCTGACCTTGTCTTTCTGATTTTCCTTCCGCCTATTTTGTTTGAGGCCGCATGGTTTACTTCATGGCAGGATTTTCATAAATGGAGAAAACAGATTTTCTCGATGGCCTTCGGACTGGTGTTTTTAACATCCATAGTCGTTGCTTATCTTTCATCTTCCATTATTCCAGGGCTTACTGTAGCTATGGGCTTCTTGCTGGGAGGAGTAAATTCTCCGCCGGATGCTGTTGCAGCTACTTCGGTATTGAAGCATATGAAAATACCTAAAAAGATCACCAATATTCTGGAAGGCGAGAGTTTGATCAATGATGCCTCCAGTTTAATTGTATTTAAATTTGCTCTGGCCGCCGTTATTTCAGGACAGTTTATCTGGAGAGATGCCGTTCAGGATTTCTTTACCATGGCGATCGGTGGAATTGCTGTGGGAGTGGCAGTAGGCTTCCTGTTTGGAGCTCTATTAAAGTTATCCCGACCAATTCCAATATAGATACCATTATTACCCTTATCGTTCCTTACATTATGTATGTGGGAGCAGAACATTTTCATTTTTCTGGAGTATTGGCAGTGGTTGCCGGAGGTCTGCTGATGTCCTATAATTCACATTGCTATTTAAGTCATACCTCCAGAATACAGTCCGGAAATGTTTGGAGTGTTTTGATATTTCTGATGAATACCATCATCTTTATCCTGATTGGTCTGGAACTTCCGATTGTAGTGGAAGGAATGAAAGAATATACCATTTCAGAAGGTATTTTCTACAGTGTAGTGATTGGCGGAGCGATTATCGGAACAAGAATTTTGTATAGTTACGCATTAATGTATTTCCCAAGAGTCTGCTCTAAAGAATTAAGATTAAAAGTTCCCAAACCGGATTGGAGAGAGCCGTTTATCATCAGTTTTGCAGCAATGAGAGGAGTGGTTTCACTGGCTGCAGCCTTGTCAATTCCTGCTTTTTTACCAAACGGAGAAGCGTTTCCGCACAGGAATATTATTTTATTTGTCACTTTTGTGATCATATTGATTACCTTGGTAGGGCAAGGTTTATTGTTGGCTCCCATCTTGAAATTATTAAATATTCAGGATGCAGGAAGTGAATTACCGGAAGAAAAACAGGAAGTAATCCTTATGCGCAAACTGAAGGAAACAGCTTTGCACAAACTTGATAATGACTTTTCTGAACTAGCCGTAACCAACAGTCTGGTTCGTCATCAAAAGCACAAGTTGGAAAATGAAATGATGCTGATGGCTGATAAAGCACAGTGTATGGCTTCCACAGGAGATTATGTAACTGCTATCAATGAAAATAAAGATGTCCTCCGACAGATCCTTCAGGCGCAGAGGAATGAATTGCACAGAATGAAAAGAGAAAAGATATTTGATGATCACGTGATGAGAACCATTGAAATGCAGTTGGATTTTGACGAAGCCAAAATCACAGGTTTTTCACATGGATAATTACAAAATAAGCCACAAAAGTCACAAAAGGATAAAAGTTAAAATGAACTTGCAGCAATAAAAAGTTCACAAAAAGGAAAATTCTGAAATTTTGAAGGCTTACGTGTACTTCTCATGAGTAGAAATTTAAACTTAATAATTTAGTAGATAAAACTTTGTGACTTTTGTGGTTAAAGATTATAGGTAAAATGTGTACATTTAAACATATTAAACCTATAATATGAGTACATCCATCACTGTTCAGTACACCATAAATGCTCCGGCTGAAAAAGTCTGGAAAGCATTAACCGATAAAAATGAAATGAAATCCTGGTATTTTGATATCCAGGATTTTGTTTTGGAAACAGGTAAGGAATTCAACTTCTATGAACCGGGAGGTGAGAATAAATATCATCACCACGCACAGATTTTAGAAATAATACCCAATGAAAAATTAAAGCACACATGGTCCTATCCTGATTTTTCAGCCCTGAAGACCATTGTAACCTGGGAATTGTTGCCTGAGGGCGGACAAACTGTGGTAAAGCTAACCCATGAAGATATTGAAAACTTTAAAGAGTTAGGAGAAGGCTTTTCAAGAGAAAATTTTACAGAAGGCTGGAACACGATTTTGGGACAGAGTTTAAAAGAATATTTAGAAAAATAAATCATGATCACATTACACCTTTTTACGATAGAAGATGCTCCACAACTGATTTCAAAGATAAAAGACGAAAGGATGCTTCTTCAGTTTGCCGGGCCCGTATACCGTTTCCCTCTCACAGAAGAACAGCTGGAAAAGGACTTATCTGATGAAAACAGAACTCTTTTTAAAATTACAGATCAGACCGGAAATACAATCGGGCATGCCCAGATATTTCTAAAAGAGAAGACATTCCTGCTGGGAAGAATTCTGATCTGGGATGAAAATAACAGAGGAAAAGGCTATGGAAAGAAGGTTATGCAAGAGCTTTTGAAATATGGGTTTAATCATTTTGATAAAGAAACAGCAGAGCTGAACGTGTACGACTGGAATACCGGAGCTATAGAATGTTACAAAAAAGTAGGTTTTGCTTTTGATCCATATGTTAAAAGCGAAGCCAGGATTGATCAGGAAACATGGGTTTCTCTGAATATGAAAATCCATAAAAATACCTTTGAATTGCAGGAATCATGACACAGTTTACCGCACTTCGCCCTGTTTTCTGGACAGAAAATCTGGATGAAACAATTACATTTTATATGAATGTTCTCGGATTTACCCTGATGGGTAGAAATGACGACTGGCAATGGGCTTCTCTTCGAAAAAATGATATATACATTATGCTCTCCCAGCCTAATGAACATGAAACCAATTTTTCCATCGGGTTTTCAGGATCATTTTACTTCAATGTAAATCAGGTGGATGATCTTTGGGAAGACCTTAAAACAAAAGCCAAAGTCTGCTATGAAATCGAAACTTTTGAGTGGGGAATGAGAGAGTTTGCAATATATGACAACAATGGATACATATTACAATTTGGTGAACCCGCAGATAATATTGGTAATACGGAATAAAATTTGCTATTTTTGGAGAAATATTTAGAAATTCAATGAAAAAAAGTATAATAGCGGGTTTCGCAGCGATTTTATTATTGGCGTCTTGTAATAAGGATAAAGAAATTCTTAATACATTAAACACTTATAATACTTCAATGGAGGCGAAGGGATACCATTTCGGAGATAAGCTTGAGCTTCCGAAAGAGGTAACGGAAAATGCAGAAAGCGTAACAATCAGCTTTGGAGATAAAGAAACAACAGATTTAACAATTGATCCTAAATTTTTCACCTTAGGAGACAATGCTGTTACATTCAATATTAAAACAAAAGGAGGTGAAGTGCTAAATCAGGATGCTACCATCAATGTATTTGCAAAAAATCCTGAAAAAAATATTCCTTATCAGATTGTAGCGGAATATCCTCACGATCCTAAAAACTTTGTACAGGGTTTCCAGATTGAAGGAAATACCATTTATGAAAGTGACGGGCAGAACGGATCTTCACAGATTTTAAAATATACGCTGGGAACAACAACTCCGCTGGCTTCTACAAAACAGGCTCAGGAAGACTTTTCTGAAGGAAGTACCATCGTAGGAGACAAAGTATATCAGTTAACGTGGCAGAGCAAAAAGGGATATGTTTATGATAAAAGTTCATTAAAGTTGCTTTCAGAATTTGCTTATCCTAATGTATTGGGTGAAGGTTGGGGATTAACGTATGACGGGAAAAGCCTGATTGCTTCTGATGGAAGTAAGCTGTTATATTTCCTTGATGTAAATGATCCTTCAAAACTGATCAAATATATTGCTGTTGCAGGAAGTTCTCAGGCATATGATCAGTTGAACGAGCTGGAATACCACAACGGATTTATCTATGCCAATGTTTGGCAGAAGCCGATCATTTTGAAGATTAATCCAACCAATGGAGAAGTAGTGGGAACTTTTGATTTTACAGAAATTGCAAAACAGAATACCAAAGGAAGTGATGATGTACTGAACGGAATTGCCTTCAAAGGAGATAATATGCTGGTAACAGGAAAGAACTGGCCAAAGATTTACGAAGTTCAGATCAAATAATCTGATTCTATTGATAAAAAATAAAAATAGCGTTCCCTTGGGAGCGTTATTTTCGTTTTGAGGATTAAATTTTAGTACTTTTGGAAAATGATTAATACCTTCATGAAGCGAAATATCCATATTACTTTGGCAGCCGCTTTATTCCTTGTCTCTTGCAGCAACAAGGAAAAAATGCTGGATTCTCTGGCGGATTACAATAACTCAAAAGAAGAAAAAGGTTATCATTTCGGTGATAAACTTGATCTTCCCAAAGAAGTGACTGAAAATACGGAAAGTATAACCATCAGCTTTGGGGATAAAGAAACAAAAGAATTAAGAATTAATCCTCAATTTTTCACATTGGGTGATAATAAAGTAGTCTTTGTGATTAAAACTAATCGCGGTGAAACTTTAAACCAGGATGCTACGATTAATGTATTTACTAAAACTCCTGAGCAGAATATTCCCTATAAAATAGTTGCCGATTACCCTCATGATCCCAAAAACTTTATTGAAGGTTTTGTGGTAGAAGGAAATACAGTGTATGAAAGTGATGGAATGAAGGGATCTTCTCAGCTTATAAAATATACTCTAGGATCTTCAGTTCCCAAAATTATGGCTAAGCAGCCCGCTGATATTTTCTCTGAAGGGTGTACGATTGTAGAAGATAAGGTGTATCAACTGACCTATCAGAATAAAATCGGTTTTATTTATGATAAAAATACTTTGAAAAAATTATCCGAATTTCCATTGCCCGGTGTAATTGGAGAAGGTTGGGGACTGACCTATGATGGGAAAAACCTGATCGCTACGGATGGTTCAAAGAATCTTTATTTTCTGGATGTTAATAATCCTTCAAAAGTAGTGAAAACAATTGCAGTTGGCGGTTATTCTACCGTTTATAATCAGCTCAACGAGCTTGAATATCACAAGGGATTTATCTATGCTAATGTTTGGCATCAACCTGTCATTCTAAAAATTAATCCTGCAAACGGAGAAGTCATAGGTAAACTTGATTTTACACAATTGACAAAGGAAAATGATAAGGAAGACAGCGAGCATGTCTTAAACGGAATTGCTTTTAAAGGGGATAATATGCTCGTGACAGGTAAAAACTGGGAGAAAATTTATGAAGCCGCTTTTCAATAAACTCATTATATCTATTGTAGAGCAGTTTTTTCATCAAGAAGATGGTCTCAATTTTGATTCACCTCAATGAAGATTCTATTGAAATAAAACCATCTTTTGAGTGAAGTTATTTTTCAGTAAATTGACCCCATTAAAAAAACAGAGTGAAGTTTTTAAACATACTATTTTTTTTTCTTTTCTGTATAGCTTCAGCGCAGAATATTCTTCCTTTGGATACATTGAAACTAAAGGAAGCTAAAGATATGCTTGCCGATGACTACGGAAATCTCTATATCTATAAAAACAAAGATTTCAGTTTTACCAAATATGATTCTTTAGGAAAACAGATCGGAAAAATGATGCTTACTGTACCCTACAAAGTTCAGAACGTTCAAAATCCTCTGAATGTACCTTTGTTTTCTGAAAATGCCCAGGAAATGAAATTTGTAGACCAGAATATGAATGAGATTCAAAGATTGGATTTTAAACAGAAATTTGGTTTTATCAGAATGGCTTATGCCGAAGATCTGCAGCAGCTGTGGCTTTTGGACGACAGTACAAAACGTCTGATACAATATAATTTCAGAAATGATACCACCATCAACTCATATCCTTTTGATATCAGTTTTGAAGATTTAATGGATATGCTGGTCTATGAAAATAAGGTCTATATCTTAACAAGAAAACATATCAGGATTTACAGCCTGAAATTTGAAAAACTTTTCGAAGCCCCTTTGGAAAACGGAAAACGTTTTCGAAGAGAGAATGATATGATCCTGGTGGTTGCCAGTAATTTCATTTCACAATATGTCCCTGAAAAAGGGATGACAACCATTTTTGAAGATCAGGAAGCACAAATTGTGGATAAAAACATCCTCTCTTATTTTGCAATCAAAGGGAACAAACTCTATCTTTACAGCCTTGAAAAAGTAAAGAAAGCCCAACAGCAAAAACAGCTCGAAGCTCAGCCGGAATCTCCTCCGCCATCTACAGAAAAACCAGTAGAAAAGATGGAAGAAAAACCAGTTGAGAATACAGCAGAGAAACCTTCAGACAATACTTTACAGAAATTGATTGAAGATATTTCCCAGGTTCAGACTGAGGCTGTCGAAAAACTTATCAACTAATTCGTAAATACAAGGAAAAAGAATATTATGCATATTGCAGTTACAGGAAACATCGGAGCAGGTAAAACAACTTTGACAACGATGCTTTCCAAGCATTACGGATGGGATGCACAATTTGAAGATGTAGATCATAATCCTTATCTGGAAGATTTTTATTCAGACATGAGCAAGTGGAGTTTCGCACTGCAGGTGTATTTCCTGGGGAGCAGATTCCGTCAGGTAAAGGAGATCAGAGAAAGCGGGAAAAACATTATTCAGGATCGTACGATCTATGAAGATGCCCATATTTTTGCGGAAAACCTGAATGATATGAACCTTCTTTCAGACAGGGACTTCAATAATTATTCATCAGTATTTGATCTGATGAAGTCTTTCGTATCTGCTCCAGATCTTTTAATCTATCTGAAATCTGATGTTCCTAACCTGGTTAAAAAAATCTACAAAAGAGGTCGTGAATATGAAGCATCTATCAGTATTGAATATCTTTCAAAACTGAACCAGAAATATGAAAAATGGATCTCCAACTATACAGAAGGAAAATTGCTGATTGTAGAAGTGGATGATCTTGATTTCGTTGAAAAACCTGAAGATTTCGGGTTTATTCTGGAGAAGATTGAAGCAGAACTGCACGGATTGTTTTAACATATTTTTATCAGAACATTAAGACAAACTCAGGTTAAATCTTTTTAAATTTGTTAAGACCAAGTTTAATTTTTGAATAATGTATCATGGTAGTTAAAGTTTTACATAACGGAAACTGTTCAAAGTCCAATGCTGTACTGGAGTATCTTGACGAAAACGGAGTACCTTTTGAGATCATTGATATTGTTGATGATCCTTTAAGTCCTCTTGAAATAAGAACGGTGCTGAAGAAACTGAATCAGAGTGTTTTTCATATTATCCGTAAAACCGATAAGCTTTACGTTGAGAACTATGCAGATAAAAACTATTCAGAAGAGGAATGGATAAAGATTCTTTCCGAAAACCCATCTTTAATACAAAGACCCATTCTGGTAAAAGGTTCAGTCGCAATGCTGGGAAGACCTATTGAAAATGTAAAGTTCTTTATTGAAAAATAGATGAAACTTAATAAATAAAAAAGATCCGTTCTGTTAAAGGGCGGATCTTTTATGTTATGGGGTTTTTGTAGTAACCGGGCCGTTTATCGCCTTATATAAAGCTTCCAGTTCTTTTGGAGGACGTCCGGAATCAAATTCTGAGGAAGTATACTCTTTTCCGCCAGCGGTAATGATAATGGATGCTATCATTGCCCTGTCAGAATGCCTGCCCTCTGTAGGAGCTTTAAGATCTGATATCTTCGATAAATCAATAGTTTGAGCTAATCTGGAAACCATCTGCCATTCTGCGGGAGATATTTTAGTAGTAGTGATTTCTTCGTTAATATTGGATTCTTTTGAGGAAGGAGTGAAAACAATATCTCTGCTGAATCCTCTTGTCCTTTCTGTTAACCGGATCTGTTGAATCTTTTGTTGCTGAACTGCAGAAGAGATATTTTGGGTATTATTTTCGCTGTTATTTTTGTGCATACAGTTTGTAGCGGAGGTTGCTAAAATGATATTAAACAGGATCAGTTGGATATTCATCATATTCTGTTTTTATGTATTAATAATAAAAAAACCGCTTCAACATGATGAAACGGCCTTTGTTTTTATAATAGAATAACGCCTTCTATTTTTGCTACTTCTTTATAAATATTCACTACCTGATTGGCATCCAGAACAAATGCATTGATATTGCAGGCTGTGTATTTTCCATTTTTGCTTTCGCGGTTTCCCAGTGTAAATTTAATACCATCAAAAACTCTGTAAATTTCAGTAAGTTTTGCCTGGTCTGTAGGAATAATAAATTTAAATAAATAGTCCTCCGGAAAATCATGATGATCCTCCAGTTTCTCCCTCAAAGACTGATAAAAGTCTTCAGGGCTTGCGTGTTGATTTCCTTGTAATATATCCATCTGCAATTGTTAATATAATATAAATATAACGAAAAATTTCCTATTTTCCAAATGGTCCCAGCAGAGACTTGGAGTTCTGGTGTTCATAATCTTCGATGATGTTGAATAATCCATTTACAAGCTGTTCAGAAGCAAGTTTACTCAGTCCTCCTGAATTGACAGTGTTGTTATTTCCCCCTAAAAGGCTGCCCAGAAAATTACTTCCTGATAACGCTGTATTGATAGTTTTTACTATGCCATATTCGTTCAGTTTTTCATCTACTTTAGGAGCAATGGCAGCAATAAGCTGTTGGGATGTTTTTTCCTTCAGAATCTGTGTAGCGGTTGTTCCCTGCATAATTCGCGTTACATCCTGAGCATTAAGACTGTTGACTGCATCCTGCAAAATGGGTTTCGAGGTGTTCACGGTATAAGCTGCAGCCTGTGCTATATAATCTCTTTCTTTGGCTACCAGTGAGGGTGCAATTTTCTCCAGCGTAGAATTGATATCTCTCAATTCTTTGGGAAGAGCTTTATCAACCATATTATTCTGCAGGAACGCTTCTTTATTCCCGTAGATACCCATTCCTTTATCAATACCATTGAGCAGAATTCTTTTGATAATAGAAAGCCCCATGTCTGATGTGGCCAGTGAAGTGCAGGATTGTACACTGGTGGTAATAACAGCACCGGTCCCGATCAGAAGAGCGGCTGCAATGATATATTTTTTCATTGATCTTTTATTATGTATTTCTAAGATGCTTTTGTCAAAAACTGCACCAAAGGTAATTACTATTCTGTATTTAACAAAATATTAAATTGAGTACATGTTTTGGTGAATATTGTGTCAAAAAAAATAAAATTTCATTTAGAGATATGATGAATAAAGTATGTTGATTTTAAATAATGGATTATAAAATTTGATTTTTTAGTGTTTTTCATTTAATAAAATGTGGAAATTTTTAAATATTTAAGATAGTTTAACAGTGTTGGATATTTTTTATATTTTTGGCTAATGTCTTTTTTTGAGATTTTAAATAACTCCACTATTTAGAGACAGGTACAAATTTGATTTATTTGAATAAAATTGAAACTATATGAAACAAAGTAATTTAAAGTATTCAGGTCTCATTGCCGTTCTATACTTCGGGATGAATGTGAATGCACAGGTTACGCAGGATTCTGCTAAAGTCCAGAAAATCGACGAAGTCGTTATGATTGGATATGGTAGCCGTAAAAAAGTTGATAATACAACAGCTATCAGTTCTATCAGTGCGGAGGAAGTAACCAGAACCAAAGTATTGAATGCATCACAAGCCATTCAGGGTAAAGCCGCCGGGGTACAGGTAATTGCTTCCGATGCACCAGGATCTACTCCGACAGTGATGATCAGAGGACTTGGTACTGTATTGGGTGGAAGAACACCTTTATATGTAATTGATGGAATGTATGCCGATAACATCAACAATATCAACTCTAATGATATTCTTACTTATGATGTATTGAAAGATGCTGCAGCATTGGCAATCTATGGTAACAGAGCGGCTAACGGGGTAATTATTATTACTACGAAATCAGGTAGAGGGAAGTTAAGTGTTTCCTATGATGGATTGGTTGGATTCAGAACCCCTTTAAAAACCATTAAAATGGCTAACGGGTCTGAATTTGCAAATTATAATAATGCTGGTAAAGCAAGTACTTACCTGAACCCTAATCAGCCGTACAACACAGACTGGTTCAAAGAAATTACAAGAACAGGGATTTATAATCAACATAATGTTTCTATTTCAGGATCTTCTGAAGCTGCTAAATACTTCTTAAGTTTAAGTAACTATGATGAGCAATCTATCCTTAAAGGTACCAATTATAACAGGACTACAGTAAGAACCAATAACGAATTCAGGATTACTAAAGGTATCAGATTAGCGCAGACCTTAAGTGCTACCTTTACCAATGATACTCCTAAATCGTATGGTGCTTTTACAAATGCATATAAACAATCTCCATTAGTCCCTGTATATTATCCGAATGGAAAATATGGACAGCCTATTTATAATAAGACTACCGGAAATATCGATTATGAAGGAGGAAGATTTAATAATGTAGGCAACCCGGTAATGCAGCTTGCTTATGATAATCAAAGGGGAAAAAATTTCTTATTGCAGGGTGGTTTAAAACTGGATATTGATATTTATAAAGATTTGAAGTTTACTTCTCAGTTTAGTGGTGAGTACAATAATTATAAATATTACAATTTTGTAAACTCCAAAGCATTCTGGTTAGATAGCGATCCAATGAGGGTTGACAGTGGATATGATACTTCTTTGCCTCTGACAAGATTAACCAATAAAAGTCAAAACTATTTCAACTGGGTACTTAATAACTATTTAACCTATACCAAGAAAGTAGGAAACCATGATATTGAAATTGTAGCCGGTACAGAAGCTTCAGTTGCCAACGGTCTTGAAACCTTAACGATCAACAGAAAGAATGTACCCGTTTCACAAGACTACTGGAATCTGGATGGTGTAGATTACTATGGTAATTTATTTAGTGACAATACGACCAAAGCTATTGAATCTATAAAAGGAAACAGAAATACTACCATTTCTTATTTCGGAAGACTTCAGTATAAATTTATGAACCGTTATTTATTAAGCGGGACATTCAGAAGAGATGGATCATCTCAGTTCGCTGAGGGGCACAGATGGGGGACATTTCCATCATTTGGAGCCGGATGGATCATTTCTGAAGAAAGCTTTATGCAGGATGGGTTCTTTGATCTTTTAAAATTAAGAGGAGGCTGGGGTAAATTAGGTAACCAGAAGGTTCCGTTAAATTATCTGCCACTTTCATCCGGAGCAACATACAATTACGGATTCGGGACATCGCCTGTAAGTAATGGAATAACTGTTAATCAGGGATATGACCCTAGTTTAGGATGGGAAGTAACTGAAGAAACTTCGTTAGGATTAGATTTTGCAATCCTGAATAAAAGGTTATCGGGTAGCTTTGATGTTTATAACAGAAAAACCAATAATCTTATCTTGGGGGTGGTACCTTATCTTGCAACAGGTATTTCTGAAGTGAATTATTCACATATGGGAAGTGTTGTCAATAAAGGTGCTGAGGTGAGTTTAAACTGGGCTGATAAAGTAGGTGAGGATTTTACCTATTCAATTGGTGCTAATTATTCTTACAATAAAAATAAACTTGCCAGCATTGATCTTTCCAAGCCGGTTTCTCAACTTGTGGGTGGAAATCTTGGAAACGGACAGGATACAAAAATTTTTAATGCTAGTGCACTTGGTTACGCATTAGGAAGTTTCTATTTATGGGAAGCAGACGGTTATGATGCAAACGGTAATCTGAAGTTCAAAGATCTAAATGGTAATGGAGTAACCGGAAGTGCAGATCCGGGAGACAGACGTTTCTTCGGCTCTTATATACCAAAATCAACCTTAGGGGTTAATTTTTCAATGTCTTACAAGAATTGGGATTTTGCTTTGAGCGGTTATGGAGCTTTTGGATTCAAAGTGTACAATGGTAAAAAAGCACAAAGAAATGGTGGAGAAAATGTTGAAGCTTCTGTAGCGAATAATTTCTGGACTCCTACAAACACTAATGCAGCAAATCCTGTAAATCCTGCAAATATCCCAATTGCATCTACATTCTATTTGGAAAGCGGAGATTATTTCAGAATCAATAATATTTCAGTAGGATATACATTTAAAAATGTAACGGATTATATGAAATCAATTAAGCTTTATGTAAGTGCAATTAATCCTTTTGTGTTTCAGAAATACTCAGGATATTCCTCAGAATTATCAGGATATAATCCTGCAGATCCTACAGCAGAAGGAGATCCAATTAAACGTGCAGGGGTAGAATTAGATGCTTATCCTACATTGAGATCTTTTGTATTTGGTGTTAACCTAAATTTTTAAAAAAATGAATAAGAAATATATCATAGCAGCTGCATTTTTAATTTTAGGAGCTGTTAACCAGAGTTGCAGCAATGACTTCGTTGATGTATCACCTACAGAAAAAATTCCTGAAGATGCTTTGGGTGAAATATACAATAATAATGAAGGAGCCAATAGCTTGGTAACTAGTATTTATGCTAAGTTTTTAGACTGGAATATGAGTACGTTTGCATGGATTGGAGTGACATCAATTGTTTCTGATGATGCAGATAAAGGTTCAAGTCCAAGTGACTCGGGTTCAGATAAAGATATTTTAGATGCTTTAACATTTACAGCATCAACACCATCATTCAAAGAATTGTTTGCTTCTAATTATCAGGGAATTAATAGGTGTAATCAGGCGCTAAAATATCTTCCTAAATTAGATAAAGCAGACCCGCAATTAATTCAGAGATTAACAGGAGAAGCAAAGTTTTTGAGAGCATTTATGTACTTTACTTTGGTTAGATCTTTTGGAGGGGTTCCGTTAGTAGATCATGTTCCCGTTACAGGAGTTGAAGCTGATAAGCAAATGACACTAACCAGAAAAAGTAAGGAAGAAATTTATGCATTCATTGAACAGGATCTTAAGGATGCCATAGCCGTTCTTCCTAATAAATCATCATATGGGGCAGGTAATATAGGGAGAGCATCTGTTGGTGCTGCCCATGCGCTTTTAGCTAAGGTGTATTTATATCAGAAGAAATGGCAGCTGGCTGTAGATGAGACTAATTTGGTGACAGGGTATTCATTGACACCTAATTTCCAGGATATTTATAAAGTTTCAGGAGAAAATAATGCTGAATCTGTTTTCGAAATCAA
This sequence comes from Chryseobacterium sp. SG20098, assembly GCF_031844745.1. Lineage (NCBI taxonomy): Bacteria > Pseudomonadati > Bacteroidota > Flavobacteriia > Flavobacteriales > Weeksellaceae > Chryseobacterium > Chryseobacterium sp. SG20098. The sequence continues at coordinate 1,375,066 of NZ_CP134622.1, read as the reverse complement.
CGGAACAGGGGGGACAGCAGGAAGAGCAATCCAGCAGTATAGCCAGGTTCAGGGAGCCAGAGGTACTACAGGCTGGGGCTGGGGATTCTCTACTCCTACCCAAGGTCTGTATGATGCATACTCTGCAACAGATTCAAGAAGAGATGCTACCATAATCCACAGAGATATGACTTTATATGATGGATATTATGTAGGTCCAAATACAGAAAATAAATTCTATAATTATAAAGCTTATTCTTCCAATTATAGAGATCAGGCTTCAACAGACGTAAATATTCGTTATCTGAGATATGCTGAAGTACTATTAATCAGAGCTGAAGCAATGAATGAACTTGGACAAACATCTGCAGCTATTCCTTTCCTGAATCAGGTAAGAAACAGAGCTAACATCGGAAACACTCCTGCTTCTTCTCAGGCAGACGTAAGATTGGATATCTGGAAACAAAGAAGATTAGAGCTTGCTTTCGAACATGACAGATGGTTTGACCTTGTAAGAACCGGACAAGCCCAGGCAGCCATGGCGGCTGATGGTGGTAAAAAATTCATCGTTGGAAAACATGAACTATTCCCACTTCCACAAGACTTTATAATGGAAGCAGGTGGATTGTCAGCACAAAACCCCGGCTATTAAATTTAATCAATAAAAACTTTAGAGGAGAATGAAAGTTCTCCTCTTCTTTTAGTAAGAAACCCTAAAAAAGAGAGCTCATGAAAAGGAACGTATTATCAATAGCTATTACTTCATTATTCTTTGTGTATTCCTGTAAAAACGCGCCCGTTGCCAAACAGGAAACCGGAAAAACTGAAGCGGTAAAAAGCAATATCACGGATGAACAACTGATGGACAGAGTGCAGAAAGATGCTTTAAAATACTTCTGGAACTATGCAGAACCTAACTCAATGCTGGGAAGAGAGCGCTACCATGAAGACAATATTTATCCGGATAATGATAAGCACGTGATCACAACAGGAGGCTCAGGATTTGGGTTGGCAACTATTCTGGTAGGAGTAGAAAGAGGATTTGTTCCAAGAAAAGAAGCGGTGAAAAGGCTTAGTCATATTATGGATTTCTTGGCTAAAGCAGACCGCCATAAAGGAGCATGGTCACATTGGATCAATGGGGAAACCGGAAAAACAGTGCCTTTCGGGAAAAAAGATAATGGTGGTGACCTTGTGGAAACCGCTTTCCTTACCTCAGGAATACTGATGGTCCGTGAATATTTTAAAAACGGAAATGCAGAAGAAAAAGCCCTGGCAGAAAAATGTGATGAACTGTGGAAAGGAATCCAATGGAACTGGTATACTAAAGGAGGTGAGAAAGTTCTATACTGGCACTGGTCACCGGATTACCAATGGGAAATGAACTTTCCTCTTGAAGGATATAATGAATGCCTGATCACTTATATTTTAGCAGCATCTTCACCTACTTATTCCATTGATGCAGAAACCTATTATAAAGGTTGGACCAGAAACGGAACTTACCTTACAGATAAAACAAAATACGGACTACCTCTGTATGTAAAACACAACTATGCCGAAGAATACGGCGGCCCGCTTTTCTGGGCACAATATTCATATATCGGGCTTGATCCGACTGGATTATCCGATAAACTTGTCAAAAATTACTTTGACGTCAATAAAAATCAAACCCTTATCGACTATCAATATTGTGTCGAAAATCCAAAACAATGGAAAGGGTATGGTCCCAACTATTGGGGGCTTACAGCCGGATATACAAGAAATGAAGATGGAAGCACTGGATACACCGCTCACATGCCTGGCAATGATAATGGAGTGATTACTCCTACAGCTGCCTTGAGTAGTTTTCCCTATACACCAAAAGAATCAATGGCTTTCCTGAGATTCATGTATACCCAAAAACCTGAATTCATAGGATCTGCAGGACCTTATGATGCGACCTCCATTAATTATAATAATTGGTTTACCCCAAGATATCTGGCGATAGATCAGGGAACGATAGCACCCATGATTGAAAATTACAGATCAGGATTCCTGTGGAAGTTATTTATGAATGCCCCGGAAATTCAGCAGGGATTAAAAAAACTAAGCTTCCGGTCAGCTAAATATGGAATAAAATAATTCAAAAGGAACGGCCATTGTCCCGAGCTTAGTCGAAGGGTTCCTTAAATAAAAAAAATCAAATCTGCTGGCTTTAACCAAAACCTAAATAACAATATGAAACTAAAACTGAAACATATTCCTCTTTTATTACTGCCGTTTTCATTACCAATGAGTGCACAGGAGATAAAAGCGGAACTCAATAAAGAAATTAAAAGACAGGAGAAAATGTCTTACATTCTGGATTACCCACAAAATGTTAAAGGAACTGTACCATTAATAGTTTTCCTTCATGGTTCAGGAGAACGGGGAACTAATCTTGACCTGGTAAAGGCTCACAGTCCATTTACCTATAAAAATCTGATCAAAGAACCTGTAGCGGTTCTGGCGCCTCAATGCCCGGAAGGAACTTGGTGGGATACGGTTACCGTATATCATCTGATCAAGGAAATTCAGAAGAAATATAAAATTGATGCTTCCCGTATTTATCTTACAGGACTTTCTATGGGAGGATGGGGAACCTTAAAGCTGGCCATGGAGCATCCGGAAATGTTTGCTGCAGTGGCTTCAGTGTGTGCCCCTACAGATCAGGTCATGACCGCTAATATTCATCGGTTTAAAGATCTGAACATGAAAATTTTCCATGGCGGAATGGACGATATTGTACTACCTGCGAATGCTTTTAATTTTTATCAGAAGCTGCATCCTGTAAACCCTTCAGCAGAATTGGTTATCTTCCCGAATGATAATCATAACTCATGGGATTCGGCATACTCAAATCCCGCTTTGTATGAATGGATGCTGTCCAAAAAGAAAGAAAAGTAATCCGGGACACCAATGATTGAAAAATAAGCCCATCAAATTAAAGCAAAAAATATAAAACAATAATTTAAGAAGATAGATTTATGAAAAAGTTAATTGTAATCGCCACTTTAGCATTGGCACCTGTATTTTCCGCACAGGAAATGGTAACGAAGCCCGTTCAGTCTTACCAGACAGCTCAGTATCAGGCTAAGAAGAAAGCTTTTGTAGACAATCTTTTATCTAAAATGACATTGGATGAAAAAATTGGCCAGATGAACCTTCCGACTTCCGGAGATTTCACTACAGGACAGGCACAGAGCTCTGATATCGGAAAGAAAGTAGAGCAGGGATTAGTCGGTGGATTATTCAATATAAAAGGAGCAGATAAGATCAAGGCAGTTCAGAAAGTGGCAGTAGAAAAAAGCCGTCTGAAGATTCCTATGATTTTCGGAATGGATGTTATTCATGGCTATGAAACTACTTTCCCGATTCCTTTAGGGTTAGCCGCTTCATGGGACATGAACCTTATCCAGCAGTCTGCAAAAGTATCTGCGAGAGAAGCTGCTTCCGACGGGATCAACTGGACATTCTCTCCCATGGTAGATATTTCCCGTGAACCAAGATGGGGAAGGGTATCAGAGGGTTCAGGAGAAGATCCTTATTTGGGAAGTGAAATTTCTAAAAATATGGTGTATGGCTATCAGGGGAAAGACCTTGCGAATGGAACCAATATTTTAGCATGCGTAAAACATTTTGCTTTATATGGGGCAGGTGAATCCGGAAGAGATTACAATACGGTTGACATGAGCCATGTAAGAATGTTTAATGAGTATTTTCCTCCTTATAAAGCAGCAGTGGATGCTGGTGTGGCTTCTGTAATGGCCTCTTTCAATGAAGTGGACGGAGTACCTGCGACAGGTAACAGATGGCTTCAGACTGAAGTATTAAGAAATCTATGGAAGTTCAAAGGCTTCGTAGTAACAGACTATACCGGTATCAATGAAATGGTAGACCACGGTATGGGAGATCTTCAGCAGGTATCTGCTTTGGCTTTAAAAGCTGGGGTTGATATGGATATGGTGGGAGAAGGTTTTTTAACAACATTAAAAAAATCCCTTCAGGAAGGAAAAGTGACACAAGCTGAAATTGATATGGCAGCAAGAAGAATTCTTGAAGCAAAATATGATCTTGGTTTATTTGATAATCCATATAAACATGGAGATGCGAAGTTAGCGGCAAAAGAAGTCTATAATATGGAAAACCGTAATATAGCAAGAAATACAGCTGCTCAATCCATGGTGTTATTGAAAAATGACAATCAGGTATTGCCTTTAAAGAAATCAGGAACAGTGGCTGTAATCGGACCATTGGTGAATAACTCAATGAATATGGCCGGAACATGGAGTGTTGCTACAAAACACGCTTCTTCAGTTTCTTTGATGCAGGGATTACAGTCGAACTACGGAAAAGAAGTTAAGTTTTTATCAGCAAAAGGAGCTAATATAGACTATGATGCTAAATTAGAAGAAATCTATGCAGCTCACGGTAAAAAAACAGACAGAGACAACCGTTCCAAAGAGGAGTTGTTAAAAGAAGCGGTAGAGGTTGCCAACAAAGCAGATGTGATTGTTCTGGCTATCGGAGAATCTGCTGAAATGAGTGGAGAATCTTCTTCAAGAACAGAAATTACCATTCCTCAGTCTCAGGTTGATCTGCTAAACGAGTTAAAGAAGACGGGAAAACCAATTGCAATGGTTCTTTTCACAGGACGTCCTTTAGCTTTAACCAATGTAAAAGATACTCCGGATTCTATATTGAATGCCTGGTTTGCAGGATCTGAAGCAGGTAACGCGATTGCGGATGTTCTGTTCGGAAAAGTAAACCCGTCCGGAAAACTTCCAATGACTTTCCCAAGAAGCCTTGGACAAGTGCCAATCTATTATAATGCTAAAAATACAGGTCGCCCGCTGAGTCAGGATAAAGTAGACAAATGTACTTATGAAAGATTCCGTTCAAACTATATGGACGAATGTAATACACCTTTATATGCTTTCGGATATGGATTGAGCTATACGAAATTCAATTATTCTGATATGGCAGTTTCCACTACTACTGCAAAAGGAAATCAGACCGTTCAGGCATCCGTTACTGTAACGAATACGGGAAATTATGACGGAGCTGAGGTTGTTCAATTGTATATCAGAGATATGGTGGGAAGTATTACAAGACCGGTAAAAGAACTGAAAGGTTTCCAGAAAATATTTTTGAAAAAAGGAGAATCTAAAAAAGTAACTTTTGATATCACTCCAGAAAGTTTGAAATTCTATAACGGAGATCTGAAATATGACTGGGAATCAGGAGAATTTGATATTATGATCGGAACCAGTTCTGACAATGTTCAGCATTCAAAGATTAACTGGACTAAGTAATATCCGGAAAAGTAATTCACCGGATTGTGTTATGATGTTTTTTTTGGCACGATTTTTAATAATACCTCGGGTAATTATTAGTATACAAATCGACATGAAAAAAACAATTTTATTAAGCACAATGTTCCTGGGTTCTTTAGTATTTGCACAAAAAGGAACAATAAAAGGTGGTGACAAAGATGCACACGGATGTATTGGTTCTGCAGGATATACTTATTCTCAAATTAAGAAAGACTGTATAAGAACGTTTGAGCAGAAAATCAAATTAACAGAAGTAGCTCCGAAAGACAGCTATACTTCAATAGCTGCAGTTATTTTCAGTAAAGACATGAAACAAGCTGAGGTTTTTGTAAAAGATGCCGGTGAAAGAAGCATTATCCTTACCAGAGCAGGAGGTAAAGCCAAAGCATGGAAAAAGGATGGTTATGTATTGGTTCCTCACAAAAAGCACGGATATCAGCTTAAAAAGGATAATATCGTGATCTATCAGTAAGATCCGGTTAAAAAAACCGCTCGCAAGAGTGGTTTTTTTTGTACCTTAGAGAAATTAATTAATATCACATTTTGGGATATTTTTAATCCATCAGAAAACAAAAATTTTACATATGAAAAAAATAATTTTACTCAGTACCATGTTCCTTGGATCATTCGTTTTTGCGCAAAAAAGTACTCCTGTTCTCGGAGGTGACAGAGATGTTCACGGTTGTATTGGTTCCGCAGGATACACCTATTCCCAATTACGAAATAATTGTATACAGACTTTCAATCAGAAAATAAAACTCAAAGAAGTAAACTCAGACAAAAGCTATACTTCAATGACGGCAGTTATTTTTAATAAAAGTATGACTAAAGCCGAAGTATTCATTCCGGATGGAGCTGCAAAAAGCATTATTTTGGATAAGCAGGGAAAAGCAAAAATCTGGAAAAGCGGGGCTCATGTGAAAGACAGCTATGTTTTAACTCCCTATAAAAAGAGTTACCAGATCAAGAAGAATGATGAAGTCATTTATCAGTAAAATAAAACTTTAAAAATATAAAGCCACTCGGAAGAGTGGCTTTTTTATTATATTAGAAATTTCAAATAGACCTGATAATATTGATTGAATATGCCAATATTAATAATCATTCCCCAAAAAAAATAAACTGGAAAATAAAATTTTATATTTTTGAACCTTTTTTAATTCAATTAAATTAATGATCAGATAAACTATGTCATCACTCAATATTCATCTTATTCTAAAACTTGTGGGGAGGTTTTTGTTTCATACATTAATCATTTTCAGTATAAATCTTTTATATTTTTTAATAATATATTATAATGTTTTTAAACTGGATAAATTTATAGATGTTGATAAAATTAAAAATAGTGTGCATGCAGCAGAGAATAGGTTGATTATTGTATATCTTATTCCTGTTTTGCTTTCATATATATACTATGCTATTTCCATTTATCGAAAGGAGAATTTATTCTTTAAGATTATTTTTTTTGTGGTGGCATTAGTATTATCTCAACAGCCATATTCTTACTGGATAAAAAATGTATTAAATTAAATATTAATTGGTAGATAAATGAGAATAGCGTTGAAAATGTTACAATGCATAAGCATCTTTTGCGTTCTGTTTTTGTGTTTCACATTTTTAATGGTTTTAGCAAGTAGTCATACTATTCCTTTTCAAACTTCTTTACACTAGAAATCCTACAGATTTAGACGGGTGGAGACATGTAAAAGCAGGAACTGCTGTAGATTCTAAAGGTAAAACACTTTTACTGAAGGGAATCAGAATTTTTTAAAAAAATATTAGTGAATCAACAGAAGAAACAAAAAACAATATTGGTAGATAATATGAAATCAATACTATTTTTAACTATATTTTTTTCTCAATTATTTTGTTCTCAAACTAATTTAATAAGTCATGATACTTCTATTTATCAATTAAATAATGAAATTATAGAATTGAAAACGACTTCGTTATATAATAAATATGATGAGAATCTAATAGTTTGGCTCAGCAAAAATAAAAAAGAAGATTATAAATTATATTTTTCGAAAAAAGGAGATTTTAGTTTATTGGAATGGCTAAATGATGATAATTTTTCTGACTATACAATTGATGTTTATAGTACTTTTTTGAAGGTTGTAAAGCCTAAAGAATCTTTTATTATACTATATAAAGGAAATGCTCCTGTGATAAACTACATTTGTGAAAATGAACTACCCCAATACATTAGAAAAACAATATTACGCGTAGAAAAAGATACTAATTTTAAACTATACAAATCAAATTATATATTTATAAAAGAATAGTTTTAATTTATGTAATTATTACATATAAGTTATTTTTGATTTAAATAAAATCTCTATCCGCTGGCGCGAGCGCCTCGCTCGTGCTTACGAATAAATCAGAACCTCTGCAACAGCGGAGGTTTTTTATTCCTTGTTTTAAGAAGCTATATTGAATAATGATTATCAAAAGTTAATAAACAATTGTCTTTGTAAATTATATTAAATGAACAGGTTATGTTTTTTTTATCTCAAAAATATGTATATTGGTATTACCAAATTAAAGCGCAATCCGAAAAGCATGTAGAGTAGGAGAAAAATCAAAAAAACGTTACTATGAAAAATTTAAGAAAACTTTCAAAAAGAGAATTGAAAACAGTTCAGGGAGGTATCCCAATGTGTCTTGCAGGATACTTCTGGTGCTCATTGGAAAGAAAATGTATTCCGGTAGGGTCACCATGCGGACTTATTATCGATTAACTAAATTAAAAATAGTAAAAACAAACAGGCTGTCTCAAAAATGGGATAGCCTGTTTGTTATATGCTCTCCACCAATTGACTTAGGAATCAGTAGCGTTAAGAAAATTTCAATGTAATCCGTTAAAAAATTTCCACTGTCTGAGCATGGGGTTTGTTCAGAACCGAAGCAGAACCGAATGATCCATGCGAGTTTGGAAATTTTAGGAGTACATTTAAATTTTTAGCGGATGATTCCCGTCTTGAACTTTTGTATACTTTTGTTTCAAGACAAAAGTATAAATGAAAATCATATTAAATACTTTACAAATTATTTGTTTTACTTCTTTTTGATCTGTGTATTTTAGGCAACAGTCATTTAAAAAGTAGTATGTTACTCATTAATGCCCGACTTAGGAATCAGGAGCGTTAAGAAAGTTTGAATGTAATCTGTTAAAAAATTTCCACTGTCTGAGCATGGGACTTACTCAGAAGCGAAGCAGAACCGGATGATCCATGCGAGTTTGGAAATTTTAGGATTCCATTTAAATTTTTAGCGGATGATTCCCCATCTTGAACTTTTGCATACTTTTGTTTCAAGACAAAAGTATAAATGAAAATCATATTAAATATTTTACAAATTATTTGTTTTACTTATTTTTAATCTGTGTATTTTAGGCAACAGTCATTTAAAAAGTAGTATGTTACTCATTAATGCCCGACTTAGGAATCAGGAGCGTCAAGAAAATTTCAATGTAATCCGTTAAAAAAATTCCACTGTCTGAGCATGGGACTTACGCAGAACCGGATGATCCATGCGAGTTTGGAAATTTTAGGATTCCATTTAAATTTTTAGCGGATGATTCCCGTCTTGAACTTTTGCATACTTTTGTTTGACTACGTCGAATCTTCGATTTCAAGGCAAAAGTATAAAAAAAATAATGAATGAAAATCATCCAAACTGGATTTTCAACTCTCACTGAAAAACCGTATTTTTGTACATCTAAAAAGTAAAAGAACGAATGAATTCCTACAAAAATCCATTGGAAGAGCGCTACTCCAGTGAAGAAATGTTATTTAACTTCTCACACAATAACAAATTCCAGAATTGGAGAAAGCTTTGGATAGCTCTTGCTGAAATCGAAAAAGACCTTGGACTTGAAATTACAGACGAGCAGATCGCTGAGTTAAAAGCTAATGCTGAAAACATCGATTATGAGAAAGCAGCAGAGTACGAAAAAAAATTCCGTCATGATGTAATGGCTCACGTTCACGCTTATGGTGATGTGGCGCCTTCAGCAAAAGGAATTATCCACCTGGGAGCTACTTCAGCTTTTGTAGGAGACAATACAGACTTAATCCAAATCCGTGACGGACTTTTAATCTTAAAGAAAAAGTTGGTGAACGTGATGAAGAACTTAGCAGACTTTGCTATTCAGTATAAAGACCTTCCAACTTTAGGATTCACACACTTCCAGCCGGCTCAGCTGACAACAGTTGGGAAAAGAGCTACGCTTTGGTTACAGAGTTTGGTTCTTGACATCGAAGAACTGGATTTCTTCCTTGAAACCCTTCGTTTTAGAGGAGTAAAAGGAACAACAGGAACAGCTGCAAGTTTCCTTGAGCTTTTCAACGGTGATTATTCAAAAGTAAAACACCTAGATAAAGAACTTTCAAAAAGATTCGGCTTCGATAAAGTTTTCGGAGTTTCCGGACAGACTTACGATAGAAAAATTGATGCGAAAGTAGTTGCTTTATTAGGAAATATTGCACAGTCTGCGCATAAATTCACAAACGATTTACGTTTACTTCAGAATCTTAAGGAAATTGAAGAACCATTCGAGAAAAACCAGATCGGTTCATCGGCGATGGCATACAAGCGTAACCCGATGAGAAGCGAAAGAATCGGAGCATTGGCAAAATATGTAATGTCTCTGACAACAAGTTCTGCAATGGTAGCTTCTACACAATGGTTTGAAAGAACATTGGATGACTCTGCCAACAAGAGATTAACCATTCCTCAGGCGTTTTTAGCCGTGGATGCTATTCTTTTGATCTGGAACAATATTCTGAACGGAATTGTAGTATATCCAAACAGAATCAACAAGCACATTATGGAAGAGCTTCCTTTCATGGCGACAGAATATATCATCATGGAAGAAGTAAAAGCCGGTGGTGACCGTCAGGAAATCCACGAAGTGATCAGAGTTCACTCTATGGAAGCTTCCAAGAAAGTGAAAGAGGAAGGAAAAGAAAACGACCTTATCGAAAGAATCCTGAATGATGATTCTTTAAAACTAGATAAATCAAAACTGAAAGAAGTTTTAGATCCTAAAAACTTTATCGGGTTCGCGCCGATTCAGACGGAGGAATTCATCAAGAACGAGGTACAGCCGATTATAGACCAAAACAAAGACTTAATAGGATTGGAAGCAGATCTTAAAGTATAAAACAATATGCAGTCTTTTCGGCTGCATATTTTATTTCCCACTCCAGATAATATGAAAAAACTACTATTAACCATTCTTTTAACACCAATCATTTCTTTTTCTCAGACTAAAGAAGATTTACATTATTTTAAATCCAAAGATTCATTAGTAGGAGTAAAAGATAAAGCAGGAAAAATAATTGTTCCTGCACAGTTCAAAGTCTTTTCATTCCTAAAAGATGGAGATCCTGTAGAAGGAGAAACCATTCTTTTTGATGGAAGCAAAGAAGGCGAAAAACCGGAGAAAAATGCATGGGGCTATGTGTATGACAGAAATGGGAAATTCCTGTATCAGCCTTTCCTTTATGACAATGGAGCAGATTATTTCTCTGAAGGAGTAAGAAGACTGGTTAAAAATGGTAAAGTAGGATTTGCAGACCGAAACGGGAATACTGTTATTGTAGCTAAGCACGATTTTGCATTTCCTTTTAATTATGGATATGCTGTATTTTGTGACGGCTGTGACTGGGAAAAAACAAATGATGAACACAGGTCTGTTGTAGGTGGTAAATGGGGAGTAATGAATGTCAAAGGAGAAACAGTTCAACCATTAACAAAACCATCAGAAAAGGATGTTGAAATAGATGGTAAATATTATCCTAATCAGTTTCAGTATAATGAAAAGGAGAAGAATATCCTTCAGTTCTTTGAAAAACAGAAGAAAAAATTGTCAGATCTTTATTATGTAAATTTTTACAGTAAACTGTCTGAAAAAGAAAAGAATCTGTTTTTTGAAATCGTAGAAAGACCAAAAGAAAACTTTCCTTATTATCAGGTGAATACCTATAATTACAGGAAAAAGGACTTGGATATGCTTTACCGTTTCAAATTCCTGGTTTCAGAAGATGGAAAAACATTTTATGCCATTGAGGATTTTAATGTAAAGAAAGTTCCTTTTGAAAACTGGCTGAAAGAAGAAATAAAAAATGCAGAAGACTTTCAGAAAGAACATAAGGATAATCCGAATAAATTTATCAATAAATAATATAAAATTGGAAATTCGGCAGTTCAAATTTGAAGAACATATGACTTATTCCTTTAAATTTGTACAGAATAATGATTGGAGGGAAAATCTCTTTCAAAAATTTCCAATATAGATGGGTTTAAAGAAAGAAACTTTAACTCAGAAAAAGTAAAAAGAAAAATAAATCTAATATTAAAAATCTGACATCTAATTTTTAATAATGTTACAGAATCAAAATCATCAACAATTAATGGCCGATCTTAAGGAGCTGGTAGACAAGACAAGAAGTCAGGTCGCTGCTCAGGTAAACTCGGCAATGGTGGTTTTGTACTGGGAAATAGGAAAAAGAATAAATGAAGATGTTTTAGATAATAAGAGGGCAGAGTATGGTAAAGAAGTTATTGTACAAATCTCTCAACAACTTACGTTAGAATTTGGAAATTCATTTTCTGAAAAAAATATCCGAAAAATGATGCAGTTTGCGTCTGTTTTTAGTGATTTTAATATTGTCGCATCAGCGATGCGACAATTATCATGGACTCACTTTCTGCTTCTCATTCCTATTTCACAAGATACTAAAAGAAACTTTTATCTTGAAGTTTGTAAAATTGAAAATTGGAGTGTCAGAGTCTTAAGAGAGAAAATCAATTCTCTGCTTTTTGAACGAACAGCAATAAGCAAAAAGCCTGAGGAAATAATAGATAAAGAACTGAAAAAATGGTCTGAAAATAATATTTTAAACCCTGATTTGGTTTTTAAAGATCCCTATTTTCTTGATTTTTTGGAATTGAAAGATACATTTTCTGAAAAAGATTTAGAAGAAGCCATTATCGTGGAACTTCAAAAATTCATTTCTGAGTTGGGAAGTGATTTTGCATTTCTTTCAAGACAAAAAAGAATCACAATAGATAATAGAGACTACTACCTAGATTTGCTTTTCTATCATAGGAAACTAAAATCTTTAGTCGTTATCGAACTAAAATTAGGTGAATTTGAAGCCAGCCATAAAGGGCAGATGGAGCTTTATCTCTCATACCTTAATAAATATGAAAAAGTAGAAGGTGAAAACCCTCCCATTGGTTTAATCCTTTGTTCCGGGAAAAATTCCGAACATATAGAACTCATGAATCTGGAAGGGGATAATATAAAAGTAGCAGAATATTTACTTATCTTACCTTCAGAAAAAGTTTTGCTTGAAAAATTGCATCGTTCAATAGAGATAGCAAGAAATAAATTTGAAAATAAAAAATAAATCTAATATTAAAAATCTGACATCTAATGTCTAATAACAAAAGAATTTTCGTAGAAAAAAGAGGAATTTTCGATGTTGAAAGTCCAAAAATTTTTGATGAAGTAAAAGCGGTTGTCCCGGCAGTCCAAAGCGTGAAAGTATACAATGTATATGATATTTTCAATCTGAACGACGGAGAATTTGAAAAAGTGGTAAACAACACTTTCGTAGACCCTGTTACTGATATTTTACACACAGAAAACCCTGCAAAGGCTATTCATTTCGGGATGGAATTTTTGCCGGGACAGTATGATCAGAGAGCAGATTCTGCACAGCAGTGTATCGCTTTGCTGACTGAAAATGAAAAATCAAAAGTAAGAAGTGGAAAATTAATCGAATTTGAAGGAGTTTCTGAAGCGGATTTGGTTAAAATCAAAGACCTTTTGATCAACAAGGTAGAATCTCAGGAAAAGGACTTATCTATTCTGGATATTCCTGCAGAGGAAACCCCATCAAAAGTAATCATCCACGAAAACTTCATCAATTTCAATGATGCAGAACTTGAAAGTTTCTATAACAACCATGGTTTTGCATTAGGATTGGATGACCTGAAATTTATTCAGGAATATTTCATAACTGAAGAGAGAAATCCTACGGAAACAGAATTAAAAGTATTAGACACCTACTGGAGTGATCACTGTCGTCACACGACATTCGAAACAGAATTGTCAGATATTCAGTTTGAAGGTCAGTTCAAACGCACATTGGAAACTATTTTCAATGATTATATCGAGAAAAGAAAATTCTTAGGCCGTGAGCTAAAGCCAATTTCCTTAATGGACCTGGCAACAGTATGCGGTAAATATTTCCATAAAACAGGGAATCTTGATAACCTTGTTATTTCTGATGAGATCAATGCATGTACCATTCAGATCGAAGCAGAATATGACGGTAAAAAAGAACCTTGGTATTTATTATTCAAAAACGAAACGCACAATCACCCTACGGAAATTGAACCTTTCGGAGGTGCTTCTACTTGTTTAGGAGGGGCAATCAGAGACCCGTTATCCGGAAGATCTTTCGTTTTCCAGGCGATGAGATTAACGGGAGCTGCAGACGTTTTGGAATCTGTTGACAAAACTTTACCAGGAAAACTTCCTCAGAAAACCATTACAAAGCAGGCTGCTAACGGATATTCTTCATATGGTAACCAGATTGGTCTTGCCACTACTATGGTTTCTGAAATCTATGACGAAGGCTATAAAGCTAAAAGAATGGAAGTTGGTTTCGTTACCGGAGCTGTTCCTGTAGATTGGGTAAGACGTGAGAAGCCTGAAAACGGTGATTCAATCATTATCTTAGGAGGAGCAACAGGTCGTGACGGAGTAGGAGGAGCAAGCGGAAGTTCGAAAGAGCAGGACGAGACTTCTATCCACACGATGAGTTCTGAAGTTCAGAAAGGAAATGCTGTAGAAGAGCGTAAAATTCAGAGATTATTCAGAAATCCTGAGGTAACAAAGCTGATCAAAAAATCAAACGACTTCGGAGCAGGAGGTGTCTCTGTAGCAATTGGTGAAATTGCAGACTCTTTAGAAGTAAACCTTGATGTATTACCATTAAAATATGAAGGATTAAACGGAACCGAGCTGGCTATTTCCGAATCTCAGGAAAGAATGGCAGTGGTAGTTGATCCTCAGGATAAAGAAAAATTCATTAAATTCTGTGAAGCTGAAAACATTGTTGCGGTAGAAGTAGCAAAAGTGACAGATTCAGGAAGAATGCAGATGTTCTGGAAAGGAGATAAAATTGTAGATCTTTCAAGAGCTTTCTTAGATACCAACGGATGTTCAAAATCTCAGGAAGTGAAAATCACTCACCTTGAAGAAGTAAAAGAAGAAACAAAATCTTTCACAGCAGAAAACTTCCTGAACATCTTAAAAGATAAAAACGTAGCTTCCCAAAAAGGACTATTGGAAATGTTCGACTCTTCAATTGGAGCCACTACAGTAGCAATGCCTTTAGGTGGAAAATACCAGCAGACCCTGATGGAAGGAAGTGTGCAGACACTGCCGATCTTAGGAGCAAAAGATATAAAAACCGTTTCTCTGGCAAGCTGGGGATTCGATGCTGAAATCTCAAAACAAAACTCCCTGTTAGGATCATCTTACGCCGTAGTAGAGAGTGTAGCGAAGATTGTAGCGATGGGAGGCGATTATAAAAATATCCGACTAAGCTTCCAGGAATATTTTGAAAAATTGGGACAGAACCCTGAAAAATGGGGTAAACCTTTGGCTTCACTTTTAGGAGCTTACGATGCACAGATCAATTTAGGTCTTGCAGCGATCGGAGGAAAAGATTCCATGAGCGGAACGTATCAGGATCTGAATGTTCCGCCAACCCTGATTTCTTTTGCATGTGCTAACGGAGACAAAGAAAATATCATTTCTCCTGAATTGAAAAACGCAGGAAACAAATTATATTTCTTCAATCATATTGCTCAGGAAAACGGACTACCAAACTATAATGCTTTAAAAGAAGTTTTTGAATTCATTTTTGAAAACATCAAAGCAGGAAAAATTGTTTCTGTGAAAACAGTAAAAGAAGGAGGTTTGGCAGTAGCTTTAGCAAAAATGAGCTTCGGTAACAGATTAGGAGCTGAAATCAATGCTGATGAAGCTGTTTTATTAGCTAAAAATATCGGTAGCTTAATCATTGAAGCTAAAGAAGAATTAAGCTCAGCAGCTCTTCAATTGATCGGAGAAGTAAAAGATTCAGGTGCTGTAAAAATCAATGGTATTGAATCAAACATCACAGATCTTGTAGCTGCTAATACCAATACTTTCGAGAACCTTTTCCCGACAGTAGAAAAAGAAAAGATTACGGTTGAAATTGATGAAAAATCAAACTCAATCCATCCAAGAAATATCATCATCAAAAAACACGGAATCGCACAGCCGAAAGTATTTGCTCCGGTATTCCCGGGAACTAACTGTGAGTACGACACGCTGAATGCATTCCAGAAAGAAGGCGCTGTAGTAAGCAGTTTACCTTTAATCAATATCAATCACCAGTTATTGGATGAAAGCATTGATGCATGGGTAGAAGAGATCAGAACATCTCAGATTCTGGCATTCTCAGGAGGTTTCTCTGCGGGTGATGAACCGGATGGTTCTGCAAAATTCATCGTTAACGTTCTGAAAAACGAAAAAATGAAAAATGCAGTACACGAATTATTAGACAGAGATGGAATGATTATCGGGATCTGTAACGGATTCCAGGCATTGGTGAAATCAGGATTGTTACCTTACGGAAGAATCAAAGATCTGGATGAAAACTCTCCAACATTAGCTCATAATGCTATCAGAAGACACATCTCTCAGATGGTTACAGTACAAGTAGTGAATGACGAAAGCCCTTGGTTAAAAGGAATGAAAGGACAAACTTTCACTATTCCGATTTCCCACGGAGAAGGACGTTTCATGGCTTCAGAAGAAGAGATTAAGAAATTGTATGAAAACGGGCAGATTGCAACTCAGTACATTGATCTTGATGGAAACATTGCCCACGGAATGCCATTCAACCCTAATAATTCATTATTCGGAATTGAAGGAATTATCAGCCCATGTGGAAAGATCTATGGAAGAATGGGCCATCCGGAGCGTTTTGCAGACGGTCTCATGAAGAATATACCAACCGCGAATTATCACAACATATTCAAAAACGGTGTTGAATACTTCAAATAATAATACAAGAAAAATGATCGTCATCCATGGCGGTCATTTTTCGTCTTTAGGAGGTTTCTACGAAGAAGCTTCCAACGTTCTCATGAAGGATACAGACTGGAAAGTAGGAACACTGGACGGCTTTGATGATATTCTCTACGGAGGTTTCGGAGTGATTGAAGGCAAAGAAAAAATTGAAATCATCTGGAAAGAAGCAGAAAAGTCAAAAGAAGACTTAGGCTTTAAGGCTACCCGTGAATTCTATGAAAACAAGATCAGGCAGGGAAAACCCTTCAACACAGAGCTCATTCAGCAGAAATTAAATGAATTGACTGAAGGGAAAGGGCAGACGCTTTTTGAAATACTGGTGGAAATTATAGAATCACATACGAATATTACGCTGACATTAGAATGATGTAATGAGTAATAAGTAATTTTGTTATATCAGCTTCATCCAATCAACTTGTTGATTCATTCTTTGCTTCCTTGGATAAACATACTCACAATAAAACCTTTGCGTCAAAAATTTAACTATTAAGAATAAAGATTGTAAGAAAAGTTAAGATTCATCGCCGATGAATAGGAAATTCTGCTTCATAATAGCTTTAGCTGTTGCCTTAATAATTCTTTATTCCTTCAAAAATCTTAATGGTTCAAATAAGTTTATTCAACCAGGGTACAAATTGGTCTATAGCTAAGTGAAACGCCCTTGCGAACGAAAACATAAAAAGTTAAACCATGAGCGTCTTTTGCGTTAAAAATCACACAAAATTGAGGAGAATTATTTCCCTTAAACGATTTTTTCTTAATACTTTTACTTCAACAAAACAGGAAACAATAAAGTTCAATGAAGAAAATTATGTACGGGCTGTTCTTCGGTGACAGCATTACCTACGGAGAATATGACGGAGTTTTTGGCGGCTGGGTAGATATTCTGAAAAGATATGCCCTGCAGAAATTTCATGAAGGAAATGGAGATGAACTGATCCTGTTCAATCTCGGAATAGGAGGAGAAACCACAGAAGGATTGCTCAAAAGAATTCCTCATGAATTGGCTGCAAGAAATTCTGCTGATGGAAATATCGTTTTTCTAAGCTATGGAGCCAATGATCTTGCGGTAAAAGATGGAGTACAGATTGTAGATCCTGACAAATTTAAAACCAATATCAAAGAAGCTGTCGCACATGCCAGGCAGTTTTCCAATGCCATTTATCTTGTAAGCATTCTTCCTTTCTCTCAAAAAATAGATGGAGTAGTAGTCAGCTCCGGGAAGAAAAGAATCAATGAAGATGTGCTTGTTTACAATCAAATTTTGAAAAATATTGCAGCAGAAGACTCATTGGGATATATAGATTTTTATTCTGCTTTCCTGGATGATAAAGAAATTCTGCTTTCTGCAGACGGTGTGCATCCTAATGAAAAAGGCTATGGAATGATGGCCGAAATCGCAATTCCAATCATTGAAAAGTATCTGTAATGCCTAATTTATTTTCTTATGGAACCCTGCAGAAAGAGCAGGTACAGCTTGAAACTTTTGGAAGAATTTTACAAGGTGAAAAAGATATCTTATCAGGCTATAAATTAAGTATGCTTGAAATTACAGATCCTGAAGTACTTCGGAGAAGCGGTCAGAAATACCATCCTGTACTTGAATTTTCGGGGAATGATAATGACCAGGTAGAAGGAGTACTTTTTAAGGTGACAGAAGAAGAAATTCTTCAGGCAGATGAATACGAAGTGGATGATTACAAAAGAATCGAAACCGTTTTTAAATCTGGAAAAGAAGGGTTTATCTATGTCGGGAAATAGTCATTGCAAGCAACGTGAAGTAATCTCACTATCTCCTATGAAATTCCAACGGTCTCTTTGTCATTCCGAGCAAAGGAAGAAATCTAAGCTAGAATGTTCTCTCGCAGATTTCGCTAATATGACCAATTTAATATTCAATAGAAGTGGGCTTTAGCCCACTTATCCCATAAAAATAAATTCACTGGCTTCAGCCCAAACTTAAAAAAACTCCTGACATACCCTTGTCACGACCTGTTTTTATCTTTGTGCTAACAAAAAATCAATAAATGAATAACGTAAAAATAGAACCTTTTAAGGTGATCGGGATCTCTGTAAGAACAACCAATGAAAATGGACAGGCAGGAAAAGATATTCCAGTTTTATGGGAGAAAATGATCAGCGAGAATATTGTCAATTCAATTCCAAATAAAATAGACAATACCATTTATTCCATCTATACAGATTACGAAAAAGACCATACAAAACCTTATACAACGGTTCTCGGATGTAAAGTCGAAAACCTTGATAACATCCCGGAAGGAATGGTTGGCTATTCTTTTGATGGTGGAGAATATCTGAAATTTGTCCCAAAAGGAGACCTTTCAAAAGGGTTGGTTATCAACGAATGGTTAAAAATCTGGGAAATGGGTTTGAACAGAACATTTACCGCCGATTTTGAAGTGTATGGAGAAAAAGCACAAAATCCTTCAGATGCCGAAGTAGATATTTTCATCGCTGTAAAATAACAAAAAGTGAAAAAACTTGCCTTCACAACCTTTGAACTGAAGACGTGATATTCCCCTCCTTCGGAGGGGTGTCAAAAATTCTTTGAATTTTTGACGGGGTGGTTAAACAATATTTGTCAACAATTCCCCAATTTTAACTAAAAACATATTTCCCATACACCAAGACTCCGACAATCACAGATGCAATGGCTGTCAGCAATACAGCTCCGGCAGCAATGTCCTTAATAAAGCCAATTCTTTTGTCGAAATCAGGTTGAATGATATCACAGATCTTTTCAATAGCGGTATTAAAAATTTCAGCACTTAAAACAGCGAATGAGGCAATAAGAACCAAAGCGGTGTCTGTGCTGCTCAGGTTGAAATAAAAAATAAGGAAGAGATTGACAAAAAATGCGATGAGCTCAATCTGGAAATTCCTTTCCGTTTTTATCATCATCAAAACACCCCTGAAAGCATTGAGAAAACTTTTATGAATAGGAGGTTTTTCCATAATTCTGAACTTTTCAGACAAAGATAGCCTTTGTATTTTGATAAAAAATGATTCTTCGAAGAAATATATGCATAATGTCAAGGCTCAAAACAAATTAAGGATCTTTGTTAAAAACTCCTCCATATTATTCTTTTCTTTGTTGTATGTATTTATTATATTTGTAGAAACTTATTTTATAAATCTATGAAATTTATTATTTCAAGTGGTGAACTGCAGAAGGCTTTGCAAACTGTAAGTGGCGTAATATCAAGCTCTCAATCGAGACCGATTTTAGAAAACTATCTTTTTGAATTAGACGGAAATAATGTTACCATTACAGCATCTGACGGCGAGACAACTCTTGTTACTTCCCTGGAAGTAAAGTCTGATGATACAGGTAAATTTGCTGTTCCTGCTAAAATTTTTCAGGATTTTATCAAGACATATGGTGAACAGCCTCTGACATTTGTTGTAAAAGACAATGCCGAAGGTACCGGAAGCCAGCTTGAGATTTTAGATGAAAAAGATAATTTCGCAGTAGCATTAGACAATGCTGATGACTATCCTGAATTACCGGAATTCGACGCTTCCCAAAGTGTAACGATGCCGGCAGGAGTTTTGTCTGAAGCTTTGACAAACACACTATTTGCTACAAGTAACGACTCTCTTCGTCCGGTAATGACAGGAGTGCTTTTCCAGTTTGGAGAAAATGAAACCAATTTCGTTTCTACAGACTCCCACAGATTGGTGGTGTACAAAAGAGCAGACCTGATGAATGCCGAACCGATGGAGTTTATCATGCCTAAAAAGCCTCTTAACATTTTCAAAAATATCCTGGCAAGTTCCAATGAAGACGTAACCATCGACTTCAATGAGAATATGGCTAAATTTACTTTTGGTAAGCATATCTGGATCTGTAGACTGATTGATGGTAAATATCCAAACTATACAGCGGTAATTCCAAAAGAAAATCCAAATGTATTGACCATCAACAGAAACCTGTTGCTGGGAGCAATCAAAAGAGCGTCTATCATGTCTAACAAATCTACCAATCAGGTGAGATTCAAGCTTTCCGGAAATATTCTTCACCTTCATGCAGAAGATACTGAATATGCAAATAAAGCAGACATGCAGATTCCTTGCGACTACAACGGAGAAGATATCAATATCGGATTCAGTTCCAAATTCTTAACTGAAATGCTTACGATTTTAGGATCTGATGATATTACCATGAAAATGTCTCAGCCTAACAGACCAGGAATCATTGAACCTCTTGATGGTCTTGAAGAAAATGAAAATATCTTAATGTTATCAATGCCGGTAATCGGATTATAATATTACTATAATAAATAATAGAAAGCCGGAATTTTCCGGCTTTTGTTTATGAATTAGTGTTTGGTGATTTTATTTAAAATCAATTTTTTGATTTAGCTCTATAGGATTGTTTTTTTCTCTTAAACTTTTTTGGATTTCAAAAGTTGATTCTCTGAAATTTAACTTTTTCATACCTCCATTTCCATCATCAGTCATTGCTTTATATCCTGATGTTTTTATGTATGCATAAGGATCATTATAGAAATCCTGCATAAGCTTTTTGAATACTTCCCAATTGATTTCTTTTCCACCATTTTCTTCTGATGTATATAAATTTTTATGGTCAAATTTTTGAGTTTTAATTAATCGGAATAAATAATCTTCCTTATCATCATATATTTCTATAATCAAACCAGGCAAACCATGAAATATATATGGTCCTTCGGATATTTGAATTTCGTGAGAAAACCATGCTGTCCAATGTCTGTCTCCATATGTTGTTTCAGCTTTTTGACATTTTATATTTCCAATCATTCTGATATCGTCAGTTAATGTCCAATTCATGACATTAGTAATTGGAATATAAAATTTATCCCTACTTATCATTGATGTGAAATATCTGAAAAATTGATTTGATTTTAGGTTTTTTTTCAGATATATTTGCTCATTAATGTTAGGATAACCCATTCCATAGCCATTCCCATAATAGATCATAGAATCTGATTTTTTTCTTGTATCATCACGGAAAACTGATTCCTGATTTAAAATATCCAGATAATATATTTTGGATTTTGTTTTTTTATATAATGTTGAAGGTCTATAGACAAGTTCATACATAATTGTTAAACTTTGAGAAGGAACAATAATATATGCAAGGAAAAAAAGAAGTAATATGACCTTTTTAAAAGTATATTTCTTATACATTTTAAGTTTATTATAAATCCCATCTTTTGAAAAAAGGGGATAAATTATCTACATACATCTAAAAGCTGCCCATTCTCCTACGGAATTATCTCTTCCAATGTAAAGTCCACATTCAAGTCCGTACTGAGCACAAATATCATTGTTGCCCGTACGCACATGTCACCATAAGATGTTCCGCCTTTTAAATCTTTCAATTCGTTTCGTGATAATTTTTTTAATTTTTTCATAATGCATTTATTTTAAAATTTGTAATTTAAATTTATATATAATTTTTTATTTTTAATTGTGGGAAACCGTATTTTCTAAAAAAAATCTATTTATAAGTAAATGAATCTCTATTGGTTATGTTTTTAATTTGTAATATTCTTTAAATTACTATTATTACTTTATTTGTCACTTTTAAAGTGCCTCTTTTTTAGTAGTTTTGTTCTAACTTAAAACGTTTATTTCGATCAATTTTCATCATGAAAATAAAGATACAGTCTTACCACACTTCAGATTTTCCTTCTGAGTTCACTACAGAAAATTACAGCGTGATTCTATGGAAAGGTTCTGGAATTTTTTCTGTAGACGCTATTAACTATTCTTATAGTGGATACAATATCCTGTTTCTTTCCCCTTATCAGAAGATGAAACTGGTTTCGGAAACGGAGGAAAATATTCATGTACTTTTATTTCATGGAGATTATTACTGTATAGAATATCATAAAGAAGAAGTGGCCTGCAACGGGCTTCTTTTCAATAATATTTATCTGAATCCCGGGGTTGAGCTGTCAGAAGAAAACTTCAATTATATTCTTGAGCTTTTTAATCATATCAAAAAAGAAGAAAGTGAAAAGCATCCGTTTTCTGAATCCATTATCAAAACCTATATCCAGCTCATTCTTGCTATCGGAAGCAAACAGAAAAGCAGTATTGAAAACAGCATAATTTCTAATGAAAAGCTTCCCAATAAAAATGCTGCAGAATTTCAGAAACTGCTGGAAACATATTTTAAAACAGAAAAAGAACTGTCATTTTACAGCGATAAACTGAACATTACCAATAGTACATTAAGCAAAGCGGTAAAAAAAGAATTTGCCAAAACACCCACACAGCTTATCAATGAGAGAATCATTCTTGAATCTAAGAAACTGCTTCATTTAACCTATCGGTCTGTCAAGGAAATTGCTTCAGAGTTAGGATTTGCCGATGAATTTTATTTCAGCAGGTACTTTAAAAAATCGGTTGGCTGCTCACCTAAAAATTACAGAGAAAAAGTAGGAATTTCTGTGGTGGCAAAAATGTCCATGTAATGTCCCGAAATGTCTATGTTGGCGCTCTGTGCATGTGAATACCTTTGGTAAAAAATAAATCACATGAAAAACTACAGACTTTACCATAGGCTACTACAATGGGACGCTTATTTTTTCAACTTTCTCAGAATTGCGATTTTCATTGTTATGGCCTGGATTGGAGGTTTGAAAGCCTTTCATTACGAGGCTGATGGAATTGTTCCTTTCGTTGCCAACAGCCCTTTGATGAGTTTTTTCTACAAAAATGCAGACCATAAAGTTATTAAGGAAGATAAAAAACGGGTTGCAGAATATACTTTGTATAAAAATCCTGAAGGAAAAGTGGTTCAGAAAAATATTGACTGGCATCAGGAAAACGGAACATATGCCTTTTCCTACGGTTTAGGGACAATGATCGTTGTAATAGGAGTTATGGTATTACTGGGGATTTGGTTTCCTAAAATTGGAACAATTGGAGGTGCTTTAACATTTTTAATGTCATTGGTTACCCTGTCATTTCTGGTCACCACTCCTGAAGTATATGTACCGAATCTGGGGGGAGATTATGCAACTCCCCAGTATGGTTTTCCCTATCTGTCAGGAGCAGGACGTCTCGTATTGAAGGATATTATCATGATGGCCGGAGGGTTGGTATTATTTTCTGATAGCCTGAAGAAGCTGGTGAGACCATTGGACCAATAGTTTCATGAACCAGCAGCACAAAGATTAACGAAAATTTATTATCTTAAAATCGCTTCTAAATTTCTCTATTTCTCAAAAAAACACGACATTTGTAGCTCGAAAAATCATCCATGAAAATGGTGGGATTTCAAATAAAAGTTTCAAAATAGAGCAGATGAAACCATAGGACACATCTGACGAATTAAATAAGTAGATAGATTAACAAATGAAAATATCAAACAACTGGCTGAAGGACTTTGTAAAAACGGAATCAAAAACTGAAAGAATCGGTGAATTCCTTACAGATATAGGTCTTGAGGTTGAAGGGATAGATAAATTTGAAAGTGTAAGAGGCAGCCTGGAAGGAATTGTTGTAGGTAAAGTACTTACCTGCGAAAAACATCCTAATGCTGACAAACTGAAGAAGACAACAGTAGAGGTAGGAAACGGAAAAGTGTTGAACATTGTTTGCGGAGCTCCGAATGTTGAAGCAGGACAGACTGTTCCTGTAGCCGTTGTTGGAACAAAAATCTATGATAAAACAGGAAACTTTTTTGAAATTAAAGAAGCAAAAATCAGAGGAGAGGTTTCTCAGGGAATGATCTGTGCAGAAGACGAACTAGGCCTTAGCGAAGATCATGGAGGAATTATGGTGCTGGATGAAACAAAATATGAAGTAGGGAAAAACTTTGCAGACTATTTTGAGTTGACCAATGATGAGGTTTTTGAAATCGGTTTAACACCGAACAGAACAGATGCCATGTCTCACTATGGTGTTGCCAGAGATTTACACGCTTATCTTTCTACGAACCAATTGAAGTCACAATTTAATAAAGTAGCTTCTGAAGTTTTGAATAGCGAAGGAACTCATGATTTCAAACTGGAAATTGAAGATGCAGAATTGTGTCCAAGATATATCGGTGCTGTGATTGAAGACGTAAAGGTAGCAGAATCACCGTCCTGGTTGAAAGACAGACTGAGAGCGATCGGACTAAGCCCGATTAATAACGTTGTAGATATTACCAACTATATTCTTCACGGATACGGACAGCCGCTTCACGCGTTTGATGCAGATAAAATTGCAGATAAAAAAGTGAAAGTAGGTGTAGTAAAACCGGGAACGAAATTCACGACTTTAGATGGTGTTGAAAGAACATTGAATGGTTCTGAAATCATGATCAAAGATGGTAAAGATAAACCAATGTGTATTGCCGGAGTATTCGGTGGTGAGAATTCAGGAGTATCTGAAACTACAAAAACAATATTCCTTGAAAGTGCTTACTTCAACCCGATTGCAGTGAGAAAAGGAGCAAAAGCGCATAGCTTGAATACAGATGCTTCTTTCAGATTTGAGAGAGGAGTAGACCCGAATCTTACCAGAACAGCCATCACTCACGCTATTAAAATGATTCAGGAAATTGCTGAAGGTAAATTGGTAGGTGACTTATTGGAAGAATATCCTAAGAAAATAGAGGACAATTACGTGATCCTTAGATTCTCTAAAATTGAGCAGATTTTAGGAACAAAAATCCACAGAGAAAAAGTAAAGGAAATCTTAAAAGCATTGGAAATTCAGGTTTTAAATGAAATTCCAAACGGTTTCGAAATCTCAGTTCCTGCATACAGAGCAGATGTAACAAGAGAAATTGACGTGATTGAAGAGATTTTAAGAATCTACGGATACAATAAAATTGATGCTCCACAGAAGATTTCGTTTACTCCTGTTAAGCTAAGTGCTAACGATCAGGACGAACTGGAAAACAGCTGGGCAAGAACTTTACAAGGCCTTGGTTTCAATGAAGTAATGAACAACTCTTTAACTTCTGTAAAAGACGAAACAGATGCTGTAAAACTATTGAACCCTTTAAGCGGTGATCTGGCATTCATGAGAAAGTCTTTATTGGAAGGACTTCTTCAGAATACAGTATATAACATCAACAGAAAAAATCAGGATATCAAGTTCTTCGAATTAGGAAAAATTTATCACAAAAAAGATAAATACGAAGAAAGAAAACAACTGGCATTACTGGTTTCCGGAAGAGATGTTGCAGAAAACTGGCTTCAGCCAAAATCTGCGGTAAGCTTCTATAACCTTAAAGCGTATGTAAAAGTTTTATTGGAAAGATTGGCTGTAGATTACAAAGAAGTAGCTCTAACTGATGACAGATTCTCTGATGCATTGGTATATGAAGCGGATGGTAAAACATTGGTAAGAATCGGAAAAGTAGCGCCTGCTTTATTGAAAGACTTTGATATTGATCAGGAATGTTTCTATGCAGAAATTGAACTGGAATTTGCTCAGGAGTTACGTTCTAAAAATGAATTGAAATTCAAAGATATTCCGAAGTTCAACAAAATCAGAAGAGACTTAGCTTTATTGATTGATAAAACGGTAAACTATCAGGATCTATATCAGACGGCTAAGAAGAACAAATCTCCATTCATTAAAAACATTAATCTGTTCGATGTGTATGAAGGTAAAAATCTTCCTGAAGGTAAGAAGTCTTATGCAATGAGCTTCGAACTGTTAAACGAAGAAAAAACACTGGAAGAAAAAGAGATTACAGAGGTAATGGATTCTCTGATCAAAGCTTTCCAGAAAGAATTCAACGCTGAGTTGAGATCTTAATCATTGAAAATACATATTTCAACATAATAGAAACGGACTTGTTTAAGTCCGTTTTTTTGTTTTATTGCGTTGTTGTTAGGCTTGAGCTAAATTCCGTTCCTATTGAATCATATTAGTGATATTAGTGAAAAGATTAGTGTCATTAGTGTTAAAATAGAAATCGTATATAAAAAAAATTATCCACAGGCTTTATCATTTCTTGGAGTCTCAATATATTTTATAACCCAATTATAGTATAGATTCCTTGCTTTGCTCGGAATGACAAAGACACCGAAAAATTTTATCGGAGATAAAATCTTTGAGTCTTAAACCTGCTGTATATTAAGAAATTTATGCCATTGCGTTTTCCAACTTATGACTGTATAATAAGATCTTTTGCTCTGAAAAATATTCAAAATATCAAATGTTAAAGAATAATAAAATTCACGGCAACCCGTTTAAATAATATAATTTCCGTAAATTTGGGTTAATTCAAAAAGAAAAAAATGAAAAATCTTTTTTTAAGTATATGTACAGCGGCAGTATTGGCTTCATGTGGATCCATGACAAGCCCGTCTGCATCTAAAGTAGGAAAAGCTCAGCCTGCTCTTGCCAGCACAAAATGGACACTGGCTGAAACGGTAAAAGGTAAAGTTCCGACATTAAATATTGAAGGAGAAAAGATCACTGGAAATGCAGGATGTAACAACTATTTCGGAACAGCTACAATAGATCCGTCTACAGGAAGTTTTGCAGCGGGACAGATGGGATCTACGAAAATGATGTGCAGCAACATCGGAGTAGAGCAGAACTTTATGGATATGATGGGAAAAGCTAACAAATATGTGGTTTCCGGAAATACTTTAGAATTGTACAAAGACAATCTTTTGCTATTGAAATTCACAAAATCAGAATAAAAAACAAAAGGAACTCAATTGAGTTCCTTTTTTATGTTTAGAGTGTTATTAATCTTCCTCTTCTTCGTCGTACTTAGCCAACTCTTCGTCGCACCATTTGAACGCTGCTTCTACTACTTTAGTAGCCTCGTCTGCCATCGTTTCTTCATCATCACCTTCAAGATCATCTAACCACTCAACTTCTTCTTCCTCAACGTTTAGGATAAATCTTGGATATTCTGTATGAACTACGAATAGATCCTCTGGAAATTCCGAATTATCTGCTAATAAAAACTTTGGTAATTTCATTTTTTTAATGTTTTAACTTTCTCAAAGATAAATAAAATTATTGATTTAAGATGACTTCAAAAACATTTTTGAAACTTTTTCAGCTTTTTTGCTTTCAGAA
Organism: Chryseobacterium sp. SG20098; assembly: GCF_031844745.1. NCBI lineage: Bacteria > Pseudomonadati > Bacteroidota > Flavobacteriia > Flavobacteriales > Weeksellaceae > Chryseobacterium > Chryseobacterium sp. SG20098. Next base: position 1,347,502 of record NZ_CP134622.1, on the reverse strand, counting down.
TAATCGTAAAACCCTTCTCCTGATTTTACACCAAGTTTTCCGGCTGTCACCATATTCACAAGCAATGGGTTTGGAGCATACTTAGGATTTTTGAAACCGTCATACATTACGTTCAGAATGGCAAGGCATACATCAAGACCAATAAAGTCTGCCAGCTGAAGCGGACCCATCGGATGAGCCATTCCCAGTTTCATTACCGTATCAATTTCTTCTACACCAGCCACTCCGTTATAAAGGGTTTCGATAGACTCATTGATCATTGGCATTAGAATTCTGTTGGCCACAAAACCTGGATAATCATTTACCTCTACAGGAACTTTACCCAAAGTTTTACTCATTTCATAAATGGCATCAAAAGTCTCTTTGGAAGTAGAGTATCCCTTGATAATTTCTACCAGTTTCATGATAGGAACCGGATTCATAAAGTGCATTCCGATTACTTTATCAGCTCTTTTGGTAGCCGCAGCAATTTTTGTGATAGAAATAGAAGAAGTATTAGTTGCAAGGATACAGTTGGCAGGAGCCAGTTCATCCATCTGACCAAAGATCTTTAATTTAAGATCCAGGTTTTCTGTAGCTGCCTCTACAATAAGATCTGCAGAACCTGCAGCATCATTCAATGCTGTAAAAGTAGTGATGTTACCTAATGTTTCAGCTTTTTGCTCCTCTGTAAGGTTTCCTTTTGCAATGATTCTGTCAAGATTCGTAGTAATGGTTTTTAAACCTCTGTCCAAAGCTTCCTGGGATACATCTACAAGATTTACTTTAAAACCGCTTTGTGCGAAAGTATGTGCAATACCATTCCCCATGGTTCCCGCTCCGATAACTACAATGTTTTTAATCATTTTTCCTTTATTTTTTATAGATAGTTAAATTTTTTGCGTCTGTAAGATCCGATTGTGTGACAACAGCTGTAGAGTCAAAGGTAACATTTCCTACACTCTGGCTTTTTTTACTGTTATTCTGGTTGGAAACAGTAGCCGTTAAACCTCTTATCAATCGTTTTTTCTGATTCTTTGTAAGAAAGTCGGTGCCAACATACAATGTATATTCACCTTCTCTTCCCATGCCTTTTTTGATCAGGACTTCCAGGCTTTTGATCTGGCTTTTGTTCTTAAATTCTTTCAGAAAGCTCATCACAGGCTTATCAGAGGCAGGGCCACAGCATACACTTCCGTAGCTGATCTCTAAATAATTCTGATTCTTCTGAGCGTAAAAGAATGTGAAAGCGAATAGAGCCGTTGTTATTATTATTTTTTTCATGTTAAATCGCTTTAAAAATAAGCTTAAAATTTTACTTATTAAAATATTCCCAAACCTCCCTGGAAATATCTGAAATCATCCTGCAGTTGACTGCATCCGTTTCCGTTGAATTACTGACAAATACGGCTAATGCATAATGTTTTCCACTCGGTAAAGTAATGATTCCTATTTCATTTTCCGCACCTGTCAAACCTGCTTTATTTTTCCCGGAAGCTCCCGTTTTTCTTGCCACGGGAGTGTTTTTGGGAAGTTGTTCCACCATTTTATTCAATCCTGTGGAAGTAGACCATAGTACTTTCATCAGATAATCTGTAGATTTTTTGGAAAGTATTTTCCCGTCATAGAATTTTTTAAGGATATCGACTGCTGATTTTGTAGTACTGTAATTTTCATATTGAACATTCCAGTCTTTATGCATGTCCTCTTCATTATATTTGATCTGAAAACCTTGTACCCCTTTGGAATCTATGAATTTTTGAACAGTCTGGGTTTCTCCCAATAACCTGAGAAGAATATCACAGCCGTTGTTATCACTTTTGGCAACCGTATATTCAATCACTTCACTTAACGGAACTTCTGCATTCTTCCCGGCATATTGATCACGAAGCGGCGACCATGTATTCTCGAGTAAATTTGACTGATCCAGTTTAATTTTCTGATCCAGAGAAAGCTTTCCCTGGTCTATGGCATTCAGAACCGTTGCGGCAATGTGAAACTTGAATACACTTTGCATTGGCAGCTTTTTGTTTGCGTTTTTATTGTATGTAAAACCATTTTCAAAACCTAGGACAGAAACGCCCACAGTAGCTTTTTTGTTCTTAAGGATTGAGTTTATTTTCTGTTCTAATAAAGAAGTCTGGGCAAAGGTAAATGCTGAAATCAGAAGAAAAAAGAATGCTGTTTTTTTCATAATATGATCATTAAAAAAGCCCTCTTCTGAAGACCGGAAGAGAGCTGCAATTTAAGACAATTATTACTATTTTAATTCAAAATAATTCAGATTAACACCGTCATTTTCAAAGACAATTCTGATCTTGTTTTCACCTTTCTGAAGGCTGATGTTTTTTGCTGATACCGTTTTCCAGTTTTCATTTCCACCTGTCGATGCCAATGATACTGTAGCTAAAACTTTTCCTGAAGCCGTTTCAATTCTTATTTTAGAATCGTTGGCCGCAGAATATGTGATATCCATCGAATAACTTTTGTCTCCTTTGGACTGAAATGTGTACTGAAGCCATTCTCCGGTTTCTGTTTTTCCTACATAATACTGATTGGTAACTTTATCATTACATTTATATATATCCACCCCGTCATTTCTCATCTGCTGTCCGGAGTTCCATTCCGATCTTTTAGCCGGATCACTTACCCAGAGATTAATAAAATCCTTATCCAGATACGCAGCCCCCATTCTTCCCAAATCATATTCTGAAGCAAATATTCTTCCCGGAGCCTGGTGATTTCTGAAAGGTTTTGTAGAAGCATCTGTAATCTGTCTGAACATCGCATCAATTACATCTCTTTTAATTTCCGTATTGTTCAGTTTATAATTGTCGGCAATCTGTAGTAAAGCTTTTTTGGCATATTCTTTAGAAGGCTTTTCACCTCCGTTTTTCCAGTAATCCAACAGCTTTTCATATTCAGGCGTGATTTTTACATTGGTAATTCCCGCGATATTATCAATCTTTTTCATCGGCCAGAAGGCGTATCCTATATTATGCTTGCCCAAAAGCTGAATCAGCTCGGTAAACCATACATTGGAATTCTCACCAGTTTCCCCAAGCCATATCGGCATATTGTGTTTCTCTCTGAGATCCAGCGCGAATTGAATGGTTTGATCATCATTGTAATTCCAGTATTTATGAAAACTGAAGGCCATATTATTATCCCAGATCGCAGGAAGCCCGTTATAATTGTTTCCCCATCCGTTTCCTTCAATAAAAATAATATGTTTTTTATCAACTTCTCTAATAGCTGCAGTGATGTCTTTCTGAAGCTTCCAAAGTGGAGCGTTAGACATTTCATCTGTGCCATTCGGGTTTTTCCCGGTGAAATTGATATTGGGTTCGTTAATTAGGTCATACCCTCCAATCCATGGATTATCTTTATACCGCTCAGCTAGTTTTTTCCAAAGCGCAATCGTTTTTCTCTGGTTTTCTTCATTAGCCCAAAGTGAAGGCTTGGATTTGTCATTATCAGAGATGTTCGCATCATTTCCCTGACCTCCCGGTGCAGCATGAAGATCTAGAATAAGGTATATTTTATTATCGGTGCACCATTGAAGAAGGTCGTCAGTCATTCTAAAACCTTCATCTAGCCATGTATCTTTTCCTTTTGCAGGTTCTTTTTCAATAGGAAGGGTGTAAAGGTTGTAATGCATCGGCAACCTTATAGAATTGAATCCTGCTTTGGCTAAAAAGTCGATATCCTGCTTTGTGATTCCATTTTTCAGGTAAGCTTTGTAGAACTCATTCATTCCGTCTTCACCAATCAATTCTGCAATTTTCTCCTTAATCTTATACTGTGGGCCTGCAAAATCAGCAGTTTTCAGCATATATCCTTCCTGTAGCATCCAACCGCCGAGCCCAAGGCCTTTCAATTGAATATTTTCACCTTTATCATTAACGATTTTTTGTCCTGAAGTCTTCAGTAATTGTGATGTCCCAAATTGAGACAATAAAAGTGCGGATAATAGAATGGCTCTTTTCATAGTAGTTTCAATGATTTAAATAATAGGAATTTTTTAGAAATTAGTCATAATGAATGGTGGCATCATAGTAAGAATCTACATTCAGACCATTTATTCTGCCAGGAATCCATTGCGTGTGTAAAACAAAATCTTTCAATTGTTTATTGAATTGTTTTTCAAATATATTGTTTTTTTGTTTTGAAATTCACTTTTTACTGATAAATCCTTAATTTTTCCGTTTTTAGTAATAATAAAAGAAGCTGAAGTGTAGGAATAAAACTTTTCCTTTTTTGATTTATATCCTTGGGGAGTAGGAAATTTTTTTAGATAATCAGTTTGTAGTTTTTCAAACTGATTGTCTGCGGTAGAGTTAGGATAGCGCGAAATATCATCACATTCTTCATATGAAAATATTTCATCGGGATGATTTTTTATAAACAGTTGCTTTGCGGTAAAGCGCAATGAGTCTATAAATTTCTTTCCGAATCTTTTTAAAATAAGTCTGTTCATCTCGATTTCCCGGCAGTTTTCATACTGATCATTCGGAAATCTTACACAAGATATGGGAATTTGCTTTGTTTTTATATGATTCTGATTCAGAAGCTCTATAAATTCCTTTTCACCCAGATAATCATAGCCTAAGCCAGAGAAATTGGTCCAGGTATAATTTTTATAATTGAAATCATTTTGTGCCTGCTTTTTTTGATCATCACAATCTATCTCGTAACCATTTTTTTTCTGATGACAAGATAGCATTGTGATTGCTGCCAAAAATAGTGCAGACTTTATTTTCATGTTAACTGATCAGTTTCATAATCTCTAAAGCCACTTTCAATGCTTCAGTTCCATCTTCAAGAGAAACTTCTACATTTTTGTCGCCAGTAATCGCATCAGCGAAAGAATTTAATTCGTCCAGAATAGCATTGTTAGGCTGGATATTTGGATATTCAAACAGAATCTGGTTCTTTTCTCCCTCTGCATTTTCAATGATCATATCAAATGGAGTAGGGTTTTCAGGAGCATCTTTCATTCTGATCACTTCAGCCTTTTTCTCAAGGAAGTCAACGGAAATATAAGCATCTTTCTGGAAGAATCTGCTCTTTCTCATCGCCTTCATAGAAATTCTGGAAGTCGTAAGGTTGGCCACACATCCGTTCTCGAACTCTATTCTTGCGTTGGCAATATCCGGAGTTTTGCTGACTACACAAACACCACTTGCGTGGATATTTTTCACTTTGGATTTCGCAATGCTTAATAAGATATCAAGATCGTGAATCATAAGATCCAATACCACAGAAACATCTGTACCACGGGGATTAAACTCTGCCAGCCTGTGGATTTCAATAAACATCGGAGTACTGATATATTCCTTGGTAGCAATAAACGCTGGGTTGTATCTCTCAACGTGTCCTACCTGTGCTTTGATTCCTTTTTCCTGGCACAAACGAAGAATTTCTTCTGCCTGCTCAAGAGTTTGGGTTACCGGCTTTTCAATAAAGAAATGAAGACCTTTTTCAATGGCTTTTAAGGCATAATCATAATGATAAACAGTTGGAGTGACAATATCAAGCATGTCAATCTGCTCAAGCAATTCATCAAAATTTTCAAAATATTTATATCCGAATTCGGCTTCTAATTTCTTTCCGTTTTCAATATCTTTATCATGGAAACCTACAAATTCATATCTATCTGACTGATTAAGAAGTTTTAAATGTATTTTTCCCAAGTGTCCGGCACCTACCAAACCTGCTTTTAACATAGCTGTATTAAATTTTTGTAAAGATAGTGAATGTACATTTATAAAATACATGACTTTTCACTTGGTGATAGTCAGGAATGAACGTCTTCATTCATTAAAGAAATTATACTAAATTCACGGTCAGAAAAATAGCTATGAAGAGAATAATTTCGATTGTAATCATCTCTGGATTATGCACTGCAGGATGTATAGGAGATAGCCCATATGATCCGCAGGCTCAATGCGGAACGCCAACAAATCTGATATTTGAAAAAGGAAATAACAAGCTTTCCTGGAGCTTTATCAGCCAGGGAGAAGGATATTTTGAAATACAGTATGGGGGGCAGGGGTTCACTTTGGGAAAGGGAACTACAGTGGTCACCAACAAGTATTTTTATAACCTTCCTCTCTATAAAGATAATAAATATGACCTTTATGTGAGAAAAAATTGTGGAACAGCTAATGGGCGCAGCCATTGGGCAGGACCTGTTACCGTATTGGCTGGCACTACAACTACCTGTGTAAGGCCAGAGTATGCAACCTATTCAAAAACAACCTCTTCTGCGAATTCTTCTATTTTTGATGCTACAGTATCCTGGGAAAATGATGGGGTTTCCGCATATGAAACGGTTTTGACAACAAGTTCTGCTCCTCCCGCAAGTGGAGATTTGGTGTTTGCAGGTCAAAAAGCTATTTATGTAGGATTAAGTAAAACAGTGAATTATAACTTTTTTGTGAGAAAAAGATGTGCTGACAATACTTTTAGTGATTTTTACGGACCTTATCCGATAAAGTGGAATTAAGAAATAAAAACAAAGCAATCAAAAAATGATTGCTTTATTTTTGTGGATAATTCTTTGCTTCAATTTCTGAAATCTAATTTCTAATTTATTACTTTTGTCAAATGCAGGATTCGTTTGTACATAAAGGAAAAAGAAAGATTTTAGTAGATTACCTTCGAAACAGAATTGGTATTTCGGATGAAAATGTACTTTCGGCGATGAGTGAAGTTCCGAGACACCTTTTTATCGAAAGTATTTTTGAAGATTTTGCCTATGAAGACAGAGCATTTCCTATTCTGGCTCATCAGACCATTTCCCATCCTTCCACTGTAGCGGAACAGTCTGAATTACTGAAGGTAAAACCGGGTGAAAAAGTGTTGGAAATCGGAACAGGATGCGGATACCAGACCGCAGTGTTAATGGCGATGAAAGCTCATGTCTATACGGTGGAAAGACAGAAAGACCTGTTTGATTTTTCCAAAAAGAAACTCAGAGAACTTCATCTGTTTCCAAAATTCCAAAGCTTTGGGGATGGTTTTGCAGGACTTCCTACTTTTGCTCCTTTTGATAAAATTATCGTTACATGTGGCGCTTCTACACTGCCTACAGAACTTTTAAAACAACTGAATGTCGGAGGAATAATGGTGATTCCATTAGGTCCAACGGATGAGCAGGTTTTATACCGATTTACAAAAGTAGGTCCAACAGAATTTGAAAAAGAAGAATTTGGAGCTTATAAATTTGTTCCGATGCTTGGAAATACAAATCAGTAGAATAGATTTGGTAGACTTAGTGGTCTCAAACACCAGTTCTTTGTGAGAAACATCTTATCAGTAGAAGCTCACTTTTATTCGTTTTTTCAAAAAAAATCATTTGGATTTAATCAAAATTTAAAATCTTTTAACTCCGTTTCGGAATGAAAATTGATGGAATTAAAACCCTCAGTATACAATCACGATCACAGAAATATATATAGATTTTGAATCAAACATTCAGATGAAAAGAAATAATTTTTTTAATATTAAAGTTCAATAACCTTACTTTTTGAGAGTGAGGTTTTTTTATTTAAAATCATTAAATAACAGTACAATGAAAGTTTTTATCAATAAAAGAATTCCCGAAACAGGAGTTGAAATGCTGAATGAGGCCGGTCTGGAACTTATATTTCCGGAAAAGGAAACCCTTTCTTACGAAGAATGGATTCATTACTGTAAAAACACTGACACCATACTCAATGTGGGCGGAGATTTCAAATATGATAAGAATTTTTTTGATGCCTGCCCGAATGTCAAAGCCATTGCCTTATATTCTGTAGGATTTGATCACGTTGACATTAAAGAAGCTACGCAAAGAAATATTCCGATAGGGAATACTCCTGATGTTTTGAGCAGAGCTACTTCAGATGTTGCTTTTTTACTGATGCAGTCTGTTGCCAGAAGAGCAAGCTATAATTTTCAGAAAGTAAAAGATGATAACTGGGGAGCATTTGATCCTCTACACGCCCTGGGCCAGGAATTATATGGAAAAACACTGGGGATTTTTGGATTGGGCCGAATCGGGTATGAAATGGCTGAAAAATCAAAAAAGGCTTTTGGTATGAACATCATTTACCACAACCGCCATCAGAATGAAGAAGCAGAAAAAGAGCTGGGGGCAGCTTATGTTTCTTTTGAAGAATTGATCAGAAACTCAGATGTATTGAGTGTGCACGCTAATTTTACCCCTGAACAGAAAGAATTGTTTAATTATTCGATATTTGAACAAATGAAGCCGGACTCGATTTTCATCAATACGGCCAGAGGAGGTTTTCATAACCAAAAAGATTTGTATCAGGCGCTTGTAGATAAAAAAATCTGGGGAGCAGGCCTGGATGTTACCAATCCGGAACCAATGTCTGCAGATGATCCTATTCTGGGACTTTCAAGTGTCTGTATTCTGCCACATATCGGTTCTGCGACTTTGGAAGCCCGAAATGGAATGGCCAGACTGGCTGCAGGAAATATTATCGCTTTTTCAAAAAATGAAAAAATGCCGAATTGTGCAAATCCTGACGTTTATTCTCATCAATCATCATAACTTGGAATTATTTTTGTTCTGATGATATAAACCTAAAATCTTAAATACTATGGCACCAGAGAAAAATATTAATGAGCAAAACAAGAGGTTAGAACAGATGGATTATAGCCCTAATGAAGATATATTTAAGAGAGAAAAACATATTTCGCTCGATGGCGACGGAAATCCTATTCTGGATGAAGACTTTGATGAAGATAAAATTGATAAAGGCTTAGATATCCCTGGAGCTGAGGATGATGATGAAATGGAAGAAATAGGAGAGGAAGATGAAGAAAACAACTACTGGAGTCTCAGTGATAATGAAGATGACCATGAAGAAGAAAACGATGATGTTTTAACTTAAATTTTAACGATACAAAAACCAGCCTTATTGAATTTCAGTAAGGTTTTTTTATGCTGAATAACGACTAATATGGGTAAGGGCAATTCCCCTCCCTCGGAGGGGTGGATTCGAAAATTCTTTAAATTTTTGAAGACGGGGTGGTTCCATAATGCAGCACAATAAAATCCTCCAACTCCTTCATCACCAGACTCAGATTATTCCTCACATCAAAATCACTAATCCTGAAAACCAACAACCCCAAAGATTCAAGATATTCTTCTCTTATCCCGTCATAAATCTGTTTTTCATCATGGCTTGAAACGTCTATTTCTATAATGAGCCCAAGCGTTTTTACATAAAAATCAACGATATAATTTCCGATAATCCTTTGTCTGTCAAAATCAATGGTATAGAATTTTTTTGCACGGACTTTTTTCCAGAAGATCACTTCTCCCAAAATCCGGGCTTTACGTTTTTCTTTTGATAATGCTTTTAAATAGGGATTGTAGGGCAGGTTTTCAACGAAATTCCTGCGGATAGGAATTCCGTTTACAGTAGTAAGGATTTCTTTCATTGTTGTGTTTTTGACCACCCCGTCTTCCAAAGTTGTTAACTTTGAAATCCACCCCTCCAAAGGAGGGGAATTGAGGTGTGTTTATTCAAATATAGTATTTAATATTAAATTATAGTCGATTTACAATTTTCATAATTTTGCTTAAACCTTAAACCTTAAACCTTAAACCTTAAACCTTAAACCTTAAACCTTAAACCATTCTTTCCTTCCCCTCTTGCCTATATTTCCTATTTTGAATATCTTTAAAACTTCAAACATTGTTTAAAAACATAGACCTTTAAATAGTAATATGACATTTCAAGAACAGATACAGCAGGGGATTCCTAATCAGCTGCCACAACCAAAACCATACGAGACCAATATCAACCATGCTCCGAAGCGTAAAGAAATTTTAGGGGAAGAAGAGAAAAAACTGGCATTGAAGAATGCTTTACGTTATTTCGATCCGAAGTTTCACGCAGAACTGATTCCTGAATTCAAGCAGGAACTTGAAGATTACGGAAGGATTTATATGTACCGTTTCCGTCCGGATTATGAAATGAAGGCGAGACCTATTACAGACTATCCCGGAAAATCTGAGCAGGCGAAAGCGATCATGCTGATGATTCAGAATAACCTGGATTATGCAGTAGCACAGCACCCTCATGAATTGATTACGTATGGTGGAAATGGAGCAGTATTCTCAAACTGGGCACAGTATCTGTTGACAATGAAGTATCTCTCGGAAATGAGTAATGAACAAACTCTGGTGATGTATTCAGGACATCCGATGGGATTATTCCCTTCTCATAAAGACGCACCAAGAGTTGTGGTAACGAATGGTATGATGATCCCGAACTATTCAAAACCGGATGACTGGGAGAAATTCAATGCATTAGGTGTTACTCAGTATGGGCAAATGACGGCAGGAAGTTATATGTATATCGGTCCTCAGGGGATTGTTCATGGAACGACGATTACTGTGTTAAATGCTTTCAGAAAAATCAAGAAAGAGCCGAAAGGAGGACTTTTCGTTACTTCAGGATTAGGAGGAATGAGTGGAGCTCAGCCCAAAGCAGGGAACATTGCAGGCTGTGTTACTGTATGTGCAGAAGTGAATCCGAAGATCACGAAAATCCGTCACGATCAGAAATGGGTGAATGAGATTCATGAAGATCTTGATGCATTGGTAAAAAGAGTAAGAGAAGCACAGGCTGACAAAGAAACAGTGTCTTTGGCTTATCTTGGAAATATTGTAGAGGTTTGGGAGAAATTTGATCAGGAAGATTTAAGAATCGATATCGGATCAGATCAGACTTCCCTTCACAATCCATGGGCGGGTGGTTATTATCCTGTAGGACAAAGTTTTGAAGAATCTAATACCATGATGGCTGAAAACCCTGAGTTATTCAAAGAAAAAGTTCAGGAAACGTTGAGAAGACATGCTGCAGCCATCAATAAACATACCGCAAAGGGAACGTATTTCTTCGATTACGGAAATGCCTTTTTGTTGGAAGCTTCCAGAGCCGGAGCTGATGTAATGGCAGAAAATCCGACATTAGGAAGAGAATTCAAATATCCGAGTTATGTACAGGATATCATGGGACCTATGTGTTTTGATTATGGTTTTGGGCCGTTCCGTTGGGTATGTTCCAGTGGAAATCCGGAAGATCTTCAGAAGACAGATGATATTGCCTGTGCAGTATTAGAGGAAATGGTTAAGAACTCTCCTGAAGAAATCCAGCAGCAGATGAAAGACAATATCCAATGGATCAAGGGAGCGCAGGAAAATAAACTGGTAGTAGGTTCTCAGGCAAGAATCCTTTATGCAGACGCAGAAGGAAGAATGAAAATTGCTGAAGCCTTCAACAAAGCCATTAAAAATGGGGAAATAGGCCCCGTTGTATTGGGTAGAGATCATCACGATGTTTCAGGAACAGATTCTCCTTACAGAGAGACTTCCAATATCTATGACGGATCAAGATTTACAGCAGATATGGCCATTCACAACGTGATTGGAGACAGTTTCCGTGGAGCTACCTGGGTTTCCATTCACAATGGTGGCGGAGTAGGCTGGGGAGAAGTAATCAACGGAGGTTTCGGAATGCTTCTTGACGGAAGTGATGATGCCGACAGAAGATTAAAATCCATGCTTTTCTGGGATGTAAACAACGGAATCTCAAGAAGAAGCTGGGCAAGAAACGAAGGCGCTGTTTTCACCATTAAAAGAGCGATGGAAGCAGAACCAAATCTGAAAGTAACACTTCCGAACCTTGTAGACGAAAACTTATTGTAATATAAAAATTCAACATTGACAACCATCAACAAAAAATTGTTTTCACACCTGAACGTAGAGGATAGTGATCCTGTATGGGAGAAGTTTGCTGAGGTTGAGTTTTCAAAGAAAAACATATTTACTGACAACAAAGCCTATCTTGTAGAAGATGGGCTTGTCCGTAAATACTACATCAACAGTACCTCAGATATCGACACCGAGATCTGTGCAGAATTCTACTTTCCCGGTGATATTTTTACTGTTGAAGAAAAAAGTTCTGATGCCGTTTACGAGTCCATCAACAAAGGACTGGCATGGGAAATCACTCTGGATGAGGTGAAAGACCTGTTTGCTGTAAATCCGCACTGCCGTTTCGTACAGAACTATTATCTGAGCAGAAAGCTCAACGCTGCAATGAAAAGGGAAATGCTTCTGCTGAAAAACACTCCGCAGGACCTTTATGAATACCTGTTGAAGAACAAACCTCATTATATTCAGAATATTCCTCTGAAATATCTTGCTTCTTATATCGGGATTACACCTATCTCTTTAAGCAGAATCAGAAAAAGAATTTTGTAAGAGGGCTGGAAATTTGAAGATAATAAAAGAACTTACTAATATTATCTTGCTGAGTTTTTTTAACGCAAAGTTTCAATTTTAAATCCACCTTATTAGTGAGCAAAGGATGAATCTATTTTCAATCGATTTGATGAAGCGTGCTCTTACCATTAGCTTAGACAACGGCTTTGCCGTCTTCTTTGCCCCCTTAGAATCTGCAGTTAATCAATAAAAACTTTGCGAATATAAAATCCTTACTTTTAATTCAAAGAAAAGGCAATAGAAACTGTAGAGAAAGCATCAACTTCCATCCTCCATCTTCCAACCTTAAAAACCCCCTCATTAATTATCTTTTGTTTATTGACTGGCCTTTCGGAAGTCTCTTCCTTTGCTGAAAAAAGAATATGGAAATACAAAAATTAAACTGGGCAGGTGTAAAACTCACTTCAAATAACAAAACCATCTTAATAGATGCTGTAGAAGATTTCTCTTATTACAAACCCGTTTTGGGAGATGCTGTAGAAAATCTCATAGAATTTTCAGACCATGTACAGGCAGATTATATCCTGTTTACGCATATGCACCTTGACCATTTTGATAAAGGAGTAATCCAAAAATGCTTAAAGAAAGAGGGAAAACTGATCGTCTACGCAGGATTGGAAGCTATTGTAAGAAAACTTGTACCTGATGTTGAAATGATCGTTTTGGATATTGATGAAACCTTCACAGAAAACAACATCACCTTCAAACCTGTATTTGCCATGGATGGCGTAGGAGAAATACAGTCTTCCTGGATTGTAGATGATGGTGATACTAAAATCTTTCACGGAGGAGATACTATCTGGCACAACCAATTCTGGAAGCTTGGAAAAGAAAACCCCAATATAGATTACGCTTTCTTACCCGTAAACGGAGTAGTAGTCAACTTTGAGATCATTGGATTAGAATACAGCCCTGTTCCTGCTTCCCTCAATCTGAAAGAAGCCTTTGCTGCGGCTCATCTTCTGCACGCCAGAAAGCTGGTGCCTATCCATTACGGATTGTTTGCCCACGAGAAATGCTATATTCCTCAGGTGTTTGATGGTCAGGATTTGAAAAATATTTCTGAGGAAGTGGGACAGGAGTATTTGATTTTGAAAGATGGAGCAATGCTGGTAGAATCTTAACTAATATTTGTAAGGAAAACTGTCATTCTTAGTGAAATGCAATGGAATGAAGAATCTCAACATCAATAGGAACGGGCCATAATCCTAAGCCTAGTCGAAGGAAGCCCGTTTTCTTTGTGTGTAATATGATTGGCTTTAGCCGAAGTTTAAAATTAAGTTTAGGCTTTAGCCTTGTTATATAAAAAATAAAACTTGTTATCACTTAGTCTTTACTCTTTACTAATGTTTTCTGCTTTTGAAAGATTGTTTGGATAGACTAGTAAGAAAATTATTTTGTTATATTATATATAAAATAATTTCCAGTTATTCTTATCCAGTTTTGAATTTCAAATGAAAGCTGATTTATTATATTTGTTATTATAGAAATTTTTTCTGGTTTTATTTTATAATAAAAAGTTGCATATTTCACTTTGTTTTTAATTAACAATCCTCCATTTAAAACAATACCTTCAGTTTCAGAAATTTTTTCCATTAATATATAACTATTTAAAGAATTATCGGAATTCATTTTATTAGCATTAATTACATAGTATTTCTCATTGTTTGTTATTTGATCATAAAATGATTCGTCAGCTAAAACTTTAAATAAATTTCTTAACTGAAGAATGACTTTTGAAAGTATATTTTTCTCAGAATTAGTTAGAAAATTTACATATACTTGATTATTTAGAAAATCCATAAATTCTTGGAGATGTTCTTTATTGTCTTTAAAAATTGTAAACCCTAAAATTTCTAGTTGAGATAGTTCCTCTTGAAGACTCTCATTTGACAGTTGTAAAATTCTGTTATAATCAAATCTCTTTTTACTATTTTGAAAATATAAAATTGTTCCTAAATCAATAAGAACGGCTTGTAATGACAAATCAACTTCTCGTTTTAATTCTAAATAATAACGCTTATCACTAATATAATTCTCAACTATCTTTTTGATATTCAGTTCAAGTAATTGTTCTAAATTATTATTATCTTTTATGTACAACAAAGGTTTTCTATGTCGAATATCAAATGGTAAATCTTCTATTTTTCCATATTCACTATTAAAAATTGATATTATTTTATCCCAACCAATTCTAGAAGACGCATATCCTAACTCTATTAATACATTAGGATTAGGAACTTTTCTAGTTTCTACATTTGAATTAATTATTGATATATCTCCAATAAAAATGTCACAATTGTCAATTTTCGAAAATATTGTATTAACTAAATCGGGAGTTCCTAACTCATCTCTACTGTCACTTTCGATTAATATCTCATTAATGTCTTTGTTGGTTTGTAAAATATTTTTTATTGCTTTTTGAATCGCTTTTTGAATGTAACTTCTATTAGAATTATTTGGTAGATCCGATTGCCAAGAATAGAATAAGGTGATTTTCATGTATTATTTTTGTAATATTATTTTCACAATCATTAATTTAAAACTATTTTAAATACAAAAAAACAAAAAAACAAAAAAACAAATTAGATTGGGTTTCCCTTAACTACAAAAACTTCCTACCTCAAAATATCCCCATTTACACCCCCAACTCCTCCAGAACTCTAAAACAATAGCAAAACACCCCTCCCAAGCCCTCCGCTTATTACAAACAAGTCTGTTTGAAACTTCCCAAGAACTTGGGAAATCTCCTGCAAGTTGGGAGAAACCTCCCAGGACCTCGGGAGGTTTGTTGCAGGTATGTTTGTAACAAAACAACTTTTTTCTATATTTGAGTATTAATTTATTAATCCCAAAAAACACAAAAAATGAAAATTGCTCTCACACAGCTGAGTACTAAAGATCTTGCGACTTTAGCTCAGAGAATTCTTTCTAATACCCAATCCGGAAAATACCCTGTTATTAACAATCATCCTCTTGTAGGCGCTTTGGCGTCTTCCTATACGGAATACGATAAGGTCTATACAAAGCAGGTCTACAGCGGAAAAGGGAAGGACGTAGCCACAGCCGATCACGAAAGAGATACCGCCTATGCCAATCTGAAATCTTTCCTGAACGGCTATCGTAAGCTGCCTTCTGCGGTCAACTATCGGCTGGCAGAGGATCTCTACGGAGTATTCAAAACTTTTGGACTGAACCTGGACAGGCTCAGTTACTCTTCACAAACCGCTCAGATGAAGAAGCTTATAGAAGCATTAGAAACGACAGAAAACAAACAGAAGATCACAGCACTTTTTCTGGATGCAGCCTTTGCAGAGATGAAAGCTAAGCAGGATGCTTTTGAGATCGTGTTTGCAGAGCAGGCGGGAGCTAATGCCGATCTTCGTCAAATGACGAGTGCGAGTGTTATCCGTAAAGATCTGGAGAAAACTGTGAAATCTTATCTTAATCTGCTCACGGTGATGAAAGAGGTATCAGGCTGGGAATTGCTGTACAGTGATACCAATGAGTTGGTGAAAGCTGCAAAGAACTCTACATCAGAGAAGAAAGAGAGTGGTGAAACTCCACAGAAATAAGTTTTGGATTTTTTGTTGGAGAACCGAGAAGACGCAAGTTTTTTTTAAGTGATGTCTTATTTTAAGGCGCAAGAAGATTTCAACTTCGCTCAATATGAGATTTTCAGCAGGTAATACGTGATTATTTTCCCACAGATTTCACTGTTCTTTTCCTATTTATCTGCTTAATCCGCCTAATCGCGTTTAGATTCCTTGCTTTACTCGGAATGACAAATATGCCGTTGAAATTTTATCTCCGATAAAATCCTTGCGCCTTACAACAGAAAGTTTTTAATGTCATTTTGCGTCTTAGCGTTTTTACAACAAAACAATTATAACATAAAAAACTCAGCAATTCGCTGAGTTTTATTTTTTAAGCCATTTATTATTTCACAGCCGCAATAGCCGCTTCATAATTCGGTTCCTGAGCAATATCCGGCACTTGTTCTTCATAGATAATATTACCTGAAGGATCTATCACCACAACCGCTCTGCTCAGAAGCCCTTTCATTGGAGAATCTACCAGTTCCACCCCATAGTTCCAGCCAAAGTCTGAACGGAAATCGGAAAGCATGATTATGTTTTTGATGCCTTCCGCGCCACAGAATCTTTTCTGGGCAAACGGCAGATCTTTGGAAATACAAAGGACTACCGTATTGGGAAGGTTTCCAGCCTCTTCATTGAAATGATATACAGAAGCAGAACAAACACCGGTGTCTACACTCGGAAAGATATTCAGAATAACGTATCTTCCTTTGAAGGAATCCAGGGTCTGGTCATTCATATTCACATCGGTAAGGGTAAATTTAGGAGCCGGCTTATTCAGTGCCGGCAATTTGGCATAAGTATGAACTTCTTTCCCGCCCATTAAAACTGTATTGATCGCTTTAGATTTTTGAGCAAAGCCCACCGCAGAGAAGAATAGCAGTGTGCCGCAAACTAATTTTGAAAACATGAAATTTATTTTTAAGCTAAATTATTCTTTTTTCAGGAGCTAAGATTAATTTTAATTCAAATAGATCGAATCTATTGTCAGATTATTTTTTTCAACACAATTTACTTTTACCTTTATATTATTAAACAAGGTTGTTTCAAAGGTGTCATTCTGAATGAAATAAAATGTAATGAAGAATCTCATATAAAAATCAATAAAGATTCTTTGAACAATGTTCGCAGAACTTCATTCTGTGTCAGAATGACGAAAGTCAAATAATTTAAATTTTGAGACAATCTCAATCTTATCACATAAAAAAAATAGAAAGATTTATGAGTTCAGAAAATACAGCATCATTTCATCACAGCATTTTTAAAGGAGAAAACGAAATTCCGGAAGAATATAAAGTTCCGGTCATCCATCAGAGAACGTATCTTTTGAATGGAGAACTGGTAGAGTGGAAAGGAGATGTCACGGAAATTTATTCCCCGGTATGCATCCCCACAGAAAACGGATTGGAAAGAAAACTTCTGGGAAGTATTCCGAATATTGGTCCGAACGAGGCGATGGAAGTTCTCGAAGCTTGTGTAAAAGCCTATGATAACGGACTTGGCGAGTGGCCGACAATGTCTGTGGAAGGACGTATCAAATGCATGCAGAAATTCGTATATCTGATGATCCAGCAGAGAGATCTGGTTATCAGACTACTGATGTGGGAAATCGGAAAGACACTGGCCGATTCTACCAAAGAGTTTGACCGTACGGTAGATTATATCAACCAAACCATTGATGCATTAAAAGATCTTGACAGGGAATCTTCCCGCTTTCAACAGGCAGAAGGAACCATTGCACAGATCAGAAGGGCTCCGCTTGGCGTGGTGTTAAGTATGGGACCTTTCAATTATCCTCTCAATGAAATTTTTACCACATTGATTCCGGCTTTGATCATGGGAAATACCATCCTTTTTAAACTGCCGAAACATGGTGTCCTTGCTCATTATCCTTTATTGAACGCATTCAAGGAAGCCTTCCCGAAAGGAACGGTGAATACATTATATGGAAAAGGCTCAGAAATTATCACTCCCATTATGGAAAGCGGGAAAGTAAACGTTCTGGCTTTTATCGGTTCCAGTAAAGTGGCGAACGGATTAAAAAAATTACACCCGAAAGTGAACCGTTTAAGAGCCATCCTGAGTCTGGATGCTAAAAATGCAGCCATCGTTACTAAAAATGCGAATCTTGATGTAGCGGTAAGTGAGTGTATTTTAGGAGCACTTTCTTTCAACGGGCAGCGTTGTACAGCATTGAAACTGATATTTGTTCAGAAAGAAGTGGCATTGGAGTTTACAGAAAAATTAAGTGCTGCTGTCTCTGCTTTGAAGGCCGGGCTGCCATGGGAAAAAGAGGTGAAAGTAACTCCACTTCCGGAGGTCAATAAACCGGCTTATCTGAAAGAATGTATTGATGATGCTTTACAGAAAGGAGCTACAGTACTGAATAAAGATGGAGGCTATACAGATGAATCTTTTGTTTTCCCGGCAGTTGTATATCCTGTAAACAGTGAGATGAAACTTTATCATGAAGAACAGTTTGGTCCTGTGATTCCTGTTGTTCCCTTCGAAGATATAGAAGAGCCTATAGAATATCAGGTGAATGCTTCCCACGGAATGCAGGTAAGTATTTTCAGTGAAGATCCTCATGAAGTAGCAAGACTGATTGATCCTTTTGTAAATCTTGTAAGCCGTGTCAATATCAACTGTCAGGCACAAAGAGGCCCCGATGTTTTTCCATTTACAGGAAGAAAAGACAGTGCAGAAGGAACACTTTCTGTTTTTGATGCACTCCGTTCATTCTCCATCCGGTCTCTGGTGGCGGCAAAACTGACAGATTCCAACAAAGAGCTGTTGAATACTATTGTCAGAGAACATGATTCTAACTTTTTAAGTACAGATTATATTTTCTGATTCTGACTGAAACTGTATTTAACATAAAATAAAAATCCTCAATAAACATCTTGGTTTGTTGAGGATTTTTTTAACTTAATGCCGGAAATTAGAGTTTTGTGTTATAATAAGATGGTATTTTTTAGAAATATCATCTAAGGATCAGTGTGTAAATCATGTCTTCACCCGAAAAAGAATTTTTAGAGAAAATTGAAAAGCACAAAGGTGTTGTTTTCAAGATCTCTAAAATGTATATGGATAATAAGGACGACCAGAATGACCTCTATCAGGAGATCATTTACCAGGCCTGGAAATCATATGGTGATTTTCAAAAGAGGAGTGATTTCTCCACATGGCTGTACAGAACTGCGCTCAACACAGCAATTGTTTTTCTGCGAAGTGAAAAAAAACGTAGTTTTATACAGAATCAGAATGTCGATGGGCTGAATGCCCGGCAGGAACCTTATAATGATACGGATGATATGAATATGAAGCGGATGTATGAAGCTATCCATCAGCTAAGCCCCATTGATAAAGCCCTTATATTCTTTTTTTTAGAGGGTTTTTCCGGAAAAGAGATTGCTGTACAGCTGGGAATTACTGAAGTGAATACACGGGTAAAGCTGAAGAGAGCAAAAGAAAAGCTGAAAGAGATCATTACCAGACAGGGAACAGATTCCTATTAAAAATAACACTATGGATTTAGAAAATTTTAAAGAACTTTGGAATAAAGATACAGGGCAGGAATCCCCTGAAATTTCTCTGGAAAAACAGAAGGAAATACATTCTCCGCTGCAGATGCTGAAAGTGAATATGGAAACTGAATTCTGGCTGATGATTGTAACACTGCCTTTGCTGTTAACAGGTTTTCCTTTCGCCTCTAAGGATTCTAATATTAAAACGATTTCAGTATTTGTCACGATCCTGACCGTTGCTATTATTGTTTATTTTTATTCCCGCTTCCTGAAATTGTATAAGCTGCTTAGAAAAAACAGTACCAATACAAATTATGATCTGTTTACGCTCAAAACGCAGCTTCTCATCTCGAAAGAAATTTATATCTCATATTATATTTCTTATATCCCGCTTGGATTTCTTTTGTCTCTGATCCAGATCAATTTTCATTTTGACAGGGAATATAACCTGGCTATTTTCGGGATCAGTCTTCTGATTACCCTTTTGTTGATTGCTTTTATTATAAGATACTGGATCTATTATATGTACGGAAGATACATTGATGATGTAGTGCGTTGGGTAGATGAACTGAATGGAATTGAAGTAAGACCAAAACGTGAAAAGAAAAAAACATGGTTTGAACGTTCACAGAAATTTTTCATGAATAAAATGGGAATTAAAGGAAACATCCTGAATACCGTCATATGGTTTGTATCCATGTATTTTTTTATTATTTTATTTCTGACAATTGTTCTTTTGATCATTATCATAGTAGGAGCAAAACTTCATTTTCTGGATATCGGATCATTGCAGAGGGCTTTAAATAAACTGAATTAGAAATTACGCTGTATTCTGTAAAATTTCTATCTTTAGAAAATTGAGTTGTAAAAAAATGTCACATGGATGATTTTAAAAATCAGGTGTATTCTATAGAAGAATTTCTGGAACTGGTAAAGAGCAAACAGGATAGGCAAGCATCCTTTGACCCGGAATATAATTATGCAGTCTATTCTTCAACAGATGAGTTTAAACCCGAAATGAAAGTTTTTATCGGAGATCCTTTGGATATTGGTGAGCATGATAATGAAATCTTACCTGATTTTGTTTTTCATAACAAACTTCATTATATGTGTTCTGATGAAAATATTCAGGATGTGGTGGATCTTGCTTTAAGACAGCGTGCTGATATTAGCTCTTCTCAGCTTATCACAGCTCTGAACCATTATCTTGAAAAAGATGATTTCTTAGATTTTAAATAATAAAAGAATTAAATACTTAAAAACAATAAGCTGATATCAAAAATATCAGCTTATTGTTTTTTTTATGTAACATTTTTACTTTTCTTCTACTAACTGACCAGGTCAGAAAAAATTATTTCGACTCATACTATTCTAAGGAAATAGTAAAAAAAACTTAAAAAACACACAATGAGACCTGGCAGTATTTTCTGTCAGGTTTTTTTATTTCTTTTGTAAAAATCTGTAACAATTTTTTTAAACGAAAACTAACTCTATAGAGTAACAAGCTATGACCTCATTAGAACAAGAGTTTATCAGTAAAATTGGACAGCATAAAGGAATCCTGTTTAAGATTGCTAAGATGTATATGACTGATAAGGA
Organism: Chryseobacterium sp. SG20098; assembly: GCF_031844745.1. Lineage (NCBI taxonomy): Bacteria > Pseudomonadati > Bacteroidota > Flavobacteriia > Flavobacteriales > Weeksellaceae > Chryseobacterium > Chryseobacterium sp. SG20098. The sequence goes on along the minus strand of NZ_CP134622.1, from coordinate 1,326,482 downwards.
CGATCGTGATGATCTTTTTCAGGAGATTACCTATCAGCTCTGGAAAGCATTTCCCGGTTTCAGAGGTGAAAGTGAATTTTCTACATGGCTATACAGAATCGCTTTGAATACCGCTATTATTTTCCTTAAAAAAGAAAAGAGAAGAAGCTTTATTTCTCATGAAGATTTTTCTAACCAACTCATTATCCAGGAAGATTATGATGATCGTAAAGAAGAGCGCCTGACTGAAATGTACAAAGCTATCCATCAGCTTAATTCTATTGATAAGGCTTTTATATTCTATTATCTGGAAGATTTTTCAGGAAAGCAGATTGCCGAACAAATGGGGATTTCAGAGGGCAATGTAAGAGTGAAAATGAACCGGGCCAAAAATAAACTTAAAGATATCTTAAGCCAAATAAAAACCAACCAACATTAAAATCAGTAATCCAATGAATATCAATGAATTGAAAAATACCTGGAACGAAGATATTGTGGAGGAAACTCCCGAAATAACCATAGAACAGAGAAATAAACTGAATCTTCCCCTTGAAAAAATACGTAAAAATATGCGTGTTGAATTCTGGTGGATGATAGGAATCTTTGTCTTTGCTTTTCTGGTGTGCTCTGTGTGCAGACCATTTAAACTTCAGTTGTACATAACCGTATTGATTGCCTCCATGCTTATTGTTACTGTTTTCTTTTTCAGCAAGTTTTTTAAACTGTATAATGAAATCAGTAATCCTGCACCTAAAACTTATGATTCTTTGAAAGATCTCGTGATGCAGCTCAATCTTAACAAACAATATTACCTCTCATACTACATCAGTTTTGCCCCATTTCTGGTATGTGAAATCCTGATTGTCCTGGAGTTTATCCCGTGGCCAAAACCTTTGAGTGAACTGAAGATTGCAGTAGTGTTAATTAGTACAGTAACCATAGGCTTATTTTTGCTTTATATTGTTGGAAGGTTCTGGTATCAGCGCTATTATGGAAGATACATCCAATATATTGAAGATCTTTTAGAAGAATTAAAAAGATAAAAAGAGTTCGGCGGGCTGAAAGCCCGCCGAAACTATATTCATTACTGTCCTTTATGTTCTTTTTCTTTGGCAATTTCGTTTTTTATCCAATCCAGTTGTGGGTCTTTTTTATCAATAATATCCTGCATGTTTTCAGTAACAGTCACATCAGGAACAACGCCTTTCCGTGAATCTGAAAAACTGATATTAGGTTGTACCAAAAGTAATCCTATGGGAAATCTGATTTCAGAATTGGGAAGCTTTTGGTAGGAATAAAAACCGGCCACAGTTCCGTCATTGGCACCACCTGTTTCTTCTCCCACAAGCGTTGCTCTTTTATCATTTTTAAGTTTGGCGGTAATAATAGACGATGCCGAGAAACTTCCTCCGTTAATCAGTACAAAAATTTTTCCATGGAAGGCATCCTTTTTGGGTTTTGTAGGTTTGTCAGCTTTCATCTTGTAGAATACTTTTCCATCCTTTTTATAGGTACTGAAAGTCTGCGCAAGAAAAAAACTCGGATAAGCGATACTTTTAAGAGCATACTCTAAAGGAGTACTTTTTCTGAAATAATTGGTACGCAGAGGGGCATTTCTTGAAGTTAACTGAGAAGGCTTGATCAGCGTAAACGGCTCATCAGCTAAATACGAATACAGGTTATTGATTTCATACAAGGAGCCGCCATAATTATTTCGGACATCTATGATGAGGTAAGGAGATTTCGCAAGGTTGATCTTGGCAAAAGTCTTTTTATAAAACTCATCCGAATAATCCCTTGAAAAGCTTTTCACCTTAATATAAGCAATAGTACTGTCTTTGTCCAGAAACTTAAAACTTCTGTTATAAGAATTACTGGAAGCTACATAGTCGTTCAGTTTCTTTTCCGGGGTCTTTTTCTGCATTTCCTTATCCTTTTCAAGATCAGCGTCAGATTTTGTTTCTCTGGTTAAGGTATACGTCTTTTTTTCTCCCTGGTATAGGGTTTCAAGAGTAGCTTTGCTGTCAAATCCATTTTCGGCAGTATAAAAATTAAAGAACAGATCTTTTAAAAAATACGGGTGGAAAGTGGTATTATCACCATCACTGCTGATCAGACTTCTGTACTTCTTGATATAATTGGATACAGGAATATTATTGATGGATAAAATTTCAGTTCCCGGTTTTATATGTTCAATAGAATCTTTGTTTTGAATAATATACATCTGATCTCCTGAAATATAATATTCAAAACGGCTGAACATCCCTTTCTGATGTTCCAGTCTTTTTATTTCACTTTTGGTAAATTTTTTTCTGGGAATTCTCAATGAGAGATGTCCTTCCCGAATTCCTGCAATGACAGGTTGAAGTTTGAAATAAAACTGAAGAGGAGTAAGAGGCTCGGTGAGGGTCTGTTTAAGACTGTCAAATTTACGTTCCAGTTCCTTCCTGGGAATATACCAGTATAATTGAGGGTGCATTTGCTGTAGTTTTGAATACGCAAAGTCTACATCTTCTTTAAGTTGCTCCGGTGGAATACATGAGGCCCGTTGTTCGTTGTGTTTTTTTATAGAGGCACAAGACGAAAAAATAACGAGAAGAAATATTACCGAATAATTTTTCAATGTATCTGAGTTTTTTAGGGTGCTAAAATAGAAAGTTTAAAATTAATCCCGAGCTAAACGAGTAATAAATTTTTAAAAATACATGATAAATTTAGTTAAAAAATGGAGTAAAATGGAATAAACTTTCATTTAAAAGCAAAAGTCAATACATTTGATATTTATTTCGTACAGATGATTTACTGGATTATTACGTGTATAGCTGTTTTGACGGTAACTTTTTTTATAGTGATCAATATGAAGGCATTTGGTGGAGTGCCAAAAGGAAAGAGGCTGAAGCGTATCAGACAGTCAAAACTTTATAAAAAGAAACAGTTCAGGAATGTCAGTCATACTCCTTCCATTACTGAAGGCTACAAGATGTGGAAAGTAACCTACGATTTCTTTTTAGGAAAAAAAGATCCGTTGTTGAAACCTTTAACAGCCATTCCATCTCTTCATACCAATCTGAAAAATATTGATAAAAATAAGGATGTATTGATCTGGTTAGGACATTCATCTTATTATCTGCAGACTGATGGAGTTTCCTTTTTAATAGATCCTGTCCTGAGTCTTTATGGTTCACCTTTCAAATACTTTAATAAAGCTTTCAAAGGATCAGATATTTTTAAACCTGAAGATATTCCGAATATTGACTATCTTGTGATAACGCATGATCATTTTGACCACCTGGATTACCCAACTGTAAAATCTATCGAAGAAAGAACAGGAATGGCTATTATTCCTTTGGGAGTAGGAGCGCACTTGGAAAGATGGGGGTATGCGGAGAGTAAACTTATTGAAGAAGAATGGGGAACAGAAGTTGCCCTGGAAAATAATATAAAAATTGTCTTTACTCCTGCCAGACATTTTTCCGGCAGAAGGGTAAGACAGAATGATACGCTATGGAGTTCCTATGTTCTGATAACACCTACAAAAAGAATTTTCTTAGGCGGAGATAGTGGCTATGATTCTCATTTTAAAACAATAGGCGAGCAATATGGCCCTTTCGATTATGCTGTTCTTGAGAATGGACAATATGGAGAGGCATGGAGGTATATCCATACATTGCCGGAAGATGTTATTCAGGCGGCTATTGATCTGAAAGCAGAACGTATTATCCCGGTTCATGCTGCCAAATTTGCATTGGCACTTCATCCATGGAATGAACCTTTACAAAAGATAACGGCTCTTGGAAGAGAAAAAAAACTGAACATCCTCACTCCGATGATCGGAGAGGTGGTAGATCTGAATCAGTCAGAACAAAAGTTTACAGCCTGGTGGGAAAGCTGATCAGGCATGCCAGATTTCTTTATATCTTGCGGGATGATTTTCAAACTGTTGTCTTACAAAATCACATTCCGGGTCTACAAGCAAATCTTTTTCTTCTGCGTAGCGTACAAGTTCATCCAGCAATAGTTTAGCGTATCCTTTTCCCTCACGCTCTTCGTCAAGTTTCGTATAATATACAATAAGCAGTCTTCCGTCAACCTCTATAGACATATAACCTGCCTTTTTTTCATCGATAAGTAGCTGCAATTCATCCTGATATTGAGATACCTGAAACTTTATATTTTCCATAACAATGTAAGATTTGGTTGATCAAAAATAATTTGAGAAAATTTCTTTAAAAACATTCTCTTCATTAAAATTACGAAATTAAACTATATGAAATAATAATTTATGGGAATCTTAACGAATTTTATAACATAAGTGGATAAAAGATAAAAGATAAAAGATAAAAGATAAAAGATAAAAGATAAAAGATAAAAGATAAAAGATAAAAGATAAAAGATAAAAGATATTACCATTAAATATCCGTATGCCAGGATCAATAGAGATGGGCTTAGCCCGCCACATGATATATAATTCTCTACGGCTTTTAGACGAAACTTAAATATGTGTTTTTATAAATCTGCAATGTGTTGATTATTAATGTGTAATAGGGTTGTTACTTAATAATTCTTAGGATATAATCATAACCTTAAAATAATTAATGTTTAAGAATTTAATAAAAAATACAGAAAATAATTCAAAGATAATCAGTTGTTTGTGGTTTTTTTTAACAAATATTAGTATTTGTAATTAATAATTGGCACTTTAATTGACTATCACTTGGTAATTATTTTTAAAGTGGAATGAAATGAAAAAGTTAATATTAACAGCATTATTGGTTGGGACATTCAGCTTAAGTTATGCCCAGTCAGATTATTATAATGATTACAGAAGGAGTATCTCTGATATCAACTGGCAAAGAGTAATTACTGATCTTGTGCTTTCAACAACACAGGCTAATCAGATTTATGTGTTAAATGACAGATATCGTGATTATGATACCTGGAATAGAGTGTATGTGGTGGAACCGGGAAGATGGAGAAACGACCGTTATTCAGAGCTGGAAAGAATTCTGGGTAGAGAAAAGTATATCATCTTTAAAAAGAAGTACTACAGAGGACAGAATCCTGTAATTGTTTACGGAAGAAACAAAAACGATTATAAAAAATACCGTAAACAACAGGAGAAGTATTATAAAAATCAGGAAAAATATTACAAAAAACAAAATAAACATCATGGTCACGGACATGATGATTGGGATTAGATTATTATCAACTCAATATTCACTTTTAAATGGCTGGCAGCATTGTCAGCCATTTAATTTTTTAATCCTATAATTTTTATGATTTAATTTGTTTGATTTTTATAACTTTGATTTATGGAATCACACGAATCACTGAATGGTTTTTATGAAAGGAATGCTCCTAATCTGGCATCTCAATGTGTTGGGGTGAATAAAATGGGGCACTTCAATGTCTTTTCACGGGAGTATTGCTCTCCGCATACTCCTTACAGCAGGAGAGATTATTATAAGATTTCACTCATCATTGGAAAAGGAAAACTTCACTATGCTGATAAATGGATCAAAGTAGATCGCCCCGCCTTATTGTTTTCCAATCCCATTATTCCTTATTCCTGGGAAGCTGATGATGAAGATCAGAAAGGTTGGTTCTGCCTTTTTACCGATCAGTTTCTCCACAATGGAAGCCGTATGGGAAACCTTCAGGATTCTCCGCTGTTCAAGATTGGAGGAACACCTGTTTTCTTTGTCGATGAAGAGCAGCAGAAGATACTTTCTGAGATGTATATCAAAATGATGACGGAGATTCAGTCAGATTATATCCACAAGTATGATATGTTGAGAGCATATCTTCATCTGATGATACATGAAACAATGAGAATGCAGCCGGCAGAAAGCTTTGAACCTTATCAGAATGCTTCCCAAAGAGTGGCGTCCTTGTTTATGGAACTATTGGAAAGACAGTTTCCTATCGACAGCCCTGAGGCTTTTTTGAAATTAAAAACCCCGAATGATTATGCTCAAAGTCTTTCCATTCATGTGAATTCTTTGAACCGTTCGGTAAAAGAGATTACAGGGAAAACAACCAGCCAGCAGATCACTGCAAGGATTATTCAGGAAGCCAATGCCTTGCTGAAACATACGGATTGGAATATTTCTGAGATTGCCTACGGATTAGGCTTTGAAGAACCTGCTTATTTCACCAATTATTTTAAAAAACAAACCGGAATTACTCCCAATGCCTTAAGAATGGATGTTGTTTGAATTTTATAATTCTTAGTTTGAATTCTATATCGTGGTTGGTTTCCGGATGTTCTAATTTTGTCATATAAAATTAAATCATACCTATCATGAAATTTAAAAAATTAGGAAACACAGAAGAACAGTTATCAGCAATCGGTTTAGGATGTATGGGAATGAGCTTTGCTTATGGTCCTACAGACGAGCAGGAAAGTATCAATACCCTGCACAGAGCGCTGGATTTAGGCGTCAACTTTTGGGATACAGCAGATATGTATGCTAATGGAGAAAATGAAAAACTGATCTCCAAGGTTTTAGTGCCAAACAGAGATAAGATTTTTATTGCAACCAAATTCGGATTCAGGTTTAAAGATGGTAAAGCAAGTCACAGTGGAGCTCCCGGAACATACTTCGACGGCTCTCCGGAATGGATCAGACAGGCAGTAGATTTAAGTCTTCAAAGATTAAAGATTGATACCATTGACCTGTATTATGCCCACAGAATAGATCCCAATGTTCCTGTAGAAGAAACAGTAGGCGCTATGGCAGAGCTGGTGAAAGCAGGAAAAGTTAAATATCTTGGATTATCTGAAGCTTCTGCAGAATCTATCAGAAAAGCGAACAAAATTCACCCTATTGCCGCCTTACAGTCAGAATATTCCATCCTTACCAAAGATGTTGAAAAAGAGATTTTACCAACCATCAGAGAGCTTGGGATTTCTTTAGTCCCTTATTCCCCATTGGCAAGAGGACTTTTTACCAATATTTATGAAGCGCAGAATCTTGGCGATGACGATTTTAGAAAATCATTACCGCGTTATCAGCAGGAGTATCTTGAAAATAATACCAAACTGGCTAACGAAATCAATGAGTTGGCAGCTTCCAAAGGAGTAAAAGGAACCCAGCTTGCCTTAGCATGGGTGTTGAATCAGGGAGATGATATTATCCCGATTCCTGGTACAAAACGAATCAAATATCTTGAAGAAAACATTGCCGCTGTTAATATTGAGCTTTCTCAATCAGATCTGGATACCATTGATGCGATCCTGAAAAAATACCCTAATGTGGGAGAAAGATACAATGAAGGTTCAATGAAACTGGTGAACAATTAAAGACAATGTTAGATAAAAACTGAGTTCCTGATAATGAAGGAGCTCAGTTTTTTTGTTTTAAATTTTAAAATGAAAAACACTCAGCTATGAACAGAAGGGAATTATTAAAGAACGGATTATTGGTAGGAACATTAAGCATGATTCCTTTTTCCGGTTTAATGGCACAGTCTAAAACAACTGTTGAAAAAACTGGAGATGACCTTTCCGGTTTTAAAAAATTAAAATTGGGTGAACTGGAAGTTTTTGTACTAACAGACGGATATATTCATGAAGAAAACCTTAACTCATTCGCTCCCAGAGGAAATGTTACAGAATTGAAATCAATCCTTAAAAACAATTTCAGACCGGAAAATTATATCGATATGGCGATGAATATTCTATTAGTTAAAACAAAAAATAAACTCATTTTATTCGATACCGGAATGGGGATTTTTGCTGATGAAAGAACCGGATTTCTATTAAAAAGTCTCCAAAAAGCAGGATTTTCAGCGAAAGATGTTACTGATGTATTCATCTCTCACGCCCATCCGGATCACATTGGCGGAGTAGTGGATAAACAAAATCAGTTTATTTTCCCCAATGCTGATATTTTTATTTCTAAGATAGAACATGATTTCTGGATGAAAGCTTCCATCAAAGATTTCAGTAACAGTGCTTTGAAAACACAACCTGGATTTCTTAATCAGATTATTCCTGCAATTCAGAATATTTTGAAAACGATTCAGCCTAAACTGAAATTTTATGACCTTAATCATCCATTATATGACTATTTTAGTTTCCAGTTAGCTCCCGGTCACACTCCCGGTTTAACGGTTACAACCATCTCTTCAGAAAATGAAAAGCTGATCTATATCGCAGATTTGATTCATTCTGATGTCATTCTTTTTCCACATCCTGAATGGGGCTATTTCGGTGACACCGATCTGGATATTGCAACGGCATCAAGAAAAAAACTCCTTCAACAATTGGCAGATACCAAGATCAGAGCATTTGCTTATCATTTACCATGGCCAGGTTTGGGATACACAAAGAAAAAAGCAACAGCATTTGAATGGTTCCCGGAAAGTTTTATGAATTAGGTAATAGGTTGAAGGTGAAAGGATAAGAGGATTAGGAATAAGTGATATATCGACATTGATTAATGCATATGTGCTCACTATTCCTCTCCTCCGGAGGGGTGGCAAAAATTCAAAGAATTTTTGACGGGGTGGTCAAAAACGGGATGATACATCATACATGCAATACAATCAATAGCAGCGGACTTTAGTCCGCTTTCAAAAACAGTATTCCTCTATCCGCCTTCAGCCAAAACTTATTCATCACCTCACTGAAACAACAGATCCTCCCAGGCAACGGAAGGATCTGTTTCAAACATAAGAAAAAATTAGAATTGTATGCCTATCAAGCCTCTCCAAATACCAATTCAGGAGAATAAAGCTTTCTGAACATGATGTAAGTTACCGTTAACACAGAAAAGGCAACAATTGCATCTACCGTAGACGGAAAACCCAGGACCGCAATTTTTGAAAAGAAAGCAAAAAGAATATCAAAGAACATTCCTGCAAATACCCATTCTTTCAATCTTAATAATCTATTGGGAAGCAGAAGAACCAGAACTCCAGCAATTTTAAAAACACCTAATATATAAATGAAATGAGGCGGATAGCCAAGCTGTTGAGTAATGTCCCACACCACCGAATTTTTTGTCAGTTCAAAGAAACCGCTGGCCCCAAACCATAATGACATAAAAATAGCACCTGACCAATAGATAATTTTTGTAGTTTTTGTTTTCATTGTTGTAATTTTTAGTGATAATTAAATTGTACAGTATTTTATTTAAAAGCTGTTTTTGCTGATCCTGAGATTTCTCCCGTTTTCATATTCTGAATAAAAGCGATGACTTCCCAGTTTTCCGGAGAAAAGCCTTCCGGCAGTTTAAATGTTGTGATTCCTTCCTGCTTTTTATTCAATGAGATGAGGTTTTGCTTATAAACAATTTGCCAATGATGAAGATGACGTCCCTCATTTTCACCTTTTCCTACCTGAGTAGAAGAATGTTTTTCAATCAAATTAATAAGAAGTATATTCTGAGGATCGGTGGAAGGCGCTTTATACTGAACATTAACTGCATTCTGAGAAACGGTTGCAGATAATTCTACATTTGTTTTTTTAGAAGCAAACAAGGCTTTCTGAATGGCATTTTTGATATTGTTTTCATCAGAGCCTACAAATTCTGTTTTTCCGTTGACTACCAGCTGTGGAGTATAAACCTGTGAATTCAATATTCGGCTGTACTGCTGTTGTCGTTGAGAGTTTTCAGAACTACTGAATCGGTCTTTCCATCCAAGGCGGTTCCAGTAATCAACATGGTAGGAGAGTAGATACACAGGTTCATCCTTATATTCTTTTTCAATTTTTCCCATCAGCTCATCAGCAGGAGGACAGCTTGAGCAACCTTCTGAAGTAAAAAGTTCCAAAACAGCAAATCCGTTATTCTCAGAAGCTTGAGATTGTGATGTCTTTTGTTCTTTATTTTGATGGATAAATGCTGAGGTAGCAAATAGTAATGCGGTGAAAGCGCTTACTGTGATTAAGTTTTTTAGTATCATGTCTTTTAATTTGATTCAAAAGTAGATACTCTTCAAAGGCAAAAGAATGCAAAAAAGGGTAAACCGGACAAATTAAGAGGTGAATCCGGAAATTGTAGGGGGAAGTATTTAAAGGCTGTATGCTGGAAGAGAGAGGAAGGAAGTTTTTGGAGTGCAAAAAGGAATTGGCGGTTATATTTTTTGATAGTAAAAATACGAGTAATGAATCTTAAAAAAATTAAAGCAAAAGAAAACCCTGATCATCTCAATCAGGGCTATAATTTATTTAAATAAGACTTTGTCTTCAAGTACTTCCAGCATCCATCCTCCATCTTCCTTACTGCTTTATCTATCCTCCAGCCAAGTAAAAAAACTATGGGTCTTTTCTTTGTTAATCAAAAGTTTTTCAGGGGTTTCAATAGTGAGTTTTACCAGTATTTTACGCTGAAAATAATGTTCCATCTCCTTAATAGCTTTAAAATTAACAAGATATTGTCTGTTAACTCTGAAAAACTGCTTGTCAGACACCTGTTCTGCCACTTGTCCCAAAGGCTGCGTAAGGGGAAACTGTTCTTTGGTGAACGTAACCAGATGGGTGATCTCATTATGGATATAAAAATACGCAATGTCTTCAGTAGGAATGGTGGTGTATTTCTGATTTTTAAAAACCAGAAAACTACTCTTACCTGCGGCAGCAGGCTGGCTGATTTTCTGTATCAGAGAATCCAGGTCCGGAAGATCATTTTTCTGGAAGAATTTTTTCAGTTCATCAACCTTTCGCAGGGCTTCGGCAATATCTTCCCTGGAAAAAGGTTTCAAAACATAATCAACTCCTTTACTTTTAAAAGCATCCAGCATATATTGATCAAAAGCAGTACAAAAAACCACAGGACAGGTGATCTCCACCGATTTGAAAATTTCAAAGGAAAGTCCGTCCGAAAGATGGATATCCATAAAAATAAGATCGGGTTTAATGTCCTTTAAGCCTTCAATACTTGTTTCAATACTGTCATAAACACCCAGTATTTTTGAGTCCGGTTTTAAGTCTGATATCAAATTCTGCAGGGATTTTGCAGCCCGGAATTCATCTTCAATAATGATTATATTCATGGATTAATGGTAATTTTATCTGAAACTTTTTTTCGTCTGAGTTAATCATAATATCCTTTTCCAGCAAATGTTTGTAACGCATTTTAATATTGTCAAGACCAACTCCCAAAGAATCTTCAGGATTCACTTTTCGCTGTATAGGATTTTCAATTACAATATGATCATCAGCAGTGTAAATTTTGATATGTAAAGGTTTGCTTTGAGAAACAATATTATGTTTGATACAGTTCTCCACCAAAAGCTGAAGCGTAAAAGGAGGAATAAGGGTTTGGGCGGTTTCTTTTCCAAGTTCGTTGGTGAACTTAATTCCTTCTCCAAAACGGGCTTTCTGAAGGAATAAATAAGAATCTACTATTTTCATTTCTTCCTGAACGCTGATGAGGTCCAGTTTTCTGCTTTCCAGTGTAAATCTGTAAAAATCAGATAATTTTACAATAAAATCAACAGTTTCTTCATCACGGGTTTCGGCCATCAGTTTTAATGTGTTCAGACTGTTAAAAAGAAAATGAGGGTTGATCTGCTGTTTTAACAATTCATATTGAGCTCCTAAATTGTCACTTTTTACCTTTTCCAGTTCAAGCTGTACCTGTTGTCCTGTATAATTATTCTGAAGAAGGCTCAGGAACATATAGCACACCAGATTGATCAGGATTCCTCTTACCTCGATCATCAGCATCACCGGACCAAAATTAATATGGGAGAGAATCAGCTGCTGAATCCAGGCCAGGCCAAACATAATTACCATACCAAAAGCGAGTACTACCATCAATCTTGAATACGAGATATGCTGTCTGCGTTTTGTGGTGCGGTTCAGCATATAAATATTGATGTACCACATGATCACCGAAAATGCTGCCGTGATAGCTGAGTTGACCACGGCTTCTTTCCAGTCGAATTGATGGGATGCCAACTGAGGTACGGATGATAAAATACCCAGGAAAATGGAGCTTATCCAGATAATAGCTTGTGAGATTTTTATTTTTTGCTGTTGCATGAAATCTGCTGATTTGAAAAGGTTAAATTAACCTTTTTTATTTAAAATATTATGATAAATAGTGAAACTGTAGTTTTTTATTAAGGCCTGTTTACAGGGCGGTAACTCATAAAATACTGTATTCTTTCTTCTTTATTGGGAGAGCTGTTTTGTGGTAGACTATTTTTTATATCATAGGAAACCTTTCCAGAATGATCAGCCTGAACAGTTTCAATACTTACCAATTCTCCGGTGATGGTTCCTCCGATATATTGAGGATTATCATGATACTTCCAGGTTACCAGTTTCATCACAGAACCGGCTTCAGGGGTCTGGATTTCTTTTGTTAAAGATTCCAATGCTTTTTCGTTCCCATATAAGGCAGACATAGTTTCTTTTTTAGGATTTAAAGAATTAGAGATAAATTTGAGAGGTCCCGGGTCAAAGACAACCCTTGAAAGGCCATTATTCATATCACTATTTTCTTTGCTGCAGGCGGTAAGAGAAACAAGGCTTACCAATAAGATCAGGATTGTATTTTTCATTTTTTCTGTAAATTTTGAATTAGTCTTTGGGTATTTACTTTCATGGGAACATCAAACAGGTATCCTGTTTTTTCTGCGAGTTGTCTGTGGCAGGCAATGCAGGATTCTTTGGCGAAGGAAGCCGTTTTTCCTGTTGGATGGAGATCGTCTCCTGAGAATTTCGCAAATCCCCAACCCTCAGTATCTTGATATTGCTTGGAATCTTTGACCATAAACTGCGCATTGATAAATTTCCCGGGTCTGATTTCCCCATTTGGAAGTTCCTGTTGCTTCCACACAGATTTTACTACAATACTTCCGTCCGGCCAAGGATGAAAATCTTCAGTTTCTACCGCTTTTACAGCGATGTCATTTCCATAGATTACACGGATGGAATTGTCAAAAAGAGTACTCATGCTGATGACTTTCCAATTTTTAAAATCAGGAGTATATTGAAGTCTATTGGGAGAAACCGGAAATTGAGCTGGAGCTAGGTCAGTTTTAGCTGCAGAAGGTGAATTGGGCACAGTTTTATTTTGTATAGAAGGTTGTACTGAGGATAATGAAAGGGTATATTTTTTGATCGTTTCAATATCTTTTGCTGTAATCTTGGCTGAAGGATGCAGAAGGGTGTACTCATGGAGAGGCATTTTACCACTTTGCATCATATTGAGGATAGCGTACATTTTTCCCTGATGTTCTGCAGGAGATAACTTTTCCCATTCTGAGAAGTTCAAGACTTCTCTGGCTCTTTTGATATCTTTGTTTACAGCCCAGGAAACAGGAGCAAGTTTATCATACCAGCTTAAATTCTGCTGGTTGGAATGACAGCTGAAACATGAGTTTTCAAGAATACTGATCACTTCCTTTGGCGCTTCAATTTTTCCTGTAACCGGTTTTCCTTCCAAAGGTGTGCTGAATAACTGCAACCCTCCGAAAATTCCTAGAATAGCCAGAAATACGATGGCAATGGGATTTCTTTTTTTCTTTACGGTATCCATAATGAGTATTGTTTTATTTTTCTGGATCAAAAGTAGGCGGGTAGTACATGCTGTGAAACGGAAAACTGTCCGAGCTGGACAAATCAAAAGGCGAATCCGGAATTTTTAACCCCGAAAATCTACAAGAAAAATCCCGGTAACACAATTACCGGGATTTGATTAAATCTGTTGTTTATAAAGTAATACCACCATCTATCACAATTTCAGTTCCGGTGACATAGCCTGAAATCTGATCATCTGACAAATAGGTAACCAGTTTGGCAATCTCTTCAGCGGTTCCCATTTTCTTCATTGGAATCTGTTCTATGAGATGGTTTTGGATATTTTTCAAAGTTTCTTCATCCAGGCCTGCTTTACTCATGATTTCTGTTTTTATCGGACCCGGACTTATCATATTCACTCTGATTTTTCTTGGAGCCAATTCTGCTGCTGCCGTTTTGGCAATAGAATTCAACGCGGCTTTGCTTGCCTGATAAGCTGAACTGTTGGGTTTATAGGTAGACGCAACAATAGAAGATAAAAAGATGACAGAAGCACCATCATTTAACAATGGTATGAATTTGCTTAATGTAAAATAAGCTCCTCTGAAATTAATATTCATCACCTGATCGAAATTTTCAACATCCATATTTTCAATAGGAGTCAGAGTTCCGGTAATTCCTGCATTGATAAACAGAATATCTGCTTTACCGAACTTTTTCTCTACTTCTTTCTTCAACAGATCAATATCATCAAGATTAGACTGGTCTGCTATGAACGGGATTGCTCCAAGTTCCTGAGCTGCTTTTTCTACAGCTTCTTTTCGTCTTCCGGTAATGATTACGGTTGCTCCTTCTGAGATAAGTTCTTTGGCTGCAGCGAATCCTATTCCGCTGTTTCCTCCTGTTACGATAGCCAGTTTATGGGTTAATTTTTTCATTGTAAAATTTTTTGACAAAGTTATTTCAAAATGGTATACTTTTGTAACCAGTATCACAGAGTATACCAGTATCATTCTTGATATCACTTAACTTTGCAGCTATGGAAAGAGATCAGACAGAAGAACTTAGAGCCTTGCAGGATACCCTTTATTTTATCGGAGGAAAATGGCGTATTCCTGTTATCAATTCACTTTGTAACGGAAACAGACGTTTCAGGGAAATTGAACGAAGTATTCCCGGAATTACTACCAGAATGCTTTCCAAAGAACTGAAAGATATGGAACTGAATAAACTGCTAAAACGCACCGTTTACCCGGAAACTCCTGTTTTAATAGAATACGAACCTACAGAATACTGCCGAACCTTTGGAAATATTATTCAGGAAATGATCAACTGGGGCAGGGAGCATAGGAGAGTAATTGTGGAAGATAGGTAAGGTGGCAGATGTTAGATTGCAGGAATTAGAATTAGGGATGCGTTGATCTTGATGAGTATATATGTACTCACTATTCCCCTCCTCTGGAGGGGTGTCAAAAATTCAAAGAATTTTTGACGGGGTGGTTTTTAAATAGTTCAGTTTTTAAATTCCGGAGTGGTTACAAAAAAAAGCTCCTTAAAAAGGAGCTTTCATTTATATCAAAACGAACAATTAAATTCCGTCAATGATTTCATTTAAAACCGTACTAGGTCTCATTGCTGCATACGTTTTATATGTGTCAGTTTTGTAGTATCCTTCAATGTTCTGAGGTTTACCCTGAGCACCAATTAATTCAGCATTGATTACTTCTTCGTTTTCCTGCATTGCCTGAGCAACCGGAGCAAACTGAGCTGCCAATTCAGCATCTGCAGTCTGGTTAGCTAGTGCTTCAGCCCAGTACATTGCTAAATAGAAGTGAGAACCTCTGTTATCGATCTGACCTACTTTTCTTGCAGGAGATTTATCTGTAGCTAAGAATTTAGCGTTAGCTTCATCCAATGCATCAGCCAGAACCTGAGATTTCGTATTTCCCTGAGTTTGTGCCAGGTGCTCTAAAGAAGCCTGAAGCGCTAAGAATTCACCTAGAGAATCCCATCTTAAGTATCCTTCTTCTAAGAACTGCTCAACGTGTTTTGGAGCAGAACCTCCGGCACCAGTTTCAAATAAACCACCACCGTTCATCAATGGTACAATAGAAAGCATTTTTGCAGAAGTACCAAGCTCAAGGATTGGGAAAAGGTCTGTTAAATAATCTCTCAATACGTTTCCGGAAACTGAGATTGTATCTTTACCTTCTCTTGCTCTTTTCAACGTTTCAGTCATAGCATCTTTTACATCAAGGATTCTGATGTCAAGACCTGTTGTATCATGATCAGCAAGATATTTCTCTACTTTTTTGATGATTTCTCGGTCGTGAGCTCTTCCTTTGTCTAACCAGAAGATAGCAGGAGTATCAGATAATCTTGATCTGTTTACAGCTAATTTTACCCAGTCCTGGATAGGAGCATCTTTAGTCTGACACATTCTGAAGATATCATCTTTTTCTACTTTCTGAGAAAGAAGAATGTTTCCAGCTTCGTCCTGAACTTCTACAGTTCCGTCAGCAGCTACTTGGAAAGTTTTATCGTGAGAACCATATTCTTCAGCTTTCTGAGCCATTAAACCTACGTTTGGAACAGATCCCATAGTGGTAGGGTCTAATTTTCCGTGCGCTTTCATATCATCAATCACAGATTGATAGAAACCAGCATAAGAACGGTCTGGAATGATACAAACGGTATCTTCCTCATTTCCGTCTTTGTTCCACATTTTACCTCCTCCTCTTACAAGGGCAGCCATAGAGGCATCGACGATGATGTCAGAAGGTACGTGGAAGTTGGTAATTCTTTTGTCAGAATTTACCATTGCCACTCTAGGTCCTGCAGCAAGAGCTTTTTCAATATCAGCTTTAATGTCAGCTTCCTGAGCATTTCCTTTGATTTTTTCAAAAAGATCCGCAAGACCATTATTTGGATTGATGTCTAAAGACTTGAAAGTCTCAGCATATTTTGTAAATACTTCTTTGAAGAAAGTCTCAACGATAGCCCCGAAAATGATTGGGTCAGAGATTTTCATCATTGTTGCTTTAAGGTGAGCAGAAAGAAGTACATTTCTTTTCTTAGCTTCCTCGATAGCTTCCTGAACGAACGCTCTTAATGCATTAAGGTTCATTACAGAAGAGTCAATTACTTCACCAGCCTGAAGACCTGCGAAGTCTTTCAATACAGATTCAGAACCGTCGTTTCCTTTGAATACGATTCTGTATTTGGTAGCATTTTCTAACGTTGTAGAAGTTTCTGTACCGTAGAAATCACCATTGTTCATGTGAGCTACGTCAGTTTTGCTGTCAGATGCCCAGTTACCCATTCTGTGAGGGTTTGCTTTTGCATAGTTTTTAACAGCTTTTGGAGCACGTCTGTCAGAGTTTCCTTCTCTTAATACTGGGTTTACAGCACTTCCTAATACTTTAGCATATTTAGCTTTGATTGCTTTTTCTTCGTCATTTTTAGGCTCTGCAGGATAGTTTGGAACTGCGAAACCTTTACCTTGTAATTCAGCAATCGCTGCATCCAATTGAGGTACAGAAGCAGAAATGTTCGGTAACTTAATGATGTTGGCTTCAGGTTTTGTTGCCAATTCTCCAAGTTCTGCCAAAGCATCACCGATCTTTTGGTCGTCTTTTAAAAACTCAGGGAAGTTGGCTAAAATTCTTCCTGCCAAAGAAATGTCCGGTACTGCGATTTCGATATCTGCTGATTTTGTAAAAGCTTTTACGATAGGTAAAAACGAGTGAGTAGCCAGCATTGGAGCTTCATCAGTAAGTGTGTAATAGATTTTTGATTTTTCTGACATTATACTGTTATTTTTTATTTGAAATTTTAAGTCCCACAAATTTAGTAAATATCATTGTTTTATTTAAGATATTTCCATAAAAAAAAGAGGCTTTTGACTCTTTATATTGATATCTGCTTAATTTATGTTCACCTTCCGGTTATATTTATTTTAGAAATAATTTTATAATGTTCAGAGGCTGAACTTTTTGTCCTTAAAATCAGGCTTTTTTGAGGCTGTAGTTATATAGTAATTATGTCTGATAAAACTGATTATCAATAAGATGTTTTTTATTTTCACTTTAAGATTAATTTAACCATAATAAAACCGGAAAAATTTTCTTTTTTGATTACATTTGAAAAAATAAAAAAATAAATATTATGTCAACGACAATCACTTTAAAAGGAAACGAAGTACACACAATAGGAGCATTACCATCAGTAGGAACCACTGTAAAAGACTTTGCATTGGTAGATTCAGGATTAAATGTAAAAACACTTCAAAATTTTGACGGAAAGAAAAAAGTATTCAATATTTTCCCAAGCATTGATACCCCTACCTGTGCTGCTTCTTCCAGAAAATTCAATGAGGAAGCTTCAAAGCTTGATAATACGGTGATCATCAATGTTTCTAAAGACCTTCCATTTGCATTAGGAAGATTCTGCGCGGCAGAAGGATTGAATAATGTAGAAACACTTTCAGACTTCAGAAGCAGCTTCGGAGACGATTATGAAGTGACCATCGCAGATTCTCCTATGAAAGGATTACTGAGCCGCGCCGTTATCGTTACAGACGAAAACAACAAAGTAGTATATACAGAGCAGGTTCCGGAAATTGCTAATGAACCTAATTACGATGCCGCTCTTGCAGCATTGAAATAATAAAATAATTTTTGTAGAAAAGCCTTGTGAATATGATTTTGCAAGGCTTTTTTAATCAAAAAAATTGAACATGGTAAAAAGAATCGTAGTCAATATTAAAACCAATGATCTTTCCAGAGCCCATCAATTTTATCAGGATATTTTAGAACTGGATGTTTTGATGGATCATGGCTGGATTAAAACGCTGGGTAACGAAGAAGAAGCCAAAGTTCAGATCAGCTTTGCTGAACAGGGTGGAAACGATACGGAAGTTCCTGATCTTTCCATTGAAGTGGATAATGTGAATGAAGTGTATGAAAAGATGAAAAAGGCCGGTTTTGAAATCACTTACGAACTTACCCATGAAGAATGGGGAGTACGAAGATTTTTCGTTATAGATCCATTTGATAGACTGATTAATATACTGTCTCACCAATAAAAACAGTTTTATGAATCAGTATGTTTTACCGTAATTAAACATTATTAATGATCCGGATCATTAAATAATAAGATGAATAAAACCTACCTTTACAGTTTGACAATAGAATGAAACGTTCAGGAACTGCAGATTTACCCCTTCACTATGGCAAAGTACCGCCATGGCTGTATGAGCGTATGTCTGTTCTTGGGCTTTCCATTATTGAAGTCATTCTCATGGATTATGGTAAAGATGAGGTTCTACGCCGGTTGGCAGATCCATTCTGGTTTCAGAGTTTTGGAGCGGTGATGGGAATGGACTGGCATTCTTCAGGGATTACCACTTCCGTTATGGGAGCTTTAAAACGTTCTGTTAACCCAAATTCTCAGTCGCTGGGACTTTATATCTGTGGCGGAAAAGGGAAGTTTTCCCGCGAAACTCCATCAGAGCTTATTAAAATTGCAGATAAAACCGGACTGAACGGAACAGAACTGGTAAGAGCCAGCAAGCTTTCTGCAAAAGTAGATAATACGGCCATCCAGGATGGTTACCAGCTGTATTTACACAATTTCATTCTTTCAGACAATGGAAACTGGAGCGTCATTCAGCAGGGAATGCATGAATCTGACGGAACAGCAAGACGTTACCACTGGCACTCGGAAAACATTACCTCTTTTGTAGAACAGCCCCACACAGGAATTAATGGGATTTCAAGAGGGAGAATTCTTAACCTTACGGATACCGAAGCCTCGGATAACAGAAAAGGAATTCTGAATATTTCCCATACCGATTCTGCAGAAGTGATGAAAGATTTTGCACGACTGATTCTTCCTGCCCACCATGATGTGCAGGCCTCTGATGTTGATCTGAAACGTCTCGGAGCCCTTCTGTATGTTACCAGAGAACAGCAGCCACAGAATTTTGAAGACCTGCTGATGCTGGAAGGAGTAGGTCCAAGAACCATGCAGTCTTTGGCTTTGGTAAGTGAAGTGATTCACGGAGCACCGTCAAGATTTGCAGATCCGGCAAGGTTTTCCTTTGCTCATGGCGGTAAAGACGGACATCCTTTCCCTGTTCCGATCAATACATATGATGACAGTATCAGCATTCTCAGAAAAGGGATTGAAAAATCCAAACTTGGAAATTCTGATAAGCTGAATTCTTTAAATAAACTTCATCAGATCATAGCAAAAGCAGAAAAAGATTTCACTCCGGATTTTGATATTCAGCAGGTGATTGAAGAAGAAAGGCAGAATTCCTGGCGTTTTGGTGGGAAAACGGTATTCGGCGATGCCCAGAAACCCACTGCTCCCAAATCAATACAGCTTTCCCTGTTTTGAAAAAATATTTCCTGTAAAAAGCTTACAATGACTGTATCGGGAGATAGTCATTCCCATCCTCCGGAGGGGTGGCGAAAATTCAAAGAATTTTTGACGGGGTGCTCAGAGATAGTATGTTTCAAATAACTGTTTAAAAACAAAAAGATTTGAAATGTCTTTAATTTCAATAGGGTATGTGCTTTTTATGAAAATATTCAATGCTTTGTTTAATATTTTTTGCTCTGAATTCAATTAAAAATTTTACTTTTAAAGACTTAAAAAATTGACACCAAATGACCAATAAAGCTTTAGAAACCTGCTATGATTTCCCCTTTTTTTTCCCTGAAGAGCTTGCTGAAATATTCCAGGCTCATGAAAAAACATCTTTCCAGAAAGGTGATTTCATTCTTGAGGAAGGAAAAACAGCCAATGAATATTATATTCTTGAAAGCGGATTGGCGCGTTCCTATGTGAATGATTTCAACGGAAATGAAGTAACAACCCACTTTTTTGTAGAAAATGAAGTCATTATTGAGGTTTTGTCAATGTTTCAGCGGGTTCCGTCTCAGGAGAATATCGTTTGTATTACAGACTGCGAGTGCTGGAGGCTGGATTATGATACCTTCCAGGAGTTGTTCCATAAAATCCCCAACCTCAGGGAATGGGGAAGATCGTGGATGTCTCAGGAGCTTTTTGCCTACAAACAAAGATCTGTAGAAATGTTTACCCTTTCTGCCACCAGAAGATATCTGAATCTGCTGGAGCAAAAATCTAAAGTCATACAATTTGCGCCCTTGAAACAAATTGCTTCCTATCTCGGAGTTACAGACACTTCTCTCAGTCGTATCCGTAAGGAAATCGTCTCTCATCCTAAGAAAATTTAAATCTTGCCCTATGGCAAGTAGATTTTCATTGCACCTCGGTAATTTTGGATTACAGATTAACACTAAAATTACGAAAAATGAAAGTCAACCAAATTTATGTCAACCTTCCGGTAAAAGATGTACAGAAAACCAAAGAATTCTGGACTAAGGTAGGTTTTTCTATCAATGAACAATTCTCTGATGATAAAGCAACCTGCGTTGTTTTGAATGATACCATCTATGTGATGTTTCTGCAGGAAGATTATTTTATGACCTTCACCAATAAACCGGTTGCCAAAGAAAATACCAGTCAGGTTCTTGTAGCGGTAGGTTTGAACAGCCGTGAAGAAGTAGATGAAATAGTAAACACTGCTGTAGAGAACGGCGCACGGCAGCATGAAGAACCTCAGGATTATGGATGGATGTATCAGAACTCCTTCTGGGACCCGGATGGGCATGGCTGGAATATTACTTTTGCAGATATGTCTCAAATGCCTGCTGAATAAATTAATCCAAATAAAAAATAAATCTTGCCCTATGGCAAGCACATTCTTACCAAATCCCGGTAATTTTGGATAACAATCACCACTAAAATTTACAAAATGAATATTACAGATATTTACGTCAATTTACCTGTAAAAGACGTTCAAAAAACCAGAGAATTCTGGACGAAGCTTGGCTTTTCTATTAATGAACAGTTTTCAGATGAGAAAGCAATATGCGTAGTCATGAAAGAAAATTATATCTACACTATGTTTCTTAAAGAAGAGTTTTTCCAAACCTTTACCAACAGACCTTTTGCTAAAGGAGATACAACACAGGTACTTCTTGCTATCGGAGTCAACAGCCGGGAAGAAGTAGACGGTATGGTAAAAACAGCGATCGAAAACGGAGGGTCAAAATACAGTGAACCTGTAGATTACGGATGGATGTATCAAAGCAGTTTTGCTGATATCAACGGCCATCAGTGGGAAGTAGTGCATGGTGATGCTTCTCAGATCCCTGCAGAATAATCCATAACACCACAAAATATATCATATGGAAACACAATCAAACGATATAGAAATCATAAAAAATCAGGTAACCAGTAACTATTTTGTGATTACGATGAATATCGATGGTATTACCCATGAAGAATCTATGATTTTTCCCAATGGTGAAGCCAATTGTATGAACTGGATCCTTGGACATTTAATTTACATCAGAAATCCATTACTGAATATTTTAGGAGAAGATTCTGTCTGGGATAGTGAAAGATTTTCTTTCTATAACAGGGGTGAAATTGCTTTAGATCATCAAGATAAATTGATTAGTTTCGAAGATTTAAAATCCTATCTTAAGCAATCCCAGGATAAACTGGAAGCAAAGCTCAACACACTTAAGAGTTTTAAACCTGAAATGGTTAAAGATATATCAACCTTAAGCCTTCATGAAATCTATCACAGCGGGCAGCTGGGTTACCTCCGCAGAATTTTAGGAAAACCGGGTGCTATAAAATAGCAGGTTATTTTTAGATTTATTGATTCACTCGGAATGACAGGTACATCCCTGAAATATGAGTATTCCCTTTTTAGAAGAGTACAATTTTATCGCAGATAAAATCCTTGCAACTTAAAAACGCATAGTTTATAAAACTCTTAGCGCCTTTGCGTTTCTCCAACCTACTAACCTCTAATTTCTAACTTCTAATCTCTGATTAAAAATGAACACACCAAAATCAAAAAAAATGGAGCTCGTTATTCCGGCTTACAGAATGCATTCCCAAAGCTTTATGAATGTTTTGGACGGCATTTCGGAAGAAGACGCCTTGAAAAGAATTGAAAATAAAACCAATCATATCGTATGGATGGCAGGAAACTTTGTCAATATGCGCTACGGATTAGGTTCAGTACTTGGGCTTCAGGGAGAAGACCCTTACAATGATTTGTTTTTCCAGGGAAAAGCATTGAATGAAAGTTTAAAATATCCAACCCTGGCTGAACTGAAAGAAAACTTTCATACAATTTCAGCTAAAGTCTTTCAAAAACTTCATGAAGTAACCGATGAAGAGCTGGATGAAATATTTGAAATAGGAATGAACATCCCTTTCATTAAAGAAACAAAACTCAATTTTGTCGGAATGTGCATCGGCCGTGAAGACTACCTCTGCGGGCAGATAGGTCTCATGCGCAGAATTTTGGATTATCCGGGAATGAAATATGATGTGAACGAAAATCTTAAATATTAATAATGAATCCAGTAGAAAAAGGCTATAAAAAAGTCAACGGAATCCAATTATACTATGAAATCTACGGATCAGGAAAACCTGTGGTTTTAATCCATGGCGGTGGCTCTTCAATGCTTTATGATTTTAAAGAAGTCATCGCAAGGCTTGAAGATAAATTCCAGCTGATAGGAATCGATTTACAAAACCATGGCAGAAGTGAACACCGCGATATTCCTGAAACATTTGAACAGGATGCAGACGATGTTGCAGGACTTTTGGCAGAACTTAACATTGAAAAAGCTTCATTCTGGGGATTCAGTAATGGAGGAAGTACCGTAATGCAGATTGGGCATCGTCATCCAGGAATTGTTGAGAAATTAGTGATTGCCTCAGCTTTTTATAAAAGAAGCGGAATGATAGACGGCTTTTTTGAAGGAATGCAGGAAGCAACTTTTGACTCAATGCCGGAACCTTTTAAAATTAATTTCTTAAGCCTCAATCCTGATTTCTCAAAGCTTGAAAACCTTTTTGAGAAAGATTGTAGAAGGATGCAGACTTTTCAGGACTGGAATGATGAAGTGCTGAGGTCAATCAAATCACCTGCATTATTTATCAGCGGCGATCAGGATGTGATGAAGCCGGAACATACTGCCGAAATGTGGCGGTTGGTGAAAGGCTCCCGGTTATTGATACTTCCCGCAACTCATGGTACTTATATGATGCCGGACTTTGATGGAAGTATTGATGCCAACTTAATAGACTTTACCGTCAGGGAAGTAGAAAAATTTTTAAACCATTAAGCGTTTTTTTATTCATAGTAAATTAATTAATCCTTAATGGATCAACAGTAGAAACAATATTTTATAATAATAACTTTAAAATTAAAAATCATGGCTAAATTAAATCCATACCTAAATTTTGATGGAACAGCTGAAGAAGCGTTCAATTTTTACAAAAGTGTTTTCGGTGGTGAATTCGTTGGTGGAATTCATAAAATGGGAAATGCTCCCGGAACAGAAAACCTTTCGGAAGAAGAAAAAAACAGAGTAATGCACATCGCTCTGCCTGTAGGTGGGGACCTGTTAATGGCCTCCGATATTGTACCGGCATTCGGGCAGACTCTTACCGTAGGAAATAATAATTATGTGTCTATTTTCCCTGATTCAAAAAGCGAAGCAGACAGGATTTTTAAAGAACTTTCTGATGGCGGAAACGTGGAAATGCCTATTGAAGATCAGTTCTGGGGAGACTACTTCGGATGTTTTCAGGATAAGTATGGTGTTCATTGGATGGTGAACTATAATGAAGAATCTGCAAAATAATCTTATATTTAACTAATGATAATAAAGAGATGCTCATTTTTGGGCAGCTCTTTATTTAAACTTTTAAAAATATAGAACTATGGATCCAATTAAAATAGACATCACAATTTTAGCACCGGTGGAGAAGGTTTGGAATTATTTCAATGAACCCAAGCACATTACGAAATGGAATTTCGCCCATGAAACCTGGCACTGTCCTAGTTCTGAAAATAACCTTGTAGTAGGAGGCAAATTCAAAAACAGAATGGAAGCAAAAGACAAAAGCTTCGGATTCGATTTTGAAGGCGTATATGATGAGATTATTCCTCATGAAATCATTAGGTATCACCTTGAAGACGGACGAAAAGTGGAAGTTGTATTTGATAAGATAGATGAGAATACAACGAAAGTGATTGAAATTTTCGATCCGGAAAAACAAAATTCTGTGGAAATGCAGCGGGATGGCTGGTATGCTATTCTCAACAACTTCCACAAATATGTTGAGAATCATTAACAATATTTTTTTGTAGCCATGATCAATCTAGTTATCATGTCAAAGAGTTTAAACTCTATGTATGCTTTTAATTATGACTCTGCAGAGCAATTCCTTCACGGAGTTATTGCAATACCTGCTAGAAAAGCCTTAGAAAAAGAAAAAATAAATTCTTTGGAAAAACTTTCAGATTATTCCGAAAAAGAAATCATGCAGCTGCATGGTTTCGGTAAAAATGCGATGATGAAACTGAAGAATTACATGAAAGAAAATCAGGTCTGCTTTAAAGAAGCATAATATATATACAACTGAAAAATTTTGCAGT
Organism: Chryseobacterium sp. SG20098; assembly: GCF_031844745.1. Classification (NCBI taxonomy): domain Bacteria; kingdom Pseudomonadati; phylum Bacteroidota; class Flavobacteriia; order Flavobacteriales; family Weeksellaceae; genus Chryseobacterium; species Chryseobacterium sp. SG20098. Next base: position 1,301,448 of record NZ_CP134622.1, on the reverse strand, counting down.
GTCATTGCAGTAAAACGGATTGGTATCGTTTAAAAGCAAAGGCATAAGATCTGTTTTTGCTGTATAGAAAGTCAAAAATACATCACCCTTTTAAAAATTAAAATTATGAATAACGATATTTTCCCATGTCTCTGGTATGATGGAGACGCCAAGCAGTCAGCCGAATTTTATTGTAAGGTTTTCGGAGGCGAAATCACTGCAGATACTCCTGTTGTCATGAATATTGATTTGTTTGGACAGAGAATTATGCTTCTGAATGGAGGCCCTCAATTCAAAAAAAATGCTTCCATCTCTTTTATGGTAATCTGTGAAACAGAAGATGAAGTTCAAAAATACTGGGATCAGTTACTGGATGGCGGAATAGCTTTGATGGAATTGGGATCTTACTCATGGAGCGCGAAATACGGATGGGTTCAGGATAAATATGGCGTAACATGGCAGTTGTTTCTGGGAGAAAAAGCAAGCGATCAGAAAATAATTCCTACCTTGATGTTTATCCATGGAAATAACGGAAAAGCCAAAGAAGCAATGGAACTTTACACGAAAACTTTTCCCAATTCAAGCATCGGAAATATATTGACCTACGGAGCAGGGAGCGAAGGACATAACATTCCGGAACCCGCAGAAAATGTTCAGCATGCTCATTTTACAATCGATAATTACAGCGTATTCTGTATGGATAATTCCTATGATCACCCATTTGACTTCAATGAAGGAATATCTTTAGTAGTAATGACTGATGATCAGGAGCAAACCGACAGATATTGGAATGCCTTTACAGCCGATGGCGGCAGAGAAAGTATGTGCGGCTGGCTGAAAGATAAATACGGATTAAGCTGGCAGATTGTTCCTAAGAGACTCATCCAGCTGATGAATGATTCTAACCAGGAAAAAGCCTATAAAGTTGTTCAGGCGATGATGAAAATGCAGAAAATTATTATTCAGGATCTGGAAGACGCTTATAATTCTTAAATATTTTCGGCGTATTGTTTGATGTGATTTAGGAAAAAGATTTGCATATGAAAACACAGAACAAATCAGACTCTAAGTCAAAAGTCCCTAAAGAAGGGGGGGGTTCCGGAAATTATCCGGAACGATTATCAGGGAAGCCGGAAGCTGCAGGGTAAAAAAGCGGTTATTTCCGGAGGAGACAGTGGCATAGGACAGGCGGTGGCCGTTCATTTTGCCAGGGAAGGAGCAGATGTCGCCATTATCTATAAAGAAAGTGACGATGATGCCAGAGAAACCCAAAAGCTGGTTGAGAAAGAAGGACAGAATTGTCTTGTGATCAAAGGAGATCTTACCCGGAAAGCATTCAGAACCAAATGCGCAGACAAGATTAAAACAGAGTGGAAGAATATTGATATTCTTGTTAATAATGCAGGAATTCATACTTCAAAAAGCAGTCTGGAAAAAATCTCTGATGAACAGATTCAGGAAACGTTTGATACCAATATTATTTCCATGATTTCATTCACCAGAAATTTTCTTCCTATGATACCCAAAGGAGGACGAATCATTTGTACAACCTCTGTTACAGCGTACCGCGGAAGTGACCACTTAATAGATTATGCGGCAACAAAAGGTGCTGTTTTGTCCTTTATCCGGTCTCTTGCCGATAATCTTGCCGAAAAGGAAATTCTCGTAAACGGAATTGCACCAGGACCTATATGGACTCCATTGGTGAAAGAAGCTTTTGATGACCTTTCCTCCTTTGGAAAAGACACTCCGCTGAAACGTGCGGGACAACCTTCTGAAGTAGCACCAGCTTATGTTTTTCTTGCCTCAAAGGATGCAAGTTATATTACAGGAGAAATTATTCATATCAATGGAGGTGATTTTGTCGGAGGATAGAATGAGAGGCTAGAAGTGGTCACAATAACATTCTCAATCTCTGACTCTCAAACTCACCCACCAACGCAGTCACCTGCAACCTATTATCCATCACCTAATCCCTTAAAAAATATATGGAAAAATTATCATACGAAATAGAGATCAATGCTGAACCTGAAAAAGTATGGAGTGTCCTTTGGGGTGATATTACCTACAGACAATGGACAACAGCATTTACAGAAGGTTCTTTTTATGAAGGAACACTTGAAGAAAATAATATTGTCAAGTTTCTTGATCCGAAAAACAACGGAATGTACAGCAGAGTGGAAAAAATGATCCCCAACGAGGAAATAAAATTTTTGCACCTTGGAGAAATTTATGAAGGCATCGAAGTTCCTCAGGATTGGGGAGAAGCAACAGAAGCTTACTTTCTTGAAGAAAATGAAGAAGGAACTTTACTGAAAACAGAAATTCAGACACCGGCAGAATTTAAAGAATTTTTTGAAGAGAAGTTTCCAAAAGCGATGTCACTCGTTAAACATCTTTCAGAAAATCAGCTGTAAATAATTGAGTTAGAATTAAAGAAAAATCTGTGAGCTTTGAGATTGCTTCACTTTGCTCGTAGTGACCAATTAAAAAAAATGAAACAAATGGAAACCTTATCATACGAAACAGTAATTGATGCTCCCCTTCAGAAAGTGTGGGACATCCTCTGGAGTCCTGAAACATATAGTGAATGGACTAAGTATTTCGGTGCAGGATCTGTTATGAAATCCGACTGGAAGGTAGGTGGGAAAACTTATTTCCTGAATGCACAAGGAGAAGGAATGGTTTCAACCATAGACAGCATGGATGAACCTAACCAAATTGTATTCAAACATCTGGGAATGGTGGATAAAGAGGGAAATGAAGACACCCATAGTAAAGAAGTCATGGAATGGAACGGAAGTTTTGAGAAATACTTTTTGATAGACTTTGGAGGAAAAACAAAACTTCATGCCGAAGTTCAGGTAGAAAAACAATGGCAGGATCATATGAATACAGGCTTTACAAAAGGATTAATGGTTGTGAAAAGTCTTGCGGAAGGAGTGAGCCTTGGTTCAGTGTGATGAAATTCAATGTTTAATGTTTAAGGTTTAGAGTTGGTTTCTTACCCTGAATACTAATATCTGCTACCTGTCACCTAATATCTACCACCTATAAATGAAATTACTCGTAATACTTTTCGCAACTTTTATTCTGGCTTTGCTGGGGACTTTTTTGTTTCAGGGGAAGCCGGATTTTATATTTTCAGGAAACCTTGGAATGGCTGTTTTCATCATATTTACAGGTTTCTCTCATTTTAAATTTCAAAAGGGAATGGCGATGATGATTCCTGATTTTATTCCTGCCCGAATGTTTTGGGTATATTTTACGGGAGTTCTGGAAATTGCAGCAGGAATTGGATTGATGATCCCGTCAATTCGTGAGATGACAGCAATTTTACTGATCATTTTTTATGTACTGGTTTTTATAGCCAATATCAATTCTTCCAGGAATAAGATTAATATTTTTAAAGCCGATTACACCGGTCCGGGAATGAAATACCTTTACACGCAAAGGATTCCCATGCAGATTATTCTGATCGTCTGGACCTGGTATTTCGGAATTTATTTACACTAAAAAGACAGTCTGTAAAGACTGTCTTTTTTATATAATTGAGATTTTTTTTAATTAAATGATATAAAATTGTAACATTTTGTAACCGAATGTGTCTTATTATATAAAATGCATTTGTTTTCTATTGTTTTAAAAATGAGTGCTTTCTATAACTTTAACCTTTAAAACAGAAGTTATGAACCTAAATCACAACATTTTCGGTACAGCCCTTATTGTACTATCCACTATTATGACCAACGCACAGAGTTCTACTGCCAAACTGCCTGGAGATCCTACTTTGCCATCTTCCAAGGCTAATCTTGAGAAACTGATTTCTTACGACAAAGGAAACTTTAAATACAAAGTCGAAGACTATTTTGCAAGACCTAAAGCTTCAGCATTTAAAATCTCTCCTGATGGGAAATATCTTTCCTATAAAGAGAAAGATCAGGAGAAAAAAAATCATGTTTATGTAAAAGATCTTGGCACCGGAAAAATTACCAAAGCTATTGTAGAAAAAGATGATCTGATAAGAAACTATGGCTGGCTGAACAAAAAACGCCTTTTCTATACACAAGATAGAGGCGGAAATGAAAATATCCACCTGTATGCTACCGATACAGACGGAGGAAATCAAAAGGATTTAACACCATTTGACGGAGTAAAAGTGCAGGCCATTATTCCTATAAAAGATACGGATTTTGTTGTGGTTACCATGAATAAAAACAACAAGCAGATCTTTGAGCCTTTTAAAATCAATTTCGTTACCGGGGAAATGACCCAGCTGTATGAAAATAAAGATGTCAACAGTCCTATTGACGATTATCTTTTTGATAAAGACGGAAATCTGAGAGGTTATAGCGTTCTTGAAAACGGATTAACCACAAAAACCTATTATAAAGATCTGCAGACCGGAAAATTCAATCTGATCAAATCTGCAGACTGGTCTGATACCTTCAGTATTATAGAGTTTAATGAAAATTCTAAAAATAAAGATGAAGCGTATGTAGTAACCAATCTGGATAGCGATAAAGCGAGAATTGTACTGTATGATCTGAAGAAGAATACAGTGATTAAAGAGGTTTATTCCAATCCTGTCTATGATGTAAGCTCAATAAGCACGGCGGGTAAAAACAGAAACTATGAACTTGACTATATCAGCTATGAAGGCACAAAAGGAGAAACAGTTCCGGTAAGTAAATTTTATAAAGAAATACATGACAAATTAAAATCTCAGTTTGGAGACAAGGAATTTGGAATTGCTTCTTCTGATGATAATAATGATAAACTTCTGGTTGTTGTAGGAAGTGATAAGCTGTATGGAACTTATTATGAATACGATACCAAAACCAAGCAGACCAAGCTTCTGTACAACCTGATGCCGCAGCTGAAGGAAGAAGATATGGCTGAAATGAGACCTATCGAATTTAAAAGCAGAGACGGGTTGACAATCCATGGGTATATTACCCTACCTAAAGCGGCATTGGAAGGTAAAAAAGTTCCTTTGATCGTAAATCCTCACGGCGGCCCTCAGGGAATCAGAGACAGCTGGGGATTCAATCCGGAAACACAATTGTTTGCCAGCAGAGGTTATGCAACCCTTCAGGTTAACTTCAGAATCTCCGGCGGATATGGAAAATCATTCCAGAAAGCGGGTTATAAGCAGATCGGAAGAAAAGCAATGGATGATGTGGAAGATGGTGTAAAATACGCCATTGAACAGGGATGGGTAGATAAAGATAAAGTTGCCATTTACGGAGGAAGCCACGGTGGATATGCAACATTGATGGGATTGATCAAAACTCCGGATTTATATGCTTGTGGAGTGGATTATGTAGGTGTATCCAATATCTTTACTTTCTTTGATTCTTTCCCGGAATACTGGAAACCCTACAAAGAAATGGTAAAACAGATCTGGTACGATCTTGATAATCCTGAGGAAGCTAAAATTGCTAAAGAGGTATCTCCTGTGTTTCAGATTGATAAGATTAAGAAACCATTATTTGTAGTACAGGGAGCTAATGACCCAAGGGTAAACATCAATGAATCTGATCAGATTGTAAAAGCGATGCGTGCCAAAGGATTTGAAGTTCTTTATCTGGTAAAATATGATGAAGGACACGGATTTGGAAAAGAGCCGAACAGAATTGAACTTTACAAATCGATGTTGGGATTCTTTGCTGAAAATTTTAATAAGTAAACTATTAATTAAATAGCATTTGAACGGAGGACTCAGGTCTTCCGTTTTTTTTACCATAAAGTCATTGCGAGCAAAGCGAGGCAATCTTATTAAAACTAGAAGTAGTAGAGTTGGAAAACGCAAAGACGCTAAAAATTTTCACAACAATCTGTATATTTTTAAGGCGCAAGGATTTTATCTCCGATAAAATTGAAGACTGCCTATTTTAGTTTTTCAGCTGATTATGTTGACTAAATAGATTTGAGAAGTCCCATGATTAGAAAATAATAAGACAGATCGCTTGCTGAAAATCTCTGATTTTCTTGCGCCTTACAATTATACATTATAACGATAAAAACTTTGTGCCCTTGCGTTTTCCAACAAAAATATTATTTTACAATTTTATCATTCATCATTCATCAATTATCAATTATCAGTCACCACCTTAGCCCCGATAGCAGCGGTTACCCCGGAACACGAGTGGGAGAGTCGTAGGGTAGGGTGTGGGATGGTCTGGCGTGAGGAGTATGAGCGGATAGCGGGAAAAAGCTTCTGAAAAATAATTTATGCCTAAGTTGTTGAAAAAAATTATGAAATAAAAACACGATGAATAAAAGAAAAATTGAATTGTAAGAAAAATATTTTAAATTTATTAAAGTAAAACTAAAAGGCTAACCGTCATATCAGTATGGAGGTTGTCGAAAAAATAACAATGCCACAGAAGGAGAAAGAAAGCATCATCTCACAGACCGTTTCCAACTACGGAGGGAAGCTGATGTCTTATATTCGTCCGAAAGTGAAAAACACGGAGGATGCGGAAGATATTCTGCAGGAAGTGTGGTATCAGTTCAGTAGCCTTACGAATCTTTCTGAGATCGTAAACGTTGGAGGCTGGCTGTACAGGGTGACGGCGAATAAGATCACAGACCGTTACCGGAAAAAGAAAACAGAAAATCTTGAAGATTTCGTATATGAAGATGAAGACGGCAGTTTTTCTATCAAGGATATCCTTTTGATGGATGAAAGTGCCGGTCCTGAAGTTAAGATGTTTCAGGATGAGATCTGGAAAAAACTGTTTGAGGCGCTTGATGAACTTCCCGAAAAACAAAGGCTGGTCTACGTAGAAAATGAGCTGAACGACAAAACCCTCCAGGAGATCGCCGATGAACAGGGAGAAAACATCAAAACTATCATCAGTAGAAAAAACTATGCTGTGAAGCATTTAAGAAACAGATTGAGAAAATTATACGAAGATTTAAAAAGTTAGAAAAAGAAATTATGAATCATAAACACAAAAAGGGTTGGATTTTTTTATTGCTATGCCCGCCATTAATTTTAGCTGCCGTTACATGGATTGTCATGATGCTTTGGAACTGCCTTCTTCCGGAGATTTTAGGAGCAAAAACAATTACTTTCTGGCAGGCCATGGGAATACTGATCCTGAGCAAAATTCTTTTCGGAGGCTTCCATTTCGGGAAAGGAATGAAAGATTTTAAAGAAAGAAAAATGAGAGAGAAAATGGAAGGTTTATCCCCGGAGGAAAGAGAGAAATTCAAAGAGGTTTGGAGAAATAAATGCTCCGGTGGATTCTTCAACAGAAATAACGAATAATCTGAAATTTTTAAAGAAGTAGTAAAGTAAAAATCAGCATTCATTCGTCTCTATAAAAAACAATAAGTAGTAAAATTTAAAATTTTGAAAAAATGAAAAATTCAGCATTAAAAGGGGCTCTTGGAGCATTAGCCGTTGCAGGTGTAGCCTTAATCGCTAAAAAAGCAATACAAAGAAAAAGATTTATCAAAGGTATTTTTGATGAGTACGGAATCAAAGAAAAGTCACCTTTCGGACTGGCAGATAAGATCAGGGAAATGAGTGATGAAGACTATCAGGAACTGAAAGGGAAATTCAAAAAAGAATTTCATTCAAGATGCTGCAAAAAGGATAATATGTGTGAAGCATAAGAAAAGTAAAAAACTAAATTGAAATTGTTACATTCCGGCTCGGGAAGCTTCGCTTCCCGAGCCGGAATTTTTACATAAAATAGTCCCAGTAAAGACTTTTTAACACTATATTTGTTTCTTTCTAATTAAAAGCTATTTCCGGTTATGATGAGGTTTACAAATGTTTTTATTATCGTATTTTCATTTTTTTCGATCATATTGTTTGGGCAAAAGTCACAACAAAAACAATATATTTTCTTTTTACATAATAAATTTTTGGAAGATCATTCTTTTGAGGAAAAACATCCGAAATATGGTGTTGCAGAATATGAGACAATACTCAATAAGCTAAAGGATAAAAATACGATTCTCATTTCTGAGAAAAGAAAAGCGAACACAGATCCGTTAGCGTATGCTGAAAAAGTAAAAAAGCAGATTGACAGCCTGATAAAAAAGGGAATTCCTGCCGGAAGAATAACAGTGGTAGGAACTTCACAGGGAGGTTATATTGCACAATATGTCTCTTATTATGAAAAGAATCCACAATTGAAATTTGTCTTCATCGGAGCTAGTTTCAAAGATGATTCTCTGGAAAAAGATAAAAATTTCAGATTGTATGGAAGGATTCTTTCCATTACGGAGAAATCAGATGACGGACATGTGCCGATGTCGTATGAACAGCGGTTCGTCAGATCCCACCTAAAAGATTTTAAAGAAATAGAGCTTAATACAGGATTGAATCATGGCTTTCTTTTCAAAGCACTCAATGAGTGGATTGCTCCCACTAAGGATTGGATTTCCCGTAAGTAATTACGATCGGTCTAATACGGTGTGATTCTAATGATTGAATTTACTACGAAATGATCTGGTAATTTGCGGCATCTGTGGGAAATACCTTTAATATGAAGTTGAGATTCCTTGCTTTGCTCGGAATGACAAAGGGGCTGTTGAACTCATTGAATTCATGTATTTGTTGAGAAGTACAGTTTTATCGGAGATAAAATCTTTGCGCCTTAAAAATATGGAGGTATCTGTAAAAAAACTTAGCGTCCTTGCGTTTTTCAACCAATAAATTATGAGAGATATTGAGATTTCTTCACCTGCAGTTCGCAATGATTTTTTGATCTATACTTCCAACAAAATTTTACCGTAAACATCAAACGCAAAGAAAAATAAATCCTTATTTTTGTATTGCTCAATGAAAGATTACTACTATTTTCTCGGTATATCACAGGATGCTTCAGAAGAAGACGTCAAAAAAGCCTATCGTAAACTGTCCTTAAAATATCATCCCGATAAAAATGCCAATGATGACTTTTTTGCAGACCGTTTCCGTGAGATTCAGGAGGCTTATGAAACCTTAAGTGATCGCGCGCTGAGACGTACTTATGATCAGAATTTAGAAAACCATCAGCGAAGTTTCAGGTATAATATTCCGCCAGCCATCAAAACTTTTACAGCGAATAAAATTCATGCGAAAAAAGGAGAGGAGATTATCATCAACTGGCAGACGAGTAATGCCGATGTGGTGAAAGTATTGCCTTTCGGATTAGAAAAGCCGTATGGAGAGAGGATCTTTAAGATCACAGAATTTAAAGACGGAAAATTCCAGCTTCTGCTTCATGCAACGAATTCTCTTTTGCACAAAACGGTTGTTCAGGGAATTACCATCACAGAAGTTTTTGAAAACGATTCTGAAAAGTTCAAAAGTTCGGTGGAAGAAATGTTTAAGCCGCAGCCCGTAACAAGAATAAACAAGTCGGGTCAGCCTAAGATTATGATGCTGATCTGGGGAATTATTATTCTGGCAATTGCGATCTATATGCTGATCAAAAACTTCAGCTAATTGCGTTTATGCCATTTTCTTTCTTCCCGGGCATTTTTTACATCTTTTTCCCTTCTTGAATTTTTTACAGCATGATTTCTTTTCACAGAACATCTCTTCGTTATTGAATGAGTAAGGTGCCAATGGCGGAACTTTAAATGGGACAATTATATTCATGCTGCAAATATATTAATTTAGAATAAATATAATTAATAAAATTTCATAAAATTCTTACAACCTGATGAATAGCAGTTGCAAATTACTTTAAAAGAGTTTTAATAGAATTAAATTTGAATGACAGACACTTTCAGTAGAAGTATAAAAATAGATGTTGAATACATTATATTTTTAAAAAAAATCGTTTAATAGAATCAATAATAAGAGTGAGATTTATTGATTATATACACTAATTTAATACTACGTAAAGAACTTAATTATATAGAAATCGATAGTTTTTCTTGTGTATTATGTATAGAATAATGGTTATTGTTGATGAAATTAATGTCAACCTTATCATAATTTACGAAATGTAAATTGTGAGAAATATCACAAATAGATGTGTGAATTATCACCTCCTTGGTACTCTTGTGAAATCATTCAAAAAATTGTAATTTTACCCATCTTTTTACAAACAAAATCTAATAAATAAAAATGAATACAGAACAGTTTGTGAGCCGTCACATTTCCCTTAATGAAGCCGATAAACAGGCGATGTTGGAAAAACTTGGCGTTTCTAGTATTGAAGAGTTAATTTCTCAGACCATCCCTTCTTCTATCCGTTTAGAGAAAGATCTTGAGATCTCGGAACCACTTTCTGAATACGAAATGTTGAACCACTCAAAGGAATTGGCATCTAAAAATACTGATTATACAAGTTATATCGGATTCGGATACCACAATACACTTTTACCTTCAGCAATCCAGAGAAATATTTTTGAAAACCCTAGCTGGTATACGGCATATACTCCATACCAGGCTGAAATTGCACAGGGAAGACTTGAAGCTCTTCTTAATTTCCAGACTGTAGTATGTGATCTTACTGGTTTTGCATTAGCCAATGCCTCTTTGTTGGATGAATCTACTGCTGCTGCTGAAGCAATGCACATGTTCTTCAACAACAGATCTAAAGACCAGAAAAAAGCAGGAGCTAATAAGTTCTTTATTTCTGACCTTGTGCTTCCTCAAACAGTTTCTGTATTAAAAACAAAAGCTGAAGGATTAGAAATCGAAATTGTAGTGGGAGATCATAAAACTCACCAGTTGGATGCTTCTTATTACGGTATTTTATTACAGTATCCTGGTAAAAACGGAATCGTTTTAGACTATACAGAAGATATTGTAGAATATAAAAAACTTGATCTTCAGGTAGCGGTTGCTTGTGATCCGATGGCTTTGGTTAAGCTAAAGTCTCCTGCAGAAATGGGTGCTGACTGTGCCGTAGGAACTACGCAGAGATTTGGTATTCCATTAGGGTACGGAGGTCCTCACGCAGCTTTCTTTGCTTGTAGAGAAGAGTATAAAAGAGATATTCCTGGAAGAATCATCGGGGTATCTCAGGATATGTATGGAAGACGTGCTTTAAGAATGGCATTACAGACGAGAGAGCAGCACATCAAAAGAGAGAAAGCTACTTCAAACATCTGTACAGCTCAGGTTCTTTTAGCAGTAATGGCCGGTATGTATGCTGTTTACCACGGACCAAAAGGATTAAACTATATCGCTGATCAGATTCACTTTAAAGCAAATGCTTTGAAAAACGGTCTTAAAGCATTAGGATATCAGGTAGTAGAAGAGCCAATCTTCGATACTGTGAAAATCACTATGGCTGAAGATGAGAAAGCAAGATTGGTAAGACTGATGCTTGATCACAGATTAAACTTAAACTATTTCACAGAAGGAGTAGTAAGCATTGCGATCAACGAAAGTACAACATTAGAGAAATTAAACTATCTGATGGCTTCTTTCGCTCAGTTCAAAGACAAGCAGACTTTCAAATTAGAAATCAAAGAAGGATACAGTATTCCGGAAGAAAACTTAAGAAAAGACGAAATTCTTACAGAATCAGTATTCAACAAATACCATACGGAAACAGAATTGATGCGTTACATCAAGCGTCTTGAGAGAAAAGATTTATCATTGACTCATTCAATGATTTCTTTAGGATCTTGTACCATGAAACTAAACGCAGCCACTCAGATGTTACCACTTTCATGGGAAAACTGGGGCGCAATTCACCCATTCGTACCTGTAAACCAGGCTGAAGGATATCAGGAAATGATCCGTGAACTGGAGAAAGACTTAGCAGAAATTACAGGTTTTGCAGGAACTTCACTTCAGCCAAACTCCGGAGCACAAGGAGAATACGCAGGATTAATGGTGATCAGAGAATACCATATTTCAAGAGGAGACCACCACAGAAATGTAGTATTGATCCCTCAGTCTGCACACGGTACCAACCCGGCTTCTGCTGCAATGGCAGGAATGAAAATCGTAGTGGTGAAAAACCTTGAAAACGGAGAAATCGACTTCGAAGATCTTAAAGCTAAAACAGAACTTCATTCAGCGAATTTATCTGCTGTAATGATCACTTATCCTTCTACGTACGGATTCTTTGATGCTAATATTAAAGAAATTACCAACCTTATCCACGAGCACGGAGGACAAGTATATATGGATGGTGCAAACATGAACGCTCAGGTAGGATTTACAAGTCCTGGAAACATCGGAGCAGACGTTTGCCACCTTAACCTTCACAAAACTTTCGCAATTCCTCACGGAGGCGGAGGTCCTGGAGTAGGTCCAATCTGTGTTGCTAAACACTTAGTACCTTTCCTTCCTTCTAACGCGAATATCAGAATCGGTTCCAAAGAAGCTATTGAAGGTATTTCTGCTGCACCTTACGGTTCAGGATTAATCCTTAATATTTCTTACGCTTACATCAAGATGTTAGGAACAGAAGGTCTTAAAAAGGCTACAGGACATGCCATCATGAATGCTAACTACCTGAAAGAAATTTTAGCAGAGCATTTCCCAATCTTATATTCCAACGAAAACGGAAGAGTAGCTCACGAATGTATCGTAGACTTCCGTCAGTTCAAGTCTTTAGGAATTGAAGTAGCTGATGTGGCGAAGAGATTAATGGATTATGGTTTCCATGCTCCTACCGTTTCTTTCCCGGTTGCAGGTACATTAATGATTGAGCCTACAGAATCTGAAAGCAAGGCTGAAATTGATCGTTTTGCAGAAGCGTTGATCTCTATCAAAAAAGAAATCGATGAAATTGCAAACGGTGAAGCAGATGCTACCAACAACGTATTGAAAAACGCTCCTCATACAGAACAGCTGGTAATCTCTGATTCTTGGGATAAACCATACAGCAGAGAAAAGGCAGCTTATCCGTTAGAGTGGGTAAGAGACCACAAATTCTTCGCTTCTGTATCAAGAGTAGACGAAGCATACGGAGACAGAAACTTAGTATGTACTTGTGAGCCTATTGAAGCTTATATGTAATCTCAGTTTTTTAACGATAAAAAAGATCCCTTTCAGCAATGAGAGGGATTTTTGTTTTTATAGTCATTGCGAGCGTAGCGAAGCAATCTCAATTTTCTATTTCTCTCTATAATCTCCTTTTGGCTTAAAATGTCCTGTTTTTTGATCGTAAAGAAAAATATATTCTACAGGAATTTTTTTGTAAGGATTATCAACAGAATATTTGATTTTTCTGCCATCTATTGTTAGATTGTCATACCAGAATCCATCCGGTGTTCGCCTCTGGATCAATACAAGTTTTCCTGTGAAAGCAATATCATTAAATCCGTCATTATCGTAGTCTTTAATTTTTAATTGCAGCTCATACGGTTCATAAATTTTGTTGTCTTCATGAGCATCATATGTTCTGACGTTACCCCCATAGATATCTTCTAAAGAGTCTGCTGTTATTTTGTAAATTTCATGACCTCCGTTTCCATGTGCTGTGACCGAGGTTGCCAGTAAGTATGGATTTTGTTTTGGGAAAATAGAAACAAATTCATACCGTTCTGCTGATAAAATTTTAACAAGCTTCCCTTCTTGTGTTAATAAAAGTTGATTTTTCCAGGGATATTCAGAATTTGGTCCTGTCTTCCAGTCGTATTCAACAAAGTAATACTCCTGATCTGAACCATTGATTTTCACCTTTTTGAATACCGTTATCTTTTCACCTTTTTGCTGAACAGGACTTTCATGAACATGGAGATCAAAAGCTTGCTGAAGATTTTTGATAAATTTTGAAGAGTCTTTAATTAAAGGATAATCCACAAGATATTCAAGCGGGATAGACATTGTAAGGTTGGGATTCTCTTTGTCTGTCTGTTGAACATTTTCTTTTTTGTGAGTACAATTCAAAATGAGCAAAGGTAAAAATGCTGATAGGAATGTTCTTTTCATTAGGGTTATTAGTTACTAAAGAGAAATTTTTTGAAATTTATTATATTTTAATGAAATGCCAATCATTTAATTAAAATTTTTAAAACAAAATCACCTCCCAAAAATCGAGAGGTGTCTTAGTATTTAAATTCCGGTTTGTTATCTTCGTTTAAAGCTATAAGCAAGCAAAATAGCTACGCCCATAGTAACGCAGGTTATAATTGAAATGGTTTCAATGGAAATTCCACTTTTCATCTGTGTGTTTTCTTTTTCACATGAAAAAAAGAATAATAATGTCATGAACAGACATACCGATAGTAATTTTTTATCCATAAATGTATTTGTTTGGTTACGAAATATTTACAGCAAAAAGTATACCGAATTTGTAGACTAAGGAATGGGTTTATTGACTTGTCCTTATAGTTAATACCTGGGATTAATGAGTAACAAAGGTTTTTCTTATTATTAGCCCTTCGACAGGCTCAGGGGGACAACCGAATACCTACCGAAATTTTTAAGCGTTGTCAGGCTGAGCCTGTCGAAGCCGGTATTTTACTAAAGAGATAGGTTTTTACTGCTTAATTTTCGGTTAAATTTTGGAAACGTTATCTATTACCAAAATATAATGACAATAATGTATAATGATACCGGCAATGAAAAGAAGAGAAGCTATTAGTATCTCAGTAGTCAGGTGATTTAGGATAAAATGCAGGATCAGGAAAAGTACAGCGGAATAGATCAGGGAAAATACTATAGAATAAAATGCTTTGTTTTGTAGGTAAGAATTCTTGTATTTTCGTTGTAGTAGAAGTATTCTTTGCCAGGTGAGAAAACTAATGGGGATTTGTTGGCAAAATCAAGTTTAAACATTTTGTTTTCACCTATGATGGTGCCGTCAGCAGGAACAATATCAGTTAAGCCCCTTTCTGTGATTGAATGACATACTGCATCAGTGACATTTTTAAACGTTTTGCTATCTTTTATTTCTCTCTCAAAAGTATAAGTAAATGGGAACATGTAGTTGTAAGCTTAGTTATTTGTTTTTCCTTCATCCCAATAATAACTGTCCGGGTAGATTCTCGCTCCAAAAACGGCAGTTCCCACCCGTACAATGGTGGCGCCTTCTTCAATGGCTGTTTCCAGATCGCCGCTCATTCCCATAGAAAGTTCCTTCATTTCTACGTTGGGGATATTTTCGGTGATGATGTCCTGCTGAAGATTTTTCAGGATTTTAAAGCATGCTCTTACTTTATCGGTCTCAGCACTGAACAGACCGATGGTCATCAATCCCTTTATCTTTAAAGTAGAGTAGCTGGAAATCTTTCGGGTAAGTTCAATAGCCTGATCAGGATCAACTCCAAATTTGCTTTCTTCATTGGATGTGTTCACCTGAATTAAAACATCCATCGTTCTTTTTTCAGTCAAAAGTCTTTGATGAAGTTTTTCAGCAAGTTCCAGTCGATCCAGAGACTGGACACAGGTAACATCGTATTTCAGGATATCTTTGATTTTATTGGTCTGAAGATGGCCGATAAAATGATTTTCATGGGGAATGTCTTTCAGGTTTTCATATTTCTCCTTCAATTCCTGTACCCTGTTTTCTGCGATTAATTCCTGTCCGTTTTCCAAAGAAATTTTGATACGGTCTGCAGAAACAGTTTTCGTAGCCAGTAATAATCTGACTTCATTACTGTTTCTTCCGGATTGCTCACAAGACTTTCTTATTCTTTCATTGATCAAAGCGAGATTGTGGAGGATATCTTCTTTCATGATGAGATGGTTTCTTTGGCTTCCAGTTTTTTAATTAAAGCAGCTTTCACGGCTGTTAAAGCATAGTCTTTAGCTTCAGCAAAAGAAATAGCGTA
Organism: Chryseobacterium sp. SG20098; assembly: GCF_031844745.1. NCBI lineage: Bacteria > Pseudomonadati > Bacteroidota > Flavobacteriia > Flavobacteriales > Weeksellaceae > Chryseobacterium > Chryseobacterium sp. SG20098. The sequence continues at coordinate 1,285,764 of NZ_CP134622.1, read as the reverse complement.
TTTTCTTTCAATCGTTCTCAAGTCTTCCGGAAACTGTGCTAATAATTGATTGTAATACGAATCCAGAATTTCAGCGGAAGGCATTTCATAATTAATTTTTAGCTGGAAACGTCTTAGAAGGGCGGTGTCAATAATCTCAGGATGATTGGTGGCACAGATTAAAAGCGCATTTTCAGGATAATAATCAATCAGCTGAATCAAAGTATTAACCAATCTTCTCATTTCGCCCACATCTTTATCATCGCTGCCCCTTGCTTTCCCGATCTGATCCAGTTCATCAAGGAATAATACCGATCTTTCTCTGGCGGCTTTATCAAAAATCATTTTAATATTCTGTGACGTTTCTCCAATGCGAGACGAAACAATATTACTAAGATTTAAAATAATAATATTTTTTCCAAGGGCATTGGCAATGGCCTTGGCTGTCATTGTTTTTCCACATCCGGAACTTCCTTCAAGTAAAATCTTATGGTTAACCGGCAAGCCATACTCCTGGAGCTCTTTAACGTAATTATGCTCTTTAATGAGCTGTACTAGCTGTTCTCTGTTGTTGGCATTAAGAAATACTTCGTTAAGATTTACCTGTTCTTTATCTTGAATAATAAGGTTGTACAGATTCATGATGATTAATGATTATTGAATAAACAAAGATAAAGCTTTATTGAATGTTAAAAAGAATCCTGAAAAATAATAAATAACTGGTCCACCGGATACTGAATGATAAATGATGCTGGTATTAGCAACAATTTGTGAAAGTCTGTGAGATCTGTGGGAAAAAGACTATATAAAAAAGAAAAGCTGGACTTGCGACCGGCTTTTCTCATTTGGATATTAAAATTTGTTATGAAACTAAGATCTTTCTGCTTATGTTTTTGGGCCCTTTTACCCGATGGTAAAAGAGCAATCCGATCTCTCAGACTAAAAACATAAAACAATATAATTAGTATAGATATTCTATAGGCTTGTTTTATTTTAAGATTAGTTTCTTTCTCTTCTTACTGTCATAAAATATGAAGTGATTACTACTAAACCTGTTACGATACCGATATAAGTTACCATTTTGTATTATTTTTAATTATTTGACTTTTTTTTATCAATCTTTCAATTGCAATATTACTACTTTCAAATCATGTGCCAAAGTAAAATACTATGATGTTTATCAGTGTATTACGGGGTTTTGTGTTCAAGTATTAGTGAATTTTTGTTTACAATAAATTAATGTATTATTTGAAATTTATTAATACTTTTATTATTCTGTCTGTAAAATCATGTGAATGTGTTAATCGTTTATTGACTTCTATATTGGAGTTGATAAAACAAATAATAAATAATGCTTAGCATAATATTGTTTTAAAGTGTAATTTTTGAACTTTAATTTTTCACTTTAAATAGATGTTTATGTTAATAAAATTTATTTTTAACACTTGTTTTTACACTGGAATTTTTGTCAGTTGTCACATTTCATGTCATAGAGAAATATTATTTTATGCCAGAAATGAAAATAAAGTTGTCTGCTGACCGATTATTTTGAGGCAGTAGAATCCAGACAATGAGAATAAATGGGTTTGAAAATAAGAAGCTTATGAAAATTATTGAAGTTTCGAAGGAGCTGGATAACAAAACATTGCTTATCCCGGGAATAGAGTGGTGTGAAAGAATTCTCTTTTGAATTCTCCGGGGGCTTTTACTACTTTTGCAGAAAGAATGAATTTATGGGACGCAGTTATATTTTTCTTGCACTGGCAATTGTATTTGAGATTATTGCCACGACTTTTCTGAAAAAGTCTGAGGAATTTTCTAAACTCTGGCCATCAGTAGTGACAGTTGTTGGTTATGCCTGTGCATTTTATTTTTTGAGTCTTACCCTTCGCCACATCCCGGTAGGAATTACCTACGCCATCTGGTCCGGAGTAGGTATTATTTTTATAACGATGATTGGAGTGATAGCATTCAAGCAGGTTCCAGATCTGCCTGCCATTATCGGGATTGCCCTGATTGTAATTGGTGTGATTATTATTAATGTGTTCTCAAAGATGGGAACTCATTAAAAAATAATTTCCTGATGCTTCTGCTTCTGTTTCCAGTGCTGGGATCTTGTTTTGTATAAAAAGAACTTTCCCAGTTTATATTTGAATTTTAAATATCCTCTGAACTCAATGCCGTTAAATAATGTAAAAGGAATGGTCGGATTTTCCTTTAATGATTCCCTTATTCCTTTACTGAATACGGTAGGACCTGTAGTAGCATGGATATTATGTGGATAGCGGTGAGTGTCTATGTTATCAATCATCAATTCTAATGTCTTCTTAAGAAAAGGATGGTTTTTATTGAAAATAAGAGCCCATTGAACATACAGGTTTTCGTGTCTTTCTACACTGATCACAGCTTCATCATCTTCCTGAATAAGTTTTTCAAACGGTTTGATAGTGCTGCTGTCTATATCCAGGTATATTCCTCCTTTTTTATATAAAATAGCATACCTGAAGAAATCTGCTTTTGCCGCTCCAATAGTCAGTTTACGGTAGCTTTTGATATATTCTGGAGGAAATTCTTCGGTGATAAACTTCTCTATATCCTGGTCATCATAGAAAAAATAGCGGTATTCCGGATTTTTCCTTTTCATATTCCAGATGTGATACCTTGTAATCAAAGGAAGTTTTTTAGTTATAAAAGTCTGAAATATTTGTTTGGGTACTGCCATTTTCTTTTTTTAAAGTATATTCTTATATAAAAACCGGAATCATTTTTTCATCAGCAATGTGTAGCAGTAATAAGATTTTTCCTGAAATAGAGAGTTACCTATCTTTGAAATAGCTTATGCTTAGCTGGAGATTTGATTCTATTTTAGACGAATGGTTAAATAATGTGGAGAATAATTTTAATTTTTTTTTAATCTCTCGATGGAGGAAGTTCAGGAATAAGGTGTGATATTGTAAAATCGCATGGTATTTTAAATTTATTTTGCCCTCGGTCTTTCAAAAGGGTTATAAGAAATTCCAATATTGAAATAGAGTGAAGGTTTCGTTCCTGATCGAAGTATAACGGTAGCTCAATGCAGTACTCAAAAACCAGCCTCCGGCAAATCCTGACCTTGTAACTGTGAAGAAAAAGAAGATGGGGTTATCAAAGTCAAAGTATATTCAATATTGAAGTTCCGTGACTGCGGGATTTTATCCGCAAAGAATGCACGGACCTTCAAAAGGAATACTATCCTTTTTTGAGCATAAATAATGTTTTTAAAAGGAAGAATTGCCAGGGGAACAATTACTCTTCTCAATGTTTTCATCGGTAGTTTATTTTAAAGGCTGAATAATAGATTGGAAAAAGCTGAAGGTGAAAATTCTTTCATAGAAGATATCCAGACTGTTTTCAATAATGGCATCCGTATAGCACGCAGTATCCTGAACAAAGGTTTCCTCTACAAAAACAAACCAGAGTTCTGATAATCCGTATCTTCTTCTAAACTCTTCAGAGGCATTGCTGTCAGGTACAGCAGAATGTTTAAGGTCACAAAACAGAATACCTTTTTTCTCTCCTTCATGTTCTACAATATTAATAGAATGGTGGAGGTAGCTGAGAATTTTCATTTCCGAATCAAAACATTCTATAAAATGATGCAGATCAATGAGCTGTATTACTTTTTCTTCCTGTTGAGATTCTGTCATAAAAAAGCATTCTAGAGATATTTCCTGAGTGAGTTCTTGAAAGACTGTTAATTCCATATGTGTCATTTTACGGTACAAAGGAATAGAGAAAAGAAGTGTGTAAATTTGTTTTTATACAAAATGGCTGGTATTTTATACAAAATCCCCGAGTGTGATAATTGGTATAATAAAATACAGGTTTTGTATAATAAAATAGTTGTAATTTACGTTATTGACTATTTTTGTTAATCATAAAATGAGCCTATCATATGAAATACAGTCCGTGGAAATTTGAAGAAACCTTTGTTATGGATTTTCTGGTGGAAGCGAAGTACGGACTCCGAAGACATCTGTTGTTTCTGATCTTCTTTTTCATTTTGATCTACAGTGCAAGGTTCTGGCATTGGTATTCAGGGGTCTATCAGTATTATGTTCTGTTTTTTGTGTATACGATTCTGATTGCAATGGTATACATTAATATATATGTGCTGGTTCCGCGGTTTTTCTTTAAAACAAAATACATCAGTTATCTTGTACTGTTGGTTCTAATGGGAGTTGTGGGACTTAATTTCATCGGCTATAGTTTCAGGCATCTCTTTCAGGATTTCAGAACGCAATACATTCCGAAAGATAATGAAAGAGGAGGTATTTATGAGGGTGTTTTGATGTGCATTCCGATAATCCTCACGACTACTACCATAAAGCTTTTACAGAAATGGATCAGTGATAATAAAAGGATCAATGAGCTGAGTAATCTTACCTTGAAGATGGAACTGAATGAATTGAGAAATCAGATCAATCCGCATTTTCTGTTTAATATGCTGAATAATGTAAAAGCACTCATCAGAACAGATCCGGCAAAAGCTTCAGTAGTACTTGTAAAACTTTCAGAGTTTCTCAGATACCAGCTCTACGAAAACAGTGAAGAGAAAACGTTGCTGACTTCAGAGATTGATTTTCTGTCCAATTTTTTAAACCTTGAAAAAATAAGACGTGACAATTTCTCTTTTGATATTCAGGTCAATGTGGAGAAAAGAATAATGAGCAGTATTTTTATTCCTCCCAATCTGTTTACCACTTTTGTGGAAAATGCGGTGAAGCACAGTGTAGATCTCAGTGGAGGAGAGTCTTATGTAGAAATAGACATCAATATTGAGAATAAACAGCTTTATTTCAGGTGTATTAATTCAAGAAGTACCGGGTATACCGTTTCAGATAAAAAAAACAGTGGACTTGGGCTTGCCAATATCACCAGAAGACTGGAGCTTCTCTATAGTGATACCTTTGATCTGAAGATAGAATCCATTGATAAAGAATATGTTGTAAATTTAAAAATTCCCGTGTGATGAATTGTATTATTGTTGATGATGAACCGCTGGCAAGAGCCGAAATGAGATCGCTGATCGCTGAAATTTCCAGTATGGATGTCCTGGGCGAATTTTCCAATGCTCCTTCTGCCCTTGAGTTTCTTAAAGATAATGAGGTAGATCTTATTTTCCTCGATATAGAAATGCCCATGGTAACAGGTCTTGAATTTGTAGAAATGCTTCCGAAAAAATCACTGATTATTTTTACCACCGCTTATTCTCAATATGCATTGAAAAGCTATGAACTGGAAGCAGTGGACTACCTTTTGAAACCTATTGATCCCCAAAGGCTTAAAAAAGCAATTGATAAAGCGGTACTTTATACGGAACTTTTATCTAAGAATACCGTGAAAAATACGGTAGAATCCAATACCGCAGACTTCCTGTTCATAAAGGCAGAACGCAGGTTCTATAAAATCAGTTTTTCAGATATTAAATTTATTGAAGGGCTCAAAGATTATGTCGTTATTCATACAAAGCAGCAAAAGCTGATCACAGCAATGAATTTAAAAACCATTCATCAGAAGATTTCCGGGGAAACCTTTATCAGAGTAAGTAAATCCTACGTGGTGAATATGAATTTTATAGATTCATTCGACAATCATAATATATACATTGAAGACTCCGAAATTCCTCTTGGAGAAGTATACAGAGCAGATTTTTTCACAAAATTTGCCGGAGGACTTCTCAACTCAGACTAATACATGAGTACTAGGTAATGAACAATGAGTAATAATCAATATCAGTCAAATGATTAGAAAATCTGTGTAAATCCGTGTAATCAGTGGGAAAAATAGAATACTATGATTCAATAGCAACGGGCTTTAGCCCGTTAAATAAATAAAAACAATCAACGGCTTCAGCCAAAACATGAGAATACCGGTTTATTCAATAAAGCTTCTGATCCTTTTCACAATAAAAACTTCTTCTTTTTCCCACACCCGTTTGTTTCTTGACCAATTTTTGTCCACAAACCGGGCACACCGATTTTGTATGGACCAGCCAGTGCTTTTTCAAGACAAATTCTCTTTTCCATTTCAAAAAATCAAAACTGTAATTCCTGGCTTCAGCAATGAGCTCTTTTCTTTTTTTAGCAGGAAGATTACCCAGTAAACTTTCAGGCTGCACACCAATTCTGAAAAGAACCTCATTCTTAATAATATTGCCTACACCTGAAAAAATATCCTGATTCATCAATGCATCACAAACCATCATTTTCGGATTGGATTTTAATTTTTCTTCGGCTTTTTTGGGGTTCCATTGGTCGCTCATTACATCAGCTTCCCAATCAATTGCTGAAAGATATTCAATAGGTACGGATTTTACGGAACAGGTATAAAAATAAATGTTTCCGGTAGAGAAAAACAAGGCCAAACGCAAACTTTTATCCGGTTTGGTCTGCTCATCAACACTGTAAGAACCGAACATTAATAAGTGAATTCTGATAGCTGAATTTTCAAAAACTAGGTAAGTCTGTTTTCCAAAAGTACGGATTTCGAGAAGAGTCTGGCCAATGAAAGAATCTTTCTCAAATTGGGCATTCCCTGAAACTTCTGTCACTTGCTGCCCTGCAAATGGCTGCAAGGTTTCTTTCATTAATATGATGGATGGACCTTCAGGCATACGTTTGTTTTGAGATAAAGATTCAAATAATATTCCATAGCTGCATAAAACCTGATTTTTATCCCAAAACAACCCTGTTTAAAATATTTTTAGGCCAGTTTTTGTCCTACAAAACGAATAACGGAACCTGTCCCGTTATGGAATAGTCCCTCATTGAGCTCTATTTCTGTTTCTGCTAATTCAATAATATCATAATCCGGAAAATCAGCTTTGATTTCTTCAATAGAGAATAAAGACTCAATATCTTTTGGACCACCTACTTTTTCGTTTTTTGCAATATATTCAAGATGATTTTTGCTGAAAGCTTCGAAAATAATAAAACCACCTTTACGGAGATATTGATTTAACATCTGATGAATAGAAGATTTGATCGCACCCGGAAAATGAGCGTAGATAAGCGCAATGGCATCAAACTGCTCTTTCTGATAATCCAATGTTGAAAGTTCTCCCACCTGATAATCAATGGTGGTTTCCAGTTGTTCTGCAAGCTGTAACGCTTTATTTCTGCCGTTTGCACTGATATCAAAAGCTGAAACTTTCCATCCTTGTGTGGCTGCAAAAACAGCATTTCTTCCTTCGCCTTCTGCAGGGAAAAGTATTTTACCTGGAGTTAATTGTGATAATTGTTCTCTTAGATAATTGTTGGGTTCTGTTCCATACGCAAACTCTTTGGTGCTGTATCTTTCATCCCATCTGTTGAGCCATGTGTTGTCTGTCATTATATTAAGAATTTAAAATTGACATGAAGAAGAATCATTCATAATCTTCAATGTATTAGTTACACCAAATGTAAAATATTTCATCAAGTTTTCCGATCCCTAAAAAACGTTTACTGTCATAGATTTTTTGAATGAAAGATCTCACTAATAAAAATCTAAATACTATTCCATACAATTAAAATTTGGAGTAATTTTGAAAAATGATGAATTTAAACCAGATTTTCACCAATCAACGTACAGGAAACAATCCACAGACCAAAGCTTCACGAACTGATTTTCAAAGGGATTTCGACAGAATTATCTTCTCTTCTGCCTTTAGAAGACTGCAGAATAAAACGCAGGTTTTTCCTCTTCCGGGAAGTGTTTTTGTGCATAACAGACTTACGCATTCTCTGGAAGTATCATCCGTAGGAAGAAGTTTAGGAAGTATTATCGGTGAATTTATTGCTGAAGATTTTAAAAATGAACTCACTGAAGACTCAAAGAATTTTTATCTCTATAATTTAGGAAATGTAATTGCGGCAGCCTGTTTGTGTCATGATGTGGGAAATCCTGCATTCGGACATTCCGGAGAAGATGCCATTGCAAGCTATTTTGAACGAAATGAAAAGGATCTGAAATCAAAATTCAATGAAAAGGAGTGGGCAGATCTGGTTAATTTTGAAGGAAATGCAAACGCCATCAGAGTGCTGGCACAGCAGCAGCAAGGGAAAGATGCAGGAGGTATCCAGCTGACATTCTCTACGTTGGCAAGTATTGCAAAATATCCGTGTGAAGCGGTTGCAAAGAAAAAAGGAATCATTCACAGAAAGAAATTCGGTTTTTTCCAGAATGAGAAAGATATATTTCTGGAAATTGCTAAAGAAACCCAGCTTATTTCTGAAAGTGAGGAACCTCATATTTTCAAAAGGCATCCTTTTGTGTGGCTGGTAGAAGCGGCTGACGATATCTGTTACAACATCATTGATATGGAAGATGCCCACAGATTGGGAATTGTTTCTACAGCAGACTGTAAAAACCTGTTTTTCGAGCTCGTAAAATCGGAAACGGATGATGTTCAGAGAATTGAAACAAAGTTACGTTCTATATCCAATGAAAATGAACAGATTTCTTATCTGAGAGCAAAAGTTATCAATGCATTAATCAACAAATCGATTGAGATGTATAAGCATAACTTTGAAACAATTCTTGAAGGAAATCTTAGTAATGGATTACTTGATATTTATAAAAAAGAAAATAAAGCACTGCAGGATATTGAAAGTTTTTCCGTAGAAAAAATTTACAATCATAAAGCTGTTGTTGAAATTGAAAATGCCGGTTACAACGTAATGTATGAATTGCTGGATCACTTTATTCCTTCCATTCTGAAACCTGATGACCAAAGAAAATCCTATGATGTAAAAGCTTTGAAATTAATTCCAAAGCAATTTATTTACAATGACGGAACCGATTATCAGAAAGTTCTTGGGGTGATTGATTTCGTTTCCGGAATGACAGACAATTACGCTACCGATTTATATAGAAAAATAAAAGGAATAGACATCGGAATGACCGTGTAGATTCTATTTATTGTAATAATTCAGAAGCCTCTTCGATTAATGACTGCATTAAAGTGGAGGCTTTTTTATGCTTTAAAAGAGGCGCAATCTGACCGGACCAGAAGAAAACCAGATCATTTTTTTGCTGTTCCAAAGCCGCTTTTCTTAATGCCCCCATAAAATGCGTCTGCAATGGGAACGGTAATGTTTTTTCTGTTGCAGCTAATAGATCTCTTGTGATTTTTGTCGTAATTCCACGTCCTAATCTTCCGGTATAAGCTCTGGTTAAAGTAGTGGATTTAGCAGCTTCAGAAAATAAAAACTCTTTGTGTATCGGTAACACTCCGGATTCTTCAGTTGCCAGAAATGCCGTTCCGATCTGTACAGCATCAGCGCCCAGTTTGAAAGCCCCCGCAATTCCACGGCCGTTGGCAATACCTCCTGCAGCCACCACAGGAATTTTTACACGATCTTTAATTAATTGAATCAAAGCAAATGTTCCCGTAGTAGAAAGTTCTGCCTGATCCAGAAATGAAGGTCTGTGACCACCGCTTTCAAAACCGGAAGCCACAATAACATCCACGCCTGTTTTTTCCAAAGCAATCGCTTCATCAAGTGTTGTTGCATTTCCCAAAACAACCGTTCCCTGACGATGAAGATCTTCGATGAGGTTTTCACCAAGCAGTCCAAACATAAAGCTGAAAACTTTAGGCTTTATATCCAAAACCACCTCCAGCTGATTTTGAAATCTCGATTCAAAAGGGAGTGGTGTTGAAGGAATATCCGTCTGCAGAAGATCAAAATAAGGTTTGAAAGTCTCAACAGCCTTTTGATATTGTTCTTTTGTATATTCTTCGTTAATGATATCGTGATCACTTACCCAGAGATTGAGATTGTAAGGTTTATCCGTTTTGGATTGTATCGCTTTGTGAACGTCAAAGATTTCCTGCGGTGACAAAGTATACGCTCCGAAACCTCCCAATCCGCCAAGATTACTCACTGTTGTTGTCAGTTCAGCGGTGGAAAGGCCTCCGCCAAAAGGTCCCTGCAGAATAGGATATTCTATTCCCAGTAATTCCGTAATTCTATTTTTATTCCACATGATTGTATTGGTTTTCATTAAAAATCTGAATTAAGGCTGTACATTGGTCAAAGTCTTGTTAACGATCATCCATTGCCCGTCTATATAATTGAAAGTTATGAAATTATAGTAATTAAAATCATACATCCTTACATTTAATTTTGCAACAGCAATCGAATTAATGATATCTATTGAGATAATTACAGCATTAAATTCCTTTCCTGATTTTTCCGGGCTTACACGGCTTCCGACTCCTTCAATATATTGCTTAGCAGTTTTGAAATAGGGAACTCCGTTAACGTCTCCGAAAAGCAAAGCATCTTTATAAAAAGCTTTGGCAAGAATATCGGTATTTCCTTCATAAATCCCTTTGAAATAATAATTCTCTATGACATTTCTTATTTCAGTTTCTGAGGTCTGATTGGTTTTCATATCCTTTAGATTTTGTGCAAGGCTACTCAGGGGAAAGCTGAGCAGCCATGCTATAATTAATGATAGTTTCATGATAAATGATGCCCGGCACCCATTCCGCCATCAACATTGATGATGGCCCCGGAAATTAATGTGTTCTTTGCAATCGCATGAATCATCTGAGCAACTTCTTCCGGCTCTCCGATACGATTAATGAGGTGAATTCCTGCATTATTGTCAAGGTCTGCACCATGCATTGGAGTTCTGATCAATCCGGGAGCCACCGTATTGACTCTGATATTATCTTTCCCAAACTCTGCCGCCAGCTGCAAAGTCAGTGCATGAATAGCTCCCTTACTCGAAATAGGCGCTGTGGAAGGAGACTCTGCAATGGCATGATATACCAATGGCGTTCCTACATTAATTACCACACCGTCTTTTTGTCTGATCATCTGAGGAATAACAGCCTGTGTAGTGAAGAATGTTCCTTTCAAATTCGTTGTTAAAAAACGATCCAGATAATCTTCGGTAACGTCCAGAAATGCTTTATTTTCATAAATTCCTGCATTATTAATAAGAACATCAACAGATCCGAATCTTTCTAAAGCTGTTTTTACCAGCGCTTCACCTGTTGCTTTGTCTGAAACATTTCCGGCAACCATTGCCAGATTTTCACCGGCTCCAAGTTCATTATAAACATCCTGTAGTTTAGATGCCGTTTGGGAATTGATGATGACATTATCATCTCGGTCTAAGAAATAACGTGCTGTTTCCAATCCTATTCCTGAAGAGGCTCCTGTTATTATTACGGTTTGTTTTTTCATTGATGATTTATTTTTTTCCTGTTGAAAATCCCTGTTCTTTTAATATTGAAACCTGTTCTCCGGCATATCCCCAGTTATCATCTTCAATCTCGTTAATGACAATATGGGTTAAGTGAGGATCCTTATTCAAAACTGAAGTTACAGCTTCACTTATTTTTCTGATTAATTGTTGTTTTGTTTCGCGGTTAAGATCTTCGCGAAGCACATCTACTTTGATGAATGGCATGATGGTAAAATTTTTAAGGTTATTTGAATTAATAAGCTTCCGCAACAAAATGAATGTTGAGATCAAAATTGTTGTAGATCAATGTGTCACCAAGATTGGTAAAGAAATTAGATGATCTGAATTTGATGTTGAACTTTGTTCTGTCAACCACTATTTTAGTATCCAAAACAGCAACGTTTTCCGTTTTTACAATGTGTAGACTTGTATCGATAGGATGGGTAATCCCTTTTATCGTAAGATCTCCTTTTGCATAATAGAGGTTTTCATCACCCGGTTCAGCATGCGTGATTTCGAAATAAGCTTCAGGAAACTGTTCAGAATTAAAGAAATCATCAGAAGCCAGATGATTGGCAAACTGGGTGTTGGTCTCAGTATCCTCAATATCAAGGATTTTGATGGCTCGGGTATCAATGATGAACTTTCCGGAGACAGGTTTCCCTTCTCCAAATGTGAAGTTTCCATCTTTTATACCGATAGTTCCATTGTGAGTACCGGTTACTTTTCTTCCGATCCAGTCGATAGTACTGTTTTCTGTATTGACTTTAAAATTTTTTGTGTCCATTTTTATTGGCTTTAAATATTGACACAAAGTTCAGCCGACTGGAGGAAAAAATTACGTGATGTACCTCACAAAATAGAGGAAGAGATTAATTGTTTTAAAGAGGTTGATTACTGGTGCAGCCTGCTCAAAGTTTCTCTGGTTACTCCCAGATAAGATGCAATCAGATGTTTCGGAACCAGATTGTACAATTGAGGATACATGGATAGAAGTTCTTCATACCGGAATCTGGCATCATTATTCATAAAAGATAACAAACGTTTCTGGGCGGCTACATACCCTTTATTGGTTCTCCATCTGAAAAAATGTTCAACTTCATGAATTTCATTACAGATCTTTTCCCTGTTCTCGTTGGAAATAGAAAGGATGCTGGCATTGGTGATACAGTCTACATTGATGGTTGCCCTTGTTTTACTGTAAAGTGCATCAAAATCTGTCACCCACCACGTAGGCATGGCAAACTGAAGGATAAACATTTTCATGCTGTCATTAAGATAAAAAGCTTTCAGACAGCCTTCCAGAACAAAATATTCATGATTCACAAAATCGCCTTCCGAAATAAGACTTTGCCCTTTTTTTAAAGAGATCAGGTTAAAATGTCTGAAAACATAATCCAATTGCTCTTCAGTAATTGAAGTGAATTTAGAGATGTGATCTTTTAATATTTCTTTTGAATTGACCATGATGTAATGAATATTCAAAAGTAAGTCTTTTTCAGAATAATTTTGGTTTTAAAAAAAAATATGATATCATCAAGTCTGATTTCCCGGGGATTATATTCCGGATCTTACATTTATTTTTCTTATATTTAAGCAGCTACTTACAAAAAATGTTTTTAACAAAAACAGGTGGTGTAACGACATATTAATAAAAATTAAAACTATGAGTATATATTTTGCACCCGTTATTTTCTTCGGGCTTATCATTTTATTCGCTTCGTTTTTTGTCGTTAAGCAGGAAACAGCAGCGATTATAGAGCGTTTCGGGAAATTCCGTGCGGTAAAGCATTCAGGTCTTCACCTTAAGTTACCCATCATAGATCAGATTGCTAAAAGACTTAATCTGAGAATTCAGCAGTTGGATGTACTGATTGATACCAAAACATTAGACAATGTTTTCATCAAAATGAAAATTTCTGTTCAGTATCAGGTCATTAGAAGTCAGGTGGGAGATGCTTATTATCGTTTGGAAAATCCTGAAAATCAAATTACTTCTTTTGTTTTTGATGTGGTAAGAGCAGAAGTTCCCAAGTTGAAGCTTGATGATGTTTTTGTAAGAAAAGATGATGTGGCCATTGCAGTGAAAAGCGAGCTTCAGGATGCCATGAACAGTTATGGTTATGATATTATCAAAGCTTTGGTAACAGATATTGATCCGGATGAGCAGGTAAAACATGCCATGAACAGGATCAATGCAGCAGAAAGAGAAAAAACGGCTGCTGAATACGAATCTGAAGCACAAAGAATCAGAATTGTTGCGGTTGCAAAAGCAGAAGCAGAATCTAAGAAATTACAAGGGCAGGGAATTGCCGACCAGAGAAGAGAAATTGCAAAAGGACTTGAAGAGTCTGTAAGAATGCTGAATAATGTGGATATCAATTCTCATGAGGCTTCAGCGCTTATTGTAGTAACACAGCATTATGATACTTTACATTCTGTGGGCGCCAGCAACAGAAGTAATCTTGTACTCCTTCCCAATTCACCCACTGCAGCCAGCGGAATGCTGAATGATCTTGTGGTAGCGATGACTACAGCCAACACAGTAGGAGAAGCTACTAAAGGAAAATATCCTGATCCTCCACAAAAAGAGACTGGGTTTTAAGATAAAAAGGAAAATGAAGATATAATGGTTAGCTTTTCCGGATTGACCAAAAAGTAACTTCTGACTTCCTTCTTCCCGCAAAATAAAAAACCGCTTCTGAATTTTCAGAAGCGGTTTTTTATTATTTCTTCGTTTTAGAAACCTGTTCTACCAATGTATATTTGATGGAAGAAGCATCTGCCGGAGGATTTTCGATTTTTTCTGTTTTTACTTTTAAAACATATTCGTAACCCGGCTCATAAGTAAAGCCTTCAATGTTGCTGTAGAAATTCGTCCAGGCTGCAGAAGCGCTTTCTTTTACCTGCATGCATTGCATACGACCGGCTCCAGCAGAACACTCTACGGTTTGCGGCCCTACGATAATTGTCTTTTCATTGGCTGCCATTTCTGCTTTTTTCGTTTTAGAAACCTGCTTTACCAAAGTGTATTTTATGGAAGATCCATCAGCAGGAGGATTGGCAATCTTTTCCGTTTTTACTTTTAAAACATATTCATACCCCGGTTCATAAGTAAATCCTTCGATATTGCTGTAGAAATTGGTCCAGCTTGCGGAAGTGTTTTCTTTTACCTGCAGACATTTCATAGGAGCTACTCCTGTACAATCTGCTGTTTGTGGTCCTACGATGAATGTTTTTTCATCACCTGCGGATGCATTGGCTGTGGTTGTACATTGCGTCATTGCGAATAATGCTAATGCGGGTGCTGCCCCTTTTAGAATTGTTGCTATACTTTTCATAAACTTGATTTTCCCCATACCTCGCAATTACTGTGCCGAAAAAAAATACTGAATTTGTAGTACTTCTGCTATTGTTTTTTACTTTTTTAATTGTTTAATTTGAATTTCTTAAAAACTAACCAAAATATAATTCTTATAATAAATATGGATAATCAAATGCAAGTTGAAAATTACAGGATTCAAAAACCTGAAATGTGGGCAGGAAATATCGGGGATGAGGAAATAAAAAACCGAATCAAAGACTCCGAATTTGCCAGAAGACAAATTGATGAAGGTCGCGATTACTGCTATTTTTTAGACAAAAAATACTATACAAGCAATACTGAAAACAGTGAGTACGTATGCATGGCTTATACTCTGAACGAACCGGGAAACCTGGAAAGGGCTTCTGTTTCTGATGTGATTGTTGAGGAAAATGAAGTTTACCAGATTCACAGGATCAGTGTGTTAAGGGATGGAGTGCTGATCGATAAGATTCCGGACACAAAAATAAAGGTTCTTGACAGTGAAAACCAAAGCAGTGGAGGAGTTCTTAGCAGTAATAAAAAAATCAATATTACCATTAAAGATCTCAGGCTGTATGATGTTCTGATTTTAGAAGATTCAAGAATCAAAGAATTTACAGACCGCGATTTTCTTAGAAAGGAGTTCTCCAAATATGTCTGGGTAAGTCCGGATAACTATTGGGCTTATGGCAGTTTTAAATTCACGTTTATCAATGAGCGTGAACAGACTATTGCTTACAAAAAAACATTTTTCAGAGATGAACAGGGCAATGTTCTTGAGCCGGAAATCAGTTATCTGAAAAAAGGAGACAGATTTGTCATTGAAGAAGAGAATTATATCAACCCTGTAGATTCAGGCCGTGAAATTTTCCCTTATGTAGATTTTGCTACAGAAAGCAACTGGAAAGATCTTTCCAACTATATTGTACCGTTCTATGAGGAGATTTTCAACAAATCTTCTTTAAAGGATTTTGCTCCCAACCTGGTTGAAAAACTGGATGCCATTGCTGATCAGGATGAAAAACTGCAGTTTGCCATAGAATATGTACAAAATCATATTTATTACGTCTTCAATGCAGATGAAATGAATGGACATAAACCACAGGAGCCGTCAGTAACCTATGAAAATAAACAGGGTGATTGTAAGGCAAAATCGGTTTTATTGAAAGTAATTCTTGATTATATAGGAGTAGACGCCTCTGTAGTGCTGGTTAATTTTAATACGGATTATTATATTAAATACTATCTGCCGTCCCTGTTAAGTTTCAATCATGTTGTCGTAAAAGTGAATTATAAAGGTGAAGAATATTTCATTGATGCAACCATTCGTGATGAATTCGGATTGATTGAAAACAGAGGCTTTATCTATTTTATGCATTATCTGGAAGTTAAGAAAGATCAGGAGCTTCAGGTAAGAAAATCTTATAAATTCCCTTACTTCTGCATTGATGAAAGAGTTGATTTAAATGCACAGGGCAATACAGGAAAGCTTACTCTGTCAACGACTTATAAAGGAAACAGAGCCAATGCTATGAGAAGGTATTTTAAAAGTACCAATAAAAGAGAAATCATAGACAGCTGGAACAGCTTTCTTTTCTATGCGCTTAATTATTCAGGTGACCGCAATGGTACAGATGTTCGAAACGTATTCAAAGATGCTGCTATTGATGTAGTCAGTGATGATAAGAAACTGAATGAAGTTAAGATCCAGTATACCGCAACCATTGAAAATCCTTATTTTGTGGATCCGCAGAAAAACCGTTTTCTAATGTACTTTGACCGAAATGTAGTGAAGGCGAGTGCAAGAGATTTCATCCACAAAGATTTACCTTTCTGGCATAATTTCGACAGTGAGAAATATGAAATCAATTTACAGACGGATCAGAAAATTGATGTTGAAGAAAAATATACAGTCCAGGAAAGTACAATATCCAACCCATATTTTGATTATAAAAGTCGAAAAAAAGTAAACAAAAATGGGGCAAGTGTGTACATTGAATACAATCCTCTGATTAATATTGAAATTCCGCAAAGCGAGTTTGAACAATTCCGAACAGATCATCATACTGTTGCTGACAGTAATTTCGGACTGGGAATTGATATCATTGAACCGGGACTCATGAATATGCTTAAATTTAGCTTTAAGAAGAAGTTTAAATAAAATCCTTTAAGTTCAAAGTTTAAGGTTTAAGGTTTAGAATTACGGCGGGCGGCTTCACCGCCCGCCGTAATTCTTTACTATGATTATTATATTCGTTTACAATCAAAAAACACAAATTCATTATGTCTAAAATATTTTTTCTCGCTTCCTGTATGACCTTTTCTCTGGTCAGTGCCCAAAAATTAACCAAAGAAAACGTTACTGGATTCTGGAAACTAAAGGAAGCCGGATTTTATGAAGGTAAAAAGAAAGTGATAAAAGAGTTCGATAACTGCCGCCTGATGAGAAATTATGCGATCAGGGAAGATGGTTTCGCCATTTATAATTATGTAGAAGGGAAGTCGGGTGACTGCAGTCCATCTGAACCAAGACTTTCTTTCTGGAGAGTTGTAGAAAACAGGATCCAGTTTTATGTAGATGATAAAAATATCCTTGAAGAAGTGGAAGTAACAATCAATAAAGATCATACGATAACCTTTTCAAGCTATATTCCTGAACGGAAAAAAGTAGATGGAGACATCCTTGCAGAGAAGATAGTAAACACGGTTCATTACGACATATTTGAAAAACAATACTAACCGTAAACACAAAATTTTTAAGGTATGAATTATGTAACGGTCATCTATCTCGGAAATCTGGTATTGTATGCCATGTATTTCTTTGGAAGAATGGGTAGTGAAGTTGATGTTTCAGGACTGGATTATGCCGTTTCCGGAATTTTATCTTTATTTCTGATCTTCGCCGGATATCTGAATGCAAAAAAAGGAATGATCTACAGAACCGTCCTATGGATGTTTTTTGTGAATGTCTTCTTATTCGTTTGCTCCGGTTTGTTTGATCAGTTTGGAAGCGATTTTAATATTCTTTCTACAGGTAATAGTGACAGTTTTCTTTTTACATTGGCACTGCTTGTTTATAACGGATATCTTTTTCCTTTAACGATTATCCTTGACGGATCAGGTCTGGCTTTGATAGTTCCGGTTGTATTATCATGCATTCTGCCTTCATTGGGTTATCTGATTGGGAAGAAACTCCCTCAGAATAAACAGAATTCTACCAACATATAGTCATTGCGAACCGAAGGTGAAGCAATCTCAATCTAAAAGTAAAGGTCGGAAAACGCAAAGGCGCAAGTATTATTAGAAGGAATGCTTTTAAGGCGCAAAGATTTTATCTCCGATAAAATTTCAAAACTCTGTTTTGTCATTCCGGGCAAAGCAAGGAATCTAAACTTTAATATCCTCTACAGCTCTTGAAAACTAGGCAGATATTATTAAAAAAAATCTGCGAAATCTCCACAATCTGCGAGAAAAATAATATCATCATTTGCTGAAAATCTCACATTGTGCTAAGTCGAAATGCTCTTGCGTCTTCAAAATTAAGAAAGAAAAGAAACTAAAGGCTATTCCTGATTTTGAGGCTGGTTATTGGACGTAAAGAATTTCTGCTTCCCGATTAATAGTTCAAAAAACAGTCTGAAATCTGAGATTAAAGACCATAAAGGATATTTAAAAGTAGCCGGCTTATTCTTCTCAATCACGGCGTGGCTGAACCAGGCAAATCCGTAGCCTACAATTGGAATATACCATAGAAATCTTTCTTTTCCGGAACTGATGACATACCATAATACGAAAAATACGAGAAACGTTCCGATAAAATGGAAAATGCGTGTGCCTGTTTTACTATGCTCAGTAAGATAAAACTGGTAAAACTCTCTGTATGTTTTGATTCTTTCGGCCATGGCGATATAGTTTGTTGATTCTGTTGAAGTCAAAGCAATAATGCTGCCGATTTTTAAACGAGCCTGAAAAAGAAAAAGGCAAAACAGCGAATCAGTATTTCCAACGGGATTAACCTCTTTGCTATTTTGCCTTTTCGCAATTTTATTAAGAGCTTACTTAACTGTCTTTTAATTCTTTTCCAAGCTTGCTATTTTTATATCCGTAGCAGAAATAAATTACCATACCGATCAGGAACCACATTCCGAACCAGAACCAGTTCTCATGGCTCATTCCTGTAAGAAGATACAGGCATGAACTTAAACCAATCAATGGAATTAATGATAAATTCTTGATAAAAGCTACGACACATAGAATCAGGTTGATGATAATAAAAAAGAAAATAGAAGCTCTGAATTCTCCTTCATTAGGGTCTGACCAGTTCATAAGGTTATCAAAAAACTCAGGCTGCCACTGGTAGAAAGCCAGTAAACCACCAATGAAAATAACAGGGAAAATGATTTTTCCGTTCACATAAGGAAGGTGGAATCTGCCTTTAATTTTTTCTTTAGCTGGAAGCATTAGTACCCCGGCACATACCAGTACAAAAGCGAAAATAGTTCCGATACTGGTAAAGTCAAGAATAAAAGTTTTATCTGTAAACAGGATAGGAATACCTACCACAATCCCAGTAACGATAGTTGCGTATGATGGTGTTTTATACTTAGGATGTACTTTTTGAAATCTTGCAGGCATCAGTCCGTCACGGCTCATGGCATACCATATTCTTGGCTGTCCCATCTGGAAAACCAATAATACAGTGGTAATGGCAACAATTGCAACGAAAGAAACTACAAGTTCCATCCAGGCTACATTAGCATTTGTTTTTTCAAATATAAAAGAAAGAGGATCTCCAACACCGTCAAATTTCTTGTAATCTACCATACCTGTCAATACAAGCGTTAATGCAATATAGATCACAGTACACAGCACAAGAGAGATGATCATTCCTTTTGGTAAAGTCTTTTGTGGGTCTTTAGTCTCTTCAGAAAGAACACTTAAAGCATCAAATCCGATATAAGCAAAGAATACTCCGGATACGGCACTCATTACCCCGGCAAAGCCATTTGGCATAAAGGATGGTGTTCCCGTTGTAGGACTTACCGGAGTCCAGTTTTCAGTATTGATATACGCAAAACCAACCAGTATAACCAATATAATTACTCCAAGCTTTAAGATAACCAGAGAGTTATTGAAGTTTTTACTTTCTTTTACTCCTACATAACAAAGCCATGTAATTAAACCATTGATCACCAACGCCGGAATATCTACAATGAATTTCAAACTTCCGATTAATGGAGCGGTCTTCCATGCATTTAAGAGTTCCTTGTTTTCTGAACCATATTGAACGGCTTTTCTGGCTTCGGTATAGCTGCAGGTAAGATAATCAGGGATATGCATTCCGAGACGTCCTAAGAAACTGGTGAAATAATCTGACCAGGAAAAGGCTACGTAAATATTCCCGAAAGAATATTCCATGATCAGAGCCCAGCCGATAACCCATGCAATCAATTCCCCAAAACTGGCATAAGCATATGTGTAGGCAGAACCTGCCGTAGGAATTCTGCTGGCAAATTCAGCGTAGCATAAAGCGGTAAACCCACAGGCAAAGCCACAAATCAAATAGAGTAGTATTACACCGGGACCGCCTCTGAAAACGGCTTCTCCCAAACTGCTGAAACTCCCAGCTCCAATAATGGCCGCAATACCAAAAAATACAATGTCCCATACCCCTAAGACTCTTAAAAGCCCTGTTGATGTATCTGTATCTGAATAGATTTTTCTTCTAAAAAGTTGACTCATTCAATAACTATATTTGATTTGAAAAAAAGCAAATGTAATGATTTTTTATTTTGATGTTAACAGTTGTTAAAAACATTTGGGGAAAAATGCGCAAACAAAAGAATTTACTCTTTATAAATGGGAATTTCCACATAACTGTCGTTGTACCATTTTATTTCCAAAGGCTCACCTGCATCTTTTATAGTTTCATCACTTACATTTTTTCCTGTGCCATAATTGACCTGCCAGTTCTTATTTTTATTAACTCCTACCAGTAAGACCAGTTTACTTCCTTTTTCTATTTTTTTGCTGATGAAAAATGAATTTTTGATTGGGATCTGCTCCTTTTTGCCAGGTTTAAGCAGATGACGTTTGGAATTGTTTTTTGCATAGCTGGCTCGGGTAAGATGTGTAGACAGTAAAAATATCTTACCATCAGGCTGTACCTGATATAATAGGGTTTTGGGATCAAAATCCTTTTTGTTGATGGAAACGTTGAATATTCCAGATAAATTTCCGCTTATTGTAATATCCTTTTCCAGAATTTCACTTTCAAAATAAATAGAATTGGTTACATACACACTATCCTGTTTGCTTACTGTATGATAAAGATATTTCGGATTTCTGTCTTTAAAGTCAACCGTCTGTTGGGTAAATTGTTTAGTTCCGGGTTTCTCAAAAACTGAAGAACCGTTTTTACGATCCTGAAGATAAAATTTAAGAGAAGATGAGTGCATTTTATCAAGAGTAGGAACATGTTTCCATGTATTACTGTTCATGATCTGAAAATTGACTTTATCTTTCAGAAGTTCCGGTTTTTTGCCATCCTTCAGAATATAATCGAACCATGAAAAAGCAAGTTTATCAATACTTATTCTGGCTACAGGATCTATGAGTAGATTCCCATAACCGAAAACATAAACATAATTATTTCCATAGCTTTGAGCTGCTGCATGATCATAAGGTCCTATCACTAAATAATGGTTAGGATTTTTGTTGTATTTGTGATGTTCTTTATAATAATACAATGCTCCGATCTGATCAGCATCATTATAGCCTGTAGTCGTTAAAACAGGAATGTTTATTTTGGCAAATTCTTTTTTGTAAGGGACCATGTTTTGCCAGTATTTATCATAACCGGGATGATCCAGCCATCGTTGGAATATTGTATTGGGTTTCCCGCTTAAAGAATCAAGGGCTCTGAATGATCTGCCGCTTTTGTACCATGCTGTATTGATAGAGTCCCATTTTGTATCATTATTAAAGCTTGCTTCATCAGTCAGCTTATTATTGGTGACATACTGAATCCACTGGAGCATATAGCCCTTGAAGACATTATTCTGAGAAGGATAATCTATTCCGATTCCTACCGAAACCTGAGGCACAATGGTTTTCAAAGCCGGGTGCAGCTTTTTGGCAGCTGCCCATTGGCTGAATCCTAAATAACTTCCGCCTATCATTCCTACTTTACCATTGCTCCACGGTTGCTTGCTTACCCAGTCTATGACTTCATAAAGATCCTGCGCTTCATCTTCAAATGGATGATTGGGGTCATTGCTGTCTCTCTTTCCACGAGTATTAACCACAGCTCCTACATAATTGTAAACAGCTGCTCTTTTCCCCATCCCTGCATCTACAAATTCTCCGGCATAAATATTATTGGTAAGTATAACGGGAAGAGGAGAGGTGTTTTCTTTTTTTCGTACAATTGTAATGGTGAGTTTTGTTCCTTTTTTTAAAGTAAGGATTTTGGATTCGATGATGAATTTCTCCTGCTCCTTTACTTTAAAAAGCTGCATAATCTGGGGTTTGATGCTTGAGTAGGTCTTATAATTGACATAGTTTTTACATAAAGCCAGAGCGGAAGCATAGTCTATACTATCCTTATCTTTTTGTTTGTCAAGTGCTGCTTTCAGCCTTTTTTTATGATCCCTTACATCTGAATCAATATCCAGGGTAGGTCCTACTTTGGCAGTCAGTGGCTCGGATAAACTTTCATATCTTGTAGTAAAAGCCGCTTGAAGAGCATCTGGAAACGGAATATTTTTATCCTTTTCCATCAGCCTGGCCATACTATAGATTTCATGAACAAGATGTTTGTTCCCTGCCATGTTATGATCTGCATATTCCTTGCGGTAAGCGGTTACACTTGCAATTGAACTTTTGTAATCCTTTGCCGCGAGCTGTAAACGAAACAGGTTATCTAAAAATGTGAGTACATACTTCGGTTTGTTCTTAGGAGACTGATATTCAGTGATCACCTTTAAAGCGAGTTCGGGAATTTGTTTTTCCAAAATCACAGAATCTGTTGTTGCTGCTTTCGGAAAGTAAAACTTCTGTGCCTGCATTATATTGACAAAAAATAATGCTAAGAGTATCTTAAATTTCATTAATGGTATTTTTTGAGCTGGTGATGAAAAGTATCACATCAAAAAATGTTCTTAATCATCGTATTGCTCAATTGGTTATTTTTTAGCGGGCTAAATTAAGAATTTTTATCAGTAAAGAATGAAATGATCTTATTATTATTGTATTGCATATAGCCCGCTGAAATATATTTAGAAAAGGTTTTTAGTCTTTATAAACAGGAATTTCCACATAGCTGTCATTGTACCATTTTATCTCCATGGGTTCACCGGAATCCTTTACTGTTTCATCACTTACATCTTTACCGGAACCATAATTGATCTGCCAGTTAGGACTTTTATTCACTCCGACCAATAAAAGAAGTTTGCTTCCTTTCTCTATCTTTTTACTCATGAAATAGGAATTGTTAATCGGGATTTGTTCCATTTTATTCGGTTCAAGAAGCTGTCGTTTTTCATTGTTCTTCGCATAGCTGGCCCTCACAATGTGAGTGGAGAGTAACGAAGACTTTCCATCCGGTTGAATTTGATATAAGGAAGTATCCGTATCAAAATCTCTTTTATTGATAGAAACATTGAAGACTCCGGAAAGGTTTCCACTCATGATGATATCCTTGTCAAGAACTTCACTTTCAAAAGCGACAGAATTTGTCATTTTTATGCTGTCTTTTTTACTGACTTTATAATAAGTGTCTTTCTGGTCTCTGTTTTTAAGATCAACAATTTGTGTTGTGAAATTTTTGGTTTCAGGCTTATTAAATACAGAAGATGTGTTTTTTTTGTCCTGAAGGTAGAATTTCAAAGACGAATTATGCATTTTATCAAGATCGGCTACATGCTTCCATGTATTGGTGTTCATTACCTGAAAATTGATTCTGTCTTTTAAAATTTCTGGTTTTTTACCGCCTTTAAGAATATAGTCAAACCATGAGAATGCAAGATCATCAATACTTATTCTCGCCACAGGATCAATAGAGTTTCCATTCACGTAAGTAAATCCGAAACTTTGGGCTCCTCCATGATTATAAGGACCTATGACCAGATAATGGTTCGCATTTTTATTATACAGATGATGCTGTTTAAAATAATACAGCGCACCAATCTGATCATCATCATAATATCCCGTTGTAGTCAGAATAGGAATGTTGATTTTAGAAAAATCCTCCCTGTAAGGAACCATTTTCTGCCAGTATCCATCATATCCCGGGTGATCCAGCCATCGTTGGAATATTTTGCTTGGTTTACCACTTATTGTGTCTAAAGACCTGAATGCTTTCCCGCTCTTGTACCACTTTGTATAAATAGAATCCCATTTTACAGCATTGGCAAAATCAGCTTCATCTGTAAATTTGTTATTGGTCACATATTGTATCCACTGCAGCATATAGCTCATAAAGATATTATTCTGAGCCGGATAATCAATCCCGATTCCCACGGCAACCTGAGGAACAATCGTCTTTAATGCCGGATGCACTTTTTTTACGGCTGCCCACTGGCTGAAGCCTAAATAACTTCCTCCGATCATTCCTACTTTCCCGTTGCACCAGGGCTGTTTGCTGACCCAGTCTATCACTTCATAAATATCTTGCGATTCATGCTCAAAAGGATTGTTCACATCATTGCTGTTTCTCTTGCCTCTCGTATTCACAACAACCCCTACGTAATTGTATGTAGCGGCTCTCTTTCCAAAGAAACCATCAATGGGACCTGCATAGATATTATTGGTTAAAATAACAGGAAGTGGAGATGTGTTTTCCTTTCTGCGAACAATAGTGACTGATAAGGTATTTCCATTGATCTTAAGATCTTTCGTTTCAATAATGAATCTTTCCTTGTCTTTTGAAGCCAGCAGCTGCATGACCTGAGGTTTGATGCTGGAGTAGGTTTTATAATTCAGATAATTTTTTACATAGAGCCAGTGCCGTTTTGTAATCGATGCTGTCCTTATCTTTTTGTTTATCAAGAAGATTCTTCAACAGTTTTCTGGATGCGTTCACATCTCCGTTAAGAGCGAGTTCCAGTCTTGGAATCAGTTTTTCCGGAAGGCTTTCGTATTTTTGATTAAATACTTTTTGAAGGGCATTGGAAAATGAGGTATCGTTTTCTTCTTGCTCCATTTTTGCAAGGGCATACAGTTCAAATCCGATGTATCTGTAGTCTCCCATATTGTGATCCGCAAAGAGCTTACGGTTTTCGAAAAGGGAGGCCAATGAATTTTTATAATCATGAGCCACCAGCTGCAAGCGGAAAAGATTATCCATAAGGTCAACTGTATTTTCAGGTTTATACTTTGCAGACTGAAGGAGGGGAATCACTTGTTGCGAAAGTCCTGGAATCTGTTTTTCCAATATAACAGAGTCATTTACAGCTGTCTTTGGAAAATAAAACTTTTGTGCCTGCAGAAGGTTTACAAAAATTAATGCTAAAAGAATCTTAAATTTCATGAGATGGTGTGTTTATGGTATGTTTTTAGCTGCTGTTGAAAAAGTATCAAATTAAAATGTGTTTTTGATAACTGTTTATTAAAATTGTTTACATTTTATCAAACGAAAGTAGTAAATTTTATCATTGTATGGTGAGAAAATTTACATTGTTATCAAATAAGAATTAACTGTCATTAACACTGTTAAAACTTGCTTAAACAATAAGTTTTTAATATTTTCGTTAACTTATTTAGACTAATTTTCTTATATCAAGAAGAATGAAATCAAAAAAAATACTTTTAGCGGCTGCTGTAATTTATTTCGGAATCTCCGATGCTCAACAGTCCCAATATTTTACCCAGAAAGAAAATTACAGGTTCAATCTAGCCGAAAATCTTTATCAGACCAAAATATACAATGCTTCTCAATACGAATATGCAAGACAATATTTCTACAATCAGAATTTGTCCCGTTCGAAAAAGGAAGGCGCCCAGTTTTTTGATAATGTGATCGGTGTGATTCTTCAGAAAAATCATGCTGAAGAAGGGTTAACGGCTTTCATGAAAGAATATCCTAATTCTGCTTATTTTGCTCAGGCTAATCTTCCACTGGCAGATTACTATTTAGCAAAAAAAGATTTCGATAAAGCGCTGGAGACTTTGAAAAAAGTAAACCAGTATCAGCTTTCTAAAGAGGAGAATACCGAGTATATTCTGAAGCTTGGATATGCAAAATTCATGACGGGTGATTCCAAGGGAGCTACTGATGCCCTTGAAGAAGCTTATAAATCAGCAGATCAGTCCCAAAAAGGTGATATTGCTTATATGCTTGGGCATTTGTATTACAGCAACAGACAGAATGATAAAGCTTTCCAGTATTTTGATTCGATAAAGGATCAGGATAAGTTCTCCAAACTGGTACGTCCTTATTATGTACAGATGTATTACAATGATAAGAACTACGATCAGGCTATTACAGAAGGAACAGCTTTGTTGAACGAAAATATTTCAGATTCTTATAAAGCAGAAGTTCATAAGATCATTGGGGAGAGTTATTTCATGAAGAATGATTACACTTCTGCCTATCCACATTTAAAAGATTATCTGAGTGTACAGCAGAATCCATCTGAAAACGATTTGTATGAGATGGGATTTGTGGCTGCACAGCTGAAGAAATATGATGAAGCGGTTTCTTATTACAACCAGCTTCTGAACAGTAATTCTGCTTTAGCTCAAAATGCTTATTATCAGTTAGGAAATGCTTATCTGGCCGTAGATAAAAAACAGGAGGCTCTTTCTGCATTCCGTTCTTCTTATCAGATGGATTATGATGCGAAAGTGAAAAAACTGGCTCATGAGCAGTACGCTAAATTAAGTTACGATATCGGTAACCCGTTTGAAAGTCCTTCGGCGGTAATTCAAAGTTATATCAACGAAAATCAGAACGGAGCCAATGCCGCAGAAATGAGGTCATTATTGGTGAAATCTTATCTGTATTCCGGAAACTATAAAGAAACGCTGAATGCAATTGACAGATTACAGAGTTCAACTCCTGAGATCAACAAAGTAGACCAGGAGGTTTCTTATCTATTAGGAACGGAGGAATTCAACAAAGGAAACTATGACGAAGCTGAGAAATATTTCTTAAGAAGTCTTGGTTTTAATATTAATAAAGAATTCAACAGCAGAGCTTTGTACTGGCTGGCACAGGTGTATTACCAAAAAGGAAATTATCCTTCTGCCATTGTACGTTATGAAAAGCTTCTTACTGAAAACTTCCCTGAAAAACAGCAGCTGCCTTATGATTTGGGATATGCCTATTTTAAATCTAAGAAATTTGATCAGGCGGCTACTTATTTCAAACAATATCTTGCCAATCCGAAACCGGAATTTAAAAATGATGCAGAACTTCGTCTAGCAGATATTCATTATGCCAATAATGATCTGAACGAAGCCATTGCTATCTATGATAAAAATGAAGATGCTACGGATTATACTTTGTATCAAAAAGCAATGGCTCTGGGATTCAAAGGAGATACACAGGCGAAGATTAACAACCTTAAAAATCTTTTATCAAAATATCCGGATTCCGAATATTATGATGATGCTCAATACGAAATAGGAACAGCCTACGCTGCTCAGGATGATTTTGCCAACTCCAATGATTATTTCGGAAAAGTAATCAAAGGTTCTTCTGACAAAGATCTGATTGCTAACGCATCTATTTACAGAGCACAAAATTATATAGACCAGAATCAGAATGATAAAGCTCTTTCTGAACTGAAATCTCTGGGTGAGCAGTATAAAAATACGGCCTATGCTCAGAAAGTAGTTCAGGCTGCAAAACCTATCTTTACGAAAAACGGAGACGTTTCAGGTTATGAGACTTTTGCTAGAAATGTTGGGGTAAATGTAGATGCTGCTGAAATTGATGAGATCAATTTATCTACAGGGAAGCAGTTGTTCGCGAAGAAAGATTATAAGAATGCAATTTCTTACTACGAAAAGTATCTGACACAGAATCCTACAGGTGAAGGATTGTACCAGGCTAAGTACGAATTAGGAGAAAGTTATTATCAGACTAACAATTCAACTAAAGCTTTACTTGTTCTTCAGGAAGTTGCTGTAATTCAGAATGATTACCAGGATGATGCACAAACTCGTTTAGCTCAGATCTTCCTTGCACAGGGGAATACTACAGAAGCTAAAAAGTACCTTGAAGGCATTAAAAATTCTTCCAACATCAGCATTAAAAACTATGCGAATGTGGAATTGATGAAACTGTATGCAGAAGAAAATAATTTCTCTGAAGCGGAAAAATTAGCCAATGCAGTGATTGCTAATTCTAAAAACTCGGCAGCCGTTATTGAAACTGCGAAAGTGATCAAAGCAAGAAGTCTGATGAACTCAGGAAAAGATAAAGATGCACAGACTGCCTATTCTTCTCTTGAAAAATCATCCAATACTTCAGTAGCTGCAGAAGCTCTGTATGCAAAAGCCTATTATCAAAATAAAGGAAAAGCTTTCAAGTCTTCTAATGAGACGATCTTTAAGCTTGCCAACAACTATGCTTCAGAAGAATTCTGGGGAGCAAAAGCGTTGGTATTGATGGCTAAAAACTATATCGGCCTGAAAGATAACTACCAGGCAAGCTATACCTGTGATCAGATCATTGCAAACTATAAGGACTTCCCTGAAATTGTTGCAGAAGCAAAAGAAGTTAAAAAACAGATTAAGAAATAGTACATGAAGGTTTTTAAAATTACCATATATTCTTTTTTAATTTCTGCTTCACTCTGGAGCTGCATTCCTTCGTACAGTGCCTATCCAAAAGAGTATAACCACGCAAAAGCTGACTTCCAAAAACAAAAGGCTTTTGTAGTGAATAAGGATCTTAAGAAAGAATTTGAGATTTTAAAACATTCTGATATTTATGAAATTGTAGAAGACAGTACCAATGTATCTAAGATAACACTGCATCCGATGAAAACCTATACTCCTCCTTGCGGAAACCCAATGATTGGAAGTATGATTACAGTCGGGTTACTGCCTTCAACATTTCCTTATGATATTGTTTACAGTTATGATGTAGCTGAGAATAGTGCAACAAAAAATTATCAATACAAATTACAAGTTTATCAAAGCCTTTGGCTGTTTAATATATTCAGACTGGGGAGAACTTTTTCAAAACAGTCGGGGAAAGCTTTATTAGGCAGTTATATTGCTTCCAATAAATAAAAGCCCGTTATATATTTTTTTCAAATAAAGAAAATATGAACAAGAAAATTCAATTATTATCCATATTATTTTTAGGGTTCTCGTCGGTGGCGTTTTCCCAGATCAAGGAGGAAAAGCTGGTTCTTAACAAAAAAAGAGAGCCGGAAGTGAAGAAGATCGAGAAGAAAAAAACTTCTGTGGAAACCATCAAGAATTATCCGCCGGAAGAGAAATCGCAGACTCCTGTGAAGTATACCATCACGGATGTTCCTGCTGTTTCAGATTTTAAAACTTCAACTATTCAGGGAGAAGATGTAGCACCCAAATTTGACGGAACCGCTCAGAATAACTATTTTCAGTTTGGAATGGGTAATTATGGAAAAGTTCTGGTAGACGGAAACGTTTCAAAAACCCTTGAAAATAAGCTTGAAGTAGGAGCTGATGTTCATGTTTTGTCTACGAATGGTCTTAAAAAAGATTATGACTGGAAATCCGGGCAGACTTCTGCTAATATCGGAGCTTTCTTAAACTCTTACGGAGAAAAAGGGAAGTTTAACCTTAACGCTGAATATGGTTTAGACAGCTATAATTATTATGGAATCTACGCCATGCAGCCTACGGGAGAGCTTGATCTTAAACAAAAAGTAAATCAGTTTAAAGTAAACGGGTACTATGATTTTTATTCCAATGAAATCTTAAATGATGTAAGGGTAAAATCATCATTCCTGAAAGATCATTTTGATGCTTCGGAAAACCAGGTTTCCATTCTTGCAAACTTCTCCAAGCATGCTGTTGAATTAGGAAAATCAGGAATCAACCTGAATGCAGATTTGGGAGTAGGATTGGATGCTGTGAAGACAGATTTTGCCATCAGAGATAAAAACTCTTCCAACTTCTTCAATACCAGCCTGACCCCGAAAGTAACATTCAGCAAAGGAGATTCTTATTTGATGTTAGGATCTTCATTCTCTTTCCTGAATGCTAAAAATTCAGCAGAACTGGTTTCTCAGCAGAAAAACAATAAAACGTATTGGTTCCCGCAGGCGGAGTTCCAGTTTGCAGCTGCCAAAGAATTTAAATTCTACGGAGGGGTAGACGGAGGTCTGAAGCTGAATACCTATGGAGATATGTTGCAGACGAATCCATTCATCCTTTCTGACCAGTTTTTAAAGCCAACGGAGACGAAATATCATTTTTATGTAGGATTGAGAGGAGATATTGATGAAACGTTGAAATACGACTTCTCTGCAGGTTATGGAAAGATGAGAGATATTATGTTCTTCAAGGGCAACGGTCTTTTCGATAATACATCTGTAAACCGTTCTGCATATAATTTTGCCAATACATTCTCTGCAGTGTATGATGATGGAAACGTAAGTGATATCAAAGGGAGTGTACAATATTTCCCATTGGCCAATCTTATTATTGATGGAGAGTTAAGGTTTACAAAGTATGATCTTAAGAACTATGAAAATATTTATAACGTTCCTTTATTCAATGCAAGCATCGGGGCAAAATATACAATGCTTGACAAAAAGCTACTGTTAGGATTTAAAGGAATCTTTGCAAGTGACAGAACGACAAACTCTTATGCGATTGAAGGAGTAGGTGCTCCGAATGTAATTTACCAATCTACGGAGAATACAAACGATAAAGTAGGTGGATATGCTGATTTAAATCTTTCTGCAGAGTATAAAATTCACAAAAATTTCAGTATTTTCGCACTCGGAAATAATCTTCTGAGCTCAAAATACCAGACGTACAAAGGATATAAAGTCCTGGGTGCACAGATTCTGGGAGGAGTGAAAATTACTTTCTAAAACATGAAAGGCAATGATGATAAGTAATCAGGTATTACTTATTACTTATCATTCATTACTTATGAATACGGCTGCATAGTTTAATGGATAGAACTTCGGATTTCGGCTCCGACAGTGAGGGTTCGAATCCTTCTGCGGTCACAAAGCTCCTTTTTTAGGAGCTTTTTTTTATATTATGCCCTACACAACCCCTACTTACTATTTAATATAGATACCCTCAGAATTAGGGTGCTTTTGGTAATCCAGCCTGTTACTATTTTTATTGCTATTATTTCATCGTTATCTCTAATTCCTTTGTCTTTTATAGGTTTACCATTTCAACAACCGCTATGAACATCAAACAGTATTGAGAAACATGACAAACAAAATTTACACGACTGTAATTTATATCTACAGAATTGCTTTGTTATTGTTAGCATATCATTATAAATTGCACCATACAACAGACTCATTTTTATTTGAGTTTTCATGGTTATTAGTTTTTTTTCCTCAGAGAGATCTGAGGATTTTTTTACGGGTTATTTTCAATATAGAATTAGACGTTTTGTAATGTATTGTCAGATCATTGTAGGAATTGACAAGAGAACTTCTGTTGTTTATATCATCTTTAAGAGTGTATTAAATATTCAGAATTAAAAATGAATCTTACTGTTTTAATGGTTTAAAAATCAGCTTTTTATATTTGTTTTGTTGATGTTGATGGTATCTATGTCGTATGCTACAGCATACTGATGAGGTATCTGTAGCGTATATAATTTCTTTATTTCAACTTAAAATAAGATCAATTTTACCACATAATTCCAATGAGGTGAAAATGTATTTTAAGAACATCCGTTACACTATGGCAAAGGCATCAGGTATGTTTCTTTTGCTATGTTGTTTTTCTAATATGTATGCTCAGTTATACTTTGGGAAAGGTTATGATCTCAATATCAAAGACAGTGGTTCTTTCAAAGAAAATCAGGGCATATTACGAACTAAAGATAAGATGCTTGTCCCATTCAAAAATAAAATTTATCCAGAACAATCTCTCAAATTAAAGGAATTGGAAATGGCTTCTCTAATAGGAATGCAAATTCGGTCTCCTCCTTCTTTCAAATATATTTTATACTAAAATAATATAAACACAAATTTAAAATATAGTAACTCAGGAAAAGAGTAATTATAAGACTCTTTTCCTTTTTTCCAAATTATTGAACAAAATGAAAAGTAAATTTTACACAATTTTTGCCTTGGCAATTGGTACATTATCCTTCGCTCAAGTAGGCATTAATACACAAAATCCACAAGGAGTATTTAATATCGATGGTGGAAAAAACAATGCAGTAACAGGAGTTCCAACGGCAGCACAGTTAGCTGATGATTTTATTGTCACGACATCAGGATCTGCAGGCATTGGTGCAATTCCCGACGCTTCTGCTATTTTAGAGCTTAATGTAAGCCAGCTTGCATCAGGGAGCCAAAAGGGATTTTTAGGTCCAAGAGTAGCTTTAACAGCGTATAATGATGTGTCTACAATTCCCAATCCTGCACTTGGTTTATTAGTCTATAATCTGGGAACTCAGGCTACCTTTACTTTTAAGGGATATGTTTATTGGGACGGAACCCAATGGAGACCTTTGGACGGCCGTTCGTTACAGACGGGAACAATAAGCAGTTTGAGATGTACTGACGCAACACTAAGCCCACTTACCTATACTGCCGGAACTCCTTACCAAGGTACCATGTCGATTCCTTATTCAGGAGGCAATGCAGGAGTATATGGTTCACAAACGATAGGACCTGTAAACGGTCTTACTGCAACACTTCCACAGGGTAATTTTGCGCAAGGATCAGGTACTTTAAACTATACTGTTTCCGGAACACCAACAGTATCCAGTCCCACTACAACAACATTTCCCATTTCGATAGGAGGGCAGAGTTGTAGTGCAACAGTAGGCGTTGGGAAAGTGCTTGCACCTGGAGAATATCAGTTCTTTAATTATACATTACCAGCGACGTATGTAGGATTGCTGAGCACACAGGTTGGCGGAACTTATGATGCTATTTTAGGTGGAAAATTAAAATTAGACCTTAATTTTAATGCAAGTTCCAATCAGGGTTCAGGAGCTGTTACCTACAATCCTCGTTTGGTAAATGCCTCCAGTTCTAATATTAAAGTATGGTATTCTGCATTATCAAGTGTAGACCGCTTCCGCCGTTCGAACGTTTTATTAGCACCCGGAGGTTATATGGAAACGGATAACGGAATTTATCTTAACTGGGGAGACAATATGAATAGTAGTTCTACTTCTGTAGCAGCTACCAGTTCCAGTGATGATTCTCAGGAGATCGAAACGGTAGATGTGATTGTTGATGGAATCTGGTATAGAATAATCGTTTTTGTTTCTGTAGATAATTTAAATGATACTGATCCCAGCAATAATATCCGACGTGTTTTTATGACAGCACAAAGAATGTCTGCTTATTGATTTGATATGAGAGTATAAAATAGAACAGATGAATGCTCCTTAAATCATTATATCCGGCAGATGATTCTGTCTGCCGGTTTATAAAATATCCTCAATTCAACGATTCTAACAATACAGACTAATGAATTTTAAAGAGATTCCAATAGGACCATTAATTGAAAAAGAAGTTGCAGAGTGTGATATAGAACTATCCCGTATCTGTAGCTTTATGAAATGTACAGAGCAGGAAATACGAAGAATGTACAAGGCTACAAGCATAGAAACAGAAAATCTGTTGAAATGGAGTAAATTATTAGAATATGATTTTTTCAGACTATATTCACAACATCTGATATTATATGCTCCTGCAATAGCAGGTAAAAACACAGAATATAAACAGAACAAAAAAACAGGTTTACCCCAGTTTCGTAAAAATATTTATACGAAAGAAATCATTGATTTTATTCTGAGACAAATAGAGTCGGGAGAAATGTCAAAAACAGAAGTAATAGAACATTATAAAATTCCGAAAACAACACTGTATAAATGGATATGGAAGTATAAAGGCGAAGAAAATAAATAATAAACATCTTATGGGAAAATTAATACCTGATTATAAAAGAATCTATAATGATATCATTGTAAAAGAATTTCCGGAAAAAAAAGATTCCTGTCAACGGTTATTACAAAAAGAAAGCTTATCAGTTGTGGATATTATGGAACTGAATGAAAAAATTTTTGGAACTCCGGATAGGGAAGCTTTTGCTGCCAGCCAGAGACATCGGTCATTTAGAAAAAAGGATATACTTAAAATACTTGATTATCAGAAAAAAAATAAACTCAACAATATCCAGCTTGCCTCTCACTTTAAATTAAGTCGTAACACAGTAACTAAATGGAGAAAAAATTTTCTAATCTAGAAATGTGTTATAACAATAGATCAACCCAAAATATGTTAGCTTTTTAGCTATGAGAGATATAAAAGATAATAATAGGAGGTCTGAAAAGGAGCTCCTTTTCTGTATACCTAAAAACTTATCGTTTGTTTTTTTTGTTGTTTTTAAGAGTAATTAAAAAATATTAATTTTTATATGGATAATTATTATCTTTTGAGTAATTATTTATTAGTAATGTTGCGTAAAATATTGAATTATATAAAAGACCTGCATATTGATCCTGATACGGACATGCTTAAGCGTATTGATGCTCAGAGATTAAATTTGTTTGCATTTTCTATCGGAGTTGTTTTGCTTCTGAGTGGATTAAGAGATTTGTTATTTGGCTTCAAAGCTTTTTTTGGAGGACTATTTGTGCTCGGTGGAATTTTTCTTCTTCTTTTCTTTTTTACGAAAGCACGCCAGAATATTTTGATATGCTTTACTGTTATTGAGCTTTCTATGATATTGGTTTTTTATTTTTCATCCACATCAGGCTTCGAAAATGGTTTGTCTTTATATTATTTTTTGCTTCTTAATACTTCATTATTTGTTTTTAATACAAGGGAAAACTCGAAGTATATCGTCGTGGTTTTTGCTACTGCATTTATTCTTTTTCTGATAAGCCATTATTATGATTTTAGGATATTCAGGGTTGCAGGAACGGAAAATTTAGAGTTTTCAAAAAATCAGAGATTCTTTACTTTTATCAATATGTTTGTATGGTTTGGAATTCTTGGCTATTTTATCCTGTCAAAGCACTTTATGATTTTGAAATTATACCAGAAGGTCCTTCATGGTGAAAAAATAATGGCGGGTATGCGTGAAAAGCTCAACAGAAAAGATGATATAGATTTGGAAAACCTGGTGAAATTTGCCATGAATGATGATATCGCTTTTATACCCAAAATGAAATCTTCATTTCCCAACTTATATGATAGCCTTACTGAGATAAACCCGGATATTACAGCAGATGAGTTCAAACTATGTGCTCTTCTTAAGCTGGGTTTCACTACAAAAGATATAGCGGAATACAATTGTATTTCGGTGCGGACAGTTCAGACGAGAAAAAGCAGACTTAGGAAATCATTCAGAATATCTTCTGATACAGATCTTTATAAATGGATAGATACTTTATAGTGGGAAATATATCAGTAATTTATAAAATCATAATGGAATGAAAAAAGAAAGATAAGCATATGCTGGAGCTCCTCGAAAATAAACAGAAGACTCAAGTTGAAATCATTAATCATTACGGAATTCCCAAATCAACATTGAATAAATGGATAAGCAAGTACAAGCAATAAATACGGGACCTAATTATAAAAGAATTTACCATGATTTCATAGAATCTAAATGTCCGGATAAAAGAGAATATGTAAAGAAATATCTATCAAAAGATACCCTGTCTTTATCCGATGTTTTGAAGATTAATAATATTATCTTTTTTGATGGATTCTCTGAAAGTCAGAAATTCAAATCCTATGATAGACAGACTATTTTTGAAATTCTTGATTATCAGAAAACACATAAATTAAATAATAGCCAGCTAGCCAAACATTTTAAATTAAGCAGAAATACGGTTACAAAATGGAAGAGGATATTTTTAGTATAATCTGCATTTTTCCATTATAAAAAAGTAGTAAGGGGAGTATTACTTCGTTTTTTTTCTAAGTTTTTAAGAGTATATCCATCGGATATACTCTTTTTCCTCTTAATTCCCAAAAGTTTGATATAGAATGCTTTCTGTGGAATGTAGTTTTTTATCTACAAATATTGGTTTTTATTATATCTGTGGTCTTTTATCTTTGCGAACTATTTTTATCTACGGTAATAATTATGGGAAGTTTAAATCCGATTTATTCTTTAGAGATTAAAGCATTTCTGAAACAAAAGGTGAACGTTTTTTTATGAGTAAAAAATAAAGCTAAAGTCTCTATTTCTTTGCCTGTAGATAAAAGTTATCCATATAAACCGCCTGATGTACTCCATTTAGCATAACTTTCAAACCTAAATGTGAATCTTTTTTCAAAGAAACAGTAAATGTTTTTTTGTCACCTGTTATTTTGGAAGGTTTAGTAATTGAAACATAGGTTTTTACATCAGAAGGGTTGTCTACTGAAAAAAGTTCTATGGTAGTTTCTCCTCCATTATCAGAAAGATCAAGAGACAGTGTATAGATTCCAGCTTTGATTTCCGGTGTTACCAGATACATGTTTTCTCCAGGATTGTTCATTGAATAGAATATAATTCTTTTATCACTTGCATAAAGCATAGCTTTTCCGGATTGAGCCATCCAGCATTTATTGATGTCTTTCCAGGTATCAAAACTTTCTCTAAGAGTGGCTACAGGTTTACATTGTGCATGTGCTGTTAGAAACCCTCCTATAACTGCTATTCCCGTAAGTACAATTTTTCTCATGTGTTATTTTTATTTATAATGAGTAAAAATAATTAAAAAAGCTTAGACCGGATGCTATTCTTTTATGATTTAAGTTAGCTTCCACTAATAATTGGTGCAGAGAAAATTAAAATAAAATCATAAAATACTGTAAAATAGTTTGATAGAGGGGTGGTGTGCATTTTGCAGAATTTATGATTTAAAATTAAAATAAGCTTTCCGATGGCAGAAAGCTTATTCAGTTTTAAGCAAAATATAATTATAAACAAGACTTAAAAATAAAATAATTCTATTCCTTCGGTTATGAGTGAGATCATATTAATTTTTTATCTCTTTTCCGCAATTGATAAGTTCGGTGACAAGCTGCCCACTTTGCACTGCCCAATAATTTTTGTCACACACTACAATTAAATTCCGTTTAGCTCTACTCACAGCAGTATTAACCAGATTAAGGCCTTTGGAAACAGGAATAGTAGTGTCAACAAACCATTTATCATAGGTGTCAACAATACTTAAAATTACAGTATCCCATTCTCTGCCCTGAGAACCGTGAACAGTGAGGATTTTCAAATCATTTCTTTCTTGTGGCAAAGAATTGTTGAGTAATCTTATTTGTTTTTTATACGGGGTTAAAATGACAAAATCCTCCGTTCCATTTTTTTTAAGGTTATGAACAAGCTTGCTTATTTCTGAAACTTCATTCATTGATACTCTTGATTTTGGTCCTTCATTTTTTTTAGCATTAATATACTGTATCTGGGTTTCTCCTTCCGGATTATTGGAGCTAAAGTTGTTTTCATAAACATATTTAGATAGAATCTGAGCCAGATTATTTCCGAACCTATAGGTAGCATTTAAAGAAGTCTTGGAAATATGTTCAGATTTGAATTCCGAATTGTCCAGGTACTGATTTCTGGAGAAATCCTTTGATTTCGAAAAAAGAGTGTCCAGGAAAATGGCTGACTGAGCCCATAAAAACATATTATAAAACTTGCCATCCCTTTCAATACTGCTGTCGTTAATTTCACAAACCGGAGGTAATTGCTTGTGATCCCCCAGAAATGAAATGGGCGTTGAATGATTAAACAATGTCAAAGCTTTAATAATATTGGCATATCCTGCTTCATCCAGAAAAATATGCTCAACATTTAACTTTGATTCTGTGTAACGTCCAATATAGCCATCTAAAGTGCATCCAATGATATTGACGGACTTCAAACGTTCTTCAGTAGAGGAAATAGCTAGTTTAGCTCTTAAATCAACATATCTTTCCAATTCAGATTCTATTACGCCCGGGCTGTGATTTTTGTATTCTGAAAATAGATGCGTGTCAACTTCTAACTTATCTCTTTTTTGAAGGAGTATGGTATCTGCCTTTTTTTTAGTTTTTTTTATATTTGTGACAGACAGTTTAGAAAGAACAGACTGAACTTCCGGAAGAAATTTGGTCTGGTTAATCAGATTAGTGATTTTTATAGATACTTTTTTCTGAATCTCAGCTAAATCTCTCTCTTGAACCGTTCTTTTCTCACTGATTTCAGAGAGTTCATATTTCAAATATTCCAGATCTTTATTGAAATCATAAATTCTCTTTCTACTCTCATAAACTTCCTTTTCTGCACGCGTTGGTTTACTGCTGAATGCTTTGATAATCTTATGGGAAATAGAATTTATTTTAGCAATATTTTTTTCCAGCTGTTGAGTTTCTTTAATGCTGTTTTCAGAGAGTAACTTAACCTCTATCTCCTTTTTTCTGAATATGATATTCACCTCAGCCAATGAGTCTGTATCTCGTTTTATACGCGCAGAAAATTCAATTAAATCATCAAATTCAGGAGTTAAGTCTATAAATCTGTCAATGGCTTGCTGCTGATTTTTAAAATTTAGCATTCGTTCCAGAATATCAATTTGTTTATCTATTTCAGCCAGCTTTTTTTGAACCCCTTTTTCTTCACAGACTTCGGGAAATTCTTCCGCAAATTTTTTGGAGGGCGTTCCCAGGCGTATAATTTTTTTTCTGTCGATCCCAGCCTTATCAGTCATTTTAATGATCCCTTTTAAAACTTGCTCAATCGCATTATTGGTGGGAGCTAAAATGGCAATTGTATCCCCTTTTCTGATATAATGGAGCACTGCATAGGCAAGAACAAATTGGGTTTTCCCTGTGCCGGGAGCTCCCCAAACATAAGAAAAGGGATTCGTGAAAATATTTTTTAATGACTGTTTTTGGTTTTCGGAAGGCAGAAGATTTTTCTCAGGAAAAAAGTCAATATTCTGAAAGTCCTCTGAGTATTTCGAAGTTCTCGTAGGTAGGGAGAGATTGCTTCCATTATGTACGTACCAGTATTTCACTCTTTCAACCAGGAACTTCAGATCAGAGACCACTTTAAGGTCATTTCTTTGTAGCCCAATGAAATCCGGGGATATTTTGTCAGAAGGTTTAATTAAAAGTATATTTTTATCATTGTCGTATTCAATAATTTTAATTTCTGTGGAATCATAATCTTTACCATTGCGGAAATTCCTGAAAAAAACAGCTTCTGTATCAAAAAGCTTTGCAGACAAACGAAGCTTAATCACAGTATACCTGCCTGGCAAATATTCTAAATCAAAAACATCAACTTCCTGGATGCCTTTATTGTTATTCTGTAGATATTCATAATAGTTTTGGCAACTGTCTATTGCTATTTCTCTTATTTCTTCTGCTGTCATTTATTTGACATTTATAAATATTATTCTGCTATTTGCGGGTTGGTGTTTGTAAAATTAACTTGTAATGGGGTTATCTCATTATGGTTTTCCGTAAAAACAAAACTAATGATCTTCTTAAAAGTAAGAATAAGTATTACTATATTTATTAAGGTTCTGGAGTTTTTTAAAAGAATTTGAACGAGTTAAAAAAAAGAAATAGAAAAAATAATATTCTTTATAATCACGGTTACAGAAAGATTGGGTGGCAGTGATTTATTTCTTTTTTAAGCTATAGAAGGAAAATTTTTATAATTTTAGCTTATTATTTTATAATCTGAATGGAATACACCTATAAAACAAACACTTTTTTTCTTTTAAAAACTGTAATTTATACCATTGGATTTCTAAGTTTAATAGCAATGTCAAGACTTTGGATAAGGTCAAATGAAAATTGGAATCAAATAATAGAAAATGATTTTATTCCGGCATTAATAGTCAGAAGTATTTTTTTGACATTGGCAGGATTACTATTTTTAGGATTATCTTCAATAGTAAACAAAATTTACAGGAAAGAAAGCCCTTTTTTGAAAGAACTGGTTATTCTGCTGTTGTTTTCTTTCACGCTGAATGTAATACTGATGTTAGGCTTAATCTGACATGAATTTATAATAAAATACAGACACTCTTTTATTTATAAAATGAGACTATCGAATAAAGTGGGCTTTATATCGAAAAATTTCTGAAATGTGGTAGGTATTGAAGCTTTATTGGCGTATTAATTGATACAAGAAACTTTATTGAATTTTGATGACTAATGGCTAGAACGACTGTAACTCTGATTTTCCTTTTAAGTGGTTTTTTCTTTTTAAATGCACAGGAAAAGAAAGATTCGCTGTATTACAAAATAGAAGAATTTTCAGATAAGAGAAAAGTTACTAAATTCATTCACCGTTTTATATTTCGTAGAGAGCCGGATTCCACTTCCGTGAAGTCCAATACTGAAAAGCTTTTACAAAATACTTATAACAAAAAAATTATCAGAAATGTCAGGATAGAAACCATTGACCCTTTTGGATACAGTTCTAAAGACGGTAAGGAAATAGGCAAATGGTATGATTGGGTAAAGGATCACCTTCATTCCAGTACCAGAAGATCAACAATCAATAATTTTTTGCTTTTTGAAGAAGGAGAAGAATATAACGCACAAAAGCTCTATGAATCAGAGCGTTTGTTGAGAACAATGCCTTTTATCAACAGAGTTAATATCAGTGTGTCCGACAGCACTTCCAGTAAAGATTCTATAGATGTTGTCGTAAAGGTATTGGATTCCTGGAGTCTGAAGCCGAGAATCAGTTATTCCGGAAGTAAAATTGGTTTGGGAGTTACTGAAGAGAATGTACTGGGACTGGGACACACCCTGGATTTCCTTTACAGAAATGATTCAAAAGAAAAGCAGGATTATCTCTTAGGAAGCTATACCACTTATAATCTTTTTGGTACTTATATCAATGCCCAGATTCTTGGAGAACGGGACTTTTCGAGAAATGAGAGAATTAATTTCAGCCTCAGAAGAGACTTTTTCTCTCCTTTAACGAAATGGGCGGGAGGTTTTACATTTGAATATTTTATGCGAAAGGTTTTACTTCCGACAGAAACGGATACTGCTTTCCCTGAAGTTCAGATTAAAGTATACAGTCAGGATTTATGGGGAGGTTATCAGATTCCGGTTTCATCTGATCCCCGTGAGAAGGTATCCAGCAATATTGCCATCATAGGAAGATTTCAGAACTATCAGTACAAAGACAGTCCGGGAATTGATCAGTATCAATATTTCAGCTCTTACAACAGTTTTCTGATGTCTGTCGGATTTATTCAGAGAAACTTTTCAGTTCAGAAGAATATTTTCCAATATGATTTGCCGGAGGATGTTGCTTATGGCAATTCTGTAAACGTCATTGCCGGAGGATTATCAAGAAATAAAGAAGTGAATCCGTATGTGGGAATTTCAGCATCTTATGGGCGTTTTACAAAACTGGGATATTTTACAGTGAAAGCACAGTTTGGAAGGTTTTTTAATGAAGACAGTCAGAACAGGGAATCTTTCCGCTTTGATGGAACTTATTTCACCAACCTTATGGACTGGAAATTTGCCAAAGCAAGACATTTCTTTTCTCCAACATTAGCCTTGGGAAATCCACAGCATAATTACTCGTATAAGGATAGGATCAACCTTTCTTCTGCAGATGAATTTCCTGTTTATAATTCTGATTATATTGGCACAAAAAAAATAGTGTTAAGATATCAGCTTCAATTGTTTATCAATAAAACCTGGAAGAATTTCCATTTCAGCCCTTATTTAACTACTGCAGTGGGTTGGCTGGGAATGCCCGATGATAAACTATTGAAGACCAAAGCCAATACAAAAATCGGAATAGGTGTTTTAATTAATAATCCCTATCTTGTTTTCAACAGGATTCAGATTTCTTTCATGTATTATCCACGTGTTCCTTTTGATAATAATTCTGTTTTTGATTTTAACAGTAACAGAAATAATCTTTTACCAATGAACAGTTTTGCAACGGATGTTCCTCATTTTGTCAATTTTGGAAATTAATAATAGAAGATCAATTGGTGCTTAATATCCTGGAAATAAGTCGTTTTTCAGATATTATATACGATTATTCTTTTTGATATAATATTACCCATTTGGGTAATTGACAGGTTGTTATATTATCACAAAATTTGTGATAAATAGACTGTATGCTGTAAAGTATATTCAGATGTAGTTTAAAAAAATCATAACAACTTCAAAACTAACCCCTATGAGACCTTTGAATTTTTTTTTATTATTGACCGCACTCTTTACATCTGTTGTGATGTATGGACAGCAGACTAACACGATACCGACTGTACCAAAGCCAATTCCTATAACCGATGCTGAAAAATGGATTGCAATTTCTCCTATTCTGCTCTTCCTTTTAATTACCTGTCTTGTCTTTTTTAAACTTAAAAAAGATAAAGTCTCTTTAAAAGATCTCCTTTTGGATAAGGATGCGAATGTTCAGATAGAGGTAGAAAAAACAAAACAAAGAGTGGCTTTTTTATCTGCTTCTACTGAAAGTCAGCAGGCAATGAAGGCCGCAGATGCAACAGCTGGCAATGGTGAAGATCCCAATGCCTCAAAACCTAATACGAGTGTAAGCCGTTTTCTTGCATTTATAAGCGGTTTGGTGTCTGTAGGTCTGGCATGTGTTCTCACCACCTTTGCCATCTGGAACTATTTTGATGTAAGCAATTTTCCCAACCTGAATAATCTCGTTGGTGTTTTACTGACCCTGGGGATTGGAGTGGTGCCTTATGCGTTTAACAAAATCACTACAGCAGCTAAATAGACAGATTTTAAAACAATAAAAAACCTTCCTTGCTTTTGACAGGGAAGGTTTTAATCAAAATGCAATAAACATTCTGAAAACTAAACTACTACATCTATTTTTACATTGATATTTCCACGGGTTGCTTTTGAATAAGGACATGTTGCATGGGCTGTTTCCACAACTTTTCTGGCTTCGTCTATTGCAAATCCCGGTAAAAGTACCTGTAAATGGGCTTGCAGGAAAAATCCATCATCATTGGTGGCCAGATCTACAGAGGTATTGACAGATAAGTCCGGAGGAAGGGTAACTCCCATTTTTACCGCACCTAAATGCATCGCACCGATAAAACATGCCGACCATCCTGCTGCTAACAGCTGTTCCGGATTGGTTCCGTTTCCCTTTGAACCGGGAGAAGTTAGTTCAATACTAAGTTTGCCATCACTGCTTTTTGCTTCTCCGTTACGGCCTCCCGTTACAACGACATTACCGGAATACAGCACTTTACTGATATTGACTACGGTTGTATTTTCTACTTCCTGAATGGTATTTAATTCCATATTTTTATTATTTAGATTAAACGATTCTGTTGATTGATCCTATTATTGTTAAAGTTTTTTTCTTAAATCTTTGAAAGCGGCTCTAAGCTCTTCTGTAAAGATCTGCGGCTGTTCCCAGGCTGCAAAATGTCCGCCTTTTGAAGCTTTATGATAATAATATAAAGTAGGATAAGCTTGCTTCGACCAGCTTTCCGGAGCCTGATAAATTTCGTGAGGAAATACCGAAACAGCTACAGGAACTTTAATGTCTTTGGTCTTCTGCGCCTCAGCACTGAAATTATTCTTGTTATTTTCCCAATAGAAACGTGAAGAAGACGCTCCGGTATTGGTAAGCCAGTAAAGGGTAATATCATCCAGGATAGCATCACGGCCAATGACATTCTCGGGATGAAGATCACTTTCACTCCATTCTGCAATTTTTTCGTAAAGGAATGCTGCTAAGGCTGTTGGAGAATCAGAAAGCAGATATCCTGTTGTCTGTGGACGTGTTACCATCATTCCCCCGTAAGCTGCATTTCTTCCAAAGAATGTACTCATTGCATTGTATGCTTTTGCTTCTGAGGCAGAAAGTCCTGA
Organism: Chryseobacterium sp. SG20098; assembly: GCF_031844745.1. Taxonomy (NCBI): domain Bacteria; kingdom Pseudomonadati; phylum Bacteroidota; class Flavobacteriia; order Flavobacteriales; family Weeksellaceae; genus Chryseobacterium; species Chryseobacterium sp. SG20098. The sequence continues at coordinate 1,242,180 of NZ_CP134622.1, read as the reverse complement.
CGGGGCGGGATCACCGGCATTGATTGGTTTTACAAGTTCGGCAGGAATGGTAGCCGGCATGGTAAGGTGGATTCCCAAAAGACCTGAAGGAGCCTGTTTTGCTAATGCATCAGAAATAACAGAACCATGGTCACCACCTTCAGAAACATATTTTTTGTAGCCGAGTCTTTTCATCAGTACATCCCATGTACGGGCAACGCGGTCAGGGTTCCAGCCAAGCTCAGCAGGAATCTCTGAAAAACCATATCCCGGAATGGCAGGTATAATTACATCAAAAGCATCACTTGCTTTTCCTCCGTATTTTACAGGATCAGTCAAAGGATCTATTGCATTGATAAACTCCAGCGGAGAACCAGGCCAGCCATGGGTAAGAATTACAGGCATTGCATTAGACTCCTTTGAACGTACATGGATAAACTGGATATCAAGTCCGTCAATTTTTGTTACAAATTGGGGAAGCGCATTCAGCTTATTTTCTACTTTTCTCCAGTCGTATCCGTTGCCCCAATAGGTGATAAGTTCTTTTAACTGCTCAAGCTGGATTCCCTGAGAAGCATCTTTCACAGTCTCTTTATCCGGGAAGCGGGTTTCGGAAATACGTTTTTTAAGATCATCCAGCTGAGATTGTGGAATATTGATGTGAAAAGGACGGATACTGGTATCATTTTTTGATAATAGAGTAGCAGTATCATTTTTTTGCGCCTTAGAAATAGCAGGTGTACCTAAGATAAAAGTTGCTGCTAAAAAAATTGTTGAAATTGTTGTTTTCATTGCTTTGCTGTATTAGATTTTAAATCTGTTTTTTCTTTTTGATGAGACAAAATTATACCCTGAGATACGCCTGCGAAACGAGTAATGTGTTCAAGTAGTCATATTTCACAGTGAAACAGACATTGCAGATGGTGAACAGGAAACAATATGAAGCAGATGAAAAGTAATGCTAAGAAAAATGACTGAGATATTGATCTCAAAAAGGATAAAAAAATAAGCTCCGTTCTTCTATAAAAACGGAGCTTATTTTGTGAAAACATTTTTTTCGATGTTATCCGTGAGCTTCTACAGATACATCATTCCATTCTTCCCATACTTTTAAGCGCTGTTCGTAATTTTGTTTTACGAAAGGAAGTGCTACTTTTCCAAGCAATAAACGCAATGGAGGATTTTCAGTTTCTACTAACTTTATCAATGCAGGAGCTGTAGCTGCTACGTCTCCAAAAGAAGTTTCAGATTCTGAGAAAGCCTTTTTAACACCATCGTAAACAGGATTACTTTGTGTATTAATTCCTGTATGCCAGATATTGGAAGCATAGCCATTAGGTTCTACCAAAGTTACATTAATTCCAAAGCCTTTTACTTCTGTTGCTAAAGTTTCGCTTAATCCTTCCAGTGCAAACTTAGATGCATTATAAAGTCCCATGGTTGGTAAAGTAGCCAATCCTAAAATAGAAGAAACCTGAATGATATGGCCACTTTTCTGATCTCTCATAATGGGAAGCACCGCCTGTGTAAGCCATAAAGTTCCAAAGAAATTCGTTTCAAACTGTGCTCTTGCTTCCTGTTCGTTGGTTTCTTCCACCGCACCTGTTAGTGCATATCCTGCATTATTAATCAGAATATCAATGCTGCCGAAGTGTTGGTGTACTTTCTGAACTACTGATAATGATTCCTCTCTTTTATCTACATCTAAGGTTAAAGGCAATACGGAATCTCCATATTTTTCTTTTAAATCATCAAGCGTTTCTACATTTCTGGCTGTTGCAGCCACATTGTATCCTTTGGCTAAAAAGGCTTCTGCCCATGCTTTTCCGAAACCTTTTGATGCACCTGTAATTAAAACTGTTTTTGACATTGTTCTGTTTTTTAAATTGTTATGATTATATTTTTTAAAAGAATTATTTCATATGTAAATGACCGATCGGTCATATTTTGGATAAAAAAAATTACACTGTATTTTCTTCAATCATTTTTTTTAGATTTTTGACGATAGTTATCATTTTATCGTTATTACCAGCCATTCTTGACATTAAGTGTCCACCTTCAAGCATGGCAAACAAAACTGTTGCAAAACCTTCCGCATCCCATTCCGCTCTGAATTCTTTATTGGAAATTCCTTTTTCTATAATACCGGAAATTAATTTTTCTCCCTGTTTTATTCCATTGTTTACCTTTCCTTTAACGACTGGATTGGTATCATCAGCTTCTGTTCCAAAGTTTAGCAGGGGACACCCGCCAACTACAGGTGGATGGTTGGGATCACTAAAAAAATCAATATAGGCGAATAACTGTTCCCTGGAAGTTTTAAATCTGCTTAAAGTTTTTTGAAGTTGATCAGTCAGCATTTGCATATTATGCTCAACAGCAGCACAGGCAAGAACTTCCTTATTTTCAAAATGAACGTACATACTGCCTTTAGACAACTTGGTGGCCTCCATAATATCACTCATAGAAGTAGCCGCAATCCCTTTTGTATTAAAAATAGGTGCTGCTTTTTCTATAATGAACTGTCTGGTTTCCTCCCCTTTTGCCATAATAATAGTAAATAATGATGCAAATATATGACCGATTGGTCATAAAAACAAATTTTCTTTGATTTAATTCTGAAAAAATTATCAGTTAATAATAATAAAACAGCCAGAACCTCTATGATAAGACATTTTGTTTCTATTTATCATACATTTATCTTTACTATTTTTTTTTAACTTGAAATAAGGTATACAAGGTTAAAATCTTATTCTGTTTTACTGATGATACAACAGAATAAGATTAACAATTAAAGCTGATAGCTGATCCCTAAATTAATTATACCTTTATATCCAAATCCTAATTCTGCAAACCCTGCAATTTTTCCACCTATTCTTATACCTGCTCCTATCACCTGAAAGTTGAAAGAACTGCTTTTGGAAGATACACTTTGAACATCTGACTGATTAGGACTAAGTTTTTCATTTGAAAAAGTATATCCTAAACCAACCCCTGAATACATTCTGAACTTGGGTTTCGAGATATAGGAATAAGTACTATTGACAGCCAGTGTATATATATCATTCTTCTGGCTCGCTACAGTAAGGTTTTGTTTATTAACAGAAGCTGTATATCTTTCATAAACAAGATCTGTACCGATGGTCCAATTATCTTTAACTGCATAATTGTAACCAATAAAAAGAGCTCCGGAATGTTTTTCATCAGTAGTTTTCGTTTCACTAAATGGTGTTATTATAATATCTGTGAAGACTTTGCCGATTTCGTTGGAAGAAAGAACACCATAACCTGCCTTGATCTCTGAAGTGCCTTTTTGCTGGGCATTGAGCAGAACTACATTAGAAATTAAAAAGCAAATTAGAGTTTTGTTTAGATTGTTTGTCATAAAGTTATTACTTAAATATTTTGATGTTTTTTTGTTGATTGTTTTGGAAAATGATGTTTACGATATACATTCCTTTCTGATACTGTGAAAAATTTATCTTATGATCAGCGATTTCCGTACCTGAGATGCTGGAAACCCTTATTCCTTCACTATTGTAAATGATTATTTCTTTTACCTTTTCCTTACTTATGATATAGGCAACATCTTTCACAGGATTAGGGTAAAATATAAGCTCAGGCTGTACATTCATATCCGCAGTTCCCAAAGACCCAATAGTAATTGTTTTACTGACAGTTTCTGCACAGGAGTTTTTGTTGACCGTAAGTGAGACTGTATAAGTTCCCGGGGCAGTATATTGATGAACAGGATTCAATGAAGAATCGGTGATGCCATCGCCAAAGTTCCATGATACAGATGTGTAATTGGCGGAATGATTGGTGAAATTTACAGTTGTTCCGTTAATTCCTGCTATAAAATCCGAATGAAGGTGAAACGTATTACTATTCCATTGTGGCGGATTATTAAAAAAAACAAGATCTGCAATATTCTGAAAGTTTTCGGCTGTGTTTTGAGGCATTCCGTTATAAAAAGTGGATGGAAATACATGATCCTGAAAAATTGCAGAATACATAGTGGCTGCCACAAGATAACTTCCTTTAGGTCCAGGATGAATATCGTTATAAGATCCGTGAAGAGCCAGATACTGGGAAGAATTGTAATAATGTCTTGCAGATTCTCCGGCAGGAACCATTTCCACCTGCATCAGGTTAGACATCTTCGTAATGGAATCCTTAATTTTTTTCTGAAAAGCAAAATAGGTGTTGTATTCATTGGCAGATGGAACTCCATAGGGAATTTCATACAGAAAAATCTTAGAGCAAGGACTGTATTTACGAATAGAATCCCTGATTTTACGGCCGCGTTCAGCGGTTACAGAAACAGGGTAAGAATGACCTGCAGATTCCGCAGTTCCGGGCTGCATGATCACATATTTATAGTTTTTAGATCTTATCTTTTGATACAATGAAGCATCATCTACATGATTCACAAATCCGGTTCCTCCGGGAGTATGTGTTGTTACAGATAGATTTTTCCCTTTTGAAGCCGCTATATTTTTAAAAATTTCAGGCATGTCATTAAAATAGGTGACGCTGTTTCCTATAAACAGAATCTCATCAGACTGGCAGAATGATAACACTGAAAAACCAGTGCATATAAGAAAGAGTAGTTTTTTTATCATAGAGTATTTTTTTGAGAGTTATTTAAAAAAGGTACCTGCAGAAAACCACTTATCATGCAGGTACACAACACAAACGATGATTAAAAATGTTTTTTTATCAATATAGAGCTATATACTTTTCTTTATCCGTTTTTTAATTATTAAACCTTTTAAAAGTACCTGCAGGAAACCCAATCTATACTGCAGGTACTGCATTAAAAGGTGTTTAAAATGAAAATGTTAGTTTATTTACTTTGTTAGAGATTTTGATTTACTATGAGTTAATGACTGGGTTTATTTTTTTTATTGACTTAGAAAAGTACCTGCAGGCATCACTTATAACCTACAGGTACACGGTACACTAATTATTACAACTATTTCTTGATTAGTTTTGTATGATAAGTCGCCTTATCATCTTTTATTGTGATCACATACACTCCTTTGATCAATGAGGCAACACTGATTCTTTTTCCGTCCGGTTTTCCTTCCTGAACAAGTCTTCCGTCTGCACTGTAAATTTTGTAATCAGCTTTACCTTTCAGATTTTTTACCTCTACAAATGTATCCGCAGGATTAGGGTAGATTTCAAGATCAGAAGATGACTGAACGGACTCCTTAACTCCTAGTGCTGCATTGATCTTTACAGAAAAATCCCATACCGAACCACGGGAGAAAAGATCACCATTGGCATCTACGAAAGGACTTGCACATGCATCAGCTGAAGCATTGAAAAATCCGCTGGCTACTCTCATTCTTAATGTTTTGTCACCATTGTAAGCATTGGCCGGAACTGCAAATGCAAAACTTCCCTGATGTCTTTTATTGGCATCCGGAGCTGCGCCGTTAATCCCAATTCTTTCTGAAGCTTCAAATACTCCGTTTCTGTTGTAATCAATCCATGCCTGTACCCAATCCTGATAGTTTCCTCCAGCACGGTTAGCATACACAATATAGTTCATATTATATTGCGCACCCTGAGTAAGCTGAATCAGTTTGGCAGGGTCTTCCGAATAATCTTTATAAGCGTGCTGAACGGTTGTCCCATTTCCAGCTAAATCCACATTGGCTAAAGTCACTCTTAATATTCCACTGAAATACGGACTGATTGTAGTGTTTCCTCCTGTAGTCATCAGGCAGTAATCATATCCGGTGCGCAATCCTTTTGTTTTAAAATTATACACAGGAGAAAATGCTCCGGGAACATTATTAATCACAGTGGCTACACGAACTTCATAAGAGGTTTCATCTTCAAGATTATTTAATAGCACAGAACTAACCGGGCTGGCAGCATTGGACCAGTTTGCTGTTCCTGCTTTCCTGTAATTCACGGAATAGGTTGCTCCCGGTACATGGTTCCATGAAACAGTTGCTGAGGTTTTTAATATATCATTATCGAACGCGGTAAGTCCCGTTGGTGGATTATTTAAAGAAGCGGGAGCATTTCCTACAGTCACTGTAGGAGAAACTGCATAAAATATATTTCCTACTGCTGAAATTCGCAGTTTAATATTTCCCTGAAGCGCAGCAGGCATCTGTATTTCAAAACTTCCGTCATTAGGCGTTGAAGCCACCAGTTCTGTCCATGCTGATCCGTTAACCAGATCGGTTGTATATTCAATCTTTACATTGGCAGCATTATAGGGAGCAAGGTTGGTATTGGCAACATCCCAGGAAATGGTATTGGAAGCATTATTATACAACGTAGTAGAAGGAGTTAATCCTTTGAATTTGAAAGGTCCGTCATTTCCAACGGTTACTGTATTTTCTGCAGAAATCGTTAAAGGTCTGTTCGGGTTATTATCACGTACTGTTACCGCGTAATGTAATACTCTGGGAATGTATGAAACTGTTTCCCATGTGTCTTTATTCGTCAGTTTACCACTCATTACAACAGGCAGGCTAGGGAAATATCTTCTTCCCGAAGCCACTGCAGGAAAAGAACGGGTAAGTGAACCTTCAGGATTGAATCCCCAGCCGCTGTCTCCTGAGATTGAGCTTGTAGAGCCTACGCTGTCATACTGTTCCCAGTTATAGGTAAACTGATCCCCGTTGGCATCTACTGCATTGGCATCCAGGTAGTAGGCTGTGCCTTTGGGAATAGTATAGGAAATCAGCGGGGTAATAGCTGGTGCATTATTGGCAATATTCTCAGCTACGCCGCACCCAACTTTACCTTCAAGGTTGTTAAGGATTTGATTGATGGACGAATAGTGGAAATAGGCATCACTGTTCATCTGAACATTATTGGCTGTGATCCCTGCATAGGCCATAATGGTTGTTCCTCCTCCCGGTTCTATATTGACATCTGAGCTTTCAGTAACTGTAGAAAAAGTGTGGTTACCTCCAAGCTGATGTCCCATTTCGTGAGCTACATAATCAATATCAAAGGTGTCTCCCACAGGATTCTGATTTTGTGTAAACGCAGAACCTTTACCTAACGGTTCTGCTGCGGTAGGGTTGGTACATATACATCCTATGCATCCTGCATTTCCATTTCCTCCGGCGGCATTAAAGACATGTCCTATATCATAATTGGCATTGCCTACCTGAGCAGTTAAGGTTTGTTGAAGCTGCCCGTTCAAATCATTGGTGTATGGATCATTAGCCGGATTGGCATAGATGATATTGGGGAAATTCTGTATGGTAAGATGGATTGCAAATTCTTTTTCAAAAACACCATTGACACGAGTCATAGTAGCATTCATCTGGGCAACAGCTCCTGCCATCCCTCCGAAATGAGTAGTATATTCACCCGTTGCAGACAAGGCAAGTCTATAGGTTCTGTATCTTGAGGCTGCAGGTCTTCCGGTAATATTGATTCCGGCAAGTTTATTTTTTCCGGAATTCTTTAAAGATTTGATGTCCAGTTCCTTTTTGCCTTCCATACTGCAGCTAAAGCCATGCTCAGACTCTGTTCTTTCGGTTTTATAGAATACTCCATAGGTTTTTTTATCTGTTGTGACAGGTTCTATAAACTGGAAGATACCGTCTTTAATAATCATTGACTGTATTTCTGTAGGGGATGTACTGAATCTTACATATTTTGAGGGGTCATCAATTCCCACTCCTACATAAGATCCTAATCCATATTTTTCAGCCAAGGATTTTTCCATCACAGGATTGCTGTACACCGCAAACTTTTCTATGGTTCCTTCTGCCGTTGGTAATTGAATCGTTACTGCTCTTGCATTGGCGCCGGTTTCCTCAGCGTTTTTTAATAACTGTATTAATGCATTAATATCAGTTTTGTATGCATACTTGATTTTTACCTCTCTTCTGATCTCAGACACTTTTTGTGAAGAGGTTTCCCATCTTTGGGCATTGGAAAGACAGAAACCTGAAATCAAAAATAATGATAATAGAGTTTTTCTCATTTTAAAAATTAGGTATTTAAATAGTGGTATTGCGAAGAATGAATATAATATTCGGGTATTCAAAAGTAATTGCTAATTTTGTATTACAAACAATGATATTTTGCGATTTTCATACATTGTGTATGTAATACGTATGTATTTTTTGTTATATAGTAATAGTGTAGTATAATATTGTATTTTAATTCTGATCATATTATGATGAAAAAACTGACTGTTTTATTCTTTTTTATTTCTTCCTTTTTCTATTCACAGCATACAGAAGAAGAATTAAAGAATGTGCTGTTTGATATCGAATTTTCTACTGCCGGATCAAAGGAAATTGAGAAGATTGACAGTCTTATTAAGGTGTGTAAGAAGAATTCTTATAATGATTGTGTTGCATTAGGGTATCTTAAAATTGCCAATATCTACAACCGGAACAGTGATATGAAAAGGTCTTTTTATTATACTGATAAAGTGGAAAAAGAAAACCTTATCAATTCAGATACAGATTTTGAGGTTATATTTTATCTCCATCTTCAAAGGTCACTGCTATACCAGAAATTAGGAGAAAGAATGACTTCTCTGAAACAATTGGACGAAATATATCATAAGGTGAACGAAACCGATAATGCTTATTTTATTTATCTGATTAACTGGCAGTACGCAGGAATATACAATGAAATTAATAAAAAAGAATTAGCATTAAAACATTATAAAACAGCATATAAGTATTCTAAAATTTACAGAGAAAACAAAAATAATCTCTATAGGATAGACAAGAACAGATTGAGCAACAGTTATAAAACCTCACCGTATCTTGGCGGAATGTATCTTGAGCTCAACAAACCTGATTCTGCAAGAATATATATTGAGGAAGCCATCCAGAATGGGAAAAAGATCAATGAAATAGGGATACAATACATTACCTCGTATTATGCTTCCAGGTACTTTAAATCTCTTAATAAAATTCCTGAAGCCCAGCATCATTTATGGATCTGTAAAAATATTGCTGATAATTATTATAAAAGCGAGAATTATCAAAAGTCGGTCGCAATGGAGTTGAAGAACCTGTATGAAAGCACAGGACAGAAAGACAGTATCGCTTATTATGCTAATTGGCTGTTGGATATAGAGTCTTCAAACAGCAGACAAAAACAAACATTGAATGATGCTGTAGATAAACAGAATGAATTGGAAAATAGCAATAGAAAAAAGGAAACAAAAAAACTTTTCTTCATCCTGTCGTTGAGTATTGCCGCATGTCTTCTTTTTATATTTCTTTTCCTGTATTATTATAGAAAGCACAAAAGTAAAAATCTGGATAAAATTGATATCCCTCATCAGCCATCTGTAGATGAAAGTGCTTTTAAAGAACTTATACAGCTTGCCAAAGAAAATAATCCTGAATTTTTAACCCGTTTCAATGAGTATTATCCGCACTTTTCAGAAGAACTGCTGAAAGTTTTTCCTTTAAAAATATCAGAAATAAGATTCTGTGCCTACATCTATCTGAATTTTTCTACCAAAGAAATTGCTGAATATACTTTTACCTCAGTGAGAACCGTACAGACCAAAAAATATAATCTAAGGAAAAAACTGAATATTCCCGGTGATATGGATATCTATGTATGGTTTTCCAAATTGCTGAAATAAACCTTTAAATAGTCATAAAAAACAGAAGCTATCTCATTAATGAAATAGCCTCTGTGCAAGTAAAATGTGTTTTGAACGTTTCGTTTAAAAATGCCTGCAGAAAATAACACAAACCTGCAGGCAGAAGATATCCTAAATATTAAAAACTATTTTCTGATTCTGAAAAAAGTGCTATTTCTTAATTGTTTTAATCGTTTTTGTAATTACGTTTATCATTTTTAAAGTAACAAGATATAATCCCGTTTTAAGTCTTCAGATACAACTGAGATGAAGGCTGTTCAATCGTTTTAACTGTTTTTCCGGAAGCATCAATAACCTAAACCGACAATAAATTTTTCATATTATGTATGGGGTTTTTAGGGGTTATGTGATAAGATTTTATAATCGGCTATCTTTTAAACTTTGATCAATTTTCTACTTTATATAAAAGCATAGAATAATTTTCGGACAAAAGTAATTGGTAATTCTGTAATTTAAATGGTTTTTGTTTGCGCTTTTGCTATGTTGTGTATGTGATACGTAGGTGGTTTCAGTGGTGTGGTAGTAGGATAGTATTCATATTGTAATTAAGATATTGCTGAATATACCCACACCTCAGTAAGAACTGTGCAGACCAAGAAATACAATCTAAGGAAAACTGAATATCCCCGGTGATATGGACATTTATATATGGTTTTCAAAACTATTGAAATAAAGATTAAGAATATTGTGAAAAGCAACAGAGACTATTTCATTTCGAAATAGTCTCTGCTTTTAAATTAACTTCCGATTGATATCAGTAATTAATTTCTTATAGTTGAAATATGGATGTTTTTCTGTCCGTTGGAATCTATAAGTTCAATGTTGTCAATCATTTCATTATAAACTAAGGTAGTGGTATCATTAAACTGATATCCTTCAATAAATACAGGTCTGTCTTTGGGCAGATTGTTCTGCTCATTCAACATTTCCAGAGATAAACTATCTGGATAGCCGGCATTTTTTTTAAACTTTATTTCTATTAGGCCGTTATCAGCCAGATAATCAAACTTCTTTAAATGAGGAGGTAAACTGGCTTTGGTTTTAAAAACGTTTACCTTTTCAATACTGTCCTTATAAAGATCAAACATACTGGCAGTTCCGATGGTGTTATTGTAAACAGCAAACTTTACATAGGTGTTTTTCTGTGCGATGAGCATACCTGAAAAGCACACGAGAAATATATATAATAGCTTTTTCATAATTAAAATTGATATTTAAATGTTTAATTAATTTCTGTTTTTTACCATGATCCATCCCGTATATTTTATCGGAGTCTGTTTTTTGTTGGTCTCATTCCAGCCCATATCAAACCAGTAGTTGCCGGTAGATACTTTCTTGCCGCCAATGCTGCCATCCCATTGATATCCGTTTAATTTGCTTCCTTCGTGGATCTTGCTTCCATATCGGTCATAAATACTGAATGTGAAATTAGGTTTCCCGGCCAAAGCAGAATAATCCAGTACATCATTTATTCCATCACCATTAGGCGTAATGATATTAATAAGATTGGGAACTGTAATTTCTACCTCTACAGGAGTACAGTTATAAGCATCTTTTACATAAAAAGTATTGCTGCCACGCGGAACATTGGTAAATACATTTTCATTCTGCCAGTTGATATTATCCATCGAATACTGATAAGGTGTTGTTCCTCCAATGGCAGTCAGGGTAACCGTATTATTGCTGATGTTAATATCTGAAATTACAGGATTTTCTGATGGATAAACCTTTACGGTTTGTCTTGTCGTACATTCTCTCGTTTTCAGATCTACCCAATAAGTTCCCACTCCCACATTGCTGATGGATGGTGTTGTTGCTCCCGTACTCCATAGATAAGAAGTATATCCGGGGCCGGCATCCAGTGTGGTGGTATTTTCCATACAGATAATTTTATCCTTTAGTACCTCTGAATAGGTAGGAGGGATAACGGTAAGCGTTACTTCGGCAATTCTGTAACATCCGTTGGCATTGCTTACCTTAACGTAAACCACTCCGTCTGGTGCTGTATAATTAGCTGGAGTCAGAATTTCATTGGTTCCGTTATGGGCATCAGCAGGAGAAGGATAATATTGTTTAATAGTTCCAGGTTGTACGTTTACTCCTGCTGAGGTTAAGTTGAATACACCCAGTACAGGATTAGATGGTTCAAAACAAGATCTTAGAGCAGCATCTTTAACGATAGGGCTTTCAGAAACCGTTAAGGTTAAGGTTACCTGTTCACAATCTGTAAAATCAGGATTGTTTCCACAAAACTTATAAACAATAGTGTCTGTACCCATATAGCCGAAATTAGGAACATAAGTAATTACTCCCGCCGGATCAATGGTTGAGGTACCGTTTGCCGGAGGTGTAATAATAGTTACTGTACTCGGAACATAACTTTGAGTTGAATTGGTAAACTGAGGGACTATAGCCTGATAGCCTTCGCAGACAGTCATTGCTTTAGTAGACTCTTCAAGACATGTAAACACTTTGTAAACCGGGGTGATGGCCGGAGTACAAGATCCTACTGCTATTTTTACGGTATAATTTCCGGAAACCAGAGGGGTGTAAGTATTTGCATTGGCTCCTGTAATAGGATTGCCATTCAAATACCACTGATAGCTATCATAGCTATCATCCACTTCCAAAACAATACCAGGAATACATTCTCCTGTCTGTTTTGCAATTAATGGAATAGAAGAGAACCCTGCAAAATATCCTCCATATCCGGACGTGCTGTATCCTCCATTAATCCCTGCAGTTACAGCTTTATCCGAAATAACCGTTACATTTCCGGTGATAGAAGGGATGGCATACGTTACCCAGCTGTTATTACCTGTTAAGGGAAAAGGACCTTCTGAAGCGAGTGGCGGAACTCCGTTTACGGTTACATTGGCTCCCGCTTCAGTTAAAATATTCAGTTTTACTACAGTTCCGTTCGGAACAGTACTTGTGGTACCTGTGCCGGTTGGCATTTCATTGATCTTTCCGATTTCATCAATTTTTCTGGGTAAAAAACAGTTTAATGGTGGGATGTAGTTGTAACCACAGGTAGCACTGCTGTTATTTACTGAAACCAATTGATACAGATAAACATTTTTTGAAGTCGTTATAAACATATTAAAATGTCCGGAATTTCCCTGCTGAACATAATTGTTTCCTGTGATCCTGTAAAAATCACCACTGTTGATCGTTGCGATAGGTGTAGTAGAACCATTAATGAATATCTGGGTATGGTCTTCCGTTCCAATAATGATACCTCCTTCCAGATCATCAGAGGAAGATCTGGTTCTTACCATGGCAAAAGTACTTCCAAGCCTTTCTGTTGGTACAGATTGATCAAGGATGGCATCAGATCCGGAACTTGTATTATTTCCAAAATTTCCATTGACATTTCCATTGGTAAGCGTAATGGGTTTATCGGAAACAATTTTGGCTCCAATAAAAGCAGACTGGTTTTGACCTCCCGTTCCAGGACCTCCTGCAAAAATAAAAGACTGTCCTTTATTAAGAGTAATAGTCTGTGTATTGGTAGCTGGTGCTGCTCCAAAGAACGTCACGTTTCCACTCCATGTAGCAGTTACTACAGTATTGTTTTCTGTAGCCAGTATTCCTGCTGTGAAATTATATCCGGTAAGTGATGAGGTTGTAGGAGTTCCGGCCACGTAAAACTCTTTACCAATCCCGGCTTTCCCTTTACTGGTTATAATTTCGGCGTGTGTAGTGTTGCTTACTATTCTTAATGAACAGTAGAACGGCTTTGTCCCTTGTACATGTAACCCTTTAGTGATAACACTATAAGCGTCTGATGTAACATTGGCGGCGATAGCAGATATGGGTACAACAAAGGTTTGCGGAGCATTTTTGCTGATTGTGACAGTGCCAATCGGAGTATTGTTATTATTAATTGTAACAACAAAAGGGGTGGCAGAGTCGGTAGACAGATATAATGCCTGTGTATAACTTGTGGAGGCGTAATAAGGTGCAAACCAATGGTCTGTATCCCTTTGAGCCGAAATAGGAATGCTCATTAGGATAAATAATAAACTAAATATAATGTTTTTCATGAATTACAGAATTTTGATTCTAAAAATTGAAATTTCATTGACAAAAAAGATTAGGATTCTTTAATAAACTTCTTCTGAACGGTTATTCCTCCATCTTCTATCTCGATCATATACATCCCGTGGATAAGATTGCTCACATCAATAGCATTGTTCAGAATGATTCCACTTGATATCAATCTTCCGGCAGCACTGTAAATTTTATATTGAGCTTTGAAGCTTATGTTTTTTACATACAATACTGAACTTACCGGGTTGGGATAAATGTGGATATCTGCCTGATTTAGAGAGTTTGGTACAGGTTGTTTAGATATTCTGACCGTATAATCTTCCACCTCACCTTCTTTGAAATTCGTACAGTTCACAGGAATACCATCCTTCTGTAAAGCGACTCTCATCACAACATATTTATAATCTGTCATACTTATGAAGGCATTGTCAGGAACAGAAAAAGTTGTACTTGCTGTTGGGGTTCCATTAGGTCCGTCTGCCAGAATTCTTTCATTGATGTCAAATTCTCCGTTTCTGTTGAAATCGATCCAGACTGCAACACCAGCGTTAGTTCCTGAACTTAACGTTTTATCAATGGTAATCTGATTACCTTTTGATCCTTGAATTAAATCAATAAACTTTAAAGGATTTCCTGTGAAATTTGAATACGTAGAGGCAAGAGATTCATTAATCATTTCCTTATTGCCATTTGGTTTTACAGTAACCTTTGAAATAAATTCTGTTGTAGAATTGGCTGCTGACATCGGGCAGTAGATGACGGTCGGAGTTGTAAAATAATACAGTTTTGTAAAATTTCCCGGTACTCCGTTACAGATATTGGCTACCTGCATTTCGTATTTAGTGAGCTCCAGCAAAGCAGTAATGGTGTAAGTATTTGTAGGAACTACAACCTCTGTCCAGCTCGGAATACCTACTTTTCTGTACTTCAGTATATAAGTGGCTCCCGGAAAAGGATCCCATACAACCTCTGCCGTTGTTGGCATAATCTGAGTGATCATAAGCCCCGGAGGAGGAATTTCACATATTCTTTCTGTGGTAAATACTTTTGGATTGGACCACGGATTGGCTGTTGTTTCTCCATTACAGATATTGGCAACCTGTACTTCATACGTTTTAAATGAATCAAGATTTTGAATCGTGTATGAATTTGCAGGTGGTTGAGGGATCGTTGGTGTATTCCATGGGCCGGTACCTACTTCACGCCATCTTAAAATATAAGAGGCACTTGGAACAACCGGATTCCAGGTGATCAAAGCTGAGTTTGACGTTACATTACTTATCGTTACAAATGGTGGAGTAGGATTACATCTCGTTGTAAATGTTTTAATAGGCGTGTAAACTCCGATTCCTGTACCGCCACAAAACGCTGCAATTCTTACCTCATAAGTCGTAGCAGGAGTTAAAGCGTTGATTGTTACAGGTGGATTCCCTCCTAAAACAGAAAGGTTTAAAGGAACCCATGCAGAAACAGGGTTTGTAACAGGTCTGTATTCTAAAATAAAAGCATTATTATTAGTAGCAGTTGTCCAGTTGATATTTACAGAGTTATGGGTAATATTGGTGAATACGGGATTTCCGGGTGTTGCATTACTGCATGGTCTTAATCTTACCGCATAATCTTCTACTTCACCATTGGCTGGATCTGCACACATTACAGGAGCACTGGTTCGTTTCATTACCACTCTCATCGTTGTTGTTAAAGATCCTGTATAAACTCCTGTTGAAGGAACATCAAAAGTTGCTGTTATTGGAGTGGTGGTGCTGGCAGCGGACGTCATTATTTTTTCAGCATCTGTGAAAACTCCATCTCTGTTCCAATCGATCCATGCATTTACAGCATCGGCATATTGAGTTCCTGCCCATTCTTTAGAAACTGACAGTTGATTTCCCTGAGAACCGATTTCAAGATTAATAAGGGTAGCAGCAGATGTGTAACTGATATAATTTGTTTGAACTGATGGGTTATCCATTACCGGGAAGTTGACAGGGGTAACTTTCACATTTGAAATGTAATCGTTAATTCCTGTTCCGGTCATACTACAATACGTTAACGGTGGAGTTGTAAAACTTACGCTTGGAGAAAAAACTCCCTGGTTTCCATTACAGATGGTTGCAATTTGCACCTGGTATCCGGTTTGCTCGGTGAGTCCTGTTATGGTATAAAAGCTTTGTCCTGCCGGAAGTGTCTGTCCTGTTGCAGCTGGAAGCCATGCTCCTGTACTTCCTTGTCTCCATCTGATAATATAAGTAGCATTAGCAGTAGGAATCCATGATACATAGGCAGAATTATGAGTAAGGTTATTCACCGCAATAGTAGTAGGAGCAGCTGTAGTACAAGGCTGTAAATCTATAAATTTTACATAATAATCTTCCACTTCTCCATTGCTAGTGAAAGGTCCGCAGGCATTGGCTGGAGTGAGAGAATATACAATAACACGCATTTTTACTTTACTTGTTCCCAGATAGGCATTGGCAGGAACATCAAATGTAGCAGTAACGGGAGTGGTGCTTGAATAGCCAAGATTCATGATTCTTTCTCCTCCGGGACTCGTTGCCGGATTATTATCAAAAATACCATCCCCGTTAAAATCTATCCATGCATTGGTAGAATAAGTTCCTGATATAATTGACCTTCCTACAGACAGTGTATTGTTAACTGAATTTCTCAGGAGTGTAATGGTCTTTGTAGGATCTGTAGAATAATCCGTATACGTTGTTGGCCCTGAGTTATTACTGGTTAAAGGTACATTCGTACCAATCATGGTGATATTGTTGATATAACCGTTCGTAACTGTTGCCGTTGCTCCATTACAGTAAGTCAGTGCAGGTGTTGTAAAACCTACAGGAGCAGAAAATGTCCCTTGCGTTCCACAAATGGTTGCAATCTCTACCTCGTATTGGGTCTGTTCAGTTAAAGAGGTAAGCGTTACACTATTAGTAAAAGGAGTTGTTACATTGATTGTTTGCCACGTAAGGGAAGGAGGTATTCTGTATCTTACAACATATGTGGCATTGGCTGTGGCAGTCCAGGTAACATTGGCTGAAGTTGCTGTAATATTATTTACTGCAATATTGGCTGGAGGAGTGTTGGTACAACTTGGTAACGTTGTTCCTGTCAATTGTAACCTCGGTAATACAGCATATCTGCTTGTTGCAGTTGGAAGATTTGCCGGATCCGGATTGGTCGTTGAATTGTAATAAATCATCCCACGGTTATTTCCTGCAGAATAACTTCCCCAGTTGGCGGTACATGATGTTCCTGTTGAATTTTCATCAACACCTATCACTACATTGCTTACACCATCCCATAAGAATGGTGTGCTTAGAGGAATTTCAACCCATGTCCCAGCTACCATTGCCGGTAAAGTGCCAGAATATACCTGTGTTAAAGATGGGGTAGAGATCCAGCTTGAAGTGGTTGCAAAATCTGTTTGTGAAGTATTCCCCATATACACTACCCATTGATTGTAATTAGCTTGGGTTGCTGCAGTTGTGGAAACAAAAAACCTGATGGCTGTTATATAATTATTGGTTCCTACTGCGGCTCCAATCTCTGAAGCCAAATAAATCTGTTGGGAATAATTAAATCCTGAACAGGAATATACAGGTAAAAAAGCATGAGTAGCCGTACCTCCTCCAATCTGCCCTGGAGTAAAAGGAGCGCCTGCAACCCATGGTGATTTATCCGTTGCAGAACAGACAGATCTTATCCACCAGTAATAGGTAGCACCCGAAGTCAGAGAGCTGATGTTAGCACTTGTTCCGGGATTGGGTGTGCCTGGTGTTGCAGCTGCAGGAGGAGTACTGTTTGTACTGTAATAATATTCATAGCCATTGGCCGGAGCTGGTGCCGGAGCAAGGGGAGCAGCCCAGTTCAGTGTTGCAGAAGTAGGTGCAATATTAGATACAGGCAGAGTAACAGGTTCAAAACATGTAGGAGCTTGTATTACCTGAACTTCATCTAATAATACATCATCATAAAAATCACCATTTCCTGCTACATCCTTATCAACGGTAAATTTTAATTGAATGGTTGCACCCACATAGCTTGCTGCCAGAGGAACACCAACTGTTCTCCATTCAGGAGAATTGGTATCACCAGACCAGACCTGTATCCATCCGGAGCCGTTATTTACAGCAAGTTTTAGCTGATTGTTGTCGGCAGCAGGTACTGTACCGTTGAGTCCGGTTAAATGATCTTTAAACCATTCAAATTTGATATAAGGATTGGTTAACCCCGCTAAGTTGATCTGAGGGCTTATCAGTTCAACTGTGTGTTCACCTGCATAAGGTGAAGATGCATCAACCCATGCAAAAGTTCCGGCAGGTTTCCCTCCGTTTCCGGTGGCTCCATATCCGGCTGATCCGGAAAATTTCCACTTAACATTAGCGTTTGTAGAAGTGGAAGAGGGGTTTTGGCTGACCCAGCATGTGGGAAGTGCTCCACTACTGAATGACTGTAAGAACGGCACGGGAACTGGTGCACAGGTTTGTCCCCGGGCATGTGCAAAAGTCATTAAAAATAAGATAATGGGTAGAATTTTTCTCATATAGTTTCATTTTAAGTTAGAGTCTGTTATTCAATTTACTTAAGTTCTTCTTCGAAAGAAATGGGGAATCCTTCTATAGATTTGGTTCAGAAATCAATAGAAAAATCCTCAGTTTTTCAATCACAGAGACAATAATTGGTTTAAAGTGTATTATCATGTTTCCTTATCACCTCTTTTTATAAAAAGTGATCAACGGATAAACGGAAAAGTAGTAGGGTCTAAGTAGGTGGGAATAATGGCAGCTGCAGAGTTGGTGGTCTTTTTATATTTTTTTATAAGAATCACTCACTTTACTGCACGGGTTGTTGTATTTTTTAATGTGTTTTGATTTCTTTCATTTTTATATAGTTTTCTTAGTTTAGTTTTTATGATTGTGACTTGGGGTAAAAATAATTTAATAAAAACTTAATATGACTATACTTTTGTATAGTTTTAAATCAAAGATTGATGAATTAATAAGAAACTGATCTTCCCAAAATGCTTTCAAAACAGAAAAATACAAGTTTCATTTAAAAATAATGATTTATATAAATATTTTTCTTCCATTCTTTCTCTTTTTTTTATCTCCCTACAAGTGCGGAAATGTAATTTTCCGGGTATTGAAAATGTAATAAAATGAAGTTGTATAGATTTTTTTATTATCAAAATAAATGATTTATAGTTTTTAGTTTAATTATAATTAAGTTTTGATAGATTTTTTATTTAGCTTAATTATGAATATGTTTGCAAAAGTCACCTAATAAAAAAGTTTTATATCTTATTATCATGTCAAAAATATGAGTGATAAAAATAATTCATTACATGCCGGAAAGGCATCAGAGAAGTATCTTAATGTACTAAAAGCGGTATCGGAAACCAGTCTGGGCTGTGTTTATATTGCAGATCTTAAAACAAGAAAATTAGAGTTTATTTCTGAGAATCCTCTTCTTTTTTCTGGTTTAAGTGCTGCTGAAGTTGAAAAGATGGGTTATAATTTTTTTCGTAAATACACCAAGAAGGCAGATCTTGACATATTAAAGAAAGTAAGTACCAACGGATTAAAGTTTTTTGAATGTCTTTCACCTGAAGAAAAAAAAGTACATACCATTACCTATGATTTTCATCTTAAATATGCCAACAGTGTAGATGTGCTTGTCAATCATAAGATTACACCTATAGAACTCTTTGATGATGGAGAAATTTCCAAAATAGTCTGTGTAGTGTCCTATTCTCTTAACCGGTCTGCGGGAAATATCAGGATCGTTTCTAATACCTCAGAAACCTATTGGAAGTATAATCTCTTCACTGGAAAATGGACAGAAGAATCTAAAGTTGCCCTAAAATTAAGGGAAATAGAAATAATACGGCTTTATCTTCAAGGATTAAAAATAGAAGAAATTGCAGAACAATTGTTTGTGTCACCAAGTACCATAAAGTTTCACAGAAGCAAATTGTTTGAGAGAATTGGAGTGAAGAATATCATCGAAGCAATATCCTACGTAATAACGAATAATTTGATTTAAACTATACTTTTTTAAATATTTCCAGCTCGAAATAGCTGAGAATCAAAATAGAACGCTCAGTATAACTTACCGTTTTTAATTAAAAACCGGTTGATTTATGTGTATTGTTTTCTGAACATTCTCCCTCTGCAAAATGATAGAAGGAGAATGCCCGGAACAGCTTAATTAAGCTGATAATTTGTAATTACTAAACTCAGGATGAAATGAACATAATTCTGTTCCACCTCTTTTCTGTTAATCAGTTTGTTTTTGTATTCATAAGAGTTCAGGTCTCTGGATAATTTCTGATATGTTTCAAAATCATCACCCTTTATCTTTACTCTTATATTACCGTCTTTTCTGTTGATAATGACATTATCTAAAGTTCTTACTTTAAATAAAACCTCGCATAATGTAGGA
The DNA here is from genome assembly GCF_031844745.1 of Chryseobacterium sp. SG20098. Classification (NCBI taxonomy): domain Bacteria; kingdom Pseudomonadati; phylum Bacteroidota; class Flavobacteriia; order Flavobacteriales; family Weeksellaceae; genus Chryseobacterium; species Chryseobacterium sp. SG20098. Next base: position 1,222,058 of record NZ_CP134622.1, on the reverse strand, counting down.
CGAGCCTTCATTGACCCGATATATCTTTCAACTATATTAATCTTGAACGAATCAAATATGATATTATTAAAAACGATTTTAGAATTAGGCTCCTGAGTGTTGAGTTCAAGTTTATAGTTCATTACTTTATAAATTTTGGCAAATATAAGTTTAATTATGCCAAAAAACAGACTGTTTTAATAGATCATTCCCATATTAATGATCGAATTTTATTCTGTAAACACAAAATCATGTGAAAATGTGAATATTAGGGCCTTATAAATGAGAGAAAAACAAAAGTGCTCTCAACTTTTTATTTCCTTTTATTTTTTTCATAATAGGCATTTCCGTAATTTTATTGTCTGTATAACAAAATTCATATTAATACCAATATAATGGAAAGATATAGTTATGGGATGGTTGGCCTTGGAGTAATGGGGCGGAATCTGCTTTATAATATCGCTGACAACGGGTTTTCAATCGCAGGATTCGACCTTGATCAGGAAAAAGTGAAAGAATTAGAAGGCGGAGCTGCTTCAGAAATGAAGGTAAAAGGTACAGGCTCTTTAGAAGATTTCGTATCCGCACTGGAAGTTCCAAGAAAAATTATTCTTATGGTTCCTGCAGGAAAACCTGTAGATGCTGTGCTGGAAAATATTACCCCACTTTTAAGTGAAGGTGATATCGTGATTGATGCAGGGAATTCTTATTTTGAAGATACCAACAGACGTGTGGCTGATCTGGCATCCAAAAAACTGCATTTTATGGGAATGGGAGTGTCAGGAGGTGAAAAAGGGGCCAGAAAAGGACCAAGTATAATGCCGGGAGGTGATCCGGAAGCCTTCAAACTTCTGAAACCAATGCTGGAAGCTATTGCTGCAAAAGTAGATAACGAAGCATGTACAGCATACATGGGAAAAGGATCTGCCGGAAACTATGTGAAAATGGTACATAACGGTATTGAATATGCAATTATGCAGCTGATCAGTGAAGCTTATGATCTTCTTAAAAGAGGAGCAGGTCTAAATAACGAACAGCTCCATCAGGTTTTCAAAGAATGGAATAATGGTGAAATGAACTCATTCCTTATTGAAATCACCAGAGATATCTTTACCCAAAAAGACTCATTAACAGATAGCTATCTTGTAGATCAGATTTTAGATAAGGCAGGAGCGAAAGGAACAGGGAAATGGACTTCTGAGCAGGCTATGGAAATAGGAGTTTCTATTCCTACTATTGATATTGCTGTAACTTCAAGAATTTTATCTGCCTATAAAATCGAAAGAGTTCAGGCTTCAAAAATATATGCCGATAACGAAATTACAAAGCCGGAAAATACAGAATTATTCATTAAGGAAGTAGGCGATGCGCTTTTCCTTTCTACCTTAATCAGCTATGCACAAGGTTTATCTTTACTGGTAAAAGCATCTGAAGAATACGGCTTTGAAATTCCATTGAAAGATGTTGTGAAAATCTGGAGAGGAGGATGTATTATCCGTTCAGTTTTGCTGGAGAAATTCTATTCTGCTTATACCCAAAACCCTAACCTTTCTAATATTCTGCTTGATAAAGAAATTTCAGAACTGGTAAAATCAAAAATCAAAGCTTTAAGAAAAACAGCAGGATATGCCGTTGCCAACGGAATCTCAAGTTTGGGAATCCAGACGGCTTTGGGATATTTTGATGCCTATACTACAGAATCTCTTCCTGTGAATCTGATCCAGGCTCAGCGTGATTATTTCGGAGCTCATACGTATCAGCGTATCGACAGAGAGGGAGTTTTCCATACTTCTTGGCAAAGTGCAAACAATTAAAAATTCGGAAGAAATGAATCAAAATAGAATCTTGCAGCCAACAACTATCGTTATTTTTGGTGCTACAGGAGATCTGGCAAAAAGAAAACTTTTTCCGGCATTTTATAACTTATATATCGATGGCAGAATGCCCAAAGGCTTTAATATTGTAGCATTGGGAAGGGCAGAAAATACCAACGAAAAATTCAGAAATTATATCAGAGAAAACCTTGAAAGTTTCTCAAGAAAAAAAGTAACTTCTGAAGACTGGGCAGGTTTTCAGGCTCATATTACTTACTTTCAGCATCAGCTGGATGAAGAAAGTTCTTATCAGAATTTACAGCAAAAATTGCAGGATTTTGATTCCGTGTATGGGATAAGAGCAAACAGGTTATTTTACTTATCCATCGGACCTAATTTTATTACCACGATATCCAATCATATCAAAACGACATCATTGGCTTCTGATCCGAAAAGAGATCGAATTATTATTGAAAAACCTTTTGGTCATAATAAACAGTCAGCCATTGAATTGAATAGTCTTTTGGCTAAAACTTTTGAAGAAGAACAGATTTATCGTATCGACCACTATCTGGGGAAAGAAACAGTGCAGAATATATTAGCATTCAGGTTTGGAAACTCAATTTTTGAACCGTTATGGGATCATAAATACATAGAATCTGTACAGATTACAGTAGCGGAAGAAGTTGGGGTAGAGACAAGAGGAGCTTTCTATGAACAGACAGGAGCATTAAGGGATATGATTCAGAACCACCTGTTGCAGATTCTCTGTATGGTGGCTATGGAACCACCGGCTTCATTGCAGTCTGGTGAAATCAGAGACCGGAAAGTTGATGTTCTGAAATCTATCCGTAGAATATCTTCCGATCAGGTTGACCATTATGCGGTAAGAGGTCAGTATGCCAAAGGAATCATAAACGGAGTGGAAGTGAAAGGCTACCGCCAGGAAGATGGAATTGCTTCGGATTCCAATACAGAGACTTTTGCAGCTATCAAATTTTATCTGGATAACGAAAGATGGCAGGATGTTCCTTTCTATGTCCGTACCGGAAAGAAAATGAAAGAAAAGCACTCTTACATTACCATCCAGTTTAAACCGCTTCCTCATTCAACGTTCTCAGACAGTCCGCATCATTTATCAGCAAACAGGCTTATTATTAATATTCAGCCCATGATGGATATCAGGCTGCAGTTCATGACCAAAAAACCTGGACTGACACTGGATTTGAAACCTGCAGAAATGATTTTTGATAATTTTGCCTGTAAAGAAGATACTCCGGAAGCTTATGAAACCTTGTTACAGGATGCTCTTTTAGGAGATCTTACTTTATTTATGCGTTCCGATCAGGTGGAAGAAGCCTGGGATGTTGTCACAACTATCCAGGAAGCCTGGGAAAACAATAAAGATTTATCTTTCCCAAATTATAAAGCAGGAAGCTGGGGGCCGGAAGACGTTAATGCTTTGGTGGAAAGACAAGGGCATAGCTGGGTATAAAACAATATAAATTTAAACAGACAAAAAATGAATATTACAGTATTTGACGATCTGGAAAAACTGTACAAAAAGGCTGCAGATGTATTTGTTGACCTTTCAAAAAAATCTATTCAGAAAAAAGACCGTTTTGTTGTGGCGTTAAGTGGAGGTTCTTCACCTAAAGCCATTTTCAAATTACTGGCAACACCGGAATATAAAGAACAGATAGAATGGAATAAAGTCTACTTTTTTTGGGTAGATGAAAGATGGGTTCCTTTAAACGATGATAAAAGCAACTTCCGGATGACGGATGAGGCACTTCTTAATCAGGTTCCGGTAGATCAAAATCATATCTTTCCTATGTATGCTGAAGGAATAACTGCTGAAGACTATGCCAAGGCTTATGAGCAGCAGATCAGAACTGTTCTTGGTGATGAAGGTATTTTTGATTTTATCCTGCTGGGAATGGGTGATGACGGTCATACTGCTTCATTATTTCCGGGAGAAGAAGTTTTAAATGAAAAAGAAAAATGGGTGTCTGCCTATTATCTTAAGCCTCAGGAAATGTTCAGAATCACGTTGACTGCTCCTATTATTAATAACGCGGATCATATTCTGGCTATTGCATTTGGTGAATCCAAAAAACATGCGCTGAATGAAGTTTTGAATGGCGAATATAATCCTTCATTATATCCAATGCAGCTTATTGAGAAGAAGGATGGTTTTCAGTTTTTTACAGACGAAAAAGCAAAAAGTTAATATAACTTCTACCTTAAAAAATAAGAGACTGTCCACGGACAGTCTCTCTTCATATCAACTATTCTAATACCGGCTTCCCGGTAAATACAATTTTCTCTACATTAAAACGAAAATAACGTACGCTAAATGAAAACAGCATCATTAGAGAACTCATGACGCTGCAGCATTTAGTGTTTTTACCTTAGTTGCTTTTGTTCGAAATTTTTAATTTTTCCAACTCCAATGGTGCTTCTATGTAAAATGGTTATTAGTTTTGAACAAATATACAAAATAAGACACTTCACAGTGTCTAAAAATTAAAAAAAATGAAAAATATTTTGATCAGCAATTCGGAACCTTAAGAAAACCCTTACGAATACGGCATTATAAGAAAATAATAAAATTGTAAAAAATAGATGGAAGTATATAAAGACGACAAGATGATAAGCGACCGCTAAAAATTTCATCATTACTAAAAGCAACACCATTACATAAATAATGATGCTGCTGAAGTAATGTTTCACCTCAGTATTGAATAGTAAAATATGTATACTGAGGGAACTAACGGTGCAATCTGATCTCTCTCAACCTCACAACTCTGATTGTCTGTTATAAAAATGGTTATTAGTTTATGCAAATATATAAATTTAGACACTAAAAAGTGTCTAAAATGAAAAAAAATTCATAAACTTGTACGATTGAAAGTTTATCATGGAAAGAAAGTCTGTAGCAGGAAGTATACGGAACAAGGAACGCAGTAAAAAAAAGTTTTTGGATGCAGTGGGAAAGATACTGAGAACGAAAGGGTATACTGCCTTGAAAGTGAATAATATTGCTGCTACAGCAGGGGTGGATAAGAAAATGATTTATTCTTATTTTGAAGGTATAGATGGCTTGATTGATGAGTACATCCGGTCACAGGATTACTGGAGCAAAGTAAACATTAAAGAGATTGAAAAAATAAAGCCCAAATTGGATGATGGAGGGAAGTCTTTCATGGAAGAAATGCTTTTATCTCAATTTGACCATGTTTATTCCAGTAAAGAAGCGCAAAAATTCCTTCTTTGGTGTTTATCGGAACCCCGCAAATCTTTAAAAAAACTTACAGAAACTCAGGAAGAAAACAGAGAGCATATTTTTAAACTTTTGATGGATTCACATTTTAAAGATAATGCTGAAGATGTACGCTCTATTGTGGCCATTATGGTTTCAGGACTTTATTACCTGAATATGTTTTCCTCTCTTAATGGAAGTATTTTCTGTGGGATAGATGTCAACACGCCTAAGGGAAGGGATCAGATCAAAAAAGCCATTACTTTCATGTTGCATCATACCTACGAAAATCTCTAGAATTCTTCAATTTGAAAATTAAACTTCCTTTAAAAAAACAAAACCATTAGAAATCTAATGGTCTGTCTATAAGTTGTGTTTCTACCTTAGTTGTTTCGTGTTTGAAATTGTCTTAAAGTATGGGAACTCAATAATACAATTTGATTGTCTTATTTTTCAACCTAATAGTGTTTTAAAATATATAGTTGGTTTTAGTTTGTACAAATATATAAAATAAGACACTGTGTAGTGTGTAAAATGATAAAAATTTTCTTAATTTTATTTAATGTTCTGAAATTCAGTATTTTATTTTTTGTTGTAAGAGTAAAAATTTCTTTTAATTAATCTTTTTCAATAGGTTTAACCTGTAAATACAACAGAATTTCTATTTTATAGAAAGTATATGCTTCCTAAAAAAGAATAAGTGGTAAGAAATATCTATAAAAAAGTATTTTATTTAATATCATTCCATTTTTTTGAGATGAAAAAACAGCATCACTATAGAAAAATGATGCTGTTGGTTGTGTTTTTACCTCAGTCGTTGATGTTCGAAATATTTTAAACTGAGGGAACTAACGATACAATCTGAATAGTTTTTAATTTTTCAACTTCAATAGTGTTTTGTATATAGAATGGTTTTAGTTTTTGCAAATATATACAAATAGATTAAATTAGACACTTGTTGGTGTCTAAAATGATAAAAAAAATCCTTAAACTTGTATATTGAATGTTTAGTCATGGAAAGAAAGTCAGCATCAGGTAGTATTAGGAATAAGGAACGCAGCAAGAAAAAGTTTTTGGATGCCGTAGGAAAAATACTGAAAACGAAGGGATATGCAGGATTGAAGATTAATGATATCGCTGCAACTGCCGGGGTAGATAAGAAAATGATCTATACCTATTTTGGCGGGATGGATGGCCTCATGGACGAATATGTTCGTACACAGGACTTCTGGGTAAAAGTAACCAGCGAGGAAGTGGAAAAGATGAAACCGAATCTTGAAGATGGAGGCAGAGAATTTATAGAGCATATGCTTCTTTCACAGTTTGATTATGTATACGCCAATAAAGAAGCTCAAAAACTATTGTTGTGGACTATTTCTGAGCCCCGAAAATCATTAAAAAAACTGATTGATACTCAGGAAGAAAATGGAGAATATATCTTCAAATTATTAATGGAATCACGTTTCAAAGATAAAATGGATACCTACCGTTCTATTATGGCCATCATGGTTTCAGGACTGTACTACCTTAATATGTTTGCATCTCTGAATGGCAGCCTTTTCTGTGGTATAGATACCAATACACCTGAAGGACGGGAAAAAATCAAAAAGGCAATATCTTTCATGGTAAAACAGACCCATGATAATCTATAAATCTATTATAAATAACATAAAAAAGGGGCAAATTATTGTCCCTTTTTTTGTATGATACTGTAATCTATCCTTTATGATAAGGGCATCCTGAGGCTGTATCAGAATTTCCGTTGGTATTATAAAACTGTTCTTCAATAACCTTTCTCTGATCCTCAGGAATGTCCTGTATCTTACGAAGGGTATTAACCTGAATGTGAGGCCAGCTTGTAGTACCTCCGTCGTTCCCGAAATCAAATTCAAAGAATACAATTTGTTCATATTGAAGCTGAAGAATTTCTTTTCCATCTTCAATTACTGTTTCAATCCACATATCCATATCCACTTCAACAGTCGGAACGAAACGGTTGACAAAAGGAACATTTAAAACTCCTCCCTGTGCTCCGGTTTTCATTTTGGAAGACATTCTTACATGAACATAATTGCTGACGTGTTGACCTCTTAGCGTATCTCTTAATCTCAAATCAGGGCGCACAGAGTAAGGATATAAATCATCAGCCAGTATCCTCTGGGTATAAATTTTGTTTGAACCCTCATCATTCTTATCGTCTAGAGTTTGATGAACCCACTCAGGCGCTGGTTGATCAAGATCAATGATTTCCTGGGGAGTTACTCCTGCATTACCCATTGTACGTGAAATTGAAAGATGATTGGTTTCCCAGGCCTCTTTACCGTAAGGGAATTGGGGAGAACCTTCAATTAGATAGTACGTTTTTTTATCTTTATTTTGAGGGATGATATCTCCAAGCAAAGTAATAGTGCTGCCATGAGGAATTACTCCGCTTCGGGAGATAGAGTAGTCCGGGATAAAATAAGGACCGTCAAGCCCAGCTCCCGGCTTTATTTCCTGTGCCGGAATAATCTCATAATAAGGTTGTCCCGGCTGCAACTGGCTTTGAAGAATATATTGTGGATTGGCTTCTCCGTCTGGTGTTATCCTTAACAAAGGCTCATCTCTGTATTCGCCGGTATATCCATATTTAGCATCCTCTGTTGAAATGGCATGAATACCACGGTCTCTTTCAATAGATTCTTTCGTTGCTGCATGATTATAGACATCACTCAGCCATAGGTACATTCCATTTTCTTCGTGGATAGGTGTATATTTCAGGGCCTCTGGTCCTGGGACAGCATTAACACTTTTAATGCTTTGTTCATATTTAACTGCTCCGCAGAAAAGTTCACTGGCACCGCCGCGGTTGCGTACTCCTCCGGGAACGATGGAAAATGTCAGTTTCTCAATATATTCTTCACAGGTAAAAGCAAATTTTCCAGGTATCGTTCCTGGATTGGTTCCGGGGGAAGGCATGATGGTAGTATGTACTCCGCTTGCTAATGATGGTTTTGGAACATCTTTATTGTAATTGACATTATAGCTTACCCAGGTACCCTCCAGTGCAGCCAGAATTCCATAATCTACATTGTTTTCAATGGCCTGCAGTTTGTCTTCTCTGAATGGTCTTACCGGATCATCAATAAGAAGTTTAGAATATCCATCCATTACTTCAGCCAGATTAACTTCCTTCTGACCCGGCATTTTGCGGAATAACTGTTCTCCTCCCGCTTCCGGACTTTCTTTTTTTCTTTTAAGCATGATATATCGTTTTTATGGTTATAGGTTGATGTATTCGAATGTTGGCCCGGCGTTAGTCTGCGCATCCAATGGTTGTTTCATCAGATTAACAGCCTGCTCTTTCAGGGCATACATATACATAATAGATTTTTCCAGTTCTCTCTGATTTCCTTCGACAGCACTTTGAATGGCATCTAATAAACGTCTGTAGGTTTTATTAAACTCAACAGCCTGTGCGTGTAATTCTTTATTTTTTACATAGTCTTCCAACTTCGGATTAGGTTTCATAGGATAGGTTTCATTCCAGTCTACAGGAAGGTCTTTTCCTGTGGGTGGAGTTGTTACAGGCATCATTCCGTTTTCATCCATGAAAGGCTCATAGTTTCCTCCCAGATAGAAATGCTCATGGAAAACTTCTTTGAATCTGAAATAATGTGCCAGTTCTACTCCTTCTTCAAACTGGGAGGGGTCAACATCAAAAATAGAATCATCAGCACCTTCACCTTGCCCTTTGATTTCTTGGAAAACAGCAATTACTCCGTCCAAAGCCTCTACAGAATGTAATTTTCCTCCACTTCCGTAATATTGTTCCGGACGGATCTGTTTTGCCGGATTTCCGGTGAAAATTCCTCCGGTATTTAATTCCTCAAAATTTGTCGGAAGTTTTCCATGATCTTTGTAATAAGCAATGATTTGGAAAATAACTATATAGAAGAATAAGACATCATAATATTCACCAATGGTGTGTACATTTTCCATGATGAAACCCTTCATGTTTTCAAGCGTCCAGAAGTTGTTTTCCTGTATGGCAGTTCTTTGAGAATATAATGCAGAAGTGTCCGCTTCGTGATCATATTTCGGAGCTTTTACCAAAGGTTGGCTTGGACTTTCAATCGCAATAAATGTGGCAATGCTGTTGCTTGAGAATGTTTCCAGTCCTACATAGAAATCAACGTTCATCGGTAATTTCATCGGATAAGTAGGATAGTTTTCCTGTTTGTTGACAGAAGGCTGGATGTCAATTGCATTCAGAACATTACAAACCATAATCAGGTGAAGCATCTCTTCTACAGCAACACTTCTGATAATTTGTGAAGCCAGAGCATTAGTCCCATCCTTGATCGAATACAAAGCCGTAAGGTAAGGAGGAATTGTAGAGTGTTCGATAAGAATGGCCGTTTGCAATAGGTCTTGTAAAACAGGTTTATAATCAATTTCTGTTATCCCTCTTTTTAATTCTGAAACTCCAGAATCCAACTCAGATTCCAGATAAGCATTGAAATCTTTGATCTGATCATTAAGCAAAAGATTCGTTAAGGTTTTACTGTGATGTTTTAACCCTTCTATCCAATCTTCTTTGCTAAGTGTTGAATCAAATAATAGAGAAGGTAATGAAACGGCTTCAGTAACAACGGCGCTTCTCGCTGCCATTCTTCCTGCGGTTAATAACGTTTCCTGGGGTTGTGCTGTTTTATTGATAAGTCTTTGTCTCATGGTGTTATTTTTTAAGTTGAATTTCAAGATCAGCCAGAATAGATTCTACTGAACGGATCGTGAATGCTGATAAGGTTAAAGTAGGGTTTGAAGTTCCCAGAGTCGTCATATTTCCTGCTCCTACGATGTATAAGTTCGGGTGATCCCAGGCTTTACAATAGCTGTTGGTTACAGAATCTTCCGCTTTAGAACCCATTCTGTGAGTTCCTACGATGTGGCCGGCTCCGTTATAAGAATATCTTTCTCCATTGTACACCACAGAATTCTTGTCTTCTGCAGTATATTTTGTGAAATCCTTAATGTTTAATTTGTTAAACATTTGATCGGAAGCTTTTTTTGCCTGCTCCATCGCTTTCATTTCATACTCTGTCAGTTCATAATGAATAACAGGACGGGGAATTCCCATTACATCCAGATATTGATCGTTAATGGTAACTCTGTTATTGGGATTGGGTAACTGTTCTATTTCAAAATGGAATAAAACCTGTTTTGAAAGTCTGTCGGTAAGCTCTTTTCTTAATTCTGCCCCAAAAAGATTCTTTTCGATAAAGTAGGCTACATCTGAGCCTGGAGAAAATGCCGGCCATCCCCATCCCCAATTGTCAAGCGGAGAAATCCATGCTGAGAATTCACCTCTGAAGCCTCCGTCACGGAAAGACGAAATGTTTGTGGTAGAACCAGGGCCTCTGTAAGGATAAACCGGTTCAGGGAAAAGTCCCCAGGTAAGCATTACCATGTGATCCATTAGGTTTCTTCCCATCTGATCACTGCTGTTGGCCGCCGTTTTAACAACATTGTTAACCGTATATTTGGAGTTCAGTAGAATTTTTGGATTTTCAAAAGCATTAGCAGCCAGAATCACGATAGCATCTGAAGTATCAATGGATTCTTCAACAAAATCTGTTTTCTCTTTTGAAGTGTATCTTCTTAAATGAACCTTGGAGATTTTATCTTTATCATTTTGGTCTATGCTTAACCTGTAAACCACACTCTGCGCCTGGATCTGCATGTATGGATTACGCTTAAGATTTTCGTTGTCATTAAGTTTATATAAAGCTTTTTTCAATGTTTTTAAAGCATTATACTTCGCCTGAACAGGGCAGATCGGAACACAGGAAGCATTCCCTTCACAACGTTCTCCCATATAAGGATTCCAAACAGAACCAAGCGCTTTGTATTCTTCTTTTTCAGAGCTGTCTAAAACCAGTTGATATCCGGAATCTTTTGACTCAGCTTTGATGATCTTTGTTTTCCCGTATTTTGGATTCGGAATAGAATTTCTTCCCTGTGGAGAAGGCACCATCATTAAAGGAATCTCTCCTGAACTCAGCTTTACACTTGTCCCTTTAAGTCCCTCAATAATCTTATGATCCATATAACTCTGAGGAATTTCTTCCATCGGAAATACATAGTCTCCATAATATTCTTGCGTCTTCTCTGTAATTGGATACTCCTGTCTTGAAACATCCCCGGAAACCCCGATTTCAAACTCAGCCATCTCATAATAAGGCCTTAATTCTTCATAACTTATCGGCCAGTCGACAGGGGCTTTCTCATCAGAATCTGGTTTTGGAATCTTGATACCATATTTTTCGGTAAGTTTAAAATCGTTGGGAAGCATTCTGGGTGTAGTTCCCAGCCAGTGAAGGGTTGTTCCTCCACCTACTCTTATCGCATCACTAGCAAAGGGCATTGGTCCAAATTGTACAAGATATCCTTTTTTATCTTGATAAGGCTGAACAATGTGTTCCATATCCAGAACGTTGGGAGAAGGAGCCTGCTTTAAGTTCGGATAAGGAGAGTTGGGAACTTTGGCTTCCTCTCTGTAAAAAGTACGGATATATTCATTATAAGTGGTCATTGAGGATACGGAATCCAGCTCAATACCAGCCTCCAGGCCAGCTTCATACATTAGGATTGATATTTCCCTGATGTTATCGGATTTTCCGGCATCTGCACGATGGACCATTTTTCCTTTGGTTATGTCAAATACATGATCGGATAATAGCTTTGCGATCAATGATCCTGCGATCCCCGTTCCTACGATGATCACATCTTTTTTGTTGGTAGTCTGGCTCATGAGTTGCTGTTTACAGGTTTAATATTCCATGATTTATATCCCGGCTGCTTGGCTCCCGGAGGATGGGAGTGCATCAGATTCCATACAAGCCCTTCCTTATAAGAGAGATCATTGATATAGGCTCCTTCCCAGGTTCCCAGATACCACATAGTGATTACTTTTCCGGCAATGTCATTCATTCCCGGGTTGCTGATAATTTCAGATTGAATGGTCTTTTTTAATTCCTCTTCACCGGAAGAACGTTCAAGGATATTTTTAGAAACGGTAAGGAATTCTACGAAGGTTGCTGCTTCCAGGCTTTTTAAAACATAAGTGTAATACGTTTCTGCAAGCCCTGTTGATTGTAGTTCGTTTACCGTAAATCCGGCAAGTGCTTCCGAGATAGACATAAACACGTCGAAATAATAATCGTCGACGTTGAGAATTTTGTTAATAATATTCATTTCGTGAAAAATTTGGGGTTAGATATCTTCATCTCCTTTTAAATGGAGGTTATCATGCCGATCGATCTACAGTTGCAGGATTTCAGGTAGCACCTCTTTTTCAGAAATGATTGAATGTATTTCAAGCGATCCATAGTTATCAATTTTGTTTATTCGAAATTAATCAGAACTCAGCAGATGAGATTCAGTATTTCTACGTAATTTGTGCTTATTTAAATTTACTTTTTTGTAAAAAATCCTTTCTATTAAGCTGTTTCAAGAGGTTTTGTTTTCACATAGTTTAGAATTATTTTAAATAATGTGGTATTGAATAGAGAATTAGATTTCACTGTTGGTAAAGTCAATATTCTAAAAAACAATAATAAATTGATGATCAGAATGTAACGAAAGCGAAACGGCAAATGTCTAATCTGTATAATTGAACTTTTTACCCAATTATCACTGGCCATGAAAAAAATTACCGTAACTTTATTATGCTTTGCTTCCTCTGTTTTGCCCGCACAAGGATTTAATAACAAAAAAGAAGAAGCTATTCTTTTCAAAAATTTGAATGAACAAACAGTTCATCAGTCTATTCAAAAGGAAACAGATAAGATATTCAATAAGTTGGTGAATATCAGACGGGATTTTCATGAAAACCCGGAGTTGGCAGGGAAGGAGAATCAAACTCAGGAAAAAATTAAAAAATATCTCCTGGATCTTGGAATGGAAGTTCAAACAGATACGTACGGACATAGTGTTGTAGGAACTCTGAAAGGAGATAAAAAAGGTAGAAAAATTGCCTGGAGATCCGATATGGATGCCCTTCCGAATGATTATCCCGATCCTGAAACTTTCAAATCAACAATAAAAGGAATTCAGCATGGTTGTGGTCATGATATCCATATGGCGATTGGATTAGGAATTGCTGAGGTTCTTGCAAAAAATAAGCAATCATTAAAAGGAACCGTCTATTTTATATTCCAGCCCGAAGAGGAAACTTTCAAAGGAGCAAAAGAAATGCTTCATAATGGATTACTTTCCAGAATAAATCCTGATGAAATCTACGGGTTGCATGTGACTGCTACACCAGTCGGGCAAATTATGGTGAAGGCCAATGAAATGTTTGCTTATCAGAAAAAAATAAGAATTCAGCTAAAAAACGGATTATCAGAAGACGAGCTCAACGACCTGGGAAAAAAGATCAGCAATTCATTATTCCGGACTTCTAACGGAGGCAAACCCTGGGAATTACAATCTATCGTAGATCCTAAAACAGGACTGACAAATCCTGATACCATTTTTAAAGATTATCTGTTCACAGACGGAAAATTCAATAGTTATTCCAAAAATAACGAGTCTTTTCTTGAAACTTACCTGTATGAGACGAATTCCTTTAATTTGGACAAAATAATTCCTACCGTTCAAAAAATTATTCAAGACAGCGGATATAAAGATCATCTTCTTTCCGTTTCATTTGTCCAGGGAAATCCAACTGTTGTTAATGATGAAAAACTGACCCGTTCATCAACAGAAATACTTCGGAATCTGTATGGCAAAAATGCAGTTGCTCCGGATTATGGTCAGGTTCCGTTTTTTAATGATGATTTTTCTTATTTTCAAGAAAAAATCCCAGGAGTATATTTCTTCCTGGGTGGTTCCAATTTTGAAAAAGGCGTGATCGCCATGAATCATTCTCCGAATTTTCAGGTGGATGAAGAAAGTATCAGAACGGGAGTTAAAAGTTTTGCATCCTTAATCGTTGAGCGTCTTAACAGAAACTAATTTTTCACCGCAATGGCATCAATCTCAAACAACATTCCGGGTAAAGCCAGCTGACTTACGGGAATAAGAGTACTGGTTGGCAGCCATGAAGACGTCCATGTCTTTTTAGCTTCCTCTGCCCATATCTCAAGTTTTTCCTGATTGTGGTCTACAATAAGCAAGGTGATTTTAATAACATTTTCAAATTTCATTGAATGGCTCTGTAAAACGATCTGTAAATTTTTTAAAGCATCCTGAACCTGAGTTTTGAAGTCGGCTGCCAATACATGATTTTCACCTACACCGCCGCTCTGTCCGGATATAAAACACATTCTGGAAGGAGATTCCACAGAAATACTGTGAGAAAAACCATAAGGACCGGGATTAAATAGCCCGGTAGGATTAATCAGTTTCGGTTGTTTATTATTTTCCATAATCTTTCATTTAATAAAGTAAAAGTGAGAGAAAAAAATCGGAAAAGTCTTTACATATGTTGAGAAAAATATTCTATTAATTCTGTAATATTGCTTGAATTGATCACGAGATTTCAATACAAAAAATGCTGTTCAGAGGAACAGCATTTTTAATTTTTACTCTACAACAATACTTTCAATTCCTTTCTGCAGAGCGGTATCCTGAATAACCGGAACAGAAAGCCCCTCTGCACGGACAACAGAAATGTCCGTCATTCCCATAAACCCAAGAGTTTTTTCTAAGTAAGGAACTACAAAATCATAGGCCTGTCTTTCCCCCTCAGAATACACTCCTCCACTCGAAAAAGCAAGATATACTTTCTTATTTTTTACAAGACCTTCAGGACCATTTTCACTATAGCTGAATGTTTTTCCTGCTCTGGCGATATGATCGAGCCATGATTTCAATGTTGAAGTAATACTGAAGTTGTATAGAGGAGCTTCAATAATGATAATATCAGCCTCAAGCAATTCATCAATGACGGTATCCGAAAGTTTTACTGTTTCCAACTGCTCAGAAGTACGGTTTTCAGCTGGAGTGAAAAATGCATTGATATGCGTTTCTTCTAAATGAGGAAAAAGAGGATTGGCCAAATCACGTTTCTTTAAAACACGGTCAGGATATTTGTCCGTAATTTTTTCTACAACAGCATTTCCCAGCTTTTTACTGATGGATGACTCGCTTCTTGGGCTTGAAGTAATATGAAGTACTCGTTTCATTTTTTTATTTTTTTTAAAATTGATGTTTCAAAATTATCTATATTTACTAATAAAAAGATAGTAGTTACCAAAAGGTTAGTGATAACATTTAGGTTAGTAATAAGTGAAAACAGAAACAATGGAAGAAGAAAAAATAGTGTATTCAAAGCCGCAATGCAGTAATCATCTGTCTGCTACAGAGGATGCTTTGTATGTTCTGGGAGGTAGATGGACCATCCGGGTGATGATTGCTATTCTGGGTGGACATACACGCTTCAATGAACTCCAAAGAACCATCAGTGGCATTTCAGCAAGAGTATTATCCAGTGAATTAAAAAAACTGGAGGTTAATCATTTGGTTGAAAGAACCGTTATCACAGACCAGAAGCCGGTGTTGGTAGAATATGTTCCCACGGAATACAGCGAGTCATTGAAAGATGTGATTGCAGCACTGGCAGATTGGGGCGCAAAACATAAAAAGAAAATTACAGCCTGATAAGTGGGTAGAAGAGTGGTGTTGAAATTAGAAATACTGTGTTTTTGTGGTATTTGATAAGTTGTAGCATTGCTTGCACTTTAAGTATTTTTGCTCAAATTAGTAACAAGATGGTCATAAGCGAAGATTTATTATTTTCTCACGAAGCCACTCTGGAAAATTATGAAGCAGGAGATGCTGTTTTTCAGGAAGGTACTGCAGCGAAATATTATTTCCAGATCAGACAAGGCACCGTGAAACTGAATACGTTTTTGGAAGACGGAAAAGAATTTGTTCATGGGTTCCCCTTTGACGGGCATTGCATTGGTGAAAGCTATTTATTTACTGATCATCATTATGCCATTAATGCCATTGCTGTGACCCATTGTGAAATTATTAAAATTTCCAAAACCAAAGTTCTCGAAATACTGCTGGAAAAGCCCGAATTAATACTTGAGATTAATAAATATATGGCTGACAGAATGCATTTCAGGTTTATGATTTCAAGTTTTCTGGCCATTTCAGATCCTATCGTAAAGCTGATGAAGCTGTTTGATCATATTAAAAAATATTTCGGATTTCAAGAACCTTATTCATTTCTGGTTCCCTATACCAGACAGCAAATCGCAACCTTAACCGGTCTTCGGGTGGAGACGGTGATCCGGTATGTCAAGAAAATGGAAGAGCAGAAAATGGTTAAAATTGAAAGTACTAAAATTTATTATTAGCTTTCCGTTATTCACTTTCCGTTAGATTATTATTTTAAAATTAAAACAGGCTGATGGGTATTCTGGTAAATTCCCTCGGAAATACTTCTGCTTGCCAGATAGTACAAAAAGCTGTGTTTACCGGGCAGTGCTATAATAAGGTCTGCTTTATCGGATGCTGCAAAGTTCAGGATACCCCTGATAATATTTTCATCATGAGAATAATGAATGCTGCTTGGAATCTCTGTTAAATGTTCGCGGATATAATCTTCCAGTTCCTTTTTCTGGCTTTCGTCCTCTTTTTCGCGGCTATTGATATTTAAAAATGAAAGACGAACATCTTGTTTGTGAATAACAGATTTGTGATGAAACAGTCTTTCCAATCTTTTAATACCCTTGATATCACAAGGAATAAATATATTCTTAACAGTAGTATAATGATAGCTGTGCGGTACAATTAGTGTTTTTACAGGGCTTGTTCTGGCAATACTAATAATATGCTCCGAAACAAAACTCTCAGTGGTAGAAGTCTGATCATCACTTCCCAGAATAATCAGTTCTACAGACGGCTCATTTTTTAAAAGCTCATTAATACTTCTGGTTAATGTCCAGTCACTCAATACCTTGGAAACCTTTATTTCTGGTGATTTTTCAGCGACAATTTTCATCAGCTGAGCGAATAGCAATTCTGTCCTTTGCAAGAGATTATTCACACTTTCTTCATTCACAAATGAATGCCCTTCTGCGATATGCAGATAATCAAATTCAGATTCTCCTGCGGTTTTGAGCAGGATAATATTTTGATATTCGTAGGCTTTTGCCCAATCTGCTGCAATTCTTACTGCATTTTCCGTAGTTGATGTAAAATCAACAGGTACAAGGATTGTTCTCATATTGTATGATGTTTTGGTCCTGATTCTTCCAGGTTTGCGGTCATTTTTTTTACCAAAAGCAGAGCTTTGATGATTTCTTCTTCCTGAATGTCATCAGCTGCCTTTTTATAAAGATCCAATGCCCAGGGATAAACAGTTTCTACAATCTGTTTACCTTTTGGAGTTAAAAAGATCTGTTTATTTCTGCGGTCATTTCTATCAGCTATCCGTTCAACAAGATTTCGTTTGACAAGACTGTTGATAAGATAAGTAATACTTGACTTGTCTTTGCTTACTTTGTTTCCTATTTCCTGCTGGTTGATACCATAATTTCTTGATAGCAAGCCGAGGATTTCAATCAGTTCAAAAGACAAATCCGAATCATATTCATTAATAATGCTCTGAATTTTCTGTCGAAGACGGCTTTTCATTTCACTCATGGCAAGGCCAAGTTCCAAAGCAAGTTCTGATATGTTATTCTGTTTTACGGACATACTTTTATAATGATATAGGAGGCTAAAGCCCTTTCCAAAGGGTTTTTAGCATGACTTATTATAACAAATATACGAAAAATTAGTTTTAATTGAAACTAATTAATTATGAAATATTACATTGTAAACAAAGGAAACGTGAATCTACAGGAACAGGTTTTGCACTCTTAAATGTAGTAAAAGGTGTTAATTTAAAAATCTTACTCCGTCAACAGGATTAAGACTTCATGAAAGTAATCTTGAGAATGATTTCCTAAAACAACATGAAAAAATTACCTTGCTATATGCTGCTAAAGACGATGAGCATTGTCATGCGATTATTTTGAAAAAATACCTTGAAAGTATACAACAGATATAAAAAAAACAGAGACTAGTTCTCTGCTTTTTCTTTTTTAACGGCCTGGTGCATAATAAGAATGATCCCCAAGAGGAAACATGCAATAATCAGATAACGCCATGAAAGCCCTTTTTGATCCGTTACAGTTCCGCTTACCGAGATGATAAAACTTGTTACAGAAGTGATCACATATACCAATCCGCCCATCAATCCACCGGCAGTACCTGCATTTTTCGGAAAGTAAAGCATACTTGTCGTAAAAAAGGAGGTAAATAAAATTCCGGAACATATATGAATAAAAAAGGCAAATGGAATCATAATAAAAAGGCTTTCTGCAAAATAGCTGGTAGTGATCAACCCTGCAATCAGAATCAGCTGAAGAAGGATAGGTTGCAATATTCTTGGTTTAAAATCAAGAGTCAGCCTGCGTTTTCCTATAAAACCTCCAATCATCCACGAAAATCCTAAGATTAACGTACAGTATCCAATGACTACCGGTGTAAAATGAAAAGTGTTTTCAATAATAAATGGTCCGGTAATATTAAATAACATTACGATAGAGTAGCTGAGCCCCAAAATGAAAATACCCAGCATGAAAATTCTGTTCTTAAGCATCATTTTGTAAAGACTTATATTCTCTGAAAGATCCAGCTTCTTTTTCTGGGGAAGGCTCTCTCCGCTAAAAAACCACTCAAAAAGAAACAAAAATCCGGCATAAGCTGCCAGAAAATAGAAATTAGCATGCCAGTTAAAGATTTTCTCAAGATATCCACCAAGGAAAGGCGCCAGAATAGGACCACAAGACCAGACAATAGTAAAATAACTCAAATAATGTTTTACCCTTTCCGCATCGTAAATATCCACAAAAATAGCACGCGTTGCCACAACAAGTACTGAAACCGCAGCTCCCTGAAGAATACGAAGCAGACAGATCAGTAAAATACTGTTTGTCATCGTAATTAAAATACTGGTCAGAATCAAAAGGAATAATGCTATTAATTTGGGACGGTAACGACCAATGCTATCAAGAATTCCTCCTACAAACAATTGGGAAATTCCGTAGCTCAACAGATATGAAGTCAGGGTAATTTGAATATCTTTTTCCGAAACCATCATTTCTTTAGCCATAGAAGGGAACGATGGTAAATAAATATCAGTGACAAACCCTGAAAGCGGGATAGACACGAAAGCCATAATGGTAATTAATCTGATTCTTTGCTCAGATGCTTCTCTCAACATATTCATTCATTTTTTACATTGCAAAAATAAGTCAAGAAATACAAAACCGGATTTTAAAAGACAAAGTAAAAATTACAAAAATCAAATATTAAGATAAATTCTTAAACTTTAAGGGTGAAGTGCGGGCATACTTTTTAAAAAAATTATTAAAATGAGCAGGCTGGTCAAACCCTAAAGTATAGCCTATCTGGGCAATATCCCAATTGGTATACTTCAGCAGGTTTTTAGATTCTTCAAACATCTTTTCTTTAATAATCTGTGTTGTAGTAAGGTTCGTTACAGATTTCACCGAGGAATTCAGATGATTGACATGCACATTCAGATGCTCGGCAAAATCAGAAGGTGTTTTTAATGCCAGTGGATAAGCAGGAGAGTCTAAAGGAAACTGTTTGTTGAGCAACTCATCGAATAACTTGTATAAACGAACATTTGCAGGAAGTTCATGGGGATTGATGTCTTCCACGCGGTTTTCCAGCGCCAGATGCATTACAGAGGCTAGATTGCTTTTAATGCTGCTGCAACGGAAAGGATAGGGAGAATTGTTCATTCTGTAAATCTGATCAAAATAAAGAGTAGCCAGCTGAGCTTGTTCTTCTGTCAGGAAAATAACAGGCTTGCTCCATTCCTTGAACATTGATGTTTTTTTAAACAGGTTAAATTCTGAATTTCCATTAAAAAACTCCTGGTTGAACAAACAAAAATATCCTTCCTGTACATCGCTTTCACACTCCCATGAATACGGAATACTGGGAGAAGGGAAAAATAAAGCAGGACCATCTATATACAGTTGATGCGCACCATAATGAATAGTGCCTTTTCCAATGATAAAGCTTATTTTATAATAATCACGACGGTTGTAAGGACTTTTGAAACTACAGTATCTCCGCATAGAGATATTGAAGTGGGATTTTCCGGTTTCAAAATCCTCAGAATCAAATATTTTAATCTGATCTTTACGGATGCGTCTGTAATAATCTTCTATCGTTTCCAGCTGATCACTCATAGGTAAAAATTATAAAAATCAAAGATAAGTAAACTATTGTTTGCTTAAAATAATTTTAAATGAGATAATAGAAATAGTAATTATAGCTTTGCTCAATAGTATCAATACTAAGGTAACAAACTATTTATTATAAACTATCTGTGCAAATCTGTGGGCGAAAATAATTAAATCAACTTTTATTAATTTCCATTTCTAAAATATGAGAAGGAAGTTGAAAAGGTCCGGCCTTTGAACTGCTTGCTGCCACAAATCCGGATTCTTTTAAAAATGCTGCAAGCGGATCATGATCAAGCATATTGATCCAGATGATATCTGTGAAACTCACTGCGGATCTGCATTTCTTCCA
This sequence comes from Chryseobacterium sp. SG20098, assembly GCF_031844745.1. Lineage (NCBI taxonomy): Bacteria > Pseudomonadati > Bacteroidota > Flavobacteriia > Flavobacteriales > Weeksellaceae > Chryseobacterium > Chryseobacterium sp. SG20098. The sequence continues at coordinate 1,201,376 of NZ_CP134622.1, read as the reverse complement.
AAGAGACTGTCTTGTTTCCGGAGAATCAAACTCTGATAGAATTACAAAGCTGATTTCTGTAGCTCTTTTCCCTTCAGGGACTCCTGGGTGTAAAGAACCACTTTTTATAATGCTGTATCCGATTGGCTTCTGGTCAGCATAGGTCATAATCAGTTGATTGGAAAGATTGTTCAGGTCATTGATCATTTTTCTCGGATCAATTTCGTGCTGAATATATTTTTTGATGTCTTCCTCACTTACAAACTCTTTGTACAATGTATAAACGGAAGAATCGATAATGGTTATAAGATCAGAAATTCCCTCTTCAGAACCCACTGTAAATTTTGAAATGATATCCATAGAATTTTTTTTATTCAAAATTATAAGATTAATCTATTCAAAAAGGATACAGTTCACTAAAATATCATCGGTACAGAAAGGTATTTTAGTAAATTTGTTCAGTACAGTTGTTGTGTTATGATGAAATCTTATAAGTACGAAATTTTTACGGCTGAAATAGAGAAGCAGATCTACAGTGGAATTTTACAGGAAAATGACAGACTTCCCTCCGTTCGTGATATCAAAGAAAAATACAAACTGAGTACAAGCTCTGTGCAAAGTGGATTTGAATACCTTATGATTAAAGGATTGATCAGAAGCCATCCACGGTCTGGCTATTTTGTCACAGGAATTCAGGAGGAGAATATTCCGGAAATAAAGACTCAACTTCCGGCAGTGGTGAGGGATGAAGTATTTATGAAAAATATGATACTTACTTCCAAAAGAACTTCAGAATTCAGCTCTTTTAACACGGCAGTGCCCGGAGATCTTCTGATTCCGCAAAAGCTTATTCTCAGAACAATGCAGGAAGTCATTCGGGAGAAAGGAGCATCATTGCTCAGGTATTATCCTTCAAACGGATTGGAGCCATTAAGGAAATATATTGCAAAACAAATGGGAACTTATGGCTGTATATTAAATCCAGACGAAATAATTATCACTGATGGCGCTCTGCAGGCCCTTACAATTGCTTTGAAATCGGTTACAAAAGCACGCGATGTAGTGGCTGTTGAGAGTCCATGTGTGTTTTCTGTATTGGAAGTCCTTGCTCATCTCGAACTGAAAGTCATTGAGATTCCTGTGCATTATAAAACAGGCTTTGATGTTGAATATTTTCAAAAAATCTGTAAGGAAAATAAAATCAGCGCTCTTGTCACTACTCCCAATTTTCACAATCCCACAGGTGTTATAATGAATGATGAAACTAAAAAAGAAATTCTGAGTATAGCAGAAATTCATCAGTTCTGTATTATTGAGAATGATATGTATTCCGATCTTTATTTTGAAGAACAAAGACCGCAAAGTATAAAAAGCTTTGATAAAAAGGGAATTGTGATGACGTATTCATCCTTTTCAAAGACGTTAGCTCCAGGAATTCGTTTAGGCTGGTTGCATGCCGGAAGTTTTTATGCAAAATCCGAAAGAGTAAGATTTGCTTTAGGGCGTTCGGTTTCTCCCATTTATCAGGAACTGGTTCTAAAGCTGCTACAGGGAAACAGTTATGAAAGACACCTTCGGGTATTCCGGAAAAAACTCAATAAGCAGGCTGTTCAGGTATTGGATATTTTAAGAAAGTCCTTTCCTGAAGGTTCTTATTTTCACAGACCGAGAGGTTGTTACAGTATTTGGGGAAAGCTTCCTGAGAATACGGATATGAAAAGATTCTATCAGTATTGTGAAGAGCATCAGATTTTGTTTACTCCCGGAAATACCTTTTCGTTCACTGACAGATACCATGATCATTTCAGGATTGTTTTTGCCGAAAGAATTACTTCTGAAAGCATTGTTTTATTAAAAAATGCAGGTAGGAGAGCGAAAGAACTGCAGTCTTAAACCATTAAAAATAATTAACTATGATAAGGAAACCAAATGGCTTTGTCAATAAGCTTTTTTAAGAAAATCTTATTTATTGTTTTTTTGATTCTTATTGATTTTGAGTGGTTTATTTAAAATTTTACGTTGGCTGTATATAATACCCAACTATATGGCTGATTTTCTACAATAATTTGATTTTATTTTAAAAATTAAATTGAATTTAGGAAAGACTCAGAAAAAATGATTAAATCCATTATTTTTTTTCGACACAATTAGGCTGGAATCACCATAAAACCTATATTTGCAGCCTAAATTTTTAAATAAATGAAAGAACTAATTGAAAAAATCAACGCAGAATTTGAAGCGTTCACAACTGAGGCAAACCAACAAGCGGAAAAAGGAAACAAGGCAGCTGGTACAAGAGCTCGTAAAGCAGCTTTGGAACTTAGCAAATTGTTCAAAGAATTCAGAAAAGTTTCTGTAGAAGAAGCAAAGAAATAATTCACCTTTAGCCGGCTTTTGAAGCCGGTTTTTTTATTTCCGAATACAATAACTGTTTTAGCGTGAAATATGTTAAAAATTCCCAGTTTTAGAATGTGTTTTGCTGAATTTAAATAGTTAGTGTTAAATAGTATTAAAGTGTATTAAATTTCTATTCTTCTATACGCTTCCAGGTTTATATTTGTGGTATTAATTAAAACTAATATAACAAATAACCATGAAGCCCTTTTATCTTCTATTCATTTTCTTTTTCGGTTTTTTTTCTGCACAGAAATTAAGAGTAGTTGATTCCGAAAATGGAAATCCTATTCCCAATGCAAGAATTATCTTTCAGGATCAAATCATTTATACCAATGAAGATGGTTTTGCTCCAGTAAATCCAGATGCTGTTAATTTTGAAGTTTCTGCTTCGGGTTTTCAAAAAGAGAAAATACAAGCCTTTAACGCTCAGGTAAAACTTAAACCTATCTATAAAAATATCGATGAGATCAAAATCATCAATGTAGACATTAAGAAAATATTTGAAGACATCAATAAAAATTACCATAAAAAATATTATGATGATCCTTCTCTTTATGACGTTGTATACAAGGAAAAAGGTTTTGATAACAATAAACTCTACTTTCTGGTCATTGCAGAAGCGAAGTTCTGGAGTAAAAATAACCAATATAATTTTAAAGATGGTTTTCGTAAAAACTATGATGAAATCCTCCAGATGCAGCTGAATAACGTTAAATATCTGAAGAAAGTAAATACTGATAGTGTTTTCACGGGAAAAACCAATGAGTTTTCTCATGAATACCTAGGAAACCTTTTCCTGAATTATGAACTTTACAGAACACTCCAGCATTTAAGAATGAAGGACTGTAAATATAACGGAAGGTTGATTTTTGAGGAAGGTGATGAACAGTTGATTACCTTTAAAATAGAGTCGGGAAGGGGAATTCAGATGAACGGGGAATTTAAATATAATAAAGCAGACAAAGTGATTACTTATTTTGAAACGCATTATTTTCAGACAGATTTTCCTACCATGAAGAAAATGACCACAGATGGAAGAGAATTTCAGTACAAACTTGGGGATGCCACGCTGATTTTTGATTTTTATAAGAAAGACGGTGTCTATGTACCTGCATTGACGAAGTTGGAAGGAGATGGTTTTACCGTTTTTTATAAAGATGAGACCCATGTAAGGAAATTCAGTCGTGAAATTATCTTTACTACTTTTACCAAAACTGATAAGAAAGGACTTAATCCGAAGGTTGATTTTAATATCAGTATCTGGAGTAATGTTCCTGTAAAAGAAGAAAAAGCTGGAACAACAATCCTTTCCAAGGAGGAACAGGCGTTTCTCAATGAAAAATAAAGTGTCATCTCTAAAGGCCATAAGACTGTCATATTGATGGTCTTTTTTATTAATTATAGCTTCTTTCGGAATTTTATTATTTCTTTTGAACAAAAACATTGATTATATAATTAAAAAACCTCTTTTTTAGGCTTAATCCTTCACTATCTCCCTAATTTCTTTTATCTTTAAACCAATCAATAAATAGTATGAGGATAAATAGATTTTTTGCAGTGCCTGCGGTAATGCTGGCCGCTCAGTTTTCATGGGCTCAGGTAAAGGTTGACCCAAAAGAAAGGCTTAGCCCTATCGTAAAAAGTTTTGTAGATGAAGTAAATAATAATTCCCAGCTGGAAAATCTGGCCTCTGAACTGCTGGATGGGATCGGACCTCGCCTTGTAGGAACTCCCGAAATGCTGGCCGCAAATGAATGGAGTGCCAATAAACTTCGTTCCTGGGGAGTGGATGCCAATCTTCAACAATTCGGAACCTGGAAAGGATGGCAAAGAGGGACGACTCATGTTGATATGACATATCCGCGCATAAAATCCCTTTCCGCAACGCAGCTGGCATGGAGTCCGGCTACTAAAAAAGCAATTGAGGCGGAAGTGATTATCCTTCCAAAAGTATCTTCTAAAGCTGAATTTGATCAATGGCTTCCTTCTGTGAAAGGGAAAATTGTATTGATGGCACAATATCAGAAAATAGGACGCTCTGATGAGCAGATTAAAGAATTTGCCACTCCTGAATTGTATGAAAAACTTAAAGCTGAAAAAGAACAGGCTGCCAAAGATTTTACCGCTTTTATAAAGAACATAGGTTATGATAATAACACGCTGCCGGAGGCATTGGAAAAAGCAGGGGCGGCAGGTATTGCTATTTCAAACTGGACCGGTATTATGGGAGCTAACAGGATCTTTGGAGCGAAAACAACCAGAATTCCAATGATTGATATCGACGTGGAAGACTATGGAATGCTTTATAGAATGGCGGAAAAAGGGACTCAGCCTAAAATCAAAATTGATGCTCAGTCAAAAGTGCTTCCTGAAGCCAAAAGCTTTAATACAATCGGAATGATCAAAGGAAAGGAAAAGCCTGATGAATATGTGATTCTTTCAGCTCACCTTGACTCATGGGACGGAGCTCAGGGAGCTACAGATAATGGAACCGGCACAATCACCATGCTGGAAACCATGAGAATTCTGAAAAAATATTATCCGAATAATAAAAGAACTATTGTCATCGGACTTTGGGGAAGTGAGGAACAGGGATTAAACGGTTCGAGAGGCTTTGTAATGGATAATCCGCAGATTATTAAAGGGGTACAGGCTGCTTTTAATCAGGATAACGGAACAGGGCGCGTTGTCAATATCAGCGGGCAGGGATTTGTAAAGGCTTATGATTACGTAGGAAGATGGCTTGATGGCGTTCCAAAAGCTGTAAGAAGTCATATTAAAACTGACTTTCCGGGTATGCCTGGCGGAGGAGGTTCTGATCATGCTTCGTTCGTGGCAGCAGGAGTACCAGGAATTTCTTTAGGTTCTCTGAACTGGGGCTATTTTGGATATACCTGGCATACAACGAAAGATACTTATGACAAGATCGTTTTTGATGAGGTCAAAAATAATGTGATTTTAACTGCGGCATTAGCTTATATGGCATCCGAAGACCCTGAATTCAGCAACCGAGAAAAAAGAGTAATGCCTCAGGATGAAAAAGGAGAGACTGTAAAATGGCCGGAAGTAAAAGAGCCTAGAAGAAGCTCTAAAGATTATAAATAGTTTTCTTTATTTGAAAACACGAAAAGAATAGATGTGATATTCTGATATACTATTCTTTTTTGACCGTTATTAGCTAAAACATTTATTTTATAGTTAAATAATATCTGTTGTTAGCCAATAACGGTTTTTTTATTATGAATTTTCTAAGAAATAGAATGTTTCTCATAACCTAAACCTAATAGTGATAAGATTTTGTTATCTTTAATATGAGATATACTTTAAACGGGCTATAAGAAGTATATTGTTTTAATCAGAAATGGATTTCATAATAAATGTATAGAGGATGCGAATTGATTAAATATTAAATAAATTTTTCCATTTTGCAACGGTATTGCGACTCAGCTTAAAATGTAGAGCCAATTGCGTATTATTAAGATAATTCTTTTTTTGATATTCAAGAATTTTATAGATGGTTTCCTTATTGTAAGAGCGGTGTGACTGATTAGCCTTAATGTTTTGGCTATAGTTAAATATGATGCTGTTAATTTCTATTACATCAAACGCTGACAGATTCTTCTTCGATAAAATTTTTGCGCATTCCTGCTTTTTTTCCGGATATTTCATGTCAACAAGATCACTGTAAATTCTTTTGTAATCAGGCGTCATTGAGGGCGATTGTTTGTGATGATTCATGATGTAGATTTATCAATTTATAGTCCTTTTTTTAGTAAGCTGTTTTTTGAATACAAATAAATACTAGAGTTCATAAATTAATTAAAGAGGGTGTCTCAACCAATCATAAGAATGCCTTCAATATTTGAAAATAATAAAGTAAACTGCTTTTCAGCTTTACAATAGCTTTATTCTTTAATGCTGCTTACGACTCTAGTATTTGGTCTTAATATTAACTCAACAATAAAAAGTGTATAACATTTGTGTTTTAATGTAAATGTATATTTCTATTCTAAATATTGCAAAATTTTATATACATCATTTATACATCTTTTTTTAAATGGCAAAAACAGACCAAAATCTATCACCAGTATAAGCTAATTAATTCCTAAAATAATTCAAAGGTATTTACTTGAAATCATGCATGTTTCATTGTGCTGTATCTGTGATGTATGTGTTATTTAATACATCGCAATGCTTATTTTATACTTTTACGACGAAACAAAAAGCAGTATAGTATGGAAAAAAAGAATGTATTAACCTTGTTAGTATTGTATTCTCCTGATACGTATTCCCAAATCGGGATTAATACTACTGATGCTAGAATTACTCTGGATATAGCAGGAGCTCCTACACAACCAGCTATACTGGTAAATCCCTTTTCCAATGCAAGAGTAAAACTCGGAGTTAATTCCAATGGCTCCACCATGTAGACAGCAAAATCCAAATTTGTTGATCAGAATAATGTTATCTAAAGTTTTGATATGTGAGTAGTACGGGCTTTTACATATAACAAATAAACAATGAAAAATATCATCATAATTTTAATAAGTACACTACTAATCTCTTCGTGTACTGTAAATAATACGCAAAAAAATATTTCTTATAAATCAGCAAGGAAGTATTTTGCTAAAAATACCTATGATAATAAAGATTTTACTGAAAAAATAATGAGTTCACAGGAGGAGTTCGAACGACTTTTTGGGGCTGCAGTAACAATGGGTACCGATGGGAAACCAACGCCTATTGATTTTTCAAAAGAAAATGTACTTGCTCTCATTTACCCTAAAACCAATTTGGAAGTGAAAATTATTCCTGTAAGTCTTCAGGAAAATAAGCAGAATACAGTGTATTCTTATAAAGTGCTTGAAGGTGCTCCAAATGGTTTTATCACTATTCCCAACACAATTATTATCATTCAAGAACCAAATTCAAAAAATAATTTTTCATAAAATAAAAGAATGATAACGGGAAATATTTCCGTATCAATTCAATCTAGTATTGACAGAACAGTATTTGAATATACAATATGATCAGAGCGAGTATAAAAAGAATATTTCAATTTTTAATGATGGTATTTACCTGTCTGTCTATTTTCACTGTCTTATATTCGCAAAATTATACTCCAGGGCAAATAGACAATGCATTAATAATTAAATCCGAGAATCTTAGAATAAGAGGTCAGAAAAAAGAATTAATTTCTTTAAATGAAAAATATATTACTATTTCCAAAAATCAGAATTATCTAAAAGGGGAGATTTTAGGTTATATCAATATTGCTAATATTTATGGAACTATAGGTGATTACAAAAATTCTTTTTATTATTTACAGAAAGCTGAAAAGAAAATTAAAAAGATTAATAGTGCTTATTTATCTGCAAAGCTTTACCAGGAGTATGGACAGGTGAATTATGTTATTGGTTTATACGTAAAAGCTTTGAAATACAATGCGCAGTCTATTTATTATGGTAAGATGATTTCTAATCATGGTGAAAAGGAAATATTATCAGGAATTTATGCAAATAGGGCAGATTTTCTGCATAATGTTCACCAGGATGACTCCTCACTTATTTATTTGCACAAAGCATTAAAAATAAAATCAAGCCCGGTAATTAATTCATTGATAGCAGATCATTATATGGTTTATAAAAAAAATATAGATTCTTCCTCATATTATTTAAATAATGCATTGAAGCTATTGCAGAAAATGAATTACTGGAATATTCAAAGAGGGCAGACCTATTACTATTATGGAAATTTTTTAAATAAGAATAAAGAGCCTGAAAAAGCATTGTTTTATTATGAAAAATCTGTTGCCATTCTAGAGAAAACCAAGAGAGTGTATAATATTCCTCTGCTTTATAAGACAATTTCAAGTACTTATAGTGAATTAAATGATGAGGAGAAAGAAAAGGAATATCTTGAAAAGTATACTAAACTAAAAGATAGTTTGAGCAGAGTCTGCAACGAAAGTGTTAACACTTCAATTGATGAAATTATAAGAGAAAAAGAATCTGAAAATACTTCAAAAAAGAATTTGTTTTTATTTTATAATATTGTGGTGTTTTGTCTTATTGTTATTTTGCTTTTTGTTTATATCCGTTATCAGAAGAATAAAAGCATTATAAAACAGAAGGAATTTGAGGCTCATGTTTTAAAAGAAAAACTCTCTCACTCTTACGATTGTATTATTGATCTGGCTAAAAAAAATGATCCTAATTTTCTCAATAAATTTCAGGAAGCATATCCGGACTTTGTTAAAAAGTTGCTGGCAATAAATTCTAATTTGTCGAAATCTGATTTAACGTTTTGTGCAATGATATGGTTGGGATTTTCATCAAAAGAAATTGCACAATATACTTTTGTGGAACATCGATCTGTTCAGAATAAAAAGAACAGGCTTAGGAAAAAATTAAATATTTCTTCAGATGTTGATCTGTACCTTTTCTTTAAAAATCTTTCTGATGGTCACGCTGAAAATAGCATATTAACATGATGTGTTATTTCTTTAAAATAAAATATGTAAACACCGTTTTTAGCTTTATAGCTGTTGTTTCTAAATGATGTATTTGTGATGTAGGTGGGTTTTGTCGCAAAAGCAGTATTGTGTTATATTTTTGCAAAAGTTTAAAATACAATACTAATTATGAAAAAGAAGGTTATACTTGTTACAAGTATTTTTTGTTCCTTATGTTATTGTTCCCAGGTTGGAATTAACACATCTACACCTATGAAAGCACTGCATGTCAACGGAGCTTTGCAGGTTGTAAATGAACTGAATGTGGGAGGGACTGCTTCTACTGCCGGTTCGGCAGGAGTTGCCGGACAGGTTCTTAAGTCTAACGGACCAGGAGCTGCTCCCACATGGCAAAATTTCGCAGGGGTTCCCACTTCTACAGGGACGGTTATTGTAGTAAATGGACAATTTCTGGTGGCTCAGGAAATTATTGTACAAATGACTAATGATTTTACAGTTATAGGTGGTTCCAATGGGGGTATTCCGGTTGCTATAGGAAGTTTAAATAATGAGATTGTGGATAATGAAAACCAGTATACGGGTTCAGCCGCAGGTAATTCATTTAGAGTGTCCGCTGACGGTGTGTATCAGGTGACAATGAATGCGCAGTTATCAACAGTTAACGGATCATCTCCTGTACTAGGTATCTGGGATGATACAACCGGTAACTGGGTTGCCCGTGTTAATGATTTATATGCAATAACAACTGGGAGTTTACAAACGTATACGCTTCTTACTTCTATTCCTATGTTGGCTGCTCATACTTATTCATTCAGACTCTATAATACAGATAATGTAACGATTAAGTATTTAAGCTCTGGGACTACAGGGTCTGGTCCTGTTACCCAAATGTCTTTACGAAGATTGAAGTAGAGTCTTTTATTTAAATTACTATTACTATATAATAAAAAAAACAGACTAAAAAATTTAGTCTGTTTTTTATATATCTTATTCTTTTTTTTCATTCATTGCTTTTTTAACAATTTATCGCATGAGTATAAATGATAGATTTAATTTATCTATGATAAATTGATATTAAAGTATAATTATACAAAAATTGAGTTCTTACTTGTTTTTATCTGCATACTTTGCAATCCATTTATAGAGTGTCGTTTTGGGAATTTTATAATCATTTATTATTTCCAGTTTTGTTTTCTTTCCTGTTTCAATTTGTTCCAGGATAAATTCTATGATTTCCTTAGTGTAGATATTTTTCCTGAATTCAGGTAAAGACGATATTTTTTTATGAGAAGCATTAGAAGAAAATTCCTTTTTAGGTGGAGAAAATAGAATAAGATGTTGTGAGTAGGCCCGGAAAAAATCATACTCTAACAGTTTGCTCCATCTCAATAATTTATCAGTTGTCAGATCTTCTTCAAGGAACATTTTTTCAATTTCAGATTCAGTACATTTCATAAAATTACATGCTCTCTGCATGTCCAATGCTTCTTCCAGAAACTTAGCTTTAATAATGCTGCCAATATGTATTTGTTTAAAGTTCAAAATAAACGGTATTATATGATTAAAATTATTTTCGCAAAATTGTAAACCTTAGGGAATTTATTGTGTCGATGTTAAAAAGAGTCTGAATTATAATGAATATCATCATAATTATAGATAGACAATCTTAATTCCTACTTGAGAAGATAAATAAGAGTAAAATTTTTCATCATTTTTGTTTTGTTCAAATTTAGCATGGATTATTTTTCTTTTATCAAATAGTCATACAACATAAGTACATCATTTTTTATCAAATGTTTATGGATAAAAAAAAACTCCCGAAAAACGGGAGTAGCAACTTTGATCAGTATTATAGATCTCTATAAAATCAAAAATGAAAACTGATTGTGTTATTAAAATATTAAAAGAGTTTGTTTTTTTGTGGGAATCAAACACTTTAGCCAGGTTGTTAATCTAACAATATGTATTTGTGTTTATGTGTCAAATAGTGTTAAAAAATTTTCCTGGTTTAAATTTATGTCTGATATTTTAAGTAAACAAAATTTTAGATACATCAAAGGTACATCAATTAATTTTTGACTTGATAATAGAGGGATTCTAGATGATGAAAGATCTTTCCTGAGAATGATCATAGAGTTTTATACAAGAGAGAAATTTATCAGATTGTTTCCAATATCAAATAGTTTGTATTGTGTAAATCAAGCTATAGTGAATTTTATATATTTAAATATTATTTCATTAATGATTTTTATATTAATTATTATATAGTGTTTATTTTAGAGAATATATTTGTATTTTAACTAAATTTGGGAATAATTTATGATTGTTTTTTGTTAATATTTTTATTTTATTTAATTTTGTGGCAACGAAATTGTAATTGTATAATTTGGATGGGAAATTTATTATCATATTCTGTTAATTTATTTATGTTAAGGATTGATATTATTTTTTTGTCCCTTTGAAACTTATTATTAATTTACTATGCAAACACTAAAGCTTAATCAATTTTTGAAAATATTGGTAAGCATTCTGATATACCTTTCATTTTCTACGTTGCTTTATTCTCAGGCATATACACATAAGTATATAGACAGTATGCTGATAAAAGTTAATGAGGATTTAAGAATAAGCGGTAGAAAAAAGGAATTGATTGACCTTAATAATAAATTTTGCAATATCAGTAAAAAACAAGATTACAAAAAAGGGGAGATACTTTCATATATTAATTTGGGTAATATTTATGCTACTGTTGGAATGTATGAAAAAGCATTCAAATATCTACAGGTTGCTGAAGAAAACCTTGAAGGGATTGATGATTATTATTTGCATACGAAATTATATCAGGAGTATGGTCAGGCTAATTATGTAATAGGACTTTATAAAAAAGCAGTTAAGTATAATTCGAAATCCATTTATTATGGTAAGCAAATAAAAGATCAACATGATCGAGAAATTTTATCTCTGGTTTATGCTAACAGGGCTGACTTTTTAAGAGAAAGTAATTCAATTGATTCTTCTTTAATCTATTTACAGAAAGCTTTAGAGATAAAGCCTACACCGGTTATCAATTCCACGATTGCTAATCACTATATGCTTTTTGCTAAAAATGAAGATTCAGCACAAATGTATTTTAACAGAGCGTTTTCTCTTTTAAAACAAAGAGAGTACTGGGATCCTCAAAGAGCTCTTACTTATTTCTATTATGGCAATTTTTTATTTGAAAGACAGGATTATACTTTGGCTTTAGACTATTACATTAAATCAGTGGAAATACTCAAAAAAACCCGAAGAGTTTATCAGATTCCTATGTTATATCAAACTATTGCCAAGACCTATAAAAAATTGAACAATGCCTCCAAGGAAAAAGATTATCTGGAGAGATATGCTAAATTAAACGATAGTCTGGGAAGGGTGAGGGATGAATCCATAAATAATTCTGTTGATAAAATAACTCGGGAAAAGGAGAAAGATGATGTAGACCAACAGAACTCAACCATACTGTATAACGTAATCATTTTTTCATTATTTTTCATTATTATTATTGTATATTATGTCTATAATAAAAAGATTACTAAAAAACGTAAAATCATAGAGGAGAAAGAATTAGAGACAGAACTTTTAATGAAAAAAATGTCTGTTGATGATGAAAGGCTTGTGTCTTTAGCCAGAAAAAATGATCCTTTATTTTTTAATGAATATCAAAATGCTTATCCTGAGCTAGTTGGAAGACTTTTAGAAATTAACCCGAAACTATCAACCAACGAACTTTCATTTTGTGCTATGATACAACTGGGCTTTTCTTCTAAAGAAATTGCTCAATATGGATTTATGCAGCACAGATCCGTACAAACAAAGAAAAACAGGTTACGAAAAAAATTACATATTCCATCCGACGTGGATATATATTTTTTCTTACAAAATTTAAATTCAAAATGATGCTTTTAACTGCACATACGGTATCTTACAGCAGCTTATCTGAAAATAAAAAGGCTTCCATGAAAAGAAGCCTTTGTGTTATAATTTAAATATGAACTTTCAGTTGTGAAAAGGTAAGAATTGCCGGTTCATATAATGGATCAGCCAGTTTTCCAAACCCATATTTGCAGAAAATAAATGATAGTCCATTGAATGTTGCTGAATCATAATCGGTTTGAGTATCACCAATGTAAACGGAATCTTTGGTAGATAACTGATTTCTTTCCATAAGAAACTGTATGTTTTCAGATTTATTTTTTTGGGTTCGTCCGTGAGACTCAAAATCAACAAACAGATCATTGAATTGATAATAATCTAAAAATGATTCAATATATCCATCCTGACAGTTGCTCACTATGAAAAGTGCATAAGTGTTGGCCAGATTCTTTAAAGTTTCTTCTACGCCATCGTATAAAGTCCCGCCTTCTAAGTGAAGTGTTTTATTTTCTTCGGCTACAATTTCAGAAAGAATTTCTTTAGCTTGCAGATCCGAAATGCCGGGAATAATATCTTTTACAATATCATGGGCTAACAGTCCCATATACTGATCCATGTCTTCGGGTTTCAGTTCTCTTTGGATTAACTCATGTTTGATCAATATCTTATTCCATATTTTGATGATGGTAGCTCTGGAATCCCATAATGTTCCATCCAGATCGAAGATTAGATTCTTTGTTTTCAAAATGACTAATTTGTGGTTTAAATTTAAGTAGGGTAACGTTTAAAAATTACAAAATCATAGTCAGCTGGACTCTTTTTCTTGCTTCATCTACTTCTGTTACTTTTACACGAACATGTTGATGAAGTTTTACAACCTCATTTACATCTGATACGAATCCTTCTTTCAGCTGGGAAATATGAACCAGTCCGCTTTCTTTGATTCCAAGATCCACGAAACATCCAAAAGCGGTAATATTATTGACAATTCCCGGAAGAATCATTCCTGCTTTTAAATCTTTAATGCTTTTGACATTCGGGTCGAATTCAAATACTTTTGCTGCTTTTCTTGGATCTAGTCCCGGTTTTTCAAGTTCTTTTAAAATATCCTTAATTCCTAAGATTCCAACTTCACCTGTAATGTAGTTTTCGGGTTTTATCAGGGCTATTTTTTCTTTATTGGCTATCAGTTCATTGGTTTTAATACCCAAATCTTTTGCCATTTTCTCTACAATTCCATACGCTTCCGGATGTACTGCAGAGTTATCCAGTGGATTCTTGGCATTGGTGATTCTCACGAAAGCTGCGGCTTGCTGGAAAGCCTTTTCTCCAAGTCTTGGAACTTTCTTTAGCTGTTTTCTATCTTCAAAAGCTCCGTTTTCAGTACGGTAATTCACAATGTTTTCTGCCATTTTTTCTCCGATTCCGGAAACATAACTTAATAGTGATTTGCTGGCAGTATTTAGATTAATTCCCACGGAATTTACACATTTCATCACGGTAGAATCCAGCTCATTTTTCAACTGGGTCTGGTCTACATCATGCTGATACTGTCCAACCCCGATGGATTTGGCATCAATTTTTACCAATTCCGCCAACGGATCAGAAAGCCTTCTTCCGATAGAAACTGCTCCACGTACTGTTACATCATATGATGGAAATTCATCTCTTGCAATTTTACTTGCAGAATAAACGGATGCTCCTGCTTCTGAAACTACAAAAACCTGCAAAGGTTTATCAAAAGCAATTTTTTTTATGAAGAATTCTGTTTCGCGGCTTGCTGTTCCATTACCAATAGAAATCGCTTCGATATGATACGCATTCACCATAGAACGGATCTTTTTCATAGCCATTCCGCTTTCATTTTGCGGAGCATGAGGGTAAAGGGTTTCGTTGTGTAATAGATCACCCTTTTCATCCAGGCATACTACTTTGCATCCGCTTCGGTATCCGGGATCTATTGCCAGAATCCTCTTTTCTCCTAAAGGCGGAGCAAGAAGGAGTTGGCTTAAGTTATCAGAGAAAATTTCAATGGCTTTTTTGTCTGCTTTTTCTTTAGCTTCCTGTAAGGCTTCATTTGAAATAGCAGGTTCCAGAAGTCTTTTATAACTATCTTTTATGGCCAGTGCAATTTGTTCAGAACTTTCATTATTAGATTTGATAATGGCCTTTTCAATAAAATCAATGGCTTCTTCCTTGTCTATTCCTACATTTGTTTTTACAAAACCTTCTGCTTCTGCTCTAAGCATGGCTAAAAGCCTGTGAGAAGGAGTTCTGCTAAGGCTTTCTTCCCATTCAAAATATTGGGAGAATTTCTGGGCTTCTTCTTCGTCTTTTTTAGCTTTTACAACCTTGGAGGTAACTACTGCTTTGCGCTGAAATAGTCTGCGAAGGTTTTTACGGACATACATGTTTTCGTTAATCCATTCTGCCATGATATCTCTTGCGCCTTGAAGCGCTTCTTCTTCAGAAGCAACTTCATTGTTCAGGTATTTTGAAGCCAGAAACTGAATGTCATTACTTTTCTGGCTCATAATGATTTTAGCTAAAGGTTCCAGGCCTTTTTCCTTGGCTGTATCAGCTTTGGTTTTCTTACGCTTTTTATAAGGCAGATAAAGGTCTTCTAGCTCCTGGATGTCAAAGCTTTCTTCTATTCTCTGTTGAAGTTCAGGAGTCAATCCATTCTGTTCTTCTATTGATTTTAAAATAGATTCTTTTCTCTTAACAATTTCATCAAATTGCTTACTGATTTTTGAGATCTGTTCGATTTGTGTTTCATCAAGGTTTCCGGTTTTATCTTTTCGGTAACGGGAAATAAAAGGAATGGTACAGTCTTCAGATAATAGTTGTAAGGTATTGTTGATGCTCTTTTCAGAAATATTGAGCTGTTTCTGTATAAATTCTACGGTCGTCATTGTTCTGTTTTCGGAAAGCTAAAATAGGGTTTTGGAATGAGAAAATGTAAATCGAAATGTATTAATCTCTTTTCTCCGGTTTATTAAAGATATTTTAATGGATTGATAACTAATGTTTAATTTTTTGTTTGCGATGTGATCATGTTTAAATATTTACTTATTTATGCTTGCTAAAATCTAATAACCGCAATAATAAACATGAAAAAAATATTTACATTATTCATCTGTTATTCTTTTATAATATCTTGTACAGTCACGGAATATGAGGAGCCTAAAAAGTGTAATTGCACAGTACAGAAATATGAGCGGACCGTGATTTTAAAAAACGGCAATGACGGTACTTATAGTGATTATTCTGACACAGGATGGGTAGTTAAGGGAAACCCACAGAAAGATAATTCTGCTGGATGCTCAAGAAATGGAACTCAAAAAGATACGGAATTCTCCAGTAGTTACGATTCTCAATACAGATGGGATGTATATCGTAAATGGGTGTATGATTGCAAATAATTTGAATAAATTTATATTTCTTGATATATGTTAAGATGATGCAAAGCAGGTTTTTCTATTTTTGTACCCGAAAACAACAAAATTTCAATAAACTTTTTTAAAACAGTTCAATATGAAAAAAATTAGCGTAATTGCATTAGTAGGAGTAGGATTGCTTTTGGCATCATGTGATAAAGGAAAAACAGCAGAAACAGCAGCTACGGCTCAGGAACAAACTGTAGCAGAGAGCAAAGGAGAAACACTGGCAGTAGATACAGTAGGTTCTGTAGTAAACTGGAAAGCTTTCCACAAAGGAGGAATGGCACCTCGTTGGGGAACACTTACAGTGAAGTCAGGAGATATCAGTGTTGATGCAGGTCAGGTTTCTGCAGGAAACTTTGTAATTGATATGAATTCTATCAAGGTAGATCCGGCTTCAGTAACAGAAAAAGATAAAAAACCGGCTGATCTTGAGGCGCACTTAAAAAATCCTGATTTCTTTGATGTGGCTAAAAACCCTACTTCAGATTTCAAAATTACAAGTGTTACAGATTTGAAAGAAGCACCAAAAGATGCTGTAGCAGGAGCTAATAAAACGGTAAGCGGAAACCTTACTTTATCAGGAAAAACAATGAATGTTACGTTCCCTGCGAAAGTAGAGGTGGCAGAAAATTCAGCAGCGATTCAGGCTAAATTCACTGTAAACAGAGCCGATTGGGGACTTAAATTTGGTACTTCTGAAGCAGATCCTGCAGAATGGATGATCAGCAAAGACATCGAGATTGCAATTGACGTAAAAGCTAAAAAATAAGTTATTTAAACATTTATAACTACAAGAGCTGTCTTTATGAAGACAGCTCTTTTTATTTGAAAATTTTTTTGCTCAAATGGAAAAGGAAATTAATTTACAATCTTGGAGTTCTGGATTCTTACACAATATTCACTTCCCAGATATAAAGGATTTCCGTGCTTCTCAGACCAGAATCCATCCAGTACGTCTCTATTCAGGCACCGGTACACAGCAACTCCTTTATAGGTTTTGTCATCTTCTCCTTCGTAGTTGAAATTAATCACTAAAATTTGGTCTTTATAAAATCCTGTCCCGTTTTGCTGATGGTCGCCAATCATCCATTGAGCAATAATGCGATTATTTTCATCAACAGATAAGGTCAATATACCATGATAAGTTGGCAGGAAAGATTCCTCCTGATTGCTTCCTTCAATAGAGTAGCTTCCCGCCAGATCGTGTACTGTCATTGATTTACTTTTTGAGAGCAAATTTAAAACATTAAGATCATATTGAATAATATTCATTGTACACTTAAAAATTAGAATGATTTACCTTAACTACACTAAATATACTTTACTTTGTAAATCTTCCTTAATGGTTTAAAAATAGTGAAGGTGTAAGTATATTTTTATAAATTAAGCTCTATTTTTGCGGCAAATTAAATGAAGAATGATTCCTTTTCTGTTGATAATAAACGTGCTCGCGTTAGGTGCCTTTGGTTTTGATAAATGGCAAGCCAAAAAGCATCAATGGAGAATTTCCGAAAATACCCTTTTAGGAATTTCTCTACTTGGCGGAATTATAGGAGCCGCTGCGGGAATGATTTTCTTCAATCATAAAGTTTCCAAGAAATCTTTTCTCATGAAATTTATACTGGTTGTTTTAATTGATCTTGTTATGTTTTACAGGTTGCTAAGGCTCTGAGTGTGAATGTTAAAATAGTTCTCCGAAATGTTAAATATTTGAATAACATATTAATTATTGTGTTTTTTTTATATTTTTATCATGCTAATAACATAAACAAAACAACATGAGAAATCTTAGAAAAATTTCCAGAACTGAAATGAAATCAGTTCAGGGAGGAATCGTTAAAGGAATGGTAAGATGCAAAGATGCCGACACATGCGCCGTAAGATGGGGATGGGCAACCGGATTCTCCAGTAATTGCGCAGAATTTGACATCATATGCGGTGAACCGCCTGTAATAGATCCATGCGAAATACAAGCTTGTGTATAAATAATTTAAAGAGTGTTTTTCGGACACTCTTTTTTATTGTCTTGTAAATAAGTATTTTAAACAAAATATTAAATATTTGTATAACTAAATATTTTTTCATTAAAAATCACTACTTTTGCACCCGTAAAAATCTTTTATGCAAAACATTAGAAATATTGCGATTATCGCACACGTTGACCACGGAAAGACGACTTTGGTTGACAAGATCATTCACGCTACCAACATTTTCAGAGAAAATCAGGAGAGTGGGGAGTTAATTATGGATAACAACGATCTTGAAAGAGAAAGAGGGATCACGATCTTATCCAAGAATATTTCTGTTACTTATAAAGACACAAAAATTAACGTAATCGATACTCCTGGTCACGCCGATTTTGGTGGAGAAGTAGAAAGAGTATTGAAAATGGCTGATGGGGTTATTTTGTTGGTGGATGCGTTCGAAGGACCAATGCCGCAAACAAGATTCGTACTTCAGAAAGCTTTGGAATTAGGATTGAGACCATTAGTGGTTATCAATAAAGTAGATAAACCAAACTGTCGTCCTGACGAAGTTCATGATAAAGTATTTGACCTGTTCTTCAACCTTGATGCTACAGAAGAGCAATTGGATTTCCCTACATTCTACGGATCTTCAAAACAAGGATGGTTCAACACTTCATTAGAGCAAACTGAAGATATCTTACCATTATTGGATGGTATTTTACAATATGTTCCTGAACCGAAAGTAACAGAAGGTAATCTTCAGATGCAGATCACTTCTCTTGACTTCTCTTCTTTCTTAGGAAGAATTGCAATCGGGAAAGTGACAAGAGGTGAGATCAAAGAATCTCAATGGATTGGTCTTGCTCAGGCAGATGGTAAAATTGTAAAAGGAAAAGTAAAAGAACTTTACGTTTTCGAAGGATTAGGAAAGAAAAAAGTAACTGAAGTACAAGCTGGAGATATCTGTGCTGTAGTAGGATTTGATGCTTTCCAGATCGGAGATTCTTTCGTAGATCTTGAAAATCCTGAGCCATTGGAAAGAACTGCAATTGATGAGCCTACGCTGAATATGACGTTCTCTATCAACAATTCACCTTTCTTTGGTAAAGATGGTAAATATGTTACTTCTAATCACCTGAAAGAAAGATTAACAAAAGAATTAGAGAAAAACCTTGCCTTAAGAGTTCAGCAGACTGATGATGCCAATACATTCCTTGTATTCGGTAGAGGTATTCTTCACTTATCAGTTTTGATCGAAACAATGAGAAGAGAAGGTTACGAAATGACAATTGGTCAGCCACAGGTTATCTTCAGAGAAATTGATGGTGAGAAATGTGAGCCTTATGAATCTTTGGTTGTTGACGTTCCTGAAGAATTTGCTTCAAGAGTTATTGACCTGGCAACTCAGAGAAAAGGTGACCTTCACATTATGGAAACTAAAGGTGAAATGCAGCACATGGAATTCGAAATTCCTTCAAGAGGTTTGATCGGATTACGTTCTCAGATGTTGACAGCTACGGCTGGTGAAGCTATTATGGCACACCGTTTCACAGAATATAAGCCTTTCAAAGGTGCTATTCCTGGAAGAAACAATGGTGTTTTAATCAGCAAAACAACTGGTCCTGCTACAGAATATTCTATTGCTAAACTTCAGGATAGAGGTAAGTTCTTCGTTGATCCGGGTGAGGAAATCTACACAGGGATGATCATTGGTGAACAAAACAAACCTGGAGACCTGGTAGTAAACATCGTAGAAGCAAAACAGCTGAACAACATGAGAGCTTCAGGAAAAGATAAAGATACCGGTGTTGCTCCAAAAATCTTATTCTCTCTGGAAGAATGTATGGAATACATCCAGGGTGATGAAGCGATTGAGGTAACTCCGAACTTCATCAGAATGAGAAAGAAAATCCTTTCTGAAGAAGAAAGAAAAAGAGTAGAAAGATCTGCGAAAGCATAGTAAAAATCTTATACATAAAATCAAAGCCTCGATTTTCGAGGCTTTTTTTCTATACCTACCCATTAAAATGCTTATTTTGGCATAATAATCTCTAAGAATAAAAAATAAATTTTAATGTAGTTTTGTGACTATGAGAATGAATAAATTAAAACTTATCGTTTTATTGGGCGTTTTTGCATCGTATACTACCTCATGTTCCGTTCAGAACAATGTTGTAAAAACACCCTCCACGAAGAATCCGACAAAACCAATCAACAATACAAATCCTCCAAAAGTAATTCCGGTAGCAACAAAACCAACAACAGGAACAGCAGCTTCAACGGAAGAAAATTTCAGAACCAATCTTCCGGAAATCAAAAGAGAATTCCGCGGAGCATGGATTGCCAGTGTTGCCAATATCAACTGGCCTTCAAGAAATGATCTTACAGTGGAACAGCAGAAAGCAGAAGCAATCAGCATGCTTGATATGCTGAAAGATAATAATTTCAACGCTGCTATTTTCCAGATCAGACCTTCTGCAGATGCACTTTATACAAGTAATATAGAACCATGGTCTTACTTTCTGACCGGAGAAACAGGAACTGCACCATATCCCAATTATGATCCGCTTCAGTTTTGGATCGAAGAAGCTCATAAAAGAGGATTGGAACTTCATGTCTGGTTGAATCCTTACCGAGCACATCATACCAACGGAGGAGCTGTGAATAAGCTGTCAATGGCAAACAAACTCTCTGATATAGTTGTCAGACTAAAGAATGGAATGTATTGGTTTGATCCGGCTAATCCGAAAACACAAGGCCATGTGTCCAATGTGGTAAAAGATATTGTAAAAAGATATGATATTGATGCTGTGCATTTCGATGATTATTTCTATCCTTATGCTACTTACAATAAAGGAGCAGATTTTCCAGATAACGCCAGTTGGAATGCTTACTTAAGCAACGGAGGGACTTTATCCAGGGCAGATTGGAGAAGAGATAATGTGAATAAATTTGTAGAACGTATCTATAAAGAAATTCATGCAGAAAAAAATAATGTAAGATTCGGGATCAGCCCGTTCGGAATTTGGAAACCCGGATATCCGATGGGAATTATAGGTTCCTCTCAATATGACGAGCTTTATGCAGATGCTAAATTATGGTTAAATAAAGGCTGGGTAGATTATTTCTCTCCACAGCTTTACTGGCCCATAGATTCTAAAGGACAAAGCTTTGAAGCTCTGTTAAGCTGGTGGCAGTCCGAAAATACAATGAATCGTCATTTATGGCCGGGATTGAATACTGTTGAGATTAAAGTATCAGACCGTCCAACAGAAATCAAAAACCAGATTGCTATTTCCAGAAATATCCTTAAAAATGATGCAGGAGAAATTCACTGGAGCATTGCAGGGCTTACTAAAAATCCCAATATGCTTCCCGCTTTGAAAAACGGTCCATACAATGAGAAAGCACTAGTTCCGAAATCTCCATGGATAAAAGCTGTTCCATTGCAGACGCCTACCTTATTTATTGCTGATAACGGAAGCTTTGCTCAGACAAGCTGGAGTACAAAAAATGCTGCTGATGTCTTTCTATGGGTGCTTTTTACTCAATATAACGGAGTATGGCAAACAGAAATTTTAACGCTTGATACCCTTTCAAAAGACATTCCTAAATCTAAAGATGGGAAAAAACTGAACGCAGTGGCCATCAAAGCCATCGATAGATTAGGAAATGAAAGTGATTATATAGCAAGAAGGATTAAATAGTAGGAATACAATCCATTATAAATTGGTCATTGCGAACCTTTAGGTGAAGCAATCTCAATCATAAATTAAAAAAACCGGTTCTCAGGCAGAACCGGTTTTATTTTAGAATAACTATAAATTATTAGCTTAAATGATTGTAAACCAGCACTATTTTTAATCGTGGTATAGGATTTTATAGCAAATAATGAACTTATCGGAACTGTTTTTGCATGATTCATTCTATAATCACCAAAATATAACATTATGAATACTAAAAGACTTTCCACCAACATGGAAAAGGCATTAAGTGATCAGATGAACAAGGAAATTCATGCATCACACGTTTTTTTATCCTATGGAATTTGGGCTGATGACAAAGGTTATCAGGGAATTGCCAACTTTCTTTACCGCCATGCTCAGGAAGAAAGAAATCACTCGATCAAATTCATGGAATATATTTTAAACAGAGGAGGAAAACCAAAGGTAGACGCTATTCCTGCTCCTCCGGCAGATCCTGAAAGTCTTACTGCCTGCTTTGATGGTGTATTTAAACATGAAGTTGACAATACCACTGCTATTTACAGAATCGTAGATCTTTCTATGGAAGAAAAAGACTGGGCTACATGGAATTTTATGCAATGGTTTGTTCAGGAACAGATTGAAGAGGAAACATTGGCTCAAAACTTAATAGATAAATTGAAAATCGCAGGAGGTGACAGAGCTACTGACGAATCTTTATTTACTTTAGATAAAACTTTAGAGGAAGCACCAAATGATGTTCCGCTGGCCCAGAATGCTACGGGAGCCAACCCATAAACATCCGGTGAATCCAAACCTTTTGAAAATCTGTCAGAATATTGGCAGATTTTTTTATTATGAAACTCTGCCAAAAATCACTATCTTTGCACACTCGTAATTCAAGGTTCTGAGTTCAATGTTTAAAGTTGAAGATTCCTTGAGTTGCTCCTAAACCTTAAACTTTGAATTTTACAATATGAAATGTGGAATCGTAGGCTTACCGAATGTAGGTAAATCAACTCTTTTTAACTGTCTGAGCAACGCAAAAGCTCAATCAGCAAACTATCCTTTCTGTACGATTGAACCGAACCTTGGAACGGTTTCTGTACCGGATCAGAGATTGTTTGAACTGGAGAAAATCGTAAAACCTGAAAGAGTTTTACCCGCTGTAGTTGAGATTGTTGATATTGCAGGTCTTGTAAAAGGAGCCAGCAAAGGAGAAGGATTGGGGAACCAGTTCTTAGCTAATATCCGTGAGTGTGAAGCGATTATTCATGTTTTAAGATGTTTTGATAACGGAAATATCGTTCACGTAGAAGGTTCAGTAGACCCATTAAGAGATAAAGAAATTATTGATATAGAGCTTCAGCTGAAAGACCTTGAAACCGTAGGAAAAGCAGTTGAGAAAGCTAAAAAATTCATCAAATCAGGGAAGAAAGAAGATATCCTTACTTACGAAACTCTTCAGAACTTACAGAAATTCCTTGAAGATGGTAAAAATGCAAGAGAATTTGCCACTGATGACTTTACAAAATCAATCATCGGAGAAGTTCAATTGTTGACAAATAAACCGGTTCTTTACGTTTGTAACGTAGATGAAAACTCTATCAAAAACGGAAATGAGTGGATTGCTAAGATTGAAGAAATGGCTAAAGGCGAAGGTGCTGAAGTAGTAGTATTAGCCGCTCAGATCGAAGCTGATATCAATGAGCTTGAAACTTTCGAAGAAAGAGAAATTTTCCTTGATGAGCTAGGGCTTACAGAACCTGGTGTTAACCGTTTGATCAGAAAAGCGTATGATCTTTTGAAACTTCAGACGTATTTTACAGCTGGGGTAAAAGAAGTAAGAGCCTGGACTATCGGACAGGGATGGACTGCTCCACAAGCTGCAGGAGTAATCCACACAGACTTTGAAAAAGGATTTATCCGTGCAGAAGTAATCAAGTATAACGATTACGTAAACTATGGTTCTGAAGTAAAAGTAAAAGAAGCTGGAAAGCTTTCTGTAGAAGGTAAAGAATATATCGTACAGGATGGCGACATCATGCACTTTAGATTCAACGTATAAGAAAAGTATTAAAGTTAGTTATAAAAAAAAGCGTTTCCATGAATTTGGGAGCGTTTTTTGCTTTTATACATCAAACTTTAACTATGAAAATCTGTTATTTTACAATTCTTATTTTATTTTTTTCATGTTCTCAATCTGTTGAGAAAAACTGTTTTACCAACAGAAGAGATCAGGTGTTTGAAGTTTATAAGGAACAGAAGCCTTATACTGTGAAGCAGATACTGAATAAAAAGGTTGATTATTTAGAAATTACTAGCCTTAAGAAATACCGCAGTTTTAGGCAAGACAGTGTTGAATCTTTTACCCATGCAGGATCTGAAGTATATGAAAAAATGGAAAAAAGGCTGGAAAGTCAGTTTAAAGTATTCAGAGAGAAATTTTCAGATCAGTTTGCGTTTTATTCTTCGCAGCAGGTAGGGAATGTTTTGTATGGTTTAGGACGAAACAGACTTGGCTTCTGGCTTCTGACTATTGAAAATGAAAAACCTAAAGCATATTTTCTTGGATTGAGTTTCAGCCATTATTACATCAACGAAATTCAGGAATTGCCTATTATCAAAGATGGGTTTCTTCAGTTTGAAGGAAGTCTTGTGAAAATTGTAAAGGTAGGAGGGCTTCCCGGATATGATGATTATTCTGCAATGGAAGACGGGAAACTTTTTAAAATGAACCTGAAAGATGTAACGAAGGATTCTGATCATGATGGTTATAATGATATCTTTGAGAAAAGTTTTGGACTTAATCAGATGGATAAGGATACAGATGGAGATGGCATTAATGACTTTGAGGATATGAATCCTTTATTTAAATCTGAGAAGAACAAATTTACTCAGCTTTATGAGCTTTTACAGCCCAATAATGGAATGATTAATATGAAAAAACTACATTATACATTTCAGATTTATGAAACTGATTGTGACTATTTTCATCACATTAACCCTGAGGCAAGAGTACTATTTGTTTCGGAAGATAAAAATAAGCAAACTCCTTATCTGAGGATTACGGATGTAACAGACAGGAACATTTCCAAAATTCAAATCAATGATAAAGATCCGAATATATTCTATATCTATGTTTCAGGAAGTGGATTTATTAATGATTATGCTGCAGAGTATATAAAGGGAAAATGGATGCTAAAAGATCTAGGTGGTACTGTGAGCTAAATGAATACAAATTAAAAATCGCTTCTTTTTAAAGAAGCGATTCATTTAATATCATTATAATATTGGAGGCTCTAAGTTTGGCCAACATGGTGGTTCTACACAACTAAAGGATTTTTTAATACAAGTATTTGATGTTGGCATACATACTTCTGTTACTCCTGGACGGCATTGTGGCTCATAGCATGATGGATGAGTTTGTGTACATATTGTTCCATTCTGTATACTACATATCATTACGCCTCCTTTAATGGTTTTCAACTCTTTTTTATTAAGTTTTTTACCATTATTTAAATGTTGGTTTCTCATTCGTTTAAGTTTTTTTTATGGTTTAGTTTTTTTTTGCTTTTACAATTCAATACCAGGCTGGCATTGAATTTCTGCACAGGCAAAAGAATATTTCTTACAAGTAAGGTCTGGAAGCAAGCACATTTCTTTTCCACCAGTAATTACTCTTAATTGTTTTTTATTCAATTTTTTTTCGTGATTTAAATCTTGATTTTTCATGATGTTTAATTTTTGGTTTAGTGAAGAATTCTATCTTTATGGTTGTGGTCTGCAGATTTTTTGGGCGCATCCCACAGAAATTTTAGTGCAGTTTCTGACATCGTCAGGGGGATAAGTTTCACAAGGAAATTCTGTACATGGTCTTGGTTCCATACAATCTAACATACCTCCTAAAATAGTTTTTAATTGTTTTTTTTCAAGCTTTTTACCTTTGCTTAATTCTACCTTTTTCATAATTTTTTTTTTATTAAATGATGTTTTATTTATAATTGAGGTCTGCACTCTTTTTGTGCACATTTTGGAGAAATGATTGTGCATCCATATGGATCAGAAGAAGGCTCGCAAGGGGTAGGACAAAGAACCGGTTCCATACAGTTGATAAGACCACCTTTAATGGTTCTTAATTCTTTTTTGTTTAATTTTTTTCCGATTTGACTGATTTGATTTCTCATTGATTTGATTTTTAATGGGTTAGTTGAACGAAAATAATAAAAATAAATGAGTTATATCACTGTGTATAGAAAAAAATGAAAAAAATATAATGTTGTATCTGTAATATTGTGATAAATTTTCAATAGAATAAGTGATTTCATTGAAATTTTCAATAAATCCATATGGTGTGTTTTTTTGAAATTTAAAAAAGTCTTGAGATCGGACGAGCAATCTGTAATCATTTCAAAAAAGGTTGATTGATAACTTCGTATATTTGAATTTTACAAATCATCTGCGATGGAAAAAATTGCACATACCTCACTGGAAGATTTTTACAAGGAGATGGCTGCCAAACTGGGCAAGGATCTTGAAAGTATTTTTCCAAAAGGACTTCATAAAGACATTGGTCACTTTAATGTTTTTGATATTTCCCAAACGATAGAAAGAGCCAAGACTACTTCTGAAATGCCTTATAATAGAAGAAAGTACTATAAAATAAGCTTTATAAAAGGAAGAAATAGAGCAGAATACGCAGACAAAGTAATTTCAATAAAGCAAAACGCTCTATTGTTTGCTACACCTAAAGTTCCCTATCACTGGGTTCCTGAAGCCCCGGATCAGTCCGGAAGTTTCTGTGTTTTTACGGAAGATTTCTTTATTAAGGATAAGTCTTATTACAATCTGGAAGATCTTCCTATTTTTCAGCCAGGCGGAGTTCCTGTTTTTGAAATTGACGGTGAGCTTGCAGAAGAGATTGAAAGCCTCTTTAAAAAGATAAAAAAAGAAATAGATTCAGATTATGTCTTTAAATATGATCTGATCAGAAACTATGTTCTGGAGCTGATTCATTATGGGCAGAAATTACAGCCTGCATCCAAAATTTCGGCTTCAAATGATGCATCCATGCGAGTGGTTTCCTTGTTTATAGAGCTGTTGGAAAGACAGTTCCCTATTGAATCATGGGAACAGAGACTACAATTGAAAACGGCAAAAGATTATGCAGACCGATTGGCTGTTCATGTCAATTACTTAAACAAAAGATTAAAGGAAAGCACCGGAAAGACAACCACAGAATTTATTTCGGACCGGATTATTCAGGAAGCTAAAATACTTTTAAAACAGACAAAATGGAATGTTTCAGAAATATCTTACGCCCTGGGATTTGAAGAGATTGCCCATTTTTCCAATTTTTTTAAAAGGAAAACAACGTTTACTCCATTGGAATTTCGTTCCTGATTTGAATTTTGCAAATTTCAGATTGATTCAAGCAAATACTACAGTCTGAAAATATCCCAACTTTGTACCATCAAAATAATCAAAATACAATGAACACAAAAACAAATATTGCACTGGTAACCGGAGGAAGCCGTGGATTAGGGAAAAATTCAGCACTTAAAATTGCTCAAAAAGGATTAGATGTTATTATTACCTACAGAAGCAACAAAGAAGAAGCTGATGCTGTTGTCTCTGAAATCAAGTCAATGGGAAGAAATGCTACAGCATTTCAGCTTGATACAAAAGATATTAAAAGCTTTGATGCTTTTGTAAAAAACGTAACAGATCATTTGCAGCAAAATACAGGAAGTACTCATATTGATTACCTGATCAATAATGCAGGAACAGCCTTATATTCCCCGATTACGGAAGTAACGGAAGAACAATTGGACGATGTGGTAGATATTCATTTTAAAGGAGTGTTTTTCCTGACTCAAAAATTATTGCCATTTATCAACGATGGAGGAGGTATTATTAATGTCTCTTCAGGGTTGGCGAGATTTGCAACACCTGGATCCTCTGTTTATGGATCTATAAAAGCTGGAGTAGAAATGCTTACGAAATACATGGCTAAAGAGCTCGGTTCAAGAAAAATTAAAGCCAATGTTGTGGCGCCGGGAGCTATTGAAACAGATTTTGGCGGCGGAAGAGTAAGAGACAATGAAGAGATCAATGCCATGGTAGCAGGTGCAACGGCACTGGGAAGAGTAGGTCTTCCGGATGATATTGGTGGAGTGGTGGCATTCCTGTGTACGGAAGATGCAAGGTGGATCAATGGACAAAGAATAGAAGTTTCAGGAGGAATGTTCCTATAGAACTTTTAAAGGCCAAAAAGCGAAATTTTTAATTTCCTTTTTGGCCTTTTTTATTATCTTTAATCTAGAGATCAGTTTATATGATTAAAGAATTTCTTGATCAGTACCCATACCTTCTGCTGGGACTGGAGGCCCTTTATCTTCTCGGGGTTACTTTCCTTGCGGGTAAGATTATTATGGATACCAGAAATACAAGCAAAACACTGGCTTATCTTCTGCTTATTATTTTTCTTCCGGTGGTGGGTATCATTATTTATTTTGTTTTTGGGGTCAACTTCAGGAAGAATAAATTTTACACCTTCAAAATAGAACGTAATGAGCAGATATATCAGAAAGTACAGCAATATATTGAAGAAACCCATCATAAAACACTGAATGGTCATCAGGAAGAATTGCAGAATTTTCTACTCACAGTTAATTTTCTTTATAATGCCGGAAATGCACCCATTTCTCATGGAAATCATACTGAAGTTCTGATCAATGGTGAGGCTAAATTTGAAAAAGTTTTCGAAGTACTTGAAAAGGCAACCCATCATATCCATCTGGAATATTATATTTATGATAATGATGAAGTAGGGAACAGGCTTGCTGATCTATTGATGAAGAAAGCAAAGCAAGGTGTTAAAATACGTTTTCTTTATGATGATCTGGGAAGTGGGAAATTAGGCCGGAAGTTTTTAAAAGGATTACAGAAAGCTGGGGTAGAAGTATCTCCTGTTAACAAAATTACTTTCAGGCTTCTTGCCAACAGAGTGAATTACAGAGATCACAGAAAGATTATTATTGTAGATGGTACTGAGGTTTTTACAGGTGGCATTAATGTTTCGGATAAATACATCAATCCTAATCCAAAACAGTACTGGAGAGACGTTCACCTTTATATTAAAGGAGAAGCTGCTTTTTATTTTCAATTTTTATTTTTCAGCAACTGGGTTTTTGCCACTGAAAAACTTCCTGAAATCTCAACGTCTTATTTCGGTTATAAAAAAACAGAAGCAGGAAGTTCCCTCGTTCAGGTTGCTGCAAGTGGACCTGATACCAGGCCTTCTATTATGTTGAGCACCAGTTCGGCAATTCTTTCTGCGAAGAAAAGAGTATATATTGTAACACCTTATTTTATTCCTGTTGAAACGGTATTGAATGCTATAAAGCAGGCTGGTCTTTCGGGAATTGATGTAAGGCTTATGGTGCCAAAATCAGGAGATTCGGTAGTGGTGAATGCCGCTGCCTATTCCTATTACGAAGAACTTCTGGAGAACAAAGTGAGGGTGTTCTTTTACAAGAAAGGGTTTATTCATGCCAAAACAATGATTGTTGATGACCATTTTTCGTCTGTAGGAACAGCGAATATGGATGTCAGAAGTCAGGAACTTAATTTTGAGGTGAATACATTAATCTTTGATGCTGAAATTAACCTTAAGCTTAAAAATCTTTTTATTGAGGATATGAATGATTGTGAAGAAATCTTCCTTGATGCCTGGAAAAAAAGGTCAAAATTTAAAGTTTTTTTTGAACACCTGGCAAGACTGCTTTCTCCGTTAATTTAAAATTCATCTGTGAATAGAAAATAAAAACTCCGGAAACATTTCCGGAGTTGTATGCATAATCTCTTTGCCTCTTTGTTTTAATCAGGAAGTATTAAATCTTTGATAAATTCTCAAGAGCTTTTTCCAGAGTTTCCTGCTTCTTGGCAAAGCATAACCTGATTACATTCTCATTCAGCTTGTTTTTATAGAAAGAAGAGAAGGGAATGCTGGCCACCTTATAATTGATGGTAAGTTCTGAAGCAAAATCAAAATCATTTTTATCAGAAATCTTATCATATTTCAACGCCTGAAAATAAGTTCCTTCACAATCCAGAAGTTCGAATGATGTACCTGCAAGACCTTTTCTCAGAAAGTCTCTTTTTTCCTGGAAAAACTGATTCAGATAAGTATAATGTTCGTCATTCTTCATGTATTCTGCCAAAGCCAGCTGAATAGGAGTGTTTACACAAAAAACATTGAATTGATGCACTTTTCTGAATTCTTCTGTTAAACTTTTGGGTGCTGCACAATAGCCCACTTTCCATCCGGTAACATGGAAAAGTTTCCCAAAAGAGGCTACAAGAAGGCTTCTTTCTTTCAATTCCGGATACTTACAGATGCTTAAGTGCTGTTTTCCATCAAAAACAATATTTTCATACACTTCATCACTCAAAATAAGAATGGAAGTGCCTTTTACCAGATTAATAAGTTCTTGTAAGTCATTTTCTTTCAGGATTTTTCCTGAAGGATTGTTAGGATTATTAAGAATGATCATCCTGGTTTTTTCACTGACAAGATTCTTTACTTCCGCCCAGTTGATTTCATAATCCGGAGCTTTCATTTCAAATCGTTTTACAATACCTCCGAAAAGTTCTACCGTAGGTTCATAACAATCATACGCCGGTTCAAAAATAATCACTTCGTCATCCTTTTTGATAAATGATGCAATAGCCGTGAAAATGGCCTGTGTGCCGCCTGCAGTAACTGTTATTTCAGATTCCGGATGGTAAACTGCCTTATGGCTGTTTTCAATTTTTCGTGCAATTTCTTCCTTTAAGCCAATCATTCCGCCAAGAGGAGCATATTGGTTGAAGCCTTTTTTAATAAAATAATCTACATGATTTAATAATTCTGAATCTGGCATAAAATCAGGAAAGCCTTGAGACAGATTGATGGCTTCATTCTCATTGGCAAGCTGAGTCATCTGGCTGAAAATAGTAGTTCCTACATTGGAAAGTTTTGATAAAGGAAGTTGTATCATAAAAACAGTTTTGTTGACCGAATTTAATGAAATAATTAAAACAGATTGAACTTATAGTAATAAAAATTAGAAAATAGCATATTTAAAAAGAATAATGAAAAATTTTACAATTAAATGTCAGTTTCGGAATATACAACAAATCTAAACATTTGTTTAAATTTCCCTTTTAAATCAATAAAAAGATACTTACATTTGTTAGACCAACAACCATAAAAACAATGACAATGAGGATTAATAAGACAGAGTTTCCTGAAAAGTCTATTTTATCTCAAGGGAAAAAAGATTTTGATTATATGGATAGTTTTCAGGGAGAACTTGCCAATGACGGAGGAAACATCGATATCTCGGAAATAGGAAAAGCTTTCTTTACAAGCGGACCAAAATGGGGAAAGAAAATGTTTGCTTTCAGAAATAAAATAGTGGGATTATTCGGATTAAAAACCGGAAATGAAGCAGAAAAGCAACCAACAGAGAAGGATTTTCAATGTGAAGTAGGAGAGCGTGTAGGGCTTTTTAAGGTGTTTGATAAAACCAACAACGAAATTGTTCTGGGAGAAGATGACAAGCATCTGGATTTCAGAGTTTCTCTTTTCATAGACAAGAATAAAAAAGAGATCAATAAAAACTCCCTTACCATATCCACTACTGTAAAATTTCATAACTGGCTGGGAGTGCTGTATTTTTTACCCGTTCGGCCTTTCCATAAAATGATTGTACCAGCGATGCTGAAAAATATGATTGGGCAGCTGGAAAATAAAAGGTAATGTTTGAATCCTTACATGAAGTAGGACTGAAATAAATTAGTTATATAAAACGACCATCCTGTTGTAAGGATGGTCGTTATTTTTAATGGAATAAACTTAATAAAAGCTCAATAATAAATCAATCTGTGCATTGCTTACTCCTGCGGGTCTGTTCGCTTTAAGCTGAGTGCTTAAACTGCTTAATCCATAACAATATTTTAGAAGATTAGTTTCAATATTGGCTAAAGTATAGCCGGTAACCTGATCATTGACTGTTCCCATAGGCTGAGAGCTAAATGACTGTCCCAATTCGTTGAAGTTATCCACTAAGTTAATAAATAAGCTTGTGTAGTCAGAACTTGTATTCAAACTCCAGAACTGATATCCGAAACGATTAGGGAATACAGGTGGATTAGAGGGATTATAATTTGGAGTTCCGTAATTTGCAATACCTCTTTCTCTATATTCTATTCCTGTTACAAACCATTCTACAGCGCATGGCCAGCTTTCTTGCAGCATCGAATTAACCTGTGAATACTGAACTGCCCCGGTGTTCATTTTGATAACATGCGAAGTATGGGCAAGTTCATGTACAGTCGTTGAAAAATAATCATCAGACTGATATTCTGTCGTTGACCCAGGTCGGAATCTTGCTATCTTCAGGTAAGGAAAAACCACGTAATTGATTCCCTGCCAATCTTTAGCTGTATTCTTCGCTATAATATGTGAACGGTTTCCACTAGGTCTGACAGGTCTTTGTAAGCCTCCAATATCTTTATAAAAATAACGGTAGGCTGCTCTAAACATATGGCCCTGCATATTTTCATAGCCAGGCATGATGTCATGGCTCCAATGATTACTTTTGATATTATTCCGGATCACATTGGAAGGGCTAATCTGGTTATCTTTAATTACAAAATGCTTTCTATCCATATGCAGCTTGAAGTCTACTTTTTTGTTGTTTGGGAAAGGTGTACCGTCCAGTCCGTACTGGCCATTTGCATTGGTGATTCCTTCTCTTGTTCTCAAACCCCTTTTAGCGGTAACTTTGGCGCCTTCAAAAGGGATCAGTGTATTTAACCTTGTATCAAAGATTCGAATGGTACCATATATTGGGGCACCACCTCCGCCTCCTCCGGGATTCGGGTTTGGATTGGGATACCATTGCCCGGGTTCTCCTATATTATCCCAGGGCTTATAGTCGCTAGGTTCCCAAGGAGTGAAACCGGATATGTTTTCTGCTCTATTGACCAGACTATAGACGAATTTATAATTCATATTACCAGTGCCTAAGAGTTCAATATCCTCTTCAGGAAGGTACGCCTCCTGAAGAATTTCATAGCTAATACCGGCAGGTAAGGCTGTTTCATTCCTCACAGTTGCATATTGCGGTGTAGGCTGATCGGCCGGAACATCAGGATTATGATAGAATTTACCGACCACCAATACTTCTTTATCAAGTGGATAATCATAAAGAATAAGATCGGATTGTTGTAGTGCTTCCAGTTCATCTTCCGTTGCCGGATTGAATTTAATGTATTTGTGTGTAGAGCGAATATTTACAGCAGTCAATGATCTGTTGCCTTCTGCTTTTGGCTCGGCCAGCAATGATTTGTAAGCAGCCATCATGTTTTCAATTGTGTATGGAATAGGAAGTTGTTCTCCTAATACGGTGGGTTCTCCCTCTTCAGCATATTTTGTTTCATCCTCTGAAGTGAGATCCCTGTTCATGAGTTGGGAATTGGATGCTTCAGTTTCATATTGTTCTATCACATCAGAACAGGATACGGATAAAAGAGAAACCAAAGCTATGTAGAATATTATCTTTTTCATGTTTTAATTTTTAGTTTTTATATTATTTTCTGGTCCGGAATTAAGACTGTTCCGAAACTTTTTCTTTTAAAAACCACATTCCAATCGGTAGACTGGAATGTATTTTTAAAATCATTATTATTTAGGCTCAATCCATGGTAATCCATTCCATGGCATGGTATAAATAAAGGGAAGACCTCCGATAGGTTGCGGATTAGGCGCAATAGGAGGCTGGGGTTGAGGGATTGTTCCAGGGTTACTTGGGGTAATAAACGCTGTTCCTCCGGCAATGGATCCCATTTGATTTCTCTTGAGTACTTTTCTAGT
This sequence comes from Chryseobacterium sp. SG20098, assembly GCF_031844745.1. Classification (NCBI taxonomy): domain Bacteria; kingdom Pseudomonadati; phylum Bacteroidota; class Flavobacteriia; order Flavobacteriales; family Weeksellaceae; genus Chryseobacterium; species Chryseobacterium sp. SG20098. Next base: position 1,167,570 of record NZ_CP134622.1, on the reverse strand, counting down.
GATTTTCATGATAATTTTTTTTTGTTTAACATGACGAAAGTAGAGAAGATCCTTAACAAAAAACAGCTCCAACTAATAAGTGCGGAGGTTGAATAAGTAAGTGCGAAAGAAAATATTTTTATTCGGGTTTTCCTATGGTGGAAAGGAAGTCATTCTTCTTGCGGTAGGAGACATCCAGAACGGATCCATCGCTCATTACTACCTGTCCGCCTCTGCCTTTAATATATTCCTGAAGATGGTTAATATTAATAAGATGCTTATGATGTATTCTGAAAAAATAGTGTTCCATCAGAATGGGTTCAAACTCATGAAGCGTTCTGGATACCATTATTTTTGATTTATCAGCAAGATAAAAAAGAGTATAGCTTGAATCTGCTTCACAGCGTATGATATTGGATATTTCTACCAACTTAAATCCCTGAAGAGTAGAAAGAACGATTTTGTTATCTTTAAGAAGAGGATGATTAGGAGTCTGTATTTTTTTGATATTGTCCAGGGCTTTATTGACAGCAATAATAAAATCAATTTTTTTTATAGGCTTTAAAAGGTAATCTGTAGCCCCATTTTTAATCGCCTGAATAGCAAAATTTTCGTGTGCTGTGATGAAAATAATCTGAGAATGGACTTCATTAAAGTTTGACAGTAAATCGAAAGTGGTTCCGTCACCCAACTGAATGTCCAGAAACAGAATGTCAGGAGAGTTTTTGATAAGATAAATATAAGCCTCTTCAACGGAGGAAGCCTGGAATTCTATGTTGATTTCAGGAAATTCATTTCCCATAAGTAATGCAATATAATCTCTACCATCTTGTTCATCATCAACAATGCATGCCTGTATTTTATTTCTCATAAGGTTGTATATAAAGTTTAATTTGTGTCCCCTGTCTGTTGTTTTCCGGAAACGCATTGATTTCTAAAAATATATTGGTATCAAAAAGCTGTTTGAAAGTCTCAATTCTTTTATGAGAAAGTTTTACCCCAAAGGAGTTGTCTTTTTTCAAAGATTCCTGATTGGAAATTCCTATACCATTATCTTCAATGGTGATGCATAAAGAAACATTCGTATAATCAAAGCTGATAAGAATTTCTCCTTTTCTGTCCTTTAAGCCTGAAATGCCATGTTTTATTGCATTTTCCACAAAAGGCTGGATCAGTAAAGAAGGAATCGTCCAGTTTTGATCTACCTGTTCAGAAATAATAATTTTATAATCAAAAAGATCTTTTACACGAAGCTTTTCCATATCAAGATACAATGTGAGATATTCTACTTCATCTTTTATAGGCATGAAGGTTTTTTCTGAATAATAAAGCGTTTTTCGGATCATCTTGGCAAAAATATCCAGATAGTTTTCTGTTTCGAGGTAATCTTTTTTATACAATAAAAATTGGATGGAATTGAGACAGTTATAAATAAAATGAGGGTTGATCTGAGCCTTAATAGCCTGGAGTTCAAGTTCGGCAATCTTCTTTTCATACTCCATTTTTTCCATTTTCTTATTCTTTTTTTTGTGCAGATAAGAAGAGATGATCATCAAGAGAGTTCCGATGATGACGATGGCCAATATCAGCCTGAACCACCATGTCTGCCAGAATAGAGGTTTTATATGAAAAGTGAGATCGGAAGAAGCGTAGGATTGTTTTCCGTTATATCCCAAACCATAAACCCGGAAGGTATATTTACCTGGGGGAATAGAGTTGAAGATGACTTTAGAAGAATTATTGATCTGCCACGAGTTATTAAGGCCTTCCAGCTTATATTTATAGCTTATTTTTCCCAATGAGGGATAATCAAGAAAGCTGAGATTGAAAATAACAGTATTGTGGGGATAAGCAGTCAGGCTTTTCTGCAGGTCGTAATGCTCATTATTTTCAATAGACACCGAATTAATGACGACCTTTTTATGAATGAATTTTTCCTGTGTCAGTAGTTTTTTGATGGAAAATATTCCAAGTCCTTTAGAAGTTCCAATGAAGATGGTATCATTTTTTATTGCACAGCCGGCCACTGCATCAGAGGGAAGCCCGTCTGTCTGGGTGAAGTTACTGATATGTTGATTTTTTGCTGTCAGCTCAACTCTGGATATCCCGGAATTGGTGCTTGCCCAGAACGTATTGTTATTTTCTACTTCTATTTTTTTAACCTGGTCATTGATTAATCCATCATTTTTCCCGATTTTTCTTATAATTCCTTGAGTATTAAAAAGAATAATCCCGTTGAGGTTAGTAGCTCCCAAATAGGTGTGATCATCTAATTTTTTAATGTCCGTAAAATAATATCCTTTCAAGAATAAAGTCTTTTTTCGGGTTCTGATATTGTATTTGTACAGATCGCTGAAGCTGCCGGTAAACAGATTCTCTTTGTCGTAAGGGAAAACGGTGTATACCCGTTCCGGAAAAAGGGTAGTTGTTTTTTTACTTTTTAAACTGTAGGTCAATAAACCTCCAGATGTACAGAAAAATAAGGAATCCTGGGTGTAAGGGACAATGTTTTTTAAGGAACAGTATATTTTGTTAGAAGTATTATTGGCTATATCATGAACAATCACTTTACCTGATAAACCGAAAATGGAAATATTCCCTTTTAAATAAACAGAGATGTTTTCATCTTTATCACCTTTATCAAGGATGATATTTTTTATCTTATTGTCTTTGCTGATAAGAGCTCCGGCAGATTGATTGTAGCCGAGAATAATATTTCCGTTATCTTTTGCAATGGCTTTTATATACTCAGAATTACTTTTTACAGGCAAATTGATATGATTGGTAAAAAGGGATTTTGAGATGAAAAATACACCATTATTCCTTGAATTGAACCATACGTTATCATCCTTGTCTACCAGAACATTATTGATCACATAGCGTTCCAGTATTTTGATGGGAGTACCAAGGTTTCTCTTCTTTTCAGTAAGTGATTGGTTGAAATATAAAACCCCTCCATTACTTATATTCAGCCACAGTTTATTGTTTTTATCAATAAGTCCGTAGAAAACATTCTCTTGTGGGCTGCAATCATAAGAACTGATCTTTTTTATACCTGAAGGAGCAGAGAGCTGATACACTTCAATTGTATTTTTATTTAAGAAGACAAAAAGATCATCTTTTTCACAGATCATACTTCCGGTTCCTGCTTTCAAATGCTGCTTTTTTCCGGTAATGATGTTGTAGACAAGTATATCTTCCTGATGAGGATCATGCAAATAGAGATTGTAGGTGTGTGGTTCAAACCTGAGCGTTGCAAAATATCTTTTCCCGTACTCTAATGGGATAGGGATCTTTTTAACTTTTCCATTTTCATAGATGAAAATATTCTGAGGATTTAAATTGCCATAAAGATAAAGCCGGTTTCCATCACGGGTAACTTTCGGAATTGAGCTTGAAAATTGATTTTTTACGTACTCATTAATATTCAGATTGATAACGCGGCCGTTTTTTAAATAAGCAAAATCATTCAGAAATGGAAGAATGAATACCTCTCCGTTGGGCAAAGGTTCACAGGAGATAATATCAATATTCTTTAATCCTTCTTTCTTACCGTATTGTTTAAATTCTTTTCCGTCAAATCTGAATAAACCATTATCGCTGCCTATCCAGATGAAACCATTTTTATCTTGTCTCAGATGATACGTATAAGAACAATTTAATCCTTCCTCATCGCTATAGTTCACCATCCCGGGGATCTGTGAAGGAAATAATGAGGGAAAGAATAAAATTACAGATAATGTGAGGAAAGTAAATAAATTTTTCACATGATAATGATAATTTCGTAAATATATAATTTGATTAAGAATAATACAATGGTTGTAGTAGAATATTGAAAAAAAACAAGAGGAAAAAAATTCGGATAATTTTGGACAATTTTGTACTTTTGTATGTTTGCTGAAATCATATATGTCACAAGAAATAAATCCAACCTACTCCGAAGATAATATCAGAACCCTCGATTGGCAGGAACACATCCGTTTACGCCCCGGTATGTACATCGGGAAGCTCGGTGACGGTTCTTCCGCTGATGATGGTATTTATATCCTGTTAAAAGAAATCCTTGATAACTCTATTGATGAATTCAGGATGAGATCAGGGAAAAGAATTGAAATAAAACTGGACGATGGCAAAGTTACCATCCGTGACTTTGGACGTGGAATTCCACTAGGGAAAGTGGTAGACGCTGTCTCAAAAATGAATACTGGTGGTAAGTACGACAGTAAAGCGTTTAAAAAATCTGTAGGTTTGAATGGGGTTGGTACTAAAGCGGTAAATGCCCTGTCAGATTACTTCAGAGTTCGTTCTTTCCGTGATGGAAAAATGAAAGTTGCTGAATTCTCCCGTGGAATGATTACAGAAAACTTTGATGAGAAAGAAACCTCAGACAGAAACGGTACTGAAATTTCTTTTATTCCTGACGGAGAAATCTTCCTGCATTTCAAATACAGGAAAGAGTATATTGAAAGAATGCTCCGTAACTATGCTTACCTGAATCCAGGACTTAAAATTCTTTTCAACGGAGAAACCTATTATTCTGAAAACGGTCTTAAAGACTTATTGGAAGAAGAACTGGAAAGCGATATCCTTTATCCGATCGTCCATTTAAAGGATGATGATATTGAGGTAGCGATTACCCATTCTGACAAATCACAGACAGAAACCTATTTCTCATTCGTAAACGGACAGAATACAACACAGGGAGGAACACACCTTAATGCATTCCGTGAAGCGTATGTGAAAACAATTCGTGAATTTTTCAATAAAAGTTTTGATGCTTCTGATATCAGAAAGTCTATCATTGCTGCCATCTCGATCAATGTAGAAGAACCTGTTTTTGAATCCCAGACCAAAACAAAATTAGGATCTAATGACATGGGACCGAACGGACCTACCGTAAGGACATTCATTATTGATTTCCTGAAGAGTAAACTGGACAATTTCCTGCACAAAAATCCGGAAATAGCAGAAGCAATTCAGAGAAAAATATTAATTTCCGAAAGAGAAAGAAAAGAACTTTCCGGAATTCAGAAACTGGCCAGAGAAAGAGCAAAAAAAGTATCTCTTCACAATAAAAAACTTCGTGACTGCAGACAGCATTATAACGATCAGAAAGCCGAAAGAAAAGGAGATACGCAGATCTTCATTACCGAAGGAGATTCCGCATCAGGATCTATCACAAAATCCAGAGATGTAGAAACTCAGGCCGTATTTTCACTGAAGGGTAAACCACTGAACTGTTATGGTCTTACCAAGAAAGTGGTGTATGAAAATGAAGAATTTAACCTTCTTCAGGCCGCTTTAAATATTGAAGAAAGTCTGGAAGACCTGAGATACAATCAGGTAATTATTGCTACCGATGCCGATGTGGATGGGATGCACATCCGCTTGCTGATGATTACTTTCTTCCTGCAGTTCTTCCCGGATCTGATTAAAAACGGACATCTGTATATCCTTCAGACTCCGTTATTCAGAGTAAGGAATAAAAAAGAAACAAGATATTGTTATACTGAAACAGAAAGAATAAAAGCCTTAAACGAACTGGGGAAAAATCCTGAAATCACCCGATTTAAAGGATTGGGAGAAATTTCTCCGGACGAATTTAAGCACTTTATTGGTAAAGATATCCGTTTAGAACCTGTAGTAGTGGGAAAAGACCAGACGATTGATCAACTTCTGGAATTCTACATGGGGAAAAATACACCGGACAGACAAACCTTCATCTTAGAAAACCTAGTGGTGGAAGATGATACTGATATTGATAAAAAAGAAATACTGAATGAAGTAGAAAATTAAAAAAAAACTTATAACTTAAAAAACTGATTGTAAGAGCTATTGCAGACTGGAAAAAAAGCACAATTTTGGATGAAGTAGGAAATTATAATACTTACACAGCCAAAAAAATAAAATGAGACTAAGTAACCGTAATAAAGCATCAGTTTATAACTCTTTGAGTACACTGCTTTTAATGATTGCAGTGTTTGGGATAACTGTATTTGCAGCCAATGAATACAGATTTCATGCGATGGATAAAGAAAGTTATTTATTAATTATTATTCCTGTGTTGCTGCTGATTGTCTTTTATATCAGCGGAAGACAGATTTTTGAATACGACAGTGATGGAGAAGCTTTGAATTTTAAAAACAGGAATGTTATTCCTTTTTTAAATAAACCTCTTCATGACGAATTTCCAAAATACAAACTGATAAAATATGATGTGGTCAGTATTTTCTTTTTCAAAAGATTATACATTACCGTTTCCAGTAAAAATAATGGTTCTACCATACTCAAATACCAGATTTCTTATTTGAGCAACAAAGAAGTAAACGATTTAAAACTCTCTCTGAACAAAGTAGTGAAAGCTAATAAAGAGAAAAAAGATAAAACAGATGACGACAGAAGAATATTCGCATGAGGGTGAAAGCTTAAAAAAAGTTTCCGGGCTGTATAAAGACTGGTTTCTTGATTATGCTTCCTATGTAATTCTGGATAGAGCGATCCCTTCAATATATGACGGTTTAAAACCTGTTCAACGAAGAATTATGCACTCCATGCGGGAGCTGGAAGACGGCCGTTACAATAAAGTGGCCAATATTGTGGGAAATACCATGAAATATCACCCACACGGTGATGCTTCCATTACAGATGCCATGGTACAGATTGGGCAGAAAGAACTGTTAATAGATACTCAGGGAAACTGGGGAAATATTTATACAGGTGACTCTGCAGCTGCTGCGAGATATATTGAAGCAAGACTGACACCTTTTGCCCTGGAAGTAGTCTTTAATCCTAAAACTACAGATTGGACAAAGTCTTATGACGGAAGAAACAATGAACCTATTGATTTACCGGTAAAATTTCCCTTGCTTCTTGCACAGGGAGTAGAAGGTATCGGAGTAGGGCTTTCCACAAAAATACTTCCTCATAACTTTAATGAACTTATCAATGCCTCTGTAGCTTACTTAAAAGGTAAAAAATTTGAACTGTTTCCGGACTTTTTAACTGCCGGTTATCTTGACGTTTCCGAATATAACGATGGTCACAGAGGAGGAAAAGTAAGAGCAAGAGCCAAAATTACCCAGACGGATAAGCATACATTAGTCATTTCTGAACTTCCTTATTCCAAAACAACAACGGACCTTATTGACTCTATTCTGAAAGCCAATGAGAAAGGGAAGATCAAAATCAAAAAGATTGAGGACAATACTTCTGATAAAGTAGAAATCCTGATTCATATTCATAATGATGTTTCACCGGATAAGACCATTGATGCGCTGTATGCATTTACAGACTGTCAGGTGACAATCTCTCCGAATGCCTGTGTGATTGTAGGTGACAAACCAATGTTTCTTACAGTATCCGATATTTTAAAAACGAATACAGATCATACCGTTTCATTACTGAAGAAAGAATTGGAAATTGAGCTTCATGAACTGCAGGAAAGCTGGCACTTCTCTTCATTGGAAAGAATTTTCATTGAGAACAGGATTTATCATGATATTGAAGAAGTGAAGACCTGGGAAGATGTATTAAAGACCATTGATGCAGGATTAAAACCTCATACCAAACATCTTTTAAGAACCGTTACAGAAGAGGATATTTTAAAACTGACCGAGATCAGAATCAAGAGAATTTCAAGATTCGATTTAGATAAATTTAAAGAAAATATTGCTTCGCTGGAAGGTAAAATAGAACAGGTAAAGTATAATCTGGCTAACCTGATTGCTTACGCTATTGATTATTATTTAAATATTCAGAAAAAATACGGTAAAGACAAACAAAGAAAGACTGAGCTTAGAATCTTTGATACGATTGATGCAACAAAAGTAGCCGTAGCCAATGAAAAATTCTATGCGAATTTCGAAGAAGGTTTCATCGGAACATCCCTGAAGAAAGACCAGTATTTGTTTGACTGTTCCGACATTGATGATATCATCACATTCAGAAAAGACGGAAGTATGAAGGTGGTAAAAGTGGAAGCAAAAACTTTCATTGGTAAAGACATTCTTCATGTTGCCGTTTGGAAGAAAAACGATAAGAGAACCGTCTATAATATGATCTATCGTGAAGGAAGGGAGGGACCTTATTATATGAAACGATTCTCTGTAACCGGAGTAACCCGAAATACAGATTACCCGTTAGCTTCAGATAAAAAAGGATCAGAAACATTATATTTCTCAGCCAATCCTAATGGAGAAGCAGAAACCGTAACTGTGCTTTTAAAACCTAACCCTAGAATCAGAAAAAACAAAATGGAGATCAATTTCTCCGATCTTGCCATTAAAGGGCGTGATTCCAAAGGAAATCTGGTGACTAAGTACGCTGTAAAGAAAGTAGATATGAAGGAAGAAGGAGTTTCTACGCTCGCTCCCAGAAAAATCTGGTTTGATGATACGGTAAGAAGACTAAATGCCGATGCAAGAGGTACATTATTGGGAAGTTTCAAGGGAGATGATAAAATACTGACCATCAATACCAATGGTGAAGTAAAGCTGGTGTCTTTTGACTTGGGTAACCGTTTTGATGATGAATATCTGGTGTTGGAAAAATGGAGACCTGCACAGCCGATTACCTGTATCTATTACGACGGAGAAAAAGATATTTATTTCATTAAGAGATTCTTACTGGAAAATACAGTGAATGTACAGACTTTCATGCCTTCTGAACACCCGAAATCATTCATCGAAAATGTAATTGTTGCCAACGATGTTACTGCAGAAATTATTTTTGCAAAAGATAAAGGGAAAGAACGCGATCCGGAAACTATTAATATTGATGAGTTTATTGCGGTAAAAGGAATAAAAGCTATTGGAAACCAGTTTACGAAATTCAAAGTAAAAGCCATCAATATTACCATTCCTGAACCTGTAGAAGAAGAGCCTGAAGTATACGAAGATCCGGAACCAACAGGCGAAACGGATGAAGATGGAGGAATTATTGGAGATTTGTTCCAGGGTGACGGAAATAATGAAAATGAATAGACTAAACTAAGATGTCTGTTCAGATATAACATAAAAAGAACACAATGGATATAGTTGTTATCATTATCATTGCAGCCACATGTATTTTTAGTTACATGGGGTTCAATAATACAGCATTATTTGAGAAATATAAATTCAATGTCGGAGCGATTGCGAATCGTAAAGAATATGTAAGACTTATCAGTTCTGCGTTTTTGCATGCAGACTTTATGCACTTATTTTTTAATATGCTTTCTCTGTATTTTTTTCAGGGAGTCGTTATTAGTTTCTTTGGAGAAATAGGATTTTTGATTCTATATTTCGGATCAATGATTCTGGGAAATTTATTCAGCTTACAGATTTATAAAAACCAACCTTGGTATTCAGCAATTGGAGCATCAGGTGCGGTTTCGGGAATCATTTTTGCTTCCATAGCCATGGCTCCGAATGAGATCAGTGTCAACTTCTTACCAGGATGGTTATTTGGAACACTATATTTCGGATACTCAGTATACATGATGCTTAATCCTAAGCAATGGGATAATCTTGGGCATGCTGCTCACCTTGGAGGAGCGTTTTTCGGATTGGTGTACTCTATTGTCATGCATCCGCAGCTGGCCATGAGCAATATCCTTTTCTTAGGAATCATGTCACTTCCACTTATCTATTTAGGATATGAAATTTTTGTAAGGAAGCGAATAGGATAAAAGACTATTTTTAATCAAAATATCAAAACCAATGAACACATCAGAGTTAAACAGTTTCATCGTGATACTTATCTATGGTTCATTGGTTTTGCTTTCTCTGTTAAAGCTTGCCAATCCTTTAAAAGTAAACTATAAAGCTAATTTCTGGTTCGGGATATTTCTCTTTCTGTGGTCTACTTTTTGGCTGGATGAAGTACTGTTTCTTATCACCGGTTCAATCATTGAGTTTCATTCCTTGTTTTGGGTTAGACTTATTCAGTTTTTTACCCCTATTGTTTTTTACTTTAGTGTGCTGTTTTATACCAATCCTTCCTTTACTTTTAAACTTACAGTTGTTAAGTTTTTAATCCTTCCGGCTGCTTTTCTGGTTTGTCTTATATTGATCAAACTGGGATATAAAAAGCCATTTCAATATCTCAGTATAATTCTGATCCTGATTCAGGCCCTCTTCTATACGGCTCTTTCCTATATTACCATCAGGAAACATCAGAAAAAGATCCAGCAGTTTTCTTCCAATACCGAAGGAATCAATCTGAACTGGCTGGAATATATTATTCTTGTACTTTTTATTGTGAATATCATCTACGTGATTTATAATCTGTTCTATGATCCGAAATCACTGAATTTCTTTATCAATGCCGTCTTTTTGTCGGTTATTTACTGTGTAGGATATTATTCTCTGAAACAGAAGGAAATTTATCCTTTAGAAGAAAAACAAAGACAGGAACTGATCTCTATGGACGAAAATTCGGATCCGGAAGAAGTTAAAAGAAAACTTATTTCTGATGAAGAATTAGTAAGGATTAAAACTTCACTGGAAGGGATTATGGACTTACAAAAGCCGTATCTTGACAGCGAACTTAACCTGATCAAACTGGCTGAAATGCTTTCCGTTTCTACCCATCATCTTTCTTATGTCATCAACACAGGCTTTGGAAAAAACTTCTTCCAATATGTGAATGAATATAGAGTGGATTATGCCAAAAAACTGCTGAAAGAAACCAATAGCAAATTATCCATTTTGGGAATTGCCTACGAATCCGGATTCAATTCTAAGACCTCTTTTAATACAACTTTTAAAAAAGTGACCGGACAAACACCTTCTGAATTCAGAAAATAAGTTCAGGTTTATAAACTCTTACTTTTTATTTGTTTTAAATTTTTGATTTTCAGTGATTTATTTATTTCAGCTTCCCGTTCTTAAAATCAGTTCGTTCAGATAATCCGGAACATTCAGACATCCCCCTTACGATAGCTTTGTACCATACAATTTAAACTTATGGATACCAAAGAATCATATGCAGTCGTCACGGGAGCAAGCCAGGGACTTGGAAAATCATTTGCTGAAAATCTTGCAAAACAAAAAATCAATGTCATTCTTATAAGTCTTCCGGATCAGAATCTCAAAGAATTATCTGTAAAGCTCGAGAAACAGTATGATATAAAAGCTCGTTACTATGAAACAGACCTTTCTGTGCATGAAAATGTAATGAAGCTTACAGAATGGCTCAACTGTTCTTTTGATGTTCATATTCTGATAAATAATGCAGGGCTTGGAGGAACGAAAAAATTTACGGAAGCTTCTTCGGATTATATCAACACGATTTTACAGGTAAATGTAGCGGCCACCTCACTGATGACACATCAGCTGCTTCCTAACCTTTTAAAACAACCCAAAGCCTATATACTGAATGTGTCAAGTATGGCTGCTTTTTCTCCCATTGGTTTTAAAACTGTATATCCTGCTTCTAAAAGCTTTATTCATTCATTTTCAAGAGGACTGCATGAAGAATTGAAAGATACCAATGTTTTTGTAAGTGTTGTTAATCCCGGGGCAATGAAAACCAATAAGGATGTTTGTGAAAGAATAGAAAAACAAGGTTTTATGGGAAGATTAACACTTTTGAATCCTGATAAGGTAGCTTCATACAGCATCCGGCAATTATTTAAAAAAGATTCCGTAATTATGGTGAACCCAATCAGCTGGCTGGTGATGAAAATTTTACCCATATGGATCAAGTTACCATTAATGACCCAGGCCATAAAAAGAGAAATCGAAGCATGAAAAAAGTGTGTGTAACCGGAGCAACAGGGCTTCTGGGAACTAATGTTATCCTTAAATTATTACAAAATGGTTATTCTGTTACTGCTCTGGTGCGCCAAAAAAGCAGCTGGCTGGGCGAAGAAAACGAAAATCTGAAGCTTGTGGAAGCAGACCTTCTGTGCGATATTTCAGTGTACCTGACCGATATGGACTGTATTATTCATGTGGCGGCAGAAACACGCCAGAATCTTATCCGCTATGATGAATACAGAAAAGCGAATTACGAAGCTGTTGTGAATCTGTTTACCCATGCAGAATTGATGGGTGTAAAAAAGTTTTTGTTTGTGAGTACAGCCAATACCTTAGGATTTGGAAACACTGCATTTCTAGGAAGTGAAAAAGCACCCCAAATCTATCCTTTTACCCATTCTTTATATGCGCAAAGTAAGCTGGAAGCGGAAGAATATCTTTTAAAAAATAGTAAGAATACGGATGTTATCATTGTTAATCCCACCTTTATGATCGGAGCATATGACAGCAAGCCAAGTTCCGGGAAAATCATCTTCTGGGTATGGAAGAAAAAACTGATTTTTTATCCGAAAGGAGGGAAGAACTTTGTTCATGTGGAAGATGCAGCCAACGGAGTAGTAAATGCCGTTGAAAAAGGAAAGAATGGCGAAAAATATCTTCTAGCTAATGAAAACTTAAGCTACAGAGAGTTTTTTAAGAAAGTGAATCGGATTACCAGGCAAAATCCAATCATGATCCCAATTCCCAACAAACTTTTAAGTTTCCTTGGATTAATTGGTGATGTTTTGAGAAAATTTAAAATTAAAACAGATCTGAGTTCTTCCAATATGAAAGCTCTGCAGATTAGTAATTATTATTCTAATCAGAAATCAATAGAAGAGTTGGGAGTTCAATACCAGCCTATTGATAAAGCGATCAAAGATGCTGTTCAGTATTTTATTGAAAATCCTGTTAAAAATAAAAAAACCAGCTCCTAAAAGCTGGTTTATCCAATTATCTTGTGATTTTCTGAGTTACATTTTTATTGGAAATAACACAGGCTTTGCTGCAGTTATTGGCACTTGAAATATTAACCTGTACCAATGCCGGCAATGACCTGTACTCTTCCTTGTTGTAAGGCGCTTCAGTACCACTGCTTCCACCTCCTTTAATATCATATTGTACCTGGGCTACTCCTGTGAATCCTGCCGCAGGTTTGAAAGAGAGTGCTCCGGTAGTAGGGAAATAGGTCCATGTTCCCTGACTGTTGGTATAAACCCCTCCTGTGATATTAGGAATTACAGCTCCATTGTTATCCAGAAAACGGAATGAATTAAAATCAAGGTTGTTATACGAAAGGGTTGGCGGGTTTTGTCCACTTGCAGACGAATAAGCTGCATCATTAAGTAAAGGGTAGTAGATTGACTTTATCCCCGGGCAACCTGCAAACAAATCATCTGTTACTTCAGCAGCATAAGGTCTTGTAACCCCTAAATTTTTCAGTAAATGTATGTTTTTAGCAGCTCCGGTAGATGCTGCAAATCCAATTCTGAAAGTAGAAGGAGGCGAAGTATCCAGAGTCCTTACCGTAGTGTTGGAAATGGTAGTCTCGGTATATTTCAGTGAAGTAGGGTAGTAATAATTGTCAATCACCTTTTCTTTCACCGTTCCGTGCTGGATTTCCAAGGTTATATTGTAACCGCCTGCCGGATTGGGAACAAGGGTAACATATGCTTTCCGGAATCTTGCATCATTTTCATTCTGAGGAATTGTAGTTCCGCCACTTTCAATGCTGAACTGTTGAAATGCTGTATTTTTAATACCTATATATTTTCCTGTTGCCGTATCCAGATAAGCAGATCTGTTGCTGCTGGATGGTAAAGCATTGGTTGCGATACTGTAAAGCAGCGGATAACCGTTATATCCTGCGGGCTCAGCTGAAGACAGATACTGGTTTCCACGTTTTCCTCTTAAAGAGACATTGCTTCGCCCATCGGCTAGGCCTACTCCAAATATTCCGTTTCTAACCCTTTCACCTTGGTTAAAGCTTGTCTTAAAATTTCCGAATTCATCCAGACCTATTCCCAGATAGCCTCCTCTCAGTCCTTCCGTAGATTCTCCACCACGTACAAAACTATATCCTAATCCTCCACCAAAATATCCGAGATTAAGCTGGTCTTTCGGAATAGATCCATCTACCAGGAATATGGAAATTCCATCTCCTCCGTTGGTATTTCCTCCATAAATGGCAAATTCAAACTCGAACTTGATTCCCTGGTCACTTTTGAAAATTTTATCAGCAAGTATCACTCCTCCTGAAATATTATTGACACTTCGGGTAAGTCTTAATCCGTCCGTAGTAAAGGTAGCGTCATTCTGAACACCGCTGGTAGCCACCTTATAGGCTTCCTGAGGCTGTAATCCCTGTGTGAAATTAACAAAGTACGGATAACCGGTTCCCTGTTCATTTTGTGCCTGAATATTTTGTGAGAAAATAAATAAGGAAAAAATAAACAGATATCTTTTGTATCGTAAAATTGAGCTGTTTTTTATCATCACTCAATTATTTAACAACGAAAATAATATTGATAAAAGAACAGTCTGTTGCTGCAGCTTTTACATCATAAGTCATTACTCCATCATCAGAAATAGAAATATTACTGAATACATTAGGATCTGCATCTGTTACATAATAGTAAAGATCTTTACTGGATGGGAAAAAAGGAATTGAAGCGGGAGCACTGGTACTCTTTGCTTTTGGAGATCCAAACTGAGTTTTATACAATGTATATAAATCTTTGGTTCGACCATTGGCTGTTGTGGAAGTGTCAAAAGAAACACTAGGCATATAAAACATTTTTACGGCATTGCTGCTGATACAAAGCCAATCCGGTTTGAGAGGAGTACCGATATTCTGACTTAAACATTTCTTATCTGTATCGTAGATAAGAAGCGAGTTGGCAGGATTGGCAATAGCATCTCTTTGGACTGTAGTCAGTCTGGGTATCAGCATACCTTTATTTTGGCTGTAAACATCCAGAATTGCACTTTGATCAGGTATGGCTATATTAATCCCTACTTGAGCGAAAGAAAATGAACTGGCGAAAATGATTGGTAGAAATAATTTTTTAATCATGATGTCTTAATAATTTTTTATCTGTGTGTATGTTTTTTGGGGAAAGAATATTTTTAGGCTTAATTCTACAAAGGCAATAGTTATTACTGACACATTCATTAAAACAATGAATTGTTCTGCTCAAATAATAGCCAAATGAGACCTTTTGTTCAAAAGCTCACCAACAGATATAGCAAGTAATACTTCATAAAGAAATATCTTATGCCCACCTGAGCGGTTAGTCGAAAAAATAAATTGATTATGTAGCCGTATAAGCTCTTAAATAAGTAAGATTCATATTCCCTCGTGTTTTTTGCAAATATACAAAGAAATATTCATGTGTTTGTGTTTATAGAATTAATTCTAAACTTCTCTTAATAATTAACATATTTTGGTTTAAATTTTTACATAATTTACAAATCAATAAGATGGTTTTTATTATGCAAATCTTTCTATTCTACTAAGAAATCTTAAAATATGATGATATTGAGGTGTAGATATTTTAAAATAACGAAAAATATTAGTATTTTTAATATTAAAGGATTGAGAAAGACTCTACTTTGAAAAATTATTCAATGCATCATTCAGAGTGCTTACAAAATTAACATGTCCTGTTTTATTACTTTCAAAAATAAAATCCTTCATGCTCTTACTTTCATGTTTACTGAAATCACCTATAATAGCTAATCCTATACGATAGTTTGAGAACTTTTGAAGAATCTCTCCCGCCATTTTTGTTTTTAAATCAAAGAATTCAGAGGTAATGTTTTTTTCATGAAGAATGACTTTATCAAACCCTTGATAATAGATATCTCCCATAAGATCCAGTCCGTCTTGTGCAGACTGGATAATGATGTCATCAGAAATAATTTCTGCAATTTTTATCGTGTTGATTTCGTGTGATTTGATGAACATGGTATGGGTAATTATTTATTTCTTTCCATAAATGAATCTATCATTTTCAGATAAATCCTTTAATAATTGAGCGTTAGAAAAATCCAGATATAATTCCAGCGTTTCAGGACCCAGTTTCTGATTGATTTCCAGAAACAGAAGTCCATTCTCATTTAAATACTTTTTAGCATCTTCCGCAATTTTTCTGTAAAAGATCAAAGCATCTGAAGTAGGAGAGAATAGAGCCATTTTAGGTTCAAACTCTTTTACAGAATCAGCAATTTCGATCTCTTCTTCAATCCCGATGTAGGGAGGATTTGAAATGATGATGTCGTAATTTTCAGCCAGTTCAAAATTGAGATAATCAGCATGAATGAATTGGATTTCCAATTGGTGGTACTCTGCATTTCTTTTGGCTGTTTTCAATGCGTTTTCAGAAAAATCAATAGATGAAACTTCAGCTTCCGGAAAATGTTTCTTTAAAACCAGAGGAATAATTCCGCTTCCGGTTCCTATATCCAGAATCTTTAAACCTTGAACCTTAAACTTTGAATCTTTAATCTCCCTGATAGCCATCTCCAACAGCTCTTCAGTTTCAGGGCGGGGAATCAGAACATTTTCATCCACAAAGAATTTCATTCCGTAAAATTCTGTTTCACCCAATATCTGCTGATAAGGCCTTCCGGTTTTAAGTTCCGAAACAAGGTGATACAATTTTTCTTCATCGTCAATCAAAAGTTCCTTTTCAGCGAATCTTCTTTGCTGAAATGAATCAAAACCTACAATTTGCTGAATGAATAAAGATGATAAAAACATACTTTCCGACTCTGTATAAAGATCGGAAAGTTCTGTCTTGAAATATTTTTTAAATACTGAAATTGTCATTTATCTTGTAAAAATCAGTTTTGTATCTGTAGACTTTTCTTCATCAATTCTGTATCCTTCATAGTTGAATGCTTTTACATCCTCCAGTGTTTTGGCATTGGTTTCTGCACAGAATCTCACTACAAGACCTCTGGCATGCTTGGTATACACAACAATGGTCTTCAGTTTTCCATCTTTTAATTCATAGAAATCGAAATCGATCACGGTATGGTTCAGTTTCTTTCTGTCGATTACTTTTCCATACTCATTGCTGGCAAGCTGAAGCAGGACTTCTCCTTTTTTCATTTCAGAATTCAATTGTTCCGTAATCTTTTCTCTCCAGAATTCATACAGGTTTTTGTATTGCTCAAATTCAAAAGGACGACCCATTTCAAGCCTGTAAAGCATCACTTTATCAGAGGGCTTCAGTAAACCGTAAAGCCCGGAAAGTATTCTATAATTTTTCTGCAGGTAATCTACAGCATTCTTATCCAGTGTTTTGGCATCCAGTCCTCTGTAAACCTCTCCTGTAAAGGCAAACATTGCGGGAGCAGATTCTTTCGCTGTAGGTTTGGATTTCCATTTTTGATTTCTTTCCCAGTTTTCATCAGCAAGCTTAGGTGAAATTTCCATCAACTCAGAAAGATATTTAGGCGATTTTTCTTTTAAATAAGATTGTATCAATGCTGCATCTTCAATGAATCCTGGAGTAGAAGATTTCAAAAGATCTGTTGAATTTTCCACGTTCATTAATTTGGCAGGAGATGTTATAATTTTCATAATGTTAAAATACAGATAAGTGTTTCATATCAATAAAATTCATCATCATCATGGCAATAAAATCAATCATAAAATGACAGATGATCAGAATTTTAATATTTGAATAGCGTTTATAAAATATAGCAAACACGATTCCGATAAAGAAAGGTCCGAGAACCTGGCTTATGGTACCGTAAGTACTATGTAAAATTCCAAATAACACCGATGAAATAACAATTGCAACGGTGGGGTTGTTGTAGATTTTTTCAAGCCTGGACTGTACATAGCCCCGCATCAGCAATTCCTCTACAATAGCAGCGGTAAGGCATGTAAAAATAACTAAAAAATAGTTATTTCTAAAAATGGGAACAAGGTTGAGAAGCTTATTGCTTATTTTTTCCTCTATAAAAAACAGGATGACTGCATTCAGAATTCCTCCGCCAATCAAACAGATAAAATATAAGCTCAGTACAGCTTTGACATAAAATGCAGCTGAATATTTTGTCTCTTCCTTAAGTAAAAAAGCACTTTTTTCAACAAAAATAGTGTAGAGAAATACGAGAATGAGAATTATCCATAACGTAATTCTGCTGAGAAAGAAATTGACTTCTGTAATTCCTTTTATTCCGGTTATCCTTGTGACAGCCGGAAAAGCATACAGCATTGCTGCAGCTAAAATAGTAAACGTGAGTAAAATCCCTACAGCATATTTCCCGGTAAGACTCATAATTCAGTATCCTAAACCTTGAACTTTGAATTAAATGATCCCTTTTCCCTGACGGATAATCTCCGGTTCTCCTGAAGTAAGGTCTACAATAGTAGAAGCCACATTATCTCCATATCCTGAATCAATAACAATATCTACCAGATGATCATATTTTTCTGCAATAAGTTCAGGATCGGTAGAATATTCGATAATTTCATCATCGTCTTTAATGGAAGTAGAGGCAATCGGGTGACCTAGTTTTTCAACAATAAGCTGAGGGATCGGATGGTCAGGAACACGGATACCAATTGTTTTATGTCCTTTATATGCTAAAGGTAAACTTTTATTGGCTTCGAGAATGAAAGTAAACGGTCCGGGAAGATGACTTTTCAGAAATCTGAAGACAGAGGTATCGATAGGTCTTGTAAAATCCGAAAGATGGCTAAGATCATTACAGATAATTGAGAATTTTGACTTCTCAAGCTTCATTTTTTTGAGCTGAGCCAGTTTTTCCATGGCTTTGATATCAAAAATATTACAGCCTAAAGCATAAATCGTATCAGAAGGATAGATAATCAGCCCGCCGTTGTTTAAAGTTTTAATAACCTCATTCACAAGATTTTCCTGTGGGTTGTCCGGATAAATTTTTAATATTTTTGCCATAAAACAAAGATACAAATAATAAAATAGTTTTCATAAAAGTCCTTTATTTAAAAGAAAAATTAGGATTTGTAAAAAATATTCGTACCTTTGCAATCCAATATCGCGGGATGGAGCAGTAGGTAGCTCGTCGGGCTCATAACCCGAAGGTCATCGGTTCGAGTCCGGTTCCCGCTACTAAGTAAGTACTTTCGGTAAGTACTCTAAAAATATACCGCGGGATGGAGCAGTAGGTAGCTCGTCGGGCTCATAACCCGAAGGTCATCGGTTCGAGTCCGGTTCCCGCTACTAAGCAAGTGCTTTCGGTAAGCACTCTAAAAATACACCGCGGGATGGAGCAGTAGGTAGCTCGTCGGGCTCATAACCCGAAGGTCATCGGTTCGAGTCCGGTTCCCGCTACTAAGCAAGTGTTTTCGGTAAACACTCTAAAAATATACCGCGGGATGGAGCAGTAGGTAGCTCGTCGGGCTCATAACCCGAAGGTCATCGGTTCGAGTCCGGTTCCCGCTACTAAACGAAAGAGAAGCAGTAAGTATTGCTTCTCTTTTTTTATTCATTTCTCATCGTTTCATTTGTTTTTCCATTGCTGATAAGCTTCTCTCATACAATGACCACACGGACGATAGCCATTTTCTAAAGCTTCTTTCTCACCTGTAAAGAAAACCCTGTTTTCCATCTTCATTCTTTTTCCTGATCGACAGCTGAGTAATCCGTAGATTTTCAATTTTTTATTCCCTCCATAACAAATGTCTCGATGGTGGATTTTATTTCTAAGACTTTCGGCTGTGATCTGAGAATGCTGAATCATAGTTCACTTATTTAATAATTAGCTGGTTGCATCATGGAAGATAATTCCTAACGCATATCGGTTTCCTTCTCTCACTTCACTTACTCCATGTTTCATATTCACTCTGTAGTATCCTTTGGTCCCTTTTTCCGGTTTAAATTGAGTTGTAAAAATAAGCACATCCCCTTTTTTAGGTTTTAAAACAATGGCTTTTGACTGTGCTCTCGGAATCTGTTGGGTAAGCACAAACTCTCCGCCTGTAAAATCTTCGTCAGGTTCACTGAGCATTAATACAATTTGGATAGGAAAGCAGATATCTCCATATAGATCCTGATGTAAGGTGTTAAATCCACCTTTTCCATATTTCAAAATTAAAACCGTAGCTTTTTGCTGGCCGTTAAGATGACATTGATCTAAGAACTCCTGATGATCTGAAGGAAATTGAGTGTCGATATGTAAAGCTTTAAACCATGCATTGGCAATAGAAGCCAAATATGGGTAAATGGTTGTCCGTATGGTTTGAATAATTCCGGGTAATGGATAAGTAAAATATTTATATTCCCCCAAACCAAAACGATGTCTGGCCATGACGACTGTTTTACGATAAAGAGAAGAATGATCGTAATCTGATTTTAATAGTTCACATTCTTCCTCAGACAGCAGATCAGGAATGATGGCATATCCGTTTTGATGTATTGTTTCCGTAATGTGTTGCCAGTCTGTATTTTTGATGGTATGAACAATGTTTTTCATTGGTTTGATTTTATTCTGCAAAAATCTATAGTTCCTCAGAACAATACAATCCGAAACATGCGGTATTCATTGCGAAATTTAATAAAGATCAGGGTAAGTCTGTCTGGACTATGGTTTTAATATGATTCTGGATGATATCACTGGTCTTGTTTAAAGTTATTTTTGCCGTGTTAATAAAAATAGATATAACGATGAATTACATGATTAAAAAGGCAAGTCTTGAGGATCTTGATGAAACGGCTGGATTGTTCAATCTTTACCGTATTTTTTACAGACAGGAATCGGATCTTGAAAAAGGGAAGGCTTTTCTCAAAGAACGGTTTTTAAACAGTGAGTCTGATATTTTCCTTGCTGTAGCAGACGGAAAAGCCGTAGGATTCGTACAGCTTTACAAATTATTTCATTATACCAGATTGCAAAAACAATGGCTGTTAAGTGATCTTTTTGTTCATCCTGATTATAGAGGGAAGGGGCTTTCTGTGGCATTAATTGACCGCAGTAAACAATGGTGTGAAGAAACAGGAGCGTGTGGACTGATGCTTGAAACCGAAAAAACAAATGATATAGGAAACACGCTGTATCCACGCTGCGGGTTTGAATATGACGGACTGCATAATTACTACCACTGGTGGAAATAGAATAAAGTAAGTCAAACGTAATTGTAGAGCACCTTTTTTGAGGTGCTTTACTTCTATAATGAGAAGTAGTATTAGTTCTACAGTTTTGAACATTTAATTCTACAGGTATTTTCAGCCAGCAGAAGGCTATAGTCCTATTTTTGTAAAGCTCTTACAGATCATGGGTAGGACAGTTGATCTGTAGAGTGTATGCAAAAAAATCTCTGCCTAATTTTCTACTTTTTCCCCAAGGGTTTTATGATTAGTACCACAAAACTGCTTTTTCCGGCGGAGATTTTTTGCTTTTGAACAAAAAAGAGAACCACAATTGCGGTTCTCTTTTTTATTTTTAATATGATTTAGATGTTATTGTGCCAGTTGAGCGTAAGGAGTAAGCTTGTTGTCATCAGACATTGTCTGCCCTAAAAAGTCTCTTTTCTGATCCGCTTTCATTCTTCCCGCAGCATCGTTTGCATTGAAGTAAGCTTCACTTAGTTTTGTAGCAATATCAGCAGGTTTGAATTCAAATTTTGTATCTCCTTCAACACCCAGATATCCGTTCTTTCTTGTAAGGTTAGTAATATAATTATTATAATTGATCATCGTACCTCTCAACATATTGTTGTGGTATTCCATACATTTTTTAGCTTTTTTAGAAGAATTGTTCAGGATACAGTTTTTCATATTGTTTCTGTATAAAAACCATTCAGACTCTAAAATGCCATATTCTCTACCCAAAGCAATCTTTCCGTTATTCAAAATATTATTATCGCCTTCTTTTGTAGAGATCGTTTGAAGATGCTGAATAACCAATGGAACGGTATCTTCGATTTTTGATTTTGTATCTTTTAATATACTAAGATCGGCAGCAGGAGAACCTTTCTTTTGTGCTGTCGTAACATTGAAAATAAGCAGTAATAGTACAATCAATAAATTATATCTTTTCATGAGAAATTTTTAAAGCACTAAAATAAATATAATTTCCCGGTTAAAACAAATACATTTTAATATTTATTTAATAAAATTTAACAATTCTATAATGTATATGAACCATTGTTGTAAAAATGACGTCTTCAAGTTCTTTATTGACATGATTTTTGCAATTTAAATTGTTAATACAACTCAATTCGTGCATCCGAATTGACATTTAGTGTGAAAAAATATTTTGTAGAAGGATAAAAAAACACTACTCATAATGATAGTAGTGTTTTGTAAAGATTATTTATTTGAAATAATGAGTGATTTTATCACTTTCAGGAACCACTTTAGAGTCGAAATGTTCCAGTAATTTTCCTTCCGGGCTGATCAGAAACTTGTTGAAATTCCAGCTTATGGTGGCGTCCATTACTCCATTTTGAGATTTGTGAGTAAGATAATCGAATACAGGAGTGATTTTTGAACCTTTCACATCCACTGAAGTGGTAAGTGGGAAAGTGACTCCATAGTTCTTTTCGCAGAAAGATTTGATATCAACATTGTCATGAAATTCCTGATCTGCAAAATTATCAGAAGGGAAACCTACCACAACCAGTTTATCACCATAATCCTTGTAGAGTTGCTCCAATCCTTTGTATTGAGGAGTGTATCCACATTTGGAGGCTGTGTTTACAATAAGAATGTATTTTCCTTTGTATTCAGAAAAATCAATTTTTCCGCCGTCGATAGATTCAATTTTAAAATCGTAAATTGATTTTGCAGGTTTTGTACCTCTTGAATCATCCGATTTAATAAATGACGAAAGGCTTATAATCCCTATAAGCACCATTCCGATAAAAAGTATTTTTTTCATTTAGAAAAGATTTTAATATTAATGTATATGTTATTATTTATTTAATGGTAAAAGCATTTGATCTGCAGCCCATATTTTACCTTCTTCATCTTTAAAGATTTTTCCTTCATTTTCAATTTTTTTCAGGACTTTGCTTACCACTTCCCGTGAAGTTTCCAGACTTTCTGCTATTTCTCTGTGTTTGAGTTTTAAGCCCTTCCAGAAAGTCCTCACCAAGAAAATCAAATTTACAGCGAATAAATTCGTCTGCAATAATATTTTTTTGATCTATTTTATTTATTCTTTATTCTTTATTTTGAACGGTAGTTGAGCTCGTTTTTTTATTGCTGTGCAAAAACTATTTCTGATCGGGCAAAATATTAGCTTTCGAGATTAAATTATTTTATATACTGCTTTTAGTTAGTTGTTTTATCGCTCTTCCAGCCACTGAAGAAAACGGGAGGCTTTATCTTTGGTGACCAATGGCTTTTCCAGGGTGGTAATTTTCAGACTGACAAGAAGTTTTCGTGAAAAATAATGTTCCACTTCAACAATAGCTGTAAAGTTGATCAGATATTGTCTGTTAATCCTGAAGAACTGAGCTCCTGAAACCAGCTGCCCGATCTCATCCAATGACTGTGGAACTGAATATTCTTTCTGATCGAAAGTCACCAGTACAGTACTTCCAAACTGGCTGTAAAAGCAGGCAATTTTGTCAACAGGAATATTATTGTATTTATTATTGAAAAAGACCAGAAAATTGGTTTTTCCTCTTCCTGTTGTCAGATTATTCAGAATATCTTCCAGTTTCCGGTCGGGAGAAGGAGCATTTTGAAAGAAGTTTTTAAGATTATTGATCTTTTCAAAAGCGGACTGAATATCTTTTTTCTCAAAAGGTTTCAAGATATAATCCACTCCATTACTTTTAAAAGCTTCTATTGCATACTCGTCAAAGGCCGTACAGAAAATGACAGGCACTTTTATTCTGACCTGGCTGAATATCTCAAAACAGTTTCCGTCTGCCAGTTGAATATCCATAAATATGATGTCCGGAGTTTCAGTACCAGAAAGATATTTAACAGCCATAGCAACACTTTCAATATACTGTACAATGGTAGCTTCCGGTTGTACTGCAGCGATCATCCGTCCCAATGCCTTTGCGGTTTTTATCTCATCTTCTATTACTAAAACTTTCATCTACTATGGGTAATTTTACTGTGAAATTATGATCATTATGCAATATAGTAAGTTCTTTTTCAGCAAAATGCTTGTAACGTTCTCTGATATTTTCAATTCCTATTCCTGCGGATTCCTGGGGAATATTCTTGGGCTGGAAATTATTTTCAATAATAATATATTCGTTATCACTGTATAATTTTATGATTAACGGATTGGCCAGCGATACAATATTGTGTTTGATGCAATTTTCGCACAAAAGCTGCAGCGTAAACGGAGGAATGTAAGAATTTAAGATCTCTTCCGGAATATCTATTTTAAACTCTATGCCATCTTCAAATCTCGATGTCAGAAGGAAAACATAGGCATCCAGAATTGTGAGTTCCTTTTTTAAGGGAATAAGATCCATTTTTCTGTTGTCTAAGGTAAAGCGATAGAAATCCGCAAGCCTTACCACAAAATCTCCGGAACTTTCATCTTTTATGTCAATCATAGACTTCAGTGTATTGAGGCTGTTGAATAAAAAATGAGGGTTAATCTGCTGCTTCAGTAATTCATATTGGGCATTGAGATTATCCGTTCTGATTTGTTCAAGTTCAAATTTAATCTGTTGAGAATTATAAGTCTGATACAAAAGATACAGGAACATATAAATCGTCAGATTGATCAATACGCCCCGGAATTCGTACATCAATACCATGGTATTAAATCCATACTTGGGAAATATAATATGATGAATGAGCACTATGGATGCCATGACAACTACTCCGATGGATAAGCTGATCACCAGTTTTTTATTGAAAAATCTCGTAGATATATTCTGAATAGAAAATTTCGGCAGACTGTAGATATTAAAATACCATACAAACAGTGAGAATAAAAAGGAGATGGAAAAATCTATTGTCAGCTCTCCCAATGTAATATGCATACGCAGTATTTTGGGCACTGAAGCAAGAATCCCCATAAAAAGAGCACTGAAGAGAATGATTCTCGGATCAATCCTGAATACTTTTCTTCCGTTGGTATTTATATATTTTGCATAGATCATAAATAAAAATCAGGCAGTTAAACAGTCACAAAGATACAAAAGCTAAATAACGGCACGGCAGCACGTCCGTTATTTAGCACTGAGATTTCTATAAAAACACAAAATAGCGCTGCAGAAAGACATCCCGTAACCAGGCTTGAACCGAATGTAAATTTTTCCATTTTTTTAATAGTTTTTAATGAATACTATTTTTTATATGTGATTTTAAAATCCTGTGTTAAGGCATGATTGAAGGTTTCATACTTAGAATTGTAGAAACTCTGTTTGTAACATCTGCGTTCATCTTCTTCAATTCTTTCCCTTTATATTTTTGATATAGAATTTCTGAGTTTTCTGAGAAAGGCAGTTTACTTTTGATAACTTCTACAGACAGAAGGTTATTGGGGACTTTAGCCCCATACCAATAAGGATCGTCCTTTTGCGACCAGGTAACCAATGCCAGTATTCTTTCTTTACTATTGACTTTTCCAGCATTCTCCTTCAAATCATCAATTGCTGAATCGGTGCCGTAGAGCGTCATCATAGTCTGTTTTTTATGATTGATCGAAGAGGTTACAACCCTTAAGTTCATGGCATTAAAATCAAAACTTTCGGGAAGGGATGCATTTTGATTCACAGGTTCATATTCTTTTTGGGAATTGCAGCTCACAACAAATACGCACATTATTAAATAAACAATCAGATTCTTCATAGCTTAATGGTTAAGAGGAGAGGTAAATACAAAATCATTGTCTTTCATAGGGCGGTGGCAGCTGATGCACTCGTTGGCGAAATCTGCTGTCTTTCCATAGGGTTCAAGTTTGGGAGATAAAAATCTTGCCCATCCCCATCCTTTTGTAGAAGCGAATTTTTTGGAATCCTTAATCATATATTCCACTTGTTTAAAGGCTCCGGTAGTGACATTCCCATCACTATCTATTATCTGGTCCCATGCTACTTTTGCAATTATGGTTCCATCCGGCCACGGATTTGTTTTATGTTCTTTTGCCGCTTTTACAGCAATATCATTTCCGAATATGATACGCATGGTTCCATTATCAAACCTTTCTGTAGAACTTATCGGTTTCCAGTTTTTATAATCAGGAATATAGCTGATCCCATTCGGTGCAGTAGGGAATGATACTTTGGATGCCTGAGTATGGACGACTTGCTGAAGCTGTTTGTTATAAGCCGAAACCTTTGCAGTATCTGGTTTTTGTTTTGGAGCAAGAGAAGTCACATAGTTTTTCAGGATGCGGATATCATTTTCAGAAAGTTTTGCTTCGGGATGAAGTAATTCGTAGCTTTTTAGAGGCATTGCTTTCAGATTAATCTGGTTAAAAGCTTCCCAAAGTTTTGCATTTTGTGCAGGAGGAGCCAGTTTATCCCATTCAGAAAAATTAAGTCCTTCTTTTCCTTTTTTTATATGATCTGCCACCAGCCAATAAGCAGGTGCAATCTGATCAAACCACTTCAAATTTGTCTGATTAGAATGACAATCGAAACACGAACGCTGCAGGATCGCTCTAACTTCAGTAGGCACATGAATCTCTCCTGTTATGGGCTTTTGTACAATTTCTGGTCTGTAAAACTGAATCCCAATAAAGACAAACAGTACTATCACCAGGATGTTTTTTGTTTTTAATTTTTTCAAAAAACTATTCATATCTCTTTGTTTTTTATTCAAATTTCAGGACTTTTTGAGATATGTTTTTCTTAAAATCTGATCAATCGGACAAATTTTACTTTGAATCTGACATTTGTGATTATGAATTTTTTGACCTTATTTTTTGATCTGTACTTATCCTTGTTAAGATTTTAAGCCTTAACAAGGATTGCTACTAAAAGAGTTGAAAATCTTTGAGCAATTGGACCTGTTTAGTGTAAAAAAGCAATACAATTGAATAATTTTCTGTAAAATAAACAGCAAGTATTTCCATCCATTCAAAATTTAATAAATTTTAACTATTTTTATTGCATTGATTTTCAGTCGGTTAGTTTTTAAAATATTTTATCACTAAAAAAATAGTTGTTTGATTCATTTTTATTTTTACATTTGTATAACTAATTTATTAGTGATATAGAATAAGATGATTGTATATCACTTTAATTGATAAATGAACGGAATATGAAAATTCAGACTCTAACAAAAGCAGAAGAACAGGTAATGCAGTATTTATGGAAATTAGAAAAAGGCTTCCTTAAGGATGTGCTTGATCTTTTTCCGGAGCCAAAACCACACACGAATACTGTTTCTACCATTTTAAAAGTATTGAAGGATAAAGAATTTGTAGACTATCATGTATACGGAAGGCAGCATGAATACTTTCCGCTGGTTTCAAAAGAACAGTATTCCGGGAAAACCATGAAGAGCCTTGTGAAAAACTACTTTAAAGGTTCTTACAAAAGTGCCGTTTCATTTTTAGTTGAAAAAAATGAAATGACAGTAGAAGATCTTGAGATGTTATTAGATGAACTTAAAAAGAAAGACTAAGACCTATGGAAGCAATACTTTTATACTTTGGGAAAACTATTTTATGTTCAGGTGTAACATTTTTGTATTATCAGTTGTCATTAAAAGACAAGACATTCCATCATTATAACAGATTTTATCTCTTGGGTGCTATTGTGATATCACTTTTGTTGCCACTCATCAGAATAGATGATTTTACGATAGAAGTAAATAATGATATGTATATGCTTCTTGACAAGATTCAGAATTTTAACACAGAAAAAAACATAGACAATGGTAACCTTTATTTTAACATTATTTTTTCAGCTCTGGGACTGGTTTCTCTCTATTTTTTAGGGAAGCTGTTGTTTGGGATTTTCAAAATCCAGCAGTTTAAAAACCAATTTCAGAAAGAAAGTTTTGACGGGATCAATTTTTACCGTACAGACCTTACCGAAGCTCCATTTTCTTATTTTAAAAACCTGTTCTGGAAGAATACAATCACATTGAATTCTGATATCGGAAAACAGATTTTAAAACATGAAATGGTACATATTGAGCAGAAACATTCTTTTGATAAGATCTTTATCGAGATTATAACCTCTGTTTTCTGGTTCAATCCGTTCTTTCATCTTATTAAAAGAGAAATTAATCTAATCCATGAATATCTGGCTGATAAAAAAGCCGTAAAACAATCGGACACCAAAGCATTTGCGCAGATGCTTTTAGCAAGCCACTTTTCCGGAACACAGTTGCCTGTTACCAGTCCGTTTCTAAGTTCAAACCTTAAAAAAAGACTTAAGATGTTACAAAAACCAAAAACCAAGTTCGGATATGCGCGAAGAATTTTTGCCTTGCCGGTTGTATTCTCTATCGCTTTTGCTTATCTGGTAAATGCTAAAAACAGAGAAATTGAAGAAACAAACCTTTCCATTAAACAAGTCGTTTCAGAAATCAAGAAAGATACGATAAGACCTGAAAAATCAGGTCAGGAAAAAATTGCAGAACTAAAAACCGTATCGCCTGAAGACCATACAAAAATTTCAGGACTTGAAAAGAAAATAAAAGAAAAAGAGAAAGAGCTGGAAGGTTTGGATCCCGAAAGTGATCTCTTCAGCGATAAAATAGAAGAAATAAGCAATCTTGCTTCAGAGATAGGAGAAATTGCTTCAAAAGTTGAGGTTGATAAGTATTTCAATTCTGTTGAATGGAAGAATCAGATGAAGGAGCTCGAGAATATGGAACCTCTCAGTAAAAAAGAGCTTCGAAAAATAGAAAGAGCAGCAAAAAAAGCGGAAAAAGCAGCTGCGAAAATAGGAGAATTGCCCATTCCTCCAGCCTCACCTAAAGCGCCAAAAGAACCCAAAATAACCTATTTTAAAACAAACAGAATTGTTAATTATAAAGATCTGAGCGATCAGGAAAAAGAAGAGGTACGCAAAGCAATGGCCGAAGCTAAAAAAGCAATGAAAGAAGCCACTAGGGCCAGAATAGAAGGAGAAAAAGCACGGGTAGAAGGTGATAGAGCACGTGCTGAAGGTGATAGAATCAGAGTACAGAGTGAAAGAATCAGAATTGATGCGGATAGAATA
Organism: Chryseobacterium sp. SG20098; assembly: GCF_031844745.1. NCBI lineage: Bacteria > Pseudomonadati > Bacteroidota > Flavobacteriia > Flavobacteriales > Weeksellaceae > Chryseobacterium > Chryseobacterium sp. SG20098. The sequence continues at coordinate 1,138,701 of NZ_CP134622.1, read as the reverse complement.
AGAAAAGAAGCTGAAAAAGCACGCGTGGAAGCAGAAAAAACAGTACAAAATTTCAGAGGAGGTAATTTTACGATGGTAAGTTCTTCTCCTAATGTGATGGTAATGCATGCTGACTTTATTAAAAAAGACGGGAATGGCAATATTTCAATGAATGGAGTTAAAAAATTCAATATAAGCCCCGGTGACGATTCCAGATACAAATACTATATAGACGGAAGAGAGAGTTCGAAAGAAGATATTAATACTTTGAAACCTGACAATATCGCAAGTATGCGAGTTATTAAAGGAAGTCTTGTAAAAGGGACCGAAGGGGAAATAAGAATTGAAACAAAGAAATAAAGTTCCATCAGGCTTTGTCAGTTCCAGATTGGCAAAGCCTTTTTAATACAATTTAGCATAGATTATGGGAAAAAAATATTTGATTTTACTAGCATTTTTAGGGGTTTTTGCCAATGCACAAGTCAACAGATTCTTTTATGACTATAAATACATCGCTGATTCTACCAATAAAGCAGATGTGAAAAGTGATATAATGTTTCTGGACATTGATAAAAACGGATCTAAATATTACAGTCGCGAAAAGTTTGTTGCAGATTCAACAACAAAAGCAGATATTGCAAAGCAGATGAAAGGAGGATTTGGGAGCAGTATTAATATTAAAAAAAATATAAAACCCGGTACAATTTCCTCAACGGTTACAAAAAAGTATCCGGATTACAGTGTTTCATTCTCAGAAAACATTGGGAATACCAGCTATAAAATGCCGGAAGATCAAAAGCCTGAATGGAAAATACTTCCTGAAAAGCAGAAAATCGGAGAGTATAATACCCAAAAAGCAACTACCAATTATGGAGGAAGAAGTTGGGTAGCATGGTTTTCTACAGATATTCCTTTTCAGGATGGTCCTTATAAATTCTATGGATTGCCGGGACTTATTGTTAAAATTGAGGACATTACAGGCTCACATATAATAACCCTGATGGGTAATAAGAAAACGGAAGCTGCTTCGCAGGAAGATATTCAAATACCTGGTCTCATTACAATAGGTTTGGGAGGGAAAGAAATAGAGATCAGCAAAAAGCAGTTTAAAAAAGCCTGGAAAGATTATCTTGCTGATCCTACAAAAGATATGAAGCAAACCATGAGCACGCTTCCGGCAGGAGCTGTAGTGCAAATGAAGAATCAGGATGGTAAAAGCATTGATATGAATGAAATGTACAGGAATATTGAAAAAAGAGCAAAAGAAGACCAATTAAAAAATAACAATAAAATAGAACCGGATTTGTTCAAGTAAAATTATATATTTTCTAATATCTGCAGGATGGCATTTTTGTCATCCTGTTTTTTATTTTAACAAAAGACATTGAAGAAAAAAATGATAAATATCAATTCATCATGTTATGATATATTTAGTATCTTCAATGAACAATAAGTAATAGCAACCAAAGTTATATCTCATGACAGAAAAGGAAAAATGTGCAGCAGGGCTTTTATACAATGCCAATTATGATAAAGAACTGATTCAGGAACGTATTGCCTGCAAAGATCTGTGCCAGGAATACAACGGTCTGAAAAACTCAGATACAGAAAACAGATACAGACTTCTTAAGCAAATTATTGGCAGTATAAAAGAGAATATCTGTATAGAACCCAATTTCTGGTGTGATTACGGATATAACATAAAAGCAGGGGAGAACTTCTATGCCAATCATAATCTCGTTATTCTGGATTGTGCTAAAGTAGAGTTTGGTGATAACGTTTTTATCGGACCCAACTGCAGTTTTTATACTGCAGGCCATCCGCTTGATGTACAGCAAAGGAATGAAGGTCTGGAATATGCACATCCGATCAAAGTTGGTGATAATGTGTGGTTGGGAGGAAATGTGGTTGTACTTCCAGGTGTTTCTATCGGAAATAACTCGGTGATTGGAGCTGGAAGCGTGGTAACGAAAGATATTCCCGAGAATGTAGTGGCCGTGGGGAATCCGTGTAAGATTGTGAAAAATATCCTGAAAGAATAATATACAGACCACCATAAAAATAATATCCCGGAACGCTACATTGTTCCGGGATATTTTATATCTAAATAAGGATCAGTGATTATGCTAATTTCTGAGAATCTGCAACAAACTGAGCCAATCCGCTGTCTGTTAATGGGTGCTTCAATAAGCTCAAGATCGGAGGAAGTGGAGATGTGATAACATCAGCTCCGATTTTAGCACAGTCGATGATATGCATTGAGTGACGGATAGAAGCTGCCAGGATTTCAGTTTCGTACATATAGTTATCGAAAATCAATCTGATTTCCTGAATAAGGTTCAAGCCGTCTGTAGAAATATCATCTAATCTTCCTAAGAAAGGAGAAACATAAGTTGCTCCCGCTTTAGCCGCCAAAAGAGCCTGCCCCGGAGAGAAGATCAATGTACAGTTTGTTTTGATTCCTTTATCGGAAAAATATTTTAAAGCTTTGATTCCGTCTTTGATCATCGGAATTTTTACAACGATATTCGGGTGAATAGCAGCCAATTCGTCTCCTTCCTTAATCATTTCTTCATACGTTGTAGAAAGAACTTCTGCAGAAATATCTCCGTCTACAAGTTCGCAGATCGTTTTATAATGGTTTTTGATCGCTTCAGCACCCTGAATTCCTTCTTTGGCCATTAATGAAGGATTGGTTGTTACACCATCTAAAATTCCAAGGTCTCTTGCTTCCTTGATTTGCTCTAAATTAGCTGTGTCAATAAAAAATTTCATTTTGATAAATAGATTTATTGATACAAATATAGGGAATTAATTGGGTTCTGAGGTATGAATTTTAAGTTACGGAGTGACTGGGTTAGAGGGTTTGGGGTCGGGAGAGTAAGTGAGTTTGAGGGTAACTGTTTTATAAAATAATAAAAAAGAAATTTTATACCTATTCATTAAACTATTATTTTTGCTTCTAGCTTCTAGCTTCTAGCTTCTAGCTTCTAGCTTCTAGCTTCTAGCTTCTAGCTTCTAGCCTAACTGGTTTAAATTTATCATCCATGAAAAACAAAAGCTTCACTGCCACATTGGAAATCATAGGAATTAATCCCTTTGTATTTGTTCCGGAAGAGATTCTTGAAGAAATTTTTAATGAATCAGGGAGAAATAAAAGTCCTATTGCTGTAAAAGGGACTGTGAATGGGAAAGAATTTAAGCAAAATCTGATGAAATATCTGGGAGAATGGAGGCTGTATGTGAACCTGATAATGCTGAAAAACTCTCCGAAAAGAATAGGAGAAGTTATTGAAGTTGTTCTGGAATACGATGATTCTGACAAAAGTATTTCTATTCATCCCCAATTAGAAAAGGCGATTAAAGAAAGTGCAGTGGCAACAGCAAATTTTGAGAACCTGATTCCTTCAAGAAGACATGAGCTGATCCGGTATATCAATAATTTAAAAACCGAAGCCAGTATTCAGAGAAATATTGATAAAATTATCAGACATCTGCATGGCGAAACAGATTTTTTCGGAAAGATGATTGAGTAGGATCATAGCCAGACAAAATTTCAAATATATGTGTTAATAAGCCACAATGTTGCTGATGAAGCTTTATGATCATACGCTTAGAAAGAATCAATGAAATTGATTTCGTCCTTGGCTTCCTCAAAAATTTAACAATAGTTACTTAATGTTTGCGTTAAATCCAGGCCATGATTTTTGATATTTAAACATATTTACATAAACAAAAATGCCGAAAAAACTTTCCGGCATTTTATTTTTACTAAGAATTTAATGTTTTGCTAAGCTTTACAGCATCTTCGTTGGTTGGGTCATACTGTATAGATTTTGCAATGTGTTCTTTTGCTTTATTAGGATCAGTCTTCTGTTCTGTAAAGGCAAGATAGAAATAAGCGTATGCCAGATTCTTCTTATTTTGCTCTACTTCTTCAGGTTTTACTGTTGCAATATATTTTTCATAAGCAATTTTTGCATTGGCATCATCTTTTGCAGACTGATAGGCGTAGGCCTGGCTGTAATAAGATGGAGCCCAGTCCGGTAATAAAACAGATATTTTTTTCCAGGTATCAATGGCATTAGGCCAGTCTGAAGCATCCTGATAAGCTGCTGCTAATTTTGCTAAAGATTCTGTGTCCTTTGGATTGGCCTCAATCTGTTTTTTAAGACTTTCAATAGTTGGATTCGCTGTTTGACTCGTTGCTGCCGAAGTTTCCGGCTGAGTCGTTTGTGCATTTACAAGACTTACACTTCCTGCTAGTATTAAACCTAAAAATAGGCTATTAATTTTACTCATTTTCATAATCTTATATTTTAAATTCATAATCTAAAATTCAATAATAATTCCACAAAATCTAAAATTTTAGAGGCTTTAAGTTTTTTTAGAAAATATTAACGGGATTGATGTTTTTTTTAGTTTAATTTTTGATTCGTTCATCTTTGAAGCTATCTTTGTAATTCATTTTTTTTATTAATACCTATAATTTCGCCATATGAACATTATATTAGCTTCAACATCCACCCTTTTTGGTGGAGAATATCTGGAATACTTAAGAGAAGAATTAATCCAATTATACAAGGGAATTGACGAAATTGTGTTTATCCCTTTCGCAAGACCAGGCGGGATTTCCCACGATGACTATACGGCTAAAGCACGTTCTTTCTTTGAGACCATCAACATAAAAGTAAAAGGGCTTCATGAATTTGAAGATAAAAAAGAAGCCATTCATCAGGCAAAAGGGTTCTTTACAGGAGGCGGAAATACTTTTTTATTGGTTAAAACTTTACATGAAGAAGGGCTGATGTCTGTCCTGAAAGAAAATGTATCTGAAGGAAAAGCTTATCTTGGATGCAGTGCAGGAAGTAATATCGGAGGTCAGAATATGAAAACGACGAATGATATGCCGATTGTATATCCGCCAAGTTTCGACTGTATGGGATTGGTTCCTTTCAATATCAATCCACACTATCTTGATCCCAATCCGGATTTGAAACGTAATGGAGAAACCAGAGAAACCCGTATTCAGGAATTTCTTACTCAAAATGATATCAAAGTGGTAGGGCTTAGAGAAGGAAATTGGATCAGACGAACAAATGATTCCATTACTGTAGAAGGAAGTGAACTGACAAGAATTTTTGAAAAAGGGAAAGAGCCTTACGAAATAGAATCAGGAAGCAGTCTTTAATGAATAAAGAAGAAATCAACCATTTCATAGAACATAATCTCATTAATTTTTCAGTGAACAGCACCGGATGGAATGATCTGATCCGGAACTTGCTGTATGAATTCGCTGTAGCAGGATGGAATATGGATTATCGTGTCTTTGGAAAAGAAAAGTTTGGTGAATTGAGATGTTATACCTATTCTGAAGATGAAATACTCAATACCAAACTTAAAAAGATTAAAAGTAAATATTCAGAACTTTCTGTCAGGACGTGTGAGATCTGTGGAGAAGAAGGCAAGATGAGAACAATCGGCTCATGGCAGACCACATTATGCCTGAATCACTTTCTGGAACAGCAGCCCGTTATTGAAATTGATGACAAACAGAATATCAAAAGAAACAATGAGACTGTTCTGAATATTAAAAATATTGTTAAAGCTGAGATAGAATATGATCTTCAGAGATTATGGCTTTTTATAAATAAAACGGAGTCGGTGTATTTTTCATGGCAGGAGCCTAATTATTATCTGCTTTTAAGAACAATTCCTTTATCATTGTTTCCGAAAGACAGACAGCAGGAAATTTCAACATTGTTTCAACACTTGAATGATTGTGAAATATGCGGTTATAAAGCTATGTTCCAAAGAAATTGTCTGCGCTGTCATCATGAACCGTGGAATGACTCCGGATATTTTATTCAGGATTACGGAGAACAATCAAATTATATCAAAGAGTGCCAGATGGATATTTTCATAGATGAAGATGATTATGAGAAATATTTCAAACATGATTGTTCATTTGAAAAATCTCCTGACCATCAGATTCTTTTCACTTCCGATGACCTTATTGAGTATAAAAAGCTTTTATTTTAACTATATTTGATTAGAATTAAATAGAGCAAAAGGTTCAGCTGCCGGCCAGCATCAATAGTTTTGCGAACTGTATCTGATACCTGCTTGCTTAGATCCAAACAACAATGCAATGAAAAAAACACTTGCTGTTCTTGTGCTTTCTGTACAGATAGTTGCTGCACAGAATATAGCCCAAAAATTAGATAAAGTAACAAAGGATCTTATGGATTCTTCGGGAGCAGTATCTTCCGCTTTATCTTTTTATGTTTCCGATGAAAATGGTAATTTTATATATGAATATCAAGGAAATAAGGGGCTTTCTACTGCTTCTACGCAAAAGATTTTTACAGCAGGAGCAGCACTTGAAACATTAGGGAAAAACTATACCTTCACCACCACTTCAAGCTATTCCGGAAATATCTCCGGAGGAACGCTGAACGGAAATCTTTTTATCAGCTCCAACGGTGATCCTACATTAGGAAGCTGGAGGTATGATGGGTATAAACCTGAAAATTTTAAAAGGAAACTGATTGATGCCATTAAAAATTCAGGAATAACAAAAATATCAGGAGACCTTGTTATTGACGATTCTTATTTTGACCATCAGACGATTCCGGGAGGCTGGCCGTGGGACGACCTTGGGAATTACTACGGAGCAGGAGTTTGGGGAATCAACTGGAAAGAAAACCAGTTTGACATCAATATCAACGGAACTGATTTTAAAAACTTTTCTTATCCTTTAGAAGGCGTCAAGTGGCTTAATGATCTTAAGGCAGGAGGGAACTCAGATCAAAGCCTGATCTTTACTGCTCCTCATTCTGATGTGGCATTAATTAACGGTATGCTTCCTGCTGGAAAAACCGTTACTGTTTCCGGTTCTACTCCTAATCCACCACTCCAATTAGCAACAGAAGTAAAACAATGGCTGAAAGAATCAGGAATTGAAATTTCAGGAAAAGCAATCACGAATTCTCAACTTGAAATAGAGGGAAAGCAGGCTGTAACAGCTCCGAAAAATAATATTCTCCTCACTTATCAGTCTCCGACTTTAGATAAAATTGTCTATTGGTTTTTAAGAAAAAGTGTCAATCTGTACGGAGAAACATTAATTAAAACTTTAGGCAAAGAGAAAAAAGGTAATTCAAGTTTCAAAAGCGGAGTTTCTTATCTGAAAGAATTCTGGAAATCTAAAGGAATTAATCCTAATATGATCAATTTTGCTGACGGAAGCGGGCTTTCTCCACAGAATTATGTAGCGGCAAAAGCAGAAGTTCAGGCCCTTTTATATGCTAAAAAACAATCATGGTTTGAGGCTTATTACGACGGATTCCCGGTTCAGGATAATGGAATGAAGATGAAAAGCGGGACGATGAGAGATACCAAATCTTTCGCAGGATATCACACCGCAAAAGATGGGAAAAAATATGTATTTTCGATTATCATCAACAACTATCAGGGAAGTGGAAATACAGAGCTGCAGAAAATCCTGAATGTTTTAAAATAAAATACTTTGAGAAAATCCATACTCACCAGACTCAATAACTGGATCATTTTTGTTGTGATGACTACTTTGGTGATTGCTATTGTAGTAGCATCAACATCGCTTATTAATTTTCTCAGAAAAGAGGAGATCAAAAGGATCAGTCTTCTTTCTAAAGCAATTAGAATACAGCAGGAGGTAAAGACTCCGGATACCGATGTGTTGGATCTGCTGCCGGATATTCTGAATATTAACAATACCATTCCATTCATTGTAACAGATAAGTTCAAAAATCCAATTCTTGATCTCGGATACTACAGAAATATTCCTGAAAGTACGATTAAGGATCCTGAGAAATTGCAGGATCTGATCCGGAATATGGAGAAAAATTATGACCCTATTGAGATCAAAGTGCCGGATGGAAATAATCAGTTTGTATATTATGACAACTCACGTCTGCTTAATAATCTTCGGTATTCGCCCTATATTTTAGGACTGTTTATTTTACTGTATTTTGGTTTTTCTTTCTGGTTTTTCAGAACAATAAAGAAAACAGATGAAGGCTATCTTTGGGCAGGTTTGGCTAAAGAAACAGCACATCAGATAGGAACGCCTTTGTCTTCTATGATTGGCTGGATAGAAATAATGAAGCTGGATAATCCGGATTCAGACGGCGTACATGAAATTGAAAAAGATATTGAAAGACTGAGAACAATTTCAGAGAGATTCTCAAAAATTGGTTCTATTCCTGAGCTGAACGACAGAAATTTTAATGAAACCATTCAGGAGAATTATGACTATTTGAAAACAAGAATTTCAAGGAAAATCAATTTTACACTTAATCTTCCAACATATACTGTTCTGGTTCCTCATAACAAAATTCTGATGAGCTGGGTGATTGAAAATCTGGTGAAAAATGCAGTGGATGCGATGAAAGGTGAGGGTTCCATTACTATGTCGGTCTTTGAAAGAAATAAAAATATTTTAGTTGAAGTAAAAGATAATGGAAGCGGAATGACCAAACAACAGGCCCGAAATGCTTTTAATCCGGGATATTCTACCAAGAAAAGAGGCTGGGGATTAGGGTTGTCACTGGCAAGAAGGGTTATTCATGAATATCATAATGGAGATATCAGGATTTCTCAGACTGAAATAGGAAAGGGAAGTACCTTTAGAATAACGATTAAAAAAGAGGAAATTCTTTAACAACTACTATTTACCATTAAGAAACCTAACAGGTTTTGAAAACCTGTTAGGTTTGAATCAAATAATAAAGATCAGCCTAAGAAAAATAAAAAGCGGGGAAAATTTCCCCGCTTTTCTCTTTATTTTTTACCAGTAAGCCACTGGGTCTGTAATTTCAGTTCTTCCGGAGTCGGATTCGCCTTGAATGAAGGGGTTTCCATGGTCATTTTATCCAGAATCGCTTTTCCTTTCAATGTCATTTTCTCTTTCTTACCGGCATTATCTCTTAAAATAGTTACCGTAACTTCCTGTCCGTCTTTAATGGTTCTTGTATAACCAATAAAATCCTGTACTTTTTTGATGTCTACCGTTCTTCCGTCTAAAGCAAGTACCTGGTCAGTGATTTTGAATCCGATACTTTTTGCAAATGGAGATAGTGCAGAATGATCGTCAAAAGCAAAAGCATTAGTCTTTTCATCAAAACCTGTCTGATTCGGGTCTTTGATAAACCAGAAAAGAGGCTGGCTTTCCTGCTTTTTAATATCCACACCTACCATGCTCAGATACTGGGCATAAGGTGTTGGCTGGTTTCCTGCAATATATTTGTTATAGAAATCTTTTACCTGAGGATATCCGGTTACCGTTACCAGTTCGTCAATCAGTTTGTCATCTTTGAAAGGTTTGTTTTCACCAAATCTTTGAGACAGTTTTCTGATCATATCACGGTATCCCATTTCCCCGTTGGACAATTTTCTAAGCTCGATGTCTAAGCACATTGCTAAAAGAGCTCCTTTCTCATATACGTTTCTGTACTGATCTTTGTAAGGTTCTACCAATACATTTTTACTCATTACTGTAAATGGCATCGTATCATCATAGCTCTTGGAGTTGGCAATTTTTTCACCAATTCTTTCAAGGAACTGATCTTTGTTGATCAATCCTTCCTGAATCTGGAATAAGTTGGCAAAATATTCCGTTCCGCCTTCGTACATCCATAAGTGCTGAGACATTTTCGGATCTGCATAGTCGAAATAGTGAATCTCTTCTGAATGGGTCTTCAGAGGATTTACAGTATGGAAAAATTCATGGGAAACCACATCAGTAATGGTATTGTCAATAGCATCTTTCGGCATTGCTTCCGGAAGAACCACACTTGTAGATTCGTGGTGTTCCAAGGCTCCAAAACCTTTTACTTTAGGCCCGTCACCACCAGAAAGATAAAGCATGATGGCATACTTTTTATTGGTGTTCATATCCCCAAGGAATTTCTTTTGGGCAACAACCATTTTTTCAAGATTGTCTTTGAAATCTGCTGCTTTATATTTTCCTGTTGGAGAATATACACCCAGTACAAGATCCATTCCTCCTGCATTGAAGGTAATATAGTCCGGTTTGGTGTACATTAACGGAGAATCTGTCACCTTAGCATAGTTAGCCAGAGTAAACGTATCTGTACTCTCAGATTTATCCTGATCCACCAACGCTGTGGTTCCGTAAAAATCAGTTGGTTTCTGAACCACCAGCTGATAAGGAACATCCTGCATATTCTCAATATATCCAATGAATCCATGAGTATTGATCATGTATACTTTTCCTTCTTCAATATCAGTTCCTGAAGGAGAAAATACGGCTTTATGCTTTGATGTATCCAATTCATCATCAAAACTGTCATTCACAAGATATGAGATTTTGGAAAGTGCCTGAGCATTTTTCAAGGAGTAAGTATTGTCATTTACTTTAGTATAAGTAAGTTCCTTTCCTTTATTATCGTAAAATTTGATTCCTTCGATGAATCTTCCATAGTCGTCTACAGAATAAGTCCCTGGAACCGTTTTGGGGAAATGAAATTTAATATCTCCGGATTTCATTTTCGGAAACTCCATGGTAACGGCTACTTTATCATCTTTTACATTAACAAGGTCAATGGTGGTTTTTATAGACTGAGCATTCGCTAAAAAAGCAGCAAAAATACCAAGGCTAAGTACTGTTTTTCTCATTAGGTTTAAATTAATAGTTAAATAGTTGCTTTTTTTCTGAATTTGTTACGAAGAAAGTATTAAACTTTTCTTAAAATTTCAAGGTTAAAAAGCGAAAAGGCAAATCTGCTGATGTGCGGATTTGCCTTTTTCTTTATTTCGTTTCCTTATAATTGATATAATAGTTCGGATTTAGCTCAACCGGAGTACTCTTTTTAAGCTTCACAGTCTGCCATTCTTCCGTTGGAGTTATGGTCTGTTCACTATTGATGATGATTGGTAATTTCAGGTTTTTTACCACATCCGTATAACGGAACTTTAAAGTATCACCATTTTGAGCATATTCAAGGGTTGGTATTTTAATGGTTCTCAGATACTGATCAAAGACCGTTGAAAAATCAATTCCTGATTTTGAGGAAATATAATTTTCTACCTGTTGCGTGGTAACCGTCTGATGATAAAAATCTTTATTCAAACCTCTTAAAATCTGTCTGAACTTTTCATCATTATTGATCACCTGTCTTATCGTGTGAAGCATATTGGCTCCTTTCGGGTACATATCTCCGCTGCCTTCATTTCTTACACCATACTGGCCAATAACAGGAATGTCATTGTCTATCAATTTCCTGATCCCCTGAACATAGATGTCAGCAGATTTTTTGTCCATATATTTTTCAGTGAAAAGAGTCTCGGAGTAATTGGTGAAACTTTCATGGATCCACATATCAGCCTGGTCTTTTGCGGTAATATTATTGGCGAACCATTCGTGCCCGCTTTCATGAATAATAATGAAGTCCCAGTTTAACCCAACTCCTGTCCCAGAAAGGTCTCTTCCAAGATAGCCGTTCTGATATTTGTTTCCATAGGCTACATTACTCTGATGTTCCATGCCAAGGTGAGGAGACTCTACAAGCTTGTATGAATCTTCATAGAATGGATACGGACCAAACCAGTATTCAAATGCGGAGAGCATAGGTTTCACCTGCTCAAACTGTTTCTTTGCCTTGTCCAGATTATAGTCAATTACCCAATAATCCAGATCCAGTTTTCCTTTTTCACCCTCAAATGTATCTTTGAAGTTTACATATTTTCCTATGCTTGGGATAATGGAGTAGGCGTTGATAGGATTTTTAACTTCCCAGGTATAAGTAGTTTTATTTCCGGTTGTTTTTTTATCGGTTAGTCTGCCATTACCTACACCTACCAGATCGTTAGGCGTTACAATTTTCATAATGATCCCGTTATCAGGTTCATCACTCCAGATATCTTTGGTAGGAAGCCATATGGAAGCTCCTATTCCTTCGTCAGCAGCAGTCATCCATGGATTCCCTTTTTCATCTTTCGTGAAAACCCATCCGCCATCCCATGGTGCTTTTTTTGCTATGGTAGGCTTTCCGGAATAGGTAACGTTAATGGTATATTTTTCGCCTTTTTTGAATTTCTTATTCGTTGTAATGAAGATAAAGTCTCCATCTTGTTTATAATTGGCAATAGGAAAATTCCCTTCCACCTTATCCGCTTTCATCGGCTGTTGAAGGTCAATCTGGAAAACAGGATTGGTAACATCTTTTATGATCTCAAAACTGATTTTATTATTTCCTTTAATGCTTTTCTGTTCAAAATCAGGTTCTACAGAAAGATCATATTTTTTGACATCCCAAAAATTTCTGAATTCAGTATTAGAACCTTTTAAAGTATCCTGTTTAGTGAAAACCTTATCCTTTTCAAAGAACTGTCCGAAAACCAGTCCTGATGCAAATAAGAGTGTATATGACAATTTTTTCATTTAAACTTATATTAAATCTTTTCAAAAGTATAAAATTAAATTAATAGCACATGCCGGAAATCAAATTAAATACAGATTTTAAGAAGGTATAAAAAAAGCCCGGTCATTGCCGGGCTGTAAAACTGATTAGGTTTATTTTTTGATGAATTTCAGATTTGAAGTCGTTCCTTTATCTTCAATTGAAATAATATAAGCTCCTGTACTTAGGTTTGATACAGAGATTTTATTATCATTAATCTGGCCATTCATTACTTTTTGACCAGCCATATTTGTAATGATAAATTGAGCTTTAGATGAAATCTGAGTTACGTTCAATACATCACTTGCCGGGTTAGGGTAGATCTGGATTGAACTCTTATCTTTCACTGTCTCACTGGTAGAAAGCTGTTGCTGAATCAATACCGGATAATCCTCAACTTCACCATACTGCTGGTTGCTACATCCGCTACTTGGTTGACTTTCATATCCTAATACAACTCTCATAATTACGTTTCCTCCGGTATAAGCGTCTGCCGGTACAGAGAATGTTCCGGAAACAGGTGATACGATACTAGGTGCGCTGGTATAGATGACTTCAGAAGAAGAGAATACTCCGTCTTTGTTAAAATCTATCCATGCTGTTACTCCGTCGTTATACTGAGAACCTGTCCATCCTTTGGTGATACTTACATTATTTCCTGTAGATCCGGACATCAGCGTAATCAGTTTTGAAGAATCTGTAGTATAGTCTGTATAAGGTGTATTGCTGCTGCTGTTTGAAACAGGGCTCATACCCGCACCGGTTACTGTAACATTGGAAATATACTCGTCAGCAGCATTTGTTCCTGTGATTGAACACTTAGCAAATGGAGAGGTTGTAAAATTCGTTGATGCTGAATAAGAACCAACAGAAGCACTACAAACATTAGCTACCTGTACTTCATATTGAGTAGCTTCAGTAAGTCCTGAAATGTTATAGGAGTTTGTTGAAACAGGTACTGTAGTCCATGTTGCTGTTCCTACTTTTTTATACATTACAGAGTATGTTGCTCCTACTAACGCTGTCCAGTTTACAGATGCTGAAGTTCTTGTAATACCGGTTACAGTAATTCCTGTTGGAGCAGATGTTGTACAAGCACTCGCAGATGCGGATACAGTAGCATTTCCAATAGCGTAGAATACATTATCAATGGCGCTTACTCTTATTTTTACACTGGCACCTGTTGCCAAAGAGGAGAACGAGAACGGCTCAGATCCGTCATTCGCTGTAGATGGACTGATAACGGTCCATGTAGTTCCATTGTCTGTAGTATAATCTATTTTAACGTTTTGTACATTATAAGGAGCGTTATTGGTGTTTACCACATCCCATGTAACCGCTCCAGGTGTATTATTGTAAACCGTAGTTGATGTTACTTTGAAAGGACCTTCATTTCCTATATCTACTTTCATCAGACTGCTTTGTGTCTGTTGTTGTGCAGCATCCGGATTATTATCTCTCACGGTTACTTTGAAATTCATTGTTCTTGGTATGTTGGATACTGTCTCCCAATCAGAAGCACTGGTAAGAGTACCATTAAGAACATTAGTGAATTTAGGGAAATAACGGGTAGGGGAGGTTGTAGGCATTAGAGATCTGAAATTCGCTCCATTATTTCTGGTTGCACTTACGGGCCCAAAAGCAGATGTAGCCAGATCATATTGTTCCCAGGTATAAGTCATTGGATCATTTTGTGTATCCGTTGCAGAAGCTGTTAACACAAAGGCTGTTCCTTTAGGGATCATTTTATTAGCCATTGGCTGAATAGAAGGAGGTGTATTGGCTACATTCGTAATAATTCCACAGTCCTGAGCATTGACATATGCACCTACTTCTTCAATATTTTTAGTATGAAAATAGGCATCCGAATGCATCTGGACATTGTAGTTTGTAATACCGGCATATCCCATAATGGAAGATCCGGATCCCGGTTCCATATGGGCACCATGTAAAGCAATAGACATAGTGTGTGCTGCACCGAACTGGTGGCCGATCTCATGCGCTACAAAATCGATGTCATAATTATCTCCAAAAGGCTGATCCGGAGTAGAAGGAGAAGTAATTCCTGCCCCTTTAGAAGTTGCATCATTATTATTTGCAGGGTTTCTGCAGACATTTCCTACATCTCCGGCGCTTCCACCACCACCTCTGTGGCCAAAGAAATGTCCTATATCATAGGCGGCATTACCTACACCGGCAGTATTGGTAAGCGTTTGCTGAAGCTGCAGGTTCCATGCTCCAGGAGCGCTATAAGTTCCGTTTGAATTGGTGATTACATTGGAATAAGGGTCCGTAGCCGGATCTGCAAATATAAGTTGTGGAAGATCCTGTACAATCATATGGATTCCAAAATCTTTTTCAAAAACACCATTTACACGGTTCATTGTAGCGTTAATGCGGGCTGCTGCTGCAGGAACACTTCCGGCAAGTTGCGTATATTCACCGTTTACAGATATCGCAATTCTGTAGGTTCTGTATTTTTGTTCATTACTTTTATTAGCGCTTCCTAAACCCTTTAAAACATTTTTTGTTTTAAGCAGTTTATTCATTTCTTTCTTTGCCTTTTCAGGCTCAGAAGTTCTACATTCAAAAGGATCTTCATGAGATTTGTTGGATTTGAAAAAGACTCCATATACATCCTTTTCTTTATTGATCGGTTCTATGAATTCGTATTTTCCTGTATCAGTATCGAATGTCATAGACTGAAAATCGTTTGGTGCTGTACTGAACCGGATTTGCTTATGCGGATTATCCAGCCCGATACCTGAGTATGCTCCCAATTCATATCTGTCCGCCATAGATTTTTCTACTACCGGCGAACTGTAAACTGAAAATCTTTCAATTCTTCCATCTGCTGTAGGGAGAGAAACGATTACAGCGCTTCCTCCTTTTCCTGCTTCAGGAGCATTCTTTAGTTTATTTCTTAATGCAGAAAGATCAAATTTGTAGGCATATTCTACTTTTACTTCTTTTCTTACGGGCGTAACTTTTTCCAAGACTGGTTCCCAGCGTTGTGCCTGTAAACCACTTAGACTTAAAGCCAATGCACAGACGAAAATAATTCTCTTTTTCATATTTTTTTATTGTTGTTATTGAAGTTTTAAATATAGTGTATTTTTTTTAATCTTTAGTTAGTGATAGATTGTTAATTACTCCCAACTTTATAATTTTAGTTGAATTTTATCGTTATTTTTAATTATATTAAGAATAAATATAATTAATGTTGATTTTTTTTAATAAAAAAAGTGCTACCATTCAAATTGAATAGTAGCACTTAAGCTTTATTAGTAAAAAATACTTTTATTTCTGTACTGCAGGAAGATTTCCGTTGCTCTTCTGTACTTTTTTATAAGTGAACGTACACATCATAATACTGAATTCATATAAAATAAGCAGCGGGAATGCGGCCATCAACATACTCAGAACATCTGCCGGGGTAATAATTGCAGCCACTACCATAATCAGAACAATAGCATGACGACGGTAGGTTTTCATAAATGTAGGCGTCAGAATTCCGATGCTCGTAAGGAAGTAGATCAAAATCGGGAAAAGGAAAATAACGCCCATACCCAAAACCACCTGTAAAAATAAAGTGGTATAATCACTTAAATCATAAAGCGGAACGATAATGTCTGAGATTTTAAAAATAACCCCGAAATTAACGGCGAACGGAAGTATAAGGAAATAACCGCATAATACTCCGGTCATGAAAAGAATCCATACCGCATTAATAATATAAATAGAGTTTTTTCTTTCTCTCGGATGTAAAGCTGGGCCAATAAAACGCCACAGTTCCCAAACAATATAAGGAAAAGCAGCCACCATTCCTCCAAAAATTGAAACAGCCATCATTACATTGAACTGCTGATACAACCTCTGTACACGAACGGGGAAGTCCTTTGGAAGATGAATACTGTCTTCCCCCAAAATCATTCTTGAAAAATGATTAACCACTCTGAAAGTCGGGAAATCATTTCTGGTAGGCCCAAAAAAGATATGGTCCATAATCCAGTTGATATTAAAACCAACCACAAAAGCCGCAATTATGATAGCAATAATCGAACGGATCAGATGCCCTCTTAATTCTCCTATATGTCCAAGGAAGGACATGTCTTTACCATCACTCACAGAATAAAATTTTAAAGCGCAAATTTATAAAATATTTAATTAAATGACCGATGTTGGTTTTTAAAATTATCGAGGTACATATAAAGCAAAATCAAAATCCCTTTCTTTAATATCCATTTCTGTTAAAAGATCTTCTGCGGCTACGTTGATTTTTTTCCACCTTTCATCATGGCTAAGATCTATTGATTCGAAAACCCATTCTTCTTCTGTGACTTCATCCGACACCTTTTTAAAATCTGATATTTTCTGTCTCAGTGATTCGTTGATGAACTTATTCCTGAATAACGATTCTATTTCTTCGCTGTATGAGAATATACGCAAATCATCTCCGATATCTGTCAGAGACAGGCAGTCTGCAACAGAATGAAACTTTTTATCATCATAAGTACAGAAGATCAGGCATCGTATGACACGATCAAAATAGTCCTGACTTTTTTGATCATAGTACGAATTTCTATCATGAGTAGAATATTCAGGCCTATGATCAGGTTCCAACGGAAAATGATTTACCTTATTACTTTGTGAATCCTGATAGTCAAGATATTTTTTCAAAAATATTGGGAATAGAATCAGTAAGTAAAGAATAATCATCATAATACCTTAAAAATATTTAATTAAATTGCTGATCCGAAGGTATAATGCCTGAAATCTATTATTTGAATTCTAGTTAATCCCTTCGTCCAGCAGTTTATGCAGGTCTATAATCCCGAAATATTTTCCGTTTTCCGTTACTACAAGTTGGCCGATATTATTTTCTTTCAGAACTTTCATGGCTTCTTTAGCCAGAGCTTCCTTTTCAATTGTTCTTGGATGGGCAGACATGATATCTTTAGCCAATACTTTACTGATATCTTCTCCTTTCATCAGCATTCTTCTTAAATCTCCGTCTGTGATAACACCAATAATCTGATCTTCATTGGTCACGACTGTAATTCCGTGGCTTGAAGCACTGATGGAAATGATGACATCTCTTATCGAAGAATCTTCTGTTACCTGAGGTTTTTGGGAAGAAAGAAACTGTTCTACTTTAGACGTAAGATTCTTTCCTAGGCTTCCCCCAGGGTGAAATTTGGCGAAATCATTAGCTTTAAAATCGTTCAGTTCCATTAAAGCAACAGCTAAAGCATCTCCCAAAGCCATTTGTATAGTTGTAGAACTTGTAGGAGCCAGTTTATTCGGGCACGCTTCGACATCCACATGAGTATCCAGAATAACTTCTGAAAACTCAGCCAGTTTACTGGATTTATTTCCAGTCATTCCGATCAAAGCAGAAGAATAATCTTTTAAATAAGGAACCAGATTGGCAATTTCAGGAGAATTTCCGGAATTGGAGATGCATAAAACAACATCCTGTTTCTGAATAACTCCAAGATCTCCATGAATAGCTTCCGAAGCATGTAAAAACTGAGAAGGTGTACCTGTAGAATTTAAGGTAGCCACAATTTTGTTACCCACATGGGCAGATTTCCCTATTCCTACTACAATGAGCTTTCCTTTTGCCGAGTGAATGATCTCTACAGCCCGGGCAAATTGGTCATCAATTCTGTTTTTTAATTTTTCAAGTTCAGAAATTTCTATTTCTAAAGTGCTTTTTGCAATTGATATAATGTTGGTTCTATCCATTTTACGATGATAAGGTATACAAAAAAGTTTATAAAAAACGTTATATTTTAAAAAGAATATTTAATATAAATTTTATTTTTTATAAATTCGTTCGCTTTTATTTTAAGCAGAATTTTTATAACTTTGGGTGAGATGCAAATTTAGCAATAGAAAATTAGATGAGCGCAAAAAAAGCCAATTTATCAGGCGAATTGAAAAAGTATTTTGGGTTTTCTACATTTAAGGGCCAGCAGGAACAGATTATAGATAACCTATTGAATGGGAAGGATATATTTGTTTTAATGCCTACAGGTGGCGGAAAATCATTATGTTACCAGCTTCCGGCTCTTATTTCGGAAGGAACAGCAATAGTAGTTTCGCCCTTAATAGCGTTGATGAAAAATCAGGTAGATGCCGTGAACGGCCTTTCATCTGATGATGGGGTAGCACACGTACTGAATTCATCATTAAACAAAACGCAGACCAAACAGGTTTTTGACGATATCAAAAGCGGCAAAACCAAACTTCTGTATGTAGCTCCTGAATCATTAATTAAAGATGATTACCTGGATTTTTTGAAAGAAGTGAAAATTTCTTTCTTTGCTATCGACGAGGCTCACTGTATTTCAGAGTGGGGACATGATTTCAGACCGGAATACAGAAATCTGAAACAGATTATCGACAAAATCGCCAATGTACCGGTGATTGCTTTAACGGCTACTGCTACTCCTAAGGTTCAGGATGATATCCAGAAAACTTTAGGAATGACCAATGCATTGGTATTTAAAGAAAGTTTTAACCGTCCTAATCTATATTATGAAGTATGTCCTAAAATCAATGTAGATAAGGAAATCGTTAAATTTATCAATCAGCATAAAGGGAAATCAGGAATTGTTTATTGTCTGAGCCGTAGAAAAGTGGAAGAATTTGCCCAGCTTCTGCAGGTAAATGGCATCAACGCTCTACCTTATCATGCCGGTCTTGACCAAAAAGTGAGAGTAGCGAATCAGGATAAATTCCTGATGGAAGAAGTAGATGTAATTGTGGCTACCATTGCCTTCGGGATGGGAATTGATAAACCGGATGTCCGTTTTGTCATTCATTACGACTTCCCGAAATCATTGGAAAGCTATTATCAGGAAACCGGAAGAGCGGGAAGAGATGGAGGCGAAGGTCATTGTCTGGCATTCTATGATCCGAAAGACATTGAAAAACTGGAGAAATTCCTGGCTCAAAAACCCGTTTCAGAAAGAGAAATCGGATTACAGCTTCTAAATGAAGTTGTAGGCTATGCGGAAACTTCCATGAGCAGAAGACAATATATCCTATACTATTTTGGAGAAAGTTTCGATCCGGTAAACGGAGACGGAGCCAAGATGTGTGACAATTCATCCAATCCACCAAAATTAAAGGATGCTACAGCAGATTTAAAAAAGGCGCTGGAGCTGATCAGTGATACAGGAGAAAAATTCAAATCTAAAGACCTGATTTCCGTTATCGTAGGAAAAGAAAATGCGGTAACAAAATCTTATAAGCTGGAACAAAGTTCTCATTTTGGTTTTGGGAAAGACGAAAAAGATAATTACTGGAAAACAATTTTGAGACAGGCCACTGTTCAGAATTTTTTACAGAAAGATATTGAAACCTACGGGGTTTTAAAAATTACAGAGAAAGGAAAAAGTGTCCTGAATGGTAAATCTAAAGACATCTTTTTAATTGCTGAAGACCGTGAATTTGATCTTACTCAGGCAAAAGCTGAGAGCGACCAGGTACAGCAGCAGGCTGGAGGAGGGCTGGATCAGAACCTTTTCAACCTGTTGAAAGAATTAAGAAAGAAAGTAGCCAAAAAACATGGAATTCCACCATATACAGTATTTATGGATCCAAGTTTGGAGGATATGACGGTTCAGTATCCAATAAGTGTAGATGAGATCACCAAAATCTATGGTGTAGGTGAAGGAAAAGCCAAAAAATATGGTAAAGAATTCGCAGATTACATCAAAACATACGTAGAAGATAACAATATCGAACGTACTCAGGATATGGTATTGAAACAGGTGGCCAATAAATCCAGCCATAAAGTTTTCATCATCCAGAGCACTGATAAAAAGATTGACCTTGAAGATATAGCAAGAGCTAAAAACCTTTCTATGGATGAACTTCTTAAAGAAATGGAAAGAATTGTCTATCAGGGGACAAAACTAAATATCGATTATTATATTGAAGATAATTTTGATGAAGACATTGTAGACGGATTCATGGAATTCATGAACGAATCTGAAAGCGACAGTATGAAAGTATTGCTGGATGAATTCGGGGATGAATTATCTGATGAAGAAGTAAGAATGTTGAGAATTAAATTCATCAGTGACGTAGCAAATTAAGAAAATATTAATTAAATAAAGTAAGCTTTTCATTAGAAAGGCTTACTTTATTTTTATAGCGTATTAGGTGTATAATAGATAGTAAATAAAATCAGATTTTAAAGCTAAGTTAATTTCTGTTAATTGCTATCAAAACAGTAATCTTCATCCTTCCGATATTTGACTTTTAACCAAACTTTTTAGTAACTTTGATAAGATGAAAAAAATATCTGTCATATTTATTCTGCCGGACTTAGAAACCGGGGGCGCAGAAAGGATTGTTACCACAATAGCGAATCATCTTTCCAGAGATCGGTTTGAGCCTAAGATTTTGCTGTTACGTAAACAAGGCGGATATTTGAATTTTCTGAAAAAAGATGTTGAAATTATCGATATCAATACCGAAAGAATAAGACATTCTTTAAAACCCATTTTAGGAGAAATCTATAGAAGAAAACCAGATATTGTATTCTCCGGTTTTGGTGAAGTAAATGCTTATTTGTCCCTGTTCATAAAACTTTTTCCAAGAACAAAATTCATTGCAAGGGAAACTAATGTGGTGACTCAGCATGTAACCCGCAAAGAGATTAAGTTTTTCTATAATTTTTACAATAACTATCAGAGAATCATTGCTCAAAGTGATGATATGATGAAAGATCTTGTGGATAATTTTAATATTAAAAAGAAAAAAATTATCAAAATCAATAATCCTGTAGACTTTGATTTTATTGAAGATAAAATGGCTGTTTCTTTAAAACCTGAATGCTTCAAATACAATTATAAAAATGTAGTGGCCATTGGAAATCTATCTTCCAGAAAAGGGTTTGATAACTTGCTGAAAGTTTTTTCAAGGCTGAAGAATGAAAACATTATGCTTCATATTTTAGGAGATGGAAAAGACAAAGATCTTCTGCTTCAGACAAAAGAGCTTTTAGGATTGAAAAAAGTGATTTTCCACGGCAGACAGGAAAATCCCTACCAATATCTGAAATATGCAGATTTATTTGTGCTTTCTTCACGATACGAAGGTTTTCCCAACGTTCTTCTGGAAGCAGGAGCGTGCGGAACTTATTCTTTAGCCAATAACTGTCCAGGCGGAATCAATGAAATCATCCAGCATAATGTAAATGGTGAAGTTGCCAATATTGAAAACTATGATGGCTTTGCCCAGCAGATTGTAAAGGTACTGCAGAGCAATTATAACAGAGATGCCATAAAAAACTCTATTAAATCAAGGTTCTCGAAGAATATTATTCTGGATAAATATGAAAAGGTTTTGTTGGATCTGATCAAACCTTCATAGCCCTATTTGCTTTATAGGCTGTTAATTTCTTACTTTTGGAGTTATAAATTTTATCTGAAAACCAATTTTTTCATTCATGAATAAAATCCAAAAATTAGGATGCGCCTGCGAGAAACCGAACTCCAGCTATACAGAATATAGAAGCTCAGCATTAGGAATTGATCATACCAACGGAAGATATGGAGAAGTAACGATTCAACAGTGCAAGTTGTGCCAAAGAATATGGATTCATTATTTTGTGGAATATGAGCATTATCCTAAATCAGGGAGATGGTACAAAGGAATTGTTTCGAAAAAAGACCGTCCTCAGATCACTCCTGAAAATGCAGTAGAATTTCTGGAAGGCCTTGAATGGTATGTGTATGGTGGCTCATTTTTTGAAAGTACAGGCGAATTCGGACAGGGAAAATTGAATCTGTAATATTTGTATTGATTTAATAATATCAAATCCATGAAACCATTTATCATTGTTATTTTGATGCTGAATACTGTTGTAATGACGGCTCAGCAGAAGGCCATTTCCAGAAAAGAATTGTTAAAAACAGCTCTTGATCAGAAAATGAAATCTACCGAAATTCAGGAAATAACAATGGCCGCCGGACAAGGAGCTCCTGAACATCTTCATCCCTGTCCCGTTTTGGGAATCATCAATTCCGGTGAAGCTGTTTTTCAGATCCAAGGAAAAGAAAAAGTGGTACTTCATGAGGGAGATGCTTTTTACGAACCTAAAAATGTGAAAATCCTTCATTTTGACAATGCGTCATCTGACAAACCTCTTGTGTTTACCGCAATTTATCTCAAAAAAGGGAATGAAGAAAATATAAAGTTCATAAAATAATACTTTTCATCAAACTAAAGCATATAATTATCATTTTTAAAATTGATAAAACTCACTTTGGTGCTTGGTAATTTATATGTAAATTTGTGAGAATTAAGATAGATAATAATAAACAAATTCATACAATAACATGAGTCAATTCGATGTTACCGTAATAGGTTCTGGTCCCGGTGGTTATGTTGCTGCTATCCGTGCAGCACAATTAGGTTTCAAAACAGCAATTATTGAAAAATATTCAACTTTAGGCGGAACTTGTCTTAACGTTGGATGTATTCCGTCAAAAGCGCTTCTTGACAGCTCTGAGCATTTCGAAAATGCAAAACACAATTTTGCAGGTCACGGAATCATCATTAACGAGCCTCAAGCAGATATCGCGAGAATGATCGAGCGTAAAAACGAAGTGATCAAGCAGAATACAGACGGAATCAGCTATCTGATGAACAAAAATCAGATTACTGTTTTTGAAGGAGTAGGAAGCTTCGAATCTGCTACTCAGATTAAAGTGACAAAAAACGACGGTTCTTCTGAAACGATCGAGTCTAAATATACCATTATTGCAACAGGTTCTAAACCATCTACATTACCTTTCATCTCTTTAGACAAAGAAAGAGTGATTACTTCTACGGAAGCTTTAAACCTTAAAGAAATTCCTAAGCACTTAGTAGTAATCGGTGGTGGAGTTATCGGTCTTGAACTAGGTTCTGTATACCTTAGATTAGGAGCTCAGGTAACTGTTGTTGAATTTATGGATAAAATCATCCCTGGAATGGATGGAGCTTTAAGCAAAGAATTGACTAAAGTTCTTAAGAAACAAGGAATGAAATTTATGCTTTCTACTGCGGTTTCTGCAGTTGAAAGAAACGGAGATACTGTAAAGATCACGGCTAAAGATAAAAAAGGTGAAGAAGTAGTTGTAGAAGGAGATTACTGTTTGGTTTCTGTAGGTAGAAAACCTTACACAGACGGTCTTGGTCTTGAAAAAGCAGGTGTTGAACTTGACGAAAGAGGAAGAGTAAAAGTAAACGACCACTTACAGACGAATGTTGCTAATATCTATGCAATTGGTGACGTTATCAAAGGTGCGATGCTGGCTCACAAAGCTGAAGAAGAAGGAGTTTTCGTTGCTGAAACATTGGCAGGACAAAAGCCTCACATCAACTATAACCTGATTCCTGGTGTTGTTTATACATGGCCGGAAGTTGCTGGAGTTGGTAAAACTGAAGAGCAGCTAAAAGAAGAAGGTGTTGCTTACAAAGTAGGATCTTTCCCGATGAGAGCTTTAGGTAGAAGCCGTGCAAGTGGTGATATCGACGGTCTTGTGAAGATTATTGCAGACGAAAAAACAGATGAGGTTTTAGGAATGCACATCGTAGGAGCAAGAGCTGCTGACCTTATTGCTGAAGGAGTAATTGCTATGGAATTCCGTGCAAGTGCTGAAGACATCGCAAGAAGTTCACACGCTCACCCAACCTATGCAGAAGCGATCAAAGAAGCTGCATTGGATGCTACGGCAAAAAGACCTATTCATATGTAATATCTGATTAAAAGATTTAATCATTTAAATATTTAAAATTAAAGGCTGTTTCTTATGGAAACAGCTTTTTTTGTGGTGCTTTTGGCATGAAAATGGAGATCGTATTTGAAAATTTCATGTATGAAAAAGATTTTTATCAGTTGGATGCTTTTGGCGGGAATCAGCTCATGGGCACAGGAAGCAGGAAAGGCAGGAGAATTATTAAAAAATGAGGCTTCCACTACAGAAATGAGAACCTCTAAAAGCCCGGATGAAAGAAATAAAACTTTTGATCAACCGAGATCTGGAAATAATACAACTCTGAAAAGAGGAAATGAAAATAGAATAAAAAATCCTAATTATCAATGGAACAGAAACTACGGTTATGCAGAAGTTTTTCTGAGAATTCCTGAACAGGGATTTTTTACTGTGGAAGTTGGTGATCAGATGATGGCAAACGGTTCAGGAAAGTATAGGTTCTTTGATTTATCATCAGGGAGAATGCCCATTTCAATCTATGAGAATGGCTTTCTGATCTATAGAACAACATTGATTCTTCGTAATAACAACAGAATGGTGCTGGATTTCTTTACCAAGGAAGGTCTCTATCTTCTGGATTCTTATCCTGTGCAAAATCAATATGGATTTAATGACTGGAACGATATCTGGAACAATCCTTACGGAAATCACTCCGGAGACTGGTCTCTTCAGGGAAATGTGATGGATAATCATTCTTTCCGTCAGTTTTTTGATATGATGATGAACAATGAGAGTTTTGATGAAGGGAAAATTAAGATGATCAATCAGCAGATGCGTACCTCTATGTTTACTTCAGTACAAATAAGAGATCTGGTGAAAGCGCTCAGTTTTGATAATAAGAAATTGGCACTCGCTAAATCAATGTACCAGAATTGTGCAGATAAAGACCGTTATTTCTTGGTTTATGATGCTTTTGATTTTGAAAGCAGCAAACGTGAGCTGATGGATTATATTTCGAACTTATAATGTTCAATAGAAACGGGCTTTAGACCATTTATTTTATACAATCAATTCATTGGCTTCAGCCAAAACATATCTTTAAAACATTACATTTTTCATAGTTTCATAACTTTTTGTAAAGCAATTAAAACAATTATAATTATATAGACTAGGATAGCATCTTCAAATTTCCGTACCTTTGTCAGCTAATTTTATCATCAATGCAACTCGGAAAAACTCAAACTTTAACAATTTCAGAAAAAATTAATTCAGGATGGATCCTCGTAGATGAATCCGGTGAAAAGGCTTTTCTACCCAAAATCTTTATTCAGGATGAAAAAGAAACAGGTGAGGATGTTGAAGTTTTTGTGTATCAGGATGACGATAAATTAAAAGCAACTACTGAGATCCCATTGGCGGAAGTAGGTGAATTTGCAGTAATGAGCTGTGTGCAAAGTCTTCCGAGCGGAGCTTTTATGGACTGGGGAATCATTAAAGATTTATTTATTCCTTACAAGCAGCAGAAAACCAAAATCATCGAAGGCAAAAGATATCTGGTTTATATTTATGTAGACGAAGATATGGAACTGATTACCGGTACCACGAAGTTCAAGAGAAATCCTCAGTATGATGAACTTCCGTTCAAAAAAGGGGATAAGGTAGATCTGATTATGATGAATGAAAGTGAACTGGGCTGGAATGTGATCATCAACAAACAATACATTGGTTTGATCTATGCTTCCGATGTTTTCAAAAAATTATATCCGTTGTCAGAAGAAACAGGATTTATCAAAGCGATCCGTGAAGACGGTAAAATAGATGTTTCTTTACAGCCAGAAGGATTTGAAAATATTGACGAGTTTAAACAAAAGATTCTGAACAAACTGGAAGAAAACTACGGACTTCTGTATGTTTCTGATAAATCATCTCCCGAAGAGATTAAAGATGAACTTCAGATGAGTAAGAAAAATTTTAAAAAAGCAATCGGAGGACTTTATAAAGATAAGATCATCGATATTTCAGACGATAAGATCAAATTATTATAAAAACAAAAAACGAGCAGAATTTCTGCTCGTTTTTATTTTACTATCTGTTCTTAATCAGAAGCCATCCGTTGTAGATTCTTCCATCAGAAACTTTTATGGTATACCAGTAATTTCCTGTAGAAATAGGATGGGATTCATATCTTCCGTCCCACTGGAAAGGTTTATTTCTGATAATCTCTTTGTAGATTACAGCACCTCTTCTGTCATATAAACTTACCTCCGTTCCCGGATAGTTTTCCAATCCTGCTATTCTCCACGCATCATTGATTCCATCACCGTTGGGACTGATTGCATTGGGTATATTGAAAATCGAGAAGTTCTTCTGCCCGATAATACATCCGGATTTTGTTCTCACATACACAGTATATTCTCCCATATTTAAATTAGTGAATATATTAGAATCCTGCCATGTGAGATTATCTAAAGAAAACTCATAATTTCCGTTCTGAGAAAGAATTACACTTGCTGTATTGTTTGTAATATTCACAGAAACAATATGTGCTAAAACAGAATAGCTTACCTGGGTAGAGCTTGTACTTTCACATCCGAAAACGTTGGTTACTTTAACAGTATATGTCCCTGGAGTAGATACTGTAATCGTTTGAGTGGTTGCTCCGGTACTCCATTCATAAGACTTAAATCCAGGGCCTGGATCTAAAACAACCGATTTTCCTTCACAGAAATCAAGCATATCAGGAAGCAGAACAATAGGTTTTGGATTAAGCGTAAGGTTTAATCTCACCACCTTAAAACATCCGTCAGGAGTTGAAACCCTTACGTGGATAAGGGTTGTCCCGACATTCAAAATATAAGCAGAAGGATTAGAAATAGGGTTTCCTGAAGTGTCAGTATAAGTGAAAATATAATTCCCTGGATTATTAATAATACTTGCTTCATATGAGTGAAGATTAACAACCATTGAATTAGCAGTAGTTGTATTACATTGTACCTGCGTAATGTCTTTTGCGGGCACATTATTGGTAGATAAAGTTACTGTAATTGCCAGTTTTTCAGATTCACAGTTGTTTAAAGTTTGCGTTACATAATAGATTTGTCCGCTTATCAGAGGAGTTGACATTGGAATTACATTTCCTGCTGCATTATAAAATTTAAGAGCAGTTCCCGTTACAACCAGTTTTTCTAAAGTAGGGTTGGCAGAAGCACAAAAATCCTGATTTACATTGGCTGTCGGTTTAGGAGTTGTATTTACCGTTACCTGAATGGCTGTTTTATTACTCTCACAGCCATTAATAGTCTGAGATGCATAATAGGTTTGTCCATTAATAAGAACAGTTGTTGCAGGTACAATATTTCCTGCCGCATCATACCATTTTATATTCTGACCTGTGATCTGGATGTCAGAGATTTTAGGATTATTGGTTGTGCAGAAAGTTTGTGGAGTGTTTCCTGTAGGGGTAGCACCTTGTATTGAAAATACTTTAAAAGGAGCTTTTTCACTTTCGCATTCCGTATTTTGTTGAGTAACATAATATTGAGCTCCTTCAATAATATAGGATGAGCTGCTAATTAAGTTGCCAGCTGCATCATAGAATCTAATATTTTGGTTATTATTAATGTTCAGTTGATACAAACTCATCTGATTAACGTTACTGCAAAAATAGAAGTCAGTTACTGTAAGTTTGAGAGGTGCATTTTTAATGATCACTTTTACAGCTAATCTCTTGTTATTAAAAGGACAAGATTCATCCTGAACAGAAGCATAATAAATAATGTTGTTCTGTAAAGGAGTAGTGCTGCTTAGAGGTGTAGTGGATATTAAAGAATCATACCAGGTTGTATAGGATGTATTAGGGTATAGATCATGTACTGTTGGATTGATTGATGAACAAAATGTTTGTATTTTATCTCCATCTGGAGTTCCGTTATAACATTTGCCAAACTTTTGAATAAAAGAGCTTATATCATTATTTGTATATTTTATTTCTTTAATATCCTGATCAGGATTAAAGTCCTGATATCCATCATAATTTCCGGCAAGAATCATATTTCCTTCATAATCTATACTTTGGTCAAAAGTATAAGAAGAGAAATCACTTTTATTGAATATTAGTTTACCATCATTTCTGAATTTTAAATAATATGTCTGAGCATCATTTGATAAATAACTGTAATTAAGCCCTAGGTCTATTCTTTTTACAATTTCTTCTGTATTATTATTTCCATTGATAACCTTAATCATATTATCAGCATAACGCACAAAGAAATTTATAGTATTGTCAGCATTGAGCTTAATAGAACGAAAGTCATAGCTTACGTCTCCTTTGATGAGGGAGTTCCATACTAAATGACCATTGGGGGTTATTTTATAGATCATTGTACGTCCATCAGCAGGAGCATTTATTGTGGTATTTGGAAAAGTAATATTTTGTGCATTGTAATAATTACTGGCAGTATAAATATTATTAGCGTTATCAATTTCAATCTTTGAGTTCGCAGTCCCAAGATAGGCACTTAAATAGGTTAATGGTTGATACCACGTGAAATTTCCGTTAGTATTGAATTTTGCCAAAAAACCCTGATTGTAATTAACACTGGTAGAAGGAAAAGAGTTATTATCTATTTTCAAATACGCTTCAAAGTTTCCAAGAATAATAATATTTTTGTTATGATCAGTTTTTACTGCATGTATTGATGGGGTATTGTGAGCATGGAGAGGGCGGGCCCATGAAAAAGCTCCAGCGGAAGTATTCTTCATAACAAATAAACCACTTGGAGGAGGCAGATAAAATACTGCATTAGGATTAGGATCCAAATCAGTAAGAAATTGTGGAGGGTAGTTTGTATAATTTCCTGTAGAGATGATATTGTTATCTAAATCAATTGTACAGGCCATATTATAAACATAATTATAAATATTCCCAAAGACAAAGTTTCCGTTAGTATCTAGCTTTACCATGAATGAACTACCGGAGTTAATCCCTGTATCAAAAATAGTCTCTGAGTTAGGGTTCAGTTTTAAATCATGCCCATCTGTATATCCTGTAAATACAAGATTGTCCTGTTTATCTACAACTAAGGAATTTAAGGATGATGAATATTTTGATCTGATTTCTTTTACCCAGATTACATTTTTGTTCTTGTCAAGTTTTGCAATAACAGCTCTTGAATCTTCATCTGCACTGCTGGTTTTTGTAATATTATCAAATGTAATGCTATTAATGCTGGGAAATGCAAAACGTCCATATCTTCCTCCAACATAAATATTTCCTTGAGAATCTGTATCACTAAAAGCAATATAATGCTGAGATTCTATAATAGAGCTTTTGGTTTGAAAATGCCAAAGCAAATTTTGTGAAAATAGAAGTACCGCATTCAAAACCATGAACAGCGAAAGAATTTTCTTCATCAGTTATTAATTTTTTGCGGCAAAGATATAAAAATAGCTTTCTTATTGAATAATAAGTAATCGTAAACTTTCATCCACAAACATGATGCATGTCATGACAAATGTGTTTAATTTTTTTGTTTAACAATTTTGTCAAAAATAATTTTTACTATAAATTTGCACAAATTTGTTTAACAAAAATGTCAAATCAAGCAAAAAAAGACCAAACACAGGAATTGATCAAGGAGACAGCGAAGAATTTATTCTTTGTGAAAGGAAAGTTTGATGCTACTACGCAGGAGATTGCAGATGAAGCAGGAGTGAACAGAACGCTTATTAATTATTATTTCCGTTCAAGAGATAAGCTTATCCAGATCATCTTTGATGAAGCGCAAAGAGTAGAACAGGAAAAATCGAAGATCATTCAGAATTCAGCTCTTCCTTTTAAAGAGAAGATCAGCAAATTCATAGAAAGCAGTCTTTCCACAAGCCTTCAGTATCCGTATCTGGAAACTTATATCGTGTCACAGATCAATAAAGGAACCTGCCATCACAGAGAAATTGAGGAGGATATCCTGAACGATATGTACAAGGATATTGAAAAAGAAATGGAATTGGGAAATATTGAGAAAATGGCTCCGGTTCAGTTTATTCTGAATATGGTTTCACTGCTGGTATTTCCAAGTGCAATAAGACCATTATTTATGGAAAATCTTTTAATTAATGATGAAGAATATGATAAGATTATTTCTGAAAGAAAAGAGATTATTATCAATATGTTGTTCAAAAACTAAAAAAAACTAAAGTATTTCTGAAAATGATTCGTCAAATAGAAATAAATAATGAATGAAAATTAAATAAAAAATAAACGAAGTATAAAATTATGAATAGAAAACGTATAACTGCTACAAAGCTAAAAATTGGGATAGCTTCAGCATTTATGATTTTCGGCTCAACACTGATGTCTGCCCAGCAGCAGGTTTCCCTGCAGGAAGCTATTAAACAGGCACTTCAAAATAAAGCAGAAGCTAAAAAAGCTGCTTTACAGGTGAAAAAAGCCGAATACAAGATTGATGAAGCCAGAGCCGGTGCCCTTCCTCAGGTCAGTGCTACGGCAGGTTTAACCTATAATCCGATTATTCAGGAATCTTTGCTGGAATTTGGAGGTGAGAAAATCAGAGCTCAGTTTGGGCAGCCTTGGGGTTCAACAGCTTCTGTACAACTTCAGCAGGCGATTTTTGATCAGAGAGTCTTTACAGGATTGAAAGCTGCAAAGTCAACTAGAGAGTTTTACGTACTGAATGCTCAGTTAACCAATGAACAGATTATTGAAAATGTTGCAACAGCTTATTATCAGGTGTTCGTACAGGAGGAAAACCTTAAAACGGTAACAGCCAGCTATGCCAACACTGAAAAAGTAAGAAATGTTATTAAAAGTTTGGTTGATAACGGTTTGGCAAAAGCAATCGATTTGGACAGAACCAATGTTCAGCTCACCAATATCGGTTCCAACAAGCAGGCTTTAATCAACTCTGTTGAACTTTCAAAAAATGCCCTTAAGTTTTATATGGGAATCCCGATTTCTACAGACATCGAGCTTGAAGAAAAAGAAATCGAACCAAAACCTGAGCTGATTGCGAGCAACGTAAATCTTAATGATCGTACAGAGCTTAAAGTTTTAAATAAAAACAGGGAACTTTTGGTTTTCAATAAAAAAGCGACTGAAGCTTATCTTTATCCATCAGTAAATCTTACGGCGAACTACGGATGGGGAGCTAACGGAGCAAAATTCCCATTGACCAATGGCCTTAGTAAAGGCGTTCTCTGGAGCGATTTTTCAGCAATTGGTTTGAATGTCAATATTCCTATTTTCACGGGTGGAGCTACCAAAGCGAAAATCAACCAGGCAGAAATAGATATTCAGGATCTTGATGTTGATATTGAAAACACTCAACTGAGCTTAAGTTTAGATTATAAAAATGCCGTTACCAATATGGAAAATGCATTGATCAATCTCGAAAGCATGAAAGATAATGTAGGATTGGCAGAAAGAGTTCAGAAAAATACCCAGTCAAACTACCAGTATGGACTGGCAACACTTACGGAAGTGCTGGATTCTGAAAATGCTCTTACGCAGGCAAAACAGAACTATTCCAATGCATTGCTGGATTATAAACAGGCAGAGATCAAGCTGATAAAAGCTAAGGGTGAACTAAACACACTACAAAACTTATAATAAACTAAAATGAAAAAAACTTTAATATATATCATCGTAGCAGCTGTACTGGTTGGTTTAGCCGCTTACAAGATTGCGGGTAACAAAGAAAAACAGACGCAGGAAGTAAAAGAAGTTGCCAAGCAGGTGGATAAGATCAATGTTAATATTGTAACCGTTACAAGAGAAAATATTGATACAGACTACTCAGCCAACGGAACTTTTATTCCTAAGCAGGAAATGAACCAGTCTTCTGAAATATCAGGACGTATCGTAAGCGTTCTGGTAAAAGAGGGGTCAAGGGTAGGAGCAGGACAGGTTTTGGCAACGATTAAAAAAGATGCTATCGAAGTGGATGTTACCCAGGCTCAGAACAATCTGCAGAATGCTATTATTGATAACCAACGCTATGAGAACGCATATAAAACAGGCGGAGTTACAAAACAACAGCTTGACAACTCAAGACTACAGCTGAAAAATGCTCAGGCTGCAGTAAGAGCACAGGGTGTAAAAGTAAATGATACAAGCATCCGTGCAGGAATCAGCGGTACCATCAACAAGAAAATGGTTGAGCCCGGAACGGTGGTTTCTCCTGGAACATCGATGTTTGAAATCGTTAATATCAACAGTCTGAAGCTTTCTGTTTTGGTAGATGAAAGCCAGATCGGAAAAATCCAGTTAGGTCAGGAAGTTCCGATTAAAGTAAATGTTTTGCCTGAAGATTCTTTCGTAGGTAGAATTACTTTCATTGCTCCTAAAAGTGATGCTTCTCTTAATTTCCCTGTTGAAATTGAAGTACAAAACAGAGGAAACCTTAAGGCTGGTATGTATGCAACGGCTAAATTCAGTACAAACAATGGCGCAGAAACTCAGAATATGCTGACCGTTCCTGCAGAAGCCTTTGTTAACGGAGTAAGCTCAGGACAATTATTCGTTGTCCAGAATGGTGTTGCTAAATTGATCAAAGTAACCATCGGAAAAGTTTACGGAGATAAAGTTCAGATTTTAAGCGGATTGAATGGAGGAGAGCAGGTGGTTACCAGCGGACAGATCAATCTGGACAACGGATCTAAAGTGAACATTATAAAGTAGCAGATCTATGAAGTTAGCAGAAATATCGATCAAAAGACCCTCGCTGGTAATTGTATTATTTACAATTCTGACGTTGGGAGGTATCCTGAGTTATACGCTCATGGGATACGAATTGATTCCAAAGTTTGAAACCAACATGGTAACCATTTCTACGGTCTATCCTGGAGCTTCACCTGCAGAGGTGGAAACCTCCGTGACCCGAAAGATTGAAGATGCCGTAGGTTCTTTGGAAAACGTTAAAAAAGTAGAATCTTCTTCATACGAAAGCTTATCCGTAATCATGGTTCAGCTGAACGATGGAGCCGATGTAGACTACGCTTTGAATGATGCACAGAGAAAGGTAAATGCGATTCTGGCAGACCTTCCGGAAGATGTAAAAGCACCGTCTCTGAATAAATTCTCCTTAGATGACTTACCGATTATCACGATGAGTATTTCATCGGATAAACTGAACAGTAAGGACCTTTATGACTTATTGGATAAAAAGATTGAACCTATTTTCTCCCGTGTAAATGGGGTAGCTCAGGTGGACCTTGTAGGTGGACAGGAAAGAGAAATTCAGGTAAATCTTGATGAGAAAAAATTACAGGGGTACGGACTTTCAATCGGAGACGTGCAACAGGCCATTCTTTCATCAAACTTAGATTTCCCTACAGGAAGTTTGAAAACGAGAACTACAAAATCTACGATCAGACTTTCAGGAAAGTATAAATCTACAGAGGAAATGAACAACCTTGTTGTTTCCAATAAAAATGGAGCTCAGGTACGTTTATCTGATATTGCAACAGTTTTCGACTCTCAGAAGGATGTTGAAAAAGTAGCGAGATTCAATCAGTTTCCTACGATTTTGATGCAGGTTAAGAAACAATCTGATGCCAATGCGGTAGCAGTATCTGAAAGTGTTCAAAAGACCATTAAAACAGTAGAAGAAGCCTATAAAGTTCAGGGAGTAAAAGTGAAAATCGTAAACGATACGACAGAATTTACCCTTGAATCAGCCAACCACGTTATTTTCGACTTATTCTTAGCGATTATCCTCGTGGCAATTGTAATGTTACTATTCCTTCACAGTATCAGAAACGCATTCATCGTAATGGTTTCTATCCCGGCTTCATTGGTGGCGGCGTTCATCGGAATGAACCTGATGGGATATACTTTGAACTTAATGAGTTTACTGGGACTATCCCTTGTGGTAGGTATCCTGGTGGATGACGCGATTGTAGTTCTGGAAAACATTTACCGTCACATGGAGATGGGGAAAAGTAAGATCAGAGCTGCGTATGACGGAGCTTCAGAGATCGGATTTACCGTTGCTGCGATTACCTTGGTAATTGTGGTGGTATTCTTACCGATTGCGATGAGTTCAGGTCTTGTAGCCAACATCCTTGCCCAGTTCTGCGTCACGGTAGTTATTGCCACCTTATTATCTTTATTGGCTTCATTTACCATCATTCCTTGGTTATCATCAAGATTCGGTAAGCTGGAGCATTTAACAGGTAAAAACTGGTTCGAGAAATTCATTCTTTGGTTTGAAGGATTAATTGACAAGTTTACACACTGGATCACAGGAATCCTTGAATGGTGTCTGAAAACGACGTTAAGAAGAATTTCAACAGTGGTGATCACGTTCATTGTTTTAATCAGTTCATTCATGCTGGTAGCATTCGGGTTCATTGGAGGTGAGTTCTTCCCGCCAATCGACCGTGGCCAGTTCCTGGTACAAATGGAATTGTCAAAAGATGCAACCGTTGAAAAGACAAACCAATTAACATTAGATGTTGAGAAATTCTTAAGAAATGATAAAGATGTTGTAGATCTTATCACAACAGTAGGACAGCAGTCTACAGGTTTTGGTGGAGCTCAGGCAACTACTTACCAATCCGAGGTTCAGGTGAACTTAACAGATAAGTCTGAACGTTCTGAAAGTACCAATATCAAAGCTGCAAAAATAAAAAGACAGCTGGAAGAGAAATTCACAGGAGTTGAGTTTAAAACAGCTCCAATCGGTATCATGGGTGCTGAAAATGCTCCTATTGAAATGGTTGTAACCGCTCCGGATAACGCTACCGCAGTAAAAGAAGCAACAAGAATCCTTGAGCTGTTGAAAAAAGTTCCTGGAGCAGTAGATGCAGAATTGTCAACAGATACAGGTAGCCCGGAAGTTCAGGTAAGTATTGACAGAGATAAAATGTCTGCTTTAGGTTTAAACCTTTCAAGTGTAGGACAGACGATGCAGACCGCGTTCAACGGAAATACTGACGGAAAATTCAGAGCTGGAGAATATGAATATGACATCAATATCCGTTTCGGAGATGTGAACAGACAGTCTATTGATGACGTTAAAAACCTTATGTTTACAAACCCTCAGGGACAGCAGGTTCGTTTAAGCCAGTTTGCTAACGTGGAAATGGGTTCAGGACCAAGTTTGCTTGAACGTAGAGATAAGTCTCCTTCCGTAAAAGTAAGAGCGAAAGCTGTTGGTAGACCGGTAGGTGACGTAGCTAATGAGTGGGCAAACCAGTTCATGAACAGCACCAAAAAACCTGTAGGTGTAGATTACATCTGGAGTGGAGATATGGAAAACCAGCAGGAAGGTTTCGGTACGTTAGGAATTGCATTATTGGCTGCTATTGTATTGGTATACCTGGTAATGGTTTCACTATATGACAGTTTTGTATATCCTTTCGTGGTATTGTTCTCAATCCCGCTAGCGATGATCGGGGTAATGGTAATCCTTGCCTTAACTGCCAACTCACTGAACATCTTTACCATGTTAGGGATGATCATGTTGATTGGTCTGGTAGCGAAGAACGCGATCCTTATCGTTGACTTTACGAATGCAAGAAAAGCAGCCGGAGCAAACACTCACGATGCCTTGGTACAAGCCAACCACGCCCGTCTTCGTCCGATCCTGATGACTACCATTGCGATGATCTTCGGTATGTTACCGATCGCATTGGCAACAGGGGCCGGAGCTGAGATGAACAAAGGTCTTGCATGGGTAGTAATCGGTGGTTTGACATCATCACTATTCCTTACATTGATCATTGTACCGGTAGTATACTCTTTATTTGACTCCGTTCTAAGAAGAATGGGTAAAGATACTAAAGTAGACTATGAAGCTGAAATGAAAGCAGATTACGTACACAGAGAACTAAATGAAGACGGATTTACTCCGAAGCATTTAGACAAATAAATTAAACCTTTAATTAACCGAAAGCGCCTCAGATCTTCTGAGGCGCTTTTTTGTTGATATTTGATGATTTAAAATTTAGTTATAGAGGTTTTGGCTAAAGCCATTGGATGATTTTTATTATTGTAAATGGGCTAAAGCCTATTTCTATTGATGATTATTGTGCATTAAGAAAATATTCAATAGGAGTAGGCTTTAGCCCGCTTAAATTTATAACAGCCAATATTGGCTTTAGCCAAAACATAACATCCGGTTTGGGCAACAAAAAAGCTTCCAGTAAAACTGGAAGCTCTTCTATATTGTTGTAGAAAAAATTAATCTGCCATAGCCTCTCCGGATTTTCTGTAAACGAAGTTTCCGTAGATATGTCTTCTTGCAAAACGGCTTGGTGAATCAGCGTTGATCATTTTGATATAGGTATTTCTTGGAACCCCCATATACTCATACATATTTCCGTTTAAGTGCTGAACCGTTAAAATTGATTTCTCCAGATAGAAATCCTGAATATTAGATTTTGTAATGGTTTCAGTATATTCTTCTTTATATTTTTCCTGTGTTTCAGGATTAATACTTACCAAAAAGTGGTAGGCTTCAATCACAGACTTGCTTTTTTCTTCTGCTTCCTGTTTTCCTGCTTCATCATTAATGAATTTGTCAGGATGGGTATCTTTCATCACATTTCTGTAAATCGTCTTTAATTCTCTTAAAGTAACGTTTTTATCAACTCCAAGAAGTGTTCTGTGTTCACCAATTTTTTTCATATCTCTAATCCTTATTTTCGGGGTGCAAAATTACGGATTTAAATCTGATAAACCATAACTTATTCATTATTAATTTATTTGAATGATTTTTTGTGTTGAATTTATAGTATGTAGAGGAAGGTAGAATGTGTAAAACTAACTTTTACAGCTAATTAAACTCTGAGTACAAATTTTTATTCAGTTTAAAATAAATAAATCCATTCTTGAAATCAATCACTGTATTGAACCTTTTTAAAAACTGATTACCAAAAAATCCCGCCATTTTTTCTGTAGAATCAATTCCTTCAGTAGAACCGGAAAGGGTAACCGGGAGATTATAAAGATACTTCTGAGCGAATTGAACAGCTGGGCAAAGAACAACAGGCATTTCATATACAGATCCATCGGAGCCTTGTGCTGTGGCTTTACCTATTGTTTTCATGGCTGTTACCAGAACATTCTTATTTGCAAAAGGAGAAGCAATCGTAAGTACATCATCCGCTCCGCTGTCGAGCCCAAAGAATCCTGAGTATTCTTTGTCATTGACCATGATAATGCTTTCTACAGCAGGGTAGTTGTCGATCATATGAAGTTTTACCTTTTCATATCCTGTTAAATCCATAAGCAGATCATCTTCGTCATAAAACCGGATTTCATTTCTATGATAATCTATTTCAATGAGTTTGCCCTTCATCAGATCCGTTCCGAAAACCCCGTCAAAATGAACAGATTCATAAGGAATAAGCGTAAATCGTATTTCTTTTTTCTCAATATTCCCAAACTGTATTGTGTTGTGGCTGCTGTAATCTACAGTATTTACTCCGTTGGAACCTCTGTTCTCAGACTTTCCGTCAATTTTCAGCGGAATCTTTTTCTTAGAATTACTATTAATGACAGAGCCATCTGCACCGGTATCAAAAAGGAACTTAATACTGTCCGTTTTATTGACTTTACAATATACATACACAGAATTGTTTTCCAGAAAAAACGGAAGAACAGAGATAGGTTTTTGAGCTGATACTGCTATGCAAAGTAGCAACGTCAGGAAAGCAACAATGTATTTCATGGAATAGTTTTAGAAGTACGAAAATAGAGGTAACGAGACCTTTCTCAAAGAAATCATAAGCCATTAACCCACTTTTAACCATTCCTTAACCGTTCTGTGAAACTTTACCAATAAAAAAACAACACTCAATCTGAGTGTTGCTATTCTATTTTTTTAGGATTAAATCTTTCAAACTATTTAATAAGCCTACGGCTGATCACAAGTTCTCTTCAGCTTGGTGAAAATCTTATCAAAATCTTTATAAGAGGTCTCTTCATTATTACGCTTTTGTCTGAAACTGCTGTTGGCACAGTTGTGAAAACCCAGACCAATCATATCAATTAATGCATAATCTTCTTTTTGAGGGTCATTCATTTTGGCATCAAATCTTGCCATTACACCCTTTGGATCAGCATTATTTTTGCTTTTAAGTTCAGTATACGCTCTCCATGCTGCAAACATCTTTTCTCTGTCGGGAGAGGAGATAGCATCAATCTGTTCTCTGCAGGTATCGTAATATTTACTGTTTCTCAGTGTGGTGGGATCAGAATACGCAAGGATTTCTTCTTTATTAAGCTGATATTCATTCTCAAAAGAATCAATAGTTTCTTCCATTAATTTTTTCCATTGAGGAAGATCAATTACTTTAAGGCTGTACAGTTCCTTTTTCTTTTCTTCATACTGCTTTTCCAGTTCCTGTAAATACGTTTCTCTGTTTTTACGGATTTCTTCAAGCTGGGCAATTTTAAAAACAGGTTGGGTGTCAAATACCACGCCATTGAACTGATACAAAAGTTTATTTACCCCGTCTATTTCTTCTTTTTTATATTTAGCCGGGTCAAAATACCCTTTATTGTCACAGTTAAAAGTCTGATAGCTGTAAGGGGTCAGATTGTTTGCTTTTGCAGGAGTTTTTTGCCCCCAAATAGTGATGGATAAGGCCAAAGCAAGCCCGATCATCATTTTTTTCATGTACATAACCTGTTGAAAGAATCCGAATTTTCTGAATTTCTATGCAAAATTAAGGCTTTAAATTCGAAATATAAAAGATTAAATAGATTTTCTCAATGGTTTTTGCAAATTTTATATGAATTTTATACTGACAATTTTGTATTTCAGAAATCCAGGAACATTAAATTCTAAAAAATGGATAGTAATAAACTGATACAGAGCTGTTTTTGTTAATAATAATTACTTACTTCAATAAGATTATAATCCGGATCACGGAAGTAAACTGATTTGATTTTTCCTACCGCTCCGGTTCTGTCTACAACCCCTTCAATGATTTCTATATTTTTCTGTCTGAGCTCTTCCATTATCTCATGAAGACCTGTCTCTGCAATGAAACAAAGATCAGCAGAGCCACAGGTTGGAGTCTCTGCTTTAGGCTCCAATTCATATCCTTTCTGATGCAGATTAATCTTTTGATTTCCAAAGATGAGTGCTTTTCTATCCTCTCCAAAAGTAATGACTTCAAAGCCCATAACATGAGTGTAAAATGCAATAGTCTTTTCAATATCTGCCACCGTTAGAACAAGATGGTCAAGGCTTTTAATTTTCATACATTAATTTTTAGATAATAACGTTGATCAAAATTAAGGCTATTCAGAAGATTGTAGTCCTGTAATTGATTGTTTTTTTAGATTTAAAATAATAGATTTACACACATTAACACGAAACCATGATTTATTATTTTTTTCTTCTTTTCATTATTGCCGTTTTGGGAGGAATTTCTTATCTGATAATGCGTTTTTTCGGCAAATGGACCCGGAATACTCAATATGAAGCATTTTTTAATACTTTGATATTTATTGCATCATTTTTTCTGGTGTCATTTATAAGTCTTTTAATCTTCTTTTCTAACGTTGACTTTTCCAGGTAGTAATGATTCTTTTCTGAGAATCAGATAAGCTATAAAAAGATTGATAAAAAGGGCTGCCCAGACATTCAAACCATAAAAAAGTTGGTAGTCATGACGGGTTTCATTATAAAACAGATTTTTAACAATTCTGAACGTAATGGCTGTGGTGGTAACCGTATAGCTTAAGATCATATACATCCTGTGTCTGTTCACATTTCCCTTTTTGATAAAAAGTATGGCGGCAATAGTGAAATAAGCCCAAAGGATATCCTGTATCAGAAATCCTGTGATTCCGATAATACCACCATTGGAAAAAAGTCCCAGAACAAAGCATGCCGGAACATTGATAATAAGGATGTTGTAGACATATATTTTCCCAATTATCTTATGAAGGCTTTTATTTTCAGTCAAAAACCGATTTGAAAACTGGGTCAGACCTGCCAGAAGACAAAGCGTTATGGAAAAGATATGAATGTAGAAAAAAATCATCCAATACGGATTATCCACAACCAGCTGCTTAAAAGCCAGAAATCCTATATTTTTTTCAAGAGAAGTATACTGGGAAATAGTTTTCAGCATAAGAATACTGAAAAGAATGACCAAAATTAAAGCACTTGCTTTAAAGATCTTTATTCCCAAAGACTTCATATGAGCTAAATTATTAATCTTCCAGCACGGCTCTGATCTGTTTTTCCAGATCTTCCATGTTTTCAAACTTTCTTAATTCCAGTGACTTTCCTGAAGATCTGAGCTCTTCAATAATATCAAGGATTAATTCTAAAGGTTCAGCTTCGTAACCAAACAGATTGCTGTCGAAATTAGTTCCTACCAATAATCCGTCGATATTCATTCCCAGACACCAGTTTTCTACAAACTCGTTGAGAGGAATAGGAGAAGGCTCATAATGATTCCATTCGTTTTCTATGCATGATTTTGCTCTGGCAGCATCAGACCAGAAACAAATGATCTGTACCTCTTCACCGTCTTCATATTCTGACTCGTTGGAATACGAAGTTGCATAGCCTTTGCCATCTTTTAAAGCATATACTGTTTCTGTTTCAGTGATTTTTTTAATAAAGTCTTTATGGCGGTTCTCCACAGTAATATGATCTTGAAGCATTGTATTTAATTATGAATGATAAATTATGAATGGTAGGTCTTATGAAATTTCACTCCTGTTGATATGAATAATTTCAGGATTTTGACCATCTGAATCTCTTTTAGATCTGCCATAAAGTCCTATTTCAAGATCGTTTGGGGATTCACTGTCCAGTTCGGAAGGATGTACATACGTATACATACCATAACCATGTCCGGAAACCAGCCATCCTTCAGTAAGGTTTAAATGAATTACATTGAAATCTCCGGCAGGACCTCCGGCATAAACCGGACCGAATTCTTTCATTAATTGTAATGCTTTCTCTTTTACATCTCCGATAATACTGATGTCATCAAAAATAATATAAGTGCCATTTTCAAAAAGAACCCAATCCTGAAATTTGGGATTAATGGCAAGTTTCACATGTTCAATCATCTGTTAATAGTTTAAATATGAGTTATAAGTTAATGTTTTTATTAGATATGCAGTTTTCAATTATCAATCATCAATCATCAATGATATCTTATTTCTACAGTATTCCTTTGATCCTCAAATGTTGCAGAAGCATGATGGTTTTTGCATCTTTGATTTCTCCTGTATCAATCATTTTCAGACTTTTTTCAAACGATAATTCCAGAACTTCGATATTTTCACCTTCTTCTTCCAATCCACCTCCGTCGTTGATTTTCATTTCATTTGAATACTCTGCAATGAAGAAATAAAGAATTTCCGTTACAGATCCGGGCGACATATAGGCTTCAAATATTTTCTCAACCTTGGAAATTTTATATCCGGTTTCTTCTTCTGTTTCCCTTTTGATACAGTCTTCCGGATTATCATTATCCAACAATCCTGCACAGGCTTCAATGAGCATGCCTGTAGAATTTCCGTTGATATAAGTAGGTAATCTGAATTGTCTGGTAAGAATAACGGTGTTTGAATCTGTATTGTAAAGAAGGATTACTGCACCGTTTCCGCGGTCATAGGCTTCTCTGCTTTGAGTTTCTGTAGTTCCGTCTTTTTTCAAAACAGAGTAGGTGACTTTGTTTAAAGTATACCAGTTATCTGAAAGGATTTCTGTGTTTAATAAGTTGATATTCGGGTTTTTCATGAGAATATTTTCTGTGTTATAATAAATAGGTGTTAAAATATTTTTCTAATTAATTTTTCCTGAATTTACTTCTTTAATAAGTCTTTTAAAGCGTTCTCCAGATCCGGAAATTTAAAATGGAAACCTGCATCCTGAAGTTTCTTTGAGGAAGCTCTGGAACCTTCCAATATAGCAGTAGCCAGCTCTCCGAATAAGAGTTTCAGTACAAATCCGGGAACATTAGGCATAAATAGTGGTTTTTTAAGTACCTGGGCAATCTTTTTTGTAAGTTCTTTATTGGTGGCATGTTGTGGAGATACAGCATTATAAGCGCCATCTATTGCTGGGTTTTTTAAAGCAAATTCATAAATAGAGCAGATGTCTTCAATATGAACCCATGGCATATATTGCTGCCCGCTTCCCAGTGGAGAGCCGATATAATATTGAATAGGGGGGATCATTTTCTTTAATGCTCCGTCTTTTTCAGAAAGTACTACAGCAGTACGTATTTTCACAACTCTTTCTGCGAGATCCTGTTCCTTAAAATCGTCAGCAGCTCTTTCCCATAAGACAACCACTTCACTTAGAAAATCGTTGCCTGGTGGATCTGTTTCGGTATAAATTTTTTCTGAGGTTTCAGTACCATAAAAATTAATTCCGGAGGCTGAAATAAAAGACTTTAGCTTAATCTTGTTTTTTCTTAAAGTTGTTCGGAGTAATTCTGCAGAATCTACACGGCTTGAAATCAATTCTCTTTTTCTTTCCGAAGTCCAGCGCTTTTCTGAAATATTGGCACCTGCAAGATGAATGATATGAGAAACATTGTCAAGGGCTTTTTCATCTATAGTTTTTTTTTGGACATCCCATTCATAGTCATGATCATGCACTTTTTTTCGCGTCAGAAACCTGATATCATATGCGTTACTTATTTTTTTTGCCAGTTCTTTGGCAATCATGCCGCTGGCACCGGTGATCAGAACAACTTCTTTCATAATATTATATTTGTGATGGGTAGGTTATGCCTGATTTTTTACTATCAGTACAAAATCATCATCCAGAAGTTTATACCCGTAATCATAAATGAATTTATATTCAGATCCGTTTTTATAAACTTTCAGGTTGGTAAAATAATCGAAATCAAAACCTAAGCCATCCAGTCTGGATTTTGGGACTTTTGTTTTACCGTCGGTATTTATTTCCATCAGGATACGGTAATTTTTGCGAAGCTTGTTATTAACATTCCGCATCAGATTACTGGAATCCTTATTCTGCTTATTGTTATAGGCGTTCCGACAGGCATCGTTGCAGAATTTTTTATCTGATCTTCCGATGATTTTCTCGCCACATTCCAGACAATTCATGATTTTTATTTTAAGTGATGGTTGTGTCTTTTTTTCAGCAGCCTTTTGAACATGCTGTGGGTAGGATAGCTTCTGTTGGGTGTAATATTATTAAAAAATAATGCAACAATCAAAAGAATAATGCATCCGGAAAGAACAGGGGAGAGAACATACCAGTATCCCAATTCCGGAATTTTACCTGTAGAACTTACTGCAATCAGAGCTGTAGCTCCACCCGGTGGATGCAAAGTTTTTGTATACTGCATCAATACTATAGAAAATGATACTGCCAAAGGTGCCGAAAGCCAGATGATATCCGGAACAAACTGATAAACAGTAACACCTACCAATGCCGACAGAACATGTCCGCCGATAAGATTTCTTGGTTGTGCCAGAGGACTCTGTATTGCTCCATAAATAAGAACACTTGATGCTCCAAAAGAACCGATCAGAAATATGTTTTCAGTTTCTGTAAGTGAGTGAGACTGGATAAATGCAATAATCCCAATCCCAAAAAATGCGCCTAAAAATGACCAGAAATGTTCCTTGTAATCAACAAGCGTCTCCTTATAGATCACATATTTTGAAACCCTGAATGTTCTTTTGATTGTCTTCTTCATTTACTCTTCTTTATTTTTTATAATTTGAATTAAGTTATCTACAAATGGACGGGTGTATATTCCGTTTTTATCATAATCAGGATCTAAAATGGTAATCTCTATTCCAAAGCACAAAGGGTTTGCGAACAAAGGTTCCAGCATTTCCCTGAGATCCTCATAACTGATTCCGTCTTCCATCCTGCTGTCTACGGCGGGCATGAATTCATCTTTCAGAATATCTACATCAAAATGAATGAAAAACCCGTCTAACCCTTTATCATTCACCATTTTCAAAAAGTCTTCAGCTGTTTTTCCGAAACCATTTTGTCTCAGACGGTATAAATCAAAATAATGAATCTCGGAGTTGGTAATCTGGTCAACATATTGTTCATCATCAATTTCTGCATTCCCACAGCAAAAGATATTTTCTTCTGACAGATAAGGTTTTAAACCATCAATATCAGTTAGTTTTTCATGTCCGGTACCGGTAATGATGGCGAGATCCATTCCTGCCGCCCCTCCCGTTTCAGAAAGTTCGGGTGGGATGAAGTCTGTGTGCCCGTCAAGATAAAAAAGCCCGAAATTTCCCACTTTTTTCAGAGCCATTGCGTTTCCTATAAGAATGCTGCAATCGCCTCCAAGAATAATATTGAATGAATTCTTTTCGTAATTCCGGAGAATACAATCGGCCTGTTGTTTAGCATATTCGATAATCTGAACTGCATTTCTGACTTTTGATTCCTCATCAAAGTCCATAGAATATTCAGGAGCTTTCAGTCTGAAAACGTTGGCAGGATTAATTCTGCTATGAAAACCAAATTTTCTGAGCCATTCCGGAAGCTTCCGAACTCCGGGTTCTGTCTCATATTCCTTTTTGGTAAGTCCCAAATTGAGAGGAAACTCAAAAATATTGATGTTCCT
Organism: Chryseobacterium sp. SG20098; assembly: GCF_031844745.1. Lineage (NCBI taxonomy): Bacteria > Pseudomonadati > Bacteroidota > Flavobacteriia > Flavobacteriales > Weeksellaceae > Chryseobacterium > Chryseobacterium sp. SG20098. The sequence goes on along the minus strand of NZ_CP134622.1, from coordinate 1,093,943 downwards.
TTTCATAGATGAATTTTCACAAAGATAAGGATTTATCCGTTTGTAAATGGATAATTGGGAAAATGCCAATCAGTATTACAATATATTTTACAGAAAAGGGATGGTTCATTAACTAAATGAATTTTTAGAACACGACGTCTATGTTTGTTTAATTTTCTATGTTTTGGAAAATACAATATTCATCGGTATTTTAAAAGAAATTATTACTCATAAAGTTATATTGTTGAATATAACTGTCTTATTTTCATATAAATAAATTGATTTTTATTTCACAGTATTGTGTTTTTTTGTAATTTTGATATCAACATTCAAAAAAACAAACCATGAAAAAATCTAATTTATTACTCAGTTTTCTGTTTTGTCCTTTTATTTTTGGACAGGTAGGGATTAATACAACGTCTCCACAAGGAGTTCTAGACGTTACCTCAGCTAATTCAGCAGTTGTACTCTCCAGAAATGCCAATCCTCCAGCTAATGTAACTACACCCACTGCGGGAATGATCATCTATGATTCCACCAATAAAACTTTAAGATATTATAATGGAACCCAATGGAGTACCGTAATTTCTTCAGTAACATTAACAACAGCCAACGAAGGAGTCGTTAAATTAAATAGTGGAGCAGGTGTAAAGCCTTTCTTTGCATTCAAATCTTCAGGAGGAGTTCCTTTGATGACGTATCAGAATATTGTTTATCAGACACCGATGAACATTGTGACAGACTTTGCAGCACCACCTACCACCACATGGCCTGAAAATATTATCAGTCCGGTGCCTGGAGATATATATGATCCGGCAACGGGACGATTTCTGGAAAACCCTATTGCCGGGCAAGTTCATATGTGGAGGGTTATTGTAAGTTATGCCAATAAGAATAATGGTTCTGTGGCCTTTGTAACAGTGAATCTTTCAAATCCTGTTCCTCCTTCAACATTCTCCATAGATCAGACCGCGGTAGCTCCTAATGGGGTAACCTCAGGAGATCTTGTTTTTTATCTTGTGAGTGTTGCCGATCCTTTATCTATTGGTAGCGGATATCTTATTAAAATAAAATCTGATACTTCATTGGATGCCACTATCAATAGTATAACCAGGATTTCTCAAGCTAAAGATTAATCTCATTATTAAGGAGGCAAAAAACAGTATTGAATGTGAAAAAATATAAGTTTCAATTTTATTTTTAGTTGCATGATTAAGTAGGAGGTACTCAACAATTTTGTTGAGTGCCTTTTTTGTTGGATTTTTTTAGATGAAAGCCAGAACAGAAAATTTTCCACATAATTTAAAATTTATATTCTTATTTAATTACAATGAGAAATTGTATTTTATACATATTATATAACATTGCAATTTTTAAATGTGAATATTTTTTTAAAGAAGAAAAAAAAATTATCATAGGTTTTATCTTATTAAATTTTTAATTCATTGGTGGGAGTTAATGTCTTTTAATTCTTATAAATCCTATACAATAAAGAAATCTTTTTATTTTCATATCCGTTTACAAACGACTACAAATGGATTTAAATGGTTTATAACCGACTGTGAATAGAAACCATAGCAATCTTTGCAACAGAGATTTGAGAAAGCAGTGAACGTCTCTTATCTGAATTTAATAATCTTTAAAATATAAAAGTTATGTCACTAAGAAACAAAGTAACATTAATTGGTTACACAGGTAAAGAAGTTGAAATGGTAAACTTCGACAATGGAAACGTAAAAGCAATTGTATCTTTAGCTACCAGCGATCATTACACGAATGCTAAAGGAGAAAAGGTAGAAGAAACACAATGGCACAATTTGATTGCCTTTGGGAAAACAGCAGAAATCTTTGAAAAGTATGTTACCAAAGGAAAAGAAATAGCTGTTGAAGGAAAACTTACCTACAGATCTTATGATGATAAGGATGGGGTTAAGCGGTATATCACGGAAATTCGTGTAGATGAAATCCTTTTACTAGGAGGAAAATAACTTTAAAAACACAAATGATGAGAGTGAAAATTTTTAAAATCAGGCTGCCTGAAGAATTTCTCTACAAAGATCAGAAGATGCTGGATGATTTTCTGGAAGGTAATGAGATCATGAAAGTAGAAACAGCTTTTGTGAGTGAAGAAAAATATTGGTCTGTAATATTGTATTTTGAAGACTTAAAATTGACAAAAAATACAGTAAAAGAGCCTAAGGCAATTAAATATTCTGCAGAGAATGATCTTTTGAATACAGATGAAGAAAAGATTCTGGATGCTCTGAAACTCTGGAGATCAGAAAAAGCCAGAGAACAGAATCTGCCCACCTATTTCATTGCGAGTAATAAAGAATTGATATCTGTAGCCAAGTATAAACCTGCCAGGAAAGAGGAGTTGCTTGAAATCAAAGGGTTTGGAAAGCATAAGATTGAAAATTATGGCGAAGAAATTCTTGAAATTCTTGAAAGCGTATGATTTTTTGGAATAATTGATAATAGTAAAGGAAAAGCTGAGGGAAGTCTTTCTTCAGCTTTTTATACTATGTAAAATTCCTTTCAATTCCTTACTTTTGCATTTATCAAAATGACATACAACAAATGAAGCCAAGTTTAGCAAAAGGGACGAGAGATTTTACGGCACAGGAAGTTTCCAGAAGAAAATATATCATCAATATTTTACAGAATAATTTTGAATTATTCGGGTTTCAACCTTTGGAAACTCCAAGTTTTGAAAACCTTTCTACGTTGACAGGAAAATACGGAGAAGAAGGTGACCGCTTGATTTTTAAAATTTTAAATTCAAGTATCAATGAAGCGAAAGAAGAGAAAAAGAATCAGATGCTTCATGACTTTCAGAAAGCATTAGACAAACCTTTCAGTGCGGAAAGTCTTACAGATAAAGCCCTTCGTTATGACCTTACTGTACCTTTTGCAAGATTCGTAGCAATGCATCATGGTAAACTGACATTTCCCTTCAAACGTTCTCAGATCCAGCCGGTTTGGAGAGCAGACAGACCTCAGAAAGGAAGATTCAGAGAGTTTTATCAGTGTGATGCTGATGTTGTAGGAAGTGAGAGTTTATTACAGGAAGTGGAGCTGGTTCAGTTATATCTGAAGTCTTTTGCTGATCTGAAAGTTCCTGTAACCATTCATATGAACAACAGAAAGATTCTTTCCGGATTGGCAGAATATGCAGGAATCACAGATAAACTGATTGATTTTACTGTAGCATTGGATAAACTGGATAAAATTGGGAAAGACGGAGTGGTAAAAGAATTATTAGAAAGAGAAATCTCTCAGGAATCTATTGATAAACTGGATTTCTTATTCAGCCAGTCAGACGATGCTCTTGAAAACCTTCTTCAGTTGAAAGAAAAATTTGCAGGGAACGAAATCGGCCTGAAAGGAGTAGAAGAACTTGAATTTGTTCTTACACAATCTCTGAACCTTGGTGTTGATATTCAAAACCTGGTCTTCAATATTACCTTGGCAAGAGGCCTGGACTATTACACCGGAGCGATCTTCGAAGTGAAAGCAGATGAAGTTGCTATGGGATCCATCGGAGGCGGCGGTAGATATGATAACCTTACTGAAGTTTTTGGAGTGAAAAATATTCCTGGAATTGGAATTTCATTCGGATTAGACAGAATTTATCTGGTAATGGAAGAATTGAACCTTTTCCCTGAAGAAGCATCAGCTAAAATAGAATATCTGTTTGCTAACTTTGGAGGTGAAGAAATCACTGATGCATTAAAGCTGATCATGAAGCTAAGAGCTAAAGGGATTTCTGCAGAACTATACCCTGAAAATGCAAAGATCAACAAGCAGTTTACCTATGCAGAAAAGAAAGGCATAAAGAATCTGGTTTTCCTGGGTGAAGAAGAAATTAAAAATAATACCGTTACTTTTAAAGATATTGAAGCCGGAATACAGAAAACGGTTTCTTTAGAAGAGTTTTTAGGAGAATAATACGATACATCTATAAAAAATAAAACAACCGCAAAAGTAATTTTGTGGTTGTTTTGTTTGATGGATGCTAAGATTTAAATACTTTTGATCTTTACAATCGGTTCAGAATTTGTAATTTGGAGTCGACGTTAAGACAGGGTAAAAAATGATGCTCTGTATTCATAAAAACTTTTAAACATAAAAACCAGATGACTATTATTTGTGCATTGTGTGGAACACCGCTGACGCCTACCGACATGTCTGTAGACAAAAATAAACTTGCTGATGGCGGTTATTTGTGTGCAGAATGTTTTACTAAAGCCATTACCATCAATAGAGACCTTATCAATAATCTTGACCAATTCTATTTTGCAGAAATTACAGGAATGATTCTGAAAAGTAAAATTGATGCCAGCCAGAATTCGGGATCTCAATCTATGGCTAACAGCCGTTACCAATATGATGCACCTACCAGACTGGATGAAATAAAAGATCAGATCGTTGGCCTTAATGCAAGATTGAGCGTTTTTGCTAACGAAGAAGTGAATGAATTGGCTAATGTATTGGACAGAGATGAAAAATTATTGGCTATCGCAGAAGGCATAGACGTTCAGAGCAACAGAGAAGGAATTATATTTTCAACTCAAAAGAGAGTTGCTTTCATCGATAAAAAATTTCTGGGTGGCGTTGTAAAAAACGAATTTCTCATTCAGGATGTCTCTTCCATTGATCTTGATGAAAACCTTTTATACTCAATACTTAAAATCAATACTTACCGAGGTTCAGCGGAGTTTAAGCTGCATAATAAAAATGACGGACGAGCATTTTCCAGTGTTCAAAGCAGAAGTACCACTTATACTGAAAACGAATTCATGCAAAATTCAAGTCCATTTCAAGCATTTACTCAAAAGATTCCTGATCTGGTGCAGGAAAATGTCTATTCTAAGGATCAGGTTGATTCAGATGCAATTTTTGAGCAGCTGGAAAAATTGGGGAAACTTAGAGAGGTTGGAGTTCTAACTGATGAGGAATTTGCAGAACAAAAGAAAAAACTGCTTGATAAATTATAAAAGAAGAAGAAATGAACAATAATTGTGCATTGTGTACTACAGAGTTAACATCCATGGATACGCTTTTGGGAGCCAATAAGCTTTCAGACGGTAATGTTTTATGCAATAAATGTTTAAATAAAATAAGCGATATCAATGATGAGTTGCTTTATAATCTTAATGAATTCAGCATTGACGATATCAATAATATGCTGAATACAGAAGACACTGAAGCAGCTCAGACAGTCATGACGGTAGGAAAGACTCTTCCTGCAGCCATAGATTCCGGTTCTCATCAAATCTCAAAAGAGGTTTATAAGCGAAGACACCAAAAAATAAAGAATGAACTGGAAAGGCTTCATGCTAATCTCTCCGTCTTTACCAAAGGAGAAATCAAGGAACTTCCTTATCTTATCTCTGAAGAAGAACAGATCATTGCGATTACAGATGCTCAGTTTGTCAATACACTGGATGCCGGAGTATTGGTAGCAACGCCATTGAGGTTAATTTCTGTATCAAAAGGCATGTTTGGTGCAGCAAAAATCAATATTTACCCTAATGAAACCATAAAGTTGTTGAGCTTTGTAACCCATCCTAGATCTCCCATTATTAAGCTGCATCTGGAAGAAAGAACAGTTGAGTTTGAATGCTATATGGATAAGGAAGATGCTGAGAAGTTCTATGATACAATAAAAAACATTTATAATAATCCACAGGAACAATCTTCAAAACAAATCGGCTCTGCAAAGAGAAGTGTTTCAGTTTCATCAGAAGAAATTTTTAATCAGCTTGAAAAGTTAGGAAAACTGAGAGAAAATGGAATCTTAACCGATGCAGAATTTACAGAGCAAAAAAAGAAATTATTGGAGCAACTAAAATAAAATTTTTAACACCAAAACATGAAGGGTAAAGTATCTTCAAAAATTGTAGAAAGCTGGTTGAAAGGATGGTGCCTGTCAAGAGAAACATCTTTTCCTGTATCCTATAAATCCGGATTTCATGTGGTTGTAGGAGATGAAAAACAAAAAGAACGTTTTGTATTTCCTGAGCTTAATGATGATTTTTTCCAACTTACCAACTCAATTGATGAGCCCTGGATTTATCTGAAAGTATCAACTTCTCCTGATGAATTGATCAGTAAAATCCCTGAAAGATGGCAACTACAATCGCAGGGATATATGATGACCTGTTTTCATCCAATGGAATTTCCGGATACAAGTCTTGCAGAAGGATACCATCTGGAATTTTCTGATTACAATACAACCTTTGTTATCACGATTGTGGCGGAGAATGGTGAGCAGGCTTCTATAGGACGTATCTCTCTTATAGATGATGTTGCTGTGTATGACAGGATTATTACCGAAAAAAGTCATCAAAGGAAAGGGCTTGCCCGTTTTTTATTGAAAGAACTGGAGAAGATCGCTTTATCCAAAGGTTTTTACAAGAATATTTTAGTGGCAACGGAAGAAGGAAAGCTGTTGTATGAAACCTTAGGCTGGAAGCTATACTGTTTGCATACTTCCATTGTAATACCATTAGAAGACTAATATTTTTATTGAATTAAATTTAATTACTTATAAAGAGTAATTTAGACCCAAAAACTAACGCTATGAGTGAAAAATCAAGACTTGACGAAATAAAAGAAGAACTTAAAAAACTGGATATCAGCCCTACCATATTTGCCCGGAAAGAAATTCGTGAATTACCGGATATCCTTTCACCGGACGAACGAATTGTCTATCTCGTAGAAGGCAGAAATAAACTGAACCACCATCATATCATCCTGGTAGCCACAGACAGAAGACTGATTTTTGTGGATAAGGAGTTCATATACGGATTGAAAGTAGAAGACTTTTCTTACAGCAAAATAAGCTCCATACAATATGAAACAGAATTTTTATTAGCTTCCATAGATATTCAGGTGACTGATGACGTAGTAGAAATTGATGGAGTAGGAAAGTACCATGCTGAACTGTTCTGTGAAAAAGTAAGAGATTTCATGTCCCGTCCGGAACAACATTTTCAGAGTAAATCCGAACCTAGTATTTTAGATCAGCTGGAACAATTGGGAAGATTAAAGGAATCCGGAGTTCTAAGTGACGAAGAATTTCTGGATCAAAAGAAAAAATTAATGGAGAAATTGTAATCATTGTGTTGAATAATGAAATTACTTGATGGGTGGAACTCCCATTTTTAAACTAAAGCAATGGAAAATTATTTAGAAATTAATAAAAAATCATGGAATGCCAAAGTAGAACCTCATCTGAAATCGGATTTTTACTTTGTAGATGAGTTCTTAAAAGGCAGGACTTCGCTGAACTCCATAGAGCTGGAGCTTCTTGGAGATATAAAAGGAAAAAGTATTCTGCACTTGCAGTGCCATTTCGGACAGGATTCTATTTCCCTGTCAAGAATGGGAGCAAATGTGACCGGCATTGACCTTTCTGATAAAGCGATTGATACCGCCAGAGAGCTCGCACAGAAATGTAGTACAGATACAGAATTTATATGTTCAGACGTATATAATTTGCCGAACGTTCTGGATCAGAAATTTGATATTGTGTATACAAGCTACGGTACAATTGGATGGCTTCCCGATCTTGAAAAATGGGCTGGAATTATCAATCATTTTTTAAAACCGGAAGGTAAATTCATTATGGCAGAATTTCACCCTGTTGTCTGGATGTTTGATGACGACTTTACAAAAGTCGCTTACAATTATTTCAATGAGAAACCGATTGTAGAAACCTATGAAGGTACTTATGCAGATCAGTCTGCACCTATCGTGCAGGAATATGTCATGTGGAACCACTCCTTAGCAGAAGTTCTCGATAATTTAATAAAAAAAGATTTACAACTGAATGTTTTTCGGGAAATTGACTGGTCTCCATATCCTTGTTTCAGACATGTAGAAGAATTTGAAACAGGAAAATGGAGAATACCGCAGTTCGGAAATAAAATACCTCTTGTATATGCGCTTATAGCACAGAAAAAATAAAACATTCAGGGTTGCATTACAATAAAAAGTCACCGTAGTATTACTACGATGACTTTTTTCCTATATATGAATGTTAAAAAAACTGCTCTGTGTTGATTAGCTTAGGGAATCCTCAGCTTTTGTCTTTACTTCGTCTACTTTATTCTGAACCTGGGAAGCAACATCATTGGCTTTGCTCTTAAGGTCATTTCCCCATTTGTTAAGATTATCTTTAGCTGTATTGATCTTATCTTTTACCGCTTGTTGATCTTCAGGGCTTGAATTCTTATATTTCCAGTAAGCTAATGCACCTAATCCTAGTAAAGCTAATAAGCCTTTTGTCTTGTTTCCCATGATTTCTATTTTTTTAAGTATTAATATTAAAATTTGTTGTTATGAATAATGTAAAATACGTGCCAAAAAAATAAATGGACTTATAAATAAATGTTAAATTTAGGAAAAGACTTCAAGTTTTTCACCATCAAAACTGGCGAAAACCATAGTAGGATAGGAATCCTGATGATATATATTTCCCTCTTTATCAATTGCGATGGCTCCTGCAAACCCATCAATGACTGCAAGTTCATCAAATGTCTTACTGAAAGCCTGTTGAAGGCTCATTCCATCGGTAACTCTCGTTACAATTTTTGCTGCAGTAGCATTACTGACAATATCTTCACCTACACCGGTACAGCTTACTGCACAAAAAGCATTGGCATAATTTCCAGCCACAGTGGCAGAATCCGAAATTCTCCCGGGGATTTCAAAACCTTTTCCTCCAGTAGACGTGGCAACAGCTAGTTTTCCTTCCCGGTCAATCGCTACACAGCCTACAGTTCCTTTCCCTCCATTGGCCAGTTTGGCTTCGTATTCTTTTCTTCTCTGGGGAATTTCTGTAGAAAAACTTTCAAAACCATTTTCCGTAGCATAAATTTTAGCACCATTTCCTCCTAAAACCCTATCGTCTTCATTGATAAGATCTTTAGCCACAAAAATAGGGTTCTGTACATTTTGAATATTAATCACACCACTGAGTTTCTGAGTATTTCCGTTCATAATGGCAGCACTCATACGGATAACACCATCACTCTGGATCTGAGAACCGATTCCTGCATTGTATAAAGGATCATCTTCAAGTAATGAAACGGCATAAGCAACCGTATCAAAAGCCGAATGTGTCTTAAGATAATCGAATGCCTTTTGAGCAATTTGTTTTAATGACTCCTGTTTTGCTGTTTTTACTTCATGGCTTTGATCGCTTTCAGAGAAAAAACCGCCGTGGATAATAACTTTCATAAAATTAAAGATGATGGTTGATAAATGATTTCTTGTACGAAGTTAATTAATAAAAGATAAAAGATAAAAGATAAAAGATAAAAGATAAAAGATAAAAGATATTGTTGTTAAGCAACTATTATGCATCTGGATATCAACATCAAATGGGGGTGGGCTTTAGCCCGCCTTACAATAAACGTTTTAAATCCATTGGCTTTAGCCCAACTTGAAATATGTATACTAAATAAAAAAACGGAACCGAGGTCCCGTTTGTATAGCTGTATTTGTTGTTCTATTTATCCTGTGGAATAGGATTAAACTGCGAATTCTCAATTGTCAGTGTTTTTGTCGTAAGATCATAATGATCATTCATAGACATGACATGTACCGTTAAATTATCAATAGAAATAGGCTCTCCAAGGTTGATATTGGTAAGGTTGGTATCTTTGATAAACCTTCCGTCAACTAAGATCACAAGACCTGAACCTACAGCTGTCATAACGTCATTATGAATGAAAAGTCCTGTATCTTCACCCAATCCGATTCCCAGAGTTCTCGGATTGTTGACTACTGCCTGGAAAAGACGCCCGATTCTTCCCCGCTGTACAAAATGAGTGTCAATAATAACATTATCGATTAGCCCCAAGCCCTGAGTGGTTTTGATTTCTCCTTTCAATAAGGCTTCAGAGCTGCTTCCCTGGTAGATCATATTTTCAGAAGCTGCCGCTGCACCCGCAGAAGTTCCGGAATAAATAAAATCCTGCTCCTGGTATTTTAATAAAACGGTATCATGAAATCTTGTTCCACCAAGAATAGAAGTCAGTCTCAATTGATCTCCTCCGGTGAACATCATGACATCGGCAGCGTTGGCCCTTGCGACCATTGCATCAGAATTGGCTTCCTCACGATTGTGGATGTCCAGAACATTTACATTTTTAGCTCCAAGAAATTCGAATGCTTTTTTGTACTCGGAACCTACGATCTGAGGGATTTGAGAAGCGGTAGTAACAATTTCAATGACAGAATTCTCCTTTAGCTTCGATTCGTTGATAATCTTTCTTAAGATCCCACGCTCAAAAAAATTAAGATTCTTTTCGATATTCTGATCATAATCGGTTTCAGCAAAACTTCCTTTGTTTACAGCGCCTCCGATAACTATTAATTTTCCAACAGGTTTCGTCATGGTACAAAATTAAAAAATAATTAACATTCTTTGGCGAAATTCATGCCATCTTTAGTTGATTTTTAATGTTTTAAGAATGTTAATTAAAATTAATTTTTTTTTAACGAATCTTTAAATGTGGTATAGTTTCGTTTAGGGTTTTGCATTATCTTTGGCTTTGAAAGGAGTTATTGTTAACTGTTAAAATGCCAATAGACTATGAAAATCGAAAAGATTCAGGCACTAAGAGGTCCTAACATCTGGAGCATCAGAAGAAAGAAGCTGATACAGATGAGGTTGGACTTAGAAGAAATGGAGAATTATCCTACCAATAAAATCGAAGGATTTCGGGAAAGGATTGAAAAATTAATCCCATCATTGATGACGCACCGATGCTCGGAAGGAGTGGAAGGAGGTTTTTTCCATAGAGTGGAAACAGGAACCTGGATGGGACATGTCATTGAGCATATCGCTTTGGAAATACAGACCCTGGCAGGAATGGATGTAGGGTTTGGAAGAACCCGTGAAACAAAAACTCCCGGAGTATATAATGTAGTATTTAATTATATCGAAGAAAATGCAGGAATTTATGCTGCAGAAGAATCTGTAAAAATTGCAGAAGCACTGATTGAAGGCAAAGATTATGATTTGAATGCATGTATTCATAGATTAAAAGAAATCAGGGAGCGTGTACGTCTTGGACCTTCTACCGGAAGTATTGTAGAAGAAGCGGCATCCAGAAGAATTCCATGGATAAGACTGGGAACAAACTCATTGGTTCAGCTTGGTTATGGAGTGAACCAACAAAGATTTCAGGCTACAATTACCGGAAAAACAAGTTCTATTGCGGTAGATATTGCCTGTAATAAAGAATTAACCAAAAGAATGCTTCACGATGCAGCTATTCCTGTACCGATTGGAGATTTGGTAGTAGATGAAGAAGATTTAAACGCTGTGATCAGAAAAATCGGATATCCCATTGTTATTAAACCTCTGGATGGAAACCATGGAAAAGGATCTTCTATCAATGTCAACGACTGGGATGCCGCCAAGATAGGTCTTGAACATGCTCAGAAATATTCCAGAAAAGTAATTGTTGAGAAATATATCACAGGATATGATTTCCGTGTACTGGTGATCAATAATAAAATGGTAGCTGCAGCCAGAAGAGTTCCAGCCCATGTTGTGGGAGACGGAGAACTGAATCTTCAGCAGCTTATTGAAAAAGAAAACAAAGACCCGAGAAGAGGCTATGGCCATGAAAATGTTCTTACCGAAATTGAAGTTGATAAAGACACTTTAGAATTACTTGATAAACTTCAATATACTTTGGAAACAATTCCTCAAAGAGGAGAAGTGGTTTATCTTAAATCAACGGCCAATCTTTCAACCGGAGGAACTTCCATTGATGTAACAGATATGGTGCATCCGGAAAATATCACAATGGCTGAAAGAATTTCTAAAATTATCGGATTGGATGTTTGCGGTATTGATGTGATGGCAGAGAACCTTACCCAGCCTTTAAAGGAAAGTGGCGGAGCAATTATTGAAGTTAATGCTGCACCAGGGTTCAGAATGCATCTTGCCCCAAGTGAAGGATTACCAAGAAATGTGGCTGCTCCGGTGGTTGATATGCTCTATCCTCAGGGAAAACCTTTTACCATTCCCATCATTGCGGTAACAGGAACCAATGGAAAAACCACCACCACAAGGCTTATTTCTCACATTGTAAAAAGCAATGGGTACAGAGTAGGATTTACGACTTCGGACGGAATTTATATTCAAAATACCATGCTGTCAAAAGGAGATACAACTGGACCACTTTCCGCAGAGTTTATCTTAAAAGATCCTACCGTAGAATTTGCCGTTCTGGAGACAGCCAGAGGAGGAATTTTACGTTCCGGACTTGGTTTTTCACAATGTGATATCGGAGTTTTGACCAATATTGAAGAAGATCATCTGGGAATGAATGATATTCACAGTCTGAAGGATCTTACCAAAGTAAAGCGTGTAGTACTGGATAGCGTGAAAAAGAGCGGCTGGAGTGTTTTGAATGCCGATAATGAATATTCCATGAAGATTGTGAGTGATCTCGATTCTAATGTGGCTATTTTCAGTATGGATGAAAACAATCCTCATATTGTAAAATTTGCTAAAGAAGGAAAGATAACCTGTGTATATGAGGAAGGTTTTGTAACCATCAAAAAAGGTGACTGGAAAATCAGAATAGGAAAAGCCAAAGACTTCCCGATAACGATGGAAGGAAAGGCCAGGTTTATGATTGAAAACGTATTGGCAGCCAGTTTGGCGAGTTACCTTTACGGATTCGGGATTGAGGATATTTCCAATTCTTTGAGAACCTTTATTCCAAGTGCCCAGCTGACACCGGGAAGACTGAATGTTTTTAAATTCAAAAACTTTAAAGTTCTGATCGACTTTGCCCATAATCCTTCAGGATACGAAGCCATTGAAGATTATCTGAAAAACATAGAATCTACAAAGAAAATCGGTATTATATCCGGTGTCGGAGACCGAAGAGATAATGATATCAGAGAATGCGGAAAAATTGCCGGAAGAATGTTTGATTATATCATCATCCGAAATGAGAAACATCTTCGTGGAAGAACGGAAGAGGAAATCAACGGATTGATTATTGATGGGATTAATGCTGCAGGCAGAGACGTTAGTTATGAGATTATTCCTAAAGAGATTGAAGCTTTAAAGCATGCAATAGGTATGGCAGAAGAAGGAACATTTATCACGGCTTTAAGTGATGTTATTTCCAATGCCATTGATCTGGTTCAGGAATACCAGGCCAGGGAATTGCTGGAAGACGATAAAAACCTGTAAGACATCCTTATAAAACTTATTACAATTGCAATACGGAATAAAAAACGTATTGCAATTTTTTTATCTATTTTGCTATAGCAGATCGAAGTTTGTTTGATTAAAAATAGAGGCTATGTCTGCGATGACTACTGTACAAACAATTAAAAGTTAATCCTTACGGTTTCCCGTAGAGTATACCTACAGTCTCTCCGTATATTTACAGCGTTTGTATAAACTAAAAGTACAAGTCAAGTTTTTTTAATGTCCTCCTGTTTGGGAGGATTTTTTATTTGGTGTATTCAACAGTTATTTTTAAACCTTCTTTGTTACGGAAATCCGTAAAGATTATTTTTTTTATGTTAAATCTCCAAATGGAGAATATTTTATATATTTAATTTCTAAACTAAAATCAAAACCATGAAAAATTTAAAGAAAATCTCTAAGGAGAAATTAAGAGGTATTAACGGAAAAGGAGGATGTCCTCCAGGCTGGCATGATTGCCCGGTGCCATGGAATGAAAAAGTCTGCATTCCGCATGATAATGAAATGGCATGTCCCGATTTATAAAAAACGATCCCTCACTAAGAGGGATTTTTTGTTCTTATATTTCAAAATTTGAACATTTGCGCCCAAACTTTATGGACTTCTTCCTGAGATATATTGTTTTCTACATAATTTTTATCAGCTTTCCCTGGTTTTCAGCTGTCTTACCTGTCAATTTAAAATAGGGTGTTTTTCCTTCACTATTTTGGGAGTTACAAGTTTAATTTTGCTCAAAATAATAAAATGAAATCCATGAGAACAATCAATTACATCGTTATACATTGTACAGCCACACAACCAGATGTTACAATAGAGAGCATTAAAAGGTATTGGAAGGAAAACCTGAAATGGAAAAATCCAGGATATCACTATATGATAAAAGCTGATGGAAAAATAGTAAACACTTTGCCCATTGATCAGATATCCAATGGCGTTGCAGGGTGGAATTCTCAAATTATCAATATATCATACATCGGAGGCATTGATAAAAGCAACCATCCAAAAGATACAAGAACGGAAGAGCAAAAAAAATCTATGGTAAAGCTGTTAAGAGAATTAAAATCAATATTTCCTAAAGCTAAAATTCAGGGACATAGAGATTTTCCAAATGTTCAGAAAGCTTGTCCAAGTTTTGATGCTAAGAAAGAATATGCTGAGTTATCATAAGCTGAAGTACTACAAGATTGTTTTTAAATAGCTTTAAAGAAAGCCTAATATACAAACGATTCAAAATCAATCATTACGGTTTCCCGTAGGGTATACTTGCAGTCTATCCGTATATTTACAATGTTTGTAAAAAAACATAGCGTACATGTCAATTTTTTATCCTCCTTCTTGGGGGATTTTTTTATGTTTTGAGAGGTCTTCAGGAGTAAAAAATAAAACCTCCGATACTTCGGAGGTTTGTTTCTATAAGCTTTCCCAGGTTGTCTTTATACTCTGCATTTTTTTAAGATAAAAATACAAAGGAATAAGTTCTAATCTGAGGGTAAAGCTGATTGATGGGTACATAAACGGAATAATGGCCATCATAATAAGGCAAACAGCAATCCCGATAATGGCATCTGCTATGGCAGCCTGTGGTGCCCATTTTTGTTCAAACCAAAGTCCGTAGGCTACAATACCTTTGAACAGGAACAAAGAACAGATCAAAAGCCCTGTCATTGAGTACGGATGATTGGCATTCATCCCGTATAATGATAAAGAGGTTTGAGTGATCAGAGACCCTGCTATCAATAAACACGCAGCTACTGCGCCTCCGATTAAAAAGATCCATAGGAAAATTTTAATCCAGGTAGGTAATAAGTCTCTTCTTCGTGTTAAAACGTTGTTGTCAAATTCTGCGAAAGGTGTTGATCTTTCTTCCATGTAGTATTAGTTTTATAAGTTTTTTATCCGAAAAAAGCATTCGAACTACCAATCCAGATGGCATCTTTTTTATTGAAGTCTACATTCACCATGGCGGCTTTAGTCATTCTTCCCAGATTTTCCAATAGGATAGGGCGTTCGTCGTTTTCCCGCCAAATATACAACAAACGGATCTCCGCTTTTGCAAAATCTCCGTTGATATCTTCAAAAATTGGTTCATAGAACACTTTTCTCTGCAAAATATAGTTTTCCTTATCCTGAATAGAGTCGGTAATTTCTTTCGTAGGATTCAAATTAACTCCGCTTCCTGCGAATGAAAACAATGGTTTTAGTACAAAATTTTCAAGGTTTTCATGCTCCGGGAATTCATGCAGAAAATAACTCTTTGGAACAAACTCATGCTTCAGTAAAGGCAAAAGGAACTTTGAGATTTTGAAGAACCAATTCGGATGAGTGATCCATTGGACATCCACTTCCTCCCGGAAATCAAATTCTGTAGTAAGATCAGGAATATTATCCAGTTCATCAAATATAACCCGGTTGTAGATCCTTTTGATTTCGGTTAGCTTACCATTATTTTCATAGTATAGCTTTCGCCCTTCCTTCTTTACTTTCGTCAGACATACCGTTTTGATGCCAATTAATTTTTCTGTGAGAGCAAAATCAATAGCTGTTTTTTGTCTTTCCGGAAAGATTTCAAGCAGGATTACATTTTCAGGATGTTCATCACCTACAATCAGTTCCTTCAAATAGTTTTTAAAGGTATCATGGGACATAGGATTTCTGATCTCCGAAAGAAAAGGATAAACCTCACAATAGGTCTCTTCATATACTTTTTGAAAAGCATACAAAGAAGGAAATGCCTGAAGCTCTATCAGCTGAGGTTCTATTGTTCCGTTTTCACTTTTGCATACTCCAAAATCTATGGTGAAAAAATGGGGCTGATGGGTATCATTGGGAACTCTGCAGTTTTCAGGAATGGCTTTTTGAAGGAGTTCTGCCGGCATTGCTTTAATTTGGCTGATGATACTTTCACTGGCATCGATCAGTTTTTTCTCAAACTCTTTAGTCAGAAAAATCGGGCTTTCTGAAACTCTGAAACCAGGTGCTGTTCCACCTTTTTCAGTCAGTATATTTTTGAGTTGATGGTATTTTTCATCTGAAAACTCCTGATTGAACTGTTTTCTGTATTCTGGGATCATATTTTTTTTCTTTTGTGATGGTAAAAAAAACGGACGTTTATGTCCAATTTGATTTTACCACAAAAGGCACAAAAGTTTTAGAATATAAAAGTTTATAATACACTTTTATAAAATACCTATTTAATTGGGAAATCTTTGATTTTCAAGAAAGCTTATGTGTTCTTCTCAACAGCTTTTATGATTGTAATACCCAAATCCCTTTTGTGACTTTTGTGGTTTGTATTGATTAAACCAAAGATTCAGCTTCTTTCAAAATGTTTTTTTTTGCAAACTGAAGGAATCTCGGAAGAATCTGATGTCTGGTCAGAATGATTTTATCTTCATCGTCTATTCTGTCTATCGTTTCAAGATATTTTTCCATCCCGAAATTTTCGATCATGGCTTCCTTGTTCTTTTCATCCTTCAGGTTTTCGATCAGAGATTCAGGATTGGCTTCCGGGTGAAACTGTGTCCCGAATATTTCCTCCGAAAAACGAACGGCCATTACCGCTCTTTCCAGGTTGATATGAGGACGGAATTTTTCAATCGCCATGATGGTCATTCCCAATTTTTGGAAACGGTCGTGATCCGGTTCTATAAACTGGTAGGCCCTCGAATCTACCGCATAAAAAGGATCCTGAAGATTTTTGAATAAGAATTCTTCTTTACCTTCCTCTGTTTTATGAACAGGCATTACCCCGAAGGAATAAGACTTTCTTTTGCAGATATTTCCCAGATTCCAGTGGATACTTGCCAGCTGGAATGAATGGCAGATCAGGAAAAGGTACTTTTTATCTTCATGGTATTGATTATGCTCGAAAACAGCATCTAGGAAATGGGCAAATCTGTCTTCCCAGGCCAGACCTTCACGATGTGGATTGCCAGGCCCGCCTGAAGAAATGAAAATATCAAAGTCTTCTATTTCAGGTATTTCATCTTTATATCTTACATCAAACGTTTTGATCACCACATTTTCTTCAGAGTTCTGCTGAAAAGTTTCGGAAATTTCTTTAATATTTCTAAAACCTTGATTCACATGATTGTTGTTCATGTCCAGCAGAGCAATTCGAATATCTTTCATTACATCATATTTTTTGCAAAGTTACCAAAATATTATGAAGCAGGTTCACCATGGGTGATGCCATACTCCGTTTCAGAGATCATATAATCAACTACTTTCGTCAGATCACCTGTTTCCTTAAAGATCTGAAGCTGCCGGTCTGCACCGGTTCCGTTTTCAAGGATTTTCCAGGCGTATTCCACTTCGTTACGACATCCCAAATCATCTACCACATCATCAATAAACTCTAAAAGCTCTTTCAATAAATGAGGATAAGGAACGGATTCTTCTTTCCCAAAATCGATGAGATGGGCTTCGATACCACTTTTGGAGGCACGCCATTTATTTTCGTTCAGCAGTAATCTTCTATAGCTTCTGAAGCTGAGATTTTGCTGGTGCAGTTTATAGATTTTGGCAACAAGACTCTGCATTATGGCCGCAAGACAAACGGTTTCGTCAATTCTTAATGGCATGTCACAGATTCTGAATTCGATAGTTGGATAGAACGGATGTACGCGTAAATCCCACCATATTTTCTTGGCATTGTCGATGGTTCCTGTTTTTACCAGAAGATCTACATAGCTGTCAAATTCTGCCAGCGAGTTGAAATAACTTGGTATACCGGTTCTCGGGAATTTGACGAAAATTTCCTGTCTGTACGATTTAAAACCTGTATATCTTCCGATCCAGAAGGGTGAATTGGTCGAAAGAGCATAGACGTGAGGAAGGAAATATCTCATCACATTCTGAATTCTTACGCCTTCTTCACGATTAGGAATTCCAATATGAACATGCAGTCCGAAAATAAGATTTTCACGGGCCACATCTCCCATATCATCCACGATTTTAATGTATCTTTCTCCCTGAGTGATATTGTTTTCAGACCAGTGAGAGAATGGGTGAGTACCACCTCCGGAAACACGAAGTCCCTGTTCATGGGCGATATTGATGAGGTGACGCCTTAAATTCGTTAATTCAGTTCTGGCTTCCTGAATATTCTGGCAGATTCCTGTTTCCATTTCAATCATGGATTCGTGCATTTCGTGCTTTAAGTTTTCACTTAAAACCGCTTTGCCGCCTTCAATGATTTTTGAAACGTGAGAAACCAGATCTCTGCTTTCCACATCGATGATCTGATATTCTTCTTCAATCCCAATAGTAAACTGATGATGCATTTATTTTGTGTTTTTTAATTCTTTTTCAATGTTATTTAATGGAATCCTTCACGAATGTTCCCCAGGCAATGTTAGGTTTCCCCGGAACATATTCTTTAGCTTTTTCAATAGCCAGTTTGGCAGCATGTTCTATGATCCATGCAAAGTTTTCTTCTCCTACAGAATTGCGGTCTGCATCAGGAGCCGGGTTGCAGAAATCAATTGCATAAGGAATACCGTCTCTTACAGCAAATTCCACGGTGTTGAAATCGTATCCTAAAGCTTGATTCATTTTAATTGTATAATCATGAATAGTCTTCAGTAATTTTTCAAGTTCTTCACCTTGGGTCTGATGCGTGGTGGCATATCTTAAATGAGGCGCATTTCTCGGCTCATATGGCATGATATGGACATATTTTCTGCCCAGGCAGTACACTCTGTAGTAATCATCAAAGATAATTTCTTCCTGTACCATCATCACCAGCTGCTCGGTTTCTCCCAGTTTGTTCCAAATATCATCCGGATTTTCTACTCTGTACACATTTTTCCAGCCGCCGCCATCATGAGGCTTCATATAGGCAGGAAACCCTACATAATTGAAGATATATTCCCAGTCATGAGGAAATTTCAGGTTCCTGAATGAAGTTTCTGAAGTATTGTCCGGTCTTTCGTGTGATGGAAGTAAAACCGTTTTAGGAAGTGGAATTCCCAGTTTGGACATCAGGGCATTGTTGAAAAACTTCTCATCAGCACTCCACCAGAACGGATTGTTGATGACATAAGTGCCGTTAAGGGCAGCATTTTTTAAATAAGCTCTGTAAAAGGGAACGTCCTGTGAAATTCTGTCGATGATCACTGCATAACCATAATCTGCACCCTGTTCCAGTTTATCAATAGTAACGGGTTCAGCGATGATATCGCCACCTCCCATTTCATTTACTTTTTCTATAAATGCCCAGGGAAACGTGTCTTCCATACCGAAAAGAATTCCTACTTTTTTTGTCATAATTTTTGTTTTTAAGGTGGGTGTATATTTTTTCTATTTGTCTTTTTTTATTGTTTTTAAGAGAAAAATGCTCCTATGAAGGTAGGGAAGACCATTCTCCATAGCGGCCAGTCGTGACCTATCCATTTTCTTTCATCGTACCAGAAATCTATGCCTTTTATCCTGAGGATTTCAGCCATTTCAACATTTTTATCCCTGCAGATATCCTGATCAGAAGTGCTCAGTACAATATGCATGTGTTTATACTTCCAGGCTTCATCATTTCTTACAAACTCTCTCGGACAGTTGAAGTATACCAGATCATCAGAGTAGCCATCCATAAAATTCCTTATACTGAAGGCGCCGGAAAGACAAAACAGATGAGAAACCAAATCCGGAAATCTGAAAGCAAAATTAGCGGCATGATAGCCCCCGAAACTTGCTCCTGCAACGGCAACGCGGTGGGTTTTGTGAAGTTTTTGGATATAAGGAACGAATTCCTGGACCAGGAACTGTACATACCGTTCATAATTCCTTATTCTTTGCTGAGGCGAGATTTTTTCATCATAAAAACTCCAGCTGTCGATGGTCTGTACATTGTAAAGCTTTACTTTTCCCTGTTCTATAAACCAGTTGATACTTCCGTTAAGATGAAAATCATGATTCTGGGTATATTGTCCCTGGGAAGTTGGAAACATGATGATAGGATGGCCGTAATGCCCGGTCACTTCTACCTTGAGACTTGTTCCCAATATATTTGAATAATACTCTGTATGTTCTATGTGAGGCATTTTTCTTATTTGGTTTTATCTTTTCTAAATTACATTTTAGGAGGGAATCTTTGATCAGATTGTATATTATGAATTCGATAACATTTTGAATATCAATGTCAAGTTTCATTGTTAAGAACTCAATTTATTACCTTTCGGAGGCAGAATATTCAGCATATCCGCATGAATCATTTCAGCAGCAGAATCCAGCCTGTCCTGTACAACAGAGGCGTCTCCGGATTTATAGACAATTCCGACATGATAGTCTATCGGAAGAAATTTGACAACTTCTTCGCATTCAAAACTGCTGTAATTCGGTTCTTTATCTTTAATCAGGGCAACGATCAGACCTGAATAATAGCCTGTGGGGGGAGAAACGCTGTAATCATTTCCTCTAAGAAGAGCATCTTCAATTTTGGCCCATTCTCTCCAGATATTGATACCACTCGATGCTTCAACCAGGTCAGGAATATGAGCACCGCCAACCCTCGATGAAGTTTCAAGGAAATACCATTTTCCATCTTCTTTTCCACGGATAAATTCTGTATGGGTGGCTCCGTTGACAAGTCCGAAGTTGGAAAGAACTCTGGCATTTATATCTTCCAGTGCCTTAAACTCCTCGGAATATCTTCCTAATGTTTTGGATCTGAAAACCCCGCCTTCGTGAGAAACCTGCATAGGAG
The DNA here is from genome assembly GCF_031844745.1 of Chryseobacterium sp. SG20098. Classification (NCBI taxonomy): domain Bacteria; kingdom Pseudomonadati; phylum Bacteroidota; class Flavobacteriia; order Flavobacteriales; family Weeksellaceae; genus Chryseobacterium; species Chryseobacterium sp. SG20098. The sequence goes on along the minus strand of NZ_CP134622.1, from coordinate 1,072,998 downwards.
GAGCAAGATATTTTGAGGCAGAAGTGAATATTGTTTTTTTGTTAAAAGTAAGACTGTCCACATGGTAAACATCTCCGGGTTTAAAACTTTCCAGTAAAAAAAGATGACGCTCTTCTCCCAGTATTTCCAGGGCTTCAAGAAGCTGTTCTTTGGAAGTTATTTTTTTAATGCCCGATGCTGATGCTTCAGACCTTGGTTTCAGTACCCATGGAGCAGGAACGCGGTCTGTAAATTCATCCACTTCATGATCATTGAAAACAGCGGTGAATTCAGGAACGCTGATCCCGGAATCCTTTGCTTTTTGCCTCATGGCAAGTTTATCTCTGAAATACCGGTGGGTTGTCTGTCCCATACCGGGAATACGGAAGGTCTCTCTGATTAATGCGGCTTTTTCAACATCATAATCATCCAAAGCCACCACAGCATCTACTTTTCTGGTCTTCATCAGGTGGGAAAATCCCTGAATTAAATGTTCCAGATTCCATACGGAAGGCTTGAGCTCGGGCATATAAAATGTTTCATCAATCGCGTGCCAGGGCCAGTTTTTTTCTTTGAGGTTTTCGGAGGTTACAAGGATGATTTTATTGCCGAGCTTCTTCATTTCGTCCATAAAATCGTAGCCTTTGTAATAGCACGAAATACACACAATAGTTTTCTTCTCCATATAATGTTTTTTAAGATTTAGTGAATTTTCAAAAATAAAAGCATTTATATATTATTTTATTAATATCAAAAAATAAAATATTGTACGTTTTTGAAAATCCACTAATCAATTATACAGAGTTTTTTTGTAAAAAACTAATTTTTAGTGATAATTTTCAATTAAATTCACCAGGAGCTGAACACCAAAACCTGTTGCTGCTTTTTCTTTTGCATAGCCCACACTTCCAAAGGCTACTCCTGCAATGTCTAAGTGCGCCCATTTAGGATGGTTCTCAATGAATTGCTCTAAAAATTTTGCAGCAATAATACAGTCTCCCACAGGCTTTAGAGAGATGTTTTTTATATCGGCCACATCAGACTGGATATCATCTTTCCAAACATCCCATAAAGGAAGATTCCAAACCCTCTGATTGGTCTGGTCACCGGTTTTGATTAAGTTGTTTTTCAGTTCCTCGTTATTGGAGAACATAGCAGCACAGGTATCTCCGAACATTCTCACTGAGCTTCCCGTTAAGGTAGCCAGGTCAATAAGGAAATCAGTTTTGTAGTTTTTAGAAAGATAAGACAAACCATCTGCAAGAATTAATCTGCCTTCTGCATCAGTATCAAGTACTTCAATTGTTTTTCCGTTGTAGGCTGTAATCACATCACTTGGAAGCAGGGCCTTTTCAGAGACCGCATTATCAGTAATAGGGAGAACAGCGACGATGTTTACAGGAAGCTGCATTTCTGCGGCATAGATTAACGTTCCCAAAACAGCCGTTGCTCCGCCCATATCGGACTTCATATAATGCAGATTGGCAGAGCTTTTTATTGATATTCCTCCTGTGTCAAAGAGAATACATTTTCCTACCAGACCGAAAGTCTTGGCATTTTTCGCTGTCGTTTTATACTCTAAAATAGTGAAGGCTGCATCGTAAGCACTTCCCTGGTTCACAGAAAGATATGCGCCTAATCCAAGTTCTTCACATTTCTTTCTGTTAAAAGCAGTGTATTTTAAATCATATTTTTTAGCCAGATTTTTAAGGTATGCGCTTAAGATATCCGGTTTTTTAAGATTGGCTGGTTTGTTAAGCCAGTCCTGGCAGGCAGTTTGCCCGTTAACCAATGCTTCTGCTTTCTGGCTGATATGATCTAATTTTTTCTGGCTTAAATTTTCAAAGTGCAATTCAAATTTCGTATTCCAGAAAGCGTGTTTTTTATCAAAAGGGTAGTTGTAAGTTCCTGTTAAAAGTCCTTTTACAAACTCCTCGAACTGCTTTTCATTCAGGAAGTCAGCAAGGGCTAATGTAGGTACGGCCAGCAGTTTTTCTTTCTGTGTCTGTGAAAATTTAGCCGCCACCTGCTGGATCTCGAAATTTTGTAAGGCGGATTTTCCTAATCCAATGAAATACGTAATTCCTTCTTCATGAGCATTGACAAAAACTTCATATTTCTTTCCGGTGAAAAAATTGGAAATGTTTTTGTTGAAATTTTTACTGGTTTTCGTCCATTCTTCCTCCGTAAACAGTTGGAAAACCTGAGTGTAATTTTTGTTTTTTTTATTGATTAGTTTCATAAATAGATGTTATAATTTCTAAATTCATAAAGAGTGCCGCCTTCATTTTGTCCCTGTCCGGCTTACATTTTCTGCAGTAGTTTTTATGCATTTAGTTTCTGATGCTTTTTTGTTGTGGTTTTACTTCTACAGGATTTTCTGTGTTGTCATAGAACAGCCATTCTATAGCCCTTGGGAACTCCTGAGACCAGTAAAACTCATTGTGGGTGCCTTCAGGATTGATATTGGTTTTGAATTCAAAATCAAAAAGCTTTTTCTCTTCCCATCTTTTCAGATATTCTTCAAAAATATGAATTCTTTTGACCATTTTAGAACCTTCCTGGCCGCCGCCGTAGAGATAGATCTTCGTTTTAAACGGAACCCGGAAATTCATCATCGGAAAGTTGTTATTGGGTTCTACCCATAGAGAAGGTGAGAATATCAGTAGTTTGGAGTACACTTCAGGATAAAGAAATCCACTATAAATACTGATCAATGCTCCTAATGAACTGCCTCCGATTCCGGTGTTGTCACGGTCTTTTTTGGTTCTGTAATTTTCGTCCACAAAAGGCTTTAAAGTATCTGCAATAAAACGGATGTACTTTTTTCCTTCAGAACCGTTGGCTACATGATCATTATCAAAAATATATTCTTTAATTCTTTCCTCGCTGCCATGTTCTATCGCAATGATGATAAGATCGCCGCGCCCGTATTCAGCAAGGATGGATAATTTTTTGTCGATTTCCCAATTCCCGAAACCGCTTCCTTCATTGAAAAGATTTTGTGCGTCCTGAAGGTATAAAACTGGATATTGTTTATCCGTTGTATGATAATCATAAGGAAGCAGTGCCCAAATCTTGCGGTAACGGTCAAGCTGCGGAATGTAAAAATTTTCGGAAATAACTTCTGCTATAGGATAATATTCTTCTTTGAACGGTCCCCAGTTCAGTCTCCATTTGTCTACAGAGTCGGACGTTTTACCAGCAGATTTTTTCGCTTTCCGGTTGGGAGTGATATTTCCATATTGATCCAGTTCTACGTTTTCCCAGCCTCCTTTTGTGAATTTGTATTCAATATCATCAGGAAGAAGCTGATCTTCGATTTCTATAAAATAACCGGAAGGATCAATTTGTTTAAGCTGGAAATTATAATCTTTGGGATTCCAGCTATTGAAATTTCCCGTAATAAATACCGGTCTGTCGTCTTTTTCTGCTGTATAAAGTTCAAACCTCATCGTTGTGTTTAATAAAATATTGATGTTAAATTTATAAAAAAGATTGTTTTGAAATCATAAAAAATGTGAGTTAAAAAATGATATATTTGATAGATAGACAAAACATGAAATGATCTTGATAATTATTTGATGAATAATTCATCGCTATTGTCAGTATTTTTCGTAGTTTCAGGGAAAATATAAATATAAACTGATCTTGATGAATTCTGTTAAGACCTACACGCTTTTCACCGATCATGATGTGTATCTTTTTAAAGAAGGTAGGCATTATAAGCTGTATGGTAAATTTGGAGCACATTCTGCAGAAAAAGAGGGTGTAAAAGGCGTATATTTTTCCGTATGGGCTCCTAACGCAAAGAAAGTTTCCGTGATCGGAAATTTTAACAACTGGAATCATAAAGATCATATTTTGTTTCCACGATGGGATGAATCCGGGATTTGGGAAGGATTTATTGAAGGGTTAACCTGGGGAACATTATATAAATATGCTATTGAAACGCAAGGAGGCGAAATTCTGGAAAAAAGTGATCCCTATGCGTTGAGCTGGGAACAGAATATTCAGGCGGCTTCCCTGGTTTCCACCACCTGGTACGAATGGAATGATCAGGAGTGGATGGATAACCGCTGGAAAAAAAACAGGCTGGAAGCTCCGCTATCGGTATATGAATTACATCTGGGTTCCTGGGTAAGGGAAGAAGATCAGTCCCAGCGTTTTTTAAACTATAGAGATATTGCGAAAAAGCTCGTTCCTTACATCAAAGAAATGGGATTTACCCATGTAGAATTCATGCCCGTGATGGAATATCCTTACGAGCCGAGCTGGGGATATCAGATCACAGGTTTTTATGCAGCAACCTCGCGCTTTGGCTCACCACAGGATCTGATGTTTCTTATTGATGAACTTCATAACAATGACATAGGCGTTATTCTGGATTGGGTTCCGTCCCATTTTCCGGGAGATGCTAATGGACTTCACCGATTCGACGGTTCTTATCTGTATGAGCATGAAGATCCGAGAAAGGGTTTTCATCCGGATTGGAAATCGCATATTTTTAATTACGGAAGAAATGAAGTGAAATCCTTTCTGATTTCAAATGCCATGTTCTGGCTGGATCGTTATCATGCTGACGGATTGCGCGTGGATGCCGTGACTTCAATGCTTCATCTGGATTATTCAAGAAACGAAGGGGAGTGGGAACCTAATATATATGGAACCAATGTGAACCTGGAAGCGAAAGCCTTTCTACAGGAATTTAATACAGCTGTCTACAAAGAATTTGGAGATAATATCATCACCATCGCAGAAGAAAGTTCAGATTTTCCCATGCTTACAAAACCTGTTCATGACGGCGGTGTAGGATTCGGAATGAAATGGATGATGGGTTGGATGCATGATACACTGGATTATTTCAAAGAAGATTTTATTAACCGTAAATTTCATCATCATAAACTGACCTTCGCTTCCATGTATATGTATAATGAAAATTATATGATGCCTTTGTCACACGATGAAGTCGTACACGGAAAAGCAAGTCTTATTTATAAAATGAAAGGGGATGAATGGCAGAAATTTGCCAATCTCCGTACCCTGTATGTATATATGTATACCCATCCCGGAGCCAAGCTGCTTTTTATGGGCGATGAATTCGGGCAGACCAGTGAATGGAATTTTACAAGAAGCCTCGACTGGCATTTGCTGAAATATCCTGTTCATAAAGGAATGCAGGAAATGGTGAAGGAACTGAACCACTTGTACCGGTCAGAAACTGCCTTTTATGAAAATCAGTTTGATAGAAATGGTTTTGAATGGGTGGAAGCAGATGATCTGGAAAACTCGGTGTATGTCTACCTCAGAAAAGGAAAAAAGAAAGAAGATGTCTTGATGGTAGCTTTAAACCTGGCACCCAACGTCTTGGATTATAAAATCGGGATTCCTGCCGGCACCCACTGGGAAGTTGTTTTGAATTCCGATGATGAAAAGTACAGTGGAAGCGGAGTGGAGCCTGAAATCCTGGAAGAGAAGTATGAAGAATGGAGAGGATACACCAAAACAATGACCGTGAAGCTGCCGCCGTTGGCCGGAATAGTTTTACGTCAGAAAAGAGATAAAAAATATAAATTACACAGAATTAAACATAAGAGATAAAGAATGGTTATTTATCATTTAAGTACAGAATGTTATCCTGTCGCAAAAGTAGGCGGTCTGGCAGATGTGGTGGGAGCGTTACCAAAATATCAGAATAAAATAGCAGGAGTAGAAGCCAGGGTGGTAATGCCGTGGTACAACAAATCCTTTGTATATGATCATGAATTTGATCTGGTTTTTGACGGATTTATTCATCAGGCAGCCAATATGCTGCAGGTTCAGGTATTGAAAGAGAAGACCAATGTTCTGGGATTTGAGCTGTATATGGTAAGAATTCCGGGATTATTAGACAGGGACAACCCCTATGGGTACCAGGATGAAAGCTTCCAGTTTCTGGCTTTCCAACATGGCGTTCTGCATTGGCTTTCTGCGATGAAAATCCGTCCTGATGTACTGCATTGCCATGATTATCATACCGGTCTCGTTCCTTTTATGGTAGAAAACTGCTATGAATTTGAATTTTTAAAAGGAGTAAAAACAATAGGAACTATTCATAATGGCGAATATCAGGGCATGATGAGCTGGAGTATGGCACAGTATATGCCTTCTTTTGATGGGTACAAATGGGGACTGATGGATTGGAACGGACTGATGAATCCTCTGGCCAGCATGATTAAATGTGCTGATGCTTTTACCACTGTTTCGGAAGGATATCTTGAAGAACTCTTTATCAGCTTCCGCGGACTGGAAAGCCTCGTTCGTCAGGAATTTGGAAAGGCATACGGAATCATCAATGGTATTGACACAGAAGTCTGGAATCCTGAAACCGATCCGATGCTTGATTTTAATTTTAACAGTATCAATGCAGTCGCTCAAAAGAAAAAAAATAAAGAAAATCTCTGTAAAGAATATGGATTAAAACCCGAACTTCCTTTATTCGCATTTATCGGAAGATTCGCAACAGAGAAAGGAGCAGATCTGCTGCCGGATGTTGTATGGAGAAGCATTAAGCAGAGTTATGGCGCTTTAAATATTATGATTCTCGGATCAGGGAACACCTATATAGAAAATAAACTGAAAGAATACGATTATACGTACACCAATTTTGCATTGGATCTCGGATATAAAGAGCATCTTTCCCATAAGATATATGCCTCGGCAGATTTTCTGCTGATGCCTTCAAGAGTAGAGCCATGCGGACTGAACCAGATGTATTCCATGAGATATGGCACCGTTCCTGTGGTAAGATATACAGGAGGGCTCAGAGATACGGTGGAAGATATTTCAACCGGTGGAGCAGGACTGAACTTTACTTATCCGGGTGTAGATGATGTTGTACATGCGATGAACAGGGCATTGGCGATTTATAATCAAAAAGGGGTTATGGAAGATCTTATCCATGCCAATATGAATTTTGATTTTGCATGGGAGAAATCTGCAGAAAAATACATAGCTTTATATAATAGCTGATAGAGTGAAGATTTTCGGATTTCTTTCTGTGATAATGTTTATGCTGTTTTCATGTAAAGAAGACAGAGGAAGCTATCATGGAGGTTATTATTGGATCTATGGCTACGGTCTTCCGGCAACGGAAAGGTATGAAGCGATGGCTGCTATTTCCGAAAAATGGAAAATAAAGCATTACTCTGTAGGTGGTTGTCTGGTAGAGCCTGCCGAGATGAAGAGAATAGATGCTATTAATAAAAGGACTAATAATGCCATAGAAAGAAAATATGGGAAAGGCTGGAGAGAAAAGTATCGTAAAGATGTTGACGGCTTTGTAATGAAGAGTGCTGATGTGATGGATGTACTTATTACAAATCCGTTCTTCAGAAATGAACTTAAAAAATATAATATTGAAATCTATAACCTGGACAAAGAGGTTTTAGTATTGAATGATAAAGATGAGTTTCGGGTGACTGTTTATAAAAACGAACTCCAATATGAAAACAAAGAATGCTTTAAAGTAGCAGTAAACACTAAGAACAGAACAGTAAACTTAATAAAATAAAACGCAAGATATTTATGAATCGAAATGTAATCTCTATTGTTTTAGGAGGAGGCAGAGGAACAAGATTATTCCCGTTAACGTATACGAGATCCAAACCGGCTGTTCCTATTGCAGGAAAATACAGACTGGTAGATATTCCTATCTCAAACTGTCTGAACTCAGGATTGAATAAAATTCTGGTGTTAACGCAGTTTAATTCTGCTTCTCTCAATTCACATATTAAAAATTCTTATCACTTTGACATCTTCAGCAAAGGCTTCGTTGATATTCTTGCAGCCGAGCAGAATGTGGAAAATGACAGCTGGTATCAGGGAACAGCAGATGCTGTCCGCCAGTCGATGAAGCATCTTGAAAAATATGATTATGATTATATTCTGATTCTTTCAGGAGATCAGTTGTATCAGATGGATTTCAGGGAAATGCTCGACTTTCATATTGAAAACGGAGGTGATCTTACCATTGCTACCATTCCGGTTAATGCAAAAGATGCCACAGGTTTCGGGATCTTAAAATCTGATGATGAAGGAAATATCACTTCTTTTTATGAAAAACCGGATTTTGACACGCTGTCAGGCCTGAAATCTGAAGTTTCAGAAGAAAATAAACATACCGGAAAAGAGTTTCTGGCTTCCATGGGAATCTATATTTTCACTAAGAATATCCTTAAAAAGATGTTTGATGAAGGAGCTGGTGATGATTTCGGAAAAGATATCATTCCGAGTTCTATCGGAAAATACAAAACATTAAGCTATCAGTACGAAGGCTATTGGACGGATATCGGAACCATAGAGTCTTTCTACGAAGCGAATCTGGACCTTTGCCTGGATCTGCCACAGTTTAACCTTTTCTCTTCATCACCGATCTATACCAGAGCTAGGATGCTTCCTCCATCAAAAATTAATGGTTCATACGTAAGTAAAGCCGTTTTTGGGGACGGATGTATCATCATGGCAGATAAAATTGAAAATTCCGTGATTGGAAACAGAACCAGAATTGACAAAGGAAGTACCATCGTAAACTCCTACGTTATGGGAGCAGATTTCTACCAAAACACAACGGAAATTGTTCTGAACGACAGAGGTGGCCGTCCGAATATGGGAATTGGAAAATACTGCTATATAGAAAAAGCAATCCTTGATAAAAACTGTTATATTGGAGACAATGTGAAAATCATCGGTGGAAAACATATTCCGGATGGTGATTATGGGACGTATTCCGTACAGGATGGGATTGTCGTAGTTAAGAAAGGAGCTGTGATTGCTCCGGGAACACATATCGGGTAAGAGAAAGGAAGTTGGATGCTGGAAGATGGAAGTTATTGAAGGGCGGAGTAACGCTACGAATCTTATCATGTAAATTCAGGTTTATAAGGTAAGATGAAATGTTTTAAATCAGAAAACTACTAGTGATCATCCGCCAAATAGTGTCCTGCAGTTTCCCTCACCCCGCTTCCAGCCTTTAACAGGGTTAATTATTGTTAAACATACAACTAGAGTGATCAGCATATTGTTCACTCTTTTTATTTGTATTATTTTTGTGCGATGCGTATTTTTAAAATCTTAGCGGTAATCATTATTCTTTTGGGAGGAGCGTATGCTGCTTCCATGTATTATTTTGTAGATGAAAGTAAAAACTTTACGATTGAAAAAGAGATCGACTATCCTGTGGATAAAGTTTTTTCCCAGTTTAATAACCTTCAGAATTTTACAAGATGGAATAACTTTTTTACCAGTTCACCCTCTATAGACATTGATTATTATACGCCTTACGAAGGGCAGGGAAGTGCCATCAGCTATGTAGATCCTAAAAATGATACCGACGGAGAAATGTTCATCAGGTACGAGAACCTTAATAAAACGTTGAAATATCAGCTTTTTGAGGATGAAAATGAAAATCCGACATTGGTTGATGTTAAATTCAAACCTGTTTCCGCAGAAAAAACAAAAATCATATGGTACGTACACACTCCGAAACTGCCGGTCTGGAAAAGAGTGGAAAACTTCTGGACTGAAGACCGTTTTGCTGAAAATATCAATAAAAGTATGGTGAATCTTAAAAACTCTTTAGGTAATAAAGTGGAAAAAGATAACCAGATGGCAGCCATCAAATATGATAGTCTCATGGTAGAAAATGAAGAGGACAAATTGTTGTTGGGGATCAATGTAAGTACCTCAAACAAAAAAGATGCGCTGTACAAAAATATCGTGATGAATTATAACAAAGTCTATAATTTCGTAACGATGGATCTTGGTAAAAGAGATGATGAATTCGGATATCCGGTTCTCATTACTGATGCGGATAATTACAAAGACAAGGAGGTTTCTTATTTCCTCGGAATTCCACTTTCTAAGAAAATAGGAGTGTCTGATAATAATTTCAATTTTAGGTCCGTAAATCCGTCTCAAAATTACGTAATGTACTACAAAGGGAATTATGAGGGACGAATTCGGGCAATCCAGCAGCTCATTCAGAAAGCCAAAAAAGACGAGATGCGCTTCGGAGATATCCGTCAGACCTTTATTGAACGTCCGATGGAAGGTCAGGAGGTAAACGTTAAGCTCTCATTATCAGTGTATAAGTAATTTTTTTTTATTTTATTTTTTCTTAAGTTTTTTTAACGGTTTCAGACTGTTCTAACTCGGTTTTTTTTATTAAATTTGAAGATTAATTCTACAAATAAATTTTAATAAATAGATAAACTGTAATAATGGACAGATTTTCATTCCTAAACGCAGCTCATTCTCAGTTAATTGAGGATTTATACCAACAGTACTTAAAATTCCCGGACTCTCTAGAACCATCATGGAAAGCTTTCTTTCAAGGCTTCGATTTTGCATTGGAGAACTACGGAGATGACGATAACACTCAATTTATTCAGGCTTCAGCCAATGCTGCCCCGGCAGTACAACAACAGATTTCTCAGGCAGTATCCAATGGAGAAGTTCCTGAGCATATCAAGAAAGAATTTAAAGTAGTAAACCTTATTGAGGCTTACAGAACGAGAGGACACCTTTTTACAAAGACTAACCCGGTTAGAGAAAGAAGACACTATACCCCTACTTTAGACATTGAAAACTTCGGACTTTCTAAAGAAGATTTAAATACAAAATTCAACTGTGCGGTTGAAACCGGAATGAAAGAGCCTGCTACGCTGGCAGACCTTATCAAGCACCTTGAAAACATCTATTGTGATTCTATTGGGGTAGAATACATGCACATCAACAACGTTGAAGAAAAAGATTTCATCAAAAGATGGCTTCAGGTAAATGAAAACCACCCAAGTCTTTCTGCCAATGAAAAAACAGAAATCTTATTAAAATTAAATCAGGCGGTAGCTTTTGAAAACTACCTTCACACAAAATTTGTAGGACAAAAAAGATTCTCATTAGAAGGAGGTGAAACATTAATCCCTGCTTTAGATCAGCTGATCACAAGATCTTCTCAGTTAGGAGTAGATGAAGTAGTATTAGGGATGGCTCACAGAGGTAGACTAAATGTTCTTACCAACATTTTCGGAAAATCTTACAAGCAGATCTTCTCAGAATTTGAAGGAAAAGAATTTGAAGAAGATGTATTCTCCGGTGACGTTAAATATCACCTGGGTTCATCTAAAAAGATCAAAACAGCTTCCGGAGAAGAAGTTTGTATCAACCTTACTCCGAACCCGTCTCACCTTGAAACAGTAGCTGCTTTGGTAGAAGGAATCTGCCGTGCAAAAGTAGACGACAAATACAAAGACTATTCTAAAGTATTGCCAATCATCATCCACGGTGATGGTGCTATTGCAGGACAAGGCATCGCTTACGAAGTTGCTCAGATGATGACTTTGGAAGGATACAGAACAGGAGGTACTGTTCATATCGTTGTTAATAACCAGGTTTCATTTACAACCAACTACATGGACGCAAGATCTTCAACATACTGTACAGACATTGCGAAAGTTACAGAATCTCCTGTAATGCACGTTAATGCTGACGATGCTGAAGCGGTTGTTCATGCGATCCATTTTGCTGCTGACTTCAGAGCAAAATTTGGAAAAGATGTTTATATCGACCTTTTAGGATATAGAAAATATGGTCACAACGAAGGGGATGAGCCAAGATTTACTCAGCCTAACCTTTATAAAACCATTTCAAAACACCCGAATCCAAGAGAAATTTATAAAGATAAATTATTAAAAGACAGCGTTACTTCAAATGATGTAATTGCTAAAATGGAAACGGAATTCAAAGCTCTTCTGGATAAAGATTTTGACGCATCAAAAGAGATTGAGAAAAACGTAATGGATGTGTTCATGGCTGAAGATTGGGTAAACTATCCAATTGGTAAGAGAGGAGCAGTTCAGTTACCGGTAGATACAAAATATGATTTAGCGAAGCTGAAAGAACTGGCGCTTAAAATGTCTACACTTCCGGCAGATAAAAAGTTCATCAATAAAATTACAAGACTTTTTGAAAACCGTATCAAAGCTATTGAGGCAAACTCATTAGACTGGGCGTTAGGAGAGTGGTTAGCTTATGCAACACTTCTTGTAGAAGGTCACAATGTAAGAATCTCCGGAGAAGATGTGGAAAGAGGTACATTCTCTCACAGACATGCTGTAGTAAAAACAGAAGATACAGAAGAAGAATACATCCCGTTAAGACACGTTTCTGAAAACAGATTTGATGTATTCAACTCTCACCTTTCAGAATATGGTGTACTTGGTTTCGACTACGGATATGCAATGGCTTCTCCAAATACATTAACCATCTGGGAAGCTCAGTTCGGAGATTTCGTGAACGGTGCTCAGATTATTGTTGACCAGTATTTGGCAGCTGCAGAAGAAAAATGGAAAATTCAGGACGGATTGGTAATGTTATTGCCTCATGGTTCAGAAGGACAAGGAGCAGAGCACTCTTCAGCGAGATTGGAGAGATTCCTTACCCTTTGTGCTAATGAAAACATGGTAGTAGCCAATATTACTTCACCTGCCAACTATTTCCACTTATTGAGAAGACAGTTGAAATGGGCGTTCAGAAAACCATTGATCGTAATGAGCCCTAAATCTCTGTTGAGACACCCTAAAGTGGTTTCTCCGCTTGAAGATTTTGCAAACGGTGCATTCCAGCCGGTATTAGACGATCCTGCTGCAGATCCTAAAAAAGTAGAGAAATTAGTTCTTTGTTCAGGTAAACTGTACTTCGAATTATTAGCGAAGAAAGAAGAACTGAACTGTGAAAACATTGCTTTGGTAAGATTCGAGCAGTTATATCCGCTTCAAACAGATGCTATTGAAGCGATCTTCAACAAATATGAAAACAGAAAACAACTGGTGTGGGCTCAGGAAGAACCTGAAAACATGGGGGCATGGTCTTATATCCTGAGAAACTTCAGAGATACAGGAATTCAGGTAGTTGCGCCGGTACCAAGCGGTGCTCCGGCTCCGGGTAGCCACAAAATGTTTGAGAAAAACCAAAATGCAGTGATCAACAGAGTTTTCGACAGAGATGATGCTCCTGCAAAAAGACCAGTAACAGCTTAATTTAAATAATAATCAATTAAAAAATAAAAAATACTCGATATGTCAGTTTTAGAAATGAAAGTTCCTTCACCGGGCGAATCAATTACAGAAGTTGAAATTGCAACTTGGCTTGTAAAAGATGGTGATTATGTAGAAAAAGATCAACCTATCGCCGAAGTGGATTCAGATAAAGCAACTCTTGAATTGCCTGCAGAACAAAGTGGTGTTATCACTTTAAAAGCAGAAGAAGGTGATGTGGTACAAGTAGGTCAGGTAGTTTGTTTAATTGATATGGATGCTAAAAAGCCGGAAGGTGCTGCACCTGCTGCTGAGGCTCCAAAACAGGAAGAGGCTCCGAAAGCTGCTGAACCTGCTAAACAGGAAGCTCCAAAACCTGCTGCGCCGGTAGCTGCGCCACAAACTTATGCAACAGGAGCTCCATCTCCGGCTGCTAAGAAAATCCTTGACGAAAAAGGAATGGATGCTGCACAGGTTTCAGGAACAGGAAGAGACGGAAGAATTACTAAAACTGATGCTGAATTAGCAGCAGTACCTGCATTAGGAGGAAGCCCTCTTACTGCAACAGGTTCAAGATCTACTACAACGACTAAACTTTCAGTTTTAAGAAGAAAAATCGCTCAGAGATTAGTTTCTGTGAAGAATGAAACAGCGATGTTAACTACCTTCAACGAAGTTGACATGTCTGAAATCTTCAGATTGAGAAAACTGTATAAAGAAGAATTTGCTCAGAAACACGGAGTTGGACTTGGTTTCATGTCTTTCTTCACAAAGGCTGTTACAAGAGCATTACAAATGTATCCTGATGTAAACGCATCTATCGATGGTGATTTCAAAGTAAACTATGATTTCTGCGATATTTCAATTGCGGTTTCAGGGCCTAAAGGATTGATGGTTCCTGTATTAAGAAATGCAGAAAACATGTCTTTCAGCGCTGTTGAAGCAAACATCAAAGATCTTGCTACTAAAGTAAGAGACGGTAAAATTACAGTTGACGAAATGACGGGTGGTACTTTCACCATTACAAACGGTGGTACTTTCGGATCTATGATGTCTACACCAATCATCAACCCTCCTCAATCTGCAATTTTAGGAATGCACAACATCATCCAGAGACCGGTTGCTGTTGACGGGCAGGTAGTAATCAGACCAATGATGTATGTAGCAATGTCTTATGACCACAGAATTATCGACGGTAAAGAATCTGTAGGATTCCTTGTAGCGGTAAAAGAAGGTATCGACAACCCTGTTGAAATTTTAATGGGAGGTGACGAAAGAAAAGGCCTTGGATTATAGTTTTTAATAAAATTATAACATAATATATGATCTCGCCTTAAAAAAGGCGAGATTTTTGTATTTATTAAGAAAATACTACAATGATGTTTTCAAAAATGACTTCCAATATCAAAGTTTCAGTAATACCTGAATATGATAGTAAAAACAGTTATCCATCCGAAAACCGTTACGTTTTTAAATATAATATTACGATAGAAAATGACGGAAGCTTTCCTATCAAAGTATTGAAAAGAAAATGGTTGATTTTTGATGTGGGATTCGGGTACACAGAAATTATAGGCGACGGAGTGATCGGATTGACTCCCGAGATAGGAACCAATGAAAATTTTGCTTATTTTTCCAATGTGATGCTTCGTTCCGGAGTAGGTAATATGAGCGGAAAATACCTGGTTAAAAACATGGAGACACAGGAAACTTTTGAAATTGATATTCCAAAATTCAATCTGTTGTCTGAAGTGTTGAGTAATTAATAACAGATGTCCTGTCAGAAAGTACAGGTTTTTACAAAGAACCCGGGTTCTATTGTTTGTAAGATAACTAAAGCTTTTTAATTTCTGCTTTCATATACTCATTTACTTCATCATTACTGGTGAGGAAGAGTTTTTCAAATGCCAGTAAAGATATTTTGGCACATACCTCCGCATCAGCTCCTGCTCTGTGATGGGTAAAATCAATTTGATGATATTCTGCTAATGGCTTCAGCCCATATTTTGGAAGATAATTCCATGATTTCTTGGCAAGCTGAATACTGCAAAGATAGTTCAAGTTGGGAGTAAACATTCCATAATGCTGCAGGCATCCCCTTAAAACAGAGGCGTCAAACCCTGCATTATGAGCAATCATAAGACTTCCGTACATCATATCCTGAGCTTCATACCATATTTCATCAAAGGTAGGTGCATCTTTTACATCTTCCGGCTGAATTCCATGCACCGCAATGTTGAATTTACTGAAATAGGGAAAACTCGGAGGTTTGATCAGCCAGGTCTTTGTTTCTACAATTTTAGAATCCTGTACGATACAAATCCCCATCTCACACGCTGAACTTTTCTCGTGTGTTGCCGTTTCAAAATCTATTGCGCAGAAATCCATTGTCTTAAAATTATAATTAGTTGTGGGATTGCGGGTTGTTTTTTGTTGTTGGTTCTCTGGTTTAAGGTTTTGAACTTAAGATTGATTAAAGTTATAAATTTTTACTCTAATAAATCCTTAGTTCACAATAGGTAAGAAAGTCGTAATTTTTAATCAATCCCTAATCCCTAATCCCTATAACCTATAACCTCTCATCTGCCACCTAAAAAATGCTTAAAAATCAGCCATTTTGATTGATAAAAATCCTTCTTCTGATGGCTTTGACGAAGTTTCCAAGTTCCCGGAATGTGACTATAAAATGCAAAGTGAGCTCTCAATACAGCCCACAGATGGGAAATGCCATACTTAATTCCAAAATACACTCCGGCGATGCCATCTAAGCATAGTCTGATCAAAATTATCAAAATTACCTGTGGAAAGGGAAGGTTTTTAAGCATCATGGAAAGATTATTTCTCATGTTTAAATAAGTCTTCTGTGCACTTTGCTTGTTGAGTGTTCCACCGCCTACATGATAAACTTTGGAGTTTCCGGTATAATAAATCTTTTTCCCTGAATTAATAAGCCTCCAGCAAAGATCAATTTCCTCCTGGTGAGCAAAAAATCTGGCATCAAAACCATTCTGCTCCCAAAAATCTTTTGAGCGGATGAAAAAACAGCATCCTGATGCCCAGAAGATCTCTGTTTCATCATTATATTGGCCTTTATCTTCTTCCAGATCATCAAATACCCTTCCCCTGCAGTAAGGATATCCAAGATTATCTATCAAGCCGCCGGCAGCTCCGGCAAATTCGAAATAACTTCTGTTATGATAAGATAAAATTTTGGGCTGTACTGCAGATATAGCTGGGTTGTTTTCTAACAATTCCAACACAGGTTCTGTCCAGTTCTCAGTAACTTCTACGTCAGAATTGAGAAGACAGTAGTATTCATGTCTGATGGATTTTAATCCTTCATTATAGCCGCCTGCAAACCCATAGTTCTTATCATTTTTAATAATATGTACTGTGGGGAAATTCTTTTGTAGAAACTCAACAGAATCATCTGTAGAAAGATTGTCTATCACATAAATATCCGCATTCTGAGAAAATTGTACTACACCCGGAAGAAATTTCTCAAGCCAGTTTCTGCCGTTCCAGTTTAAGATGGCAACTGCCAGTTTTTTCTGCATGTCAACCTATTTTTTTTCGGAATCAAAATTTTTGATAGAGTCCTGATATTTCCATTTTCTATGTGACCAAAGGTAGTTGTCAGGATGTTTATGTAAAGTGTTTTCCAGTAATTTATGAAATTTTCTCACGACCTCATTTTCTGTAAACTTTTCACCATCCGGATATATTCTGTGATAATTAACCTGATAATAGCCGCGTTTTACCTTTTTCATTTCACAATAAATGAATACAAGATCCATTCTTGTGGCCAGCCTGTCATAGCCTATGAAAGCAGGAGTACGCTGATTTAGAAATTCTAATCCGTAAGTGACATGAGCATGGTGAGGTGTTTGGTCAGCGACAAACATATACGCTGAATCTCCATTATTTTTAGATCTGAAAATATTCAGAATAACCTCATTGGCTTCCAATGCTTCGTTTCCAAATTTGTTCCGGACTTTCTTCATCTGATTTTCCCAGAAATCACTGTTTACTTTTCTGTAAACGGGATGGCAGTGTGCCTGAGGAATAATTCTTGCCAGTGCATTGATCCATTCCCAATTGAAAACGTGGCCTGCCAAAAGAATAATATTTTTACCTTCTTCTTTAGCTTCGTGAAATAAATGCTGATTGATATGCTGCATTCTCACTCGGGATTCTGTTTCCGAAATGCTGAAAGATTTGATGGTTTCTACCAGATAATCTGAAAAATTGAGGTAGAATTTTTTTCGGATCTCTTTGATCTCTTCTTCAGATTTGTTGGGAAAAGAGTTTTTAAGGTTTTGAGTAATAACCTCTTTTCTGTATCCTACAATATAATAATTAAGGAAGAAGATGACATCCGAAAAAACATATAATATTTTCAGCGGAAGCTTGGAGATCAGATATAATATTTTGATTAGAAAATTCATAAAACACGCAAATTTAGTGATAATAAAATTATGGTTCTATTTTTGCAGAAGGATATATATTATTTTTTTTACTTTTATATTATGAAAAAATTGATAATATTCGCTTTCCTGGGATTAAGTACTTTCGCTTTTTCACAAAATGCAAAAAATTCGCCCGAAAAAGGAAAACAAAAAACAGCTCTTATAGTGCCTGCTGAGGAGGCTAAATTAGAAGCTCAGAAAAAGGCAGCTGAAGAAAAGGCTAAGCTTCCTAAACCTTACGATCCAAAAGCAGATGCTCAGGCAGATATTAATAAACTGGTTGCTCAAGCTAAGAAAGAAGGAAAGAATGTGATGATCCAGGCTGGTGGAAACTGGTGTATCTGGTGTCTTCGTTTTAACAATTATGTACAGACGACTCCTGAACTGAAGGAAATTGTAGATAAAAACTACGAATATTATCATTTGAATTATTCTCCTGAGAATAAGAATGAGACAGTTTTCGGGAAGTATATCAATGTAAAAGAGCAGCAATTTTATCCATTCTTTATTATTTTAGATAAAAATGGGAGAAAAGTTCATATTCAGCAAAGCGATGTTTTAGAAGAAGGAAAAGGGTATAGCTTGGAAAAAGTAAAAGAATTCTTAGAAAAATGGAAACCTAGTTAAAATATTAACCCCCTATCAAATTTTGAAAGGGGGTGTTTTTTAATTGCTTTCACATAATTCTACATGTATTGCTCCTCTTCCATTAGCATCATAACATGCCGCACCTCCGGAATAACTAATGCAAGAACTGCATGAACTAACATATACCATAGATCCATCGGAGCAAGAAGATGCGCATGATTTTCCACCTGAAATTGATCTCAATTTTTCACGGGATAATTTTTTGAAATTTTTCATAATGTTTTTATTTTGTTGATTAACAGAAATAAAAGTACAATATTATTTTTAAAATTCTCCATTTTGGGATTAATTACGTTAATTTCTTTATCCAGCTTAATTTTTTCTCTGAATAAGGCGGATATTTGATATTCGGTTCTCCCCAGGTTGCTTTTTCAAGAACTGCTTTTGGGTGTGAAAAGGTTTCGAAACCATATTTTCCATGATAATTCCCAATTCCTGAATTACCTACTCCTCCAAAAGGAAGATGATCATTGCTTAAATGCATCACGGTATCATTGATACAGCCTCCTCCAAACGACAATTTACGGGTGAAGTTTTCTTTTTCTTCAGAATCATTGGTGAAAAGATAAGCGGCCAGTGGTTTTTCAAGTTCTAGAACAGAATTAAGAGCTGCATTGTAACTTTGAAAACTGATGACAGGAAGGAGAGGTCCAAAAATTTCTTCCTGCATGATTTCGTCATTCCAGTCTATATGATTCAGAATTGTAGGCTCGATATAGAGTTTTTCTTCATCAAAATTTCCTCCTGAATAGATTTTTTCTTTATCAATTAGACGTACCAGGCGTTGAAAATTCCTTAGGTTAATAATTCTTGTATATTGTTCAGAGCCATTATCATATTTGAATTCTTTAATATATTTTCTGAGCATTTCCAGAAACTGCTCCTGAATGGTTTCTTCCACCAGTAGGTAATCGGGAGCTACACAAGTTTGCCCGGCATTGAGAAATTTTCCCCATACGATTCTTTTGGCTGCCATTTCGAGATTGGCATTTTTTGTAACAATAGCTGGAGATTTCCCACCGAGTTCCAGCGTTACAGGGGTAAGATGCTCTGCTGCTGCTTTGTATACAATTTTTCCGACTTTTGTACTTCCTGTAAAGAATATTTTATCAAACCTTAGTTTTAAAAGAGCGGTTGTCTCCTCAATACCTCCTTCATACACATACAGATATTCAGGCGGAAAGTTTTCATTGATGATTGCTGCCATTGCTTTCATTGTATTCTCTGCTATTTCACTAGGCTTCAGAATACAACAATTTCCGGCAGCTATTGCCGCAATAATTGGAGAAAGGGATAATTGATAAGGATAATTCCAGGCTCCGATGACGAGTATACAGCCAAGCGGGTCAGCGTAAATTTTACTGCTTCCCAGTTGGTTGACAAGATTGGTTCTGACTTTTTTAGGCTTTGAAAGGGATTTTAAATTTTTGATATAATAATTAATATCATTTAGAATAAAAGATAATTCTGTAGTGAAAGTATCAAATTTTGATTTTCCAAAATCTTTATTAATCGCTTCATACAGCCTATTTTCATTGGAAATAATAAGGTTTTTAAGCTTTTCAAGATACATTTTCCGGAAAGCTAAGCTTTTGGTTTGCTGTGTTGCAAAAAAATCTCTTTGCTTCAATAGAATACTCTCAATTTCCATCGGTGACTTTTATAATATTAAACGTTCTTATTTTCAGGATCGTATGGTTTAGAAATTTATTAATAATACTTAAATATTGATTTAAATAAAATCATTTTATATTATTTTTTAATTAATATAATGATAAATATTATAAAACTCATTATTTGGTGATAAAAATTTTGTAATTTTATTTATATAAAATTTAAGGATGAGAAAATTACTCTATTTATTCCCTTTATTCTTTTATTATTTCAGTTACGCACAATGTACAGGTTGTGATGTTCAAAATCCTACCGATCCCAATTATCATTTTCCTGATAATACAACAGTCTGCTTTACTTCCGACATGACATTCAATAATCCGACGTTCGGGACAAATGCTAAGATTTGCATTGCATCTGGTGTTACCTTGCAGTTTCAGAATAGTATAAGCGGAGCGGCCAATGCTCCTGCAAGACTTGAAGTACATGGAACACTCAATTTTAATCAGACCATAACGAGCGTTGCCAATCTCAATGTTCATGTTTTTGATACCGGGAATATAACAGTAGGCGGAGGGAATGGAAATCTCACCATTGACGGACAGATCAATGAAATTGTCAATGAGGGGCTTATAGAACTGGGCGTTTTGCAATTAGGAAATAATTCCAACAATAAGATTGATAATTTTGGAAATCTGAATATTAACGGAAACCTGAATATGAGCAGCTCTGCTACCACTTTATTCAGGAACGAAGGGGGCGGATTGATATTTATTGGCGGTAATTACGGGAATAACGAACAGAGTGTGTATGTCAATTGTGGAACCATTATCTCTCAGAACGGATTTAATATTAATGGCGGTAAAATTATCAATACTGGAATTTTTACAGTTGGGGGAGATATTAATTTGTCCGGAAGCAGCAGCGAAATTTACAATTTTGGACTTTTTACCTCTACGGGAAATATGAATAATGCCCCTTCTGATGCTGTTATTTATAATGAAGGAGAACTGGCGCTGAACCAGTATCAAGGTGGAAATGCTGCCATTCAGGGACCTTCTTCATCTACAAAAAAAGGATATATAGTGTTGCAAAATCCTATTCAGGTGGGAAATGTGGCTGTGGGGCCCAATCTTGATTTCAGAAGAACAACAGGTGTTTCTGACCCAGGCACGGTTTTCATGAACAGTAATCCAGGTTTTCTGACGAATGTTACCTATGATTGTGCTTCTACCAACAGCTGTAGTGCACCTTTGATCATTAATCCCGGATTTTGTCCTGCCATTAATGGAGATTTGCCGCCAATGGCGGTAGATGACACCTATACTATCGTTGCAGGAGGATCTTCTGCAGGAATTGTTCTGGATAACGATTTTGAAACGTATGGTGGAGCACAGGCAACCCTTTCCAATGTTATTTTATCTCAGGTATCCACCTCAAATTCCAATATTTCATTGAATACTACGGATGGACATATTCTGGCAGCTCCGGGAACTCCTCCAGGTAATTATACTTTAGTTTATCAAATCTGTCAGACCGCTTCCCCGTCAAATTGTGATACAGCAACTGTAACCGTTACGATTCAGGGGACTGTAACTTGCTATAAACCTGCTGCTACAGCAGGAACTGTTCTTACTCCGAATTTTGGAATTACTTCATTAAGCAGGGCTGATAAAGGAGGAAACAACTGGCCTGGTGTAAGAAAAGGAGCTTGGGCTGTACTGGAATCAAAGAATAAAGGCTTTGTTCTTAACAGACTTACCGATGTTCAGGTAGCAGCTATCCCACAGGCAGACCTTAAAGAAGGAATGATCATTTATAATACGACACAAAATTGTCTGCAGGTTAATATTGACGGAACTGCCACAGGCTGGAAATGTTTCAATACCCAAACCTGTCCGGATTAATAAAAACCTAATTCGTTATGAAAAAAATAGTCTCAATCATTATAATAACAGCATCCGGAATCTTTAATGCTCAGGTTGCTTTAGGAAAAACGACATTAGAATCAGCTTCATCATCTATTGAGTTTGGAAATGAAAACCGTGGTATTGTTCTTCCTTGGGTAACTAATACCTCGGACATTCAGAATCCTGTGAATGGTACTCTGGTTTTTGATACTTCGGATATGAAGGTGAAAGTGTATCAGAATAACCTTTGGAAAGATCTTTCAGTAGACACAACTGGTACTGCTGACACCAGTCTTCAGGATAGTTTGACAGATCAGCCTGAAGCAAAGGTTTCTGTAGGAACACCGTCATCCGTTTCCGGAATTCTGGTGCTTGAAGATAGTAATAAAGCCATGATTTTACCAAAAGTAACTTCTCCTCACCTTAATATTATCTCACCTGCTGCCGGTATGATGGTTTATGATACTCAGAAAAAGCAACTGGCTGTTTTCAACGGAACAGTATGGTCTTTTTGGGGAGAGTAATTCTACATAATATTTCGTACTGCTATTTTTACAGGATGATACAATAGTAGCCCAATTGCAGTAAGAAGAGCCAGCCAGAACAGGCCCGTGAAAATTTCCATATTGGAAAGTAGAATAGACTGAGCTGTTATTTTAGCTTTAAAAGCGCCTGTTGTCATGGATAAAGAATCATTAACCGATAGTTTGGAAATATTGGCTCCAAAGATTTGACTCCACTGATTGTAGAAGACAGGATTCGTATCTGTTAGATTAGCGCTGAGTGCATCGGAATGTTTTAGTGTTAAAAATAGCATCAGGTTTTGCATCAGAGCATATCCGATAGCGGTTGTCCAGAAACGGGTTGTTGTACCCAACGCAGTAGCATTGGATACATATTCTTCCGGAGTTCCTGAAATCAGAAAGAAAACAAGAGGTGTAAATAAGAATCCCTGAGCAACACCCTGCAGAAATAAGGGAGGACAGATGGTAGAAAGGGTAGTGTCAGGATAAAAAGTATAGGTAAACCATGCACAATCTATGGCCAGTAAAAGAAATCCGGTGAAGAAAACAATCCTTGAGGAAATTCCCCTAACCAGACAGATTCCTGACAACAAAATACCCAGAAGAGTTCCTGCTACATTCCAGTACTGGATGTTCACAATATAATCCCAGGGCCATTTCCATACGGTAGCCATGATGCTGTAGACATTATTCAGTCCGGAACGGATCAGATAAAAGATGAAAAACAGGATCATTCCTGCAATGACATTTTTAGAACTGAAAACTTCGAAATGGAACAACGGTCTCTTGGAATTTCTTTGTTTCAACATAAATAAGCCTCCGGAAAGAAGAAATATAAACAGACACATGATAATGGTATCAGACTCGAACCACATCAGTCTTTTACCATAAATAATGGCATAGCCGCCAGCCTGCAGGCATACCCAAAGAAGAAACCAGCTTGTAATATCCAATTGATACAAAGGTTTTTTAGGAAAAAATCTGTTTCTGTTGAACAGAGCAATACCGATGATCAGTACAAACACATGGAAGTAGACCATCATCAGAACCATATGTTGGAAATCGTAATCTTCAATACTTGATTTTAACAAGGAAGTCGTAATAGTTCCTCCAGTCAGCATAATCGTATACATAAAAAGATATGCTAAGACTTTGGCGTGCTTTGTTTTTAATTCTGCGATAATTAAAGGCAGGAAAATGGCACCTTCCAGCAAACCGAAAATTCCTTCCAAAAACCGGATCACCAATATCACATGATAATCATTGGTGACTGATAAAATATAAAGAATAATCACCGAAATAGAGGCCATCAGCAAAACATAGTATTTCACGCTGAAATAAGCCATAAATCTCTGTAATACTAAAAGGGTAACCACAAATGTCCCGTACATCAAAATCATTAAATACTGGATGTCATCTGAATCTACATCCATAAAAGAAGATGTGAAGGCGCTGTTAGAATGTAAAAGCGACAACAACATCAGGTGGGGAAACAATGCCAGTATAAGAAGAGGCAGTTTCAGCCATTGTGGTACCCATTTATGATAAACTGTATTATGTTGCATAATTTTTATGGTGATAAAAAGCAAAAAATCGTTTTTCTGCTGTTTAATCTGAATGAAAAATGCGAAAAGACAAAGGGCAAAAGGGGGTAAAAGTAAAAGGTAAAACGGCAAATATGCTTGAAGAAAAAATTGGCAGATTTGCTATTTTGCGGTTTGCCTTTTCGCTAAAAAAATAATTTAATTTGAAAATTTGAAATTGGGAGAATTTGAAAGTTAAATTAAACCGAATATTTTATACTCTAATACTCTCAAACACTCCCACTTTCAAACTTAAATCTTCTTCGCGCTCACCAGAACATTCATTCCGGAAAGCAGCTTTTCATTGTTTTTGTTATTATCCAGAATAATTTTTACGGGAAATCTCTGTTCTATTTTTACAAAATTTCCGGTAGCATTATCCGGTTTTACCAAAGAAAACTGAGAACCTGATGCAGGAGAAACGGAAAGAATTTTTCCTTTAAACTCAACATCGGGATAAGCATCCGCAGTAATAATTACTTCCTTGCTCTGATCAATCTGTCCAAGTTGTGTTTCTTTGTAATTGGCAATGATCCATTTCTCTTTGCTCACGATTTGTACCAAAGCCTGTCCTTCTTTAATCAACTGTCCTTCCTGAATGGTCTTCTTTCCTACCCATCCGTCATAAGGAGCCGTAATTATCGTATAAGAAAGATAAAGCTTCGCATTGTTAAGACTGGCAGAACTCTGCTGGATCTGGCTTTTTACAGGGGCTACTTTGGTTTGTTGTTCGTTCGCTCCGGCTTTTACTGCATTTTTCTGCTGTTCCAATGCCAAAAGATTGGCTTTTGACTGTTCATAAGAAGCCTTTACATTTTCAAATTCCTGTTCTGTGGCCGCATCTTCTGTTAACAGATTTTTATATCTTTTGTAATCCTGTTCTGTTCTCCAGATGTCAATTTTTGCTGAAGCAATTTTAGCATCAATAATCTTTGTGTCACTTTCTTTGGTGCTGACACCGCTTTGAATGGTGCTGATGGTTGCTGTATTGGCATGAAGATTCGCTTCAGCCATATGTACCTGATTCACAAACTCTCTGTTGTCAATGACGATTAATGTATCACCTTTATGTACAAACTGGTTTTCGTTAAACTTTATCGTTTTGATAAACCCTGAAACCTTACTGGATACAGGCGTAATATATTGCTCGATCTGCGCATCATTCGTCGTCACATTTTTTCTCGAAAAAAGATAAAAGCTTACCATTCCTGTGATTCCACTGATGATCAGGATCCAGGCCAGTAAAGTAATGGACTTGTTGATTCTTTTTTCTTTTTGTGTCAATTGTTTCTGTGCCATAGTTTTTATAAGTTCCCAATTGTATATTGGAGTTGGTAATATTTAAGTTGTCGGTTAATTTTTACGGAAATAAGATTAGATTCAGCTTCCAGATACGTATTGTCTGCATCTATCAGTTCAGTAATAAGGCTAAGCTTATTGGCATACTTTGTTCTTACAATACGATAATTTTCTTTAGCCTGATTAATTGCTTCTTCAGCAATTTTTACCTTCTGGTCTGTCTCTTCAAACTTTTTATAAGCCTCATAAACATTGTGTCTTACATTTTCCTCGTTTTCTTCAATCTGAAGTTTGGCAAGGTCAATATTTTCCCGTGCTTCCTGCATTCTGTATTTATTTTTGTACAGATTTTCGATAGGATAAGTAAGATTTACCCCTACCATTCCCAGACGATATGCATAGGGTTCGGGAGGAAAGAACATCATATTCGGATATTTTAAAAAATATTCACCGCCAGCTGTAATTTTAGGTAAATAATTAGCTTTGGTAATCTTTTGATCCAATTCTTTCAGGGAAAGATTCTTATGGGTAATTTCAACAGACTCATTTTTGTTTAAAGCAGTTTCTGTAAGCTCATCAACATAAGGAATGGCAACATTGTCTGAAATAAGATCTTCTGTGTTGACATGTATTTCCTGATTTTCAGGAAGCGAAAGAATTGTTTTCAGTTTGTGTTCTGCGATCTGAATATCATTATCCAGTTCCGTCCAGCTCATTTTGTGATTGGACAACTGAAGTGATGTTCTTAAGACTTCATTGACCGTTACAACACCATTAGCTTTCAAAGCTTTTACCTGCTTGATGTTTACAGAATCTTCCTTCATTTTATCATTAATCAGACTCTGTTGCTCTTTTAAATGATGGATCTGTAGAAAAGCAGTAATAATGGTCATTTTAAGCTGTCTCTCATCGAGATGGGTTTTTAAAGCAGAAATTTCAGTGTCAATAGCCGCTTTCTTTTCTGTATTTTTAATTTTTCCTCCCATATAAACCGGGATCGATGCTGATAATGTAAAATCATACATTCCATTGATTACATCATACTTGGTGGCTTTATTAAATACACCATTCTGATGCTGGAAAAGGTTGGTGACCTGATTATAGCTTGTATGAAATTCAATATCCGGAAGTTTCTCCATCTTGAGGTCTTTCTCTTTGGTAACGGACATTTCCTGTTTCAGATGACTGATCTGTATGTTTTTATTATTTTTCAAACCAATCTCTATAGCTTGCTGTAAGCCGAGATGCTGGTAATCGATCATCTGTGAATGTAAAAAACTGCTCAATAATAAGCACAACGCAATGCACATATACCGGCATGCGTTCAATATGATATTCATAAATTAATTAAAGGATTTTTGCTAAAATGATTTTGATGCAGCAAAGTTACGGTGAGAAGCCACAGACCCTATTTGTGAAAACAGAAAAAGATTTTCTCATTTACGCCAATTTGGAAATTCTTCTTACCTTTATGGAATGAACAACAGCCATTTTAAAGCGGTAGAAGAAGATGATGCCGAATTTTACGTTTATCATGTCCTTACCGGAAATGTAACCACAGAGATTCATTATCACAGTTCAGCACAATTAGTCTATGCAGAAGGCGGTATTGTGCATGTTTTTACGGATCAGAAACACTGGTATCTTCCTGCCAGATGCTTTATGTGGATTCCTGCCGGTACACCACATTATATTTTTTCTACCAGTCCAAAGGTTGATTTGTATAACTTTTATTTTAAGAAAGAAGAAAATGAAAGTGGCTTTTTTGATGAAATCAATATTTATTCCGTCAATAATCTCCTTAGGGAAATGATTTTCTATACTAAAGACTGGGATGGGAAAATCACAAAAAATGATACCTCAAAATATTATTTTCTCAAAGCTCTTAAAGGAGTTTTACAGGAAAAGAAACATAAACATCTGGCATTTCCGATACAGCATCCTTTCCCAAAAGATGAAACATTGCTGAAGATTGCAAGATATATTCATGCTAACCTTGAGAAGCCTCTTACGATTGAATCTACGGCAAAAGAATTTGGGATGAGTACAAGAACCCTTTCCAGGAAATTTAAAGAGATTCTGGGCATGAATTACGTTCGCTTTCTGAGAGCGTTGAGAATTACCCGTTCCCTTGAGCTGATGCTGGAAGGAAAATACAATATGTATGAGATTGCCATGATGGTAGGGTACAACAGCCTCTCGTCTTTCAGTAATATCTTCAAAAAGGTAATTGGAATGGCCCCTACGGAATATCAGCATAAATTGAGAGGGGATAAGTAGTGAGTTGGAGGGGTTGAGAGTTTGAGATTCGGGTTACGGGGTGTGAGGTAACGGTTTATAGTGTGGAATAGATTTTCCTACCTGTTCTTCTTACAGGTTGTTAAAAATATAATTTAACGAGTAATAGCTGTTAAGATTTCCTATATTCCCCTTCCCTGAAGGGGTGGATTTTTGCAAGGCAAAAAGACGGGGTAGTTAATATCAATCTTACTTCAAAGTCACCCTATACAAAAGAAAAACCACCTCAATAAATTGAAGTGGTCTTGTATTGTGAGAAATTCTCAGTTGCTTATTAAGCTTCTTCAGTTTTAGCTTCTTCTTTTTTAGGAGCTGCTTCCACTGGAGCATCAGATACGATATCAAACTCGTAGTTGTACTCAACATTTCTGTGAAGTCTGATAAGAGCTGCGAATTTACCAGTTCTCTTGATCGTGTTACCAGGAATTTTGATGTATTTTTTCTCTACAGAAACACCAGCTTTTTCTAAAGCAGCAGATAGATCAGCATTGTTGATAGATCCGAATAATTTGTCACCAGCACCTACTTTTGCAGGGATCGTGATAGAAGTTTTCTTCAATTGCTCAACTACAGCGTTAGCAGCAGCGATTAATTTAGCTTCTTCTTCTTTTCTAGCTTCTAATGTAGCTTCTAAAGCAGCTTTGTTTTTAGGCGTAGCTAAAAGAGCAATTCCTTGAGGAATTAAGAAGTTTCTAGCATAACCTGGCTTTACGTTTACTGTATCAAACTCAAGTCCTAAGTTTTCTACGTCTTTTTTTAGGATAATTTCCATTGTTGTTGTCCTTTTTAAGATTTTAGGTTGTATCTAAAATCAAGTTAGAATTAATGATGTATTCAGCAACAAAAGAAGAGGAAAAACCTCTTCTCTTATTTATTTTTGTCTTATTTCAATAAGTCAGCTACGTATGGTAGTAAAGCAAGGTGTCTTGCTCTTTTGATAGCAGCAGAAACTTTTCTTTGGTATTTTAAAGATGTTCCAGTGTATCTTCTTGGTAAAATTTTACCTTGCTCGTTTACAAATTGTAATAAGAAATCAGCATCTTTGTAATCAACGTGCTTAATTCCGTATTTTTTGAATCTACAATATTTCTTTTCAGATTTTGTATTGATATCAAGTGGAGTAAGGAATTTTACTTCTGATTCTCCTCCTGCTGAGGCTTGTTTAGCCATTTCATCTATTGCCATGTCTTGTCTTTTTTAAAAAATAGGGTTAATAATTAAGCTGTAGCTGCTTTTACTTTAGCTCTTCTTGTTACAGCGTACTCTACAGCGTGCTTGTCAAGTTTTGTAGTAAGGTAACGGATTACTCTTTCGTCACGCTTAAATGCTAATTCTAAATCAGCAACTACAGTACCTTCTCCTTTAAATTCGATTAAAGTATAGAACCCATTCTTTTTCAATTGAATCGGGTAAGCTAATTTTTTTAATCCCCAGTTTTCTTTAGCAACGATTTCGCAGTTCTTTTCTTTGATTAGATCTACATACTTGTTCACTGCTTCCTCTACCTGTGCCTCAGATAGAACGGGAGTTAAAATGAAAACAGTTTCGTAATTGTTCATAATGTTAAAAAATTTGTTAATTATTTCGAGGTGCAAAAGTAGAAAATATATTTCTTATATGCAAGAGATCTGTGAAATAGTTGATGATTCCTGAGATTAATTATTCCCCTTTGCTATGAATTCCTGCATTCTGTTCATCCTGGCTTCTTATTTCCGTCAGAAAATTCACCTTCAAAACATCATACAAAGAATGTCTGCTTACCAGGATGGAAGCAATAGAAGAGATCATTCCGGCAAGCATCAGATGGAATATCAGGGAATGTCTGTCCGTCATTTCCAGTACAATAATGGCTGAAGTAAACGGAGCCCTTGTTATGCCGGTAAGAAAAGCAACCATTCCTGCCAGAATCACCACATTGGTTTCGTTGGGTGTTAAATGAATAATTCCTGAAATAACAGAACCTATACTTGCTCCCGCAGTAAGAGCCGGAGCAAAAATTCCGCCGGCACCTCCGGAAGTAAAGGAAAGGGCAGGACCCAGCATTCTGAGGATAGGAACATACCAGTCTTCGTGCTTATCTTTGGTAAAAAGGACACGCTCCATAATTTCTTTTCCGGAGCCCAGTACTTCTCTGTTGATAAAATAAGCAATCGAGGCAATAATTAATGCACAAATTACCAGGAATATCACATTGGCCTTATCTGTTTTCAGTTTTTTCTTCTTCCAGCTATTGATTTTAAGCATGGTAACAGCTAGCTGGCTGGCCATAATGCCAGCAGTAGCAGCAACTAGTATGATCGGAAGCATAACCATTAAGGAAACATCATTGGTCTTCGGATATCCCAGATATAAATAAGATCCTGCCAATGTTTGTGCTGTAAGACCTGCAATGATTACCGCCGTAAACAAAGCTGTTTTGAAGTAATTGATATGGGTTTTTGACAGCTCTTCCACAGCGAAAACAATTCCTCCCAACGGAGTATTGAACGCTGCAGCAAGTCCTGCTGCCGCTCCCGTCATAATCATATTTTTTTTGGAAATCTTTGGCCACCATTCGGGAAGGTATTCATTCACTTTTCTGAAAACTGAACCCGCAATCTGAATGGTAGGGCCTTCACGTCCTACAGCGCCTCCTCCGATTACGAGGATCACGGAAGAAAGTATTTTGAAAAAAATAATCTTAATACTTAAAAGATTCCGGATTTTCCTATGTTCTTTCGGGTTAGCCAGTTCTACAGCTGCCATCACTTGCGGAATACCACTTCCTTTGGCATTGGGAGCAAATTCTTTCACCAGCCACCACGATAATACAAATCCTATGGGAGCAATAATGAAAATCATCCATGCATGCCAGTCAAAAATAAAATTCATGAGATGTTCACCCCATGCAAATACCTGTGCGTACATGACAGCAAAAAAGCCTGTTATGACAGATCCTATCCAAAAGGGAATGGCCTGAAGCAGATTATGCTTAAGCTGTTCATTCCGGATATTGTCGAAAGAATTTTTGAGGGATCTTTTTATGAGGGCAAAAATTTTCAGCATCTGCAGGTTTTGAGGGATGAAATTACGGTAAATTTTGGAAATTATATTTCGTTTAAAAACTTTGAGGTGATTTCAGCATTTTCAACCGTAAGAATATCAGGTATACCAAAACTTAAAATGCTGTTTCTGACTTCAAGCTTAAAGCCTTCATCAGAGAAGCTTTTTATTGTTTCTTTTCTTTTTTGGGTTAAAAAGCTCATGGTTTTAAACGAATCACTTCCCACGACATAAAAATCTTTAAAGTCAGGATCTTTAAAATTAATAGAGAAACTGTTGAAGATTCCTGCAATCTTATCCATTAGCTTCTTTTTATTAATGGAAATATACCCAAAATCTTCTTCAAGCTTTTTTAATCCCCAAAGCTGGATAGTGTCATATTTACGATCTAAACGTCCGCCTTTGGAATTTATTCCCACTTTACTGACGATAAAAAGATAGAAAGAGTTATTGCTGTTATTCATATCCTTCACCAGGTAACAGATACGTGGAATAAATAACGGATACATATCAAAAGAGCTGAACTGTTCATATGGGGACTCTTTGACATCAATGACAGTAATATCGTACGATAGAGAAAGCAGATCATAGATTTCAGTAATGAGTTTTTCATCCTGTTCTGTGAAATCAAAAAACCTTGTGACATCATATTTCCTGTAATCCGGATCCATTTTTCTCAATAATATTTTGTTTAAAAATAATGCTAATCAATCTAATTTCCAAAAAAGTTAGTACAGTATATAAATATTTAAATAATTGATGATTTGATAGGTAATTATTAATTTTGTTGAATATTTGGTATTTATTCAATGAGATATTTAGTGTTTAGGACGTTGTTAAGCTTAAGTAGTAAAAAAACAAAAAACCTTCGATTTAACCGAAGGTTTTCATTTTATGTGATCAACAATAAGTAAAATTACTTATTACTGATTATTTCATTACTTATATTTCTGTGTTCAGATCCCAGTTTTCAAGGTAGTCGTGAACATGCTTCAGCATCATTCCTCCTAGGGAACCGTCTACCACTCTGTGGTCATAAGAGTGAGACATGAACATTAAGTTTCTGATTGCAATTACATCTCCGTCAGCTGTTTCAAGAACTGCAGGCTTCTTAACGATTGCTCCGATTGCTAAAATAGCTACCTGAGGCTGAGGAATGATCGGTGTTCCCATAAGGTTACCGAAGCTTCCTACGTTAGAAATTGTATATGTTGCCCCTTGAGTATCCTCTGGTCTCAATTTCTTGTTTCTTGCTCTGTAAGCTAAATCATTGATTGCTTTTGCAAGCCCTGAAAGAGATAACTGATCTGCATTTTTGATAACTGGAACAATAAGGTTTCCGTCCGGAAGGGCAGTAGCCATACCGATGTTGATGTTTTTCTTTTTGATGATGTTTTCACCATTTACAGAAACATTGATCATTGGGAAATCCTGGATTGCCTTCACTACCGCTTTTACGAAAATAGGCATGAAAGTCAGTTTTTCACCTTCACGTTTTTCGAATACAGCTTTGTTTTTATTTCTCCATTTTACCACGTTGGTAACGTCAGTTTCAATGAAAGAAGTAACGTGTGGAGCAATTTGTTTTGCTTTCACCATGTTTTCAGCGATGATCTTTCTCATTCTGTCCATTGGAATGATCTCATCACCTGTACTTACCGGAATAGTAGCTGCCGGAGCTGATACTGCCGGTTGTGGAGCTGAAGCTGTCTGTACCGGAGCAGCCTGCTGAGCTGGCTTGCTTCCTCTGTTAGCAACATACGCTAATATATCTTCTTTGGTAATTCTTCCTTCTAAACCGCTTCCTTTGATAGATTTCAGTTCAGTTTCAGAAATATTTTCCTGTTGTGCGATAGATTTTACAAGTGGAGACAGATAAAGATCTCCTGAGAATTCTACGTTTGAAGCAGCTACTGTTTGTAGAGGCTCTTCAATCGTTTTTAAAGTTTCAGCATCCGGAGTAGCCGCCGGAGTTTCAGTTTTTACTTCTTCTGAAGCTGCGCCTTCTCCTTCAATTTCTAAAATAGCAATGGCTTCACCTACTTTTGCAACTTCATCTTTTTGCTTTAAAATTTTTACAATTTTCCCCGAAACTGGTGTCGGTACGTCTGAATCTACTTTATCTGTTGCAATTTCTACTACGGAGTCATCCTCCTTTACGTTATCACCTTCATTGAATAACCAAGTGATAATTGTCGCTTCCATAACACCTTCTCCCATGGAAGGAAGCAATAATTTGTATTCTGCCATTTTTGATTTTTAGATTTTGACAAATATATAAAAAAAATCGGTTTTTTTAAGAAATATATAATCTTAGCTGAATTCGATATAAATATTTTCTCCCACATTCAGTCCAAACAGGCTTTTAGCACCGTTTTTCTTGCTTCCTTTGTAGATGGTAAGCTCCAATAACTGACTATCATTGAATATTGCCGCAGACTGTCCGTGGAATTCGGTCTCCCTTTTCCAGTCTGAAACAACTTCTGTATGGCTGGAAAATATTCTTGAAAGGCTTAAATTTCTGAATTTTATGGTAAAACTGTTGTAACCTTTACTGATGTTCTCAAAAAAATCTTTATTGATATTTGATATTATATTTCCGAAATTATCAATATAAGTCACTTCACCAATAATCATCCCTTCCGATTCATTATAAACCGCTCGTGGAAACATAAGTTGTTTTGCGGTGCTTATTTTCCTTCCTATGACTTCAGGAAGTCCGCCATTGGCAAGATGCACTGCTGCAGGAACAAAAATGTCTGTAGAAGTAAAGTTGATAACGTCATCAAAACGATTGTTCAGCGTAAGTTCGTAGATGGCTTCCGGTTTAATATCAAAAAATATAAGGCTCAAAAGGCCGTTGTCTGCCGCCAGGAAGTAAGATCCGTCTGCTTTATAGAGGATATTCTTTCTTGATTTGCTGTAAAAACTGTCTACAGAAAGAATGTGAATGCTTCCTTTAGGGAAATATTTATAAGCATTTCTTACAATATATGAAGTCTGTATAAGATTGAATGCCTGGATTTCGTGGGTGATATCAATAATATTAACCTCAGGGTTTAGAGACAGAATTTTGCCTTTTACAGCAGCAACTCTGTAATCTAAATTTCCGAAATCCGAAGTAAGGGTAATAATTGACATGAGCAATTTATAGAATAGTGTAGTATTGCAAAGTTATTTAAAATAAAAAGAAAGCCCGAAAGATTGTTGAAAAGAATTTGATATAAATTTGAAAAAAAGCTTTAATTTTAAAATCTAAAAATAAAAATACTGCATGTTTGAATTAACATATGATTTGGAAGATATCGATGCGAAAATCTTCTATGGAGTTAATAACCAATATTTCAACTTAATAAAATCAAGCTTTCCAACCATTAAAATTACAGGAAGAGATCATTTTATCTTTGCCATGGGAAATCAGGAAGCTTTAGACATACTGAAACAAAAACTGGATGATATTGTAAGTTTTATCTCCAAAAACAATTCAATAGGGCTGAAAGATGTTGAAAATATATTGAATATTAAAGACGAAAATGAGAAGCAACTGGTATTCGATCAGGATATCATTGTAAAAGGAGTCAACGGAAAAGTTATTAAAGCTAAGACGACCAATCTTAAAAAGCTTGTAAAGGAAACGGAGAAAAAGGACATGGTTTTCGCCATTGGACCTGCAGGTACAGGAAAAACATATACCAGCGTTGCGTTGGCAGCAAGAGCTTTGAGAGATAAAGAAGTAAAAAGAATTATCCTGACAAGACCGGCTGTAGAAGCAGGGGAGAGTCTGGGATTTCTTCCAGGTGATCTTAAAGAAAAGCTGGATCCATATTTACAACCTTTGTATGATGCGCTTCGTGATATGATTCCGCATGAGAAACTGGAAGGTTTCATGGAGAAGAAAGTAATTGAAGTGGCACCATTGGCCTTCATGAGAGGGCGTACACTGGATGATGCTTTTGTGATTCTTGATGAAGCACAGAACACCACCCATGCTCAGATGAAAATGTTCCTTACCAGAATGGGAATGAATGCCAAGTTCATTATCACAGGAGATCCAAGCCAGATTGACCTTCCGAAAAATCAACAATCCGGATTGAAAGAGGCCATGAGAATTTTAAATGGGGTAAAAGAAATCGGATTTGTACATCTTACAGAAGAAGATGTGGTAAGACACCCTGTAGTAAGAAAGATTATCCTTGCTTATAACGACGAAGAGAAAAGACTAAGAAACGACTAATAAAAATGAGTAAAAGTTTCCATTAACCTTTTATTAACCTTAAATAAGTTGGTTAAAATTTGTTAATTTGAAAAAAATAGTTAGTTTTGCACACCTTAAATGTAAAACTAACTAAACATGAAAAAACTTTTACTTGTTGCAGCGGTCGCTGCTATGGGAATTTGTGCCAACGCACAGGAATTTCGATTTGGTCCAAAAGCCGGTTTCGCAATGTCTACTATTAAACTAGACGATAAGCAAGATGATCTTGACGGAAGAAAAATGTCTCCTAAATATACCTTCTATATCGGTGGAATGGCTGAGTACAAATTCAATGATAACTTTGCTGTTCAGGGAGAGGTTTTGTATTCACCGCTTGGAGCTAAAGAAAAGATTGACGGAGTAAACGCTGGAGGAATGTATTTTGGGGAGTCTACTAAAGTAACTTTCGGGACTCTTTTAGTTCCTGTTTCTGCAAAATACTTTATTACAGAAGGTTTCTCTGTAGCTGCAGGTGTTAATGTAGGGATCATTCTTACCGCTAAACAAAAGACTGTCATCGGTTCAGATTTCCTTGATGTAGAAATGGAAGGTGAAGGCGGTGATGTAGATATTAAAAAAGATATCAAATCATTGAACCTTGCTCCGTTCTTAGGTGTTGAATATATGCTGGAAAACGGACTTTTCTTTGATGCAAGATACAGTTTAGGAGTATCCAACCTATCCAATGACAACAGCGGAGGATCTGTAAAAAACAGCTTTGCTCAGGTGGGTGTAGGTTTCAAATTCGGAGGAAACTAATTCTGAAATTTTAGAACCAATTAATAATATAAAGCAGGACAAATTTTGTTCTGCTTTTCCTGTTATAGGGCAGTTTATTCTGATGATAAAAATAATTAGTACTTTTGCACAGTAATTCAAAGCTACTAAAAAAATGAAAAAACTATTATTACTAGGTGCTTTTGCACTTTTAGGAGGTGCTGCTCAGGCGCAGGAAGGTTTTAAAATCGGTGGACATATTGGTGTTCCTGTATCAGATGCAAGTGATGTATCTTCGTTTACATTAGGAGTAGATGCAGCTTATATGTGGAATATTGCTAAAGGTCTTGACCTTGGGGTAACCACAGGATATTCTCATTTCTTCGGAAAAGATCACTTTGATGATTTCGGATTTGTTCCTGTAGCTGTTTCCGGGAAATATAGATTTAAAGGAGCTCCAATCTTTGTAGGGTTAGATCTTGGATATGGTATTTCTACAAAGGATGGAGTAGATGGCGGTTTCTATGCACAGCCTAAATTTGGATATCAAATGTCTAAAGGGGAGTTGTACATCGGTTACCAATCTATCAGCAATAAGCGTGACCTACCGGGATGGGGAAGCTATAGCTGGAATGTAGGAGCTGTTAACATTGGTTATAATTTCTTCTTGAAATAAGAAAAAGCAATTGCATATGAAAACTCCGGCCTTTGGCCGGAGTTTTTTGATTACTTATATATAGACTATACGGATTTCTGATCAGAAATTTTTAATAGAGTGGATGTATAACGATTAGAAATATGTGAAAATAGTCTTAAATAATAAACGATTGTTTAAATTTTAAGAGTTAATAACTTTAAAATTAGTAATTTAGGTTAATTAATTTTATCATTTTTCCAGGATTCATGAGGTTTTAGAAAAAATCAGAAAATTTAAAAAAGTAAATATATTTGAGTGTTGTTGAAAAAAAATAATTTTTTTATTCATAATATTGTGAAAAACTCAATAACATCTCTTAACTAGGATTTATTTTTACAAAACCCTAAATTTTAACAATGATATTAATCACATTAACAAATTTTAATATTAGTGGTGACCACTGTAAATTTGCCCTCAGAAAGTATTAAAATTTTTTAAAATGAAAAAAATATTATTAGCGGGTGCTGTTGCACTTTTCGGTTTGTCAAACGCTCAGATTGCTAAAGGAACTACATATTTATCAGGATCTGTTGGTTATTCTCAAGTAGAAACTAACAACGGTAACCTTAAAACTGAAAACTTCAACGTATTACCTACAGTTGGATATTTCGTTAACACTAACTTAGCAATCGGATTAAGTGTAGGATACCAAACTGAAAAAACTACAACTACTACGACTACAACTATCGGAAACGCTACAACTGTAAGCGAAAATGTAATTAAGCAACCAGCTTTCGTTGTTGCTCCATTCGTAAGAAAATACTGGACTTTGTCTGACAAGTTGTATATCTTCGGACAATTAGCTGTTCCAATGCAGTTTGGAAAAACTGAAAATGAAAACAGCTCTGTAACTACAGCTGGAAACACTACAATTTCTAACTCTACTTCTACTGAAGCTAAATACACTCAAATCGGTGTAACTGTTAAGCCAGGTTTAGATTATTTCTTAAACAAAAACTGGTCTATCGAAGCTACTATCGGTGAGTTCGGTTATAGCAACTACAAGCCAAAAGATGGTGATGCTACAAACAACTACAACTTCGGATTGAATTTATCTTCTGTAACTTTCGGAGTTAAATATGTATTTGCAAAATAATAAACAAAGCATATAACAATAGGGCCCTGAGATTTTCTCGGGGTTTTTTTGTATTTTTGGAAACATTTTTTTTATATAATAACCATGAAAAAACTATTATTAGCAGGTGCAGTGGCACTTTTCGGGCTTTCTAATGCTCAAATGACTAAAGGGGACTGGGTGATCAGTGGGAACACTGGGATGGGTTTTAACAACACTACAACTACGGTAAAAGTAGGAGGAAACTCTGTTGACGGACCTAAAGTAAACTCATTTTCAATTACACCTTCTGTAGGGTATTTTGTTATTGATAAATTAGCAGTTGGTATCAACTTAGGGTACTTTAATACTACTACTAAATATCAAGGTGTTAAATCTACAAATTCTACGTTCTCTGTAATGCCTACAGCTACTTATTATTTTACCAATTCCAGCAAGCTTGTGCCGTTTTTAGGGGCAGGTATTGGATATGCATCCAATAAGACGAAATATTCTTTTTATAATAGTAATATCAATAATGAAGGGGTTGATCCTTTATTAATGCAGGATACAGAGAATACTACGGACGGTTTGGCGTGGGGAGTAAAAGGAGGGGTAACTTATATGGCGACTCAGTCTTTAGGAATCAATTTGGGTATTTCCTATGATCAGTTTTCAAATAAAGAAACTATTATGAATACTGATGTTAAAACGAATATTAAAACTTTCGGGGTTAACGTTGGTTTCTCTTATTTTATCAAAGGAAAGGCTCAGAAATCTGATAAATAATCAGCTTATTTAAAGATAAGAAAAACAAAAATCCGACTCTAATTTTGAGTCGGATTTTATATTTTGAATATGTTCTTTTGTTATTTTCCAAACATTCCACCCATTCCAGGCATATTCGGCATTTTGCTCATCATCTGCATCATTTGCTTTCCTTGAGGTCCCTGCATCATCTTCATCATTTTACCCATCTGATCGAACTGTTTCATCAATTGGTTCACATCTTCGATTTTTCTTCCGGAACCTTTAGCAATTCTTCCTTTTCTCTGTGTATTGATGATAGAAGGTCTTCTTCTTTCTTCAGGAGTCATAGAGTAGATGATGGCTTCAATATGCTTGAATGCATCATCACTGATTTCTACGTCTTTAATCGCTTTTCCAACTCCAGGAATCATTCCCATCAAATCCTTCATGTTACCCATTTTCTTGATTTGATTGATCTGCTTAAGGAAATCGTCAAAACCGAACTCGTTTTTAGCAATTTTTTTATGAAGTTTTTTAGCTTCTTCTTCGTCAAACTGCTCCTGAGCTCTTTCTACTAAGGAAACA
This sequence comes from Chryseobacterium sp. SG20098, assembly GCF_031844745.1. NCBI lineage: Bacteria > Pseudomonadati > Bacteroidota > Flavobacteriia > Flavobacteriales > Weeksellaceae > Chryseobacterium > Chryseobacterium sp. SG20098. The sequence continues at coordinate 1,034,501 of NZ_CP134622.1, read as the reverse complement.
ACGTCTCCCATTCCCAGGATTCTGTCCGCCATTCTTTCCGGATAGAAAAGATCCAAAGCTTCCATTTTTTCTCCTGTAGAGATAAACTTGATTGGTTTTTCAACAACAGAACGGATCGTTAAAGCCGCTCCACCACGAGTATCACCATCTAGTTTCGTTAAAACAACTCCGTCAAAGTTCAAAGCATCGTTGAATGCCTTTGCTGTATTCACAGCATCCTGACCTGTCATGGAGTCTACTACGAAAAGAGTCTCCTGAGGTTTGATGAAATAATGTACGGATTTGATCTCGTTCATCATCTGCTCATCAATAGCTAAACGACCTGCTGTATCCACGATCACAACATCATGACCGTTTGATTTTGCGAAATTGATCGCGTTTTCAGCAATAGTAGATGGATTGGTAGCGCCTTCTTCGGTATAAACAGGAACTTTGATCTGTCCACCCAATACTTTCAGCTGGTCAATTGCTGCAGGACGATATACGTCACATGCTACCAATAATGGTTTTTTATTTCTTTTTGTCTGTAAATAATTAGCAAGCTTTCCTGAGAAAGTCGTCTTACCAGATCCCTGAAGACCGGCAATAAGGATTACAGTAGGTTTTCCTGAAAGATTGATTCCTTCCTGAGAACCTCCCATTAGGTCTACCAGTTCATCATGAACAATTTTCGTCATCAGCTGTCCCGGAGTGAGGGAAGTAAGAACGTTTTCTCCTAATGCTTTATCCTGAACTCTCTTTGTAAGATCTTTCGCAACTTTATAGTTAACGTCGGCATCTACCAATGCTCTACGGATCTCCTTTACGGTTTCCGCCACATTGATTTCAGTAATTTTTCCTCTTCCGGAAATATTGTGTAATGCCTTGTCTAATTTATCCTGTAAACTATTAAACATATTTATTGTAAATTATAGGTTTGCAAAAATAAGGAATTTTTAGGATATCCAAAGTGTTTGAACACGTAATATTATATATATACGTAATATTATTACAAAGAAGAAAAAATGATAAATATCAAATCATAGTATAATACGATAGAAAAAGTCTATTTTTGCGATCAATTAAAATATAGAATGAAAATTAATCCCAATATTCTTGTTGTCGTTTTATTCTTTCTGACCTTCCTGGTGCATTTTTCCCTATGGAAATTTGTTTTTCACCTGGATGAGATAGTGATCATTAAATTTTACCTTTTTTTAAGTGTCATGTTTATGATGATGATCACCCTTATTATCTTAATCAATAGAGTAGCACCGGAATTTTTAGGATTGTCTGTTATTGGTTTGATCCTTTTAAAATTCGGTTTGATGTACTTAATCAGAAAAAAACTGAACTTTGAAGTGATTCCCGGCTACAAATTCCATTTTATCATGCCTTATTTTATCCTGACAGCACTGCTTACGTACTATGCCATCAAGCTGATTAATCATGATAAAAAACAGTAAAATTATTTATTGAAACTAGAAAAAATATCATATTTTTGCACAACGAAAAAAACCTATCAATGTTTAAGAAATTCGCAGTTTTATTCTACAGTATTTTTGTATTAAACTTAGTGTCTGCACAGCATGGTGAAGCTACTGCTGGGGCAGCTCCTGCTCAAGAGCTTTCAGAGAAAGACAAAGTAAGCAAAGAAAACAAGGAGTTCATCGATCATCACTTATTAGATGCACATGATTTCACATTGATGGTTGATAAAGATGGTCACCACATCGGTTTCCCTCTTCCTGTTATTATCTATGATAACGGTTTTCACTCTTTCATGAGTAACAAAGAAGGGTTTATGCATGGTGAGCCTACTGAAGTGGATGGTTCTTTTTATGTGTTGCACCATGAGAAAATCTATAAGACTGATGCAGCTGGAACTTTAACACTTGGTGAAGACGGTCATCCAACTAACGTGAAACCTTTAGATCTTTCTATTACAAAAAGTGTATTGATTATTTTATTAGTGTCAATCTTTATGTTTGTGTTATTTGTTGGAATGGCTAAATCTTATAAGAAGTCAGCAGTTCCTACAGGCGCAGCAAGATTCTTAGAACCATTAATTATCTTTGTAAGAGACGAAGTTGCTATTCCTAATATCGGACATAAGTATAAGAGATTCATGGGGTATTTATTAACAGTGTTTTTCTTTATTCTTTTCCTTAACGTTCTTGGATTAATGCCTTTCGGAATTAATGTTACAGGTAATATTACAATGACATTCTTCCTGGCTATTCTTACGTATTTGATTACGACATTCTCAGCGAACAAAGATTACTGGAAACATATCTTCTGGATGCCAGGAGTACCGGTTCCGATGAAGTTGATCATGCTTCCAATCGAATTATTAGGAACAATCACTAAGCCATTCGCATTGATGATCCGACTTTTCGCCAACATGACAGCAGGACACATCGTAGTAATGAGTTTGATCGGATTGATTTACGTATTCAAGAATTTTATCGCAGGTGTTGCATTCCCATTCTTAACATTAGTAATTTATTTACTGGAAGTATTGGTAGCATTCCTACAGGCTTATATCTTTACTATGTTATCTGCGCTGTTCATTGGAATGGCAGTAGAAGAGCACGAGCACGAACATCATGCAGCTCACTAATTGAAATTATAAATTAAAGTAAAACAAATTTTTTAAAATTATATATTATGGAAATCCCTAAAATTGTAGGTGCTGGTATCGTAGTACTAGGTGTAGGTATCGGTCTTGGTAAAATCGGAGCTGCTGCTCTTGAAGCTATCGCTAGACAACCTGAGCAATCTGGAAAAATCCAAACAGCTATGCTTATCGCAGCTGCACTTGTAGAAGGTGTTGCGTTTGCTGCTCTATTTGCAGTAAACTAATTAAAATCAGACCATTATCTGTGACGGTTGGTTACAGGTAATGGTTCTTTAAAAAAAGTAATAATTATTTATACATTTATATAATGGAATTAATTCATCAGTTTTCATCAGGATTATTTATTATCCAGTCTGTTATTTTTCTAGCATTATTATTTTTGTTAGGTAAATTCGCTTGGAAACCTATTTTAAAGTCTATCAATGACAGAGAAACATCTATTGTTGACGCTCTTAATCAAGCTAAATTAGCTAGAAAAGAAATGGAAACTTTAAAAGAGGATAACGAAAGAATCATTCGTGAAGCTAAAATCGAAAGAGATGCGATCCTTAAAGAAGCCAGAGAGATTAAAGACAGAATCGTAGGGGAAGCTAAAGATGTTGCTAAAGCTGAAGGAGACAAAATGATCGAAGCTGCTAAACAGACTATCAACGCTGAGAAAAATGCTGCAATGGCAGACATCAAAACTCAAATCGGTACTTTATCTGTAAACATTGCTGAGTCTATCTTGAAGCAAAAGCTGGACAATAGCGAAGCTCAAAACGAATTAGTTCAAAATTATTTAAACAAATCAAACCTTAACTAAGAATGCTTACATCTAAAGTAGCTAAAAGATACGCACAAGGTTTACTTGACTTCACCAACGAATCAGGTCAAACGGCTACTGTATTTTCTGAAATGAAAGATGTAGTAAAGATCATGAAAGAGTCTGCGGACTTAAATAAATTTTTCATGACTCCTTATATCGATTCTAAAAAGAAAATAGAAGTAGCAAACGAAATTTTCAAAGGTTTATCTGTTTCTTCTCAGAACCTGATCAGATTGGTTATTAAGCACGGACGTGAAAACCAATTGAAAAATATCGCTCAGGAATTCATCAACAAAGTTGAAGACCTTAGTGGTATACAGAGAGTGACACTTACAACAGCAACTCCGCTTTCAAAAGAAAACCTTGACCAGATTTTAAGATCTACCCATCTTGTAAATGCTGATTCAAACTTTGATCTGAAAGTAAATGTGAAGCCTGAAATTCTTGGAGGATATGTTCTGAGAGTAGGTGACCAGCAGATAGATGCATCTGTGAAGACAAAATTGAACCAAGTTAAAAAAGATTTCCAATTAAATTAAGAAAAACAACCATACAATGGCAGAAATAAATCCGGCAGAAGTATCTGCGATCTTAAAACAGCAATTGGCCAACTTCGATACTCAATCCAACGTTGAGGAAGTAGGTACAGTTTTAACCATCGGTGATGGTATTGCTCGTGTATACGGGTTAGAAAACGTACAATACGGAGAGTTGGTGAAATTTTCTAGTGATGTAGAAGGTATTGTACTTAACCTTGAAGAAGACAACGTGGGAGTTGCTCTACTTGGTGAAAGTAAATTAGTAAAAGAAGGTGATACAGTAAGAAGAACAAACAGAATCTCTTCTATCAAAGTAGGAGAAGGTATGTTAGGAAGAGTAGTAGATACTCTTGGTAACCCAATCGATGGTAAAGGTCCTATTACTGGGGATTTATACGAAATGCCATTGGAAAGAAAGGCTCCTGGAGTTATCTTCAGACAGCCGGTAACTGAGCCTTTACAGTCTGGTATCGTGGCAATTGATGCGATGATTCCTGTAGGAAGAGGTCAGAGAGAGCTTATCATTGGTGACAGACAAACAGGTAAAACTACTGTTGCTATCGATACGATCATCAACCAAAAAGAATTCTTTGATGCTGGTAAACCAGTATATTGTATATATGTTGCTATCGGTCAGAAAGCTTCTACTGTAGCACAAATCGTTAAAACACTTTCTGATAAAGGAGCTTTAGCTTATACGGTAATCGTTGCAGCTAACGCATCAGATCCGGTTCCAATGCAGGTATACTCTGCAATGGCAGGAGCTTCTATCGGTGAGTTCTTCAGAGACACTGGTAGACCGGCACTTATCGTTTATGATGATTTATCTAAACAAGCTGTTGCTTACCGTGAGCTTTCTCTACTATTGAGAAGACCACCGGGCCGTGAAGCTTACCCTGGAGACGTTTTCTACCTTCACTCAAGACTATTGGAAAGAGCTGCAAAAGTAATCGCTGATGACGAAATTGCTAAGCAAATGAACGATTTGCCAGAATCTCTTAAGCCAATTGTAAAAGGTGGTGGTTCATTAACAGCCCTTCCAATTATCGAAACTCAGGCTGGTGACGTTTCTGCATATATCCCTACAAACGTAATCTCTATTACTGACGGACAGATCTTCTTGGAGTCTGATCTATTCAACTCAGGGGTTCGTCCTGCAATCAACGTAGGTATCTCTGTATCAAGGGTAGGAGGTAATGCTCAGATTAAATCAATGAAGAAAGTATCTGGTACACTGAAGCTTGACCAGGCTCAATATAAAGAACTAGAAGCGTTTGCTAAATTCGGTTCTGACCTTGATGCTTCTACTTTAGCAGTAATCTCTAAAGGAGAAAGAAACGTAGAAATCCTTAAGCAACCGGTAAACGCACCACTTCCTGTAGAAAGTCAGGTAGCGATCGTATACGCCGGAACAGAAAACTTAATGAGAAACGTTCCATTGAACAAGATTAAAGAATTCCAACACGAATATATCGAGTTCCTTAAGTCTAAGCACCCAGATACGATGGCTGCGCTTAAGGCTGGAAAAATCGATAACGATATTACAGGTGTTCTTAAGCAGGCGGCTAACGATTTAGCTTCTAAATACAACTAAAAAATTCAATGTTTAAGGTTTGAAATATAGTGTTTTAAACCTTAAACTTTAGACCTTAAACTTTGAACCCAAATTAATGGCAAACTTAAAAGAAATACGAGGCAGAATTACGTCAATTTCATCTACGATGCAGATTACACGTGCTATGAAGATGGTTTCCGCAGCGAAACTTAAAAAAGCACAGGACGCAATCGTAATGTTAAGACCTTATTCTGAAAAATTACAGGAGCTTATCCAGAATGTAAATTCTAGCTCTGATCCTGATCAGATTTCTGTATATGCTCAGAAAAGAGAGGTTAAAAGAGTATTATTCATCGCTGTTACTTCAAACAGAGGTCTTGCGGGAGCTTTTAACTCTTCTATCGTAAAAGAGCTTAACCTTCAGTTTCAGAACAACGCCCAGTACGAGGTTGAAGTTCTTCCTGTAGGTAAAAAAGTATATGATGCTGTAAGAAAAAGCCGTACGGTATATACTAACGGAAGTACTGTATATGATAATCTGAACTTTGATGCTGTTGCTCATATCACTGAAGGAGTAATGACAAGCTTCAAAGAAGGTAAATTTGACGAAGTTTATGTTATCTATAACAAATTCGTGAATGCAGCTACTCAGGAAGTAACTACAGAACAGCTTCTTCCAATCTCAATGCCGGAAAACACTGAGCAACAGGTTGAAACAGATTATATCTTTGAACCTAACAGAGCTGAAATCCTGGACAATTTGATTCCAAAGTCTATCAAAACTCAGGTTTTCAAAGCCATCTTAGATTCAGTAGCATCTGAGCACGGAGCGAGAATGACGGCAATGCACAAAGCAACAGACAACGCTCAGGCTTTAAAGAATGATCTAGTGATCTTCTACAACAAAGCAAGACAGGCTGCAATTACCAACGAAATCCTGGAAATTGTTTCCGGAGCAGAAGCTTTGAAAAATTCATAAAGAATTATTTTATCATACAATTAAAAGCACCGATCATTTCGGTGCTTTTGTGTTTATAAAGGGCTGAAACAGCCATTGACTATTCAAAAATCCCATTTTTATCAGAAAATGAGTAGATGTTCCAATTATTTTTTTTATTTAAAAATAGCTATATTATATCAAGCCATATTTTCTTAAGAAAATTCCTTCATCGAAATAATCAATCCCAGATTCAGGCAGGTTATTTTTATTTTACATATCTTTGTAGCTAATAAAATTTATACAACCTCTAAATGGACTCGGACATAGTCAGGCTTTTGCTGGCCTTATTTCTTGTTTTACTAAATGGCTTCTTCGTAGCCGCAGAATTTTCAATTGTTAAAGTTCGTTATTCACAAATTCAGTTAAAAGCTGCAGAAGGAAACTCTATGGCTAAGCAGGCAGAACATATCATCAAGCATCTTGATGAATATCTTTCCGCTACACAATTAGGAATTACATTGGCATCCCTTGCCCTTGGTTGGGTAGGAGAAAGTGCCCTGCATCATATTGTCGAAAATATTTTCACGTCTTTAAGCATTAATCTTACTCAGACAACCATTACTACCATTTCGGTAGTGACAAGTTTTGTATTGATTACCATCATGCATATTGTGTTTGGTGAGCTTATACCAAAATCAATCGCTATCAGAAAATCTGAATCAACGACAATGGCAACAGCAGTTCCGTTGAGAGTTTTCTATACGATTTTTAAACCGTTTATCTGGTTAATGAACTCCATGTCAAATGGTTTCTTAAGACTCGTAAAAATTCATCCCGCTTCCGAACAGGAAATTCACTCTACGGAAGAACTTCAGCTTCTGGTAAAACAAAGTGCAGACAGTGGTGAGATTGAAGAAGAGAACTATGAGATCATTAAAAATGCATTTGATTTTACAGATCACTCTGCCAAGCAGATCATGGTTCCAAGACAGAATATTACTTCCATAGACTTTGAGGAAGATGTCAATGATATTATCAACAAAATAATGGACAGCGGTTACTCACGAATTCCCGTTTATATTGATTCCATTGACAATGTGATCGGAATTTTCTACACAAAAGAAATTATAAGAGAATTTGTGAAGAGAAAAGGGGATCTGGATCATGAAGACCTTAAAGATTTAATGCGTGATGCTTTCTTCGTGGTGGAAAGTAAAAAAGTTTCAGACTTACTGAAGACTTTCCAGCTTAAAAAACAACATATTGCTATTGTTATCGACGAATTTGGTGGAACAGAAGGAATTATTACACTCGAAGATATTCTGGAAGAACTTGTGGGAGAAATTCAGGATGAAGAAGATGATGAAGAAAAAATTGTTGATAAAATAGCGGACAATACCTATTGGGTACAGGCTACTCAGCCTTTGGACGAAATCAACGAATTCCTTCCTAAAAAACTTCCTCTTTCCGAAGAAAGCGAGTATAACTCACTAGCAGGATTTATTCTTTATGAGCTTGAAGAAATTCCTGAAGAAAACCAGGAGTTTGATCTTGAAGATTATCACTTCAAAATTCTTAAAATGAATAACAAGAGTGTGGAACTTGTGGAACTGATTTATCAGGAACCTAATGCTATAGATAATCTGGCAGACAAAATAGGAGAAGTTTAAAAGAATGAGAATGAATTTTTATAACAGCATAAAAGATTACGAAAACCCGAAACGTCAGTACGAAGAAGAAGTTCTCGTTTTAGATGATACGGATGAAGTTTATAAACTGGTACTGCATAACGATGATATTCATACTTTTGATTATGTAATAGACTGTCTGATCGAAATATGCAAACATACCCTGGAACAGGCTGAACAATGTACAATCCTTGTTCATTATAAAGGCAAGTGTACCGTAAAAACCGGCTCAATGGACGTTTTGAAGCCTATGCACGAAAAATTAATTTCGCGTGAATTAACAAGCGAAATCGTATAAAATAAAATCCGACAATTACTTTGTCGGATTTTTTTATTAAATCAAGAGCGTAAATTTGAGTAATAACAATAAATCATAAAGACTGACAGCTTTCCCGAAAATATTTTAATATTTAAATGCTTTAATCTTTTAATTTCTCAATACTCTTACATTGTCACATTTTATCTAAAATAGTATATTTGTACCAACTATAAAGAAACAAAAAAACAATGCTTGTAATAGGAATTGCCGGTGGTACAGGATCCGGCAAAACTACAGTTGTTGATAAGATACTTCAGCAGCTTGATATTGAGGGAATGAATATCCTCTCTCAGGATAATTATTATCACGACAACCAAGGTCTTACATTGACGGAAAGAGAAGCTCTTAACTATGACCATCCAAAATCAATAGACTTTGACTTACTGATAAAACATGTAAAAGCTTTAAAAAACAATGAGCCGATTGAACAGCCGATTTACAGCTTTGTTACACATTCCAGAACAGGAGATCATGTCACTGTAGAACCTAAAAACGTATTGGTAGTAGAAGGAATTCTTGTTTTGACCAACAAAGAATTACTGAAAGAATTTGATCTGAAGGTATTTGTTCATGCAGATTCTGACGAAAGACTGATCAGGAGGATCAGGAGAGATACCCAGGAAAGGGGAAGAGATCTGAGCGAAGTATTGCACCGTTATCAGACCACATTGAAACCAATGCACCAGGAATTCATCGAGCCGTCTAAAAATGAGGCCGATCTTATTATCCCCAATATGAAACAGAATTCCGTAGCCATTGATTTTTTAACTACTGTTATTAAAAACTCGTTGAAAAAACATTAAAAAATGGAAGAAAACAACCTTATCAAAGACATTCAGCCGAAATCTGAAACATTCAAACTTATCCAGAAATATGTTTTGAACAAGTATACCATTACGATCTGTCTGTTTTTGGTATGGATGATTTTTTTCGATAAAACTTCATTTCTTGTTATTAATGAACTGAATGGTGAGATTCATAAATATGAAGATCAGCTGGATTATTACAAAAAAGAATACGAGAAAAACGATGCTTTTTATAAAAAACTGATGAATAACAAGTCAGAAAAAGAAAAGTATGCGAGAGAAAATTATTTTATGAAAAAACCGAATGAAGAGATCTTTATTCTGGTAGTAGACAGCACAAAAGTAGCTAAAAAGTAATAAAAGTTGAATAGAATGACGTTAATGATGAAAAGAATTTTTAAAATTAAAATTCACTTGAGAAGCAGAATTCACCATTGACCATTCACAAATAAAAAACTAATGTCAAATACAGATATACTTTCAAACTGGGAAAATCTAGTTAAAAAACAGCTTAAAACAGAGGATATTTACCTTGTTCTAGAGAAACAAAATCTGGAAGGAATAGAGGTGAAGCCTTTTTACACAGAGGTTCAGAAACCTCTGGTCAACCTGCCAAGAGTTGAAGAAAGCACCCATTTGGTAGCGAGATATCATGAAAGTCTGGAAGAAGAAGTATTTGCATTTATTTTAGATCAGAATGTAGAAAACCTTGATCAGAAAACTCTTTTTGTAAATAATAAAGATCTTGCAGGGCATATCAGCCCTAAAGAAGAAGATCAGTATTTTTCGCTGATTGATGTCTTTAATGAAAAAGAAGGAACTATTGATGATCAGCTGGTAAAAGAATTGCTGGCCAAAGAATTTAAAAGAAATATTTGTGTAGATATTTCCTTCCATCAGAATGCAGGGGCTGCTATCTATCAACAGCTTGGAATTGCCCTTGCAAAAGCTAAGGAATTAGCAGAAGTTTATGGAGCTGAAATTTTAAATAAACTGATTTTCAGAATAGCTGTTGGAGGAAGTTATTTCTTTGAAATGGCTAAGCTGAGAGCTTTTAAGATTATTTTTAACCAGCTTTCAAAAGAATACGGACTGGATGAAGTTCCTTATATCTTTGCTGAAACTTCGTTACGAAATAAAGCCGTTTCAGATAATGAAAATAACCTGATCCGTTCTACGTTGGAGCTTGCTTCTGCCATGATTGGCGGAGCAGACGCTGTTTTCTCAAACAATTATCTTGTAGACAGAAGTACGGATAACTCGGAAGAAATTTCTTTCAAACAACAGATAGTTCTGGCGTATGAAAGTATCATCAATGTATTTGAAGATGCTTCTAACGGAAGTTATTATATTGAAGATATCACCCGGCAGTTCGCAGAAAAAGCATGGACTTTATTTGTTGAGATTGAAGAAGCAGGAGGATATCTTGAGCTGTTGAAACAGGGAGTTATTCAGAAAAAAATCTATGATCATGCGATTGAAGAGCAGCAATGGATTGAAGAAGGGAAAATAAAGCTGATCGGAGTGAATTTGTACCCTAAATTAGACGTTAAAAAGTCTATTGGAGATCTTTACAATGAAAAAGAAATAAAAGCCGTTCGTTGGGCTGAAATGTTTGAATAGAACATCCATAACACCATGAAAAAAAGTTTCTTAATTTTCCTTTTATTGTTTTTCGGATTATGTTTTTCTCAAACTGAGAAAGATTTGTATGGAAGATGGGTAGGAACAGATGCGGGGAGCGCTGGCTCATTTACATTTTTTCAGACGGTTTTGTAAAAGTAGAACTTGATGGATTGAATATTGACGGTAGAAATCATATAATTCCTGACGGACCCAATAAAGGTAAAGTTGCACAGGTAAAATATGCTGCGGATTTTTCAAAAAAAATTATAAAATTTAGTTTAATTGCATCGTACAATGATTTTAATAATAAACTTGAAGAAAGTAAATTTTTAAACGGACTTATTAAATTTGTTAATGTGAATGAATTTCTAATATTTTTCGACTTTGAAAATAAAAACCCTACAGATATTGATATTACATCTCCAAATGTGTTGACGCTATATAAAGAAAAAAGCTTATAGTTTTTAGTAATGAAAGAAAAACTGATAGATTTATTTGAATATACCTATCATTTCAACGCTGAGATGATTAAAGCTATTTCTGAAAACAGAGAGCTTATTGACGATAAAACGATCAGTTTGATCAATCATACCCTTAATGCGCAACAGATCTGGAATGCCCGGATATTAGGAGAGGAAACCTTTGAAGTATGGCAGATCAATCCCTTTGAATCTTTGGTAGAAACCAATCAAAAGAACTTTCTTAAAAGCATTGATATTATTAACAATTTTGATGTGGACACAAAGATAGAATATCAGAATTCAAGAGGAACAAAGTTTGAAAATACCATTTTTGAAATGCTTTTTCATGCAGTAAATCATTCTACCTATCATAGAGGGCAAATCAATTCTTTGCTTAAACAGAAAGGTATAACACCGGTATTGACTGACTATATTTTTTATAAAAGATAATTTTAAGATAGTAATACTTTGACTCCGCTTAGTATGACACGGTTAATTATACTGTCTTAATCTCTCAATAGTAAATTAGGCATTTAGCATTAGCATTGTCATGCTGAGCGGAGTCGAAGTATTTTAAACACATGAATATAAGAAGTGGCAGAATCTGTGGGAAATAAACTGTTAAACAAAGACGTTCAAAACTATATCAATGCAAATCTAAAAACAGATCTGCACTCATTATTACTAAAAAAATCCCCTTTTCCTGAGGTTTCCATGCATGAAATTGTACAACAGATCAAAGGAAAACAGGTGGCAGAGAGAAAATTTCCGTTTCTCTTAAAAGAGGGTATTCTCTTCCCACCACAGCTTAATCTTGAACAGTCTTCATCAGAAAAAACAGCGCTTTATAAATCTGAAATACTAAAAGGGAAAACATTTATTGACCTTACAAGCGGTTTTGGGATTGATGCCTTTTATCTGTCTCAAAATTTTGAGAATGTCACTTTAATAGAGCAGAATACAGAGCTTTTAGAGATTGTTGAAAATAACTGGGGCATTTTACATCGTAAGGCGAAATTTATCAATCTTAAGCTTGAAGATTTTCTGAATGAGAATCAGGAACACTTTGATGTCATTTATCTTGACCCAGCCAGAAGGGATGAGAAAAAAAACAAAGTTTTTCTTTTGGAAGATCTGTCTCCTGATATTCTTGAAATTCAGGAAAAGTTATGTTCAATATCCGATCTTGTGGTGATAAAGCTTTCCCCGTTGATTGATCTTAAATACCTTGTTTCAGTATTGTCGGATATTTCAAGAATGGATATTATTGCTCTGAAAAATGACGTGAAAGAGGTTGTCGTATTTCTTTCCAACGAAAATAGGGATAAGATCATCTGTAATTGTGTGAACCTTGAAAGCAATGACTCTGTCTTTAGCTTTACATTTGGGGAAGAAGAAACTGCGCAATCCGAATATTCTGAACCAGAAAGATACATTTACATCCCCAATCATTCCATTCTGAAGGCTGGAGTCTTTAATCTGATCTCTCAGAAATTCGGGTTAAAAAAGCTTCATCCCAATAGCCATATTTACACTTCCAGCGAAAGAATTGAAAACTTCCCAGGAAGAATTTTAGAAATGGAATCTGTTGATTCTAAAAGCATTAAAAAGAAAGAACAGTTCAATATTATTACAAAAAATTATCCTCAAAAACCTGAAGAAATCAAAAAGAAATATGGTTTAAAAGACGGAGGGGACCGGTATCTTATTTTTACCCAATCCAAAAAAGGGAAAATAATATTAAAATCAGTATAAAAATGTTGCCGAAAAAAGCAGGATTTCTTACTTTTGGGCAATCAAAAATTAAAGCATGAAATCGTTTGCTGTTTGGAGATCAAATAAGTTAAAATAGTGCGGTTTCATTTTACCTTTTAAAAAAAATAATTTTACATATGAAAAAATTAGTTATATGTTTAGCGATTGCAACGGTAGCGGTAAGCTGTAAGAAAGTTCCACAAGGAGGAAACAGAGGTACTTTGAAACTTGAAGAAGGAGTAGAAAGATATTCTGACGACCCTCAGGGAGAAGCTCACGGACATGAAGCCGGAGCTGCAGAACATAAAGAAGAGGCTCATGCAACACCAGAAGCAGCTGCTCCAAAAGCTGACAGTACTGCGGCTGCAAAACCTGCTGAAGCTGATAAAGCGCCAAAAGCTGAACACTAATTAGAAGTACAAAATATATAAGTGCCCTGTTTCTGCAGGGCATTTTTTTATTAAAAAAGAGGACTATAAGGTTCATTAACACGAGGTTGGGAAAATCCTTTCTTTTTGTTTGTTCCTGCCGGGCATTTTTTTTAATTTTAACAAAATAAATTTTTACAATGCAAGAGACATTAAATTACATTAACGAAAACAAACAGCGTTTCGTGGATGAATTATTTGAGTTATTGAGAATTCCTTCTATTTCTGCAGATCCGGCGTATAAAGATGACGTTTTGAAATGTGCAGATGTAGTGGCAGCACACCTTAAAAATGCAGGCGCTGATAATGTGGAAGTTTGCAACACAAAAGGATATCCAATTGTTTTCGGGGAAAAGATTTTAGATAAAAATTTACCTACAGTTTTGGTATACGGACACTATGATGTTCAGCCGGCAGATCCATTGGAATTATGGACAAAGCCACCTTTTGAACCTTATATTGAAAAAACTGAATTACACCCTGAAGGAGCTATCTTCGCAAGAGGTTCTGCTGATGATAAAGGACAGTTCTTCATGCATTTGAAAGCTTTTGAAGCGATGATGAAGACCAATGCTCTTCCTTGCAATGTTAAATTTATCTTAGAAGGAGAAGAAGAAGTAGGATCAGTAAGCTTAGGCGACTGGGTCAATGAAAATAAAGAGAAATTAGCTTGTGACTGTATCTTAATTTCCGATACTCACATTTATAGTAACGAACAGCCGACTGTAACAACAGGTTTAAGAGGTTTAAGCTACGTAGAAGTAGAAGTGGAAGGCCCGAACAGAGACTTACACTCAGGCCTTTACGGCGGAGCAGTTCCGAACCCTATCCACGTTCTTTCAAGAATGATCGCGAATCTGATTGATGAAAACGGGCATATCACCATTGACGGATTCTACGACAATGTTGAAACTGTTTCAGATGCGGAAAGAGCTGAAATGAACAAATTGAAAGACAATCCGGAAGAATTCAAAAAATCAATCGGATTGGGTAATATCGAAGGGGAAAAAGGATATACAACTTTAGAAAGAACATCTATTCGTCCTACTTTAGACTGCAACGGAATCTGGGGCGGCTATACAGGAGAAGGAGCAAAAACAGTAATTCCTTCAAAAGCTTTTGCTAAAATTTCAATGCGTTTGGTACCTTATCAGACACCACAGGAAATTACGGAGAAGTTTACAAAATATTTTGAAAAGATTGCTCCGGATACAGTAAAAGTTAAAGTTACTCCTCACCACGGAGGTATGCCTTACGTTTTACCAACAGATACCAAAGAATTTGTGGCAGCAAAACAGGCTATGGAATCAGCATTCGGAAAAGAAGTTCTTCCTTACAGAGGAGGAGGAAGTATTCCGATTACAGCAATGTTTGAGCAGGTTTTAGGAGCTAAGTCTGTATTGATGGGCTTTGGGTTGGATTCTGATGCGATTCACTCTCCAAACGAACATTATGGATTATTCAATTTCTATAAAGGGATTGAAAGTATTCCGTTGTTCTTTGAGAATTATTCAAAATAATTAATCGAAAACACGATATGATAAGGTATTTCTGCAAAGAAATACCTTATTTTTTTGTTCTTTTATCAATTTTTAGCGAAGTATTTTCAAGGTTTTGAAAATTAAATTCACTGAAAATAAATGGGTTAATTTTTTATTTGCAATAAGTTATTTCACTATTCATTGAAAGTTTATATTTTTAATACAAAACTTGATTTGCTATGAAAAAATACTACTCAATTGCATTTTTGCTATCATCATTCTGTGTTTTAGCCCAACAAGCCATATCCTTTGAACCTATTGAGGGGTTCAACGTTGGAGATGTCAATGGACAGGCAGGCTGGATCAGTACTCCCACAGGAGGTGTACCGGAAAATGTTACCCATCAAACTATCAGTTTAGATAAAGCAAGTGATGGAAGCCGTTCTCTGAGAATTGTTAAAGAAAATACGTATGGAACGCAGGCTGAGCCAATCATCGGAGGTTTTTATAATCTGTCCGTTCCCCTTGCTCACAATAATTTTTCTGTATCATTCGATATCAATATGTCACAACTCAACGGTTCTGATTTTGGTTTTCAGGCTGTAAACAGTATTGATGACCAGTTTGTCGTAAGGGTGGATTTTGGAAAAACCGGGTCAGTAAAGATCCTGGATATGTTATCTGGTATACAGAACCTTATTGTTGCACCTTCCATCTGGCTGTCAAATACCTGGTATCGGTTAAAAGTAGTGGGAAGCGCTACGGATGTCCGGTATTATCTTAATGATTTGCTGATCTATACGGGTGCAGCAGCAAGTTCATTGAATATAAACCAGCTTCGCTTTGTTCATAATAATTCTTTGGGGTCAGCTTATATTGATCATATTAAAATTAATAGCGAGCTGGGAACAATGGGTGTTCAGGATTCCAATGCAAATATTAAAAAAATATCTCTTTATCCTAATCCTGCAACGGATTTCATCCATATTAATGCTGCTGCCAAAGTAAAAAGTATAGAACTCTACGACGAAACTGGTAAGCTGATAAAGACTGAAATAAACCATAATAAAATAGAGGTAAAAGGTTTACCCAAAGGAATATATATGGTTAATATAAAAACTGAAGAAAGAAATTTTACTGAAAAAGTGATCATCAGATAAATTATTTCAACCTCTGAAAACATGTGCTCTTTTTAGCGTTTTGGTGTATTTGTGGATGATTTTTCGGAATTATTGTTTCTTCTTGGATTTAATATCTTTATTATTTTTAGTTAAAAATATTATGTTAATTTTATAATATACGTAAAATATTCATATATTTTGCTTTTTAGATTTAAAACGTATATATTTGCTTGAAACTAAAAAAATATCATGAAGAAACTTTACATTTTCGCAATTTCGTTGATCTCGATATCATCTTTTGCTCAACAAACTATTTCTTTTGAAGCCAGTGAGGGATATACTGCAGGAAACATTAACGGGCAGCAGGGCTGGGTTACTACTAATAATGGAGCTACACCGCCAGTATATCTGACAAGTCAATTGGTATCCGCTGAAATGGCAAGCCAGGGGTCAAACAGTTTTAAAATAACAACAGACGCAGCTTACGGACCACAGCAGAGCCCTGTAATGGGTGGTTTCTATACCTTCACTACACCATTAACATACAATAGCTTTACCCAATCATTTGATGTGAGACTTACCCAAAAAAGTACATCAAGTTCAGATTTCGTTTTTAGAACAGTAAATACCGTAGGAACAGGAGGAATTGTTACTTATATTGATTTTTCTTATGATGGAAGCATTCTGATCGCAACAGCGGGTTCAAATAATTTAGTAGATACCAATCAAACCTGGAATGCCAATACATGGTACAGGGTAAAAATAGTTTCTACGGCTACAGGAATCCAATATTACCTGAATGATGCTCTAATTTATACAGGACAACCATTCAGCAATAACAATATTAACAGAATGGATTTTGTACATGATAATTATGGAGGTTCTGCCTATATCGATAATATCAAAATTAATAATGAAGCAGCCTTGTCTACAAAAGACGCCGTTAAAAATGACGTAAAACTTTCTATTTATCCAAACCCGGCTACGGATGTTATAAAAATCACAACGCCTAACAAAATCAAACATGTTGAAGCATATGATATGTCTGGCAAGAGAGTAGATGTAACATTGAACGGAGATCAGGTAAATGTTAGAAATCTGTCTGCCGGAGCTTATTTGCTGAATATAGAAACAGAAGGAAGAAACTTCACAGAGAAGTTCATCAAAAAATAATTACTGATAAATCTTAGGATCAGCAAAACGCTCCAATTGGAGCGTTTTTGTTATTTTAGAGAATTAAAATTTCAACCATATGTCAGATCATAAAACAGCTTATATAACAGGAGGAACCAAAGGAATAGGTTTCGGGATTGCAAAAATTTTACTGGAAAATGGCATTTCTGTGGCATTTTCAGGAAGAAAAAGAGAAGATGTAATGAGGGCAGAAGAAGAACTTAAGCAATATTCAGAAAATGTTTTGGGGATTGTTTCTGATGTAAGAAGTCTGGAAAGCGAACGGGAAGCTGTAAAATATACCGTTGAAAAGTTCGGTAGACTGGATTATATTATTGCCAATGCAGGATTGGGTATTTTTAAGCCCGTAGATGAACTGACGGCAGAGGAGTGGAATGATATGATAGAAACGAATCTTACAGGTGTTTTTTATACCTTAAAGGCCTCTGTGGAAGAACTTAAAAAGACAGAAGGGTACTATATTACCATTTCCAGTCTTGCCGGAGCGAATTTCTTTGAAAATGGTACAGGATACAACGCTTCAAAATTTGGAGTGGTAGGTTTCACACAGGCTGCAATGATCGATTTAAGAAAATACAATATTAAATCTACGGTGATCATGCCAGGGTCTGTGGCCACTCATTTTAACGGAAATATTCCGTCTGAAAAGGACAGTTGGAAGATCCAGCCCGAAGATATGGGGAATCTTATATTGGATATTTTAAAGATGAATCCAAGAGTTTTGCCAAGTAAAATAGAGTTTAGGGCAACGAAACCAGCTAAGTAACTACATCTAATGTATTGAATAATAATTTAATAAGTATTATGCATGCATAATATATTTTTTATTTATATTAGCAAAAATTAATTCAAACAAAATCTCTGCATAAACTGTCATGATTTTATGCGCCAAAAGGGAAAAAATAAAATAGTACACATGAAAATATTAGTTTGTATTAGTAGTGTTCCGGATACTACTTCCAAAATTAACTTTACAGCAGACAAATCTGCTTTCGACAAAAACGGAATTCAGTGGGTAATTAATCCTCTAGACGAATTTGCGTTGACAAAAGCGGTTAAACTTCAGGAATCTCAGGGAGCAACAGTAACCGTAATCAACGTAGGTGATGCTGCTACAGAACCTGTAATCAGAAAAGCTTTGGCAATTGGTGCTAACGATGCAGTAAGAGTAAATCTTGATCCAAAAGACAGCTATTCTACAGCAAAAGAAATTGCAGCTGTAGCTCAAAACGGAGGATATGATCTTATCCTTTGCGGAAAAGAATCTATCGATTATAACGGAGGTTCGGTTCCTGGAATGGTAGCTCAGCTATTAAACCAACCTTTCGTAAACGCTTCAGTAGGATTAGACGTTAACGGAAGCGAAGCTACTGCAGTAAGAGAAATTGAAGGAGGAAAAGAAACTATTTCTGTAAAATTACCGGCAATTATTGCAGGTCAGAAAGGATTAGTAGATGAGAAAGATCTTATCATCCCGAATATGAGAGGAATTATGTCTGCAAGAACAAAACCTTTGCAGGTAGTAGAACCTTCTTCTTCAGAAGTAAAAGTCCAGGGAGTATCTTATGACAGCGTTCCGCCAAGAGCTGCTGTGAAAATGGTTTCTCCGGATAACCTTGATGAATTGGTAAGATTACTTCACGAAGAAGCTAAAGTAATCTAATCTTTAAATTTTTCAATCTTTAAATTTTAAATGTAAAACAATGGCAGTATTCGTATACGCAGAAAATATAAACGGAGTTTACAAAAAAGCAGCTTTTGAAGCAGTTTCTTATGCTAAAGCTATCGCTGATAAAGCAGGAGATACCGTTACGGCAATCTCTGTAAACCCAACAGATTCTTCAGATTTATTGTACAAATATGGAGCATCAAACGTAATCAATATCAAAGACGAAGGTCTTAAAAATTTCTCAGCAAAAGCTTTTGCACAGGCTGTAAGTGAAGTAGCAAACGGAAATATTATAGTTTTCCCTCACACTACTGACGCTTCTTCCATTGCTCCTATGCTTGCGGTAATGAAGAACTATTCTTTAATTACCAATGCATTGGAAGCTCCTGAAAGCCTTTCTCCTTTCCAGGTAAAAAGAAGAGCATTCTCAGGAAAAGGTTTCATGCATGCAAAAGCAGAAGGGAACGGAGTAATCGTTACTGTTTCTCAAAACGCTTTCGGTGTTAAAGAAAACGCAGTATCAGGTTCAGAAGAAGTGAAAAACTTATCGGTAGCGAATGAAGATACTAAAGTGATCTCTCACGAGCAGAGCTCAGGTAAATTAGACCTTAAAGAAGCTGAAATTGTTGTTTCTGCAGGTAGAGGGATGAAAGGACCTGAAAACTGGGGAATGATCGAAGATTTGGCAAACGTTTTAGGAGCAGCTACAGCATGTTCTAAACCAGTTTCTGATATCGGATGGAGACCTCACACAGAACACGTAGGACAAACAGGTAAAGCAATTTCTCCGAATCTTTACATTGCTGTAGGGATTTCAGGAGCGATTCAGCACCTTGCAGGGGTTAACTCTTCAAAAACTATCGTAGTAATTAACAGTGATCCTGAAGCACCGTTCTTCAAGTCTGCTGACTACGGAGTAGTAGGAGATGCTTTCCAGATTATTCCTGCACTGACAGAGAAAATTAAAGCAATTAAAGGATAAGAAAGTGAATTGTGAATAGTCAATTCTCGCTTTGCTCGTCGATTTTTAATTAAATAAATCACTTGCGAAACAAAATTCACTATTGACGTTTGACAATCATCAACTATACAGATAAAAGCTCGGCTTTCCGGGCTTTTATTTTTGCGTAAAAAAGTGAAAACACAATAAAAAATTAATCTATATTTGTAGCTATGGATTATAAGCAGCTAATTATTCGCGGAATATCGTACAGCCAGACCCAGTCGGGGGCTTATGCATTGTTATTGGAACATGAAGAAACACACATAAAATTACCTGTTGTTATAGGAAATTTCGAAGCCCAGTCTATCTCTCTCGGATTGGAAAAAGATATTCATCCACCGCGTCCTCTTACTCATGATTTATTTACAAAATTTATAGTTTCTGCCAATTATGAGTTAATTTCTGTCATCATCTATCAGATTGTAGACGGAGTTTTCTTTTCAAATATTAACTTTAAAAATAAAGTAACAGAAGAAGAACTGATCCTAGATGCCAGAACTTCAGATGCTGTTGCCATGGCCGTAAGATTTGATGCACCTATATTTACAACGCAGCAGGTTTTAAACGAAGCAGGAATTCTACTGGAACTGGAAGACGTTTCAAAAGAAGAACAATCATTCTCAGAAACTGTACAGACAGAAGATAACTTAAAATCTCTTTCTATGGAAGAACTTCAGAAACTATTGGATGAAGCCGTTAAAGAAGAAGACTATGATACCGCTCTTGAAATCCAGGAAGAAATCAAGAGGAGGAAAAAGAAAATTGACTAAAGAGATACTTTTTATATAAACTATGAATTTAAAATTACGACTGACCATCCTCAGTTTTCTCCAATTTTTCGTTTGGGGAGCGTGGCTGATTACGATGGCAAACTTCTGGTTTGGCACAAAACATTGGGATGGAACTCAGTTTGGAGCTGTGTTCGGAACAATGGGAATTGCTTCTATCTTTATGCCAACCATTACTGGAATTATCGCTGACCGCTGGGTAAATGCGGAGCGTATATTTTCAGTATTACACATTCTTTATGGGGTTATTCTTTTTATACTGCCTCATTCTGCAGATCCGAATTCCTTCTTTTCGGTAATGCTTGTGGCCATGTGTTTCTACATGCCTACCATCGCATTGGCCAATTCAATTTCTTATACAATCCTGAAAAATAACAATCTGGATGTAGTGAAAGACTTTCCACCGATTCGTGTGTGGGGAACTATTGGTTTTATTGTTGCCATGTGGATCACCAACCTTAGTGGAAATAAAGCAACAGAAGGTCAGTTTTATATCGGAGGTGTTGTAGCCATTTTCTTAGGAATTTATGCCCTTACACTTCCAAAATGTCCACCTCAAAAACTGATTGACAAAAATTCGCCGTTATCCGAGCAATTAGGCTTAAATGCATTTAAGCTTTTTGGAAACTACAAAATGGCATTATTCTTTATGTTTTCAATGCTTTTGGGAGCTGCTCTTCAGCTTACCAATGCCTATGGTGACGTATTTTTAAGTGAATTTGCTAATTTCCCTAAATATGCAGACTCATTCGTAGTACAGAGATCTACCATTATCATGTCAATTTCTCAGGTTTCAGAAACACTGTTTATTTTGGCAATTCCTTTCTTCCTGAAGAAATTTGGAATTAAAAAAGTAATGCTGATGTCTATGCTGGCCTGGGTGTTAAGATTCGGATTCTTTGCTTATGGTGTTCCGGACGGATTTGGACTTTCATTAATCATTCTTTCATGTATTGTGTACGGAATGGCTTTCGATTTCTTTAATATCTCAGGATCCCTTTTCGTGGAAACAACTACTGATAAAAAGATACGTTCTTCGGCTCAGGGATTATTTATGATGATGACCAACGGTTTTGGAGCGGTTTTCGGAAGTTATGCCGCAGGATGGGCTATTGATAAGTTCTTTACCCACAAGTTTTCTACGGCTTCAGATCTTTCTGCTTACCTGCAGACAACCGCTGATAATCCTACTTTCCTGAACATTTTAAAGAAAAGCTTCAATGCAGCTGTCAATTCAGATGGAACACTTTCCTGTGTGGTGATGGTAAAAGACTGGCAGCAGATATGGCTTTCTTTTGCAATTTATGCGTTAATACTGGCGGTTTTCTTTGCCGTACTGTTTAAACATAAACATAACCCGGAAGATGTTTCATCAGTGAAACACTAATTGAAACTTATATTTATTAAGATATTAAATTGCATTTTTGAAAAAAAATGCAATTTTTTTATTTTCAGATATCCTTTTATGCGATAAAGCTTTGCAGAAGAAAAATATGGAGTTCTATCGTGATATAAACTGCAAGTGATTATTTTTAATTTGATAATAAATTTTGTTTTTATTTGTAAAATAGTTAAAAATACTGAATCTTTTTTGTAGCTAACAAGTGTTCGGGTACGGAATTTCTATTTTTAAAACACACTCTTTAAAAGTGTGTTTTTTTTTTGTATTTTGGCACTTTAGTAAATATGAAAAATATTCAGTTATTAGGATTACTGTTAGTAATTATAGGTAGTTTTCTACCCTTGGTACATGTGCCTGTAATAGGGAACTGGAACTATTGGAAGCTTGATCATTATCTGGCTATAGCATGCTGGATTTTTTCTGCTTGTGCCGTTTTTGGAATTGTAAATAACAGTTCCAAAATCGTAAGGTTTTTTGGTATTCTGCTTATTCTTTTATTCGGATTTACCTTGGTTGCTGTAAAAATGCAGTCGCTGCAATATTTTAGTTTTTTACCATTCAAATCCTGGCAGGAAACTTTTGCCGGAATTGTTAAACTGAAATGGGGTTGGGCTGTAGAATTTTTAGGCGCTTTTCTGATGGTTTTTGCAGGAGGAAATAAAAAAGTTAACAACAGAACACAAATATAAACATGAACTTCTTAACACTTTTTTCAGCAGGAATTTTGTTGACAGCAGCTACACAGATTCAAGCTCAGGCAACGGGACAGAAAAAACCGGATAATCCGCCTAAATGTACAAATATAAAAGAAGGAACGTTTGTAAGGCCCAATTACCCGGAAGCAATATGGTATATGACCATTAAAGATAATGTTCAAACCGAATATTTCAATAATGGAAAAGACTTTATCAAATCGACATTGGTTTTTGTGGATGACTGCAATTATAAAGCAATCGTATTGGAGAAATCCGATAAAAATGACCCCGCACAGATAGGAGATGTCTTCAATAATAAAATAGTAGCTACTCAGGATAATATTCTGAAAGTGAATACCAAAATTGAAGGAACTCAATTTGATATAGTATACGTAAAAGTAAAATAAATTCTAACTATAAAAACGGAATCTTTATTCCGTTTCAGCTAAATAAAAATTATATACATGAAAGAAGTATTCATTGTTTCCGCAGTAAGAACGCCTATGGGGAGTTTTATGGGAAGCTTATCAACAGTTCCGGCTACAAAACTGGGAGCAACTGCTGTAAAAGGAGCATTAGATAAAATCGGTTTAGATCCTAATCAAGTTCAGGAAATCTATATGGGAAATGTTCTTCAGGCAGGGGAAGGCCAGGCGCCGGCTCGTCAGGTTGCTTTAGGAGCAGGTCTTTCAATCAATACACCTTCTACTACAGTCAATAAAGTTTGTGCTTCAGGAATGAAGGCTGTAACAATGGCGGCTCAGGCTATTAAAGCTGGTGATGCAGAAGTAATTGTTGCAGGAGGTATGGAAAACATGTCTTTAGTTCCTCATTATTACAATGCAAGAGTTGCTACAAAATTAGGCGATATCAAAATGCTTGACGGAATGGTACTTGACGGACTTACAGACGTGTACAACAAAGTACATATGGGAGTATGCGCAGAAAAATGTGCTACAGACTATAATATTACAAGAGAAGATCAGGATAACTTCGCTGTAGAATCTTACAAAAGGTCCGCAAAAGCTTGGAGCGAAGGTAAATTCAACGAAGAAATTGTACCGGTTTCTATTCCTCAGAGAAAAGGAGAGCCAGTAATCTTTGCGGAAGATGAAGAATACAAAGCAGTAAACTTTGATAGAATTTCAACACTTCCTACGGTATTCAAAAAAGAAGAAGGAACTGTAACAGCAGCAAACGCATCTACTCTGAACGATGGTGCTTCTGCGTTGATCCTTGTTTCCAAAGAAAAAATGGAAGAACTTGGATTGAAGCCTCTAGCAAAAATCGTTTCTTATGCTGATGCAGCACAGGAGCCTGAAAACTTTACAACAGCTCCGGCAAAAGCTCTACCTATTGCTCTTAAAAAAGCAGGATTAGAAGTTTCAGATATCGATTTCTTCGAATTCAACGAAGCTTTCTCAGTAGTAGGATTAGCTAACAACAAAATCTTAGGATTAGATGCTGCTAAAGTAAACGTAAACGGAGGTGCTGTAGCATTAGGACACCCACTGGGAAGTTCAGGTTCAAGAATCATCGTTACATTGATCAATGTATTGAAGCAAAATAATGCGAAATACGGAGCTGCTGCTATCTGTAATGGTGGTGGTGGTGCTTCTGCTATCGTGATTGAAAACTTATAATTGAGACATACAAACACATGTTGTGTTTAAGATATAAAAATCGGGGTCTCTATACCCCGATTTTTTCGTTACAAAATAGACTGATACTATCTTTCGATCATTATTCAGACTCATCAATACATCATTTTTCAATATAGACGGAGGAGTTTCGGACCCCATAAAGTATACAGTAAGATTAAAACTTTGCTGAATGATTTCAATACCCTACAATTATTATTATCAAAATAATAGTAAAAACCGTAGAATATTCAGTAGTTTTTCTATTTTTGTGCTACTAATATATATTTGAAATGTCTGAAACTGAGAATCGACAGCCTAAAAACATAAAGAATAATCCGAAAATTATGAAAGCCTGGGCTGTATATGACTGGGCAAATTCTGTTTATTCCCTGGTGATTACCTCTACCATTTTCCCCATTTATTACTCTATCCTAACCACCGCTTACGAGAAAAAAGAATATGTAGCGGAAACAAAAACATGGATTGATGTTCCGGTGAGGCATATGATCAAAATTTTTGGCGAAGAATATCAGCCGGATGCGGTGTATGGGTATTCCCTTACCATATCATTCTTTATCGTAGTATTGCTGTCTCCATTTTTATCTTCATTAGCGGATACCATAGGAAACAAAAAGTCTTTCCTGCAGTTTTTCTGCTATCTTGGTGCAACATCTTGTATGGGATTGGCCATGTTTACGGGAATGCATAATGTATTTCTGGGACTTTTATTCAGCATTACAGCCAGTGTCGGTTTCTGGGGAAGTTTAGTTTTTTATAACTCTTTCCTCCCGGATATTGCAACACCGGACAGACAGGACGCGCTTTCTGCAAGAGGGTATGTTTACGGATATATCGGCTCGGTAGTTTTAGTAGTCATCTGTTTGGTATTGATTCAGGTTTTTGCCAAAGGAGCAGCCCAGCAGCTACTGTTTACAAGAATCAGTTTCCTTTTAACAGGAGCATGGTGGTTCGGGTTTTCTCAATATACATTCAAACATCTTCCTCAATTTGGGGATGTGAAAGATAAACTTCCTAAAGATTTAGTACTCCTGAACTATAAGAATATCTTCAAAAAACATGAAGAGCAGGGTGGTTTCTTTGAGGTATTTAAAGATAACCTGAGCTTCTATAAAGATATTGCAAAAGAAAGTTTTCACGAACTGTTTAAAGTAGGCGGAGAGCTTTTCAAAGATCGAAATCTGAAATTCTTCCTTTCGAGTTTCTTCTTTTACAGTGTAGGAATGCAGACTATTTTCCTTATGGCTACATTATTTGGAAAGAGTGAAATTAACCTTGCTCAGGATAAACTGATCGGAACTCTTTTGGTGATTCAGATTGAAGCAATCATTGGAGCGGTTATTTTCTCACGGTTATCAAAGAGAATTGGTAACAGAAATGTTATTTCAATTGCGATCATCCTTTGGATTGTAGCTTGTCTCTGGGCTTATTTCCTGAACAAAGAAAATCCTACAGTGGAATATCAGTTTTATGGAGTAGCCGCAGTAGTAGGGTTGGTAATGGGTGGCCTTCAGGCAATGTCCAGATCCACCTATTCAAAATTACTTCCTGAAAACTCGATGGAAAACACTACGTATTTCAGTTTCTATGATGTTTTGGAGAAAATTGCCATCATTATCGGAACATTTATCTTTGCAACATTGATTGAACATTTCAATAATATGCGTATTGCAGCCTTATCAATGACCATATTTTTTGGAGCAGGATTAATTTTAATACGATTCCTGAACGTTAAAATGAGAAAAGACAGAGAAACATTATAATTTTAAAAGACGTTATTTTTAACGTCTTTTTTTTGTCAAGGTAATTCCTTGAATTTTATCTATGAAATTATATTTTTTTACCATATTTTTTTCGTATTTTTAATAGAAGAACTGAAGAAAGTAAAATAGGAGACAATTCGGCCTGAATTTTGCTTATATTCAGCGGAATAATTTTTAACTTTGCAAAAGATTTATTGTCAATATGACCAACCCTTTATTTTATGCAAAAATAATCCTGTTTGGAGAATATGGAATGATTGAAGATTCCCAGGGGCTTGTAGTACCCTACAGCTTCTATAAAGGAACTTTGAAATTTTCAGATTTGAGTTCTGAATTTGAACTTAATTCCAACAGACATCTGCAGAAATATTCTGAATTTCTTACAGCACTCGATCTTTCTGACGATTTTAAGTTGGATATTGAGAGCTTCAAAAATGATATTTCAAACGGACTTTTCTTTGATTCCAATATTCCTCAGGGATATGGAGTGGGAAGTTCCGGGGCTTTGGTAGCTGCTATTTTTGAAAAATATTCAGCCAGCAAACTGAACCCTGAAAACATTTCAAAAGATAATCTTAAAAAATTAAAAGCTGTTTTCGGTGAAATGGAAAGCTATTTCCATGGAAAAAGTTCAGGAATGGATCCACTGATCTGTTATATGAATCTGCCGATCCTTATCGAAAATAAAGAAAATTTAGACAGGGTAGATATTCCGGAAGGTGAAGAAGGAAAGGGAGCCATTTTCCTGATTGATTCCGGAATGACAGGAGAAACAGGTCCTATGATCCAGATTTTCTTCGAAAAAATGAAAACAGAAGGTTTCCGTAAAACCCTGAAAGAAGAGTTTATCCGTTATAACAACGCATGTATCGAATCTTTCCTTAAAAAAGACATGAACCCTTTCTTCAGAAATCTTAAAAAGCTTTCTCACTGGGCTTATGAACATTTCCGTCCTATGATCCCTGAAAGTATTTTTAATATCTGGAAAAAAGGTCTGGATTCTAACGCTTATTATCTGAAACTGTGCGGTAGCGGTGGAGGCGGCTATATCTTAGGATTTACCAAAGATTATGCAAAAGCAGAAAAAATGCTTGATGGCTTCCAAAAAGAAGTGATTTACAGATTTTAAATAGATTGGAATGAATTCTGAAAAAGAACCTTTCCAATCTAAAAATTATCTCTCAAAATCTCTATTTTACAGATTTTCACAATTCGTGGGCTTTCTCCTCGGAGCACGTTTTTTTGTAGCCGCTCTTTTGACGTTTGCGCTTTATGTTTCTACTTTTTTCCTGTTCAATCAGGATGAATCTTTCAGAAAATTTGTCTTTGATTTTAAAGTTCACGGTATTATTTTTTGTACCGTCCTTACGATTCTGGCAGGCGGTATTATCAATCAATTCTATGACCTGGAGAAAGATCATTTGGTAAAACCTTTCAGAACAAGGTTACAGAGGTTCATCAAACAGAAATATTTTCTCTATGCATACCTGGCTCTCAGTGCTATTTCTTTAGGGGTAGCCTGGATGATTTCTCATAATGTATTTGCCTTTTTTGTGGTATATCAGTTCTTTATGTGGTTTTACAGTCATAAACTGAGCAGAATACTGATACTGAACAATCTCACTTTTGTCAGTCTCACCCTGTATCCGTTCTTTGGAATGATGGTGTATTACGAAACCTTTTCCAAAAAGGTTTTCCTGATGGCTGTCTTTCTGTTTCTTATCCTTCTCTGTATTGATATTGTGAAAGATACTCTTACCAGAAGTGTGGATAAAACATTCGGATACACTACCATTCCCAATTATTTTAAAAGCAGAAATACAAAAATTATTCTGACTTCCTTACTCATTATTACCATGGTAGTTTCAATGAAGATTATTACAAAAACCGGTATTACCGGGTTTATGGCCTATTATTTTGCCGGAGGGCTTTTTGTTATGATCGTATGCATTTATCTCCTGTTAAATGCTTCCCGAAGAAGTAACTTATTTACATTGAATATATTACGTTTCTGGGTTTTTATTGGAATCATCGCCATGCTTTTAAATGGAATAGAGCATAAATTGTAAAAAAATTCTTTAAATAAACTGAGGTTATTATTACCTTTGCATAACTAAATTTAATAAATAGGAATGCCCATTTTTAATGATACTAAAATTGCATTTGCAGACAAGTCTGATGCACAATTGAGAAAGGCTTACTGGATGTTTAAAATGATTGAACAGCCCGCTCTTACAAGCCTTGGAACATCTGTTCTGAATTTCACAGTACACAATAACTTTCCTTTCGTAACCGGAATTGTAAAAAATACCTTATTTGCACAGTTCTGTGGTGGTGAAACCCGTGAAGAAAGTATGAAAGTGGTGAAGCAGCTGTTCAAAAGAGGAGTTGGAAGTATTTTTGATTATTCCATTGAAGGGAAAGAAGATGAGGAAACCTTTGATGCGGTTTGCAAAGAAATTAAGGACATTGTAAGATTCTCAGTAGGAAATCCGGCGATTCCTTTTATTGTATTTAAACCTACCGCATTCGGAAGAATTGATCTTTATGAAGCTGTTGGAAAAGGCGCTGAGCTTACTACCAGCCAGAAAGAAGAATGGGAAAGAGTGGTAAAAAGATTTGATGAAGTATGCAGTCTTTGCCATGAACATGATAAAAAAGTAATGGTGGATGCTGAAGAAACCTGGATGCAGGATGCAGCAGACCATCTTTGCGAAGAGATGATGGAGAAATATAACCAGCAGAAGCCTATCGTTTGGAATACCATCCAGATGTACAGAACCGGAAGACTGGAGTATATGGAAGCCAACCTTCAAAGAGCAAGAGAGAAAAATTACTTCATTGGCTACAAGATCGTACGTGGCGCTTATATGGAAAAAGAAAGAGCCAGAGCAGCAGAAAAAGGGTATGCAGATCCGATTCAACCAACTAAAGAGGCTTCAGATAAAAATTATAATGCAGGAATTGACTTCGTGATGGATCATCTGGATAAGGTTTCAGCGTTCTTTGGAACCCATAACGAAATCTCTTCTGAGCTGATTATGGATAAAATGAAAGCAAAATCTCTGGAAAACGGTAATCCACACGTTTATTTCGGACAGCTTTATGGAATGAGTGATAATATTACCTTCTATTTGTCTGATAAAGGCTATAATGTGGCTAAATATCTTCCATACGGACCTGTAAAGGATGTTGTGCCATATTTGACGAGAAGAGCCCAGGAAAATACGTCTGTAGCCGGACAAACAGGAAGAGAGCTTGGACTGATCAAAAAAGAATTGGAAAGAAGAAAGAAATAATAATATTGTCCACAATATATATTAGGCCTGCAGTTTTGTGGGTCTTTTTTATTGAAATTAAGCGACTGGGAAAATATAGAAATTAATAATAATCGAAAAAATTGTCTGTTGTTATGATTATATAGTAAAATAATTTTATTTTTATTGCTGATTTGATTTTAAATAATTATATTTGATAGAGCCATAAAACGAATGCAAAAAAAATAATTTCAATTACTGTTATAATTCTGTTTTAGAATAGAATGTCAACCATATAATAATCCAATACTATTACCCTTTTAAATAGCCCAAATTGTAAAAACTATAATTATAGGAACAGATGATCATAAAAAAGAAAAACCCTATCAACTGTATCCTGTAAAAATTTTAAAATAAAATAAAGCAATAGCTTTAGTTTTCTTCTTCAAATATTTTTTAACCTGATCATCTTCTTTGATCAGGTTTTTTAAGGCTCAAAACTTTCGAATTTTCCGTTTTCGTAGAAGAGAACGATACGTTTTATTTTACTTTGCTGATTACCAAATAGTTGACCTAAAATATGATTGTCGGAATTTTCTAATCGCTGAGAATCCGATATTTTTTCCGCAGCTTTATCCTGGGCTGGTATAAACGATTCTCCAGGACTTGACGCTGGAGCTTCTGCTTCCGTTTCATCACTTCCAAATTCATCATCGTCATTCATCATGGTGAAAAGGTCGGGTAGTGGAGTTGTTTTTATTTTTTCCTCTTCAGTATTTCCTTCGCTAGTTTCTGATTCGGGAAGTTGAGATTTCAGCATCTCACCTTCACCGGTAACAAGCCAGTCCCAAAGAAGTTCCGGGAAACGGGATTTTATTTTTATGATAAATTCAAGAGACGGTTTGTTTCTTCCTGATGTGATATGAGAAATAGACGAACGCTGTACATCAATCTCATCTGCAAACTCAGAAGGAGTAAGACGAGAATACTCTATAATTTTGGAAATTCTTTCATTTAAACTCATAAAAATAAGCTATTAATTATTTTACAAATGTAACGCATAAAATTTACAAATGCAAAATACAAATGTAAATAAAGTAAAATTTTTTATATACATTTGTAACATGATTTTAATTATTTTAAAATCAGATAATTATACATAAATTACAAATGTATTTACTTATTATCCAATCTATTATTACAACGCTCTACAGGTTATTTATATCTATTAAAAGACTGATATTTTTCCAAAATACTGGTTTAAAAATGTAATTTTTATCCATTGATGGAGTTATTTTGTCTATTAAATATCCTTAAAATAGAATATACATTATTAAACTACTTAAATCATTTCCGGAAACAGAATTATAGATAAATACCCTTTGTAAAGCATATAAAAGTACTTTTGGTATAATTACATTAGTAAATTACTGATGTAAACATACTATTTTAAGTTTATATTAGGCGAAGTTGAAAGAAAAACAATAGTCCTGTTAAACAACAAATTTTAAAGCTCTTAAAAAAAGTGTTATTTGAGTCATTTTCAGAAATCTGTTTGGTTGTTTACTGATTTTACATATGTATACAACGATAAACAACAAGGTTATCCACAATTTAAATGTTTAATAAAATAACTCTTAAATGATGAATTAAAGCCTTTTAACCACTTAAAGTGATGTTATAAAAACAATTGAGATAGATTTTATAAATGACTGATTTTTAATATTTTAAATATATTGAATTAAATTATTCGCAATCCACAATTTTATCCACAGACAATTTGTCTTTCGCTGTTGTTTAATAAGGTTACAATTGTTAACCTGTATTCATAACTCAAAAAATGTCTAATTTAAACCTTGTAAACAATTTTAAAACCAGATGGCAAATGTAAATTTGTAAATTTTACTATCATTTACAAATGTTAATTTAAGTTTTTGACTAAAAATGGCTAAATTTGATTCTTGTAAACTATTCCTACAATGAATTTTGAACAGATCTATTCACAAA
Organism: Chryseobacterium sp. SG20098; assembly: GCF_031844745.1. Taxonomy (NCBI): domain Bacteria; kingdom Pseudomonadati; phylum Bacteroidota; class Flavobacteriia; order Flavobacteriales; family Weeksellaceae; genus Chryseobacterium; species Chryseobacterium sp. SG20098. The sequence goes on along the minus strand of NZ_CP134622.1, from coordinate 1,002,915 downwards.
ACCCCGATTTCTCAAATCGCTATATTTCCCCTGAAAAATTATTTTCTTATCTACAGGACAATCTCAGTGATTATATTCAGGAAATCGGAACATCCTATTTAGATAAACCTATTTATCAGTTAAGCATCGGAACCGGAAACATTCAGGTATTGGCCTGGTCACAAATGCACGGAAATGAATCCAATGCAACCCATGCTATGCTTGACCTTTTGATAAGTCTTGATAAAGCTCCCGAAATGAAAGAAGATTTGTTCAGTAAAATAAAACTTGATTTTATATTCATGCTGAATCCGGACGGATCTGAAAGATGGACCAGATTAAATGCAGCCGATATTGATCTGAACAGAGATTTTCATAATGAAGCAAGTAAAGAGATTAAATTCCTGAAGAAAGCAGCTGCTTCCAAAAAATACGATTATGCTTTAAACCTTCATGAGCAGAGAACCATTTTTACTACTGATGGAATTCATCCTGCTACGCTTTCATTTTTGGCTCCTTCTGAAAATGTAGAACGGACGGTTACCGAAAACAGAAAAAAATGTATGGCAGTCATTGGAAGCGTGTACAATCATTTAAAAGAAATGATTCCCAACCAGATCGGAAGATATTCTGATGAATTTTATCCGACTTCTACCGGAGATAACTTTATCAAAGCAGGAATGCCAACCATCTTATTTGAAGGCGGGCACTTTGTTGAAGATTATACCCGGAAAGGAACAAGAAAATACTATACAATTGCTCTTTATTATGCATTAAAAGCAATCAGTGAACTGAACTCTGATACTACAGGCTGGGAAACTTACCTTGAAATTCCCGAGAACCAGGAAACGCATTATGATGTTATTTACAGAAATGTAAAGCTGAATACAGAGCATGAATGTATTTTGGATATTGCCGTTCAGTACAGGGAGATCAAAGAAGAAGGAAAGAATGAAATTTCTTTTATTCCTTTTGTAATGGAAGCAGGTGATGTAAAACAAAAGAAGGGCTGGCTGGAAATAGACTGTACCGGAAAGAAATTTATTTCTGCAACTAAATATCCTAAACTGGATGCTGTGGTAGAATTTAAAATTGAAGATTAAAACAATGGTATAAAGATAATCTCCGTTACTAAATTAATTAATAAGGATTATTATGATGAAAAATTTTCTGACCTTAATTTTATTGATAAGTATGGGATTGCCTTTGATGGCACAAAATCAATCTGCCATTCCCTATAAAGCAAATGATAGTGTAATGGTGACCGTAATCCTCCGCCACATGCAGGAAAATCCTGTGGACTCAATCCAGGCAAGAGTGATGAAGCAAAAATTTTATCAGAAGCTCAATAAAAGTCACACCCGTATTGTATCCTGGAATGTTGTGATGGGAATAGGACAGATTATTACTTTAAGATTTAAACCTGAATACACAAGAGAAGTGAATCAGGTTTTTGAAAGCGGAGCTTGGGGTGGATTCAAGACAGAGTTTTATCCATCGTATGATTTTCTACCTGTTTATCCGGTAATGTTAGAAAAAGAAAAGAAACTGAGTAAATAATAAGATCAGTTAATATCATCTTATAAAAAATTCGGCAGGCCTTTAGGCCTGCCGAATTTGTATTTTTATATCTGATTTCAGAATTTGACTAGTAAATAAAATTTATATTCAATAGAAATGGGCTTTATCCTATAGAATGTTAAAAAATATTCATCCGGTTTTAGCCAAAATCTAATTTTATAAATTTTATTCAATAATTAAACTTACTTAACCACTTTAATTCCATTCGCCACAAATCTGATCTCTTCTTTAGGTTGAGTAATGGCATCAATTTCAGACTGTGGCTGTTTAGCATCTTCTGCATAATGTTTCTGCTCATTTACAGAAATTACTTTTCTTTCTGCATTACCATCCAATACTACATTTTTTCCTTTTAAAGCTGTAGGTACGAAGAAAGCATAGTCTTTCATTTTTACAAAAAACTTAGAATTATCTTCTGTCTGGATTGTAAGCCAGCAACCTTTTTTGTCACATACGTCAGTTACTTTTCCTTTAATAGATACATTCTCAACTTTTTTGTTGTCTTTTTTAAGCTGCTTATTCAATTTATCTACGCTGATCGCTTTGGATACAGCAGATGAAGTTACCTGGCTTCCATAAGTATCACCTACCAAAGCTTTCCCTTCTGGTGGTCCGGATTGAGCAAATGCTAATGAAGAGCCTGTAAAAGCGGCAGCAAATAATAAAACTTTAAATTTCATGTTTAATATTTTTTTCAAAAATACTAATTAAAATTGAATCATAAAGGAATAAAAAATGACAAAAAACAGGTGTTTTGATGAATTTTCAACAAAATTGAAAATCAAAGACAGATTTGATTATATTTGACTCCTATACTTGACTATGCAAAAAAAACTGAAACTATGGGATGCCATCATGCTTGTGATGGGATCTATGATCGGAAGCGGGATCTTTATTGTAAGTGCTGATATGATGCGAAACCTGGGATCAGGATATTGGCTCATTGTGGTGTGGGTGATCACAGGAATAATGACAGTAGCCGCAGCCATAAGTTATGGAGAACTGTCCGCACTGTTTCCGAAAGCCGGAGGGCAATATACTTACCTGAAAGAAATCTTTGGTAAAAGAATGGGATTCCTTTACGGATGGGGATTGTTTACCGTAATACAGACCGGAACAATTGCAGCCGTAGCAATGGCTTTTGGTAAATTTACAGCGTATTTGATTCCTTCATTAAACGATGCTGCCCCTATTTTCCAGAGTGGTGAATTTAAAATTACCTGGATACAGATTCTGGCAATTGCTGTGATTCTGTTGCTTACGTACATCAATACCAGAGGTGTAGAAAGTGGGAAAATTCTTCAGAATATCTTTACCGGTTCCAAAATTATTGCATTACTGGGACTGATTGCCGCCGGTTTTATATTGGTAGACATTTCTCATTTAGCAGAAAACTTCAGCTGGGGAACAGATTCTTTTAATAACCTTAAAAAAGATTTGAGCGGAAATTTCCTTAAAGAAGGCTGGGAACCGATTGGAGGAATGACTCTTTTAGGAGGAATTGCTGCTGCCATGGTAGGATCTGTTTTCAGTTCCGTTGCGTGGGAAAGTGTAACATTTGTTTCCGGAGAAATTGAAAACCCTAAAAAAAATGTAGTAAAATCAATGATTTATGGTACTTCTGCTGTAATGATCCTTTACATCGCGGTGAACTATGTCTACTTAAATGCTCTGGACAGAGATGGAATTGCATTTGCTGCCAATGATAGAGTAGCGGTAGCGGCATCCCAGAATATTTTCGGAAGTGCAGGAACGATCATCATTGCTTTATTAGTTATGATTTCTACATTTGGATGTAATAACGGATTGATTCTGGCGGGAGCAAGAGTTTTCCAGACGATGGCAAAAGACGGAATGTTCTTTAAATCGGCAGAAAAAAATAATAAAAATGAAGTTCCTGAAAATGCCTTATGGATGCAGGGAATCTGGGCATCAATTCTATGTCTGAGCGGGCAGTACGGAAATTTATTGGATATGATTTCTTTCGTGATCGTTCTGTTTTACATGATTACAGTTTTTGGGGTTATTTATTTAAGAATGAAACAGCCGGAACTGGAAAGACCTTATAAGACATGGCTGTATCCTGTAACCCCTGTTATTTACCTTGTCATCGGAACTTGTTTCTGTATCCTGTTGCTTATTTATAAGCAGCAATATACATGGCCTGGTTTTGTTTTGGTATTGCTGGGACTTCCTGTGTACTATTTTATCAACCGAAAAAAAGCAAATGCTTAAAATAAAATAAAAATGTAACAGATTAAAGGGCTTTCAATTCAATTTGAAGGCCCTTATTTTTGAATAATATTTAAAGTATTGTCATCATTATTTGCCGAAAATGTGTAATTTGGTATTTCGTTTTTAAAAACAGGACCATGAAGTAAAAACAATAAGTTATGGATACACCAAATTACAGAATGCCTTTCGTACCGTCTACTTTAATGACCGAAGGCGGAAGTATCGATACCTGCGATATGGGGGAAAGTATTGCCCACAATATTATGCTGCTGATCACCACTAAAAAAGGGGAGAACAGATACGATGAAAACTATGGAAATGATGTTTGGAAACTTGAATTCGATAATGGAGTTACAAGTGCCATCTGGGAAAGCGTTTTTATCAAAAGCTTAAGGAGACAGATTCAGGAATATGAGCCAAGAATTGTCAACCCGCAGATTGATGCTCACATACAGTTTGTAGAGCACAGCTACGATACTAAAGAACACACCGAAATTAAAAAGAAAGTAAGAATTGCCATCAATGCAAAAATGGAGGAAACAGGAGAACGTTTCAGCTTCTCAACAGAGTTGTTTCTAAGCCCGATGTCTATTGATTAATATTTTTAACAGCGAAAGAAAATTATGAATTTAGATCAGAATATTTATTCCAAAGAATCTGTAAAAGCAAGAATGCTGCAGAATGCAACAAAGGTATGGGGATTGAGAAGTCCACAGTCTTTAGATCCTTTTGTGAAACTGTTGATAGATGCATTCAGTACAGAAATTTTCAAAGCGAATAATGAAATACAGACGGTGAATGCCCGTATATTGGAAAAACTGGCAAAACTTCTTACTCCGTCCATCTATACACATCCTATTCCGGCTCATTCTGTAGCTTTTACACAACCTTACGAGTCTTCTGAGATTTTATTGGAACACACGGAATTCTTCTTCCGTAAACAGATGACTTCCACGGTGAAATCAGAATCAGACAAGCAGCTGAACATTCCTTTTACGCCGGTAGGAAATGTAAGAATCAATAAAGTTCACACTTCCATCATGTTTGTAGGAAATACCTGCTACAGCATCGATGACAGATTCAATAAAATTCCTATTGCAAGATTTCAGGGAAGACCTGAAGATTACAGAAAAATTACAATTGGAGTAGATGTAAGCAAATATGTAAGTGAAAACTTTCCGAAATATCTGAGCATATTCTGCTCCAATCCTGCTTTTGAACACCTTGATTTTGTATACAAATTATTGCCATATATCACGGTTTCAAGCAATGGTAACCCTCTGTTTGTAAGAGAAGGACTAAGCTATCTTACAGAAAGTCAGAATGATGGTTACGAGCAGATGTTCAAAGAGCAATCCATTAGAAATAAATTGATTGAGGATATAAAAAGTATCTACCGCCATAAATTTATTGAAGTAACAGGAATTTCTCAAAGTCTGTTTTCAGAACCTGGACAGCTTCCACAGAACCTTGATTTCCTGACTGGAAAAGAAGAAATTACTAAATTTCTGGATAATAAAAGTTATCTGTGGCTTACGTTTGAGTTTCCACCACAGTTTTCAGCAGAAATCCTGGATAATTTCTCATTTGTACTGAATGCTTTTCCTATCTACAACAGAGGTTGGAAAAAAACAGAATACAGCCTTGATATCATGGGAAATAATATTCCTTTGGTAACAGACGAAGGCGAGCATTTTCTTTATGTGGATGAGGTACAGGATGGTGACGGCAGAAGATATACCGAAATTCCTTTCACCCCGGCCGATGATCTTAAAAAAGGGTTGTATACCGTAAGAAAAGGAGGAATGGAGCGTTTTACCAGCCGAAATGCAGTAGATATGATTGCCAATGTTCTGGAACTGACAAGAGATGAAATTGCTGCATTTTCCCTTTTGAACAGAGATAATGTAAAAGGAGTCTTAAGTGAAATGTCTGACAAAATGAAATCCATGGTGCAGAAAGTAAATAATGCCAAAAGGAATATCAGACAGGAGCTGAATTACGTAATCATGGAACCGGTGGAAAAAACCGATCATACCTATGCTTCTTTTTGGGTAACACACTGTACGCTGGCCAATCATATGCGTCCGGGAACTGAACTTTCCAACCAGTTGAAATCCCAGACTGTGGTACTGCTTACCGAAACATTAGGTGGAGCTGAGGAACAAAAAGGAACGGATAGTATTCAGGCGTATAAATATGCCCTGACAACCAGAGATAAGATCATTTCTTTGGAAGACGTTAAAAACTATTGCCGTATGATTCTGAAAGATGAAGTAAGAGAAGTAAGGGTAAGAAGAGGAACGATGATCAGCAACAAGCCAAAAGAAGGTTTTGTAAGAACTGTTGAGGTAGAAATCATTCCGCAGAACTATTCTTTCTACGGAAGAGCCTATTGGGAAAATATGGCCAATATTATAAGAAATCAGATTATTGCCAAAGCCATTGATGGAATCGAATATATCGTAAGGATTACCAATGAAGATGTTGATTTTCAGGATATGTAGTTCTTATAAAATAAGTTGAAAAAATAAATGCCGTACCCGCTACGGCATTTTTAATGTAATGTTCAGAATAAGATCAGAATTCAATGAAAAAAATATCACTTTTAATACTTCTCCTCCTCTTTGGTGCTCATTTAAAAAGCCAGACTATTAAAGATCTGAAAAATAAAATTAATCAGATAATCTCTACAAAAAATGCAACTGTTGGAATATCTTTAAAAGGAATAGAAGATAAAGATACACTGAGCATCAACGGAAATAAAGAAACTCCAATGTTGAGTGTTTTCAAATTTCACATTGCCTTAGCTGTTTTAAACCGGGTTGACGAAGGTATATTAAAACTGGATCAAAAGTTTTTCATCAAAAAAGAAGATCTGCTACCCGAAACCTGGAGTCCGATCCGGGAAGAATATCCTCAGGGGAATATGTATCTTACCTTAGATCAGTTATTAAGATATACCGTTTCCCACAGTGATAATAATGGTTGTGATATTTTATTGAACATCATTGGCGGAACGGAGACAGTACAGAAATTTATTAATAAGCAGGGGATTAAAGATTTTACCATAAAAGTAAATGAGAAGGAAATGTCCTCGTTTGAAAAATGTTATCTGAATACAACAACGCCTTTGGCAACCACAGAACTTTTAGAAAAATTCTATAAAGGAAAAGTGTTGAAAAAAGAAACTACAAAATACCTGTATCAGGTGATGGTAGAAACTTCAAGAGGGCTTACCTGGATGAAAGCGGGACTGCCTGTAGGTACAGAATTGGCCCACCGAACAGGAATTTCCGGAAGAAATGAAAATAATCTACGCGCTGCAATGAATGATGTAGGAATTATAAAACTTCCAAATGGAAAACATGTGATTTTATCCATTTATCTTAAAAATATTAAAGAAGAAATGGCAGATACGGAAAAAATCATCTCAGATATCAGTCACGCTGTCTGGGAATACTATACGTGCAAATGAAAATTTGTAATTATGATTATACCTTTTTTAATCTCAATATATTTTATCATATCAATAGGAACGGGCTTTAGCCCGTTTTTTAATAAATGAGCTTCCATTGGCTTCAGCCCAAAGATAATGATCTGAAAAATATAAAATCATTCCGGAAAAATTCAATAACATCGGGTTCAGTGTCTTAACAAAACCTAAGAATTTTTTATGAAACTTTTATCCCATTTATATTCAAAAAAAGTCTATAAAATTTCGTATTTTTGCACGTTGTGATTTTCAGGCAAAGTCACTCCAAATTATGAGCAAATCAACAGAATATATAGAAGTTTACGGAGCACGTGAACACAACCTGAAAAATATTAATGTAAAAATTCCACGCAACGAATTGGTCGTGATTACCGGCCTTTCCGGAAGTGGAAAATCGTCATTGGCTTTCGATACTATTTTTGCGGAAGGCCAGCGTCGTTATATCGAAACATTCTCTGCCTATGCTCGTCAGTTTTTAGGTGGATTGGAGCGTCCGGATGTAGATAAAATTGAAGGACTTTCTCCGGTTATTGCTATCGAGCAGAAAACAACCAATAAAAATCCGCGTTCTACTGTCGGAACCGTTACTGAACTGTATGACTTTCTACGTCTTTTGTATGCAAGAGTTTCAGATGCGTACTCTTTGTCTACAGGGCAGAAGTTGGTAAGCTATACCGAAGATCAGATCCTTGAAACCATCAAAGAAAATTATAAAAAAGAGAAAATCATGCTTTTGGCGCCAGTGGTACGTTCCAGAAAAGGACATTATCATGAGCTCTTTGTTCAGATGGCCAAAAAAGGTTACGGGCAGGCAAGAATTGATGGTGAACTGCAGGATATTGAATATGATTTAAAACTTGACCGTTATAAAACCCACGACATCGACATTGTGATCGACCGTTGGATTATCGGGGAGAATGCTTCAGAAGGAAGAATGGAGAAATCATTGCGTACAGCAATGGAAATGGGAGAAGGAATTATCGGAATTCAGAAATTGGGAAGTACAGATATCGAATATTTTTCCAAAAACCTGATGGATGCTGAAACCGGACATTCTCTGGCGCTGCCGGAACCCAATACCTTCTCATTCAACTCTCCAAAAGGAAGCTGCCCGAATTGTAAAGGCTTGGGAACCATTAAAAAGATCAATACCGATTACTTTATAGACAATCCGAAACTATCTATCAATCAGGGAGGATTACTGCCGTTGGAAGATATCAAGTCCAACAAATGGATTCTGTCACAGATCAAAAACATTCTTGAGATCTTTGGATTAGGATTAACAACGCCATTGCAGGATATTCCTGAAGAAGCATTGGATTATATCTATAACGGATGTCATAAAGAGTTTAATAAAGACCTGAAATACGCCGGAATTACTAAAAAAATAAAAATTGGTTTCGATGGTCTGATTGCTTTCATGGAGGAGATTATTGATGATAGAGACTCATATGAAGCTGTTTTATTGGAAAGACATTTTACTACAGAAGAAATATGCCCTGAATGTCATGGTACCCGCCTTCAGCCTTCAAGCTTAAGTTTTAAAATTGATGGAAAGAACATTGCCGAGGTTAATGGATTAAGCTTAGCAGATTTAAAAGACTGGTTAGCTGATGTTAAAGATAAATTCTCCGAAAAAAATAAAATCATTGCACACGAGATCTTAAAAGAAATTGAAACCAGACTTCAGTTTTTGCTGGATGTAGGATTGGATTATTTAAGTTTGAGCAGAAGTTCAAAAACACTTTCCGGAGGAGAATCGCAGAGAATCCGCCTGGCAACACAGATCGGATCTCAGTTGGTAAATGTGCTGTATATTCTTGATGAACCAAGTATCGGGCTTCACCAGAGAGATAATGAAAGACTCATCCATTCCCTGAAAAACCTGAGAGATATTGGAAACTCCGTATTGGTGGTAGAACATGATAAAGACATGATTCTTGAAGCTGATGAGGTGCTGGATATTGGTCCGAGAGCAGGAAAATTCGGTGGAGAAATTCTTTGGCAGGGGAAACCAAAAGATTTATTGAAAGCCGATACCATCACTGCTCAATACATCAATGGAAAAAGAAAAATAGAAATTCCGGCAGACAGAAGAGCTGGAAGCGGTAAAAATATTGTTTTAAAAGGCGCTACAGGGAACAATCTTAAAAACGTAACCCTGGATATTCCTCTTGGTAAACTGGTTGTAGTAACCGGAATTTCAGGTAGCGGAAAATCTTCTCTGATTAACGGAACATTGTATCCGATCCTTAACAAGCACTTCTACAGAGCGGTTCAGGAACCGTTACCATACAAGAAAATTGAAGGGTTAGAAAATATTGATAAAATTGTAGACGTAGACCAGACACCAATCGGAAGAACGCCACGTTCGAATCCTGCAACCTACACCGGAATGTTTACCGATATCAGAAACCTTTTTGCAGAGCTGCCAGAAAGCAAAATTCGTGGGTATAAGCCTGGAAGATTCTCTTTCAACGTAAAAGGCGGAAGATGCGAAACCTGTCAGGGTGGAGGATTAAAAGTGATCGAAATGAATTTCCTTCCGGATGTATACGTACACTGCGAAACCTGCAACGGAAAACGTTTCAACAGAGAAACCTTAGAAGTTCGTTACAAAGGAAAATCAATCTCTGACGTATTGGATATGACGATTGATGAAGCGGTAGATTTCTTCCAGCCGATTCCTAAGATTTTTGCAAAAGTAAAAACATTACAGGATGTAGGTTTAGGGTATATTACCCTTGGACAGCAGTCAACAACCCTTTCAGGAGGTGAAGCACAACGTATCAAGCTTGCTACTGAATTGGCAAAAAGACAAACCGGAAATACCCTTTATATTCTTGATGAACCAACTACAGGACTTCATTTTGAAGACGTAAAAATCCTGATGGATGCCATCAACCAATTGGTAGAACTTGGAAACTCATTCATCATCATCGAACATAATATGGATGTCATCAAATTAGCAGACCATATTATTGACGTAGGACCAGAAGGAGGAAAACATGGCGGACAGATCGTTGCACAGGGAACTCCTGAAGAAATTGTAAAGTCTAAGAAGAGCTTGACTGGAAAGTTCCTGAAGAGGGAACTGGAGTAAGTATTCATAAAATTTATAGAGCATTTTTAAAATAAGAAAATCGAGATAATAATTGGCTAAACTCATAAGGTTTAGCCTTTTTTATGCTTAAAATACCTTTCCAATATTAAATTTTCAATTATTTTTAAAATTTATCACACTGATAATCAATTAATTAATCTTTAATGTTAACTCAATATTAACTCAATGTAAAATTAATATGAATTATTTTTAATAACTTTGGTTAAGAGATACAAAAATAGGTTAGTATAACATTTAAAACCAGTTAGTTATGAAAAATAGAATTCAAATAGTAATGGCTTCACTTTTCGTTTGCGGATTTGCTGCTGTTTTGAACACTGCTAAAGCTCAGACTACAGATCATAATACCATTCAGGAAATTCAGTTGAACAGGAGTGAAACATTTAATGATATTAGAAATAAACTAGAAGCTAATTTTGACCTTACGAATCCTGATTACAAACAGGGAACCGTAAACTCTGTGGTGAAATTTGATATCGCAAAAAACGGAAAAATTGTAAACGTTCACTCCAGTGGAGACTGTAAAACCGTAAGTAAAGAAATTGAAACCGTGTTAAGTGATCTCGACTACAGGGTAGATCGCAAAAAACTAACTGATAATATGGTTGCCTATACTTACGTAATGCCAGTGACAGTAGAGATCCACAGCAGATAGTATTCATAGCATATTATTCAATAATATGTGAATAATGAAAACTTATCAGATTAAGTTGTAATAAACAAAATAGTATAAGATTTTAATTTTGGGCTACCATAAAATTAAAACTATATGAAAAATTTAAAAAAGCTGACAAAATCAGAGTTGAAGTCAGTGAACGGAGGAGAGCCTGTAAAATACTGTACGTTTTGCGAGTGGGCAAATAAAGTAATCTGCAGCGATATTCCAATCGTTCAATGTCCGTAAAAAATAAAGCCGCTTTTTGTAAGCGGCTTTTCTATTGTTGTGTACTCTGAACAAACTGTTTTAATCTTGCTTTAAGATCTTTAGAATTCCCTATTGTATCAAAAGTAACATTATCTATTCTCCATCCTTTCTCTGTCTTGATCAGATGCACGGTGTCCATCCAGGTTTCTTTGGGGGAAGCTGCATTATATTCGAAGGCTACCAATGCTTCAGCAGTCTTATCCTGTATCTTAACAGACTTGATTTTATAATCTGTAAATCCTTCATACAGACTGGAAAAAATAGCCCCTTCGAATATTAAAGGTTTCTCATCAGGATGATCACTATTTTTTACCTTTTCAATATCAGCCTTTGATGCATTGATGGCCTCGTCTAAAACTTTTTTTAAGTCCTGAGAAAATAAAGTATCCGTAATCGGCTGGTTGTAAATAGCCTCGTTGGATTTACCGTATTGAGTATACAGTTCATTAACTTTTTCAATAATGACTGTTTCTGAAGACTGAGTAGGTTGAGACTCATTCTTTTTGCAGGATACAAAAAACAGGAATATTCCTAAACAGAGAAGTAATTTTTTCATTGGTATTATTTTGTAGTATTATTTGAATTTCAGGCTCAAAATGTATACCAAAATCTGCCTATAAAATATTTCTTAAGAATCACAAAAATCAATACATTTGAGTAGATAAAAAAAAATTGTGGATCCAATTCTTAATGTTGCTGTCCGTTCCCTCTGCGTTTACCTTTTCATGGTAATTGCTATCCGTTTATTCGGCAAAAATCAGCTTTCCCAGCTCAATGCAGGAGATGTTGTATTATTGTTGTTAATTTCAAATGCTGTTCAGAATGCCATGGTAGGTCCTGATACCTCTCTTCAGGGAGGAATCGTGGCGGCATTGGTTTTGTTTGTTGCTAATTTCATTCTGAAGAGACTCATGTTTTCCAGCCGTTCCTTTCAGACTTTTATGGAAGATGAACCGGTTATTCTGATCAGGGATGGAATTGCCGATCAGGCAGCCCTGAATCGGGTAAAGATTACAGAAAGCGAATTGGAAGAAGCGATAAGAGAACACGGAATTGAAAACATAAACAATGTAAAGCTTTCCGTTCTGGAAGTGGATGGAAATATCAGTGTTGTTTCTCAGGATGAAAAAAGCAAGCAGACACACTATTCAAGAATTAAAAGAAAAATCAAAAGAAAATACCATTAAATACGATGAATTACGAATTAAGAGAAATGCTTCCCAGTGACGAAGCCAGGGTTCTTGAAATTTTCCGCCAGGGAATAGACGGTGGGATTTCCACTTTTGAAACAGAAGTTCCAACTGCTGAAGCCTGGAGCATGGGCTATTTTAACGACTGCCGCTGGGTACTGGAAAATGAAAAAAATGAAGTAGTAGGATGGTGTGCCTTAAAACCGGTCAGCAAAAGAGAATGCTATAAAGGAGTTGCAGAGGTAAGCATTTATTTTGATAACGAATATCAGGGAAAGGGATTGGGTTCCGTATTGCTTAAAAAATTGATTTTGGATAGCGAGGATCACGGATTCTGGACATTACAGACCAATATCTTCTCCGAAAATGAAACTTCTATCAAATTTCATCAGAAAAACGGTTTCAGAATCGTAGGCGTCCGTAAAAAAATCGGAAAACTCAACGGAGAGTGGAAAGATATTATCCTGATGGAAAAAAGAAGTGAAATCGTCTAGAGAGCTATAATTTATAATTGATAATTGATGATTGATGATTGATGATTGATGATTGATGATTGATGATTGATGATTGATGATTGATGATTGATGATTGATGATTGATGATTGATGATTGATGATTGATGATTGATGATTGATGATTGATGATTTTGTTTGGTAAGCATATGATTCTCCATAACAAAATTCACCATTGACCTGCGAAGCAAAATTGACCATTGACAATAATCATTGAAATTCAACCTTAATCCTTGAACCTTAAACATTAATCCTCTAACTTTAACTTTTTTAACCTTTGGCACTACCATTGTTATATTACATAAAGTTGAAAAATAGAAATAATGAAAAATTTGATTAAAATCACAGGAGTTCTTATCGTAGCGTTAATGTTATCATCATGTGTGGTGCATGACAATGGACGCCGGGTGAAAACAGTTCCGCCAGGACAGGCTAAAAAAGTGTTTGGAGGAAGTGCAAAAGACTATGCTCCTGGGCAGGTAAAAAAAAGAAGCGGCTACTAGGAAGTACAGAAAATAAAAATTAGCAGTAAGTTTTAACATATATTAGCTTAATTTCAATTTCTTTTGGCATTAACCTTGATATATTTCGCTATCGAAATTGAAAAAGTGAAAATAATGAAAAGTATGTTGAAAATTGCTGGGGTAGCAGTGGTTGTTTTAATGCTGTCCTCTTGCGTGGTACATGAGCATCATGGAAGAAGAATGCCACCCGGGCATGCCAAAAGGTATTATGGCGGAAGTGCAAGGTACTATGCACCCGGCCAGGTAAAGAAAGTATATATTTATGACGATCGTGGTCATCATCACAAAGGCCGCGGTCATGGACATCACAGATAAAAAAGAAAAGCACTGAATTTTTTCAGTGCTTTTTTATGATCTATTATAATCTCGATTTTTTCGGATTAAGGAAAGTGTTGAAAACCATTACTTCCTGTCCGAACTTTTTCTCAATTCTTTCAGAAATATTTAAAAGTTCACTTTTAATAAAATCTTCCCTCAGTTCATCATTATCAAAAATTAACAGGAGATTATAATTTTTGCCTTCCTCGATAAAGTCACTGTGTACCTCAGAAAGAATATATTTGTTGACATCCATCAGGTTTTCAGTCATTAAAACCAGTGTTTCATCAATATAATTTTCCCATTCTTCCAGGTTATCTTTTGTGCAGTGGAAAGTTATACTTAATACGCTCATATTTTTATGAATTTTTAAGATTTTTTTGGATAAATTCTACAGCAAAAATCGGCATTTTTTTCGTAAATTAGCCCGTTAATAAAAATTGGAAATAAATAATTTTCAGACTTACAGCTAAGAGTTTGAATATCATTACAATAAAATTTGTTTATGCAAAAAGAAGGAGAAAGACTGATTCCTATCAACATTGTTGATGAAATGAAGTCGTCTTATATCGATTATTCGATGTCCGTTATCGTTTCAAGAGCGTTACCGGATGTAAGAGACGGCTTGAAACCCGTTCATAGAAGAGTACTTTATGGTATGTATGGATTAGGGGTATTTTCTAACAGAAAATATTTAAAATCTGCGAGAATTGTTGGGGATGTATTAGGTAAATATCACCCACATGGAGATTCCTCTGTATACGACGCTATGGTAAGAATGGCACAGGATTGGAGCTTACGTTATCCTCAGGTAGACGGACAGGGTAACTTCGGTTCTATGGATGGTGACCCGCCTGCAGCAATGCGTTATACCGAGGCAAGATTGAAAAAAATCTCTGATGAGGTTCTTTCAGACCTGGACAAAGAAACAGTTGATTTTCAGAATAACTTCGACGACAGTTTACAGGAACCGACCGTAATGCCTACTAAAATTCCGAATCTTTTGGTAAATGGTACTTCAGGTATCGCCGTAGGTATGGCAACGAATATGGCGCCTCATAACCTTTCAGAATCTGTAGATGCAATCTGTGCTTATATCGATAATAAAGAAATTACGATTGACGAACTGATGCAGCACATCATTGCGCCGGATTTCCCTACAGGTGGTATCATCTATGGATATGACGGAGTAAGAGATGCTTTCCATACAGGAAGAGGTAGAGTAGTTTTAAGAGCTAAAGTGAACTTTGATGAAATCGGAAACAGAAACGCGATTATTGTTACCGAAATCCCTTATCAGGTAAACAAAGCGGAAATGATCGCCAGAACAGCAGAGCTTGTTAAAGACGAAAAAATCCCGGGAATCCACGAAATCAGAGATGAGTCGGATAGAAAAGGACTTCGTATTGTATATGAATTGAAAAACGATGCAATACCGAATGTCGTTCTTAACCTATTATATAAATATACAGCACTTCAGACATCTTTCAGTGTAAACAATATTGCATTGGTACACGGAAGACCAGAGCAGCTGAACCTTAAAGATATCATCCATCACTTTGTAGAGCACAGACATGAAGTAATCGTAAGAAGGACTCAGTTTGAGCTTAAAAAAGCAAAGGAAAGAGCTCATATCCTTGAAGGATTCATGAAAGTGATCGGAACCCAGGATGCTTTAGACAGAGCAATTTCTATTATCCGTCACAGTGCCAACCCTCAGGCTGCGAAAGAAGGCTTGATTGAGGCGTTTGAACTTTCAGACATTCAGGCTCAGGCAATTCTGGATCTTAGATTGGCTCGTCTTACAGGAATGGAGCTTGATAAGATCCGTGATGAATACGATGCGATCATGAAAGAAATTGCTAATTTGGAAGACATCTTAGCTAATGAGCCAAGAAGATTCCAGATCATCAAAGATGAGCTGATCGAAATCAAAGAAAAATACGGAGACGAAAGAAGAACTGAAATTGATTATTCGGGAGGAGAAATGTCTATCGAAGATATTATCCCGAATGAATCTGTAGTTCTTACGATCTCTCATGCAGGATACATCAAGAGAACTTCGCTTTCAGAATATAAAATTCAAAGTAGAGGTGGTGTAGGTAATAAAGCAGCAACGACAAGAGATTCTGACTTCCTTGAGTATATTGTTTCTGCAACTAACCACCAGTACATGTTATTCTTTACAGAAAAAGGAAGATGTTATTGGCTAAGAGTATTTGAAATTCCTGAAGGTTCCAAAACAGCAAAAGGAAGAGCTGTACAAAACCTTATCAACATTGAACCGGATGATAAGATTAAAGCCTATATCAGAACGAACAACCTTAAGGATTCTGAATATGTAAATCAAATGAGTGTTGTGATGGTAACCAAAAACGGTACAATCAAGAAAACATCATTGGAAGCGTATTCAAGACCAAGAGTAAATGGAGTAAATGCTATCGAGATCAGAGATAACGACCAGTTATTAGGAGCTTATCTTACCAATGGAACATCTCAGATTATGATTGCTACTAAGAATGGTAAATGTATCCGTTTCCCTGAGGAGAAAGTAAGAGAAGTAGGTAGAGGGTCTATCGGAGTAAGAGGTATCTTGCTTGAAGATGGTGACGAAGCTATTGGTATGATTGTTGTGAACGATGTAGAGAATGAAACAGTACTTGTAGTATCTGAGAAAGGATACGGAAAGAGAACTGCAGTAGAAGACTACCGAATTACCAACAGAGGAGGAAAAGGAGTTATTACCCTTAACATTACTGAAAAAACAGGAAACCTTATCGCTATTCAAAATGTAACGGACGAAGACGGATTGATGATTATTAACAAATCCGGTGTTGCGATTAGAATGGGAATGGATGAAATGAGAGTAATGGGTAGAAATACTCAGGGAGTAAAACTGATCAACCTTAAGAAAAATGACGAAATTGCAGCCATTGCAAAAGTAGAAATGGATAAAGATGTAGAAGAAGATTCTGAAGAATTTGGAGAAACAGAAGAAGGAGTTGTAGGATCGCTATTTGATAACCAGGAAAATGACAATGTAACACCTCAGGCTGGAGATGAAAACCCGGCAGAGGAGAATGAGAATTCTGATTCTAAAGAATAAATTGTACAATTAAATATAGAATAGTTATTATGAAGAAACTAATTTTAGGAATGGCTATCGTAGCATCTGCTTTTGCTTTTGGGCAGAAAAAAGATGCGGCAGCTTTAAATGCTCAGCTTCAGGAAGCTAATAAAGTGGCTATGGATGCATATAATGCAAAAAACTATGCTGCTGCAGCGCCTAAGTTTATAGAAGTCTACGACTTGTTAAAGGCTAACGGGCAGGATAATAAAATATATATGTATTATGCCGGATTGAGCCACGCGTTAGCTAATAACACTGATCAGTCTATCAAAATATATACAGACCTTATCAATTCCGGATTTACAGGAGTAGAAACTACATACACTGCAAAAGAGAAGAAGACAGGTCAGGTTGTAAATCTTGATAAAGCGACGTGGGAACTGATGAAAAAGAACCCTGATTACAGTGATTTCAAAACAGAACAGACTAAAAGTATAGAGTCTGATTTGTATGAAACTTTGTCTTCATTGCTTTTGAATGCTAAAAAACCAACTGAGGCTCTTACGATTGTCGAAAAAGGTTTGGTTAAATTCCCAAACAATGCTAAGCTTAAAGAAGCTCAGACTACAGCATACCTTCAGTCTGGAAATACAGACAAATTCGTTTCAGGATTGAAAGAACAATTGGCTAAAAACCCTAACGATGCTACAAACTGGTATAACCTTGGGGTAATGCAGGCTAAAAACCCGGCTACTGTTAACGATGCTTTGGAAGCGTTCAAAAAAGCTGTTGAGCTGAAGCCTGATTTCTCTGATGCATATCAGAATTTAGTATATACGACTATTGGTGATGATGCTAAAGTAGTAGGAGAGATCAATGCCTTAAGAAAAGACAAGCCGGATGAAGCTTCTAAGCTGATTGATGCAAGAAGAGAAAGATTTGGAAAAGCACTACCATTTGCAGAAGGATGGTATAAAGCAAATCCAAAGAGTATTGATGCAGTTACTGCCCTAAAAGAAATTTATGTCGTAACTAAAAATATTGAAAAAGTTAAAGAAATGAAAGCTAAAGAAGCTGAGCTAAGCGCAGCTGCAAAGTAATCATTTTTTACAATAACAGATATGAAAACCGGAACAGAAATGTTCCGGTTTTTTCTATTGTAAGCAGAAAGTGTTGACTGAGCTTCTTATCGTGATTTTTTTTTTGCAGGAGTTTTTAGATCTGTTATGACTTATAAGCCTAACAGGTTTAATTTATTCGATCCCGCTGTGTAGTTTCTGTTGAAAATTCTTCATGCCGAATTCATGCATTCAAAATTTCTGGTTTTTATACTGATGAACCTTAAATTTCAACCTGAGAATTTCTCTGTAATTCCGTATCTTTGAGAAAAATTTTTATAAGATGATCGAGTGGAAAACCGCCAAGGAATACGAAGATATTACCTATAAAAAATCTAACGGAGTAGCAAGAATTGCTTTCAACAGACCTGAGGTGCGTAATGCCTTCAGACCTAAAACAACTTCAGAATTATACGATGCTTTTTATGATGCCTATGAAGATCCTTCCATAGGGGTTGTATTGCTTTCAGGAGAAGGACCTAGCCCTAAAGATGGTGGCTGGGCATTTTGTAGTGGAGGTGATCAAAAAGCCAGAGGACATCAGGGATATGTAGGAGAAGATGGAAGACACCGTCTGAATATTCTTGAGGTTCAGCGTCTGATCCGTTTCATGCCGAAAGTAGTGATCGCGGTGGTTCCGGGATGGGCAGTTGGTGGAGGACACTCTCTTCACGTAGTATGTGACCTTACTTTAGCAAGTGAAGAACATGCTATTTTTAAGCAGACAGATGCTGATGTTACCAGTTTTGATGGTGGCTACGGTTCTGCTTATCTTGCTAAAATGGTAGGACAGAAAAAAGCCCGTGAAATTTTCTTTTTAGGAAGAAATTATTCCGCTCAGGAAGCTTTCGAAATGGGAATGGTCAATAAAGTAGTTCCTCATGCAGAATTAGAAGATACTGCTTATGAATGGGCTCAGGAAATATTGGCTAAATCTCCAACTTCTATCAGAATGCTGAAATTTGCCATGAACCTTACAGACGATGGGATGGTAGGGCAGCAGGTTTTTGCAGGAGAAGCAACCCGTCTTGCGTATATGACAGAAGAAGCTCAGGAAGGAAGAAATGCCTTTCTTGAAAAAAGAAAACCTAACTTCGGAGAAGATCAATGGATATCCTAAAAATATAACTGATAATTGATAGATGATGATTCATGTATCATTTATCAATTATCGCTTATCAATTATAATTATATGACTGATTGGATAAAAGCCGCAAGGCTAAGAACTTTACCGCTTTCTCTAAGCGGGATTATTATGGGGGCTTTCATTGCAAAATGGAGACTTTACGGAGAAGGAGGAATCTGGGACTGGAAAATCCTTGCGCTTGCTCTTTTGGTTACACTTTTATACCAGATTTTATCAAATTATGCCAATGATTATGGGGATGGAGTAAAAGGAACCGACGCTAAAAGAATCAATGAAGCAGAAGCAAGAGCTGTCGCATCGGGGAAAATTACTGCAAAACAAATGAAGAATGCGGTAATCCTTTTCGCAGCATTATCTTTCATTGCCACTATTGCTTTGCTATACGTAGCCTTCATTCCAAACTATATGAATGAATTCTATATCTTCATAGGATTGGGAGTAGCATGTATTCTTGCAGCAATTGGATATACAGTAGGTAAAAAACCATATGGTTATATGGGCTTGGGAGATATCTTCGTGTTTATCTTTTTTGGATTGGTTTCTGTATGTGGAAGCTATTTCTTATTCACAAAAACTTTCAGCTGGGATATATTATTACCCGGAACAGCGGTTGGAATGATGAGTATGGCTGTTCTTAACCTGAATAATATGAGAGATATAGAAAGTGACAGATTATCTGGAAAAAATAGCTTTGCATTGAGAATCGGATTCAAAAATGCAATGATCTATGAAATGATCCTGTTACAGTTACCATTGGTGCTTATCCTTATCTTTTTAGGGGTAAACGGGTTTATACAGCAGCAAAACTACTATGTGTTTATTGTAATGATCCTGTTATTCCCATTAGCCAAGCTGAGAAGAAACATCATGTCGGTGAAAGAACCAAAAGAATTAGACCAGTACTTAAAACAGGTAGGAATCATGACTTTTGTAATGGCTATTCTTACAGCAGCTGGACTTAATTTATTTAACTAATCCAAAATAGTATATCATGAGTTCTAATGTCTATGTTGAAGCTCAAATGCTTATCAGAAAACCGATTGAAGATGTTTTTGAAGCATTCATCAATCCGGAACTAACCACTCATTTCTGGTTTACCAAATCCACCGGAAAATTGGAAGAAGGTAAAACCATTATCTGGGAGTGGGAAATGTATGGCGTGAAATCCGAAGTGAAGGTTCTTCAGATCATTCCAAACCAGCTCATCAGAACAGAGTGGGGAGAGCCTTCAGCGAACGTAGATTATGAATTCAAAACCATGGAAAAAGGAACCTTAGTGATCATTAAAAGCTATGGATTCAGCCAAACGGATGAAGATCTGCTAAAAGTAATTAATGACAATACAGGAGGTTTTACGACAGTTTTAGATGGATGTAAAGCTTATCTGGAACATGGGATTAATTTAAGATTGATTGAGGATAAATTCCCATCAAAATAACAAATTAAAGAAAACACAGATGGCACGAATGCTTTCACAAATGTCACTAATCTCATGGTGTTCTTTGTGAAATGATTTGAGTCATTTGTGTTTAATAATAATTGAAATTAAATTTAAAATGAAAATACAATTCTTAGGACAAAATTGTTTCCTGTTCACCTACAAGGACAAAACAATTCTGAGTGACCCTTTTTACAACTACAAAAAAGCAGAATCAGGTTTTGATATTGCTGCTCAAAAAATCGACTACATCCTGCTGACCCATGCACATGGTGATCATATTGCTGATGTGGCAGAAGTGTTACAGCATTATCCGGAAGCTACCATCATTGGGGTTCCAGAAGTATGCGGTTACTTCCAGCAAGCAAAAAATAAAGACGATGTGAACTTAGGAGGATCGGCAAAAATCGACGATCTTAAAATTTCCATGGTTCCGGCTCATCATACAAGTTCTTTCCCGGATGGAAGCTATGGAGGCGTTCCTGTAGGGTATATTTTCAGGCTTCCTGAAGGTAAGAACATCTATCTGGCAGGTGATACAGGAGTAATGGCTGATATGGAGCTGTTCCCGAGATTATACGGAAACATCGACCTTTCTATCCTTCCGATCGGAAGCCACTACACTATGTGCCCTAGAAAAGCTTCTTTTGCAGCAGCAGAGCTATTAAAAACACCGAAAGTAATCGGATGTCACTTTGATACTTTTCCTGCCATCGAAATCAATCATGAAAGTGCATTAAAGCATTTCGAAGATAAAAATGTAGAATTGGTTTTACCAAAATTAGGTGAGACTTTCGAATTTTAATCAATAACCGAACCGGAGGTAATCTGAAAATTGGAAAAATGAAAATGATGCGTAAGGTATTAAAAACAAAAAAAGATAATTATCAAATTACCTCTCTTCTTACTTTAAATCAAAAAAAAATGGCAAGCTACCTAAATCACACCGCTACGACCGATTACCTTTGCTGCGTTCCCACCCTGGAGGATTCTCAGGAGCTGGTTGTTTAGGACTTGCCGTTGCAAAGGTAGGAATATTTTATAAACTTCAAAAATTTATCAAAGAAAATTAGTTGAAAAAATGCAGTGGTAAAGCTAAACGCCTGACATTTAGAGGGAAAAATTTTCAACTTTTTTTAAAAATTTAAATATGACTAAAAGTCCATCAACACTAGGAATTATACTTTTTATCGCTACAATGATCGTTTTTTTTGTAGTATATACTTTTTTCTCAGGAATCAATTATTTTGATATCTCTTTGAAAGCCAATGCTTTTGTTTTGCCTCTTTTATATGCCGGAGCTGCTTTCTGGTCTGTAAAATCTTACTGGAACAACCATAGAGTGGTGAAATTTAAAGATGCTTTCAAAAGAGCATTCGTTCCGATGTTCATCGGAGGAATTCTTTCTATTTTTAGTATTTATGCTTTTTTAACTTTTGTAGATCCTGCAGCTAAAAGCCTGTTGAACTATCAATATGTTCAAAGACAAAAATCAGAACTGGATACAGAATATACTTCAGCAAGAAAAATTCTGAAGCATCAGAAAGATATTGATGAGCTGGATCAGAAATACAAAGAAAGATTGCAAAGCTTCACGCCAGAGGCCGTTAAAGGAAAAGATATGCTTACCGCAAGTCATTTTTCAGGATATTTTGCGGCAATTCTTATATTTTACGTAGTTTTGTCGGTATTTTTCGGAGCGTTTTTCAGAACAAGAACGATACATCAACCCGAAGAAACAAATCAAGCCTAATTCTTATTAAAATTTAAATGAATTTATCTATAGTTATTCCGTTACTGAACGAAGAAGACTCTCTGGAAGAGCTTTTTTCAAGAATCGACAAAGTATGCACAACCAGCAATTTATCTTATGAGATCTGGTTTGTAGACGATGGAAGTACGGATTTGTCGTGGAGTATTATTGAGAATATGAAAGTTCAGTATCCTCAGATTCACGCTATTAAATTTTCCAGAAATTATGGAAAATCACAAGCGCTTCATGCCGCTTTTGAAAGAACAAACGGTGATGTAGTGATTACCATGGATGCTGATTTACAGGATTTTCCAGAAGAAATTCCGGAATTGTATAATATGGTGATTCATGATAATTATGATATCGTTTCCGGTTGGAAAAAGAAGCGTTTTGATAATGTGATGACGAAAAATATTCCGTCAAAATTATTCAATGCAGCGGCTAGAAAAGTTTCAGGAGTTTATCTTCACGACTTCAACTGTGGTTTGAAAGCATACAAAAAACAGGTGGTAAAATCTGTGGATGTTTACGGAGATATGCATCGTTATATTCCGGTATTGGCTGCCAATGCAGGTTTCAGAAGAATCACGGAAAAAGAAGTACAGCATCAGGCAAGACCTTACGGAACTTCAAAATTCGGAACTGAGAGATTTATCAGAGGATTTCTGGATTTGATAACGCTTTGGTTTGTAAGCCGTTTCGGAGGAAGACCAATGCATTTCTTCGGAGCTGTGGGTACTTTAATGTTTATTGTTGGTTTTCTTTCAGCACTTTGGTTAGGAATTTCTAAACTGATTGATGTAGCAAGAGGAATCTACGGACACTTAATCACCAATAATCCATGGTTCTTTATCGCATTAACCATGATGATTATGGGAAGCTTGCTGTTTGTGGCAGGATTCTTAGGAGAAATGATCATCAGAACCAACCGTGAGCATAAGAATTATAATATTGATGAAGTGATATAATGGAAGAAAAGCTGCCGAAAATTTATTCTAAGAAAGCCATTTTAGGATTTTCTATTTTTCTTTCCGCACTTTTCGGAGGTGTTTTGTTATACCAGAATTTAATAGAGGTCAACAAAAAGAAAGAAGCATACACTGTACTGGCAATTTCGGTTCTTTTAACAATTATCACAGGAGTTATTGTCAATATTCCGGAAGAGCCTAAAAGTTCACTTGCTTATATTTGCGGCCTTGGAGGGGGAAGTTTGCTTTCCTATTATTTTATGCCGAAATATTTTCCAGATGAAGAAAAGTATCCGAAAAAAGCAATATGGAAACCCTTAATTATTGGGGTCGCGATTGTTGCAATTCTTTTGACTTTAATCATTTATGGTGCTTCTGTTGAAAATAGTTAAACATAGAAGAGCTGTAATAAATTATCAATTCTTACAGATTTAAGAATAAATATAACGAAAAGCACTCTGTCAGCAGGGTGCTTTTTGTAATTTTATAAAAACTTTTAATCCGGATGTTTAAAATCAAATCTATTCTTTTTTACTTTCTTTTACTTTTCGCAGTCTCATGTTCATCAAATAAACTTTCCGGTTCTTGGGAGTTTATTGATATTTATGATGGAGAAATTTCTAATACGGATACGTTGAAAAATAAAACAAACAATTCCAGATATGGAACAGGAGTTCTGACCTTTTATCAGGATAAAACTTTCAGTTCAATGGGAAACAATGGAATTTATCAGATAGAAAATAATCTATTGAAAATGAAGTATAATGACGATGAAAATATAACCACAATGAAAATCTCCAGTGTAAGTAAAAATTATCTTCTTTTATTTTCAATGGCTGGCAGTCCTAAAACATGGTTTTATAAAAAAGTAAAAAGAATTGAGAATAAGAAATAGGCTCTTCTGAAAAGCAAAAAATTGAAAACTATCAGGTATTTTATTGTCAAAAGACAAAGTTTTTTAGAAATTTTAATCCTATTTTTGTTCAAAATAATATTGAAAGTCCCGTGAGGCCTGAGAAAAGCTTTCAGAGATTTTCAGTAAAGATCGTTGCGATTATAATATAGAATATTTAAAATTAAATATGAAAAAAGTTGTATACACATTGATGCTGATGGCAGTAGTTTCCTGCGGAAAAGTTTCTCCAAAAGGGAATATTGAAAAGAAAGATGTGGATGTTTCGGAATTCGTCAACCTTGATCTGGAAGGTAAATTCCGTGTATTTTATGCCAGAGGTCCGAAAAATTTTGTAGAAATAGAAACCTATCCAAATGTAGCAAGCAATCTGGATGTGGATGTAAAAGATAAAACCCTTTTCATTAAAGAAAAAAGAGGTACAAAAGGAGTCGATTTTTATAATGTAACGATATATTCCAAATATAATCTTGAAAAAGTAGCTGTTTCAGATTCTGTGGAAGTGAATATTTCAAGCGAAATCAAAACAGATAATTTCAGACTTAACATGAAAAATAATGCAAGTTTCATGGGATCTGTCAACACAAGAAGAGCAGAAGTGGAAATGCATAACAGAAGCCGCGCCAACTTTTTGGGATTATCTAAAGATGCAGTGATAAAGATTTCAGATACAGCAAGTTTAATTGCACCTTACTGGAAAATCACTAATCTGAATATTGATTCTAAAAACGGTAATTATGCAGAAGTAAATGTAAAAGATTCTTTAAAAGGACATATTCAGAACACTGCAAAATTTATCTATTATAACGATCCTATCAGAGCGTTTAAAATTGATAAAACAACGAAAGTCGAAAACAAAAAGCTGGATTAAAAAACAGCATTATTTAAACTAGAAACTAGGAACTTTACAAATTATAAAAGAACAACATTACAAATATGAATACACTAGAAAAAGCGAAACTTTGGTTAAGTGATACCTTCGATAAAGAAACAAGAGATGCTGTACAGACGTTGATCGACAGCAATTCCCCTGATCTGGAAGATTCTTTCTACAGAGAACTGGAATTCGGAACAGGAGGTATGCGTGGGATAATGGGAGTAGGAACCAATCGCTTGAATAAATATACATTAGGACAAGCGACTCAAGGATTGGCTAATTATATGCTTCAGCAGTTCAAAGGAGAAGAGATTAAAGTGGCTATCGCTTATGATGTTCGTAATAACTCAAAAGAATTCGGAAAACTGGTAGCAGATGTTTTAACAGCCAACGGAATTAAAGTTTTACTTTTCAAAGATCACAGACCGACTCCTGAATTGTCTTTCACGGTACGTGATAAAAAATGTAACGGAGGAATCGTATTAACGGCTTCTCACAACCCACCAGAATACAACGGTTACAAAGTATACTGGAATGACGGCGCACAGATTGTTCCGCCTAATGATGAAGCCATTATTAATGAAGTGTATTCTGTGAAATTTGAAGAAATTAAATTCAACGGAAATGATGATCTGATCGAATGGATCGGAGAGGAGCAGGACGATGTGTATATCGATGCATGTATTGAAAACTCTACATATCAGAACGTTGGAAAAGAAAATTTAAATATTGTTTTCACCTCTATCCATGGAACAACCTATACAACTGTTCCCAAAGCCCTTGAAAAAGCAGGCTTCAAAAAAGTAGATCTTGTAAGAGAACAGATGATCCCAAGCGGAAATTTCCCAACAGTAGAGTCTCCAAACCCGGAAGAGCCTGCAGCATTGGAAATGGCAATGGATCTGGCAAGAATTACCAATGCAGATATCGTGATCGGAACAGACCCGGATGGGGACAGATTAGGAATCGCCGTAAGAAATCTTGATGGTGAAATGCAATTATTGAACGGAAACCAAACCAATACCATCCTTACGTATTACATTCTGAATGAGTGGAGAAAACAAGGGAAAATTACCGGAAAAGAGTTCATTGGTTCTACCATCGTAACTTCCGATATCTTCTTTGATATTGCACAGAAATTCGGTGTAGAATGCAAAGTAGGTCTTACTGGATTCAAATGGATTGGAAAAATGATCCGTGAAGCAGAAGGAACTCAGAAATTTGTATGTGGTGGTGAGGAAAGTTTCGGATTTATGACCGGAGACTTCGTTCGTGATAAAGACTCTTGCGGAAGTATTCTTCTAGCCTGCGAAATTGCAGCTTGGTGCAAAGCCAACGGAAAAACAATGTATCAGTACATGATTGAGATCTATGAGGATCTTGGAATGTATTATGAAGGATTAATCAATATCGTTAGAAAAGGGAAAGAAGGAGCTGAAGAAATTCAGAATATGATGAAAGATTTCCGTGAAAATCCTCCAAAGGAACTGGCTGGTTCATTAGTGGAAGAAGTGAAAGACTTTAAAGAGCAGACAAGTCTTACCATTTCTACGAATGAGAAAAAAGTGATGAATGATATTCCGAAGTCTAACGTTTTGATCTATTACACACAGGATGGAACAAAAGTATGTGTAAGACCTTCAGGAACAGAGCCAAAAATCAAGTTCTATGTTTCAGTGAAGGATTCCATTACTTCAGAAGCAGATTTCAGAGACAAATTAAAATCATTGGAAGCTAAAATAGGAGCCGTTAAAACAGATCTTAAACTGGATTAATGCGCTGAAAACAGCAGATGATAAAAAGAATTATAGCAATATACATACTTTCTGCAGCCGTAGTTTCCTGTAAAAAGGAAACTGCAGTTTCAGAAGTAAAACAGGTAAACGATTCGATTACCAAAACTGAATCCAAAGAAGATCAGTATAAACCCATAGACACAGCTTGTTCATCGGCTAACAAAACGGAAGATTATATCACATCTCTTCAGTGGTATCGCACCAAAATTGAAAAAGAGATGGCTGGAAACAGGCCGGAACAGAATGACCAAGTATACGAAGATTATTTAAAAATAAGAGGAAAGTATACCGAATGTCTGATGAGTCTTCATACTGGTGTTCTGGATAAATATGTGAATTATTATAACTATGAGAAGGATCAGTACAATTTTCCGGATAACGTTAAAAAAATAGCTTCAGAACTGAATAAAGCAGGTCTTGAATTCAGAGAAGTAGGAGAAGGAATGACCGAAATATGGACCATTCCGGGATATTATTCTTCTCTTTTTAAAAATAAACTGACTCCGGATTATGAAGCTTATGTTTCACAAACAGATAAAGAAAGTGAAACCAATTATGCCGCAGATGCTGGATTAATAATCAGCTGGGAGCAACTAGGCAACAGATTGATTTTCTGGGAGAATTTCATGAATAAATATCCTGAAAGCAAGCTGATAAAGACAGTAAAACAAGACTATAATTACTATTTGTCCGATTATCTTTTAGGAATGGATAATACGCCCACCTACGAAAGAGACCAGGATAAAGGAACCGGAAAACTAAACGATGAAAACAGAGCGGAATTCAACAGGATGATCAAAAAATATCCGAATTCCCATACGGCCAAAAAAGTAAAAGAGATTATGATTCTTTTTGATACACAAACACCGGTAGATCAAATAGATGAGAAGATTCATGGAGAACGATAATATAAATTTAAAATAAGAAAAAGTGAAAGTTTCAAAATTAGCAGCGAACCTGATCGGTTCTGAAATTGTAAAAATTGGTAACGAAGTAAATGATCTAAAAGCAAAAGGAGCGGAAATTGCCAATCTTACTATTGGTGATCTGAATTCTAATATCTATCCTATTCCGGCATTGCTGAAGGAAGAGATTCAGAAAGCATATCAGAATAATCTGACAAACTATCCGCCTGCCAACGGACTTTTATCTTTAAGAAAAGAAGTTTCCAAAGACCTGAAAAAAAGATGGAATCTTGATTATTCTCCAGAAGACATCCTGATTACTGCAGGATCAAGACCATTGATCTATGCCGTTTACAAAACAATCGTAGACGAAGGAGATAAAGTAGTTTATCCTACACCATCATGGAACAACAATCACTATGCTTATCTTACTTCAGCCAACGCTGTAGAAGTGAAAACAAAACCTGAAACCAATTTCCTTCCGACTGCTGATGATTTAAGACCTCACTTAGATGGAGCCGTTTTATTAGCTTTGTGTTCTCCATTGAACCCTACAGGAACCATGTTTACAAAAGAACAACTTTCTGAGATCTGTGAACTGGTCATTGCTGAAAACAAAAAAAGAGGTGAAGATCAGAAACCGTTATACTTAATGTATGACCAGATCTACTCTTGCCTTACATTCGGTGCTGAGCACGTAGATCCTGTTTCTCTTTTCCCGGAAATGAGAGATTACACCATCTATATCGACGGTATTTCAAAATGCCTTGCAGCAACCGGAGTACGTGTAGGATGGGGATTCGGACCTGCTCATATTCTTGATAAAATGAAGGCACTTCTTACTCACGTTGGAGCATGGGCTCCAAAACCAGAGCAGGAAGCAACGGCTAAATTCTATGAAAATTCAGAGAATGTAGATACTTTCGTGAATGATTTTAAAGCTAAACTTGAAAACAGCTTAAAAGTACTTCACAACGGAGTTCAGGATTTAAAAGGAAAAGGACTGGCTGTTGACAGTATTGAACCAATGGGAGCTCTTTATCTTACTATTAAATTAGATTATATAGGGAAAACAAAACCAGACGGAACTGTACTTGAAAATTCTTCAGACCTGGTATTCTACCTAATTAATGAAGCAGGAGTGGCTTTAGTACCATTCTCAGCTTTCGGAGAAGAAAAATCAGAACCTTGGTTCCGTGCTTCTGTAGGAGGATTAGCTGTAGATGAGATCAAGGTAATGCTTCCCAAACTGGAAAACGCTTTGAACAAATTAAAGTAATTTTCTAATAAAATTATAAGCTTCGACTCTGCCCGGCATGACATCGTTAAAATATATCTTTTAGGATTAGCAATGTCACGCTGAGCGGAGTCGAAGCGTTTTTTACACATTCTATAAAACCATGAAACTTCCGCAGAAATCCTTTCTTGAAACAAAATATGTGTTTTTTTCAACGCTGGTGATCATTACAGTAGTACTCTTAAGTGTTTGGCTTTCAGGAAAAACAGATCATCGTTCTCTGTTTCAGAATTCAATCTTATCAACCTCTGTTTTAGCTGGAGCATTTTTTCTGTTTATCAGTATAGGACTCTATTCTGGTTTAAAATTAAAAGATAATGTAGGAAATATTTTAAACAAAGAAAGAATACAAAGATATGCAGATAAAACACCAAAATTTGATGGTTTTGAGTTTGATCCACCAGCAATTGGTGATGGAATAGGAGGTGTTATTTTATCAGTTCTTTTATGGATTGTAATTTCAATTCTACTTATTTTTCTTTCGTATTTTTTCGGTCTTTTCTTTTGGTCTGCTGTATTATTATTAGGAGCTATTCTGTATTGGATTTTTTTCAGAGCTTTGAGATTGGTTTTCAAAAACTCCGGAAAATGTAAGGGGGATTTGCTAAAAAGTTTCGGATTCGGATTTTTCTATTCTTTTCTCTACATCTCCTGGATGTATGGAATTATTTTTTTGATCAAATATTTGAATTGAAATCTGTATTTTTTGATCAAAAAATTAAATAAATATTAAAAGTTAAACAACAACTTTGCACGATACTCAACAAGGGATTATCTTTGAAACTTTTACACACCCGAATATAAAAGTTGAAAATTACACGATGAAAAAACTGAGATTTCTACTCTTACCAGTTTCAATATTGGTATGCTCACAAGAGGTTGATACACTGAAGGTAAAAGAGCTTCCCAAGGAAACCGAATTGCCCAAAGTACAAACCTACACTTTAAAAGACGGATCTGTCCGCACTTATCCGAAACCTAAATTATTGGATTTTGTAACCAAATTACCCAGAAACTTTATCAATACCAATAAAGATTTCGTAGCCAAAGATCATGCTTATTATCTGGGAGGAGCTGTTGCCGCTACGTTAATACTCCTGCCGTTTGACCAGAAACTGATTGATAATTCAAGAGAACTGGCTGAACAATGGGGAATGGATAAAGATAATAACTACCATAAAGTGGGAGGTGTATTTAAAATTCCGAAAGATGTCGGATCTGCACTGTACCTTATAGGAAATGGCTCTACATTAGTATTATTAGGAATTGGTTTCGGAACCTATGGATTGATAAAAAATGACTACAGAGCCCAGGCTACCGCCAGTGGTTTAATGGAAAGTTTAATTCTTTCCGGAGTTTTCACCCAAACCCTTAAAAGAATTACAGGAAGAGAAAGCCCGTTTATTGCCGAAGAATACGGACACAAAGGAGGCGCATGGAATCCGTTTCCCAGTTTCTCCGCATTCAGTAAAAATACCTCGAATTACGATGCCATGCCGTCGGGACATTTAACCACCTTCATGGCTGGAATCACTGTGATTGCAGATAACTATCCGGATGCCAAATGGATCAAGCCTGTAGGGTATACACTGGCAGGAGCATTATGCTTTCAAATGATGCAAAGTAAAGTTCACTGGGCCTCAGACTATCCATTAGCCCTATTAATGGGATATTTTATAGGAAAAACCATATCAAAAAGCAGATACACTTCTTCAGAAGGAACAATCGGAAAGACAAAATATAGTCTCAACTTCACTGCATCCCGCCAATGGGAATACAATATGGTAGGCGTAAAACTCTCTTTTTAAACTCTGAAATCTTTGTTTTGTTTAGGAAATAAGATACTTTTCACTACATTTGGTCTCAGGATAAAAGGTGTATCCGGACTTTTATAAGTGTTGGGATGAAACCTCCTGATTTAAAAAGAATTACTTAATATTGTATTGAATGAAAATAATCGCTGTTATCCCTGCACGTTACGAAGCAAGCCGTTTTCCAGGGAAATTAATGCAGATTTTAGGAGAAAAAACCGTGATTACTACAACCTATCAGAATGTAGTGGAAACCGGACTGTTTGATGAAGTATTTGTCGCCACAGACTCTGAAATTATTCTTGATGAAATCGTAAAAAACGGAGGAAAAGCCGTCATGACGGGACAACATGAGACTGGAAGCGACCGTATTGCTGAAGCAGTACAGAATATAGAGTGTGATATTGTCATCAATGTTCAGGGAGATGAGCCTTTCCTTAAGTTAGAACCTTTACGTCAGCTGATTGAAGTTTTCAGAAATGATAATCAACAGGAAATATCTTTAGCTTCTTTAAAAATACAGCTGCGCGAAAAAGAAGAAATTGAAAATCCGAATAACGTAAAAGTAATTACTGATAACAATGGTTTTGCTTTATATTTCAGTCGTTCTGTAATTCCTTTTCACAGAGAAGTTTCCTTTGATGTAAGCTATTTTAAACATATTGGAGTATATGCTTTCAGAAAAGAAGCGCTGTTGCAGTTTTCAAAACTGGCTATGAAACCATTGGAAATATCAGAAAAGATTGAATGCATCCGTTATCTTGAATACGGAATGAAAATCAAAATGATAGAAACCAATTTCGTTGGAGTAGGCATTGATACGCCGGAAGATCTGGAAAAAGCCCGAAAATTAATTTAAAATCAGAAGAATCAGCAAAACAAATCGGCTTTTTAGTTGTTTTGCGTTTTTGCAATTTTACATAAATCCCCCTATATTTGAATTTATAAATAAAATTAATGAAGAAGTTATTATTAGTATTTGGACTGATATTTTCGCATGTGATATTCGGACAGACCGCAAAGGAAATTATTGACAAAAACATTGAATTATCCGGAGGGTTAACCAATTGGAAATTATTAAACTCGGTATTGCTTCAGGGAAAAGTAATCCTGGGAATTAAAGATGAATATCCGATAAGAATTTTTCAGCAACGTCCAAATCTTACTAAAACATTGATTACGACCGGAGGAAAAGAAACTGCAATTGAAGGTTTTGATGGTACCAAAGGGTATGCAATGAATTATGCTGCCAATAAACTTCAGGAATATCCTGAATATGTGCCGGAAAGTTTCGATAATGATTTCATTGATTGGGAAAATAAAGGATTTGATGCCAAATACCTTGGAAAAGAAAAAGTAGGAGAGATCTATTGTCATAAGGTAGAACTTACCAAGAATGTGAATAAGAATATGTATTATTTTGATACAAAAACTTATATGCTGATCAAAGAAGTGAAAAAAGATGAAACATTGATCTATTCTGATTTTAAAAAAGTTGGAAACCTAATCATGCCTTTCAGAATTGAATCTTCAAGTGCTAAAAAAGACGGAGATTATGTGATGTTATTAAACAGAATAGACATCAATAAAGTTTTTCCGGCTAATATTTTTAAATTTTAATTCAATTGCAGTTCTCTGCATAAAATTATAAGACATGAAAAAGATTTTCTTACTGCTGCTTTCTTTCATGGCATTTCTGCAAAGCTGCACCAACCAAAAAAGTGAAATTTCTAAAGCTAAAACCACAGAACTTATGGGAAAAACAATATATGACTTCAAAGTAGAAGGTCTTGATGGCAAAGAAATCAATTTTGCAGATTTTAAAGGAAAAAAAATCCTGATTGTCAATACGGCTTCAGAATGTGGATTTACTCCACAGTACGCAGATCTTGAAAAGGTATATGAACAATATAAAGATAAATTGGTAGTGATAGGGTTTCCTGCTAATAATTTTGGAGGACAGGAACCTGGAACCAACACTGAAATTGGGGCTTTCTGCCAGAAAAATTACGGAGTAACATTCCCGATGGCTGCTAAAGTTTCTGTAAAAGGCGATGATACAGCACCTATCTTTAAATTTTTAACAGAGAAGGAACTTAACGGAGTAAAGAATACAAGCATCCTTTGGAATTTCACGAAATTTCTTGTAGATGAAAACGGAAAATTGATTGACACCTTTGTAAGCACTACAAATCCCACGGATGTGGCTATTACAAAGTATCTGAAATAATAAATTACTATATGGATTTTCCGGATCGGTTTGAAGCTTGCATTGTTAGTGGAGCAATTGGAGATGCGTGGGGAAGCAGCTATGAAAATGAAGTTGAAACCGATGATTCACAGATTTATTATTTAGGAAAAAAGAATATAAAGCAAAGAGTTTGGAGTATTACGGATGATACACAAATGACTTTGGCAACTTGTGAAGCTTTGTCTGAAGGTAATTTTACTCCTGAAAATCTTATCAATAAATTTGTAGAATATTACAGAAGCCGTAAATTAACAGGAATTGGCGCTTCTACACTTAAGGCAATTTTAGATACAGAAGCCGGTATTCATTGGAGTCAGGCTGGCAGAATTGGAGAGTTTGCCGCAGGAAACGGAGGAGCGATGAGAATTGCTCCTTTTGCTTTTTTCTCAGATATTACAAGGCAAAACATTCACGATGCTTGTAAGGTAACACACAGAAATGATGAAGCCTTTTCTGGAGCTTTGGCTGTTTTCCTTTCTATAAAAGCAATCCTCAATTCTGATTGGAATGGAAAAAATAATCTTTTTGATATTATTATTCCAGAAATTCCTGATACCAATGTAAGAGATAGATTAATTGAAATTAATTCAACAGGAAATAATTTTTCAATTTCAGAAATATCAAAATTGGGCAATAATGGCTATGTTGTTAATTCAGTTCCTTTCGCTATTTACTGTTCAACCAAAATTATTGAGTTAGGTCTGGAAGAAATGTTGAAACAAATTATCAGTTCGGGAGGAGATACAGATACCAATGCTTCAATTGCCGGACAGATTGCCGGAGCATTGATCGGAACTGAAAATATTCCCCATGAATTAATTTTGAAACTTAAAAAACTACCGGATTATAAATGGATCAAGCCAATTATTGATGCAACAAAACAAAAAATAAGTTAAAGCATTATCCATTGCTTTTCTCCGCAAAACAGAAAATATTTCCCAGCTTGATACTGGAATAGCCGTTACTTTTTATTTTCGAAGAATTAATCATAGCTTTTGCCAGAATATCGGTTGGCAGGGGCTTCTGACTTTCTAATAGCCCTAATTTATTAGCAAATTTAATGATGCGGCTTCCCAATACTTCTCCGGTTCTTTCAGAATCTTTGCGTTCCAGCATTCCCGGTTTAAAAATAGTGATCTTATTGAAATGCAGTTGTTTTACAGCTTCTTCCAGTTCCCCCTTCATTTTAGAATAGAAAATTTTAGACTGTGGGTTCGCTCCGTAAGCCGATACCAGAATATAATCTTCCACTTCATTCTCTTTTGCAGCTTTCGCAAATTCATACTGATAATCAAAGTCTACTTTCTTCTGGGCTTCTTTGCTTCCGGCATCTTTTAAAGTAGTTCCCAGACATGAAAACGCCACATCTCCCTTCACCATCTCTTTCCATTCCTCCGGTTTTTCAAAATTCACCACATGAACTTTCAGCTTATCATTCTGAATATCGACAGGTTTTCTAACGAAAATATCCACTTCATCAAACTCTTTGTCATTCAATAACTGATTGACAAGATCTTTTCCTGTGGCACCTGTAGCACCTATTACAAGAGCTTTCATAATAATTGCGGTTTTGTAAGATTATTTCTTTCTTAAATTTACTAAATTTGAATTAAAGATTAAAGAATTAATTTGATCATTACCTATTACTTATCACTTATTACTTATATTGAACATGGATGCCAACGAAATTTTAGATTACTGCCTGGCCAAAAAAGGAGTTACAGAAAGCTTTCCGTTTGATAACGAAACTCTCGTGATGAAAGTAGACACCAAAATGTTTTTACTAATGGGGCTTGAGAGACAGCCGTTGGCCATTAATGTAAAAACAGATCCTGAATGGAGCGCAGAGCTTCGTGAGCAATATCCGCAGATCACGGGGGCCTATCACATGAACAAAACCCACTGGAATTCCGTAGCAGTAGATGGATTGAAAAGAGATCTGATCTTTAAACTCATTGATCAATCCTACGAGCTGGTTTTCAAATCCCTGACTAAAAAAGCGCAGAATGAAGTCAATTCATTATAGTACATCAAATAAATTGAGGTACGGGATTTGTTATCTATTACTGGTGAAATAATATATTTGACATTAATAAAATAAATTACAAATGAGAAATCACCTTTTATTATTCGCAGCAGCCGGAACATTGATGCTGTCAGGCTGCACCAAGCCGGTAAATAAGAACACTACCGAAAAAAACACTTCTGCTGTATCAGCCTCTGAAAAATATCCCGAAACTCTTAAATTAGAATTTTCAGGAACAGACGCATTTACCATTAAAAATGCAAGGCTCAAAGTGAGTTTATATGGAATGGACGAAAAACTGGCTGATGCTCCAGCTACTTTAATTGCAGAACAGGAATATGAACAGAAATCAATACCCTTCACCATCAATCTGCCAATACCTGAAGATGCCGGAAGCAAGATCAATCCAAAACCTGCCGGTCCTGCAAAATATTATGTAACCATAAGCTGGGATTCTGATGGAAACGGAAAAGCAGATCAAAAAGGAGATATCTTTATTGATTACGACAAACAGTTCCCGAATGTGAAACTGAATAATGAAACCCAGAAAATCTACTTAAAAGTATTAAAATAAACAAAAAGGCTATTCCCACCGAATAGCCTTTCTCTATATTTAAAAATCAAATTTTTCTGTTATTCTTTTATCCTCATCCAGTCTTTCAATCAATTTGTCCAGACCTTCAAATTTGATTTCATCATGAAGAAAATCCCTGAAACT
This sequence comes from Chryseobacterium sp. SG20098, assembly GCF_031844745.1. Lineage (NCBI taxonomy): Bacteria > Pseudomonadati > Bacteroidota > Flavobacteriia > Flavobacteriales > Weeksellaceae > Chryseobacterium > Chryseobacterium sp. SG20098. The sequence continues at coordinate 966,943 of NZ_CP134622.1, read as the reverse complement.
TACCATAATCTTTTCATCATAAATGTCATCATCAAAATCAAGGATATAAACTTCCACAGTTAGTTTTTCTCCATTTACCGTCGGATTGGTTCCGATGCTCAGCATTCCTTTGTACTGATTACCCTTTACGAATACTTCCACAATATAAGCTCCTTTTTTAGGTAACAACTTGATTGATTCAGTATCAATATTTGCTGTCGGATATCCGATTGTTCTTCCAATCTTTTTCCCATGAACTACAGTTCCGGAAACAGAGTAGGAGTATCCCAGCATTTCGTTAGCTTCCTTAACATTACCTGTTAATAGAGCATTACGTACTTTAGTGGAACTGATATTATTTTCATGAATATTAATTGCTTCCATCTGTTCTACCTCAAAATCAAGTTCTTTTGATAATTTCTGGAGAAGCTCAAAATTTCCGCTTTTATTTTTTCCGAAGGAATGATCGTATCCTATAATAAGGTACTTTACATTAAGTTTGTCAATTAAAATCTGACGTACAAACTCTTCTCCGGTCAGATTTCTGAATTCTTCATCAAATTCTTTTAGGAACAAATTATCAATGCCATATTTTTCAACCAGCTGTTTCTTTTCTTCCAGTGTATTGAGAAGCTTTAAATCTTCATTAGGATTAAAAACAAATCTTGGATGAGGCCAGAACGTAAGAATTGCTGTTTCCAGATTATTTTCTGTACCTATTTTAGTCAGCTCATCGATAATACTCTTGTGCCCTAGATGTACCCCGTCAAACATTCCTAAAGACAATGCTAAAGGCTTCTGTGAGGAGTAATCTGTAAAATTCTTGAAAACTTTCAAAACGGAAAAATTTTGATTGCAAATATAAAACCTTTATTTTTAATGTAACGGAGGGAATCTGAAAATTTGAAAATGAAAAATTTTGAAAAAAATCCTACATTATATAATACTATAATAATAACAATTTAGTGAATTGCCAATTTGCTGTTAAATATAATGATAAATATTGAATTTTACATAGTAAATGACAAACTCATCCATCTCTTCAAAAGCATGATAAAAATCTTTTTTTTACCAATTGCGGGTTTATGAAGAATCACTATATTTGCACCAAGAAAAAATTTAGCAATGGCAAACCAAATTAAAGGTAAAATTTCTCAAATTATTGGTCCGGTAATCGACGTTGTCTTCACAGATGTGGAAGCTGTTCCAGCAATCTATGACGCGTTAGAAATTACAAAAGAAAACGGTGAAAAAGTAGTTTTAGAGGTAGAACAACATATTGGCGAAGATACAGTAAGATGTATCGCAATGGACGCTACTGACGGTCTTAAAAGAGGGCAAGACGTAATTGGATACGGAAATCCTATTATGATGCCTATCGGAGAGGCAGTAAACGGAAGACTATTCAACGTTGTTGGTGATGCTATCGATGGACTTCAAGATATTTCTAAGGATGGTGGTCTTCCAATTCACAGACCAGCTCCAAAATTTGATCAATTATCAACTTCAGCAGAAGTTTTATTTACAGGTATTAAAGTAATCGACCTAGTTGAGCCTTATGCAAAAGGAGGTAAAATTGGATTGTTCGGTGGTGCCGGTGTAGGTAAAACAGTATTGATTCAGGAGTTGATTAACAATATTGCAAAAGGACACGGAGGTCTTTCTGTTTTCGCCGGAGTAGGTGAAAGAACGAGAGAAGGAAATGACCTTTTGAGAGAGATGTTGGAATCAGGTATTATCAAGTATGGTGATGATTTCATGCACTCTATGGAAAACGGAGGTTGGGATCTTTCTAAAGTAGACTTAGAAGCTATGAAAGATTCAAAAGCAGCATTCGTTTTCGGACAGATGAACGAGCCGCCAGGTGCAAGAGCGAGAGTAGCACTTTCTGGTCTTACATTGGCTGAGTACTACAGAGACGGTGGAGAAAGCGGACAAGGTAGAGACGTACTTTTCTTCGTAGACAACATCTTCCGTTTTACACAGGCTGGTTCTGAGGTATCTGCACTTCTTGGTCGTATGCCATCAGCAGTAGGTTACCAACCAACGCTAGCTTCTGAAATGGGTGCGATGCAGGAAAGAATTACTTCAACGAAAAATGGTTCAATTACTTCAGTACAAGCGGTATACGTACCTGCGGATGACTTAACTGACCCGGCTCCTGCAACTACGTTTGCTCACTTGGATGCAACTACGGTACTTGACAGAAAGATTGCTTCATTAGGTATCTATCCGGCGGTAGATCCACTTGCTTCTACTTCAAGAATCCTTGCTCCTGAAGTTATCGGTCACGATCACTACAACTGTGCTCAAAGAGTAAAAGAAATCCTTCAAAGATATAAAGCACTTCAGGATATCATCGCGATCCTTGGTATGGAAGAACTTTCTGAAGAAGATAAAGCTGTTGTATACCGTGCAAGAAAAGTTCAGAGATTCTTATCTCAACCTTTCCACGTAGCAGAGCAGTTTACAGGTATCCCAGGATCATTGGTAGACATCAAAGATACGATCAAAGGATTCAACATGATTATGGATGGTGAGTTAGATCACTTACCAGAAGCAGCTTTCAACTTGAAAGGAACCATCGAAGAAGCTATCGAAGCAGGACAAAAAATGTTAGCTGAAAACGCTTAATAATTAGACATAAAGATTACAGATACAAGACATGAGACTTTAAGGTTGTCTGAAATCTGAAATCTGAAATCTTCAAATCTAAATTAAAATGAATATAAAAATTTTAACACCAGAATACGTAGTTTTTGAAGGAGAAGTAGACTCAGTATTGTTGCCTGGAAAAAATGGTGAATTTCACATCATGAAAAACCACGCAGGAATTGTTTCTTCTTTAATCGGAGGTGATGTAAAGCTTTTTGCTAATTCTATTGATGAGGCTTATGCTAAAAATTTCACTAAAGAAGCCGGAAAAGACTCTGTTTTTGCTTATGCTATCAAAAGCGGTGTTGTAGAATTTAATCATAATAAAGGAATTATCCTTTGTGAATAATTAAATGAAAAGCTAAATATATTTTCAAGAAAGTGTAACTTTGTGTTACACTTTTTTTATTTGTAAAAGTCTGATTGTATGAAGAGAGGCATAATCATATTATTTACAGTTCTGGGTATTTTCCTCCATGCCCAGAATATCAAAACCAAAAGAGGAATTATTAATCTTGACGGTATTCCGGTAGCTAAGCTCTCCAACAAATCCAGCGAATATACGTTTATGGATCTTAAAGAGACCCCGATGTATACGATTAAATTCATTGATAAAAGCATCGTGGATTCTGTTCGCGACAGTTATATCATTGTCAACAGAGTATATAACAGGGACAAAACCATCGAAATTGATTACTCGTCACCTTCTGCATTTTCCGGAGAAGAAAAATCTGCAGTCTTTACATCGGTCAAAGATCTTAAAATCATTGATAACAAAGGGATCAATGTTAAAAATCTTGATGAGCTTTTTTCAAATGTCCCGAAAAGGAAGCTGGACGCTAAAACAAAAGATGCTTATGCGATCAGAAAGAAAATAGACAAGATGAATATTGAGGTCAATAAAGTGGGAGAGATCCTTAGTAATGGTGTTCCGGTGGGGTATTTTACCAATCTGCCGGTAAGTTTTGGTTCGGAAGATACCATTATGGACAAAACACCTATTGATATTGAAATTTATGATGCTAAAAGTAAACTTATCGGAAGGTATATCACCACAACAAAACAGCTGAAAACAGCGGGAGGAAAGTCTTTTACGATCTATAGAGAAATGTCCGGAAGGGCTTCAATCCTGAAATTTCCGACCTATAAAGCACTGGCTGAGCGCATGGCAATTATGGATCCCAATTTTATCAAAATACAGGAAAAAGTAAACGTAGGTACTGTTTCAAAAGAGACTCCTAATTAATTGATGTGATACAGATTTTATCAATAGGAACGGGCTTTAGCCCGTTTTTTTATTATGGATCAAATTCATCCGGCTTTAGCTAAAACTTTAAACCACCCCGTCAAAAATTCTTTGAATGTTTTGCCACCCCTCCGGAGGAGGGGAATATTTTGCCGGTTTATTTATGGCAGCTAGAAATTTGGATTAATCTCTTCTGAATGTGAAAATGGAATGTCTTATCCTTTCAAATCCAAATCAGCGAGAGATGATCATTCAATAGAAAAAGGTTTTATTCATATAGAAAATTAACAATTCATAGAAAATTGTGTCTTTTTAAAAAATCCCTGACAAAAAAGTGGAAATTTTTATAAACTTAAAATCACCCCATTTTCCTTCAATTGTTGTATCGGTTTTGAGAACCAGAATAACTCAAAATCATCAAAATTTTCTTCAAATTGATTTTTAAGTTGTTGAATTGTAGGTTTTTTAGAATTTTCAATAGCATTCTCTTCCAATACATTCATCAGCCATTTTGCTTTTTCCTGTTCCAGTTCAACCTTCACAATATTGGTTTTTAAATGGAATGTAAGAAGCGTATACGTACCAGAATATTTCTTTTTATTTTTTACGCGATTCTCAGCGATTACATTTTTGGTCAAAAAGACAACTTTTGAATTTGCTTTCAGACTGAACTGCCCATCTTCCAAAAGACAGTCATGAATATAATCCGGGTGAATGGTAGTCCTTGGAATTTTAAAATCAAACCAATCCTGAAGCGGCAGTTCGAAATTGACTCCATGCATATAATTGAACAGAGACTTTTTTAATCCGAAGCTGAACTTATTGTGATCGATTCCGGTTTTATCTTTAAAGTCAATATCATTATTAGCAAACAAAATTTCCTGTTTTACCGGAACTACTCCAAAATCTTCCGGGCTCATTCCAACGGGTGAGTGAGCAGTCATTGCGAACTGATGCCAGAATCCACTTTGAAGAATTCCCATCTCAAACATCTGCCGAATCATTTCCAGAGAATCTACCGTTTCCTGAACTGTTTGGGTAGGATAGCCATACATCAGATATGCATGAACCATAATTCCTGCTTCTGTAAAATTTCTTGTTACATTAGCAACCTGTTCTACAGAAACTCCTTTATCAATTAATTTCAATAATCGGTCGCTGGCTACTTCAAGCCCACCGGAAACAGCCACGCATCCTGAAAGTTTCAGAAGATAGCAGAGATCCCGGGTAAAGCTTTTTTCAAAACGGATATTGGTCCACCAGGTAACTACCAGATTTCTTCTGAGGATTTCCAGAGCTACTTCTCTCATTAAGGCAGGCGGTGCGGCTTCATCCACAAAATGGAATCCTGTCTCACCGGTTGTACGGATCAGTTCTTCAATCCGGTCTACCAGAATTTTAGCAGAAATAGGTTCGTAGATTTTAATATAGTCTAAAGAAATATCACAGAATGTACATTTTCCCCAGTAGCATCCGTGTGCCATCGTCAGTTTGTTCCATCGTCCGTCGCTCCATAAACTGTGCATCGGATTGGCGATTTCGATAACGGAAATATATTGATCCAGTTTTAAATCTGTATAATCAGGAGTACCTATTTCAGACTGTTTGAAGTCGTGTCTTCTAGAATTATTCTTGTAAACAACTTCATTATTTTCTAGAAGAAAAGTTCTTTTAAATTCACCTTCCCCGGCGGTAATTTCTAAATTTTGGTGAAGAAGTTCCAATGGAAGCTCACCATCATCTAAAGTAATAAAATCAAAAAATTCGAATACTCTCTGATCTTTGACTTCTCTTAATTCCGTATTGGGAAATCCTCCTCCCATAGCAATTTTAATGTGAGGATAATGCTTTTTGATCCATTGGGCACATTTGAATGCTGAATACAAATTACCAGGAAACGGAATGGAAAAACAAACAAGCTTTGGCTGAACAGTTTCAATTTTTTCCTTAAGAATTTTTAAAGTAAACTCATCGATAAATGTAGGTTCACCAGATAATTTCGAATATAATTCATCAAAAGAATTGGCACTTTTTCCAAGGCGTTCTGCATATCTGCTGAAACCAAAATCGGAATCGATATTTTCCACAATATAGTCGGAAATATCTTCCAGGTATAGAGTTGCCAGATGTTTGGCCTTATCCTGAAGTCCCATATTTCCAAAAGCAAATTCCATATCATCCAGCTGGTTGAAACGGGAAGCTTCGGGAAGAAAGTTCATGCTACAGATCTGTCTTGCTAATGTAGGAGTTTTATCCTGTAAAAAAGTAATGACCTGATCTATTGTTTTTAAATATTCTTCTCTTAAGGCATAGATTCTCTGAGAATTTTCAGAGGTGCTATGAAGGTCAATTTCTTTACTGAAAACCTTCTGAATTCCATCCTTTGAAAATAATTCCAAAATAACATCAATCCCCAAATCTACCTGATAGCTTGAAATATTCTTGGTATTTAAAAACCCTTTTATATAAGCTGTTGCAGGATAAGGAGTATTAAGTTGGGTAAACGGCGGAGTAATAAGAAGCAGGTCTTTCAACAGAAATTTTTTGCAAAGTTATTCCAAAGTTATTTTAGAAAAAAATTTTTTCCCCTGATTATAAACAGTGACGAAAAGTCTTTAGAGATATTGTATTTATTACTATTCGATTTTCTTGATTCTTCTTATTTCCAATCCATGGAAGCAGCAAAGCATTTTAGAATAAATTAGAAGGTTTATTAAACAAAGCATCCGGAGAATTGCTGTCAATAAATGTTAAGAAAGCATCTTCGTCAAAATATCCGTCTACATCAAGAATTTCAGCTTTCAGCAATCCGATTTCGCCAGGTTTTTCAAGGCTTATATTTTCAATAAACTTTCCGGTCTTGCCTGTTATTTCATTATGGAAACTGATTAAGTATCTGGAATAAATATTACCTTCAGCCACCGTGTAATGTCCGTTTTCTGCAATGAGAGAAGTCATAATGCTTCCTCCGATGTATGTTTCATTATCATTCCCCGAAGCACCAAACAATACTTTTGAGGTCACATTTCCGGAGCAATATAATGAACCGTTGATGATAATATTTTCCGCCTGTATATTACCGGTAACAATAAGGACAATATAATCCTCCACAAAAAGTTTCTCCGACAAGTGAAGATCACTATCGATAAGAATGATTTTATACCCTTCATCTTCTGAAGTAATCAGTTCCAGAGAAGTGTTGCTTTCATTTTGTATAAGAACAATTTCAGGAGCATCGTTTTCATTATTGATGTACAGGGAAGCGTCCTTTAACTTTTCTGCTGTTTCATCGTCCAGCATTTCGAAAAATTCAGTAAGGCTTTCTTCATCTATGCCACTTTCATTGAAGAAATTGTTTTCCAGGGCTTCGTGAGCAATGCTGTATAGGTTTTCTGATTTTTCTTTGAGTTGTTTGTATAATTGGTCTTTGGTAAGTTTTTGCAATTCTTTCATCGGTTTTTAAAAGTATATACATTATCTATTCGGTGGGGGAAACACCTGTTAATAGACTGATGCAATATAGTCAGATAAATTATGTTACGCCAGAAAGAGATGTATTTTTTCAAATATTTTTTTATCGATGATTTCCTGAGCTGATAGATCAGATTATTTCATACAAAAACCGAACTCATAAAGAAGTCCGGCTTTTGTATAATAATTTATGAGGGTTAAACATGGCCTATTTTCTTTTGATCCCCAATTACATTCAAGGTAACTCCGAAAAGAATTAGAGTAATCCCGATGAGTAAATTAGGAGTAAATTTTTCATGAAATATCAGGACACTGATCAATACAGCGACTACAGGTTCCAAAGCTCCTAAAATAGCAACCGGAGTAGAACCTATATATTTAATAGCAAATACCAAACATAAGCTGGAAATAACTGTAGTCAAAAATGCAAAAATAAGAAAGTTAATAAAAATTTCTGTTGAAGGAATAGCAAAAGATTCATTAGCCATCAAAGCTTTGGTCATAAAGAACATTGAGGTGAAAAGCATAGAATAAAACGTAAGCTTAAATCCTGAAACCTTGATATTCGATTTGTTGACAATGACCATATATAATGCATAGAATAGTGAGCTGAGCATTACAATTCCCAATCCTGCAAAATTAATTTCCAGTCCGTTTCCTTTTAAACATAAAACAATGACTCCAGCGAAAGCAAGAAGTAATGATGCTCCCGATAGTCTGGTTAATCTCTCTTTGTAAAAGAAAAGCATGATGAGTGCTACAATAATCGGGTAAATAAATAAAACGGTAGAGGCAATTCCTGGCGTGAGGAAATCATATCCTAAAAACAGAAACTCCGAAGAAAGGGCATAGCAGATTCCAAGGATGGCCAGAATTAGGGCTTCTTTTTTATTGATTTTAAAACTTTCTTTGGAATACAGCAAATATCCTCCCACCATTAAAGCTGAAAAGAAAAATCTGTAAAACAGCGTGATATCCATTGAAAAGTGTGCCTGCTTAACAGGCAGGATAAAAATAGGAATCATACCATATGAAACGGCTGATAAAATTCCCAGCGTGTAACCTCTAAGTTTCATTTGCTTTTATAGTGTAACGTCCTGAAAAACTGATACAGGATTAAACAAATAAAAAATATTTATTGAGCAGTGCAGATACTTTTATTTGCACTGCTTTTCTTTTTATAAGATTTTGGTATTAGAACCTGCTGCTGATGCATCTGTGTAGGTGTTAAATAATGATTTGATAAGTGAGGTCTTAGCTCATTATAAATTTTAACTACCTGTTCAACCAAAATCTTTTGGGTATTCAAATCTACATTAAATTTATCAATATCATACTCTTGTTTTAAAATTCCGTTGACCCTTTCCGCTATGGCATTCTCATAAGGGTCAGATTCCTGGGTCATGCTGCAAAGGATCTTACTTTTGTTCAGTATCTTTTGATAATCATTAGAGCAATACTGTAAACCTCTGTCTGAATGATGGATAAGCTTTGTTGGTTTTTCTTTTCTTAAAGCCGTTTTCAAGGCTCTCAAAGCAGATTCTGTTGCCAGAGAATCTGATACATCATAACCGACAATTTTTCTGGAATAAGCATCGGTTATCAGACTTAAATACGATGGGTTTTCCCTATTTCCCAGGTAAGTAATGTCTGATACCCATACCTCATTTGGCTTTTGAATGCTGTATTCTTTGATCAGATTTTTGTGCTTTTTAAAACGGTGATACGAATTGGTAGTCTTATGATAACTTCTTTTAGGAATGACCAACAAATGATTGGCCCTTAATATATCAAAGAATTTATCTCTGCCTATTCTCAGATTCTCAAGCTTGTTTCTTAAAAGAAAATACAGTTTTTTGCCACCCATTTTGGGGTGAATCATTCGTAATTGCTCTACCCAAAAGACAATGTCCTGTGCCATTTGCCTTCGGCTGTTTTTGCGTTTAACATTGCGGTAATAAACCTGTCGGTCCACCCCGAACAACTGACAGGCGAAACTTATGGTTTCTTTTTGTTGTTTCCGGAAAGATTCGATAGTTCGGGTGGTGAGTTTTTTCTTATGTCAATATGGTATTCCTGCTCGGCAAGTTCAATCATCATATCGAAGATGATGGCCTTCTTATCGGCTATATAAGATTGTTTCTCAAGTAGTGTTTTCTGTTTTTCCAAAAGCTTTACTTTCGCTTCCAGCTCCATGACTTTTTGTTCCGGTGATTTTGGCATATTCGATGGTGTTTGGTTTTCCCAATCAAAGTTACCAAATTTTCTGAGCCAGTTTACAACCGTGCTCCTTGACTGAATGCCATATTTGCGACAGACCATAACAGTCGAAACTTCACCTGACTCAATTTCCCTTACAACGCCAAGCTTAAATGACATACTGTAATCGCATTGAGTACGTTTTACATAATTTGGTTTTTCTTCCATAATAACGATTCTTTTTTTTGTATCGCTATTTCAGGACATGACATAGTTATTAAACAAAAAAGCCACTGAATCAATCAGTGGCTTTTTTTATTTTTATGAATTAAATCGGTTTAAAACTTAATCCTTGTTCCTGCAGTAATTTTTGTTCCTGCTCTTTGTAGTAGCCACCTACTAACTTATCATGAATTGCTTCAAACGCTGCCAGAGTTTCATTGATCTCTGCATCGGTATGAGAAGCGGTAGGAATAAGCCTTAAAAGAATCATTCCCTTCGGAATGACCGGATATACCACCACAGAGGTGAAGATACCATAATTCTCTCTTAAATCTTTTACCAATAAAGTAGCCTCTACAGGAGTTCCCTGCATCATTACCGGAGTTACACAAGTATTCGTGTCTCCAATATTGAATCCTCTTTCTGTAAGTCCGTTCTGTAGTTTGTAAACATTCTCCCAAAGTTTAGCTTTGATTTCAGGTCTTGATCTCAATAGCTCCAGTCTTTTTAATCCTCCGATTACCATTGGCATCGTAAGAGATTTTGCAAAGATTTGTGATCTTAAGTTGAATTTCAGATATCTGATGATTTCTTTGTCACCCGCAAGGAATGCTCCGAAACCAGCCATTGATTTTGCAAATGTAGAGAAATAGACATCGATCTGATCGTTACAGTCCTGCTCTTCACCTACACCGGCACCTGTTTTACCAAGAGTTCCGAAACCGTGGGCATCATCTACTAAAAGTCTGAACTGGTATTTAGATTTAAGATCACAGATCTCTTTGATTTTACCTTGTTGTCCTCTCATCCCGAAAACACCTTCTGTAATCACAAGAATACCTCCTCCTGTTTCTTCAGCTACCTTGGTTGCTCTTTGAAGGTTTTTCTCAAGACTTACCATATCATTATGCTTGTAGGTAAATCTTTTACCGGAATGAAGTCTTACTCCATCCACGATGCAGGCATGAGAATCCATATCATAAACAATCACATCATTTCTGCTTACCAAAGCATCAATGGTAGAAACCATTCCCTGGTAACCGAAATTCAATAAATATGCTGATTCTTTTTTTACGAAGTCTGCCAATTCTCTTTCCAGCTGAAGGTGCTGGTCTGTTTCTCCGGACATTGCTCTTGCTCCCATTGGATAGAACATTCCATATTCTGCAGCCGCTTTCGCATCCGCTTCTATTACTTCAGGGTGATTACACAGCCCTAAATAGTCATTGGCACTCCAGAAAATTACTTCTCTCCCCTGAAATTGCATTCTCGGGCCGATAGGTCCCTCTAATCTTGGGAAAATAAAATACCCTTCACCATAATCTGCAAATTGTCCAAGTGGTCCTGGATTTTCTTTTATTCTTTCAAAAATATCCAACATTGTATCGTAATTTTTAAGTAATAAAGCCTTTTTTGTCTGAATACGCAAAAGGCTTTATTTATTTGTATCGTGATTTTATTCGTTCTTATTTGATAAACTCGGTTTTGAAAACTTCGTCATAGTTGTGAACACAGTTGTTAACAAATCCTTGTTCTGCCATCCATTTGTCACTGTATACTTTAGTGATGTATCGGGAACCGTGGTCAGGATAAATCAAAACAACTACGTCATTTTCTGTAAGTTCATGAGACTGGGCATACTGCATCAATCCCTGGGTTACAGCTCCGGTAGTATAACCTCCCATAATAGCTTCTTTCAAAGCAATTTCACGGGTTCTGTACGCCGACATTTCATCATTTACCCTTACAAACTCATCTACCTTGTCAAAAAGCAGGGCAGAAGGGATCAGGTTTTTACCCATTCCTTCAATCTGATAAGGATGTACATCTTCTTTGTGGATTTCTCCTGTCTCGTGATAGCTCTTTAGAATAGAACCATCAGCATCAACACCAATAATTTTGATATCAGGATTTTTTTCCTTCAAGAATTTGGCAGAGCCGGATAGCGTACCACCAGTTCCTGTACAAGCGAAAAGGTGAGTGATCTTACCTTCTGTCTGTTCCCAAATCTCGGGACCTGTTGTCTGATAGTGTGCATCAATATTAAGTTCGTTAAAATATTGATTGATGTAAATAGAATTAGGAGTTTCCTGAGCGATTCTTTTAGCTACTTCATAATATGATCTCGGATCATCTGCCGGTACATTGGCCGGGCATATATATACCGTGGCTCCCAATGCTTTCAGATAAGCAATTTTTTCAGGTTTTGTTTTATCACTTACTGCAAGAATACATTTATATCCCTTAATGATACACACCATCGCAATAGAAAACCCGGTGTTACCGGAAGTAGTTTCAACAACTACAGAATCTTCCTTTAAAAGGCCTTTTTTCTCTGCGTTTTCTATAATATGAAGTGCGATTCGGTCTTTGGTGGAATGTCCAGGATTATATGATTCTAACTTGGCATAAATGGTTGCTGGAATATCTTTTGTCACAGTATTTAGCTTCACCATCGGAGTGTGTCCTATCAGGCCAAGAATATTATCGTAAACATTACTCATTATTTGTTATTTTCAATAAAAATCTGACTGCAAAAATACAAAAAAATAAATAATTACTAAACTTTTGTTTGATTTCTAGGGCATAGTTTGTAAAAAAATATTTTAGTATTTTCAGTTTTGACACGAGTATAATCGCAAATACTGCGCCAAAATTTTTAAATTTTGTTAAAACCCGCATAAAATAAGATAAAAGCCTTATTTTCGCATAATTGATTTAATACTATGAAAAATTGGACTTTTAGGCAATGGAACACCGTTTCAGGATGGGTGATTTTCGTTATTGCTTTCTTCACGTACTTGTCCACCATAGAACCCAATTTCAGTTTTTGGGATTGTGGCGAGTACATTTCTTCTGCAGTAAAACTTGAAGTAACGCACGCTCCCGGAGCGGCTTTATTCCAGATAGTGGGTGCCGTGGCAGCCATTTTTGCATTAGGGAAAGGCGAAAACTATTCTATCGTGATCAACGCGATGTCTGCATTGTTCAGTGCGCTGACTATTTTATTTTTGTTTTGGACGATTACTCATTTTGTGAGAAGACTTTTAAACAAAGATTTTGAAGAAATTACAAAACATCAGGAAATCTCTATTTTATTTGCCGGAGCGGTAGGAGCACTTTGCTTTACGTTCTCAGATACATTCTGGTTTTCGGCAGTCGAGGGAGAGGTTTACTCTATGGCTTCTATGTTCATTGCGCTTTTGGTCTGGTTAATTACCAAATGGGAGAATGAGTATCAGGCGGGAGACAGTGAAAGATGGATTGTTCTTATTTTCTTCGTTCTAGGACTTTCTGTGGGAGTACACATGATGTGTATGCTTGCAATTCCTGCCGTATGTCTGGTATACTATGCAAGAAATTACAAGTTTACCTGGAAAAACTTTATCTGGGCAAACCTAATTACACTGGGAATTTTGATTATCGTTTTCAAAATTATCTTCCCTTTAATTATGACAATGTTCGGAAGACTTGAGATTTTCTTTGTGAATGGTCTTGGACTTCCTTTCCACTCCGGAACAATTGCAGCATTTGTTTTAATGGTAGCGATCTGCTATTTCTTAATCAAATATGCAAAAAAAGCAAAAAGAAATATCTATCAGACGGCTGCATTATCTGTAGTTTTCATGATGATCGGATTCTCCTGCTGGATGGTTATTCCTATCAGAGCTAATGCGAATCCGCCAATGAACCTTAATGATCCGGATACGGCAATCGGGATGTTGGATTATTATAACAGAGAGCAGTATGGTGACTGGCCAACAATCTACGGACAAAACTATACAGCATTTCTGGATGCTAACGGAATTGAGAAAAACGAAGACGGAAGCTTTAAGACACAAAAAACCGGGGAAATCTACGAAAAAGACGAAAAAACCGGAACCTACAGAAAAACCGGAGACCGTTTCAATTATGTATTCAACAAGTCTCAGGTGAGCTTAATGCCAAGAATGTTTAATGAGGATAAGGATGTAATGGCCAACTATATTTCTATGTATGGTGCTCCTGATTTTACATTCAACTATGCGAATGAAGATGTGGCAGACAATCCACAGGCAAAACAGATTTTTGATGAACTGAGAGCGAAATATGAAGACAAATCCATTACTGCTTCAGATTATCTGAAAGTAAAACCTTATAACCTGATCAATGTTCAGAAGCCTTCATTCCTTCAGAATATGGATTATTTTATTACGTTCCAGAACGGATATTATTTTGTAAGATACCTAATGTGGAACTTTGTAGGAAGACAAAATGATCTTGAAGGAAACATGGAAAGCACAAAAGGAAACTGGATTTCCGGTATTCCTTTCATTGATAATGCTACTGTAGGAAATCAGGATAAAATGCCTGCTAAATTCAAGAATGAAAGTACAGTAAAATTCTTCTTCCTTCCATTAATTCTAGGATTGATTGGGTTCTTTTTCCAGTTGAACAGAGACTTTGGAAGATTCTATGCACTGTTATCTTTATTTATTTTAACAAGTGTAGGGATTGTTTTCTATACAGGGGTAAAACCTTTTGAACCGAGAGAAAGAGATTATGCGATGGTAGGTTCTTTCTATGCATTTGCGATCTGGATCGGTTTGGGTGCCGGAGCTATTCTTTGGTTCTTACAATCTAAAATAAAATCAAACGGGGCTAATGTTGCTCTGGGAGTGATTTTATTAGGAGTACCATTCATGATGGGCTTCCAGAACTATAATGTTCATGACAGAAGCAACAGATATACTGCATACGACTATGCGTATTCAGTGTTGAAATCATTACCGAAAAACGATATCCTTTTCGTTTACGGAGATAACGATACTTACCCGGTTTGGGCTATTCAGGAGACGGAACAGTTCAGGGATGATGTGAAGGTAGTTAACTTTACCCTTGCTTCAACTCCATGGAATCTGGATCAGATCAAAAGAAGAACGTACAATGCAATGGGAATCCCTAGCCAGCTGACACACGACGACTATAGAGATGGGGTAAACGACCAGATCTATATGATGAAGAAGGAAGATTGGGAAGGTGTTTTCTCTATGTTGAAAGAACAGGGAGCTCCGGAAACAGAATTCCAGTCTTTCAGAAAATATCTTACTCAGGATTCTTTAACTTTGAAACAGGCGATTGAATTCATTAAATTCAAATCTCCTGAAAAAGACGAATTGTTGAAAATGTATTTCGGGGAAGAGAAATTTGAAAAATACAATATCCTTCCGGTAAACAAATTCATCCTTCCTGTGAATAAAGAAAATGCTTTAAAAGCAGGCATCATCAACAAAGAAGATCTTCCAAACGTAGCCAATCAGATTATGATTACTTACAAAGGAAATACGCTTTATAAGAACAACCTGATTTTGATGGATCTTTTAGCGAACTTCAACTGGAAGCGTCCGATCAACTTCTCGTCAGGAGGTATTTACGACAGTGAGAATATTTTCTATCTGAACGATTATCTTCAGTTTGACGGATTCAGCTACAGATTAATTCCTATCCAGACACCTCCGAGCGCTGATGGAGATATGGGACGAGTAGATGCCAATTCTCTTTATAATGTAGTGAAAAGCTTCAGATGGGGGAACTTCAAAAACTTAAATGCTCACTTTGATGAAACGGCAACTTCAAATATCATCAGCTACAGAATGTCAGCAAGCAGAGCGGCGGCAGCCCTTGCGTTAAGCGGACAGAAAGCTAAAGCATTAGAAATTCTCGATCTTGCAGCGAAAGAAATTCCAGCAGAGAAATATAATGATCCTCGTTCTTTAAGTTCAATTGTTTCAGGATACATCATTGCAGGTCAGGAGCAGAAAGGTCTTCAGCTTGCTGAGGTACTTAAGAAAGGAATCTTTGAAGAGTATGATTATTATTTAAGTCTTTCCAAAGCAGATCAAAGCTATTTGAGAAGACAGATGAGAACAAAACCCATGGAATATTCTCTTGTGGTTTCTGCGGTAACAGATGCTTATACCAAGATCGGACAGAAGGAAAAAGCATATGCTTATCTGGTAAAATCCATAGAGCCGATTGACAAGAAGTTCAATGTATTTATCAAAGATCTTCAGGAAATGGGAAGAGATAAGGCGATGAAAGAGTCTGAAAATGTTCAGCAGATCACACCATTCTATCAGTACTTATTTGATGTCATGGAACCTTATGATTCTACGTATTCAAAAGAAAAGGAAAGCCAGATTACCAACGCGATTATCAAAGCGACAAAATAAAAATACTTTAAAACGGAACTTCGGTTCCGTTTTTTTATTATTGGCAATCATGAATATTAAGGTTATATTTGTGAAAGTAAAAATACATAATGTCCGAAACACAAAATAGCAAATTCCCAATCTATGCCGTCATTGCTACGGTTCTTTTTAAGCTTCTTTTTTTATTAACGCACTATATTCAGGAAGATGCATTTATTACCTGGAGGGTTGCCCAGAATCTGTTGGATTACGGAGTCATTGGCTTCAATGGAGATACCAGGATTTCTGCTTCTACCACACATCTGTATGTATTTGTATCCTATATTTTCAATCTTATTTTTGGAAAAGAAAATTTTATTGAGCCCCTTTTGATTTTTAATTCTCTACTGTTTACTGTAGGAACGTTATGGCTGTCTCATTTGGTTTTAAAAAATCCATGGCATAAGGCAATCTTTATATTTCTGATCGGGATTTTGCCGCCATCCATTAAAATTTCAATCCTTGGAATGGAGTATGGAATCCTGTTTTTTCTGGAGATGGCATTGCTGTATTATGGTTTCCATAAAGGGAAAAAATGGGTGGTGACCCTTCTTCCTGTTTTAATTATGTTTACAAGAATTGATACAGTAATCTTCCTGGGAATTATATTTCTTGTGGATCTGTTCTGGAACAGAAAAATCAGGTGGAATTATATTTTTGGAGGAGCTTTTGGAGTTTTATCAACCGTTGCTTTCAACTGGTTTTACTTTGGCGAACTGGTGAACAATACCATTACTGCAAAAAAATTACTTTACAGTGAAAATTTTACGATTCAGCAGCATATCGGATATTTCTTTAAAAGTTTCGGAAACTTCTGGGGAATGCTGAAAGTTCCGGGAGATTTCAATCCTTTGACTATCGTAGTTTTGATTTTTGAATTGCTTTGCTTTATTTATCTGATCAGACAAAGGGAAAAAAGAAACTACTTTTTGTGGATGATTTTTCTTTTCGGATGGGCAAAACAAATCATTTTCATTTCTCAAAAGAGCTTGTTTGACTGGTATTATTGGGTGCCACAACTTTTGCTTTTCGTTCCCGTTCTTATTTTTGTACTGGAACAGAAAGAGAGGAGAAACCTTTGGCTGTCATTGCTTGTTATATTCTATATCTTCCCAATGCTTGTCTTCCAGACGGTTCATTGTATTGCGACAGGAAACGGGGAATGGAATTACCGCAGAACAATTGGTACATTTTTAAATCAATATGAGAAGGATAAAAACCAGTGGATCTTATTGGAACCCGCAGGTTATGTACCTTATTTCTCAGGATTAAAAACGATTGATGAGGTTGGATTGGTTGATAAACAGATTCAGGAGGAAATTAAAAAAGATAAGGTCAATTACTGGATCAACACGGTAAAAAACAGAAAACCGAAATATCTTCTTTCTTATCAGAATTTATACGAAGAAAAGAATGCCAATTCAGAGTACTATAAAACTCATTATAAGCTTCTGAAAGAATTCCGTGTGAAAGATCATCTGAAAAGTGATCATAAAATTCTGGAAAAAATTTACCATCTGAAACCTTCCGGAACAGACTATAATTTGTACATTAGGGTTGATTAAAAGATTGAAATATTTAAAAATTGAAAGAATTCAGAAAAAAGTTTTATAATAACTCTTTCACACTAATACTCTCAAAACCTCCGACCCAACAATCACTGCAACCTAATATCTAAAACCTAAAACCTGAAAAAAATGAAATACTGTGCTTTTCTTCGTGGCGTCAACGTAAAAGGAACCAATATGAAAATGGCGGATGTATGCCAGGTTTTTAAAGATGCAGGAATGAAGGAGGTAAGTTCCATACTGGCTTCCGGAAATATTGTTTTTTCGTCAGATAAAAATACGACAGAATTAAAAACTATTCTGGAAAAAGCGATGTCGCAACATTTTTCTTATGAAGCTTTTTTGTTTGTGAAATCTCAGAAAGAAACTGAGGTTTTCTGGAACAGTATTCCTTTTGAAAAAAAAGACGAGCTTCATATTTATGGGTTTGTCGGAATTCCCGGAGTGGAAAAGATTTTAATGGAAGAGTTTCAGAAAGCAGGTCAGGTAGAAAATGAAAAGGCAGCAATCGTTAATGATATATTTTACTGGCAGGTTCCGAAAGGAAATACCTTAGATTCTACCTTCGGGAAAGTATTAGGTAAAAAGAGCCTTAAAGATCAGTTTACCAGCAGAAATGTGAATACGTTTGAGAAGATTTTGAAAAAATTCTAAATATATCATTGCAGATGCTTCGACAAGCTCAGCATGACACCGCTAAAAAATAACGTTAATATGATGTGGCTTCGACTTAGGTTTTTGTACATTGATTGTTTATACTTTGTATTATAATTTTCACATTAATAAAACAGCTAGTATTAGGGTTGTCATGCTGAGCTTGTCGAAGCATCCATCAATTATAACTTATCCAGTGCCGATTAACAGTTAGTATTAGAGCTGTCATGCTGAGCTTGTCGAAGCATTTATCACTTATCAATTATCCAGTGCCGATTAAAAGCTAGTATCAGAGCTGTCATGCTGAGCCTGTCGAAGCATCTATCAATAAATAATAAGAAATCCAAAAGCCAAAAACTATTGCAGCCATAGCCTGTTAAAGCAATCAAATAATTTCCATTTGTGAAACTTTCTCAGTATTTTTACTGAACTTTTTAATTACAACAAAATGATTCAGTATTTAGATAATATTTCGCACAAAGATTCAAAAAACTTTTTCCTTATTGCCGGACCTTGTATTATTGAAGGGGAAGATATGGCATTAAGAATTGCTGAAAAAGTAATCAGCATCACTGATAAATACAATATTCCTTATATTTTCAAAGGAAGTTTCAAAAAGGCTAACAGAAGCCGTGTAGATTCGTTCACAACCATTGGTGAAGAGAAATCTCTTGAAATCCTTAAAAAAGTAGGAGAGACTTTCAATATTCCTACCACAACAGATATCCATGAAAATGAGCATGCAGCATTAGCCGCACAGTATGTAGATGTTTTACAGATTCCTGCGTTCCTGGTGCGCCAGACTGATTTATTGGTGGCTGCTGCTAAAACAGGAAAATGTGTTACCCTTAAAAAAGGTCAGTTCCTTTCTCCGGAAGCGATGAAGTTTGCGGTTCAGAAAATTACAGATTCCAATAACGAGAAAGTAGCCATTATTGAAAGAGGAAATTCTTTCGGATATACAGATCTGATTGTAGATTACAGAGGAATTCCTACGATGAGAGAATACGCTCCAGTGATTTTGGATGTTACTCACTCTTTACAACAACCTAATCAAAGCTCAGGCGTTACAGGAGGAAGACCGGATCTTATTGAAACCGTTGCCAAGGCAGGAATTGCAGTAGGAGCAGACGGAATTTTCATCGAAACGCATCCTACACCGGAAACCGCATTATCTGATGGTGCTAACATGTTAAGATTAGATTTATTAGAAGATTTGTTACAAAAATTGTCAAGAATTAGAGAATCGATTTTGTAATTGTTAAAAAAACATTAATTTTAGAAATTCTAAAACATTTCTTTTGAAAAAACTAGTTTTACCGCTAAGCCTTATGGTCCCTGTACTGTTTTTCTCCCAACAAAGGAAAAAAGATACAGCGACTACTAAAGTAACCGATATAGAGGAAGTTGTCTTCCAGAAAAAAGCAACAGGAAGAACCAATGACCTTACCAATGTAAGAATTTCAGCGAAAGAAGCGAAATCAGTAGCTTCGATTAATGGAGGAATTGAAGGATTGCTTAAAACATTACCTTCCGTAAACTCCAACACAGAGCTGTCTTCACAATATATGGTTCGTGGTGGAAACTATGATGAAAACCTTATCTACATTAATGATATTGAAATCTACAGACCTTTCCTGATCAGAAACTCTCAGCAGGAAGGGATGAGTATCATTAACCCGGATATGGTTTCCACAGTGAATTTCTCTGCAGGAGGATTTGAAGCCAAATATGGTGATAAAATGTCTTCCGCTTTAAATATCTACTACCGAGAGCCAGAAAAATTTGAAGTTTCAGGTGAGGCCAGTTTAATTGGAGGAAGGCTGACAACTGGTTTGGCTTCCAAAAATAAAAAATTTACCGCCTTATTTTCCGGAAGATACAGAAATACTAATCTTGTTCTTAATACCTTAAAAGAAGATACCGATTTTAATCCAACATATTGGGATTTCCAGTCTTATCTGAATTATCATGTCAGTGATAAATTTACGATGTCATTCATCGGATATTATTCCAAGAATGATTATGAGATGATCCCAAGGGCAAAAAGTGTTACTTTCGGAAGTCTTCAGCAGCCTATTACCGTTAATATTGGATATGGAGGTCAGGAAAATGACCAGTATAAAAACATGATGGGAACATTCTCTATGAACTATAAGCCGGCAGATAAGTGGAAGCTTACTCTGGATGCCTTTGCTTATCAGAACAGAGAAAGAGAATATTACACGATACAGTCAGCATACGAGCTTCAGACCTTTGATCCTGTGACGCAGCAGCCTGTCACATCTTTCGATGTTGGAGGGCAGATAGAACATGCAAGAAATGATTTGTTTGTAAGAACATACGGAACACAGTTCAGAGCAAAATTCTCTCCCAATGTCAATACAGACTTTGAGGTCGGATTTAAATATGAAAAAGAAAATCTGAAAGATCTTACCAATGAATGGAAATTGGTAGATTCTGCAGGATACAGTATTCCAAGACCGGAAGTCATTGATCCTAGAACCGGAACTACAGGAGATCTCAAGCTTGCTTATTATATTGCCGGACAAAATAATATCGAACCGACAAGACTTTCTGCCTATGCACAGTATTCTCAGAAATTCTATTGGGGAGCCAGTAAAGTATTTGTGAATGCAGGAGTACGTGTGGCCAACTGGAGTTTCAATAAAGAAACCATATTCTCACCAAGAGCTCAGTTTGCGATCAAACCGGATTGGGACAGTGATATGTTGTTTAAAATTTCAGGAGGAATCTACTATCAGGCTCCTTTCTATAAAGAAATCAAGGATTTAGATGGTAATTTTAACTCTAATATAAAATCACAACGCTCTATTCAGGTCATTCTTGCCAATGATTACGAGTTCGAGATGTACGACAGACCATTCAAACTGACAACGGAACTTTATTATAAAAAGATGGATAACCTGATTCCTTATTATATGGATAATGTAAGGATTCGTTATTCCGGGCAAAATAATTCAAAAGGATATGCTTATGGTATCGATACCAGACTATTCGGAGAATTTGTTCCGGGTGTGGATTCATGGTTGTCTGCAAGTTATGCCAGAGTGTATGAAAATATTGATGGAAGAGGAGATATTCCAAGACCTACAGATCAGAGGCTGAGGTTTGCGATGTTCTATCAAGATTATATGCCAAGCTTCCCGTCTATGCGTGTGAACCTTACTTTAGTATATGCTATGGGATTACCTACGGGAGCTCCCGTAATGTTTAACAGCAACGGACAACCGGATTTTGGTTCAGCTTATAATTATCAGCAGACGCTGCCTTCTTATAAAAGAGTAGACTTAGGATTGACAAAGGTATTTATTGATCCGAAAGAAAAAAATAAGAGATCGGGTTTCTGGGGTAATTTTGAGGAACTTACATTAGGTGTTCAGGTTTTCAATGCATTTAACATTAACAATACTGTTGCGAACCAATGGATCACAGACTATAACAGTAATTATATGTATCCTGTTCCGGTACGTCTTACGGTACGTTTCTTTAATGTGAAGCTGGAGTTCAAACTATAGAATTACTATCAAAAATAAAAATAGCAGAAAGCTTCCGAAAATCCGGAAGCTTTTTTGTTTACCCGAATTTTATAACAACATTACCAAATTCTATAACAACGGTTTCAGAGATATTTTTATCTTTGTCTTACCAATGAAAAAGATTCTTGCCATATTGTTTTCTATTTTCTACTTCGGGTTTTCTTCCGGAGCAGCTTTTAGCATTCATTATTGTATGAAAGAATTGGTTTCTGTAAGTCAGAAAGCGGATGATATCTGTGCAAAATGTGGTGTTAAGGAAAAAAAAGGATGCTGTAAAACAGAGATCAAAATCGTAAAAGTAGACGATTCCCAGAAATCTGATTATCTGAACGTTGATTTCTTAAGTGCAGTTTCAGAGATACCGGTGAAACATCAGTTTTCCGCTATTGATAAGTCTTTTTCTGCCACCAAATTTACTCAGATCCAGATCAATGCACCGCCTGAAAGCCGGCCGGTACCTATTTACATCAATCATTGTAATTTTAGAATTTAGAATTTGTCAGTCGTTTCTGGTATAATATATACTGTTATGAGCGACATGCTCTGACGCATTTACTGATGCGTAATCCATTATTCTTTATTAAAAATTAATTCTAAAATTTAAAACAATGAAAAAATATATCATCACAGCAGCTTTATCATTATTCTCAATCGTTTCATTATCTGCACAATCTAAAAAGGATGCTCAGGTTTCTAAGCTCTACCAAAATTATATTGCTATCAAATCAGCGTTAGCTTCAGATGATGTGGACAAAACTTCAAAAGCTGCAACAGAATTTATTAAAACAGCTTCTGTTATTGATTATAAAGTAGTTTCAGAAGGAAACCTTAATATTCTCAGAAAAGATGCTTCTGCCATTTCGGATGCAAGAACTATTGCTACACAAAGAGAAACTTTTTTAAACCTTTCAGACAATATGATTGCTCTGACCAAGGAGTTTAAACTTTCTGAAAAACCAGTTTACGTTCAATATTGCCCAATGGCAGACGGAAGCTGGCTAAGCGATGAAAAACAGATCGTTAACCCATACTATGGGAAATCTATGCTTTCTTGTGGTAGCGTAAAGTCGGAAATTAACTAATTGTTGTATTGTTGTTAAAAACAATAAGTTGCATGGCTTAAATTAGAATTAACTTTAATCCATGCAGCTTCTAAAAAGTTCGAAATATTATGAAAAAACTGATAATGTTTCTGATGCTTTTATTCTCTGTGTTTACTTTCGCACAAACTACAAAAACGTATTATACCTGTCCCATGCACCCGGAAGTGGTGTCATCAAAACCCGGAGACTGCCCGAAATGCGGAATGACTCTCATGAAAAAAACAGTGGTTATAAAACCCAAAGTAGCAGCAAAACCGGAAGTAAAGCCTACCCCTAAAACAGAGGCTAAAGCAAAACCTGCAGAAACTAAAATAAATAAAGCAAAAGTTGCTGATAAAACGAATGTCATAAAATCTTCTGTTCAACCAGAGAATAAAGTCTTAACTCAAGCTCAAACAACTTATACATGCCCTATGCATCCGGAAGTAGTTTCAGACAAGCCTGGAAAATGTCCTAAATGCGGGATGGAACTGGTAGAAAAAGAAGATCATTCCCATACACAGGCTGAAAATCCTAAAGAAGAAAAATCTGTTTTAAAACGTAATTCAGAAAATGGAAAGATTACTTTTGGAGGAAAAACAGTTCGTTACGATCTCTATGTAAAAGATACGATTGTCAATTTTACAGGAAAAAACAGAAGAGCAATTGCAATCAATGGTAAACTTCAGGCTCCGACTTTATATTTTACAGAAGGAGATACTGCAGAGATCTACCTGCACAATATGCTTAAGGAAAATACAGGGCTGCATTGGCACGGCGTGATTCTTCCCAATGAACATGATGGTGTTCCATACCTTACCACAAAACCTGTAAAACCTGGGGAAACTCATTTATACAAATTCAGAATTTCTCAGAACGGAACGTACTGGTATCATTCGCATGAAGCCCTTCAGGAACAGATTGGGATGAATGGTATTCTGGTATTTAAAAAAAGAGAAGGTGAGCCAAAAACAACATACAATGCTGAAATTCCGGTATTACTTGGAGATTGGAGTGATGATGATCCGATGCAGATTGCAAGAAGGCTTCATATGGCCAATACAGACTGGTATGCGGTAAAGAAAAATGCCGTACAGAGTTACTGGGAAGCTATCAAATCGGGAAATTTTGGGACAAAAGTACTGAATGAGTGGAAAAGAATGGAAGCCATGGATGTAAGTGATGTTTATTACGATAAATTCTTAATCAATGGCGCACCAAGTTCAGATTATTCTAATGTAAAAGCGGGTGATAAAGTAAGACTGAGAGTTGCCAATGGAGGTTCCTCTACCTATTTCTGGTTAAATTATGGCGGAGGAAAGATAAAAGTAGTGGGAAATGACGGGAATGACGTGGTACCTGTAGAGGTTGACCGTCTGATTGTAGGAGTGTCGGAAACCTATGATATTGAAGTGACCATTCCTGAAAACAAAAGCTTTGAATTCAGAGCGACTTCTGAAGACAGAATAGGACACGCTTCTCTTTGGCTGGGTGCAGGAGAAAAGGTTGAAGCTCCCAATCTTCCAAGGCTGATGCTTTTTGAAGGCATGAAAATGATGAACGGCATGATGGAGATGAGCGGAAATATGAAACCGATGAATATGACGATGGGAAATCAGATGATGGATATGAACGAAGTGATGTACCCTGAATTATCCGAAAGCCAGAGAAAGACTACAGCGAAGCACATCAATGAAATGATGGGTGTGAAGACGAAGGAAGATCAGAAAGAGGATCATTCTCAACATGCCGGAATGGATATGAAGGAAGAGAAAACAATCAAAAGACTGTCTTACAATATTTTGAAATCTCCTGAGAAAACCATTCTTCCCTCAGACAGCATTCGTGAAATGAAATTTACGCTGGAAGGGAATATGAATCATTATCTGTGGACACTGGATAATAAAACCGTAACAGAGACAGATAAAATTCTGATCAAAAAAGGAGAGGTTCTTAGAATCAAGATGTATAATAATTCTATGATGCGTCACCCGATGCACCTTCACGGTCATGATTTCAGATTGATCAATTCAAAAGGAGAATATTCTCCACTGAAAAATGTTGTAGATATCATGCCAATGGAAACCGTAACGATAGAATTTGCTGCGAATCAGGATGGAAACTGGTTTTTCCACTGTCACATTTTATACCATATGATGGCAGGAATGGGAAGAATCTTCAGTTATGAAAACTCAAAGCCGAATCCACAGCTTCCCAACAGAAAATTAGCCTGGAAAAATTTTATACAGGATAATAAAATGACAAGCTCTATGGCGATGCTGGATGTAGCTAGCAATAGAATCCATGCAGAAACGATGACGATGTTCGGGCCTAGATGGGCTAACCTGAATGAGTTTCATTCCAACTGGAACTTTGATCATTTCGAAGGAAGTGCGAAAGTGGGACGTTTTTTAGGTAAATTCCAGTGGGCGCTTCCTTATGCCGGAATCAGAGTTCAAAAGAATCATGAGATCATGGAAAGACAGATGGCAGAAGATATGGGAACGGATTTTCACGGTAAAAAGACCTGGTTCGGGCAGCAGAAAGCCTCTAAGAATAAGTTTACATTCATGGTGGGTATGCAGTATGTGCTGCCAATGCTCATCACTGCTGACGCAAGTGTTGATCAAAACGGAAAAGTGTTATTGGAACTTAGCCGTGAAGATATACCGCTTTCCAGAAGGCTGAGAGGAAATTTTAGCATCAATTCAGATGGAGAATTTTCTACAGGACTTCGGTACATTGTTCAGAAATGGTTATCCCTTTCCGGAAACTATGATAAAGAAATAGGCTGGGGTGCAGGTGTTACTTTAACTTATTAAATTTAACTAAATTATATTAAAAAAAGCTGTCTCATTGAGGCAGTTTTTTTGGTTAGGTAAATGCTTGTATAAAGAATTTTTTTGTAAAGAATATATGATTCTACAAATGATATGAGTTTATGTAAAGACAAAAGCCACCTCATTTTCACGAGATGGCTTTATATAATGTATAAGATGCTTTTATTTAGAAGCTCCTACTGCTTTTTCAGTCTTTGCTGGTGTATAAGTAACTTTTGAAATATCAACCGTCATTTCCTTCAGACGTTTTGCCACATTTTCAGGCATTTCTTTCTGATATCTTCCTCCGATAACTTCAGCAAGGAATTTTTCGGTTTCAGCATACATCGCCATGCTGTTTACAGGTTTACGGAATCCATGACCTTCATCATCAGCAAGAATGTAGTTTACCTTTTTACCTTTATCACGAAGAGCAATGACAATCTGATCTGCTTCAGCCTGCTTTACTCTTGGATCATTAGCTCCCTGAACAATCAATAATGGTTTATTGATTTTATCTACACTGAATAGTGGGCTTGCATCATGCATACGTTTTTTACCTTCCTCCGTTTTTGGATCACCTACCATCCCATAAAGGAATGCACGGGCAGATTCCCAATAAGCAGGAACAGAATCCAGTAATGTAAATAAGTTACTTGGTCCTACGATATCTACTCCCGCAGCATATACATCCGGAGTGAAAGCCAGCCCGGCCAGCGTTGCATAGCCACCGTAGCTTCCTCCCATGATCACCACTTTGTTTTTATCTGCAATTCCCTGATCGATCAGATATTTTACGCCCCAGGTAATGTCATCCTGCATCAGCTTTCCCCACTGAAGATCTCCGCCATTCTGGAACTTTTTACCATATCCGCCACTTGCTCTGAAGTTAGGCTGAAGCACAGCATATCCTCTGTTGGCTAAAAACTGTACCGTTGAGTTATATCCCCAATAATCTCTTGGACCTTTCGGGCCTCCGTGTACTAAAACCACAACAGGAACATTCTTTCCAGAAGAACCTACAGGTAAAGTCAGGTAAGCCGGAATTTCAAGTCCGTCACTGCTTTTATAGCTGATAGGAGTCATGGCAGCCAGGTATTTTTCAACTTTTTTCAGTTCTGTTCTTGGCGTATACTGGAATATCAGCTGTTTTGTCTTGGCATCGAAGAAATAGGCTTCTGAAGCATATTTATCTCCTCCTACGGAAACAAGGAACTTAGAATAATCATTGGTAGAACTTGCAAAACCAACTTCTCTTCCAGGGAATTTACTTTGCAGGAATTTGTAGTTAGCTTCCCAGGCTTTATCTTTCCAGTAATATTCTGTTTTATCTCCGGTATAAGAAGTGTAGATCATTTTTCTTGTATTTCTGTCTAAAAACAGTCCTCCGAAGTCCACCTTATCTTTAGGATCACTTTCTATTTTTGTAATCTGTTTTGTTTTAGGATCCATCAGGAATAGTGCAGATTTATCGAGATCTCCTTTATTGGTTACCAGATAAAACTTAGAATTGTCTTCGTTCCAGTTGGAGATATAAGCACTTTCTGTAACCAGTGTTTCGTAAATAGGAGTCAGTTTATCACCTTCTTTATAAAAAAACTGTGTCGTTCCTTTATCATCCGTTTTGGAAAGAACCCTTAATTTTTCATCCCAGTCAAATTCATAGCTGGTGATGCGGTCTTTATTTTCGTAAATCTTTTTCAGTTCTCCTGTAGAAATTTTCACCGAATACAGATCATGCCATGCTTTATCGCGGTTATTCAATCCAATCATCAGCAAATCGGGATCTTTTCTGCTTGCCATGTAGATACTTGCAGTAACGTCTTTAAGCGGTGTAATATTTCTTGATTCCGGAACTCCTTTTGTTACTTTTGCCATAGGATCTACTGCAAAAATATTCATGTTTTCATCCCCGTTATTATCTTTTACATACAGAATATATTTTCCGTCTTCTGTCCAGAAATATCCATTCAACGGGCGTTTGCTGTTTGTTAAAGGACGTGCTTTTTCAAAAGGCTCATCAATTTTTTTTACCCAGATATTCATAATCCCTTCATATTCTTTTGTAAAGGAAATCCATTTCCCATCGGGACTCAGTTGTCCTCCGGAAATTTCCGGGTTACCAAAGAATAAAGCTCTGTCCAGTACCGGGACTTCCTGAGCTTGTGCCGTATGAACTCCTATGAGCAGGAGCAATACATAAAAAAAATTTTTCATGTTGTTAATTTTTAGTTGTTATTAATAAATTGTTGATGATTTTTTAATTTTTTCCTTTAAACCTAATTTATCGAATATCTGCATTGCATTGACGGCCATCATAATTCCTGCTCCTACCGGTTTTATTTCAGGCGCAGATTCATAGATCGTGAAATCATACTGATGCTGTTTCAGTACATTTCCGAGGATAAGTCCTCCGATTCCGGCTCCGATAATAGAAATGGTGCTCATAAGTTAGGACCTGAATTTTAATTTATAAACTTAAAATATAACTCTCCGACACTTTTTTGAAACCGTACTTACTGAAAAAGTTGTGAGCGCCATGATTGTTGACTCCACTTTCTAATAAGATAAAACTGATATTCCAGCTTTTAGATTCATGAATAGCTTTCTCCAGCAGTTTACTTCCAAGAGACTGGCCTCTCACTGACTGATCCAGAAGCATATCCTCCAGAATGGCATACTTTTTAAATGGACTGTTGATGAGGTTGAAAACCATCATACCGACAATTTCTCCATTTTCATTTTCTGCAACCAGAATATTCAGTTTGGAACTGCCATCGGAATTAAAATCGGTGATCAGCTGTTCTGTCAGGATCAGTTCAAGATCAGGATTCCAGTGGTGTGAGTCTATGGCTCTGCCGGACATCATTTCGCCATGAGAAATATAAGCATCTGTTTTATGCGTAATGAAAAAGTCTACAAGTTCTTTCACGCGGCTTTTATCGGTAAGCCATTGGGTCGTATATTTCATAAGGTGTTATAATTTTATTTCAGATTTTTCAGCTCTTCCAGCAGTTTATTCTGTTTATTGATGAATTGATTGAGACTGTCTGTTTTCAGAGGATGGGCCTTTTGATATTTTTCAATTTCAGGAAGTGTTTTTCTGATTTTGAATACAAGGTATTGATCATGAAGTGTGGTCCTGTTTGCTTTTATTTTGGCGATGAGGTCTCTGATCGTCTGTGTTTTTACATCATATTTTTCAGCGCTTGCTTTTATCTCTTTTTCAATTTGTTTCTTGGTAATGGAATCTGTAATGGAACCGGATAATACAGTCGCATCATTATAGTATGTTTCCGATTTTTGAATAACATCATCATATTCCGAAATGGAGGTTTCCGTTTCCTTTTGAATATTTTCTATTCTTAAGTCAAGATCCTGTAAATTTTTATCATTTTTTATCAGCTCCTGATAAATTTCATGAACAAGGTTTCCTTCACGTGAGGAGTATCTGGTATTTTTTTTAATAGCTCCTGAAACTGAAGATTCAGCATTGTCAACTGCGTTTTCTACCACAGGAGCCTGCTTCGATTGGTTTTCTCTGCAGGAAAGTAGAGATAAAGCCAGAATAGAGGCGAAAAGTATTTTTTTCATAGTATGTTTTGTTTTGGTTGAAATCAACATCATATCCAAAGCAACTAAAATTAATCATTTCAATGGTAACACAAGGGACTAAAGGATATGATTTTAATTAGTTGAACAAACCCTGAAAAATGTTACATGAATAAAAAAACGGAGCCTGAAAACAGACTCCGCCTATAAAATTTTTTACGCTAAAATTATTTACCCAGATAAGATTTAAGAATCTTGCTTCTGGTATTGTGTTTTAGTCTCTTAATTGCTTTTTCTTTGATCTGACGAACTCTCTCTCTTGTAAGATCGAAAGTTTCACCAATTTCCTCTAAAGTCATTGGGTGTTTTCCGTTCAGTCCGAAGTACAATCTTACCAGATCAGCCTCTCTTGGCGTCAAAGTATTCAATGCTCTTTCAATCTCGATTTGCAGAGATTCAAGCATCAGATCTTTATCAGGACTTGGAGATTCTCCTGAACGTAATACATCATAAAGATTAGAATCTTCACCTTCTACTAAAGGCGCATCCATAGACAGGTGTCTTCCGGAGTTTTTCATAGATTCTTTGATATCTTCCTCGCTCATGTCAAGAACTTCAGCCAATTCTTCCGGAGAAGGTGGTCTTTCATTTTCCTGCTCAAGGTGAGCGTATGCTTTATTGATTTTGTTGATAGACCCAATCTTGTTCAATGGTAGTCTTACAATTCTTGACTGTTCAGCCAATGCCTGTAAAATTGATTGACGAATCCACCATACTGCATAAGAGATAAATTTGAAACCTCTAGTTTCATCGTACCTTTTTGCCGCTTTCATTAATCCTAAGTTACCTTCATTGATCAAATCGGGTAAAGAAAGACCTTGATTTTGGTATTGTTTAGATACAGATACTACGAAACGAAGGTTGGCTTTGATTAATTTCTCAAGTGCGGCTCTGTCGCCTGCACGTATTCTTTGTGCCAATTCTACTTCCTCGTCCGCAGTGATCAGTTCCACTTTACCAATTTCCTGCAAATACTTGTCTAATGAAGCAGTTTCCCTGTTGGTAACCTGCTTAGTGATTTTTAATTGTCTCATTTATTTTATCCTCAAAAAAGAGTTACTATAATATATACGTATGAAAAGGTAAAAAGGTTACACAGGATTTAATATTTTTGTGCAAAGTATACTATAAAATGTATTAATGATTTTTTAATAACAGATTAAATAACTGATAACTAAATTGTTGTGTGTTTTGGTTTATCATTTAAAAAAATAAATATAAATTCTAAAAGAGGTAAGTTCATTTACAAACTTTATAATTTCCCCAAATCCTAAATCCTAAATCCTAAACCCTAAACCTTAAACCTTAAACAAAAAAAACGAAACCGAAGTCCCGTTTTTATCTCTAAGAGTTATATTTTAAATTGTTTTGGGTTAAATAACCCGAGCTTGCAACCCGAAATTCTACTTAGAAAAGTTCATTCAATACTTTTGCCAGTCTCAATCCTCCGTACAACAATTGTCTTTCCATCGTTTCATTGAACTTGTACTGATAGTCGTAAGATAGCTTAGAATCGTTTGGAGTCTGTGCATAGATCTTGTTGGCGATTTTATGAGAATCATACAACCAGTCTTCCAGTGTTCCGGATTGAATCTGTGCTACTTCTTCTTTAGATTTGATATCTAAAAGCTTGGAATATTCAGTGTAGCTGTATTTTTGAGAATCTACTAATTTCCCATCCCATACAGAGTGTAAATTGGTTTTTTCCCCGAAATAGGTAACGTTGATTTTGTTTCCTCCTAAATCTTCCGCTCTACCTACGTGAAGTGGCTGTGCAAGATCTCCCATAATGTGGATGAGGAAGATTAAAGCAATTTTTCTGTCTTTTTCAGAAGTGTTTTTGTCTTTGATCTGGCTTGACAATGTATTTACCTGAGTGTAAAGACTTGGTCCTGCCTGTGCTTTTAAATTTTGTTCAAAAGCTTTAAAATCAGTCATCGGATCAATGTTTACATAATGCCATGATGAAGCCTGCTTCCATGCACCTGTAGTATCAGATTTAATGAAATCCGGCCAGTTTGCCCAGTAAGCCAGACGCTCTTTTCCCATGATCTTTTTAATCTCTCTTCTTGCTTTGCGGGAAAGGTGGTTTTGTGCAATATCTGCAATCACTCTGTGTCCCGTTAATCCCCACGCATAAGAATAAAGTGAAGAGGCCATGAATGCTAAAATCAGAATTTTAGAATAAATACTTTTCATTTTTTAATAACAATTTTCAGTCTGCAAAGATACGGCCCACTTTCGGAATGAGCATGCTTTATCCTGAATTTATTCCATATGATGATGTTAATAAAATTTAATTTAAATAAAAGAAGCAATTACAGTAGGTTTGACGCTTGGATTTTTCCGGTAATAAAGGTAACAGGATAGAACAATACGGATTACAGTTTAAAATCTGAATCACAATCTTACACTTTAAATTTTAAACCTTGAACTTTAAACTATAAATTAAAACCCTTTAATCGATTGATTCTGAATAGTTAATTTTAAATAATAAAAAACAAATAAATAGGGTATTTACCGTATTTTCACGGAATTTGTAGAAAATTATTCCTATTACTGTCAATAAATTACTACTTTTAGAATAAAATTGTTGTAAAAATATTTTTTCAAACTTATGAGATATATTATCTTTACAAGTCATAATCAGAGGAAACACTATGTATGAGAATAATATTGTAGATATGCATTACAATAAGCTGCAGACAGACTTTAAGGCTGAAGCTGTAGCTGTAAACCTCTTGAAATACCACCGTGCGGTAAGTAATATATTCATTGAGCGTGTCGGTGTGAACGACCGTGCTTACCTAAAAGACATCAAAAGTATTTCAAGCAGTTATTTAGGATTTGATGAGGAAGTTTTTACGATAGAGAGCTACAGAGAAGGTATTTACGACTATCTTCCGGAAGGCTTATTCCATCCACCGTCTCTGGGAGCTTCCAGAAAGAATGTAGATACGGTGGTAAGGGAAATCAGGAAGCAGAAAAGGGTAGAAGATGATGCCCGTAAGTTTTTCCGGCCTTTTGAGCTGGAAGTATTCTTTACGGAAATCAGTGCTTTGCTTAAAGAATCAGAATTTGATATTACAAGCAGCACCGATTCTTTACTGGACACAGTAAGTGAACTTTGGCCCATGATCAAAATGCTGGATAAGCAGAGTGCCTATATTTTTATGCACATTTTACCTTTTTTCCATCAGATCAGAGGAGATAAAAGATGGTTTGAAAGATGTTTGACTGCTTTTCTGCAGGTACCGGTACAGGTTACTTTTTCACCTAATATTATTGACGGAATCGAGAAAAATGATGATTCCATGTTACTGGGAAATTCAAGATTGGGAGTCACCTATATTCCAAGCGGACCTCATATGGACGGGCAACGAAACTGGGTGGTGAACATTGGACCAATTCCTTATGGGGATATGAAGAAGTATATTCCGGGAAGTCCGTTCAGAAATGTACTTCAGTCATTGTATGACTATTTTCTTCCTGTAACAGTGGATGTGGAAGAGAATTTTGTCACAGAAAAAGAGGAATATTCATTCAGTCTTGAAGACGATGAAAGAAATGCCAGCCGCCTTGGATACTCTACATTCCTCTAAATTATTTTATTATATTTACAGCTACCAACAAAGTATAAATTCGAAAAGAAACAAATGGAAATTTCTTCAGTAAAAGGTATTTTTTTAAGGTATATCTTAATGCCTTTAATCGCAATTATTATGATGGTTATACTCGGTGTAATCAGGAGAAATAAACCTGCGATCAAAATTAAGGTGATCATTATATATGTACTCCTTTGCAGTTTGTGTCTGGCTATCCCG
This sequence comes from Chryseobacterium sp. SG20098, assembly GCF_031844745.1. Taxonomy (NCBI): domain Bacteria; kingdom Pseudomonadati; phylum Bacteroidota; class Flavobacteriia; order Flavobacteriales; family Weeksellaceae; genus Chryseobacterium; species Chryseobacterium sp. SG20098. The sequence goes on along the minus strand of NZ_CP134622.1, from coordinate 933,822 downwards.
GGCGTTTTTGGATTTGCAGGGAACCTTTTTAATCCGTACTGGTATCTTATTGCACAGGTGATCTATCTTATTTTTGGGATTATTCACGTGAACTTACTGCATAAATATTTCAAAAAGTACATCGATTCTCTGGCAATGAGTATTCTGTTTGAGTCTATCCTTTCATTAACGTGTATCGCTTTGGGCGGATATCTTTTCACCCTGATCTTCAACTGGATGAGTAAAGGTACAGGATATGCTGTGATGGCAGCAACAAGTATGGTGATCTTTGTGGTTCCGATGGTGTTTTATTACTGCTATATTCAGTTTATCAGTATTCCTTTTGATATTTATAAAACATGGAGATATTCACCGGAGCAGAAGCTTCCTGATTTTGAAGGGGCAGATTTTGACAGATTAATGGTCCTGAATGTTGAACTGAGCAAAAAACTGGAAGATACCAACCGTTTCAGAATTAAAGCGAAAACACTTCCTACAGGGGTTACTTTCGGAGATTGGTTCTATAGAGTAGTAGATGATTACAACCACAAAAATCCAGGTTCCATTATTCATCTTTCAGACGAAGGAAATGAACCTTATTACTGGATCTTCTACACTAAAAAATCGTTTTTCAGCTTTAGAAAATATATAGATTTCGACCACGACATTACGACAAACAACATTTCTGAAAATGAAGTGGTGATTTGTAAGCGAGTTATTCAGCATGAAGAGGAGGGAGTCAAAAGAAAATCATAAACACAAAAAATTAAAAAGTATTAAACATGATACAGCCTATTAAACATTTTGCAATCAATTGGGTGGACGGGATGAAGGTTTCCCAGAGACACCTTAATGATCAGGATAATTTCTTAATTGATACCATCAGAGATTCCAATTCCCTTGGAATTACTACATATAACTACGGGCTTTTACCTATTTCGAACGAATTTACAGACCGTACCATTTTTGACGTTCACAACACGGCAACCAATGATGTACAGCTTGTAATTAAGCGTTGCAGCGCTGTGACAATGGCAGGATACCGTATTGAACTCACAGACAGAAGGATCAGCGTGAAATCATTGGCGAAATCAATGAATGAAGAACAGGCTGATGGTGAATATTATATTCTGATCTCTGTAAATCCTTTTGATAAAGTACCTTTTGGAGATATTGATCCTGAGGAAATTCCGCCACGCCACCCGAATGCACAGCCGAATCACCATATTGAACTGCTTCCCGTAACGTCTTTGAACAGCAGCTATTCTGGAGGAAATTATCTTATCATCGGTAAGGTAGATTTAAAAGGAAATATTGCTCAGGTGGATTCTAACTTTATTCCGCCTTGTACTTCTGTACAGAGTCACCCGGCTTTGGTGGATTATTACAGCAGCTATGCTAAGTCTATCGGAAATCTTCAGCAGTATGCTTTTAAAATTATTCAGAAAGCATCCCATAAAAATCAGAATACAGCATTGGCACAAAACGTTAAGTTCTTGTGTACTACCATGGTGAATACTTTTGGAGATATGTATTTCCAGTTCAGAAATGTTACCCCTTGGCAGCCGCCTGTATTTTTAATTGAGTCTTTTGCAAGACTGGCGCTTCATTTATACAATTCAACCCAGCTTCTTGTTCCTGCAGAACTGGAGGAAATGCTGAACTACAGTTTGGAATGGAGTGAGATTGCCCCTCATACCTTATTGAACCAGCTTTCTATTGTAGCAGAAACGAATTACGATCACCATAATTGTGGTGAACCATTGCTTTACATTCAACAGATGTTGAGAAGCCTTGAAATTATCTTCTCTAAACTGAGCGAGCTTGATTATATCGGTCAGAGAAAAGAAAATATCATTGTTAATGAGCAGGAAGTTTCCACAAACACGAATCCAAAAAGAGGTTGGAGTGTTTTAGATTAAAATTATTGAGTAAAAATAGAGTCCCGGATGAAAATTCGGGATTTTTTATAGGCCTATTTAGAAAAAATTAAAAGTAAATTTGTTGTAAGGATTGATAAAAATGAATTTAGAGGTTATAAGACAGGATACTCCGGGATGTTCGGATAAGATATTTTTAAACAGTGCAGGGGCTTCATTAATGCCTAAATCTGTTGTGGAGACTACCATTAAGTTTTTATATGAGGAACAGGAATCGGGAGGGTATGCAGCAGCGGTACGAAACCCGGGTATCATCAATCAGTTTTACGAAGAGACTGCAAAATTGATTAATACAAAACCTTCCCATATTGCATTTGTAAGCAGTTCTACAGATGGATATGCAAAAGCTTTATCCAGTATTGATTTTAAAGAAGGAGATTGTATCATTACTACTAATGATGATTATATATCCAATCAGATTGCTTTTATTTCTTTACAGAAAAGGTATCATATTGAAATTGTAAGGGTTGCCAATCTTCCTGACCATGAATTGGATCTTGAAGATTTTGAAAATCTGATCAAAAAGCATAATCCCAAATTAATTGCTGTTACTCACATTCCTACCAATTCCGGTTTAATTCAGAATGTGGAAGGAGTGGGGAAGTTATGTAAACAGTATGATGTCCTGTATCTTGTGGACGCCTGCCAGTCTGTAGGGCAGATCGTGGTGGATGTAGAAAAAATCCATTGTGATTTTCTGACGGCAACCGGAAGGAAATTTATGCGAGGGCCCAGGGGAACTGGATTTTTATACGTTTCAGATAAAGTATTAAACCAGAAAATGTATCCTCTGTTTTTAGATAGTTTTGGTGCTCAATGGACAGCATTTGATGATTTTCAGCTCCATGACACTGCTAAAAGATTTGAACTTTTTGAAAGACCTTATGCTGCTTTAGCTGGATTTGCAGAGGCTTTACGTTATGCCAATGCAATAGGAATGGATCAAATTGAGAATTATAACCGGAAGTTGACCGATACTTTAAGAATTAATCTGCAGAATAATGGTTTCAGAGTTCTGGATAAAGGGAACAGATTAAGCAGTATTGTGACTTTTTGCCAGGCAGATGGAAAGGTTGAAAAGATTCATAAAGCTTTGAGTGATCATAATGTGTTTTTTAAGGAAAACCGCAGACAGGATGCATTAATTGATTTTACGTTTAAAAATATAGACCATGCGATCAGATTATCCCCTCATTACTTCAATACCATGGAAGAAATTGAAAAAGTATCGCAACTTTTAGAAAATAGTAATCATTAATATGATGGTTTAAAAATCGAAGCGCCCTGGCATTAGCCAGGGCGCTTCAAATTTATTTTTTATTCAGAAGATCAAGTGTATGTTCTACGTGCCCGCCTCCTTTCCATTCATCGTGTCCGGGGATAATCAAAGTTGCCTGTGAGTATTTGTTTTTCAGTTTTGTCATGGTTTGAGGCCATTGGGCAACATTGGCTTCTCCCGTATACCCAAGATCAACAGCTGCTTTGCTCTTGACAAGACATCCTCCGTCCAGTATTTTATATTTGGGAAACCATACCACTACATTATCGGCAGTATGTCCTTCCCCAAGAAAGTCTACTATAAATTCTTCTCCACCAATACGATAAGGTTTTCCTGTTTTAATAAGTTCAGTAGAAGTTGCTTTTCCATCCTTCTTCAAAAGCTCATTGGTTTTAGCTGTAGCGTAGGTTTTGATGCCTTTCTTATTATAAAAGCTTAAATCTCCGGCTCTGTCTTCATGTGAATGAGTAGCAAATACCGCAATAACAGGAAGGTTATGTCTTTTCTGAATAGTATCCAAAAGACTTTGATACTGTGTTTTCTGCCAAGGGACATCGAATAAGACAATCCCTTTTTTGGTCACCAGATAAACAGCATTGGTAGAATATTCTTTTCCTCCGAATACTCCGAAAGTTTTATAAATATAAAAATTGGGCTGAATCTGTGGTTCAATGACAAAATCTCTTACCTGAGTGGTTTGAGCCGTTGCCAATGGACTGAATAACATCGAAATAATAAAAAACGGAATGCTTTTTTTCATAATTTTTTTAAGTAATAATTAAAGGTTGGGTATTTGTCGGAAAGACAAAGTCTATAGAAAGTTTTGCAAACCTAGGTAAAAATAAATTTTCGGGTATTTAGGAAAGGAGAGTTTAACCGTTTTTTAACAGTTTGAGGAATAGAGTAAAAGTAGATTTATATGAATATCAAACCTAACAGGTTTTTAAAACCTGTTAGGTTTATTTGGGATATAACATTAAGTAAAGTTTCGCTGTAAGCTTAAAATCAGAATGATACGTCTTAACTATACTTTTCTCCTTAAATTTCTTAATCGTTTAAATTTTTAAAAGCCTAATTTTTTTAATGAAGATCTGTTCAGTTTATTTTTTCAGGGGTAATGGTTTATTTCTTAACAAGTATTTTCTCAGTAGCTTTTTTGCTTAGAATTTCTGTTTTGCCCTCAATTTCTATCGTCATGGATTTATCAAAACTTTCTATTTTTATAATTTTCACTTTTGTATCGAGCAGCAATTTTCTGTCGTTCAGATATGTCAGAAAAGCATCATCAGAAAGGGTAACAGAAGCAAAAGTTACATTTTCTCCTGGTTCACAACTGCTTAATTTTTGTAAATCCTGAGCGATAATATTACCATCTTTATCAGGAATAGGTTCTCCATGAGGATCGAATTTAGGATGATCCAGAATTTCGTCCATTTTATCAAAGAAGATTTGAGAATGCACATGCTCAAGCTGTTCTGCTATCTCATGAACGTTTTCCCAGCCGAAATTCATTTTCTTAACCAGGAACATTTCGGTAAGCCGGTGTTTACGAACCACCAGGGCAGCTTCACGTCTTCCACTTTCTGTAACGATTAAGGGTTTGTAGGTTTCATAAATGACCCACTTTTTTTCCGCAAATTTCTTCATCATATTATTGACACTCGGCATTTTTACATTTAAAAATTTGCTGAGCTCATTAATCGTAACCTTTCCTTCATTGTCAACTAAATGAAACAAAGCTTTCAGGTAATTCTCCTCTGTTAGGGTTGTTTTCAAAATGTTAGATGATTTTCAGTACAAATCTAACAAAATAAAATGAAAAGTTGACTCTTGTTATTTTAACTTTTTTTACTTTTACTCTATGAAATTTTCATTCAAAAACGATTATTCTGAAGGCTGCCATCCTAATATTTTACAGGCCCTTTCGCAGTATAATCTTGTACAGCAGGCTGGCTATGGAGAAGATGAGTATTCATTAAAAGCGAAAGCATTAATTAAAAAAAAAATCAGCAATCCGGATTCAGAAGTTTTTTTAGTTTCTGGAGGAACGCAGGCTAACTTAATTGTTATTTCTGCAATTCTAAAACCTTATCAGTGTGTAATATCTGCTGCTCCCGGGCATATCCTGAATAATGAAACAGGAGCTATTGAAGCTACAGGTCATAAAGTACTTAGCATTGAAACGGCAGATGGAAAAATAAAACCTTCAGATATTGTTCCAATTTTAGAAGGACACAGTAATGTGCCACATCAGGTGATGCCTAAACTGGTTTATATTTCCAATTCTACAGAGCTGGGAACAATCTATCAGGCAAAAGAACTGGAAGAACTTTCTGCATTTTGTAAGGAAAATAAATTATACCTGTTTATGGATGGGGCAAGGCTTGGTCATGGACTGACAGCAGAAATCAGTGATCTTACCCTGGAAAAAGTAGCTGCTCTTACCGATATTTTCTATCTTGGAGGAACTAAAAATGGAGCTTTGATAGGAGAGGCAATTGTGATAAATAATCCTGTGCTACAGGAAGATTTTGCTTTTAATATCAAACAAAAAGGAGCGTTATTGGCAAAAGGAAGACTGTTGGGAATTCAATTTATGGAACTCATGAAAGACAATCTGTATTTTGAGCTGGCACAACATGCCAATCAGCAGGCGATGAAAATTAAAAAAGCGTTGCAGGAAAAAGGAACGGCTTTTCTTTCCGATACCTATACCAACCAGATTTTTCCTATTCTCAGTAACCAACTTATAGAGGTATTATCTGAAAAATTTGAATTCTATGTCTGGAAGAAAGTAGATGAAAATTTTTCAGCCATTCGTCTTATTACTTCATGGAGCACAGAAGATGAAGCTGTGAACCGTTTTATTGAAATTATTGAACAGAATTAAGATAGAATGAAAAGGCTGTCTCAAAAGTCCACTAGTGGATTTTTGTCATTCTGACGAAGGAAGAATCTCTATGACAAACAACTACATGAGATTCTTCACTACATTTTATTTCGTTCAGAATGACACTTTTGAGACAGCCTTTTTTTATTTTATAATGAATTATTTTTTCAAAGCTTCGTTGACTATTTTACAGTCTGCAGGTGTTAGCTTCTGTCCGTCTTTATAACTTATCTTTTTCTCATCAGCATATTTAGATTGTCCGTCTTCTTCTTTATGATCACCAATACCTTCCGTCAAAACATTATCCTTTTGAAGGAAGTAGATATCTCTTTTACTCTTTTTACCTTCAGAGCTGAATTCATAAGTTAGTTTCAGGGTATCTCCGGATTTGAAACCCGTTAGATCTCCTTTTGAACTATCTTTTTCACTGTTTTTATAAGATAATTTTCCGGTGATTGTTCCTAAATTGTCATCAATAGAAGCAAAAACACTGTCTTTCCCTGTTGTTCCGATATAACAGAACGATTTTGGTCCAAGAGTATCTATTACAGGTTCTTCCACAGCAATGGTATCTGCTTCTACTTTGGGAGCCGGAACTTCAGTTTTCTTATTACAATTGATTAAAAAAGCTGATACAGCGCCCAATAAGATTAATTTTTTCATATCCTTAATTGTTAAAAATCAAATTTCTATTCTGCTAAAATAATAATAGTATTTGTATATTAAAAATAGGATATGAAGAGATAATGATTTTTTGGTGAAAATTAATATTTAATAAAATGGATTTTAAGGAAAAATATTAATTAAAAAAATACATTGAAATTACTAATACTTACGGCATGTTAATTATGCTTTATCTAAGTGCACAAAAATGTTTAAAAATATTGCTCATCATGAAATACTATTTTAATGCTCCTAAAAATGTCTGATGTTTTTAGGCATGAAAAATGATTTACTCTTTAAAATTGATTGTAATGAAAAAGAGTGCTAAAGTGCTGGGCTTAGGATTATTTATTTTAGGTGTATGTTTTGTCGGGGGACAGACTCCTCAGAATTATATTTATACCTCCTCGGGAGATCTGCATGGAATTGAAAAACTGATTACCCGTAAAGATATCGGCGGAGTACAGATTGTCTATAACTGGAAAGCTTTGGAAACATCAAAAGATGTATATGATTTTTCTGTTATTGAGAAAGATCTGAATTATCTGACAAGTCTTAACAAAAAGCTATTTATCCAGCTTCAGGACAGATTTTTTGAACCACAGGCAAAATATATTCCGGAGTATGTGTTGAAAGATAAAGAGTATACAGGAGGATTGATTCCTCAGTATGATAATCCGGGTGAAAATAAACCAGTTGGAAACGGTTGGGCTACCCAGCAATGAAATCCAGCGGTCCGAATGAGATTTCAGAAGCTGATAGGTGAGCTGGCAAAGCAATTTGACGGAAAAATACAGGGGATTAATCTTCCGGAAACAGCGATAGATATTGATATGAAAAAAGATAAAACAGGATTTAGCTGCGACCGTTATTTTCAGGCTGAATTGGAAAATTTACAATTTGCAAGAACCGCTTTCCATCAGTCTTACGTATTGCAATATGTTAATTTCTTTCCGTGTGAATGGGAAAATGATCACCAATATATGTCCAGACTGTTCGATTTTGCGTATAAAAATAATATCGGATTGGGTGGACCAGATATTGTTCCTGATAAAAAAGCACAAATGAAAAACTCTTATCCTTTTTTTAATCAGTATAAAGGAAAGCTTTCTCTTGTAGCCATGGCCGTTCAGGAGCCGACGCTGACGTATAAAAACCCGAAAACGAAAAAACCTTTTACCAAAGAAGAATTTACAGAATATGCTGAAAACTATCTTGGCGTTAATATTATTTTCTGGAGTGTGGAATCTCCCTGGTTGAGAGATCCCAGCTAAGAATTCTCCTTTACACTTTTAATAAACCTCGAAATCCTCTTGCGGCATAATAAGAATCTGCACCGTTGTGATAAGTAAATACAGTATTGTACCGTCTGTCACAGAAAATAGCACCTCCAAGTTCACGGATCTGTGGTGGTGTTTTGATCCAGCTTGAAGTCTTTTGGTCAAATTTTCCCAATTCCTGAAGTTGACGATATTTTTCCTCTGTCAAAAGTTCAATGCCCATTTCAGAAGCGGTATCAATGACATTGCTTTCCGGTTTGTTGGCTTTTCTGGCATCCCAGGCAGGATAATCATAGCATAAGCTTCGGCGTTTTGGACTTTCGGGGGAGCAGTCAACGAAAGAGTATTCATCTGTTTTTTTATTATAATCTACCACGTCGGGTTCACCTTCTGTAGTTTCCATTTCGTATAAAGAACGGACCTTTTCGGGATGGGCTTCTAGTTTTTGTTGGATTTTTTCCCATTTCAGATCTTTATGACGGTTCATATTTTTTTCAAAACGGGCTTTTAGTGTTTTCAAAAGCTCGTTGATTTGTTCCTGGGTTAGTTTCTTTTTCATGTCAAATTTTATTTTGTTATGTTGATTGGTGTTGTTGGAAATCGCGAAGACGCAAATTTTATTAATAATGGTTTGTTTAAAGACGAAAGGATTTTACCTGTGATAAAATTTCTGAATCTCTAAAATTATTAATCAGTAATCGTAATTTTTCTTTCTGCAGGTCTGAAGTACCAGGAAATAATGACCAGTACCAATAATAATACCGCAGGAAAAGTTCTGCCGGCCGTATCACCAACGATAAGATGGGAAATTACAGCGCCTGACATGACAAAGAAAAATCCTGCATAGGCCCATTCTTTTAAAAGCAGGCGCTTAGGAATTAAGATGGCCATAACGCCCAGAATTTTCCAGACTCCGATGATGGTCATCAGATAAGAAGGATAGCCGAGATTAGTAAAATTGGCCAGTTCATCTTTGTTTTTCATCAGTTGGACAATGGCTGTTGAAACCATTCCCAAAGCCATCCAAAGGGTGAATATCCAATAGATGATTTTTGTTCTTTTTTGTGAGGGTTGTGGTGTGTTCATGATTGTTTTTTTATATAATTAGTCGTTTAATCCTATTCCGTCCATGATTTGCGGGATGCATTTTTCAATGCGGGCTTCACGGGTTTTAGATTGCTTTGCAGAGGAGAAGTGGAGAAGATAAGCTCTTTGTCTTCCGGGAGTTAATGCTTTAAAAGCTTCCTGTAATGCAGGATCTTGATCCAGCTTCTCCTGAAATTCTTCAGCCATTTCAAACTCTTTTGTTTTCTTCATTTCTACTTTAGCACCCGATTCTTCTATTTCAACGGCTTGAAACATATAAGAGCGAAGAACTTCCTCCAAATCATTAATTTGTGCTACTTCGGTAAAACGAATCTGCCTTGCGGCCTGTACATTTTTAGACTGCTGAATCAAAATATGATCAGGATCTTTCATCAAAGCTCCCTTAAAGAAGAGAAGCGCACAATATTCTTTAAAACCATGGATCAGGAAAATATTTTTCCCTTCATAGGTATAACAGGGACAGCCCCATTTTAAATCTTCTACAAGCTCAGTACTAAGGGCAATAGCTCTTAATTTTTCAAATTCTTCCTGCCATTGTCCGGCATTTTCGAAGAAAAAATTAACTTTTGGATTCATGAGTTCTGGGTTTATGGGTTTGAGGGTTTGAGAGTGGGAGAGTTTTGGGTTACTGGATGTGGGATTCGGGTTATTTTGGGGTGTGATTTGAGTTATTCAGGTTTGAGGGTATTAGAGTGGGAGAGTTTCGGGTTTCGGGATTCGAGTTATTCAGGGTAGTTTATAAACCTCGCACCCCGCACCTCGAAACCCGTATCCCATATCGTCTATTATCTCTTCCTCTCACCACCCAACAATTCCTGCAGACGATTATGCGCCATATTAATACCCTGTGCAAAAGGCATTTTCAGGTGCTGGTCTCTAAAGTCTACAGATTTATAAATGGTTTGGATCGTGATTTTGCTGGTGGTGTCCGTTAACTTTTCAAATTCTAAAAATTCCATCTGAGCCGGAAATGGGGTGTTTTCCATCTGGAAAGTTCTTATAATTTTTTCATTCTGAACAATGTCATGAATAGTTCCATTGGCACTGAAAACCACATCGCCCTGAGGATTTGATGTTTCAAAGCGGTAACTTCCATGTTGTTTGTTTTCGAAATGGGTTACTTTCGTTCCCATCCATTGTTCGAACAATTCAGTTTCTGTATACGCCTTGAAAAGAAGTTCTACGGGAAGGTCAAATTCTCTGATGATGAAGATTTCCTGTTTGCCGCCTTCTGCCTGGATTTTTGTTTTAAGTTCCATATTTTGGGTTTTGGTTTTGAGTTTCGGGATGCGAGATCCGGGTTATTTTGCATTAGAATAGGAGAGTTCAAGGGTTCGGGATGCGACATCCGGGGTTTTGTGTTTACGAGGTTCGAGGTATTTTAAATTGCAATTCATTTATCCAATCAATCTTGAAACTTTGTAACCCGAAACACGTATCTCGCACCTCGCATCACGCTTCTTTATTCTGATACGCTTTCATCACACTTTCCAACTTGTTGAATTTCTCGTCCCACATGTTGCGGAAGGGTTCTATAAAATCGGCTATTTCTTTCATTTTATTGGGATTTAGGTGATAGATAATTTCTCTGCCGTTTTGTTCAGATCGCAGCAGTTCACATTCTGTAAGGATCTGGAGATGTTTTGAAACAGTGGGCCTTGCCGTATCAAAATTGGAGGCAATGGCTCCTGCTGTCATCGAGTGTGTCGCTACTAACATCAATATAGATCGTCTTGTAGGATCTGCTATCGCCTGAAATACATCTCTTCTTAAATTCATCGTGTAGTTATTTGACTACAAATATATGTGTAGTTATTTAGCTACGCAAATATTTTGTAATAAATTTTTGATTATAATGAAAAAAGCTCAACAATATAAGGTAATACATTGTTGAGCTTTGAATTTTTATATGAGAATAGGGAAGTATGCTTAAGATCTTACTTCCAGATCTTCAACGATATTTATGGCTTCCTGCAGGTAGAGGTCTTTTTGCAGATTTTTAATCCATACCTCCGATTTATTTTTGAATGCGGCGTCATTTTTCTCTCTTTCAATATCTTTTGGATACATGGTAAATGTAAGACCACTTTCTAATGTTTTTAATACTTTGAACTTATCATCCTGAGTTTTTCTCTGCTTCATCAGGTCGCTGTATTTTTGTATGCTCAAAGGCACTGTTTTTTCCTTACCCAGATTTTCTTTCCATTGAGCGTATTCAAGTAATAGCTTATAATTATCGTTTTTAGCAATTCTCTCTGCACTTACTTTCTGCAAAGCCTGAATATTGAGAAAGTTTTGTTTATTGAAGCTAGTCCCCTGTATTTTATCCCAGGCTAATGCATAGTCATCATATTTTTCACCGATGTCTGCATAAGAAAAGATATCTTTCATCTGGATATCTGAGCTTACACCTTTTCTCTGGGTAGACTCTCCGGTGATTCTGTAATATTTCTGAATGGTTAGTTTTATGGAACCAAAATCTTCCTCCGTATTTAAAAACCTGTTCAAATCTACAAATACCTGTACCGTTCCTTTTCCATACGAAACAGGAGAACCCATGATAACTGCTCTTCCGTAATCCTGCATCACACCGGCTAAAATTTCTGCTGCGGAAGCAGACAATTCATTCTGCAGAATCACCAGTGGGCCGTTCCAGATGGGAACTTCATTTTTATTTTTTAATGTGGTAATCTTTCCATTTCCATCTTTTACCTGTACATAAGGGCCTGCATCCATGAAAAGTCCCATAATATCACCAACTTCCGTTAAAGAACCGCCAGAGTTCCCTCTAAGATCCAAAACAATTCCCTGGATATTTTGTTCTTTAAGTTTGAGGATTTCTTTTTTAATATCATCAGAAGCATTTCTGCCGTCTTTATCTTCAAAATCCGCATTGAACTTAGGTAGATTAATAAGCCCGTATTTTTTATCGGATGCATTGATGATAATACTTTTAGCAAAAGTATCTTCAATCGATATTTCTTCACGGATAATGGTCACATCCTGAATCGTTCCGTCCTTTTTCTGTACGGTTAAAGTGATTGGCGTTCCTTTTTCACCTCTGATTAATTTAATGGCTTCGCTGGAAAGCATATCCACAACGTTTACAGGATCAGTATCGGGAGTAGATTTTATTTTTAAGATCTTATCACCTTCAGTCAGCTGCTTGGTCTTCCATGCCGGAGCTCCAATGGATAATGTACCGATATACAGGTTTCCTTTCTTTTCCTGAATTACGGCTCCTATCCCGATGATCTTTCCTTTGAAGTCCATATCAAAATCTTTCTTTCCCTGCGGCGAATAATAATTGGTATGCGGATCAAAAATATGGGTATACGCATTGATGTATACGGTAAACCAATCCATTTTTTGCCTTTTCCTGAATCTGATAAATTTCTCTTCCAGAAGATCTTTCACATTTTCTGTCGCTTTTTTTATCTTTTCATCCTGGCTTAGTACTTCGGGCTTACTGTTGTTTCCTTTATTGTTAGAATCTTCCTTCTTCTTTTCTTCGCTTTTCCTATTCATGGATTCTATCTCCTGCAGAATATTGTATTTCACATACTTCCTCCATTCATTGTACTGCTGCTGATTATTGACAGGTGCATTTTTCAGTTTAGGTTCCAAAGTCAGTATTTCATCTTCTTCCAGATTGATGGGTTTACTGAAGATATCCTTCGTCATTTTATCAATTTCATCAATCCTTTGATACAATTTATCGACTGTCAGTTTATAAAAAGTCAAATCTCCCGTGTTTAGATAATCATCCAGTTTGGTTTCATATTTACGAAACTCATCCATATCAGATTGCAGGAAATAGGTTTTTGTAGGATCTATAGATTCAAAATACTGTTTATACACTTCTTTTGAATACGCATCATTAATAGGTTTGGGGCTGTAATGCAGATAAGACAAAATATTCTTTGTATTGACCATAATGATCTGCATCTTTTCTTCTTCATTGAGAGGAGGACGGAAACCGAACACGAAAAATGTAAGCGGAAGAAGAAGTAATAAACGAACGGCTCTAAAATTTTTCAACATATCTATGATTGTGCTTTTAATTGAAAACCATGCTTTTTTATTGCTATTAATTGATGTATTTTCCAATTTAATGATTGAAAATAGTAGTAAATAAGAGTTTTCAATATACTTTTATAAAATCACGTGAATGTATGAAAAATATTTATAATAAGTAGTTGTGGAGTGGGATTTTAAGATAAGTTTAAGGTTTCGGTGATTAGACTTCTTAAAATATTGTATAGCTATTATTTATATAATTTATCTGAAGAAATATTAAATAATTAGTCTCGTGTAAGAACATTAGGCTGATTATTTAAATTATTATAGAATTAAATGAGATCTGTATTTCCTTTTTCTTGTAAGAAATGCACCTTTACCTCCTTCAACTATTTCTGCAATATGCGATATCTGCGTGATCTGCGGGAGATTTTTAGATTGTTTATTTTATAAAAATACCGATATACTTTCCATTGTATTCTACTACAGTCGTTTCGATGTTTTTTTTAATACAAAAATCCTGATAAGCGGAATTGTCGCCAATATCATCGCTAATAAAGACTGCGCCAGGCTTCAATCTTTTATAAATCTGATGGTAAGCCCACATTCTTCCGTGGTAACTTTTGTCAGAATCATAGTGGAAAACATCAAAAGAAGAAACCTTTTTAAAAATTTTAGGTAATGATTCTCTGTCTGCAAAACGGAATAACTGCCAATACTTTTTAAGGTTTTCAGGAACAACATATCCTACATATTGATCACCATCCTGAGCAAGATAAGGCATATCTGAGCTGTAGAGTGTACCATTTCTTTGTTGAAGGGAAAGCAATATGGCCAAAGAAGACCATCCATACGCCACACCTGTTTCCAGAACGTTTTGTGCTTTGGTAAATTCACAGGCGTAATAAATAAGCTCCAGAGCACCAGGTCCACCCATGGTAATAGGACATTCTTGTTCTTTTAAACTGGCTTTTTCCAGAATATCAGCAAAGGTAGATCTGAATTGATCAGTATTCATAGAGAAAAGTCGGGAAACCGCTTCTTTTTGGGAAACTGCTATGGAGGCAGCCCAGGAATTTGTTTTTGCTTTTCCTTTGAACGGACTTCTTCTGCTTACCGTATTTTTAATGATTTTTCTGCCCAGTTCAGGATAAAGAGCAGGTCTTTTAAGATAAGCTACAAATGTTTTGAGAACTGTTGACATTTCATTGATTGTATTAAAGTTACAAGACAAATGTATCCTATTAAAAACCATATTGCATTGAGGCAATATTAATTTTGAGAGTAAATCTGTTTAAGATTTTTTAATAAACAGAGTCCGGTAATCAATCAGTGAAAGATCTTATTTTGATGTGAATGTTAAGCTTTAAAGCATTGATTTTCTTTGTTTTAAAAAAAACAAGGATGATTACTAAACGTGCTGGGAGCTTCGTTAGCAGATTTTGGTGATTAGGCAGATGTTTATACAATAATTTGCGGGATCTGTTTGATTCGCAAAAGATCATATTCTTTGATTTCAGCTGTTTAAAGGAGAAATCATTTCTTTATACTTTGGGAAGAGTTTTTGTTTTTTTCTTTACAAAAATGTCTGTCCAAAAATATATGGAGTACGGTCATAAAAATGGCGATACTATTCTGCTTTTTCACTTGGTAGGTATTTGGTTTTCGTTAACACACTAAAAAGTGTGTTGTTTGCAAATGTATAAAATAATTGGATAAACAGAAAGAAAAATGAGACGAAATTATTCTGATCATTTTTAATAGTCTAATGCTGTGGAAAATGATACTCAGGAAATTGCCTTATCTTTGAGGTTTCTATGCCTTCCGGCATTAATCAATAGTATTCGAAAATGAAATTTTTATTAGACCTTTTATTCCGTGTTGTTCAGCTTTTTACAGAACCTTATTTCTTAGTATTTCTTGCGGTAGTCATCATTGCTCTGCTCAAAAGAAAAAACAAACGCAAAAATCTGAGAATAGGAGTTGGCTTTTTTGCCGTTTTAATGATCATTTTCATAGGAAATGGCTTTCTGGGAAAACTGACTTCCGGATATCTGCAGAAAAATTATGTGGGTACAATTGTGACTAAAAATAAACCTCCTCAAAACCCTGTTATTGTTGTATTGGGAGGTGGAATTGTAGATTTTGAACACACAGAAAAGCTGCATACCATGTCTTATTCCAGAATGGTAACGGCTTATCAGTTGTATCATGAATACAAGACCAATAATCTGCCTTGTAAAATACTGATTTCCGGAAAGGGAAGAGGGCACAAAAGTGAAGCAGAATTATTCAGTGAAAATTTTAAAAAGATGGGAGTATCAGATGCTGATATCATAAAAGAAGATAAAAGCATGAACACATATGAAAATGCAAAATATTCCAGCAAGATCTTACAGCAGATGGCTCCTTCTGATGTATACCTGGTTACTTCCGGGTTTCATATGAAAAGGTCTATGGCTTTGTTTCAGACATTTGGATTAAACCCGGTTCCTCAAGCTTCAGATTTTATAGATACTGAAATTACTGTATTTCCTAACAGTTATAATGCAGCATTTACTTTTGTGATGCTCAAAGAAGTGTTGGGAATATGGCAGGTGCAGCTGTATAACAGCCTGGGATTGAATGGATAGTTATTTAAAACTATGATATAAAAACCGGACACTTAAACTAACTTAGGTGTCCGGTTTTGGTTTAAAAAGCTTTGATTTTTATTTTGTTTTCTTAATAGAAATTACCGTCTGCAAAACCACAGAAGCAATAATAAAGACCAATCCTATATAAAACGAAAGATTCACTTCTTTGCTTTCTCCGAAAAATAAGAACGCCATAATAATAGCATACACAGGCTCCAGATTGTATGTTAAGTTAACGGTAAATGCCGGAATTTTCTTCAAAACCTCTGCAAACATTACATATAAGCCAACAGTACAAAAAAGCGATAAAACGCCCAAATAAGCCGTGTTTTTTAAGTCAGGAACTATGCTATCTGACTGAAAATAGAGGAGATATACGGGCAAAAACGCTCCCCAGCATAAAGTACCGGCAATCATCTGATAATAGTTGATAATTTTGGTATCAAAATGACTCACCAGACGTTTGTTATAAATCGTATACAAAGCCCCGAATGCCGATGAAAAGACGCCTAATATAATCCCAAGGTGATAGGAAGTATCAAAGTGAAATATTAAACTGATTCCTACAATCGTTAACGTACTGAGAAGTAATTCTGAAAGCTTGAATTTCTCCCTATCAAGAACAGGTTTGAATAAAGCTGTGAAAAAACTTGTCAGGCAGTAGCACACCACACCAATGGATATATTGGCATATTTTATACTGGCATAGAAAAGAAGCCAATGGAGCGTAAGCAGTAAGCCGGCTTTTGAAATCTGAATTTTTCCCCGGAAAGGAATATCCGTTGGAATTTTCAAGAGCTTTACAATAAAGAACAAAATAATAGAGGAGAAGAGGAGTCTGTACCAGACCAGTAAACCTTCGTTAAGAGTGATCAATTTCCCGAATACACCTGTAAATCCGGCCAGAATTACGGCCAGATGTAATAATAAATATGATTTTTTCATTTGAGAATGAACTGTAAAATTGGAATTAATATTTTTGTTAGAATGTGAAGCATGATAAAACCGATCGTTAATACGTTAACGACATGAGTATGCTTCAAATTAAATTGAAAATATTAAGGTGCCGGAGGAGGCAGACAGTTCGAGCGGTTCATATTGATCTGTTGAATGTCAAATATAGGGAAAAATATTTTGAAAGTTTACATAAAAAATACATTGAACTTGTGTCCATCCGGATCGGCAAATACAAAACCGTAGTAATTTTCTCCAAATCTCTCAGGCTCTGAAACAATGGTTCCACCAGCATTTTTTACTTCTTCAGCCCATTCATCCACCTGACTTTTGCTTTCTGCAGAAAGGGTGAATATAATTTCGTTGGAGCTTTGAGGATCTCCAAATTTCATGCTTTTCAGGTTGTTTTCTATGATATTTTTTAAGAAAAAGTGAACAACCAATTCATTTCCAGCCATAAAAAAACTTACCAGCTCATTGGAACTGTGTGGGCTATTAGGTCTGAATCCCAGTTCAGTATAGAATTTCTGTGTGCGTTCGAGGTCGGTTACAGCCAGATTGGCCCAGATCATTTTAGGTTTCATACTATTTTATTTTTTGGTTAGGATAAAGGTATTCTGTTTTTACAGAAGAAAACCTGCCATGTGGCAAGATTTTGTATTTTTAAGATCAGTATGAGACTTTGAATGGTTTCAATTTAACATAATGTAATAATGAATTATAGTGCATGAATAAGAGTATTGTAGATAAAATTAAGCAGTTAGGAGGAAATACAGAGGGTTTGCGTGCTGATAAAAGTTTTGTTGAAAACTGGAAGAGTATTAGTTTCAGTCATCATCTTTATGACAAAGATTGGGATGTTTATGGGATCGATCAGTATTATGAGCAGTACAAAGATTTGTATATAGAGGATCAGAAAATTTTTTATAAGAACTTACTGGAACATTATTTTTCTAACCATGAATTGCCGTACGGTCAATATTTTTTCAAAGATTGGATTTTCACGCCCTTTAAAGAAAATATAGAGGATTATGAAGAACTGGATGGACTTGTAGATGAATATGAATTAAAAAAAATCGTACAAGGCAAAGAGATGGATTTTATCTGTATATTTTATTCTTATGGATATCCTGATCATTTTTTTGTTTGTGCAACAGATCCTGACCAGAATAATCCAACAGTCTACGGAACGGATCATGAAATGTATTTTCAGGAAATTGAGAATGAAGGAAAACTGGAAGAGTTTCTGGATCGTTTTATGACCCAGAAAGAGTTCTTAGAAACGGTTAAAGAATATTTGGCCAGGAAAATGACAGAATAAGAGATTCTCAGGCGGTTAGTTACTCTACTTCTAGGTTGTAATAAAAATCCTATAATTTATATTATGTTAAATTGTGTATTGTTTGGCTTTCAAAGATTCACAGAACATGTTATTATATTTCATGATTTTATACTTTCGGCCATTGCATCAGATTTTCAAGTATAATAAACTCTATCTTCCGCAACTGCTTATATTTTCAGATAAATCATCTTAAATCCAGAAAGTTTTTAATCCCTTACGTTTCTTATAAAATAAATGGCAGATTAAGGAATCTTTTAATTGAGCCTTAATCCGCCACTTGTGCCAACTGCTGTAATCAGATGGTTTTCTATTTATTTAATTTTTCTAATTCGGGTAATTCTCTTTTATATTTTTCAACGTCCCAAACCAAATTCCAATTTTTAACATAGTTAGAGATTGGATCTAAGCCAACTTCTGTTCTTCTTTTATCTACATTGTCAGGATCAGTTAAAGGTAAAATATAGTAAGTATTATTACTTTGATTGATTCCTATTTGGCTTCCGTAGATTTGTTTTCTGCCTTCGCGAATTTCTATTCTGTCAATTAACAAAGCTAAAGAACCTGGACTTGCATTTCCTTTTTTTACCGCTTCTTTCATCATGGGTAAATATTTTTTTTGCGTTTCCAGATCTGAATGTTGAATGACAAGAAATAATGCACTATTGGCTTGCGCGCCTACTTTGTCTTTACCCACCCAGCCTTTTTCATCTAATATTTTTTTTACTTTTATTAAGTTAATGGAGTCTTTCTGATTGGTTATTTTCCAAAGGTCATTTATTTCTTTAGAATTTGGGCCAAATTTTTTTTGAGTTTCACTCATTTGTACTCTATATTTCTGGTCTTCATCAAGAATTGCCAATAACTCAGCCTGCAGGGGTTTGTCATAATTTGCTTCTATGGCTGCTAATTTTTTTTCTAACTTTTCAATGGTTTTCCCCCACTCTTTTTTTGAATGCAAATTTTCTAAATCAGTATCAGAATTTAAGTGCTTTAGGTTGGTCCAGCCTTTTTCTATTGATAAGTTCAGCCATTTAAATGCTTGTTTTGTATTTCCCGCTAAAGAAGATGAACATGCACCATTATATAAGTGACTTGGATTTTCGCTTTCGATTTTAAAAGCTTTATCATATAAATCTGCAGACATTTTATACTCTTTTGATTCATATAATTGATTAGCTTCACTTATTAATTTTGAATATTCCTGAGCATTAACGCCTGAGAATAAAAATAGTAATAACAAAGTATAAATAGTATTTCTCATGTTTTCTGTATTTAATTCTTAAATCTTAGATGGTTATTATTCTACTAATATAAAATTTATTTTGATTATTGAATTGTTAAGAGATCATAAAAAAGAATTTATACTAGGTTTTCGTAGGATTGATGAATTTTTTGTTTTTTAATTAAATAATCATATTGAATACCTATTTGTAAGAATTTTCTTCATGAATAAAACGATCTCTTCAAGTTCTTTCTCATTCTTTGAAGCAAAACCTAATCGAAAAGCATTCTCTTCTTCATCTATTCGTTTGATTTGCAATTGTAAAGGAGTTTTCAATGTATTAACGCTGTAGGGATGTTTGAGCTGTATCCAAACCGACAGGCCGCCGTCTGGTAAGGTAAAAGAGATATAAGGGCTCAGATGCTGCTGCAAAAGTATATTCAGATAATCTCTGCGTTGATGGTAAGACTTTTTGGCTTTCTTCAGATACCTTCCCAAATCACCACTTTTAATCAATTCTGCTAATGCATTCTGCATATATCCATCCCCTCCTACATCAATTGCTTTTCGTAAAACAACAGCTTCCTGAATGAAATTTTTAGGAGCTACCATAAAACCAATACGAATGGAAGAACCCAATATTTTTGAAAATGAACCAATGTAAATGACATTCCCCTTATGAGCTCCACTTGCCAAAGGTAAATATGGTGAGGAGGAATAATGATAATCATAATCGTAATCATCCTCAATAATAGCAAACGAATATTGATTGGAAAGCTCCAACAGTTTCATTCTCCTTTCAACGCTCAAAGTGACTGTTGTAGGATAATGATGATGAGGAATGAGGTATACAGCGGTTATTTTTTTCTTTTTACACATTTTTTCGAGAGCATTAATGTCCAGTCCGTTTTCGTCTACAGGAACCTCTATTACAGATGCTTTTGTTTTCTCAAATGCACTGTTCGCAATAGGATATCCTGGTTTTCCGGAAACAATAATGTCTCCATCCTGTAAAAGCAACTGAGCCGCCAGATAAATGCTCATTTGTGCGCCATGGGTAATCAATAGGTTATCAGCGGAAATATTCAGCCCTCTTGTTGCAGATAGATATCTCGATAGCTCTTCTCTTAGTTTTAATGTACCTTGAGTTGTCCCAACAACTGCTTTTTTAATGCTAAAGCTTCTTGATGTATAGCTGCGGTAAATTTTCAACAGTTCATCTATAGGAGAAAGGCGAATATCGGGATGCCCATCATCAATGAAAATCTCAGGAAGAACAGTCAGCTCCTGCTGTGACGGATCTTTCTTTGATAGATGAATCGGAAGGTCGAAATTATTTTCATAGGATAAAGATGAATTTTGAGCGTTCCACTTTTGAGGTTGTAGAGTTGGAATACGCTCAGATACTCTGACCTGTTTCCGGGGAATAATCAGGATCCAATCCTGGGCATTGAGCTCTTCATATGCAGCGATTACCGTCTTACGGTGCACACCCAGTGTTTTTGCAAGTTCTCTGGTACCGGGAAGAGCCATTCCGGCCTTTACATTACCGTTTCTTATTGCATTAATAATAGAGATGGCTATCTGTCTGTAAACAGGAAGCTTTTTTTCTTTATCAATAGTGATGATATGTTCAAACGGAAACATTCTGGACTGCTCTATATGTTTAATCTGGTATACAAATGTAGTCCAAATTACCTATAATTTTGTCCTGTAAATCAAATAATTTTTAATTAAAAGTATGATAGCTGTAATATTTGAAGTCGCTCCTGAAGAAGGAAAAAAAGATGAATATCTGGATATAGCGAGATCCCTAAAGTCAGAACTGGAAGTGATTCCTGGATTTATTTCGATTGAACGGTTTCAAAGTCTCGTAGATTCCCGAAAAATCCTTTCCCTGTCCTTTTGGAAAGATGAAGATGGTATAAAAGAATGGCGCAACAGAACCACTCACAGGAAAGCACAACAGGCAGGACGGAATTCTGTGTTTGAAGATTACAGATTGCGTGTAGCTTCCGTGATACGCGATTATGGGATGTCTGAAAGACAGGAAGCCCCTGCGGATAATATCTTTTGAAATAACAGTAAAAAAATAAAAATGATTACGTATCAAATTGAAGAAAAAATTGGAATAGAAGAATTTACCCAGGTGCTCGTAAACTCTACATTAGGAGAAAGACGTCCGGTAAACGAACCGGAAAGAATAACAGAGATGCTGCAGCATGCCAATCTTATTGCAACTGCCCGGGATAATGGTAAATTGATTGGAATATCAAGATCATTAACTGATTTTGCATTCTGCACTTATCTTTCAGATCTGGCGGTTGATGAGAATTATCAAAAGAAAGGCATTGGAAAAGAATTAATCCGATTGACAAAAGAACATACTCCAAAAGCTACATTGATTCTATTGGCCGCACCCAAAGCTGTGGGCTACTACCCTAAAATCGGGATGAAACAGTGGGAACAGTGCTATATACTGAACAATGTGGAGGATTTGAAATAATGAAATACCCCGGAAAATAAGAAGACATGTACTAAAACTACATGTCTTCTTTAAGTAAAATCACTTATTTATATTGTTTCCCGCTAAGCTATATATCTGTTACCTGTTAAACGGATACTCATTAATCCAATGAAAACTCCTCTTGTTTAAAAGATAATCTTCTTTTTTCTTTCTTATTGTTTTTATTTTTACAGAATCACGACCCTTATTTCCTGTAAAAATGATACTATCTTTTTGACTGTTGTAATGCAGGTAAGCATATAGGTCCTGATGATCTATTTTACGAAGCATAAGTGTTTTATTTTCAGTATCTAAAACGCTCTGGAATGTTTTAGTACTGTCATTGTTCAGGATTACTTTTGTCCGGCTTGGAGAAGTTATCAATATTTTTTTCCAGCCAATGGAATCGTTGCATGATATTTCCTGGTTGTTTATGATAAATTTATCTACAATATATGCACCCTCCATCGGAGCGGCCGGAGGTGTATAGAATAGTGCTGATGAAGAGCTTAATATGAAAAAAGCTATTACAAGCCATTTGAATACAATAACTGTAATACTCTTCCACTTTTTGTCGAATGTTCTTTTTTGAAAACGTAACTGCGATGGCTGATGCAAGATAAAAAAACGATATAATGCCATTGCATCACCGCTTACAATAAAAATACAGAACAAAACAATATGACTGGAAAATATTTTAACCGGCACATCATAGAAAAAATTCAACAGAGCTACATTGATCATCACCGTCATGGAAAAAAGTGCACCAAAGGTTTTGGTTCTCCTGAAAAGAAGCAAAAGTCCACCAATAACTTCCAACAATCCGGAAACAAATGTATAACCAGTGGAAGCTCCCATCATAGCCCATACCATCCCCATTGGTGACATGTCTCCAACTTTTTCTTCCAACCTGCCAATTGAATTAGGAGGAAACTGCCCGTCGTGTAGTTTTGCAAAACCGTATGAAAGCATTATCATAGCTACATAATAGCGTGCCACTACTACCGTAAACCAATGAAGATCTTTAAATGTCCGCTGTTTTTTATCTGCAAGAAGTATAACGAGTGCAGCCACTACCGCTAAGCCAATATTTACAAGCACTACCCAATAATCTAATGTGGTATCGCCGCTGCCAGTCATTGTAATATATTCTACCTGCGTTTGCTGAAAAACATTTTTACACAACCACAAGACTCCACTCTTATGTATTCCTGCTAAAGGCGAAAACTGAGAGGTAAAAATAAAAAGATACACATAAGAAATAACAAACAAATGCAGAAAACGTAGTACAGCATTATGCTTTCTCTGATTGGGAAAAGTGATGGGTTTTGTATTCATATTAACAATATTTATTTAAGATAAGAAAGCTTGTATTCATCATATAAATTTTTAGATATAGTTTGAGTGAAATTTAAAAGTTCTATTATTTATTTCTCTGCATCAAATCCAAGTTTCTTTCTAAATTCAAGAGTAAGCTTGTAACTTTCTTCAATTTGAACTTTCTTTTTTGATCCTTTACTCATATCCTTACCTTGTTCTGTCCATAAGTAAGGAAAAAAACTGAATACCTGGTCGCCTTTAAGTTTTGCTACATCTTTTTTCCAATTTACCCATCTGTATTCTTTATAAAATTCATCAAGATTTTTATTAAAGCAAAAATTCAGAAATTCAGTGTAAGTAATGTCAAGAGGTTCATATTCCAAATTATCAGGTGCCAAATAATATACTTTTCCTAAATCGTTTCCAAGTCCGCCACCATTAAGAATGAAAATACCTCCTATTGCATCGTCAGCAATTAAAAGATATGGAATTGGCTGTCCATAATCCTCAAATGTTTTTCCTCTATTCCATTCCGGCAATGACCTGCTTAGCTTATCACTACCTGAGCCAAGAATTCTTATCCAGCCATTATCAACCAAAAGGCCCCCTGTCATGTATACAATTGAACCCATTGGAGATTTGGTTGTAACTTGGGTTTTGTATAAAGCATCCCTTGCTTGGTTGCTATCTACGGGTAATATTTCCACTTTATTTTTTGCGGTGTCTATCCATTCTTTTACAAAAATCCAACCTTGATCTTTATCGTTTATTAATTCATCAATAGAGCGCATTTTTGTTTGTCCATAAGTTGTTAATGAGAAGAAGGATAATATAATAATTGTCAAACATTTTATCATGCTGATTAGTTTTCTAAAATGATAATTAATTGTATACATTTTTCTGTCATTATTTTACCTCAATTTTATGATAAGCAATCCATCGTTTGAGATTGCCCACCATTCTTTTTAAATGATCTTCATTCAGGAAAATATTGGTCCAATATTCAAATCTGTCGCACTGAACACTTATATAATAGGTCATAATAGCCAGACATGCGTAAGGTAAAAACTTTTTTTCTTCATCATTAATTTTAGTGACAGTTTCATAGCCTCTTATGAAATTATCTGCTTTTGCCTCATACTCCTCTTCGTTTAAATGGGTTGTAAATAGCTGAAATAGAAAATAAGAAATATCAAAGCATAAATAACCGTTGCCACAAAAATCAAAGTCAAAAAATGTGATTTCTTTTTCGTTATCAATATGTAAATTATCAAACCAAACGTCAAGATGAACCGCTCCATATCTCATTTTCTGCAGGTCTGTATTTTCCATTTTTAGCGTTAAAAAACCGGAAAGACTTTCTAAAAATTGAATTTCGGTCGTGTTTTTACTATAGAAATTTTTTGTCCTTACAACAGGGTTCTTGAGCAGGTTTTGAGCATTGTAAGACATTCTCATCAGTTCTACATGTTCTGTTGATTGATGAACTTTAGCTAATGCCTGCCCAATCAGAAAGCTGGTTTCCGGTGAGAATTTTGCTGTTTTTATACCCTTAGCATATGAAAATAAAACACCGAATCTTGTTCCTTCCGGAGCTTCAATTTTCTGAATAAAATTGTTTGATTGATCTGCTATGGGAAAAGCAACTTGTCGGTCTCCTTCTTTCAGGTGATTGAGAAGTCTTAATTCTTCTTGAATTTCTAATTCGGTTCGCCAATCATGAGTGTACACTCTAAAAACGTATTTGTTTTCGCCATCATGAACGATGTATAAATGGTTCATTGCAAGCCGGAAGATCCTGCATTCTGTGTTTTCGGTTAGTCCATATTTTTCTTGAATAAGTTGACCAAGTCTATCAGGTGAAAGGGTGCTGTTTATTGTCGGAAATTTCTCTGTCATGTAATTCTCGTGCATAGCTGGTTATATAGTTTGCGCAATTTCGTTAACATTTTTCGATTTTACACCTATTACATTTATTTATTTAACTATTTCATGCAATTCAATTTCTAAATCCTTCTTTTCCTTTTCTTTATAAAATTCAGAATTTGCTAATGAAATATTGAATTCTTTAACAGTTGCAGAGTAATCCTGTTTTAGTAAGATTTTAGCCTTTATAATATTTAAATAAGCCTCTGAAAAATTTGGATAAGAATCTATAAGGATTTTCCAGGCCTGAATAGCTTTATCATATTGCTTTTCATTATAAAATGCCCACCCTTTTCCATTTAAAATACCCAATGAAAAATTTAGATTAACACCGTAATTGGAGCGTATTTCTTTATCCAATGATGATTTAATGCTCAAGTCTGTTTGCTTATTTGATATATACTTTGACTGAATGGCAGACCAATCTTCAAATATCTCGTAAAGAGCTGTATTAATAAGTAAGCCTGGCGTTGCATTATGATCTGCTTTTTTAAACTCATATCCTTTCATATCCAGAAAGGGATTGTTAATTTTCTTAATGATGGAATCCATTTTCAGGAAATCTTCGGGATAGTCGTTTCCGATTCCATAGCGATAATATTTTTTTGTATGAAAAGAGCACTTACTGAATTGATTTATAGAATCTGTTAGGTCAACATTTTTCTGAGTAAAAAATGGGCTCATAGAAATAATTGCATTCAAGTCATTTATTCTGGAATTCAATAATGATGTTGTAAAATATCCATATCTGGAATGACCAATTAACACTCTAAAAGAAGAGGCTTTGTACTCTCTCTCAGCTAATGGGATGAGTTGTTCAAAAATAAATTTTTCATTCTCCTGTGCAAGGCCATTGGGATCTGAAATTTTATACTGTGTTTCCAGATAGCGGTATCTTTGTTCTGATTCAACGCTTATTACGATAGAGGAAGGGATCTGTTCATTACTCGTTAAATAGTCAATAGTATTGAGAATATAATGATTACTTCTTTTATTTTGCCGATCAAATACAATAATTAATGGGAATTTGTTCCCGGACTTCTTTTGCCATTCTATGGGAACTATTACAGAAATCTTTTTCTCAAATCCCAGACTTGTTGATTGTAATATTGTGTCTTTTAGTATTTTATATCTTTCATAGTTCTGGGCAAGCAGTGAAGACGTTGCTGAAGTGAAAACTAAAAGAAAGAGTAAGTACTTTTTTATCATGGATATCAGTTATGACTCAAATTTACGGATTGTGTTCATATAAAATTTGCAATGATGGTAATGTTGTTCGATTTTTTCCATAAAAAGCTCCAAAATCTAAGATTTTGGAGCTGACTTTAAACAGACAGCCTTTCAGCTGATTAATTATTGCTTGGTGATTTTATTAAAAAAATTATCACCTTTAAAGATATAGTCTCCTGAAGGATACTCAGTAAGATCGATGGTGTTTTTCCCTTTTCTAAACAATATATTTTTAATGAGGTTACCGTTATTATCATATAAATAAACATTTTCATCTACTGAGGATTCCACGTTGATCACTCCTGTCGTTGGATTAGGATACACGGAAGTTTTCGTTTTTGGGGAAACTTCTCTTGATGACAGATAACAACCGGAAATATAGGAATCTCCACTAATATTAAAGCCTTTGTTGATGAGTTGGGCTCTGGCAAGCATCGCTTGCGGTGTAGAATAAACCAATCCTGTTGCATCTATAACTCCGGACGTTATTGTCGAATTCGCCCAGGTAGGATTATTATTCAAAGCGATGAGAAAATTGCTGTAATTTGTACATGATAAGCCGACATTTTTAAATCCAAAATAGATTGAATTCCAGCTGAAGTTCTGAAGCTTGATATTCCATGAAGAAATATCCTGGTCAAAATGTGAAGCACCTGCAAACATATTAAATCCAGCAAAATAATCAATCTTACTTACATCCCAGTTTCCGATGGGCTGATTGAATGATACAGCATTTTCAAACATATGCTCAAAATCTGTCACTTTACCTGTAATCCAGTTATCAAGTGGCTGATTAAATGCTGCTGCATTATAGAATGTATAGCGGAAATTAGTCGCATTTTCTGTATTCCATGAATTTAATGGCTGGTTGAAAGCTGTGGCATCTGCAAACATGGAGGAAAAATCAGTTCCGGATATCGTATTCCAGGCAGAAATATCCTGATTGAAAGAAGATGCAGAAGAAAACATGCTGCTGAAATTGGTTACTTTTGCCGTATCCCAGTTTCCGATATTCTGATTAAACAGCGT
The DNA here is from genome assembly GCF_031844745.1 of Chryseobacterium sp. SG20098. Classification (NCBI taxonomy): domain Bacteria; kingdom Pseudomonadati; phylum Bacteroidota; class Flavobacteriia; order Flavobacteriales; family Weeksellaceae; genus Chryseobacterium; species Chryseobacterium sp. SG20098. The sequence continues at coordinate 906,499 of NZ_CP134622.1, read as the reverse complement.
CGCTCCGCTGAACATACCGCTCATGTCCGTAATACGGAATGGATTCCAGTAAGAAAATGAAGTATGGCCTGTCAAAGATGAACAGTTAAGGAACATTTGTGATAAACTGGTTATCTGTGTCAAATCAGGAGTATCTGCAGCCGTTACGTTAAGATTGGGACAGTTGGCGAATGCTCTGTCGAATTGCTGAAGCCATGTCGTATTTCCCCACTGGCTAAGTTCTATAAGTTCCTGATTTCCACCCGGAGGTATGATTTCGGTATTGGCCCTGAATCCGTAAAATGATCCGTTACCGCTTGATACTTTTAATTCGTAAGTGGCCTGCAGAGGATCTGGATGGAATGATGGCCCAAAATATATGAGTAAAGGCTCATTGCTGCTGGAGTTTACATAATCAAACATCCCGTTATGCTCAGGATATCCTACCTCTTCCCAGTGAATGGTGTAATCGGTTCCTGTGCCGCCGAATCTTATGGAATGATCAATGACGCCGTTGGCATTGGGTTTCCAGATGGTGGTAAATTCATTCTGCGCATAGGAAATGCAAAATAAAAGGAGAAAAATGATTATTAGTTGTTTTTTACACATAAATTAAAAGAGGTTTTTGTTAGGTTAAAAATTGGGTTTAGTAAGACAATTAATTTCCCGGGATTCTTTATCTTATCTCTAATACAAAGGTACTTACGCGCAGCGACAGAACTCGTCGTATTAAAAGTTATAACCTCTTTTTTTTAGTTTTTTTTGATTAATTTTTGTATAAATAAACAGAGTAAAAACAGCCAGAAATTGTTTGCATTCTAAGAAGGATTTTGAATGGACAACAAAAAAATCTGCAGCTATTAATTCATAATAACTGCAGAAATGAGATTGATTTATATTGTTATTTTTACACCGGCTGAAATATTAATTCCGGGAAGCGGGCTGAGAAACTTTAACTGAGAGTTCTGAAGCCTGGCCTCAATGTTCAACAGATTATTTCCTATAATATAATACTCCAGATCACCTATGCCTAAACTGTTGTCTTTATAGGCTAAACGTACATTTAGCAATGAAAATGCTGGCATAGGAAGCTCAGGATTGATATTCTTTCCTAAATATTTTTGTTTTAAATAATGGTCTAAACTTACATTTATACTAAAGTTCTGTACATTTCCTTCAAGAGAGAATCCGAAACGGCTTGTTGGCATATTGGGCATATAATCACCATCACTCCACTTTCTTATGGAGCTGTCCGCAACGCTTATATTTCTTACCAAATCATAATAACCGCCTATCTCCCACTTTCCTATTTTTCCAAGATCTGTTTTATAAGTAGCTTCAGCTTCAATTCCATTGATTTCTGTGTCATCAGAACGCCATTCTTTTACAATAAAAGTATTTCTGGAAATTCCGGTATGGGCAAGGTAAATATAATTTTTAAAAGAAGTATTGTACCAGCTGGCGGAGACTCTTAGGTTTTTCAGATTAACTCCAGCCCCGATTTCAATGGTGTTGGCTGTTTCCTTATCCAGCTTGTCATCACCATTTTCTTCTGTCAGGATCGCAAAATGATTGTTTCCTGAATACAGTTCATTCACTTCGGGAGCTCTTTCTGAATGGTTGTACTGTACTTTCAGATATCCTTTTTTAAAAATATTCCATTGTGCGGAACTATGAAATTGGTGAAGCGTGAAATCTCTGTCGCTGAGTTTTCCGCCCGAAAGCCCTCGGCTTCTGACATACTTATTATCTGCTTCCGCTCTACGTTGCACATGATCATTTCTATACCCAAGATCAAACTGAATGATATTAAAATCAAGATGCTGCATCGTAAAGATCCCAATTTCACGGCTTACAGTATTAGGCAGATATCTTTGGCCTCCGGTTCCTTTCATATCTCTGTATTGTACCTCCAGACCTGTACTTCCTGTGAGAAATTTCAATTTCTGCTGTGTGATTTCCAGACGTCCATTGTGTTGGTTTACAGCAAACTGATTGGCACGGTAACGATCCAGAAGTTCTGCGTTTTTCGAAAATACGCCCATATAATTCAGTTTGATACTTGAAATCGGAGAATGGGTAAACTTGTAACCGGATTCAAACATAGCTTTATGAGATAAGCTTCTGATATTGATGGGACTATATTCTATTTTGGGTTGTGGTTTTCCATGGCTATGTTGGGGAATTTTAGGGATGGCATACCCGGGAACTCCAAAATAGGAATAAGAATTCTGATAAGCTCCTCCGACATACAATGATTTTCCAATATAACTGGTTCCTACATAAAATGAATTGCTTTCCGAATGACTGTTGGGTATCACTCCATCTTTTGTTTCCACATAATCCTTGATTCCGTTTACTTCACTTTTATAACGGTCTTTCACGGCATCCTGACCAGGAACATACAGATCATTCTTTGGATTGGGATAATGTTTACCATCAGCAGGATTGTAATACGTAGAACTGAAGGTGTAAAGATCATCTTCAGAGAGTTCATATTCGATCATGTGATCCTTGGCAAACTGGCTGATGTAAGGAAAAAGACTTTTATTGAGTACGCGTCTTGAATTTACATCGATCTGGCACAACGACTGTAAGATACTGTTGAAACCGACAAGATCCGGATCATAGCATCTGCTGTCTTTTGATTTTCCGGGAATTCTGACCATTTCCTGCTTCTGATTGGATGCTCCTACCGTCCAGACCCAGTTTTTAGCAATAACTCCTTTCGCTGAAAAAGCTTGTCTTTGTCCACTGTTGCTTCCGCCTTCAAGAAGACCTTTTATATTGATCTTTTTAGCCGGCAATTGTCTTGCGATATAATCCGTTTCAATATCTATGGCTCCTCCAATAGCCTTTCCTCCATATAAAACTGATGCAGAGTTTTTATAAACAGTGATACTCTGAACATTGTTCATCTCTATATCCGTATTAAAATCAGGGCTTATCCCGGAAAGATCATTCACTGCTGTTCCGTTTTCCAGTATTTTTACCCGGTTTCCGCTTAGGCTTCGGATCACGGGAGCACCGGAATTCGGTCCGTATCCCGAATTTTGAATTCCTGGAATTTTACTCAATGTTTCTCCCAGGGTATTGGATTGAATAAAATCCAGTTTTTTTCTTGAAATATTTACGGTGTTATAATTAGATTTTCCCTGTACTTGTACAGACTCTATGTCTTTTACAATTTTTTTTTCAGGGGTACTTTTCTGAGCTTTCAGAATGGATGGTGAATACATAAGTGTGCCACCCACCAAAAAATAAACAGTCCTTTTCATGTGCATATACTTTAATGATCCGGCAAAGCTAGAACATTAAATTCATTAATGCAACAATGTTGCTTTATTGGTTTTTATTGAAAGCGCTGAAAATAAATTTAATTATTTGATAATAAATGTGTTATGAGATATTTTGCGGTCTATAAGGATATAGAAAAACCGCTCTGAAAAGAGCGGTCTGATTTTTTACTGTGAATTTGCTTACTGATTAGCAAGTAGAACCGCACTCAAGTAATTTGATGTGGACTACACCATTAACAACACATTGTGTTTGGCATAAAGCGTTAGTTACAACAGTGCTTACACCGCCTACTACTCCACCTACTGTAGATCCTACGCCAGATACAACACCTCCAACGATAGTACCTACACCGCCTACTACTCCACCAACTACACCTCCTAGTCCACCTAGAAGACCGCCGATTGGATCTAGTAATCCGTTACCTGAAATAGCTTTTAATTCGTTTCTGTCCAATTTTTTTAAGTTTTTCATAACTATAATTTTATATGATTATTACATCACGAATATATGAATAATAACTTTACAATTGCAAATTATTTTGAATAAATTAATTATAAGTTTTTATTATTTAATATTTCATTAATATAAGTGTATTTTAATAAGGATATAATTTTCACTTATATGTGATTGATTTTCTAAAAGTTAAAAATGATAACTCAATTTGTGGAATTTAGAGTTATTATTTTTGCATTAAATGCTCTTTATTGGTATTTATTTTTCAATGGCTATAAAGCCTCTGTAATTTGCCTATAAACAGGCTTCAGATAAGGTGAAAGTTGATCGTTTGAAGTCTTCAGATAGAGTAATTTTTTTAAAAAAGATAAAAGGAAGATAAAATTTGTGTTCTTCTTGTGGTAAAAACCATTCTGTTCATTGATAACGGAATCAAATTTTGTATTTTTGCTGACATACTTATATCAATGTCAGTTTTTTCAAATAATATACGCTTTTTAAGAGCCAGGAGAAAGCTCTCCCAACAGAATGTAGCCGATGAATTATTGATTTCAAGAGTCCGGTATTCAAAATATGAAAACGGAATTTCTGAACCTCCTATCGAGTTGTTGGTAAAAATCTCAAAATATTTCCACGTAAGTATTGACCTTATGCTGTCTGTAGATATTGAGAAGCATCCGATAGATGAAATGCTAAAGCTTCCGGATAACAGAATTGTTCTTCCGGTTGCGGTAGATAATCATGGAAATGATACGATAGAAATTATTCCTCAGAAAGCTTCAATGGGATATCTGGAAGGTTATAGCGATATAGACTACATCGAAAGTCTTCAGCGTATTGCTCTTCCTTTTCTTACCAATGGAAAATACAGAGCTTTTCCTGCAGATGGGGATTCTATGCCCCCGTTCAGAAATGGGTCTTATATTGTAGGAAAATATGTAGAGGGAATCAATGAGTTGAAACAAGGCAAAACCTATGTTTTCGTTACCTTAAATGACGGAATTACCTATAAGCGTTTTAAAGAAAGAAAAGAAAATGCCATCTGTGTAAGTGCTGACAATTCGTTTTATGAACCTTATGATATTCCTTTTGAAGAAGTAGTGGAAATATGGCAGTATGCTTCAGGAATTTTCCCTGAAGATTTTGAACCGGGAGATTATGAAAGCTACAATTTTAAAGAAATGTTCCGTGAACTGAGACAGGATATCAGGAATCTTGACAAAAAGGTTTCTGGCCGTCGTCGTAAACAATCTTAATACTTATAATATTTATTAATATACTCCCGGTTTTTACTCCGGGAGTACATTATATATGAACTTCTCTAATTACAAACGATCTGATAGTTCAACCCACACGGGAGCATGATCACTGCTTTTTTCCCACCCCCGTACATGACTGTCTACTCCACCGGAAGTCAGTCTAGGCTGAAGATATGGACTTAATAGAATGTGATCTAATCTCATTCCTGCATTGCGGTCGTAGGCTTTATACAAATAATCCCAGAAGGTATAGACTTTTTCGTCGGGGTAAAGACTTCGTACAGAATCAAGCCACCCTTTTTTCTGAAGATCTTTAAATGCTTTTCTCACTTCCGTTCTGTATAGCGCATCATTTTCCCAACGTTCAGGTTTATAAACATCCATAGGTTCGGGAATGATATTAAAATCGCCGATAAGGATAGCAGGAAGTTCCATTTTGATGAGCTGGTTGGTTCGTCGCTTAAAACGTTTAATCCAGGATAATTTATAATCAAATTTAGGTCCGGGATAAGGATTTCCATTGGGAAGATACAAACAGCAGATGACCATTTGATCAATAATAGCTTCTATATAACGGCTTTGTACATCGTCTGTGTCACCCGGTAAAGCTCTTTGTACCTCGGTGATTTCTTTGTTTTTTGCCAGTATGGCTACTCCGTTCCAGCTTTTCTGCCCTTTCCATATCGCCTGATATCCGGCTTTATTGATTTCCTGTACAGGGAAACGTTCCTGTGGGGCCTTTAGCTCCTGAAGGCAGACGATGTCTGGTGAAGCTTCCTTCAGCCATTTGAGTAAAACAGGAAGCCTGCCGTTGATTCCGTTTACGTTATACGTTGCTATTTTCATGATGAAGCTTTTTTAAAAAATCAATTCTTTTTTAATTACGACAATAATTATTCCATCATAAATATCTATTATTTGATGTTTTGTGGAATAATAATCTCAAAAAAGTAAGTTTTAATAAATAATCTCTGGGTTGAGAGATAAAAGTTCAATATATTTGTAATAAAGATGTAGCTCATTAATAATAAACCTCGATGAAAAGATATCCGACCTTTTTATTAGCTTTACTTTTTCCAATTACGCTATACAGCCAGCAGAATCTTACTGCTGATGAATTATTTGTTAAAGCCCGTACCACTGCTTTTGAGCAGAAAGACTATGCTACATCTATTGCCCTGGCAAAAGAGGCTTTGGAAAAAGCTCCCAATTATACTGATATTTCGGTTTTTTTGGGAAGGCTATATACCTGGAACAAAGATCTGGCTGCAGCAAGAGCTGTGTTTGAAGATCTCGGAAAAAGAGAGGTCCGGGATGAAGACTATTTTCTGGCGTATGCTTCATTGGAATATTGGAATGATCAGAATACAAAGGCTATCGAAATTATAGATAAAGGACTTTCTTATCATTCAAAATCTGAGGCATTACTGTTGTTGAAAGCAAAAATATATTTTGGAATGGATCATTATGAGGAAGCTGATAAAGCGATAACCACTCTATTATCTATCAATCCAAAAAATACAGAGGCAAGGGCTCTTGCAGTAAGAATCAAGGATCTGTCTTCTAAAAATGCTGTCGGAATTATTTACAACTATTCCCATTTTGACAAGCAGTTTGATGACGACTGGCATATCGTGGGCGTAAGTTACAAAAGAATTACACCTATTGGTTCTGTGATCCTTCGTGGAAATTATGCGAACAAATTTGCACAAGGCGGTACACAGATTGAGTTGGAAGCCTATCCGAGACTTTCCAAAATGTTCTACCTTTATGTAGGCGGAGGATATTCTGATGATGTAGGTCTGTTTCCGAAATACCGTACCGGAGTTTCCTTGAATGCCAATCTTCCTCACAGTTTTGAGGCGGAACTGGGCTACCGCCAGCTTCATTTCAGCAACAGCATCTGGATGTATACTGCGGCTGTAGGAAAATACTATAAAAATTTCTGGTTCAATCTTCGTACTTATATAACGCCTGACAGCAAAAACATTTCCCATTCTTATACAGGAACGGTACGTTATTATACCAAAGGAGCTCAGGACTATTTTGCTTTTCAGATCGGAACAGGAATAAGTCCGGAAGAATACCGAAATAACCTTTTGGAAAATGAGACCTTTAAGCTTAAAACCTTTAAAATAGGTGCAGAGTATAATTTCTCTTACCGCTCCGTCAATCTTTTTTCTGTAGGAACGATGTATTATAACCAGGAATTCCGTCCGGGTGAGAAAGGGAATCAGTTTGATATTACTTTAGGCTATACCCGAAAGTTTTAAAACTTTGACTTTGTTTTTTTCTTAAAGTTGACCATTACCGAATCCGGCATCAGTTTTTTCGTGGAATAAAACTGAGCATTCATGCTTTTATACTGATTGAACCTGCCGTTGATTTTACCCATGGCTGCAGCGTCATTGGAAGCATCTTCTTCCATATCCTTAAGTGTGAAAAGCTGTCCGTCATGGATATAATATTTTTCAGAAACAAAATCTATAAGCTGGTTTTTACTCTGCATCATAGGAACTCCGGCCTTGCTGATTTCAGAATCTGCAGAAAAGCCACGTCCTACCCATGTAACTGTAGAAGGGGTATTGATTTGATAATTATTTCTGTAGTACGCCAGAATGGAAGGCGCGATATCAAAATGACTTACTGTTTTATAGAATCGCTTTGATTCTTTTAATAAGGGTGAATAGATTAATAAAGGCACATGGAATCTGTCAATTTTAGATTCTAAGGTTATTTCAGGCATACTATGATCTCCTGTAATGACAAAAATTGTGTTTTTGAAATCAGGGCGTTTGCTGTAATTTTCAAAGAAACCTTTCATCGCATCATCAGCATTCAATACGGAGATGAGCTGATTTTTGTGAGCGGCTGCCCATTTTTTCTGTTCTTTGGTTAAAATCCCTGAGTTAAGTCTTTGGTTGTACAACTTTTCATAATAATCCTTATTGTTGATTAAAAAAGGATTATGGGTTGAAAGCGTAAGTATCATATTGAAATACGGTTGATTCTGTGGTTTCTGCTGCTGTTGCATTTTACTTAAAACAGCCTGATCTTCATATCCCCAGCTCTCCCCGTTGTTGGCAGGAAGTTTACGGTAAGGACTGCTGAATGAGGCTTCATCTACGATATGATCTACTCCACTGTACTCCAGAAATTCACGGTAGCGGTCAAATGATATATGGCCTCCGTAATAGAATCCTGTTTCGAATCCGTTCGCTTTAAGGATATTATAAAGATTGAAATTCTCTGGTGTTTTTTCTATTTCAAGGAACCCGTTTTTTCCAAAAGGAAGAGACCCCGTCAATGATGGTAATGCTCCGAATGTTCTTCCTGCTGAGCTTAAACTGTTTTCCCAATACAACCCTTTACTGGATAAAGAATCAAGATAAGGGGTGAAGTTACCGATATATCCCTTCGGCGATGTATACGCATGTCCGAAGCCTTCCATCACAAGAAAAACAAGATTAGGAACTTTCTCGGATTTGTGCATATAGGATCCTAAGAAATCCGGGGTGTTTTCTTTTCTCCAGAACGGAAAGTTTTTGTCGATCATTTCTGCATTGGCAGTAAAATCTTCATTATCGCTCAACAATTCTGTGAGTTCCGGATGATCGCTGATGAAATTATCTTGGTTGGATTTAAAGAAATAAGCCCATTTACTTTTTGCTGCATTTTGGTTAAACTCAGTATCAGAATTCAAAACTTTTGCTCCTGCTAGATTGGAGGGAATAAAGAATGCTGCTAACCCGAAAACCAATAGTATCATTCCCGGATAGATTGATTTTAAAGCGGTTTTACCTGCAATCCATAAAGGAACAAGGGAAGCTGTTATCAAAATTCCCAGTAATGCAAAGTTTTTGAAGTTGAGCATTCCGCTTGCCTGTAAAATCTGCTTCATCTCTTCTTTGCTGTAGTATAAAAGGTCTGCACCCAATACATTACGGCTTTCAGAAAAATATAGGAATAAGATATATTGTGTAACGGTTACAACAACCAGGGTTAGTACCCCAAGGATTCTTGCCCAGCCTTCTTTGATAAAATTAATAATCAGATATATAACTCCGACACAGAATGTCAGTTGCAGTGCAAATAAAATATTTTCAAAGAAAAGAGGCCCAATAATGGCTGATGTTTCAAATTTGGGAAAGGTATATTTGTACCATAGAGATTCTGCGGTTACTCCTATTAAAAATAATGCAAAGAAAACCAACGCCAGCATTCTCCATTTTTTGAGTCCTGCCTGAAGAATAGCATATATCCTTTCTTTCAGAGGTAAATGCTGTGTGCTTTGGTTGAAACCTTGTCTTGTCATTTCGCCCCATCCATGAGATTTTTTGAAATAATCTATAAATCCGTTAACTCCTGCTTTTACTACAATGGGATGAAAATAAAAAGGTTCGGAAAAAGCAGTGAAAATTAATCTAAAGAAGTCTTTTCTTTTGGTGTAAACCTGATGGCTTACGAGATCTACCAGTATCGCATAGATGGAATATAAAAATCCCATTGAAATCACAAGGGCGAACAGAACGATAAAGAACGGCCAGTTGATAATTCCCAGCAATAAAAAGATGATAAAGATAATATAACCTGAAAATTCGATGAGCGGACCGAGAAATTCAAAGAAGAACCAATAAGGAAGGCTGATCATCCCCAGCTTTTTATACTTTGGATTGAACATCATTTTTCGGTGTTTCCACAGGGTTTCCATGGTGCCGCGCATCCATCTGTTTCTTTGTTTTCTAAGAATATCTTTGGATTCAGGAACTTCTGTCCAGCATAGTGGATCCGGAATAGTAAGTACTTCGTAAGGCTCATTTTTTTCCTCCATGTACTTTCTCATTCTTACCACCAGCTCCATGTCCTCTCCCACTGTATTTTTGTCATAACCACCGCACGCCAGTACAATTTTTCGGTCAAAGACCCCAAAAGCACCGGAGATCAAAATCAGTCCTGATGCTCTGGACCATGCCATACGTCCAAGTACAAAAGCTCGAATGTACTCCAATGCCTGTGTTCTTCCCAGAAGAGATTTCGGCATATTGACACTTACTACTTTTCCGTTTTCAATAACGCAGTTGTTGGCCAGGCGAATCACTCCACCGCAGGCAATGAACTTTTTATCAGTTTGCTCCAGCATTGGTTTTGCGAGCTTTAAAATCGAATCCTGCTCCAGAATACAGTCAACATCAATGCAGACCAGATATTCACCGGAGGAAATATTGACGCCAACATTTAAAGCATCCGCTTTTCCTCCGTTTTCTTTATCAACAACAATCAGTTTTTTGAAGGCCGGATTTTTACTTTTATACACTCCTGTTACCGCATTGGTTTCTATTTTTCCCTGAATAAAATAAGCTACAGACTCAAGTTCGTAAGCTTCGATCAGCTTTTGAATGGAATCATCCTTACTTCCGTCATTTACAATGATAATTTCAAGATTATGATAGTAAAGAGATAAGAGGGAACGTACATTTTCCACAATGGTCATCCCTTCATTATATGCCGGAGCAATAACGCTGAATACCGGAGCGTTGGGATTGGCCGCAATAATACTGTAATCTGTGAATGTATTTTCTTTTTTATAACGCAATACAGCACCAAGCGCATAAATTCCTATCCAGCCATAGATAAGGGTTACTGCTGTTCCGTAAATCAAAAACAGCCAAATAACAACTTCATAGATGATGTGTGAGAATTCTAACATACTTTTTCCTGTAATGCGTATTTAATAATTTGAATGAGTTCTTCTGAAGAGGTTTCTTTTTGGGATATTTCTGCCAGGTATTCCTGTTGCTCCAAAGCACATAAAGCTTCTGCTGCATGCACTTTTATTCCTGAGTCTTGGTTATTTAATAATTGATCTTTCAGAAAATCTGTACTGTATTGGTCTTTCGACTTTTTCATGACTTTCAGAATCTCTTTCTGTACTTCAACCGGCTGATCGGGATATATTTCCATAAGATGAGCTATGGTGGAAGAATTTTCCAGTGACAATAAAGTTTGTACGGTCTGTATTCGTACATCAACAGAAGAATGATCCAGGAGATCAATTACTGTAGAATAGAGTGATAATATCTGAAATTTCCTTAAGACTTTAAGGGTGAAAATGACTACGGATTCATTAGAACTTTTCATCCAGTTTTTAATATCATCCCCTGAGTTCTCGGGAATGTTGTTGATCGAAATAAGCAAACGAAGCTGCTGCCATTCTGATATTATGGAGGAAATGCTGTTCAGGAAATGAAGACCTTCGAATCCTTTAAGGTTAACCATCGCATATTGAGCCTCCTGATACACCTGAGTTGAAGGATGGGTTAAAAATGTAGAAATTTTTGGCAATGCTTCTTCCACGTGCATCGCTGTAAGTTCCTGTATTCCTCCTGCAATGATATGTTCTTTCTTTTGATTCAGCTTTTTCAATGCTTCTTCCTGAAGTCCATATTCACGGAATAAGTCTTTGATTTTATTTTGTGCTGCTCCGGAAAATTTTTTCTCAGATTCTGCCAGTTTCTGAAGGAACAGATTTCTGAATGAAGGACTGCCGGAAGTTACTGAAAAGGTAGTGTCTGCAGGCATTTCCTCTTCACCATATACAATCACTTCTGAGATTTTTTTATTGATCACTTCAGACCATCTGAATGACTGAACAGATTCTCTGTACTGATAAAAGCTGTAAATCAGTACAACGATGATCAGTAAGAGTACTAAAGACAGCATTCCCAGAAAAACAAGAAAAAGAAAATGCACAGAAGTGGTGAGAAACATGGTTGTAGTTTATTTTAAAGAAAATCTTTTTATTCTTAATGTTAATTCATTGGGACTGAATGGTTTCACAATAAAATCAACAGCTCCGAGGTCAAAGGCATTCAGTACTACTTCTTCCTGCCCCATACTGGAAAGCATGATCACCGGTATCTGCTTGCCCATTGTTTTAATAGCCGAAAGTATTTCAATTCCTGAGGCAAACGGCATCATAATATCTGTGATGGCCAGATCTACATCTTTGGTTTTAAAGGTTTCAATAGCGTCTTTCCCGTTTCTGGTCAGGATCACTTCATGTCCTTCTTTTAGTAATTTGTGTTCAATCGTTTTTAGAATCAGTTCGTCGTCTTCGGCGATTAGAATCAGCATAATTTTAGTTTTTTTATTGTATTAGATTTTTAATTAATTGTAATCCTGTTGTTATCTCCCGGATAATTTCTTCTTCCATGGAGATAAAATCCATGTCAGGATCTGCTTTATTTTCCCAGCTGGCAGTACGTTCTGTAAGTTTTATCAATCCTGCTGTTCCTGCTGTTCCTTTAAGCTTGTGAAGAATCAGTTTCAGATTGGCACTGTCTTTTTCTGCTGTGCTTTTTTTGATATTCTCTTCAGCCTGAGTAAGCTGATCTACTACAAGATCTAGGAATATTTTTCTGAAATCCTCATCATCATCGCCTATCTGTTCATTCAGGATATTTATATCGAGGTAATTTTCCTGATGGGAAGAATCTTCAGCAGGGCTATTATTTTCGTTAATGATATACTTTTTAAGCATTTCCAGCAGATCTGCCTGTCTTAAAGGTTTAGGTAAGAAGTCATTCATCCCGGAATCCAGACATTTTTCTTTCTCTCCCAGCACATTCCCTGCTGTTACTCCAATAATCGGAACATTGGAATATTCCGGGAGTAAGCGGATTTGTTTGGTAGCTTCAATGCCATCCATTACCGGCATCTGAACATCCATTAAAATGATATTGAATACCTTTTCTTTACACTGCAAAACCGCCTGAAGTCCATCCGTAGCTTCTGTAAGCTCTGCATCCGGAATCAATGAACGCATCATTTTGTGGTTAAGAACCATATTGACAGGGTTGTCATCTACCAGTAAAACCTGCGGTGCCTGCATCAGTATGGAGGTTTCTGTTTCCGGTTGTGGAATGCTGGTTACCTCTTTTTCAGTATTTTTTACAGCTCGTCTCAATGTTTTATAGAGTTCTTCAGACTTGATAGGCTTCAGCAGGAAGAATGAATTGTTTTCCTGACGGAAAGAATTGATCACATCATGTTCCTCGGAAGACGTGTGGAGAATAATCAAAGGAGAAGATTCATTTTGTTTGCTGAACAGTTCTTTGATTTTTTCTATCGTTTCCAGTCCGGAAATAATAGGCATATGGTAGTCCATCAGAATAACATCAAAACGCTCTCCTGCAAGTAATATCTGAAGAGCTTCCATTCCATTGGCTGCAAGCTTCGAATCTATATTTTTATAAGCAAGCATGTGCTGAATGATAATTCTGTTGGCTTCATTATCATCTACAATAAGTACTTTGTTTATTTTCAGATCTTCGTCTTCATGACGATCAGATATCTCATAAGGAACTTCTAAGTCAAAATAGAAAACAGATCCTTTTTGGGGTTCACTCACCAATGATAGTTTACTTCCCATATATTTCAGAATATTATTGGAAATGGTCAATCCGAGACCCGTTCCTCCATACGTTTTACTGATAGAGCTGTTTTCCTGCGTAAAGGCATTGAAAATATGGTGTTGCTTTTCCTTAGGAATACCAATTCCGGTATCTCTTACAGAAAATCTAAGTTTGATATTCTTGCTGTCCAGATTTAGTTTTTCTACTTTAAGCTCTATTTCTCCCTGTGCTGTAAATTTCACGGCATTTCCAAGAAGGTTGATCAAAATTTGTTTCAACCTTGATTCATCCAGCCAGATGGTCTCAGGAAGTCCCTGTTCTATATTGAGGAGTAATTCTATATTTTTTTTCTGTGACTGGTAAAGGATTACATTGATCACTTGGCTTACCATGTCATAAATATTGGATTTTTCAATGATAAGATCCATTTTTCCGGATTCTACCTTGGAGAAATCAAGAATATCGTTGATGATATTCAATAAATTCTCTCCTGATTCATTGATGTAATTGAGGTATTGAGTCTGTATATCGTTCAACGGTGTTTTTAAAAGAAGGTCGGAAAAGCCAATAACACCATTCAGCGGAGTCCGGATTTCATGGCTCATATTGGCTAAGAATTCAGACTTTGCTTTGCTGGCAATATCTGCCATTTTCTTGGCATTTTTCAGTTCACTATTGATTCTTACGGAGGGTGTAATATTCTGTGCAGAAACAATAATTCCTCCTATAACATTATTGGAAAGATACCATGGTGTCACTTCTACACTGTAATGCTGAATGATTCCTTTACCCGGAACTTCTATGGCCATGTCTTCATTTTTATAGGCCTTTCCTGCCAGTGCATCCAGATATATTTTTAATCTCTCATCCGGTACATTGGGTGAGATTTTAAACATGTTCTCTCCAATAAGTCTGATGTCATTCATCTGAAACTCATCTTTCCAGCTTCTGCTTACGGAAACATAATTGAGATCTTTATCAAACATGGCTACTGTAGAAGGTACGTATTTTACAAAAGACTGCAGCATAGCTTCTTTTCTGGCCAGTTCAAGGTAGATATTTTTGAAGGTATCAATATTCTGAATGATTCCGTAGACTCTCGTACATACTCCATCTTCAAATTCCGGTATACCTTTTACCCTTACCCAGATCATCACGCCGTCATTTTGTATAAGCTGTAATTCTTCATCGTAGGGAACGCCTTCTTTTACAGCCTTTTCGAATAAGGATTCCAGCTTTTCGCGGCTTTTTTCACTGTAAAAACCCAGTGCATTTTCAAAATCAGGCTGAAAATTTTTATCTATTTTATGAATTTCCCGGGTGGACTGCGACCAAAAAACCGTGTTGTTTTTCAGGTTGACTTCCCATCCTCCCACCTGGGCAACAGCACTGGTTTGTTCCAACATCTTTTTGGTATGAACAAGATCTTTTTCCAAACTTACTCTTTCCGTAACATTCAGTGCAGTGCTCACCACATAAGGTTTTCCTTCTTTGTTGATTTCCACAAGATTATGGTACATCCAGATCATTTCCTCACCTTCTTTTGCTTTCAGGATCATAGTCCCGAAATCTTCATGGTTCTTATTAATTCTTTCGAGATATTGCTCCAGAAGAGGCCAGTTTTTTTTAGGAACAAGATCTTTTAAATTTAACATTTCTACCTCTTCAGCAGAATATTGAAGGGTTTCTCTTCCTTTTTCGTTGACCGCAATGATATTTCCTTCCATATCATGCATACTCATCAAGCCTATAGCGTTTTCAAAGAAGCTTCTGAAGCGGCGTTCAGAGCTTTCAAGTTTAAGCTTTTCTTCGATGCGTTGGGTGATATTAATTCCAAAACAAAAAATCTCTGAATGATTTTGATTGAGCTTTAAAGACCATTCAATAATGATCGTTTGGGTATCATCTATTTTTGTTGAAGTTGTAAATGTTACTTCTTCATCCGTATTGGGAAGGTTTTTGGAAAGTAATTGGAGCTGAGAATTATGATTCCCTATCAGATCAAGAAAATTCTGGCCGAGAATCTGACCTTTATCCATTTGAAAAGTCTTTTCAAAAGCCGGATTACTCTCTTTCAGTGAAAAGTCTTTATCCAGAACACAGATCAGGTTATTGGAAATGGTAAAAGTCTGTTGAAAATATTCAGCCTGAATATTTTTCCTTTTACCCGTCAGAATTTTTGTGATTGCGTCTCCTATTTTTTTCAGAGTAGATATCTGGTCTTTTGTGATGGTTTTAGGTTTATAGTCGATAACGCAGATTGTCCCCAATACAAAACCTTCATCGTCAATCAACGGAACTCCTGCATAAAACCGGATTCCACCCGCCAGAATAAGTGGATTTTCTGATGATCTTTCATCCAATAATGTATCATTGATGACCAGAATTTCTCCACTTGCTATTGAATATTGGCAGACCGTATTTTTTCTGTCTACAAAATCAAGAGCCATTCCCACGCAACTCTGAATGGTCTGGGTTTCGCTTTCCATCATAGCAATAAGCGCTGCAGGACAGTCTGTCACCAGACATGCTGTTTCTGCAAAAATGTCTAACTGGGGATCTTTTTCAAGGTTCAAAAGATCAAAATACTCCAGTTTCTTCATTCTCCCTTCTTCATTCGCAGGAATTGGATATTTCTTCATATATTATGTCAACAATTAGAGACTTTTCTTTTTTGATTATTAAAAAATGATAATCAAGGCATTAAAGTTTATATTTTAAATATTTTTAAGTACTTTAAATTATTATTTTAATAAGTAAACCAAATTACGAAATTATTTCGTATTCCGTTACAGTAAATTTGATAATAAAGCTATATGTGTATTTATTTAAAATTTGCCGGCAAAAGTTTTAAGTAAAGAAGTACCATCTATTATGAAGATAAAAGTACCTTGTCTGATCGTAAAATCTGTTGTATAATACACTTTAAATGTGAATATTTTTGAAGGGAGAACATTCATTATTACAAAAAAAGTCCATTCCCGGAAAATTCGGAAATGGACTCACCACTTATCATCATCCAAATCACAACTAAACTATGAACAATGAAGCAATAGCCTGTGCATCGCTGCCACTTAAAATTTCATCATAAGCTGCAGAACCTGCCGCAGCCCCAAATAGAGTTGCTGTATTGTAGCCTGCCTGATTGGTATTGTCTTCTCCTGCATACACAGGATTGGTGGCTGAAGGCATACTTCCACCGTTAGCAAGCTCAATCCACCCTTTGTTAGCTCTCATTCTTCTTACTTGTGAAGCATGTCTTGCTTCAACGGAATGAATCTGTAATGCTGCCTGAAGCACTACTTTGTTGGACATCACATTTCCTGCCTGTCCTTTATAAGCTCTTACTCCGGTATCTTCAAAGGCCTGAGCAAGGATAAGAAATTGGTTATAATCTGTAAAAGGCATGAAATTTCCGCCTGCTGTAAAATCAAACGTAGGCTTATTTCCGGGAGTTGTTCCTAAAGAAGTCAGTGTGCTTTTCAGGAAGCTTACATGGGCGGATTCATGTTTTGAAATCTGCATGAAAACGGTTCTGTCTCCATTAGGGATTAATCCTGGTGTTGATAATCCTATGCTGTAGTACTCATTTTCCAGATATTCCAGTACCAATGCCAGTTGTAAAGCATCTGTGAGTGTACTTTTTAAAGCCATACCTGTTAACCCTGTTTTTGGAGCTTCTGCTTTGGCTGGAGTAGCCATCATCGCTCCTAATCCAAGAGGCACAGCTGCTGTAGCTGCTTTTTTTCCGAATAAAGAAATATTCGTGATGGTTTCCAGTCTTGAAGCTTCTGAAGTGAAAAATTTATCATCAGAAAGCTTATCCAGTAATCTAAGAATATTCATAATGTGAGTTTTTAAGGTGAATGATTAGTTGATTCCTCTTTCTTTCCAGGTAAAAGGTGTTTTGATAAATGTTCCGGCAGCCATTACAATGTCTTTTGGCTCTTTGGCGAGATCAAGTCCATTGGCATCTATCACATCGTCTCCCGAAAAATCTGCTGAGCCGGGATTGATTAGATTTCTGATGGCAGAGGCATGTCTGGCTTCCACAGAAACTATTTTACCTGCAATCACAAGATAGGCAGGATTGGAAATGTATTTTCCTGCTCCATTGTAAGCTGCTACGCCGGTATCTTCCAATGCTTTTGCGGTAGCCAATACTGAATTTCTGTCATTAAAATTCACATTAGGATACTGGAATTCAAGCTTAGGTAGCACATGATCTGTAGCACCGCTAATCGCAACTTTGAAGAAATCACGGTGAATCACCTCGTGATGATAGAGATCTGTAAAAACCTCTTTTTCAATACTGGAAATCCCCGTATAAAAATTGTTGACCACTTTCGTGTAAAAATCGGCTTCAAGCTGTTCTAAAGCATAGGCATAATTGAGTACACCTACATCTCCTGTTCCAAGATCATACTTGGATTCTTCTATAATCTGGAAGTCATCATCGTCATTACATCCGATAATGGTAAGGCCTGCGATGGCTAATCCTACTCCACCTAATTTTAAAAAGTTTCTTCTGCTGGTATTAAGGGTGGCACCCTGATTAGAAACCTGAATTACTTTTTTCATACTATTAATTTTTTTAGTGTTAGATATAAAAGAAACAAAAACAGCATATTGGATATGCTGTCTGAAATCTTAGAATTTATTATGGCATCAATACAGTATCTATTACATGAATCACTCCATTAGATTGGTTCACATCAGCAATTGTTACTTTGGCACTGTTTCCTTTTGCATCTTTTATGTAAAGATCTTTACCTTTTGTCCAGAAAGTAAGGTTTTCACCCTGTACAGTTTTCATCATACTTTTTCCGTTTCCTGCTTTTACGGCTGCCCAAATTTCTTTAGCACTGTATCTTCCTGGAAGAACATGATAGGTTAAGATCGAAGTAAGTGTGGCTTTATTTTCAGGTTTTACAAGATTTTCTACTGTTCCTTTTGGTAGTTTTGCAAAGGCAGCATCTGTAGGTGCCAATACGGTAAAAGGTCCTGCTCCCTGTAATGTTTCTACCAGACCAGCAGCTTTTACGGCAGCTACAAGAGTTTTATGATCCTTGGAGTTGACCGCATTTTCAATAATGTTTTTGGAAGGATACATAGGAGCACCTCCTACCATTACTGTTTTTTCTTTCATCGTTTGTGCAGTTACCTTTCCGCTGAAAGCAAATGATAAAACTACCATTGCTAAAACTGTGATTTTTGAATGTGTGTTCATTGCGTTGATTTTTAGTTAATTATATTGAATGTGTTTTTAAAGTCATTTACGAGGCTGGTTTTGTTTTAGATTGAAAAAAAAACAAATAAATTATAACTGTCTGATTTGTAGTATATTATTTTTAAAGAAAAATAAAATCAACTCATGAAATACGATTTTTGTATTGAATATTTTTTAATAATTTTCAGGAAAACATGTACGAAATAAAAGATGTGTTGAATTTTGTTGCCCATATGTTTTATTTTATTACATTTGAACAGAAAAATAAATATTATTAAAACAACCTATTCTGAAGAGGAACTTATCGTTTTATTAAGAGAAAAAAACGAAAACGGTTTTCATTATCTGTATGACCACTATTCGGGTGCGTTGTACGGGATCATTCTTCGAATCGTTCAGTCTAAAGAATATACCGAAGAAGTTAGTCAGGATGTTTTTGTCAAAATATGGAACTCCATTCATCAGTACGACTCCTCCAAAGGACGGTTTTATACATGGATGATCAATATAGCCCGGAATACGGCTATCGACTATCTAAAGTCTAAAGGATTCCAGAATGAGCTTAAAAACCAATCACTTCCTGATTTCGTATATAATACTGCAGAGCTTTCAACTACCAATAATTCTTCTGATTATATCGGATTTAATAACGTGCTGGAAGGTCTGGAAGCAGACAAGCAGGAGCTTATAAATCTTGCTTATTATCAGGGATATACCCAACATGAAATATCTGAAAAACTGAAGATACCGCTGGGAACGGTAAAAACGAAAATGCGGAATGCACTGATGAAATTAAAAGATTTGCTAAAAGATTACCAATAAATTGAACACTAAAGAATACATATCATCCGGAATTATAGAATCTTATATTCTAGGTCATGCTTCTCCCGAGGAAGCAGGGATTTTGGAGTGTGTGATGAAGAATAATGCTGAAGTGAAAGCGGCTTTTGAAGAAGCACAGAAAATTTTGGAACAACTTGCTACAGCTCAGGCTGTAACACCTCCAGGTGATTTGAAATCTAAGATCTGGAATAAAATTCAGCAGGAACAGATTGTTGAAGAAGTAACTCCTACTCTTTCAACAGATATCTCTGAAGTAAAAACTCACAGGGAAATCACTCAACAGGAGAGAACTCAAACTACGACTCCCTGGAAAACTTATGCAGTGGCGGCTTCGGCATTGTTTCTTGTAAGTGTTGCCGGAAATTTATTCTGGATGAACAGCCAATCTGCCAGTAAGAAAGAAATATCATTACTGATAGCAGATAAAAAACGTCAGGATAAGACGATGGAGAAGATGAATCAGAAGCTTGATATGTTCTCTAATCCCGATATGCAGATGGTTATGCTGAAAGGTGTAGAAAAACACACAGAAGCCAAAGCAATGGTTTTCTGGGATAAGAAAACAAAAGAAGTTTACCTGAATGCTGAAAAACTTCCTAAAGCTCCCGAAGGAATGCAATATCAGCTTTGGGCTATAGAAGATGGAAAACCGGTAAATGCAGGTATGTACACTGAAGATAAAGACAGTAGGATTGCCTTGGCCAATATACCAAAAGCCCAGGCTTTTGCGATTACTCTTGAAAAAGAAGGCGGAAGCAAAGTCCCTACAATGGAAAATATGTTTGTAATGGGTGGAATTTAAGTTTCACCCATTTCATTTATATAAAACAGGATCATTTGACAGAATACTTAATGTGAAATAAGTGAAAAACTTATCCTTTAATTTTTATGGAAGTCTTTTTTGCATAAAAAAACAAGGCGGACACAATCAATCCGCCTCGTATCTCCCAAATAATTAAATATGAAAAAATATGAATGTCTATACCAGACAGGCCTTCAGCATTAGATCATGAAGGTCTGTATTTTTAATAAACGGCTGTAAAAGCTCGTTTCCAGGACCATAAGCCGCTACTTCCACATAATCTCCGGAATGATCCATGCTGATCCACCCCACAGAATTCCTGCTTTTCTGAATTTCTGAATACAATTTAAAAGGCAGTTTCTTATAATTATAAAGCCCTTCTTCTTTTTCAAGTCCGTTGTAAAAACTTAGCAGATGCTTGGCTTCATCATCGGTCAATGTGATTTTGTTACCTTCATAAATCCAGTCTCTAATATCTTTTACCGAATAATCTTTGTGAATCCTATTGAGAATGTATTCATTGGTGTATTTGTAATCGGAAATGCTGTTAAATTGCCTGGTTGCATCCGCTCCGTAAATAGTGCCCGGATTAGCGTTTCCATGGTCTGTAGTGATGATGACTAAAGTATTTCCGTCTTTTTCGGCAAAATCCATTACCGTTTTCACCGCTTCATCAAATGCCAGCTGATCATGGATGAGTGCCGCTACGTCATTGGCATGGGCAGACCAGTCTACTTTTCCGGCCTCGATCTGAAGGACAAAACCTTCAGGATGATCTTTCATCTGATGAATAGCAGTATTGGCCATTTCAGCAAGAGTCGGTGTATTTTTGTACTCAGTAAGGTGCGTTTTGTCAATGGTATACGGTAATGCTCCTGTACTGAAGATTCCTAATAATTTTTCTCCTCTTTTGATTTCTTTCAGATCGCTTTGTGTTTTTAGAATCCGGTACCCTTTTTTACTGTAAACAGAATAGAGGTCTTTTTTGTCTTCTCTTTTGGAGGGATTGAAAAACTCGTCTCCGCCTCCTAACAGCACATCGAATTCCAGCTCTGCATACATTTCTGCAATTTGAGGTTCAGCATTTCTTTTGGAAGAATTTATACAGAATCCGGCTGGAGTCGCATGAGTAATGGTTACCGTAGTCACGCAGCCTGCTTTTTTTCCTGCTTTTTTATATTGCTGCCATATCGGAAGATGTTTCTCTCCGTTAGCTCCGATGTTTAAAACTCCGTTTTTCACTCTGATCCCTCCTCCAAAGGCTGAACTTGCGGCAGCAGAAGCGGTGACAACAGAACTTGCAGAAGCGGTGTCCATCAAAGCACGGGTCACCTTTTTATCATGATACAGATTAAGCCAGTTACTTCCTTTTCCTAAAATGTTCCGTGAATACAAGTCTGCCATTGAAAGTGTTCCCAGGCTCATCCCGTCACTTACCATGAAAATGATATTCTTCGCTTTTCCTTTCTGGTGCAGTTCCGTATTTTTCCCGAAGCTCCATAAATCAGATGGTGATAAGGTCAATAACCCTGAAAGTAATGCAGATCCTTTTAGAAATTTTCTTCTGTCCATATTGTTTTTGAAATAATGCTGTAAGTTATTGTATTTAAATTTTTATCGTAACATTGTTGCATTAATTAAAAGTTAATTTTAAATGTTCTTTGGAAACGGATCTTCAAAACTTTGTTTTTTGTCAAATAGTTCCTTTTCCCTTTCATTAATAAGACAATGTTGAAGGTCTGATAACATTTGATCTTTATCCAGATTCTGCCCGATAAATACCAATTCATTAATCCTGTCCCCCCAGTTTTTATCCCATCTGTTTTCTATAAATGTTTGGTTTTCTACAAATGAAGAATACTGAACCCTATGATTCATAGGCATACTACTCCACCAAACTCCTGCTTTTTCAAGCCTGAATGAACCTCCTGCCTGAGAAAAATTCAATGCATCATCAGGTCTTGAAGCTAACCAGAACAACCCTTTAGCTCTTATGGTTCCTTCCGGATAATGATGATTCAGATATTCCCAAAGCCTTATGGGATGAAAGGGCTTTCTATCTCTAAAAACAAGTGAACTTATCCCGTATTCTTCAGTTTCCGGGGTATGATGATCAGATTGTAGCTCTTTTTGCCAGCCTGCGGATGACTGTGCCTTATCAAAATCGAAAAGCTTAGTATGTAAAATCTTTTGGGGATCAATTTTTCCAAACTCAGCGTGTAAAAGATCTGCGTCGGGATTCAGTTTTCGGATTGCTGCTTTTAAAAAGCCAAGTGTTTCAGTATTGATAAGATCTGTTTTGTTTAAAATAATCACATTGGCAAATTCAATCTGGTCGGTCAGAAGATTAACAATCGTTCTGTAGTCGCCCTCCATATCAGTAAGATCGCGGTCCAGCAACATTTCATTAGAGCCAAAATCTTTCATGAAATTAAAACAATCTACCACCGTTACCATTGTATCAACATAACTGAAACGGGACAGATCTATTCCACTCTCTTCATCAATATAAGTAAAGGTTTGAGCAACAGGAATAGGTTCACTGATACCTGTACTTTCAATAAGGAGATAATCAAAACGGTTTTCATTCGCCAAACGTTCTACCTCTACCATAAGATCTTCACGAAGTGTACAGCAAATGCACCCATTACTCATTTCAACAAGCTTTTCTTCTGTTCTTGAAAGGGTATTTTGATTTTCAACCAGGCGGGCATCAATATTAATTTCGCTCATATCGTTCACTATTACAGCTACTTTTAATCCTTGTTTATTGTGAAGAATATGATTCAGTAGTGTCGTTTTTCCAGCTCCCAGAAAGCCGCTGAGTACCGTTACAGGAAGTTTTTTAGTCATGATTTAATGTTTATGATTTTTAAAATTGATGATATGACATGTAATCAAACCGATAGCTCCGATATAGATCAGAGGAAGATGAACTTCAAACAGAAAATCTGTCAATATAGAAATGAAAATAAGGCTTAATGATATCCAGAACAGAAACTTCAGCCACCGGTTTTCCATTTTTTTTGTTATTCTGAATACCACAACGGCTCCTATGAAAAGGAAAACCAGATCAATATAAGGATCATGGGAGATTCCCAATGGAACAATTAATAGCAGTGGAAAGACAATACAATGAATCAGGCATAAAACAGCAGCGGAGATTCCTACAGCATCAAGAATTTTTGATTTCATAATAGTATGGATTAATTTTCTTATCGTAACTTTGTTGCAAAAGTAGAAATAAAAATTTAAATAACGCAACTTTGTTGCATTAAAATATGAAACAGGTCAGAAATACGCATGCCAAAACGGAAATTTTAAACCTTATTAATAGTTCGGATGTAGCCCTTACCCACTCTGATATTCAGAAGAAACTGGGAGATCTGTGCAACAGAGTAACCATTTACAGGGTTTTGGAAAGGCTTGAAAACGAAGGTGCGATACACAAGATTGTCAATATTGATGGTGTGGTGAATTTTGCAAAGTGCAGTGGAAAATGTACCCATGAACAGCATTTTCATAATCATGTACATTTTAACTGTAAGGAATGTCATTCCGTTACGTGCATTGAAAATGCTATTCCGGAAATCAGTTTACCGGAACATTTCATCGCACACGAATATAATTTTATCATCAGCGGGATATGCCCGAAATGTGCTCATTTACAGGGTTTTGGAAAGGCTTGAAAACGAAGGTGCGATACACAAGATTGTCAATATTGATGGTGTGGTGAATTTTGCAAAGTGCAGTGGAAAATGTACCCATGAACAGCATTTTCATAATCATGTACATTTTAACTGTAAGGAATGTCATTCCGTTACGTGCATTGAAAATGCTATTCCGGAAATCAGTTTACCGGAACATTTCATCGCACACGAATATAATTTTATCATCAGCGGGATATGCCCGAAATGTGCTGATGCTTAAAAAATAAAAAGGCAGAAAAGCGAATATGCTGATCTGCCTTTTGTTGTACTGAAATATAAATTCTGTTATAAAGAAGAAATATAGACTTCTATCTTGGTACCATCATAATTGAAGGTTCCGTCAGAATTCTTTTTGCCCAATACCCATTTCATATCCACAGGTACTGTCCATGCCGATCCTAATGAAAATCCGTTCACAGATCTGATTTCATTTCCGTTTCCTGTAGTAATTGCTGAGTGAAAGAATGTTTTATCAATAAGCCTGTAAAAACCAATGGCCTTCCCTGCCGGAATGGGTGTGTATCCGTCCCATTTTTCTCCAGCAGGATAATTGAATAAGGTTAACCATTTTTGTCCTGCAGATTCGGCAAGCTGAGTAGGACTTATCCTGGCACCACGCATATACAATGCATAGGCAACTACATCATGACATACTCCACTGTTGTATTTCGAAATATTCTCTTCCCCAGAGAGAATGGAATGAGCAACGGGTGCCCTTTCAGATAGGGATAGCTGAGCCTTCCTGGCTCCTTCAGGTGTTATAAATGACATATTGTAATATTTTGTTTGGTGACGTAAAGATACGGCTTTAAAATTTAATCACTTATGTTAGAAAATATTTTAAGTTTCGGCTAAAGCCAATGGAAGAATACTTTATAAAATAGGCGTGCTAAAGCCCACCTCTATTGATATATAAATGTGGTATTATAGCAGAAACAAATGTAAATATTCAATAGGAACAGGCTTTAGCCCGTTTTAACAATTAAAAACAGATATATTGGCTTCAGCCAAAACTTAATATTGGCTAAGTTCAGGCTGAAACCTTTGAAAAATAAATAATAAAATGTGCGGGTTAAAACCCGCCTCTATTGATCAATATAATTAACAATTCATTTAACAATAATACATGCATTCATAGCTGAAAAGCTTCCCCTCTTTAAAAGTAAAAATAAAGAGCCCGGCATCTCCATTCTGAATGTAATATTCGTGCGGAGAAGAAATCCAGCGTGTTGAGAGCAGATCTCCAAAACGGCTAACAAAATCCTTTTCATTATAATTAGAATCCATACGTTCCTTTCCCAGAATCACAGCTTCACCGCTATTAAAAGACATTTTGTAGATACTTCCGGAAACTTTTCCTTTATATTCTTCAAAGGCTACAATCATATCAGATGTTCTGTAAAAATATTGAGGTTCCCAGCCGCATTCAGGGGTATTGGGAATGTCTTTTACCTTCTGCATCTCCAGCTGTTTCACCTGTGTTTCTGTAATTTTTCCGTCAAAAAGCTGGGTCTCTTTCCACACAAAATGCATATTTAAGGCTTTCAACTTTTTTTCATAAGCTTCAGTTTCTGGTTTTTTTGCCAGTTGATCCGCCAGAAGAAGTTCAAAATCGATATCTATCTTTGGATTTTCTATGCCTGAATAAGATTCTTGCCAATAAAGTAATGCTTGTTTAAGATTTTTATCTTCCAGCCATGCAATTTCGCGCAATCTACCAACCTGAGTCAGTTCTTTTTCCTTGTTCTTTCCTTTTGCAGCCAGATAATCTTTCAAAATTTTGTCGTATGTAAGTTCTGTTCCCAGGTATTTCATCTGGATATATTCCGGATTTTCGTGGAAATGGTCGCCAATATATACCCAGCCATCCTGATACAGGGGTACATAATCAATGCAAATCAGTTCGTTTAAAGCCAATTTTCGTGTTGCCGTACTTTCCGTTGTAGGGCCTTTTCGTACACGTAATTCTGATCCCTGCACATAAAAATGGGGACATTGATATCCCTCTTTTCCTCTATAGAAATATTGTAGTGGTTCACCCGCTGATTTTTTCCCACGCATAGACTTTTGGAGTGGCTGGCGGTCTATAAAACCAATATCACCGTTGCTTACCTGTACTTTGTATTGCGTTTGGGTAGAATCCAGGAGGTAAACTGGTGCTTCAGTAGAAAAGATTCCCAAAACGTCCTTATTTTTTCCATTTTCACGATAAAGGTGACCCCATTCGGAGGTATAGGCCGGGCGTGCTCCGGCACTCTGAGCCTGGATATTGTAAAAGCAGCATTGAATGATTCCGGCTGCCAATAGTATCTTATTCAATATATTGTAATTTATATCTGCAAAAGTTTCCACGTCTTTTACAGAGGTGTTCATAATGGTTTCTATGGTTATTGTTTCAAAAATAATGAAAAATAAGAGTTTGTCCCAAAGTTATTGTTATTCAGAATGGGTATAAATTCCATCCTATTCATCTGTTTCCATTGGGTAGCGTAAATAAAAATACTATTTTTATCGCCCAAAAAAGTAAAGACTAAATATGCCGACTGATGCTTCTCTTAAGCTGATTCCGATGACAACTTTCGTGCTGGAGTATTATTCCCACGAAGGATATGCTGATCTTCAGATTTTGAATCTGATGAATAATTATGCCAATTTCTTAAAGAAGCGTTTGACTCTTGGAATGTTTGTTCCTGTAGACCGTAAAGGAAATATTCTAAAAGAACCGAAAAATTATACCGCATGGAAATCTTTGGATCATAACGATGGAAGAAGAACGGATATTGTAGGTTTCGAAGAATATGCAGAGTATCAGAAGGCCGAGCAGAACTGCATGTTTGAAGGATTTAAAGTAGATTATAATGGATACTCAAAAGTGAGAATCATTGCTTCATACGACCCTTCTATCGAATTGTCTTTTAATAAAAATGATCTGATCCCTACAGGCTTCAATGATGTAGAATCACTGACGGTATTTGATGATATCTTTTTAACATCCAGTGCATTAAAAGCAATTGGGATAAAACGATAAATAATAGTTGTACTATATAAAAAACCTTTATCAGCACTGATAAAGGTTTTTTGTTTTCTTGTTCTATCTGACACATTCTCCCGAATGGCAGTGGTAGCCTGATGGACAAAGCCCGTTGATGCAGGGGCCTGCAGCATCAGGATAGCACCTTTCATCTGCACGGCAATGAGAGTGAGGAGGACAAAGGGAAAGCAGATTGCCAAGGCAAACGCCTACAGGAAGCGGAAGATTCAGCTCTATTCCAATGGCTCCGATCATGTTTTTTAATGTTTTTCTGTTTAATTTTTTCATGGCTTTTGTTGTTAGGTGTTAGTAATTTTTTAATATACTTTCAAGTTCTGTGATGAGATCTTTCTGTGCCGGATTGATCCGTTTTTGTGCTTCTTCTGAAGCAAACCATTCCCATTGGTCCACTTCGGGAATTTCAATTATTTTGCCGGATTTGGGTGGCCATTCTAATGGAAAGCTATTGCTGTAAAGACCTGAAGTATCAATATCTCCTTCCAGGGCCCATGCATAAACTGTTTTTCCTCCTTTTTGTCTGATGGGTGATAATTCTATGAATTGGCCTTCTGCTGCTTTACCTGTTTCTTCTTTAAATTCCGTTAATGCCCTCACCAATGGGTCTTCATCGGGAAGAATTTCTCCTTTGGGGATAGACCATGCGCCAGAATCTTTATTTCTCCAGAAAGGGCCGCCGGGATGAACCAGAAAGTAATACAGACTGTCCTTTTCTTTTTTAAAGAGCAGAATCCCGGAACTTGTTTTCATGGGTTTAAAGATTTGATTATTAAAGATATAAAAAAATATAATCAGATGATCAATAAGATCAGCCTTTCTTTTTAAACTGAGAGGGTGGCATTTGTTTGTACGTTTTGAATATTTTATTAAAGTGGCTGGCATCATTGAAACCCAGCCTGTCGGCAATTTCACTGATATTATAATGGCTTTGCAGTAAAAGCTTTTCAGCAGTCTTCAGCTTATGCTGTATGATATGCTGTTGTATGGAGAAACCTGTCTGTTTTTTAATATAAATGCTGATGTAATTGGGAGAAAGCATAAATTCTTCAGCCAGGTTTTCAATTTTCATTTTATCAGCATCCAGAGCATTGACATTGATATAATACAGTATCTTTTCAATTCTGTTTAGATTTTGAGTGAGCCGGTTTTTTGCAGTAGCATTTTGCATCGTATTCCGGATAAGAATAGTCATGATACCCGAAAACAGATCAGTAGTTATCTCTTTGTTATAGGTGTTTTTATGGCTGAATTCATACAGAAGAATCCGGGCAAGCTGTAAAAGATGTTCCCTGTCTGTTTTGCTCTTAATCGCTGATTCATATACAAAGGAATGATCTTCCATCAGGAGCTGTACAGCCTTTTTAAGTTCATTGTTTTTGTTGGGCAGTAAGTTTTCCCAGATATACTGTTCTGTGAATTTTATATAAATGAATTTCGTTTTGTTTTTAATTGAAAATTCGTGGCCGTCACTTGGTCTGAGTAGAAATACATCCCCTTTTTTATACGGGAAAGTAATGCTGTTGAGGTGATGAAATCCTTTTCCGTTTTCTATAATGATCAGTTCATAAAAATTATGATTGTGATATTCAACATCCCAGTTTTCCTTTTCAATACTGAAAACATTGAAAGAGCTGAAATTAACGATTCGTTTCATAGAAGAATGGATTTTTACAAATTTACCATTAATTTTTACAATATATGCCAATGGATTATTGATGAATTTTGCCTTATCAATACATTCAAAATGAAATATATAAAACAATCAGTATTGCTGCTTGCCTCTGCAATTGTTCTGATGTCCTTTTCTGATCATGAAAAGGGTAAAACAGAAAAAAAGCAGCAGTATGAAAAACAGGCCCGAACAAAAAAATACTGGCCCAATGGTGCTCAATTGGTTATTTCTGTCTCCATGCAGTTTGAAACAGGTGGACAACCGGAAGGCGCTGAAAGTCCTTTCAGTGGAACGCCTCTTCCCAAGGGACAGCCGGATCTTCCCGCAGAAAGCTGGTACCGCTACGGAGGAAATGAAGGAATTTACCGTATGCTGGATTTATGGAAAAAATATGATATTAAAGTTACCTCTCATGTAGTAGGAAGTGCTGCTGAAAAGTATCCAGAAGTCGCTAAAGCTATTGCAAACGGAGGTCATGAAATTGCAGCTCATGGTTTTACCTGGGATAATCAGTGGAATAAAAATTATGCTGACGAACTGAATTTCGTAAAGAAAGGTGTGGATGTTGTTGAAAAAATTACAGGGCAGAAAGCTGTTGGTTATAATGCCAACTGGTTGAGAAGAAGCCCGAATACACTTAAAGTATTACAGGAACTGGGTTTTCTGTATCATATTGATGATCTAAGCCATGATGAACCTTTTATAACTAAAGTAAAAGGAAAAAGATTTGTAGTCGTTCCTTATACGCTTCGTAACAATGATATTGTCAATATTGAAGAGAAACACTGGAGCCCGGAGCAGTTTTTGGCCCAGCTGAAATTTGAATTTGACCGGTTGTATGAAGAAGGAGCTTCCAAAAGGAGAATGATGAGTATCAGTTTTCATGACAGAATAGGTGGAACTCCTGCAATGGTACATGCCATGGAGGAATTTATAAAATATGCCAAAGAAAAGCATGGCGTAGTCTTTATGAGAAAAGATGATATTGCCAAAATGGTGATGAACGATCCGTATACTCCGGTTGATAATAGTGAAGAAAAGTTTAATAAGTAAGGAAGCTGGAAGCTGGAGGAAGGAAGTTATCGAAGTCTGTAAAAACAAATTAGAGATAATTGAAATGATGATAAACACATTGAAAGTGAATCCCAACAGATTTATATCTTCCAGCATTCCGCTTCCATGCTAAAAAAATACCTTTATGAACAATACAAAAACAGCCTATTTTTTCCTTCGTGTATCGATGGGAATCAACTTTTTGGGACACGGATTGGTTCGTCTCGTGAAATTGCAGGACTTTGCATCAGGAATGGTGAAGGGTTTTGAAACAAGCTGGCTTCCGCAGCCATTGGTGCACCTGTTTGGTGTCACTCTCCCCTTTCTCGAATTTACAATCGGCCTTCTGCTGATCATTGGTTTTAAAACCCGAATTGCGGCGATGGCCGGAGCTTCTCTCATAATCCTGCTCCTTTTTGGAAGCAGTACTGTTGAAAACTGGGAAGCAATGGGAATTCAGATGATTTATGCAGGTTTGTTCTACATTCTGATTAGCAGAATTGAGGATAATTACCTGGCATTGGACAGGAAATGATAAAAGCAAAAGCTGGTACAACTGGGAAAATTAAGGAAGTAAAAGGATAAAGAAGAAAGAGATTATTCGGAAACTTTTGCCTTTACTTTCCCGGTTTTTTTCATGATCTGAGATTATGTTACAACTTCCTTAGATTCAGTTACTCTGTTGTTATAGTTAAAGCTCGCCTTTTCAATCGGATCTTTATTCAATAAAAATGCAAAAGAATTACAGGAATTGCTTTCCAGATATCAATATGATAACCTGT
The DNA here is from genome assembly GCF_031844745.1 of Chryseobacterium sp. SG20098. Taxonomy (NCBI): domain Bacteria; kingdom Pseudomonadati; phylum Bacteroidota; class Flavobacteriia; order Flavobacteriales; family Weeksellaceae; genus Chryseobacterium; species Chryseobacterium sp. SG20098. The sequence continues at coordinate 875,953 of NZ_CP134622.1, read as the reverse complement.
TTGATGATTCAAAATTCAGAAAGAAATTTTCGGAGTTTCCTGTAACGACCTACAGACAGGTAATCGAACAAATTAAAAAAGAACAGCAATCTGTAAAATAAAAAGTGCTTATAAAAAACGCAAAGTTTTAATGGTTTCAGATTTTTACTAAAAATGAGTAATGGTAGTGTCAATACACTGCATCATTAATTTTCCCCCTGATGCCTCAAAATAAAGTAAACATTAAAATCTCTGCGTTTAATACTTTCTGATTTATATTTGTTCTTATGAGAAGATCGATTTTGTTATCGTAATAAGGCTCATGGCAATAACCACCATTCCTACCACCACAAACATTTTCTTTGTGGGAAGTTTTGCCGTAAGCATCGCAGAAAACGGAGCCGTAAAAACACCTCCCAGCAAAAGCCCCAAAACAATATTCCAGTGGTGGATACCTATTGTAAAAATAAAGGTAATGGCACTGGTAATGGTTAGTAAAAACTTTGCAACAGTGGAACTTCCCACTACATAGCGGGGAATTCTTCCCTCTTTAATTAATGTTCCGGTAACCAATGGTCCCCAGCCACCTCCTGCAAAGGAATCAATAAAACCACCTACAAGTCCCAAAACTCTAAGATTGGTTCTTCGTTTGGTTTTAACTTGTCCTGATTTTTTATCTTTGAATGCATTTCTTAAGATATTGATTCCAAGATAGAGCGTGTAGCAGGCAATAATTGGTTTTACGATGTGAGCATAATGTTCACCATAATGAGACAGTGTTAAAGCACCGATAACAGAACCCACAATAGCCAATGGAAACAGCACCCATACCATTTTTTTATTGACATTTCCCAGTTTATAATGGCTGAAACTCCCGGCTGCTGTGGTAAAAGATTCCGCAGAGTGAATGCTTGCACTTACAACCGGCGGTGGAACATTCAGTAATAAAAGAATCGTAGTACATATCACTCCATAGCCCATTCCCATAGATCCGGCGACAATTTCTGCCATAAAGCCAGCAAACAGCATCCAGTAAAAAATATGGCCATCTTTATTCAGAAAATGCTGAATATCATCAGATAAATTAAACTGATACACGACAAGCCCAAATAACCCGAAAAGAAGTAAAACTCCTATGATGCCCAGATAAATATTGGCTTTTCTCTGGGCTGTTTTGGTGATACTGATCAGCTTTTGAATTTCCATATCCGGTTTTGCAGCAACTTTTCCTTCGGACAGATATTCTGTTGTAATCTTATTAAGTTCTTTTAGTTTATAATCGAAATCGCCTGTCAGTTGATTACGGATATACTGCATATTGTCCAATACATGATCCATTTCGTCAGGAATCACTTCGGTAAAGGTTTCTCTTAATCTTTTAGCGATGGTTGGAGATTTTCCGTTGGTGGAAATAGCTATTTTAAGACTTCCCTTTTTAACAATAGATCCTAAATAAAAATCACACAAATCAGGTTTATCCGCAATATTGACCAGTACACTTTTTTGCTGGGCTTTTTCTTTGATTTCCCCGGCCAGTTCAACATCATTTACCGCAATAATGGCCAGATCAGTATCGTTAAAATCATGATCGTCATATGCTCTCTCATGAAGTGTTATATTGGAAAACTGGTTTTGTAAAGTTCTGACCTCCGGAATGATTTCTTTGGCTACCAGTTTGATGGATGTTTCCGGTGAATTGCCCAGAACAGATTCCAGTTTTTCAAGGGCAACCTTGCCGCCGCCAATGATCAGAAGCGACAGGTTTTCAAGTTTTAAAAATATGGGATATAAAGAATTGCTCATCCTGATTACAGTTTTAAGTCATACGTAAAAGCGAGATAATACAGTCCTCCGATTTCAGGACCTGCTGCATACTGGAAGTAACGGCGGTTCAGCAGATTGGTAGCACCTATTTTAATATTTGCACGGATTTCAGGAAGCTTCCATGTTGCCTGTGCATCAATGGTGTAATAAGCGGGAATTTCTCCGGATGCTAAAGGACTTTCCCACATAAAACCGCTCTGCCATCTGGCTACAAGAGTAAATCCTATATTTTTAACAATCTCTCTGTTTCCCACGCTTACATTTACCATCCACTTCGGAGTGTTGAAAGCTGTAATAAACAGATCTGAGTTATTATTGGAAGCCAGATCATTATAGGAAACATTGGTGTTGATATTGTAATTTCCTGTGATATTATATCGGATTCCTAAAGATGTTCCGTAGCTTTTGTAGGTACTGTTGCTGTTGGTATAAACCCTGTATCGGTCCTGTTTACTTCTGTCGAGCATGGCAAGAACAGCGGTATTGCTTCCTACCTGGCTGTTTTTAGGAACAGCCACTTCTACCTGACCAAGGAATCCTTCGTAGATATTGTAATAAAAATCCCAGTCCAGCACCAGTTTATTATTGAAAAAAGTAGACTTATACCCTACTTCAAACGAATTGATTTTCTCCGGCTGTAATTTCTGAAGATTCGCTACCGTTAAAAGCTGTTTGTTATCCTGAGCTGCCTGAGCCTGGGTTTTTCCTGCGTCAACATCAGCGTTTACTGCTGAGGTAAATTTATCGATGGATGCCAGCGTATAAGAGTTTTCCAGATAGCCTAATCCATCATTCACTTTTGAAAGTCCGCCTACTCTTCTTACATTTCCGTTATTCACGAATGAAAGGGCTTCAAATAAAGATGGAAAACGATAGCCGTTTTGAAAAGAGGCCCGGAAATTATGCTGTTTTACTGGGGAATACACTACACTTATTCTTGGATTTAGTTTGGCTTCAAATTCCGGGTTTCTGTCGATCCGTAAAGCGGCATTAATTTTTACTTTATCATCGAAGAAAAGCTTGGTAATCTGTGCAAAAGCCCCATATTTCTGATAGATAACATCTTTCCCGAAAGTACCATTGGCTAAAGGAATGTTTCTTTCATTGACCGGACGGTTGAAATCAACAAAGTTATTTCCATCCGGAGTAATGCTGTACAAACGGTAATCTACTCCTGCAAGAAGGTTGAATATCTTCACAAACCTGCTGAAATCATAGGTCAGTTCCCCCTGATAAAAGCGGGATTTCTGTTCAAGCTTGGCTCCTCCTGTTGCCGGAGCTCCTGCTACGCCTCCATTGGCCGAATCCCAGTTATTAATTCCGATAATGGTATTTTTTAGCTGTTCAAAGGCTGCGGTTCCCGGTACAACCCTGTTTTTATCAGCTTCCTGACGGGCGAGAGTAAATGCTTCATTAAGATTGGTTCCGGCATTCAGGCTGTTCTGAAGTGCGGTCTGGAATATATTTTTCCAGTTGGTATTGGAAAGATTAGTCAGATCAAGATTATCTGCCAAAGGTTTGAGATTATAAGAATCTCCTGTATTTTCTATGGAAACATAAGCTCTGAAGGTTAATTCTTTTCCTGTGAGTTCTACTTTATGATTCTGAACTGTGGCATTCTGCAAACGGATTTTATTCCCTCTCTGGAAAGTTCCGTCCAGCAAACCATAACGATACACATAAGATGTTCTCCACTGATCTCCGAAACGATAATATAAACCTGCATCGAACTTAATATTTTTCACGTCAGGGCTTACCAGATCTTTTTCCAGATATCCGGTTCTCGAAACGTTGAATGTGGTTGGTTTTCCGTTGTAATCTACTTTTACAGCTACACGGTTGTTTCTTTCATCACCGTATTTATTCCAAAGATCTTCAGCCGGATTGTTAGCCAAAGCAAAGTTAGGATTGGCTGTTACCAATGAACCTGGATTCTGATCTGTCAGATTATTGGAAATCCAGTCGGTTCCACTGAAGTAAGAGGCATTAACTTTAACAGCAAAGTTCTTATTGATCACCTTTGCAAAACGAATGGCACTTTCTCCCAGAGAACTTATTTTATGATTGACATTGTCTACATGATTTACTCCGCCACGGAAATAAACACTTATCCCTTCAGAGGTAAACGGATCTTTGGTCTGTAAACTTGCCAGTCCGTTGATGGCATTCATTCCGTACAATGCAGAAGCCGCTCCCGGAGTCACTTCCATAGATTGAATATCCAGTTCTGTAGGTCCTATCGCATTTCCCAGCGGCACTCCCAAGGTTGCCGACTGTACATCTACTCCATCTACCAGCTGCATGAACCGGAAATTATTGGGCGAATTAAAACCTCTTGAATTAGGAATTTTCAACGTAAGGCTTGAGGTTAAAAGCTGTAGTCCTTTTACATTTTCCAGGGTTTCATAAAACGAAGCAGCCGGACTTTCCCTGATGGTTTTGATATCAATTTTTTCAATAGCGATCGGAGATCTTAATATTTTTTCCGGAACTCTGGAGGCAGAAATTACCACATCATCAATAATGGTATTCTGAGGGTTTAAGCCTATCGTTATTTTGTTGGAAGGCGAAAGGATTTCAACAGTTTGACTGCTAAAACCATCTTTCTGAACAACCACCCGAAATGGAATGGTAACTCTTGTTCTGATTTTGAAGTTACCCAACTGATCCGTGAATGCGTTATCCTGTGTATTTTCGATCTGTACTTTTACGGAGTCAAGACCTTTTCGTGTATCTGTATTTTTGATGCTTCCGCTAAGCTCTATAAGCTGCTGCTGAGCTTCTGCCAGGTTAAAAAATAGAAATGTAAATGCAATAATGCCTGCTTTTGGTAGAAAATTTCCCTGCTTTTTGTTTTTCATTTTTGCTTCATTTTTTAGGTTGAGAATGAAGCTGCCTGAAATTTTTAAATAAAACATAAAGTTTTTAAACCATTAAGAGTTGATAAGATTTTAAGGTATTTAAGAATGCTTCGCACTAAAGAACAGGTCTTAAAAAATCATATGATTTTACCTTAACTTTACTAAATAACTTTAATTCCTTAATGGTTTGATTTATTAAGTGGTGAACTAAGATGCCTTACTATTTCAAACAGCTTTGTTTGTATTGTTATTTGAGAATCAACAACACATACACATTCGTCCGCTTAAATGAAGAGGTTGAGTTTTTTTGTTTTTTTTCAGATCATAATGAAAATTAGTCATATAATTAATTTAAGGTATGTAAGTAACGGTATGAAAAATCACCAAATGTTTCCTCTGCAAGTCTTTTCTGTACGTAAATCGCGAAAAGTTCATCCAGAGTGGTCAGAATTTCTTCTTCACCAATATTTTCTTTAAATTTTGTATTCAGTCGCATTCCTAAGCGGTCTCCCCCAATGTGAAGATTATATTTCCCATAAGCTGTACCTACAAATCCGATTTCAGCATTGGGAGATCTTCCACAGCCATTGGGACAACCTGTCATACGGATCGTGATATCTTCTTCCAACAAACCATATTTTTCAAGGATAGGTTCTATTTTGGTGACCAGGGAAGGCAGATAACGTTGGGCCTCCGCCAGAGCCAGTGAACAGGTGTTCAAGGCTACGCATGCAACAGAGTTTTTACGTAAAGCACTTGCTCTGTCGGTATATTCTGAAATTCCGTGCTCTTTTAAAATACCTTCGATTTCAGGCTTATCTTCTTCATCAATATCAGCAAGAATAAGGTTTTGGTTGCAGGTAAAACGGAAATTGGCTTTCCCTGTCTGTGCAATTTTTAATAGTCCCGATTTTAAAGGATATCCTTCAATATCAAGGATTCTTCCATGCTCTACAAATACGGTGTAAAACCACTTTCCTTCATGATTCTGTATCCAGCCGTAACGGTCTTTTCTTTGTGTAAACTTAAATTCGCGGGCCGGCTCAAAACTGAAGCCTACTCTCTTTTCTACTTCAGCTCTGTATTGATCGATACCTAATTTATCAATAGTGTATTTTAATCTTGATAATTTCCGGTCGCTTCTGTTACCAAAGTCTCTTTGTACCGTGATAATTTCGTACACGGCTTTCAATACTTTTTCCTCGGTATCCACAAATCCAAGGATAGAAGCAAGACGGGCATACGTGGCTTCATTTCCGTGGGTGGCACCTAATCCCCCTCCGGCAGCAATATTGTAACCTACGATTTTATTATTTTCGATAATCGCGATTAAAGCAATATCATTGATGAATACATCCACATCGTTATTGGGAGGAACGGCTATTCCAATTTTCAGTTTTCTTGGAAGATATCTGTCCTGATACAAAGGATCTTCCTCTGCTTTACGGTCTACCAGAAGTTCATCATCAATCCAGATATCATAATAAGCTTTGGTTTTCGGAAGACACATTTCGCTGATTTTTCCTGCCAGTTCGTAAGCTTCCTGCTGTAAAGGGGATTCCGAAGGATTGGCTGTACAGGTTACGTTTCTGTTGACATCTCCACAAGCGGCAATTGAATCCAGATGCTGAAGATTGAAACTTTGAATGGTAGGTCTTAAATGAGATTTTAAAATACCATGCAGCTGAATAGTTTGCCTGGTAGTCACTTTTATCGTTCCCGTAGAATGATCTTCAGCCGTTTCATTCAATCCTATCCATTGCTCCGGAGTTAAAAAACCACCGGGAAGTCTTAACCTGATCATATAAGAATACAGCCATTCCAGTTTTTTGGAGACACGCTCTTCCCTGCGGTCTCTGTCATCCTGCTGGTACATTCCATGAAATTTGATCACAGTCTGGTCATCTTCTCTGATGGCTCCGGTGAAGTTATCTGCAAGACTTTCCTTTAAAGTTCCTCTGAGTCCGTTACTGCCGGTTTTAATTTTTTCTACCGGTGAAAGGTTCTCTTTATTGTTGTTCATAATTGTTTCCTTTAATTTTTACGACTACTTTTTAATACACATCTTTAGCATATCTGCCGCTCAGTTCCATTTCTTCCAGGTAGGTTACAGCATCTTCTTTGCTGCGTTTTCCTTCAGTCTGGATAATGGTGAGAAGCGTTTGTTCTACATCACGGGCCATTGGTTCTTTAGCACCGCATACATACACCGATGCTCCGCCTTCAAGCCAGTAAAAAACTTCCTGGGCTTTTTGTTCCAACCTGTGCTGAACATATACTTTTTCAGCTGTATCTCTTGAAAAAGCGAGGTCTAAATGGGTCAGACTGCCTGTTTTGAGAAAATCCTGCAGCTCTGCCTGGTAAAGGAAATCGGATACAAAATTCCTGTCTCCGAAAAACAGCCAGTTTCTTCCTTCTGCACCTGTGGCATCACGCTCCCAAAGGAATGACCTGAAGGGCGCAATCCCTGTTCCCGGACCAATCATGATGATATCTTTATCCGCTTCCGGTAATTTGAAATGACCTGCTTCCTGAATATAAAATTCCAACTCTTCTCCTTCTTTAAATTCACTCAGAAAGCCACTGCATAACCCATTATGTTTCTGATGGTCAATAAAGAATTCTGATTTAGCAACCGTAATATGAATTTCCGTATCACCATGAGCTTCCACAGAGGAAGAAATGGAATACAGACGTGGTGCCTGAGCGGTTAATATCTGTAAGATTTCTTCAAATTCGTCTGCATTTTTTACAGGATAAATTCTAAGAAGATCAAGAAGACTTAATCTGACTTCCGGAATGGAATGCCCTGTTATTTTTGCATATTGAGCCACTACAGATTTAAGTAAATAGCTGATGTTAAGATGCTTGAGTAGAAGTTCTTCCACAGTGTCTGTAACTTTTGCTGTTTCAACCTGTTTTTTAGGATTAATTCCTGTGAGTGTAATAATCTCATCTACAACCTCTTTTGAATTGAAAGGGATCACTCCCAAAGCTGCACCTGGTTGATAACTAAGCGCTTCTTCTGTTTCAATTTCAATATGATAGGTTTCTTTTTCTGAGGTAATATCGTTCAGATTGATAATGGCTGAAACTTTCCCCTGATATCTTTTTCTTCCGGCGGAAACTTTTGGGGCTGAAATATTTTTTGTACTCTGCCCCGCATTTTTATTAACTGTTTCAAATACATGCTCTATCCAGTGGGAAGCTTCCTGTTCGTAATCAATGTCACACTTTTTCAATGGAATAATACGCTGGGCACCTAATATTTCAAAGCGTGAATCCACATCTTCTCCAGTCTGGCAGAACAGAGGGTAACTACTGTCTCCCAATGCCAGAACTCCGTATTTAAGTCCGTTGAGATCAATTTCATTTTCATAGATATAATCGTAGAATTTTTTAGCAAGAGCAGGCGGTTCACCTTCTCCCTGAGTACTGATGACGACAAAAAAGAACTCTTCTTTGGCAAGATCTTTAGGCTTGTATTGGGAAAGGTCAGCCAGCTTTACCTGAAGCCCTTTTTTCTTTACGATGCCTGCCAGTGCAGTGGCCAGTTTTTTGCTGTTTCCGGTTTCTGTACCGTAAGCCAGCGTTATTTTCTTTACAGGATTCTGTGTAGTAGTATTCGTTTCCAGTGGTGGCAGAACGGCTGTAATTGATGACCCTCCGGCAATACCCGCAAGATATCCGCTTGCCCAGATGGCTTCGTCTCTGGATAAGTCTCCGGAGATTTGTTTTAATACATTTAATTTAGATTCAGACAGCATATTCAAAGAAATTTTGAGTAGTAGGGATTAGACTTCCGTTTTCTACTGATTTAAAATAAAGACCTTCCTGCTCGGCATTTTCAAGCCATGAAAATTCTTCATGCAGATTGACGATTTTGCCAACCACAACCAAAGAAGGGGAAGCAAAGTTTTTGTCTCCGAATTTTTTGTTAAAATCATCAAATGATGACGTGTACACCTTCTGAAAAGGCGTTGTTGCCTGTTCAATGACTGCAATTTTTTTATCACCTGAAATCTGAAGTGCTTTCAGCTTTTCCACAAGAGGAGTAAGATTTCCTTTAGACATATAGAAAACAAGGGTATCATTGGTGAGAGCAAGTTCTTTCCAATACTCTTCACTTACAATCTCTGATTTATAGTATGTCAGAAAACGAACGGATGTGGAATATCCTCTGGCCGTTAAAGGCATCCCTGCAAATGCTACCGCACCTAAAGCGGCTGTAATTCCCGGAATGATTTCGTAAGGAATATGATTTTCTTTTAAAGCCTGTAACTCATCAAGAATATTCGAGAATATGGAAACATCCCCTCCTTTTAGTCTTGCGATGGTTTTATTCTGGCGGGCATATTCCACCATTAAAGTATTGATATGAGACTGAGGGGTGGAAGCATTTTTGCTGCATTCTTTCCCTACATAAATAATTTCTGTGTCTTTATTGACGTAGGTTTCCAGAATCTCAGGACTTACAAGACGATCGCATAAAACAACGTCTGCTTCTGCGATTGCTTTTACAGCTTTTACAGTGATCAGTTCAGGGTTGCCGGGCCCTGCACCGATAAGGAAGACCTTTGGTGATTTTATATTTGTTTTCATTGAAGTAGTTGTTAATTAAGGAATTAGAAAAGTCCTTCTACCGACAGATATCTCTCTCCGGTATCGTAATTAATTGTCAGGATTTTAGCGTTAGGTGGTATTTCCGGTAAATGTTTGGCGATGGCTGCTAAAGCGGCTCCTGTGGAAACTCCGACAAAAAGACCTTCTTTTTTAGCTGCGTTAAGGGCATATTCATAAGCTTCTTCTTTGCCTACTGTAATCACTCCATCTAAAAGGGTAATATCCAGAATGGAAGGAACAAAACCTGCTCCCAATCCCTGCAATGGATGTGGTGCCGGGTTTCCTCCGCTTAAAACAGGAGATAATTCCGGTTCTACGGCGAAAACTTTTACGTTTGGATATTTTTTTTTGACCACTTTTGCAATTCCGGTGATATGACCTCCGGTTCCTACTCCGGTAATGATATAGTCCAGACCATCCGGGAAATCTTTTAAAATTTCCTGAGCAGTCGTCTCAACATGAACTTTTACATTGGCAGGATTGTCAAACTGTCTGGGAATCCATGAGTTGGGCGTTTCTTCAGCAAGCTCATTTGCTTTTTCGATAGCCCCTTTCATTCCCTTTTCTCTTGGGGTAAGCACAAATTCTGCTCCGTACGCTTCCATGATTTTACGGCGTTCTATACTCATGCTTTCAGGCATAACAAGGATTAGTTTGTATCCTTTCACGGCAGCAGCCAAAGCGAGTCCTATCCCTGTATTTCCGCTGGTAGGCTCTATGATAACGCTGTCTTTATTTAAAAATCCTTTGGCTTCTGCATCTTCAATCATCGCCAGTCCGATTCTGTCTTTAATGCTTCCGCCAGGATTGTTTTTTTCAAGTTTGATCCAGACTTCATGATCTGAACCGAAGAGTTTGTTGATTTTCACGACGGGTGTATTCCCAATCGTTTCTAATGCATTCTGAAATTTCATATCAATGTACTTTTTATTTTTGTTTTTTTAGATCACAAAGGTTAATGATTCCGGTAATGAAGAATTATCCTTTATTTTTATTTCACTTTTGTGGTAGACCAGAGAGTTGGCAGGAACATCCTGTGTAACCCAGACATTTCCTCCGATAATACTTTCTCTGCCTATTGTAGTTTCGCCTCCCAGAATAGTAGCTCCCGAATAGATAATCACATCATCTTCAATATTGGGGTGTCTTTTCTGATGGGCTTTTTCTTTGGAAACATTCAAAGCTCCGAGGGTTACTCCCTGATAGATTTTGACATTATTTCCGATAACCGTTGTTTCTCCGATCACAATTCCCGTTCCGTGATCAATAAAAAAAGACTTTCCAATGGTAGCTCCCGGATGAATATCAATTCCGGTTTTGCTGTGGGCATATTCTGAGATGACCCTTGGTAAAATTTTCACTTTCTGACTCCAGAGCTGATGCGAGATACGATAGACATACGTGGCAAAAAAGCCGGGATATGCCAGGTATACTTCTTCCAGTGAGTCAGCAGCAGGATCAAATTCCAGAATGGATTTTGCATCCAGCACCAGCTGATCATAAATTTCTGGTAAAGCTTCAAAAAACCGATTAACCTGTTTTTCAGTAAGGGTTTTATCTCCTGTTACCGTATTGATAAGTTCTGAAAGTGTTTCCTGCAGTGCCTCAAAATTTCTTTTCAGCTCATCTTCAGTATTGTCATGCTGAGGAAGGAAAAGTGTTTCATGCAAATCCTTCACCCACTTTTTAGTCTTTATTTTATCAAAGAATCCATGAATACTGTTTTGCTTAGTCTGATGAATTCTCTCTGTTAATTGATCGGAAATTGCCATTTTTTCTATTGAATTATACAGGCTGCTACCGTTGAATTGGACGTTTCATCCACCAGAATGGCAGAGCCCGTTGTTTTGTTATTGGTAAAGCTGTCATAGACCAAAGGCTGTGCCGTTCGCAGGGTAACTTTCACAATTTCATTCAGTTTAATCTCTCCATCGGCCTGTTCCCTGATAAGAGTATTCACATTGATCTTGTAATCAACCTCTTTTACTACTGCTTTTATCAGTCTGCTGTTTTGCTGCAAAAGGTATTTGTTTCCTGGCTGCAGCGGTTTCTGATCCAGCCAGCATAAAAGAATTTCAAGATCTTTTTCAACGGCCGGAATATGTTCTTCCGTGGCAAAAATATCTCCACGGCTGATATCAACGTCATGAGCAAGATGAATAACGGCTGGCTGGCCTTCAAAGGCTTCTTCTTTTTCAATGCCATTGATCTCAATTTTGGTGATTTCAGTGGCCAGGCTTGCAGGAAGTATATGGATTTTGTCTCCTTTGGTGAACTTTCCGCTTAATATTTGTCCGGCATATCCTCTGTAATCATGCAATTCTTCAGTCTGAGGACGAATCACGTACTGAACCTGAAAACGGCTTCCGTTATTTTTTTCTTCATTGATCGTTACTTCTTCAAGATATTCCAGTAAAGAATTTCCTTCATACCAGTCTGTTCTGGAAGATTTTGAAACAATATTATCTCCTTTTAATGCAGAGATCGGGAAATAACTTACATCATTCAGTCCAAGATTTTCAGCAATTTTCGAATATTCTGATTTTATGTTTTCAAAAACTTCTTCGGAATAATCCACCATATCCATTTTATTGATGGCTACAGCAACTTTCTTTAATTGTAATAAAGAGGCGATGATGGAATGCCTTCTGGTTTGTTCAATCACGCCTTTTCGTGCATCAATCAGAATAACCATCAGATCTGAGTTGGATGCTCCGGTGATCATATTCCGGGTATATTGTACATGACCGGGAGCATCGGCGATGATAAATTTTCTTTTTGCCGTTGAAAAATAGCGGTAGGCAACATCAATGGTGATTCCCTGTTCTCTTTCTGCACGCAGACCATCTGTTAAAAGAGCAAGGTCTACTCCGTCTTCATTTTTGTTTTTAGAATGTTTTTCAAGGACTTCCAACTGGTCCTGCAAAATACTTTTGCTATCGTAAAGCAGTCTGCCGATAAGGGTACTTTTACCGTCATCCACGCTTCCTGCTGTTATAAATCTTAATATATCCATCCGATTGTAATTATAAATGATAAGTGATAAATTATGAATGATAATTGATGAAAATACTTTGTGTAATCATTAATCAATTATCTTTTATCATTGACTAAAAATAGCCTCCTTTTTTTCTGTCCTCCATAGCGGCTTCTGTTACCCTGTCATCAATTCTGGTTTCGCCACGCTCTGAGATTCTTGTAGCTACGATTTCTTCGATAACGGCATCTATCGTAACAGCATTAGATTCCACAGCTGCAGTACAGGTCATATCTCCTACGGTGCGGTAACGGATTTTCTTAGTAGTAATGACGTCTTCCGGTTCTAAAACCACATGGGAAGAATTGGCCAGCCACTGTCCGTTGAAATCGATTACTTCTCTTTCATGCGAAAAATAGATGGAAGGAAGTGCAATTTTTTCTCTTCGGATATAATTCCAGATGTCAAGCTCTGTCCAGTTGCTGATAGGGAAAACCCTTACATTTTCTCCTTTGTGAATCTTTCCGTTAAAAATGTTCCAAAGTTCAGGACGCTGAAGTTTAGGATCCCACTGCCCAAATTCATCACGAACGGAGAAGATCCTTTCTTTGGCCCGGGCTTTTTCCTCATCTCTTCTGGCTCCTCCTATGCAGGCATCGAATTCAAATTCTTCAATAGTATCAAGAAGAGTGTAGGTTTGCAGCCAGTTTCTGCTCGGGAATTTACCTTTAGCCTCAGTCAGTTTTTTACTTTTTATCGTGTCTTCCACTTTCCTAACGACCAGATTCACATCTAGCTGTTCCACCAGCTGATCACGGAAATCCAAAACCTCCTGAAAGTTGTGCCCCGTATCTACATGAACAAATGTAAACGGAATTTTTCCGTGGAAGAAGGCCTTTCTTGCCAGATGCGCCAGTACGATACTGTCTTTTCCTCCACTGAATAACAACGCCGGACGTTCAAACTGGCCTGCGACTTCTCTTAATATATAAATAGATTCGGCTTCTAACTGATCTAAATAATTTAAACGATGTATTGACATTTTTTTCTTTTTTTATTGATGAATATGCAGACCGCATTCTTTTTTGTTGGCATCTTCCCACCACCAACGGCCTGCTCTGAAATCTTCTCCTTCTTTGATCGCTCTGGTACAGGGCTCACATCCTATGCTCACAAATCCTTTTTTATGAAGATGATTGTAAGGTAAATGATGATCTTTTACATACGTTGTCACCTGTTCTGTCGTCCAGTGAAGGATGGGATGAAATTTTATGATTCTGTTATCCGGATCCCATTCCAGCTGAGGCATATTCTGTCTGTTGGGAGAATGTTCGGATCTCAGACCTGTGATCCAGACTTCGTAGCCTTCCAGTGCTTTTCTTAAAGGATGAACCTTTCGGATGGTACAGCATGCTTTCCTTTTTTCTACAGATTGATAGAAGGAATCAGGGCCGTTTTCTGTGACAAATTCTCTGAGCTCTTCCGTATCCGGATAATAAGCTTTGATGTTCTTTTTAAAGAAAGCCTTGGTGGAAGTCCAGGTTTCATAAGTCTGTTCAAAAAGTCTTCCCGTATCCAGGGTGAAAATTTCAATATTTAAATCTTTAATCAGATGAGTGATGACCTGATCCTCGTAACTGAAACTGGTTGAAAAGATCACTTTACCCGGGAATCTTTCAGTCAGTATTTGCAGTGCATTAGTTTGAAAAGAAGCTTCATCAGCCTCTTTCACAAGATTTTCGAATTCATTTTTTAGACTGTTTTCCATTTTGAATTGAGATTTAAGTCTTGCAAATATATATAAAATTATATAACTCCTATCAAGATAGTAGAATTTAAATAAAAAAAATTTTATTCTTTATTGATGAACTTGGTTAAGGTAGCTTCCATCATGCTTTTTCTGGTCTTTTCACGAACGATCATAAGTTCTTTCCTCAGATAGCATACTGCTTCGTCTACACAATCATCACATGCTTCGTAAAAATTTAAAGAAACGCATGGTGTAAGAGCGATCGGGCCGTCAAAGATTCGGTAAATGTCTGCTAATGAGACCTCATCGGGTGATTTTAAAAGATAATACCCGCCTACTTTGCCTTGCTTGCTGTTAACGAGTTTGGCTCTTTTTAGTTCGAGAAGAATCTGTTCCAGAAATTTCTTGGGAATGTTTTCGTCCTGTGCAATAACGGAAGTTGGCAGAAAGCCCTGGTTATAATTCCTTGCTAATCTGACCATTGCTTTAAGCGCATATTTGCAACGTTTCGACATCATAATTTCTGCAAGTTATGATAAATTATCTGATAAATGAAATGTTTTTATAGCTGAAAACTTTGTATTTTAGCCACAAAAGATAAAAACACTTAAGTTGATTTTAAGTACAGATAAACTGCTGAGAAGTTCACTTAAGTTTAAAAATCGAAGATTTCATAATACACAAACATCTGTGTAAATCCGTGAAATCTGTGGGAAAAGCTAACCACCCCGTCAAAAATTCTTTGAGTTTTTGCCACCCCTCCACAAGAAGGGAATTCTAAGCCCTCCGTTTGTAATATGAGCCATAAGTTTACTCTTTCTGTAAAACAAAGTACGCCAGTTCCCTATCCTCCCGTTTTAGATTTTCAACTCTTTTAAAGCCGCTTTTCAAAAGTACTTTTTGGGACCCGATATTATCAAGATCAGTTACTGCTACGATATCTTTCTGATGATTTATTGATAAACAGTGGTCAACAAGTGTTTTACAGACTTCCGTTCCGAGACCTTTATCCCAGTATTTTTCATCTAAAGTATAGCCTATTTCCATCTGATCTGGATTGTCGAGAAAGATTCTGGCAAGGCACATTCCAACAAAATCATTGTTCTGGGCTTGGAAAATTCCCCATCTGCTGAATGGTCCCTTTTCATAATCTGCCAATGCTTTGTCAAACATTTCTTTATATTCTTCCGGGGTTTTGTAGGGCAGATATCGGGTTACATTTTCATTTTCAAAAAGAGTGGAAAATAATGAAAATTCTTCAGGGGTAAATTCACGGATAATGATCCTGTCGTTTTTATAATGCATTGAATATTGTTATCAAAGAATAAAATTACATAAATAAATGAAGAACTGCTCATAAACAGGATAAAAAATTGGGCTTACAATGAAGCCCAATCAACTGTATATGAATAGTAATACTATTTTTTAATGAATTTCTGAGAAGTTTTCCCTAAAGAGGTTTCAATATCAATCAAATAAGTTCCGCTTAGGAAGTGTTTAACGTCAACCTTATCACCAATAACTTTAGCATTCATTTTTCTTCCAAACATGTCGTAGACAGAAATTGATTTGATTTCCCCCTTTGTTTTAATTGTCAAAACATCAGAAACCGGATTTGGATAGATAGATGTTTCTGTGTTTGTTGTATCAACATCTGCAGTGGATAATAGTGTACAAGGTGTTGTAATACTTCCATTTGGTTGTGTATTATATGCAAACTCAGTGACAGAATAATTTGAACCATTTGCCCCCACAATCACTTTGAAATAACCGTTAATGCTGTAGCCATCGAATTGATTTCTAAAACCAACATAAGCTGTTTTTCCGGACCAGGTAGTATAGGTAGGAGTATACACATCCAGTTGTCCGGGAGTCCAAGTTGGATACCCTATATTATTTGCATTCGTTATGGTGGTGCAAGCCGGAATTAAACTGATATTTCGTGTTCCTGTTTCACAAACCAATCCTTTCCAATAGGTTTCCAACTTTAATTGATTGGCAGCATAGTACCAAGCGCCATATCCCGCATCATCACTAAGTTCCGGGTTAATGATAAAATATTTCCAAGGTGCTCCGGGGTTGGTTGTTACTGTTGTTGCTGTTGGGTTGGCATAGCTTTCTAATGGAGTCCCGGTAACTATTTTATAAGGATCTTTATAAGAAAAAGTTAATGCTAAAGCTGTGGTTGATCCTAGTGAAGTTGTGCCTCCTGTTATAGCTGGATTCAGGAATGTAATTGAAGAATTCAGGACCTGACTTTTGGGATGACTGGTTGCAGCACCATTTATGGTAAGTGCAGCAGTTGTTGGGCTTGTAACTACTATAGTTGCTGCTAGTCCTGCTGGTAATGAAGAAGTGAAATGTGTTCCTGCTGTAAGAGTTGTTCCATTTGGTACGGCAAATGTTGCTGAATTTAATGTAATTGTTGATGTAGGAGCAGAGGCTACTGTTCCATCTAATGATACCCTACCGTTATTGTCTAAGTTCTCTGTAAATGTACTGTTGCTAAGGGTCAGCCTAGGTGGCGTATTAGCAACTCCGGTTGCAGCTAAGTTGGCAGGCTGCCATAAATTTATTCTTGAAGGATGGTTTAATGCTGCCAGCATTCTGTTAACCTGTCCATTGGTAAACATTTTATAACAGCCGGCAGAACCATTGTATCCCATATAGTTTTCAACGTTTACTTTTTGTCCAAGACAATTGTTACCAGAGTTACATCCCAATCCGGAAGAAGTATTTTCTACAGGGGTGTCTGCAACTCCATCCCCATCATTACCTGGATTTGCAGTTGAACACAGAACATTGAAGGTGTGCTGAAGATTTAGCCAATGCCCGAATTCATGAGTGAATGTATCAGAAAACTCGTTTGAAGCTACTGTTCCTGCAGCATTAAATATATAACGTCCATTATAAACAACTCTGGCTGTATTTACTGAAGTCATGTATGAATCCGGATACCAGGCAACTCCTGATTGATATAAATCCTTATTGGCATATAGGTCATTTTGGATATACACATTCATATACTTTGTATTATCCCAAGCATCGGAGCCAATTTCTGCATCATATCCGCCTCCATTGCCATATCCGCCTTTGAAAGGGTGAAACACCACTCCACTTGTTGCTTTTCCGGTTGGATCAATTTTAGCTAATCGAAATTCAATACTTAATGCTCCTCTGATAGATTGGAAATCAGGATCAACGGTATTTGAATCCGTGTTGATTCCATTGAAATTTAAGTTGATTTGTTGCAGTAAGTCAACTACTTTTTGGTAATTTACTTTTACATTACTTTGAGATTCTCCATACACATGAAAAACCACAGGGATGATGTAGGTTGGATTGCTGGCCCTATTATTCAATGAATTTTTGTCTGATCCCATTTTTTTTACGAAATCTTGAGTGTATTTCTCAAAATTTTCATATTCAGCCTTAGATTCAGGGTGCAGTTCAAAATGTTTTTTCATCATTTCATCTGCTTTACACTCACGAGGTCTGTTTTCCTGAGCAAAACCTATTACTGGAAATAGGGAAACAATTAGTAGTAATTTAAATTTTTTCATAAATTTTGGATTTGGTTGTTAATAAATTATTTAAGTAATCAAATTGTTTTAGCTTTAATTTGGTGTGTTATGTGATGTTTTTTAACTAAATCTATCAGGGTTGAATATTTCTATATCAACCGTTGGCTTTTCGTCATTGGCAAGTTCTGAAACTGTTTTTCCAAAAATGGGTCCTAGGCTTAGTCCCATCATACCGCCGCCGCCTGCGATAATCAGGTTCTTCAATTGGGAAGACTGTCCTAAATACGGAAGGCCATCCGGGGCGCAGGGTCTGTATCCAAACCAGATTTCGGATTCTTTAGGGGATTCAACCTTAAAATCGGGTAAATATTTGGGGATGGATTGGATGATTCCTTCTACCCTTTTCATATTAATTTTATCCTGATGGGAAGCCAGCTCCATCGTTCCGCCGAAACGGATCTGTCCATTCATTGGAGTCACTGCTACTCTAGCTTCGAGTAATAAAGCGGCATGCTCTAATGTATTATGCGGATTTTCCGGTTGATGCATCAACGAATAACCTTTCCCGGGCATTAATTGTATTTTAATACCTGCTTTTTGTGCAAGTTCAGGTAAAAATGAACCTCCTGTCATGATAAACTGGTCAGCTGTAAATTCTTTACCATTGGCAATGACCGTTTTAATCGTATTTCCAAAAGTTTTAAAGCCCGTTACTTGATGATGAGTATGAAAAACGACACCTTTATTTTTAAGATAAGAGATCATTTGTTTCATCAGTTTCATGGGATTCATATGGCCGTCGCACTTATAATTAACCCCACCGGTTACATCCAGCCGGACATTGGGCTCCAGCTCCTGAATTTCTGATTGATCCAGAATATCAACAGATAATCCCATATTGATAGCTTTGTAAGCCAACTCTGTCTCTTCTTCTGCCACTTTCTCTGTTTTATAGAGCATTAGAATACCATTTTGATTCAGTTCAAAATCAAATCCGTCTTTTTGGGCAATTTCATCATACAATTTGCTGCTTGCCAGATTAAGATCCCGGATTGCAGCAGCAGAGTAATCAACATGTTTCTGGTTGGAATGTTTCAAAAACTTCAATCCCCAGGAAACCAGCCTGGAATTGAGTGAAGGTTTTACATAAAACGGACTTTTACTGTCAAACATCCAGCGTATTCCCTGAGCAACTACACCCGGTGCGGCCAACGGGGTAAAATGACTGGGCACAATCATTCCTGCATTTCCATAAGAACAGTTGTTGGTAAGGTCATTCTGTTCCAGAATTTCCACCTGCCATCCTTTCTGTAAAAGATAGTACGCTGAGCTTAATCCTGCTATTCCTGCACCGATAATCAGTGCTTTTCCTTTATTCTGTGTCATATGCTAGTTTACATCACCTGAAAACCCTGCCAATAAGGATCTTCATCATCAATAATAATATGATTATATCCGGTAATTCTTGCCCAGCCTTCTACTGACGGAATAATGGCTGGTCTCCCATCTAAAGTAGCAGTCTCTTCAATTCTCCCGATAAACTGGGAACCGATATAGCTTTCATGAATAAATTCTTCCCCTTGCTTCAGTTTTCCCTTAGCATACCATTGGGCCATTCTTGCTGAAGTTCCCGTACCACATGGCGAACGGTCTAAAGCATTTTCACCCACCAATACTGCATTTCTTCCGCTGGCTTTAGGATCTTTAGGTTTCCCCGTCCACTGAATGTGGCTTAATCCTGTAATATGTTCAATTTCCGGATGGATGAATTCATATTTTTCATTGAGCAATTTTCTGATAATTTTTCCATAATGGATGAGCTGACTGGCCGTAAAATCAGAGATATCTCTGAAATTTTCCTGAGGATCTATAATAGCATAAAAGTTTCCGCCATAAGCGACATCAGCACTTATTAAGCCAAGATCCGGACATTCTACTTCCAGGTTTTCAGCGTAGAGGAAAGATTTTATATTCGTCAGCTTTACAGACTTTACTTTTTTCCCTTCCTGCATATAATCGATGAGAATAAGCCCTGCAGGGGTTTCAAGACGTAATTTTCCCGGAATTTTAGGTACAACAAGTCCTTCCTCAATAGCAATGGTAACTGTTCCAATGGTACCGTGTCCGCACATGGGAAGACATCCGCTGGTTTCAATATATAAAACTCCGATATCGTTATTTTCATCGACAGGAGGATACAGCATACTTCCGCTCATCATATCATGACCACGGGGTTCAAACATCAATCCTTTTCTTATCCAGTCATATTCTTTCATGAAGTGAAGCCTGCGTTCCATCATGGAATTTCCTTTTAAAATAGGTGCACCTCCTGCAACAAGACGTACAGGACATCCACAGGTGTGAGAATCTATACAAAAAAAAGTTCTGTTCATGTGGTCTGTAATTTTAAAGATTCTGAATTCATTACTCCATCCACCATTCTGCTGATTTGTAATGGATTGCCATTTTTAAGCTCATCGGGTAGAAATTCATCCGGCCAGTTCTGGAAAGAAACAGGACGAACGAACCGCTTTACAGCATCCGGCCCCACAGAGGTAAAACGGGAATCAGTAGTAGATGGAAACGGACCACCATGCTGCATGGCATATACAACTTCTACTCCTGTAGGCATTCCATTGAATAGTAGCCTTCCACATTTATCTTTGAGAATATTGATCAGTATTGGATTACTACGTACATCTTCATCGGTGGCTGCAATGGTAATGGTTAACTGTCCTTTTAGCTGCTGGGCAATCTTCATGATCTCTTCATCTGTTTCACACGCTACAACAATACCAAACGGGCCAAAGACTTCTTCACTCAAGACGGGATTATTCAGGAATGTTTTAGCATTTGTCTTTATCACTGAAGCACTTCCCTGATCATTTTCTGCGTCTGTATTTGATGAAGCAATTATTTCAATATCTGTCTGCTCTGTTGCAATATTTCTATTTTTTTCAAAACTTTCCAATATCCCCTTGTGAAGCATTGTAGCGGGAGCCACATTTTGAATTTCCTCTTTTAGAGCATTGATAAAGCGGTCAAGTGCCTTTCCTTTCAAAGCAATAAATACTCCAGGATTGGTGCAAAACTGTCCTGCTCCTAACGTTAAAGAAGTACTATATTCTTTTGCCAATGATTCTGCTTTGTTTTCAAGCAAGTTTTGAAAAGCAAATACAGGATTGATGCTTCCCATTTCTGCAAATACAGGAATAGGATTTTCACGGCTGTTAGCAATATCAAACAAAGCCTTCCCTCCATTGAAGGAACCGGTAAACGCAACTGCCCTGATGTCTTTATGCTGAGTTAAATAACCTCCGATCTCATAGGATGTTCCGGTAATATGACTAAAAACTCCTTCAGGCCATCCAAAGGCTTTAACAACGGCTGTTATAGCATCAGCCATCATTTGTGAAGTCTGAGGATGTGCCGGATGTGCTTTTATAATGACAGGACAACCCGCACCAATAGCACTGGCAGTATCTCCTCCTGCAGTAGAAAATGCAAAAGGAAAATTACTGGCTCCGAAAACAACGACAGGTCCGATGCCTACATTATATTTTCTGAGATCTCCTTTTTGTTTTTCAGGCTGGGCAAGATCAATTCGGGCTTCTGTATATATCCCGGAAGCAACAGCTTTTGCATAGCTTCTCCATTGTCCTACTGTTCTGGCTTTTTCGCCAATAAGTCTGGCTAATGGCAATGAAGTTTCCTGATGAGTAACTTCCAGAAGCTCAACTCCTAATACTTCGATTTGATCAGCGACAGCATTCATAAATTCAGCCCGTTCTATGACTGTAGTGTTTTTAAGAAACTGAAAGGCTTCAGCAGCCTTTTGGATTCTTCTATCAATATTTTGTGTTGATGTTTCTTCCATCATATTTGTTGTTCTGGAATTAATAATACGGGACGATTCGCTCTGCCTTCTTCAATGATTTTTTGAATTCTTTCAGCTTCCTCTCCATGAAGTTCAAGACGTGGGGCTCTCACATAAGGATTGCTTATCCCTTCTGCTGTTGCAGCCAGTTTAATATACTGAATAAGTTTAGGGTGAATATCGAGCTCCAGCAATGGCATAAACCATCTGTAAATTGCTACAGCTTTATCATATTCATTGGCTTTCACATAGTTGTACATTGCCATGGTTTCATTAGGAAACGCATCTACAAGACCTGCCACAAGACCGTCTGCTCCAAGCATCAGGGTTTCCAGACAAATCGTATCTACCCCGCCAAGAATTTTGATCCTTTTTCCAAAACGGTTGATCATTCTGGTTACGTTCGCCAGATCTCTTGTCGATTCTTTTACAGCCTGAATGGTCGGATATTCAATAAGCTCTTCAAACATTTCAAGGGTTACATATATACCATAATCAACAGGATTGTTATAAATAAGAATAGGAAGATCTGTAGCGGAAGCCACTGCTTTAAAGTATTCAACAACTTCATGGTTATCGGCTTTGTAGCGCATAGGTGGAAGCAACATAAGACCGTCTGCTCCTAGTTCTTTTGCTTTCTTGGCGAAGTTGATTGCATTTCTGGTAGTATTTTCGGAAAGATTAAGAATAACAGGAATTCTTCCCTGAGTTATCTTTTTGGCATATTTCAGCAGTTCAAATTTTTCTTCTGTTTCCAAAGCACTGGCTTCTCCTAATGTTCCTGCAAGGATAATCCCGTGAACTCCTGCTTCAATCTGGGCTTCTGTATTGGTGGCAAACATGTCAAAGTCTATCTCACCTTCTTTTGTAAAAGGCGTTAATACAGCGGGATAAATACCTTCCCAGTTTAGTTTTGTACTCATATCAAATAATATTTATCCAAAACTAGCAGAATTTTAAAACGGTAAATGTTAATATTTTAATAGGTTCTCACCGTATTTTAACATGTTGTTTTTTATTGCTCTATGGTGGCTTCTTTGTAGTGCTTCAGGTATTCTTTAGGAGAATATTTCATAATGGATTTGAAAACCCTGTTAAAATTGGTAAGGCTATTGAATCCACTATTAAATGCAACGGAAGAAATACTATACATATTACTGGCTGTCAATAGTCTGCAGGCCCGTTGTACACGAAGTTCATTTAGGTATTCAACATAAGTGATGCGGGTACGTTTTTTAAAAGACCGGCAAAATGCCTGAGGTGTCATACAGGCTTCTTTGGCAATAAGATCAAGGGTTAGTTTATGTTGGGCAAAATTTTTCTTGATAAAAGTCTGTGCATTTATAATTCTTTGATCTGTATCAGAAACAGGATTAGGCAGATTTTTTTCTGAGGATAAAGGAATATGCAAATGCCTGTTTTGCATAAGGTGGTTTAAAATCCTTATAAAATCAATAATTTGATCTACACCATTTGTTTTTTGCAGTGCAGCAATATCTCCTGCGATATTTTCTTTAAGTTTGGCTGCTACCTGGAAACCCACTTCTGAATGATTGATGAAGTTTTTAAGTTCTTCAAATTCCGGTAAGTCAAAAAATGCAGCAATCTTTTTATGAGGATCAAAGAAAATAGAAATAGCATGAACTTTCTGCTTTTCGTTTTTCTCAAAACTACCCCTGAAAACATGGGATTGATTAGCTCCGAGATAGAAAATATCACCCGCCTCGAAATTAAAGAGATTCTGTTCTATGGCCAGTGTTCCATGCCCTCTAAGAATCCACATGATCTGTGTTTCTGTATGACGATGGAAATAAGGATAGAAATTAGGCATTATATCTTCCTGAATGCGGATACTTTTATTGGTATCGGCAGGAACAGAAAACTGGAGACTCTTCATCATAATATGAAAGCTTTATCGGGTTATTAGATTAGCAAGGTTAAAATATTGCTGAAGTTAAGCAAAATATGAACATTAAATATCATATTAAAATCCAAATTTTACATATTCTTATTTTTAATGAATAAAGTACTATAAATAGTACAAAATCGTAACTTTAAACTTTTAAAATAAAAAGTATTCATAATATATGTTTTCAGCACAAACTTATCAAGACAGAAGGTCAGTATTACAAAGAAGTGTCTCTAACGGAATCTTATTATTTCTTGGAAATATAGAGAATCCTGTGAACTTTGAACATAATCCTTATTATTTCCGTCAGGACAGTACCTATTTATACTATTTTGGAATTCAGGAACCCCGCATTGCGGCTATTATCGATATTGATGAAAATAAGACCATTGTTTTCGGAGATGAACTAAGTATCGATGATATTGTATGGATGGGCAGGCAGGAAACCTTGAAAGAAAAAAGCCTGAAGTCCGGAGTACAGGAAACTTTACCTTATGCAGATCTTTTTCAATATATTGTAAAAGCAAAAGCTTCAGGAAGAAAAGTACATTATCTTCCTCCCTATCAGTCTTCCAATAAAATTGTACTGGGAGACCTTCTTGGGATTAAAATTGCAGAACTGCAACCATCTGTGGAAATGATTAAAGCCATTGTAAAACAGCGTTCCATCAAAGAGCCTCAGGAAATTATACAGATTGAACAGGCCGTGAATGTATCCAATGAAATGCATTTGCTGGCAATGCTTGCAACGAAGCCGGGAATGAAAGAATATGAAATTGCCAACGCGATCCAGTATCTTGCAGCGAATAAAGAATGTCAGATGTCTTATCCTCCTATTGTGACCATCAACGGAGGAATTCTGCATAACCATTATCGTCTTAATACCATGAAAGAAGGCGATCTTTTCCTGAATGATTCCGGAGCAGAAACCGCAATGGGATATGCGGGTGATCTTACCAGAACCTTTCCTGTAGGGAAAACTTTTACAACGAAGCAAAAGGAAATGTACGAAGTGGTTTTGAACGCTTTTAATCATGCTCAAAACCTTTTGAAACCGGGAATACGATTTAAAGATATTCACCTCAAAGCGGCACAACACCTGGTAGAAGGGCTTATCGATCTTGGATTGATGAAAGGAAACCCTGAAGATGCTGTAAAGAATCATGCTCATACCCTATTCTTTCAGTGTGGACTCGGGCATATGATGGGACTTGATGTACATGATATGGAAGATCTTGGAGAACAGTATATCGGTTATACAGAAGAAGAACCAAAAGATACCAAAACATTCGGACTGAAATCTTTACGCTTAGGGAAAGCTTTGGAATCCGGTTTTGTTGTAACTGTTGAACCAGGTATTTATATGATTCCGGAACTGATTGACATTTGGCAGGCTGAAAATAAAAACGTAGACTTTATTAATTATGATAAAGTAAATGAATACCGGAATTTCGGAGGAATCCGTGTGGAAGATGATTTCCTGATTACAGATAACGGATACAGACTTTTAGGTAACGGATTAATTAAAACCGTTGAAGAAATTGAAAATTACAGAGCTGAACATTGAGTTTAATTCAAATACGATCTATGAAGAATATAAAAAAACTAACAGCTATTGCCTTGTATTTCCTGTGCTTGTCACCATTCGCGGCACAGAAGACACAATGGACTCCAGATGGCAACGCTTATTATTCATTTACTAAAAAAGGAGTGGAAATTGTTGATCTATTGCATCCCGGAAAAGATCAGACGCTTTTAAACAGTAGTGAACTGATTCCTGCCGGAAGTTCTGAAGCCTTACAGGTACAGAGTTTTCAGGTATCTCCTGATGATAAAAGTTTATTGCTTTTTGCCAATACAAAGAAAGTATGGAGAGATAATACCCGAGGAGATTACTGGATTTTCGACAAAAATACCAAAAAGCTTACCCAATTGGGAAAAGGATTACCTGCTTCCTCACTGATGTTTGCAAAGTATTCTCCTGATGGCAAAAAAGTAGCTTATGTATCTAAGCATAATATTTATGTGGAAGATCTTGCCAGCAATAAGCAGACTAAAATCACTACAGATGGTACAGACGGAATGATCAATGGAACTTTTGACTGGGTATATGAAGAGGAATTCGGAACCCAGGATGGTTTCAGATGGTCCCCGGACGGCAGAAAAATTGCTTACTGGAAGCTGGATGCACGTGGTACGAAAAACTTTCTGATGATCAATAATACAGACAGTCTGTATTCTTTTACCGTTCCGGTAGAATATCCAAAGGTGGGAGAAGATCCTTCCGGATGCAGTATCTGGTTTTATGATCTTGCTTCCCAATCTTCAAAGAAAGCCGATATTGCAGGGGATGAGAAGCAAAACTATATTCCAAGAATGGAATGGGTGCTGGATTCTAAATCCATTATTCTGCAGCAACTGAACAGAAAGCAGAATCAAAGTAAAATTATCGTAGCAGATGCCAATTCCGGAAGCTGTAAGGTCATTCACACAGAAACCGATGCGGCATGGATTGATATAAAAACCCGATGGAATGACAACGATCCAAAAGGTTGGGACTGGATTGATAATGGTAAAGAATTTTTATGGCTTTCTGAGAAGGACGGATGGAGACATATTTATAAAATAGATATGAACGGTAAAGAGACCTTAATTACAAAAGATGCTTACGATGTAATTAAGCCAGAATTCTTTGATGTTAAGAACAACCAGATTTACTTTTTAGCTTCCCCGAATAATGCCACTCAGAAATACCTGTACAAAGTAACTATGAAAGGAGGAAAAGCCCAAAAAGTAACCCCTGAATCCTATACAGGCTCTAATACTTATACGATATCACCCAATGGAAAAATTGCCATGTTTACCAATAACAGTATCAATGCATTTTCCGCAGATGCAGTGATATCACTTCCGGAACATAAAGAATTGGTTGCTGCCAAGAGGTCTGCAAAAGCAGATCCTGCAAAATCTAAAACTGAATTTTTCCAGATTACTACCCAGGACGGTATTACATTAGATGGTTGGGTAGTAAAGCCTAAAAACTTTAATCCTAATAAAAAATACCCAATCGTTTTCTATGTATATGGGGAGCCTGCTCTGCAAACAGTCACAGATGATTTTTATACCGGCTGGAATTGGTTATATGCAGGAGATATGGCTGAAGACGGTTATTTATATGTTTCTCTTGAAAATCGGGGAACACCTTCTCCGAGAGGACGTGAGTGGAGAAAATCTGTCTATCGTAAAATAGGTCAGATGAATATCCGTGATCAGGCGATGGGAGCAAAAGCTTTATTTGCAAAATGGCCTTATATTGACACTTCAAGAGTTGCCGTATGGGGCTGGAGCGGCGGAGGCTCTTCTACCCTGAACCTTTTGGGGCAGTATCCTGACATTTACCAAACTGGAATCGCTATTGCACCGGTTGCCAACCAGTTATTCTATGACAATATCTATCAGGAACGTTATATGGGACTTCCACAGGAAAACAGAGAAGACTTTGTGAAAGGCTCACCATTGTTTTATGCTAAAAACTTAAAAGGAAATCTTCTGTTGGTTCATGGAACAGGTGATGACAATGTACATTACCAAAATACGGAAGTTTATATTAACGAACTGGTAAAATACAACAAACAATTTCAGCTGATGTCTTATCCTAACCGTAGCCACGCTATTAATGAAGGTGAAGGAACCTTGCTGCATCTGACAACTATGTTTACCAAGTATTTAAAAGAACACTGCCCTCCGGGAGCAAGATAAAAATATACAAAAACCTGCAATATTGCAGGTTTTTGTATTTAAAGAGTATTTGTTATTAAACCTGGTATTGTAAACTACGATTTAGTAATGATGATATAGTAACTTGTGTCACCACCAGTTGGTATATTGAGAAAACATTCATCGTGGGTTAACTGATTGGGTTCTCCACTGACATATTGAAGGAAAAGTGCCACTTTCTGATTGGGTACTATTGTTTGTAATGTATGCATTAAGATCTGAGCATTTGAAAATGAATAAGCTGTATTTGTTGCATTTCCAGAATCATCCCTGCCTGCGGTAATAATTCCTCTTGAAACAGAATTAGAAGTATAAGTACTGCCGGATGCTGTGGCAAAAACGGTATTTATATTGATCTGTCCGGAGAAACTATAATTTTGAGTGTTATTATATCTGTTGCAACGTACTGATCCCCAGGATTCAAAAGAATATACGCCAGGCTCAGGAATTACAATATATTTAACATTACTTACCGACTGACCATTCACTGTTGCTGAAGTATCTGTACCAAAAGTAAATCCTGCGCTATTGCCTTTTAGTCCGGCATCATTAATAATAGGAATATTGATATATTGATTGGGGTCATATAGCGAAAATCCTCCGGTGTTGTTAGAAAGTGAATAGGTGGCAGGATATTTAGAAAGTTGCTGATAATACAAATATTTAACAGTAACTGGCATTATTGCACTATTTCCGGAGGCATCCACGCCTAATTTATTGAAAGGAGGAGTATAAGCCGGTGATGAAAGTCCAGGTAAATTTTCATGCCTTATATTAAGTACTCCGGCAGAGTTTACATGTAATAGGGCTGTGGGCGTGGATGTCCCTATATTAATTCCCACATTTCCGGTATTGATTACTTTCATAAGTTCTGAAGATGAGGAGTCATTAATTTCCAAAGCTTTAGTTGTGCTAGTATTGTTTTTAGATACAACATCAAGAGTGGCGCTCGGTGTAGCTGTATTGAATCCTATATTTCTGCTTTGAGCAAATAAAAAGAAGGAAACAAATGTAAAGGGTATAAAGAATATTTTGTTCATTACCGTTTTATTTGCAGTTATAACTTAGAAATAATGAATGTTACTTTTTTATCAGCAGCCCCTGAAAGAGAACATGCATTTGTGTTGAACTGATCACCTGTTCCCCAGTTAGTAAATAAAGCAACTTTCTGATTGGCTGTTGTAGTTGCTATAATAGAAAATATGCTATTTTGTGAGGGATAATCATATTGCCCTGGGCTGCTTAAATTACCTGTACTGTCACGTAGAGGAAATAGATTGGAGCGTATACTGGTCTGTTCGTTATAAGTAGTACTTCCTGCAGATGCCAGATAAATGCTGCTGGCTACACCTATAAAATTGTTCCCTCCACTACTACCGGAAATAGCACCTGTACAATTTATATAATACTTTAAATTTAGCTTGTACACGCCAGGATCAGGAATGGTAATGTAAATTACATTGGTTGCCGGATTACTTCCTCCGGAGATCCTGTTTAGCGTTGCAGATGTATCAGTCCCCAATGTTACATTTAGTGAATTACTGGCAATACCGGTAGCCTGGAAAGGTAGACTATAGAAAATACTATTATTGTAAAGAGAAAATGCTGAAGTAGTCTGAGAGTTATCGATAGTAATGTATGAATAAAGTACAGCAGGTACATAGGTACCTACATATCCATTGGCATCTACTGCAATAGGGGTTACACCGGATGCTAATTGGGGAAGATTTTCGTAGCGGATACTTCCTTTGGTATGCAGCTTTGCAGTAGGAATAGGTGCGTTTATTCCCACATTTCCATTATCAAGAACTGTCATCATTTCCGTTCCTGTGGAATTGCTTATTTCTAATGCTTTTGTAGTATTGGTATTGCCTTTTGAGACAATATCCAGTGCTGCAGATGGGGATGGCTGATTAATGCCTACCTGGGAATGGCTTAATGCAAAAGTAAGCACAAAAGCCTGTAATAATATTTTTTTCATCGTGTGTTATTTGATGACAAATCTGCATCAAAAATCAAAATATATCAAATAAATATATACAACATAAATACATCACGTATACAGCGCAAATTTCGCATTTAAATTTAAACAATTCATTTTCAGTTATTTAATTATTTTATTGCTACATCAAAATAGATTTGTTTACTTTTATTTAGATATTGAAAACGTGAGCTTTAAAAATTATTATCATACATATTACGTATGAATACTCTTCTTTTAACAATATAAATATTAAAAACAAAAGCGTATTGAAAAATTACTGCGCTTTACATATTTATTATTTATTAAAATAAACTCATCTTCCTGAATTTCATTTAAGATAAATTATCATTATTTTTGAATTGATAATTCTAATATCACGGATTTGAAACTACCACGCTCCTATTACTCCAATCAAGATGTTCTTTTTCTGGCTCAGGATCTTTTGGGAAAAGTACTTTTTACCAAAATCAATGGTTAAACAACAGCCGGAATTATTGTAGAAACAGAAGCCTACTTTGGCGTTAAGGATAAAGCTTCCCATGCCTATGGAGGCAGACGTACAGACCGTACAGAAACATTATACAGTCATGGCGGTGTATCTTATGTGTATCTATGTTATGGGATTCATCATCTTTTCAATGTGGTGACTTCAGTGCAGGATGATCCTCATGCCGTTCTTGTGAGGGCTATAGAACCTTTAATTGGAAAAGAAATTATGGAACTCAGAAGGAATATGTCAGCTTCTAAACCTTCTATTTCTGCAGGTCCGGGATCAGCAGCGAAAGCATTAGGAATTGACCGGACATTCAATAAAAAAGATCTGGATGGACATGAGATCTGGATTGAAGACCATGGGATTTCATATCCTCAGTCTGAAATCATTGCAGGTCCTCGTATTGGTGTTGCCTATGCACAGGAAGATGCGCTTTTACCCTGGCGTTTTTTTGTGAAAGGAAATAAATATGTGAGCAAACCCAATAAAGTATAAATATCAGGATTCATGAACCGAATGATAAAACTCTTTATAATACATCACCAGACTGTCAAGAGAGAACCCCCGGTTCAGCCCACTTGTATTGGGCAAAACCCAGACTTTTGCCCCACAAAAATCTTCTGACTGCTCTCCCCAAAGAATTTCTTTTTTCTTAGAAAATGCCTTGTAAGCTGCTTTACCGAGAAAAGCAATATATTTCGGCTGGTACTTTGTTATTTTCAGTTTAAAACTTTCAAGAGATTCATCAAATTCCTCCTTTGAAAGTTCATCTGCACGAGAGGTTGCTCTGGCCACAGCTGTGGTTAGTCCATATCCAAAATCAAGAAGAGAAGTATCATTCACCGCTTCTATTTCATAGGATGTAAACCCTGCCTGATGCAGTACTTTCCAAAAACGATTACTCCTTCCTGAAAAATGGTGACCGTCATTGGATGATTTTAAGCCAGGATTAATTCCACAAAAAATAATGTTGAGATGCGTTGAAATAATGTCTGTCAGCATAATGATATTAAGTTACTTCGAGGTATAAAGGTATCACTTATTTGTGTTATCCAATTCCATTATATTATATGAAACGGTTCATCTTCGGTAAAATACATTCTATCTCTGTTTTTTACCGGATCACATAGTTTGTAGGGCTGACTATAAATTGGTAATGATAATTTTGTACCATAAAAGCAATGAATTTTCTTTAAAAGATTTTCATTCTCAATATCATTTCATTAAAACAGAAATAGTATGAACTGGATTGCATTAATTATCGCAGGAATTTTTGAAATCGGATGGCCATTAGGGCTTAAACTATCCCAACAGCCGGAAAATAATAAATGGAGCTGGATCATTTTTTCGATTCTATGTATGACTGTCAGTGGTGGATTTCTTTGGTATGCTCAAAAAAGTATTCCTATAGGAACGGCATATGCAGTCTGGACAGGAATTGGTGCAGTAGGAACTTTATTGGTGGGTATTCTTTTTTTTCAGGATTCAGCCAGTATCTTAAGGTTATTGTCTGCATTACTGATTGTTGTAGGGATTATTGGTCTTAAGTTATTTTAAACAAAAAATTGGCTTAGGATGATTAAACATCTTAAGCCAAAGCAGTATTCAACATTCAAATCATAAACTATCTCTATTTATATTGGTCGCCCTTTGAATTGAAAGACTTAAAATTTTCCTCCCTTTGACGGGGTGGTTTTGAACAGGATTTCACTTCTCAATCCTAAAGCTCTATCAATGGCTTATACGTTCTTCCCACGGGAAGTTGTTTTCCATTGATCTGAATAATATTGGCAGATTTTACTTCTATTTTTGATCTTGATATGATATAAGATTTATGAATGCGGGCAAACATTTTGGGATTTAGAATTTCCTCCATTTTACTAATGGGCATTTTAAAAGTGAAAGTCTCTGTCTTTGTATGAATATGAATGTATTCTCTTAAACTTTCAATATAAAAAATATCCTGGAGAATAATTTTAACCTTCTTTTTACCACTGTTCATGAAAATAAAATCACGTTCGTAAACTTCGAGTAAAGCATCATCTGCTTCCATCAAATGCTTGAATTTTCCAATAGCAGTCAAAAAACGCTGATAAGGGATGGGTTTCATCAGATAATCTGCAATATCAAGCTCATAGCCTTCTACCGCATACTGATGATAAGCAGTTGTAACAATCACAAAAGGAGGATTTTTTACATTTCTGAGAAAATCAAAGCCCTTTACTACCGGAAGATGGAGATCAAGAAACATTAAATCTACATCATGAATACTTAAAAGACTGCTGGCATATACTGCATCTGCACATTTTCCTACGAGATTCAGTTCCGGATCTCTGGAAATGAAATTTTCCAGGATATCTGCAGCAATAGGTTCATCTTCTACAATAATACAGTTGTATCTTTTAGTGGCTGGTTGTATCATAGAAATCAATGGTTAAAGTTACACTATAACGGTTATTCTTATCTTCTACAGAAAGCGAATGGTTGGGATAAAGCAATTCTAGCTGTCTGCGTATATTTTTCAGACCTATTTTTGTAGAATGCTCATGGGGCTGTTTCTGCTTGGAGTTTTCTATGAAATAAGTAAGGATTCCGTTTTTTAATCGGATATCTACGGTAATGAATGCTTCTCCCAGACTTTCGGAAACACCATGTTTAAAGGCATTTTCTACAAACTGTATCAATATCAGAGGTGAAATTTTCTGAAAAGGATTATCAATATCTTCTATAAAACTAACGGTAAGCTGATGGTAACGAATCTTCTGAATCTGGATGAAATCTTTAATATTTTCAATATCCTTGGTTAGAGAAATCGTTTTTTCTGCAGCTTCATAAATATTATACCGCATTACTTTGGAAAGCTGAAGAATAACATCTGGAGTTTCATCTGCTTTTTTCAGAGCCATTCCGTAAATGTTATTAAGCGTATTGAAAAGAAAATGAGGGTTGATCTGTGCCTTCAGCATGGTAAGCTCCTGATCCAGTTTTTCAGCTTTTAATTGAGAGATCTGTTCTTTAAGTACATTCTTTTGCCGTGTAATTTCAACCCCAAAAATAAGGCCTATCATAAAAATCAGATCCATAAAAGAATTAAAAACCACATAGCCATTGATAAATCCTGAAGTATGCTTTCCGTCCAATGTCTCTGTAACGCCATAGATATACGGATATATGATATAATGGGTTAAAAACCGGTGACCCAAAACAGATGCTGTTACAATGAAAATACAGAAAATATATTTAAAAATAAGTTTAAGATCCACCTTTTCATATACATACAGCAAAGCATACGCTAATGGAATTTTCACAAAAAGATATCCGAGCTCCAGCATAAATGTATTCTGAAGTCTTATCTGCCATTTGAAATCCGGAAACTGATATCTGGACCAATAAAAGTCAAGGTAAACCTCCAGAATATAATACAATATCCAAAAAAACAAATGAATCCGCCATTTGGATTGACTGTCTGATTTCAAGCTTATTATGATTTAAAAGTACAAAGTACTATTTGTTCTCTCAAATATAAAAAATAAGTCTATCAAATGGACGTAACCATCTATAAACTATCAGTTTTGATTATGAGCGGTAATAATGTTGGAGGAAAAACAGATGATTTATGAAGGTCTAACTCTTCTTTTTACTCATAAAATGCAAAGAAACTTTGGGGTACATAAGATTCAAAAAGCAGAAGATCAGTAATACATTGAATTCAATACC
The DNA here is from genome assembly GCF_031844745.1 of Chryseobacterium sp. SG20098. NCBI lineage: Bacteria > Pseudomonadati > Bacteroidota > Flavobacteriia > Flavobacteriales > Weeksellaceae > Chryseobacterium > Chryseobacterium sp. SG20098. Next base: position 842,658 of record NZ_CP134622.1, on the reverse strand, counting down.
ATTCGTTCCTCCACCTACCACAAACCATCCATTTTGCCAATGGACATAATAGATTCCCAAAATGAAAATCAGAATATTACAAACAGCTATTGGTTTGATGTATCTATCAATCCAGATTAATGGTACTGATAAAAGATGAATCAGTTTTACTATCCATGCTATATAAATTCCTACAGGATTGAAACCTAATCCATTCAGGTAGATCTGTCCAAAATCATTCACATCCCCACTGAAAATGGAAATCACACTATGCATAAGTAAGATCACTGAAAGCGCAAAACGAAGGTAGAAACTCTTTTTCACAGAAACAAAATTAGAATACAAAAACAAGGATTCAATATTTTGTATATCAACAACTTTGAAATCAGTATAAAAGTTTTGTTTCGTAGTAATAATAACCTTTATTATTGAACGCTATTTTAATGAGATATTAAATTTTACACATATTTCAATATAAAGTGATTTAATTGGTAAATTTTATTATATTTACGTCCAGATACAATGATGAGTTCCCTCATGATCATTACTATATCTTTACAGATATTTTAAATGATTAAGGCAAGATTCTAATACACAAATACTTCTATCTTTTTCAATTAAAAAAGAGTGGTAAAATAACTTACCACTCTTTGTCTTATATCCGGAAAAAAACTTTCTTAATTCTATGTCAGGCTTTTCTTAATGAAATCTTCAAGTTCTTTACCATGAAGGTTTTTAGCTACAATAGTTCCCTGCCCGTCAATAATGACATTAAAAGGCAGTTCTTCGATTTCATAAAGCTTTGCTACAGGGCTTTTCCAGAATTTTAAATCACTGATCTGTATCCACGTAATCTGAAATCTGTCAATGGCTTTCTGCCAGCTTTCTTTATTCTTGTCCAAAGAAACACCTACTATTTCAAACTGATTATTTTTTATCTGTTCGGAGTAGGTATTGTACATTGTTTTCAACTGAGGTTGTTCCTCTACACATGGAGCACACCATGTTGCCCAGAAGTCGATCAGAACCAGTTTTCCTTTTAATGCTGAAAGAGAAAATGAAGTTCCATCTGCATTTGTCATTGTTATTTCAGGAGCTTTCTTCCCTACTTCTATGGTGTTCTGGGCAGAAATATATCCTGAAAACAGTATGAAAAATAATATTGTTAAAGAGTTCTTCATATTAATCATTTGTAGGATAATTTTTATCCAGCCAATCTGTTTTGATGTTTTTCGGAAGATTTAAAAGCTTTGCATTTGTGAAGCCCAATTCCATTAACAATGCAAATGCAGGACGGATATTAGGACATTTTACAAAAGGACAGCAACCGCAATAGATCACAATTTCTCTGTTCTTAGGAATATCTTTAAGATAATTTCTCAGTTTTTCCAGATTTTCAGGTTCATGAGTCGGTCCGATGTCTACAGAACCTTTCACAATAGCTTCAGGTCCTACCGAAATGATGACCAGATCTTTTGTTTTTTGATTTTCAATTCTGGAAGCCAGTAATGCCGGATCCATCAGCTGGCTGTCTTTCCATGGATCCTGTTTTTGCTGTGCCTGACTGAATATTGAACAAACCAGGCAGGCAATGATAAACAAATACTTCATTCTTCTATTTTTCACAAAGATAAGTTGAAAAGTTCAGAGTTCAGGGCTGATTACTCAAAGCAGGTTTATTTAAATTTTTAATATTAAATCCGATTCCGAATAATTTTATACATTTATCTAACATATTGTTGAATCAAAACACGCTTAACAATGGAAGAAAAATTCCAGCCCGATGCAATTATTATCGGAACCGGACTGGCAGGGCTTACCGCGGCGATGGAAATTACCAATGCCGGAAAAAAAGTATTGCTTCTGGATCAGGAAACAGAGCAGAATATCGGCGGACAGGCATTCTGGTCATTTGGAGGATTATTTTTGATTAATTCTCCCCAGCAAAGAAGAATGGGAATCAAAGATTCTTATGAGCTGGCATTGCAGGACTGGAAAGGTACCGCTGGTTTTGACCGTCCGGAAGATTACTGGCCCCGCCAGTGGGCTGAAGCTTATCTGAAATTTGCTGCCGGTGAAAAGTACGATTATATTTCCAAACTGGGAATCAGGCTGATGTTTATGGTGGGCTGGGCAGAGCGTGGTGATGGATCGGCAACGGGTCATGGAAATTCCGTACCCCGTTTTCATGTGAGTTGGGGAACAGGCACAGGCGTGGTAAAACCCTTTGTAGAAAAAGCTTACAAAGCTCAGGAAAAAGGACTGCTTCAGATGAAATTCAGACATCGGGTAACTGAATTGATAGAGGAAAACGGCAAAATGAAAGGCCTTAAAGGAGATATTCTGGAAAATGATACCCAGGAAAGAGGTGCTGCAACGAACAGGAATGTCATCTCTGTATTTGAGTATACAGCTCCAAATATTATTATTGCTTCAGGAGGAATTGGTGCCAATCATGAGCTGGTAAGAAAAAACTGGCCGGAAAGATTGGGAAAAGCACCTGAAAATATGGTTTGTGGTGTTCCGGCCTATGTGGATGGTAAAATGATAGGCATTGCAGAAAATGCAGGTGCTCATATTATCAATCCGGACAGAATGTGGCATTACACCGAAGGCTTACAAAACTGGAATCCAATCTGGCCCAACCACGGAATCCGCATATTGCCGGGGCCATCATCGCTATGGTTTGATGCTAAAGGAGAACGTCTCCCCGCTCCTTTTCTTCCGGGATTTGATACGCTGGGGACTTTACAGTATATCCAGAAAACAGGGTTTTCCTATTCATGGTTTATCCTTACACAGAAAATTATCAAAAAAGAATTTGCTCTTTCAGGTTCGGAGCAGAATCCGGATATCACCAATAAAGATTATGCTCTTTTTCTGAAAAGGATTTTTGGGAAAAAGGCACCCTCACCTGTAGAAGCTTTTAAAGAACACGGTAAAGACTTTATTGTTTCAGATAACCTGGAAGATCTGGTTAAAAGAATGAATCAACTGGCAGGAAATAACCTGTTGAAATATGAAAAGATAAAATCACAGATTGAAGCCAGAGACCGCGAACTCAACAATAAATTTTCAAAAGACACCCAGATAAATTATATCCGGAACACCCGAAATTATTTAGGAGATAAACTGGGACGTGTAGCGGCACCACACAAAATTTTAGATCCGGAAAACGGACCTTTGATTGCAGTACGTCTTAATATTTTAACCCGAAAAACGTTGGGCGGAATAAAAACCAATCTGAATGGTCAGGTATTGAGAGAGGATGAAAGCATCATTGAAGGATTGTATGCTGCAGGAGAAGCTGCGGGCTTTGGCGGTGGCGGAATGCATGGTTACAGAGCTCTGGAAGGAACATTTTTGGGAGGTTGCATCTTTTCAGGAATGAAAGCCGGACAATATATTGCCCGACTTTAAAATTAAATACTAATGAATATGAGTAATTATTTTAATCATAAAGTCATTTGGATTACAGGTGCATCATCAGGCATTGGAGAAGCTTTAGTGAAAGAGCTTTGCAGGAACAGCAATGCAAAAATTATTCTTTCTTCCAGAAAAGAAGAACAGCTTCATTCCGTTGCTGAGAAAGCTTGTTTGAGCAGAGACAGATATGCGGTCATCCCTTTAGATCTTAAAAATTATAAAGAAATGCCTTCCATTGTAGCAAAAGCAAAAGAAAAATTTGGAAGGATTGATATTCTGATCAATAATGCCGGAATGTCACAGAGGTCGTTAGCCATGGAAACCGATATTGAAGTAGATAAACAGCTTATCGATATTGATTATATAGGAACAGTAGCTCTTACAAAGGCTGTTTTGCCTTATATGATCCGAAATAAAGGAGGACAGATTGCCGTTGTATCAAGTCTAATGGGAATTTTCGGTGCTCCTATGCGAAGCGGATATGCCGGTGCAAAACATGCTTTACATGGATTTTTTGATGCCTTGAGGGCAGAATTATTCAGCCAGAATATTAAGATTACGGTGATCTGTCCGGGTTTTATTCAGACTGATATTTCTATTAATGCTGTTACCGGGGACGGTTCATTACAGGGCACGATGGATGATGCTACGAAGAATGGCATGCCCGTAGATATCTTCGCAAAAAAAATGCTTTATGCCATAGAGAAACAGAAAAGACAACAAGCGATAGGCGGTAAAGAAGTGATGGCTGTTTACCTGAAACGATTTTTTCCAGGCTTATTAGCGAAAATAATCCGTAAAGCTAAGGTGGTGTAAAGAAAAAGCATCATTCAAGAAGAAATGATGCTTTTAATAAATATAATGAAGAATTTGTTTTAAAAGGTCTTTACCAGGCCTATACCCACTATTTTATTCTGATAAAATGGCATTACCATGGTGGATGAAAACGAAGTCTTAACTTTATTTTTTCCTCGTAATAAATTATCAATTTTTGGAAACAGCCAATATGCCAGTTCTGTAGAAAGAATTCCAAATCCGGCTCCTGCTATGACATCTCCCAGCCAATGTTTATCATTCAGCATTCTGTAAACTCCGGTGAAAATTGCAAACGGATATCCTGAGATACTGAGCCAGAAATTGGTGTCTTTATATTCCCGGAACATAAATTGTGCTGAAGAAAATGCGGTGGCAGCATGCCCTGAAGGAAAAGACAACGTATTAGAACCGTCCGGTCTTTCCTCTTTGACCAGATACTTTAAAGGCATAGTAAAGGCAGCCGCAATCAGTTGTGACGAAGCGTAAATAATGGTTCGGTCTCTCAGATTATGTTTTCCTTTTATCCCGATTGCATTAAGTCCATATACCATTACTGCCGGAGCATATTGGGTATAATTATCCAGTTGTATCTGTTTAGGCTGATGTTCGTTGATTTCAACCTTTGTGGATAGATTAAGCTGCTTCAGATTCTTGATGGAAAGACCTGCTACTCCGTAGGTAATAAATGCGCCAGGAATGATCAGGCTTTTATAGTTAAGTGTGTTTTTTTGAACTTCTTTTGTGCCAATGCTATCGTCTACATATTGTTGAACACGTATCGTGTCATTGGTGTTCTGAGCATTGATCCGGCTTACCACTGAGCTCAAAATCATTACGTAAACCAGCGTTTTTTGAAACTGTTTTTTCATTTTAAATTCCATTTAAAATTATCCGATTCTTTGTTAAAATTTATAGCTGTATCCCAAACGAACCACCTGGGTTTCGTAGTAATCATTGCTGGTATAAGCAAATCCGTTGCCTTGTACAGACTTCTTGATCACCATTGTATTAAGCAGATCTGAAGCATTTAAAAAGAGTTCCCCTTTCCCTTTCTGAATGGCTTTTTTCACGCCTGCATCCACTGAGAATCTTGATTGTATTCTTCCCTGAGGAATAATATCCGGAGCCAGATACACCAACGTAAACTGCATATCTAACCCTTTTGAGCAGTGAAAAACATTGTTCATCTTAACATTCCCCGAGATAGCGGTTTGCTGGTCTGCGGAGAATGTATTAGGCTGGGGATACAGATTTTGTACAGTAAATGCATTAATCTGATTACGGTATATATTTCCGTTGACATTCAGGGAATAAACATCCGATACTTTTTGGTTCCAAATTGTTTCAAACCCTGTATTATAGCTCTTTCCTGCATTTTGAAAGATGGCATAAATAAGGGTGCTGCCCGGAACAATACTGGAAATCCTGGTGATCGTTCCGTTGGCAAAACGGTGGTATAGTGCAGAATATAAATATCCGCTATTCCAATTGTGCTTATATCCGAGTTCAACAGAATTCGTAAACTGAGGACGTAACGCCGGATTTCCAACCTTAATGATCTCCGCATCATCATATTTTGGAAAAATTCTGATATCTACTTCATTGGGACGGTCTACCCTTCTGTTATAGAAAACAGAAAACTTATTACGGTCATCAAGCTTATATGCCAGCCTGAAATTCGGGAATGGTTGGGTGTAGTTGTATCCGTCACTTTTATAGGTAGGATGATTAGGATTTACATCATACTGAATTTTCACATATTCTAATCTAAGTCCCAATTCTGCTTCCCATTTTTCATTTTCAAAAATATAATTTCCATAGACGGCAGGAATAAATTCTTTATAATCAGCCTTTCCACCCGCAGAAACATCCAGAACAGAATTGGTTCCCGGAATAAAATTCATATTGGTAGGAATGCTTCTGTTTCTCAACTTAATTCCTGTTTCTATTCGCCCATATTTCAATGGTTTTACATAATCTATATTGAAATCGTATACCTGTTCATCTGATAATAGTTTAAACGCATCAGTTCCTGTAGAAGACGGCAGATAATTATCATAGAAATATTTTTCATCCTCTCTATGGAACGTATAGTTGAATCCCACGTTCAACATATGTCCGGCTTCTTTGAATTTATGCTGATAAGAAGCTGTTCCCATCACGGTTGTTTTCAGCTCATCCTCCAAAAACTGCCACAGACGCAGGCGTTGAGACTTATCTCCATTGAAAAATGGCTGATCTCCTCTGTCGATAATTTTTTCACTTCCGTACATTCCTGAAATGGTTAAGGTATTTTGAGAATCAATATTCCAGTCTATTCCGGCCTTAGTGGTGAAGAAATTGGTGTTTCTGTTTCTTTTCAGCTGGGAATTAATAATTGTTCCGTCATCATAAGTACGGGTTACAAATTCATTCTTGTTAAGGGTTTCTGTATAAAGATTATCTGCCTGTAAGAATATATTGACCTTGTTTTTTCTGTAATTCACAGACAGTGATGGATTAATTTTAGGCGTAAGAGTATATTGTGGTCTTATAGTGGGAAGATTTTCCATTCTCACCCAAAGTGAGCCTAAACCTGCGGTGAATCCTACTTTTCCGTTCCATCCGTTCTGTTTATTTTTTTTCATGATAATATTGATGATTCCGGCATTTCCATTCGCATCGTATTTCGAGGAAGGATTGTTGATGATTTCAATTTTATCAATCGCAGAAGCAGGAATATTATCCAATCCGGTCTGGCTTCCAAAACCGGTGAGAGCTGTCTGTTTGCCATCAATCAGAACGGTTATTTTATCATTACCTCTAAGCTGTACTTTGCCATCCTGTACTGTAATTCCGGGAAGATTCTGCATGCTTTGTAATACAGAACCACCACTTTGGCTGATGTTATCTGCTACAGAATAGGTTTTCTTATCCAGACGGCTGTCTATTTCATTCTTTTTGGAAGCTGTAATGGCAATCGCCTCTATTTTGTTTTCTGTTTCCTGTTGCGGAACTAGCTCAATGGCAGGAATTTCCAGAAACTCAGAAAGACTTCCTATAAAAACGGGCTGTACTTGCGTATGATATCCTGTGAGTGAGGTTTCCAGAAGATAATGATCTGGTTTTATTCCGGTAAGAGAAAATCTTCCTTCTTCATTGGTAATTGTTCCGGCTGTAAAAGTGCTGTCTTTTTCTTTCTTTAAAATAATATGAGCATAGGGTAATGCCGTTTTGTCGATACCTGTGATCCTTCCTGAAGCGGTTACAGAAGCGGTCTGGGCAGAAACAAGAGAAGAAACCATCATACAGGTTGGAAAAAATAACAGGGCTGTCTTATTCATTCTTCTAGTTTTATTTTCTTTAAAATATTTTTTATTATAACAGGTGTTGGATTATTCGTTTTGAAGGGGTAATTCCCGGCTGTGTTTTCTTTGTGAAATGATGATCATCAATACCATCAGAGCAAGAGATATGAGAGATGCATTGAGAGTTCCCATATCCAGTCCTCCCTTCGCTAAAGGTTTGGTTAAAAGATCTCCGAAAGTAGCACCAAATGGTCTGGTAAAAACAAAAGCAATCCAGAACAGCAACACATGATTGATCTTCGTGAAATAATGAATCAATACGACTATTAAAATAATGAGTCCTGTAATCAAAGCTCCGGTCATATATCCCAGTCCTAAATTATCACTCAGAAAATCTCCGAAAGCAGTTCCCAGGCTGTTGGAAAATAAAATGGCAGTCCAGTAATACAGTTCTTTATTCTTTTCAAAAATGGGATAAACCTCAAGATTTCCATATTTTTTGTACCATAAAAACAAAGAAAGCAAGAGCCCCGAAAGTAGAATTAAACTACCAGTCAGATAGCCGGTTTTCAGAGTTCTGTCGATGCAGTCAGAGATTTCCGTTCCTAAAGTGGTTGTTCCTATAATCACCATCCAATAGACGGCTGGTATATATTTTTTCACACCAAGCTGCACGGATAAAATGATGACAAAGAACACCAAGGTAATCAGACTACCTGCTACGTAGCCCAGATGAAGCGTCATAGAAATAAAATCTCCTAAAGTCTCTCCTAATGTGGTGGCAACAATTTTCATGAGCCAGAATAGAAGGGTTACGGATGCAACTTTGTTTACAGTTTTCATTTTCTAAATACAATTTATACCTCAGTATGTTTTCAATACAAAGGTGCAAACCGATTTAGAAGAAATTTAGAATTATGGGAAACCGGGATTTTTTTAACTATAATTTAACAGAGAAAATATGGTGTTGATTTTCAAACCTGTAATTAACAGACCTCTTATGAAACCTGCAGATTTCCTGAATGATAGATAAGCCTAGCCCGCTTCCGCTATTATCTGTTGAAAGTTTTGAAAATCTTTTGAATAAGAAATCTGTATTCAGTTTCTCAGTCCCTGAATTGGAAACCTCAAAAACAGAATGGGTAAGCTGTACGGAAATGCTGCCTCCTACAGCTGTATGACGAATGGCATTGATTAAAAGATTGTTGATTAATATTTCTGCCAGAATATTGTTTCCTCTTACCTGTACCTCATTTGTGATGTGTTCTGTAACTGAAATATTTTTTTGCTCAAAATGTTCTCTGAGAATATCAATGCTTTGGTGAAGCAAAAGATCCAGCGAAATAATTTCCGAGCTGTCGAACTGGTTATTATCAATTTTAGCAAGCAGCAAAAGGTTTTTATTGATACGGGAACTTCTTGTAAGCGCCCTGTTCATATCTTCTGCAATGCGGTATTGCTTTTCAGTAAGGTTTTGATCCTGAAGCAAAATGTCCAGTTTGTTTTTAATAATAGCTAGTGGAGTCTGCAGTTCATGGGAAGCATTTTCGGTGAATTCTTTCTGGGTTTTGTAAGTAGAAACATTTCGTTCTATGAGTTTGTAAAGAGACTGATTGAGTTCTTCAAATTCAGCAGTATCAGAAGCTGGAAATTCTATCGTACTCTGGCTGTTAAGATTGAAAGTTTTCAGCTGATCCAGTGTACTTCTGAACGGCTTCCAGACAGACGATGAAAGTTTTCTGTTAAGATATAAAAGTCCAAGAACAATCACTACGAAAAAAAAGATGGTAATTAGGGCAATAACGGCTATGGTTTCATGAGATTCCTCAATATTGGTTTGTATAGTAAAAAGATAAGGTTTGCCATGAATATAAATTACTTTTTTAAGACATCTGTAACGCTCTTTTTTCTGTTCCGAAATAAAAGGCAGATGCTTTTCGTAAGTATAAATACTGTCCTGTTTTACCTGACTGGGAGAAATTCTTTCAATACTGGTTTCGGGCTGAATATGATTCCATAATTCAAGGCTTTTGTTCAATGCTTCTTCAGAAAGTTGTAACTGATTGAATTCATAAGCCGTTTTCTCTACAATAATCTGATTATGCTCATCCAGCTCATTTTTCCAGATCGTATCCACCACAAAATAATAGACAGGAATACTGATCATCAGTACAATAAGTACGTAGATCAAAAAGGGTTTGGTAGTTTTGGTGAGTAGAGGCTTCACAATAATGATGAATTATAAATTATGAGTTATGATTTATTTTTTGTTGTAATGATGATGCTTCGGATTATTTTTAATATTTCTGTAGTTTCATTATTGATGCTTTCATATTCTGTGGATGATAAATAATCTGTCTGAAACAAAAGCTCAATCCAGTAAATAGATTCATCACATTCTTTTTGAGCAACAGCCAGTTTATGAATAAAATCTGCTTTACTTTCAGCATTTTGTGATTCTCTTACTAAGGCTCCTACTGCTGTTCCGCTTCTTAAGAGCTGTTTACTCAGAACATATTCATTCTTAGTGGCTGTAAGATATTTATAAAGATTAATAATCCTTATAGCAAAACCAAAACTTTTATCTTTCAGCACATTTTTCTTTTCACTCATAATAATTCATCATTTATAACTCATCATTCATAATTACTCTAGCTTTCCCACTTATACCCCGTTCCATACACCGTTTTAAGATAATGCCCGCATCCTGCATCATAGAGCTTTTTCTTAAGATTTTTTACATGAGCATAAACAAAATCATGATTGTCCAGCATATCTGCGAAATCCCCGGAAAGATGTTCCGCAAGGGTACTTTTGGAGATGACTTTATTTTTGTTACCAATAAAATAAATTAAAAGATCAAATTCTTTCTTTGTCAGAGAAATCACTTCATCATTCACTGCCACAGTTTTGGCCCATAAATCGATTTGAAGCTCATTTTGTTTTACCACATTGGAACTACTGAACTGTTTTCGACGGATAATAGAATATACTCTGGCCATAAGTTCAGAAAGATGAAATGGCTTAGTAAGATAATCGTCAGCGCCCAGTTTTAGTCCTTCAATTTTATCATCAAGGGCATTTTTAGCGGAAATAATAATTACTCCGTCCTGTTTCTGTTGCTTTTTTAATTCTTCCAAAATGACAAGTCCATTTCCGTCCGGCAGCATAATGTCCAGTAAAATACAGTCATAGTCGAATGTTTCTATTTTGCTCATAGCTTCACCAAATGTGCTTGCAGATTCACAGAGGTAATTTTCTCCGGACATATATTCGGAAATACTTTGAGCAAGTGCTGCTTCGTCTTCAATGATAAGAATTTTCATGCGATAAAACTATCATTAAATTTAGAAGAAATTTTGAATTTAAATCATTTAAAGAATAAAAAATGAAAATATGTTATCTCTCCGGAATCTGCGCCTTCTCATAGATCAGTCCTTCATTTTTCAATTCTTTCCAGAATTCAGAAGGAATAGTAGTGTTAAGAGCCTGCAGATTGTCTTTCACCTGCTCAGGCCGGCTGGCTCCAGGAATAATAGAAGCAAATTCGTCGGCTGCCAGTACAAAATGAAGGGCGGCATCAATAAGGCTTATATTGTATTTTTCAGCAAGAGAACTCATTTTTTTCCGCTTTTCATACATTCCTTTTGGAATTACATCTTTATAATTATAACGTTCTTTTCCTGCTATATATCCTGAATTATACCCTGCTCCCGAAACCAGTTTTACCCCAGCATTTTTAACAGTCGGAAGAAGGCGGTCCACAGCATCTTCATGTTCAAGAATAGAATATTGTGTGGCCGAAAGACAGATATCCGGATCAGCAGATTCGATACAGTCTAAAATAGGTTCTATCTTATTAACACCCATTCCCCAGGCTTTTATTACTCCTTGATCACGAAGCTCAGAAAGTATCTTAAAAGCACCGTTTCTCGCCTGCTTCAGAAAATAAGGATAACGATCTCCTACCTGATCTTCAGAAAGGTCATGGACATAAACAATATCAATATGACTCAATCCGGTTCTTTGAAGGCTGTCTTCAATAGATTTCTGTACGGCGTCGGCTGTATAATCATGCAAGAAGTCGTAATCAAGAGGTTTTTTCCACATGGTTGGAGGAACATCAGATTCAGGAACCTGATGAAAAAGCCTTCCTACTTTGGTTGAGAAAATAAAGTCATCCCTGTCTTTATCTTTAAGGAAATTTCCAAATCTCCGTTCACTTTTGGTCAATCCGTACCATGGAGAAGTATCATAATACCGGATTCCGATATCCCAGGCTGCCTGCAGTATTTCATGAGCCTGTTCATCTGTAATATTTTCAAAAGCTGTTCCTATTGCTACACCCCCTATTCCCAGTTGGTGCTTTTCTGTTAAAATGTGTGATTTCATATATGAAATATTTAAAGTGTTGGATGATCAGTAAAGTACAAACATCGTGCTGGCAGTGAATGAAACGTTAAAAAGAAAATACCTGTTGAAACCTGAAATTCTTAATGAGAGCTGATATTAAGGCTGTTTTGGCAATTTATAGATTATGTTAAATATTTGTTTTGTCGTTCTTTTGGTCTTGTTATTGAATGAAATTCAGTACACCATTTGAAATAATCACATACTATGAAAAAGCACATTCTAATCGTAGGAGGAGGATTTGCGGGTATTAATCTTATCAAGTCTCTTCAGAATGATAAAAGGTTCAGAATAACGCTGGTTGATAAAAACAATTATCATTTTTTTCCTCCGCTTATCTATCAGGTAGCTACTTCGTTTATAGAAGCTTCCAATATCAGTTATCCTTTCAGAAAACTGTTTTCAAATAATAAAAATGTGAAATTTCACATGGGAAGCCTGATGAGAGTACATCCGGAAAATAACACAATAGAAACAGATACCGGAAATCTCAGCTATGATTATCTGGTGCTGGCATTGGGCACAGAGTCTAATTTTTTCGGAATGGAAAATGTAAAAAAGTGTGCTCTTCCGATGAAAAATATAGAAGAAGCACTCTATTTGAGGAATCATATTCTGCTGACTCTGGAAGAAGCGGCCAGAAATAAAAATATTAAAGAAGCCGAAAAACTTCAGAATATCGTGATTGCCGGAGGCGGACCTACTGGAGTAGAACTGGCAGGTATGCTTGCGGAGATGGGAAAATATATTGCCCAGAAAGAATATCCGGAAATCAAGCTCGGACTTTCTAATCTCTATCTTATTGATGCCTTACCTACTTTACTTTCGCCCATGAGCCAGCTGGCTCAGAAAACGGCTTATGATAAGTTGAAAGAATTAGGAGTGAAAATCCTTTTGAATGTCTCTGTAAAGGATTATACGGATAATAAAGTCATCTTAAGTGACGGAAGCTCTATTGAAACGGAAACCCTGATCTGGACTTCAGGAGTTATTGGAAAAGAAATCCCAGGATTACCGGAAGAAACTATTGGAAAAGGCAGAAGAATACTGGTGGACGACTATAATAAAGTAACCGGAACTACCAATATTTATGCGTTGGGAGATATTTGTCTGATGCTTTCAGAAGAAAAATATCCTAAAGGACATCCTCAACTTGCTCAGGTCGCCATTCAGCAAAGTAAAAACCTCGCTGCCAATTTTAAACGGATAGAAGATGGAAAAGTGCTGGAGCAATTCAGGTATAATGACAAAGGCAGTATGGCCATTATTTCTAAATACAATGCGGTAGTAGATCTTCCGAAAAATTCCTTTAACGGTTTTATAGCATGGCTTACCTGGCTTTTCATCCACATCATTCCGCTGGTAGGGTTTAAAAATAAACTTCAACTTGCGATGGACTGGTTCAGGTTATTTATTACCAATAATCCATCCATCAGGCTTATACTTTTTCCAAAAAGAAATACAGAAAACGGATCATGATAAAAAAATAAGAACACTTAAATCCATCATATTATGAAAAATCAAAGAAGACCACCATTTTTTGGAGAAACAGTCGTTATCACAGGTGCTTCAAGCGGAATTGGTAAGGCTACGGCAGAGGCATTTGCAGAACAAGGAGCTGATCTCGTGCTGGCAGCAAGAGGAGAAAAAGCGCTTACAGAGACTGCAGAATTATGCAGAAAACTGGGAGCAACAGTGCTTGCTGTTCCTACAGATACTTCTGTTGCAGAAGATGTTCAGAACCTTGTCAAGGAAACCCTTGAATTCACCGGAAAAATTGATTATTGGGTCAATAATGCGGGAGTGTTGGCATTTGGTAAATTTGAGGAAATTCCAGTTGATGTCAGTGATCAGATTGTTAAAACAAACCTTTTGGGATATATGCATTCGGCACATGCAGTGCTTCCAGTTTTCAAAAAACAGAAAAAAGGAGTCTTACTGAATAATATTTCTATTGGCGGATGGATGCCGGCACCTTATGGAACAGCATATACAGCCTCGAAATTTGGTGTGCGCGGAATGGTAGAAACTTTGCAGGGTGAAGTTTCAGACTTTCCTGATATACATATCTGTGCGCTTTATCCCGGTTTTCAGAAATCATCAGGAATAGAACATGCTGCCAATTATTCAGGGATAAAACTCAGCACACCACCTCCATCGTTTGATCCTCGTAAACTGGCAGCTTCAATTGTAAAAACAGCCAAAAATCCAATTGAAGCTTCTTATCCGGACTGGTCTGCTGTTGTGTTTAAAAATTTATATGAAATGTTTCCGGGAATCATCCGTTATGTATCTTCTGCAGGAATGAGAATGATAATGAAGAAAGCCAATAAGACAGAAAATACAGGTGGAAATGTCCGCCAATCTTCCTCAGGAAATATGGGAATTGATGGGAAAACACTATTATCTGTTTCTAAAAAACCTTTGATCTTGGCAGGTGCAGGAATCATTGGAGCATTGGCTGTTGGGCTTATTTTTTCAGGAAAAACGAAAGAAATAAGGGAAGATTAATAGAAATAAACAGTCATCGCTATAGTTTGAAAAAGGCTCATTACTATATTTTTTGTGATATATTTCATAAATTTACAGAACTGTATCAATCTGATGATAGTGTAAAATATTTCGACGGTGAAAATTCACAACAAAAAAAAGTACCTCAGTTTCCTTAAATTTAAAAGAGATTTCCAGAAATACGGACTGGAAAAAGCACGAAGTTATGAGCTTATCCTGCATTGGCTGAACAACAGGCTGAGCAGAAATCAGTTTCTTGTTCTTTCCGGAATTCTGGTGGGCTGCACGGCTGGTCTTGCGGGAGTTATCCTGAAAACACTGGTGCACAATATCCATTATTTCATTACCAATAAAGTTCATTTTGAATATCAGATTTTATTCTATATTGTTTTTCCTTTCTTAGGAATCGTTCTGACAACGATGATTGTTCTTACCTTGTTTAAAGGTCAGGATCGTAAAGGTATTGGAGCTATTTTATACGAAATTGCACAGAATTCCAGTATCGTAGCTTCCGTTAAAATGTATTCCCAGGTGATACAAAGTGCTGTTACCGTAGGATTGGGAGGTTCTGCAGGATTGGAAAGTCCTATTGCCGTTACCGGAGCCGCTATTGGTTCAAACTATGCCCAAACGTACAGACTGAGCTATAAAGAACGTACTTTATTGCTTGCTGCAGGAGCTACTGCCGGGATTGCGTCTGCTTTCAATGCTCCTATTGCGGGGATTATGTTTGCCTTTGAAATTCTTTTAACCGGAGTGGTTTTTACCGATTTCATTCCGTTGGTCGTTGCTGCGGTCTGCGGAAGTCTTTTATCAAGGATTTTGCTTCAGGAAGATGTTCTTTTCAGATTTTATACCAGAGACCCTTTCAACTATAAAAATGTTCCGTATTATCTTATTTTAGGGATTGTTACAGGATTGTATGCCCGCTATTTTGTGATTATTTCTCAGAAAGTAGAACATTTTATAAAAGGTCTTCAGCTTTCAAGAATGCGTAAGGCGATGTTCGGAGGAGCTGTACTTTCCCTGTTATGCGTACTTTTTCCTCCTTTGTTCGGGGAAGGATATGAAACGGTAAAAGCTTTCACCAATGGAAATACCTACTCTATTATTGAAAATAGTTTTTTCAGGTATTTTGAGATCGGAGACTGGACCATTATCATATTTTTGGTTCTGGTATTGCTTTTAAAGGCCTTTGCCACCTCATTTACGATATTCAGTGGTGGAAATGGAGGTAACTTTGCTCCTTCTCTTTTTGCAGGAGGAACTTTAGGCTACTTATTTGCATTAATTTGTCAGCATATTGGTTTTACAGATGTTCCGATGACTAATCTTGTCCTCGTGGGTATGGCTGGTGCTATGAGTGGAGTTCTGTATGCTCCTCTTACCGCTATTTTTCTGATCGCAGAATCAAGTTTCGGATATGATTTGTTTATTCCTCTGATGATAGTTTCCATCATATCCTATCTCATTGCAAAATGGTTTTCCCCGATTTCTCCTGAACTGAAATCATTGGCAGATGAAGGAAAAATATTCACAAATAAACATGACAAAAACCTTCTTTTTGCTTTAAGAACTGAAGACTTTATTGATAAATATTCGCAAACAATCAATCAGAATGCCTCTGTTACAGAACTGTTTGAAATGGTAAAGAACGGTAATAAAAATATTTTCGCTGTAGTGGATGAGAACAGAAAGCTCAAAGGAGTTTTGACGCTGGATGACATAAGACCTTATCTTTTTAACAAAGACATTGAAACTTCCCAGACGGTTACCCAGATCATGAAAGCGCCGCCTGCCGTTCTTCACCGTGAAAATAAACCCCTGGATATTCTTCAGACCTTTGATGATACAGGTGTATGGAATCTCCCTGTAGTAAGTGATACCAATGATTTCATCGGTTTTATCTCAAAATCCTCAATATTAATGAGCTACAGACAGCTTCTGAAGGAATATTCCGATTAATATTGAGAGAAGAATATCACAACTGAAGAACTCCATTCCCCTCCTCCGGAAGGGTGGCGAAAATTCAAAGATTTTTTGACGGGGTGGTTTTCGCCATTGAATCATAAAAAATCCGTTCAGCAATGAACGGATTTAATTTTTAATCTGTAATGAAAGTTGAAAAATTTAGTTGCTCGCCTTATTCAGCAGCTCAATATCTTCCTGATCCAGAACAAGTTTTGGTGCATTGAAGACCGTTTCAAGCTGGGAAGCACTGGTAGCACTTACAATGGGTGCTGTAATCAGAGGATTAGATAACAGCCATGCCAGAGAAACGGTTCCCTGCGTTGTATTATGCTTTGCACTTACCTGATCCAGCGCTTTTAATACTTCAAGTCCTTTCGGATTTAAATACTTTCTTACGCCCTCTCCTCTAGCACTTTTTGCCAGATCTGCTTCATCACGGTATTTACCCGTTAAAAAACCTGCTGCCAAAGACCAATAAGGGAATACACTTAAATCAAACTGCTCTGCCAGAGGAGCATAATTTTGCTCAAATCCTTCTCTTTCCATTAAATTGTAATGAGGCTGTAACGCAACATATTTAGGAAGGCTATTCTTTTCTGCAGCTTCAAATGATGCTTTCAAACGTTCCGGAGATAGGTTGGAAGCCGCAATATAACGTACTTTTCCAGCCTTAATGATCTCATCATAAGCAGAAAGAGTTTCTTCTACAGGAGTAGTATTGTCATCAAAGTGTGTATAATAGAGATCAATATGATCCGTCTGAAGTCTTTGCAGAGACTCATCTACAGATTTAAGAATATGTTTTTTGCTGATATCATAGCCATGTTCTTTCGTTTCTGAGCCTACTTTCGTAGCTAAAACGATATCATTACGGTTAGATCTGCTCTTCATCCATTTTCCGATGATCTCTTCAGACTGTCCGCCTTTTCCATTCACCCACCATGAATAGGTATCTGCAGTATCTATAAAATTGAATCCTGCTTCAGCAAAGCGGTCCAGTATATCAAAAGACTGTTTCTCGTCCAATGTCCATCCAAAAACATTTCCTCCGAAGTTGATGGGTGCAATCGTTAAATCGGTGTTTTTGATTTTTCTTTTTTCCATAAAAATAATTTTACTAAGTGACCTCTAAGGTAGGGAATATTAAGCCCGGAAAATATTCAAAATGACCATTCCAGCCATAGTTATTATAAATGGGAATGCTTATGTTTCCTAAGTTTTTTTATTACTTGAATGTGTTGGAAAAGCGCAAAAGCGCAAATAATTTAAAAGCTAACTGCTTTAAGATACAAAGATTTTATCTCCGATACAATTGAATACTATTTATTTTTATATCTCTTTCTGAAAATCTTATATTGATTAAAGTTGAAATGTTCTTAGACCTTTGCCGCTTCTAACAGAAATACATGTGATTTCATTAGTAACAGAAAAAATAAAAACAGCCATGTAAAAGCTGTTTTTATTATCTATCAATTAAAAATACGGTTATTTTTCAACCTGAGGAATTTCAATAGCGATAAGCTGAAGTTTATATTCCTGTAACTGATGATTAATGGTTGACAAACCGTTGCTGAAGAATGGTGATGCTTTAAAAAGCTCATGATAATATTCGATACCCTCAAGAACATTTTTCCTGAAAGCATTCCATTTTTTTGTGTGCGAATGGGTAATTTGTGCAGTAGATTCGGTGATTTCCTTTCTCAGATAATCCACATACATTTTCAATTCATTGATGAACATATTCGGACGTTGGTTATCTGAAAGGATATTGGTATTTCCGTAGATATGTTTTACCATTTCCGAAAGAGAAACTTCCTTATCAAAAAAGGCAATATTAGGTCCCGGACATATCACAACGCCTTGCTTTTCACCTTTGATTTCAAGGTTCTGTTCCATGTATGCCGCATTCACAAGTCCTACACAAAGGCAGGCTTTATCGGTAATTTCGGATTTTCTTTTATTGAATTCTTTTTCAGTGAATGCATCTTTATTTTCGTAAAGCTCTTTCAGTTTGATATCCTGAAACTTTCTGGAAGCGGTACAGGTTCCTTCCGGAGAAAATTCTTTGCTTAGTGCGAGAAGTTTTTTAGGACAAGAACTTCCATATTTCCCTTTTGCTTCTTTTTCAAACTTCAATACTTCATTAGATGTACCTTTTACAGTATTGAAAGGTACTCCCAATGGCGAAATATTACTCAGATAGAAATCCTGCTCTTTTGATTGTACAAGTAAATTTCTGGTTTCTGTATCTACAGATGTGGCTTCGGGTACCAGTAAAAACGGTGAACCCCATCCAACACTGTCTACGCTATAATTAGCCAATAAAAACTCATGTTCTTCAGAAGTTCCTACTCCACCCTGAACGGTAATTTTCATTTCTAAAGGTTCGGAAACTACATGCTTTCCTTTTTGTTCCAAAGCAGCTGTCATTAATGCGTGAGCTGATTGGATCAGATCGTTTTTTTTCTGTTTGAATTCCTCCATGATAGGCCCGAGAAGCATTCCTTCAGTAGCAAATGCATGGCCTCCACAATTCAGTCCGGATTCTATTCTGTATTCTGAAACCCATAATCCTTTTTTAGCCAGAAAATTTCCCTGAATCATAGCCGAACGGAAATCGCTTACTTTAAGGATAATTTTCTTTTTGATGTTTCCGTTTTCGTCCGGGAAAAAATCTTCAAACTCTTCCATGTAGCTGTACAAACGGGGATTCATGCCTGCAGAAAGAACCATTGATGATGATAGCTTACTTTTGGCAAATCCACGCAGTGAAGCATGCGCATCGTTATACATTACAGGAAGCTGTTCATTATTCTGATAGTTGTCTTTATCTACTTTCGTCATGATATTGACATCAATACTTCCCGGTTTTAAATTCGATTCGATGAAGTTTTTGATATTGGAACTCCAGTTATCTTTTTGATTGACAAGGTTTTGAAGGCTGTTTTTTAGATCTGAAGTATTCGGAAGCATAGCCATGAATTCCTTCAAAGCTTCCTTGTTTTTGCTGATTTCCTGTTTGAAAGATTCAAATTTTTCATTCACGATATCATCTACCATATCCAGATAAGCGGTAACTCTTTTTGCTCTGTAATCTTCTGTTTTTGCTGAGATCCCGAAATAGTTGAGATTGAACTTTTTATTGTAAAAGTTCTTCATTTTTTCCAGGATTTCATCATCAATAATAGAGATGACGGAAGAAATTCCATACTGGGCAACACGAATCGGGCTGTCTATGGTGTAAGCCAGTCCCATTACCGGAATATGGAAATTGTGCAAAGGTTTTTGTGTCATAAAGTTTTGATAAAAGTTTTTTATTGTTCATCTAAAAATCTTTACAACTATTCACTTCTTAAAAATATTATTTTAAAATGAATTATGCGTCAAATAGTATTTTAATTATTGAAAACATGTCAAATGTCATTTTTTTGAATTGTTTAAAATAAAAAAAGATCAGCTGAATAACTGATCTTTTCTTCTTGTCTGTTTTATTCTAACCGCAAAAGTCACAAAAGCTTTTGTGACTTTTATGATTTCACTTTAATTATTCTGCTTTGTTTTTAAGCATCATCAGAAGGCTGTAGGCTCCTTTCTGTACAATTTTCTTATCCTTTAAAGCATCTGCTTTTACAATCTCCGTAAACTGATCGTCAGCAATTCCGGTGACCACTGGAATCATTTTGTAATTGGATTTTCCAAGATCTTCAAAAACATAATTTTTATTTTCAAAAGACACTACAGCCTCGTTAGGAAGTCCCATTGTATAACGACTGCTGATATTCACTTTGGCATTCATGTACATTCCTTTTACAAATTCATTATTCACAGAAGATAATCTGGCAATTGCCGTTGCAGAACCTCCGTTTTCAATACTGGGAACTACGCTGACAATTTTAGCATTGGATTTCACATCCGGATTCTGATTGTTGTACACGAGAATTTCCTGCCCCACCTTTACATCATTCACATCATTTTCAAAAACCTTTAATTCTAAAAGTAATCCAGCTGGATTAATCAGCTCAAATAATGTATCTGCCGGGTTGATATACTGCCCGTTATTCACAAGAATTTTACTTACAAAACCTGTAAAAGGAGCATAAATGTTGATTTTACTTCTGATATTTCCGGTAGTCAGACCTTTGGCATTAATTCCGATGATTCTCAGTTTTTCCTCAAGTCCTTTTAAAGTAGCATTCAAAGTAGAATAATCTGCCTGAGCAGTCTGTAGGGTTTTGTCACTGCTGGCTTTGCTTGTATTCAGATCTTTCTGACGGTTGAAATTCAGTCTTGCCGCTTCGAGCTGAGCTTTGGTCACCAGATAATCCTGCTGCAATTGTATAAACTGAGGGTCTTCCACTACTGCAAGCACTTGTCCTTTGCTGAAATGACTTCCATTAATGATATTGATCGATTTAATATGTCCACCCATAATACTGGAAACTAAACTGATATGCGATGGTGCAATTTCTGCCCTTCCGTTTAATCTCACCAGTTTTTCCATATTCCTGTTCTGAATACTGGTTGTAGTTAATCCTACAGACTGAATCTGTTTTTCTGTAAGATGAACAGAATTTTTGTCATTCTTGGAAAATTTGGTGTTTTCGTAAACCGTTTTTTCTTCTTCTTTTTTACCGGAACATGAAGATAAAGTAAGGATGAAAGCCACGCTGTATAGGGATATATTCTTGAAATGCATGTTGATATTATTTTGAAATTAAGAATTGAAGTTCAGCTCCGATCTGATTCAGTTTTTCAAGCTGATCAATATAATCTGCTTTGGTTTTTACGGCCTGATTCACCAGGATTACCCAGTCCAGATAATCTATTTCTCCTACCTCCATCTGTTTCTGAGCCGTTTTTAGAATAGTTTCGGATTTTGGAAGCTGTTTTTGTTCATAATTTTCAATGATCTGCTGTTGGTTCATATAGGTAGTCAACTGTTGTTTCAATCTGTTTTTAAGTTCAATTTCTTTTCTCTGGTACTGATTTTCGGAGATGGCTATTTTTGCCTGTGCTGCCTTTGCCAAAGCTCTCTGTCCTTTGGTGAACAGTGGAATTCCTACTCCTACCTGAACCGAATTGAACCGATTATTATTGATGTTTTTCATACTTTGATTGGTGTATCCTATAAGAAGATCCGGAAGCAGCCTGCTTTTTTCAAGCTGTACTTCTGCCTCTCCTACTTTGATCTGCTGCTGCAGATATTGAAGCTCAGGGTGCTGTTGTACCATTTCTTCTGAAATCTGTAGACCAATATTCATCGTGGGCTGATCAGCAATAGGTTGATAAGGTGTTGTAGATTGTAGCAATAATTGGAGTTGAAGCTTTGCGATATTCAGATCATTTTCAAGGGTATTCAGTTGTACTTTTATCTGTTCTTTCTGAATTTCAGCGGTGGATTCCTCCAGAATATTGGCTTCCCCTTTTTTTAATCTTAATCCGGCTTTATCTGCAAAATTATTATAAAGCTGGCTGATGTATTCCAGCACTTTTTTCTTCTCCTGAAGCACCAGTATCCTGTAGAAAACACTTGTTACTTCTTTGGTAAGCTGTGCCCTGGTCAGATTCTGATTGATGACACTGGCAGACCATTCGGCATCCAGCATTTGTTTTCTTTTTGAATACACCGTTGGAAAACTGAATCTTTGAGTGATTCCGAATGAATTATCCGTTTCCTCGCCCTGAATCTGGCCAAATCCTCCGGTAATTTCCGTCTGGGGAATATCCAGATAACTGGCTTTCAGTTTTTCCTGATAATCTGAGAGTAATTTTGAATTTTTAAGAGTACCATTCTGCTGGTATGCTTTTTCCAAAGCCTGATCATAGGTAATATTTTCCTGAGCCTGATAGCTTCCAAAGGAGATCATCAGTAAGAAAACAGACAGTTTTTTATAGTTGGTTTTTTTTGAGAATTTCATTTTATCTTTATTAATATGTTCAAAGAGGACGTATAAAATTGGAAGGACAAACAAGGTTAAAAGAGTGGCAAGCATTAATCCTCCGATCACCACCGTTGCCAGAGGTCTCTGTACTTCTGCTCCTGCACCGTTGCTAATGGCCATGGGAAGAAACCCCAGAGAAGCTACAAACGCAGTCATTAGAACCGGGCGAAGCCTGATTTTTGTTCCTATCAGTACAATTCTGCTGGTATTGGTTATTCCATTCTTTTTCAATCGGTTAAATTCTGATATCAAAACAATTCCATTAAGTACGGCAACTCCAAATAATGCAATGAATCCTACACCTGCACTGATGCTGAAAGGCATTCCTCTCAATGCCAGAAAATACACCCCTCCTATCGCAGATAATGGAATAGCAGTATAGATTAACAAGCTGTGTTTTACAGAACCGAAAGCAAAGAATAAGAGCAGGAAAATCATTACTAACGAAATAGGAACTGCGATTCCCAGTCTGGCTTTGGCTTCATTTAAGTTTTCAAAAGCACCTCCATAAGAAACAGTGTATCCTGGTGATAGTTTCAGGTTTTTATCTGCTTTTTGCTGAAGTTCTTCAACAATACTCTGGACATCTCTTCCTCTCACATTAAAACCTACAATAATCCTTCTTTTAGTATCTTCCCGCTGAATCTGGTTCGGACTGTTTTTAAGCTCTACTTTAGCCAATTGTGACAAAGGAATCTGTTCTCCTGAAGAAGTTGGAACCAAAAGATTCTGAATGCTGGTAATATCTTTTTTATGTTCATTATCCATGCGGACAACGATATCAAACTTTTTCTCGCCTTCATACAAAGCACCTGCGGTCTGCCCTGCAAAAGCCATATTAATTACCCTGTTGATGTCCGCCACTGAAATATTGTATCGGGAAAGTTCCGAACGGTTATAATCAATCACAACCTGCGGAGCACCTACTACTGGTTCGATATATAGATCCTGAGCACCTTTTACGGTGTTGATGATGCTTCCCATCTTTTTTGCATAGGCGGCAAGGCTGTCCAGGTCTTCACCATAAATCTTGCAGACTACATCCTGCCTTGCTCCGGTCATCAGCTCATTGAAACGCATCTGTACAGGAAATTGAAAACTGGTTGTCAGCCCCGGAATAATGCTTAAAGCTTTGCTCATTTTGTCAGAAAGCTCAGAAAATGTCGTTGCAGAGGTCCATTCCTTTTTAGGCTTTAAAACGACGATCATATCTCCGGAATCCATTGCCATTGGTTCCGTGGGAATTTCTGCACTTCCAATTTTCATGACTACTTTTTCTACTTCAGGAAACTGTGTTAAAAGAATATGCGCCGCCTGTGTAGTGGCTTTCTTGGTTTCATTGATATTACTTCCCTGAAGAATTCTCATTTCGACAGCAAAGTCGCCTTCCTCCAAAGATGGTATAAATTCTCCACCCATTCTGGAAAGGATAAAAACAGCACCTGCAAACAGGATTAGCACACCAATAATGATAGTTTTTCTGAATTTAAGAGCTTTCATCAGTAATTGCTGATGTCCGGTTTCCACTTTACCCATGACGCGGTCCGAGATGTTCTCTTTTTCTTTTTTCTTTCTGCTTAATACCAGAGAACTCATCATCGGAATATAAGTCAGGGAAAGAATAAATGCTCCGATCAGGGCAAAGGCAACAGTTTGAGCCATAGGCTTAAACATTTTTCCTTCAATTCCCTGCAGGGTAAAAATCGGAAGATATACAATTAAGATAATAATCTGTCCGAAAACTGCACTGTTAACCATTTTGGTCGCAGAGCCTGAAACCTGATCATCCATTTCTTTTTTGGTGAGCATATTGTCTTTCCCAAAGTACTTTTTATGAGCAAGCTGATGCAGCACGGCTTCCACAATAATGACAGCACCATCTACAATAAGACCGAAATCCAGCGCTCCAAGACTCATCAGATTTCCTCCAACCCCGAAAATATTCATCATGATAATGGCGAAAAGCATGGCCAAAGGAATAACGGAAGCCACCAGTAATCCTGCTCTGAAATTTCCTAAAAATAATACCAGAATGAAAACAACGATCAAAGCCCCTTCCATCAGGTTTGTTTTTACAGTACTGATGGTATTGTTCACCATTTTAGCGCGATCAAGGAAAGGCTCAATCACCACTCCTTCCGGTAAGGACTCCTGAATTTTTTCCAGTCTTTGTTTGATATTTCCAATCACGACATTGGCATTTTCTCCTTTCAGCATCAGAACAATTGCTCCGGATACTTCTCCGGTGTCATTATAGGTCATCGCGCCATACCTTGTCGCATAACCGATCTTGACAGACGCTACATCTTTAATATGCACAGGAATTCCTTCTTTAGTTTCCGCTACCTGAATGCTTCCAATATCTTCCGTACTTCCCACAAGTCCTTCGCTGCGGATAAACAGAACGGTTTCTTTCTTTTCAATATATGCACCTCCGGTATTCTGGTTATTCTTTTCCAGTGCTGCAAAAACATCATTGATGTTGATGTTAAATGCCTGTAATTTATTAGGATTAATGGCAATTTCATACTGTTTCAGTTTTCCTCCGAAACTGCTTACATCTGCCACACCTTTTGTTCCCAAAAGCTGTCTTCTGACCACCCAATCCTGAATGGTTCTCAGTTCTGTTTCGTCATATACATTTTCGTATCCTTTTTTGGCTCTTACCACATATTGGAAAATCTCTCCCAACCCTGTTGAAATAGGCCCTAATTCCGGCTTACCGATTCCTGCCGGTATATTGTCCTGAACAAGCTGCAGCCGTTCCTGAACCTGTTGACGCGCCCAATACACATCCGTCTTATCATCAAAAACTACCGTCACTAATGAAAGTCCGAAACGGGAGAAACTTCTCAGCTCTGTAATTCCGCTGATATTGCTGGTAGCCTGTTCGATAGGAAACGTAACAAGACGTTCTATATCTGCTGCACCATATGAAGGAGCAGTAGTAATGATCTGAACCTGATTATTGGTGATGTCCGGCTGGGCATCAATAGGAAGTTTAGTGGTTTCATAGACTCCAAAGAGGATGAGAGCCACAGTAAACAGAGCAATGATGAGTTTATTCTTTACAGAAAACTCAATAATTTTATTTAACATGGAAAAAAGATTAATGGTAATCCGGAATGCTTTATAAAAGCTGAAATGCTCCCAAAACTTAAAGTATCAAAACATGCATTTGTAACTTCTTTGGTTAAGGCTTAAGCATCAATACAATGCATTACGAATTAATTGATATGTAACAAAAATTCACTGCTTTAGATAAGAATATAAAGCATTAATTTTCAATGTGAAGTCGATTAAGAAAGCCGCGGTGGCTGGAAAATCTGAGAAAGGTATTGGTTGGAAAAGTCTTTTTCCTTGTAAATACTGCTTTTCTTTGAAACAGTAATTTCCTTAGGTTTTTTTATTTCAAATGAAAGTTCCGGAAGCTGTGCGTGTACGGTAAGTACGATAGGAGGATTGATAAAAGGCAGTTTCTGATCGGTATCCCAGTCTGAATCCTCTTTGTGGTTATCATAGTGCTCCATTACAAATTCTGAAAAGCTTCCATGGTATTCCATGAAATGTTCCACAAACATAGGCACTTTCAGTACTTCCCCCGCATTGGTGGTAGCCAGCACATACATCATTGAACATAATATGGAGAACCATTTTAACATGAGTGCAAATATAGGGCTTAAATTTTTTCTGAATGGGCTTTAGTATTAATTTTTTGAGAATTTTAGCCAGTTTAAAAGCAGTTTAAATAAATAATAACTCTTCGTAAAAATGTTAGGTTTATCAAACAAAAAATCAAAGCCTTGACTTCAGTCTGCTCAGTGTCTCCTGTGAGATATTAAGATAGGAAGCCACCAGTTTGTTGGAAAGCCGGCGTACAATAATCGGATTTTCTTCCAGTAACTGTTTGTATTTTTCAAGAGCATCCTGCACCATAAAAGACATCAGCCTTTTAGTGTTGGCAATACAGGCAATTTCAATATAAATTCTGTAAAATTTTTCCCATTGAGGAATAATGTCCAATAAATGATAAAAATCCTGATGGGTAATATAATAGACCTCTGAATCTTCTACTGCCTGAAGAAGTTCATCAGAAGGTTCCGAAGTAATAAAGGTATGAAGTGCTGTAGCGAACTGATTTTCAAAAGCAAAATATCTTGTAGAATCCTGCCCTTCCTTATTAATGTAAAATATCCGTAAACAGCCTTTTACAACAAAGAATGTTTTTTTGGGAGAATGAACATTGGTAACGAGAAGCTCGTTCTTTTTTAATTTGACAGGTTTGAAATAAGAAAGAATAACTTTCAATTCTTCATCTGTTATTGATATTTTGCTTTTAATATATGAAACTAATAAGTCTTCCATTTATTTAAATCAGTCACCGCAAATGTAGCAATAAATATGTTAAAAACTTATTGCTGTTCCTGCTTCTTAAGTGCTTTCAGAAGTTTTTCCTTCCGGTTGCCCTGCTCTCCAATAGGAACAGGCGTATAGGGCTTGGGTGTCCCATTTCAGGTTTGTTTTAAAATAGGTGCGAAGCTCATGTACAGTAGTATATTCTGCAGCGATGTAAACATATTCTTTCAATACACCTGATGGAAACTGAACAGATTTCACCACTTCGGCAAGCATGCTTCCCTGCTCAGGATGAAGATTGTACAGCCATTCAATTGAAATATCTGCTGCAGAACAAAGCATAAGTTCATCCTCTTTACCTGCCACTTCCAATATTATTTTTGCTCTTACGTAGGAAGGAAACTGTTCTGCGATGGCACAAATCACAGGCAGAGCCGTTGCGTCTCCTGCCATCAGATAAAAATCAGCATCCGGAATTAAAGGCTTTGTGCTTTCTTTCATTCCTATTTCCAATACATCACCTGGATTGGCCTTCAATGCCCATGCAGAAGCCGGACCGTTATCACCATGAGCTACAAAATCAATGCTCAGTTCCTTTTCTTCAAGGTCAATTTTTCTGTTGGTATACGTTCTGATGAGAGCTATGTTTTCTTCTTCAGCGGGTATAAATATTTTATTATTAGATCCTGACTTAACGTTAGCCAATAGTTCAGTCTGGTTTTCATCAATATTAAATATGACACGGATTAAATGCGGTGTAATAAAGAGTTTCTTTTTAACGGTAAATACAGAACGTATTTTTTTTGTTTCTTTTACTTGAGATATTAGGGAATGTTCCATTTTTATTTTTTGTTAAATAGTAAAATAATCATTGCAATCACACAGCTGGTGCCTCCGAACAGGTATACAGTCTGATAATCAAACCACCCGGCAATTAATCCTGCTATAGGACCTGCCAATCCTAATGAAAGGTCAACAAATGCGACATAGGCTCCTAGTGCTGTTCCTCTCATCTGTGGCTTTACTTGTTGAATGGCAAGAACTCCCAATGCAGGAAAGACCAATGAAAATCCTACTCCCGTCAATCCACATCCGATAATAGTCAATGTTTTGGAGGCAGAGGTCCAGATCAGCATTTGTCCTGCCACTTCGATAATCAGAGAGATCAAGGCTATTGTAAATCCTCCGTATTTATCCGGAAAAGAAGCAAATAAAATTCTGGTCAGCACATAACATGCTCCGAAGATTATAAAGGCAAGAGAAGCATCACCCCAATTTTTTTGAGAGAAAAACAAGGCAATAAAAGAAGCAATACATCCAAAAGCCATTGATGAAAAAGCAAGGCTCAGACCCTGACCCAATATGGTACCAATTACTTTGTAGAAAGGCATTCTTACATGATCTTTATCTACGGGAATAGAAGGAAGTTTTGTCGTGGAAAGCCAGCTTACCAGCGGAAATAAGGCAATAAGAAGAAAAGCAGGAAAAATATTGTATTCTTTACTTAACCAGATACTGATGGGAGCTCCGATTGCAATTCCCGCATACATGGCAATACCATTCCAGGTCATTACTTTTCCCGAACTGGAATGTCCTGCAAGACCTATTCCCCACGTTAATGCTCCTGTAACGAGAAAACTTTCACCAATCCCATGAATAATTCTTGCCAATAAGAGAAAAGCAAGTGCCAGAATCGGTTGAGTCTGAAATGATACCGCCAGGACATAAGCAATTCCTGCAATAACAGCCAGTATTACGCCGGACATTTTACTTTTCTTAGCACCTCTGGTATCTGTGATTTTTCCGGAATAGGCAAGGGTTAAAAGTGTTGACAATGATTGCAGACCAATCACAAGTCCTACAATAATGCTGTCAAAACCCAACGTGTTCTGAACAAACCTGGGAAGTACTCCCAACGCAATTCCTATGGTAAGGTAAACTGCAAATACCGAAATGATAATAGGAGCCGTTGCCTGATAGAAATTAATAGTCTGTCCTTTTTCTAATGTTGTACTCATAAATTTTGTTTAAAATATTCGGGTGCAAAGGTCCCGGTACAACAGATAAAAAACTTTGACTTAGATCAAAAAAGGAAGAATGGCATTAATCAAAATCCAGAAAACTATCCGTAAGTTGTTTCCACTGTATTTTTGCAATTCCCAGCATTCCGCCTAAAGCAGTAGCAAGATTTCTGATGACATCCGGAAGCTTTGCGTTCCAGTTGGGTCTTTCATTTCGTCCGTATACGGCTGCTTTTAAATAAGCTATATTGCGGGATATCATAAAAGTTGAGCTGGCTGCAGAACTATAAAAATGGGCAATATGACGACTTTTTTTATTTTGAGGATTTATCGAAGGTCTGCATGTGATTGATATACTTTCAGAAAAACTGTCCTGATAGAAGCAGATATCTGTTATTTTTACCCAATCGTACCCTTTAGCCTCAGGTTCTCCCGGACCAGGAATATCAATCCTGATAAAATCTCCTTTTTGAGGTTCTCGGTCTGCAGGATTCCCATCAAAATCATATAATTTAAATGCAGCGAAAGCTTTTCCGGTATAATTTTCCCAATTATTAACTGAAAAGAATCTTTCTTTTAATAGGTTAAACTTTTCTGGAATCAGATCCTGGTCAAATACTTTTCTGCTTTCCGTATCATGGAAGCCACCGAACTTTTGTGCAGGAACTCCTTTAAATATCTTTGGACTCATATGACAGGTTTTTATCCAAAGTAGTACAAAAAACTTTCAGAATTTATGAGTAGGATCACAAAAGAGTTAAGCGTGTGTTTAATTATTATCTTTATAAAGTCGTATTCTGATAATAATTCACTTTTTGAGATTTCTTTATTTTGCTTAAAAAACATGCGTACAATTCTTCAAATGGCGAATTATATTTATCAGGAGAGGTTTTTACATTGCTTATTTCGGAATCTCAAAGAAAACAAGGAAGATTTAGGAAATAATTACTTTTAGGAAAAATCAATAATTTTTAAAAAAAATAAACTTATACTGTTTTGCATAACATGATTTTTGTTTATATTTGTGAATCGAAATAATTTTTTTTCATCATTTGTGTTTTTTTAAGGTCTCCATCCGTGGAGACCTTTTTATTTTCAATAATATCATAATTGAATATTGACTAATGAAGTGGAAAAACGGGCGAAATGTGAAATATTTTCTTATTTAATTCAGTTGATTGCTTTTCTTTAAAGGAATGTACGAAGTTTTATAATGTTAATAACTCCCCTTTTTTAATAATTTCAAACTGTTTTCATAAAGATTAAAAAAACTATTGAATGGTTTTAATAAAATCAGTGGGCCTGAATTTCATCACAGAATAAAAACTTCTGGTATAAGCCTGAACACTCTTGTACCCTACTTCATAAGCTGTTTCTGAAATGGTAAGATTTCCGGAACTCAAATATTCCAGACTCTTGATGATACGAAGCATTTGCTGATATTTGCTTAAAGTAAGACCTGTTTCTTTTTTGAAAATACGCTCCAGAGTACGGAAAGATAAAAGCGCTGTATCACTCAGGTCTTCCATTCTGATCTCATTTCGGTAATGACTGTGGAGATACTCTATGACTTTAGCAAGGCGTTTATCTTTGGGAAGACTGATATGAAGAGTCAGGGAATGTTCTACAAACCGTGGAAGTTCGTTGAACAATGCTTTCAGAAACAAGCTTTCATGATGATCCGGAGTCATCAGCTTAGACCATTTCTCTGCATATTTTATCATTTCCTTTAAAACCGGAGGAACAGAAAATACCTTCACTTCTTGATAAAAAGATTCTTGGATACTGATCTCCGCAAACATGATCATCAGTTTGATCTTTTCAGAATGGGAATTGGTTTTATGGACTGCATTTGGTGGGATCCATACGGCATGATTTTGAGGGAGGAGATAGATTTTTTCTTCGATAGTAATATACTGGAAACCACTCTCTACATACACGAGCTGCCCTTTCTGATGGTGATGCAGAACATTATCATGCACCCAGTTTTCTTCAAACCATACAAAATAAGGCTTTTTCAGTTCATCTATTTTTATACTGTCATTAGCATTCATGTCGTTTTAGGTTAAAACTTTGGCAAAATTAAACAAAATTACTGTGCTAATTTTGTACAAAAGTTTTTATTATGATGAAGAATGAAGTAAAAAAGAATGCTTCGTATGTTTTATTAATTATTAATGTTCTGGTAGTTATACTTATTTCCAGCAATCTCCGTTCACCGATTGTGGCGGTTGCTCCTGTACTTGGAGAAGTAAGGGAGGCTTTGAAACTGGATAATTTTCAGGTGAGTCTGCTTACTTCTATTCCCCTGTTTATGTTTGCCGCCTGTTCTGTACTGGTGAGCAGATTTTCCAATAAGTTTGGAATCAGTAAACTGCTTATGTATTCTCTGATTATTCTAAGTTTTGGATTATTCTTGCGAATCAGTGGATCTCTATGGCTTTTGTTTTTAGGATCTCTATTCATTGGTTTAGGAATATGCATTGGAAATGTAGTCACTCCGGGATATGTTAAGAATAATTTTCCGAAGCAGATAGGTCTTATGACAGGAATTTTTGCTGTATCGATGAATCTTACCGCAGCTTTAGCTTCAGGATTCAGCGTGAAAATAGGAGAACTGACAGGTTTTGGATGGAAAGGCTCTCTGGGAATATGGCTGGTGATTGCCGCATTGGGTTTCCTTGTTTTATCATTGGAATTTATATTTAACAAAAGAAATCCGGCTCCACCTAAAACGGCACTTAGTACTTCAGATTTTAATATGTTCAAATCTTCCCAGGCATGGAATATCAGTATTTTTATGGGACTGCAGTCTTTATTTTATTATTGCCTGGTAGCATGGCTTCCTTCATTTCTTGCTGACTTTCATATGCAGGGAGAAAGTTCGGGCTGGGTATTTTTTGTCATTCAGATTACCATGATTCCTGTGACGTTTTGCTGTCCGATTATTGCCAGTAAAATGAAAGACCAAAGACTTATGATCCTTTTTATATGTACCCTGATGTTTGGAAGTACTCTGATGTTTGTCTTCCTGAAATCTCAGTGGATTTATGGGAATGCGGTGATAATTGGTATTTCTAATGGGTTATCTTTCAGTTTGTCAATTCTTTTCTTTTCTACAAGAACGAAAAGCAGTATCAATGCCGTTAAGATATCAGGAATGGCTCAGTCTGTAGGATATCTGATTGCAGCGTTCGGGCCTCCATTGTTTGGAAAACTGCATGATTGGGATACTTCCTGGAACAGTTCATTCTATCTGTTAAGCTGTGCTGTACTGCTGATGCTGTATTTTGGATTGAAAGCAGCGAGAAATAAATATGTTGAGGATTAGGATAGTCAAAGGTCAGGTGACACGTCTTTTATTGCTGGATGCTACCCATTCTTCTTTTTGGCATTTCGGGCAGCGTCCGGCATTACCCTCTCTTTTATGTTCAGTATACCCACAGAATATACAAGAGTAATGTCTTTCCTCACGAATATATCGTAACGGATTATGTAATGAGCCTGGCATAATAGGAAGTCCATACCTTACAAATTCATCTTCTAAAAAAAATACACTGATTTCTCCTGATATTTCTTCTATAGCCATTTCAATTTGGCCAAGTTGCGAAATTCCCTTTAGTCTCAGCTCTGCAAAGAATTCGTCACTCCCAAGGTTTTCTTTTTGAAAGTTTTTAATGGAGAATTCTCCATTTTCTACCAGGCAGATGGATTTTCCTTCCACCAGATTTTCAAAACTTTTACTTTTTCCGATAAAATGCGTCACAATAGAATATAGAAGAATAATAACAATAAAAACAATAAGGGACGAAATAATTCCAACATCTTTATTAAACATAGGATCTCCTGCTGCCGATCCCAGGCCAATAATGACTACCAATTCAAAGATTGAGAGTTGTTTTACCCCTCTTTTTCCTAAAATTCTAAGTCCGATGATGATGGCAAGGAACATAATCATGGTACGAAGAATGATCTCCAAAAGAAAAGACCATTCTTCGTGTCCCAATAATAATTCTTTCCAATCAAGATTTAAGAGAAAAACTGACAGCATATAAATTATTTATCAGGAAATATTCAAAAAATAAGCCATAACTCCTGTTATTTATTCACATCTGTTTCAAACTCACCTCTTCTCCGTCTTTCAATATGAAACATTGATTTTCGAGTCCTTTTTCTGTTATTTTTCCCTGAATAAATTTCCGGTCTTCTCTGCAATGGCTTACCGCTTCCAGATGGGTTACCCAAACAGTAGAATCCGGTGCATATTCACAGACCTTTACAATGTCTTCACTGGTCATAATAATAGGATCTCCCACAGAGAAAGTGGCGGCTCCTCCGGCAACAATAATGTGCTGTGGTTGGTGTTTGTCAATTTCTGATGCAATTTCATCATACCAAATCGTGTCTCCTGCTATGTAAACGGATTCATTTTCTTTTTTAAAAACAAAACCATTTACGACACCCATTTTTTCTCCTATTTCTCCGGTTCCATGTTGTCCTTTCGTGGCAGATATCTCAATATTTTTCCACTGAATCTTATTATTCACAGCAATAATATTGGTAAATCCCTGTGCAGCAATGTGGTCTGCAATAATATCCGAACAGATGATCGGAATATTTTTATCAAGAAGTCCGACGGCTGCAGGATCCCAATGATCAGGATGAAGATGGGTGACGACAACAGCATCAATTTCTTTTAATCTTTTATTTAATTCTTCTTTATTAAAAGGCAGATCTGTAAGTGGGTTCAGTAATTCACTGTCCGTCATAGGCATTTTCCCCATAGAGTCTTTTTCACCCAGCATAGGATCTACAAGGACGGAAATTCCATCAATATTTAATAGCAATGTTGCATTGCGCCATAATTGTAATTTCATTTTGAGTATGTTTGTAGAACAAAGCTATTACCCGATGAGGGTAAAACAATCGAAGGTTACCAAAAGGTTAACCACAAATATTCAACTGTGTTATGAATTTCGAAGAATTTAAAAACTGTGGATTAAGAAGAAGCCTGAATATTCTTTCAGGGAAATGGAAGCCTCTGATCCTGCACAATCTTTTTGAAGAAGATCGGGTACGTTTTGTAGAACTTTGGCGGAATATGCCCCGGGTTTCCAAGAAAGTATTGGCAGAACAGCTGAAACAGTTGGAAGAAGACCTTATTATTGAAAGGATTGAAGTTTATAATTTTCCACCGGAAGTCTATTATAAATTAACAGAGAAAGGACAAAAACTGGGACCTATTCTTTCCGAACTTCATTCATGGGGAAATGAATTGGGATAAAATTATTTTTAAATATTTTATATATTGTTGAAAAAAAACTAATAACAATTTTTACAAATGAAAAGAATCATTATTTTGATCTCCTGCGCAATAGGCACAGGGGTAACTGCACAGATAGTGCCACCACCAACGATTCAAAGATCCAACACAACATCCCGCGGCCTAACTGTCAATTCAAGAAAAGGAACATTAATTGAAAAGAAAATCATCAATTTAGGTAAATTTAAAAACCTGAATATTCAAAAAATTGTAACGAAAGATATTTCTGACAATTCATCAGATACTTTTCTTGGAATTATGTATGAATATGAAACCTTTGATGAAATCTTCAAAAAGACACTCACTATTGACAAAAATGAATTGGGAAAACTGATTCAGGCTCTTCAGATGGTAGAACAGAAAGAAAATGAAAAGGCTGGCCAGGAAACCAGATATAAGTTTGTAACGATGAGTAATATTGAATTCGGAAGTGTTTATCGTGAAAAACTTTCTTCATGGGTGAATTATATCAAAATTCCATCCAATCATTTTAATCAGAACTTGCTGGAATTCAATAAAGATGAATTAAAAGAATTGATTGCTATTTTGAAGAAATCAGAACAGGATATTTAAAAAATACCGGCACTGGCATTCAACATAAAAACCTTATAGGTCCTGGAAACCTATAAGGTATATTAAAAAAATTAAAAATAATTATTACCGGACCGGATCTTTTATTCTCTAAACTGATCCAGTACCTCCGTAATATTCTGATAGACAAAATCCAATTCTTCCGATGTAATACAATAAGGAGGAACCAGATAGATTACATTTCCCAACGGCCTCATAATAATCCCTCTCTGTAAGAATTCATTGTAAAGCTTCTTCCCTATTTCATTGAAATAAGAAGTATCATTCCCGGTTTTAAAATCGAACGCTAAAATAGTTCCGATCTGACGAACCTTTTCTACATGAGGATGCAAAGCAAGTACTTTCACAAACTCTGAATGTTGATGAGTGATGCGGTTAATATTCATTTGAGTTTCATTTGTCAATAGTAATTCCATACTGGCAAGAGCCGCGGTACAGGCTAGAGGATTAGCTGTAAACGAATGCCCGTGAAATAAGGTTTTATAACGGTCTTCAGAAAGGAAAGCCTCATAAATTTCATTGGAGCAGGTTGTAATTCCCATAGGCATCGTTCCTCCTGTCAATCCTTTTGAAAAACACATAATATCCGGCTTTTCGGTAAGATAATCTGCTGCGAAAAGTTTACCTGTTCTTCCAAACCCTGTAAAAACTTCATCCTGGATCATGAGAACGCCTTCTTCTCTACAGAATTTCATTAGCTGGCTAAGATCTTCTGCTTTATACATCAGCATTCCGGCAGCACCCTGAACTAATGGCTCATAGATAAAGCAGGCTACTTCAGCAGCAAGTTCTTTAATCTGCAACCGCAGGCTTTCTATATTTTCTGCATTAGGTGTGTCTATAAAAACAACTTCAAACAGCATGCTTTCAAAAGGTCTTGTCCAAAAGCTTTTTCCACTTACAGACATAGCCCCGAAAGTATCTCCGTGATACGCATTTTTAAAAGCTAAAATCTTTGTCTTCTTTTTCTCTTTATTGTATGCATATTGAATACACATTTTTAAAGCAACTTCTACTGCGGTAGAGCCATTATCCGAATAAAAGACCTTTTCCTGGCTATCAGGCAGAAGTCTCAGTAAATTTTCTGAAAGCTGTACTGCCGGCTCATGGGTAAATCCTGCGAAAATCACCTGTTCCAGTGTATTCAACTGTTCAAAAACACGTTGGGCAATATATGGATGAGAATGGCCGTGCAATGTTACCCACCATGATGAAACGACATCCAGATATTTTTTTCCTTCGGTATCATAAAGATAAATTCCTTTTCCTTTTACAATAGGAATGGCATCATCAGCTGTTTTCATCTGCGTGTACGGATGCCAGTTCACCGCTTTATCTCTCTCCTGCAGACTGATTTCTTTGGTTAATGTATTCATATATTGATCTAAAAAGTAATAAGTGATGGAGATGGATTTAACAATAATTTAGTTGAATATGTTGGCGTAAATGTTGTATTAATCGCAAAGACGCAAAGTTTTATCATAGATTGCGTGGGATATTTAAGGACGCAAGAAAATATTGCTTACTAAGCTTTTGCGCCTTTGCGTTTTCCAACTTGTAGAGCAGTTTATAAAAGTTCAAAAACCAGTTTTATAATAAGCACTATAATACCAATAATCCAGCTCATCACTCATTATTTATCGTTTATAATTTACTAGCAGCATGTTTCTTTTTTCATCATAGGTTTCAATCCTAAGGTCTGCAGCATCTGCATATCTTCAGAAACTCCTGGATTAGGCGTTACCAATAAGGTTTCTCTTTCTCCCGTGAAAATGGAATTGGCTCCTGCCATAAAGCACCATGCCTGTTCTGTTTCAGACATTTCTATACGACCTGCACTCAATCTTACCATAGAAGATGGCATTACGATTCTTGCTGTGGCAATCATTCTTACCATTTCCCACGTATCTACTTTTTCATTATCTGCTAATGGTGTTCCCGCTACCCTTGCTAATGCATTAATTGGAACGGATTCCGGATGTTTTGGCATTGTTGCCAATGTTAAAAGCATTGAAATTCTGTCTCTATGCGTTTCACCAAGTCCGATAATTCCTCCGGAACATACTGTGATTCCAGCTTTTCTTACATTGTTGATCGTATTGATTCTGTTGTCAAAAGTTCTGGTAGAGATGATCTCCTCATAATACTGTTCAGAAGTATCAAGGTTGTGGTTGTACGCATATAATCCGGCTTCCTGAAGTCTGATCGCCTGTTCTTCGGTAAGCATTCCCAATGTACAGCAAACTTCAAGGCCAAGATCATTGACTCCTTTTACCATATCAATCACCCTGTCAAAATCACGGTTATTACGAACTTCACGCCATGCTGCTGCCATACAGAATCTTGAAGATCCTGAATCTTTCGCTTTTTGGGCGTGAGCAATTACAGTTTCTGTAGGTAATAAAGCCTGTACTTTGATATCCGTGTGATAACGGGCTGCCTGCCCACAATAGGAGCAGTCTTCAGGACATCCGCCGGTTTTGATAGATAATAATGTTGAAATCTGTACTTCGGAAGGATCATGCCATTCGCGGTGTACTGTGGCTGCTTTATAGATCAGTTCCATTAGAGGAAGGTGATAAATTTCCTCGATCTCTTCTTTAGTCCAGTTATTTCTCAATGTTGTTTTTGTATCCATTATCCTATTTTTGTTATTGTTAATTGCTTTGCAGCATGTTGTATAGATTCCTTATCCGTACTGTTGATTTCGGGAATCTTTATAATTTTTGTTTCTTTTTCAATAAAACTGCAGATCACTCTTTCTGTATCTTCGGGGAAATCTCCGTTAAGAATTAAATATTCCAACTTAATTCCTCTCTGTTGTAAAGCTAAAATTGAGAGCAGGCTATGATTGATGCAGCCTAAATAATTTCTGACTACCAATGCTGTCGGAATGTTTAATTCTTCAATAAGATCTATCATGAAAGTAGTATCTGATATGGGTACCATAAGCCCTCCTGCTCCTTCTACAATCAGAGGATTTGCTGTATTGGGGAGTTGAAAATCATTCAGATTGATGGTTATATTTTCTTCTCTTGCAGATTGATGTGGTGATGCAGCCAGTTGTAAACGGTAAGTTTCCGGATGGCAAAAGTTGGTGTCTGTCCATTCTTCAATTTTATGACTGTCTGTATAGTCCAGATCTCCTGATTGTATGGGTTTCCAGTATTCTGTTTTAAAATGCTGAACCAAAACAGCTGAACATACTGTTTTTCCTATTTCGGTTCCTATTCCTGTTATAAATAATTTCATGTTTTGAGATTCGGGGTTCGGGATTCGTGTTACGGGTTTTGAATCTTTTTTGCTTTAAATAAACTCTTTAATAATTCCCGTCAGTTTCATAATTTCTTCTTCTGTATTAAAGCTATGAAGGCATATTCTCAACCTTTCGCTTCCTTCTTTTACTGTAGGACTGTATATAGCATAGGTTAAAAATCCTTCTTCAGATAAAATGTACTGTAATTCTTTCAGTTTGTGATTATCCGGAATTAGAATAGCCTGAACCGGACTGGTTTCTGCTGACGGAGACTGTAAATTTCTACCTCGGAAAACTTTGATGTTATTATGAAGTTTTTCAGCCAGTTCATGATGTTGATCTAAAAATTCATATCCTGTTTTGATGCTCATCCATTGAAAATCCTGTGCTGATGTGGTATAGATGAACGGACTTGCAAAATTAATCAGATAAG
This sequence comes from Chryseobacterium sp. SG20098, assembly GCF_031844745.1. Lineage (NCBI taxonomy): Bacteria > Pseudomonadati > Bacteroidota > Flavobacteriia > Flavobacteriales > Weeksellaceae > Chryseobacterium > Chryseobacterium sp. SG20098. Next base: position 804,336 of record NZ_CP134622.1, on the reverse strand, counting down.
ATTTCACTGTTTCATTACAAAGAATTGCTGCTCCATGGCTTCCAAGAGCTTTACCGTAGGTGATAACCGCTGCCGAAACATGATTATGTAAGCGGTATTTTTCAATCAATCCATATCCAAAAACGCCAAAGGCGTGGGCTTCATCAACAATCAAAGAAGATTTATACTTACTGGCAAGGGCAGCGATTTCCTGAACAGGAGCAAAATCTCCCTCCATCGAGTACAAGCTTTCTATGGCAATATAGCAATGACCTTCCTGCCTTTTCAATGTATTTTCAAGATTTTCAGGATCATTATGTCTGAATTTCAGTTTTTTAGCATTCGAAAGTTGACAGGCATCATGTACTGACCGATGAATCTGTTCGTCCACAATAATGACATCATGACGGCTGGGAAGCGTTGAAAACAAAGCAAGGTTGGCATTATATCCGGATGGGAAGAGCAATGCCGATTCAAAATGATGTTTCTGCGCAATCTCATTTTCCACGGAAACTGCGATATCACTGTTTCCGCTAATTAACCTTGAACCTGTGCTTCCCGAAAGCAGTTGAGGGTTATCCATAATCTTTTGCAGCAGTAATTGTTGAAGGTCTTTACTTTTTGCAAACCCCAGATAATCATTGGAATAAAAATCAATTCCATCGGATAGAAGCCTTAAACTTCTTAAGGTTCCTTTGTCTCTTCGTTTATCAAGGGATTCCTGAAAACGTAAAGTATTGCTAAGCATAATTTAATTGAGCTACTTCTTCTGTAATCGCATTAATCCACTCTTTATGCAGTTCTTTTTCTATGTCCAGAATATGATCTGCATGGTGTTTCCAGTCTGGTGAGAATTCATTGAGCTGATGAATCATTTCTTCCAGATGTCCTTCTTCTTCAAGGATAATAGATTTTACCATAATTTTAGAAGAAGCTTCGGTAAGTGCCTGCTGATAAACAGGGTAAAGTTCATCCGCCCGAACCTCAATAGCATAGGTTACGAAAAGATAGGCAGCATATTTGATATCTGTTTTATTAAGTTGGAAAGCTTCCTGAAGATAACGACAGGCTTTAATATCTAATGAGTGAAGATATTGGCTTGTTGCGATAGGAGCCAGAAGTTCTATGCTTTCATAGGTTTTGCATAATTCAGGGTTTATTTTCCCAATCTGCTTTTTTAAATAATAGGCGTGGCGGTGCTCTTCAGCAGCATGTTTCAGCTGGATTTGAGAAACTAATGTTGGATGTTCACATTTTGATATTTTTCTTGCACCGGCATTTTCCATAAATGAAAGCGTGTTCAGCCATTTGGCGTGAATACTTCCTTCCTGTACAATTTTTTTTAACAGATGATGAAATTCCATAGATTTTTATTTTGATGTCAAAAGTAGTATATTGCCGGATGGTTATACTGTGCCAGTTTTGATATTATGGATAGTCCGGTTAAGATTCCTTACGAAAGTTTTATAAAAATTGATAGAAAATCAGAAACATCTATCTATATGCAGATTGCCAACCAGCTGATCAATGCAATTCAGCGGGGATTTTTGCCTTTCGGAACCAAGCTTCCGGGGACAAGAACTTTCAGTGAAATGCTGGAAATCCATAGAAATACGGCCGTTGCAGTATATGATGAATTATCAGCCCAGGGCTGGACAGAGAGTTTTCCCAACAAAGGAACTTTTGTTATTGGAAAAGATCAGGAAAAACCCGTTAAATTGAATGATTTTAAGCAAAATAACCTTCAGAACTACCCTGTTTCGACTGGTTTTTCATTTAAAACGTCCAATATTTTAGATAATCCTTTCGAGCATTCCAATTGTGAATATGTCTTTAACGATGGGGTTCCGGATATTCGTTTGACGCAGATAGGGCAGCATTCAAGATTTTACAGTTCTATTTTAAAGCGCAAATCTAACCAAAAAACGTTGGGACATTATAATCATGACGGAAGTGAATTTTTTAAAGAACATTTATCCCAATACCTGAATCTTTCCCGTGGACTTCCTATTTCTAAGAACAATCTTCTCATTACCAGAAGCACGGAAATGAGTATTTATATTGTTTCTGAGATTCTTCTTTCCAAAGGTGACACAGTATTGGTGGGAGCTTTGAGCTACTTTTCAGTCAATATGATATTTATGAAAGCTGGTGTTGACATTGTTTCAATTCCGATTGATGAAGAAGGAATTATAGTAGAAAGCGTACGGGAAGCCTGTAAAAAGCAGAAAATCCGGATGCTTTATCTGACACCGCACCACCACTATCCTACTACGGTTGCTTTGAGCGCTCAAAGACGTTTCGAGTTGCTGGAACTAGCCAATGAGTATGGATTTATTATTCTTGAAGATGATTACGATTATGAATTTCATTACGATAAAAGTCCTATTCTTCCTCTTGCCAGTGCTGATACCAACGGAATGGTGATCTATATCGGTTCTTTCGGGAAATCTCTGGCACCGGGATTCAGGACAGGATTTATTGTGGCTCCTGAGAATCTGATGACAGAAATGCGTAAATACCTGGGAATTATAGACCGTCAAGGCGATATTCTGATGGAAAGAGCACTTGGAGAAATGATTGCAGAAGGAGAAATCAACCGTTATCTGAAGAAATCTTTGAAAGTTTATCAGGAAAGGCGTGATTATTTTTCCGGATTGCTGGAAGAGAATCTGGGTGAGTTTATCTCTTTTGAAAAACCCTCCGGTGGACTGGCTATATGGCTGGAATGGAATATTCCGCTGAACCTGATGCAGCTGAGTAGAAATTGTGCGAAGGACAATCTTTTTATTCCTAAAACATTGTTATATCAGAATAAAGGGCTTACGGCTATTCGTTTAGGTTTCGGAGATCTGAATGTTGAAGAGATGAATAAAGGAATTGAGGTGTTTTCAAAAAATGTGAAGGGATTGATTGGGTGATGAGATCTCTCGCCGATTGAATAAATTACGGCTTCACTTACTGAAAATCTTTGATTTTCTTGCGTCTTAAAAATGCATTAATATTAAAAAACTTGCGCCTTTGCGACTTTCCAAAAAAAAGATTATCTTATTTTTGAACGCGAAGGCGCAAATAATGACCAAAACAATGTGTTTTAAGGCGCGAGGATTTTATCTGCGATAAAATTGATTGAGAATATTTAAAATAGAAATTGTATAATCTTCTATATTAATTGTTTTTAACCACAAAAGGCACAAAAGTTTTGATCACTTACGTTTTAAGTGCCTGCTTTACGTTTAATAAGTACACCTGAGTTTTAGAAAATCTTTGATTTTCATCTTATGTGAGCTTTTCTGTAACATCATTATTAAACTTACTTAAGTGAACTCATGTGTTTTTTAAATAAAAGCTTTTGTGACTTTTGTGGTTTAAAAAAGAGTAAAAGCCCCTTTCCATAGGCTTTTATTAATGGTGAGAAGGAAAAACTACTTTGTTTTTCTTATGTTTGGGTTTCTTCTTTTTCTTATTCAAATAGATGATAAAACCGGTAATCGGGAGTGATAGCGCGATAAAAGCTGCCAGAAAATAAATAATTCTGGTGGCCAATCCCAGGATGCTTCCGGTGTGAAGATCGTAATTTCTTTCCCTTAATGCGGTTCCATATCCGGTATTTTTGTTTTTATACGATTGAGATTTTAAAACTTCTCCTGAATACTGATCAAAATTAAACTGTTCATTCCTGTATTGTCTTGCGTCATAGGTCAACTCTGCATAATAAGTTCCTTCTTCCGATCTCGGAAAATTGACAAGTGCTGATTTTTTGTCTTTCATCCCTTTTTCCATGGTATTTCCAATGAGATTGAGAATGTTTTTTCGGTTTGAAAATTCTTCGGAAGGAATTGTACTTTTGGCTTTCTTTTCTGTTGGAATGTTTCCGTTCAGTGTATTCTTTACCCATTTATCTACATCTTCAAAGCTCCATATCAATGCAGAATAAGATATTAAAAGTAAAGGAATGATGGCATAGAATCCTAAGACATTATGAGCGTCATAATTGATTCTTTTCCAGTTGGCCGATATTTTAATGAAAAACATTCCTTTCAGCATGGCTTTACTCATTTTTCGGGGATACCATATCACAAGCCCTGATAGAAGTATCACAGCAAATATCAATGTGGAATAACCGGTAATTGCTTTTCCGATTTTCTCACCTAGAAGAAGTCTTCGGTGAAGATCCAGCACAATTTCAAAGAAGTCCTTTTTGGCATTTTCTACTTCCTGTACTTTTCCGGTATAAGGATCCACATAAATCCGGTAATAATAAAGATAGGTTCCCCAATACGTCCATGCTTCATTGTCCATTTTTAAGGTACGAAATACATACGTTCGTGAGGGATCGGAAGGCATGACTACTCTTTTGACCTTCAACCCTTCGGGAAGTACTTTTTCTGCTTTTTCCGTAAGTTCAGCCAATGAAAGTTTGTTTCTTCCAATGTTTTCAACATAATATCGGTTGGGGTGAACAATATGTTTTAATTCTTCTTCAAAAGCCAGGATACATCCTGTAGCAGCCATGATAACAACTATAAGCCCGGACGTTAGTCCGAGCCATAGATGTAACTGATAGGCAATTTTTCTGAATTTCAGCTTCATTCTTAAAATTTAAAGCTTACCTCAGCAACAAAATTCCGAGGCATCTGAGCGACTACCACTCCCTGCCCTGCAAAATATTGTGCATTCCCCAGGTTGTTCATTTTAAATCCTAATCTGTATCTTTCTTTTTCAAGAGAAATGGAAGCATTCACTAAAGTATAGGCAGGAAATACAAATTGTCCGGTAACCACTTTATTTCCGGTAATCTGTTTTCCAACACGGTTTACTCCAAAACCTATTCCTAGTCCCTGAAGTCCTTTGATCGGAAGAATATAACTGATCCATGAATTGAATACATTGGCAGGACCTGCAGATTCCGGACGGCGCCTATCTACAGCGGGATCAGCCTTTTCATATCTGCTGTGATTGTAGCTATATCCGGCCATGATATTTAATCCCTGAACAGGGTTCATGATGGTTTCGATTTCAATCCCTTTGCTTCTTTGCTTTCCATCCTGAACAACAATATTGTATTCTTTTCCGTCACGGATCACTCCGGTTCCTCTCTGGATATTATCAACAAGGATATCATAGTATCCAACCGTGAAATTCACTTTATTCCTCCAAAGATTTCCCTTGATTCCTACTTCCCACTGATTCGCCATCTGAGGTTTCATCTCACCGCTAATGTCCGGAAGCTGCTGGGCAACAGGGGCTGTATAGCTGAAACCATTCATATAGTTACCATAGGCAGATAACTGGTCTTTAACGATCTGATATACAATTCCTACTTTTGGAGACCATGCAGTCTGACTGAAATCACCGGTACGTTTGTTATCATTCAGATTAAGCTGTCCTTTACTTTCGTAATGATCCATACGCAAGCTTAAAAGCGTAATCAAACGGTCCGTAATATAAGTGACGTTTGAAATATAGGCTCCATAAAGGTTGGATGCGGAATTATTTCTCACTAAAGGTGTTTTGCCTGCCTGAATGGCTGCCTGTGTAAATGCCTGGATTTTTTGAAGGGCAAGATCTTTAGAAATATTCGGGTATCCTTCTAAGCTTTGTCCGTTGACATTATCAAAGACTACAATTGGAGAATGGTTATTATTGATTGTCTGATTCAGATAATCCAATCCGATCAATACTTTATTTTTAATTTTCCCGATATTAAATTGTCCATTGAAGTTCTGCTGAACACTTGTAGAAGAAGCTTCAGAGTTCTGCCACTGTACATTACGTTCCAGCAGGGCATCACTGGTTGTCCCTCTGATAAACTGGTATTGATATAATCCTTCCGTTTTTCTGAAGTTTCTTGAAAGCAAGGTTTGCGAAGTCCAGTGATCCGAAATTTTGTAATTAGCCTCTGCTTTTACATTAATAGACGGAGCTTTTAAGGTCATATCATTGTTGGAATATGATCTTTTCCAGTCAAAGCCTAGTTCATCAGGATTATGGGCAAAATATTGCCTTGTTCTCGGAAGGAAAATAATCGGAGTATTAGTTCCTTCATAATTATAAATCTGAGCTCCCAGGTTAAATTTCAATCTTTCATTAACCTGGTAGCTTACAGTTGGGGCTACAAAGAATGATTTTCTGAATTCGGAATCTCTGAAACCATTCTGATACTGATAGGCTGCATTCAAACGAAATAACATATTTCTGGATTCTGTAATCGGGCCGTAAACATCAGCGGTAACACGGTTCAGATTGTAGCTTCCCATCAGATAAGAAGCTTCTCCTCCGAAATAATCTTTCGGTTTTTTGGTTACTGCGTTAATCAAACCTCCAAAGGAAGTTACAGAACCTCCATACAACGTTCCTGAAGGTCCTTTGATGACTTCAAGACGTTCAATATCGGAAGGATCAATCTCACCATTGGTATTGGCTGGTACACCATCTACCATCGATACTTTGGTAGGAAAACCTCTGAGGCTGTAGTAAAAACTTCCGTCTCCGGAACCTCTTCCCGGGCTTCCCTGCATTTTTACCATACCCGGAACATTTTTCAATACTTCCGAAATATCGTAAGTAAGCTGTTCTTTCATGATCTGCTGGTTGATGCTTGTATAAGCCTGTGGATTTTCAAGAACTTTCAAAGGCATTTTGGCCACTGAAGTACTGTCTTTATCCAGAAATTTATTTCTGCTTACTGCATATACGGTAATTCCCTCAATTACATTATTGTGTAACGAGGCATAGATTGCAGGGATTTCATAGACATCTTTCTGGATGTGGATGGGTTCCCTCATCAGTTCAATGTCATTTAAAACCACCTGAAGCGTATATTCTCCAGGTGGCACATTTTCAAAGTAATATTCTCCTAAATTATTGGTTTTTGCCTGATAAGACGTATTGACAAGTCTTAAAACAGCATTTTTTACCGGTGCTTTTTCAGACAGCATGATTTTGCCATGAACTCTGTCGCCCTGCTGTGCAGAAAGCGAATTGGAAGATAAAGCAAGACCAAGAAGTAATATAAGGGTTTTAGATGTTTTCATGCTGTAATTTTTGTAACAGGGGATAGTTTATTTTACCGTTTTGTGATAAAGGGAATGATTCTATACGTTCTGTGCGTACATATTGTGGATTAATACGCAGTTTATTTTTAATGGTTTCGGTGATGATCTGAGGATCTATTTCCGGATTGTCATACAATACCACAATTTTTTTATCATTGGCATTCAGACATACGAAAGTATTGCCCTGCATTTCATTTTTAAGGATAAATTCTACCTCATCCAGATTAAGACGTATTCCGAAAAGCTTCATGATACGTTTTATTCTTCCTGTGATATAATACATCCCGTTTTCACCTTTTCTGGCGGTATCTCCGGTATGCAGTACAGAAGGCTGCTCGTACGTTGTCAAATCGTCCAGCTTATTGGCGTAGCCTCCGAAAATACTGATGTGTGAAAAGAGAAGTTCATCGGTTTCAGGATCAATTCTGAAACTTCCGTTGTGTACGGGCGTTCCGATAGAGGTTTCTCCCTCCAGCAATCCTTCTGTAGTAAGATAAGCCATTCTTCCTCCAGCCTCAGTCTGGCCATATTGTGCAAAGAATTCTTTTTTAAATTCATGACAATAAGAGAAAATGGTTTTTCTCAATTCAGCGTTAATTACTCCGCCGGTATGGGTAAAATACCTCAGACCTGGAGAATCTTTTCTGAAGAATCCTATTCTGTTTAGATTTTCATAAAGAAAGGGAACTCCACCCAAAGTACTGTAACCGTACTCCTCCATTTCATCCCAGAATGCTTTCTGCATAATGTCTTTATCGGTACAGACAATTCTTTCGGCACGCGTGCAGTTGGTGGTGAAAATAGAGAATCCGTACACAAAGTTGATCGGAACGTTTAAAGGAACTACATCCGTTTTCTGAATCGGCATATACTGAAGGATGCTTAATGCGTTCTGATAAAGACTTTCATCAGATAATTTAACCAGTTTTGGAACACCTGTTGTCCCTGAAGTACTCAAAAGGATTTTGATGTCAGGGTGAATGGTAACTTCACTCTTATAATCATCCTTTGCGAAGATGCTGATGTTGTCTGAGAATGCTTTCAGAGTATATCCTTCAATAGCTTCTCTTTGTGGATCAAAGATGTATTTCGGACGGTATTCTGCCTCAATACGTTCTTTGAATTCTTCATGCAGTTTCTGTCCCAGTACCGCAATCGTGTGCGCTGTTCCATAAAAATTGAGAAGCACCTCAATGCTTGGCAGCTGATTGTCGTTGTACAAAAAGAGCAGTCCTTTTTCTACGGGGTTTAAGCCTAAAGACCGGTACAGTGTTCCCACCGGTATTGTTGTACCGGTGGAAGCATCTGTAAACGCCAGGTTCTTATTGGCAATTACATTTTCTAAAATTTTCATAGGCTTAGTTTTCTACGAATACATCGTATTTTTTCATTTTTTCACGAATCTTGCCGACGGTTCCCATCTCCAGAATATCGTTAAAATCAAACTTGATCTGATAAAACTGTTCAAGGGCTTCTACGATCAGAAGATGAGACATAGAATCCCATTCCGGGATTTCCTGATACGTAAGCTTTTCATCTACCAGTTCTTTTTTTATAGCGATGGCAGAGGCGATAATTTCATAAAATTCTTCTGTAGTGTTCATTTTAAATTTTTATAGTTTTCCATTTTCCATTTTTAAAAATCATTAGGAATAGCACAGCTAAAACAATCTCCGAAGAAACGATAGCGGTAAATATTCCTCTCAGTTCCCACTGAAATCTTACGCCTAAGAGATAAGCCAGCGGAAGCTGAATGACATAAAACATGACGAGGTACAACAATGTTACCTGTAATATGTTTCCGGCCGCATTCAGTGCGCGGCTGATCACCATGGTGAATCCTAACAGCAGATAAGCCATTGATACCACGTGGATGTACTGTACCGCATATCCTGCAACTTCAGGTTCTGTAGTGAAAAATTTCACCACATATTCCGCAGCAATCTGCCAGAATAAGGCTACAAGTACCAAATAAGTCATGTTGATGGTTCCGGCTCTCCATACTGTTTTTTCAGCACGTTCCGGTTCTCCGGCACCGAGATTCTGTCCTGTAAGCACTCCTGCTGCGTTTCCTATTCCCCAGGCAGGCATTGTTGCCACCGAAGCAATACGCTGGGCAATAATATATCCTGCAAGCGCTGTAGTTCCGAAAGTGGAGATGATCTTCACCATGATCAGCCAGCTGGATGTTGGGATAATATACTGAACCAATCCTCCAAAGGCGAGTTTCAGAATCTTCTGCAGCAATGGAATATCAAGCTGTAAAGGAACTCTGATGCTGATGCTGGTTTTTCCTGTGGCAAATACAAAAGCCTGGTATAAAACGCCTAAAAGCCTTGATAAAACTGTAGCATATGCCAATCCCATCAATCCGAAAGCAGGAATAAATCCTAATCCGAAAACAAGGATCACTGCAAAAATGATATTGGAAATATGGCAAATCCAAAGTGATTTCATCGCAATATCGGCATCACCGGCACCTCTGAAGAGGCCATTCACAGACAAGCGGAGAATCACCAGTCCGATACTCAGGAAGACCAGTCTCGAGAAAGAAACTCCTTCGGTTACCGTACTGGCATTGATTCCCAGAAAATCAACAATTTCTGATGCAAAAAAGCAGGAAACACCACCAATAAGCACTGCAAAAAACAGGGCCAGCAAGATGATGTATTGGGCTGTTCTGCCCATTCCTTCTTTATCTTTTTCACCCGCTCTTCTGGCGGTAAGGGTTGCTGCTGCAATTCCCAAACCTACTGCAATGGCATAGGCGAAGTTGATGTAGTTATCAGTAATTCCCACAAGCCCAAGAACCTTGTCGCCTAATTTTGCAATAATCAATAGATTGACACTCACAAAAACAGATTCCATGACAAGTTCCATCACCATGGGAATGGCAAGACTAAAGATGGAACGGTTGATACTTCCGGAAGTCAATTCAACTTTCTTTCCGGCTATGGCTCCATACGTAAAAACCGCTCCTTCTTTTAGTATATGCAGGAATTTCCTCATACTGCTGCTACTGAATTTTTATTGGCAATCTGATACAGCGGATTAGGCAGCGCTCCGTCTTTTCTCGGAATGGCAAATGCCTTGTTTTCACTGTAACCGTTATTTTTCAGACGCAGACTGTTAATATAGAATCTTTTGAATACCGGCACATACAGGTCATATTTTTCGTATCGTTCCTGAAGGTGGGTATTCTCAGCTTTATAATTTTCTACACAGTTGTGAACCAGTTCCCAGAATGTTTCTTCATTAAAGTTGGAATACGTATGCAATGCATTCGACAGATATCTGAAGAAAGCATCAAAAACGCCAAGCAAAATAAACAACGGGATATTTTCTTTGTTGGAAGACTGGATCAAACCATCTGCAAGGTGTGCAGGAAGTTTTTCTCTGGCTTCTGTAGTAAGTACAATATCATCCACAAAGTCTTTGATGACGATTCTCTTCGGAACTCCGTTCTTCAGAACCACCATAATATTTTCCCCGTGTGGCGTTACACATAATGAATGCGTGTAATAGATATGTAGCAAAGGAGTAAGATAGGCATCAAGGTAGCTTTCAATCCATTCTTTGATACTCACTCCTGCTTTTTCTGCAAATGCCTGGACCAATGGAACTCCACTTTCGTCTACGTACAGTAAAGAAGTCATGGTTACCATTTGTTCATCCTCTTTCAGATAGTTCTCAGCACTTTCTCTCCATAATGCGCCAAGGAATTCATTATACTGGTAGGGTACGCTGGCAATAGATCCGTATTGAGGGTGCAGATAAGTAATAGCAGCCTCTTCTCCCAGGAAAATAGTTTCTTTATTTTCCAGATAGGCGTCATCTTTTATTAAACCTTTTACCCAATCTGTAATGGCTGGAGCAATTTTCATCTGCTTGGGTGATAATCCTCTGATATTCCCTGTGCTCAGAATAGAAACCGCCGTTTTAAGGTATCTCTTTTTAGGATGATCTACATTGAATAAAGTACGGATACTCTGCTGCGGACTGTAGGTGTCACTACCCTCACCCAATTGTATTAAAAGTCCGGAAGCAATATCTCCAGCAAAATGTATCTGAAGCTTATGCTCCCACTGCCATGGATGTACAGGGATAAAGTGATAATCTTCAACAATTTTTCCTTCGCTGATCAGTTGCTGCTGAAAATCATTATACAGCATGTCTCCTATTTCAGAACGATAAAACTCATCTCTGTTGATATGTTCCAAAGCCTGGAATGAAGATCTGCTTTTATGGGAAGCCAGCCAGATCACTTTTAGATTCTCATCGGCTTCAGGGGTAAATGTTTTAAGATCTCTTGGAGAAAAACCCAATCGGCTTTTGTTCACAATTACCCATGGATGTCCGGTCATATTGTGCTCTACGGTCTGATAATCTGCATCCGCAAGATCTTTTGAAGACATCACTCCTCTTGATAAGATTAAAGCATCACAATACAAAGTATGCAGTAATTCTTCTGTATATCTTGCAATGGTATAAGGGTCTAAGTCAAAAACTGATTGCATTTCCAGAAAGAAGGCCGCTACATCCACAGAAGACAAATCTTCACCGTTTTCTGTTTTTGTAATGCTGTGTTTATCAATATGCCAGTAATCCATCATTCTTTCCTGTCCGCGGAAGCTGTATGAAATATTTTCAAATCCTGTTTCGAGCTTGAAAACTGTATATCCGTCCTGATCTTCAAAGGTCACGACAGGTTTCAGAAGCTCTTCGTGCATCAGTTCTGAGATGGTTTTGGCCATTAGGTTTCTGTTGGCCTGATTCCAGTTTTCCTGGCTTATTGTATTTTTTAAGTTGGTGTTCATCTTTAATTAAATTTTGGCAGTTGGTAAGTCAGCATATTTTTCGACATCAAAATCCTGGAAAGCAATTTTCTTTTCAATTTTATAATATTCTCTTCCCAGAATATCATTGATGATGTAGGAATTACGGTAAGCAGCCATTCCCAGATCGGTAGAAATATAGCTGTGGGTATGAACTTCGGCATGAAGAACATAAATTTCGCCCCCGTTATGGTCTATTGAATAATTCCTGTTGACATCAAACAATCCACTGGAATCTCTCTTAATTCTATCCTGAATATTCTTTATGAATGCAGGTTCGTTATAACGGTATCCTGTTCCCAGAATCAGATAATCAGCTTCCTGATCATAAGGTACTTCCTGTTCCAGTTGGGTAAACTCAAGATTGATGAAATCCGGATTGCTGTTGTCTACTCTGTTCAGCTGGCTGTTAGGAATAATTGTAAGATTAGGATCCGCATTATCGATATTCAGATCATAGATGAAATCGTAGATATCATTGATCAGATCGTAATTGATTCCTTTAAACTGAGCCTGCTGCTTGCTTAAAATGGTTTTTCTTGCAGATTCGCTTCTGTTGTAGAAATAGTCTACATAATCAGGTGAAGTAAGCTCCAGTGTCAGCTTAGAATATTCCATAGGGAAAAATCTGTCCGGACGGGAATACCAACCCAGATGTGTTTCTTCGTTCCTGTTTTGAAGCAGGTCATAAAAAACTTCTGCTGAACTCTGTCCGGATCCGATAATGGCAATTTTCTTTCCTTGAGATAACAATTCCTCTTTTCTATACAGATAAGAACTGGTATGAATAACACGGGAATCATCCTTCGGAATGAAAGAAGGAATATGAGGTTGTGTTCCTGTTCCTAAAAACAATCTTTCCGTTTTAAAAATAGTCGTTTCTTTGGTTTTGGTATGAATAGTCGTTACATGATATAAACCGTCTTCATACGTAATATCCACTACCTGAGTAGAAAAACGGCATTGCGGAAGCTGTTCAATCACCCATTGGCAGTAACGGTTGTACTCTTTTCTCGGAATGAAAAAATCTTCTCTGATAAAAAACTTATACAGTCTTCCGGTTTCCTTCAGATAGTTCAAAAGGCTTAAAGGATTCGTAGGATCCGCCATGGATACGCAGTCGCATAAAAATGGAGTCTGCAGGGTTACATGGTCGATCATTAATCCCGGATGCCAGTCGAAACCATCTCTCTGGTCCAGGAAAAGGGTTTTCAGTTCCGGAATCGGATTGGATAATGCGGCAAGTCCCAGATTGAAAGGGCCAATCCCGATGCCTATTACATTGTATACGGCTTCGTTAGTCATTTTTTGTGATGTTTGTGGTGATTTGTACCTCTTTATTCTGTGGAAATTTTTCCCAGTACCATTCTCTGTAGCAGAAGTTCAGATTGGCTTTTTTATGAGGCATTTCAATTACTTTTTCTACTTTGAAGCCTACGTGGGCTTTGTTCATCATAGAAGCAAGCGAGTCTACAGATCCTTCGCCTACCATTTTTCCTACCTGTGGCTGTGCAAAAACATAGTCAACCATAGATTGTGTAGATGGAGAAACGAATTTTTTCTTTGGATCAGTCGGTGCAATAAACTGGTGCGTTCCGTAATCTGTTGGTAATACTTCGTAATAATCGCCTACCATATCTCTGCATGCCCAATAGATCTCGATATTACAGGAAGGCTCATCGTTTCCGGCAATAATATAGCTATGGGCTTCATCACCTGGAAGCATCAGTCTGTAATAGGTTTCCAATTCGTCAATGGGCCAGTTCATCTGCCAGATTTTAACGGCGTGTTCACGGTTGAACCACTCGTGAAGCATTTCAAGGTCATTTTCAAGATCAATAGGACGCATACTCATCGTCACATCCTCTTTCTGGAAGTACCTTTTAAAGAAAGCCTCTGTTCCCTGCGGATGGATAAGCTGGTCTGAGAAAAAATGTTTGTGAAGAAGGTTAGGAACCTTCGCATAAGCAATTGAAGAAGCATTCACGCCTCCATCTACATCAGCAACCGCCGACTGAAGATTTGATTTTACAGCCCAATATCTTTGATTCAAAGCATAATCCGTTAAAGATGATGGCTCAGACTCATGAAGATTTTCAAATTCCCTGTACAGAATATGGATTAATCTTCTTTCTTTAACAAGTCCCGTCTTACCTATTGAAGCAATCAGTGCACTCAGGTTGCTTACCAAAAGATGGTGAGAAACAATATCCAGCAGACGCTCATCTCTGATGAAAAGATCTTCCACTTCAGGATAGTCTTTGATCAGAGATTCATACTTTCCTTTGAAGGTTTCTTTGATTAAATAACCTTGTCCGTCTCTCACATAAATAGATTGAGGAAGCAATTGATTATCCAGCTGAACAAGGAGATTCTGCTGATGAACTTCAGGAGCCATGCCTAATTGATTGTACAATCTGTTTAAAGGAGAAAGCAAAAGATTTACATATTTTTCAAACCAGATAATAGCTGCTTTTTCTGCATCTACACCTAATTGATTGGCAGCATTCTTAAAGAAATGCGCCGTAAAATTGAAACCATCTGTAGATTCATCCTGACATAGCCTTGCCAATAGAATCACTTTATCTTCATTGGAAAAAGGATTTTCACGGAGCAGTATATTCAGACTGTCCATATTTTTTCCCTCATAATGAACGCTTAACGTGGATGGTTCCAGTAATAATTTAAAATTTGGGAAGCTTTGTTCAAATGAAGCTTTTTGATGCTGCCACCATATTGCGGAAGCATAACCTCTGTTGAGATCTTTTAAACTGTTTGTTCTCACAGAGCCTGTCATTAAAACATGCAGAGAAAATTTCAACATCCAGCTGAAATCAGGATTATACACCGTTCTTATGGAAGATGTTGCATAAAAATCCTCACCCAATGGCCCAATGTGAATGATTTTCCCGGAACCGAGCATTTCAGGATATTCTTCTGTAGATAAAAGATATTGTGCCTCCCATGGATGGCATGGAACGATGTAAAAATCATTGATGTTTTCAAAATCGTAGCTTTCCGGTAAAGAAGTCCATTTTTCGAAGATTTCTTTTGCTGAAATCCCCGGAAGAGATTTTTCTGTAATACAGTCTTTATGGATCAGGAAGTAATCCAGCTGAAATCCTTTCCCGAATTCAGGGCCGTATAACAACTGTTCTTCCTCAGAAAATCCCATTCTTGATTTGGTGAAAGGATGCAGATTGTGGCCTGCGGGAAGCATTTGCTCAGATTCAAGGAAAGAATAGGTCAACAACTGATCATCCTGCAGGCAGGCTTCTGTTGTCAGTTCCAGATTTCTTAAGCTGCTTTGAATTCTTTCCATAAAGTTTCTAAAACTCGTTTCGTTGGTAGTTTCAGAAAGTTCTTTGTAAACCAGTTCAGTAAGCTTTTGATCATTCACTTCAAAAACTTCTTGGTTTTGATGATCTACCGCCCACAAAACAGGTCCGTATTCATGAAAAAGAGTTTCGGAACGATAGGAAACCGGAGCAAATAAAAACAGTCCGCTTTTTTTCATTTCAAATCTCATAAACAATGAATAATCACTGTTCTGAAGAGCCTTTGCTGTAAGAAGATCATATTTCGGAACGCCCTGATAGAATTTTCCGTTTCCCAGTTCTCTCAGCATTCCGTTCAACAGAATTCTGAAAGTAATTTCCCGGGCTTTTTCTCCTGTTCTATTTTTCTGAATTAAAGTCTTTTCCATGATTTTTGATTGTGGTGAGAATTTGATGAATGTCCTCCGTAGTCGTAATCGGGTTCAGGAAGGTAAACTTCAGATAGAAGTTCCCATCCACTTTTGTACTGGCTACAAGGATTTCTCCGCTATAGAACAATTTCATCTTGATGTATTGATTCAAGGCATTCAGATCACTGATTTCCGGATTTACATACCTGAAAACAAGAACACTCAAGTCGGAATCTGAAAGGAGTTCAAAATCAGCATCTTCAGAGATCATCGCTGCAGCATCTTTGGTAAGATCGATCACGGTATCTGTATATTCTGCCAATTGTTCTTTCCCCATCATTCTTAGGGTAAACCAAAGTTTTAACGCATCAAATCTTCTTGTACTCTGGGTAATGGATTTATTGATCTGTGCCGGAATTTCTTCTTCATCCATTTCCTTAGGATTCAGATAATCTGCGTGGTGTTTAAGAATCAACAGTTCTTTTTTGTTTTTCACAATAAAAGCACTGCTGCTGATAGGCTGGAAGAATGATTTGTGATAATCAATCGTTACAGAGTCGGCTCTTTCAATGCCATTGATAAGATCACGGTATTTTTCGCTTAATAATAAAGCACAACCGTAAGCGGCATCTACATGCATCCAGATGTTATAGTGTTCTGCAATATTGGCAATATCTTCGAGTGGATCAATATTTCCAAAGTCTGTAGTTCCGGCTGTCGCTACGATTCCGATAGGAATATTTCCTAATTGCTCTTCCCTCTTAATGTATTTCTTTAAAAGAGAAATATCCATACGGAAACGGTCATCGGTCGGAACTTTAACAATACTTTTCTCACCCAATCCCATAATGGATGCATTTTTCAGATTGCTGAAGTGAGATTTATCGGAAACAAATATCCTGAAACGGCTTGCCTCCGCTGGCAGACCATCCATTTTAATATTGTGGTTATATTTTTTCTGAGAAAAACAGTCACGCATCATCACCAATCCCATTAGGTTGCTCTGTGAGCCTCCTGCTGTGAAAACGCCATCGCTTTCGTTCGGATTATATCCGATCTGACCGGCAGTCCAGTCGATCAGTTTTCTTTCCATAAAGGTTCCTCCCGCACTCTGATCATAAGTATCCTGAGAAGAATTGATAGCACTTACAAGGATTTCTCCTGCCAATGCCGGAATGACTACAGGGCAGTTAAGATGCGCTACATATTGTGGTAAGTGAAAAGCGGTGGCATGTTTCACATAGATTTCATCTACTTCAGCCAGCAGCTCATTATAGTTGGATAGTTTTTGGTTAAGATCAATCTGTTGTACCATTCCTTTCATTGTTCTGGCTTCGATACCACTGAAAGGTTTGTTGTTTCTGTGAAGAAATTCCTGAACCAGGTCTAAAGTACTGTTGACAGCATTACGATAATGCTCATAATTGTCAGGATGAAAAATATTCCCAAAATTCCCCGAAATGTGGGGTGAAGTTGTGCTTGTGAGCGCTTCAAGGGATATTAAATTGTTGTTCATAAAAGTTTTGTAATGTGATTTTTTTAATCTGTGAGTTGTTGTGGTTTTTTCGATATATGGTTATATATATCTAATAGTCAGGTTTTTAAATTTTACATTTTTTATTATATTTTATTTGGTGATTACATAATTATTACTAAATTTGACTTAGCTATTGTTATTTAGAATAATTAAAAACAAAGATAAAAATTATTACTTAACACCAAATTTTTTTTAATGAATTCTACAGAAATTTTAGATAAAGACTGTTTAACAGCTGTAAAACTGCTTCCTATGGTCATAGAAGTCACCTCTCAGGAAAGAAGAATGATAAAAGATGCGGCATTGCATCTTCAGAAAAAGTATGACACTTATGAAAACCGTGATTTTATAAAACATGTACATCAACTGGCCTCTTATTTTCTTCCGGAAAGGATTCTAAATATAGCAGCTGATTTTGCGAGTGACTTTTCTGAAAATCAGTATGGCGCGCTGGTTTTTACAGGATTGATGGATATAGATCAGGAGGAAATAGGTTCTACTCCACCCAACTGGCAATCGGCAGATTATTCAAAGTTTAATTTATATGGTTTTGCGTGTGCGCTTATTCATGGGGCACTTCCCTCAAAGCCTGTACAATATTATTCACAGCGTAAAGGCGGCGGATTGATCCATGCCATCATTCCTGATGAAAAAATGAAGGAAACGCAAACCGGATCAGGATCTTCTACAGATTTATATGTCCATACGGAAGACGCTTTTCTGAAACATCAGGCTGATTTTTTAAGCTTTATGTATGTGAGAAACGAAGAGCAGGTTCCTTCAACGCTATATTCCATCCGTTCTCATGAGTCTATCGGGGAAAAGTACAGAGCACTTTTTGATCCTATTTATAAAATTCCGAAAGACGCCAACCTGGAAACTGGAAACAGTGAAGAAGATACCCTGGATTCTGTGTTGTATGGGAATTATAGCCTTCCTTTCATGAGATTCGATGCTGCTGAACAGCTTTTCAATTCCAGCATCAGACAGTCTGATGAAGCGCAGCATACACTGCATGAATTCTGGGAAGAAGCCCGACATTTGATTTATTCAGGATTTACTCCTCAGGCTGGTGATGTTATTCTTGTTAATAATCACTTATGTGCTCATGGAAGATCGGCCTTCCGTGCGGGAATAAGAAATATTGATGGTGTAGAACAGCCATGTGAAAGAAGGATTATGCTTCGTATGATGAGCAAAGTAAGTCTTATTGATATGAGAGCACACACTCTTACGGAAGATCCGTTCTTTGTGATTGAGGAACATCTGGGGAAAAATTTTCAACATTTTTAATAGAATGCCTGGTTAGTTGGTATTTTTGAACATTCAATCAGTCGAAAACCTTTTTGGGCATTGCCCGAAAAGGTTTTTTTTCTGGTTAGCCCTTTTAAAAGGTTAATAAAGTAAGTTTTGGCTAAAGCCAATGGATTTATTATCTATTTATTTAAACGGGCTAAAGCCCGTTCCTATTGAATATTGATTAGTTTTTATATCAATAGAAGCGGATTTTAGTCGAAACTTAAAAAAGGGTTCATTGTTTAAAAAACCTGTCAAACAAAGACAACTGTTCAGATAATGATCTGCTCCAGTATTCCGGAACGTGCCCGCCTAAAGATTCTGTGTAGAGATGCTGGATCTTCATTTCAGTCAGCTTTTTATGAAAATTCCTGTTCATATTAATCATTTGGGTATCATCCGTTCCACAGTCGAAAATATATTGCTGATCTGCTGCGGCCATCAGTTTTATTCTGTTGTCCGTAAGGAAATTCGGATTGATAGACTCCAATGGTCCCAGCACTTTATTCACCATATATTTCTGATATCCTTCCCCGAACGAATTGAAGTCCAGTGCTCCACATGAACTTCCAACGATTCCAAATGTCTTGTTATACGTAACCCCGATGTTGGTAGCTCCATAGCCTCCCATACTCCATCCTAAAATCCCGCGGAATTTCTTCTCAGCTTTCACAGGATAGTTTTTATCAATAAATTCTACCAGTTCTTTTCCAATAAAAGTCTGATATTGCGAATCCTTAACAACCGGGCTGTCTACATACCAGGAACTGTAATTCCCATCCGGAAGCACATAGATTGTTTTCAATTGCTGAGCTTTTTTAACCAGATCAGGAATATCCTGCTTGATAATCCTGTCCGGATTACCGCTGAAGCCGTGAAGAATATAAACGGACGGATATTTCGTATTACGCTGAAGATTGGGGGTAATAATTACTGTTTTGATTTTCTTATTCATTTTCGGACTGAAAACTTCCTGATGAATAATTTTTTGTGCGGATGACTGTACAAAGGCAGTCATTACAAATACAATGTTGATAAGCTTCTTCATGCTGAAATAAATTTTAATTAATGATAATCACTGGTATAGTATTTTTTAAAACATATTGTGTACCAATGCATCTTTGACAGAGCAAAATTGTAGCATAAAAAAGATAAAAGCTTCAACATATGTTGAGGCTTTTATCTTTTTATTTTGTTTTAATACCGTGGGATCCATGCAAAATGGTGATCATCAGTATTTCCAAAGCATTAATCCTGCCTGATAACCTGTTCCCAAGGTCCATATAAGAATATAATCTCCTTTTTTCAATGATTTTACTTCTTTTTGATATTGGTCTAAAGCTAAAAATGGACTGGATGCTCCGGTATACCCAAGCTCTTTAGAGTAAAAAGGAATTTTTTCCTCCGGCAGCTGAAAGTAATCGCGGATCATATTGATATTCCTGATAGAAAACTGTGAAAATAAAAACAAATCAATCTGCTCAAGGCTTATCTGATTGCGCTTTAAGAACAGAGGAATATTTTCCAGTGCAAAATTAACACTTCCCATGCCGTCAAAAATACGATCCCAGGTTGTCAGATCGCCATGATCATGACGTGAATTTCCTTTAGGTGGGTAGAGTACGGTATTACAAAAACTGCTGTCTGTATGATATAATACATCTAATAACCCTGAGGTGTTGTCCCCATCATTTTCTACGATGAAAGCAAAAGCAGAATCTGAAAGACAAAAAGCGGTAATCGGATTGTCAGGATCTAATATCCTTGAAAATTTTTCGGCACAAACTACCAAGGCTTTTGTTCCGGACCGGGTTCCTTTTAAATATTTTGATACCTGATCCAGCGCTATAAACGCTCCAATACAGTTGGCGTTCATATCATAACATAGGGTATTCGGTTTTCCGTTAAGCGCATGATGGATCTGGATGGCGTCACAGGGAATATGATGTTCGGGAGAACTGCTTACAAAAATAATAATATCTATATCGAGGATAGAAATATTACTTTCTTTAAGAACTCCTCTTGCAGCTTCAATTCCCATAGAAAGTGTAGTTTCAAAAGAATTCTCGGGAACAATAAAACGTTCTGCCCTGCCTAAAGCATTCTGGATTTTTTGCATTGAAATTTCCTGCCTTTCAAAGTGTTCAATAACGGCTGTATTATTTTCTACAAAATCAGGATGATAGAAATACGTGTGGTGTAACTTCATGTCTGGTTAATATTTTAATTATATCTCTTATTTGTGATATAATGTAAATTTAACATAATATTGAGATATATCCCAGAAACATGAAATAAATCATTAATACTGATTATTATAAATACGGGTAAAATTTAATGGTATTTATCTCCCTGAACTTCTTTTTTGATCCGGCTGAGCTGTGTAGGTGTAATTCCCAGATAAGAAGCAATGTGATGCTGTTTTAATCTGTTATAAAGAGTGGTGTTTTCAAGCAACTGCAAATACCGTTTTTTAGCTGTTTCGTATTTGAGGGAAACTTCCAAAGGTTCTTTTTTAACTACCCAGTTTTTTTCCAGATAATACATATGAAAAAGAGCAAGGTCATGATGTTTTTCAAGCAATCCCCGATAGGCTTTTGCAGGATATTGTATTACAGCACAATCTTCAAGTGCAACGATATTAAAATCGCTGGGTTCATTTTTTATAATAGCAGCTGTAGAAGCAACAAAGCTGTTTTCTTCAAAAAAGATTTTGTAAATGTTATTCCCCTGTTCATCTACTGTGTAATATCCTATCAGTCCTGACTTTAAAAAGTAATAATATCTGGCCATAGAACCGGATTCCTGCAGAAGATTGTTTTTGCGGTAGTACTCTTCTGTACAGATATCCAATAATCTTTAATGGTTTCCTCAGATAAAGGATAATAGTGATTAATATGTTTTACAAATTCTAAATGCTTCATTTTGGTATTTGGAAAGTATAAAGGATTGTATTACACAATCATCTGTGAAACCCTGTGTAATCAGTGGTTACATACAATCTTTCTGTTTTGCAGAAAATTAATCCAATACTTTTTTCATCATCAGATCGGTCTGTTCTTCTTCCCCAAGCCTGAAAATATGCTTATCAAACTCAACGAATCCATTTTTTCTGTAAAATTGTAAAGCTCTCAGGTTTTTTTCCCAAACCCCAAGCCATAAGTATGATTTACCAAGCTGCTCAGCTGTTTCCAAAGCCTGGTTATAAAGAAGCTGGCCCACTTTTTTACCGTGATGGCTTTTC
The DNA here is from genome assembly GCF_031844745.1 of Chryseobacterium sp. SG20098. Classification (NCBI taxonomy): domain Bacteria; kingdom Pseudomonadati; phylum Bacteroidota; class Flavobacteriia; order Flavobacteriales; family Weeksellaceae; genus Chryseobacterium; species Chryseobacterium sp. SG20098. The sequence continues at coordinate 782,699 of NZ_CP134622.1, read as the reverse complement.
TTTACATAGATTCTTTCAATTTCAAGGGCGGTATCATCCTGAAGTTCGGTCTGTGCCTCTCCGGAATTGACTTTCAGATAGCCTACAGGATTGTCTTCTTCCCAGGCAATATAGAAAAATGAATCAGGATTATTCAACTCTGATTTTATTTTTTCTGTATTAAAACTTTCTTCCAGATACTTTTTCATGGCCTCTTCCGTATTATCTTCTGCAAAAGTTTCAGAAAACGTCTGTATTCCTAAACTTTGTACAATTTCTACGTTTTCAGCCGAGGCTTTATAAATGATAATTGAACTCATAATGATAAGAATAAATGTTATGAAAAAAGGATTTTCTTAAATGCTTCGGAAGCCAGATGTACCTGTACACTCCAGTCATCAGCGGCATCGCTTCCTGCATCGTCAGAAATATATTTCAGACATAAAAACGGAATGTTTTCCTGTTGGGCAATCAATGCCAGCGGATAGGCTTCCATGTCTACAATATTGTAATCTGTCTCAGAGTGGTTCATTTCAAAACTGTCTCCGCTTCCACAGATTCCCTCTTTCAAAGTATCCATTTTAAGACCGTATTCCAATACAGGTGGTACTCCGGATAATGGTGTTTCATACAATTGAAACCCTAATCCTCTTACGTCCATGTCTCTCTGGATGAACTTTGTACAGCATACCACTTCTCCTTTGTGAAATCCTTTACTTCCTGCAGAACCTAAATTCACGATCAGTTTAGGTTTTCTTGTATGAATTTCTTTGGTTAATTCAATCGCTGCATTTACTTTTCCGATGCCGGTAATTAATTTGTTTTTATCGTCAAAAACGGTTCCTGCTTCGGAATCTAATGCAAAAACAAAAAGGGTATCATCTATTGAATAATGACTTTCGTTGTTAATTTTTATCATTGAGAAATCAGATTTATACAGCTATTGACACTGTATTACAAAGATACAACAGGTTTTCCTTTTTTTGCATTAAGAACGATAAATATTAAATAACATACAATAAACAGAAACAAAGGAATCTTGAATGCAAAATAATTAAACTTTTCTATGGGAGTTTGCACTATCCTGCCCATAATGGGTGAAAGCATCATCATAAAACTTAAAATTGTTATGAGTACTTTATTTTTCCATCTTGTAACATTAAGTATAGCACCTAAAAGCCCTAATATAGCAAAAATTTGCTCTATATTCCAGAAATCAAAAGCAGTAAATAGAAGCCAAAAAATAAATGGTAATCCTATCATTTGTCCCATTAAGATAATGAACAGGTAAGAAATAATTGAGGTATATCTAAAAATGTTAATGTTCATTTTCTTAAATCTTAGCGGATTTCATTGAAGTCTTTCAAATATATAAATATTCAATTATATACCTAATTAAAAACCCCAAAATAAAACTATTTTGGGGTTCTCATATCTTAGATGCTGCATCCGTCTGCATCACAGGAAGCTCCGTTTTCACCGGAAAGATCCTTAAACGGGCTCACGGTTTCTTTATACGTCTGCTGAAGGGCATTTTCAAATACCTCTGCAGGCTGCGCGCCGGAAACGGCATATTTACCATTCAAAACGAAGAAAGGAACTCCGGAAATTCCATTGTTTCTCGCCTCCTGAATATCCTGGTTGACTTCATAATCCAGTTGATCTGTAGTAACGGCCTGTCTTGCTTCTTCTTTATCAATTCCTAAACTTTCAGCAAGATCAACCAGAACTTCTATATCTCCCACGTTTTTACCATCAATAAAATGGGCGATAAATAATGCTTCTTCCATTTCATTGGATTTATTGTGTTTTTTAGCCAAATGAAGCAGTTTGTGGGCACTGAAGGTATTGGTGATCAAAGTTTTCCCAAAATTAAAATCAATTCCGGCTCCTTTTCCCATTTGAGTAACCTGCCCCAGCATCTGAGCAGCCTGAGGCTCAGCAACTCCTTTTTTCTCCCTGAAATATTGTATTGTATCCTGAGTTTTATTGGGGTCTAGAGTTGGATCCAGTTGAAAACTCTTCCACTCTACTTCTACTTCATCTTTAAAAGGAAGCTTATTCAAAGCATGTTCAAAATTATTTTTTCCGATATAACAAAACGGACACATCACGTCCGACCAGATTTCTATTTTCATTGTCTTTAATTTTAAATCAAGAAACTGTTTAAACTTATCAAAAAATATTCAATCTCTATTAAAACCGTTAAGAAGCATTTAAAAGATAAAGCGTAGTTAGATGAGTCATTCAGATTTTTAATCGTAAAGCGAAGCCCATCTTAATACTCTTAAACTCTTATTAAATCTTAATGGTTCAAAAATAAAAGCTTAATCAATTTCAAATTAATAGTACAAAGATACTGTATTTTATTTAATGTAACAAAAATTATTACAGTTTAATTCTGACAGGCGGAAAGTACCTGTCTGCGCTTCCCTACGATTACTTTTAGAATCATCATTGCAAAGGCAAGAAGTCCAAAAACAAGACCTATCCAGGGAATATACTCTACTCCTTTAGTAACGATTACCCATCCACCGATGGTAGTTCCCACCGTCACCCCCAGATTTCCGAATGAGGTAGCAAGGCTGTTGGCAAACTCCAGTGACTCCGGTGCTGAAGAGATCATATAAGTGGATGCATTCAAAAAGCTCGGTGAATAAAGGAATCCCCAGATTCCAATAACAGCAATCGTTGCCCATAGGTTTCCGTCAGAAAAATAGAGAAAAACAGGCACTACAATCGTTCCGGAAAGAAAAATAGCGGTGGTACCTGCGACATTTTTATTAAGCATTTTTCCGGCTACTCCATTGGCGAATACTCCGATAATTCCAAACAACAGGAGCATATAGCTTACCATTGAAGTATCCATTCCTTTGGCTTTGTTCAGATAATCTGCAAAATAACTGTAAGTAGAAAACCACGCAGTAATCATGAAAAAATTAGTCAGTGTACTCAGTACAAATGGAGGTTGCTTCAATATTCTGATCTGATTTCCATAAGATTTTTTCTCTTTCACAGGCATTGAAGGAAGCATAAAATAAACGACCATCAGAGCAATCAGACTCACCACAGTCTGTATCATAAATGAATATTGAAAGGCCCAAAGCCCGGCAATCCAGGTGGCAAACGGTACTGTTGTTACCATGGCAATGGCTACTCCATTAAAAACAATTCCCATTAATCCATTCTTTTTCCGGTCATCTGCCTGAGATACCGCCACAGATAATGCAGTCGCGATATATACCGGCTGAAGGAATGCAGGTAAAATTCTCACCAACATCAGCAGCCAGAAAGGAGGTGAAAAAGAAGATACAAATCCTGTAATCAGAAACATGAAAATCGCAGTAAGCATTATTTTCTTACGGTCAAAACCTGATGTCAGTAAAGTCATAAAAGGTCCTGTAAGCGCAATAATTAAAGCAAAAGCACTCAAGAGATACCCAGCCTTGTCTATGCTGATCTTATAATGTTCTGCAATCTGTGGAAGAATTCCGATCACCCCAAATTCTGTTGTAATAACCGCTATAAATCCCAGACATCCAATGTATGCATATTTCTTCATGATACTTATTCGCCGGATTTTAAGTTTTGATGGGCAAACTCAGCCATTTCATTCACTGCTGACTGTACTTCTTCCAGTAGTTCTCCCATATGCATAAATCCATGGACCATATCTTTGTAGAGGCTTGTTTTAAGCTTAATTCCCGCATTTTCCATATTGGCAGAAAGCTGTTTTCCATCATCCAGTAAAGGATCATGTTCTGCCAGAATAATTAAGGTAGGTGGTGTCTCTTTAAAATCTCTGATTAAAACAGGAATTGCCAGAGGATTATCTTTCTCATCTTCCGGAAGATATCCTGCCCATGCTTCTATCCCACCCTGTTTATTGAGAACCGGACCGTTTTCATAGGTTTCCCAGGTTTTTGAATTCAACTGATTATCTACTGCAGGATAAATCAATACCTGAAATTTCAGATGTTTTCCCAGCTGGGTAGAAACTGCCGTTGATAAAGCCGCTCCGGCACTGTCCCCTATGATTCCTACTTTATCAGTATCGATTCCTAAAGATTCTGCATTTTCAAATACCCATTTTACACCATCGATACAATCATTTAGACCAGCCGGAAAAGGATGTTCGGGAGCAAGACGGTAATCTATAAAAATAACTACAGCTCCTGTTTTATTAGCCAACTTGCGGACTACAGCATCATGGGTCTCATACCCACCGGCAATAAACCATCCTCCATGAATATAAATAATAGCTGGTGATTGTTGAACATCTCTTCCTTTAGGACGGTAAATACGGATAGGAATCTGATGAGTTTCCTGTAGAATATGCAGCTCTTCAATCATGGTTACTGATTCTTTCTTCCCGCTAAGCTGAAGAGACATGGTTTCAAGAAATTTTCTTGCTCCGTCTAAAGAATCCTGAGGATTGAAGGGTTGCATACTTTCTAAATGATTTAAAATCTGTTTTATCTTAGGCGTTAATTGCATTTTTATTTTGATTTAAGTTGTTGCTACTGCGGAAAACATGAGCGCTATTGTCCTTCCTCTTGCAGTTATTTTCTGTTTTGATGAACAAAATTAAATCTCAAACCTTACATTTGCATTGTATACAGCTAAATGTATGGTACTAACAAATTTGTAAGTAATGGGCAAAATAAAAGAAAACTCAACGAATAATATCAACAAAAAGTATATCCAGGGATGTGATCTGAGCTATGCAGTATGCAAAATCGGAGGACGTTGGAAACTGATTATTTTAAATAAGTTAAAAGACGGAAAATTACGTTTCAGTGAACTTAGAAACTCTATTTCAGGAATAACGGAAAGAATGCTAACCCTTCAGCTGAGAGAACTTGAAAAAGAAAGTCTGGTAAAAAGAACTGTCCATGCTGAAGTTCCGCCAAGAGTAGATTATGAACTTACAGCTATTGCCAGAGAGTTGATTCCGATCTGGAAACAGCTTGATGAATGGGGAGGAAAACATAGGGAAATGATGCAGACCCAGGAAACAATTGAAGAGTAAAGATTAGAATCTGCAGATTTGAAAATAAAAGAAGCGTGATTTTATCTTAATAAAATCACGCTTCTTCAGCAAGTCAAAATATAAAAAATCACATCTCTGTGTTTGCTTTATTTACTCTTTTTGAAAACAATATATGAGCGATCAGAGCCAATACACCAAATACAGTTCCTACAAAGCATACACCTGTCCATTGAGCCTTTTGCCAGGCGATAGAAGCCAGCCAGGTTCCCAGTGATCCTCCGATAAAATAAGATACCATGTACACCGTATTCAGTCGGTTCACTGCATTGGATTTAATCAGGAAATAATTGGTCTGGTTCATAATATGGCTCGACTGTACTCCCAGATCAACAAGAATCACCCCTACAATTAATCCCCAATAGGTTTCTCCTGCAAAATAGGTAAAGCCCCAGCTTCCTATCACAATCAATAAAGAGTACAATATAATCCGGTTAATATCCAGATACTTTTGAAGTTTCCCCACCTTAGCTGCAGCTAAAGCTCCTACAGCTCCTGCTAATCCAAAGCTTCCCACTACAGACGATCCGGCATTAAAAGGAGGTTTCTCCATGTGAAAAACCAATGTGGTAAACAAAGCACACATCGACCCGAATGCCATAGCTCCACGGAATGATGCCAGTTGAAGAATCGGTTGTGTTTTGGCAAGTTGGACAACAGAACGCATCAGTTCTTTATAACTTCCTTTAAAATTAGGAGACAGCTCCGGAAGCATTTTATAGACAGCTAACCAGACAAGAATCATTAATCCTGCTGCAATTCCAAACATGGCTCTCCACCCCCAGACTTCTCCTACAATTCCACCCACAAAACGGGACAGAAGAATTCCGAGCAATAACCCGGACATAACCAACCCTATATTGGAGGATTTTTCTTTATCAGATGAAAGCTCAGCTGCAATAGGGACAAATAATTGCGGAATTACTGATGTAGCTCCAATCAGTAAACTGGCTGCATACAGCATCCACAACTGAGTAGCAAAAGTCATCCATAAAAGTGAACCAAAAACCAGACACAAATCAATTAAAATTAATTTCTTGCGGAAAAACTTATCTCCCAAAGGAACAATCAGCAGCAATCCTAATGCATAGCCAATCTGTGTAAGGACAGAAATTTTACTCGCAGCACTTTCAGAAACCTGAAGTTCTTCAGAGATGAGTGCCAATAAAGGCTGATTATAATAATTGTTGGCGACTACAAGCCCGGAAATAACGGCCATAAGCCAGATGACAGTCCGGGAAATACCCTGGGAAGAACTCTCCTGCATTGCGTATAAAGTTTTTATTTGAATTGAAAGTCATCTGACAGCAGATCGTCAGATTTTTAAGAGATCAAAGATAATCATAAAAAAAAGAAATTTTACGGTCTCATCTTTTACATCTTTATGAATAATCCGTAATGTTGCGATAAGTAGAATAATCTCAGCATTCTGTATCTATGATTGTTTTTATTGATCATATATATCGATGAAAAACCTTTTGAATATTAGAAATATTAAGGAAATTTGCAACATGAGAATAATTCCACTTAAAGAAGGCAATTTTTCAGCGAGCAAAACCAAAGATTTTACGCTTTTAACAGAAGAAAATTTTGATACCATCGGAGGAATCAAAATGTCTGTGCAGCCTTTTCTTATTATTACTGAAAATGATTATATCCTTTTGGATGCAGGAATTGGCTGGAAAAATGAGTCCGGAACAACGGTGGCTTCAGAAATTCTTAAAAAAGAAAATATTCGTCCTGAACAGATCACAAAGTTATTGCTTTCCCATCTCCATAAAGATCATATTGAAGGAGCTGTAAAGCTTACGGAAAACGGTTTTGAAGCTGCTTTTCCAAATGCTCAGATGTATATCCAGAAACGCGAACTGGATTTTGCAATGGAAAAGAAAGGAAATCCTTCTTTTGACTTTGATATCCTGGAAAAATTGATTCAACTTCCGAACATTATCTGGATGAATGAAAACCAGGGACAGATCACAGACGAAATTACATATGAAGTAGTCGGCGGACATACTCCTTTTATGCAGGTTTTCTGGATCAGGGAAAATGATGAAACGGCTTTCTACGGAGCCGATGATCTTCCTCAGGCTTCTTATTTAAAATACCATTTGGCCTATAAAAGCGATTTCGATGGCAGAAAAGCAATGGAGCTAAGGCTTAAATGGGAAAAAGAAGCAAGAGAAAATAACTGGAAAATTCTTTTATATCATGATCTGGATAAAGCCATAGTAGAAGTATAAATGCAGAAAAAATGGTTTAAATTTCATTAAACCATTTATAAATATCAAATTCAGAAGGAATATTCAATTTTTTTCTGATTCTGTTTTTCCTGTTCTGTATTGCTTTTGGAGTCACAAAAATACAGGTTGCAATTTCTTTGGTGGTCATATTGAGCTTAAGGTAAATACAAAAGATCAGTTCAGAATTTTTAAGGGAAGGCTGTATATCAGATAACTTTTTAAAAAAATCGGGATAAACCAATCTGAATTTATTCAAGAGACGAGGAGAATTTGCTTTAGCCAATGCCATTATTTCGTCTTGTACAAGAATCTTTTGGGTTAAATCCTCTAAGTTAGTTTCAGGTTTTCTATTTTTCATAATACTTTTTCATCTCTTATTTCAGATACCACATCTCTTGTGTATCTGTACAAAGTCTTTTTTCACTGTTCAATTTGTGTTTTACAGAATCAATACCGGGAATAAAATAATTTTTACATATTCAAAATCCTATAAGTTTTAATTAATATTATGCAATATTTCATGGTTTATAGCTTGCAATTATTGAAATATTTTGTTAAAAAAAATAACACCTATGAATTTCTTTCCATTTTTACACAGGCAAAGAAAGAAAAAAATGATTAAAATTTTATTAAATACGTGTACCACATACATACCACGTTATATTTTGAGTCAAAATATCATAACTGCTTTTATCAGCCTGTTTCCCATTATTTGCGTCTTATTTTAACAGGAAGTAAATGTAGTGGGTTATTGCATTAACTTTTTATGATCTCGATCAATGTTTTCAGCGTATTTACCACAGAAGTGAATAATGATGTATCCATAAAAAGCCGGATTTATTGTAAATCCGGCTTTCTTATAAATTATGTATTATTTTTAGTCTTGATCCAACCCTTTCTGAAACGCTTCCAGATATCTAGAAAGATGAATTCCATCTGCCAATCCGTGATGAGCTTCAATAGAAACCGGAAGGTATTTTCTTCCTTCACGAATATTGAACCGTCCAAAGGCGATTTTAGGAACCGATTCTGTGGTATTAAAATCAGTAGGATGTAATATCGCACTGAACGAGTTCCACGGGATGGTGGTGTGTCTGATGTGGTCCTTCCCCAGCCTTTCATTACTTAACCTAATGCCTGTACTTGTATGAACACCTTTTATCTCCTCCTGCAAAGCGGCATTGAATGTTTCGAAATCTTCTGAAAAAGGAGTGAATGAAAAACCGAAAGTACCATCCGGTCTGCCAATCGTACTGCCAGCGTGAACGGTATCAAACTGTATCACCTGATCATCGATGATTCTGAGCTTTAGCTCATCCACAGTATTAATTGCCACCATAGATTTGTGGAAATAATAGGCAAAAAATGAATAGCCTTTTTCTTTTGCAATATCATATGCTTTTGTACAATCTACCTCGGTTGTAAATCCAAAATAAGGGCTTGCCATACCAGAAAAAAATTCAAAATGTTCTTTTCTGTTCCAGTTCTCTATATCTACGATCTTCATTGATTCTTATTTGCTGCAAATTTCTGAAAGTTTATCCGGTTTTAAAAGTTTATGCTGAAAAATATAATTAAAACTTAATTTTGTAAAGTACCCATTTGGTCGATATTTTGCTGCAAAACAATTATATTTTATACTTTCATTGATTTACTTTTCAACTAACTCCTTTTCATCCAGGAGATTGAAAACATACAACCTTAATTAATAACAAAATAAAAGATAGGATAATGGAAAAAATCGGATTTATCGGATTAGGAAATATGGGCCACCCTATGGCAAAGAATATTGAAAAAGCAGGTTTTCCACTTTCGGTTTACAACAGATCATTGGAAAAAACCAAAGGTTTTCAGGAAAAATCTACCGTTTATACCGAAATTAAAGACCTTGTACAAAACAGTGATATTATATTCACCATGCTGACCAACGACAGTGCTGTAAAAGCAGTATATAAAGAGATTCTTCCTTTAGATATTCAGGAAAAACTCTTTGTGGATATGAGTACTATTTCTTCGGAAACGTCCACAGAAACCGCTGCCGCTCTCAAAATAAAAGAAGCATCTTTTATCGATGCTCCTGTAGCAGGAAGTACTTTACCGGCAAAAGAAGGAACACTGATCATTATGGCAGGAGGTGAGGAAAACGATATCCAGCGCGCTATGCCTTATCTTTTGAAAATGGGAAAATCTGTAAAACATTTGGGTGAAAACGGAAAAGGAATCGCAGGGAAACTATCGATCAATTATTTTTTGTCCACTATCTATCAGGGACTGGCGGAAACTGTTTTACTCTCAGAAAAATTAGGAATTGAACGATCAGATATGCTGGAAATTATTAACGAAAGTGCCAGCGGAAGCGGTGCAACCAAAGTAAAAACACCATTGTTGATTGAAGATCAGTACGCTCCGGCATTTGCCCTTGATCTGATGCTGAAAGACATTCTTCTCGCTAAAAATGCAGGAGCAGATTATCCTCTTTCCGAAGCTTTGATTCAAACCTATCAAAATGCGCATGACAAAGGTTTTGGTGAAGATGATGTGATTGGAATCATCAATTATTTGAAAACAATAAGATAAATACAGAGATTATGAATTACAAAGGAAACCGTTGGTCTGCCAGAAAAACAGATCAGATTTACCTCTTGAGTCTTGATAATCATTCCTATATTATAGAAACTTTAACGGATTTTATTCAGGATCAAAATATCCAGGCAGGAGAAGTAACCGGAATTGGAGCTGTAAGTGAAGCTACCCTTCGCTTCTTTAATCCCGCAACCAAAAAATATGTGGACAAGACTTTCAAAGAACAGATGGAAGTCACCAATATTTCCGGAAATGTGTCTGAAATAGAAGGGAAACTGACACTTCACCTTCATATAACGCTGGGAAGAGAAGATTATACCGCTTTGGCTGGGCATCTTCTGGAGGCAAAAATTCAGGGAGCGGCAGAATTTATTTTCTATCCATTGAATACAAGGGCTGTCAAAATCAAAAATGAAGAAATAGGCATCAACCTCTATGATTTCGAAAAATAGGGTTTCAATTGCTGTTGAAAAATAGTAATTTTAATGAAATATTTATTGGATGTTTGAAGTACTGCTTTCCCATATCGAAAACAAGGTTGATATCACGGACGAACAGAAGAACCTGATTCAGTCCTATTTTACCCTTAAAAAACTTCGCAGAAAACAGTATCTTCTTATGGAAGGAAATGTCTGCAAATCGTTGTCTTTTGTAAGCAAGGGGCTGCTGAAGTCTTATTTTCTGGATGAAAAAGGAAATGAGCACATCAATATGTTCGCCTTTGAGGGCTGGTGGATTTCAGATTTCAACAGTTTTATCAATCAGGAAAAATCTGTCCTGAATATTGATGCTATTGAAGAAACAGAAGTCCTGATGATTACCCTGGAAAACTATGAAAAAATGATGCTGGAAATTCCTGTGATGGACCGCTATTTCAGAATTTTATATCAAAACAGCCTTGTGACAAAAGATTACAGACTCATTGTTTCCAATAGCTATACGGCTGAAGAAAAATATCTTCAACTGGTACAAAAGAATCCTGAAATGATCAAAAGAGTGCCACACAACCTTATTGCTTCTTATCTTGGTCTTGCTCCTGAAACCGTAAGCAGAATCCGTAAAAAGAATTTTATGAATAATCCTTGATCCAGATCAACCCAAATGCATGATCCACATCAAGGGTAAAAGCCTTCTGTCAGCCATAATTTTGTACAGGAAATTTTACAATACTTATGGAAAATATTGCATTGGTAGTTGGCGCTACCGGAATTACAGGAAGTAACCTTGCTGAAGAATTGATTGCACAAGGCTGGACAACATACGGATTATCCAGAAACCCGAACACTCCTATTGATGGTCTTCGTCCTATTAAAGCAGACCTGATGAATGAGCAGAACCTTGCAGAAGCACTGAAAGAGATCTCTCCCACTCATATCTACTTTACCACATGGATGCGCTGCGACACAGAAGAAGAAAATATCCGTGTCAACAGCCTATTGGTGAGAAATCTGCTAAACGTTTTATCCCATAAAAAATCGGTTCAGCATGTGGCTTTGGTTACAGGGCTTAAACATTATCTGGGGCCATTTGAAGCTTATGCTAAAGAAAGAGTTTTACCGGAAACACCTGTCAGAGAAGAACATCCAAGACTTCCCCTTCCCAACTTTTATTACGCGCAGGAAGACGAAGTATATAAAGCTTCTGAAAGAGATGGTTTTACCTGGAGCATTCACAGGCCTCACACCGTAGTTGGATATGCCATAGGAAATCTTATGAATATCGGAACTACATTGGCTGTATACGCCAGCATCTGCAAAGAAACCGGAAGAAAGTTCATCTGGCCGGGTTCAGAGGCTCAATGGAACGGTGTTTCAGATGTGACTGATGCCAAAATACTGGCTAAACAATTGGTTTGGGCATCATCTACAGAATCTGCAAAAAACCAGTCTTTTAATATTGTTAACGGAGATGTTTTCCGATGGAAATGGCTTTGGAAAAAACTGGCGGTCTGGTTTGGTGTAGAAGCTGAAGTTTTCAACGGAACTATAAGACCTCTTGAAAAAGAACTTGAAAACGATCACGAAACCTGGACAGCCATTGCAGAAAAATATAACCTCAAAGAAAGCAATCTTAACCGGCTTTCGTCTGCATGGCATACTGATCTGGATCTGGGAAGACCATTGGAAGTGATGTGTGACATGTCTAACAGCAGAAAACTCGGCTTTACTGCTTATACAACTACAGAAGATTCTTTTATTAATGTCTTTGAAAGACTGAGAGCAGAAAATATGATCCCTTAATAACAGTAGGAAAACGCAAAGACGCAATAATATAATATTTTGAAATATTCAGAATTAAATTTGATTAGAGATAAAATCCTTGCGACTTTGCGTTTTTCCAACAGTTAAATTATAGTGTAATTATGTTTTTTAGTAGTTAAAAGTTAGATCTCCGTAGTCGTTACCCCGAATTTCTTTTTGAAGGAAGAATAAAAGTGAGATAAATTCTCAAAACCCAGATCAAGATAAATATCTGAAGGCTTTTTATCTCTGTTCTTAATTAAATAGTACGCTTCTTTTAATCTTTTCTCTTTCAGCCATTGCTTGGGTGTCATTTCAAAAGTTTTGCTGAAATCTCTTTTAAATCCCGAAAGACTGCGTCCTGTAAGTCTTGCAAAAGCATCTACAGATACATTGAACATAAAGTTTTTGTTCATAAATTCTTTAAGATCAATCTTATGAGGTTCAGAAAAATCAAAAAGAAGATTTTTAACATCCGGATTACTCAGCAAAAGTAATTCAATAGCTTCCTTCACCTTTAATGCTGCTAACTTTGAGGGAATTTTCTTTGTTTTATTAATGTAAGGAATAAGAGAAGCAAAATAGCTCTTAAAAAAATCATCAGGTTCAAAAAATAACCGCTCATTACCACTAAAACCTGTATTTACGGTTATTTTATTTTCTGTAGCATACTGTCTCAGCGTTTCATCATCCAATGTAATGGAAACAAACTGATACTTTTCATGGCTCGAAGGATATTTGATCGTTCTGATCAGTTGGTTTTTTCTCACCAGAACTACGGTATCTTCTTTAATCACCGTTTTACCATGCTCATGAAAAGCATGAGTCTCTCCGGATATCTGAAATCCCAGAAAATGATCCGGAATAAACTCTTCATGGCCTCTGTAAGATTCAAAGGCGCATGAATAAACCAGTTTGTCAAATATGATCTCAGAAGTATTTTCCATCATGCAAATATCTGAAATTTAAGCAATAGCCTGTGCTCCAGCTTCTGCAATTTCCTTATCCTGCTCCGGGCTTCCTCCTGAAGAACCTATAGCACCAATAATTTTTCCTTCTGCATTTTGAAGAACAACACCACCTGCAATAGTCAAAAGTCCTTCATTTGAATTCAGCATACCATATCCATGGATGCCTGTTTCTGAGATAATACTTCCCATCATTTCAGTATTTACACCAAACATAGCGGCAGTTCTTGCTTTTTTAACGGCAAAATCAATCACTCCATAAACACTATCCAGTCTTGCTAATGCGATAAGGTGTCCGCCCATATCTACCACAGCAATAGTTACAGGAATATTTAGAGATAATGCTTTTTCCTTGGCTGTTTGCAAAGCCTTTTCGGCTGTTTTATAATTCAACTCCATGATATTAGCTTTTTGCGGTCCATGCCTCTGCCTGAAGCTGTTTTACAAACTCTTCGGTTTCCTTCGGATGAACATTTCTGAAGTTGCTGTTGTCATCTAAAGCTACATTTACAATCACTTCGGCCATAGACTGAGGATCAAGCTGATGTGCTAAAGATTCTGCTGCTCCGTCAAACGCTGATTCAGGAGTAAAGTTGCTTTTCGGATCATACCAATGGAAAATAGAATCTACGCCTCTATCATTGAAACCTGTTCCAAATACACCTGGATTACAAGTTGCAATTTTGATATTGAACGGAGCTAACTCAGTTCTCAATCCTTCTGCAATAGACTCCAAAGCATGTTTTGAAGAGCAATAAGCAGCAACATAAGGAACGGTCCATAAACCTCCCATCGAAGACGTGAAAATAATCTTTCCACTTTTCTTTTCTACAAACCTTTTGATAAAACCTTGTGCAAGGTTCAATGCACCAAATACATTCACTTCAAACATAGAACGGATAATGTCTACGGGCTGTTCAGCAATCGGACCGCCTTCCATAATTCCGGCATTGCTGATGAGAATGTCAATATCACCATATTTCTTTACAATATAGTCTACATCTCTTTGGCTTGTTACATCCAGTTTGTCGACAGTCAGATCAACTCCCTGTTCTTTAGCTTCACGGATTAAATCACTCATTTGAGGATAGACCTGAGCTGTAGCGATTATTTTGTGTCCTTTTTTAGCAAGATCAAAAGCTACTATCTTTCCAAATCCACTTGCTGCCCCTGTAATTAAAATTGTTTTACTCATTGTATTCTTTTTTAATGATGTACAAATTTCAAAGATTTTAAGAAGGTCAATATTGCCTGAAAGTTCATTTTCATATTGCTGAAAAGCTCAAAAAGTGCATCGTAAAGATTTTTTTTAGAAAAATTCTCTTTTTTGCATCATAAAAAATTAGGATTATCGTTAGGTTTGTAAGCTTTACAACACAACTAATAACTAATATATGCTTAAAATTAAAACACTTTTTTTAATTTTTATCACATCTACTTCTTTTAGCTTTGCTCAAAACTGCAATTGTGAAAGTAATTATCAGTGGGTAAAAAAGACTTTTGAAGAAAATGATGCCGGATATCAGTATGTGATTGATAAAAAAGGTCTTCCCGCTTATCAGGCTCATAATGATAACTTTCTGAAAAGAATCAAAAATGCAAAATCCAATACAGAATGTTATCAGACAATATATGACTGGCTTAAATTCTTCAGATCCGGTCATTTTTCAGTTTCAAAAATAGAAAATAAAGCTACCGAAGCCCCGCCAGCAGCTAGTGAAAATACCAAAACAGAATTGGTGAAAATAGATCTTGAAAAGTTCAAAAAAGAAGCTGCATCTAAAAATGATTCAGATATTGAAGGAATCTGGGAAGTTGAGCCCTATACAATAGGTATTAAAAAGTTTGGGGAAGTCTATAAAGGTTTTATCATACAATCCGGAGCCGAAAACTGGAAACCTAATGAATTAAAGCTGACTTTCAACAACGATAAAACCAAAGGAACCTATTATCTGAGAAATAAAACCGGACAGGAAATTCACGATATGAGACTTGTAGGAAAAAACTATCTTGAAATCAATGACTTTACCCTGAAAAGAGTTTTCCCGAAATTTGAAAAAGAAGAAGGAATTGAAACGTATTATGAGGCTATTATGGCACAAGAACCGTTCCTGAAGCAGCTTAATAAGACTACACTGCTTTTGAGAATCCCTTCATTTAATGGTGCTTTGAAAAAAGATATTGACAGCGTTATTACAGCCAATAAATCAAAAATTGAAAGTACAGAAAACCTAATTATTGATATCAGATATAATGGTGGTGGAAGTGATAACAGTTTTGCCAAAATTATTCCTTATCTCTACACAAACCCTATCCGAAGTGTAAGAACACAGCTTTATTCTACAAAACTGAATAATCAGAGAATGCTTGATTTCTATGACAACTATGAGAAATATGGTATGCAGGCAGATGAAAGAGAATATCTGAAGAAAGCTTATGACAAGCTCAGCAAGAACTTAGGCAAATTTGTAAGCCTTCAGGATGATGGAAAAATTGTAGGAATCACCAAAATGGATAAAATTTCACCATATCCAAAGAATGTAGGAATCATCATTAACAACGGAAACGGAAGCACTGCGGAAGAATTTTTACTGGCTGCTAAACAAAGTAAAAAAGTAAAGCTTTTCGGAACCACTACTGCCGGAGTTCTGGATATCTCCAATATGTATTTTGTAAATTCACCTTGTAACGAGTTTAAACTGGGTTATGCACTCTCCAAAAGCTTTCGTATTCCTGATATGGCCATTGACGAAAAAGGTATTCAACCCGATTATTTCATAGACAAAACTATTCCGGATTATCAATGGATTGACTTCGTAAATGACGTGTTGAATGAAAAATAATCGATAGAAGCTGTTTCAATTGGGAACAGCTTTTTTTATGCTTTTAATCTTTCCTGTATCATTTTCCATCAATAGAAATGGACCATTATCCTGGGCGTAGTCGGAGAAAGCCTGTTTAATAAAAGAAATTTCATTACCGGCTTTGGCCTGAATTTATTATGAATGATCATTCAAACATAATAGATCCTGTTATGAGATTTTATACCACAAAAATTAAAAAATAAACACTTTATTGTAAATTGGTTAAGTTTTTGAAGCTAATTGTATAAACCAATTACACCATTGAAATTAATCACATTTACAAAAAAAGGCATTTACTGTCCTCAGGGAAAATTTTATATAGATCCCTGGAGACCCGTCGAGATGGCTGTTATCACCCATGGTCATGCTGATCATGCCCGCTGGGGAATGAAAAAATACCTTTGTCACCATTTTACCAAACCTATTCTGTACCAGAGAATTGGACCAGATATCGAATGCCAGAGCGTAGAATATGGAGAAGTGATTACCATCAATGGAGTAAAACTTTCACTTCACCCTGCCGGACATATCATTGGTTCTGCTCAGATAAAGCTTGAATATAAAGGCTATGTAACTGTCATTTCAGGAGATTATAAAGTTCAGGATGATGGGTTAAGTACTCCTTTCGAACTGGTAAAATGCAATGAATTTGTGACAGAAAGCACCTTTGGACTGCCTATTTACAACTGGCTGGAAGTTCCGGACTTAAATAAAAAACTCCAGAACTGGGTTCTGAAAAATAAAGAAAACAATAAAACTTCTGTATTCATAGGGTATTCTTTAGGAAAAGCCCAGCGTATCATGAAAGCAGTGGAAGATTTAGGGAAAATATATGTTCATTATTCTATCGGAAAGCTTAATGAAGCCTTTGAAACAGTAGGAATTGAACTTCCTGAATATACCATTGCGGATTTCAGAGAACGTCCGAAAGAAATGGAGCACGAAATTGTGATTGTACCACCTGCTTTGCTCGACAGTAATATCATCAAAAAGATTCCAGATCCGGCCACGGCCATATGTTCCGGCTGGATGCAGGTACGTGGTGCCAGAAGATGGCGAAGCGCGGACGCAGGATTTGCGATGAGTGATCATGCAGACTGGAAAGGGCTGTTACAAACGGTAAAAGCAACTGAAGCAGAGCTGGTTCATGTTACTCATGGACAGACAGAAGTTTTTTCAAAATATCTTAATGAAACAGAAATTAAAGCAGATGTTGTAGAAACACTTTACGGTGAAGATGAAGAAGAATCTGAAAAAGAAATCTCACAAAATCCGGAATCATGAGACATTTTGCAGACCTTATCAACGCGTTGGAAACAACCAATAAAACCAATGCTAAAATTGATGCTATCATTGACTATCTTGAGCGTGCTCCTGATGAAGATAAAGTATGGTTTATCGCTTTATTTACCGGCAAAAGACCTAAGAGAAATGTCAATACCAATTACATGAAAGAATGGGCCCTGGAAATCACAAAACTTCCTTATTGGCTGTTTCAGGAATCCTATTCTTCGGTAGGAGATCTTGGAGAAACTCTATCATTAATTCTTCCGCCTCCAGAGGAAAAAATTGAACGTTCATTATCAGAATGGATGAATGATATCGTGAGTCTGAAAGGCAAAACAGATGCAGAAAAAAAAGAATTTGTACTGCAGTCCTGGAATGGGCTGGATTATACCGAGCGATTGATTTTCAATAAATTAATTGGTGGAAGCTTCCGGATTGGAGTTTCAGATAAAACATTAATCAATGCACTGACAAAATTTTCAGGGCAGGAACCGAGTGCTTTGATGCACAGTTTAATGGGAAAATGGCAGCCGGAAAAAGTTTCCTTCAAAGAACTTATTGATGCCGAAAATGTAAACCCTGACAACTCAAAACCATACCCTTTCTGCCTTGCCTATCCTTTGGAAAAAGAGACTAAAGAACTGGGAAGTCCTGATGAATGGCTGGTAGAATACAAATGGGACGGAATACGCGGGCAAATCATCAGGAGAAACGATGAAGTGTTCATCTGGTCAAGAGGTGAAGAACTCGTCACAGAACAATTTCCGGAAATTACAGATGCCATAAAAGCCATGAAAGGTAACTTTGTACTGGATGGAGAAATACTTGCAGTAAACGATGGTAAAGTTTTAAATTTTAATGAATTACAAAAGAGATTAAACAGGAAAACTTTAACTAAAAAAATGCTCTCAGAAATACCTATAGAAGTCTTTGTCTATGACTTACTGGAACTGGAAGACAACGATCTGAGAGAAAAACCCATCTCCGCAAGAAGAGCTTTACTTGAAGAATTATTACTGAATGAGAACCCTGAACGCATCAGCATTTCCAAAAGTCTGGATTTTGAAAAATGGGAAGAACTGAATTTGCTTCGTGAAAATTCAAGAGATGTAAACAGTGAAGGTTTGATGTTAAAACAAAAAAATTCACCTTACCATTCCGGACGGAAAAAAGGTGACTGGTGGAAGTGGAAAATCAATCCTTTTACCATTGATGCCGTTCTGATCTATGCCCAGAAAGGAAGCGGCAGGCGAAGTGCTTATTACACAGATTATAGTTTTGCTGTGAAAAACGGAGATAGCCTGGTGACCATTGCCAAAGCCTACTCAGGATTAACAGATAAAGAAATCATGGAGGTGAGCCGATTTGTTACCAAAAATGCCATCGAGAAATTCGGTCCTGTAAGAACGGTAAAAGCAGAACTGGTCTTTGAAATTGCTTTTGAAGGTATAGGTTTCAGCAATCGTCATAAAAGTGGTGTAGCTCTACGATTTCCAAGAATTGTAAGATGGAGGAAAGACAAAACCGTAGACGAAATTGATGATTTGGAAGAAATAAAAAAATTAATACAATAGATTTTAAAACAATGTCGCAAGATATTTTTATTAATACTATTTTCGTTCGCAAAGACAACTACGTTCAGCGATAGTAAGAATTGTCTTTACTGAGTGAAACGTCCTTGCGATCGAAAATTAAACAATATCACATAAATTCTTAGCCCCTTTTGCGTTAAAACAAAATAAAAAATAAAATTGGCAGCTTTCGAACATACCAACGGACTAAAGATCATTCAGCAATGGATGACGGATAAAGGTATTGCCCCTTTCAGATTTCAGCTGGAAACCTGGAAAAAATTTGGAAACGGATACAGCGGAATGGTGGTTGCTCCTACGGGTTTTGGAAAAACTTTTTCTGTTTTTTTAGCCTTAATTTCAGATTTTCTGAATCATCCTGAACAATATAAAAAAGGATTAAAAATGATCTGGATCACGCCACTCCGATCTTTGTCCAAAGATATTGCAAAAGCGATGCAGGAAGCCATTGATGAAATCGGGCTTGATTGGGCTGTAGGCGTAAGAAACGGAGATACGGATCCGAAAGTTAGACAACAGCAGGTAAAAAAGATGCCTGAAATTCTTGTTGTAACTCCTGAAAGCCTTCATCTGCTTCTGGCACAAAAAAATAATGAAACATTTTTCCGGGATATGAAATGTGTAGCAGTGGATGAATGGCATGAATTATTGGGTTCAAAGCGTGGTGTCATGGTAGAACTTGGTATCTCTCAGCTTAAAAAATATGTTCCGAAGATCAAAATATGGGGAATCACTGCAACCATCGGAAATCTGGATGAAGCCATGGAAGTGCTTATTCCGTATGATATTAAAAAGACAAAAATTACAGCCAAAGAACATAAGAAAATAGATATTCTGCCGGTGTTCCCGGATGAAATCGAGATATTGCCATGGGCAGGACATCTGGGAAACAAACTTGCAGATAAAGTTGTTCCTATTATTCTGGAATCAAAATCTACCATTGTATTTACGAATACCAGAAGTCAGAGTGAAATGTGGTACCAGCTTTTACTCGATGCTTATCCTGATTTTGCAGGTCAGATCGCTATCCATCACAGTTCCATTGATGCTCATTTAAGAATCTGGATTGAAGAAAATTTAAGTTCAGGAAAATTAAAAGCTGTGGTTTCCACATCATCTTTAGACCTCGGAATTGATTTTAAACCTGTAGACACAGTTATTCAAATTGGTTCTGCCAAAGGCGTTGCACGCTTTCTTCAAAGAGCCGGACGTAGTGGCCACTCTCCTTTTGAAACTTCAAAAATCTATTGTGTTCCCACCCATTCTTTGGAACTGATCGAGGTTTCAGCTCTAAAAGAAGCTGTAAAACAGAAAGTGGTTGAGCCCAGAGAGCCACAGGTTTTATGTTTCGATGTGCTGGTTCAGTTTCTGATGACATTGGCGGTTGGAGACGGCTTTTATCCTGATGAACTGTACCCAAGAATTAAAAAAGTATATGCCTTTCAGGAAATGCTGGATGAAGAATGGAAAAGCATCCTGGAATTTCTTACGATTGGCGGCAGTGTGTTGAAAAGCTATGAAGAGTTTCATAAAATCGTCATTATGGAAGATGGTCTTTATAAAGTAACTTCAAGAAAAATCGCTATGCTCCACCGGATGAATATGGGTGTGATTGTGAGTGATGCCATGTTGAAGGTAAAATTTATTTCCGGTGGCTATATCGGAATGATTGAAGAATATTTTATTTCAAAATTAAAAAAAGAAGAAAAATTTATTCTGGCCGGACGTACACTGGAAGTTGTTATCATT
Source organism: Chryseobacterium sp. SG20098 (assembly GCF_031844745.1). NCBI lineage: Bacteria > Pseudomonadati > Bacteroidota > Flavobacteriia > Flavobacteriales > Weeksellaceae > Chryseobacterium > Chryseobacterium sp. SG20098. Next base: position 762,144 of record NZ_CP134622.1, on the reverse strand, counting down.
AAAGATATGACGGTATATGTAAGAGCAGCTAAAGGAAGAGCCCTGGTTCCGAGCTATCTTGGCGGAAGGCTCCCTTTGAGCTCCAATCTGGGGCATTTTCTTAGAGAAAAACTGTCACATGCCTTAAATCCGAAAGCTTGGGAAAAAGAGCTTAAATTTTTACACCCACTTTTAAAGAACCAGGAAAAAAACTCCCATATTCCCAAAGAAGATGAGTTTCTGGTGGAATTGATCAAAAACCGTGAAGGATATCATTTGTTTATGTATCCTTTTGAAGGACGTCTGGTTCATGAAGTAATGGCAGCTCTGATTGCCTATCGGATCTCGAAACTGGCTCCAATATCCTTTTCTATGGCGATGAATGATTATGGATTTGAACTGTTCAGTGATAAAGAAATTCCTTTAAATGAAGACAATCTTCAACAGATTTTAAGCAGAGAGAATCTGATGAATGATGTGATCGCAAGTATCAATTCTGCGGAAATGGCAAGGAGAAAATTTCGTGATATTGCAGTGATTTCAGGAATGGTAATTCAAAATTATGCCGGGCAACAACGTTCTAACAAATCATTACAGAGTTCTGCCGGACTGATTTTTAAAGTATTGGAAGACCATGATTCCAATCATTTTTTAATAAAACAGGCGTATACAGAAGTTTTTAATATGCAACTTCAGGAACAGCGGCTTGTAGAAGCTTTTAAAAGAATTGAAAAATCTGAAATTATTTTAAAATATTCCCGATCATTTACTCCGTTAAGTTTTCCTATTAAAGTGGACAGTTTACGACAAACGCTTTCAAGTGAAGGACTGGATGCGAGAATTAAAAGAATGCTGAAACTGTCTGATATAAGTGATATTTGATGATTAATTCAATATTTTTCTCAAGAAATCCACGCTATTTTAAATCTTATTCATTACCTAATATTCTACGTTAATTTTCTTGATAAGTTTAAATAATCATCGTAACTTAGAGTATACCTTCTTAGAAGTTGAAATAAAATTTAAAAATGGAAAAATTGTTCTTAGTCCGTCACGGACAGTCACTCTGGAATCTGGAAAACAGATTTACAGGGTGGAAAGATATCGATATAACTGAAACCGGTATTGAAGAAGCAAAAAAAGCAGGTATTGCGCTGAGAGGAGAAAGAATAGATATAGCATTCACTTCTGCCCTGATCAGAGCCCAGCATACCCTCTCTGTCATTCTGGATGAAATAGGAAATCCGGATATTCCTGTCGTTAAAGATAAAGCATTAAATGAACGTTCTTACGGAAATCTGGAAGGGCTCAACAAAGCAGAAACGGCTCTGAAATATGGTGATGAACAGGTTCATACCTGGCGCAGATCATTTGATGTAGTTCCACCAGGTGGAGAAAGCCTTAAAGATACTTACAACAGAGTAATCCCTTATTTTGAAAGCCAGATAAGGCCGTTGCTGAAACAGGGGGAAAATGTATTAATTGTAGCGCATGGCAACAGTCTACGAGCGCTTATCATGTATCTGGAACATCTTTCTCCTGAAGAAATTTTAGAAAGAGAAATTGCTACTGGTTTTCCACTGACTTATATTTTTGATGAGAAATTTCATGTAAGCAGGAAAGTTAGCTGATCTGGTTTAAATAGATTAACTTTAAACCTTCAATTTTCAATTTATTAAGTGTTGATAGCAACTAAAAATATTTCCATCCAAAACGAAAGTTTCATTCTCACCAACCAGCGGGCAGCATTCTGGCAAAAAGAAAAAGCCTTGATTCTATCTGATCTGCATATTGGAAAAACAGCTCATTTTCGTAAAAACGGCATTGCACTGGCCAATCATATTATGAAAAGTGATATGGAAAGATTGTCAGCGCTGATTGCATATTTTCAGCCTGAAAAATTTATTGTAGTCGGAGATCTACTTCATGCCGGAGACAATTCTGATGTAGATGAATTCTGCAGGTGGAAAAATCAGTATCCAGATATAAAGTTTTATCTTATTGAGGGAAATCATGACCGGATCTCAAAACCTCTGGAAGAAAAGTTATGCTTTAATTATAAATCTGAATTACTTGAAATAGAAGGCATCACTTTTATTCATGATTTTGATGCAACAGCATCCGGATTCCAGATTACCGGACATATCCACCCAGGAATTGTGCTGAATTCTGCTGTTAAAAACATCAGACTTCCATGTTTTGCTCTCAGCAACAATCAATTATTATTACCTGCTTTCAGCGAATTCACAGGACTAGATACAAAAAACCTGCCTAAGAAAAGTACATTTTTTGTATTTACAGATGAAGAAATTTATGAAATATGATCACTTAAGGTGTTAACTCCAGTGGATTTTCATATTTCTTATTCTCTTTTCTTTCTTTTTCTCTTTTCTTCAGTATTTCCTGTCCTTTTATAATGGTAGTTCCATAACTAGCAAGTACACCTGCTGCATTCGTTTCAGCATTACTTTGTGCCTGTTTTAATTTTGTCTGTGTGGTTTCTGCAGCTCCGGTGTATCTGCTTTTCTTCATATTGATTCGTTTATTTTTTAATTGAGAGTTAGACATGGATTTTACCAATTCAAAATCATAATCTCCTTTTTCATCGGTGATTTTTATGATTAAACCAGGTAATCCACTGAATTTCATTGGCCCGTACGGAAACGGAATTTCAGGAGCATACCATGCAATCCAGTTTCTTCCTTTAAAGGTAACTTCCGCTTTTTTACAATTAATCGTATTGATTACTTTAGTTTCATTTATAAGCTTCCAGTTCTTTATCACGGGTTCTTTATAGGTGAACAATGACATGAAAACTGAATCAAAATATTGTATGTTTTCATGAGTTTGTATAATGGTAAAGTTAAAGTCTGTTTTTGGAATTACCGTTCCTTTTTTCCAACCCAGTGTTATACTTCCATCTGGATTATTTGTTGTTGTTCCTGAGTTTGCCATTACTGAATCTCCTTTAAGTGATACTGCATTTGCAAAAAATGCACAATTATCACCTATTTGTAACAAAAATTGGTCTTCATATTTGTTATCTGTTCGCGTATCAAATTTGGCTCTTAACATATATGTGAACTCACCACGTAAAGTATCTTGTTTGTATGATTGGGTATAGGATAAAACACTATACAACAGAATGAATAGTTGAAGTAACTTTTTATGGCAATCCATAGGCGAGGTTTTCATTTTTAAATAGCACTTATAATCAAATATCTTCTACTATAAGTGCTTCAATTTACATTAATTAAGGCTAGCTGCAAGATGTTTAGGATCAGAGCCGGAAAAGATAGGTGTTTTACAGTTAATAGCTTCAACCCTTTCACGCCATTCTGCTTGTTGTGGTGTCCAGTCCTGAGTCGTCGTAGCTGTTATACCGCAAGAAGTTTCGGCAATCCAAACTTGACCTGCTTTTACCGCTTTAAGTTCGTTTCGGGATAATTTTTTAAAATTTTTCATTATTTGTGTTTTTAAATTTGAATATAAATGTACACAATAATTCATCTCAGAAACGAATTATTATTTTATGTTAAACAATTGATTTTCAATAATTTCAATTAATACAATTTAAATAACGAAGTCTATTCTATAATCAGAAAATTGTAATTTTATACATGCTACATAATCAGAATTAAAGAGATTTTTTTAAACTGAAAATATTTTAAAAAAAAATAAAAGGCAGATAAAAACCTGCCTTTATAAAACCATCATTTACATGCCTCTAACATCCTGGTTTGTAGTTTTCGCTATGAAGCATAGCTTAGAAATTATTATAAAAACGATTCGTGAAATCTTAATTTTTCTTGCTTAAACGAATACTGTAGACTGTAATCAATACCGTAACCAACAGAAATAAAGCACCTATCCATGGCGTACTTGCCAAACCTAAGGAAGAGGTAACAATCATTCCTCCAGCATAAGATCCGATTGCAATACCGATATTAAAAGCCGCAATATTGATCCCTGAAGCTACATCCTCAGTTCCCGGGACTTCTTTTTCAGCAATCTGTACCACCAATAACTGAAGTCCGGGAACAGAAGCAAATGATAAAGCTCCTAAAAGAAAAAGGGTAATGACGCTTAAAACCGGACTGCTTACTGTAAAATAAAACGCAAGCAATACCAATCCCTGTGCCGCAAACATCCATAAAAGAGCTTTCAGAGGATTTTTATTCGCAACTTTCCCACCAATGAGGTTTCCTAAAGCAATGGCAATTCCATAAATCAAAAGGATAAAAGTGACCGTAGATTCCTGAAATCCCGTAATTTTCTGTAAAATAGGTGACAGATAGGTAAATACTACAAACGTACCTCCATACCCCATCGCAGTCATTAAAAAAGCAAAAATCAAACGTCTGTTTCCTAATACTTTAAACTGACTCTTTAAAGATGCGGTTTTCCCATTTTTAAGGTTATTTGGAACTAATAGCAAACTGGCTACCAACCCTATAATTCCAAGGATTGAAACCCCTATGAAAGTTGCTCTCCATCCGAAATGCTGTCCTATAAATGTTCCCAGTGGAACTCCTGTTACAATCGCAAGAGTAAGTCCGGCAAACATAATAGAAATGGCTGTGGCTCTCTTCTCTTCAGAGACGAGCGAAGCTGCAATGGTAGAACCTATGGAAAAATAAACTCCATGGGCCAACCCCGTAAGTATTCTTGCCAGAATTAATGTTATAAAGCTGGGAGCTATAGACGCCAGTCCGTTTCCAATAACAAATAGCATCATAATGGAAACCAGAAGCATTTTGCGTGGTACTTTCCCTGTTAATGCCGTTAATATCGGTGCTCCGATAGCTACTCCTATCGCGTAAAGACTTACCAGTAGCCCTGCAGAAGGAATAGTAATTCCAAGGTCAGAAGCTACTGTGGGAAGCAGGCCTACAATAACAAATTCTGTAGTCCCAATTCCAAAGGCACTTATCGTTAATGCCCAAAGCGCTGCAGGAAGACCTTTTTTAACAGTCTTTGATGCGGTATTGATCTGTATTTCTTTTTGAAAGTTCATTGTCTTGTAATTTGTTGAGATTGACAAGGCAAAGTTCCGACGAATATCTATATTATAAAAATTATTTAAATTGTATCAAAGTATCAGAATAATGATAGTTTTATTTTACATTTAAAATGTGTTCCTTTGTAAAATATTATCATCAGTTTTAATGAAGAAATCAGAAGCAACCCGTCTTACTATTCTCCAGAAAGCGTTCGAATTGATCTATGTGAAAGGTTTTCAGACTACAAGCATTGATGAAATTATCGCAACGACTCAGGTGACGAAGGGTGCTTTTTATTATCATTTTAAAACCAAGGATGATATGGGACTCGCTATTATTACGGATCTGATGAAGCCCAATTTCAGAAAGATTTTCATAAACTCTCTTCAAAACAGTCAGAATCCTTTAGACAGTATTTATGATATCATGTTCCATTTACTGATTGAAAACGACTTTTTAAAAGTGGAATATGGCTGCCCTACTTCAAATTTCGTACAGCAAATGGCACCATGGCATCATGCTTTTACACAGGCTTTGCATGAACTTTCAAAAGAATGGGAACAGGCTCTTGCAGAAAGTATTGAGAAAGGTAAAGAAGCAGGAATCATCAACAAAGAAGTAAATGCAAAAGAAGTAAGTGTTTTTGTTATTTCAGGCTATTGGGGAATAAGAAATCTGGGTAAGTTAGAAAATTCAAAAGAAGTATATCTTATTTATTTAAAAGGACTTAGATCTTATTTCAACACGCTTCAATAATTTTTTCTCAAAAAACATACTAATTAGTATGTTTTTATTTTACCTTTGTTGTGTTCAAAAAAAAACGATGTATCAAACCCTTACTTTTTTACATTCCCTCACCCGATGGTTGGTCTTAATAAGCTTGATTTATGCAATTTATCGTTCTTTCAAAGGATATTCTTCCAACAGAAAATTTACAGGAGCAGATAACAAGGTAAGGCACTGGTCTGCAACGATAGCTCATATTCAGCTGGCCATAGGAATGATATTTTATTTTAAAAGCCCGGTGATCCAATACTTCTGGAAAAATTTTAACGAAGCCAAAGACTCTTTGGAACATGTATTTTTCGGACTAATCCATATTTCGCTGATGATTACAGCCATTATTATCATCACGATCGGCTCTGCATTAGCCAAAAGAAAATTGTCGGATAAAGAACAATTCAAGACAATGGGACTCTGGTTTTCTATCGCATTGATTATTATTTTGATTGCCATTCCGTGGCCTTTTTCTCCTTTTGCAAACAGACCTTATTTCAGATAATTATGATCAATTTATTTAAAACAAAAATCGGCCGGCTTAGGATTCTGGCTATTTTGGAAGGAATTTCCTTACTGATTCTGATATTTATTGCAGTCCCTATGAAATACTGGATGGACAATCCTTTATGGGTAAGACTCATTGGCCCTGTGCACGGAACATTATTCCTACTCTTCCTGTTCAATACACTGAGCGTGGGCGTAGAGCAGAACTGGAAATTTGAAGAAATAACATGGAAGGTAATTTTGGCCTGCTTTATTCCGTTTGGTACTTTTTATATTGACAAAAAAATTCTGAGCAAGCTATGAAAATTCTTTTTATATTCTGTGGAATAGCTCTTATTTTGTATGTTGTCTACAAAGTATACAGATTCCAGACTTTAGATAACGGTTTGCCGGAACTCCTTAAAAAAGGAGTTGTTATTTTGGATGTAAGAACGGAAAAGGAATATGAAACAGGGCATATACAAGGCTCTGTGAATATTTCTTTAGGAACAATCAGAGAACGCTATACTGAATTAGATCCCCAAAAAACATATATCACAGTGTGTTCTCACGGACTCAGAAGTGTAAAAGCGGAGAATATCCTGAAAGAAAGAGGCTTTAAACATATCTACAACGGAGGTGCCTGGACCGATCTCCAGCAAACGATTCATCCATAAGCAATGAATCTCTTCCGCACATTATTGACAGAAGAGATTCAATTTTTTAAAGAGTTTTATCAGTAAGCCAAACTACTTTTTGTTCTGACGAATGTTCCTGCCCAATGATATCCCTGTATAATTCTGGTCTTCTTGCTTTGGTGTAACGATATCCTCCCGCCTGAGTAAGTTTTTCAGGAGTAATGACAGCTGATTCAAAACCGTCTTCCCATGAACGGCATTCTGCAATCACATCCCCGAAGGGATCTATAATCATGGAACATCCGTTTTTAAGCTGGTCATCATCCATACCAATCGGGTTTGAAAAAACAATATAAGCTCCGTTATCATAAGCTCTGGACGGAAGCCATTTAATCAGCCAGTCCCTGCCCTTCATTCCATTAAATTCCAGACGTAAAGAGGTAGGATCTGCTACCCTGTTTTTCCAAAGCTGAGGATCCACAAAACCTGCTCCGGGCCTTGTAGAGGGCGTACACATCGTAACATGTGGCATAAAAATAATCTTTGCACCCAAAAGTCTTGTAGCTCTTACATTTTCAATAATGTTGTTATCATAACAGATGAGAATTCCACATTTCCATCCCATAATATCAAAAACACAATATTCATTGCCTGGTGTAAGATGCGGATTGATGAAAGGATGCAGTTTCCGGTATTTAGCCTTCAGTCCTGTTTTATCTACACAAACATAAGCCTTGAAGAGTTTATCATGTTCATCTTTCTCAAACAATCCGGCCAATATGGTGATATTATATTGAGTAGAAATCTCCTGTAGTCTTTTAATACTCTCACCGTCCGGAATAAGTTCTGCAATATCAAGAAGCTGTTCTCTCGAAAGCTTTCGGGCAAAAGTATAGCCTGTAATCGAACATTCATGGAAGGCAATTACATGAGAACCTTTGGATGCTGCCTCTCCAGCTAATTTTTCTATAACGGATAGATTATAAGTTTTATCACCACTTTTGTTTTCAAATTGTGCCGTCGAAATTTTAATATTCATATTTTTTTAAGCAAAACTAGGTTGTGTTACTTATTAAAAATTGTATAAAACCGTCATACCGGCTTAAAGCTCAATAAAATTAACCGCCATTTTATTTTCTGTATTCAGATATTGCTTGGGAGTAAGCCCGATATTTCTTTTAAACTCCCTGATCAGATGAGACTGATCAGAATATCCCGCTTCGTAAGAAAGTGTGGTCATATTGTTATCATCAATCCCATTATTCATAAGGCTTAAAAAGTAATGAAGACGGATAATATTTCCGTATTTTTTGGGAGACATTCCCATATGATATTCAAACTTTCGCTCTAAATGACGCTCTGAATAACCGGTAAAATGCTGCAAATCTTTGGAAGATACTGAACCTTTATTGTGAAGAAGATATTGCTGTGTAGCTGTTATTAAATGATAATCTGTACTCATTCGTTCGGATAGAAAACGGGTAAAAAAGATATTCAGATCATTGATTGTGGCTAAAGGATTCTCTTTATTAAACAATTTCTCCTGAAACATTTCAAGCTTATTTTTCAAAACATCTTCCACGGAAATTATCTGATTGCGAATTTCTTTGGCGGAAGTTTTGAAAAGAATATTCAAAAAATATGGTTGAAATACTATGGCCATAAGAGAGAATTTACCTTTTGAAAAGAAATCCCTGTAACCGTTTAATGTACCATAGAAAAAGGAAAGTGGCATCCGGTCCTCAGAAATACCGGAATACAGATTCATGTCTCCGGATAGTATCAATCCGGAACTTCCGTCTGTAAAGAGCCTTAAACTTTTTATATCCTCCCGGGAATTTTCCAAAAAGATATAATGTCTGATATAAGAAGCCAGGTGTTTGGGAGGCGAAATCTGCATTCATCAAATTTACAGAAAACTTATGGGCAGAAAAAGACAATATCTGAATTCAAGAGATGTAAAATCAAACATTTAATTCTCTTGCAGATTTTAATTATGCAGATATATACAATCATCTGCGAAATCTGTATGATCTGCAAAAGATAGAAATTGATGAAATGCTTGCATCTTATATAGTATTAAAAATTATTCTGCTTCTTTGCGATTTCAAAAAAAACTAAAAGAAATCCATGTAAGATACCACATTTTATACTCTTTTGGTCAGGTATTTGAATCTTATACTACTTACCAATCACTAAAATATAAGAATATGTCAACAGAAAACCTTACCCATCTGGAAGCGATCAAAAAGATCAAAGAATTGTCAGAAAATGCAAGAATATGTATGTTCTGTACAGAACTGGAAACCACTCCCATCAATTCAAGACCCATGACCCTGCAGGAAACAGACGACAGCGGAAATCTATGGTTCATAAGCAGTGGTACCAGTAACAAAAATTTTGAGATAAAAGAAGACCGTAGAGTACAACTGTTTTTTATGAACAACAGCGATTCCCAATATCTTTCCGTTTACGGAAAAGCTTCTGTTTATAAAGATAAAGCAACGATCGAAGATAAATGGTCTCCTCTGGCTAAAGCCTGGTTTGACGGAAAAGATGACCCCAATGTAACCATCATCCGCGTAGAAACTAAAGAAACCTATTATTGGGATACCAAAGCAGGAAAACTGGTAAGCCTTTTTAGTTTTGTAGCTTCTGCCATAACCGGAAACAAAACCAATAATTCTGACGGTGTTGAGGGAAATGCAACGATTTAAAAAGTCCGGACTAAAAAAATCTCTCGCAGATGTTGCAAATTAAGCAGATTTCTATGTAATTATCTGCGTAATCTGTATAATCTGCGAGATAAAAAACGGCTCAAGAAATTGAGCCGTTTATACCAGATTAATGAAATTCTAATTTTTCACATCCTCCAGAGACGCTCCAAAATTAATATGAAGAACATTCTCGTTGGGAGTTACTAAAGCTGGTACAGATTTTACACCCGCTTTTTCAGCATCTTCAATTTTGCTTTTGTCATCACCTAAATGGATAATCTCAACATTTTCCGAACCTATAAGGCTAACAATATCATGTTCTGCACTGATACATACAGGGCATCCTGCATGATAAAAAATGGACTTTTTCATAGGATTGTACTAATTAATAAGCGTTGCAATAATATTTTTTAATTCTTCGGTTTCTTTTTCGTGTAAAGGTTTTAAAGGACTTCTCAAATTTCCGCCATCTTCACCCAGAATATTGAGACCCGATTTCACCGCTCTTGGCAATCCTTTGTTCACAATAAATTTTAAAAGATCAAACTGCTGATAGAAAATTATTTTTGCTTTCTCAAGATCACCTTCCTCCACTGCATTATAAAGACTGATATTCAATTCAGGAATGAGATTGGGAGCTGCAGTGCACCAGCCTCTCGCTCCCGCAGAAAATGCAGCCAGAGCCAAAGGATTTGAACCGTTATAGAATGCAACCTCTTCTCCAAGTTCCCGCCTTAGATAATGCATTCTCTGGATGTCTCCCGTACTTTCTTTGATCATCGTTACATTGGGAATTTCAAGCAGCCTTTTCAGCAAAGCCGGAGACATGTCTACTCCACTTGTTGCCGGATTATTGTACGCCATAATCGGAATGGAAATCTTACGGGCTACGGCATCATAATGCGCTACAATTTCATCATCCGTCAGCTTCCAGTAACTCATCGGGATAATCATTACCGCATCTGCTCCAGCTTTTTCTGCGAACTGGGCATGGCGAATTGTTTTTTCTGTTGTAAGATTAGAAACCCCTACCAATGTCGGAATTCTACCTTTTACCTGCTGTAAAGTAGCTTCAGTAACTTCTTCTTTTTCTTCGTCAGACAGATAAGGCATGACTCCTGTACTTCCCAATGGAGCAATACCATGGCTTCCGGAAGTGATCAGCCTTTCTACCAAATGCTTGAAAAGCGGAATATCTACTTTTTCGTTTTTATCAAAAGGGGTTATAGGATAGGCTATAATCCCTTTGAACGGTACATTTTTCATGTTTTTTGTTTAAAAGTTTAAAATATTGATATTAGAGGTCTCTTCCTTCTTCCTCTCTCAAAGCGACTCCTAAGTTCTGCAGCTGAGGAGCATTTTCACAGGCGATATATTTAGCAGGTTCGGTATCGCTCAGATTCTGGTGTTTATGCCAGGCCCAGGTAGGAATATATACAGCATCGCCAGCTTCCCAATATACTCTCTCATCCTCTACTTCTGTCCAACCTTTTCCTTCAATTACAAATAATACGGTTTCATAAGTATGGCGGTGTCTGTTGGTTTGCTGCCCGGGAGTTAAACCTCCAATCGTCATACTGACATTCTTACTCGGAAGATCTACAAAGAAAACAGGATGCTTTCTTTCTGTTGAAAACTGATTATGCTCTCCAGCATTTTCTACATTTTTATGAATCAAATGGCTTGGTTTTACATACTTAGGTCTTGCAAAAGTTTCGTGGAAATCTTTAGAACTGAATTGTTTCTTATCCATGATTTTAAAATTATTATGGTTTTGTGCTTTATTGCATGACAAAATTATTCTATATTTGGACTGTTTAAATGATTCAGTTTTTACATAAATAGATAGTCCAGATGTTACGGCCTTGGAAATTGGAATTAGAAATTGATAAAAAGCTTGATAAAGCAGTTTATCTACAGATTGCGGATACTATTATCACTGATATTCGTACAGGAAGATTAAAAGCAGGGGATGCCCTTCCCGGAAGCCGAAACCTTGCCCAAACGTTAAAAATAAACAGAAACACTGTTGTAGAAGCCTATCAGGTGTTGATCAATGAAGAATGGGTAATTTCAAAGGAAAGAAAAGGTATTTTCGTGTCAGAAAAGCTTCCTGTCTTACATGAAAAAAATGCAAATGCATTGCAGGATTCTAAAAATCTACAGGTCTTGCCTAATGGAATTTTAATTAATTTCGATGACGGGCATCCCGATAGTAAAATTGCACCTGTAACAGAATTGGCAAGAGCTTATAGGCAAATTTTCAGTATTAAAGCCAAATGGCAGATGATGGGTTACGGAGATGAACATGGAGATTTGGATTTTAGAAAAATGATCTCTCAGATGCTTAATCATCAGCGCGGAATGCATATTCTTGAAAACGAAATTTCTATCACCCGAGGCAGTCAGATGGGTATGTTCCTTACTGCTCAGAGTCTTTTAAGTCCTGGTGATATGGTTGTTGTGGAAGATCCCGGCTATCAGCCTGCATGGCAAGCGTTTCAGTATGCGGGAGCACAGCTTTTGTCTGTACCTGTAGATCATGAAGGAATCAGTGTCGAGGCTGTTGAAAAGCTTTTAAAACAACATCGAAATATAAAAGCATTATACATTACTCCTCACAGGCAATATCCTACTACCGTTACGCTAAGCCTTTCAAGAAGATTAAAACTGATTGAGTTATCAAATCAGTACAATATGACCATCATTGAAGATGATTATGATAATGAGTTTCACTTCGGATATCGTCCTATTCTCCCGATTTCAAGTTTTCCCGAACTGCACAATTATGTGTATATCGGAACTTTAAGTAAGGTGGTAGCTCCCGCTTTGAGGATTGGTTATCTGACCACTAAAAATCAGGAACTGCTGAAAAGAATTGGTGATCTGAGAAAGATTATTGATGTGCATGGAGATGTGATCATGGAACAGGCAGTTCTTCAGCTCATTAAAGAAGGTGCTATAAAAAAGCACATCAGAAAAGCAACCGTTCATTATAAGAACAAAAGAGATTTTGTTTTTGAATTGTTGAAGAAAAACATGAAAGATATTGCTGATTTTACACTACCCGAAGGTGGTCTGGCTTTTTGGATAGTTCCTAAAGTACAATTGGATTGGGATGTGGTAACAACTTTATTACTGGAAAAAAATATTAAGATTATTCATCCTAAACAATATAGTCAAAATAATGTAAATGGATTCAGATTAAGCTATGGAGCGCTTTCCGAAGAACAGCTGAAACAAAGTATTCCTTTGATTGCTGAGATTTTTTCAAGGTTTATGATCAAAGATAACGTTGAATTATAATGGAAAATAATTATACCCCGGTTTTTATCCCTCGCAGATTTTACAGATTACACAGATTTTTATGCTCGGTGTAATCTGTCAGATCTGTCAGATTTTTATGCAAAAAACATTAAATGATTATGAAAACCTACTCTACTTCAAAAACTGCCTGAATCTCTACTGAAGAACCTACAGGGATAGAAGAAGCCCCTAAAGTTGCTCTTGCATGTTTTCCTTTTTCCCCGAAGACTTCAACCGCAAGATCGGAAGCAATATTCATCAGATCTGCATGTTTTGTATAATCATCCTTGGTATTGAAGATTCCTGTAAGCTGAACACATTGTTTTACTTTGCTCAAATCTCCTCCAACCGCTTCATTTAACACTGAGATCACGTTCAGCATGGTTACTTTTGTAGCATCTTTCACCTGTTGCTCATTTACTTCAACACCTAATTTTCCCGGATTGAAAATTTTCCCGTCTTTTAAAGCAACCTGATTGATAAATACCAGATTTCCGGAACGTACAAACGGCTGATAATTTCCTGCCGGTTTTGGAACCTGTGGAAGTGTAATATTTTTCTGCTTCAATATTTCATTGAAATTCTGGTGATTTTCAGCAGCAGCTATTGTTTTCTTAGGATGAGTATCCTTTAACGCCAGTGCTATTTTTGCGAAATTTCTTCCCTGAAGTTCAGCAATATTTCGTTCTCCTTTCGTTGGTCTTTCCACATCTTTTAATGAAGCCATGCTGGTAACTCCCAAAACCGTATTCCCCTGTGGAATAGATTTGTTCAGCTCTTCTGTTCCACGAATTCCATTAGATACCAATACCATCCCGTGCACAGCAAGACTGTTCCAAAAGGCCTGAAGAGCAAGCTCTTTTCCTGCTCCGCTTCCCGCTGACATAAAAACAGTGGCAGGAACTCCTTCCAAAGCGTGATTAGTCCACAACGGAACGGTTTTCGATAAAAACTCACTCATCCCCGTACTGATATTCCCGAAATAAACCGGTGAACCAAAAGCAATTCCATCATACGAGGTTAGTTCATCTACAGTTGCTACAGGAAGATTTTTCAGGGTTGGATTTTGTGAGGCTTTGACTAATTTGATATACGGAACTGCATTATTTTCAATTTCCATTCCTTTGGCTATTTCTTTAGCCAGTTCGTAAGTTCCACCATTATCGGAATGGATAAGAACCAATATTTTAGCTTTATTTTGTGCCATGATGTAAGTGTTATTAGATAATAAAATTAAAATAAATAAAAGACATAGTTTTTTCATTCTGAATAAGATATAAATTATATTTTGGATTAATTATGTAGCTATTACATTGATAATACAAAATTACTACTGTCGTTTTTATTAAATTTGCCAAAATATACATACAAAACGACATATGAAATGTGGACTGATTGAAAAAACGGAAAGCCAGTTTGTAGATTCTATAGAAAAAGAAGCTTATGTGTGGTGCGAAAAAAACTGGAAACATGATGATTATGAACACAGGCATACCCGTGCCCAGCTTACATTTGTGGAAGAAGGTTATCAGTATTTTCATATTGACAGGAAAATTTATCTTGTCCCACAATATCATGTCATCTGGATTCCTTCAGGAAGGGCCCACAAAATTACCTCAGAGGCACAAACCGTTAATCTGATGGTATTTCTTTTCAAATCTGTTTTTGAAGATGAATTTTATCAGAATGTTCAGGTATTTGCTGTTCCACCTGTTTTGAAAGAAATGCTTTTGTATGCCTCAAAATGGAACCAATCTCTGAATGAAAATGAAGAACAGGATATCTTCTTTAGAGCTATTTTAAAAAGTCTTCCTAATTTCTGCAGGGAAAGCAGCGGTCTAGAAATCCCTGTACCAACTGACACCAGACTGATTCCCGTGTGCAATGATATTAATTCCAATTTTAAATATAATCTGGATATTGTTTCTTTAGCCGAAAAAGCACAAATGTCTGTGAGAAGTCTCCAGAGAATTTTTAAAAATGAAACAGGAATTACGTTACAGAAATACCTCCAGCTAACCCGAATTTTAAAAAGCATTGAGTTAATTGATACCCAACAATATACTTTGAGTGAAGTAGCTTATAAAGTAGGTTACCAAAGCCTGTCAGCATTCACAGCATCATATTTTGCGATTATGCAGACAAAGCCAAAGATGAATAAAAATCAAGGGGTTTCATCATGAGCCATATCAACGGGTTTTGATTCCGGAGAACCTTTTTCGCGGAGCCATATAGAGAGAAGAACAAGAGAAGCTACTGCCAGGAATTCACTCTGCCAGTTTTGAAAAGATTCAAACCAGAATCTTGATTCTGAAATATATTGAATGGCCGTTATAGCAGCATTTCCTTTTATCATCTGTTCATCATTGAAATCCTTAAGACTTCCATAAAAATGTAAAATAAAACTTGCCAGAAAGAGAATGGCAAAAGCGAGTGATAAAGAGTGTTTGTAGAGTTTCAGCCATATGCCTCCTTTTTTAACAGGCCACGGTGCTTTTGGGTGTGGTACGGGTTCTTTATCAACATCTTCGTCCTCTGTCATAGATTTTGATTCACTAGAGCCTTTTTGCCTCAGGGAAATCGTTAATAAAACATACAGCATCATCTGTAGGAATTCGCTTTCCCAATTTTCAAAAGTTGCCTGTATAAAATGCCCGCTATGGATGTATTCACCAATCTTTAAAGCAGGCTGTCCGTTTTCAATAAGTTCTTTATTTTCTGTTTTCCAGCCCATAAATAACTGTCCTGCAAGAAAAATAATCATCAGGATAATGAGAACAATACTTAAGCTGTTGCGATACAGGAAGCTGTTGCGTGACATATTTCGGAGTTTAAAGGTTAGAGTTCAGGGTTCAAAGTTTAAGGTTTAACGTTTATAAATCACGTTTTTGGTAAGGAAATACCTTTGGCAGGTTCTTTGTGGTAGGCCCGGTAAGGATTTTTCCGTTAACATTAAACTGAGATCCGTGACATGGGCAGTCCCAGCTCAGTTCAGCACTATTCCACCGCACTTCACATCCTGCATGTGGACAGGTACTTCTCAGAAGATGCAACGTGCCATCATTTTCTTTGTACAGTGCATAAGATTCGGATTTGTATTTGATCACTTTTGCTTCACCTTCTCCAACTTCTGAAAAGGATTCAATTTTATCCTTGAAAATTTTATCTTTCACAAAATCAAATGCCACAGTTGCTGCTTCCTTCACAAAATCAGAAAATCCGGCAATAGGTTTGATTCTTGAAGGATTAAATAAGTCTCCATATTTACTTTTTCCGGTAATGATTAAATCATGTATTATTTGTGAGGAAAGTGTCCCGAATATCATTCCGTTACCTCTGAAGCCTGTTGCCACAAAAATTCTTTCCTTAGTTCCTGGTAATTTCCCAATGTATGGAAGCCCATCTACTGGTTCGTAATATTGGCTGGACCAGCTGTAGAATACGGTTTCCACATCAAAGTATTTCCGTACATAATTTTCAAGCCTTGAGAAGCATGCTCCGGTGTCATCAGCATGTCCTGTTTTGTGGTCTTCACCGCCTGCAATCAATAAGTTTTCACCATCGATATTCTGAATACGGTAATAATGATAAGGTTCACAGAGATCATAACCTAACTCCCGCGGATATTTATCATTTTTCAGAGTAAATGCCATCACATAGCTTCTATAAGGCGCGTTAGTAAAATGAAGCAGATTCACTCCCGGCGGAATATGAGTCGCATATACTACATGTTTTGCTTGTATTTCTCCCTGGGAGGTTTTTAAAATAACATTGTCTTTCTGCTCATCATGTTCTTCAACAAGACAATTTTCCAGAATAGAACCGCCCAGTTTTATAAAAGCCCCGCAAAGTCCTTTAATATATTTTATCGGATGAAAATGCCCCTGACCAGGAATAAGCACCGCTTCTCTGAACGGGATAGGAAAAGGAATTTCATTTACATAACTCATTTCGTGGCCTACTTTAGCTGCTCCTTCTACAATGTCTTTTAACTGCTCTTCCTGTTTTTCATCCAGGGCAAAAAGGTAAGCTGATTTTCTTGTGAAATCACAGCTGATCTGATATTTCTGAATATTATCTTCAATAATACTGATGGCATCAGTTCCGGACTGTGCATACAGTTGTGCATTGTCCAGTCCAAAATCACGGATAGCCTGATTAAAGGTTGTATCAAAAAAATCGTTTAAATGGGCCGTTGTACCGCCGGTAGTTCCGAATCCTATATTGGCTGCTTCCAGAATAATACATTTTTTTCCGGATTCCTGAAGTTTCAGTGCTGTTGAAACTCCTGTAATTCCACCTCCTACAATGGCAACGTCAAATAATAAGCTGAGATCCGTTTCTGTAGAAAATTTTCTGATCTCTTCCTGCCAAATACTTTTTCTTGCACCGTCTCTGTACATCATCAGAATTTTTTATAGTTAATTTATCTGATACTCAGGGTATCACTTTCGGGCAGACCGGATTTATCGGTATTGGACGAACTGCTTTTCTGATCCCTTTTCTTGTTTTCGTCTTCATCAATATTACATCGGCAGGAAGTAAAAGCAAACAGGCTGATAACGCCTAAAATAAGTGCTGTAGTTTTCATATTTTAAATATTTTGATGTTTTATACTTTAATATACTTTATCCGTTTACTATCAGTCCTCCATTGGGATGAAGTACCTGTCCTGTCATTTGTGAGGCATCCGGGCTTGCCAGAAAAAGAAAGCTGAAGGCTATTTCTTCAGGCGTTGCATTTCTTTCCAACGGTGGTTTGTTGGGATTTTCTTCTTTTTCATTAAAAGTTTCTTCAGTAAGCGGTGTAGCCACAGGTCCGGGAGCAACAGCATTGATGCGTATTCCTTTTGGTTTGGCCTGCAGTGCCAATGAGCGGGTGAAAGAAACAATAGCGCCTTTTGTTGCAGAATAGTCAAGGAGCTCAGGATGTCCCTGATAAGCGGAAACGGAAGTGGTATTGATTACGCAGCTTCCTTGTTTCAGGTAAGGAAATACGACTTTCGTTAATAAAATCATTCCTACAATATTGGAATCAAAGGTCTGTCTGATGTTTTTCTCTTCAAGCTGTTCAATACTGTCAGCAGGAAATTGAACTCCGGCATTATTAATGACGATATCAATTTTTCCGAATGATGAATTAACTTCTTTTACTGTTTTTTCACAAAATTCATAATCATTGATATCTCCTTGAAAAATGATGCATTTTCTATTCAGGTTTTCAATTTCTCTTTTTGTTTTTTCAGCATCACTATCACTTGAATGATAAATAATAGCAATGTCTGCTCCTTCGAAAGCAAAAAGAAGAGCCACTGCCTTACCGATTCCGCTGTCGGCTCCGGTAATCAAAACAGATTTGTTATCTAATTTTCCCATTTCATAATCTTTTTATTTCTGCTCTATTCTATTGGTTTCTGCATTTCTGCCATTCTATGCGCGGCCATACTATCACTTGTAAGATTCGCCATCGCTACGGACAGTTTATTTTTCAAACCCGAAATTATTTTATCTTCATTATTCATCAGAGCGTTATAGCCGTCAATTGCCACTTCTTCCGGAGAGGCCAGACTATCTTTATCTTCCAGTATTTTACTGCGGTTCATATCTGCTTTATTAAAAAAGTCAGTATCTGTAGGGCCGGGTAAAAGAGCCGTCACTGTAATTCCGGAGTCTTTCAGCTCTTCACGAATGGCTTCAGACCACGACAAAACAAATGCTTTGGTAGCATGGTATACCGAATGCCATGGGCCAGGAGCTTTACTGGCCACAGAAGCCAGATTCAGAATTTTTCCTGATCCTTTTGGAAGCCTGTCCTTAATAAAAAGCTTTGTAAGGATGAGAACTGAAATAATATTTAAATGAACAATATCTATTTCCCTATGAATATCCGTATCCTGAAATTTCCCATACACTCCCTGTCCTGCGGCATTAACTAATATTTCAGGACTTATTGCATTCATTTTCAATTCAGAATAAAGAGAATACGCTTCTTCTTCTAAAAACAGATTTTTAGAGATACTGATCACGTTTACTCCATGGTTTTTAAATTCTTCGGCTTTTCTTACCAGTTCTTCATGGTCTCTGGCTACAATGACAAGATCGTAGCCGTTCATGGCAAACTGTTTCGCGAGTTCATAACCAATACCACTGGTAGCACCTGTAATAAGTACAAATTGATTCTTGCGTTGCATAAATTTTATTTTAAGATTAAAAGCCTGTTAAGCTCACTTTTAAAACAGCCCAGAATAAATTCCGTGTAATACAGCTGGGCATTTAGAGCTTGTGTTTTCGGATGTAATTCCAGTTTTTTAGTCAGGACAATCTCACCTTTGTAAGAGAATGAGAAATAGGCAAAAATTTTATATCCTGAATTCCGGATTGGCGTACAGTAGCCGGTAGTGGCAATAGACCAGTCGGATTCGTAAAGTCTTGCTACATTTAAAGCCATCGTCTCTGCAATATTCTCTGAAACGCAGTCACATTCTTCGGCTTCCTGTCTGTCAACCTTTAGTAATTTTACTTTTTCTGACAAAGAATAGGCTGTCATTCCTCCTTTGTAGAACATTGACGCATTAGGCATCTGTGAAAAAGCCAGTTGCAAGCATCCTGACGTAACACTTTCTGCAATTGAAATGGTTTCATCGGTGGTCATCAGTGACTGACTTATATATTCTAAAAGATTTTTCTGAAAATCCATAATAATATAATTTTTAATGAGGTTAAAAAAAAGAAAGCTAAAAAAAGCTGCTGAATAAATAGACAGCAGCTTTGCTTTCACATAAAAATATTCAAGTTGCTTGGTGTGGTGTGAAGGGTGTTTATCATTTAAGCGTTTCTCTCCTTTTCAAGATCCCAGACTCTGTGCTGAGCAACAGCCTGGATGAATTTATCTGATGGATCACTGTCTTCCCATGTAATGATTGCAGGATCCTCATGTTGTTTAGCGGCTACATTGGAATTGTGGTAAAGCACCTCCGTATCTTTTCCAAAGTAAATTGCTTTACAGTGTTTATAAGCTTCATTGATGAAATGCAGAACCAGATGTTTGTTTTCAGCAATCATCAATTCTTTTACGGAATCTTCTCCCGGACAGATGGTAAGAGCATCAAAACAGACACTTGCCGTACTGGTAAGAGAATGTTTGGGAGTCAGTTCGGAACCGTCATTGAGTTTTACCGGAGCAACACTTGTTGCAATCAGTTCCACTCTGGCACCTTCTGCTTCAAGTTTTGTTTTAAGATCATTGACAGCTCCTCCATCTGCACCGTTAGCCAGAATAAAGCCTATTTTTCGGCTTTTAATCGTGTTTTTAACGGTATTCATCATGCTTAAAGCATCAGAAAACTGTGTATGTGGTTCTCTTTCTTCGCTTTGAAGTTCTATAATGTTACTATCCGCAGGCAGACTTTGATTGGGCCATTCCAGTTTTTTAACTTCCACTCCTAATTTTTCTGCTACTTTCCATGCAAGATCTGTATCGATATAGGCAAGTTGCCCTACCAGTCTTTCTCTGATCTCAGGACGGGTTACCTTTGACAATTCAAAGATCAACGCATTCTGAAGGTGTGTTTTCTCCGGTGCAGACTGGCTGTTATAGAATAATTTCGCCTGTGAATAATGATCTACAAAGCTTTTACTCCTTTCTCTGATCTTCACTCCTGAAACTCTTTCCTGCTGGGAGGTAAAGCCGCCTTCAGACATCATGGCCTGAAAAGGACATCCACCGCCTATGGAATTCGGTTCATAGCTGCTTTTTCCTTTCACGATCTGCTGTCTCATATGGCCATCTCTTTGGTTGTTATGAACCGTATTGATGGATCTGTTGATCGGTATTTCATGGAAATTAGGCGACCCCAGTCTTGAAAGCTGTGTATCGGTATATGAAAATAATCTTCCCTGCAGCAGCGGATCATTGGTGAAATCAATCCCAGGAATAATATGTCCCGGGTGAAAAGCAATCTGCTCGGTTTCTGCAAAGAAATTATCCGGATTTCTGTTAAGCGTTAAAGTTCCAACAATTTCTACAGGAACTTCTTCTTCGGGAACTATTTTTGTAGGGTCAAGAAGATCAAAATCAAATTTATGTTCATCTTCTTCAGGAATAAGCTGTACCCCGAAATCCCATTCCGGATAATCACCATTTTCAATGGCTTCCCATAGATCGCGTTTATGGAAGTCAGAATCTACTCCGGAAATCATCTGAGCTTCACTCCAGGCTACGGAATGCACGCCTAATCTGGGCTTAAAGTGGAATTTTACAAAATGTACTTTTCCTGCCTCATTGATGAATTTAAAAGAATGTACGCCAAAGCCCTCCATCATTCTCAGACTTCTCGGGATCGCTCTATCGCTCATTAGCCACATAATCATGTGCATACTTTCGGGCATTAGTGAAATAAAATCCCAAAATGTATCATGAGCAGATGCAGCCTGCGGAATTTCATTGTCTGGTTCCGGTTTTACGGCATGCACAAGATCAGGAAACTTGATCGCATCCTGAATAAAAAATACCGGCATATTATTGGCCACCAGGTCATAATTTCCTTCTTCAGTATAGAATTTCACCGCAAATCCACGGACATCCCTTGCAAGATCTGTACTTCCTTTACTCCCTGCTACAGTTGAAAACCGTACAAATACAGGTGTTTCTTTTCCCAGTTCTGTTAAAAATTTTGCTTTGGTATACTCTGCAAGGCTTTTAGTAAGTTTAAAAATGCCATGCGCGCCGGAACCTCTGGCGTGAACTACTCTTTCAGGGATTCTTTCATGATCAAAATGGGTAATCTTTTCCCTCAGAATGAAATCTTCCAGTAATGAAGGGCCGCGCTCTCCGGCTTTTAAAGAATCCTGATTGTTATTGATCTTTAAGCCCTGATTGGTAGTCAGTTTTTCATTATCATTGGAAGTACTGTGTACATCCAGTTGTTCTGCTTTCTTGTTGTGTTCGTTGGTGTTCATATTCATAATCTTTTTGTGGTTGGTGTATTTTCTTTCAAAAGCAGTAGATCATGGGACACAGAAATTAATCTGTCTTATTTCCCAGAATTTCAAGAATCCTGTTGATATATTCTTCTTCCTTTAGAACTTTATAATAAGCTGTTTTGGCATATAAAGTAAATGCGGGAGATTCATATCTTATTTCAGCATCCATATCCGTAGTTTTCGTTGTGTTATTAGAGTGGAACTCCTGGATATTGAGGATATATTCTTCGAGATAAGTATCTATAACTCCTTTCAGAACTTCACAGGTAGCATTGTTCTTAATCTTTTCCAGAGACTTGATCAGAAAAGCTGTCACTCCGTAAGAATTCATAACAGACGGAAATAAAGACTCATTCTCTATTGCATTATTTTTGTTGTTCAATTCGGACTGTTGCAAAGTGTCGTTTTCAAATGTCATATTCAAAAAATGGTATTAGTTATTGGAAACTTTCAAATACTGTTCAAAATAATGAAGGTCATTTTTATCTTTTATGGATAAATAAAACATGATCTGCTCCGGTTCTTTTAAGCCTATACTGCCTAAACAGTCGAAATGAGCAATTAACGCCTGGATATTTTCAATATCAATATCTTTCAGAATGATAAATAGCAGGAAGATATTTTCTCTGATCTCTTTAGCATAAATTGCAGCTCCATCTTCGAAACACGTCCCTGTATGGGAGACTTTTACAAAATCTTTGTGTTTCAGTGTTTTTATGATTTTCTGACAGTCCATATATTTTGATTTCATGATTAAAATAAGCCATATGGAACAAGCTATATGGCTTATTGCATAGTTTAGTCTTCTTGTTCTGCATCGAAATTGATGGATGTCTCCGCAATATCTGTAAGATACGAATCCGTATCTTCTTCTTCCTGAAGGGTTCTTTCAAGAAGGTCTGCAGCCTTATCATGTCCCATGGTTATGGCTAGCTGGGCCAGCCCGCCGTAAGTGGCAATTTCGTAATGTTCTACTTTCTGTGCAGCAATAATTAGTGCTACATCTCTTGTTGCAGAACCATCTTCTGTGGATTTGATGACTTCTTCGCCTTCTTCGATGATTCCTTTAATAGCTTTACATTCTTTTTTTTCGGGCTTTTCTTCAATAAGCTGGAATACTTTTTCCAGTCGCTTAACGTGTTTTTGGGTCTGAAGATGATGATCTTCAAACGCATCCTTCAGTTCTTCCGTTGTTGCGGCTTCCTGCATCTTTTCCAGCGCTTCAAGAATGGCATTTTCAGCAAAATAAATATCTTTAAGAGCACTTACAAAAAACTTATGCAGCGGAGAACTTTTCATTTCATCCTTGTTGACTGTTTCTTTATCTGCCGTATCTTTCTTGGTAGCAGGAACTGCACTTTCAGTTTCTAATATTTTATTGGGCATGGTGTAAATGGTGTTTGTTATTAAAGGATTACCTCTTTATATAAGTCTAAAGAGGCAATCCTGGAAAAAGAATTATGAATTACGTCTGCCTCCGAATCCGGAACGACCTGAAGATCTTCCGCCTCCGTGGGATGCCTGGCCTCCCATTCTGGCTATTCTTGTACGCTCAGATTTACTCATCGCAGCAAATCCTCTTCTTGAATTTCCTGAGTTTGAGTTTGAGTTTGAGTTTGAACCTCCTCTTCCTGAGCTATTACTATTGTTTCCTGATCTCGATGAACCTCCTCTTCCTGAGCCGGAACCTGAGTTCGAAGATCTGCCTCCACCATGTGAAGCCTGACCTCCCATTCTGGCTATTCTCGTACGTTCAGCTTTGCTCATGGAAGCGAAACCTCTTCTTGAAGTACCATCTCCCGATGATGACCTGCCTCTGCCTCCTGATCGGGAGCCGGAACCAGAATTCGAACGTCCTCGGGAACTACCACCGGAGTTTCCTCCACGAGAACCGCCTCTACCGGAAGTAAATCTTCCTTGGCTGTCTCTCTGCTGGTTGCCGTTTCCGCCTCTGGAACTGCTTCTTCCTCCTCTACGACCCCTCTGATCATCATCGTCTTCTTCGTCATCATCATAATCGTCGTCGTATTCATCATAATCATCTTCATCGTAATCATCATCATCATAATCGTCATTTTCATTATCAAAATAATTTTCATATTCTGAAAAATCATCGTCATAATCTTCATCTCTTGTTGCATCATTAAAACCATGATCATATCCTAATTGATATACTTCTTCAAGGTTTTCTGGCGAATGCGAACGCCCTCTTGTGCTGCTGCTTCTCGAATTTATAGTGTTCATAACTGAATTTTTTTATTAATATTTAGTGATGTCTATTGCAGTCCGTGACTAGTATTAGACGGCAACAATTGGGTGTCGGTAATTTTAAATAATAATAAAAGCGAAATGCTTTTTGCTTGCCTTTTACTAAGGGCTTAAGAATAGTGTTGAAGAACTATGCCAAATGTACAATAGAATAACTCACGTTTTTATGATCTGAGTCATTAAAATCATATTTAATATAAAATTTTACGATCTTTTAAAGAAAGTATACCTTCTTTTTCCATCTTTTTTAGGTTTCTAATCACTGTTTCTACACGCAGACCTGTAAGATTGGCGATCTGTTGGCGTGTAAATGCGATGTGAAAACACTGATGACAATCTTCATGATGAAAGCTTTTAAGATAATCCATTAATCCTTTTAGTCTATGCATGGGATTTAGTGAAGCCAGGCTCTGCATCATTTTTAGTTTATAATAAATTTCCTGGGAAAAACAGGCATTCATTTCAAGAGAAAGATGGGGGTGCTGATCGATCATTTCCAGAAAATTATTTTTGGGAAGTCTTATAATTCTGGATGCCTCAAGACAAACTGCATTCACCGGATAATCCTGACTAAGAAAAAGCATGGCTTCCCCAAAGCTTTGATTTTTACCTAAAATATTATGAATAAACTCTTTTCCCTCTTCACTATAATTATTAAGCTTCACCTTTCCGCTACCTATCTGAAAATAATAAAGCGCATGATCTTCTTCTTTAAAAACAACTTCTTTTTTTTTATATATCCTGTCTTCTGCGCCATAGGAGTACAAAAGATTTTCATCAATATTCATACAGCTTATTGTTTTCATAATTTCAATGGATTTTTTTAATGAAAAACAAATAATATGCCTGAAATAAGGTTAGTATAGAATTTTACGATTTTCAATTCTCACAATTTTATCTCTTTCCATATGTTTAATCGTTCTTATTGCAGTTTCCACGCAAAGCCCTGTAAGACTCGCCATTTGCTGCCTGGTTAAGGGAACTAAAAAAGAATAGGGACTCAGGTCTTTTTGAGAACTTTTAAGATAGTCCATTAATCCTCTAAGCCGTATAGAAGGGTTTTGAGAAGAGAGACTCTGCATCATAATGAATTTATAATAAAGGCGTTCAGAAAGAAAACTGTTTACCTCCATATATAATTCAGGAGATTGACTCAACAGATTGAAAAAAGCAGATTTATGAAGTCTCAGAATACTGCATTCTGTAATAGCTTCCGCATTCACAGGATATGGCTTTTCTATAAAAAGAATAGATTCTCCACAACTTTCCCCGTCGGATAAAATATTTTGAATAAACTCTTTGCCTTCCTCATTATAATTGTTGAGTTTTACTTCTCCTTTTACAATCTGGTAATAATAATTAGGAATGTCTCCTTCAAAGAATATCATTTCTGAAGGGGTATAACGTCTCGTTTCTGCTCCCGCTGAAATCAAAATGTTTTCGTCGATAACCATAATAGTTTTTTTTGGAATTGTTTTCTTCTTCCTATCCTCCTAGTCTTAGTAAAAATATTATTGATAATCGATACTGAAATGAATGCAAAAACCACACCTTACCTATTGTCATTAAAGTTAAAAAATGTTAAAAATTTCAACAACTTTAAGTCTTTTTGTATTTATTGATTGAATATCATTACTAAAAATGCAATTAAATTACTTTTTTGATATTGTATTTTTAAAAACATAGTTTCATCAATATGTAAAAACGCCAAACAATAAACCCCGATTCTCTTGATTAGAACGGGGTTTTCAATGTAATAACAGGAAAATTTGTTATTTTTTTTGTATTCTATTGTTACGGCTTCTTGTAATATATGTACATTTTTTTGAAAAAACCGTAGATCCTATATTGTACCGGAAGGGATTGGATTTGTATTGGAAAACCTGTAAGATTCTTGTGTTAATAAAGTCAAAATAAGATTATGATTGGTTAATTCTTTTATAAGTCATGAATGCTTTATATTTAATTATTTCGCAAACTTCTTAGTTCCTGCAACACATAAGATCACCCCTACTATCACCCCTAGCATTCCTACACTTACCTGCTCATGAAGAAGCCATGCAGCCAATGCCAGCCCAAAGAAAGGTTGAAGTAACTGCAGCTGGCCAACAGTAGCTATTCCTCCCTGTGCTAATCCTTTATACCAGAATATAAATCCAATAAACATACTGAAAAGAGAAATATAAGCCATTCCAAACCATCCCTGAAAACTGACATTTTGAATATCAGCCGGAAAATAAATAAAAAATAAAGGAATCATTACAGGCAGCGCCAATACCAAAGCCCACGAAATCACCTGCCATCCGCCTAATGTCTTGGATAATTTAGCTCCTTCAGCATAACCCATACCACATAAAATAACGGCAAGCAGCATCAGAATATCTCCAATAGGTGATGCAGATATTCCTTGTGAAACAGCATAGCCAATCACCAAAAGGCTTCCTACAATCGAAAAAAGCCAAAATATTGGATGAGGTCTTTCACCACCACGCATCACACCAAATACAGCAGTAGCCAAAGGTAACATTCCCAGAAATACAATAGAATGCGCTGAAGTAAGATATTGAAGCGCTAATGCTGAAAGAAGAGGAAATCCTACCACACAGCCAAGAGAAACCAATAATAATGGAATCAAATCTTTTTTGACAGGACGTTTTTCTTTCCCAAACCATAATACGGTAAGCGCCAGGACTCCGGCAACAGCTGCACGAACAATCGTTACAAAAGTAGGACTCATTTCCATTACAGCTAATTTAGTGGCCGGCAACCCCCCGCTAAATAAAACTACACCTATAAATCCATTGATCCAGCCACTTATATTTTCATCTTTTGATAGTCGCTTTGTCATCATTTTATTCAAGCTTTTAATTAATATTCAAAATTAGAAAGGATAATTAAATAAACACAGTATCAGTTTTTTATATTTGCATGAGCACAGTTTAACAATATGAGTAAAGAATTTTTATATACGGAAATTGCAGACGGAATTGCAGGACAGATCAGAAATGGGATTCTAAAGACAGGAGACAAGCTTCCTTCTGTAAGAATGCTATGCCAGGAACATCAGGTGAGTATGAATACTGCCAAGCGTGTTTTTCTGGAACTGGAATCACAGTCTTTAGTAGAATCTAAACCACAGTCTGGGTATTTTGTAAGCCAGCTGCTCTCTGTAAAACTTCCTTTACCTGAGGTAAGTCGCCCATCATTGATCGCCAATAATGATGAACCGGATGAGCTGATCAGTAAGGTATATGAAAATATGGGTAAAAAGGATCTTACCTTTTTCTCTATAGGAATTCCATCAGGAGCTCTCTTACCTCAGGCTAAACTTAAGAAAGAAATTGTAAACGCCACAAGGGAATTAAAAGACGGTGGTACAGAATATGAAGAACTTCAGGGAAATCTGAAATTAAGAAGAATGATTGCTGTACGTTCTTTGCAATGGGGAGGAAATCTGAGCGAAAATGACCTGATTACCACCAATGGCGGAATGAATGCTCTTTCTTTTTGTTTAATGGCTTTAGGAAAACCAGGAGACACCGTTGCTATTGAAAGCCCTTGTTATCCCGGAATTCTTCAGCTTGCCAATGGTTTGGGTTTAAAAGTCTTGGAACTTCCTACCCATCCCACTACCGGAATAGAAATTGAGGCTTTAAAAAAATTAATGCCTAAAATAGATCTGTGCTTGTTGATTCCCAATTTTAATTCACCTTTGGGAAGCTGTATGCCTGATGAAAATAAAAAGGAAATTGTAAAAATACTTTCTGAAAATAATATTCCGTTGATAGAAGATGACGTCTATGGAGACCTTTATTTTGGTTCCAGCCGTCCAAAATGTTGTAAATCTTTCGATAAGGACGGAAACGTACTGTATTGCAGCTCTATTTCAAAAACTTTGGCTCCCGGATATCGTGTAGGCTGGATTGCTCCGGGGAAATATAAAGATAAAATTCTTAAGCTTAAACTGCTGCATTCTACATCTTCTATTTCCATTGTGAATGAAGCTGTTGCCAATTTTCTGAAATCCGGAAAATACGAAAAGCACCTTCAGCAGCTTCGCAGAACATTACAGTTCAATTATCAGAACTATGTACAGACCATTGCGGAATCTTTTCCTGAAGGCACAAAAACCAGTCGTCCACAGGGAGGCTTGTCTTTATGGGTAGAATTTGATCAAAAGATTCGAACAACAGAATTATACGATCTGGCCATTAAACAGAATATCAGTATCGCTCCCGGAAGAATGTTTACCTTTCAGGAACAGTTTGAAAACTGCATGAGGCTCTGCATAGGGCTTCCATGGTCGGAAGATACACAGACAAAACTCAGACAGGTTGGACAGCTTGCCAAAAAGATTTATTTAAAGTAAGGAAGATGGAGGCTAAAATAGTTTTAAAAATAATTTACCTCAATTCTTATTGATAATGTAAAGGAAATCTTATAACTCTTGAAGTTTTTTTATATTTACCAGAACTTCAAGCCTCCATCTCCCAGCCTTTCTTATTTGTTATCCGGGATGAAATTTTTTCTCGCCAGCTCCTTTCTTACACGGCTCAGGCTCTCAGGAGTAATTCCGAGGTAAGAAGCAATCATCCATTGTGGAACTCTCAGGAGTAAATCCGGATACATTTTGATGAATTTCATATACCTTTCTTCTGCAGTCTCTCCCAATAAAGAATTGATCCTGTTTTGAAGACTTCTGATATGTTTCTGAAGAAGAAAATCACTTCTTTCGATGCTGTTCGGAAATTGTTCTACCAGTTTGTTGAAGAAATCTGGATGAAGAAACAAAACTTCAGAATCTTCCACTGCTTCTATATAATAAATGGATTTTTCATTGAAATAAAGGCTGCTTCGGTCAGAAATCAGCCAGCTTTCCGGAGCAAACTGTATAATATGTTCCTTTCCGTTTTTATCAATGGAATACATCTTTATCAGGCCTTTTTCTACAAAGAAAATATGTCGGCAGATTTCACCATACTGAAGAAGGAACTGGTTTTTAGGAATTTTCTTTACTTCATAGTGAAGACTACACGTATTCACATTCTGAAGCGGAACATTTAAAACTTTGGCTAAATAATTATTTATATTCTTCATGATACAATCTGGCTTAAAGAAATATCCTGGTGTGAAGCACTGTTAACAGGTTTTCCGTTCTCTATGACAATCAGCTGCGGACTTTCATGTCTGATCTCAAAATCTGCTGCTATTTTGTTAGAAACAGGCCGGTGTGCCAATAAATCCAGATAGTATACACTCACCGGTTGGTCTGAATTTTCTATTTCTTTTTCAAAGTTTTTCAAAACTGTCCTGCTTATGAAACAGCTTGTAGAATGTTTAAATATCGCTATCCTATTCTGAAAAGAGTCTTCCATTGCTTTGGCAAGGTCTTCTTCAGATTCTATCTTTTTCCAGAATGTTTTTTGGTCAGGGGTTTCGTTTTTACCACCGAATATTTTATCAAAAAAACTCATACATTAAATTGTTTTAGATGATGATCAAGATGTTTGTATTCTAAAAATGTCCAGTCTTTTTCAGTCATTGTACCGAATAATCTGTGGCGGTCCGGCAGGTTGTTTTTTTCACAAACTTCCCGGAATTCTTCCAGCGTTTTCAGCAGATTGGTTTTTGAAACATCGAAATCACACTCAAAATTAACGATTAGTTTTTGAAAAGTAGGCATGTTTCTGGGAATTCCATTATTGAAAATATGCATTTCTATTTTAGTAAAAATCCCTACTGCCTCAAAAATGACATTAATACGGGGAAGTTCGAACTTTCCCAAAGCCACCTGAAGAACTAAATCACAATGCTTTAGCATTTGACACACGTTCATCTTCCCCCATTTTCCAATAGAGTTTTTAGATAACATAGAAATCCTGTTAACGATTTCCTGATAATATATAGGATTATTAA
Source organism: Chryseobacterium sp. SG20098 (assembly GCF_031844745.1). Taxonomy (NCBI): domain Bacteria; kingdom Pseudomonadati; phylum Bacteroidota; class Flavobacteriia; order Flavobacteriales; family Weeksellaceae; genus Chryseobacterium; species Chryseobacterium sp. SG20098. The sequence continues at coordinate 732,073 of NZ_CP134622.1, read as the reverse complement.
GACGTTTTCTTACCAACCTTTTTCTATCTTCAGATTTTCAATATGAGCAAAATGATGATTGCAATGCCACACATATAAAGCAAGGCTTTCTCTTAAATTATAATTTTTATTGTGCTCAGGATGATGGAAGGTTCTTTCAAACTGTTTATTGGTAAGACTTTTAAGAAGAGCTACCCATCTTTGGTGTGTTCCCTTCAACATTCTCATTGCCGGTTTTACGGGCATATGAAAACTGTCCTGAAGCTCTGCCCATTTCGCTTCATCATAAGGCTTTATAGTAGGATTTTCTTCTGTCAGTGCCAGTTTGAAACGGATAAAACTGTTCATATGACTGTCAGAAAGATGATTCACAAGTTGCCTTACTGTCCAGCCTCCTTCTCTGTAAGGAGTATCCAATTGATCGTCTGTAAAATGTTCAATAAGATTCTTTAGCCTTCCAGGAAAATCTTTGATTACTTTGATATAAGTATCCAATGTAATATCACAAATATTTTCAGGCACTTCAAACGGGCCTATTGGAAACTTTTTTTTCTCTAAATCAATCATTGTTCAGGTTTTAATTTTTTAATTATTGCCGATTGGTATTACTATTATTGATGAGAATAATTGACAAATACCAGCTTGCGCGAATTTATCAAAAATTCAAGAATATAAAGTGAATAAAGCATTAATTATACCGATAATGTTTTTTGTGGTACCGATTTTTTATTAAAAAAGGCTTCAATTGTATAAACTGAAACCTTTCTTGATTATAATAAAGTATTAATATCCGTGTAAATCAATACCTTCTGTTCTTTGCAGGGTTACTTTTCGACCCATTTTCTTTTGAATTACTCTGAAATGCTGCAATTCATCATCCGTCAAAATGCTGATTGCAGTTCCTTTTTCATTGGCACGCCCTGTTCTACCAATACGGTGAATATAATCCAGCGGTGAACGCGGCAACTCGTAATTGATAACACATGGCAGGGATTCAATATGGATTCCTCGCCCAATTAAGTCTGTAGCCACCAAAATCTGAGCACCGTTTACTTTAAATTCTTCCAGATTATTTCTTCTCGCTCCCTGTGACTTCTGGCTATGAATGGCCATAGCTTTTATTTTATTCTTTTTAAGTTTCTCTACCAGATTATCTGCAGATCTTGTAGACGAAACAAAAATCAAAGCCTTTTCAACTTTTTTTTCTTTGATCAGATATCGTAAAAAAGGTCCTTTATTTTCCGGAGCAACATGATAAGCAAGCTGTTCGATATTATCAATTTCAACTTCTTCTTTTTTAATCTCAATAATTGTAGGATTGATAGAAAGACGTTCTTTCATTTCAGCAACTTTATCATTCAAGGTAGCTGAAAATAAAGTAGTTTGTTTCGCTACAGGCATCATGGCAAAAAGCTTATTCATTTCTTCACCAAACCCTAGCTGAAACATTTTATCTGCTTCATCAATCACCAAATGTTTAATTCCTGAAATACTTAATGCATTATGATCAATTAAATCCAGCAGACGTCCCGGAGTAGCAATCAAAACTTCCACTCCAAACATTCCCTTCATCTGTGGATTGATAGAAACACCTCCATAAACAGCCATCGTACGGACTTCTCTCTTTAGATTTTCTGTGAATGCCCTGAAAACTTCATCGATCTGAATAGCTAATTCCCTGGTAGGAACCAATATCAAAACCTGAACATTACGGTTTTTTTTAACTTCCGCATTCTGTAATTTTTCTAGAATCGGCATCACAAAACACGCTGTTTTACCAGAACCTGTCTGAGCAATTCCCATCAGATCTTTCCCTTCCAAAATAACAGGAACAGCCTGCTCTTGTATAGGGAACGGTTTTAAATATCCTAATTTTTTGACAGAACGAATAATATTGTGTGATAATCCTAACGATTCAAATGACATAAAAATACTTATTTCCTGCAAAGATACGCTATTGATATTTGGTGTAAGCCTCAAAATACAATAGGCTGCAGATAAACTTCAATTATTTAAAATTTTATGCCTTTCATTCAAAAACATTGAAAATTTATATTGCCGATTTGTCCTAAAATTCAGGTTTGGACAAATTTTTGAAGATTAGTTTTGTAAATTTATCAAAAATTCGAGAAATCAAAATATGAAAAAAGCGTTAATAATAGTCGATGTACAGAATGATTTTTGTGAAGGCGGAGCACTTGCAGTTCCTGGAGCGAGCGAAATTATTCCATACATCAATCTCCTGATGGAGGAAAATGAATATGATCAGGTGGTTCTTACACAAGACTGGCATCCTGCAGGTCATAAAAGTTTTGCAAGCAGCAATGGAAGAAAGGTAGGAGAAAGTATTATTTTAAATGGTGTTCCACAGTTTATGTGGCCGGATCACTGTATTCAGGGAACTTTTGGGGCAGAATTTCACAAAGATCTGAACAGAGATAAAGTAACCCACATTGTACAGAAAGGTAAAAATATTGAAATTGACAGCTACAGCGGTTTCCAGGATAACAACCATTTTATGAAAACAGGTTTGGATGATTTCCTGAAATACCATGATATCCAACTGGTAGAAATTGTAGGTCTGGCATTAGACTATTGTGTTAAATTTACAGCACAGGATGCAGTAGCTAACGGATATGTAACGTGCCTTCATTTCAATGGAACACGTGCAGTAAACGTAAAACCTGACAACGGCAGAGATGCCATCTATGAAATGATTGAAAAAGGAGTAACGGTGTTGGGTTAATTCTTTTAAGTGATGAATGATGAGTTATAAATTTTGCAATTCACCACTTACAACAATAAAAAAGCGCAGAAAATAATTCTGCGCTTTTTGTTTTTTATCCTAAAGATACTTTTGAGAGAATGAAGTAAATTACAAATCTGAATCTGTTATTCATCATTTATAACTCATCATTTATCATTGTTTTAAAGCATTTTAAGGTTGTTCACTTCCAGTTCTGTAAGGATTCTCCAGTGTCCTCTCTTGATATTCTTCTTCGTTAATCCTGCAAACATTACTCTGTCTAAAGATTCTACCTCGTATCCTAATCTCTGGAAAATTCTTCTGATCACACGGTTCCATCCGATGTGGATCTCAATTCCAATTTCATTCTTAGGTTTCCCTTCAATATATGAAATCTGATCAACCACAGCTAATCCTTCATCAAGACGGATTCCTTCTGCAATAAGACGTAAATCTTCACCAGTAAGTTTTTTATCCAATGTTACATGATAAATCTTCTTAGCATCAAAAGATGGATGCGTCAGTTTTTTGGTCATGTGTCCGTCATTGGTCAGTAAGATAACTCCTGTTGTAGAACGATCCAGTCTTCCCACCGGGAAAAGTCTGTACGGAGAAGCATTCGCTACAAGATCCATTACAGTTTTTCTTGCTTTATCGTCTTTTGTAGTAGAAATATAACCTTTTGGCTTATTCAAAAGTACATATACAGGTTTTTCAGGAGTAATGCTTTGTCCGTCAAAAACTACTCTGTCTGTTTTCTGTACCTGATATCCCATTTCAGTTACCACCTTTCCGTTGACTTCTACCAATCCCTGAGTAATCAGTTCATCAGCTTCTCTTCTGCTGCAGATTCCGGAATTAGCGATATACTTGTTAAGACGGATGCTGTCTTTATGAACATCTTTTTCAATTTTATTCAACCTTCTTTTCTGTACAAAAGATCTTGTTTTGTCATCATTTCTGTCTTCACCATTAGATGGTCTTCTTCCGTATTTCAGGCTGCCTCTTTCATACTTATCTCTTGTATCGAAATTCTTTCCTCCTCTCTTCGGTTTTCCAAAAGATTTTTTCTCATAGCTCTCACTTTTGTTCGTGATATAAGGTTTTCTTTCAGATTTTGAACCTGAATCTTCGTTAGAATTTTCGAAACTGTCGGTATTTCTTTTAAAAGGTTTCTTTTCAAATCTTGAGTTGGATCCCTGATGTTCTGGTCCTTTTCTTCCTCCGTCTTTAGAAAACGGTTTCTTGAAAGGTTTTGATCCTGAAGAATTTCCAGATCTGGAAGCACGAGAATCATCAGAACTTTTCTTGGTTGAAATTCTTGGTCTCTTTGGTCTATCTGAATTATTATTATCTCTGCTCATTCTAAAAATTTATGCAAAGATAGTAATTTAGTTACGAGTTAAAAATTAAGAATCATAACTTTGCACTATAGTTTACATTTTAACTTTACATAAAATAGAAGATGATAACAATATTAAACGATAATTTTTCACAGCTCAACGAGTTTCTTCACGAAAAAACTTTCAGTAAAATTTTCATTCTTGTAGATGAAAATACCCATGAATACTGCCTTCCTGTTCTTTTAGGAAATATGGAAACGGATCTTGGCTTTGAAATTTTAGAGATTGAAGCGGGAGAAGAAATGAAAAATATCCAGACAGCCAATCAACTTTGGGAAATTCTTACAGAAATGCAGGCGGACAGAAAAGCGCTGGTTATCAACCTTGGCGGTGGTGTAATAACCGATATGGGCGGATTTGTGGCATCTACTTATAAAAGAGGAATACAGTTTATCAATATTCCTACTACCCTTCTATCGATGTGTGATGCTTCCATAGGGGGAAAAACCGGGATTGATCTGATGCACTATAAAAATATGGTGGGAACTTTTGCTTTCCCTGAGCAAATCTTTATTTTTCCCAAATTCTTAGAAACACTACCTTTTAAAGAATTAAGAAGCGGATTTGCTGAAATGCTGAAACATGGGTTAATTGCTGATAAAAATCATTGGGACCAGCTAACACAGATCCGTAAACTGGAAGTAGAAACGGTAATCCCACATATTCAAACGTCTATGAATATTAAACAGAATGTTGTAGATCAGGATTTCCATGAGCAGAACATTAGAAAAACACTTAATTTCGGGCATACCATAGGACATGCGGTAGAAAGTTTATGTCTGCAGCAGGAAAACCCGATCCTTCACGGTGAAGCTGTGGCTATGGGAATGATTGCTGAAGCTCATCTGGCTTATCTTGAAAACCTTATTTCTGAAGAAGATTCAAAAATAATCATTGAAAACATTCAGAGATATTATCCATACCTTGATATCAGCGATTTTAAAGATGAAGATATTACTGCTTTACTACTGAATGACAAGAAGAATACCGACAGCAAAATCAATTTCTCTCTGCTTTCTGGAATAGGTTGTTGCATCTATGATCATCAGTGCAGCAAGGAAAATATCCTTGAATCTTTATCTTTTTATAGAAAATTGAACGATGCTTAACGTGTTTTTCAAAAATAAATTTATTTTAAAACGTGTTTTTGACAAAATTGTCAATTTAGACCACGTCTAAACAAACATTTATTTAAAATTACAAATAATTAACAATCAATACTTTATTTAAAAAATCACTTAAACACTAAGTGATTTTTTTTATTGATTTTACTCATAAAAAAAATTTTGGCAAGCAATTTGAAAGATACTCTCCGTTCAACTGAAAAGCTGGACAAGTAGTAAAATTTAAAATTAAGAAAGAGTAAAATTAAAAAAATTAAAGTTATGAAAAAGTTAATTTTAGGATTAGCGTTAACTGCAGGAACATTCGCATTCGCTCAACAGACAGGAAACACATCTTCTAATCCGGTAACATTTGGGGTAAAAGGAGGTATGAACGTTTCGTCCCTTTCAAAAGATAGTGGTCTTGATGATCAAAAATCTAAAATAGGATTCAACGCAGGTGTATTTGCCAACATTCCATTAGCCGCTTCATTCAGCGTTCAGCCAGAGGTTCAGTATTCACAATATGGTAATAAATCAGATTATACGTTAGCAGGAACTAAATATTCAGCTTCTACTAAACTAGATTATATTACAGTACCGGTAATGTTCCAGTACAACCTGATTCCAAATCTTTATGTGGAAGCAGGACCTGAATTTGGTTTTATGGTAAGTGCTAAAAACAAGTTCAAAAATGAATCAAACGGGCAGTCAAGTACTACAGACAACTACAAAGACAATTTAAATACATTTAACTTTGGTATTGGTCTTGGAGCTGGATATTATTTCACTCCGAACTTAGGACTTACCGCAAGATATGTTGCAGGTTTAACAGATGTAGCGAAAAACAGACCTAGTGGATCTGATGCTACAAGAAACAACCTATTCCAGGTAGGATTAGCTTATAAATTTAAGTAAGCTACATATTCACTAACAAATTTTATATTCAATAAAAAAGAACAGATTAATTTTTTAATCTGTTCTTTTTTTATGTTAAAATAACAAAGTGTCGACAAAATAACAAAAATATATCCCAATTTGATGATTTATGGATTTGTTAAAAACCCATAAAGTCTTTATACAAGGGGTTTACCGGCATATTGTTTGTTGCTTCTCGGACGTTAAACAACGTAAAAATTAAACTAATCTATGAAAAAGATTTTTCTGGGCCTGGCGCTTATCGCAGGTACTTTTGCTTTTGCTCAAAGCACTTCAACTTCTACAGAGGCTACTACTCCATCCACATCTTCACCCAAAATCAAATTCGGTTTGAAGGCGGGATTAAATGTTTCCAACTTTCTAATATGGATATGAATTCAAAAGCCGGATTCTATGGTGGTGTTTTTGTGAATATTCCTGTCGCTAAGGATTTTTCTGTTCAGCCGGAAGTATTATATAATGCTGTGGGAGCTAAAGAGAAAGGAGGCAGCAATGCAAAACTTAATTTAGAATATCTTTCCGTACCTGTAATGTTCCAATATAAAGCACTTCCCAATCTATATGTGGAAGCAGGACCACAATTTAGCTTTTTAATTGATGCAAGATTAAAGAAAAGCGCTTCTACTGGTGCTTTAAAAAATGCAACTCAATCGTTCGACTTTGGAATCGGGTTGGGAGCCGGTTACAATTTAACCAAAAACATTGGCGTGAATGTAAGATACACTGCAGGATTATCTGATATTGTAAAAACAAAATACCAATACGGATATGACAGAGAAGGATCTGTTAGAAATGGTGTATTCCAGGTAGGAGTAAACTACAAATTCTAAAGCTTTATTAAGCTTTTTTCATTAAATTTTTATAATTAAAGTGGAGTCGGATTAAAATTAATCCGACTTTTTTAATGCGATAGAAAAATTATTCTTCAAAAACCACAATAAATGGTACATTCACAGTACATTTACACTTTGGCATACAGTTTGTTTCTTAATGAAAAGTTAAATAAAACTTAAAAACTATTAAAATAAAAAACTTATGAAAAAGATTTTTTTAGGCCTTGCCCTAGTAGCAGGTACTTTTGCTTTCTCTCAGAAAACTTCAACAGCTTCCGCTTCGCCAGTTAGATTTGGTGTAAAAGCAGGTCTTAATATCTCTACTCTTTCTGATAATGACTTCAACTCTAAAGCCGGATTTTACGGAGGAGTATTCGCTAATATTCCTGTAGCTCAGGACTTCTCTTTCCAACCGGAAGTAATGTACAGCGGAATGGGAGCAAAATTTAAAGCAGACAGCGATGCTAAAGCAAACCTAGATTACATCTCTGTTCCTTTAATGCTTCAGTACAATGCTCTTCCTAATCTATACCTGGAGGCTGGACCACAGTTTAGTTTCCTTGTGAATTCAAAATTAAAATATAAATCAAACTCTGCAGATGCCAAAGATATTTTCAAATCATTTGATTTCGGAATTGGTCTTGGAGCAGGATACTATTTCACACAAAATATCGGAGTTACTGCAAGATATGTTGCAGGTTTAACAGATGTAGCGAAAAACAGACCTGATTTATCTGAAGATAAAGCGAAAAACGGAGTATTCCAATTTGGTTTAGCTTACAAATTCTAAAAACAAACTTTCTATTCAATACAAAGCCGGATTATAGTAAATCCGGCTTTTTTATTGTTTGAATATTTTTTGGCAAGAAATTTGCGTACAGAATAGTAATTGTACTCTATTCCGGAATTTCCAATTTTACAGTTCCTGTTTTACAATGAATAGGTATTGATTCAATTGTGTATTCAATTGAAATTCAAAACTAACTCTAACTATTACCATTAATTTTTAACGAGAACTGCAAGAGATAGCTGGACATTAGAGTGCACAACAGAATACTGAAAAGTGTTTTGTTTTATTTAAAATACATTTTGATTTCAATAGAAAAAGTCAGGTTTATTAGTTTAATCCTGACTTTTTCGCATACCATATGATTTTTATCACTTCTTATCTTTATGGCAGATATTTTGCCACAAAAAAAACAGAAAATAAAACTTATAATCATGAAAAAAATTTTTCTAGGACTTACACTTGTTGGCTCTTTTTTAATGAATGCTCAGGAAAAAGAAAAGTCTCCTACCCAACCATCTTCAGTAAAATTTGGGATTAAAGCTGGTTTCAATGGTTCTACTTTCAGCAGAGGGGAAAGAAACGAAGTTGATAATAACGAAAAAATCAAAGCCGGTTCACATATCGGAATATTTGCCAATATTCCTGTTGCTGAAAAATTCAGTATACAACCCGAGCTTCTTTTCAGCCAGCTAGGATCAAAAACGGAAGATCTCTTTATTCATGATTCCGGAGATTATTTTACGAAGCAGGAATATGAGTACAAAACTAATCTAAACTACCTTACTCTTCCTATTATGGTTCAATACAATATTCTTCCTCAATTGTATGTGGAAGCAGGACCTGAATTCGGATTACTTCTGGGAGGAAAAATAGAAGGAGACGGAAGAAACGAAATAAGATACGATAATACAACGACTGTTAATTCTGAGAATTTCTCTAATAAAATTTCAATGAAATTATATAATAAATTCAATTTTGGAATTGGAATTGGCGCAGGATATTATTTTACACAAAATTTTGGAGTGACTGCAAGATTCACAGCAGGTATAACAGGAATTTTCAAGAATGATTACGGTAGTAAAGTCAAAAACAATGCGCTTCAGCTTGGAGTGGCTTATCGCTTTAAATAGAGATATTTATTATTTTCAAAACGGATGCCGGGCTTTTAAGAGTCCGGTATTTTTATTTTTTATTCTTAAAAAGAGTCCGGAAGAGTTATTAATCCCTGAAAAAGTCAATTCCAGTTTAAAATTTCTCATGATTTCAATTATCAATAATAAAGCGTATTGAGCATTCAACTATTTTCACAAAACATTCAGTTTACAAAACATTTATTCATCAAAAAGGGATAAATGGTTTAAATTAAACTTTTCAAAAACCATTTGAAAAGCCCTTTAAACAGGCATTTTTCGACTTTGGCAAGCAATTTGCAAAATACTTGGAGTCTGATTGAGAGATATCCGACACACAAATAGTAAAATTAAAAAATAAAATTATGAAGAAGTTATTTTTAGGATTAGCATTAACTGCTGGTACACTAGCTTTCGCTCAGGAGACAGAAACAAAGACGGAAACGAAAACAGTCAATGCATCACCACTAAAAAAAGATGTTCAGCCTATTAGATTCGGGATCAAAGCAGGGGGAAACTCAGCGTATTTCAGCCAGCAGAAATTTGGAATCAACACACAACAACTAGGTTTCCACGCAGGTGCATTCGTTAATATTCCACTTTCAAAACATTTCAGCTTACAGCCAGAGGTATTATACAACCAAATGGGGGCAAAAGATGTAATGTATTCTACAGAAACTGACAATGGAGTAACGAATGTAAAAACTAAAGTACAGAGCAGAGTAAAAATGGATTACATTTCAGTTCCATTAATGGTTCAGATGAGACCTACTGACAAATTTTATATTGAAGCAGGACCTGAATTCAGTTATTTCATTAACGGGAAAAATAAAGGAGAATCTACTGTAGCAAGTACTACTGGAGGTGTTACAACAACTACTTCAAGTTCTCACTCTACAGATATCGACAAAGATATGATCAACAAATTCAACTTTGGTTTAGGCCTTGGTTTAGGATATGATATCACTTCCAATATCGGTATCAATGCAAGATATGTAAACAGCTTAACAAAGATTGATAAGAGCATGTCTGCCGCTGAAAACAACAACAGAGTATTTCAGTTAGGTCTTAACTACAAATTCTAATTAAGAACCAATTTTTTAACCGAAGTGCATTAACCTTGCACGCATAAAATAGCCGGAAGATTTTCTTCCGGCTATTTATATCAAAAGTTTTATTCAAATATTCTCGGATCATCACTGATCGCCCCATCTATTCCCATTTCTTTTAATTCCTTTAATCTTTCTCTGGTATTCACAGTCCATGGGATTACTTTCATGCCTAATGAGTGGCATTCCTGTACTAATTGAGACGTTACAAGATTGTGTTCCGGACTGTAAATCGTAGGAGTGAAACTCAGGAACTTCATATCTCCGGCTACTCCACTCAGATGATCTGGATACATTTTGAACTTTTCCACAGGAATATTTTTAAAATAAGCCTGCTGCTGGGCCAGTTTTTTATCATCTACCTTTTCCACAAGTAAAGCGGTCATGATTTTAGGATATTCTTTATGAAGAATTTCCAGTGTCCGTGGATCAAAAGATTGAATGATTACCCTGTCCTGAATATTTTTTTCTACAATAATCTTCATCATCAGATCTACAAATTCTTTCGGTTCAGGATGAAATATGTTATCAGAAAAGGGACGTGTTTTCGTTTCTATATTGTAAAAAGGCAGTGGTCTTTTCAATTCTCTGGCATAAGCCTCAGATGCATCAATGACGTCTGAAAAGAGCGGTTTCTGAGCCTTCATTTTCTTTTGATCAGGATAATTATTCAGTTTTTTTAATCCTACGTCAAATGTTTTGATCTTTGCGTAAGGCATTTCATATATTTTGTAATAAAAGCCTGAATCTTTGGGAATGTAAGTTCCATCCGGTTTTGTAACCAGTTCCGGTGAAAGAAAAGCATCATGCGAAAGAATCACTTTTTTATCCCTGGTGATGGCCAAATCCATTTCCAGAGTTGTCACATTCATTTTAAGGGCATTCTTCATTGCCGGGATCGTATTTTCGGGGTAAAGAGATTTTCCTCCGCGGTGTGCCTGCTTGTCAAAAGACTGCGAAGAATACAATTGGGTAAATACCAGAAAAATACCCGTAAAAAGTGCGTTTTTCATATCCTGAAGTTTTAATCTGACAAAATTAAAACTCCATTATATACTCTATAATACAGGAATATTAAGCTTTTGCTACATTTAAACAACAAAAGAGCCGGATTACAAATCCAGCTCTTCTATTTTGATATATTTCAGATAAAGAGATTAATTGAATAAATCTATCTCTTCTCCTTTTCCAACAGGATATTCTTCTGTAAAGCATCCGAAACAGTGATTAGCTGATCCTAAAATGTCTTTCAGGTTGTCTATACTTAAAAACTCTAAGGAATCTACTCCCAGATAATTTTTAAGTTCTTCCGTAGTCATATTCGCTGAGATAAGATCATCTTTAGACGGAGTATCAATTCCCAGATAACAAGGAGCAATAATGGGTGGAGAAACACTTCTGAAGTGAATCTCTTTTACACCTGCATCTTTTAAAATTTTAACCAGTCTTTTAGATGTTGTTCCACGAACAATAGAATCGTCAATAATGACTACTCTCTTGTCTTTCATCTCAGAGATGATCGGGTTCAGCTTAAGGTTTACTACCCTTTCTCTCATTTCCTGTGTAGGAACGATGAAACTTCTTCCGATATATCTGTTTTTGATCAAAACCGGACGGAAAGGTATTCCTGAAGCTTTAGAGAAACCAATAGCAGCCGGAACTCCGGAATCCGGAACTCCAATTACCAAATCAGCTTCTATAGGAGCCTGTTCCCAGATTTTCTCTCCGGATTTTTCTCTGATCTCGTAAACATTGATATTTTCTAAAGTAGAGTCAGGTCTTGCGAAATAAATATATTCGAAAGAACAGATTCTCTGCTTACCCTTCGCTTCATCCATCATATAAGAATGAAGTTTTCCAGGTTCGTTTTCGTTGGTATAAATGATCTCACCAGGAAGGATATCACGTACATACTGAGCACCCACAGCATCCAATGCTACAGATTCTGAAGCTACTACATAAGATTTTTCATCAATAGCCCCCAATACTAACGGACGGATACCGTTGAAGTCTCTGAATGCAAAGAATTTGTTTCGGGTCATCCCTACTACAGAATAAGCTCCTTCAATCTTTTCCATGGTTGCTTTAATCGCTCCACGAAGACCTAAATCAAGGTTTTTCTGAATCAGTCTCAGGATAACTTCAGAATCGGAAGTCGCTCTGAAAACTACGCCTTCAGCTTCTAATTCTGCTTTTAATTCTTTGGCATTGGTAAGGTTACCATTGTGTGCTATAGAAAGTATAATCTGGTCATATTCGTTTTTCGCGAAAAATGGCTGAAAATTATATTTCTTCTTATCTCCTGCAGTGGTATAACGGGTATGCCCAATTGCAGAATTTCCCATAAAAGTTTCAGGTTCCTGAATTTCTTTATAAACATCCAAAACCAGTCCTTCGTCTTTCATGTTTGTGATTCTTCCATCCTTTAAAACGGAAATACCACAAGCCTCCTGACCTCTGTGCTGTAATGCAAAAAGGCCAAACTGTGAAAGAGAGAAAGTATCCAGATCATTATCTGAATACATTCCGAAGATCCCACATTCTTCATTAGGGGCATCCAGTCTTTCCTCTTCCTGAGTTCTGAAAAGATTCCTTCCGTAAGTCTGGGTTTCAAACTGTTTTAAATATTCACTTTTATGAATGTCTAAACTTTTCATTTCTATTTTTTCTAAATTAAAAGATTAAAAAATTTAATGATTAAAAAGATTACAGCCTGTTTAATTTTTAAATGGTTTAATCTTCAAATAAATTAAATCTTATTTCTGTAAAAGATTTTTAAGACGGTTGTAGATTTCAACATAAGCCTCAGTAACTTCTCCTAAGTCTCTTCTGAATCTGTCTTTGTCTAATTTCTTCATGGTATCTTTATCCCAAAGTCTGCAAGTATCAGGAGAGATTTCGTCTGCTAAGATGATTTCACCGTCTGAAGTTTTACCTAATTCGATTTTGAAATCTACCAGGATGATATTGATTTTGTCAAACAGGTCGATAAGGATATCATTGATATCTGAAGATAACTCATACATTTCGTCAAGTTCTTCGTAAGTAGCTGCTCCTAAGAAAACGGCATGGTGATCATTGATAAGCGGATCTCCCAATTCATCTTTTTTATAACAGATATCGAAGATCGTTACCGGAGATTTAATTCCTTCTTCCACTCCTAATCTTTGCGCCATGCTTCCTGCAGAGTAGTTTCTTACTACCATTTCCAAAGGAATGATAGATACTTTTCTTACCAGCTGCTCTCTTTCGTCTAATTTTTGGATGAAATGAGTTTTGATCCCTTTTTCATTTAAATATTCAAAAATAAGAGTTGTGATGGCGTTGTTCATTTCTCCTTTAAGGTCTACCTGACCTCTTTTTTGAGCATTAAATGCTGTAGCATCGTCTTTGAAACGTACTACTACTTCATCAGGATTATCGGTTGCAAATACTTGTTTTGCTTTCCCCTCGTACAACATTTCTTTCTTTTGACTCATAATTTTACTTTCTAAATTGTAGTTAGATTTATTAATTTATTTTATTATTATTCCTGTTAAGACAGCCAGTCCAAAACTCAGCAGTGTACCAATTAATACATATTCTGTAAGCTTTCTCTGTTTTGCCTGTGCAAGGTCGCTGAATCTGAAAACAGATTTGGCAGCCACCATGAAACCTACGCCTTCCCAGTGATTCACCATAATAAAAGTGAAAACCAGCAGGCGTTCTAAAATTCCGATATATTTTCCGGCACTTGATAAAGATTCGGTTTGAATAGTATTGGGGCCATCCGGAGCGGGCGTCCATGATGACAATAAGATTTTTATAAAAATAGAAGCCGGTGTTGTTAAAAACAGTGCCACCATAATTACCTTTAAAAATTCCTGATTCTGTAAAAATCCAAAGCTGAATTCCTGGAAATAAAAAGAAACTCCGCCAATCACCAGAATATGCAGCAGCTGATCTATGAAAAACCATCTTTTCTTAGTCTTTACATTCTGGAAACTAAGCTTGGCTGCATCAATAATAAAGTGAGTTATTCCCACTAATACAGCAACCCACCAAAGCTGAAGATCCCAAATAAAAATCAGACTTAAAACAATGTGAATCAGAACATGAATGTATAAAAACTTACTTTTCAGTTTATAGTTTTCCTTATCTGCAACCCATGAATTTGGCTGAAGTATAAAATCTCCGAGTAGATGTGCCAATATGAGTTTGATGAAGATCATGCCTATAATTCTGAGATTTTCTTTCTGAAATACTGATTGGTTTCCACGATGAGCTCATAGTTGGCTCGTTTCAGTCTCTGGCTTACCGAAGACTGTGAAATAGCAAATCTCTTAGCAAGATCCTCCTGTGTGATATCCTGATTCATGATCATTTCATGAATAATCTCTGCCGTAGCCATCGTCCAGTTATCAAAATCCTTGGACGACCATTTCAACAGGATATTAAGATCCCTGTCCACCGGATCACTGGAGGTTTTAATAGCAACCGTATGACCGTCACTTTTAAGATCATTAAGCAGTCTTCCTGAATTAACATAAGCTGTACCATTAGATTCAGTGATCTTCTCAGAAGAGAAACTTTCCTCACCAATACCTATGGCCATTCTTACATCCAGATTTTCGACACTTTTAATAAGAGATTTTATGGCTAGAAAACGCCAGAAAACGTCATCAATTTTGCACTTGAACTGAAACTCATCTCCCCTGTAGATTTCCCATGTGTGAGGAGCGCTTCCCCATTTTTCGAGAAGATGTTTAAGTCTGGTAATCCAAACTTCAGTGTCCGCATGCTGTGAATTTATAATATCACCGGTAATGACCGCTATCATACTGCAAATATAAGCATAATTACTTATATATAAAAAATATAAGCAGAAACACTTATAGATATTCATTATTAGCGAATCAGCTTATATCAATGATGTAGTAAACATAAGGTTTTTAAGGCTTTATGCCAACCATAAAATTACGGAAAAGCAAAAAAACATTCAATCATCCTGTTGTTATATTTACTTTAACTCTACTTTTTTATACTTTTTTTATAATAAGAAGCTGTTCCTGCTATCCGCTCATACTCCTCGCGCCTTCGTATTCCAACTCCCTAACCCTACAACTCTCCCACTTCTACTGCGGGGTAACCGCTGCTATCAGGGCTAGGACAGTCAGTGCGAGCAAGGCGAAGCAATCTCCTGAATTATTTCTACACCATATAAAAATAGAACTAACAGGTTTTAAAAACCTGTTAGGTTTAGCTGATAGTATTTAAATCTGATGTTATTTACTTTTTAATAAACTGATGTACCTTTTCATCAAGCTTCAGGAAATAAGTTCCCGTTGGAACATCTTGTACAGAAATATGTTTCTTATATCTGAAAGGATCTTTTTCGGTATAAATCACTTTTCCCGAAAGATCTATGATTTGGGCTATTTTTACTTTGTCAACCGCTCCTTTCACATAAAGATAATCATCAGCCGGATTGGGATAGATAATAAATTCATTATTGTCAGCAATCAATTCTGCTGTAGACAATGTGCCACCAAGGTTCTGACAGTAATTGGACGGATAAGAATCCCATTCACTGATAGTAAAAGTATTATTAGGCTGATTGATGGTGTTCTTTCTGTATAAAGATACGTTCCCGTTATTATTGGTCGTGTATTTTACCCCGATAGCATCTACTGTAACCGTTTTATTATAAGCAAGTTCCACATAATTTCCTCCCGCAAACATCATAGGATCAGAAGCTGTTACAAATCTCGCCTGGCCAGCGATATAACATGACAGAGTACCTTTGGGGTTCAGAATAACAAAAGTTTCGTTATTCCCTACTTTACCTTCCAGTTCATAAGTATCTCCATTATATATAGCTCCTGAGGAATTATTTTTAAACTGAATATTAATCCTGTAATTATTTAAATTAACTTCATGGCCTGTTTTATTAACGATTTCCAGAGCATTATTCTTTATAAATTCCGTATTCGTTCCCGATATATATTTCGTAATCATAAGATCCTGAGCATATGAATCAGCAGCAATCGTTGAAGCTGTCAATGTATTACTGAACGGAGACTCCAGATATGCTTTATCAAAAGCTTTCACCGTAAAAGTATAGATGGTTGACGGGCTCAGATGATCGATGCTGATGGAAGTCCCTTTTGTAACCGCAACAGGTGTCGCTGATCCATTCATATAAACTCTGTAGCCTAAAACATCATTATCAGGAGAAGCCGTCCAGCTCAGATTCACAAAATAAGCATTCTGCTGGGTTGAAACCAGTGATCCGGGAGCTGCGGGAGCAATATTATCAGGCGTTTCGGACCAGATCATATCAATCCACTCAGGATGATCTATAAATGGATTTCTATTTTTTTGTATAGTATAAACAGCATTGTTCCGGTCAATTTCTCTTTGTGAAACAGGATCTGCTGCACTCCATTGTTTCAGCATTGCAATATAAGCAAGATCAACCGCTCTTTCTTCCGTTCCATCCAATGGACACTGATCAGTAGCCGGAGTAAGATTGGCCGAAGTAGTATAAGCTGTATTAAATGAACCTAATTTTCCTTCATACCGTACTGCAAAATACAACAAACTCCTGGCAATATCACCTTTGAATTCATTAATAGGTTCATACACTCTTCCGGTATAAGGATAATTGGGAATAGCTGCATTGGATATTCTCGAAGTGTTGGAAAAAATATAATGGTTGGTATTATTTCCTATTCCATAAGGATAATTGCTCCTGCGCTGGTTGATCCATCCATCAACAGGAATTATAAAATTCAGATCCGAATACATAGGATAATCACTGATAGATGAGCTTGTACTGAATGTACTCTGCGGCATCATGTGTTCTCTGTTATATCCCTGGCCTTCCATGCCGACACCTGCTACCAGCTGATCCGCAGTATATTCATAAGAATCAGGTCCTGAAGGAATTTCAGAATAGATATCCAGCAGATACTGAGTATTGGAAGCATCATGATCATAATATTTATCCAGATCAGTCTGTCCATACAACACCTTAAGATCGTCATAATGCCAGTTGACCATCTTTTCAGAAATAATATCATGAAGTTTTGATTTCAGAGCATATCCCGTCAATCCGGCAGTTCCGTCGTAATATCCGGCAGGAACCTGCGCAGAAATATAAGAGGAAATTAAAATGATAGGAAGTAGAAATTTTTTCATGCTTTAAAAATTGGGGAACTAAAATAGTGAAATAAAAAACGGAAAGGACTGAATATTTTATTAATAAAGTATTAATTCTGAAAATATAAAAATTTGAAAACTAAAGGGATTACCCTTTAGATATTACGATTGAAATAATTTATTTTAGCATTCCATCAATTTGGTTATCTTTGGGAACTAACTATTATTATATGAATACAGAGACTATTGACAACATCAAAATGATAGCGGAAACCGCTAGAGAATTCGCAGAAAAGAACATCAGACCGAATATTATGGAATGGGATGAAAGCCAAACGTTTCCAAAAGAGTTATTCCACCAATTGGGTGAGATGGGTTTTATGGGAATTGTAGTTCCTGAACAATATGGAGGTTCCGGCTTAGGTTATCATGAGTATGTTACTATTCTGGACGAAATTTCTCAGGTTGACCCATCTATTGGTCTTTCTGTAGCAGCACACAACTCACTTTGCACCAATCATATTTATGAATTTGGAAATGAAGAACAAAGACACAAATGGCTTCCTCAGCTGGCTTCCGGAAAAGTAATCGGAGCTTGGGGACTTACAGAGCACAACACAGGTTCTGATTCAGGAGGCATGTCTACTACAGCTGTAAAAGATGGTGATGAATGGATCATCAACGGAGCTAAAAATTTCATTACTCACGCTATTTCAGGAGATATTGCCGTAGTAATGACAAGAACAGGAGAAATAGGTGCTAAGAACAACTCTACTGCTTTTGTTTTAGAAAAAGGAATGCCTGGTTTTACTTCCGGAAAAAAAGAAAATAAACTGGGAATGCGTGCTTCTGAAACAGCAGAATTAATTTTTGATAACGTACGTGTACCGGATTCTCACCGTTTAGGAGAGGTAGGTGAAGGCTTCAAGCAGGCTATGAAAGTTTTGGACGGAGGTAGAATTTCTATTGCTGCATTAAGTTTAGGTACTGCAAGAGGAGCTTACAAAGCTGCTTTGAAATATGCAAAAGAAAGACATCAGTTCGGAAAACCTATTGCAGATTTCCAGGCAATCAACTTCATGTTAGCAGATATGGCTACAGAAATTGATGCCGCTGAACTTCTTATCCAAAGAGCTTCTACACTTAAAAATGCAAAACAAAAAATGACAAAAGAAGGAGCTATGGCTAAATTATATGCTTCTGAGGCTTGTGTAAGAATCTCAAACAATGCAGTTCAGATCTTCGGTGGATACGGATATACAAAGGACTTCCCTGCTGAAAAGTTCTATAGAGACTCTAAGCTTTGTACGATTGGAGAAGGAACTTCTGAAATCCAGAGACTGGTCATCGGAAGAGATATCACGAAATAACATTTTAAAATCCCAATACAAATGATTAAACAGGCACTTTTAGGTGAATTTCTGCATGAAGCTGAAAACACCAAAAAAATTTTACAGGCAATCCCCGACAGCGCACTAGACTGGAAACCGTCCGAAAAAAACTGGACAACCGGTCAGCTTGCCTCTCACATTGCTGAAGTATACAATTGGTACGAATCCACTTTCAATAAGGATATTTTTGATATGGGTACGTATAAGTATGACAAAGGAGATATTTCCAAAGCGGAGAATATCCTTGCAAAATTCGAAGAAAATGTTGCCAACGCACAGAAAGCTCTTGAAAACTCGGATGAGAACACTTATTTCAATGAATGGAAAATGGAAATGGATGGAAATGTACTTTTCCCTCCTATGCCAAAGGTTCAGGTGGTAAGAGCTTTTCTTTATAATCATTTGTACCATCACAGAGGTGAGCTTGTGGTTTACCTAAGATCAACCGGAAATAAAGTTCCGGGACTTTATGGCCCCACTGCTGATGATAAAATGTAATTAAGGATTACATGCATTAAATATAGTAAGCTGTTTCATTCTGGAACAGCTTTTTTTGTCTACTGAATACGGAATAGCATAATAATTTTAATAAATTCAATTTACTAACATTGTTCACGTATCTTTAAATAATTATCAATTTATATTGTCTCATTTTAATTAAATAACAAACAAAATATCAATATATTATTTTTTTTTCAAAATCAACGCATTCTTCATTACTTTCACTTTTCTGTATTAATGAGCCTTTTCAATTATATATAATGTATTGCATAATATATTATGTATAAACTCCAAAT
The DNA here is from genome assembly GCF_031844745.1 of Chryseobacterium sp. SG20098. Classification (NCBI taxonomy): domain Bacteria; kingdom Pseudomonadati; phylum Bacteroidota; class Flavobacteriia; order Flavobacteriales; family Weeksellaceae; genus Chryseobacterium; species Chryseobacterium sp. SG20098. Next base: position 712,710 of record NZ_CP134622.1, on the reverse strand, counting down.
GTTCCTTAAAAAATTTTGTTTTTCGTAATATATTTTTTATTAGATTTGACATTCCACAATCAAATTTAATATTTAATATGAAAAAACAATTAACGCTGATTGGAATGCTCCTTATTTCGGGTATTTCTTTCGCACAGACTGACCGTCTTTGGTCTGAAGGTTCAAAAAGAACTTCATCAGAAATCTTTGCAAACAAAACCGGCATCAGCAATCCTAAGGTATACAACCTGGATATCAACGGATTGAAAAACATGCTGGCAAAAGCTCCCAAGAGACTGGCTGCAGGCGAAAAATCAGAACTCATCATCTCTTTTCCGAATTCTGAAGGCAGAATGGAAAATTTTAAAGTGAGGGAGAATTCCAATTTTGCCCCTGAGTTGGCAGCAAAATATCCGGATATCAAATCCTATGTAGGACAAGGTCTGGATGATCCTAATTCCACAGTCTATTTCAGTGTTTCTCCACTAGGACTGTCATCTATGGAAATTTATGGTGACAAATCGGCTGTTTTCATCGAGCCTTACACCAAAGATCTTTCTTCGTATGTAGTGTACAGAAAATCTGACAAAAAAGATGATCTTAACAAATTTGAATGTACCGTGGTGGATGCCGCACAGAAAGGAGTTTCCAATTCTGCTCTTGCAGCAAGACCTAACGCTGACGATGCCAAACTGAGAACATTCAGACTGGCATTATCGTGCACAGGAGAATACACCACTTATTTCGGAGGTACAAAAGCTCAGGCTTTAGCAGCAATGAACACCACAATGACCCGTGTAAACGGTGTTTTTGAAAAAGATTTCGCTGCAAGAATGGTTCTGATTGCCAACAATGATGCTGTCATCTACACCAATGCGTCTACAGACCCCTATTCTGCTGCTTCAGGAATGAGCAACTGGAATTCACAACTGCAAAGCACTTTAACATCTGTAATTGGCGAAGCTAATTATGACATCGGACACTTGTTCGGAGCTTCAGGAGGTGGAGGAAATGCAGGATGTATCGGCTGTATCTGTACAAACGGATCAAAAGGAAGTGGTTATACTTCTCCGGCAGATGCCATTCCTTCAGGAGATAATTTCGATATCGACTATGTAGCTCATGAAATGGGACATCAGTTCGGTGGAAACCACACCTTCTCCATGAATAATGAAGGAACAGGTGCCAATATGGAACCAGGTTCAGGATCAACCATTATGGGATATGCAGGAATTACCAGCCAGGATATCCAGCCGCATTCTGACGCGTTTTTCCATGCAATCAGTATCCAACAAATCACCAATAATATTAAAGCTAAAACCTGCTCTGTTAATACCAATACAGGAAATTCAATTCCTACAGCCAATGCAGGATTAGATTATACTATTCCAAAAGGAACTCCATTCGTACTGACAGGAACAGGAACGGATGCTGACGGAGATTCTTTAACCTACATCTGGGAACAAATGGACAACGCTTCTTCTTCTCAGACAGGAGCAAGTTCCGCCGCAAGTGCTACAAAAGCCTCAGGACCTAATTTCAGATCATGGACTCCTACTACTGCACCTGTAAGATATTTTCCAAGAATGGCTTCGATTTTAACCGGAGCAACTACTACAGCTGGTTCTGAAATCACAGTTGAGGCTCTTTCTTCAGTTGCCAGAACATTAAACTTCAGATTTACCGTTCGCGACAACAAGGCGGGAGGTTCTGGAAATAATTCTGACGATGCAGTAATCACAGTAAATTCAACAGCAGGACCATTCCTGGTAACTTCGCAAAACTCTGCAACGACTTATGCTGGAGGAAGTTCTCAAACCATTACATGGGATGTAGCAGGAACTACAGCAAATAATGTGAATACTGCCAATGTAGATATCCTTTGGTCTACAGACAGTGGAAATACATGGACAACTCTATTAGCAGGAACACCTAATGATGGTTCACAATCTGTAACCATTCCTAATGCTACGACAACTACAGGAAGAATTATGGTAAAAGGATCAAACCACATTTTCTTTGATGTCAACAATGCCAACATCTCTGTCAATGCTGGTTCAGTAACTCCTGACACCGTTGCTCCTACCGCGCCTACCCTTGCAGCTTCAGGAACTACAGCTACAACCACTAACCTTTCATGGTCTGGAGCTACAGATAATGTTGGCGTTACCGGATACGATGTATACCAAGGAGCTTCATTAATTGGTTCTACAGCATCTACTACATACACAGTAACGGGGCTTTCACCTGCAACTACGTATTCTTTCTCTGTGAAAGCAAAAGATGCAGCTGGGAATGCTTCAGTATCTAGCAACACCGTAAGCGTTACGACTCTTTCTGGAGGAACAGTTACTTATTGTTCTTCTTCGGCCTCAAACACAGCAGATGAAAGAATAGGAAATGTAACCTTTGGATCTATCAATAATACGTCTACAGGAACTGCAGGATATGAAAACTTCACTTCAGTTTCCACGAATGTTACAAGAGGAAGCGCTTACACAATTTCCATTACTCCGGTTTGGACTTCCACAAAATACAGCGAAGCTTACGCGGTTTATATTGATTACAACGGAGACGGAGACTTTACAGACAGCGGAGAACTGGCATGGACAAAAGCAGGTTCTACAACAAGTCCGGTTACAGGATCTATTACAATCCCGGCTACTGCTACTGTTGGTTCTACAAGAATGAGAGTAATGATGAAATACAGTTCAATCCCTACTTCTTCGTGTGAAGCTTTCACTTACGGACAGGTAGAAGATTATACCCTTAATATTGTTTCTTCCGGAAAAGGAGATCTTCATAGTACGAAAGATCTGATCACCGATGTGAAACTTTATCCAAACCCTGCAAGAGATATACTTTATATTTCAAATACAACTTCTGAAGATTATAAAATCTTCGATATGGGTGGAAAACTAATAGACTCAGGAAAACTACAAAGAGGATCCGTGAACGTAAGTAACCTTATCAAAGGTGCTTATATGATTCAAATCGGAGAATCTTCTAAGAGATTTGTTAAAAACTAATCCTTTACAATTAAACGATGTAAAAACTGCTCCTTATGGGGCAGTTTTATTTTTTTAAAGTAAAATATCATCACGATAAACAATTATAAATGAAATTAATTACATAAAAACATTTTATTTAAAACAAAATAACTATAATTTGAGTTTTTTAATTTAAATTTATCGCATAACAATATTTTATTGTGCCGTTTACCCAGATTGTATTTAAGGGAGCTCCAAAGCCGTTTTTGATGTCTCATGCAGCTGCTGTTTTTGACTCTATTTTGGAGTAAATTGATATTTCTACACTTTACTGTCAGAAAAGTGTATTATTAAAACAAATTCCAGCCTCAAAAATTTCTCTTACTGAACAGAAAATCATTACTAATCCTCATTTCAGTAATTCATTTAAAATCTTTGTAAATAATATGATGTTTCAAAAAGGTAATTCCCTCTAATACCACATTATTTTAAGATAATTTAAATTTTTTTTATATGAAACATTTATTTAAGTACATCTTTTTTTTAGCCATCACTTCTTTCTCGGTTGCCTGTAGTTCTGATGATGATGAAGTAATAGACATCTATCCGGATGTGACCACTGTATTCTACAAAAATGCGGATGAATTGGCAGTAACCTATGATCCCGGTAATTCGGTAAGTCAAGCCATAAAAAATCAAGCTTATGACCTATACAAAAGGGGAAAATGGAGTGAATTGGAATCACTTTTTAAAGCTAATAATTTAAATGGTGGATGGCCGCCTGCCAACGGAGGTTATAATATTGTTGATGATGTTCCTTTACAGGTTGGACAAAAATTCGACAGATACAGCGGAGCAGTGGGCAACTATACCGGTACCGGAGTTCCTACATTAGGAGGAAGTTTTACAAGTCCTATTATCAATGGTTACACTTATACTTTTACCCAAAGAGCATTAAATCAACCTGAAGACAAGTATGATTTTTACTATGAAATCGATGTTTTGAATAGTTCCATGCAGTTTAAAACCCAAACCGCAGACATCATTCCTTGGTTTAACCAGGCAGGGAAAGGAAAACAAACCATGTGGAAAATCCCTAGCGACATCAACACGGGTTACCAGAAAACATGGAATAAGCTGGCTGAAGAAGGTTATATAAAAGTTACCATTAAGAAAAGCCCAAGCGGAAAATACACTAATTTAGTAGGCACAGTTATTCAGCCATAAATCAACCCAGATGTATTCAATATCAGAAAAAATAAACCTAACCGAAAAAGCTACTGTTGAAAAAAGCACCTTCATCAACGATGAAGCTCTTCCATCAGCAATAACCACTTTCACCTGCTGTCATTGCGGCAACAAAAATACTGTTGCAATAGTACCTTATGAATCAGGATTTCCTGTTCTGCAGCTGTATCATGAAGATAAAGTAGTATCTAAAGATGAATTGTTAAAGCACAAAATTGTCAACGGAACTTCTCAAAGAATGTTGCATTTCGGAGAATTAACAGTTAATGATTTACCTACTTTATATTTTGGTATCGATTGCACTTCCTGTCATTCAAAATATATAGGCGTTTTCAGCTATGGGGAAAAGCAGCCAGGATTGATGATATTGACTATCTCCGGAATCTGGAAATATGAGTAATTGAAATCTTATCTATATCCTATTAAAAGTCCACAAGTTTCAGATTGTGGACTTTTTCTTACTTTAGTGAAGAAATTAATAACATTATTGATAACCAGGAAAACACATTAATTCATGAAAAAGATTACTTTACTTCTTTTCATGCTGTTCTTTGAGCCAGCATATTCACAAAAAACACTTGCCCAGTATCCTGATAACCAGTTTCCATACCAAGGAGGTTCTATCCAATTGTTCTCAGATGTGCAGGACTATTTCCTGAAAAGCGGCTCAAAACCATGTGATCAAAATGAGATGTATTTTGTAAGCCTAAAGATTGATGAGAATGGTAAACCTGCTTTAGTAAAGAAAAAGAGCGATGATCCTATTATAGAAAAGAACAAATGTGCTTTTACTCTTGCTGTCAAATCCTTAGGGAGCTTAAAAAACTGGCAGCCTGCAGAACAAAACGGACAGAAAGTTGCCGCTTATTTCGATTTTCTATTTCAACCCAAAGATTTTTTTGAAAATTACAAACCCGATTACGATATTGTTAAATCATATCAATCCGCTGCCATGCCCGGAGGGATGAAAGCATTTAGAAAAGAAGTTGTTGAAAGCTTAAATAATTATTTGGATTGGGAAACTTACAACCCAAAAGGAACATTTCTTATATCCTTTTCAATAGATGAAAATGGAGACATCACCAATGTAGATATTGAGCCCAAAGTAGAAAACAATAAAATTCTTCTTGAGGATGTAAAATTTGCTCTGAAAAAAATAAAAGGGAAGTGGAGTCCGGCAAAAAAGAATGGAACACCAGTAAAATCATGGTTTAGAATGCCTATTAACTTTAATTCGCGGGAATAAAATAAAAACAATAGACAGCCTGCGCTTTTGAGTCTCATATTTTACTCGTGTACATTTCACATTTTACAAATCCTTTTCTATCTTTGTGGGAAATAAAAAAATTCATGGATAAAATTGATAGTCTGAACCAAGTAGCAGAATTCCATACTACTTTCAAAGCCCCTATTTTAGATACCCCACAAATTCCTTCTCCGGAAAGATGCAATCTGAGAGTAGAACTTTTACAGGAAGAATTAAACGAACTGAAGCAGGCAATTGCTGACAATAATATTGTAGAAATTGCTGATGCATTGTGTGATCTTCAGTATGTTTTGAGTGGTGCTGTACTGGAATTCGGACTTGGCAACAAATTTGTAGAGCTATTCAACGAAGTTCAGCGCTCCAATATGTCGAAAGCATGTGATAATGAAGAACAGGCGAAGGAAACTGTTGAATTTTACAAAGAGAAGGAAGTAGAATCTTTTTATGAAAAGTCCGGAGAAAAATTCAATGTTTACAGACAGGCAGATCATAAAGTATTGAAAAACAAATACTACTCTCCTGCTGATTTAAAATCAATTATCGAAAAATAAAATATGAAAAAATTTATTACCAATATTGTTGCCTTTTCAACCTTGTTTTTGGCTTCACAACAGCTTACTGCACAAAAAGTAGTGGTAAACCGTGAAGTTGAAACCCAGAATGACGGCAAAATGCTTTTGGGAAACCAGTTGAAAGAGCAGTTTTTAAAAGCTCCTTATGCAGATTGGTATGTGAAAGAACATGATGAGTATGTTCTTGATCAAAAAGCAGTCAGTGAATTAAAAAAAGAGAGAATCGGAACCTATGATATTATTGTTTTCATGGGAACCTGGTGTGAAGACAGCCACAGAGATTTTCCAAGACTGATGAAAATATTGGAAGCCGTAGGTTATCCGGAAAATAAATTGAATATTATTGCTGTTAACCGTAAGAAAGAATCTCCTACCGGAGACGAAAGTCTTTACAATCTTCAGAAAGTTCCTACCATTATTCTGAAAAGATATGGAAAAGAAGTAGGTAGAATTATAGAAATGCCTACTACAGGATATATTGAAAGGGATTTGGTTCAAATTCTTAAAAAGAACGATTCATCTGTCATCAAAGAAATTTTTAAATAGATTTTGAGAAATTATAGAACAATATTATCCTTTGTAGCCGGTGCCGGTGCGATGGTGCTGCTGTTTTTTGGTCTGAAATCCTGCCTGAACCCTGGAAATAAAACTGAAAAATCGGATTATTATATCCTGACCAATCAGATTTCCAAGATGAATAAGATGGTGGTCATGGAGCAAAATACTTCCAGTATGCAGAAAACCAAAATGGGTTATGAAGTTTTTGGGAAAGAAATTTCCAGCAACAGCATTATTACGTATACCAAAACCAATGCACAGGTTTCTTATGATCTTAACAAAATGAAGATCGAAGTAGATTCCATCAATAAAAAGCTTATTATTACCGAGCTTCCTGATGCTGAGATCAGAATAACTCCAAGTGTTGAAATTCAATCTTTAGACGATTCTTTTATTAACAGGATCTCGGAAAAAGACATTAAAAATGTTACAGCTAAAGCTAAAGAAACGGCAGAAAAATCAATTGATCAGAATCAGTTGAGAACCGAAGGCCGTAAGCAGCTCATGGAAAACCTGAATAATATTTTTGTACTGGCTAAGGCTTTGAATTATGAAATAGAAGACAAGACCGGAAAAATTGGTATTCTGGGACTTTAGAAAAAAAAATTCTGTTTGGCAAACCCTTTGAATGATAATATCCATATTGTTTACATTTAAAATTCAAACTCATGGATACAAAAGGAAAAACCACCAGGAAAGAATCTGCCAATACCGCAGAAACCCAAAAGCAAAATCAGGATTTCCAGAATATTCCTGCAGCATCAAAAAAGACCAATCCACCTGATATTGACAAAGAAGATGTTCAGAAGTCTTCCAAAAACAAATCAGGAAAAATGGATAACACAAAAAAATAAAAGAGCTTTTAAGGCTTTATATAAGGAAAAACGAAAAGTTCCGTCTCATACGAGGCGGAACTTTTCTTTCTAACTATCTAACTGAACTTTTGTTTCTATACAATGGTCGATTTTCCGATCTTAATATTTTCAAAATTGTAATAAGACTTTTCAGAATATCTGATATGATCGGCAATAAAGCTTCCCACTTCACTTGTGGAGTAATACTGTTTGCTATTAAGATCGATTGTGACATACTTATTCTCAATAGCATGCTCTACCGACTGTCTTAATTTTTCGGCTGCGGTCTTTAAACCAAGATGATCCAGCATCATCGCCACACTTAAAATAGAAGCAACAGGATTGGCAATTCCTTTCCCTTTCGCCTGTGGATAAGATCCGTGAATAGGCTCAAACAAAGCATTCTTCTCTCCTACTGAAGCAGATGGTAATAATCCGATGGATCCTCCGATCACACTTGCTTCATCGGAAATAATATCACCAAACATATTTTCCGTTACAATGACATCAAAATGCTTAGGATTAAGGATCAGCTGCATGGCTGCGTTGTCCACAAACATATAATCAAGCTCTACATCCGGATATTCCGGTGCAATTTCCTGACACGTCTTTCTCCACAATCTTGACGTATCCAAAACATTGGCTTTATCGATAAGCGTAAGCTTTTTCTTTCTTTTCTGTGCTTCCTGAAACGCCATGTGCGCAATCGGAATAATATCTTCACGGCTGTATTTGCAGACATCATAAGCGTAAGCACCTTCCGGATCTGTAAATTTTTCACCAAAATAGATTCCGCTTACCAGTTCTCTGAAAATCTGAATATCAGCACCTTCAATAATTTCTCTTTTCAATGGGCTTTTATCAATCAGAGAGGCATAGGTTTTTAAAGGACGGATATTGGCAAACAATCCTAACTCCTTGCGAAGTTTCAATAATCCCTGTTCAGGTCTTACTTTCGCTTCCGGATTGTTATCAAAAATCGGATCACCAATAGCTCCGAACAGTACAGCATCAGACTCTTTACAGATTTTCAGCGTTTCTTCGGGCAAAGGATTTCCAGTTTTAAAAATAGCCTCTGCACCGATTAATCCATATTCAAAATGGAATTTACATTGAAAAGCTTCAGCAATAGCATCTAATATTTTAATGCTTTCACCGATGATTTCCGGGCCAATCCCATCTCCGGGAAGAACCGCGATTTTAAAATAATTGTCGCTCATTTGCTTTTTGTGTTTTTAATTCAAATTCTGTGATCGTCTGCTTTCTGCTGATTAAAAAATCAATATCGTCATAGCCATTCAGCAGGCATATTTTTTTATAGGAATCAAGCTCAAAGGTTTCTGTGGTATCTTTAAAGCTGATGGACTGTAGTTCTACATCAATAGCGATTTCATTATCAGGATTTTCATTGATACCCTCTAAAATTTCTTTTAAAAATTCTTCGGAAACTTTTACAGGAAGAAGGCCGTTATTCAAAGCATTTCCTTTAAAGATATCCGCGAAATAACTTGAAACAATGACCTTGAATCCATAATCCGTTAAAGACCAGGCAGCATGTTCACGACTGCTCCCACAACCGAAATTATTTCCTGCAACAAGAATCTCACCACCGAATTTGGGATTGTTTAAAACAAAGTCCGGATTAGGTTCCCCAGTATGAATATTGAACCTCCAGTCTCTGAACAGATTCTCTCCGAACCCTTTTCTGTCTATACTTTTCAGGAATCTTGCCGGAATAATCTGGTCTGTATCTATATTTTCTGCCGGCAGTGGAACTGCACGGGATTTTAAAACAACTAATTTTTGCATTTACTTTTAATCTGTTTAGTTTAAACTTTCAAAAGCTGATATTTTACCTTCTATGGCTGCTTTTGCTGCAGTAAGCGGGCTGGCAAGAATTGTCCTTGAGCCTTGTCCCTGTCTGCCCTCAAAGTTTCTGTTGGAAGTGGAAACACAATATTCTCCTTCCGGGATTTTATCGTCATTCATCGCCAGACATGCCGAACACCCCGGCTGACGAATCTGAAATCCTGCATCACTGAATATTTTATCCAAACCTTCCTCATAAATCTGTTTAACCACCTGCTGAGATCCGGGAACAATCAGTGCTTTTACAGCCTCAGATTTGCTTTTCCCTTTAATATACTGGGCTGCAGAACGGAAATCTTCTATTCTTGCATTGGTACAGCTTCCTATGAACACATAATTAACTTTGATACTGTTAACTGCCTGTCCGGCTTCCAGTCCCATATATTGTAAAGCTTTCTCTTCAGATTCATTTTGCGGTGCCGGAATCACTTCGCGGATTGAAATCCCCATTCCCGGATTAGTACCGTAGGTAATCATAGGATAAATATCCGAAGCATCAAAGCTGAGTTCCTGATCAAAAACAGCGCCTTCATCTGTTTTCAAGGTTCTCCAATAGGCTACTTTTTCATTCCAGTCTTCTCCTTCCGGGGCGAATTTTCTTCCCTTTACGTATTCAAAAGTAGTTTCATCCGGAGCAATCATTCCGCCTCTCGCACCCATTTCAATACTCATGTTGCAGACCGTCATTCTTCCTTCCATTGACATTTCTTCGAAGACATTACCTGCATATTCGCAGAAATATCCTGTTCCGCCGTCTGTTCCTATTTTTGAAATGATATAAAGAATCACATCTTTAGGCTGAACATTTTCGTTTAATTTGCCATTGACGGTAATTCTCATTGATTTCGGCTTGTTCAGCAATAAACACTGGCTGGCAAATACCTGAGCTACCTGGCTGGTCCCAATCCCAAAGGCAATTGATCCAAATGCCCCATGGGTAGAGGTATGGCTGTCACCACACACAATACTCATGCCCGGCTGGGTAATCCCTAATTCCGGAGCGATGATATGAACAATCCCCTGATATTGATGTCCCAATCCGAAAAGTTCAATATTATTTTTTTTACAGTTTTCTGTAAGCTGTTCTACCTGATTTCTTGAAAGATCATCTTTAATAGGCTGATCCTGATGCAAGGTAGGTACATTGTGATCCGCAGTCGCAACAATCTGTTCAGGTCTGAAGATTTCCAGATTTCTGGATTCAAGTTCTGCGAAAGCCTGAGGGCTTGTTACCTCATGAATAAGATGTTTGTCTATATAAATGATCTGAGGTCCGTCAGGAATGGTTTCTACCACATGAGCGTCCCATACTTTATCAAAAAGTGTCTTTTTACTGTTGTTCATTGTTTACTTTATCTTGATTTAAATCAAACCTATCCTATTTTTCTGGCGAAAGAATCCATCATAACACTCAGATCATCGTTGTCTATTTCTTTTTTAAGGTCAGCGATTTTCAAAAATTCCTGATACAGATAATCAAGTTCATTTTTGGTAACCTCATAACCGATATGCTTGAAACGGTAAGCCAATGCTGAACGTCCGCTTCTGGCAGTAAGAATGATTGAAGAGGCATTCACGCCTACTTCTGCAGGATCTATGATTTCATATGTTTCCCTGTTTTTAATGACTCCGTCCTGATGAATTCCTGAGCTGTGAGCAAAGGCATTAGCTCCTACAATAGCTTTGTTGGGTTGTACAGACATTCCCATCAGATCAGATACCATTGCGCTCATTTCATTCAGCATTCTGGAATTCACATCAGTATGCAGATTCAGATTTTTATGCTGTTTTAAAATCATGACGACTTCTTCCAGCGCTGTATTACCCGCTCTTTCTCCCAATCCGTTGATCGTACATTCAATCTGGCGGGCTCCATTAATTGCTCCGGCAATAGAATTAGCAGTAGCCAGTCCCAGATCGTTATGGCAATGACATGAAAGCACTGCTTTTTCAATTCCCTTTACGTTTTCTTTCAGATATTTTATTTTCTGACCATACTCTTCCGGCAGGCAATATCCCGTGGTATCAGGAATATTCAGGACAGTTGCTCCTGCTTTGATCACGGCTTCACACACTCGCGCCAGATATTCATTATCCGTTCTTCCTGCATCTTCAGCATAAAATTCAACGTCTTCAACATATGTTTTCGCGTATCTTACTGCATCAGCTGCTCTTTCAATAATATCCTCTCTCGTTGAGTTGAATTTGTATTTAATATGAGAATCTGAAGTCCCGATTCCTGTGTGGATTCTTGGTTTCTTTGCCAACTTCAGCGCTTCTGCTGCTACATCAATATCTTTTTTGTTCGCTCTTGTGAGTCCGCATACCTTTGCATTTTTCACCAGTTTTGAAATTTCTGAAACTGATTCAAAATCTCCCGGGCTGGAAATCGGGAATCCTGCTTCAATGATATCAATTCCTAATTCGTCAAGCCTTTCAGCAATAATCAGCTTCTGTTCCGTATTCAGTTTACATCCCGGAACCTGCTCTCCATCTCTCAGTGTCGTATCAAATATTTCGATTTTTTCGGAATTCATAAGTGAAGTTTTTTACTTAATTTTGGCTCAAAACTACAGCTTGCGATATTTTTTTATTTTCACTTTTCCTGAAAATTACAATATTCAACAGCTCAAAAAACAATTGTATTTATTTATTAATCAATAATTTAATTCCTTAAAATTTACAATGGCAGAATTGCAGAAAGATTTTTTGTTTGTATTGGTAAAGTCATTGACGACCTCTGAAAAAAGACAGTTTAAGCTCTACGTAAACCGACTCGGAATTAACGTAGATGCCAAATTCCTATTGTTATTTTCTGAGATGGACAAGATGAAAGAATATGACGAAAGTATTATTATTGAGAAAAAAATATCTACAAAACAACAGCTTTCTAACCTTAAAGCCCATCTTTACAAACAAATCCTGGTGAGTCTCCGCATGAACCCGAGTCATCAGAACTATAGAATCCAGCTTCGTGAACAGTTGGATTTTGCCAATATCCTGTATCAGAAAGGACTTTATAAACAGGCTTTAAAGATATTGGACAAGACCAAACAGACAGCTTTGGAACTGGATGAAAAAAGTATTGCCTCAGAAATCATAGACCTTGAAAAAGTAATTGAATCACAATTCATTACACGAAGTATTGAAGGTCGTGCCGAAGAGCTTATCAAGCAGTCTCAGGAGATCAGTAAACAAAACCGTTATACAACAAAATTATCCAATCTTTCGTTGAAATTATATAGCGAAATGCTGACCCATGGTTATGTTAAAAACGATGCAGACCGGCAGGAAGTCATGGACGTTTTTAACTCCGAGATTGAAAACATTAATCCTGAGAAATTGAATTTCACAGAGAAATTATGGTATTACAAAGCCCATGTCTGGAAAAACCAGCTTTTACAGGACTATAAATATACCTTGAAATATGCTTATCAATGGGTCGATCTTTTTCACAAGAAACCTGAAATGATCTATAGCCATCCTGTCTGGTATATCAAAGGGAATACGTATTTGCTGAAAATTTTGTTTTTATACGGAAATATTGATATTCTGGAGGAACATTTCCAGAACTTCAATACAATGGTTCATTCGGAGAATTTTGTTCAGAATGAGAACCTTCAGTCTCTTATTTTTCTTACTCAGTACAATACGCTGATGAATATTCACTTTGTAAAAGGAGAATTCTTCACAGGAACCAAACTTATTCCTGAAGTGGAATTAAAAATGGAAAAGCTCAGAGAGAGGATTGATGAGCACCATTTTATGATTCTTTACCTTAAAATGGCCGCCATGTTCTTCGGAAGTAAAATGTTTGAAAAGTCCATTGAATATTCTATGAGGGTTATAGAATCCAAAGGAAATGTACAGGAAGACCTCTTGTTCCATACAAGAATTCTGATCTTAATGGCAAAATATGAGTCTGGCAATGATGAAGATTATGATGAATTTATTGCTTCTACTTTGAAATTTGCGAAGAAAATGAAAAAACCGGAAGAATTCCATTTTGAAAGCATTCAGTTTTTTAAGAACCTGAATAATCAAATCCCGGATCAGAGACAAAAAGCTTTTGAAAGCTTTGATAAAAAGCTGGAAGAATATTCCAATAATGAATATTATAGACGTTCATTATTCTATATTGATATTCATGGATGGATTAAATCCAAAGTTCAGAATGTGGATGTTATTGAGATTATCAAGCAGAAAGTAAAGTATAAAAGAAAGCATTAAATAAGAATATATAAAAATATATTTTTCAATAATTTACAATGTTTTATTTCATGTAAAATAAAACATCAAAAAACATTTTTTAATATAATCTTTTATAGATTTAGGTATTAAGAGGTCGCTCCTCCGGAGCTCTAGTTTTAAATCCCCATACATCCTATTAACTGTTAGCTCCTATGGAGCTGGTTTTGATGAAGTCCCATAAAAATAAAGCTCCAGAGGAGCGACCTGTTAATTATACCTTAATTTAATTCGATAAGAATGATTTTATTTATACATATTCTCTATGAAATCCAATGCATTTTTGTGACTAATCTTTTCTAACAATTCGGAAGAAAAACGTTTTTCAATTTCTTTATTGATTGCATTAAAAGCAGATGCATCGTCATAGCCCTCAAAGAAAATAGGATATCGGGATTTATCCGGATGGTTTTTCCAAAAGAAAAAATCTGCTCCATAGGCAATTGCATCTTCTGCTCCTAAATCAAGGCCGTACTGAATATGTTCATATAACATTTCCGGATTTGTATCATCGACACAATTGCGGATAAAATTGAGTCCGATCAGCCCTTTTCTTTTAATCACTTCTTTCGCCAGTTCATCGGGAAGATTTCTCTTTTTATCATGTACCTGTCTGTAGTTGGAATGGCTTGCGATAATAGGAATTTTGTAGTTTCTCTGATCAATATAATTAAGAATTCCATAGGCAAGCTGATCACTGGTGTGGGCAAGATCAATAGCAATGTTTTTTTCTGAGAAATAGTCAAGCAAGACTTTTCCGTCATCTTTCAACCCTACATCGGAATTATTCCCTCCTCCAAAGCGGTTTTCAGTATGATGGGTTATTCCAAGGTAAAGAATTCGTTGTGTTTTTTCAATAATCGCTTCCAGATTTTTAAAACCCGTTTCCAAAGTGTCATCTTCGCCACAGAAGCCGGATGCATTTTCAATAGAAGCGATAACTCCTACTTTGCCTATATTTTCAGGATTTTTATAATTGTTACCATCGAATAAGAAAAAACTTTCATTTTGCAGGAGATCTGAAAATATTTCGCTCTGTTTTACTCCGTAAGCAGTACTATTTTGCCCTGTCGCGGAGTATATAGCCATCACCTGAAGCTTTACATTTCCTTCTTTTAAATAAGGAAGTGAGCATCCAAGTTCTTTGTCGTTAATTAATGAACCCGGCTCCAGCAAATAGCATAATAAATCGCAGTGAAGGTCAACATTTATAGCATTCATATTAATTGTAATTAATTTGTTTTTAAAGACTTACAAATAGACTAAGTATCTTAATATTGGTGTTATCTTGAATAAAAAATCAAAGGTATTTTTCTATGAAAAACGAAATATGGAATTCAGTGAGACTAAAACCATCTGCATCTTTTACATTTTTAATATTAATTCTCATTCTAAATATATGCTAATATAGTATTTTATCTAAAAATTCCGTATTTTTGCATCTTAAAATTTCTTAGTAAACAATGATAAAAATTACACTTCCAGACAATAGTGTCAAAGAATTCGAGGGAGCAGTGACTCCCCTTGATGTGGCAAAATCTATAAGCGAGGGATTGGCTAGAAACACCATTTCCGCAATTGTTAATGACAAACAAGTAGAAACGACCACACCTATAACCACGGATTCTACGGTACAGCTTTTGACCTGGAATGATGATCTTGGAAAGAAGGCTTTCTGGCACTCTTCTGCCCACCTTCTGGCGCAGGCAATCCTTGAGTTTTATCCTGATGCTAAGTTGACCATCGGTCCTGCTATCGAAAGCGGATTCTACTATGATGTAGATTTCGGGGATGAAAGTCTATCTGAAAAAGATTTTGAGAAGATTGAGAAAAAGATCCTGGAAAATGCAAAGAAAGGTTCTACTTTCTCTTTATATCCGGTTTCTAAAGAAGAAGCTTTGAAGACGTATGCAGATAACCCTTACAAAGTGGAATTGATCTCTAATCTTAATGATGGGGAAATCACTTTTGTAACCCACGATAACTTCACAGATTTATGTCGTGGTGGTCACATTCCGAATACAGGAATCGTAAAAGCGGTTAAAATATTAAATGCAGCAGGAGCTTACTGGAGAGGTAATGAAAAGAACCCACAATTAACAAGAGTATATGGTATTTCTTTCCCTAAGCAGAAAGATCTGACAGAATATCTAGAAAGATTGGAAGAAGCTAAAAGAAGAGATCACAGAAAATTAGGTAAAGAACTTGGAATCTTCGCATTCTCTGAAAAAGTAGGTGCAGGTTTACCACTTTGGCTGCCAAAAGGTACTGCTTTAAGAAGAAAACTGGAGAATTTCCTTTCTGATGCTCAGAAAAAAGGAGGTTATGAATTCGTTATGTCTCCACATATTGGAGCCAAAGAATTGTATGTAACTTCAGGACACTGGGATAAATATGGTGAAGACAGCTTCCAGCCGATTAAAACGCCGAACGAAGGAGAAGAATTTTTGCTGAAGCCGATGAACTGTCCTCACCACTGTGAAATTTACAAAACTTCACAATGGAGCTACAGAGATTTACCAAAAAGATATGCAGAATTCGGTACGGTATACAGATATGAGCAAAGTGGAGAGCTTCACGGTTTAACGAGAGTTCGTGGATTTACTCAGGATGATGCTCACTTATTCTGTACTCCGGATCAGCTTTCTGAAGAATTTGAAAAAGTAATTGATCTTACGTTGTATGTATTCAAATCTTTAGGGTTTGAAGATTTTGTAACTCAGGTTTCATTAAGAGATCCTGAAAACAAACAAAAGTATATCGGTTCTGATGAAAACTGGGAGAAAGCAGAAAGTGCGATCATCAATGCAGCTCAAAAGAAAGGTTTAAAAACAGTTGTAGAATACGGCGAAGCGGCATTCTACGGTCCGAAGCTTGACTTCATGGTGAAAGATGCTTTAGGAAGAAAATGGCAGCTTGGAACGATTCAGGTAGACTATAACTTACCGGAAAGATTTGATCTTCACTATATCGGAAATGATAATGAAAAGCACAGACCGGTGATGATCCACAGAGCACCTTTCGGTTCTATGGAGCGTTTTATCGCTATTCTGCTGGAAAACACTGCAGGTGATTTCCCGTTATGGCTAAGCCCGGATCAGTTTATTATTCTACCAATCAGTGAAAAATATGTAGATTATTCAAAAAAAGTTTCACAATTTTTGGAAAATCACGATATTAGCGGTCAGATTGATGAAAGAAATGAGAAGACAGGTAAAAAGATCCGTGATGCTGAATTGAAGAAAATTCCTTTCATGCTTGTTGTAGGAGAAAATGAAGAGAAAGAAGGCACGATTTCTGTAAGAAGACGTGGAGAAGGTGATCTTGGAGTGATGAAGCTGGAGGATTTCGTTGCTTACTTCAAAAAAGAAGCAGCCATATAACTTTTAAATTAAAAGATTGAAGGATTCAAAAATTTAAATAATTAACTGGAATCTTTCAATTTTAAATATTTAAATCAATTAAATTAAGTAATTAACCAATAAAATTATAATACAATAGCACAAAGATTTAACAACAGGGGCCCACAGAGACGTCCGGTACAAGAGGACGCTCACTTGATCAACGATAAAATTCGTGTGAGAGAGCTTCGTTTAGTGGGCGATAACGTAGAGCCAGGAATTTACCCAATTGACAAAGCAAGACAAATTGCGGCGGAACAAGAATTGGATTTAGTAGTAATTTCTGACAAGGCAGAACCATTTATTGCAAGAGTATTGGAATACAAGAAATTCTTATACGAGCAAAAGAAAAAACAGAAGGAACTTAAAGCCAAGCAGGTAAAAGTGGTAGTAAAAGAGATCCGTTTCGGACCTCAGACTGATGATCACGATTACGAATTCAAAAAGAAGCATGCTGAAAAATTCCTTGAAGAAGGTTCTAAATTAAAAACCTACGTATTTTTTAAAGGACGTTCGATTATCTTTAAGGACCAGGGAGAAATTTTGCTTTTAAAACTTGCTCAGGAACTTGAGCATGTGGGTAAAGTAGACCAACTTCCTAAACTTGAAGGAAAAAGGATGATTATGATGATGAGTCCTAAAAAACCAGCAAAATAATTAAGTCATTATTTTATATAAAGAAACCTCAAATTACTTTGAGGTTTTTTTATGCTTATATTTTAAAACAAGACTTTCCCGGGCTACTCTACGGCTTATCCCTCAAAATCTCCACAGTCATGTTCTGTGAAAAGCGGCAAAGCTTTTTTGGTGGTAAAATATTTTGATATTCTTTTGTTCTTTAACTCCAGTTTTTTGCCTTCTATCACAAGTTCGTAAACGGGTGCTTTATCTATTTGAGTTAAAATATAGGTTCTTTCCGGTGTTTTAAAGATCGTTTTGTTTTCTTCAGTAGTGTATGAAAAATCATCAATTTCAAAAGTGTCTTTTTCATCACAGACGTTGGTCCATCTGATCTGCTTCTTCGTTATAGAAAGACTGGCCAAATCGCATGAGTAACAGTTCCCGGAGAATTCTATACCATATTTATCATGCACATTGGGGCTTTTACTATTCAATACGTCAATAGGAACCAATGTTGAAAAATCAGCTGGAATTTCTACTGGTTCCGGATCATTCTTCACTGGTTCCGGTTGAGATGATGCCACTTCTTTTTGAGTATCCGGAGATGTATTTGTTTCTGTTTTTTTGTCTGAAGAAGGTGAACAGGACGCCAATAAAGCAGTCACCATTGAAAGGCTGATTATTAAGTTTTTCATTTTTAAAAAGTAAATTACAATATTGAGGTTTTCATTTTGTAAAATTCTCCAAAATCCATCGTTCAAAATATCCCTGTTTTCGGCCATTTATTCCCTATATCAGGTGGTTTTGTTGGCTGCTGGTCTTAATACTGATACATTTGCGCAAAAATATAAAAATGAAAGTCATCAATCAATTCTTTATATCATCCATGGTGATTCTTGCAGGATGTAACCAAAAGGATAAAACATCAGAAACACATAATGTAAAAACTGAAGTAAAGCAGAAAACGGTAACATTTGCCGATTTCAAAAAAATACAAGGCGTGGACAATGTTCAGGAGGTACCGTTTCAATTATTTACTAAACTGGATTCTGTACAGTTTTTTACCGCGCCGAATACAGATGCTCCCTATTTGAAAATGCCTTACAATAAACTCGATAATTATTATGGATTTGAAGAGTTTGAGGACTTCTATTCTATTCATTACAGCATTAATAATAACATTTCGAACAGTATTGAAGCGTTGGTCCTGAAGTCGGAATTCACACCGGCATACGAACTTACGTTAAAAGGGGTTGACCTTTATGAGATCAGAAGCAGCACTTTTAGAGAATCTAGTGATTCTAAGAATAAATCTTTTAAGAAGTTCGGGACCATTGTGGAGATTTCTGAACAGGAATTTAAAGCCAGTTCAAAAAAACAAATTGGTGAAAAGCTGGTAAAAAATCCCAATATACAACTGCAGGCAGATAACTGGGTTTACAAAGAAAACGGCAGAGAAGACGTCATTACACAACATGAAAGTATCTCTACCGAGACCGGACCGCTTGCCAATGAATATGTAGGAAGGTCACCCTATTTAAACCTGGAAGTATTCAAAGAAAATTCTGATGAAGCTGCAGATTCCTACTATTCTTTTTACAGTTTAAAAAATGCAGTTATGTTTGAACTGAGTACAGAAGGTTATCCGCAAATCCTTCCAACTAAAGGCTGGGTTACCTTCGTTTCATCCAATCATGATGTGGGGAGTAATTTTGTTATTTCTAAATACTTTCCTCAAACTAAGAAACAGGACAACCTTTTATATGTGAATTTCACCAACTTTAAAATAGCAGATGATAAAAAGGCTTTCTGGACCGATAATGACACTTTCTATGCAGAAGTCTACCCTCTTAACTCTGCTTCGGCTAATGGTAAAAAACATAAAACGGCTTATATAAAAATCCAGCTGAAGACTGACCTGCTTTAATTTGATGAAATAAAAACCCCTGAAATCAGCGAGTGCACAGGGAAATAAAGTCTAATATCTTTGCTGCAATTATTTAAAGAGATACAATGAAAAAATTAAGTTTGACCCTTCTTTTTTGTTTATTAAGCTTTATGACTTTTGCACAATCGTTAAAAGTCGTTATTAAACAGGATGGAAAAGTAATTGAACCCGTGAATGATGTTTATGAACTGAAAAAATCTCCTTTTTTATTTGAAATCACGTCTTCCAATCTGGAAGGATTTTTAGTGGGTGCCACAACAAATAAAGATATCTATGCAGGAGCTTTGGGCGTTTTGAATACTGAAGTTCCATGGTTCCAGAATACAGGTATGGCCGAAGAGCTCTATAACAAGGATAAAGAAATGTTTCTGATGGATTCCGCGCCTTCATACTGGTATTATACAGATGCAAAAGATCACAGATTTGATAAAAACCCAAAAGGCAATGCAAAGCAATGGACTGCTACCCGTACAATTACAAGATTTTATGATATCATGGTAGATCAGCCCATCAGTTTAAAAGATTTTGACGGCAGCGTTTTCATCCTGATGTACCAGCCGGTTTACAATGACGAATACGATTTAGTAGACAAAAAGAATCTGTTTCAGGCTGCGTTGAAATTTAAAGATTAACCGTACACACCCAAATTATTTGATTATATAAGAAAAAGGCTGCTCACATGATGTGAGCAGCCTTTTTTCGGGATGATTATTTTATTCGATAATCAAGCCGTATTCTATAGCTAATTTTATAGCTGAACTCAGGTTGGAGGTCTGAAATTTTTCGATAAGATTTTTGCGGTGGCTTTCTACTGTGTGCGGACTTATAAAAAGCTTTTCCGCCATTTGATTGGTAGTAAGCCCTTTTGCTGCTTCACCCAGAATTTCTTTTTCTCTTCTGGTTAGTTTCGGAACCTGACTTAATCCGTCTGTTGATTTTTTCTCCAGAACAGCTTTGGTTTGAGAGCATAAAAACCTGTTACCGCTATATACAGCATTAATTCCTTCGATAATTTCGGAAACTGAAGCATTTTTTTGAATATATCCTAAAGCACCTTCCGCCAGAGTACTGTTGATGACGGGCAGTTCGTTATGAACACTAAGGATAATAATCTGAAGGCTGCTGTACTTTTTCTTTAAAGGTTTGATGAGTTCAATGCTGTTGGTATCATCCAGATTAATGTCGAGCAGCAGAATGTCAACCGCCTGTTTTGCAAGGCCTGCATTCATTTCGGAGACACTTTTGAAACATTCTACGACATCTATTGTTCCGCTGTTGCCTAAAATATTTTTCAGACCTTCCAATAGAAGCGGATGATCGTCTGTTATGGCTACTTTTATCATGTTTAATGAATAGGGATTTGAAGTTCTATACTGGTGCCAATATTTAATTCGGAGGTGATATTCATGGTTCCTTTTAAAAACTGGACTCTCAATTCTATATTGTGAAAACCTGCCGTTTTTCTAACGTCTAAATTGGTATGATCGAAACCTTTACCGTTATCCTCTACTGTAAGATTTATTAGGTTTTCTTCTTCGCTTATCTGAACAATAATTTCGGAAGTATCGGCATGTTTTATCGCATTATTGACCAGTTCCTGAATAATCCTGTAAATGATCAATTGCTTTTCTTTCGATATGGAATTGCTGTAATTGATAAACTCTGTATGGATTTCCAGAGCATGATTGGAAATTCGTGAAGCAAACTCCTGAATAGCCACTTCCAGACCGTATTTTGTTAATAAATCAGGCATTAGATTATGTGCCACCCTTCTCAGTTCTTCCACAGCACCATCGATCTGTTCAATTGATTTTGAAATTCCTTCTTCAATATTTTCGGATTGATGAGGATTTAAATAAGAAAGTTGATGCTTAGTTCCGGACAGCAAACCTCCCAGTCCGTCATGGAGATCACGGGCCAGACGGCCACGCTCCTGCTCCTGCCCTTCAAGCAATGCAGTAAGGGTAGATATTTTCGAGTTTTGCTTTTCCTGTTCCATGGCTAAAGCATGCAGTTCGTCTCTTCGTTTAATAGACCTGGCACGCTGCTTATAGGCATACAGCAACAAGAGGATCAAAATGATGAAAAAAATAATAAAAAAAATGTAGTACGTATTGATCTTTTCCTTGAACGCCAGGAGTTTTTTAAAGGTATTAATATCGTTATTCTTCTGTTGGGTTTCCAGTTTTGCCAAACGAAGCTGCTGTTCTTTTTTCTCGGATTCAAGTTCTGAGAATTTCAGTCTTTCACGCTGGTTTTCTTCTACCAATTTTAGGTTGTTATAAACCTGTTCACGCTGTGCACGCAAAATATTAATAAGTTTGATTTCCTGTGCTTTCTTGTCGCTTTCGAGCTGTAGCTTGATGTACTTTTGCTCCTGTCGCTCTTTATCAAACTGTGATTCTAATCTTTTGGTGATATCCAGTTTTTCCTGATCGTAAATGCTCTTGTATTGATCAACATAGCTTTTATAATAAGTCAGTGCTTCTTTATAATTGCCCTGCTCTTCACTAATTCTGGATAGAGATTCAAGGATAGACAATTCTATCATATGATTTCTTACCGGGCTTTTCCCAATTTCCATGGAGGCTTTCAGAAAATAAGATTTGGCTAAATCATAATTTTTATCCTGCAATGCCAATTCTGCCAGAATTCCAAAGGAAGAAGCAATGTGAATAGCATCACCAATCTCCAGGCTCACTTTATTGGCTAACTGTGCATACTGCATAGCTTTATTACTGTCAAACCCAGTATATAAATTAGCTAAATTGATGGCAGCATATGAGAGGCTGTTTCTGCTAAGCATCGCATCTTTATTTTTATTAAAAGTCGCAATAGCCTGTAAATAATACTGTTCCGTTTTATTTCGAAACATTGTATTGGATGGCTCCTGTGTATATTTTTGTTCATATACGTACCCCATCCGCATGTAAGCATCAAAGATAAGATTGGGGTCATTTTGCTTGGAAGCTAACAATAGAAATTGTTTGCTGTATTTTTCTTCCAGCTGATATTCATTCAGGTCAGAATAAATGGCAGATAATTCCTTGGCTGCATTACCCAATCTTCCATATAGTGTGGAAGTAGTTGGTGAGTTTTCATAATATTCGATCGCTTTCAGGTAAGCAGCGACAGCATCGGTCGTTTTATTATTGCGTACCAGAATCCAGCCTTTTGCATATTGTACATAACCCTTTGCTTCATTACTATTCGTTTTTAAGCTGTAGGCCTTTGCCATATCGAGGCTTTTTGAAGACTCCGCGGCTTTATTATCCAGCCGGTAATTCATGGCCTGTACCGCATATAAAATTGTGGCATACTTTCCATCCGCCTCTTTTGCAGCAAGGGAAATATTAGTATCTAAAATCTGGTAAGATTTGGGCTTAAGATTATGAAAGAATAATGCTGTAGCGTACCTGGGAGCCAGGTTAAGCTGTTCTGCCGTATTGTTTGAGGCATGGCTGTATTCTCTTTCTAATTTGCTTAAAACATCCTGTGCCTGAGCAAAAAACGGACAAGTAAGTAAAGTAAATATAAATAATAACCTGTGCATCAAACCCTTATCTTTATTAAATTGCATTCCATTAAGGAAAGTAAATATAGGCAAATCCCTGCTAATCTGTTTCGAAACCATGCTTTTCAGCAAAAGCACTCCACTTCAGGTATTTCTTTTCATTTTTAAAGGCCGGATCTTCACCATAATAATACATCAAACGTTGTGTTGCATATTCGTAGGCACTGTAAGTATTGGCCTGTTCATAATACTTAATGGCTTTCTTCAGATCCGTTTTTACTCCCATACCGTGTTCGTAGATAATACCATAATAAACCCCGGAATAAGATTGATCATAGTCTTTTTTTAAGTATACCAAGAGGTTTTTATAGTCTCTTAACTGGTAATAGATTTCTGAGATTTTATCGTAATTGTAGGTATATTTTTTCTCAGCTTTCTGATAAAAATCCAAAGCTTTACTGTAATCCTGCTTCACGTGTTGTCCAAAATAATACAGATCACCCAGGTTGACAAGTGCCATTTCGTCACCAAGCTCGGCACTCTTTTCATAGGCCTCAATTGCTTTTTTGATATTAAAAGAATACCCTATTCCGTTGTGGTATAAAGCCCCGATATTATTCCAGGCTATAGGATGGTTTCGTTGTGCTGCTTTTTCGTAATATGCAATGCCTCTTTGCGGATCAAATAATGATTCTATTTCAGGGTCGGTAAGCAGTAATCCTATTTCTACCAGGCTATCCATGTCACCCTTTTGGGCAGATAAATCAAAAAGACGAAGTGATTCGTGGTAATTCTGGTTTTCCTTTTCGTCAAAAGCCATTTTTTTAATCGTTCCAACCTCCATGAATTGTTCGGCGTTCTTACCCGTCTGGCTTTTCCAACGGTTATAAAAGGAAGTAAAGTATTCCAGATCTTTTCCCCGGAATGAATACCGGTCCAGATAAACGGCACCATATTCGGAAGCCTCTACCCGGTGAATGCTTTTGTCTTCATGCATGCTCAACATATTTTCACCCTGATACAGAAACAACAAACCTTCTTCTGTTCTGTAATTCAAAGGATTGGAAATATAATCATACAATTGGGCTGACAGACCATTCTCAAAATCGAACAATTGATACCCTTCATTTTTTTGAACCGATAAAAATCCATTTTCCAGATAGTGAATCTGCTTAATTTCCGGTTGGGGAGTGATTAACCAATTTCCATTACCTGCATCAAAAAGTCCTGATCCTGCATTGGTTTCCAGGATAAAGATATTTTTATATCCGGCATTGGACTGTGCTTTTATTTTACTAACAGATTCATTTTCCAGCAGAAACTGATGTTTTAAAGCATGATAAACCTTCCAGCTTTTGTCTTTACGAACAGCAAGAGTTTCATAATTATCAATTAAGATCATCTGATCTGCTTCGTCTATAATGAGGCGGCCTCTTTCATCAATCAATCTGCCCTTCTTGTCAAATTTGTTCGGTTTGATCCAGAAACAGGTACTTGCTTTTGAGATGCTGCCTTCTAAAAAGTCTCCGAGATAGTTTCCTTCTTTTGTATAATATTTTCGTTTTCCGGTACCTTTTTGTCTGGTGAAAAATAATTCAGGGAAATAATCATATTCATATGGATTTTCGCTTTCAATAGGGATAATCAGTATGTTTTCATCGTTGTAAACTCCGAATTTTCCATCTTTTTCTACCAAAAGAAATCCATAGGCTGCTCTTTCAATGGCATCGTATTCCGCAGGAATCATCCAGGTGTTTGAATAGATTTTTAAAATCCCTGATTTGCCATTCACCTTTACTTCACCTAAAGGTTCCTGTCCAAAATCGAATACGTCAAAAGCATCTTCATATACCGGAGAAACCCATTCTTTTCCATCACTTTGCAGGTAACCGAAAAAAGCCCCTTTTTGAATTACCGATATATTGTAGCAATCATCTGCTTCAAAAATATCATCATAAACTGCCGGAGCTAAAATACCCCCTTTTGCATCTTTGAGGCCAAACTTTCCGTTCTCTTCAAATACAGAAGATGCCGCTTTTTTATAGGCAAGCTCTTCAAAATATCCCAATCCGTAATTAATCCAGTCGGTTTGTAAAATTTCAAGAAATGAGGAATATCCTGTCAGTGAAAACAAGGGATCCAGTAGCGAAAGGTTACGGGCTTTAACAGCCTTTTTATACAGCTTGCTTTTCTGCTGAATTTCTACCAGCCATTCCTTTGCCTGTACCGTATGTTCTTCTTCGTTCATATTGAAAACATCTGTTGCATTCAATACAAAAGTGTCGTAAGGTAAAGCTTCCAGAAACTCGAACATTTTATTAACGGGTTCGTAATAAGCCTTCTTGTAATGCAGCTGATAAGAATCTGCCAGCAGATTAAAAAAATAACGCAACTGAACAATTCCCTGATTTTTATCTGAGAAAAATTCAACGCCTTCCACTTTGATGTCTTCTGCGAACAGAGGATACAGCAGTAATGGAATTTCATAGTTCCACTCGCCAAGATAGGTATCGAATGTCTGATTTAATTTCTGATCGTAGTTGTATAAATAAATCCGGTGAGCCATTCGTCAAATTTTATAATGTCGGAAAGCATTACAGCATTCCCTGTTACCTGAAGTTACCTCCAGAGTAGCTGCATAATTCCAAGATACGCATCAATATTACTTTTACAGCTTCTTCCTCACTCCATTGTATTTGGCTAGTGTTTTTACCCATAGTTTTTTAGTGTTTATTCGAAATAAGAATTTATCGTTGAATCGGGTGTGAAAAAGAAAGCTATAAAAGTTATAAATTATTGTTTATTCGGGAGAGATTTTAACCGTTTTATCTTTATTAGATTTTTAGGTCAAAGATAAAAATAGAGACAGTATAAAAACATCCCTGATATCAGTGGTTTTTAGTTTAGTCTGTTTCATAATATAATGCATCACATCTTCTTACGGCCTATAGGTTTCGGCCTGTTCAAACAGGATCATGTAACAATAAAATGCAGTTAAAACTACTCCGATAAGGCCGGAAATAAGAAATATAAGAAGGTAATACACCACTTTTTTATCTTTCTTTTGTATAAAATTGATAATGAAAGTAATCAGCGTACACAGGAATCCTGCTCCAAAAAATATAATTAAGACAGCAAAAAATAAAGCTCTTTCCAGGTGTAGGTCTGCGGATGAAAGCATAACAGTTTAAATTTACAGGTTAACAATAAGTTCAGCAGGTTTGACTGAAAATAGTAATGATCAAGCCTACCTGAATTGTATGTTTCATATTCATCGTCAATATTAGAGAGAACCGTCAAATACTGCAATCCCGATTATCAGGTATATTTTGTGCTGCCTTACTTTTTTGAGTATTTTCTTCGTAACAAAAACATTTTCAATCTATTTACTCTTTAAAGAGTATTACCTATACATTATTATTGTTAACAAATTTTTAAACAATTATTATCTTAGATCAAGATATTCTAAAGATTTTCTATCTAAATTTGTGATATAAAAAATCAAACACACTATTTATTAATATTAAAAAAAGAAACAATGAGCACACTTACATTAAAAGACGGAACAGAAATTTATTACAAAGATTGGGGGAAAGGACAGCCGGTTTTCTTTCACCACGGATGGCCATTATCGAGTGATGACTGGGATGCCCAAATGTTCTTCTTTCTGGAACAGGGTTATAGAGTAATTGCTCATGACAGAAGAGGACACGGAAGATCTGAACAGACACCTTACGGACATGATATGGATACTTATGCATCTGACGTAGCAGAAATTGTTAAAGCTTTGGATTTGAAGGATGTAATCCACGTAGGACATTCTACAGGCGGTGGTGAAGTAATCCGATATGTAGCAAAGCATGGTAACGGAAGAGTGGCAAAAGCCGTTCTGGTAAGTGCAGTGACACCTATTATGGTTCAGAATGAGAATAACCCGAATGGAGTTCCTATTTCCGTTTTTGATGATATCCGAAACAATACCGCAAAACACAGACAGCAATTCTTCATCGATATTACCTTCCCTTTTTATGGGTACAACAGAGAAGGAGCCAAAGTTTCAGAAGGAATCCAGAGAAACTGGTGGAGACAAGGTATGAATGGTTCTATCAAAGCACATTATGACTGTGTGAAAGCATTCTCTGAGACAGATTTCACCGAGGATCTTAAAAGTGTAGATGTTCCTGTATTGGTAATGCACGGTGAAGATGATCAGATTGTACCTTTTGAAACAACAGGTAAGATTGCTGCTACTCTACTTAAAAACGGAAAACTGATTTCTTATCCTGGATTCCCGCACGGAATGCCAACTACAGAGGCTGAAACCATTAACAGAGATCTTCTGGAGTTTTTTAAATCCTAAATTTTTATAGATACCATATCAATTCTGGTAAAAAAATCATTAATAAAAGGCAGACCTGTTGTTATGCAGGTTTGCCTTTAAAATTTAAGGTATCCTGCTTTCTATGATGTAGATTAAAAAAACTTTCACGGATCACTTTTTTTTCGTAATTTTGCACACTATTATTCCTAATGTCTTAGGAGTAGCCAAAACAGATATTGATAACAAAAACAATAAAAAAGCAAAACAATGCCAAAATTAAAAACGAAATCAGGTGCTAAGAAACGTTTTGCTCTTACCGGAACAGGTAAGATCAAAAGAAAAAACGCTTACAAAAGCCACATCTTAACTAAGAAAGAAACTAAGCAGAAGAGAAATCTTACGTCTACTTCTTACGTAGCTAAAGTGGATGAGAAAAGCGTTCAACGTCAATTAGCAATTAAGTAGTTTTTATAAATCTATATTCGGTTTATAAGAATTCAAACAAATTCACAATTTTAACCCTGAAACGGTGCAAATAAGAGCAATAACACTGCCGCCCTTTTCAAAAAAACAATTTAAATTATGCCAAGATCAGTAAATGCCGTAGCTTCAAGAGCTCGCAGAAAGAAAATTTTTAAGCACGCTAAAGGTTATTTCGGAAGAAGAAAGAACGTTTGGACTGTAGCTAAAAACGCGGTAGAAAAAGCAATGCAATATGCTTACCGTGGTAGAAAAGAGAAAAAGAGAAATTTCAGAGCACTTTGGATCACTCGTATCAACGCGGGAACTAGAGAGCACGGAATGTCTTACTCTCAATTTATGGGAGCTCTTAAAAAGAACAACATCGAACTTAACAGAAAAGTTTTAGCAGATTTAGCAATGAATCACCCTGAAGCTTTCAAAGCTGTTGTAGATCAAGTAAAATAATGTAGAATAGATTTTGTTATCAATATAAGTCCCGGGTTTTCCCGGGATTTTTTTGTTATATACTTTTCAATTTCTTATATGGTAAATTCCATTCTAATTGCTATAACAACAGTAAACTTTATGAGTTAGAATTCACAAAAGATGAATTTATCATTAAACATATTCAAGAATAAAGAAAAATTTACCTAAATTTTATTTATTTAGCGAATTTTAACCTAACACAATAATAAATTTAATAAAAAGATAAATTATTATTGATAAATCAAACAAATCAACACTATTCCAGTTAATAATCAACAATAAATGATGATTTATTGCTATATTAGCAATCTCTAAAGAAAGTATCAAAAATGAAAAAAGTTGCAGCTTTTTTGCTCACATCCATTGCACTGCAGAATATAAGTGCACAAAGTTTTATTCAAGCTTATAAGGACAGAGCAGATATGGTTACCCAAACCAATATTAGTACAAACCTTCAGGAATTTGCAGGTTTTGGAATTAAAAAAACTGGCACAACAGCCAATAACAATGCTTTTGACTGGCTTAAAAACAAATATCTGTCCTACGGATATACAGCAACTAACATGTCCGAAGATTCTTTTACTTACGGAAGCAACACTTCAAAAAATTTAATTATTACCAAAACGGGAACAGTCTACCCTAACAAATATGTTATTATCTGTGGACATTATGATACAATTGTAGGCCCTGGAGTAAGTGACAACGGAAGCGGAACTTCCATTATTCTTGAAGCAGCAAGAATATTGAAAAATGTTCCAACAGAATACTCTATCAAGTTTATTCATTTTT
Source organism: Chryseobacterium sp. SG20098 (assembly GCF_031844745.1). Taxonomy (NCBI): domain Bacteria; kingdom Pseudomonadati; phylum Bacteroidota; class Flavobacteriia; order Flavobacteriales; family Weeksellaceae; genus Chryseobacterium; species Chryseobacterium sp. SG20098. The sequence goes on along the minus strand of NZ_CP134622.1, from coordinate 683,583 downwards.
CCGGGGAAGAACAGGGGCTTGTGGGAAGTAACCATTATGTAAATAATGTAGCTTATCAGAATGGCAGTCAGGTTTTGGATATAAAACTGGTTTTAAATATTGACCAGGTAGGTGGGCTTATTGGAAATAATAACAATACGATTACCTGCGAAAGAGATACTGGTGGAGTGTCTTCCAACAATGCAGCCTCTACTGCTGTAACACAGGAACTGATGAACTGTACTACCCTTTACTCTCCTCTTCAGACGAATCTTTCGTATGCTTACAGCTCCGATTATATGCCTTTTGAGGCGAAAGGATACACCATTACCGGGTTCTACGAATATCTGAGAAGTGAAAACGAACATACGGTAAGTGATACTTTTGCCAACCTGGATCCTGTATATGTCTTCAATGTAGGAAAAGCAGCTGTGGGAGCTTTACAGCACTTTGCCGTTGCCTCTACAACCAGCAATCTTTTAAGCACTAAAGATACAGCACAACACTCAACAGAAGCCATCAGGTTTTATCCTAATCCGGCTAAAGATCTTGTGACTGTGGAATTTCAGGAAAAAGTAAAACAATTCAAAGTTGAAGTCAACGACATGTCAGGAAATACTGTGTTATCGCTTGAAAACCAGGACAAAATAAATACTTCAGGATTAACAAACGGAGTCTACACCTTTACCATTAAAACCGATAAAGGAAATACTACAAAAAAAATAATCATTAATAAATAATGTCAGGTGGAATATTCTGAATCTGTTTTACATTTAGGAATATTCAGCATTACTTTCATAGAATGAAGAAAATCACTACTTTTTTATTGGCTTCTGTTGCTTTTCAAAGTATTGGAGCCCAAAGTTTTATTCAGGCTTACCAAGACAGGGCGGATATGGTAACCCAAACCAATATTACCACTTACCTTCAGGAATTTGCTAATTTAGGTGTAAAGACTACAGGCTCAGCAGCTAATGCCAATGCGCTGACATGGCTCAAAAACAAATATCTTTCTTACGGATATACAGCCAGCCAGATAGCAGAAGATCCTTTCACTGCAGGAAGTTATAATTCTAAAAACCTGGTTATTACCAAAACAGGTACGGTATATCCCAATAAATATGTAATCATCTGCGGACATTTCGACAGTATTACCGGCCTGGGAATCAATGATAACGGAAGCGGAACGTCTATCATTCTTGAAGCAGCAAGGATTCTGAAAGATGTTCCGACTGAATATTCTATAAAATTCATTCATTTTTCCGGGGAAGAGCAAGGACTTCTGGGAAGTAAGCATTATGTCAACAATGTGGCTTACCAAAGTGGTGTTCGTGTCCTGGATATTAAACTTGTTTTTAATCTGGATCAGGTAGGCGGTGTGATGGGAAATAACAACAATACTGTTTACTGTGATGAAGATCAAGGCGGACTTTCTTCCAATAATGCAGCTTGGGCTGCTGTAACTCAGGAACTGAGAAACTGCACAGCACTCTACTCTCCTCTTCTGACTGCTGTAGATCCCGCTGCTGATACGGATTACATCCCTTTTGAACAGAAAGGCGAAGTGATTACAGGTTTCTTTGAAAGAATAAGAAGCACCTATCCGCATACAGTGAATGATACTTTTGCCAATACAGATCCTGTATACATTTACAAGATAGGAAAAGCGTCTGTGGGAGCACTGCAGCATTTCGCCGTTGCTACCGGAACATTGGGAACGCATGAAACCGCTGTAAAAAACACACTGGAAAGTGTAAAAATCTATCCAAATCCTGCCAAAGATGTCATCAATATTGAACTTCCGGATTCCAGGGTTAAAAACTTCACTTTTGAAATCACTGATTTCCAAGGACGTTCTATTTTCAAGAGAAACAATGAAACCAAAATTAACGCGTCCTCACTTGAAAACGGAGCTTATATCGGAATTTTAAAAATTGGGGATCAAAAGGTTGTCAGAAAAGTGATGATTGAAAGATAATACAATATGCAAGCCTCTATTTGTAAATAAAACCTTTGAATAGTTTCAAAGGTTTTTATTTTTATACCAGATCCACATTACAGTATTTACAAAACATTCGCAATAATCAATATGATATTCATAGTAAATATTCTTTTATTTTAAAATATTAAACACTTTATTGTGATTTATTTACTACATTCGTGTTACCAAAATAATATTATTTATATGAAAAAAATCACAACACTTTTATGCTCTGCATTGATGATGCAGAGTGTTGCGGCTCAAACTTTTATTCAGGCTTACAAAGACAGAGCTGACCTGGTAACACAAACCAACATCACCAACAATCTCCAGGAATTCAGTAATTTAGGTGTAAAAACCACAGGTTCAGTAGCGAATACGAATACCCTGAACTGGATTAAAAACAAGTATCTTTCTTACGGCTATACTGCGAGCCAGATAGAAGAAAGTCCTTTTACCTTTGGAAGTACCAGTTCCAAAAATTTAATCATCACCAAAACAGGAACGCTGTATCCTAACAAGTATGTCATTATATGTGGGCATTTCGATACCATTTATGGCCCTGGAGTGAATGATAACGGCAGCGGAACGTCTATTATTCTTGAAGCAGCAAGGATTCTGAAAAACGTTCCTACTGAATATTCTATAAAGTTCATCCATTTTTCAGGTGAAGAACAGGGATTAAAAGGAAGCAGCCATTATGTGAACAACGTAGTATATCAGGGAGGTGTCCGCAAATTGGATATCAAACTGGTCTTCAATCTGGATCAGGTAGGCGGAGTGAAAGGAAATAACAATACAACCGTATATTGTGATGAAGACCAGGGAGGTGTTTCCAGTAACAATGCAGCTTCTGCTGCTGTCACTCAACAACTAAGAAATTGTACAGCACTCTACTCTCCTCTTCTGACTGCTGTAGATCCGGCAGCTGATACGGATTATATTCCTTTCGAACAGAAAGGTGAAGTGATTACCGGATTTTTTGAAAGGATAAGAAGCACTTACCCTCACAGCTCTAAGGATACTTTCACCAATATGGATCCTGTTTATGTATACAAGATCGGAAAAGCAACCGTGGGTGCCTTACAGCATTTTGCAGCAGCATCAACTACCATGAGCAAACCTGCTTCAAAAAATTCACTGGAAGCTGTAAAGATCTACCCTAATCCAGCCAATAATATGATTAATATTGACTTACCGGATTCTAAGGGAGTGGATTTCAGCTTTGAAATCAGCAATTCTTTGGGAAGGTCACTTTTGAAAGTCAATAACGAAAGAAAGGTTAATGTTTCATCTCTTCAGAACGGAGTCTATATTGGAGTTTTGAAAGTGGGCGAAGAAACCCTTGTTAAGAATATTATGATTGAAAGATAAAAAATCAATTCATTGATAATAAAAAAACAGCAGGGGTATTCTATTCCTGCTGTTTTGTTTTAGAAGAGCGTGTTTAAATATTTTTATTTCAAACAGTTATTTTTTAATGCGAGTCCTTTTATTTTAGAAATAATAGCTTGTTCATTAATAAAACCATTTTTGATATCTGCTAATAATTCTTCCAGGGTTATTTTATATACATCCGCTTCATTAAATGACAAAAACCGTATAATTTCTTCTAAGGCTTTATCAAAATCTTTAAGTCCACAATAGGACAGATATTTTATCTGAGATGCTAATTCATTGTGCTTGTCTCTTTGTAATAAATTATCCGCAATATCAATAGCCCATTGATATTCTCCTAGTTTATACCAGCAGTTTGACATGAATAATAGTCTGTAGCTTTCAGATTTTGTAGATAACTTGCTGATATTCTGTAAAATTTCTACAGCGGGCATATATTGCCCGTTATCCATTAAATTCTTAGCTTTCTGTAACCCATCAATCATATCTGAAAGTTTATTTTCTATGATCTTAAAATAACGCTTTTCATTTACCGAAAGAATTCTTGTCTCACAATCAAAAAGCGAGTCAATTTTATTGATCTCTGCCTTTAAGAATCTCTTCAATCTCCTCCATTGAAAATCCTTTGGCTTTCAATAAAATTAAAAAGTGATACAACAGATCTGCAGCTTCATTTTTAAAGAGATCATCATTACTGTCTTTTGCTTCTATAACTAGTTCTACGGCTTCCTCGCCTACTTTTTGAGCCATTTTATTGATTCCTCTCTGATATAATGAGTAAGTATATGAGTCTTCAGCCTTCGTATCTATTCTCTGAGATATTTTTTCTTCCAGTTCATACAGAAATCCTTTAGTACTCTTTTCCCCGAAACAACTAAAACTGCCTGTATGGCAAACCACATTTTTCGGAACGGCTTTAATTAAAATGGTGTCCTGATCGCAGTCGATATCAATACTTTTTACAGTTAAAAAATTACCCGATTCCTCACCTTTTGTCCAGAGTCTGTTTTTGGAACGGCTGAAAAAAGTAACAATTCCTTCTTTTTTTGTTTTCTCAAAAGCTTCCTCATTCATGTAGCCCAACATCAAAACCTGCAGCGTTCTGTTATCCTGAATCACTACTGGAACAAGCCCGTTATCTTTACTAAAATCTATTTTCATCGTACTTCAATTTTTTGAGTTTTTAACTGTTGTTTCAAATCCTGAATTCCTATTTCATTAAAGTGGAAAATACTGGCTGCCAATCCTCCTGTAGCTTTTGTTTCATTAAATACTTTAACAAAATGATCTACAGCACCAGCTCCTCCAGAAGCAATCACGGGAATGGTAATACTATCTGAAACCAGTTTTGTAATGCGAAGATCAAAGCCATTTTTTGTACCATCTCCATCCATTGAAGTTAGCAGAATTTCTCCTGCTCCAAGGGATTCTGCTTGTTTTGCCCATTCCAGTGTAGAAAGTTCAGTAGCTTCTCTTCCTCCTTTGATATGCACCAGATCTTTATCGCCTACTTGCCTTGTATCAATAGCAACCACTATACACTGGCTCCCAAATTCTTTAGCCAGATCAGAGATAAGGGACGGATTTTTAACCGCGGAAGAATTGATACTGATTTTGTCTGCCCCGGCTTCCAAAAGCTTTCTTACATCTTCCACAGACGAAATTCCGCCTCCCACCGTAAACGGAATACTGAGCTCTTTGGCAATTTCTTTTACAAGTTCTACAAAAGTCTTCCTGTTTTCAATAGTTGCCGTAATATCCAGGAAAACAAGCTCATCAGCTCCTTCCTGCTCATATTTTTTGGCAAGTTTTACAGGATCCCCTGCATTTTTAAGATCTTCAAAGTTGACTCCCTTTACAGTTGCTCCATCTTTGATATCCAGACATGGAATAATTCTTTTCTTAAGCATTTTCAATAAAATTTTGAAGTTGTTGTAAACTTATTTTTCCTTCATAAATTGCTTTTCCAATGATTGTTCCCGAACAGCCGACATCCTTCATCTTATAGACATCAGCAATACTTGAAATACCGCCGCTTGCTACCAGCTGAACAGATGTTTTATATAAAATTTCAATATAAAGACCTGTTGAAGGACCTTCCAGCATACCGTCTTTTGCAATATCAGTACAAATAGTGGTCTGTATTCCTTTTTCCTGGTACTGAAGGATGAAATCGATGATATCATTGTCACTTTCTTCGAGCCATCCCGAGGTTTTAATCTTTCTGTTATCACAGTCTGCTCCCAGAATAATTTTCTCACCATACTTTTGAATCATTTCATAGCAGAATTCAGGATTTTGCACTGCAATACTTCCTAAAGTGATCTGTTTTGCACCGGAATTAAAGGCTGTTTCAATATCCTCCTGAGTCTTTAATCCTCCTCCAAAGTCGATATGCAACGAAGTGGCATGAGCAATATTTTCCAGAACCTTCTGATTCACGATATGCTTTGATTTTGCCCCGTCAAGATCTACCAGGTGAAGAAACTGAATACCAAAACTTTCAAACTCTTTGGCCACTTCTACAGGGTCTTCATTGTATATTTTCTTTGTATTGTAATCTCCTTTTGATAAACGGACACATTTACCGTCGATAATATCAATAGCCGGAATTATCTTCATCATTATAAATTTATAAAGTTCTTAACGATCTGATTCCCTACCATTCCCGATTTTTCCGGGTGAAACTGTACTGCATAGAAATTGTCTTTCTGCAATGAAGCACTGAATGGCAGGATATAATCACAAACCGATGTTGTATAGTCTGACAGTTCACAATAATAGCTGTGAACAAAATACACATCACTACTCTTTTCTATTCCTGAAAACAGTGGCGAAGTCTGCCCGGAAACGGTATTCCAGCCCATATGCGGAACAATATCCTTTGCTGGAAACTTTCTGACATTGATATCAAAAATCCCCATTCCTTCGGTATGTCCTTCTTCATTTCCTTTACACATCAGCTGCATTCCAAGACATATTCCTAAAACCGGCTGTATAAGACCAGGAATCAACAGATCAAGCTCTTTTTCCTTCAGCAGTTTCATGGTTGATGAAGCTTCTCCCACGCCCGGAAAGATCACTTTGTCAGCTTTTAAAATCTGTTCGGGATCATCGGTGACCACGGAATCAACATTCAGTCTGTTGAGGGCATTCTGAACGGAATTTACATTTCCTCCGTTGTATTTTATTATAGCGATCATATTTATAAACTTCCTTTTGTAGAAGGTAAACTGTAGTTAGCATCCGATTGGTTCACTGCCATTTTAACGGCTTTTGCAAATGCTTTAAAAATGGATTCAATTTTGTGGTGTTCGTTATCTCCTTCTGCTTTGATATTCAGATTGGACTTTGAAGCATCGGTGAAGGATTTAAAGAAGTGAAAAAACATTTCCGTAGGCATGTCTCCAATTTTTTCTCTTTTAAACGGAGCATCCCATACCAGCCACGGTCTTCCGCCGAAATCGATAGCCACCTGAGAAAGACAGTCATCCATCGGAAGCAGAAAACCATATCGCTCAATACCTTTTTTCTTTCCTAAGGCTTTTAAAATAGCTTCTCCCAGCACAATTCCGGTATCTTCTATCGTGTGGTGTTCATCTACGGCAAGATCACCGTTCACTTTAATCGTAAGATCCATATTTCCGTGTCTGGCAATCTGGTCCAGCATGTGATCAAAAAATTTAAGCCCGGTTGAAATATCTGATTTTCCGTTTCCATCAAGATTGACCGTAATTTCTATGTCTGTTTCATTGGTTTTTCTGGATACTTTAGCCTTTCTCATTCCTGATTTTAAGAACTGATAGATCTCCGACCATTTTAAAGTAGATAGCTCCGCTTCGCTATTTAAGTTTTTGTTAAGATAAATAGCTTTAGTACCTAGATTTTTAGCAAGTTGAACATCGGTATTTCGATCACCAATTACATAGGAATTTTCAAGGTCGTAATTCCCATAAATATATTTTCCGAGCATTCCAACTCCGGGTTTTCTGGTGGGAAGATTTTGGGATTCAAAGCTCCTGTCAATCAAAATATCACTGAAAGTTATCCCTTCATTTTCAAATGCCTGCAACATTTTCTCATGAGGTTTTATGAAATCGTCTTCAGGAAAACTCTCAGTTCCCAATCCATCCTGATTGGTGACCATTACCAATTCATAATCTAATTCATTGACAATTTTTGCAAGATTTTGAAAAACTCCCGGATAAAACTCAAGCTTTTCCAGAGAATCAACCTGAAAATCTGCAGGCGGTTCGATAATAAGCGTTCCGTCGCGGTCTATAAAGAGTACTTTTTTCATTGTTAGATACTTTTTAAAAGATTAATTAATTTTTCATTTTCGGCACGGTTTCCCACATTAATCCTGATACATCCCGGAATGGCCGGATCTCTTCTGCTGGTTAAAACTTCCTCTTCCAGCATTTTTGCATAGACATTATCAACATTTTCCATTCTGATCAGAAAGAAATTGGCATCTGTTGAAAAGACTTCGGAAATACATTGAATTCCTTCAAACTGCTGTTTCAGCCATGTTCTTTCTTCCAGAATACGACTTACGTTCTCCTGAAGTCTGTTTTCTTCCGCCAGAGTCTTTAAAATCAATTCCTGGCTCAAAACATTCACATTATAAGGTGCTTTTACCATATTAATAAGACTGATAATTTCTTCAGATGCATATGCCATACCTACTCTTGCTCCGGCAATTCCCCATGCTTTAGAGAAGGTTTGCAGCACAATCAGGTTAGAATATTTTTCCAACAACTCAAGACTTGATTTTTTACCAGAGAATTCGATATACGCTTCATCTACCACTACAATTCCGCTGAAATTCTGAATATAAAATTCAATATCATCCACACTGTTTCCGGTAGGGTTATTAGGAGAACATAAAAAGAAAATTTTCAGTGAAGAATCATCTACCACCTTTAAGAAATTATCTTTTACGATTTCAAAGTTTTCATCCAGATCCAGTTTCAGAATTTCATTTTCATTGATGGCTGCATAGAAACCGTACATCGCAAAGGACGGATTCATCATCAGAATGGCATCTTTTTTAGGCTCGCAAAAAATTTTAATGATAAGATCTATCAGCTCATCACTTCCGTTTCCTATGGCAATCTGTGAAGGTGCAACTTTTTTAATCCCTGCAAGCTTGCTTTTAAGCTTTTTCTGGGTAGAATCAGGGTAACGATTGCATTCTCCAAAAGGGCTTTCATTCGCATCCAGCATTACCGGAGTATTAAATTCATTGTGATCCCTGAAACTGATGTATGGCTGTAATTGTAATATATTTTCTCTTACGAGTGTCTTGATACTGTTATTTTTCATTGTATTTTATCTAAATCTATTTTAAACCGTTAAGTCCAGGACTTTTATTTTCAAATGGTTTTATGGTTTTGGATTTTTCAACATTTATCATTTTAATCTTATTGATACTGCATTTTTGTGAGCAAACAAACCTTCTGCTTCTGCCATGAGTTCTATGGTTTTTCCCAAATTCTGAAGTCCTTCTTTTGAAAGTTGCTGGAATGTTATTTTCTTCAAAAAGCTATCCAGGGATACTCCGCTGTAGTTTTTTGCATAACCATTGGTAGGAAGCGTGTGGTTGGTTCCACTGGCGTAGTCGCCCGCGCTCTCGCAAGAGTAGTTTCCAAGAAAAACCGAACCTGCATTCTCAATCAGCGGAATGTATTTTTCAAAATCAACGATAGCCAAAATAAGGTGTTCAGGAGCATAAAGGTTGCTGAACTCAAGAGCCTCTTTCAGCGTATTGATCAAAATAAAAGAGCTGTTTTCCAAAGCCTGAGCCGCAAATTCATTTCTCGGCAAGTCTATGATCTGCTGCCCAATAGCCTTAACCGTCTCTTCAAATACTTTAAGATCTGTAGAGATAAAAACCACCTGACTGTCACTGCCGTGTTCTGCCTGTGAAAGAAGATCGGCAGCGCAAAAATCAGGAACAGCCTGCTCATCAGCTATGACAAGAACTTCACTCGGACCGGCTGGCATATCAATGGCAACTCCATACCGTTGTGCATATTCTTTTGCCGCTACCACGAACTGATTTCCAGGACCAAAAATTTTATTAACTGCAGGAATAGTCTCTGTCCCAAAAGTCATCGCTGCAACAGCCTGCGCCCCACCTGTTTTAAAGATTTTCGAAACTCCGCAAAGTTTTGCGGCATACAAAATTGCGGGATTGATATTTCCGTTTTTATCCGGTGGTGTGCAAAGAACAATCTCTTTACAACCTGCAAGATTGGCAGGAACCGCAAGCATCAATACGGTAGAAAATAACGGAGCTGTTCCTCCCGGAATATAAATCCCTACTTTTTCTACTGCACGATTTTCACGCCAGCAAACCACTCCTTTCACTGTCTCAACTTTCTGAATTTCCTGCTTTTGAGAAGCGTGAAATTTAGAAATATTTTCTTTAGCCTGTTGGATAGCCTGTTTCAGTTCATTACTAATCTGTTTTTCTGCGTTTTCAATTTCTTCTTCGGTCACAGAAATGCTTTGAGTGTCTGCTTTATCAAATTTTTTATTGAATTCTCTTAAAGCTTTATCTCCGTTTTTTTCAACTTCTGCAAAAATGTCTGTGATAAGTCCTGAGATTTCTTTCTGTTCCAAAACAGGACGTTTTACTAAGTCTTTCCAGCTGTCTTTTATGGGATATCTATATATTTTCATTGTATTATTTTTAATTGTTTTTTACGCAAAGGCGCAAAGTTTTTAATTCATATATCTTTTTTAAGACGCAAGAAAATCTTAGATTTTCAGCAAGTATGTGAGTATTAAATAGTATTCAATTTTATCGCAGATAAAATCTTTGCGTCTTAAAACAGTCCTAATTTTTATTCTATTGCGTCTTTGCGTCGGCCAACATTAACCATTCTTATTTTTTTAAATAACCATTTTATCAATTGGAATGATTAAGATATCCTGAGCACCATTTTCTTTCAGTTCATCAATCACTTCCCAGAAACGCTCTTCATCAATCACAGAATGAATACTGCTCCAGCCTTCTTCTGCAAGCGGAATCACCGTAGGACTTTTCAATACGGGAAGAACGCCGGCAACTTTCTGTATTTTTTCGTTGGGAACATTCAACAGAATGTATTTTGAATTTTTTGCTTTTAAAACTGCTTTGATTCTGAATACAAATTTTTCAAGAATGGCTTCTTTTTCAGCTGATAATTGAGGCGTTTGAGCCAAAACTGCCTCCGATTTCAGCAAAGTAACCGTTTCTCTTAATCCGTTTTTGAATAAGGTGCTTCCTGAGCTTACAATATCGCATATTCCGTCTGCCAGACCGATATTAGGTGCTATTTCTACAGAACCGGAAATCACGTGAATATCTGATACAATTCCCTGGTTTTCTAAAAAGTTTTTCAGAGTGTTAGGATAAGAGGTAGCAATTTTTTTACCCTGGAAATAAGAGATTTCATCGCTTTCTACTTCTTTGGGAACAGCTAATGAAACACGGCATTTTGAAAAGCCAAGTTGCTGGATCGTTTTAATGTTTTTACCTTTTTCAACCAGAAGATTTTCGCCAAGAATGGCTACATCCACCACTCCGTCTTCGAGGTATTGCGGGATGTCTGAGTTCCGGAGATACATGATTTCCATCGGAAAGTTATCTACTGAAACTTTGAGTTGGTCTTTACCGTTGTTGACGAAGATTCCGCAGTCTTTGAGAAGCTGAAGAGATTCTTCGTAAAGCCGGCCGCTTTTTTGGATTGCAATTTTTAATTTACTCATTTTGCCTTTTTTGGGTCCGAGCAAATAAAAACTGATCTGTTGAAATTTCTGATGAGAATTCAGGAAACAAAAAAACCGTCTATTTACTCAGACGGTTTTAATTATTTTTGATTTTAGCACATACTTATATCAATCAATTCCGTCTAGCAGAGATGATGATGATAATGATGTAATGCTGAAAATGTTGGTTTCATTGTATTGAATTATGATGCAAATGTAGGATTTATTTTTAAAATGCAAAGTTTTTTCAAATAATTTTTTGATAAAAACTCATCAACTCTTTTGCAATGGATTCGTCATTAAACTTCTGAACAAACTCGAAACCCTTTTCCTCACGGCGTTTTCGCTCGGATTCATTTTCCCAGAGAAATTTTAATTTGGCTCGGATATCAAGATCGTTCTCAGGATTCACATACACAGAGTCTTTTCCACCTGCTTCAGGCAGACAACTGGTATTGCTGGTAACAACAACAGTTTTCGAGAAAAGTGCCTCAATGACAGGGATTCCAAAGCCTTCAAAGAAGCTAGGATAAACAAAAATATCTGCCAGTTTATAGAGACAGGCCAGCTCATCCATAGAAACGCCTTCAAGGAAAAGCACCTGTTTTTCCATTTTGTTTCTTTTCAGAAAGCGTTCTATTTTCTGATAGTATCCGGTTTTTCGTCCCACCACAACCAATGGAATTTCTGTACCGCTGATCGCTTTTACAACATTCAAAAGGTTTTTACGGTCTTCGATAGTGCCTACATTCAGTACAAATCTTTCGGGAAGCTTAAATTTTTCTTTGACAGCCTTCATTAATTCCGGAGACTGCTGTTCTTTAAAAGCATGATGACATCCCTGATAAATAACTTCAATCTTAGTCTCAGGAACTTTTAAATACTGAATAATATCTTTTTTGGTCTGTTCTGAAATCGCAATGATTTTGTCAGCCGTATCAGCGGCTTTTTTGAATTTCCAGAAATGAATTTTCCTGTCAAAAAAAGAATAATACTGCGGATATCTTACAAAAATCAGATCATGGATGGTAACCACCTTTTTAATAGGCTTTGGATCCCATTTGAGTGGAAGTTCGCCTGATAATCCATGAAAAATATCTGCGCCCTGCTTCTGGGCATCTTTACCCATTTTCAGCTGACGTGAAAAGTTTCCTTTTGAGGTTTCAATAAAGTGAACATTCGGGCGTTCCAGAATATCTTTCCCTCTCTCGGACTTATTTTTGTTCAATAACAGATATTCATTCTCCGGTTCATATTCGGAAAGGATTCTTACAAGATCTCTCGAATAGTTTCCCAGGCCGGATGTATTGTGGAAAAACCGTTTGGCATCAAAGGCAATCTTCATCGTTGGATCTGTTTTTGAAATTCCTGAAATGTTCCGAATGTATGTCCTTTTTCTTTCAACCATCCTACAAACGAGTCAAATCTTTCCACCATATCTTTTCCTGAGTTTTTTACCGTAAATCCAGGAAGTTTAAAGGTATCATCTTTAATTTCTGCAAATTCCCAAGGATGGAAATAAATATTCAGATAATTATCCTTTTTCAAGGTGTCCGAAGCCAGTTTTTTGTAGAAAAACAAAGGGAAATTGTGAAAGCTTAGCCAAAACAAAGGAATTCTGAAGTTAGGAGAAACCGAAGCCGGAATCTGCGTTACATTTCCTTCTTTGAAATACGTTCTTGATACTTTTAAATTATTATATCTTCCCGGCAAAAATGTAGGGTTGATGGAGGAATTGTATGCATATCCTGCTTCTTCCACTGCTTTTTCATCTACCGGCATCATTCTCGGCATTCTTAATCCGGTCACTTTTGTGGAAAATAATTCTTCCAGTTTCTCTCTAGATTCCTTCAGGTGCTTGTCTTCAAATTCCGAATGAAACCAGGTGTGAGAAGCCAGTTCATGCCCCTCATTCAATAACCTTTCGATAAGGTGTTTGCTATTTTCTGCAAAAACTACTGTGGAAAAAAAAGTAGCTTTAGCATTATGTTTTTTAAGAATATCGAGAATTCTCTCTAATCCTGTCTGTGAAATTGAAATCTGCTTTTCAAAGGGAATTTCACCCTTATATTCTAATGGCATATCAAATTCTTCAATGTCAAAACTCAATAAAACCATTCTAAAAATTTTTGTTTTTAATAATATAATTTGGTCTGTCTTTCACCTGTTTGAATATTTTACCTAAATAAATTCCCATGATTCCGAGGATGATCAACTGAAGTCCTCCAAAGAAAACAATGGTCATAATCAAAGATGCCCAACCGGAAATCTCTGTTTTGGCAATAAATGAATGAATTACGTAGGCTCCATATCCGATTACTGAAAGCGCTGAGAATAAAAAGCCCAGATATGCTGCCAGATAAAGGGGTTTTACACTGAAAGCAGTGATTCCCGTAAAGGCAAAAGTAAACATCTTTTTAAGATTGTAACTGCTTTTCCCTGATAGTCTTTCTGCTGCAGTAAAGTCGATTCCTGTTTGCTTGAAACCCATCCAACTTGTTAATCCTCTAAGGAAGAGATCGTCTTCATTAAAGTTTCTCATGACTTCAACAGCACTCGCATCCAACAATCTGAAATCTGAGCCTCCGCCTTTTGTTAAGTTAACATCTGATAAACTTGATAAAAGCTTGTAAAATAGGTCTGATGTTTTTCTTTTAAAAAATGAAATCTCTTTGGGATAAGTTCTAAAGGTAAAAACGACGTCATAACCTTCTTCCCATTTCTGAATCATTTCAGGAATAAGAGCCGGAGGATGCTGAAGATCCCCATCCATAGAAATGACTGCATTTCCGTGGGCATTGTCCATACCTGCCTTTACAGCGGGCTGGTGTCCAAAATTACGGGAAAATTCGATAAATTTTACTTCATCATACTGACTGGAAAGTTCTTCTAATTTTTGTTGAGTATTGTCCCTGCTGCCATCATTCACAAATATGATTTCAAAGTCATAATTGTTCAAACCATCAAAAACTTCTTTAATTTTCTGATGGATCATGGCCACGTTTCCTTCTTCGTTATAAGCGGGAATTACAATTGAAATTTTCTTCATATGTATTAATTCAGGCTGTAATTTGTCTCAAAATCTTTAGTCAGAAGTTCATAAGTCACTCTCAACCAGATTACAATACAAGGTACGGCTTTTAACGAATATTTGATAATATAATTCTCTTTTACAAATTTCGGGAAAAGATCCGAAGTTGAGAAACAGGTAAAAATAATAACAAAAACCAACAATCCAATGATCAATGGTGTTCTTTCTTTCTGAAGGAAAAACCAGATCAGTACTCCTACCACCGCAATAATATACGTAGGAGATTCTGAACTTGAACTGAATAATACCAAAAATAGTAATGTTGAAGCCAGAATCATCAATTGAAAAGCATAATGCTTATATTGCTTTATTCTGATGTAAGGTAAAGCAAAGAGAGGCAATCCGCCTGCTAAAAACACAAGGTTTGAAATGGATGCATCTCCTAAAATTCTTCTCACAAAGCCCATTAAAGAGATATCCTGCATATTTCCAAGAACCTGATTTTCGCTATTCTTTTCTACAATAGACTGAAACCAGTCCGAGTAACACTGAATGACAAACTGCGGACTTGAATAGGCCATCGGAAGTACGAAAAATAATATAGCAATGCCAATTCCTGAAAGTATAAATTTAGTTTTGCTTTTAATAAAGAAAAACTGAGTTAATCCTACAATTCCGTAGATTTTTACAAATATTCCTATTAAAATTGCAGTTACGGATTTTACTTCTTTTCTTTCGTAAATATACACTGCAGACAACAACAAAAGACCGGTCAGCGCCACATTGAACTGCAGACTTAAAGCTGCTGTGATGTATTCCTGAAGGCAAAGCAATCCGAAAATGGCTTTCTTACTGTCTGAAAAAGGCAGTTTATAAATTCCGTAGATAAAGATGAAAGTATTGGCAATATTCCAAAGTGAGATTCCCAGCCAATCCGGCATCATGGCAAACGGCGCAATCAAAGCACTGAAAAATACACCATAATGGTTCAGATCAAAATAGAGATCGGGATAATGGATAAATAAGTTTTTCTGATGAATGGTATTAAAGAATACGTTTTTAAAAATCAGATAGTTATTGATCGCATAATCTCCTCTTAGATATTTGGAAATTGCAGTAACAACGGATATAATAAGATAAACCCCAAATATATATTTAGGGTTTAATAGTATTTTAAGAAATTTTTCTTTCAAGATTGTGGTATTAGATTAAAATATTAATCTTAAACGGCTACATTATTCTCTCTCAATGCATCATTCAGAGATGTTTTCTTGTCTGTAGATTCTTTTCTCTGACCGATGATCAGTGCACATGGAACCTGATATTCTCCTGCAGGATACTGTTTTGTATAGCTTCCAGGGATTACTACTGAACGTGCAGGAACTCTTCCTTTGATTTCAATAGGTGTATCTCCAGTAACATCGATAATTTTTGTAGAAGCAGTCAATACCACGTTAGCACCCAGTACAGCTTCTTTTTCTACGTGAACTCCTTCTACAACGATACATCTTGAACCGATAAAGCAGTCATCTTCAATGATTACGGGAGCAGCTTGTAATGGTTCCAATACCCCACCGATACCAACGCCACCGCTCAAGTGAACGTTTTTACCAATCTGTGCACAACTTCCTACTGTTGCCCAGGTATCTACCATTGTTCCGGAATCTACATAAGCACCAATGTTAACGTAAGATGGCATCATAATAACTCCTGGAGCAATGTAAGCTCCTTCTCTCGCTACTGCATGTGGAACAACTCTCACCCCTTTTTCAGCATAACCTTTCTTCAAAGGCATTTTGTCATGAAATTCAAACGGGCCTACTTCAATAGTTTCCATTTTCTGGATCGGAAAATACATTACTACAGCTTTTTTCACCCATTCATTTACCTGCCATCCGTTTTCTGTAGGTTCTGCAGTACGAAGTTCCCCTTTATCAACTAAAGAAATGACTTCTCTGATCGCCTTCTGGCTGTCTTCATTCTGCAATAATTCTCTGTTGTCCCAGATATTTTCAATAGTTTGTTGTAACGACATGTTTCTTATTTAAAATTATACCGCCCAAAGATACAAAAAAGTTCAGCAAAACAGGTTGTAACATCATGCATTTAATAAAGACTCAACATGCGCCTCACCTTCTTTTTGTAGGCGATGTAAATTTCTCCATGTTCTTTTAAGAGATACTCTTCTTCAAGCCTGATCTGGATCTGCATCAACATACTTCCCGTCAGTAGAAGAGCAAAAGTAATTACGGTAGGGAAAGCAAGGAAAAATCCAATAAGGCTTATGGTCATTCCCAGAAATATAGGATTTCTTGAAAACCTGAATAATCCGTGAGTTATCAGTTCTGTTTTTGCTGAGTTATCAATTCCAATCCTCCATGAGTTTTTCATTTGTAACTGGGCAATAACAACCCAAATCAATGCCATCATCATTAAACCCAACCCTGTGTATTGAATGAGATCATATTCCAGCACATTGATTTTAAAAGCAAGGAAAATGTCTTTCGGAAAAAATAAAAGAAGTATTGTATAGATAAACAAAGCAAATAAAACCAGCTTAAAATACAATCCCACAAGTCCATATGCAGAATCATCTTTGGGAAGAACATTAGGATTTTTGCCAATCTGTCTGGCTACTTTATAACTAATTCCAACAAAGGAAATGATAAAGAAGAGTATGAAATATAAAGGAATAAAGAATCTGATGAAATCTGCCATATGATAATAGTTTTGGACAAATTTCATAGGTTTTGGGATGCAATGCTATTGCAATGAAAAGAATATTATTGATTTGCAGAAATGCGCAATTGTAAAACCTGGCAATTCCCCTCCACCGGAGGGGTGGCAAAAATTCAGAGAATTTTTGACGGGGTGGTTAAAGAAGAAGATTATGTAAGTTTTGGCTAAAGCCCATTTCTATTGATAGAATATTTACAACACTCTTTGAGCATGAAGATAGGCCTTATTCCAGTATTTTTCATTCAGGGATGAAATGATTACGCCTTTTGAGGTAGAAGCATGAATGAATTTCACTTCTCCATCAGGGCCAATATCATGAACAATTCCCACATGGGATACTCTGCTTCCTCCGGCTGTCGCAAAAAACAACAGATCACCCGGTTTTACGTCTTTGATATCAATATTCTTTCCGGCATCGGCCTGATCAGAAGATCTTCTGGGAAGATTAAAATTATTTTCTTCAAATACTTTTACCGTAAATCCCGAACAGTCAAATCCTGAAGAAGTATTTCCTCCAAATTTATATGGTGTTCCGATATACTTTTCTGCATCTTTCAAAATATCATTGATGGACCTGGAAACACTGCCATTAAATTTTGAATCCAGTTTTCTGAGATTTTCAGCCTTCGCTACGGCTTTTGTATTTGACTTTTTGCTCGCAGAAGCACTTTTCGAGGATCCACAGGAAACCATAAAAACAGCAGCTGCCAGGGTAACCACCAACTGCTTTACTTTTATTTTTTGTTGAAATAATTCCGCTCCCATATTCTTCTGATTTATAATTAATTAACAAAATTTACCACAAATATACATTTTATAATTTAATTGTAGTATAACTATACTACAACTATATTATAAATATATGTTAAAATTTTGATTTTCATTATTTATTTGTATATTTGATTTCTATTTTAAAGATATGGCAACCTATGAAAGTGTAATCAAGATCACAGGAGCAGTGGGCGATTTGGTATTTTATACTCTGAATGGCAAAAATGTGGTTCGGAAGAAAAGCGGGTTCAATAAATCTGCATTTAAAAAAAATCCATCCTATGAGAAAGTAAGACAGAACAGTTCTGAATTCGGACACTGTTCCAAAATGGGGAAAATGATCCGGAAAAGTCTGGAAGTATATGTTAAAGAAACAGGTGATCCTCTACTCTACCAGAAATTTGCAAAGGTGATGACTGCTATCAAAGATTTAGATAACACTTCTGAAAGAGGAAAAAGAACGGTTGAAAACGGCTTAAAGACTGAAGAAGGAAGAAAACTCCTGAGAGATTTTCAATGGGGAACGGTCAGGAAGGTTTCAGATTGTGTAAGAATGGAAGATCAGGTTCTGTATAAAAATGACCATTGTACATCAGAATATACCGTGATTATGACGATGAAATTAGATTCTGAAAATTATAATATAGAAAGCAATGAAGAAATAATCAGCTGGAACACACAACAGAATCCATCTTTTAAAAAGTATTTTTCTGAGGATGGTCTTCTCTATTTTATAGCATTAAAGGATGAAAACGATAAAATTACCCATATGGGATTTGTTTAAATAAAAAAGTCTGCAGTATATTCTGCAGACTTCTTGTTTTATTTCTTTTCTCCTTTCCAGCTTCCTGATACGGCAGGTGTTGGAAGTGAGTTGGACCAGTTTCCGTTTCCTTTTTTTTCTGTGGTTAACGTTCCTTTGAAATCTCCTTGTGAAGGAAGCCCCACTCTGGCGTTAAGATCTCCTGTCTCACTTAAATTTCCGGTAATGCTGTAGTTTTCATTATTAACATCAGAATGCATTGTTCCTACCACTTTACCACTTTCATCTACCACAAAGTTCCAAACTCCTTTGTCTGCTCCTTCATAAGAACCAGACCATGTTCCTACATAATCATAAATAGTATCATCATCAGAGCTGCAACCGATAAATAAAAACGCCGTTAATAAAAGTAAAAAAAGTTTCTTCATAGTTTCAGTAGTTTTATAACCTAAAATCCTGTTATTCTTCTGTACTTTCCTTCTAGAGACCCAGTCAGAGAGAATATTGCTTAATATTTATTATTTTTTTGTTTCGTGCAAATCTACTAATTTTTTCATTCAAATTATCTGAATTTTAATTAGCACCCAATATGTTTATTAAAAAACGACATATTTCGGCTAAAATACAAATATTTTTCAAACAAATAGAGTGTCTATAAATTTTGAGTTATTTTAAAATTTATACGTTAAACTTAATATTAATATGTTTAATATCCATTTACAATTAGTTTATATTAGATTTCATGTCGTTTGCATTCTATTTTAAAGATATTTCTTACCTTAGTGAAAAATTTAACCTTTTTCAAAAAATAACATGAAAACAAAAACATTATTTTTGGCAGCACTTGCTATTTGTGGAAGTTCAACAGCGCAGGTTGGGATCAATACCGCCACTCCAAGTCATACTTTGGATGTGAATGGTCTGGTAAGAGTAAGAGGACTTTCAAATGCTGAAAAAAAGATTGTTGCGGCAGATGCACAAGGAGTTTTAACGCTTATTTCTCCAGAAGAAATTTTTGCGCCAAAGGCTATACTGAACACATCTACCTCTTCCAGTGAACAAAGATCGACTGTATACGAAGGAAAATGCTTCCAACCTGGCGACAATGCTTCTTCCTGTACCGTTTCTGTAAACCATTACTCTTCTTGTGCGGGATTCAGTAATCCTGTTGACACTCAAATTATTGTAGGACAGGGAATTAATACAGGAAACGGACAATTTCTAGGAACATGGACAGCCCGATATGTTGATAATAAAGGGTTTGCCAATGCAACTGCTGTGGCTAATCAGACAGCACCTGACTATCCCAGAATCTCTTATCCAAGTACCAATACAGTGAACTATTTAGGAAGTGGAAATTTTGCGGGTCAATGTAATACAGATTTGGTTACTACCATCAATCAGGCCACCGGAGATATAAAAGTAGAGTCTGTAAAGCGAAGCATGTACGCACACCTTGTGTACCTTATTAATATTGCCCGCTCCAGATCTTTATAATAGTTGATATTTGATTTCAAAAAGGCAGCCACAATATTTTCATTGTGGCTGTTTTTGTTAAATGAAAAACCCTCTGAAAAGAGGGCTTTGATTTATCTTGGAAAAGGAAGCGTTACCGGATAGCAACCACAAAGACAGTCCCATTGATCAAAATCTTCTGAACAAACACCAATGGCTTCACATCTCCATAAAGCACCTGAAGGACATTGTGGAACATTAGGTCCTGCTCCTTTAACTGTTTTTAATTCTTCTCTCGAGATTTTCTTTAAATTTTTCATGGTTTAAAATGTTTTAGTTCATTTAAAATATAAGAATATTCATTAAACGGTAATTTAATTTGTGAAAAATTTAACTTTTCAAACAAAAAGCCTCTAAAAAGAGGCTAAAAACTATTATTGAATGAATGAAAAACTTATCCCAAATGTATGAAATATCCATCCCGGCTTTTATGAGTACAGTCATAAATCAGCTGTTTTCCATAATTCCTAATTAATAATTTCTTCTTGACTGTTGTCCAGTTTTTCACGGAATTTCTGAAGATCTTCCGGACTGGGCCTACTCCACTCTGTAATTTCTCCGATAATTTTCAAAGGCATTTCGGAGCGATAAGATCGGGTTGGATTTCCCGGAAACTTCTTATCTGTTACATTGGGATCATTTTCGAAATTCCCTGTGGGTTCTACAATATAAACACGCTCTGCTCCATTGCCTTTTGCCAGTGCAGCAGCAAGCCCTGCTCCATTGATTAAAGCAGTGAAATAAATATGATTCATTTTGAATTCTGATTTGTAATTAGAATTTCCTCCCGCTGTCAACAGTTCTCCGATCTGTAAGTCGGCTTTTGTTCCGTGGTAAAAAGGACCTTTATCAGACGGATGATTTTGAAGTAACTCTGACAATTCAGCATTGTTTTTTGATTTTTCATGATCTCCTAACTCATTATAGCATCTGGAAATATTCAGGTAAAGAGAAGGTAGTGCACTTTTAACAGTATCATCATTTATTTTTAAGGCAAACTTTAAGGAAGTTTCAAACCATTTCAACTGATCAGCGGTGGTTTTCTGGTGATGTGACAGATAATAAGCTGCCAGAAACTTTTCATGATCGTCTGCTGCATCTTCCCAGGCTTTTAAAAATAATTGAGCTGCTTCTTCAGGCATTCCCTTGTCTTCAAAGCTCATCCCTTGCAGACAAACCTTGATCACAGGATTAAAAGGAGAAAATTCCATGTTTTATTTTTTTTTTCCAAATCTAGTTTATTCTATTGGAATTCTTTATTTAAAAATGTATAGTTGGAAAATTGAGAAAATAAAAGATCCTTTTTGCAGTTTAAACACATGCCTAAGAACAGGAATAATTTGAGAATGCCTAGTATAAGTTTACCTAGAATCTTTGAGATGGATATGACTAGAAGTTTCCTGCAAATATAACAAAAAAGCCCTCTCAAAGAGAAGGCTTCTACTATATAAAAGTTTTTATTAAGATCCTATTGGAACGCAAGAGCAAACACAATCATAAATACCCTAGTCTGGATCACAAACATAGATCGATTCGCATTTAAGATAGTATTTTGCAGGACATGTAATTGGAGTCCCTGCTCCCTGAACATTTTTCATTTGATCTCTTATAATTTTCTTTAGATTTTTCATAGTTATTTATTAATGTATTAGTTTTTAGTACCTTCAAATATAACTAAATAAAATTAATCACAAAACAATTGAAAATTTTTCTTTACGATTCTTTATCAATAAGAAATAGGCCTTGCTGATCCAAAGTTAAAATCTTTCTTCTGTGTTAACCGTTATTGTTTTTGATAAAGATTAATACAATTACCAAAAAGGCTGAATATATAAAAAACCTTTATAAAAAGGGCTTTATTGTCGTGGATAATACCGGATTAGAACTCCCTATTGTAAACCTGCATTTAAAAGATTTTAATTAACCCGAAATACAAATCGCCACGATTTCTTGAGAAACAGGAAATCTAAATTATATAGCCGGAAATTACTTTCACATCCTATTAAATATTTTTAATTTTAAGTCTTAACTGGCCAGGCAGAAATGAAAAATTATATACAATTTTTGAAATTCATAGAATAAACGTTTAACCAAAATTAATAATTACCATAAGATAATTTAACAAATGGTTAATATTACAATAGTCAACAAAATGTAAACAATTGTAAATCAATGTTTTAATCAGAATGATAAAATTTGCAAAATTACACTATTTTTTTTAACTACCAAATAAATTACACTATTGTTTTTTTACTATTTTATGAAATATTTTTGCCTATTAAAAAAATAAAATGAAAAGGTCTTCTATAAAAGATATTGCTAAACTGGCAGGAGTTTCCGTAGCCACAGTATCTTATGTTCTCAACAGAAAGGAAGGGCAACGTATCAGCGAGGAGACCCGTAAAAAAATTTTTGAAATTGCTGAAACGATTAACTATACTCCCAATAAGATTGCAAAAAGTCTTAAAACGAATAAGACCAAGCTGCTGGGGCTCATCGTTGCAGACATTTCCAATGACTTCTATTCTCATATAGCAAGGAATCTGGAAGATAAAGCTTTACAATTAGGTTATACCCTGATTATTGGTAGTTCTGACGAAAATGCAGAAAAATTTGAAAAACTTACCCAGCTTTTTTCACAACAGCAGGTAGATGGAATGATCGTTGCTCCTGTAGCAGGATCAGAAAAGACGCTTGAAAATCTTATTCAGCTTAAATATCCTGTTGTAACGATCGACAGGTATCTTAAAGGTGTTTCTGTTCCGGGAATTACCATTGATAATCAGGAGATAGCCGAGAGAACAACCAGCCTGCTTCTTAATAAGGGTTTTGATAAAATGATCTACATTGGTTACGAAACTGAACTTCCGCATCTGCTGGACCGACAGCATGGTTTTGAAAAGGCAATAAGCTCTTCCAGCAAAACAGCTGATATACAATATCTTCTGGTGGGATTAGAAAATATAGCACAAGAGGTACGTGCTCAGCTTGAAAATAGCCTGGGAAAACAACCTGAAAATACCGCGTTATATTTTTCCAGTAATAAACTTGCGGTAGCAGGACTTTCCTATCTCGTTAAAAACGATATAAAAGTTCCGGAACAGGTCTCTGTAATCGCATTTGATGAAACCGATGCTTATGACCTCTTCCCTACCGAAATCACCTACATCCAACAGCCGATTGAAGAAATGGCAGAAGAAGCAATTAAGCTTCTGGACGGGCAAATCAATGATTATACAGCTACCGGAAAGAGAATAACCTTATCCGCAAAGCTGGTTGCTAAAGCCTCTTTAAAATAATTAATCTGATATAAAACATTTTTTTTAAACAATAACTTAAACGTTTAACCTAATATGATAACAAATAAATTCAACGATGTCGTTTGCTTTGGAGAAGTTCTGTGGGACATCTTTCCTACAGGGTCCAGAGCTGGTGGTGCACCATTTAATGTTGCTTATAATCTTTTCAAAATGGGAATCGATACCAAGATGCTAAGCCGTATAGGAAATGATGAATTAGGACACCGTCTTCTTAATCAGATTCAGGATTGGGGAATAACCACAGATTTTATACAGGTAGACCAGGAAAAAGCCACAGGAACGGTCATTGCTGATTTTGATGAGCATGGAGAGGCTGCATATGATATTGTACAGGATGTTGCCTGGGATTACATCCAGCCTTTTCCGGAGCATAAAGAACTGATACAAAACTCAGAAGCATTTGTTTTTGGAAGTCTGATCACAAGAAATGAAACATCCCGGAATACTCTGCTGGAACTTTTGGAATATTCAAAATTCAAAGTTTTTGATGTTAACTTCCGACCTCCTTTTATTGATTTTGAATTCATTAAAAAATTATTGCATAAAGCTGATCTTGTTAAAATGAATAAGGCAGAACTCAGAACCATTCTTGAATATCTAGGTGAAGAGTATATTGACGAAGATACAAGCATCAGACATCTACAGGCTTATTTTAATTTAAATGAAATTGTCCTTACCAAAGGAAGTAAGGGTGCCAGATACTTTGTGGGGAATATTGCGTATGATTTCCCGGCAGTTCATATTGAAATTGCAGATACTGTGGGCAGTGGAGATTCTTTTCTGGCCGGGTTCCTGTCTAAAAGAATTCAGCGAAGATCTCCGGAAGAGATCATGAAACAGGCCACATCACTGGGTGCTTTTATCACTTCGAAATCGGGGGCATGCCCTGATTACACCTATGAAGAATTCAAGGCATTCAGAGAAAAAAACAGCTGTAAAACCTCTTAAAAACATACGATATGAATACTCCAAAATTTACAGATAAGAAATATTACATCATCCTGTCATTTGTTACGTCCTTATTCTTCTTCTGGGCCATTGCGCTTACCATGGGTGATGTACTGAATAAGCATTTTCAGAATGTCCTCCATATTTCGAAATCCAAATCTCGCTTGGTACAGCTTTCCATCTTCGGGGCTTATGCACTCATGGGAATTCCGGCGGGTCTTTTTATGCATTCTCGCGATTACCATAATTTTCAGCTTTATAAGAGTACCGGACCTTAAAGACCCTCATGCTGAAGATATCATCACTTCAGACAATGAAAAAGGAGAAGACCAGTCTGTATCAGATCCGCACGCACCGCTCTACAAGCAGAGACATTTTATATTTGCCGTTATTGCCCAGTTCTTTAATATTGCCGCACAGGGCGGGACATGGGCCTATTTTATCAATTACGGGGTAGAAAAAATGCACCTTCCGGAGATACAGGCTTCCTATTATTTTTCTTTAAGTATGGCGATGATGATGATCGGAAGATTTATCGGGACTTTCCTGATGAGATTCATTGCACCCAACAAACTGTTGGCTATTTTTACCGCATGTAACATCATTCTGTGCCTTATTATTTCCCAAAGTTTCGGATGGGTATCATTTATAAGCCTTATTTTGCTCAACCTGTTCCTGAGTGTAATGTATCCTACTATTTTCAGTCTTGGACTTAAAAGATTAGGGTCAAAAGTTCAGCAGGCTTCCTCATTTCTGGTTATGGCGATGTTTGGAGGTGCTGTTTTCCCTCCGATTATGGGTAGAATTGCAGAAAAAGACATTGCCCATGCCTATCTCCTTCCTATTCTCTGCTATGTCGTTATTTTATTATTTGCATTAAAATTCTACAAGCCCAAAACACTTAAATAATCCCTATGAAAACAAAGCTTTTATTAGCCTGGGGCATTTTACTTATATGCGCCGGAAGGGGAATTAATGCCCAGATCACAATAACCAACAAAAAATTTTCCTTTGGGACAACAGGAAGAATCGGAGCTGGTTATTCTCCAAATGCTGATGGCAAAACCGTGAGACAACTGAATCTGAACAATCAGGGATCTTTAGGAGGCAGAATGGATCAGGGAGATTACGTAGATTTCTTACCAGCCTTCCATTTTAGCCCTGTGGTGAACGGTGACAGTACAAAAAGTACAAAGATCGATATGCAGGCAAGACTGAGCTTTTATTCAGGAGGAACTTTTCTGGGAAATGTAGACTCAAAATCCAATCAGGGGATGATTATTGCCTTGCCGGAAGCCTTTGTAGAAGCCAGAAATATTATGGGAAGTGACTGGGATGTCTGGGCAGGATCAAGATGGCTGAGATATGATGATATTCATATTGTAGATTATTTTTATTTTGATGACCATTCGGCAACCGGTTGGGGTGTAAGGCACAAAAACACACGATTTTCCATGTTTTTCCCGGCGGCTATTGATACCGCGGCCAGCAACTCCACTCCTTATTCTTACACCAATGTGATCAGCGGATCAAAAAACCTGATCTACAGACAAAGAGAAGTTTTTGTCCTTGAGCAGACGCTGCCATTTAAAAATACAAAACACAAGCTGAAACTGATGGCGGAATTTCATCATGTAGAAAAATCAGGAGAAAATTCTGTAGAGCAATACCCATCGGATCAGGGCTGGGTTTTTGGAGCTAAATTAAATACAGATATTGCAACGACAATTCCGGGTTCATTCAATCAGTTTTCTGTAAGATACGGGACCGGAATTGCCAATGGAGGTGATAATGGTAATACACAGACCTGGCGAACCTACGGAGCTCCTAATGAGGTCGCAAAAACGTATAAAGGAGCTTACTCTTTTACGGTTGTTGAACATTTCCTCTGGAATATCTCAAACCGCTGGTCACTTAATCCCTATGCAGTTTTCACCAAAAGTAAAGGAGGATCAACCAGTACTGATAAAGCGATGGACTATTATAACCGTGAAATTTTCAACAAAAAAACAGAGTTTAATACCGGTATAAGAGCGACCTATTATTTCAACAACTGGTTTCATATCCTTTCTGAGTTCCATTATGCCACCCGAAAAAACGGAACGCAGGATGCTGCATCAATGATGAAACTGGTTTTGGCTCCTACTATTGTCCCTACCGCTGAAAGAAGTGTCTGGGCAAGACCGCACATCCGGTTGATTGCAGAAGTTTCAAGATACAATAACCAGGCAATGAGTACGCTATACTCACCATTTTTACAACAGTCCGGGGCAAAAAGATTCGGGACTTATTTCGGAATACGGACAGAATGGTGGATTTTTTAAATTAAATAAAAAAAAATAATGAATATAAAATTAGGGGCTTCCCTACTCTCCTGGATTACTCCGTTATGGAATGCAGAATCAGGAAAATATGCAATAGAAAAAACCGCTCAGGCCGGGTTTGATCTGATTGAAATACTGTTGCCGAATTCAATGGACTTTGATGCCGGTACAGTAAAAAAACAATTGAAAGACAATCATCTGGAAGCAGTATGTTCGCTGAATCTTCCCAAAGATGCTCATATTGCGTTTGAGCCTGAAGCTGCGGAAAAGCTTATCAAAAAAGCCATCGATAAAGTATATGAGTTGGAAACCCATCTTCTGGCTGGTGTCCTGCATGGCGGAATCGGTGTTTTTACCGGAAAACCACTCACAGAAAACGAAAAAGAAATCATTGCTGATGTGTGGTGCAATGTGGCGGATTACGCCCAGGCCAAAAGTATAGATATCGCCATAGAACCTATTAACCGCTATGAATCCTATGTCTGCAATACAGCAGAAAATGTACTTGAACTTATTAAGAAAACGGGCCGAAATAATCTCTTCCTTCACCTTGATACCTTCCATATGAATATCGAAGAAAATAATTTTTATGACCCGATTATCAAATCCGGAAAAATACTGAAGCACATTCATGTTACAGAGTCTCACCGGGGAATGCTTGGAGAGGGAACCATCAATTGGGAAGAATTTTTCTCTGCATTGAAAAAAATCAATTTTGAAGGGAATCTGGTTCTTGAAAATTTCAGTTCCTCAATTCCGGAAATGCAGGAAAAGGTTTCATTATGGCAGAAATCACCTTATGATGCTCAAACATTGGCAGAAGGAAGTCTTGCCTTTTTAAAGAAGCATCTCAGCTGATAAAATTATCTGTTATATTATTCTGAAACTTATGGAAAGCGGAGATTGTCCGCTTTTCACCGATTGATTCTGCCCGTTCGCCGAAAATACCGATCGTTTTATAGGATTATGACTGACCTTTACATCAGAAAAAGGCAATAATGCTCAACTAAAATCTTATTATTATGAAAACAAAAATCGGAATTACAGAAAAAAACACAGAAGCTGTTGCAGAACAATTAGCAAAACTATTAGCAGATGAAACACTGCTTTACATCAAAACAAGAAATGCCCACTGGAACGTAACCGGAGATAACTTCCATGCCAATCACATTTTCTTTGAAGAACAATACAAACAACTGGATGAACTTATTGACAGCGTTGCAGAACGCATGCGTAAAATCGGCCATTATGCACCGGCCACGATGAAAATCTATCTGGAACTGACTCATTTAACAGAATACAGTGAAAGAACAAACGATGGTCTGGGATACATGAAGGATTTATTGAGTGATCATGAAAGCATTATCTAATTTCTCCGCGGAAACATCACCCCATTTGCAGAAAAGTATAAAGATTACGGTACCAGCGATTTTATTACAGGTCTGATGGAAACCCATGAAGAAATGGCATGGATGATCCGTTCCTATTTCAGATAACACAAAATAAAAAAGTTATAATTATCTTTGTGTAAACCATAAATAACTATACCTATGAAAGCCTTAATCGTGGATGATAATGATATTGCAAGAACAACATTAGCACACCTCGCCAAACAGGTTCCGGATCTTTCCATCGTCAGCGAGTTTTCCAATGCTATAGAAGCTTATCATTATCTTCAGTCCAATTCCGTCGATCTGATATTTCTCGATATAGAAATGCCGGAAATGACAGGGATTGAGCTCACGAAAACGCTTTCGGGTAAAGAAACCATCATTATTTTCACGACCTCAAAAAAAGAATATGCACTGGAAGCGTTTGAACTTAATATTGCAGATTACCTTCTGAAACCTATTATGCCGGTAAGATTTCTGCAGGCTGTAAGCAAGGCACAGACGATTCTTGAAAGCAGAAAAGAAAATGTGGAAATCACAAGGGATGAGTTTCTTTTTGTAAGGGATTCCAATATTACAAGGCGCCTAAAGCTGGATGATATTTTCTATGCAGAAGCTATGGGTGATTATGTAAAATTTTACACCAAGGAAAAGATGTTTGCCATTCACGGCAAAATGAAAACAGCTGAAGAACGTCTTCCCAAGGATCATTTTATAAGAGTTCACCGTTCCTATATTGTTTCAGTAGGCAAAATTGACACCCTGCAGGACGGTGGTATTATGATCAATGGCAAATTCATTCCTGTGGCAGACGCATACAGAAAAGCTCTCAATACACGAATGAATGTCTTTTAGCCGTTACAGGCAATCAAACATTTAAATTCGGCTTGATTTAAGCCCGTGAACAGTTCCGGGTCCATCTTGACTTTTTACCGGTATTTTATCTTAAAATCAGACCGTTAATTATGAAAAACATATCTTCAGTAATGGATAACAAACGATTCAGCTATTTTATTATCCTGACATTTATTGCGGGCTCACTCCTATTGATAGCTGTTCAGCTCAATTCTGCAGGAAATACCAAAGCGCTGATTCAGAATAACAATACCTTGCTGAGCGAATTGCGTTCAAGCAATCATTTACGGGAGATTGACCGTGATATTCTTGGAGTGGAAAGCAGAATCAGGGCGTCTATTGCAACGAATGATACCACCCATCTTGAAGGCATTGACCAAAAAATCAGTCAGATTGAAAATTTCCTGGATTCTCTTTCCAAGGACAATGTAAATGCTGAGGAAGAAAAGCTGATTCACAGATTAAGCGTTCTTGCCATGGAAAAGAAAACAACCAAAGATAAACTCCTGCACCGTTATCTTTCTGTTGGAAACATGGACGATAATACCTCCATTGCCAATCCGCGTGCAAGAAAAATTTCTAATGAAATCACCAGCATCACGGCTAAAATATATGAAAGCAGAAAGCTGAATATGGTTGAACTCAGCCAGAAAAGTGAAGAAATGGGGCGAAAAGCAAGATTCTATGATATTTCTTTACTGATCTTACTGATTTTGAGCGGTTCTGTCGTTGGATATCACATTCTCAGACAGTTCAAACGCCAGAGGTTACTTATAAGCGAACTTGATATTGCCGAGAAAAAAGCGTTGGTAGCAGCACAGACCAAAGAAAATTTCCTTGCCAATATGAGCCACGAAATCAGAACTCCTTTAAGCGGAATTCTCGGGTTTACCAATCTGCTGCAAAAACGTCCGCTGGATGAAACTTCAGCAGAATTTGTCTCTTCAATACAGCGTTCCGGAGAAAACTTGATGGCCATCATCAATGACATCCTTGATTTATCCAAAATAGAAGCAGGAATGATGCGCATTACCCCTGGAATTTTCAGCATTAACGGTCTCGTTAATTCCGTAGAAACATTTTTTACAGAACGGGCCAAAGAAAAAGGACTTACCATTTCAAGTACGATTGATCCTTCAATTCCTGACACATTGGTGGGAGATGCCACAAGACTGACGCAGATTTTAGTGAACCTGATCGGAAATGCCATAAAATTTACTCATCAGGGAAATATTTCTGTTGAAATCTACAGTAAACAGCAAACAGAGAACGAAGCTGTTCTGGGAGTTAAAATTTCAGATACGGGAATAGGAATTGACAAAGAAAAGCTTACTGAAATATTCGAAAGATTCAATCAGGGAGAAGATTCAACGACAAGAAATTACGGTGGAACAGGATTAGGTTTATCCATAGTGAAAAGCCTAATTGTACTGCAAAACGGAAACATCGAAGTAAGCAGTGAACAGGGCAAAGGAACTACATTTCATTTCTATATTCCTTACGGAATTGCTGAGGAACAGCTTACTGTCATTCCAGCTGTTGATCCCCACTATTTTAAAGATAAGTCCAATACGCCCCTTAAAGTATTGGTGGTTGATGATAATGTGATCAATCAAAGCCTGATGAAACACCTGCTCTCCCAGTGGAATATTGATTTTCATATTGCATCGAATGGTCTTGAAGGAGTAAGCTATCTCAAAAGCAATGCATGCGATCTGGTTTTAATGGATATACAGATGCCGCAGATGGACGGCTATGCTGCCACCCAGAAAATACGGGAAGAACTCAGACTGGATATTCCGATCATCGCAATGACCGCCCATGCGCTGGCAGGAGAAAGAGAAAGATGCCTGAGCCGTGGGATGAACGAATATATTCCTAAGCCTGTCAATGAAGAAGAGTTGTTTATGCTTATTTCGAAACTCGGGTTTAAAGAAAATAATAAAAACGAAAAGAAAACCGAAAATCCATCATCTGACTATCAGTATATTGATCTCACTTATATGCACACGGTGAGCGGCGGCGATAAAAGCTTCGAACAAATGGTCACTCAACAGTTTATTGAGAATATTCCCAATCATCTACAGAAATTGACAACAGCTTATGAAAACCGGGATTTTTCAGGGATGAAACTGTGGGCTCATGATCTGAAATCCAGCATTGCCATCATGGGATTACATCCTCTGTTAAAGGAAAGACTTGATATTCTTGAAACAGCATCAGCAGAAAATACTGATCAGCAAAAAATACTGGCAGAAGTACAGAAGGTTTTGTTGAAAGCTGTTTCTGAAGCTGAAGCATTTTCAAAAACAATTTAAAAATAAGAAAAAATGAATTTATTTTCACCCATACACATTCGCAGTCTTACCTTAAAGAACAGGATTGCACTATCTCCTATGCAGCAATACAGCGCTAAAAACGGAGTTCCCGGCAACTGGCATCTCGTTCACCTTGGAAGCAGGGCTGTTGGCGGTGCAGGATTGATTCTTACCGAATGTACAGCCGTTTCAGAAGAAGGTCTGGCTACACTATCCGATGTAGGGATCTGGAACGATGAACAGAAAAATGCCTGGAAAAACATCGTAAATTTTGTGCATGAACAGAATGCCAAAATAGGAATTCAACTATGGCATGCAGGAGGAAAAGGCAGCCTGAAACATCCCAATGAAAGAATGAAACCTCTCACTCCGGAAGAAGGAGGCTGGAGGGTAAAATCATCTTCTGCCCAGGAATTCAACGGAGTTTTTGCTGAAGAACTCACCATTGATGAGATTCAGGAACTGAAGACTAAATTTGTTAAAGCAGCCCTTCATGCTCTTGAAGCAGGCTTTGATACCATTGAACTGCATGCAGCGCATGGTTACCTGTTCCATCAGTTTTATTCCGCAGTGATCAACAAAAGAAAGGATGAATATGGCGGAAGTTTTGAAAACAGGATCCGTTTCCTTGTAGAAACCGTTCAGGAAATCAGAAAAGCTATTCCTGCTGAGATGCCTCTTTTCGTAAGAATTTCTTCAGTTGACTATATAGAATCGGAGGAAGCCTGGACTCTGGAAGACAGCATTAAACTTTCAGAGATCCTTAAAGAAAATGGTGTAGATTTCATTACTGCTTCCGGCGGTGGATTTACCAATGTAAGCAAGGATAAGGTATTTCCCGGATATCAGGTTCCTTTTGCAAAAGCGATTAAAGAACAGACCGGGATTTTAACAGGAGCTGTTGGAATGATTACGGAAGCAGAACAGGCTAATGATATTATTGTCAATGGAGATGCAGATCTGGTAATCATTGCCCGGGAACATCTGAGAGATCCTTATTTTGCTATTCATTCTGCCAAGATATTAGGTATTGAAACAGAAATTCCGTGGCAGTATAAAAGAGCGTATTAAATTAACCCATAAAAAATCAGTTATGGAAAATCAGGGTGCTTCAGTAGTCATTACCCATCATATTCTGGATGGAAAACAATCACAGTATGAAAAATGGCTACACGAAATTGTGCCTGTCACCAAACATTCTGAAGGCTTTATTGATCTGCAGATTATTCGTCCTATTCCTGATCTGACTTTTGTGTATACCGTCATTATCCGTTTTGATACGATTAATCATCTTAAAAGCTGGATGGAGTCGGATAACCGGAAAAAACTCATTGAGAAAGCCAATCCGCTGTTCAGGAAAAACGACCATTACCAGATCAGATCCGGGCTGGATTTTCTTTTTACGACAGAAAATGAAGGGAATAAAGTTCCGGTACGCTGGAAACAGTTTCTGGCAACCTGGTCCGCCATTTATCCGCTGTCTGTTCTTATTCCTGCTTTGATCATTCCTTTTTTAAGATTTTTATATATTCCACCCAATCATTATTCTGATGGATTCATCAATTCGGGTATCATTGTTTTTCTGATGGTATTTGTCGTCATGCCCAATTATACGAGACTGATCAAAAAATGGCTGTATAAATAACCACATTTAAAAACTATCCTTTATCAATCACTGTAACCTACAGTGATTTTTTTGTTTCAGGAGCGTTCCCTGTTATCGTTTGAACATCATCAGCTTATTCAACGATTGTTTTCGCCTGTTGAGCGAACAGCCGGCAAAATTAAAACAACCGGTTTGTAGCTTTACATCATCAATAACATAACAATCAAAATCAACAACTATGGAAATCTTACAAACTCCCGAAAACGCACTATCTCATTCAAGCGTAAGTGCCATCATTAATGCCCCCATTGAAAAAGTGAATATCGCAGACTGGCTGCTTAATCTGCCGGACGCCGAATACCAACGCTGCTCTACCCAGCATATCGGAGCTGCTATTTCAGTTACCTTTGATGGTAAGCCGGTATCTTTAAATGTAGAAACCATTGGGGATGCTCTGATGGTTCAGCATTATGTTGCAGATGTTCACCGTCCTGACTATTGCCGCATGCTTTCAATCTCTGATTCAATTACAAAAAACGGACGTACAAAAGTTCAGGTCTTATGGGAACTGAAAGTGACAAAGATTGATGAAAACACCTGTCTTTATACCAACGAAATTCATGCGACAGCCACACCCGAAATGTTTGAATATCTGAAAGAACACGGGATCAACCTTGCAGATGCCGCCGCATCCAGACAGGCTGCTTCTGACGCCCACAATCATGAAGAAACACCAAACTTTGCAAAAAGCATTGAAAATAAAGCACTGACAGGTCAATATAACCAGCCTTTTTAAAAAAGTAGCAACCCTCTATATCCTCAACGACTCATTTTGCCTTTTCACCGAATGACATCAAGAAAAAGTAAAATTCAGAAGTAGCTTTACAATAGCAAAAACAAAGAGCATTAATCACAAAAAAATAATACTATGAATCCATCATCATTAAGTTTCAGATACGAATTAGAAAAAAAGGAACCGCGTACCAGTGACGGTGGTACAACAAGAGGTGCTTCCGTAAAAGAATTCCCTGCTTCTGTAGGTATTGCCGGAGTTTCCATGAGATTACAGCCCGGAAGCATGAGAGAGCTTCACTGGCATGCCAATGCTGCAGAATGGGCGTATGTAATTTCAGGAACGGTACGTACAACAATTATACATCCGGACGGACGAAGTTATACTGATAATTTTGAACCCGGTGACGTATGGTATTTCCCGAAAGGCTACGGACATTCCATCCAGGCTACCGGAACAGAGGAATGTCATTTCATTCTGATTTTTGACAACGGTAATTTTTCCGAAGACCATACCTTCAGCGTTACAGATTTTCTGTCAAGTGTGCCACCTGAAATCGTTGCACAGAATTTAGGACTAAGCCTTGAAGAAGTAGCAGAACTTCCACAGAAAGAGGTTTACTTCGCAGCGGGAGTCGTTCCGGATGAACTGTCCGTGAATGCCACAGCCCGTCCTGAGGAATCAGACATTGAACTGACAAGCCTGCACCGATATCCTCTACATTCCCAGCAGCCAAGAATCATTCCCGGCGGTGGTCTCCAAAGATTGGTTACGAGTAAGGAATTTCCGATCAGCACCACAATGGCCGGTTCTGTACTGGAGCTGCAGCCCGGTGCTTTAAGAGAAATGCACTGGCATCCTAATGCAGATGAGTGGCAGTATTTTATATCCGGACAGGCAGAAATGTCGGTATTCCTGGCGGAAGGAGTTTCTGTCACAGAACAGTTCAATGCCGGTGATGTAGGCTATGTACCTATGGGAGCCGGGCACTATATCAAAAATACCGGAGATACCGTCTGTAAGGTATTGATCGGATTTAATAGCGGCACCTATGAATCCATTGATATCAGCGAATGGCTGGCAGGAAACCCTAAAGATGTGGTCATCACCAATTTCGGACTGAAGGAAGGAGAAATAGAGAAATTTCCGGAAAAGAAAGTATTCATCAAACCTGGAAAATAGCGCCTGTGCTTCCGGAAACAAAAATCCTGCTCCCTGACAAGACCGTCAGAACGCAGGAGAAACTGGCAGTATTCCTGGCTTTTATCGCAGGATATACAGATGCCACAGGACTGATACAATGGAAAACCTACGTTTCTTTTATGAGCGGCAATACGACCCAGTTAGGTGCAGCAGTTTTCAGTGAAAAATATGGTGTTATCATCAGTTCTGTTATAGTGATCAGCTTTTTTCTGGCAGGAATTTACACAGGAACGTGTCTATCATTATCAAAGAAGTTCAGAAGCACAAAGATGATCTTCTACACAGTTTCCGGAATCATGATCCTTTACAGTATCACTGATTATTATGAGCATATTGCCAATGAAGTGTCTATAGCTGTTATCGGTTTCTCAATGGGTCTTATGAATACCATTGTCACATCGGTAGGTAACCAAAAGATCAACACCGATTTTGTGACAGGAACTTTAAACAGTCTGGCAAAAACAGCTGCTCTTTTTGTCATGAGTAATCAGGCAGAGGAGCGGAAGGAATACAGAGTGAATATTTTTCATTTGTTATTCTTATGGGTGGGTTTCCTCTCGGGTGCTTTAGTTGCTCCTTTCCTGCTCTCCTGTTTAGGAAACTGGACACTGATTTTTCCCGCGGCCTTACTGCTCATCTGCGCGTTAACAATACCAATTCCAACGATTAAAAACTAATCCTATGCTAGAAAAAAATACAGTTGCCCCTGATTTTACATTATTTGCAACCCCGGATCAGAAGATTACCTTATCCGAATTCAGAGGACGAAATGTCATTATTGCATTTTACCCGGCAGACTGGAGCCCGGTGTGCAGTGACCAGATGGCATTATACAACGAAATGCTGAAGTATTTCAAAAAATATGATGCGGAGATTTTCGGAATTTCCGTAGACAGCAAATGGTGCCACCTGGCATTTTCACAATCCAGAAACCTGCACTTTCCACTGCTTGCAGACTTTGAAGCCAAGGGAGAAACAGCCAGGAAATATGGTGTTTACAATGACGAAGAAGGAGAATGCAACAGAGCCCTTTTTGTCATCAATAAAGACGGCATCATCGAATGGAGCTACCTCTCTCCCACCACCATCAATCCTGGGGCAGACGGAATTTTAGAAGCATTAGAAAACCTTAACACAAAATAATTATGTCACTTAAACCATCAGTCAGCAATGCTGACCACACGCAGGGCAGCTCAGATGCCAGCTTAGTCATTGTAGAATACGGGGATTATCAGTGTCCTTACTGCGGAGCAGCCTATCCGGTTCTTAAAGAGTTAATGAAAGAATTTGGAGATCAGATCAGATTTGTATTCAGAAATTTTCCTCTGTCAGAAATGCATCAGTATGCAAGAACGGCAGCGCTGGCAGCAGAAGCGGCAGCTTTGCAGGGAAAATTCTGGGAAATGCATGATGCTATTTATGAAAACCAGGAATATCTGAATGCTGATCTTCCGTTAAAGCTTGCAGAAAAACTGGGATTAAATATTCCCCAATTCAAAGCTGATATTCATAAGAAGGAATTGGCAGAAAAGGTAGATACAGACTTTGAAAGCGGCATCATCAGCGGAGTGAACGGAA
Organism: Chryseobacterium sp. SG20098; assembly: GCF_031844745.1. Classification (NCBI taxonomy): domain Bacteria; kingdom Pseudomonadati; phylum Bacteroidota; class Flavobacteriia; order Flavobacteriales; family Weeksellaceae; genus Chryseobacterium; species Chryseobacterium sp. SG20098. The sequence goes on along the minus strand of NZ_CP134622.1, from coordinate 647,309 downwards.
CTCCTTCTTTTTTCATTAACGGAAATAAATTCAATGGCGGTGCAGAAGATCTTTTCCAGTTGGTACGTGAAAACACAGCCTATTAATCAGAAAATATTTAAACAAAATCAATTCATAACATTAAAAATAAACAACATGAGCACATTAACATTAAAAGACGGAACAGAAATTTTTTACAAAGATCAGGGAGAAGGACCTGTACTGATGTTTCACCACGGTTGGCCTTTATCATCTGATGACTGGGATGCACAGGTAATTTTCTTTTTACAGAGAGGATACAGGGTGGTTACCCACGACAGAAGAGGTCACGGGCGTTCCAGCCAGAATATCTATAATCACACTATTGAACAATACGCTTCTGATGCCGCTGAGCTGGTTGAATTTTTAGATCTGAAAGATGTTGTACACATCGGGCACTCAACTGGTGGTGGTGAAGTAATCCGCTATGTGAATAAATACTCGAATGGAAGAGCTAAGAAAGCGGTTCTGATCAGTGCCATTCCACCGGTAATGGTGAAGAGTGAGAATAATCCTGACGGCGTTCCGATGGAAGTCTTCGACAACATTAGAGAACAGACGATGAATAACAGAAACCAGTTTTATTATGATCTGACTTTTCCTTTCTACGGCTATAACAGAGAAGGTGCCAATATAAAAGACGGTGTTCAGAGAAACTGGTGGAGACAGGGATTAATGGGTGGAATTGTAGCCCATTATGACGGAATTAAAGCCTTTTCGGAAACAGATTTAACCGAAGATTTAAAAGCAGTGGATATTCCTGTTTTGGTAATGCATGGCGAAGATGACCAGATCGTTCCTATTGCCAATGCTGCATTAAAATCAATTAAATTGTTAAAGAACGGAAAACTGATCACGTATCCGGGATTCCCTCACGGAATGCCGACTACGGAACATCAAACCATTAATAAAGACCTTTTGGAATTTATCAGATCATAAGTACCAATACTTTTCTAAACAACAAAGATGAACCTTTCAAGGGTTCATCTTTTTATTATTCAAGACAATAGAACACATTGAAACGCAAAACTTTATAGTTTCACTATTTTTTACTTTTTATTCACCCTTTATTTTTGAAAGGTCAATCCCGAGTTTTGTAAATTCTTCTGTTCCTTTATCTGTAATGTAATATTGCCGTTCGGCAGGATTATCCTTGGCAATCCAGCCCTTCTCTACAAATTGTTCCAGCAGAAGCTGCCCTAATTTTCCTCCAATATGCTCATAGCAGGGTTTGGCGGGTTTTCTTGCGCTTGGTTTGTTCATATCCTTATATTTAATAATGTTTCTGGTAGTATAGTTTTAGGAAATATCAATTCACATGCAGATAATCTTTAATTGTTTTCAGAACCCCGAAGCTGTCATTGGTACATGCTTCAAAATTAGCGATCTGCTTTACATTGGGATGCGCATTTTTCATGGCGTAAGAGTATTTGGCATTCTTCAGCATTTCTATATCGTTCATATAATCCCCGAAAGCCATTGTATTTTCAGGAGAAATACCCAAAGATTTCTGTAAGATTTTCAGAGCATTCCCTTTATTGATATCCTTATTCATAACATCCAGCCAATGCGCTCCTGAAATAACTACCTCAAGACCGAATTCTTCAAATTTTTTAAGAGCCGGATACAGGTGTTTTTCTGAACCATCAGGATGATAGACTGCTATTTTAAAAGCTGTATCATCAATTTTTTCCGTAAGATCATCCGTTTTCATATTTTCGGTATAATACTTTGAGAAAAAATCTACAAACTGCTGATCTTCGGTCTCATAATAAGCCATTTTTTTAGCAGACAATACAGCTTTGGCGCCTGGTATTTCACGAACAGCTTTGATGATCTCAACAATATATTTGTATTCCAGTGTATCGGCAAAAAGCTCCTGATCTTTATAGATAACATACCCTCCGTTCTCAGCAATAAAACCAATCTCACTTTCTATTTCTACGAAGTAATGGGTAATTCCCGGCATCTGTCTTCCGCTTGCGGGTACAAATACAATATTTCTTTTTTTCAGTTCTTTATAAACTTCTGCAAACTCAGGGCTCATTTCATGGCTGGAATTGAGAAACGTCCCATCCATGTCCGTCACAATTAATTTAATCTGTTCCATAATTTTATTTAAAAACAATATTCTGTTTGCAACAGAATCGTCATTTGCTTATTCTTTTCAAAGATATTGATTTATTATTTTTTCTTGCAATGAATGGTGGGAAGGTTTCTTAATATAGCTGCACTTTGTTCCGAAGTAATGTCCCGCTGAGACTTTGCCAGCATTTTCGTATAAAACTATTGGATAAAGTAATTAAATTCTTTCCGGTATTGAGAAGGGCTTTTTTGGATGTAATCTTTAAAAGTCCTGTTAAAATAGCTGAAGTTATTAAACCCTGATTCAAAGCAAACTTCTGTGATACTCAATGGCTGTTCCGCCAGAAGCTTAAGGGCATGGGTAATTCTGTATTCGTTAACAAACTGCGTAAAGGTTTTATTGGTAATTTTTTTAAAATAACGGCAGAAAGACGGCACTTTCATATTGGCAAGATCAGCCATTTCTTCGAGGGTTATAGCTTCTTTAAAATGATCTTTAACGTAATTGAAAATAAGATTGATTCTTTCATTGTCTTCAACCTGCGTCTGAAGGTAATATTTTCCTGCATTTAAAATCCTGTAATCCTGAGTCACAGACAGTTCATCCAAAATTTTCAGAAACCTGCACAGCTTGTCCAGTGAAGAAGTTTCATGCATCTCCGTAATCTCTTTCCCGATTGTTTTCTTCACCTCTTCCCCGAATACGATTCCTGCCTTTGACTTTTCCAGCAGAGCCGAAATCCTTTGCATCTCCGGTATATCCCAAACAGGTTCTCCCAGAAAGTCAGGCTTAAACTGGATGACCATTTCATACTCATTATGCGTACTTTCATTGGTCAGTCCACAATGTGGAAGATTGCTTCCGATCAATACAAGATCTCCTTCTGAAAAATAAGTGATACTGCTTCCGATCTGTCTCTTCCCGGAGCCTTTGCATACAAAAATAAGCTCAACCTCAGGATGGTAATGCCAGACATGAGATTTTATATTCTCATTAGTCAGAAATTTAAGACTGGTAAAACTGCTTCCTATAGTAGGTCTTACGGCCTCAAAAGAAGGATTTACATGTTTCATAAGACAAATACAAATAATTTCATATGCAAAATTAACAAATAATACATTAATATCATTAAACAAGGTTAATATAGTACATCAATATGAAAATTTAATTATAGCGTGAGAATTATTGCTGCAATAGCTTTGCAGTATTAATCCTAAAAGCCTTAACCCATGAGCACATTATTAAAAGCCGTATTTTTTGCAGGAGCCTTATTGTTCTCAGCAAACGTAATGAGTAAGGATAGAGATTTTTCCCTTTCCTTTGGAAATGTACAAGACAAAACCCTGAACTTTGAGCTTTCAAATGCTAAAAGTGTTTCTGTTTTTGTTTATAACACTGCACATGATGAACTATTTTCCGAAAATCTTAAAGATGGAGATCATGTGATGAAGACTTATGATTTTCAAAACTTTACACCGGGAACATATTATCTGGTAGCAGAATCAGAAGCCAAGATAGAGAAATACAAGATAAAAATTAATGCTGATAATGTAATGGAGGTGGAAAAAACACCTGTAAGCGCTGTGAATAAGCCTGAATATACAATTTCCGGGCATATGGCCAAGCTTCACATGTCTGATGTAAAAGGTACTGTAAGCATTTCAGTATATGACCTTTCCAATACAACGTACTATACTTCGAATAAAAAATATGCTGACGGCAAGGTGGATATCACTTTTGATCTTGATCCTAAAACTGCTGATCAGTATATCATCCAGGTAGAAGAAAACGGAAATGTTTTTAATAAAATAATTTCTCTCCGATAAAACGGAATATACAGATAGATTGACCTATCGATCATTCCAATTATTTTGGATTAAAATTTTACTTACAGTTTATTGTTTTGAGGCAGCTCCATTTCCTAACAGAAAAAGAGCTGCCTCATTTTTTAATTGTGATGGCCCATGTTCAGTTTAATCTTTTTCAGATCTTCCAGTTCATGAACAGGACGTTCTGTGTCGTAAGGAATCGGCTTTTTGGAAAAAGTCTGGAAATACAGCAGGCAGGCATCTTTCCACCATACCGCATCCTTAGATTGAATTTTAAGCTTTGACTGAACATCAGCAAATCTCTGTTTATCAATATAAGGTTCCATTCTATCCCAGGTTTTCTGATAATCCCTTACCTTCTTCACCCCGGAATCATAGGTATAGCACAGCTCATCCCACAAAGATTTTCCATCTTTCATTGTATAATCCCACGGAACATGATGAAACCACAGGATAAGATTTTCCGGGCAGGTTGAGATATTTCCGTATCTTTCATTCAGTGGTGTAAAATACTGTGAAACCGCATTACTTCCTGTTTTTGTTCTGTCAAAACCTAACCCTTTAGCATCAGCCTGATGGTAATAGACAGGTGACCAGTCCGGTCTTCCGCCTTTATAATCTCCCCACGGTTCAGGGCCGTAGTGATGGCCTCCTGCAAAGATATGGTGTAATCCTAACGGCATCATATAATCCACAGCAGTTTCTCTTGAAGAAAGCATCATTTCTTTTACCGGATTCAGAAAGTTCTGATCATCTGTGAAGGTCATTTTAATCCATTCCTCCGCAATCTGCTCTGAAGTCAGCTGATGATTCCATGCTAATCTGCCGAATGCATACCAGTTGGCCTGTGCAAAATGATGTCCGGTCCAGTTCGTGTCTTCCCCAATATTGGCAACGGCTGAAATGGCTGTCAATTTTGCAGGTCTTAATGTGCCGTCTGTAATTTTTGCAATCGTGGATCCCTGTCCGTCAGAATAAGTATCGCTGTCCAATGTTTCCTTGAATAATGGAGCCAGGAAAACGAGATGGTTTGAAAAGCCCAGATATTCCTGGGTAATCTGAAATTCTACCATTTCAGAAGTTTTTCTTAAAGCTCCGAAGAGTGGATTGAACGCTTCGCGAGGCTGGAAATCAATCGGTCCGTTTTTGATCTGAATAATCACATTATCCCTGAATTTACCGTCCAGAGGTACAAATTCCAGATAAGCTTGTTTGGCTCTGTCGTCTTTGCTTGGACTGTATACAAAGGCTCTCCACATTACGATTCCATTGTAAGGTTTTAAGGCATCAGCCATCATATTGGCTCCGTCTGCATGGGTTCTTCCGTAATCCTGAGGACCAGGCTGGCCTTCGGAATTGGCTTTCACCAAAAATCCGCCGAAATCGGGAATCAACTTGTAAATTTCAGCCGCTTTATCTTTCCACCATTTCTGTACGTCTTTATTCAATGGATCTGAGTTCTGTAATCCGCCCAGCGCTTTAGGTGAAGAAAAATTGACGGAAAGATATACCTTGATGCCATAAGGCCTGAAAATATCAGCCAGAACCCTTACTTTTTTAAGATAATCTTCCCTAAGCATATTGGGCGATGCATTCACATTATTCAAAACAACGGAATTGATTCCTACGGAAGCATTTGCTCTTGCATATTCTTCGTAGCGCGGAGAAATTTTATCCGGTAAATCTTCCCATTTCCAGAGTGATCTTCCGGCATATCCTCTTTCAATGCTTCCGTCCAGATTATCCCAATGATTCAGAATCCTTACGTCATATGAAGGTTTTTCAATCGTATTTAAATGGGACAGATCGGCTTTTATCTGCTGTAATCGCAAAATATGATAGACTCCGTACAACAATCCTATTTCTTTTCCTGCAGAAATAACAATTTTTTCAGGCGTGGAAACAATTTTGTAGCCGTCTTTCAGGTTTTTCTCTTTGTTTTCTGTACGAAGTTCCACCACCTGTCCCTGCCAGTGGCCGCTCAGCTCTTTTCTGGCAATGTTCAGCGTGGGACTGTTCCCTTTGGAAATAATTTTATCTGCCGATATTCCGTTTTTTGCAGGAAACCGAAGCCAGAGCTGACTTCCGTCCTCCGCAGAAACCAGTAACGGAAATATCAGAAAAAATAGAATGTTGAGTCTCAGATATCGCATTGAAAAATTTTAAATTATTAAAGATGACTATGACTGGTCTTCCAGACCTTCAATCGTCTTGATTTTACCTTCCTGATCGTATTCCAGCTCAATTACTTTCATACTTCTCAGCCATGTTTTACCGCCACTCGGAACAGAATCATGGAAAAACAGGTACCATTTTCCTTTAAACTCAACGATGCTGTGATGGGTTGTCCAACCTACTACCGGAGTAAGAATTTCACCCTGAAAAGTAAACGGTCCATAAGGAGTATCCCCGGTTGCATAGCAAATCAGGTGAGTGTCTCCTGTAGAATAAGAGAAATAATATGTATCATTGTACTGATGCATCCATGACGCTTCAAAAAAGCGGTGCTTATCACCATGAAGCAGTGGTTTTCCGTTTTCATCGATGATAACGACGTCTTTAGGAGCTTCCGCAAATTCAAGCATATCATCACTTAACAAAGCTACCTTTGAGTGGATTGCAGGTTCATTATTTTCGGGAATTACAGCAGATTCAAGTGCTTTATTATCTCTGTAGCGCTGCAATTGTCCGCCCCAGATTCCTCCGAAATACATATAATATTTTCCTTTATCTTCAAAAATGCAGGGATCGATGCTGTAACTGCCCATCATCGGATGTTTTTCAGGAATGAAAGGACCGTAAGGTTTGTCGCTCACGGCAACACCGATTCTGAAGATATCATTCTGATCTTTCAGGGGAAAGTACATATAATACTTCCCGTCTTTGAAGGCTACATCGCAATCCCAAAGCTGTCTTCCCGCCCATGGAATATCTTTTACCGAAAGGACTACGCCATGGTCTTTAATTTCTCCGCTGTCTACATCATCCATTGAGAAAACATGGTAATCATTCATGTCAAAATGATCTCCGTTATCATTTTCTTCAATTCCGCTTTCGCGGTCGTGAGAAGGATAGATATAAATTTTATCTTCAAAAACATGAACGGAAGGATCTGCCATATAATCTTCCGGGAATAAATATTTTGATTTTTTCATTAAGTAAAAATTCTATTGATTTTAATTTTTCTCTGCCAATTTTATTATTTTTTGTACTACAGGTTTTTCCTGATCTTTCCTGTCAAACAGTAGTGGGTAATCTGTTCTTCCTTTCACAGGAAAATCGTTTTTCCAGGACTGCTTATCAGTAACTCCCCATAAGGTCACCCTTCTTATTTTATCTTTATGTTTCAAAAACAAACCAAAGAAATCAAGGTAACGCTTTTCCCATTTCGTTTCTACTTCCCTGGGAAGTCCTTTGGTGTAAGGATTCATTTCTTTCTGATAGGCAACGGTATCTGAAACATTGGCGGAGCTTCCCCACGGAGAAGGCAGCGCACTGATTTCAAGTTCTGTGATATTTACCTTAACTCCAGCATTGGAATAATCTACAATTGCTTTTTCATACTCATCCATAGAAGGGTTATCCATTCCGACGTGGGACTGCATTCCTACTCCATCAATACGGATTCCTCTTGATTTAAGCTTTTCAACCATTGCAATGACTGTTTTTACCTTTTCAGGATACCATTCATTATAATCGTTGTAATATAATTCTGCATTGGGATCAGCCTCCTGTGCATACTGAAATGCCAAAGGAATAAAATCTTCACCCAGGATTTCGTAAAATTTACTTTTTCTGTAGGTTCCGTCTTCAAGAATGGCTTCATTCACCACATCCCATCCTTTTACTTTTCCTTTGTAACGGGAAACTACGGTTGTAATGTGGTTTTTCATGCGTTGTTTCAACACTTCCGGAGAAACATCTTTTCCGTTACTGTCTAAAAAGAACCATTTTGGAAGCTGTGAATGCCAGATTAATGTATGCCCGATGATGAACATATTGTTTTTCAGTCCGAAATCAACAAATTTATCGGCATCATCAAAGAAGAACTTTCCTTCCTGAGGCTGCAGGAACATAGATTTCATACAGTTTTCCGCAACAACAGAGCTGAATTGTTTTTTGATAATCGCTGCGGCCTTCTGATCTGTCCCGTCAATCTGGGGAAGGCTCATGGCAGTTCCGATATAGAATTTATCCTGAAATGCTTTTTTTAAAGTACCGTCAGACTTCTGCGCCGACAGCCCGGAAGCGGTAAGAGCCGCCAAACCAATTAAAATACGTTTCATAGTAATTTTTTTATTTTCTTCTTTCAGCCAGATCTTTTTCAATCTGAACTTCCATTTTTTTATTGATTTTGTAAAATAAAAGCAGTCCGCAGGCAATGAAAAACGGAATGGACGGGAATATGCTCACAAGCATCTTCGCTCCTGCGGCCACTGTTTCAGGCTGAATCACCTGCTCGCTCCCGTGTACTGAAATGTATCCGTATTTTCCAATAATCAAAGCTACCAGAGAGCTTCCGATGCTTAGACCTACTTTCAATCCTACCATCATGGCAGAAAAGATAATAGCCGTTGCCCTGCGGTTGTTTTTCCATTCCGAATAATCTGCCACATCAGCAATCATTGCCCACAAAAGCGGTGTGCTGATTCCATAAAAGAATCCGTGTAAAATCTGTGACAGGAACATCATTCCCACTGCTTTCGGAGGATAAAATATAAAAGCGAGGATGAATAATGTAGAAATGAATAATGAAGCAATAAAAGTATCTCTTTTTCCAAACCGGTCTGCCAATTTTTTAGAGAAGGTAATGCCGACGATCATCATCAAAATTCCTCCTGCATTAAATAATCCGAACCCTGCAGATTTCGGGTCTTCCCCAAAGAAATTCATCCCTGCAGAATTAAAAAATGCTGTAATGGGTGAGATAAAACTTTTGAGAGCATTTTCATCCACATAGTTGTTAAAATAATAGACATAAGATCCTCCTTTCATGGCCAATGTGATAAATATAAATGCAGTCACGGTAAGCATAATAATCCATGGCCTGTTCTGGAACAAATCTTTTAAATCCTCTTTCAGGCTTGATTTCTGCTCCGGCTTGGGAATGATTCTTTCTTTGGTCGTAAAGAAGGTAATCAAAAGCATGATGGATCCGATCACTGCCAGCCAAGTCATAACGGTCTCAATTCCCTGCGCTTTATCTCCGTGTCCTACATATAAAATGATAGGAAGCATAAATACCTGTACAAAGAACTGGGCAAACATTACAGCTACAAAACGGTATGAAGAAATACTGTTCCTTTCCCCCATATCTCCTGTGATAACGCCACTCAGAGCGGCATATGGCAAATTATTGGAAGCATATAATAACAATAATAATGAATAGGTAATCGCAGCATAGATCATTTTACCCTGATAGGAAAAGTGAGGTGTACTGAAGGCTAACAGAGCTGCAATACCGAGCGGTACAGCGGTAAATAAAATCCATGGACGGAATTTCCCCCATCGTGAGCTTGTACGGTCTGCCAGCGCTCCGATAAGCGGGTTAAAACCAAATCCGGCAATTAAACCTACCGTAAGGGTGATAACAGAAGCATCTTCTGCTTTGAGTCCGTAAATATCTGTATAAAAATAGGTCAGGTAGGTGACTAAGGTCTGAAAAACAAGGTTGGCTGCCAGATCTCCCAGGCTATACCCTACTTTTTCTATTACCGATATTTTTTGTGGTTGATGATCCATTGATTGTAATAAGGTTTTCTATGTTAAATTAATTTTTTTCTGTTGTAAAAGGTGAAGCCGGAAGTCCGCTTTTATTTTTAAGATTGCCGTCCGGGTTATCTGCCCAGTCGTAACGTACATTAACAGGACTGGTGACCTGATCATTCCATACCCTAACTTTATTTCCTTTTGCTTCTGCTTTTGCCCATTGATAGCGGCCGTCTTTCTGCTGTATGGCAAAACCTTTAAGGCTTCCCTGTACCAGATCATCTGTTCCGGTTTTAAAGGATAAAATAATGGTATTGCCTTCTGTTTTCATCGACTGATAAACAGGTCCGTCAGCTATGATTTTTTTGCCCTCCCCGATTTTCAGGGCCTGCAAAGCCAACCTGTCACCTACTGCTTTTTTATTGAGCGGATGAATATCGTTCCATTCTCCCACATCAATAGTTACCGCAAGTCCTGAATACGGAACATTCAGAGAAACCTGTCTCTGCTGTTCTCTCAGCTCAGCCCAGTTGCTTTCAATCGGTTCATCTTTGTTCTCCATGAAATTGGCCAGCTGCACAATGAAGAACGGCAGATCAGTCTTGTTCCATTTTGAACGCCAATCTAAAATCATTGTTGATAGCAAATCTTCATATTCTTTTGGTTTTCCCGTATTGCTTTCACCCTGGTACCAGACAAATCCTTTGATTTTATAATTGATCAGCGGATTAATCATAGCATTGTAAAGTCCTACCGGTTTCCAGCGGATAAATGTCTGTCCGGGAGCCATTTTTTCCATTTTTGCTCCTATTTTATATTTCCACTCGCCTTTAAGATCTGTTTTTTGTCCGTCGATTTCTAAGTAATAGGGTTTATCAGCAATAAACTGTCCTTTTCCGCTGCCATTGATAACTCTAACCGTAATGATATTCTTTCCTTCTTTTAAAACACCTTTCGGAATGTCATACCAGCGTGGCGGATATTCATAGGTTACATTGCCTACTTTCATTCCGTTGATGTAAGTAATATCGGCATCTTTTATCCTTCCCAGATTGAGAAATGCCGTTTTCTGATCCACTCCTTTGGGCAGAATAATTTCTTTACGGAACCATACCGAACCTTCAAACGGACCTTCCTGATCTTCCCATGATCCCGGTACCATCATGGTTTTCCATCCGGAATCATTGGCGTTATCTTTTTCCCAGTGCTGGTTGAAACCGATATCACTCTGATCCAGCTCTGCATACCAGGCTTTGCTTAATGATCTTTCCTGGGATTCTGTAGATTGTATCAGGTCATCGTTTTTCCATTTTTCTGCTTCAGCGAGATATTCCGGATATTTTTTCAGTGATTTTTCATCCATCCAGGCCTGAACCGGAGAACCTCCCAGACTGGTATGAATGATTCCTACAGGAACTTTGTTTTTGTCATTCAGTTCTTTCGCAAAAAAATAAGCAACTCCCGAAAAATCAAGAATAGTCTGAGGATTGGTACTTTCCCATTTCCCTCCGTCAAGATCATTTTGCGGAGCTTTAAAATTATATTTCTGCGGAACAGTGAAGAATCTTATATTCTGATTATGGGCGTTTTTAATTTCATTTTCATACAAAGGGGTCAGCCTGCGAATCGGAAGTTCCATATTGGATTGTCCTGAGGCTACCCACACATCACCAATAAGAATATCTTTAAGGGTGATCTCATTAATCATCATGGTATATGGACCTCCGGCATTAAGCTTTGGAAGCATAAGAGACCAGTTTCCCCTTTGGTCTGCTGTGGCATTATACGTTTTATTGATAAACTTAATTGTAATTTTTTCTCCTGCATCGGCATATCCCCAGATTTTAAGATCCTGATTTCTCTGAAGGATCATTCCGTCTGAAACCAATGCGGGAAGCCTTACCTTTGCATGAAAACTGCAAATAGCTGCAAGAAAAAATAATAAATATAGAGTTCTGTTCTTCATGGAAAAAATCTGTTTTTAATGTTGGTTCAGCTTTATTTCTTTTCGTAATTTTCTGTCAGTAACCGGACTTCAATGACTTTAGCGGTCATGAGTTTTTCATCTGCAAGGAATTTTACACTAAGATTTTCTTTATTCTTTTCTGAATCCGGAATCGGAACAATCAGATATTGAGGTAAACTTCCGGACTTTCCTTCCAGATTTTGGGTAATGATTTTTTTACCGTTGATCTCAATATTCAGCGTACGGCTGGTATTCGCATCAAAGTACAGCAGGTAAAGGTTTGAAGCATTTTTTCCGGTATTTTTCATCCGATAACTGAACCAGCCTTTGGCATCACGGAAATGGCGGTCTTCCATATATCCTGTACCAGAGTCTTTGCTTTCTATAAAATGATCTGATTCCGGCTGCTGTTCGCCCAGCTGGATCTTATCTGCGGTGATCATATCCAGCTTTCTGGTTTCTGCTTCTTCTTTTGCTCTTTGCTTCAGTATATTTTCTATTCCATTTTTGTCAGCCTGAGGCCAGTACAAAATATATCTTTCTGCCTGAATACTGTAAAACGGTACAAGTTTTAAACCTTTCCCGAATTTTTCAGACGGATAAAGACCTGTAACGGTAAAGTTGAGCGGTTTATTGTTCGAAGGCGCAACATGACTGACAACTTCTGAAGAATTTCCGAGGATAACGGGAATTTCGTTTAAAGGGATCTGCGGACCATGAGCAATATGGCCGCCTCTGCTATCGTCCGCAAGAAGTCCCTGTTGATTTTCGGTACCGTATGTTGCTGCAAGCACCACAGGACCGTATTTAAATGCATAATAACTGGAGCGGTCAGGCAGCTGTTCTGCGGAAAGATGCATTGGCAAAATCATTTTCATGACATCTCCTTTTTTCCATTTTTTGGTCAGTGTAAAATAGCCGTCAGAACCACGCTGTGCTTTTTCCTGTTTTCCGTTGATCAGAATTTTCACTTCCGAAGGTGTCGTCCATTCCGGGCATCTCAGTTTTACATCAAATTCTGATTTTCCTGCAGCATCGAAAATCAATGCTGTTTCGGGAACTTCCGGAAAGTTATTGACCTGGCGGAGCACTACATTTTGCTCTTTCCATGTCAATGTGGAAGGGATAAACAGGTTCACATATAAATCCTTATCTGACCGGGCATAAATCATTTCCCCATATTTGGCATGGTTTTCCATTCCGGATCCCACACAGCACCAGAAGCTGGTCTGAGGCTGCGAATACACACGGTAATGTCCGGGACGCATTGGCGTAAAGTAAACAAAGCCTCCTTTGTCATGATTTTCTGTGGAAAGGATATGATTGTATAGTGCTTTTTCGTAATAATCGATATAGTAAGATTCAGGCAACGTTGCATAAAGCTCTTTGGTCAGCTTCAGCATATTATAGGTATTGCAGGTTTCGGGACCTTCAATACTTTTGATCATGCTGCTGAAATCATTGACAGGGTTAAAGTGCTCACTGACACTGTTTCCTCCAATAACCGATGATCTTTTTTCGGTAACGTTATGCCAGAAAAAATCAGCGGCATTACTCCAGGACGTATTATTCTCAAGATCGGCAATACGTTTATAGCCGATTACTTTTGGAATCTGTGTATTGGCATGCAGTCCCGTAAGTTTATCTTCTCCTGATAAAAGCGGTGTAAGAATAGCCTGATGGGAAAAACGGTGAGCCAGTTTGAGATATTTCCGGTCATGAGTGATATCATAAACATCTGCAAAAACTTCGTTGAGCCCTCCATGTTCACTGCGCAGCATATCCTGTATCTGCTCATCAGAAAGATCTGAAACTTCATTTGCCATCCAATCTGTAAGCTTTATAAGCATTGCCTTTGCTTTTTCATTTTTGGCATACCAATACGCATCGCGCAGCCCTGAGTACAGTTTGTGAATATTATATAAAGGTACCCACCTGTCGTTCAAACCGAAGCCTGAAGCGCGAATATTTCCCTGTTTTATTTCTTTCCATATCTTTTTCCCGTCGGGAATCCCTGAAATGTATCCGTCCGGAGAGGCTTTCTGGCAACGTTCCAGCTCACTGATCATATAATCAATTCTCTGTTGTATTGCGGTATCTCCTGTAGAAGCATACATCAAGGATAATGCGGAAATATAATGTCCTCCTATGTGACCGTCCAGTCCTGTATTTTCCCAATTAGGATAATTATCTGCACTGGGTTTCAGCCCCGCTTCTTTAAAATAAGGAGCCAGCAGCCTGTCAGGTTCCATTGCCATGAGATATTGACGGTCTGCCATCATAGCTTTATTGAAAACACTCTCTGATAACTTTACAGTTTCCAAAGGGAAATAATGAATTTTCTTATTCATCTGCGCTGAGGCAAATGAAGCAAAACACAATAAAATAACCGAAAGTTTTGGGGTCATGGATAAATGTTAATTCAACATTTCTAAAATAATAGAAAGAATCTATATACGAAACATATCTGGAGTCTGAATCCATTATTTTTTCATTTAAAACTTCCGGTAAAGCCCTAAAAATAACAGAAAACACATTACCTTATCATAAAAAATAAGATAATCAGATCACAAAAAAACAAAGCGCTGAAGTTATGCGATTCCCTATGAAAATGACTTCAGGATATGTTTTGGCAGAAATTTCAACAATATAGCAAATACCTTATCGTATTTTTAACGTTAAGTCCTGTTTATTAATTATTATCAACATAAATTTATATTTTAACACAATTTTAACATTCAATTCATGTATAATTAACCTCATTTCAGTGATAATTTTAAGTTTTGCTGACTGATCAGGCTCCCAAAATATGCTTTAAGAATAATTTTAATGAAATAAATCATCCGGATTAAAAAAGTGTATGAATCACATTTATATAATATCATATCCATAAAAGATTTACCTTTGTAGTAAAATATAAAAGATGACTGAGGATTACTCCCAATATCCCAAACACCTTGTTGCTGTTGACTGTATCATTTTCGGTTTTGACGGCGAAAATCTTAAAATCCTTTTGGTAAAAAGAAATTTTGAACCTCAAATGGGCGAATGGTCATTGATGGGTGGCTTCGTTGGCAGTGAGGAAACCTCTGATGAAGCGGCTAACAGAGTTCTGTGTACATTGACCGGTCTTGAAAACATTTATCTTGAACAGCTGAAATGTTATACGGAAATTAACCGTGAGCCGACAGCCAGAATCATGTCTATCTCCTATTATGCACTGATCAATATTGAGAAAAACATCCAGATCAATGAGCAGTACAGTGCAAAATGGGTGGAACTGCAGAAAGCTCCTGATCTTATCTTCGATCATAACGAAATGGTAAAGGATGCTGTAGCCAGGCTGAGGAGAAGAGCTTCCACAGGACCTATAGGATTTGAGCTTCTTCCTGAAAAGTTCACAATGAAAGATCTTCAGAATCTTTATGAAGCTATTTTTGATGAAAAATTTGACAAGCGAAATTTTACCAGCAAGATCAACAGTATGGATATCCTTGTGAATACGAATAAAAAGGATATGACTTCATCCAGAAAAGGGTCTTTTCTTTATCGGTTTGACGAAAAAAAATACAATAAAAAAATCTCACAGGGATTTATGTTTAAAATCTGATAGACCAACCTGTTTAATTTTGGAAAAAGTATTCCAGAAAATTAACAATTTAGAATGATAAAAAATTCAGCATACTCTTATTAAAATCTCACTTTTGTGAGATTTTTTTTGTGTTCCTGGCGGAAATTTCAAGCAAGCCAAACAGTTATTTGGTCTTTTTTCAGAATGATCGTAATAAAAATTTATGATAAGGTTTTTTCTTTTCTCCTACCACACAATGCATTATAATTATATGACTTATAATCTTATTTATGATATGTAATTTTTTGTTAATTTTTAATAAAACATTGATTTATGTTTAATATAATATGTATTTTTATACAAAACTAATAACCATATTTAACAACAACTCAAATTTTCACAAACTCCGAACTTAACTTCGTGGGAACCAGAAAAAAGAGAGAAAAAGATTTTCCAATTGCAAACTGAATAGAAATGATTCCAGTATTCCACCTGAAATCAGTATTGAAAAATTAGGTAAGGAAATATGGGGTCAAACAGGTTAAACGGTTTAGTAATCTGAAATCAATCCTTATTCAAATCCACCGTTAATAAAAATTAAGAAGTTTTACTTATCTGCGCAATAATCCTGCGCAGTATAAAGAATCAGAATATTGACGGCTAAAAAATAAGACCAAACTTTAAATATATCAAATTATGAGAACAAACAAAATGTGGCTTTTTCTGGCCTTTCTGTTAATCATTCTTTCCAGCTGTTCTACGATGGATGAAAAAAATTTACTAGAAGACCCTGACTCCAACTTAAGTGCCAGCACTAGTGCAAGAGCGTTGGCAGCAACACCAATGCTGCATGTCGGAGGCAGATACCTTAAAGATCCCTGTGACAATAATGTTGTCTTACATGGTGTCGCCATAACTCCAAGCCCCTGGTTCAATGGCTGTCAGTATGGCGCCAATTCCGGCTACTGTACCTGGGATAATTACAATGTACAGGGCGCACTGAACTATAATAAGGCTGTCATGAACAAGCTCACCAGTGCTGCTGATGGCTGGTATCTCAATTACATCCGCCTCCATATTGATCCGTATTGGACCAATGATCCCGGACCGGCTATCCCAGAGAACGATATCTCAAGATTCAATTATAACCGCCTGGTAACTTATACAGATCAGGTGATAATCCCACTGATCAACCATGCCCGCAGCCTGGGAATGTATGTCATCCTACGTCCGCCAGGCGTATGTCCAAATCGTATTGCTGTGAACGATGCCTATCATAGCTATCTTAAAACCGTATGGACCTTTTTGTCGCAACATCCGGGGCTAAAGAACGCTGACAATGTGATGTTCGAATTAGCCAACGAACCTGTTGAGATTCTGGGTACAAATGGCACATGGGGATCGACAGGAAACGAGCACTTTGCAGCACTTAAAAACTTCTTCCAGCCATTGGTTAACATTATTCGCAACAATGGAGCCAATAATGTTTGCTGGATACCGGGCACAGGATGGCAATCCCATTACCAAGGCTATGTCAATAACCAGATTACAGGTGGTAATATTGGTTATGCTGTTCATATCTATCCAGCTTACTGGGGCGGTCTCAGCAACTATCAAGCCTTTCAGAATGCATGGAATATCAATGTTAAACCAATCGCAGACATTGCACCAATTGCCATTACCGAGACCGACTGGGCACCTCAGGGATATGGTACCTTCGGCATCGGTACAACAGGTATCGCAGGCGGAAGCGGATTTGGCGCCAATTTAAAATATATCGTGGATCAGTCAGGCAATGTAAGCTGGAATGTTCTTGCCCCGGATAATCTCCTCCACAAAGGCGATCCTAATGCAGGAACAGCCTACAACAACGATTGGGAAGCCTGCGCCGCACCAGTTAAACAGTGGTTCCAGCAATATGCATCCTCCAATTATCCTGTTGGAAACTGTAATACAACCAGCAGCCTGGTTAATAATGGCATTTACGAGATCGAGTTTCAAACCGATGCCAATAAAGTAGTTGATCTAAAATCCGGAGAGGATGCCAATGGCGCAGTGTTAAGACCATGGACAAGGAATGGTGCTGCTGCACAGCGCTGGATTGCCATTGACGCCGGCAATGGTTACTGGCGTTTTGTATCCAAAGCGAGTGCAACCAATCGCTGCATTGACTTAGCCAGTAACAGCAATACACTGGGAACTTCGATCAGACTTTGGCAGAACTATGGTAATGATGCACAAGCCTGGCAGGTAGTTGCTGTCTCCAATGGTTATTATAAAATCCTGTCCAAGGTGGACGCTACACGTGGCTGGGATATTCCCAACTGTACCATGGATGGCAATTCAAACTTACACCTTTGGGATTATTATGGTACATCCTGTCAGTTGTTCAAGTTCAAATATATTGGGATGAACTGATATCAATAAAAAAACAGGGTGCTTTTTAAGCATCCTGTTTTTTTATTGTATGTGAAAAGTCAATTTTGCTTCGCAAGTCAATGGTGAATTTTTAAAAATTGACAATAAAGCGAATTCACTATTGCCCTTTCACTTTTTCCATATAATCAACGTTTACAAAAACTTACGTATAGAATAGTCTTAAAAACAATATCAAACGATTAAACTAAGTGCCATACAGATGCATAAAGTGCATATAATTAATTCTGAAATAAAAAATAGGATGCTTTTTCCAGCATCCTATTTTTTATGTGAAAAGTCAATTTGCTTCGCAGTCAATGATGAATTTCTAAAATTGACAGTGAAACGAATTCACTATCGACCATTCACTTTTAAAAAGTCAATTTTGATTCGCAGTCAATGATGAATTTAAAATTGACAAGTGAAACGAATTCACTATTGACCATTCACTTTTAAAAAGTCAATTTTGATTCCCAGTCAATGATGAATTTCTAAAATTGACAGTGAAACGAATTCACTATTGACCATTCACTTTTAAAAAGTCAATTTTGATTCCCAGTCAATGATGAATTTAAAATTGACAAGTGAAACGAATTCACTATTGACCATTCACTTTTAAAAAGTCAATTTTGATTCGCAGTCAATGATGAATTTCTAAAATTGACAGTGAAACGAATTCACTATTGATCATTCACTTTTAAAAAGTCAATTTTGCTTCGCAGTCAATGATGAATTTAAAATTGACAAGTGAAACGAATTCACTATTGACCATTCACTTTTAAAAAGTCAATTTTGATTCCCAGTCAATGATGAATTTCTAAAATTGACAGTGAAACGAATTCACTATTGACCATTCACTTTTAAAAAGTCAATTTTGCTTCGCAGTCAATGATGAATTTAAAATTGACAAGTGAAACGAATTCACTATTGACCATTCACTTTTAAAAAGTCAATTTTGATTCCCAGTCAATGATGAATTTCTAAAATTGACAGTGAAACGAATTCACTATCGACCATTCACTTTTAAAAAGTCAATTTTGATTCCCAGTCAATGATGAATTTCTAAAATTGACAGTGAAACGAATTCACTATTGACCATTCACTTTTAAAAAGTCAATTTTGATTCGCAGTCAATGATGAATTTAAAATTGACAAGTGAAACGAATTCACTATTGACCATTCACTTACCAAAACCTTACATACAAGGCGGTCAGTAAAAGCAGTGTCATCACAATCAAAACTAATGTCCTGTTGTCTACTTTAAACATTGCTACATCAATGGCAAAGGCTTTAGGATTAATTTTCGGACCTGCAAGACTGATCAGGATCATGGCGATTATGGTGATAAAAAACGACCATCCCATATTGATCAGGAAAGGAATTTCGGTAATGGTATGAACCATCCCATTTTCCAGCTTTTCATAAGTGAATGCTGTATACATCCACGTCTCTTTCCCGAAAATTTCAACGGCAAAGCTGTTGAAGAAAATGGCCAGGACAAACCCTAAAATCACTCCTACCAAAGCGGCTGTACCAGTCGTTCTTTTCCAGAACATTCCCAAAAGGAACATGGCAAAAACTCCAGGACTGATAAAGCCTGTGTATTTCTGGATAAATGTAAAACCTCCTTCACCACCAATTCCTAAAACATCTGTCCAGGTAAAGGCCAGTGCTGCCATCATGGCGATAATAATTACCCAGCGGCCTGTTCTCACCATCTGAATTTCGGTGGCATCTGTTTTAAGGTATTTTTTATAGATATCCAACGTAAAAATGGTTGAAATACTGTTTACTTTTCCTGCCAGTGAAGCTACAATCGCTGCTGTCAAAGCGGCAATGGCCAATCCTTTCAATCCTACTGGTAAGAATCCCAATATTGCAGAATATGCCCCATCTTTCACTCCATTGAATCCCGGAAGGTGTCCTTTGGAATATAAAACATAAGCAGCAATTCCCGGAAGCATAACAATTACAGGCATGAATAATTTCAGAAAACCTGCAAACAGAATTCCTGTTCTTGCTGTTTTCAGATCTGCTCCCAAAGCTCTTTGGGTGATGTACTGATTACAGCCCCAATAGTTCAGGTTAACAATCCACTGACCGGCAAAATACATGGCCAAACCTGGTAGCACAACATATTTCTGCACCTCAAGGTTCTGAGGCATTGCCAAAGTAGTGGTTGTAGTTGTTGGTTTTTGAAGAATCAGCTTAAAGTGCTGCGGAGCCTCATTGATCAGGGTATTGAATCCTGCCAACGCATTTCCTACAGCGGCTCCGTTGATTCTCTGGTCCACAATCTGCAACGCCATATAAACTGTTGCAAAACCTCCGATAATAAGGACTGCCACCTGTATAACGTCTGTATATCCAATTACTTTCATTCCTCCAAGACCGATCAGAAGAGCCATAAGCAAAAGACCTATCATAATGCCGTGAAGATGTTCTCCTCCCAGCAAAGTATCGATGGCAAGAGCACCAAGATAAAGGATGGAAGTAAGATTCACAATAACATATAGAAACAGCCAGAATACTGCCATGATGAGCGAAACAGATTTGTTATACCTTCTTTCCAGAAACTGGGGCATGGTATAGATCTTATTTTTAAGATAGATCGGAATAAACCAGACCGCAATGATGATCAGCGCAACAGCAGCAATCCATTCGTAAGCGGCAACAGCGATTCCGACAAAGAAACCTTCACCGCTCATTCCGATAAACTGCTCAGCAGAGATATTGGAGGCAATTAAGCTGGCTCCGATCGCCCACCAGGTCAAAGATCCTTCCGCAAGAAAATAATCCTTACTTCCTGTAGATTCAGACTTTTTCTTTTTATAGATCCATAATCCGTAAGAAGCTACCACTACAAAATAGATCAGGAATATGATGATATCAATAGTTGCTAATTTTCCCATAGTTTACTTTTTTACGGAGAATTTATAGATGGTTTTCGACTGGTATTTCTGTCCGGGCTTCAATTCTGTAGAAGGAAAAGAAGGCTGGTTCGGTGAATCCGGGAAGTGTTGTGTCTCTAAGCAGAATCCTGTTCTGAATTCATTTTTACCTCCGGTTTTGGTATCAAACTTTCCGTCAAGAAAATTTCCGGAATAAAACTGCACACCGGGTTCATCTGTGAAGACTTCCATTGATCTTCCTGTTCCCTGGTGATACACTTTGGCGATACTTCTCAAACCTTTTCCATTCAAAATCCAGTTATGGTCATATCCTTTTCCTTTTTTCAGCTGATCATCGTCTGCACTGATATCTTTTCCAATCGGTTTTGAAACCGTGAAATCAAAAGGAGTTCCTTTTACAGCTTTCTGCTCACCCGTAGGAATTAAGGTTTCGTTCACTGGAAGAAAATGATCTGCATTAATCTGTAGTTCATGATCGGTAATCGTTTTAGTAAAATTTCCTGACAGGTTAAAATAGGAATGCTGGGTAAGAT
This sequence comes from Chryseobacterium sp. SG20098, assembly GCF_031844745.1. NCBI lineage: Bacteria > Pseudomonadati > Bacteroidota > Flavobacteriia > Flavobacteriales > Weeksellaceae > Chryseobacterium > Chryseobacterium sp. SG20098. Next base: position 626,267 of record NZ_CP134622.1, on the reverse strand, counting down.
TCACTACAGTAGGCTTATCTGTTTCAGCTTCATACGAAATTTCCAATGCATTATCGTCTGTAAGCGTGTAAAAAACGGTTGTTGTTAATTTCCCCGGATATCCTTCTTCACCGTCTGCACTGGTGTAAGATAATTTCAATGTTGGAAATTTTGCATCCTTTACCACTTCAATATTCCAGAATCTGGTGTGGAACCCTTCTTTTCCTCCGTGAAGGCTGTTGGGACCATCATTTTTGTTGATTTCATAGGTTTTGCCATCTAGTGTAAATTTTGCATTGGCAATTCTGTTGCCGTATCTTCCGATCAAAGCCCCGAAATAATAAGGATTACCATCGAAATATCCTTCAGGTTTTGTAAAGCCAAGGACTACATCCTCATATTTCCCGTTTCTGTCCGGAGCGGTTAAGGAAGTGATAATTCCGCCGAAGTTGATAACCTCAACTTTCATCCCGTTTTTATTGCTTAATGTGTATTTTTTAATAGAATCGCCCTTAGGCGTAACTCCATAGTCTGAAGTATGAACATTCTCCATTTTCCCTGAAATATCCTGTTTGTTATTTTCTTTTCCGCAGCCGAAAATAATTAAAAATAATAAAATAAAAATGCCATTATGTGTTGCTTTTTTCATAATTATTTACATATTTTTTACAATTAATTAACGATAATACATTTCATTCCAACGAAGTGTATTTTTGAAATCACGCATTCTGGTATCTTCATCAATAACTAATGATTCAATTCCTGCTATCTCAGCAAAATCTTCCAGCTGTTCTGCCGAAATATTTTCACTGTAACATGTATGGTGTGCCCCTCCTGCCAGTATCCAGGCTTCTGCAGCCGTATATAAATCAGGCAGAGGTTTCCATAAAACCCTTGCTACCGGAAGTTTTGGCAGCTCTTCTGTAATTTCCAATGCTCTGGTCTTGTTGATCAGCAGTCTGAAATGGTTTCCAAAGTCCATCAGGGCAGCATTAAGAGAATCAATATTTCCTCTGGAGTTAAAAACAAGACGAACGGGATCTGCTTTTCCTCCGATTCCCAGCGGATGGATCTCACATGAAGGTTTCCCGGCTGCCAGCACAGGATCTACTTCCAGCATATGGGAGCCTAAAATAGAAGGATTGGAAGGGTCTAAATGATAGGTATAATCTTCCATAAAGGCATTTCCACCTTCAAGGCCCTGCCCCATTGTTTTCATGGCACGTACGAGCGCTGCGGTTTTCCAGTCTCCTTCGCCTGCAAATCCGTATCCTTTCTGCATCAGTCTCTGTACGGCAATTCCCGGCAGCTGCTCCAGCCCGTGAAGGTCTTCAAAAGTATCAGAGAATCCTTTAAATCCACCGTCTTTTAAAAACTTCTCAAGTCCTAATTCAATTTTTGCGGCAATGTGCAGTGAATTTCTGTTGGCACCTCCTTCCAAGAGGGAGGCTGCCATGTGATAAGAAGATTCATATTCTTCCATAAGGCTTTTTATTTCTCCTTCGCTTACAGAATTGATAACGCCTACAAGATCACCGATTCCCCAGGTATTGACTGAAAAACCGAACCGGGTTTCAGCTTCCACTTTGTCACCGTCTGTAACGGCTACAAATCTCATATTATCTCCAAAGCGTGCAAATTTAGCTCCCTGCCAGTCGTCCCAGCCTGCAGCAACGCGGCTCCAGTCACCAATTTGCTTCTGAACTCTTTCTTCTGACCAGTGCCCTACCACTACTTTTCTGTTTTTTCTGAGTCTGCTCACCATAAAACCAAATTCACGGTCTCCGTGAGCTGCCTGGTTGAGATTCATAAAATCCATATCCATCGTGGACCATGGAATATCTCTGTTGAATTGGGTATGCAGATGCAGAAGAGGCTTCTGTAAAATTTTTAGCCCTCTGATCCACATTTTAGCAGGTGAAAAAGTATGCATCCACGTAATTACTCCTATACAGTTTTCTGCATGATTGGCTGCTGCAATGGTTTCAAATATCTCTTCGGTAGTTTTTACCGTTGGCTTTACAATAACTTTTACCGGGATGAAAGAAGATTTTTCAAGTTCTGCCACAATTTTCTGTGAGTGTTCTGCTACCTGTGCCAGTGTTTCTGGTCCGTATAAATGCTGACTTCCTGTGATGAACCAGACTTCTTTGGTATTGAGAGGTGTTAACATAGTTTTGTTGATCGTTAATAGTTGTTTATCTTGAAATGTTTAGTGTTTAAATTCCTGTCCGTAATAAGCATTCTTGCCGTGTTTACGTTCATAATGTTTTTTGATGAGTGAGTCTTTCAGACGTTCTGCATCAGGATTGATCTGCCTGGTGAGGTACGCCATTTCGGCAATGGTTTCCAGTACTTTGCTGTTGTAGACCGCTTTCTCAGCATTCTTACCCCAGGTAAACGGACCGTGATTGCCGATCAGAACCATTTCTACTTCTTCCGGGAAGAGCTGTTTTTCTTTAAAGCATTCCAGAATCTGTATTCCTGTATTGTATTCGTAGTTTCCTTCGATCAGCTCATCCCGCATCGGTGGGGCGCAGGGAATATCCGTCGTAAGATGATCTGCATGGGTTGTCCCGAAAACAGGGATATCCAATTGTGCCTGTGCCCACGCCACGGAATAGATGGCATGCGTGTGGGAAATTCCACCGATATTTTCCCAGTTTTTATACAGATAAGCATGGGTTTTGGTATCGGAAGAAGGTCTGAGCCTGCCTTCAATGACATTGGCGTCAAAGTCTAAAATCACCATATCTTCCGGCTTTAAAATGTCATAAGGGACACCGCTTGGTTTAATGGCAAAAATGCCTTTATCACGGTCTACAGCACTTACATTCCCGAAAGTATAGACCACCAGCTTCAGGGCATCCAGCTGCATATTCGCTTCATAACATTCTCTTTGGAGTTCTTTATAGGTATTCATTTTGAGTATCATTCAAAAGGTTAAAATGGGAGAATCAGGAGTTCTGAAGTTCCTTCCTGTTGTTTTTCAGTTTGGTATTGTATTCTACAAAATCAGCGAGCTTCTGGTATTGCTGCATTAATTCTCTGTAGTGCTGTACTTCTTCCGCTTTCGGCTGATATTCCGCTTCAAATGCGGAGCCCATTTTCATGCTTGCTTCCTGTACGGTTGGATAAATTCCTGCTGATACAGCTGCATAAACAGCAGCCCCTAACGCGGGAGTCTGGTCCGAAGCGGCAACCACAATTGGCATATCCAGAACATTAGCGAGTGTCTGCATGATAAACGGTGATTTCCTTGCTACTCCTCCGATTCCGATCACTTTATTGATTTTCACACCTTCCTCTTCAAAACGGTCAACGATCTTCTTAGCTCCGAAGCAAATGGCATTCACCAAAGCTTTGAAAATATGGGGAGCTTTTGTTCCCAGAGAAAGCTGGCTGATCGCTGCTTTAAGTTCCTGGTCTGCATCCGGTGTTCTTCTTCCGTTTACCCAGTCCAATGCAATCGGAACACTATCTGAGAGAGGAATTTTTTCTGCTTCAAGAGTCAATTCTCTGATAAGTCCGTCCTCCATTTCTTCAGCGAGCTTTGTTTTATGCTCCTCTGAAATATTTTCGGAATGTATCATCACCTGGTGAACCGGCCACATCAGGATATCTTTATACCATGCCAGCACATCTCCAAAGGCTGACTGTCCTGCTTCAAGCCCTATCAGTCCCGGAATTACGGAGCCGTCAACCTGTCCGCAGATTCCTTTTACGGTTGTATCTCCGATAGCTTCCTGTGAGGCCACCATAATATCGCAGGTAGAAGTTCCCATGATCCTGATCAGGGTATTTTCTTCCACCCTGGCTCCTACAGCTCCTGAATGGGCGTCAAAAGTTCCTACAGTAATAATGGTTTTGGTGGTAAGACCGGTTTTTGCGGCCCATTCTTCATTCAGGTAGCCGGCAATTTCATCTGAAGTATAGGTTTCCTTGTATAATCTTCCTCTGAGCGCTCCCAGAGAAGGATCTAGCCTGTTGAGAAACTCTTCGGAAGGCAGACCGCCCCACGACTCATGCCACATGGCTTTGTGGCCGGCAGCACAACGGCTTCTTTTGAATGTTGCCAGGTCTTTATGATCTGATAAAAGATAGGTCAGATAATCACAGTGCTCCATCCAGGTGTACGCAGCATTTTTTACCTCTGCATCTGCTCTGCTGATGTGCAGTATTTTAGCCCAGAACCATTCTGAAGAGTAAATACCGCCTTCATATCTTGTATAATCTTCACCACCCCAGGTTCTTGCAAGGGTATTGATTTCTTCGGCTTCACGAATGGCAGTATGGTCTTTCCATAAAACCATCATGGCGTTGGGATTCTCTTCAAATCCCGGAACCAGTGCTAAGGCTACTCCATCACTTGTTACTGGTAACGGTGAAGAGCCTGTAGTGTCAATACAAATACTAACGATCTGCTCTGGTGCTACCCCGCTTTCTCTTACAACTTGCGAAATGGTTTTTTCCAGACCTTCAATATGATCTGAAGGATGCTGTCTGAAACTGTTGGCTGATGGATTACAAAATCGGCCTTCCTTCCATCTCTGGTAGTAGCTGACTGAAGAAGTTATTTCGGAACCGTTTTCAGTATCAATAAGGACGGCCCGTACGGAATCTGTACCGTAGTCCAGCCCGATAACATATTTTTTCATGGCGGTGAAACGTTTTTGATTATTGAGATTTTAAATTCTCCTGATGAGATAAAAACAAATATAAGATTCTATTTTAAATAAATGTAAAAAACACACTTATTTTTTATAACATACTATAAAACAGTTTGTTAAATTGTTTTCACCTTTAAAACAACCAAAGAATTGGCCGGAATTTCTGTTGAAATTTCACCTTTTTTAGCTTCTGAATTCTCCTCTTTGGGTTTCACAGGTTCAGCATCGAAGTTATTTTCACTAGAAAGCTGCGGGGCAGACAGAAGAATTTTGGTTACTTTTTTACCGATTTTCAGAGTTTCTGGTTTGATATTTACCTTTTTAGCCTGAGTATCAGTATTGACAATTTTTATAATGATCTCATGAGTTTTTGTGTCCTTCACTGCTGTAGCGTATAATTTTTCCTCGCCAGATACTGCTTTTCCGTTATGTTCTATTTTTAATACATCCGTTCCTTTATTGTTGGAGAATAATTTCTGAACATAATAATTCGGGGTTGCATAAGATTTCAGATTATTGAACCAGATGAGATCGGGTGTCCACTGCCAGCCATCTGCATGGGCAAAAAGTGGTGCGTAGGAAGTCATATAGACCACATCTGCGTTTCTTTCAAGACCGGTCATAAAAGCAGCTTCTGAAAGAGCGGTTAGCCAGTTATTTTTATTATCAGGCTTTACCACACCTACAGACTGGGCTGCATATTCCCCGGCAAAAACTTTTGGTCCGGAACGGTCATACTGGTCGTATCTGCCTGCATTTTTCATAAACCATTCGGGGGAATTGTAATAGTGCTCATCAACAATCTGTGCATTAAGCTGCTTCAACTCTTTCCATCCATATTCGAAGAACTCGCCGTCGGGTGACGGTCCGCTTCCGGAAATGATCTTTATGTCAGGATATTTTGTATGAATGGCTTTTTCAAAAACTTTATAGCGTTCAATATAATCCGCTCCCCACTGTTCATTTCCCACTCCGATAAATTTTAAATTAAAAGGTTTTGGGTGTCCCATTTCAGTACGGACTTTACCCCATTTTGTTCCGGAATCTCCGTTGGCAAATTCAATCAGGTCAAGGGCATCCTGAACGTAGGGATCAAGGTCTTCCATTTTCACCAGTTCTGCTGTGTTGAACTGGCAAGCCATTCCGCAGCTCAGAATAGGAGCAGGTTCTGCGCCCAGATCTTCGGAAAGCTGGAAATATTCATAAAATCCCAGCCCGAAAGACTGTCCGTAATCCGGTGTAAGCCTGTGCGGAAATCCTGTACTCCATTTATTGATAAGGTATTCACGGTCTGCTATATTTCCTATTGTTTTTTTCCACTGATAGCGTTCTGCCAAGGTTCTTCCTTCTACGATACAACCTCCCGGAAATCTCAAAAATCCGGGCTGCAGATCATATAATTTCTGAACTAGGTCTTTTCGCAAACCTCCTTTTCTGCCTTTCCAGGTGTCTTGTGGGAAAAGTGAGATCATATCCATATTCACAATGCCGTTTCCGGTAAATGTAATCCGCAGTTTTGCTTTTTCTACAGTTTGTGGTGCTTTGAAAACTGTTGTATACTTCTGCCATCCGTTTCTTTTTATAAGTGTGGAAACTGAAGAAATTTCCTTCCCATTTTCATCAACAAGACTTGCATTGACCGCAGCAATATTTCCCGAAACATTCTCCAGATCAAAGCTGAAATCATAATTTTCACCTTGATGAAGCCCTATTCCCCTGAATCCTTCATTTTCCAGAATATAATTTTTATCATTCAGAACGGTAATTCTCGCATAATTTTTATTGTTTTTTTTAGGGTCGGAATAAATGGTCAGAAATCCGGAATCCAGATTAGGAGAAAGTGTTTTTGTGTTGGGCTGTTTCCATCCTGTAAATGGTTCGTCAAATTCAAAACTGCGGTTTTTAATCAGTTCAGCATACAATCCGCCATCTGCTGCAAAATTGATGTCTTCAAAAAAAATCCCGTACATGGTGGGCTGTATTTTAATAGGTGTAGAGGTTTCTTTCAGATCCAGGTTAAAGGTACGGACCGTATTATTCTGAGCCGAAAAAAAAGCAGCACTGAGGGAAATCGCGATGGAAAATATTTTATTTTTGGTTGTCATAGATCGTTATTTTGAAAACTAAAGCATGTCTCAATTTGTCTTGAATCAATTTTTATTTTACTGTTAATGGAATGCTTTTCAACACGGCATCATCAGAAGTTCCGCCATAAAAAATGGTATAATCGCCGGGTTTTGAAACCAGATCATCTGCTTTTTCATCATAGAAGGCAAATGAATCTTTGGAGAGGGTCAGCTGAATATTTTTTGTTTCTTTAGATTTGATTAAAGTCCTCTCAAAAGCCCTTAACGTTTTTACCGGTGCCTGGGTATCATTATTTCTTTTGATATAGACCTGAGCGACTTCTTCGCCATCCCTTTCTGAAACATTGGTTACCGGAATTGTGATCGTCACATTTTCGTTGGTATTGATAGTATTTTTGCTGAGTTTTGAATCTCCATAAACAAATTTTGAATAACTCAGCCCATGTCCGAACGGATAAAGAGGTTTTTCCGTCATATAACGGTAGGTTCTTCCCTGCATATCATAATTCTCAAATCCCTGGTGTTTGCTTGTCTTTGAAAGAGCGTTATCCAGCTGCTCAAGGTTTTTGTAAAAGGTAATGGGTAATTTTCCGGAAGGGTTATAATCCCCTGCCAAAACATCTGCTACGGCCGTTCCTCCTGATTGTCCGCCATACCAGGCATTCAACAGGGCATCATAATTTTTCTCATCCTGTTCCAATCCCAGAGCACTTCCGGTACAAAGAACAAAAACAACAGGTTTTCCGGTTTTTCTAAGCTCCGCTAACAGTTCCCGTTGCACTTTAGGAAGGGCAATCGAAGTTTTGTCACCTCCTCTGAAGCCTTCTGCATTTACCATCATCTCTTCACCTTCCAGACTTGGAGAAAGTCCGCCTGCAAAGACAATGACGTCTGCACTTTTCACCTTTTCCCTCACCGAAACAAAATTAACAGGGTCTTTTCTGTACACTTCAAAAGTGATACTCACATATTTTCCTTTTTGTGTATGACGCAGTTCTATCTTGTATTCTTTTCCTTTTTCCATTTTTACAGGAAACTCTGAAGGATGTCTTGCATCAGGTCCTTTTCTTGTGGCAATTTCTTTTCCGTCCACGAAAAGGGTATAGACATCGGAAGTGGAAGCAGAAAACACAACCTCTCCTGTATAGGTACTTTTAAAAATCCCTGAAATGATGGCTGAGGTATTTTCTCTTCCTACATTGGGTGCAAGCTGGGTTCCTCCAAAACTGTTGTAGCTGATGGCGGTGGGATTTACGGAAACATTGGCCGGCTGCCCTTTGAATTCATTGTTATTAAAAAACGTTACTTTCATTCCTTTCACGCCGTTTTTCTGACTGATGAAATTCTGATAGAGTGACGTTCTGGACGAAGGATCTGTTACTTCGCTTCCTTTTTCGTAGATAATCTCAGTATTTGGAAATTTGGTTTTGATTCCTTCTAAAATCGTTACAATGGATGAAGGAGTTCCATTATAATTTCCCAGCTGCATCAATCCGTCATCAGCATTCGGACCTACAACGGCAATTTTTTTAATGTTTCTACTGAGAGGCAGAACATTGTTTTCATTTTTCATCAGCACAATTGACTTTTGTGCCATTTTCAGTGCCTGCTTTTTATGTTCTTCAGAATCGACTACAGAATACGGAATGGTATTCCAGTGAACGGAAGATTTCGGATCAAGCATTCCCAGCTCAAACCAGCCTTTCAGGATTCTGCGCATTGATGCATCGATATCTTTTTCGGTAATCAGTCCGCTTGCCAGAGATTTATTCAGATTGTTATAGGTATCTCCGCATTCCAGATCGGTAGAATGTTTCAGGGCATCTGCTGCGGTTGTTTTTTCGTCAGGATGGGTGCCGTGGTATTTTTTCTGAAAGAAATCGGCCAGTGCCCAGCAGTCTGAGACCACCATTCCGTCATACTTCCATTTTCCACGGAGGATTTCAGTAAGTAAGGTATTGTTTGCACAACATGGCTGCCCGTCAAAAGCATTGTAGGCGCACATTACTTCTCTTACATTTCCTTCCTGAACCAATGCTTTGAAAGCGGGAAGATACGTCTCATACAGATCTCTTTTAGAAATTTCTGCGTTATAGGAATGACGGTTCCATTCCGGTCCGCTGTGTACCGCAAAATGTTTGGCACAGGCATGGGTTTTAAAATATTTCGGGTCGTTTCCCTGTAAACCTTTTACTGCTGCAACGCCCAGAACAGAGGTCAGATAAGGGTCTTCACCATAGGTTTCCTGGCCTCTTCCCCATCTTGGGTCACGGAAAATATTGATATTGGGTGTCCAGAAGGTCAGTCCTTCGTACCGCCCTGTTTTCAGAGCTTCATCAAAAGATCTGTTGTATTTTGCCCGTGCTTCATCAGAAATCATTTCAAAAGTTTTCAAATGCTCCGGAACATCCCATGTGGCCGCCATCCCGATTGCCTGAGGAAAAACTGTGGCTGTTCCTGCTCTTGCCACTCCGTGAAGTGCTTCATTCCACCATCCGTAGGCAGGAATTTCCAGACGGGGAACTGCCTGGGAATTATCCATCATCATTCCTATCTTTTCTTCTGTTGTCAATAAGGAAAGAAGGTTTTCTATTCTCTCATTAACCGGAAGATCCGGGTTTCTGAATGGGTATTTATAATGGCTCTGGGCAATAAATAAAGGTGCTGCCAGTGTTGCACATAGGACTAATACAATTCTTTTCATAGGTAGTATGGTTTCAATAAAGTCCGAAAAAAGGCTGTTGATTTTGTGATTAATCATTTTCAACCCACTGATTTCACAGATTTTTACGGATAATTATATTTTCATTCTTATTTTATACAAATTGCCAGTATTATTCAGCAACAATGCAATGGAAAACAAATATAACGTTCTATTTTAAATAAATTTAAATAATACACTTAAATTAAGAATAAATCCTACTTACTTTTGCTTTTCATCTACCAAATTGTGGAAATAAAGCCACCATAAGCAGGCTCATGATGGCTTTGGAATCAGTTTACTCTTTGATAAATTTTTGTTTTACTATTGTATTATTTTTTTGAGTAACCTCAATAAAGTAAATACCGGCCGGGAAATCTCCCACATTAATTTGGTTTTTCCCCGTATTTATTTTCAACCCGGATCTGATGACACTTCCCCTTCCGTCAAAAATGGTGGCAGCTGCTTCTGATAAATCAGAATCAATGAAAAGGTCTGCTTTTACCGGATTAGGATATATTTTTACATCCTCTTTTTTAGCTTCAGCAGAAATATTTCTGGTGCTTAACGATCCGAAGTTTAAAGGAAGAACGTTGGCAGAATAGCCATTTTCTTCTGTAAGATATGCTTTGAAAGATCCTATTGCAGGTTCACTTCCGGCAGCTACTTTATAGAAGCCCGTTACTCCGTTCTCGGTTTTCAACACATAGGCATTCGCCGGAACTTTGATACTCTGATATACTCCGTTCATCTGGTTGACCGTGATAGCTTTCGGAGTAGAAACATTTCCTGAACCATTGAAAGTAATATTTCCTGTCGCATTGATGATTACCGGAGTATTTGCGGGTATAATTCCGTTGGAAATTGGGGTACAGCCGATATTGCTTGCTCCAGGTGACATCGTATAAGCAGTAACTCCGGAAGGTATATTAGCCTGGAATGGTAAGATCAGGACGTCATAACCATTAAATATACGGCTGTAAGAAGCTGTATTGGCTGTGAAGTTAAACGGCACCTGAAAATCCATACTCTGACCGGAAAGGACAAGATTTGAACAAGCTGTACCTGAAATCACATTATTGGCAGATGAACTTATGTTTGAATTCACATAATAAATGCTGTTAGAGTTAGCACTCATAGGCTGCCAGTTATTGGAGGAAGTAACTCCTGCTGCATTTCTGAAGTCTACAGAAGTGTAGTAGCCATTTTCCAGGGCATCCATCAGATAGCTGTCGCTTGCAGAATAAGTTCCTCCGAATTTAGAAGCAATTTCATTACCTACATTGAAATAAACATCTCCCAGATTAATCGTAAGTACAGAGCTGTAATTGGAATTTCTCAATCCTAAAATTCCTTTGCAACCGTCTGTAAGAACCTGTCTTGAAATATCTAAGGTGATATCGAAGTTTCCTCCCTGCGGAAAATTAATCTTGCCATAATTATATGATTTCGTTACGCCCTGGCTGTTGATATAGTATAAAGTTGTATTGTCCGAATAGCTTTGTCCCGCCGTCGTATAGCTGTTTACATGCAGGATCAGTTTATTGTATCGGTCATTAAGCTGAAGATATCCGTTAGCCGCAGTCATATTATTACTGATAAGAGGACTTGGATTGGAGAACGTCACCGTTGTATTGCTGATATTGAATCCTGTCCCAAAAGCTGTACTGGTAGCCGTTTGTGTTTCGATTTTATTATAATGAATATCACCGCCTGTCATGAGAGAAGCAGGTCTGTCGCCGCTTTTATTAAAAACAAATGTCATGACACTGGAAGGGCTGATATCAGCAGTAGGCCGGAATGTTGCTGTACTCAAAGAAATAGGTGTGGTAACCATATTGGATTGTGTATTGGTCAATACTTTTGTTCCTGAAGTTGTGTAAAAAGGCAAGTCAACCTTCAAGCTATACGTGTTCTGAGAAGGATTGATGACCATAAGAACAACCTGATTTCCATCCTGGGAAATATAAGAAGAGCCTTGTAAAACTCCGGTTTTGTCATCCCATTTAGCTTCTATTCTCGTCTTTCCTGTTGTGTACTTGGCATAATGTGAAAGAATATAGCCTCTTTTGGTCATTACACCTGCGGGAGTTCCGTAAGTTCCGTCACCCATTAAGCCATAATAGCGTTTGGCAGAGTAATGGATCCATGCATTGATATTACCCAATAAAGCATTGTTGACGCTGCTGGCAAAGGTAAATGCATCGGTATTCCAGCTGAAATCTCTTGCCGGCTGGGTAGATGATGAGTTCCAGTTGATCAGATATTCTGTCTGCCAGATTTCTTTGTTATAATTCTGAAATTGTTTGTAAGTAGACTGCATAAGCCCATATTGATGCCCGCCATACACTTCAAAATTAGCCATTGCTGTAGGATCCAGCAAAGCACTGGCAAAATTATCCGTAAATCCCACACTTTCCGGGGCAATCACTTTACAGTTGATAAGCTGTCCGTAATTTTTGATAAAATTAGTAATCTGTGCAGGAGTCCAGATGCATCCTTGATACTGTGCCATCTCATCCGGTTCATTTTGAATGGAGATATAATCAAGCTCTACTCCGTTGTTCTGGAGATAGGTAACAAAGCTGTTAAGATAAAGGGCATAATCCTGATAATTTTCCGGCTTTAAATATCCGATCTGTTGTACTCCGTTAGCATCAGTATACACTGCATTGACATGGTTATTGGTTTTCCAGGCTGCGGGCATAGTCCAAGGCGAAGCAAAAATGGTAAGTCCCATAGATTTGGCCAACTGTGCTGTAGCCAGTACGGAACTCCAGTTGCTGCTATTTTCAGGGATATATAATCTCATAATATTATATCCACCTTCACTGGAAGCGCCCCAAAGCGTCTGAATTTCTGAGGTAGACATATGGTTATACGCAAACTGGGGACTGCAGACAAATCCCCGAACCCTTTTATTTTCTGATAAGATGTGTTCTTATCAATTTTTACAGTTGTAAGCTGCCCATACGCCAGACAGCTGAAAAACAAACATATAGAATGAATACTGAGAAGATTTAAAAATTTTTTCATAATGGTTTAGTTTTAGATATTTGTGATTTTGATCGTAAACAATTAAAGTAAGGGCAATAGATTCCCCATCAAGACGGTTGGTTTTCAAAAACTGTCAGGAAAATACCCTGAATGATATCAGGCAGCGATCTGTTAAATAAAGTTGCTTACAAAATCATTCGCTGTTCTTTCTCTTCATTCTCTGTGAGGGAACTGTATTTCAGATTGGAATGTGAATTAAGATTAATGTTTCATAATTAAAGTGTTGTTTGTGATAAGTATTGGGCCACTCAGTAAAGCATTTCGCTTTCGGGAGCGCCCAGGTAAGAGGGTTTTAATCCTCCGGTGTTGATCAGTATCTTTTCAAGGATAATACCGGGTTCCAGCACTCTGAAACGTAACATGTGCTTTCCAGCCTGCTGAACCGAATGCTTTGTAATAGATTTAATAATATGTTCGGACTGCCATCTTCCCAATTCTCCTTTGTAATGGCCATTGAAGTTGACAATTTGCGGAGTTTCGTTGTCAAAAGAAATTTCGTAACGCAATCCTTTATTATGATTAAAATTTAAAGTCGGGGCTAATAATAGCTGGACTTCAAACTCACCTTTTGATTCAAAATTGATATCATATTCAAGCCAGATATTTTCATCGCTTTTAGGATATGCATTCTGCGGAAAGGTTGTCACTCCCGACTTTGTTTTTCCAAAATCAGGAATCACTTCCCAATGAATTCGTTCAGAATTGCTCATTCTTGCAAAATTTTCTGCTTCAATGGAAACATAGCCGTTTTTCTCCTTAAATACCTTTTCTTTGGGAACCTCAGCTTCAGAAATATAGGTCACTTCAGGCATTATATTTTCTTTTCCGTCTGCCCAGCTTTTATATCCTATCCTCATCTGATCCATCATATGCTTCCATTTTCCTCCGGCAATCACATTATTGTATTGATTATCCAGATAAGCGTTTCTTTCAAAACATGTCTTCACTTTATCTGCGTAGAAATTTGCTTCAGGATCTTTTTTTGCTGCCAGTTCCCTGTTTTTTACCACCGCATAGTACATTTCGTATAAATTACTGCATGCATCAATCGGATACAGAACCAACTGATAATACGCATCCTGATAATCGGCAGGAATCTGTTCTTTTAACCGTAAAGCTTCTACGGCCAATGCTCTGTAATCATTTAAAACCGTTTCAAATTCATGATAATTTTCAAGGCTGTACGTTTTGCTGTCAAGGGTTTCAGGCGTTACTCTTCTGTTGTATTTGGAATATAGGTTAATCATCCGGGCAATTTCCCCGGCATGTTTTTCACCAAACTGCTGAGCGGTCCATTTCTCAGTATATTCAAAAAGATTTTTAGCATTAAACTGCTTTGGATTCCAGGCCATTTCCAGGAAAAAACTGATCGGAAACTCCATAGGTTTTAAATCTCCTACATTGACGATCCAAAGCTTATCCACCTTATGTTCATAGGAAAGGTTCATCTGTTCCCAGACTCTCTGGATGGGGCTTATGTTGATCCATTTGGAGTTTCTCGGGCCACCTACATAATCGAAGTGGTAATAGATTCCATAGCCTCCTTTATGCAAAGGCTTTGAAAGGTCCGGAAGCTTTCTTACATTTCCCCAGTTATCATCACAGAACAGCAGGATCACATCATCCGGAACCCGCATTCCTTTATCATAATAGTCCTGAACTTCTTTATACAATGCCCAGACTTGAGGTGTTTTCTCCACTTTCTTTCCGGTAACATCTGCGATGATTTTACGCTGATCTTTTACAATTTTCTCGAGCAGGGCAATATTGGTTCCCTCTCCCATTGCTTCGTCACCATCACCCCGCATTCCTACTGTTACGAGTTTTTCCCAGTTTTTGCTTCTCTCGAGTCCGGATTTCCAGAATTTTTGTAAAACTTCCGCATTTTTAGCATAATCCCAGACATTAGGGAGGTTATTTTTTTTGATATACCTGTGCCAGTCGGTTTGTGCCAAAGCCATAGGTTCATGGTGGGAAGTTCCCATGACAATACCCATTTCATTTGCTAAAGGGCCACTCAGAGGATCGTCGTCATAAAATGCTTTTCCCCACATTGCCGGCCAGATATAGTTTCCCTTAAGGCGCAGGATCAGCTCAAAAACTTTTTCGTAAAATTTAGAATTAACTCCGCCAAAAGTTGCTCTTGCCCAGCCTCCCAATGAAGGTTCTTCATCGTTAAGGAAAATACCGCGATACTCTACAGCAGGCTCACCATCGGTATAGATTCCTTTTTTAAAGTATACATTTTCTTTTTTCTCAACCGGAACGTCAGCCCAATAATACCATGGTGAAACACCTATCTGCTGAGACATTTCATAAATCCCGTAAATCGTTCCTCTTTTATCACTTCCTGCAATCACAATGGCTTCAGAAACGCCCGGAAATGGATCACTGACATTCTGAATGATATATTTTTCTCTTTTCCCTGTTAATGCTTTTCCATCCAGCTTTTTTTGCCGAATTAAATCATCAATGGTTTTGCTTTTACCTGCTTCACCAATAATGATGATCATCCCGTTTACTACGGAGTTTTGGGAAACCAGATTAGGCTGAACACCGGTTACTTTTTGAAAATCAGATTGAAGATTCGCAACGGCCCGCAGAATTCCTTTATCAGAATCACTATCTGAAAAAAGCATCAAACCTGAATTACGCTCTTTCAATACCATCGAATTTTCTGTCTTAGCAAAAGAAATAAATGGTTCGGTTGCTTTTACAAAAAATATAAACAACAACGTAAGAAACAGCGAAATGTTTTTTGTAAAATTCATACTCTATCTTTTTGATTTTAATTTTTAAATAAGTTCAGATCCACAAATTCTCCCATTCTCCTGTAGCCAGATTCATTGGGATGAAGAAAATCATGATCGTGCATATCATTTAAGATGACTTCCGGATTTTCACTTTGCATTTGTTTTGCAAAATCGATGACGGCATCAAATTTTCCGCTGTTTCTTATCCAGTCATTTACTTTTTTCCATGCCTCGATACGGAAAGGTTTGTCATAGAATGACTTTCCGAAAGGAAGAATCGTTGCTCCGTATACTTTAATTCCGTTAGCATGTGCCTTATTGATCATCACCTGGTAAGCGGCAATCAGTTCTTCTATTCTTTTGGAGGCATCATCAGCATCTCTTGTTCCTCCCAGATCATTCACTCCTTCCAGAATGATCAGCCATTTTACGCCCTGCTGATTGAGGATGTTATAATCGAAACGGTCTAATGCTGTAGGACCCAAACCGCCACGCACCACACAATTCCCACCAATCCCGAAATTAAGGACACTTACATTCCTGGTTGAAGGATTCGCCAGTAACCGCTGCGAAAAAATATCCGGCCAGCGATTCTGTTTATTGGTTCCCGATCCTCTTCCGTCGGTAATGGAATTTCCCATAATAGCCACCGCATACGAAGGTTCACCTGTCTTTACATCGATGTTAAAAAGCGAATACCAATGATCTGTTTTTACAGGATTTTTAAATATAGCAGCACTCGCTTGCACACCTTTAACAATAAAAGAGGTTGTTCTTGAACCCGGATGCCCGGTGACAGATTGGGTTACTTTTCCATAGGAAATTGTAATGGCCAGCAACGAATTAGACTTCAGGTTAAAGTTCACCTCATCAGAATAAATATCAGATCCGGGAGCAATTTTAAAATTATTTTTCTTCTCAAACGTTAATGATCTGATGGTGGCTGTATCCACATTGCTGCTATCGGATGGCACGGCAATAGAAACGGCTTTTACCGACAGACTATCCATGGAATATTTATTGGAAAAACGTAACCGCAGTTTTTTCCCACCCACAGATACACGGACAATCTGACGCAGAGTGTTTCCCGAAAGCCCCGGTTCCGGCGCAAGGTTTTTAGGTTCTACCAATTGGGGAGCCGTTGCCCAAGTGGTAAGCCGTTGACTTTTGGATGACTGCTTTTCCAGACTTCGTGAGGTAGAGCAGGAAATCAAAAATCCCGAAATGATAAAGATGTATAAGTTTTTGAAGTGCATTTTTTCTGTTTTTTGTTTTATCAAGCCTTTAATTTCTTACTACAAATCCTCCGTTCGGCTGAATTTCAATTGTAAAGTCGCCTTTTGCATTCACTTTCACTTCTTTTTCTGATGTATTCCCCTGAGCATCATCATTAATGAATCTAACTGTTTTCCCCGCAAACATCGGAAGCTTTATTTTCAGTTTCTGAGATTGTTTTTCAGCATTTACACCAGCAACATACCATTGATCCGCATGTCTTCTCGCAACCACGGCATATTTTCCGGGATAGCCGTCTATAAAAACGGTTTCATCCCAAAGTGTCGGAACTTCTTTCATGAAGCTGAGCTGAAATTCCGGAGCATCAGTCAGGTTATTCGGCATGATGCCAAACATCTGAACGGGATTCTGAAACAGGATTGCTGTAGCCAGCTGAAAGCCGTCCGTAGTATGTCTTTTATTTTTATCCCTGTTGGATTTTGTTAAATATTTATTGAGGAAAGTCCCGCCAAACTCCATACTTCCCACCGTATTCCTGATAAAAGGATGAAGCGTGGCAAAAAAAGCTTCCTGTTTCCGTACATCTTCTGAGAAATAAAGCATTTCTGAAGCAAGAACGGCTTCGCTTCCTGCATAATTCGGGTACATTACTTCCCAGCCTCTCGGTAAAGTAGCTCCATGGAAAATAATGGTTAGTCCAAAATCATTGGCATCTGACAGAATATCTTCGTAAAGACGCATGGTTTCCTGTTTGTCTCCTCCGAAGAAATCCACTTTGAGCCCTTTTACGCCTGCTTCTTTCAACCATTTCATTTCTTTTTTCCGTTCAATGGATGAGCTCATTTTATTTCTAGGTCCCATCGGAGCATCATTCGCCGCACCGTTGGAATTGTACCAAAGTAATACCCCGACATTTTTCGATTTTGCATATTGAATAAGCTCTTTCATGCGGTCTTTACCTATATTTTTATCCCAAAGCGCATCCATAAGAATAAACTGATATTTCAGCGTAGCAGCAAGGTCTATGAATTTCACCTGATCATCATAGTTCATACTGTTATCCTGCCAAAGAATCCAGCTCCAGGTAGATTTCCCGAACTGATACTCCTGTGAAGGCTCATACATCGGATCTACGACATCAAAAGGAATGGTAGTTTCTACGATGGGTTTCAGGGAGCTGCCTACTGTAATTGTTCTCCACGGCGTATTTCCGGGAAGAGAAATGGCTGCTCCGGTACTTCCGAAACCGTTATTTTCAGCAATATCCGGATAGGCTACTTTATAAAGGCTTTTTTCTGTTGTGGTTTCAAGGTGTGAAGCACAATACGTACTGTTCACTCCTGTCTCGGAAAGCAGTACCCAACCCTCATTTCCAATATGGAAAAGACCAGGGAAAACGTATCCGTAATCGGATGGCATTCCCAGCTCAGCATCAGCTTTATAGCCACTTTCATAACTTGGTGCCGTGCGTGCAAAACCTGTCATAGGCTTCATCATAGGTGAAAGAAAAGTAGTGGACTGTGATGGGAATCTGTACCCTGTGGATTCTGACTGTACCACAACACTCAGCCGTTCTTTCATCGGTGGAATATTGTAACGGAAAGCAATATTGTTGTTGCTCACCTGAAATTCAATACTGATCTGATGCTGGTCTACATTGGTGAAATTAACGGTTAAAGTATTGGCATTGTAATGAACCTCAGATTTTTTGATTTTTCCGTTCGTATATTTCTTAGAAATGATATCTTTATTGCTGTCGGTAAATTTCATATTCTTTGAAAAATCGGACTCATTGGTTACCAAACCCAGCGGGGATTTTTCAAGCATTGTTTTTCCCTGAAGGATAACATCATAGAAGGCTTTTCCCTCTTCTGAAAAAACCTGAAGCTTCAGATGTCCATCAAGACTAGAAATTTCTGCTACCTGCGCAAAGCTTTTGCTGATCAGAAACAGGCTGAATACGATATATAAAACTTTTTTTCTCATAATTAATTATTTTCAAGAAAGGTCCAGTAATCGAAATACATAATATCTGTTGAGGCTTTTCCATTGAATACAAAGTACAGATCATGAATGCCGATAATCTTTTCAGTTAGCTGAACTTTTACCGTTTCCCAGCGGTCATCCCCACCTGTAAGCGGAACCTTTACCGTAGCAGCAACCGGGCCGTTCACAGCATCCAGATGAACGGTCATTGTGACGTCACTGTTGTGAGTAGTTCCTACTCTTGCAGAGAAGGCAGCGGCTCCTTTTTTCCGGAAATCAACATTCTTTACACTGGTATAAGCCCCATTTTTCTTTGCTTTGATGAAAACACCAGTCTCTTTATTCTGATAGGATTTTACATTTTCCGACCAGGCAATCATTTCCGCCTGATTGAACGAATAAGGATTAACTGTTGCGATAGCTTTTGTAATTCCATTGGTCATTTTAAACGGCGAAATGGAACCGTTTTTATTGAAGGTAAGTTCTTCCAGACTTACCGATCTTGTAAATCCGCTTCCGCCCGGCAATGCACCATTGTGATAAAAGAAATAGGTCTTCCCCCGGAAATCAATAACAACGGGATGACTGGTGAATGACTTCCCTTCAGTAGGCATTACAATTCCTCCATATTTCCATGGCCCCTGTGCTGTTTTACCTGTAGAATATCCTATGAATTCAGGAAGCGGACCTCCCGGCCAGAAAAGATAATACAGGTTTTTCCTTTTGTACAGCCACGGGCCTTCCTCGTATTTTGTGGGTCTTTCCGGGTTAGGCTTTCCGTCTCTTTTGCCAAATGATTCTTCGGTCATCGGAACTTCTACAATATTTCCGGAATAGGAGATCATATCTTCATTCAGTTTTACGTATTTAAGCTTAGGATTTCCCCAGTACATGTGTGCCTGACCGTCATCATCTACAAAAACGGTGGGATCAATATCTCCCCATTCGCTCTGAACAAGAGGTTTTCCCAGCGGATCATGAAAAGGCCCCAACGGGCTGTCACCAACGGCAACCCCTATAGCGCCTTTGTTATTGGTTTTGGACCACATCGGAACGTACATAAAAAACGTTCCGTTTCTTTCTACACATTGTGCAGCCCAGGCATCCCGTTTTGCCCAGTCGAAATCTTTATACGAAAGAATTGTCCCATGGTCTGTCCAGTTCACCATATCGTTGGTGGAATACACTTTCCAGTCGTTCATGGTAAACCAGGTGGAGTCATCCTCATCATGGGTAGTGTACACATACAGCCTGTCATTGTACACCATTGGTGCCGGGTCTGCAGTGTAATTGGTTTGAATAATAGGGTTCTGCGCAGTTCCCATTGAAAATAAACCTATCAGCGAAATGAAACTTATATGTATTGTACGGATATTCATAGAAATTTGGATTTAAAAGCTTAATCCTGTATTTATTGTGACTTCAGAATACGATTGACTTCTTCCTGATTGACAGGTTTGAAAAGCAACTGTGAGAACAGATACAGATCATTTTTCCACACTTTGAAATCGTGACCGCCCGGTTCTATATAAAAAATATGGGGAATTTTATTGCCTGTAAGATAGTCACTCGTTCTTTTACTGAAAGGCATTAGCCTGTCCTGGTCTCCGCATGAGATCCAGAGAAGTTGTAAATCTTTAGCTTTGGATGGATCCGGGAGAAGAACTTGAGGTTCTTTTGTATTTGGAGCTGCGGAAAAGGCTCCCACCCATGCGAACTTATCGATATTTCCCAGTCCGAAATTCAGGGTCTGTCCACCACCCATGGAAAGTCCGGCAATCGCTCTGTCAGTTCTGTTTTTTTTAATAGGATATTTTTTTTCTACAAAGGGAATCAGATCATTCAGCAGGTCTTTTTCAAAGGTTGCAAAAGCTTCTACTTTATCCTTTGCCATGATGTCTCCGGTTGCCCTGTCATCCTTCATCGCCCGGCCGTTGGGAAGTACAACGATCATGGGAGAAAGTTTTCCTTTGGCATAGAGATTATCTAAAATAATTTGCGGAGTTCCATTTTTAAACCACTCTTTTTCATCTCCTCCAATACCGTGTAGCAGATATAGAACGGGATATTGAGCACCTTTTTTATATCCGGGAGGCGTATATACCAAAGCTTTACGTGTAGTTCCAACCGTTGCCGAAGAATACTGTATAGTATCAATTTTTCCGTGTGGAATTTCCTTTTTTTCTGTATCGAAATCCTGTGGTACTTTTTTATCAAAAACCTGTGCAGAAATAAAAACTCCTGACAGCATGAAACCTAATGCTAATACAACTGACTTATTCATGATTTTTATTTGTAGTTTTAACACTTATTATTTCAGTTAAAAAAATAATAGCGTACTATTTCTTTGCTTATTTATCACACATTTTCTGTGCTTCTGCTTATTATTTTCCAGTTTCATTGATCCTAAAAAAATCAACATCTACGAAACCTCCGGTATTTTTAGTGGCATAATTGAAAACTGCGAATTTTGATCCCATAAAAAATCTACGGTAATCAAAGATCATTTTGTAATCTTTTGCCATTTCCGTCCAGTTCTTCTGATCAGTACTGTAATAAAAGTCTGCAAGATCTTTCCCGAGGTTAAAATCAGCATCGATACGGAGGAAAATCTTATCAGAATTAAGAGGAATCCGTTTTTTTTCTTCTTTTTTAACTCCAGTAATGGCTTTTGTTTTATTGTCCAGGCTCACTTCGTTGGTTGAAAAAACAATGAATTTTTCTTCACCTTCCTTCACTACTGACAAAATCCCGGAATCCCCGTTGAAGGCACTAAAACCTGCTACATCTCCATCTTTCATTCCTTTAAGATCCATTGCGACAACTGCTGAAGAAGTTGGGCCTTCCATTCTCTGGGTCAAGGTATTGGGTGCCGCGTATAGATTGTCTACCACCCTGCTGGTTTTCAGCCTCAGAAAGCCTTTTCTTTCAGATAAAGACCAGGCTTCATTCACCGGATTATGATTCCATTGCCACTGGATTTTCATTGTTTTATCAGAGAACTCATCGCTTTCCACCAAATGATTTTTTGCTTTGAATAGCGGAAGCGGAACTTCTCCTTTCAAAGGAACTTTTCCGTTATCTCCCAATACCGGCCAGTCGTTTTCCCATTGTACGGGAAGCAGCAGCGGAACACGTCCTACTCCATTTCTGTCCTGAAAAATAAGAGAATACCAGTTTCCGTTTTTATCATCAATCAAAGCGCCCTGACCTGCGTAAGAGAACCCTAAAAAATTGTCTTCCAAAACGACTTTTTTCTCGTAAGGGCCTATCACTTTATCTGCTCTGTAGACGACCTGGCGGCGTTTTCCGTTTTTGGGCCAGGATATCATCATCATATAATATTTCCCGTTTCTTTTGATGATCTGATTGCCTTCCAGAAGTCCGGTTTCCGAAGCATCTTTCTGAAATACCTCAGTTCCATCAGGATTTCCGATCACTTCTTTAAAATCGGGGCTCAGTTCAAAAACTTTGTTGGAAGTGAAAACATATATTCTGTTATCGTCATCAAAAAACAGTGAAGCATCATGAAAATGCCGTGTTCTGGTGATCAGCTTCCATTTTCCTTTTTCAGGATCATCAGTCACATAGAAATAAGATTTGAAAGGTTCATCATTCGGAGAGAATAAAACGTAATATTTTCCTTTATGATAACGGATTGAAGAAGCCCATTGACCTCTGCCGTAAACGGTTCCGTTCAATAAATCATATTTCGAGTTGTCATTCAAAGTATCGAAAACATAACCAGACATTTCCCAATGTACCAAATCCCTGGAATGCATTACCGGAGCTCCCGGCATCAGATGCATGGTGGTACTGATCAGGTAAAAATCGTTTCCGTTTCTGGTAATGGATAAATCCGGTGCATCTGCCCAGATGATGGGATTGGTAAATGCAGTACTCTGTTTTCCGGAAGGATTTACCTGGGCTGAAAGAAGATTCAGCCCGATAAATCCCAATAAAGAAACTATATAAGATTTTTTGATTTTCAAGGTTTTGATATTTTGGTTCGATTTAATTCTTTACAATCTTAAAAGGAACACTTCGACAAGCTCAGTGTGACATTGCTAATACTAACTTAATTCGGTACAATATCATTGGAAGATGTACTGTAAAGCCCGATAAGGCTTCCTGTAAAGCCTCCCGCTATATCAGTAGAAAGAATATCTCCTGAAACCGGTCCTCCCAAATTTTTATAATTCGTGCCATCCAGTGAATAATTAAAGCTATGTTCATCTTTATCGGCAACAACCTGCAGTTTAACCGGTTTGGATAATGAAATCTTCTCGCTGGCGATCAGCTTTGATTGTCCTTTTTCTGTTCTTTCCAATACGATGTAGAAATCTTTATCTTTTTTCGTGATTCCAAAAACATAATTGAATGTTTCGCTTTGGTAGAGGGTAATTCCAGCCAATTCTTTTTGCGATTTTGGTTTATAATCCAGGGTTACGGAAGTTTCGAAGTCTTCGTGCTGTAATCTGTGGAACAAAGATGAAATCGGAGCCAACGCTTTGATGTTCGTTTCCATTGGATTCACTTTTACACCATTTTTTGTTGCAGTAATGAAGTTTTCACGAGGACCACGCATGGCAATCCAACGGAAATCGAGGTTTTTATCGGTTAGTTTATCGTTGTATGTAAAGTTGCCGTTCGGGAAAAATCCGGTTTGTCCGGTTTGATTCTGAACACCTTGTGGCATTTTCAATTTTGGTTTCATCGGAACCAGGCCATTTTGAAACACAGGATACGTTCCGCTCCAGTCTACAGGAAGAATAAAAGTTTCACGGCCTTTGTTAACACGGTTGCTGACATTCGGACGAATTGCTAAAAATACTCCATAATATTGGCCTTCCGGTGTTTCTACCAGATCTGCATGACCTGCCCAGTCTACTTTTTCTTTTCGGTCTTTTGGGAAATAGCGCTGCGTCAGAATCGGATTATTATCAGCTGGAACGTAAGGTCCTTTGGGAGAATCGGACATAAAAATAACTTCACTGTGATTACCACCGGTTCCTCCTTCTGCACACATCAGGTAATATTTGCCATTCTTTTTGTAAATATGAGGCCCTTCAATCCAGATGGGTTTTTGGGAAAGGTCTACCCCTCCGTTTACAATAATTTTATCCGAACCCGGAACTACCTGGTCTTTTTCGAGATCATAATCCCACATCTTAATCACACGGTGGCCGTTGTACTGCTCGGTACCTTGTGGTGGAGCATCATTATGAACGATATATGCTTTTCCATCATCATCAAAGAAAATAGCAGGATCAATACCTTCAAAATTGAGTTTCTGAACTTCGCTCCATCCTTTTGCCGGATCTTTGGTTTTTACGACCATATTTCCAATACCACCTGCAAACTGGGTAGTGATCATATAAAAAGTATCGTTGTGCTTATTGTATTTGATGTCCGGGGCATAAATTCCATGGGAAACGCCTGATTTTTCAACCTTAAGCTGTGAAGGTCTGTCCAGAACGTGCCCTACCTGTTTCCAGTTCACAAGATCTTTAGAAGTAAAAATAGGAACTCCCGGAAACATTGAAAATGAAGAGTTTACGAGATAGTAATCTTCGCCTTTTCTGGTAATACTGGGATCGGGATAACAGCCCTGAAGAATCGGGGAATAAAATTCGTCTGGTTTAAGAGGGTTATCATTGTATATTTTATCGTTTCCACGGTAATTGAAGTCTGAGAAAGTCTGGGCAGAAATAGTAGTCACCGAGAGCAAAGCTGCTGCTGCAAGGATATTCGTTTTATTCCTGAAAAAAGCTAAATTCATTATATTCTGTTTCATTGTTATTCTTTTTTTATAGTTTTTAAAATGTATATTTTTGAATAGGTGTTGTTCTTTTTAACGCTAAGTCCGCAAATTTTTTAACGACTATCTTTTTAAGGTTCGCCAAGGCGTTATACTCAGCAAATGGCATTTATATTTATCATTATAATCGTTTACCGATCGTTATATATTTTAAGCGGTTTTCTTCCGGTTGACTATTTTAATTAATCCCCAGGCTGTAACATAGGATATTCCGGCTATGAAAAATATAATATTGTAACCTCCGTTGATATTTCCTGATTTTTTAAAGGCATCGAGAACAATTCCGATAAAAAGGGGAAAAATGATTCCTGCCGCTGAGCCCAGCATTCCGCCAAAACCAATGACAGAACTGACATAATTGTTGGGTAACTGATCTCCGACCGTAGTCATAAGATTCGCTCCCCATCCTTGATGTGCAGCTGTTGCAAAGGCAATGATGATTGTGATCATCCACATATTATCTACATATTTTGAGAACATGACCGGAACTACCATCAAAGCAAACAATAACATGGTAATGCTTCTGGCTCTTCCGATGGCCCAGCCTTTTTTGATCAGAAATGATGAGAGATATCCTCCACCAATACTTCCGATCGTGGTTCCGCTGTAAATAATAATTAACGGAAGAGATGGTTTGGTTAAATCCATTTTAAATACATCCGAGAAATAGGCCGGCAGCCAGAACATGAAGAAATACCAGATAGGATCGGTTAATATCTTACCGATGGCAAATGACCATGTTACTTTATATTTCAGTAATTCCGATAAAGGAATTTTGGTTTTCTCTTCTGCTTTTTCAGCCTGATCACTTTTAATGTACTGCAGTTCTTCCTTGCTGAGATTTTTTGTTTTTTCCGGTACGGCATAAAATTTCCACCAAAGGATAATCCAAATCATGCCCAAAGCTCCAATCCACACAAAAGTCTGCCTCCAGCCGTAATGCCCAAGAATGAACGGAACCAATAGCGGCGCCAAAATAGCTCCCACCGTTGCTCCTGAGTTAAAAATTCCCGTTGCCAGTGCTCTTTCTTTTTTGGGAAACCATTCAGCCACTGATTTGATGGCAGCAGGAAAGTTTCCTGCTTCACTGATTCCCAACGTGCTTCTCGCAATGATAAACCCGATGGTACTTTTGACAAGACCATGTCCTATCGAGGCCAAACTCCATACAATAAGGGAAACCGCATACCCGATTTTGGTTCCGACCTTGTCTATAAACCTCCCCATCGCCATATAACCGATGGCATATGTCGTGGTAAAGGCCATGACGATATAGCTGTAATCTTTTTCATCCCAGCTGAATTCTTTTTCCAGTACAGGTTTCAGCAAACCCATTACCTGACGGTCAAGATAATTGATCGTAGTGGCGAGAAAGACAAGAGACAGCATCCACCATCTTATATTGCGGTTTTGAGGAGCCTGCATTGAGTTATTGATTAAGTTGTTGTAATAATTTTTTTGTTTTCAGAGTCAGTTCTTCTTCATTATTATCTTTTCCAATGAGAGAGCTTCCCAGCCCTGCTGCTATGGCACCTCCATTGAGCCATTCACTGATATCTTCAGTTTCAGCATGGATTCCTCCGGTGGGCATGAAATTCATTCCCGGAAAAACAGGTTGTATCGATTTGATGTAGTTCTTCCCTAAAGAATCAGCCGGGAATATTTTAACCAGTTTTAAACCGTTCTGATAGGCAATATTGATATCGGAAGGGGTAAAACAGCCCGGAATCAGAAGTATATTTTTTTCAAAGGCATGTTTTACCAATGCTTCACTGATCACTGGTGTAATGATAAAATCTGCTTTTGCATGAGCATAATCATCCATTTCTTTTATGTTTTTCACCGTTCCGATTCCTAACAGAAGACCAGGAAATTCTGTATGGGAAATTTCTTTCAGCTTAGTGAAATTTTCCAATGCCTGATGGCCGCGGTTGGTATATTCTATCACACGGATTCCTGCTTCGTATAAAGCTTTTACGATATTTTTTGAGACCTCAAACGATTCGTTATAGAATAACGGAACTATTTTCTGGTCTTTTATTTTTTGTAGTATTTCACTCATAATTTCTCGATATTTATGCTTTCATCAATGGTATCTCCCTTTACAAAAAGTTTTTTAAAAGCAACTTTTGTCGCATCCTCAAGGATCTGCTCATCAGAATTTCCTTTTAAAATTCCATGAATCAAGGCCGCCATGAAAGAATCACCGCTTCCTACCCTTTCCTCGATTTTATCTGAATTATATTTTTCTGAAATCAAAAGTTTCTCATCAGCAAATAAGGTGGCAAAGTAATTCACCTGTTCTCCGTTTGTAAAGCGGAAAGTATTTGCAATTTTTTCCACAGCCGGGAACTGTTTCCGGATTTCCAACGCTGTTTTTTCAGCCTGTTTCAGAAGATTTTCATCATCGAATTTTCCGTTAAGCTCATATTTAACCGGAATATCAAGGACCTGCCCAACAGACCAGATATTTCCCATAAGGACATTCACAAAAGGCATCAGCTCTTTAATTTTGTGAGGATTCTGGTTTTGCCAAAGCAATGCTCTGTAATTCAGATCAAGAGAAACCGTAATATTTCTTGTTCTGGCTTCTTTCATGATCTGTAAACATTTGCGGAATGCATTGTCACTCAAAGCCGGTGTGATGGTACTGATATGCAGCCATTTTACTCCTGAAAATAGTTCATCATTACTGAAAGTTTCAAAATCCGACTGGGTAAAAACAGACGGAAATCGGTCGTAAACCACTGAAGCGTTCTGCATATCTCCATCAGAAGAAAGGTAAAATGTTCCTATTCTCCCTTGAGTTTTTTCTGCAAGGACTTCTATTCCTTTATTGTTAAGCTGAAATTCTAAGTGATTTCCAACAAAATTCTCAGGTAAAGCTGATAATAATTTCACAGAATTTTTCCATTGGGAAAGTGCTGCTGCTACATTGTATTCTGCTCCGCCTATATACATCTTAAGAGACTGCTCATTCAGCCAGTTTCCTTCGGAATCCGGGGCAAAGTGGAGAAGCAGTTCCCCGAAACATAGTATTTTCGTCGAGTCCTGCATGGTATTAGATTTCAAAATAATTTTTTGTATTGTGATAACAGATATCCTGAATGATCTTTCCTACCCATTTTTCATCATCGGGAAGAAGACCTCTTTCCATTTCACTTCCGAACAGATTGCACAAAAGCCTTCTGAAATAATCATGTCTTGAGAATGACAGCAGGCTTCGGGAATCGGTCAACATGCCGACAAAAGTGCTTATCAAACCGATATTGGAAAGTGTGTTCATCTGTTTGGTCATCCCGTCGAGCTGATCAAGAAACCACCAGGCTGCTCCAAACTGTACTTTGGATTTAATACCTCCTTCATTGAAGTTTCCGGCAAGGGATGCCAGAACTTCATTAAATGCAGGATTCAGATTGTATATAATGGTTTTGGCCAGTTTTTCTTCTGAATTCAATGCATCCAGCAAAACGCTCAATCGCTGTGCATAAAATGGTTCTCCAATGGCATCATATCCTGCATTAGCTCCCATTTTTCTGAACATTTCTGAATTGTTGTTTCGGGTTGCCCCTACATGAAACTGCTGTACCCAGCCTTTTTCTGCATACATTTTGCAAAGCTCTTTCAGCATATAGCCGCATAAGGCATCCGGATCGGAAAATGTTGAAATATTCCCTTTCAGGAATCCGGAAAATTCTTTTTCAAGGTTTTGATTCCACTTTGTGGTATCCGGGAAATATTCAAAGCCGTGATCAGCTACTTTTGCTCCTGCTTCCACAAAATAATTGATTCTGGACTGAAGTGCATTCAACAGATCAGAAGCTGACCCGATGGAAAATCCACATACTTTTTCAAGCTTTTTAATTCCTGAAAGATACTGTTCAGGATTAATCATATTGATATAGGCATCAGGGCGGAAAGCCGGAAGAACAGCTGTGTTAAATCCACTGTTTTTTAAAGCCTTGTGATGAACCAGATCATCAGCAGGATCATCTGTAGTGCACAACGCTTCTACCTTAAAATTATGAATGATGGATTGTGGTAAAAAGCTGTCTGTCTGCAGACTTTCATTCATCTGATGATACACCGTATCTGCATTATTGGGTGATAAATACTCGTTGATACCAAAAGGATTTTTGAGCTCCAGATGCGTCCAGTGAAACAAAGGATTACGAAGAGTATACGGTAACACTTCTGCCCATTTCATGAATTTTTCCTGATCTGAAGCATTTCCTGAAATAAACTGTTCATCAATACCAAAATTTCTCATGGCTCTCCATTTGTAATGGTCACCATCCAGCCAGATAGCTGCTGGAGAACGGAAGTTTTGATTGGCAGCAATAACATCCGGCTCAAGATGATTGTGATAATCAATAACCGGCATATCTTTAGCATAACCGAAATACAGATTTTCTGCTTTTGCTGATTCAAGCAAAAACAATTCTCCGAAAACGTTTTTATTTTTAGTGGAATTACTCATTATTTGTTGTTACAATCCTGGATTTTAATTGTCGTTTATTTCTGACTTCATGAAAGCCGGCATTTTAAAAACAGAACCCTTAATGAAACCATTAAGGTCCTGTTTGATGATATGAAGAAATTAGCTTTTTATACTCCGCTGAATGCGCTGAAACCTCCGTCAACAGGAATCAGTGCTCCTGTGATGAAATTTGCAGCATCTGAACACAGAAACTGTACAACCCCATTCAGTTCTTCTACTTCTCCAAATCTCTGCATGGGTGTTTTGGCCATTACTTTTTTACTTCTTTCGGTTAAGCTTCCGTCCGGATTCAACAGAATAGCACGGTTCTGATCACCAATGAAAAATCCTGGTGCTACAGCATTAACGCGTATTTTATCTCCGAATTTCAATGCCAGATCAGAGGCCAGCCATTGGGTAAAATTGGTGATTGCGGATTTGGCGGCAGAATATCCGGCTACTCTTGTAATTGCTGAATAGGCGGCCATGGAAGAAATATTAATAATGTTTCCGCTTCCCTGCTCCGCCATTACTTTTCCGAAAACATAGCTGGGGTAAACTGTCCCGTTGATATTGAGATCGGTAACCTCAGCCCATCCTTTCATATCCATATCAAAAAATGACTGTTCGGGTGATAAGGTTGCTGACGGAATGTTTCCACCTGCTATATTGAGCAGAATATCAATGCTGCCATACTTTTCTTTTATTTTCAAGGAAGCGGCTTCAAGGCTTTCAATATCCATCACATTGGCTTCTACAGCAAGTGCATCCCCGCCCAAATCTGTCAGTTCTTTTACCCGGGCATCCAGTGTTTCCTGGTTTCTTCCCAGTGCGACAACTTTTGCTCCGGCCTCTATAAAACTTTTGGCAAGGCTGCCTCCCAAAACGCCTGAAGCCCCTGTGATGACTGCTACTTTGTTTTTAATACTAAACAGGTCTTTCATTTTACTTTTTACTATTTTATTACAAACGCAGATTAATTTTTCTGTAATTCTGACTGAACGGCAGCCATTACTCCTTCTATCTGGCCCAATGCCAGCATTCTTCCTAAAAATGAGTAACCGGGATTATATCCTTTGTCAATATCTTCCGTTAAAAGTCTACCATGGTCAATCCTCATAGGAAGATCAGGATTTTCTTTTTCGAATACACGGATCACTTCAATGAGCTTTCCTCTTCCTCCCAGATGATAAGCCTCGATGAAATCGCCGTTTTCAAAGACATTTGTACTTCTCAGGTGAACGAATTTGGTACGGTGAGCAAATTTTTGCGCAAGCTTTGGAACATCATTCTGAAGGTTGGCACTGAGAGATCCGGCACAGAAGGTTACTCCGTTGTGAGGGTTATCAACAGCCTGCAGCAGCCAGTCAATATCTTCTTCATTGGTCACTATTCTTGGTAATCCCAGTAATGAAAAAGGCGGATCATCAGGATGTACACACATCTGGATACTCCATTTTTCACAGACAGGCATTATTTTTTCAAGGAAATATTTCATGTTCTGACGAAGCTGATGCTTATCTATACCATCGTACAAAGCCAGCAGACTTTTGAACTTTTCTACAGGATTCAATTCACCTTCTTTGATATTTCCGTTCACGAATCCCTGTGTTTTTACAATGACTGAGTCTATCAGGTCATGATTATCTTTTTCTGTTAATGTATTTTTTAATTCTTCTACTTTTTGAAGGGTTTCCGGACTGTAATCGTTTTCTGCACCTTCCCTTTTAAGGATATGAATTTCGAAGTATGCAAACTTGGCTTTGTCAAAATAAAGTGAGGATGAACCATCTTCCCATTCGTGAAAAAGATCCGTCCTTGCCCAGTCGAGAACAGGCATAAAGTTGTAGCAAACTGTTTTAACTCCTGCTTTACCCAGATTTTCAAGGCTTGTGATATAATTTTCTATTAAAGAGTCACGGTCTTCACCTCCGTATTTGATGGCTTCGCTTACGGGAAGACTTTCCACAACAGACCAGCGAAGTCCGTGGCTTTCTATATAGTTTTTATAATCATTGATGGACTCTGAATTCCAGATTTCTCCGTTTGGGATATCGTGCAGGGCAGAAACAATTCCTTCTACTCCTATTTGACGAAGTGTACTGAGTGCTATTTTGTCTTTTTTGCCAAACCAACGCCAGGTTTTTTCCATAGTTTTAAAATTTAATTCAGATAAACAAAGCAGGTGCTTTTCACACCTACTCTGTTACTGATATGAATGTAGAATGAAATTAATTGTATCCCGGATTCTGATATTTTGCTTTAATATCTGCCGATACTTCCATGGCATCGATCTGGTTCTGAGGAATCGGTCTCAGATAATGAAATGGTTTTATCGTTCTAGTAACCGTTTGCGGAGCATGATCTCCATAAGAAGCTCCTCCAATCTGATAACTTGCCGCATAATCTCCCCACTTCTGTGTACGTACCAGATCATACCATCTGTAGAATTCTCCGTAATATTCACGGGATCTTTCTGCAAGGATATAATCAATGGTAATTACAGATGGCGTAGCAGCAGTCATTGCGGCACTGTTATCTGCTACATAAGCGGTATTCTGTGCATTATTGAACTTCCATTTTCCGGCACGGGCACGGATGACGTTGATAAGATCTCTGGCTGTCATAGCTCCTGAAGCCCCTTTTACAGCTGCTTCTGCGGCAATAAAATAGAATTCTGAGAATTTGGCAACGCTGAAAGGACGTGTTAATCCTGCATTCGGATATCCTAAGCCGTTTGGATCATCGGTACGGTAAGTTCCTATTTTCCAAAGACCAGGATATACAATTCTGCTGATTCCGTTCGGTGCAATGACCCAGTCTGCTCTTCCTGACAGAGTTCCTGCTCCCACACCACTTTGCCCTGCTCCCGTAGGATAAGAAGGAGTCTGGCTGTCATCATTAAGGAAGCTTAAAATAGCACCTCCTGGCTGTACAGGCAGATTATTGGCATTATAAAGTACGGGAACTGTAGTTAATCCCGTTCCATTCTTGTTCCAGTTTCCTCTGTAAGTGGTTACAAAAGTTCCGTCATAACGGGAATCGTTGGTTTTATCTGCAAAAGTATTTTTAATAACTCCCAAGGTAGGACACATACGAACCCAAGGACGTCCCAAAGGCTGTGATGCTTCTCTCTGTACGGGGCTAACAATGTCTGCCCCTAACCATGCTGTTGTTTTACTACTTTTGATGGCAGTATAGTTCCAGGTCTGCATCCATGCTGCAAAATTGTCCGGAGCCCAGCCTGATCCGAATCCTACAGGATCACTTTCGTTATAGTATGTGCTCGACTGAGTATGATCTGCATACAACATCGATTCGGTATTTCTGTCATTTGAACCTACATTCACATCATAGAAGGTAGGCTGAAGCGCATAAGGACCGGGATTGTTGATTCCTTCCAAGGCAATATCATAAGCCTGCTGGAAATACCATTGGGCATTGTGTCCGTCCGGGTCAGTTCTTGCTGCTTCAGGATACGTTGGAATTCCGTTTGGATTCTGCAGCCACCATCCGTAAGTAAGATAGGCTTTGGCAAGCATTAGTCTTGCTACATTTTTAGTGACACCTCCGGTTACCCTTGGTGATGCCGGCAGATTTTCTATTGCTTTTTTAAGGTCAGCAAAAACAGTTTTTGTGTATACTTCCGGTACGGTATTTCTTACGGAAGAGGTGGAAGGTAAAGTGTTATATTTCAGTTCTCCTGTTCCTAAATCCAGTGGAACTCCTCCATACGTTTGTACAAGCATGAAATAGTAAAAACCGCGGAAGAAACGGGCTTCAGAGATCATAGATTCTGCGATTCCGAATCCTGGTCCTTTTTCAATAATTCCGTTGGCAGTATTGATATACGGGAATACAGAGTTCCAGACCATACTTGTAGGAAAGGTATTGGAATTGATAATCCCGTTTCCGGACATATCTAATTCCTTAAAGTTACCGTCCGCACTCTGTGCCCAGGTAGATTCGTCAGTTCCGTTCTGACAATTGCTCATAAAGTAGCCATTGCCGTACAGTAATCTCATCTGCCTGTATAAAGCCGTAAATCCCTGATTAACACCATCCGGTGTATTAAAATAATCAGCGGTATATATTGATCTTGGCTGTTCATCAAGAATTTCATTACAACCTGTAAATGTTAAGGATAAAAAGATTGCTCCTAATAACAGTTTTTTATTAAAATTTATCATGACAATACAGTTTTAAAAGGTTAAGTTAAGTCCCATTAAGTAATTTCTTGTGGAAGGGTTATTGGTTCCTATAACAAGCTGGCGGCTCTGATATCCGCTTACCGCCTGATTTTCATTTCCGAAAGAGTTCGGTTCCGGATCCATCCCTGAGAACTTATGATACGGTGAGAATAGTACAACAGGATTGGTTACGGTGAAGTAAATTCTTAAGCTGGTAATTTTCAGGTCCTTTAAAAAATCTTTGTTAACATTATATCCTAAGGTAATGGTACGAAGCTTAAGATAAGAAGCATCAAACATAGCTAAAGTAGAAGAATACTTCGGATTATCACCACTCAGATGGCGCCCCGGACGTGGAAAATAAGCTCCTGTATTGTCTTCTGTCCAGTAGTCTACATCTACGTTATTTCCTCTTCCCGTTAATCGGTTAAGATAACTTGCAGATCCATAAATGGTACTTACCAAAATTCCCCCATGCTGGAAAGCTCCGACTGTGCTCAGTTCAAAATTTTTGTAAGCAAAGCGCATATTAAATCCTCCCTGGAATTTCGGAGCCGTATCAAAAATCTGTCTGTCATCCGGTCCAATTGCTCTTACCGGTGTTCCGTCAGCATTATAACCTCCGGTGTAAAGAACTTTGATAGATCCTACAACATCTGCAGCAGTACCCGGTTCCAGAATATTCTGGTAAGGATCGCCTGCCTGCCAAAGGCCGATGTACTGATAATCGTATAATGAATTGATATTATGCCCTACAAACCATGAGTTATTGATGTCACGTTCTGTTCCTGATGCAAGCGATAAAATTTTGTTTTTATTAGTATAGAAATTAACTCCTGCTTCCCAGGTAAATCCATCCGGATTATCGAAAATAACCCCGTTTAAAGAAACTTCAACTCCTTTATTTTCTGTTTCTGCTACATTCGAAACAATGGAAGACCATCCGCTTGATGCCGGAAGGCTTTTCTGTGTTAACAGGTCATAGGTATGGGTTTTGTAATACTCCACACTCCCCGTAAGGCGGTTGTTCAAAATCCCGAAATCTACTCCGTAGTTTTGTGTTTTTGAATATTCCCATCCCAGGCTTGGGTTAGGCGGCTGATTTCCATAGATTCCTGTACTTCCTGCACTTCCGTAATTATAAGGAGCAACGTTAAATCTTCCCATCGTAGAATATGGATCTACTGCCTGATTGGAAGTCTGTCCCCATCCGGCTCTGAATTTAAGGAGATTAATCACTTTGATATTCTGCATGAAAGATTCATTGGTAACATTCCATCCTAGTGATAATGCGGGATAGGTGTGCCACTTGTTTCCCGGAGCAAGCCTTGAAGACCCGTCAGCACGAAGTGTCGCTGTAAGCATATACCTGTTATCATACGTATACATGATTCTTCCCATCGCTGAAAGCAGGCCTGTTTTACAGTACACCTGGTCTTCAGGTCTTACGGTAATATCAGCCTGAGGCGACTGTCCTAAGTTATAATACTGGAAAAAGTCTGCCGGAACATTCTTTGCACTCATGTATGAGCTTGTATACTTATTCTGTTCTGCTGAATAAAGTGCTACAGCATTTACTTTATGCTTACCAAATGTACGGTCATACGTTAAAAGGTTTTCCAACACCCAGTGGTAGGTCTGGTTATTCCCTCTTCCGGCTGCGGAAGGACCTAGAGGATTCGTATTAAAGACTCCTACACCGGAGTAATTTCCGCTGTTTGAAGTACGGTAATCCAACCCTACATTTAATCTGTACTTTAATCCTTTGATCGGAAGGCTGGCTTCCCCGTAAAGATTATTATAGGATGCGAAGGCCTTGGTCTCATCGATATATTTATCTCCCAGATTCCCCAGGCTTCCTCTTGTATAAATCCATGTCTGATCGATACCGCCAGCTGTACTCATTACTCTTTTCGGAGTTCCGTCCGCATTGTAAGGATTAGCAATAGGAGAATATCCTAAAACAGCTCCCGGGTTTACCCCATTTCCTTCAGAAACGGAATAGTTTGTATTGGTAGTGAAACCGAACTTAAAGATAGATCCCACCTGCTGATCAATCGCCATACGAAGAGCAAATCTTTCATAACTTTGAATAGGGATTAATGCATTTTGCTTGAAGTATGACAAGCCTACATTATAATTTCCACCTTCTGTTCCTCCAGATACGCCAATATCATGACTGGTCATCATGGCAGGTTTATAATACAAACTTTGCCAGTCTGTATTAACACTGCTATTTTCATCCGCCCCGTTGGAATACAAAGGTGTTGTATTTCCTGCTGGAATGGCATAAGCACGCAACTGCGCAAATTTAGGGCCATCCATCATCGGATATTTTGAAAATAAGGTCTGAACTCCTGTAAAGGTGTTATAACTGAATTTAGGTCTCTGTCCTTTTGCCCCTCTGTTGGTGGTAACAAGGATAACACCGTTTGCTCCTCTTGATCCATAAATGGCTGTAGCAGAAGCATCTTTGAGGATATCAATACTTTTGATGTCACTAGAGCTTATATCTCCCAGTGATCCTACGAAAGGAATACCATCCAATACAATCAGCGGGTTATTATCTCCTGTAAGAGATCGTGTTCCCCTGATACGAATCTGCATGGCAGCACCCGGTTTTGTAGATGTTTGCGAGATATCTACCCCAGCTGTCCTTCCCTGTAATGCCTGGGTAATGTTGGCAGAAGGTACTTCACGCAAGGCATCTCCTTTTACAGTGGCTACAGAACCTGTCACAGCTTCTTTTCTCTGGGTTCCATATCCTATCACAACAACTTCATCTATTTTATTTTCTTTAGCTACTGTATCTTTCTTAACCTGTGAATATGCTATGCCGCAAGGCAACAGAGTCATTGCAAAAAACAGTGCTGCTCTATTGCTTTTATTGAAATAAAATCGGTTCATAATTATTATTTTAATATTAGTTGTTGAATAAAAGGCTCTTTAATAATTATTGTGTATAAAAATCCTTAGTGTTTATAAGCCTTTTATTTTTAATTATATATACATATTCACGATGGCTTCAAACAATTCCTGTTTTCCGCTTTTTGGCTGTGGTTCGCCGATTTCGTGAGCTATTCTCTGCAGATCTTCCAGTGTAAGTGTGCCTTCTTCAAATGCTTTTCCGTTTCCGTTATCAAAAGAAGCATAACGGTCTGTTCTCAGCTTTTTGTAATCTGAATTTTCAAGGATATCAGCCGCTGCCAGAAGACCTTTAGCAAATACATCCATTCCTGAAATGTGAGAAATGAATAAATCTTCAGCATCAATAGAATTCCTTCTTATTTTAGCATCAAAGTTCACTCCTCCTGTTCCCAGACCTCCTGCCGGAAGCAGAACAAGCCATGCCTGAACCATATCATAATAATCGATCGGGAATTGGTCTGTATCCCATCCGTTCTGATAATCTCCCCTGTTGGCATCAATACTTCCTAAAAGTCCTGCATCAACTGCAACCTGAAGCTCATGTTCGAATGTATGGCCTGCCAATGTAGCGTGATTCACTTCGATATTCAATTTGAAATCTTTGTCTAATCCGTAATGTCTAAGGAATCCGATTACTGTTTCAGAATCATAATCGTACTGATGTTTGGTAGGCTCCATCGGTTTTGGCTCAATCAGGAAAGTTCCTTTAAAGCCCTGCTGGCGGGCATAGTCTCTTGACATGGAAAGGAAACGCGCAAGGTGATCTTTTTCACGCTTCATGTCTGTGTTCAAAAGGCTCATATATCCTTCTCTTCCACCCCAAAAGACATAATTTTCACCACCAAGCGCTATCGTTGCATCTATTGAGTTTTTCACCTGAGTTCCTGCACAGGCTACTACATCAAAATTTGGATTGGTAGAAGCACCGTTCATGTATCTTTCATGAGTGAAAACATTGGCTGTCCCCCATAAAAGCTTAATTCCTGTTTCCTGCTGCTTTTGTTTGGCGTATTCCACGATAGTCTGCATATTTTTCTCGTAGTCCTTCCAGTTGCTGGCAGGGTCTACAAGATCGATATCATGGAAGCAGTAATAATTGAATCCCATTTTAGACATGAATTCGAAACCTGCATCCATTTTGTGCATTGCTCTGGTTAACGGATCGTTTCCGATATCCCATGGGTGGTGAATGGTAGGACCTCCGAAAGGATCACTTCCGTTTGCACATAAGGTATGCCACCATGCCATCGCAAATCTTGTCCAGTCTTTCATTGGTTTTCCCATCACGATCTTTTCCGCATCATAATAGCGGAATGCCAAAGGGTTCTTACTTTCTTTCCCTTCAAACTTAATTTTTTCAATACCTGTAAAAAACTCTTTTGTACCTGTTAAAGTGTTCATATTTATTTGATTATTTTTATTTCTGTTTTTAATTTTTTGCGTAGAAATTCCCTTCTCACTGATTCTGAAAAGTCAGTAAGAGGATGAAAAATACTGTGTAATGGTCCTAGATTATTTCGTTAAGATGATGTTTCCATCTGGCATAGGCTTCTAAATATTGTTCCTGTTTTTCGTGTTCGGGCTCTATCACCGCTATTTTTTCGAGTGAAGAGAATGCTTCTCTGGAATCTGAATAAAATCCTATTCCCATTCCGGCAGCTCTTGCTGCTCCTACCGCTCCATCGGTATCATAAAGTTCAATAACCGCGTTGCTGACACTGGATAGCGACTGGCGAAAAATCGAACTTAAAAACATATTGGCATTTCCAGCACGGATCACCTGGATATCCATGCCTATATTTCTCATGATATCCATTCCATATTCGTAAGAGAATACAATACCTTCCTGTGCTGCCCGAAGAATATCGCCTTTTGAATGGATATTAAAGTTTATTCCGTGAATTGAACAGCTTGTATCCTTATTTTCCAGCACTCTTTCAGCTCCGTTTCCAAAAGGAATAATGCTTAATCCTTTAGATCCGATGGGTGAAAGTGAAGCCATATCATTCATATCACCATACGAAGAAAGCGAAGTTGCAAAATTGTGCTTCAGCCAGGAATTTAAAATTCCGGTTCCGTTGATACACAGCAAAACCCCAAGCCTGATCTGTTCCGGTGTATAATTGACATGGGCAAATGTATTAACCCTTGATAATTTATCATATTCCAGCTGGTCTAGCACTCCATAAACCACTCCTGAAGTTCCTGCTGTAGAGGCAATTTCTCCAGGATTAAAGACATTCAGGGAAAGCGCATTGTTGGGCTGGTCTCCTGCTCTGTAAGAAATAGGTGTACCTTCCTTTAAGCCTAATTCTTCTGATGCTGCCTTTGAAACTGTTGCCTGAATACCAAATGTAGGTACAATTTCCGGGAAGAAACTTTCAGGAATTCCATAGTGGTTAATAATATCTTCTGAAATGCAGTTATTCTTAAAATCCCAGAATATTCCTTCTGATAAACCTTCAATGGTCATTCCTATCTGCCCTGAAAGTCTCATGGCAATATAGTCTCCGGGAAGCATTATTTTATCTATCTTTTCAAAGATCTCAGGTTCGTTTTCTTTTACCCAGGCAAGCTTTGATGCTGTAAAGTTTCCCGGTGAATTCAACAGATGTGAAAGACATTTTTCTTCTCCTATGGTTTTGAAAGCCTTTTCACCATAAGGTACAGCACGGCTGTCGCACCAGATAATGGATGGTCTTAAAAGGTTCTGATCTTTGTCTACAAGAATCAGCCCATGCATCTGCCAGGTAATCCCGATTCCTTTAATATCTTCTGCATGTACTCCGGATTCATGCATGACAGCTTCGTGTGCCAACTTCAGATTGATCCACCAGTCTACCGGATTTTGCTCTGCCCATCCGGGATTTATAGCAGTGATTTTCATCTCTTTTTTGGGAGAAAATTCAGAAGCAATCACTTTTCCGCTGGACGCCTCAATGAGACACACTTTCACAGAAGAACTGCCAATGTCATAGCCTAGTAAGTACATAATTTTTTAAAGGAATTATTTTATAAGTTTTGTATTGTTTTTCTTGTAAATCTTTGCATCAAACCTGTAATATCTTGCTGCACGGTGTGATACATCTTTTTGAATTTCATCCAAGGGAACAATATAGGGGAATGAAGATATTTTTTTATGGAAATTTTTGATATCAATATTCTTTTCATTTAAAGCGCTATAGAGCTGATAGAGCTGTCTTATGGTGAATCTTTTTGGCAGCAGTTCGAAAATAATGGAGAAGTCAGATTCAATCCATTTTCTGATCTCCATTAAAGATTCATTGATAATCTTGTTATGATCAAAAGGCAGTAAAGGAACCTCATCAACAGGATACCAGTCTACGGTTTCATATTTTGTACTGTTGATCTTGTGATCTATTTTACAAAGAGAAAGGTAAGCAACTGTAATAATCCTGTCTATATGATGTTTATATTCCTGATCCATCCATTTGATATCATGCGCATTACTTGCTCTCATAGGATCGGCAAAGCATTTAAACTGCTTGAGAACCATTTTTTTTATCCCTGTAAGTTCATGAAGTACTCTTTGTGCAGCATCGTCTACATCTTCATCACTGAAAATTAAGCTTCCTGGAAGTTTGATCTGTTTTTCCAACGGTACATCATCAACATGGCGTTGTACTAGTAATATATTCAACCGGTTTTCATGGTCAAATCCAAATACAACACAATCTACAGAGACATAGGTATGGATAAAGTTCTGATTCATTAGTTCGTTAACATTTTGGTAACATTACAAATATAAAAATTCATCTGAATAAAAAAAATAAATCCGCTATTATCTACTGCTTATCAATGGTTTACATATCGAATTTTTATGATATGAATTGTATAAAAAATATGATAAGGTTATCATTATTTTTACACTTACTTATTTCATAAGATATGAATTCACAATCAATTGCAATTTTACAATACTCTTAAAAAGATTATTTTTTTCCGAATAAATATTATGATAAGAAGAGTTAATTTTTTTTTCATTTTGCACGAAAAAAAAATGTAAAAAGCACACTTTTCATTATTAAAAAAGAGGTAAATCTTCATTTTGGATTACCATTTTTTACACTCTAACTACAAATAATTACGAAACAATTAACTTAAACAACAATTTAATATCATAATGCAAACATGAAAAAGTGGTATATAAGCAACGTGTTTATTTGAAAATTTCATGAATAAAGGTAAAAAAACTGTACATGTTTAACTTGTCCAGTTTTCTTACGAAAGGCTTCCTTCAATGTTTTTCCAGGGTTTTAAGGATAAATTCCAAGCTCATTTCTGGATCAGATAAACCAAAGATCTGTTGTAATCCTGAAAACATGGCAATGTCTCTATCCAACCATATAAGCAATTTCTTTCATATGATAGCAGATAAAAAGGTTAGAAGTCTTGGATATTCTTATAATATAAAAAAACCTCCCGTGTCAATAGGGAGGTTAAAGTTCAAAATGAATTATAAGTAAAGTGATGTGGTGTTAAACAAGTTTTCTCTTCAAAACTTCTTTTAGTATTAACAATGCCTGTGCCATATACATCACCGTTTAAAGAAATCTCTATTTTTGTGGTACATTTTGATATCGTTAACTTGAATCAAATTTTATATCATTTTTCTTCAGTACTTATCTATTTTTCTAAAACAGTCTGTTATGCAGTGATCTCAAAGCTTCTACCTTAAAAGCTGAAGGAACTAATAATGAAATATTATTTTCACTTCCTCCGTAGGAGATCATTCTTATTGGAATATGTTTTACTGCTTCAGAGACAATAGTTGCATATCCGTGATTATTTTTCCTGAAATCCCCCACAATACATATAATAGATTGCTCACTGTCAATTTCAACAGCTGAAAAGGTGTTTAGTTCTCTTATAATTTCAGAAAGATTTTCCGTTTGGTCAATGGTTAGAGAAACAGCTACTTCAGAAGTTGTAATCATATCTATAGGTGTTTTGTATCGTTCAAAAATTTCAAAAACCTTTCTCAAAAAACCATAGGCCATCAGCATACGTGAAGATTGAATACGGATAGCCGTGATTCCATCTTTAGCAGCTATTGCCACAATTTGATTTTGATTGGTAGCCTCTCCAGAAATCAATGTTCCGACGGCAGATGGATTCATGGTATCTAATAACCTTACAGGAACATTATATTTTCTGGCAGGAAACACACTTTGTGGATGAAGGATTTTAGCGCCAAAATACGAAAGTTCGGCTGCTTCATCAAAACTAAGTCTCGCTATAGATTTTGTATTTTGTACATATCTCGGGTCATTATTATGAAAACCATCAATATCTGTCCAGATTTGAATTTCTTCTGTCTGTAATGCTGCTCCCAGCAAGGAAGCGGTATAATCAGAACCTCCCCTTTGCAGATTATCAATTTCGCCCTGAGCATTTCTGCATATATACCCTTGGGTAATGAATAAAGTATCTTCCGGATATTTTGCAATTTCAACAGCTGCCTGTTTTCTTATTTCATCAATATTAGGTTCTTTGTCTTCATCAATTACCATAAAATCTAATGCTGATAATAATACAGAAGAAACTTCTTTTTCTTTTAAGTATAAATGAAAAAGGGTCGTTGAAATAATCTCACCTTGCGCAAGAATAATACGTTCTGCCGTAGAAGAAAAATTTTTATGTTTGAACTGATAAAAAAGATCAAAAATCTTGTCAATAAAAGCTAAAGCTTCCAAAATTCCTTTTTCAGTTTTAAATAATTCATTTACAAATTTTATATATTTCTGCTGTAGTCCATCAATATGCTTGTAGGCCGCTTCAATATCTTTGTTTTCATAGAGCTCAGATAATTTCACCAAATCATTTGTTGTACCTGAAACAGCTGACAAAACCACCAAATGTTTATCTGATTGCTGAGATCTGATTATTGGTAATAACTGTTCGATACGTTCCGGACTTCCTACTGACGTCCCTCCAAATTTCAATACTTTCATAATAAGATTAATTGTTAATTTTTATCAATAAAAAAAAGGAGCCTGTCGTGATGACAAGCTCCTTTTTTATTTAATTTCTAACCAATAGGAAAATGACTCACGACGTTGGACGTAAGTACTGTTTCTTTCCTTTTTTTAAGTTAGATAATATCATTTTCTTTTTTTTGCTGGGCAAATATACACTTTTTTGTTAATCTTTATAAAAAAAGTATGAGTTAAATTTAAAATTCTTATCATGAGTTTTCAGATAGGAACAATAAAACGCAAGCAATTTCATTGTATTCTATTTTTAACCAGAAACGCTGCAATTCTCTACAAATTTTTCAAACTTCCGATCGGTATTTCTCATTACGGGGCCATGACCAAAACAGATGATAGCAGGGTTAAGTGTTGCCAATTTCTTGAGCGATTGGACATTTCGCCTTTGATCTGATGTAAATATATTGGGTGGGAGCCTCAAACCAACTGCTGTGGTAAGCAAATTCATATTTGTGGCCACATCTCCGATGATCAATACTCCATCCCGCTCACGGAATAAAGAAATATGACCTGCAGAATGGCCAGGGGTCTCTATTACCCGAAAATCTCCAATGATATCATTTTCAACAATTGTCTGCTTTACTTTATGTCCCTGACCTGCCCAGTACTTTTGCTGTAGCTTTGCTATCCAATGCTGTGGAGTTGGATAGTCGTTGGTTACCATACCTGTTTCAGTTCTAAAAACTTCGTTAGGATGACAGAGTAATGGTATTTCAAACTCAGCACAAATCTGATCACTACAACCCTGATGATCTGCATGGGCGTGAGTCAGTATATGCTGATAAACGGGAATTTTCTGGACAGCTTTCTTTACAGAGCGATATGAACTCCGTATTCCGGAATCTACCAATACACCCTCAATAATATAGCAATTGATGCTATTTCGTGGCATTAATGAAATCTGAAATACTTCGGGAGCAATTTGACGTAGCATATTTTTTTTGTACAAATCTATAGTGCTACCTAAGATAATATAAGGACATTTGTCCTATAATATATTGGGTCTGTGTATTTGTCCCTTCGCCCGTGTAAGCGATCTCTGGGTGATGCCCAGGTAAGATGCCAGATCCTGGGTTGCAACTCGTTTTACGAGTATAGGTTCGTTAGTGAGAATATAACTATATTTATCCAAAGCCGACCTATTATTATAATTAATCATATAGCTTTCTTTTTGGCTATACTCACTTTCCATCACTGATTTTATAACTTCGTTCCAAGCAGTCACGTGGGTAAGCAACTGTTGATAATCCGGGAAATTAATTCTATAAATTATACTATCTTCTATAGCCCTGATGCTCCTTATTGATTTCTTCTGTTGTACAAACTCCTGAAAAGAGGTAACAAACTCATTCTCAAATTTGAAACAGGTTACATTTTCTTTACCATCCTTATCAAGAGCATATGCTTTTACTGCACCACAAACAATAAATCCAATATAACGGCATGATTCGTCCTCACGAATAAAAAAGTCTCCTTTTTTTAAACGAATCGGTTTAAAAAACTGTAAAGAAAAGTTGATTTCCTCAGTTGATAATTGTCCTGTTGACCATAAGTAATTTTCCAATACATTACTCATTTCTATTATTTATATTTACTATTGTTATTAAAATTCTATAAATTACATGTCCAATCCATTGGGCAAGTATTATGTCCGGTATTATTAAAATTGGCTTTTATACCTTCATGAAATTTAGTAGTCATG
Organism: Chryseobacterium sp. SG20098; assembly: GCF_031844745.1. NCBI lineage: Bacteria > Pseudomonadati > Bacteroidota > Flavobacteriia > Flavobacteriales > Weeksellaceae > Chryseobacterium > Chryseobacterium sp. SG20098. The sequence continues at coordinate 582,663 of NZ_CP134622.1, read as the reverse complement.
GAAAATAAATGAAAGCTAAAGTGTTAACTCATAAAAATACTAATCCGGTAATTGAACTCACCATTAGATGCCATGTGCATTTCCATTGCTGATATCTATGATTTTTTTGAGATTTTTCTCTCCTCTCGTTCCAATCGTACAGAAATCTCAGTTTATTTTATAAAGATACACTTCTTTTAATTTAAAAAAACAGACCATAGACGTCCGTCCTAATGTTAAAATATCATTATAACGATAATGGTAAGTCAGTAATTAATAAGGAAATAATACTTAAACTATCGAAGTGAGTCTGAACCTATTTCTTGTTTCTGCATTAAAGTGTTTGAGTACTCGTTTTGGTCACAAAAAACCAAATTGCGCCAACTAAAGACAGCTGGCGCAGTTTTTTTAATAAATAGATCTTAATTGAATGTTAATCTTCAAAATTCTAACTAAAAAAAGAATTTTACTTAAATCTCAAATTCAGAGAGATGATATCAGATTTCATTCCTACGGATTTTGTATAATGTCCGTATCTGATTTCTAACATATTCAGCCTTTCAACACCAAATAAACCATTCTTCGGACTGATTCTTATTCCCGCTCCGTAAAAATTACTGCTGAATTTTGACATATCATAATTACTGGTATAAAAGTCATCAAAAGCCGTGTGTTGCTGATATGGTGCAAAATATTTGGCTGCAGTCTGAGAATAATACCTGTAAAATGGAGTTACCGAAACAAAAGGTGAAATTTTCACAGGCGTTTCTAAACTGAATGTATTTGATTTCAAGCCCCAATCATCAGTGTAATAACGATAATAAGTTCTCAAAATGACTTTGTCGCCGAGGAAATAATTTGCTCTTACTCCCAAAGGAATTTTAAACCGTCTATCCGGCAAAGTTTCCTGATGGACGGAATTATCATTGAAATAAACCCTATGGAAAGGTAAACTCAAATATCCTGTCTGCTGAACACCATCCGCCAACAATTCAACCTGAAAGTTCTGATTGATAATTTGTGAATATGATAGTGACAAAGCATAAGTATTTCTTCCGCTTGTCCCATAGTTATCGTGTTCTCCTCCTGTACTTCCATTGGTTCTCAGTTCAATCGGCGCAATCAGTTTTACCTGATCCAGATAAGCCTGGAATTTCGCCGTAAACTCTCCCATTCTGTTCTTTGTCTTTTGTGAAAACCCAATGTTTGCTCCGTACGATGTGTAATCAAACTCGAAGGAAGTAGAAATACCAGCCATTAAAGTGGTTCCTTTATCCGTATTTTCACGGCTCCAACTCAATGCAGGATAAATTCTGTTGTCTGCGTGGGAAGCGGATGAATTGGCTTTCAAATCTATCATATCCGACGAAGCAGAAGTATAATGATCGATCCCGACACTGAGATCGAATTTATTTTTTCTGTCCTTCTTGTCATATTTTACCATGGTTACATCGATGGTATTGGAAATATCGGTCAGTTTTTCTGTACCAATTCCTCCCGTAACAGCAGAGTTATTCCCGTTTTGTTTATAATAGCTTGAAACTAAATTAACTTCATCAAAAGTCAGCTTTTTAGGCTGCTCATTGTTTGTATTTTCCTGTGCTTTTGCATTGAAAATTCCGAAAAGAGCAATAACACTTACGATTATTTTTTTCATTCTTGAATCACAATTAAATTTTACGATTACTCTTTTTAATTACATCCGCAACCGCCACCTACTTTTCCTGCATTCGCACCTGAAGATCCTTCTCTGTACGATTGAAAGCTCAGTTCGGTTTTTTCAATTTTTCTGTTTCCAAGAGCCATTTCGGCATCGTTTAATTTGTTTTTCTCGTACTCTTTTACCGTTGTACAAGACTGTACTGAAGCAACTGTGATTAGTAAGAAGCCGAATATTTTTATAGGGTTTTTCATTTTAGATTAATGTTTTGAGATGAATAAATTTTGTCCTGATCATCAATAATGATGCATTCCAGATGGTTGATCTGGTTGATCATATGGAGGGCCGCATCAATTCCCATAATACTTACCGGAGTTGCCATTGCATCTGCAATTTCTGCGTTAGGACAAAAGATCGTAACACTTTTTACGCCCGAAACAGGCATTCCCGTTTTGGGATTGATGGTATGAGAATATTTTTTACCGTTGATAACGACGAATTTTTCATAATTTCCCGAAGTTGCAACCGCCATATCTGTAATATTCATATAAGAAAACGGCTGTTTTGCGTTATCAGGATCGGCAATTCCCACAGTCCAGGGCTTTCCATCTGCCTGATTTCCCCAGGTCGTTAAATCTCCTGAAGCATTTACAATTCCGGAAGTGACACCTCTGTTTTGAAGCATCTGTTTTGCCATTTCAGCAGCATACCCCTTACCGATTCCTCCAAAGCCAATCCGCATGCCTTTTTCTTTTAGCAGAACAGTTTGCTCTTCGCGGTTAAGAATAATATTCCGATAATTTACTAGTTTCAGATGATCTTTAATCTGTTCAGGATTCGGAAGCTCTCTCATTTCCTTATCGAAATTCCAGAAACTTTTATCAATTCCACCATAGGAAATATCGAAATATCCGTCTGTTATTCTGCTGATTCTAAGGCTTCTTTCAATCAGGTCAAAAATCTCCCAATCCACTTTTACAGGCTTGATTCCGGCATTTCTATTGATGAGATTGGTCTGGCTTTCCTCACTGAATGTCGTCAAGAGCTTTTCAATTCTCCGAATCTCGTTAATCGCTGCATCGATATGCTGATTTGCCAACTTTTCATCATCGCTTACAACAGTAATTTCAAAAGCGTTCCCCATTAGTTTCTGAGGTCTTTTGAATTCTCTTACCATACTTTTTATTTTTGATTTTCTTTTATACTTTTTATCTCTTTGCTGAAAGCCAGCGCATCTTCCGAAGGCAGTCCTTCCCAGCTTTTCAGGACTTTTCCTTCAGAATTCAATAACAATGTATAAGGAAATAATCCTTTTTGATTGTATTGATCGGCAAGCGAAGCATTTTCTTTTTTCAGTTCAGAGGAAAGCTGATTCTTTTTATTTCTTGGAAAATCTGCATTGATATAAACGATGAAATTTTCCGACTCCAACTTTTTAAATTCATCAGTTTCTATGATATTTTTGTGAAGTTTGATGCACGGAATACACCAGTCTGAACCTGAAAAATTCAATAAGATAAGTTCTTTATTTTGGGAAGCTTGTTTTTTGGCATTTTCCAAACGGCTTTGCGCATGAATGCCAATAGCGAATACAACCATTAATATGGCTGAAAATAGTGTTTTCATTATTATAAAATTAATGATATAAAATAATTGATGATGTTGGTCTGTGAGCACAAACCAAATTGAGACTGAATTATATAAAAGAAACCCTTGGTGGTTCCCATACGGAATTCAGAAATCCTTTATAACAAAGATCTTCATCTTTTGATGGGATTTTATGACATTCTAAAGAACTAAAATGATATGGTCCCGTTTCAAAACTGAATCCCTGATTAATCGTAAAAACCAATGACAAAGGCGCAGAATGTATGATAAACGGAAGTTTCTGATCTTTACCGTAATCTCCATCTTTCACAGGATGATCATAATGTGTTTTTAGAAATGCGGTAAGTGTCATATCCGGATTCAATTCTTTATGTTCGAAATAATGCTCGACCAATTCCGGGATTTTCAAAAGCTGATACAATTCGGTTGTGGAAACCAAATATAAAAATAACAACAATATGGAAATCAACTTTTTCACTATTCAAAATTATGAAATATTTTATTACAAATATTTTTTATCTTCTTCCCAAATATCTTTTCATCAACTTATAAAGCTCAAACCACAAAACTGAAATAGCAGCAACAATCAATGTCATTCCCAATTCTTTTGCTTCAAGCGGAGTTACACTAAAGAATGCTGATACCGGCTTTACGTAAAGAATAAAAAGCAATAATACAAGAACCAACACGGAAATTCCTGTCAATAAAAAGTTACGATTTTTAAAACTTTCAAAAATACTATAATAGAAAGACCTGTTTACCAGACTGAGTAATATATTAGAAAATATTAAAGTACTGAAAACCAATGACCTAGTTTTAGGTTCATCATTCCCCAGACCAAGAGAATACTGATATATCCACAGTATTCCTGCCGTAATGATGATCCCCTGAATAATGCTTATTGTGAGCTCTCTCCAGTTCAGAAAAGTATCTGTCAATGCCCTCGGAGGCCTTTGCATCGCATTTTTTTCCATTGGTTCATTCTCATAAACAATGGAACACGTCGGCCCCATAACCAGTTCCAGAAAAATCACATGCACCGGAGTAAAAATATGGGGAAATACCCAGCCCAGAAATAAAGGTAAAGAAACAGTGAGTATAATAGGAATATGAATAGAAATAATATACTGGACCGCTTTTTTTATATTGGCATAAATTCTTCTTCCTGCAGCAACCCCAATTACGAGTTTATCCAGATCATCATTCGTGATAACCAGTGCTGCGGCTGATTTGGCAATTTCAGTCCCTTTATTTCCCATGGCCACTCCAATATGAGCCGCTTTTAAAGCCGGGCCGTCATTCACTCCGTCACCCAGCATGGCCACTACATGGCCCTGCGCTTTCAAGGCAGAAACCACTTCGAGCTTTGCTTCGGGAAACATTCTTGTAAACAAAGTGGTATCTTCAGAAAGTTTTATAAGGTCCAATTCTGAACATGCTGCTATTTCACTTCCATTAACTGGCGGAGTATTGTTTTCTATTCCTGCCTGCAATGCAATGGCTTTGGTAGTATCCGCATTATCTCCTGTAATGACTTTTACTTTAATACCGGCATCGTAGATATGTTTAAATACTTCTTTTATTCCTTTTTTGGGAGGATCATAAAATACGGTCAATCCTAAAAAATCAAATTTAAAATCCTGCTGTTTATCCGGAAAATCATTTCCTTCAAAATGAGATCTGGCAACACCGAGAACTCTGTATCCCTGTTCTCCGAAATTCTTTATTAACGTTCTTATTTTATTTTTTTCTTCTTCTGAAAGACTGGAAACACTTATAATGGCTTCCGGAGCTCCTTTAGCTGCTATAATTCTGTCTTTTTGCTCATTTTCAAAAAGATGGGTCATCATCGGCGGTTTACCTTCCAACGGGTACTCATGAAACAGCTGATAGTCTTTTCTTTGATCAGGCTTACGATTCTGTTCATAGACCTTATGTAGTGTTATTTCCATGGGGTCAAAAGGTACAGGTTCACTACTCCACATCGCATAATCAATGAGTTCATGCAGCACTGTTGTCTCAAACTCTGTTTCTTCATAAGTTCTGTCAGAACGGTAATCATATAGATGTTTCAATTGCATGGAGTTTTCCGTAATCGTTCCTGTCTTATCAGTACAGATTACAGAAACGCTTCCCAGCGTTTCTACAATACTGCTTCGTTTAATAATAATTCCTTCCCGCATCAGTTTCCATGCGCCCAAGGCCATAAAGGTCGTAAAGGCTACAGGAATTTCTTCAGGAAGAACAGACATTGCTAATGTAAGCCCACTCAATAAACTGGTCACAAAATCTCCTGTTTTGACAAAGCTGAAGATGCATACTGCCAGGAAGATGATGAGCCCGATAACAGCCATCCCCTTTACAAAGTTCCTGATCTGAAGCTGTAAAGGAGATATTTCTGTTTTTATATTGAGTATGGACTGTCCTATTTTTCCTACTCTTGTTTCCTTTCCAATATTTTCAACCTCAAAAACCGCAAGTCCGGAAACTGTAATTGTTCCGCTATAGACTTTATTATCTTCAGATTTGCTGTCCTTGAAAACAGAAAAGCTCTCTCCGGTAAGGGAAGATTCATTGACAGAAAAATCGTTGCTATGAACAATTCTTCCGTCCGCATTGATGAGGTTTCCTTCTTCGGTAATACACAGATCACCAACTGCTATTTCAAAAGTGGGAATATCTATAATCTTTGAATTCCTGATTACCTTACTTAAGGGTTCATTCAATTTTTCAAGTTCTTCCAGTGCCTTTTTGCTCCGGTTATCCTGATAAAAAGAAATTGCGGTGACTCCAACAATAGCAGCAAACATAAATAAAGCCTCTCCATAATCTCCTGTAAGCACATAAATGAAGGAAACACAGATAAGAAGAATCAGCATCGGTTCTTTAAGGATGTTGAGAAGAAGATCTGCCCATGATTCTTTCTTAACCGCTTCGAGACGGTTATATCCGTATTTTTTTCTGGAAGCGGCTACTTCAGATTCTGTAAGCCCTTTCAAATTTTCCGGTATATTGTAATTCATACGAAATGGATATGATATTAAATTTACTGATTGTTTTGTTATATCAGGGTACTATTTCTGTTTTTTTACAGCCTCCTATTCAATCTGCTTTTTCACCTCATTTACCCATTGTTCAATTTCTGACTTTTGGGTATCAGTCAGCTTTGCATTCTGATGAACAACGGTATAGGATGTAAGGGGCATTTCGCCCTCTCTGATTGTTTCTGCAACCTCGTCAAGTTTCTTTATTTTTTTCTCTTTTGAATAACTGTTAAATTCATCAAAATTGAGATGCCGTTTTCCTGAGTTCACATGATCTGCCAGCCACCATTTTACAGGCTGTATGTTATTGTACCATGGATAAGCCGTGGTGTTGGAATGGCAGTCATAACAGCTTGTTTTTAATAATCCCAGTACATGAACCGGAACCTGATAATGTTTTTCAATGGCATTATCCGAAGGAACTGTTGCAATATTTTTATCAGTATCAAAAAACTGAATCACAATCAGAAACAAGGCTATAAAACCTGCTCCTGTTTTTATTAAAGATGATGTTTTCATAATTTGTATTTATTTATAAGTTCTTTTATTTTACTATAATTTTTATTCATCTGCAGTGTTCTTAAGTTTCATAAGAAGTGTATATGCATTTTTGATGACTATTTTTTTATTCTTAAAATCGTCAGTATTCATAATCTGTACGAATCCGTTTTCTGTTTCACCTAATGTTACAGCAGTCAATCGGTAGGTCTGTTTTTTTTCTTCAACGAAGACAAAGTCTTTTCCTTCAAAATTGACAATACTCTGCTCGGGAACAGCATTGGAAAAAGAAGTACTAGTTTCGATCTCGGCATTCATATACATTCCCGGTACAAGACTCTGGTCATATTTTTCAAAATGACAGTGTACTTCAGCCCATCCGCCCGGGTTTACATCTTTGCTGATCAGCAGAATTTCACCATAGTATTTTTTATCAGGTTCGGCATTGGTATAGGCAGCAAACCTCTGCCCTTTCTTCAGATTTACCAGATCTTTTTCATATACTTTGAGATTTAGACGAATATCATCCGGATTAATAAGTTCAAAAAGGACATCGGAGGGATTCACATATTTACCAATATTCACGTTGACCTTGCTTACAAAGCCATTGATACTGCTGTAAACAGGTACACTTTTTTGAATACTTCCCGAATTGAGAGATTCAGGATTGATATTGATAAGGCGGAGCTGCTGAGCCAGGGAGTTCATCAGGATTTTCTGACTGTTCATTTCAGACTGAGCCTGCTGCATTACCTTATCGCTGGTGGCCTGACTTTGGTTAAGGGTTTTCTGGCGGTTATAATCCAATTGGGCAAAATGATTTTTAGATTTTGCCATTAAATAATCCTGCTGAAGCTGAATAAACTGTGGATTTTCTATCACTGCAATCACCTGCCCTTTTGATACCGGCTTTCCCGGAAGCAGGCTGCTCGATTTCAGGTATCCGCCTAAAGGAATACTGACAGAAACCAGATTTTGCGGTGGTACATCTATCATTCCGTTAAGTTTTAAAACAGAGGAAATCTTCTGTAAAGAAAGTACCGTTGTTACGACAGGTGCATTTTTCAGTTGAGCATCCGTAAGCGTTACAACATTTTCATCTTTAGAAGATACTGCGGCTGGTGCCGGCTTGGCTTTTCCATGGTCTCGACACTCATAAAACATGAGCAATCCTATTATTGACAGGGAATATGATATAATTTTAAATGTACGTTTCATTGTTATGGATTTAAAGTGAGATATTCCAGCTCTATAGCACTCTGATTCAGTTTCCAGACTGCATCGGTATAGCTGTTTTTTAAAGTAACCGCCTGATTGATCAGGATGACAAATTCCAGATAATTGATCTCGCCGGCAAGAAACTGTTTTTTAGCTGTTTCAGTGATGATATCGGCATTTTTCAGTTCCGAGTTTTCGTATTGCGAAACAATATCAAGGTTAGCCTGATAAATTCCGGATGCCTTTCTGTATTGATTCTGCAGGTTGAATTCCATGTTGGCAATATCACTGTCCACAACAGATTCAGCAATTTTTGCGGCCTGAATTCTGGCTTTCTGTCCGCCTGAAAAAACAGGAACCGAAACCCCAAGCTGTACAGAATGAAACTGTGGTGCACCGTTGTAGACTTTTTCATCAGCACCCGTCCCTCTAAAGCTGTTGAGGTTGTAGGCCAGCTGAAGTCCGGGAAGCATTTTTGCTTTTTCAAGGGCAATCTGCTGTTCAGAAATATTTTTCTGTTGCTGTAATACTTTAATAGCCGGATGCAAGCTAAGCTCCTCTTTAAGACCTCCATGGTAAATTTTCTGATCTTCAGGAAGGAAATCTGTTTCTGTATTTAAAAGCCACTGAAGCTGATATCCCAACACAGTAAGCTCCTGTCGCAATTGCTTCAGCTGAATTTCAATAGAAGATTTCTGATTGGAAGCCGTAGTTTTTTCCAGAATATTGCTTTCTCCTGCTTTCAGACGGATATTTGCCTTATCGAGAAAATCAGTGTACAGCTTTAATGTTTCCTGAAGCAGCCTTTCTTTTTGTTTCGCATACAGGATATTATAAAAAGTAAGACTCACCGCTTTCTTCAGTTCATATTCCTTAAGAGAAACATTCAGCAGAGACTTTTTCCATTCTTCCGTGTATACATTCTTCTGCTTTTTATACACAGTCGGAAATGCGATATTCTGTGAAATTCCGAATTTCATATCCGTCAGTGCACTGTTGATCTGACCATAATCTACTGTTACTCCCGTTTGAGGAATATCAGATGATGACCTGATAAGGGCTTTTGTATATTCTGATTTTAATTTTTCATTTTTAAGATTTCTGTTATTTTTCAAAGCAATATCAACAGCATCCTGCAATGTAACGGAAGTCTGGGAGTTTACCTGCCCCGCAAAACCGAAACATATAATAAAGACCAGAACGGAAATCTTTTTTTTATTTTTTATTTTTTTCATTTTTAAATCCTTTTTCAATAGTTACATACAATAATGGTAAGACGAACAGAGTAAGAAAAGTTGCGACCATCAGTCCTCCAATGACCACTGTGGCCAAAGGTCTTTGTACTTCTGCTCCTGCTCCGTTGCTGACAGCCATCGGAATAAACCCCAGTGAAGCAACGAATGCTGTCATCAGCACCGGTCGAAGCCTCGACTCTCCACCATCTGTAATGATTCTTACAATATTTTTAATTCCTCTCTTTTGAAGACGGTTAAACTCTGAGATCAGCACAATTCCATTGAGTACTGCCACTCCGAATAGAGCAATAAATCCCACACCCGCACTAATGCTGAAAGGCATTCCTCTAAGTGCCATCAGAAATACACCACCAATAATAGAAAGTGGAATCGCGGTGTAAATTAACAAGCTTTCTTTAACGGAATTAAAGGCAAGGAAAAGCATTACGAAAATAAGAGCCAGAGCAATGGGAACTGCTATCATGAGACGCTGTTTGGCATTATTGAGGTTTTCAAACGAACCTCCATACGTCATATAATATCCTGTAGGAAGTTTCATTTTCTGATCTACCTTCTGCTGAAGTTCTTCTACAATACTCTGAACATCCCTGCCTTTGATATTAAAACCTACTACAATTCTTCGTTGGGCATTTTCCCTCTGAATCTGATTGGGACCATTCTTCACTTCCACTTTAGCAAGCTGGGACAGCGGAATCTGATTTCCAAATGGTGTAGGAACCAAAAGATTTTTAATATCGGTAACATTTTTCCGGTCTTTGTTATCCAGACGTACGACCATATCAAAGCGTTTTTCACCTTCAAAAACCAATCCGGTACTTTGCCCCGCAAATGCGGTATTAACCACACGGTTGATATCTGAAACAGATAAATGGTACTGAGCGATCAGAGGACGGTTGTATTCAATGATTACCTGCGGCATTCCCGAAACAGGTTCTATATATAGATTCTGGGTTCCTTCCACTGTTTCTATAATCTTCCCGAGCTTCTGGGCATTTTGGGAAAGTACATCAAGGTCTTCCCCAAAAATTTTGATCACGACGTCTTGTCTTGCCCCGGTCATCAGTTCATTAAAACGCATCTGAACAGGATATTGGAAGCTGGCAGTAATTCCTGGTACATCCTGCAGTTGTTTCCCCATTTTATCAGCCAGCTCCGGAAAAGTGGACGCTGAAGTCCATTCTTTTTTATCTTTTAGAATAACCATCATATCAGAAGCATCCATCGGCATCGGGTCTGTAGGAACTTCTCCGCTTCCAATTTTTGTGACCACTTTTTCCACTTCGGGAAATCTGGATTTGAGAATGTGTGCTGCTTTCTGGGTACTTTCGATAGTTGTCGTCAGATTACTTCCAGGTAAAACCCTGGTATCAACGGCAAAATCACCTTCTTCAAGGGAAGGAATAAATTCACCACCCATTTTGGACAAAATGAAAACAGCAGTTATAAATAAGACTGCCACTATCCCAAAAACTATTTTGGGCACTCTGAGAAGTTTGAGCAAAACTGCCAGATATACCTTCTCTACCTTTTTCATCATTCTGTCTGATAATGTAGGCTTACCGCTTCTTTTTCTAAGCAATAACGCGCTCATCATTGGAATATAGGTCAGTGAGAGCAAAAATGCTCCCAGCAGTGCAAAAGCTACGGTCTGGGCCATAGGCTTAAACATTTTGCCTTCAATTCCCTGCAGGGTAAGGATCGGGAGATAGACAATCAGAATGATAATCTGTCCGAAAACGGCGCTGTTCATCATTTTTCCTGCAGATTCTATAACGACGGTATCCATTTCTGATTTTCCGACAGAGAAAATCTTTTTAAACTTTGAATTATGACTGAACTGATGTAAAACAGATTCCACAATAATCACTGCTCCATCAATAATCAGCCCGAAATCCAAGGCCCCAAGACTCATCAGATTTCCGCTGACTCCAAAGAGGTTCATCATACATATTGCAAAAAGCATCGCCAAAGGAATAACAGAGGCAACCAGCAAACCTGCTCTTATATTCCCAAGAAATAAAACGAGTACGAAGACTACAATCAATGCTCCTTCCGTAAGGTTTTTTTCTACTGTTCCAATGGCATTGTTCACCATTTTGGTTCTGTCCAGAAATGGCTCTATCACCACTCCCTTCGGAAGCGATTTCTGAACCTGGGCAATTTTTTCCTTTACATTTTTTATGACCTGATTACTATTCTCGCCTTTGAGCATCATTACTACAGCTCCAGAGACTTCTCCCTCATCATTAAAGGTCATGGCCCCATAACGGGTTGCAAACCCCTTCTTTACCTCAGCAATATCCCGTATAAACAACGGAACATCATTTGTTTTTGTCGCAATAGAAATATTGTTGATTTCTTCAATACTTCCTACTAACCCTTCACTCCTGATATATAGAACAGTAGGTCCTTTCTCAATATAGGCACCTCCTGTATTCTGATTGTTGGCCTGCAATGCATCAAATACGTCATTGATTGTTATTCCATAGGCATTAAGCCTGTCTGGATTTACAGCAATTTCATATTGTTTCAGCTTGCCTCCGAAGCTGCTCACCTCTGCCACTCCTTTTACTCCCAAAAGCTGTCTTCTTACAATCCAGTCCTGAATGGTGCGGAGTTCTGTGATATTGTATTTTTTTTCATATCCTTTTTCAGGCCTCACTACATACTGGAAAATTTCGCCAAGTCCTGTCGAAATAGGTCCAAGCTGCGGATTTCCTATTCCCTGTGGAATAACGGACTGTATCTGTTGGAGCCTTTCGGCGACCTGCTGCCTTGCCCAATAGATGTCTACATCATCTTCAAAGACAATGGTAACCAGAGAAAGTCCAAACCTGGAGAAACTCCTGATCTCCTTTAATCCTGAAATATTATTGTTGGCCTGTTCTATAGGAAAGGTAATAAGCCGTTCTATATCTGTTGCACCAAAAGAGGGTGCCATCGTAATGACCTGTACCTGATTATTGGTGATATCCGGAACAGCATCTATTGGCAATTTGGTAACCTGATAGGTGCCTACACCAATAAGTCCCAATACCAACAATGCAATAATGAGTTTATTCTTTACAGAAAACTCAATGATTTTTGTAAGCATAAAAATGATTGATTATCTTAATTATTGTAATGAAATTCTGGTATCCTGAAACGTAGCCCCAAGCATCTACATATCATGCAAACACCTATAAGGAACAGAATACCTTCCCAATCAAAAAATGACTGAGAAAAACAGATTAAGATTGACGAAATCTTGGCGGCTGCCAGATAGAATTAAGAATTTCCTTATTGTAAAGCGCACTTTTGTAAAAGGTCTTCTTGATTTCAATAGGAGTAAACACCTTCTCTACACAATGAAAATCTAAGGAAGGATTAATAGTGAAAACCACAGACAACAGGTTTGCATGTGATACAAAAGGTAATCTCTGGTCCTGATCATGGTCACTGTCTTTCACAGGATGGTCGTAATGGGTTTTCAGAAATGCAGCAAGTGACATTTCAGGATTGAGATTTTTATGCGTTATATAATGCTCTATAAGGAGCGGTATTTTCAAAAACTGATACAGTTCAGTTGTAGAAACTAAAAACAATGATAGCAACAATATGGAAATCAACTTTCTCACGCTATCAAAATTATCAAATTTTTAGTTAAGAATAATTTTAAATAAGCTAATCATTACATATTTATATTTAGTTTTACTAAAAACTACTCCATAATTTTTTTGTTGATAGCGTATTCGTCATAGACAATATTAATGAGTTCATCAGAGTTAATATTTCGCGAAAAAATAGGATAATGGAAAGCATCAAGCTTGTTAAGAATACGAATGAGATCCATCTTTTCTTTATAGGTAAGATTTCCGGCAACAATATTCGTTGCCTGACGAATTTTTTCCATTTGTCTTTCGAGAACAATCAATCCTTTTTCTGAAATACGGATGAGCTTGCTTCGTTTGTCCATATCAGACTCTGTCTGCTCCACAAGTTTCTGACGAAGCAGCCTTGCAATAACAAGCATGCCAACTGGCTTATCATGTATATTTTTTTTGATAAGTGCCATTTTGGTCATTTCGCCAAAAGCTTTTAAGTTGATAAGGTAAATAAAGTCTTCCTGAGTAGAAAATTCAGAATTAATAATAGCTGACTTTGAATAGGTTTTAGCGTATCGGTTTATATGGACCAGTAAGGTACTAATTGCACTTTCAGCACTCCTGCCATTCTCTTTTCCTTCCCAATACGGCTCATCAACAAGGTTCTCTCCACCGGAAATCCATGATTTAAAGCCTTCAATAGTAGGTGGATAAGAATGTGAAGATGTTTTATTCTCTGACTCAAATTGCTCAAGAAGAGTCATAAATTCTTTGATAAGGGTAAAATTCATTTCAATTAAATACTATGCAAATATACCTGCTTTTAATTTAATATCAATTCTTTGCTCACTGCATATCGTGTCTATTCAAGGAATAATAAAAAGAGGAACCAATTACTATTTTTGAAACATTTATGTAAATCTCTCAACAAGCAAAAAAGAATATAAATAAACCAAATTAAAAATTAAGAAAGCTGTCCGAAACTGATAAAGTTTCGGACAGCTTGTCGTATGAGGTCTTTGAATTAATTTGTTCTTTTTCTCCATTCAGCCTTCACATCTTCAGCGGCATCTTTTGTACTTTCCCAAGCTTCATCGGCTTTATCTTTAATATCTTCCCATGCCTCGGACACATTTGATTTTACCTTATCTAACCAGTCTTCCTGCGTCGCTTCCTGATCATTATCTCTTTTTTCATTGATATAATCTTTTGCTTTATCCGCTAATTCACTGATCTTCCATTTTGCATTATCAGCCGCATTTTTTAAAGAGTTTTCTGTTTCATTAACTGCATTTTCCGCTTTGTTATAATCTGAATTATTCATAATATAATATTTTAGTAATTGGTATATAAATAAACAATGTCCATGCCTAAAACGTCCGTTAATATGTTAAAAATATCTTAAAATATTAAATCATCATTTTAAAAACCACAATTCATTTAATTATGCGTCTCATAACCAATGACATAATCTTTCATGCATCCTACAATATTCTCTGCAGCAGTATATCACTTTATGTCCTTATGCTACTATGACACTGATCATTCTTTTGCCAATTTATCCGGTATCACCGGTTAGCAGAATTTTTCCTATGACATTTGAATTTAAATGTATCCTAAAACATTATCCCCAAAAAGCATTAAATCTTCTCTAAAAGATGGCCAAAGTATTTTTTCTTTTTCACAAGATAACTTTCATTCACTTCATTGGAATCAATTTCCAAAGGAATTCTGTTGTTGAGAATAATCCCACTGTTCTCTATTGATCTGATCTTATCCGGATTGTTGGTCAACAGATTAATATTCCCGACCTCTAAAATATTCAACATTTCAACGGCTATGTCAAAGTTTCTTCCGTCTGCCGGGAACCCTAGTTTCAAATTGGCTTCAACAGTATCCAATCCTTTCTCCTGAAGTTCATATGCCCTGAGTTTATTAATGATTCCGATATTTCTTCCTTCCTGACGAAGGTAAATGATCACTCCTCCATTTTCCGACATATATTTCATAGCAGCATCAAGTTGTTGTCCACATTCACATTTTTTGGAATGAAAAACTTCTCCTGTAATACATTCTGAATGAAAACGAACATTGACAGTTGTATTAAAATCTGTATTGTCTGCCACCCAAACCAGATGAGGACTCCAGTCTTCTTCATTCTCCGAAAATGCATACACCATGAACATCCCATATTCTGTAGGTATTTTTGATCGAGCTTGTATTTTGAGCATTTTTTCTGATTTTAAGTTAATATAATCTATTTTTCAAACGGACTTTTTCTGTCTTGTTTTACCCATATCAATTTTGAAGTATCATAACCGATCTCCTGAGCTTTACTTATAAAATTTTGTTTTATGTTTTCGGGAACGGTCTTTTCACGGGATAGAATCCACAAATAATCTAAGTTTTTTCCAGCAATCAAGGCGTATTTGTAATCTTCCAGGGCTACGACGTTATATCCGCTGTAAAAAGGGCCGAAAAAGCTCACTTTCAGAGCTGCAGTGTTCTTGTCTCCTCTAAATTTAGCTGTTCCATTAACAGACACCCATTTATTCTTTTTAAAATTATATCCGCTGTTGACTACTTTTACATTTCCTTCCTCATTAAGACTGTACTGAGCGATTGCATTATCAAGATCTTTTTCAAAGCGATAATCGAATCGGGCTATCTCATACCATGTTCCTAAATATCTATTGACATCAAATCGATCAATAGGCTGCGCTTTTTCGGGCATAGAAGAACAAGAAAACAAAATGATTAACAACGTGAAACTTGATAATAATGTAAGAATGAATTTATTTTTCATTTTTAGTTACTTTTTTAAAGAAATAAATATTAAGTAAAAACTGACTGTAACCATAAACGGCATCTTCTACAGGGATAGTTCCCATTCTAATCCCTAAAAAGTCATCGGGATTATAATTAACAACCGGCGAAGGAATAAAAGAACCTGTCAGGATTCCATTCACTGCAAAAAAACCGGGCATCAATATCAGATATACGAGACTAACCTTTCCTATCCATTCTTTTTGAACAATAAAATGAAGATAAAATAGGGTAAGCAGTGTTACAATTACGGTAAGAAGCGTGTATATTCTCTCATAATAAAGAAAACCAACCACACCAAGGATAATAAATGACGTGAATACGATGAGATTATTAAAAGCACCAGCCCAATCAAGACGATAGAATTTCTCAATGCAATAATAAGTGAAAACGCATGCAAAAGGAATACAGTAAAAAAACAGCCATTCTTCAACAGGAAGTCCTGCTATTTTAAATCCTAAGGTATAATTGAGATTAAACCACCATACTCCATTTGCGGTAAACCATATATCCCAGACAATAAAAGGAACTCCCACAATGGTCGATGACAGAAGAAACTTTCCAAAAAATCTGCTAAACTGTATTCTTCTGTCAAAAGATGCAATAAAGCAAATAATGATCGTGAAAAAATTAATCAGTATGTAAGTATAAGGCATCATTTTTTATTGAAATACATTTTAAAATATTTAACAGGAACCCACAAAAAGCCAAAACATTCTCCTTTTTCTTTACCCAAATGTTTGTGATGTTGCTTATGGGCCCGTCTTATGGCAAGGAAGTAAGGGTTTTTTGCTTTTGTAAAAATTTTTGCTCTCTGGTGAATAAAAATATCATGCACAAAGAAATAGGCCATTCCGTAGAGGCTTATTCCCAGACCGATAAAAAACCAATAACTGAAATTCTGCTGTACTCCCAGATATAATAAAGCAATAGCCGGGCTTGCAAAAATGAAAAAGAACCAATCATTCCTTTCAAGCTTGCCATCATGACTATGATCATGATGATCCCGGTGCAGGAACCACAAAAAGCCATGCATAATATACCGATGTATCAGCCATGTAGCTCCTTCCATTGAAATAAATACTCCCAAAACGATCAGAATATTCATTTTAATTATGTTTATCGTTAAAAAGATCATCCAGAACTCTGTATCTGAAATCGAAAATACTTCTGAGTTTTTCTTTTACAAATAACTGATGGGCTATTTTACCTAAAATTCCCATCGGCAGTTCATAATCTACTGTGTCTTTCATGAGTACTCCATTCTCATTAGGGATAAATTCATGAAAATGATTCCAGTACTTGTATGGACCTTCTTTCTGAAAGTCTGTAAAACTTTCATGATCTTTTACCTGGCTTATAACGGTTTTCCATTTCATCGGAATTCCCAGCACTGGAGAAACTGTGTAATCTATTTCCATTCCTTTAAAAATAGGCTTATCCTTAACATCGGAAAGAACAACAAAGCCCATGCTCTCAGGGGTTATTTCTGATAAATTATGAGGCGATGAAAAAAAACTCCATGCCGTTTCAATGCTGCAACTCAGCTGTTGCTCTCTGTATAATCTGTACATCATTTATTTTTTATCAATTGTTAAACACTTCAACAATCATTTTAATCCTGTATTCTACGGTCAGAAATAAGCAGATTTGTAACGGATATAACTTTTGAACGCAACCAGCAACTTTTGTGAATTGGCAATTCTGATTCTTTGTTGCAACATATTCTGGGAGCTTGTTCTTTTTATTTTCTCAAACAGGGAAAGATAGTATCTGTAGGCAAGGTATACTCCGAAAATGGATGATCCTGGCAGTTTCTTAATTCCCTGCAATGCTTCTTTGAATTCTTCTTCAATTTCATTTTCAATCTGCGTTTTTACTATATTATCAAAGACTGACATATTCAGAGATGGGAAATAAGTTCTTCCTAAAAGCTGATAATCATCTTTAAGATCCCGTAAAAAATTTACTTTCTGAAAAGCAGATCCTAATTTCATTGCAAAGGGTTTAAGCTTATCATATTGCTGCTTATCACCTTCTGTAAATATCTGCAGACACATTAATCCTACAACTTCTGCAGATCCGTATATATACTCTTTATACAGGTCAGAATTATAATCAATTTTATGAAGATCCATTTCCATACTATGTAAAAACTGATTGATCAGCTTTATATCAATATCATACTTCCGAACCGTTTCCTGAAATGAATGCAAAATAGGATTGAGTGATATTCTATCTTCAAGCGCTTCATAGGTTTCCGCTTTTAATCTCTTCAGAAGCTTTTCTTTATCATAGCCATGAAAACTATCTACAATTTCATCTGCAAGGCGCACGTAACCATAAATAGCATAAATAGCAGGCCTGATAGCAGGCTTGAGGGCAAGTATTCCCAACGAAAAACTGGTACTGTATTTTTGTGTAGTGTACTTACTTACTTCGTAAGACAATTCATCAAACAGCTTTTTCATATTATTTTATTTTTAGTTTACTAACTTCAGCCGCCACAATTTTCCCTGAAATTACCGAGGGAGGAACTCCGGGACCGGGAACCGTCAACTGTCCTGTATAGAACAGATTCCCGATCTTTCTGTTCCTTATCTTGGGTTTTAAAACTGCCGTCTGTGATAAAGTATTAGATAACCCGTAGGCATTACCCTGATAAGCATTATAATCCGAAATAAAATCGCTTACACAATAGCTTCTTTTATATTCAATTCTGGAAATAAGATCGGTTTCACCGGTATGTTTTTCAATTCTTTCAAGCATTTCCATCAAATATTTTTCCCTAACAGGTTCCTCATCATGTATGCCAGGGGCAAGGGGTAGCAGTAAAAAAAGATTCTCACAACCTTCAGGAGCTACATCCGGATCTGTCTTGGAAGGGCAACATGTATAAAAGAGAGGCTTTTTGGGCCATTTTTTATTTTTATAAATACAATCTATATGATTATCAAGTTCATTTTCAAAAAACAAAGTATGATGTTTTAAATGGGGTATTCTTCCTCTTATTCCCAAATAATAAATAAGACAAGAGGGGGCGAAGGTTCTCGTCTTCCAATATTCATCTTTATAGTTTCTGAGCGATTTGGGAAGCAGTCTTTCTGTATGATGATAATCTGATGAAGCAATGACCGCATCAAATTCATATGTTTTACCATCCACTATTATGGAAGATACCTTTCCTTTTTCCGTATTTATTTTTTGTACTTCATGATTAAAATGAAACGTTACACCCTGTTTTTCTCCTACCTCTTTCATAGCAAGAACAAGTTGATAAAAGCCTCCCATAGGATATTTTGTGCCCAAAACATAGCCTCCGTAATTCATAAGGCTGTACAGGGCAGGAATCTGCTGGGGAGAAGCTCCGAGGAATATAACCGGAAACTCCATCAGAGATTTTAATTTTTCATCAGAAAAGTATCCTGATACATACTTTCGGAAATTACTGAGAAGATCAAGCTTGAGAGCACTGTTTGCTATTTTTAAAGAAGCAAATTCACGCCAGCTGTAGCAGGGCTTGGTAACAAATTCCTTCATTCCGATTTCATACTTAAATCTAGCAGACTCCATAAATCTGTCATACTGATTACCTGCTCCACTTTCTGTTGCTTCAAAAAGTTCTCTTATAGCATCATTATCTCCAGGAACAGAAACTTTTTCTCCTGAGAAAACCATTTCAAACTGTGGGTCTAAGGAAACAAGTGTAAAAAAATCAGACACTTTGCAATCAAAATCATTGAAAAATCTCTCAATAATATCAGGCATCCAGTACCAGCTAGGGCCCATATCAAAAACATAGCCTTTATCTGTTTTAAACTGCCTTGCACGGCCACCAGGTTGGTTATGCTTTTCAAATACATGCACTTCATTGCCGGATTTTGCGGCATAAGCAGCTGCTGAGAGTCCTGAAAATCCAGAACCTATCACTGCAATTCTCTTTCTTAAGTTTCCAGTATTCATTGGTATTTATCTAATAGTTTTAACAGATAATCTTATATCGTATCAATTGAGTTCCTTATTCACCATATCCAGTAAACTGGCAGTTGTTAAATTCATTTTGTAAAAAGAATCATGGAATTTGTCCAATTTAGAAAGTATGGTAATGAGTAACATTTGTTCAGAACGGGTCAAATTCCCCACCACTATCTTTGAAACTTTACGAATCTCCTGCATATGCTCCTCAAGCACCGAAATTCCTTTTTCTGTTATCTGAATATATTTTTTTCTTTTATCTTCCTGAGATTTTGTCTGTTCAGCCCAACCATTATGAATCAAACGGTTAATAATTAGTATCCCTGAAGATTTTTCACTTACATTATGGCCGATAAGTTCCATTTTAGACATTGCTCCCCTTGTCCTTAAACTGATCAGATAAATAAAATTATCCTGGCTTGAAAAAACAGAATTCCCAATTGATCGGGAATACATTTTCGCAAACCGTCCTATTCTTATAAGTAAGGTATTAATAATACTCTCGGAACCTCTTCCTAATTCCTTCCCTACCCACCAAGGATTTTCTGATTCAGAAGGATTTTTATGGCAATCATTAATCCAATGTATAAACCCTTGAAGATCATTATTATATAATGCCTTATTTTCATTTTGCTGAATGAATTGATGAACAAGTTCCAAAACTGATTTTAAAAGATCAAAATTCATATCAATCAAATTAGTATACAAATATACTAAAATATGTATATAAATATACTTTAAATTGTTTTATTTAAAAATTATTAATTAAAGAAATACAAAGATTGGGTTTTAAACAAAAGGAAATAAAACAATAAAACACTAATAAACAATATTTTACATATCACCAATTAGATTAAAAAAAATGAAATCATAAGAAAGAAATTAAAAACATATAGTATATTTATAAACTTAATATTTATAAATATCAAACGCTTTAATAAGATTACCCTGTTGATTTGGTCGCTATTTTACAATATAAATCCCGGGCTTTTTTAATTATTAATGTATGTATTGCAATATATTATGTATAATGGAATTGAAAAAACATATTGATTATTAGTCATTTTAATAGTATCTTGTAGAAAACAAATCTTTATTACGATATGTCTGCCAAACGTTACGTTCAAACCCACACCAGGAGGATAAGAAAATTCTTTGGGTTATTAGGTCCGGGATTAACGACTGGTGCTGCCGATGATGATCCGTCTGGAATTGCAACATACTCTCAGACAGGAGCTCAATTTGGTTATGGACAGCTATGGACAGCACTTTATATGCTTCCCTTTATGATTGCGGTACAGGAAGCTTGTGCAAGAATAGGAATGGTTACCGGTAAGGGGCTTACGGGAGTAATCAAAATGCATTACAGTAAGAGAATATTGTACAGTTCAGTAGGGCTTGTGGTAATTGCCAATACGATTAATATCGGGGCGGATATTGGAGCAATGGCCGCTGCCGCACAATTAATTATCCCTGTTGATATTATCATACTGATGCTTGTTTTTACTATCAGTATATTGGTCTTGGAGATATTCGCCAGCTACCAGGTGTATTCAAAATTTCTAAAGTGGCTGGCATTATCTCTTCTTGCCTACCCTCTTACTGTATTCATCATTGATCAACCCTGGAAAGAAATACTAAAAGCCTCTGTTATTCCTCATTTTGAATTTTCATTTAATTTTCTTTTCATAATAACCGGAGTGTTTGGAACAACTATTACTCCTTATATGTTCTTTTGGCAGGCTTCACAGGAAGTGGAAGAAGAAAATAAAAAGGGGTTAATACAAGATGGGAAACCCCAAATCGGATGGCGTCATATTCATGCGATGAGAAAAGATAATAATATAGGCATGATCATTTCCGAATTTACCACATGGTGTATTATTTTGGTCGGAGGAACCGTCTTGCACAGCGCTAATATAACAGATATTAATACCGCAGCTGATGCGGCAAAAGCTCTGGAACCTTTAGTGCAGTCATTTCCAAATTCTGGATTGATATCCAAAATTATATTTGCCATCGGCATCATCGGCCTGGGTTTGCTTGCTGTCCCCGTTCTCTCAGGATCAGCATCTTATGCCGTTTCAGAAGCTCTTAACTGGAAAGCCAGTTTAGATATGAAATTTACAAAAGCAAAAGGATTTTATATGGTTATTATTATTTCTACCCTTATTGGCCTTTGTATGAATTTTATTGGTATAAACCCAGTAAAAGCTCTTGTTTATACCGCAGTTCTCAATGGCATAGCAGCTGTACCTCTTTTGTTTCTGATTATCCGGATATCAGCAAGTGAAAGTATTATGGGAGAATTTAAAAGCAGATGGCTTTCAAAAAGCTTATTATGGGCGACATTTTTCTTTATGGCCACCGCTTCTGTGGCAATGTTGTTTACTATTTAAATAATAATTCCCTATTCCACTTGTGTTAAAATAATTTCTTCATCTTTTTTAAGAATTTTAACCGGAAACTGAAGATCTGTTTGAATTTTCACCCTAAGTGCCTCCAATGCAGAAGATTCTCCGTGAACAAGCATAATCTGCTTGGGAGGAATTTCATATTTTTTAACCCACTCTATTAATTCAGACTGGTCTGCATGAGCAGATAGTCCCGTGATTTCTGCAATATGGGCTCTGACCTCATAGAATTTCCCGTGCATTTTCAGCTCGTGAGACCGGTTGAGCAGTGCTCTCCCCCTTGTACCTTCAGCCTGAAATCCAACAATGAGGACCGTATTTCTACTGTCCCCAATATAGTGTTTCAGATATTCCAGCACTCTTCCGCCAGTAATCATACCACTTCCCGCAATGATAATTTTTGATTTTTTTTCTGCGATGATTTCCTGAGTTTCAGTATAATCTTTTGTGATATAAATCTTTTCAATAATATCATTCCATTTCTGGGTATCAACCAAAGTGTAACCAGAGTACCTGACCATAATTTCGGTGGCTGAAGCTGCCATAGGGCTATCCAGAACCACTGGAATACTGACTGGGATTTTATTTTTGTTTTTAAGTTCCTGAAGGATATACATGATTTCCTGTGCCCGTCCAACCGCAAAGCAGGGAATAATTATATTTCCCCGGTCTTTTAGGGTCTTATTAATCCAATACTCCAACTGATCAGACAAGTCTTTATTTTCGTGAAGTCTGTCCCCATAAGTTGATTCCATAACCAAAAAATCAGCTTGGGAAAAAAAATCGGGAGGAGCTAAAACTGCACTGTGATTTCTTCCAATATCTCCAGAAAAAACTATTATTTTCCCAAAGCAGGTAATTTTTACAGAGCACGCTCCTATAATATGTCCACAGGGTTTAAACATACAGCTTATATGATCGCTTAGTCTAATTTCCTCATTTTCATCAATCACATAAAACTGTTTAAAAGATCTTTCTGCATCATTTATCGTATACAAAGGTTTTGCCGGATTATGTCTTGTATAATGATGACGGTTGGCTTTTTCAGCATCTTCTTCCTGCAGTTTGGCGCTATCAAGTAATATTAGCTTTGTAAGTTCCTTAGTAGGGCCACTCATGTAAATTTTACCTTTAAATCCATTCTTTACGATAAGTGGAATATATCCGCAATGATCAAGGTGAGCATGGGTAAGAATAATGGCATCTATTTCCGAAACATCGGTATTCAATGGCATCCAGTTTTGCTCTCTAAGGTATTTTACTCCCTGAAACAAGCCACAATCAATTAAGATTGTAAGTTCAGGAGTTTTTAATAAATGCTTCGATCCGGTAACAGTTTCTGCGCCGCCGAGTGATGTTAGAGTTATAGCGTTCATGGTAATACAATTTTATTGGACTTTTACTTTTTTATTCATTTGCTTTACAGTATTTGCTTTGCCCATTTTGATGTATAGGCGGCCATTTCTATAGTGGGCTTTAATATTACTGACATCAATACCTTCCGGAAGTCTGAAACTCCTTGCAAGAGAAGAGGTTAAAAATTCTTTCCTAACATAATTTTTCTTAACTTCCTCTTTTTTACCTGATGTATAAGCCTGAATATTCAAAATGCCGTTTTCCACCCTTACCTTAAAATCGGCTTTCTTAAAACCGGGAGCATTGACCAATATCTTATAATTCCCGTTTTTATCAATAATATTGACTGAATGTTCTATTTTAACAGGCTGGTTAAGAATCTTATTTGTACTCCAGAACTCTTCTGTTAATAGTTTTGCTGCAGATTGTTTTTGGGCTAAAGTTTTCATAATAATCGTATTTGATTAGAGATCAAAGGTACCATAAGACATATTCAGAAACAGTGACAGTCATTGCATTTAATTGTGACCGTCATCATCCTTCTGCCACCTATTAATAATATCGATAACTTCATAGGCATCGGACGGATCTGCATTTCTGACAGACGCCCATCGTAATCTATCATTTCTTATTTCGGGTACATCATCTTTAAATGGATCTTTAAACCATGCTATAATATATCTGACTCCTAAAGAAATAAGAATTTTAAGAATAACGGATGAAACAGAACAGTCGTTACCGTTAATGATAACAACATCTTTTGCCTCGGCAAAATATACTGTTGCCTCATCCAACGGAACGCTGATGATGGTAATTTTATGCCTTTTATGATTGGCTAAAGCAAGAAATTGTTTGTCAATCTGACTTGTATTGTACGCGATCACTTTCATAGCTTTTTTTCATTCATCAAATGTATTGAAGAATAAAAAAGCCAACCGTGTTCAAAATCATTATTAAAAATGATCTGTATTTCAATTTTTCATTTTCTGTAATCGTGTAATGTCCAAAATTGTAATTCTACCTGCATTTCTGTCAATAAGACCTTCTTCTTTAAAATCTCCAAGTATCCTGCTCACTGTTTCGATAGCCATACCGGCCATAGAAGCAAGATTCTCTCTGGAAATTTCAAAATTTCCTGTCTCTGAATGGGCCTGGTATAATTTGCTGAGGATTTCCGCCATTCTTTTTCTTACTGAAAAATAAGCAAGGTGTAAAAGCTGCTGTTCATGGTTAACAACACTTTGCGCCAGAATTTTAATAAACTTTTCTGCCACATCAGGATATTTACATACCAACTGATCCAGCTCCTCTCTGGGAATAGAGCGCAAGGCAGCATCTTCAAGTACTTCGGCCGTTTCTTTATACTCTCTTCCTGTAAACAATGAGGTAATTCCAAAATATTCGTCAGGGTAATATACACAGGTCATCAGCTCTTTTCCATCTTCTGTCATTTTTGTAGTTTTCACCGACCCGGAAAGTATAAGGTATACTGTATTTGCTGTATCACCTTCCGCGTATATAATCTGTTTCTTTTTAAGGATTTTGATTTTGCGATCATCAAAAGATTTTTTCAGCTCATCCAGACCATTTACAGGTTGAAACAGATGATCCATCTGTTCAGAGTTACTGCTATAAAACTTTTTCTGATGTTCTTTTTTCTTAAGTCTGCCCTCAATTGCATTTAAAAGCTCAATATCATCAAACGGTTTTGTCAGATAATCATCTGCTCCCATTTCAATTCCTCTGCGTATTTCTGCCCTATCCGCTTTAGCAGTAATAAAGATAAAGGGAATCAGTGAAGTTTCTTCTCTCTTGCTTAAGAGATACAGTACCCCATACCCATCGAGTTCCGGCATCATAATATCACACAATATGATGTCAGGTATATATTTGATGGCCAGCTCTACTCCCTGTTTACCATTTTTTGCCTGCAAAACTTCATATCCAGCCAGCATCAGAATTTCGGAAGTGCTTTCCCGGATGTCATCATTATCTTCAATGATCAATATCTTTATTTTTTCCATGAAATAATAAAACTGTTATTTTCTATTAAAAGACAACGTAAACTGAGTTCCATTACCAGGTCCGCTGTTAAAATCAATTTTTCCATTCATCAGATTAACATACCGTAGAACAATATTTAATCCCAGGCCGGTTCCCGGAATATTACCAATATTATGAGCTCTGAAAAAAGGCTGAAAAAGCCCTGCCTGGTCATCTTCAGGTATTCCAATTCCGTTATCTTTTACCGTCATCTGATAATATTCTTTATTTATTTCTGTACAAAACTCAATAAGCGTATCTTCTCCGGAGTATTTGATCGCATTGCTGATGAGGTTCATAAGACAGTTCCTTAATAAATTCTGATCCAGATTTACAATATTTTCTACTCCGGTATGTTGATAAATTACAATTTGATTGTCTTTGGTTATCAACTGCATTTCTTCTACAAGTTCTTCCGAGAATTTTATTATATCAAACTCGTGATAATCCGGGGTTACAATACCAGCTTCCAACTTCTCCAGAGAAAGAAAATCGTTAAGAATTCCATTGAGACCAGTGATTGCATTTTTTATTTTATGAAGGTGTTTTAGGATCTGAGAATGATCAGCAAGCTGAAGATACTTTTCAATGAGAACTACAGAAAGTTGCATCGAGCTTAAAGGGGTACGAAATTCATGCGAAGCCATAGATACAAAACGACTTTTCATGCGGTTAAGCTCTTTTTCTTTCTCAAGAGAAAGATTTGCTTCTTCTTTTGCCTTTTCCAAGGCACTTAACATTTGTTGAAGAGATTTTGTTCTCTTCTCAACCAGCTCTTCCAGCTCAGTTGTATATTTTTTAAGAAATTCCTCAGCTTCTTTCTCCTTAGAGAGATCGTGTATAAACCCAGTATAAATAACCCTGTTTTGAAGCTGGACTTCGCTTACAGCAAGTCTGAACGGAAATTGGGAGCCATCCTTTCTAAGACCTTTTACCTCTCTGCCTTTACCAATTATTTTTTTTTCTCCTGTCTGCTGATAGCGCAACAGATACCCGTCATGTCTGCTGTGATGGGGTTCCGGCATTAATACAGAAATATTTTTACCGATTAATTCTTCTTCTGTATACCCAAATATCTTTAATGCAGAGGGATTTAAATTTTCAATCCTCCCCTGACTGTCAATAGTAATAATTCCGTCTATTGCTGTTTCTATAATTGCTTGCAAGAGCCTGGCGCTTTCCATAAAAAAATAAATACTTACCCCTATTAAAGATAAGTATTTTAAATCAATTTCCTGTAAAACACTTTAATATGTCAACAAAATACATATTTCTTAATTATTATTTTCGTCCATATTTTTAGAATCTAAAAATAGATATGACCTCCTTCCGGAATAATCAATAAAGGAATCTGTAAATCCTGAGCTTGTCTGGCTGCATGGCTACCGGCAATAAGCCTTCTTATAAAACCTTTTTGTTGATGTCCCATAACCAGCATATCTATATTTTTATCTTTTAAAATATTCAATCCTGTATCAATACTGTCGCTTTCAATATAGTTATAACAGATTTTTCCCTCAAGATCTTTAAAAAAAGTATCTTTCTTCTGCTGATAGGAGATATTTTCTATGAGATCAACAGCGGTGTCTGTAATATGGGTAATAAGAAGCTCAGCATTGAAATAGTCCGCAAATTTGATGAGTGCATGTGATATTTTTATATCCTGTACATTCAGATCTGTTGCAAATGCAATTTTTTTCAGATCTTTATACTGATATCCTGATGGGATGAGAAGTAGCGGATATTCCGTATGTTCAATCATTTTGATACTGTTACTTCCCAGAAGGAATCGTGCAAGATTACTCGCTCCCTTCATTCCCATTACCACCAGTAATGTTCTGTTTCTCGCCGCTGTGTCATTAATCAGTCGGATCGGATCTCCTGTTTCACATGTATAATAGATAGAAGGATGAAAGGGAAAAGCATCCTCACCCCAGATTTTTTTTTCTTCGGATTCAATGTTTTTAACTTCTTTCTTTAGTTCGTCCTCATATTCTTTCTTTAATACAGGATATTCATACAAGGCCCATGCGGTCTGTCCGAACATTGGTTCCTCAATAGGAATATTGAAGGCGTGACATAGTTCTAGATTACTTTTTAATGCATGTGCCAGATGAAGAGCATATTCTGCGGCAGTTCTGGCGGGCTCCGAAAAATCAGTGGGTACTACAATTGTTCTCATTATTTCAGTTATTTAAATTGAAGTTTACTTTCCAAAATAGGATCAAGATTATAAATGTCATTATAAAACACAAGCTGTCCATTTTTTATACGGCAGGTAAGGTATGTGATCATGATTGGAACGGGCTGCCTTAAAACGAAATCTTTTCTTTCATAACGATCCATCAAAGATTTCATAAGCGGAATTTCATTTGCAGCACCATCATATTTCAGCAGCTCACCAGCCAGCTCGCCAGCCTTTTCTACACGGATGCAACCATGGCTTAAAGCCCGTTGGCTTTTGCCAAATAATTGTTTCTGAGAGGTATCGTGAAGATACACTCCATAGGAATTTGAAAATCTGAAAACGACTGCTCCAAGTGCATTATCACAGCCTGAAGACTGCCTTATACTGTATTGATATGGATTTTTATAAACTTGTTTCAAATTCGATGATGTAACGGGTATTGCTTTTCCTGATCTGTTATACAGTGAATAATGATGTTCTTCCAGATACTGACTGTTCTTTACTATTTTAGGAAGCATCTCTTTTATGAATATATTTTGAGGAACTTTCCAATCAGGGCCTGTTGTAAAATAATCAACTGTGCTTTTTAAAACAGGACTAGGAGTAGAAGGCTTTCCTACAATCACATTATACGTGAGTATCTTATCTTTTTGAACAAAATCCAGAGAATAAGAAGGAATATTTACCAACAGATAGACATCTCTACTAACAACCATCCAGCGTAAACGCTCCATATTAATGGCTATCTTTTTAATTTCTGATTCCTGGTTGGAGACACTATTACCTTTAAAGATCATATTCAGGTAATTCTGAAGATCAATATATTCCTTAATTTTAGGTTCAACATCAAGAACTGCTTTTGACAAATCACCTTTCTTAACTGCCTGATACAATATCTCTCCAGCTTGAAAGCCCTCTATATCATCATTACTATCAATAAAAGACGAACTAAAAAAAGGATTATATTTTCCAAAATGCAGATCGTTGATAAAGGTAATTAGTGCATCTGTCATTAAAATATCCGTTACTTCATTGTCCTTAGTATTTGTCTGTTCAGGTTGATTTCTTAAAGTATTCAATCTTTCACTAGTAAGATTCTCCTGATGGTAGTCTTTTGCCGACAATCCCTTCTTACCTGCATCCTTAAGTAAAAGAATCGCGTCCTGAAGCAGGTCTTGTTTTATAGTTGAATGAGTCCACACATATTCAAACTGGTGCTGTTTATAAAACTGATTAACAGATTTTGGAAAGTTCAATTCTGAAAGTTCAGTTTTATTACTCAATACAAGTTCTATTTGATTTACAGAGCT
This sequence comes from Chryseobacterium sp. SG20098, assembly GCF_031844745.1. NCBI lineage: Bacteria > Pseudomonadati > Bacteroidota > Flavobacteriia > Flavobacteriales > Weeksellaceae > Chryseobacterium > Chryseobacterium sp. SG20098. The sequence continues at coordinate 553,704 of NZ_CP134622.1, read as the reverse complement.
GACATCTTGTCCAGAGAAAAATGTAATACCGAAAATGACCGCTATCCAATTCAATAAATTTTTCATAATCCCGAATTTAATCATGTAAAATTCCAAATTCAAAACATTATGAATAATGACCCTTATCACATAAAAAAATGATATTGCCCTTTACTGCATCTTTCTTTTATAAATGTGATCATAAGTTGTCTTTGAAAGATCAGCTTAAAAACCGAAACATTAGTTTCACTATGATGAACATCATTTTTCAGAATGACTGCCATCATTCCTTTTACAGTAAGTCTTTCTGAACTTTGAGGCATAAAATTAACTACAAATGAAAACAAATGAACAATTACAACAGGATGTTCAGGAAGCCATCAAATGGGAACCTATGCTGCATCCGGCAGAAATAGGAGTTACTGCATCAGATGGTGTTGTCTCATTAACAGGTACTGTTGATAGTATCGTGAAAAAAAAACAGGCTAAGAATGCAGCCAGAAATGTAAGCGGAGTAAAAGTACTGGTCGAAAACATCCAGGTAAAACTTCCAGATTCAAAAGTAAAAACTGATATCGAAATTGGCGCTGAAATCATCAGTGCTTTTACTTCCAATGTTATTATTCCCCAGGATAAGATAAAGGTTAAGGTAGAAAACGGATGGGTAGATCTGGATGGTGAGCTTCCCTGGGATTATCAGAGAGAGATTACTGAAAATGCAATACAATTCCTCCCTGGAATAAAAGGTATCTTTAATAATATCACCATCAATCCTGATACTAAAGATGCCGTCAGCAAGAAAAAAGTAGAGGAAGCATTGAAAAGAAGTGCTGTTGATGAAAGAGAAATAACGGTCTCTGTATCTGGTACAACAGTAACCCTGACAGGAACTGTCCATTCATGGCAGCAAAAGGAAGAAGCAGGCCGGATTGCCTGGAAAACGCCTGGTATTAAACATTTAAAAAACAAACTGGAAGTCGATTATGAATACAATGTATAAGTAAACGATTCCGGTTATCAGAAATTAAACATAATATTGTGAAATCTTTTCTTACAAAAAGCTTTGCTCTTGCAGGCAATATTGCCTCCTTTTCTGCTCGGTTTTTCAGAGAGATGTTGAAACCCGGTTTTGAATATAAAGAGTTTACCAGACAATGTTTTGTTGTGGGATATCAGTCATTGCCTCTGGTAACCGTAACCGCTTTTATCATGGGGTTGGTACTTACCATTCAATCCCGTCCGGCGATGTCAAAATTTGGGGCTGAATCCTGGATACCTGGGATGGTTTCACTTTCATTAATAAGAGAAATTGCCCCGGTTATTACTGCTTTAATCTGTGCAGGAAGAGTATCCTCCGGAATAGGTGCCGAGCTTGGCTCAATGAAGGTTACCGAACAGATTGATGCTATGGAGGTTTCTGCCATTAATCCTTACCGCTATCTTGTGGTAACAAGAACTCTCGCCACAACATTAATGATACCCATCTTAGTTGTTTTTGCAGATTTGGTAGGAATCATAGGAGGTTTTATAGGGATCAATATTCACGGAGATAATAGTATCAGCCATTATTTTTCCCATGTTTTTGACTCTCTGGAATATGCCGATCTTCTTCCCGCAACCCTAAAAACATTTTTTTTCGGTTTTTTTATCGGAATTATCGGCTGTTATCATGGGTTTACTGCTGAAGGAGGAACAAAAAGTGTAGGAAAAGCGGCCAACACAGCCGTAGTTTCAGCTTCCCTGATGATCTTTATTATTGATCTGATAGCAGTACAGATTGCGGATTTATTTTTTGAACTGTAATGGAAACATATGTAAAAATGAATGCTGAATTTACCATGCTTGTAGCTAACGGACCTCTTATCGAGTTTAAAAATGTATATAAATCCTATGGTAATAATAAGGTTTTGGACGGGATAAGTTTTCAGGTAAAAAAAGGAGAAAATCTGGTGATACTAGGTAGATTAGGTTCAGGAAAGTCCGTTACGGTAAAATGCCTTGTAGGTCTTACCAAAATTGATGAAGGAGACATCTATATTGACGGAAAAGCCATAACCAACCTTAATGAAGAAGAGCTTAACAAGGTGAGAAAAAAAATTGGTTTTCTGTTTCAAAACGGAGCTTTATATGATTCTATGACAGTGAGACAAAATTTAGCGTTCACTTTACAGCATCATAATAAAAAACTAAGTGAAGAAGAGATAAATAAGGCTATTACTGAAGCATTATACAATGTTGGGCTTGAAGAAGCGATTGATAAAATGCCTTCAGAGCTTTCAGGAGGGATGCGAAAAAGAATAGGCCTTGCAAGAGCTCTGATTATAAAGCCTGAAATTATGATCTATGATGAACCTACCGGAGGATTGGATACAATTACTGCCAAAGAAATTATAGAGCTTATCTGCAGCATTAAGCAAAAGTTTAATACAACCTCTATTATCATCACCCATGATCTGCTATGTGCAAAGTATACCAGTGACCGAATTATTGTACTGAAAGATGGGAAAGTCAATATTGAAGGAACCTATCAATTGATTGAGCACAGTAAAGACGCTTGGGTAAAGTCATTTTTTGAAAAATAAAGATAACACGTCATGAAAAATGAATCATCAAACAATCTGAAATTAGGAGTCTTCGTTATAGCTGGAATTATTCTTTTTATATTGACCATTTATTTTATTGGCCTTAACAGAAATATATTCGGTACAAACTTTATTTTGCGTTCAGAATTCGAAAATGTAAGCGGATTAAAACAAGGCAGCAATGTACGCCTTTCAGGAATTAACATCGGAACTGTCAGTAAAATAGACTTTATTTCTGATTCATTGGTAATGGTAAAAATGAGCATCAAAAAGAATGTTCAGCGATATATCAAAACAGATGCGGTGGCAAGCATTGCTTCAGACGGTTTGGTTGGTGATAAAGTACTAGTTATTTCTCCGGGAACAGGTTCTTCCAAAGTGGTTGGTAATAACGCAGTAATTGCTTCATATAAAACTACAGAAATTGAAGATGTACTTTTCAGTATCAAGAAAAGTGCAGACAATATCCAGACCGTTACCACCGGCTTGGTTGATTTCACAGCCAAAATGAATAATAAGGATGGTTTATTGGTAAAAGTAATGACCAGTAAAGATTTTGCCAATCGGATAGATAAAACAGTACAAAATATTCAGACGAGCGTGAATGATTTCGCATCATTTACTCCTACCCTTCGCAACAAAGATGGAATCATTAATAAAATATTTACTGATAAAAATTGGAGCGATAATGTAGAAAGCAGTGTTCTTGACTTAAAAAACAGCTCAAGGCAGATCAGTATTTTTGCCGAAAAGCTCAATGATAAAAACAATATACTTTCCAAAATCACTACAAACGATACTTTGGCTGCTTCATTGGAAAAAACACTGGATAATCTGGAGAAATCTTCTGATGATCTAAAAAAATTCACCTCAAAAATCAACAATGAAGAAAACGTTGTTTCCAAATTGGTTGATAACCCCAGATTAGGCAGATCAGTAGATTCCACAATTAATAATATCGGTAAAGGAGTCGATGAACTCAGAGAATTGGAGGCGGCAGCAAGAAATAATTTCTTATTAAAAGGATATTTCAAAAAAAAAGCGGCAAATAAATAAAAGCCTACCCAGTGAAAATTTAAACCCACACGTACTTAATCCTGTAATTAATATAGAGATTTTGCTTACACGACTCCACATCAGATATTCAACAATAATTAATTATTACTTCAAATTATTAATCTTTACAACAAAATAATTCATTAGATAATGAAAATTCATTATTTTAGTAGTAAACTTAAAAACTAAAACCAACGCAAATGTGTAAAATTTTTATTGTTGATGATGACATTTTTTTTGGAGAAATGCTAAAATATCATCTCCAGCTAAATCCTGATTATGAAGTTCTGTTATTCAACAATGCAAAGGACTGCCTTTCCAATCTTTATCTTAATCCAGATATCATTTGTATTGATTTTGGGCTACCAGACATTCAGGGCGATGAACTTTTTATACAGATTAAAAACATATATCCTGATCTCCCGATTATTGTTATCAGTGGACAGGAAAATATTGAAGTTGCCATCAATTTTCTAAAGCTGGGAGCCAAGGATTATATTGTAAAGAATGACCATACAAAAGAACTTTTGTGGAATTCTATCATGAGATTGAAAGAAAACATCAGTTTAAAACAAGAGGTCGAAGATCTTAAAGACGAGCTCGAAAAAAAATATACGTTTGAAAAAACAATCATTGGACAAAGCCATCCCATAAAAAGTATATTTTCTAAAATTAATAAAGCACTTACTTCCAATATCAATGTTTCCATTACCGGAGAAACCGGCACCGGAAAAGAAGTTGTTGCGAAGGCCATCCATTATAATTCATCAAGAAAGAACAAGCCTTTTATCGCTGTCAATATGGCTGCGATTCCTAAAGAACTTGTAGAAAGTGAGTTTTTTGGTCACGAAAAAGGAGCTTTTACAGGTGCAACAGAAAGAGCCAGCGGAAAATTTGAACAGGCCAATGAAGGAACTATTTTTTTAGATGAAATTGCAGAACTTGATCTTAACATTCAAAGCAAACTTCTTCGTGCCTTACAGGAACGAGAGATCACAAGAGTAGGTGGAAAACAGAAAATTGAACTGAACGTAAGGATCATCACAGCTACACATAAGAATCTGGCACAAGAAGTTAAAAAAGGAAATTTTCGTGAGGATCTCTATTACCGGATTATTGGCCTTCCCATTGAACTTCCTCCTTTACGTGAAAGAGATCAGGATGTTTTGATTTTGGCCAAACACTTTATAGATCTTTTCGCAAAGGAAAATAAGAGCAAACCTTTAAGCTTATCTTCAGATGCAAGGAAGAAGCTTCTGGATTATCATTTCCCGGGAAATGTAAGAGAGCTAAAATCCGTTGTTGATTTGGCCTGTGTGATGTGTGACCATCACGAAATTACAGCAGAAGACATTAATTTCTACAATCTGGAAAAAGACTCAGAATCTTTTCTCAATGAACAAAAAACGCTAAAACAATATACCACCGATATTATTTTGCATTTTCTAAAAAAAAATAATAATGATGTCATTAAAACTGCAAAATTATTAGATATAGGCAAATCAACTATATATAATCTTATTAATAACCTTGAAATCGAAAATAACTAGATGAAAGTTGCTAAATTACTTTTTACGGACGGAGAATTCAAATATGAAAGAAATGATGAAAAGCTTAACTATCATGAAGCTCAAATCATTATAGGATATGGAGCCAGAAGTATTATTGAAGAGGATAACTTTTATCTTCTTTTAAAGGAAAAGTTTCCTAATGCCGAGATAGCCCTGTCTTCTTCTTCGGGAGAAATTTTCTGTAATGAAGTCTATGATGATACGGTAGCTTTAACCATAATCAGCTTTTCAACAGCTTACATAAAAACATCACAGATTGATATTGAAGACTTTTCATGCAGCTATGATGCAGGAAAAAAATTAATTGAAAACCTTCCTTCTCAGGATCTTAAATGGGTTTTTATTTTGTCCGATGGCAGTAAGGTTAATGGCAGTCAATTGGTTCGCGGACTTAATGCCAGCCGCCCCGAGGAAGTTTTGATTTCTGGTGGGCTGGCCGGGGATGGAGATAAATTTGAAAAAACTGTAGTTGGACTCAATCAGGTTCCTGAACCCAATAAGATTCTGGCCATTGGATTTTATGGCGCAAACCTGGAATTATCTCATTCTTCAATTGGGGGCTGGGAAAGCTTTGGGCTTGAAAGAGTGGTGACCAAGTCACATGATAATGTTCTTTATGAAATTGATAATAAAAATGCATTAGATCTTTATAAAAAATATTTGGGGAAATACGCCGAAGACCTTCCCGCCTCTGCTCTTCTTTTTCCATTGTCTCTTACAATGCACCAAGATTCTTTATCAGTAGTGAGAACAATTCTTTCCATTAAAGATAACACGATGATTTTTGCCGGAGATTTGCCGGAAGGAAGTAAAGTAAGGTTTATGAAAGCCAACATGGACAGACTTATTGATGCAGCCAATGATGCAGCCAATCAATGTCTTAAAATGAATACACATACTCCTAAACTGGGAATTATTATAAGCTGTGTAGGAAGAAAAATAGTATTGGGAGACAGAGTCTATGAAGAAGTGGACATCGTACGTGATGTTTTTAAATCAAGTACTGTACTAACCGGATTTTACTCCTACGGAGAGTTATCTCCTTTAAGCCCGTTCGGCAACTGTGCTCTGCACAATCAGACTATTACCATCACCACAGTTAATGAAATTGAATAGCTATGGAAACCAAATTTCACAATTTACTCGAAAGACAGATCAATAAATATCTTACGGAAGATTGCAAAAATCATCCGCAATTTAAAAATTTCATTCATGCAGTTAATGAATCTTACAAATCCTTTGAAAGAGATAAAGAGCTGATGGACTATGCTTTCAAACAAAGTGAAGAAGAATATCAGGAGCTATATCAAAGTCTTAAAAATGAAAATACACTCAAACATGAGTCTATCAGTAACCTCTATGAATCATTAAAAATTATTGATTCTGATATTGAAATAAAAAAATCAGAAGATCTTAAAGAACTTTCACTGTATCTCTCTGAACAGCTTAGAAAAAGAAAAAGAGCAGAAGATTATATCAAGCAGCAAGAGGAAAAATACCGGAATATTATTGCAAATATGAACTTAGGACTCATTGAAGTAGATAATGATGAAATTATTCGCTATGCTAACCAATGCTTTTGTAATGTGTCAGGGTTTGAACTGGATGAAGTAATGGGTAAAAATCCAAGTACACTCTTTTTGTACGGAGAAAATAACGTCCGGTTTTTACAAGAACAGATAGAACTGAGAAAAAAGGGAATTTCCAGTGTATATCAGCTTCCTGTAAGAAACAAGAGAGGAGAAATAAGATGGTGGGCAGTAAGCGGTGCTCCTAATTATGATGATCAGGGAAATCTGTTAGGCTCCATTGGAATCCACCTTGATATTACTGACCAAAAAAAATTGGAAGAAGAGTTAAAACTTGAAAAAGCAAAAGCACTGGAAGCGTCCAAGGCTAAAGAGGTTTTTCTTGCCAATATGAGCCATGAAATCCGAACACCCCTTAACGGTATCATTGGTTTTCTGAGAGAACTCAAAAGAAGCAACCTTGCTGATGAACCGAAACAATTTGTAGAAAACAGCTATAACGCTTCACAGCACTTATTATCCATTATTAATAACATACTCGATATTTCTAAAATTGAATCCGGAGAAATGTCTTTGGAAATTAAAAGCTTTTCTTTAAAAGACAGTATTCAAAAAGTCACTTCCGTTCTCAAGCCAAAAGCAGAAGAAAAAAAGCTTAAACTTATTACAGATTTCTCTTCAGATATTTTCCCGGTTTTAAAAGGAGATTCTTTAAGACTTGAACAGGTGCTCTATAATATCATTGGTAATTCTTTGAAATTCACCAACGAAGGGTATATCAAAGTTGAAGCTAATGTGCTGAAAAGTTTTTTAAACCAACAGACCATTTCGATCAGCATTACGGATACTGGTATTGGAATGAGTGAAGAATATGTACGCAATATATTCAAAAAATTTAATCAGGAAGACAGTTCAATTTCAAGAAAGTATGGAGGTACAGGTCTGGGAATGTCTATTACCCGGGAACTTGTTCACCTTATGAAAGGAGAAATTAATGTAAAAAGCGAAAAAAACTCAGGAACATGTATTACAATAGTTCTGATTTTAGACAAGGGTGATGAAAAAGCTTTAAAAGAAAGTAATTGGAAAAATCAAAATATTTCTATTGCGGGTACAAAAGTGCTCCTGGTAGAAGATAATCCGCTCAATCAGCTGGTTGCAGAAAGATCTCTGAAACATTTTGAATGTTTCGTAGTCAAAGCTGAAAATGGTAAAATAGCATTAGAAATATTAAGCAAGGAACAATTTGACATTATTCTGATGGATTTACAAATGCCAGAATTGGATGGTATTGAAACAACTAAAATACTGCGAAACGAACTTGGGATTAAAGTCCCTGTGATAGCACTAAGTGCTAATGCTTTTAAAACAGAAATAGACACCTGTATTAATGCAGGAATGAATGACTATATCACAAAACCATTTAATGAAGAAAATTTACTTAAAGTAATTTACAAGTACGTTAAAATCCCTGAAAATACTATAAAGACAGTGCCGGAGGCAGGCGAAAATTTCTACAACCTTAAAAACATACAGATACTCAGCAGAGGAGATAAAGATTTTATGCGGAAAATGCTGTCAATATTTATTGGACAGACTGAAACAACAATTCCATTAATTCAAAAGGCGTTTGATGAGAAAGACTATGCTGAAATTGCAAAGCTGATCCATAAAATCAAACCTAGTATACAAGCTATAGGAATCACTTCTATTGAAAGTGAAGTAAAGCAGCTTGAACTAATTACTATGGAACAAAATAAAGAATTGCCTGATTTATATTCCTTGTTCGAGAAAATAAAACAGACCCTTGAAATTGTGGTCACTCAATTGAAAGATGAAATAAACCAATCTATTTAATCCAAAATCTAGACATCATTCCATATTATGGAAAAAAACACAAATGTAAACAACTAACAAACAACCACTTAACAAAAGGCATGGAAGTAGAAATATTGTTTTTAAATTAAACAAAATGGAAACAAATAATCAAAATTTAAAACTCTTTATTGTGGATGATGACAGTTTTTGTTCAAATGTTTATCAGCAGTATCTGAAAAACCATCATTATGAAGACATTACCTCTTTTAGCTGCGGCGAAGATTGTCTGGACGAACTTTATCAGAAACCGGACATTATTTTTCTGGACCATAATATGGAAGACCTGAATGGATTTGAAGTTCTAAAAAAAATAAAACGTTTTGATCCTAATATTTACGTCATCATGGTTTCCGGGCAGGAAAATATAGATACAGCAGTAAATGCACTTAAATATGGAGCATTTGATTATTTAACGAAAAATATAAATGTCTGTGAGAAAATGGTAAAAACGATAGAAAAAATTTTAAAAATTAAAGAAGAAATGTCTCAAGGCAAACTTAAAGGTTTTCGCAAATTTTTTTCAATGATATTCTAATAATCTATGGTAAAAAAACTCATCATATCAGTTATTTTTCTCTTTCTTCTCAGCTCTTGTAAGACCTATAATGTTCTGGAAGAAGAGCAGGCAGCCAGAAATATGCAGGATTTCAGTTTTGATCCGGATTATGAATACAAAATCCGAAAAGATGATAAAATTACGCTTTCTGTATGGGGCCAGGATGATCTAAGTGTAGGTTCTGTATATGGAATTTATAATTCTAACGAGGTTTATGGCAAATGGCTTCTGGTTGATAAACATGGAAATATTGAAATTCCCAGACTGGGAACCACCTTTGTTGTTGGAAAATCGGTTCCTGAATTGAAAGAAGAAATTAAAACCAAGCTAAAAAAATGGCTGGTAAACCCCGTGATTGATGTCAAAGTCCTGAATAAAGAAATAACGGTAATGGGGGAAGTAAGAAATCCAGCTGTTATCCAGGTAGATAAAGATCAGAATACATTACTGGAATTGGTTTCAAAAGCAGGAGGTTTTGAAATGTACGCCAATCTCAGGTTAATAAAAATTTTAAGACAGGAGGGCGAAAATGTGAGGATTACCAATATTGATCTTAGTAAAATGAAAGATGTTCCCAATCAGAATATTATACTTCATCCGGGAGACTATGTAATTGTACCCTCTAAGAAAAGTAAAGATTTTGATAAACGAATCTCCACAATTATTCCATTTGCAACCGTAACCTCTGCTGCTGCAATTTTAATAGGTCTGTTATAAAACTTACACCATGAATAACGAAAATGTTCGGTTTCTCAAACCTCTGTTAAGAGGGCTGCCCATAGTAGTTCTTGCAATGATATTTTCTGTTTTGGCCGTAAAAAAATATCTGAATTACGTTACACCCATGTTTGAAAGCACGGCAAAACTAAAACTTGCCGATACCCAGCAAGGTGTACCCAGTGCAAATCTTTTTAAAGATTTTGATGTATTCGCATCTTCCAACAAAATCAGTACAGAAATTGAAGTTCTCAAGTCTTCTTCACTCATTGAAAAAACTTTAAAAAAATTAACCTTTTCCACAGAAATATACCGTAAAGGAAAAATGCACTCTGTAGAGCTGTTTACAGACTCTCCAATAAAAATAGAAGCTACATTAAGTGATAAAAAAAACTATGATACGACATTTTCTTTACATATCATATCATCAAAGAACTATCTGCTGTTTACTTCAGATTCCACAAAGGAGTTAAAAGGTACCTTCGGAATTCCTGTTAGCATTCCAGGAGGCAGGATACTGATCACAAAAAATGATGATTATCTTCTGTCCAAACCTAATGCACAAATTATTGATTTTTACGAATTTGTATTTTTAAGCAGAGAGAAACTTTTAGAAAAGATTAATAAAAGTCTCGACATTGTTGCCGTTGACAAAGATGTTCCCGTTATCAGAATCAACTTTAAAAGTAATGTCCCTGCCAAAGCAAGTCTTTTTGTAAATACACTGGCTGAAACATATATTGAAGATTATATTGAAAATAAATACCGGGCAGCCAATACTACTGTTGATTTTCTAAAAGGAGAAATCGGACAGGCTAACAATAAATTATCTGAAACAGAAAACCGTATTGAAAATTATAGAAACAAAGAAAATATTATCAATATCCCACAGGAGACTGAAACGGATTTGAGAAAAATAGCCCAGCTAAAAATTCAACAGAGTAATCTCAAAATGAATCTTGACGCCATCAAAAGTCTTAACAGCTATATTACGGAAGGAAAAGATAACTACCTTGATCTGGCCACAAACTTTGAGGCATTCAATGATCTTCTTTCTACCGAAATGGTAAAAAACATGAAACAGCTACAGGCTGAAAAAAAGGAATTATTACTTACCTACACTCCTGAACATGAAAAAGTAAAGATCATTGACACAAAAATTAAAGACCTCACTGATTATCAAACTGAAAGCATACAAAATACCCAGAAAAATTTACAGATAAAATACAATGATATAGAACATGATATTCAGACTGCAGAAAGAGCTTTCATAGGTCTTCCTGAAAAGGAAAAACTATTGAATATCATGAATAGAGAATTTAATCTCTATGAAAAAAACTATAATTTTCTCAATGAAAAAAGAATAGATGCCGAGATCGCAAAAGCTGCAAAGATCTCATTTCATAAAATTATTTCCCGGGGAGAACTGCCACAGGAGCCTGTTTCACCTATGCGTTCTATCATTATTATCGTTGCTGCTATTATGAGTATGGTTGCTTCTATTTTCCTGATTTATGCAGTACATTTTGCCAAAGCCAAGGTGAATGATATTTTCACTATTGAAAAAAACAGTTCCATACCCATAGCATTCACTACTCCATTTATCAAAAAGAAAGAAAAAATAATGCATCATTTTCTGGAAAATGTTTTGGAAATGGAGCTTAAAGAAATAATAAAAGATAAAAGTCAGATTTGTATTACTTCATATGATAAAGCACAGCAGCATACATTTCATGCAAAAAATATCATCAAAGCATTACAACTGCAATCCAGAATAGTTCTGTTAGTAGATGCAGCCGGAACCTTAAGCAATTCAGAAGCAGATCATTACATCAATTTATCAGCCGAGGAAAACCTTAAGCTTACAGCTCAGGATATCAGGAATCTTATTCGTGAAAAAATGAAGGAAAGCAATATCTGCATTATCAATAATCAGTCTATAAAACAAGGCAAGCTACCTTTACTTTTTATGAATATTGCAGATCAGAACCTGTTCATACTTGACAGCAGAAAAACCGCAGCCAAAAACATAACAAACATTGAACTTTTAAAAGACGAATACAAACTTTCCAATCTTTGGTTCGTTTTGAATAAAGAAGGATACAACCCTAGTCTGATAACGACTATTAAACGTATTATAAACAAATATAAATCGTGAAAAGAATCCATGAAATATTTAAAAGCGCCTCTGTGTTGGTTTTTACAGATCAGCTCATATTCAGCGGGAGCAATTTTCTTCTGACTTTTTTACTGGTGAGAAAACTAAGTATTTCTGAATTTGGAATATTTTCATCCATCCTTTTAATAACCTATTTTCTGGTAGGCATTTCTAATGCCTTTATTGTTCAGCCTTTTCAGATTTTATCAGCAAAGAATTTCAGTAAAAAATCACTGGGCTTTGCATTTATGGCTTCATTGGTTTTGATTTCCATGTTCAGCCTGCTTGTTTTTTTTATTACTCTTCTTCCTGTTCCGGCAATAGCATTTGTGAAAAACAATCTTTCTGCCTTAATAGTTTTTGTTTCAGCCTATATTTTACAGGACTTTCTCAGAAAAATATTACTGACCATAGATCATATTAAAATTGTCCTTTTTATCGATACTATCTTTATTATTATTTTCCCTCTACTTGGATTTGAGGCGTCCCTTACTTTATGGAAAAGCTTATATATTATCGGTATTGTAAACATTACAGCATCTGTTCCCGGCATAGGATACCTTATAAAAAATGCAGATTTCAATCTAAAAAACACCTCACTTTTGCGCTATTACTTTACAGAGGGTAAGTGGCTTTTAAGCGCTTCTGTTCTTCAATGGCTTTCAGGTAATTTCTTCACCCTTGCGGCAGGTGTATACCTAGGAATCAATGCTTTGGGAGCATTAAGGCTTGTTCAATCCTTCTTCGGAATTATCAATATTATCTTACAAACCATTGAAAATTATTACCTTCCTAAAACAGCTCAGCTTTATTATCAAAATAAAAATCAGGAAAAAAAAGAGCTTCTTCTCAAGATAAGGAAGGCTATAGCGCTTTTAGCTATTATAATCGTTTGCTTTTTCACCTTTTCAGATTCGTTGATTATTATTCTCGGAGGTGAAAAATACCATCAATATGGATTTGTCATTAAGCTGATCTCAGCTTTATATATTGTAATCCTGTACAGTTATCCAACCCGGATTTCTATCAGAATTTTAGAGCAAAATAAGGCGTTCTTTATCGGATATTGTATATCCTTTGTTTTTTCGGTTCTGAGTTTCCATTTTTTATTAAAATACGGGCAGCTCTATGGCGCTGTAGCCGGATTAGCAGTTAATCAGATTGTAATGATTGTTTACTGGAAAATAATTCTAAACAAAAAACAAATTTCGGTATGGGCATAGTACATTTAATATTAGGAAAAGCGAACCCCGAAAAAATGAACGGCGTTAATAAAGTGGTATATAATATCGCTACAAAACAGGCCGAAAACAAAGGGAATGTAGAAGTATGGGGTGTTTCTGAAAACACAGAAATCAACTATCCAGAAAGGACATTCATAACAAAGATTTTTAAGAAAAAAAGAAATCCTTTTTCTATTCCCGAAGATCTTAAAAAAGAAATTCTGGCCGCTGATCAGGCAACAGTTTTTCATTTTCATGGAGGATGGATTCCCATATTTGCTTCTTTAAGTAAATTTTTAAAGAAAAATAACTACCGATATGTAATAACTCCTCATGGTGCATATAATAGTATTGCCATGAAGAAAAGCAAATATGTAAAAAAAATTTACTTTAAAATATTTGAAAAAAAAGTCATTGAAAACGCTTCTAAAATCCATTGTATAGGAGAAAGTGAAATAGAAGGTCTCAATTCTGTTTTTCCAACCTCAAAAGGTGTTCTGATCACCTATGGCTATGATAGAATAAATACCAGCAATTATTGCAGTAATCTCAAAGAACCTATTATTTTCGGGTTTGTTGGCAGACTGGATATTCATACAAAAGGTCTGGACATTCTCATTGAAAGTTTCGCTGCTTTTTCCAGAAAAAAGCCTAATTCCAAACTTTGGATTGTAGGAGACGGGGCTGAAAAAAATGATCTTATCCATACCATAAAATCATATAATATAAGTGACAAAGTAGAATTGCTGGGAAGTAAGTTCGGAGAAGAAAAAAATAATCTAATCAAAAGAATGCATATTTTCGTGCATCCTTCCAGAAATGAAGGCCTGCCTGTCTCAGTTATTGAAGCCGCCGACTTTGGAAAGCCCTGTATTGTAACCAGAAATACGAACATCGGCCACCTTGTAGAAAAATATGACGCCGGCATTTGTATTCCAACCCCTGATCCTACTCTACTTACGCACTCTTTTATAACAATTTCTGAAGTATGGGAACATCAGAAAAAGTATATCGCCATGTCGGAAAATGCTATACAAATGGTGGAAGAAGCTTTTGACTGGAAAAAAATTCTTGACGATATTGCCGGAAAAATAAAAGGCTGCAAAGTAATCTATCATATCCACGAAACTTCAATCAAGCCTGCTATTTTTAAGAATTTGCTTTTTGGAATAGCAAAATTTACAGCCCATAAGATTGTTTTTGTTTCAGAATTTCTTTTGAGGCAGGAATCTCTTATCAACAACCAGGTTCTTCTTTACAATGTATTGGAACATGATTTTGTTGAAAAAGCAGACCAATTTCAAAATCATAAAAATACAGTTCCGGTGGTTTTAATGATATGCTCTTTAAAAATATACAAAGGGGTAAACGAGTTTTTGCAGCTGGCACAACAAAATTCACAATATATTTTCAAACTGGTAGTCAATGCTTCAGAGCAGGAAATTTTAGATTATTTCAGGATGAAAGAAATTCCAAAAAATCTGAAAATCTATCCTACTCAGGTTGACACTCATATTTTTTACCATGAGGCTGATTTAGTGGTCAATCTATCTCATCACGATCTTTGGGTTGAAACATTTGGATTAACTATTCTGGAAGGAATGCGATATCGTCTTCCTGCCATTGTTCCGCCAATTGGCGGCGTTACGGAGCTTGTGAAAAATGGTGAAAATGGTTTTTGGGTTAATTCTAAAAATATAAATGAGCTATCTGAAAAAATAAACTATATATTAAAAGATAGAATTATTTATCAATCTTTCAGTGATGCAGCTTATGCTAAAAGTCTGATGTTCTCGGAGGAGTATTTTGAGAAAGAATCAATCCATATTATTTCCAGTTTATAACAGATTTTCCATTTTTTGGAATTATGCGCAAGTATTTATAAAAATAAAATACTGATTATCAATAAATTACAACCCAGTTTACTTTTGGAACATGAATAGTTATACTCTTTTTAAATATAACTAATTATGAAAACAAAAGTAGCAATTATCGGAACCGTTGGCTTACCTGCCAATTATGGAGGATTTGAAACTTTAGCTGCTCATCTTGTAGAAGAGCTCTCAGATACCTATGATTTTACAGTATACTGTTCCTCAAAAAAATACCCAGAAAAAGAAAGGAGCGAAAGCTGGAAAGGAGCCAGACTAAAATATATTCCTCTAGACGCCAATGGAGTTCAGAGTATTGCATATGATACATGGTCTATTATTCATTCATTATTTTACTGTGATGTTTTACTGATTTTAGGGGTAGCCGGAGCCTGGCTTCTTCCATTTGTAAAAATGTTTACCAGTAAAAAAATCATTATTTCCATAGATGGTATCGAATGGAAGAGAGATAAATGGTCATTAGCAGCCAAATTATATTTATGGTGGGCAGAAAAACTGGCAGTACAGTTTTCTGATATTGATATTTCTGATAATGAATCTATTCAGGATTATACTTCTTTAAGATATAAAACAATCAGCAGGGTAATAGAATATGGGGCAGACCACACAAAAGTAAATTTGGTTCCCACATCAAAAAATATTGAAGAATATCCTTTTTTACTGGGTGAGTACGCCGTAAAAGTGTGCAGAATAGAACCAGAGAATCACGTTCACACTATTTTAAAAGTATTCAGCGAATTTCCTGGCCGCAAGCTCGTAATGGTTGGTAACTGGAAGAATAGTCAATATGGTGTGGAATTGAAACAGCAATATTCAGATTTCGAAAATATTCATCTTTTAGATCCAATTTATGAGCAAGAGACAATAGATCTTATTCGTGGAAATGCTTCGCTTTATATTCACGGTCATTCTGCAGGAGGCACCAATCCTTCTTTAGTGGAAGCCATGTTTTTAGGACTACCGGTTATCAGCAATGGTGTTTCTTACAACAGAACAACTACAGAAAATCAGGCATTCTATTTTTCAAATGCAGAAGAATTGAAAAATATTTTGGCTCAACTGAAAAATGAAGATCTTCAAAATTGTGCAACCAGGATGAAGCAGATAGCGGAAAGAAGATATATCTGGAAAAAAATCGCAAAAAAATACCATAATCTTATTGAAGAAACATTTACTGCAAAAAACAAAGCAAAAGTATATCCTGTAATTTGTAACCTGGAGAAAAAAATCCTTGAAAAGTACAACTTAGAGCATCTGAAAAACATACAGTTATTCAATAATCCCAGTGAACCCATTTAAAACAAAGTACCATGAAAGATTTTATAGAACTATTAATATCGGGAACCCTTGCCTTCATTTTATCAATCTGTATAATCCCCGTAATGAGAATCATTGCCCAAAAATTTAGATTAGTAGACGTTCCCAATACAAGAAAAATACATTACACTCCTACTCCATTAATTGGAGGTCTGGCTATTGGAATGATTATTTTACTATTAATTGAAATTTCCGCAGATAAAAGCTGGAGAATAATACTTCCAATTATTGTAACCTCTTATATTTTACTTCTGGTGGGAACTCTAGATGATAAAACTGATATTAAAGCTATTTATAAACTAATCATTCAAGTTTGTGTAAGTATCATTATAGCGACTTCCGGAATAAGAATTTCATCTTTATACGGATTGTTCGGAATCTATGAAATTAATACATACTTCCAGTATCTGCTCACTGTTTTGGTTATCGTAACAGCAGTTAATGCTTTTAATCTTATAGATGGTGTGGATGGGCTTGCAGGTAGTGTAGCAGGAATAGGATTTGTTTTGTTCTTTATTATCATGTTAATAGAAGGCAACTTAGGGCTGGCAAGAGTAGCTATACTTTTTGTTGGAAGTATTATAGCTTTTCTAAAATATAATCTTTCTCAGAAAAATAAAATTTTCTTAGGAAATTCAGGCTCGCTATTTTTAGGATATTTATTGATATGTCTGGGAATTTTCATCACAAAGTTTGATAACAATACAACAACTTTTCCTTATGGAGTATTTTTTATACTTTTTGTATTTACTATTCCCGTAATTGATTCTATACGAGTGTATACTGATAGAATATTAAGAGGAAAATCACCTTTCAAAGCAGATAAAACCCATATCCATCATCTTCTTCTTTTATTAGGTTTTTCTCATAAAAAAATAAGTATTACTTTTATTTTGATTAATGTTCTGACATTTCTCGTTCAATATGTTTTTTTTAAAAGCTACTCTATTTATTCTTCATTAATCTCCTTTTTTATATTTATAGCTGTTTTCAAAATCATTAAAAGTATTAATCATTTCCTGAGCTGGAAAAAAAGGATAAAAGAATTAGAGTACAACTAAGATTGTTTCATTTATTCACTGTCATTTTTTGGAATCTCTTGTATAAACTCCTCTATCACTAATTATAAAACAAGATGCTGCGAGCACTTTAGTAGAAAACCTTCCTGAGAATAACTAAGGGCAAGTAATAAACAAAGAAAGCAAGGATGCTCTGTTTCTCCGGATGAGCAAAAAGTAATTGGCTTCATCATGATTTATAAAACTTCTAACATCTTTTAAAAGCAGTAAAAGCTAAAAAGTCAATTGAAAACTAACTGTTGTTATACATATTTAAAATCTTACAATAAAATTGCGCAAAATTTTACTGTAGAGAATTACTTATAAAAATGAGCTTTTTAGAGCCCAATCATCAATAAAGTGATTGGATATTATGTAGTTCTACATTGCTTTTGTCTTATAATAAGAGTAGAATACTTTTAAAGACCTTATAAATTTAGAATAAAAAACAATACAAATCCCATCAAATCACTATTTTTTCCTTTGTAGGGAAAAAGTAGTGATTTTAATCCATAAAAAAACTACAAAGAAATAATCCTTGTAGTTTTTTCTGTGTTTTTAGAATCGCTGAACCTTAGCATAAAAGCCGCTATTTAATTTTGGAATTTTACAAAATCCAGATAAAAAGAAGGGTTTCCAGCATTGAATGAGGCCGGAACTACTCCATTTGTTTTACCAGCTAACACAGTGTAGGTTCCTGGTGTAGCAAAATATAATACACGGTTCTGATCTCTTGGAAACATGAATGCAGCAGTGTTTGAGCCACAGTAGCTTCTCCAGACATCTCCAATACCGTTAATATAAAAAAAGTAATCATTACAATCAGAATTGATCGCAACTCCACATCGGAAAAAATACCATCCTTTTGCAGGGATAGTTACCTGAACTCCCGTATTTAATCCTGCAGCTCCAGTTCCGCCTGTATAAGGATTTATTAATGTCCCGGTATATGGTGTCCAATTATTGGCGAACGCTGTAGTAACAGTGGATGACCATGTTGCCAAACCATTGGCATCACTTGTGAGGACATACCCCAACTGCTGAGTGCCATCTTTAATTTGAAGAGCACCGTTGGTAGTCCCATTATCAATAATAACTTTTGCATTTGATGCACCCGCGGGCACTGTATTGGTCCCCATCAGGACTTTTCCTGTACCATTAATACTTAAATTGTTTCCCGCCATTGCTATATCTGTAGCTTGTGAGAGGGTTCCTCCCAGTTTTACATCTGTACCTGATAATGTAAGACCATTGCTTGCGGTAATATTGTTATTAATAATCGTTGTTCCTCCGTTTCCATTCCCTCCAGCAAGCTCTGTAACAGCCATAAATCCTATCTGAGGATTCAACTGAGCTGTTCCTGCTCCTCCTAATCGTACTTTTACAGAGGTATCCACTGTAGGTCTGTAAATAGCATAGGCTTCTGGCTGGCCTCCTATTGAAGTGGCAGGATAATTATTTATTGCATCAACAACACCGGTGGTACTGGAGGGAAGAACAGAATTATTTGAAGCATCAACCCATTCATAGACAAAGAAACCTCCAGCTAGTGAGAACTCTGTAGCATGCAGTTGGCAACGGAGAACATAGGTTTTCCCGGCTTTCAAATTAAAAACACCGGCATTATAAGTAATATTATTGGCTGCAATTACAGACCCAAATGTAACGTCCGACCCTGTAGATACTGTTTGAATAGCGTTTGGTTTTACAATAATATAATCTCCTGTAGAAGAACTTCCTTTTGAAAGGATTTCCCATGTAGAAGAAGCTCCTGTAAGCCCGGTATTGATTAATTCTACACTTTGATTTGCTGGTACAAGAACATTGGGATTTCCATTAATAGTCTCGGGAGATGCAGAATTTACTGTAATACTAAAGTTTGTATTATTTTTAATCCTATAAATACGCCCTTTATAATTCCCAGCCCCACTGACTGCGGAAGGGAGATTAAAAACAGCATTGGAAACACCATTATAAGAAACATGGAAATCTGATGAGTTCAAATTATAAGAATTTGTAATAACAGCATTATAATTTGCTGCTAATGATCCATTAATATCCATAGTGGAACCTGGATTTGCAGTATTAATACCAACATTTCCTGCCTGGGCAAAAGCAAAAGTAGAGCTTAAAGCTAATACTGCTATAAATAATTTTGTATAAATTTTAACCATTCATTATTGTTTTACATATCATAATTGATATTATTACGGGGTAAAGGTATGTTAATAGAGATGTAAAAATTCTTCGAATGCCGTGGAAATACATGTACAGGCTTGTGGAAAAATATCCACAAATATTAATATTAAAGAATAGGCTGTATCATATAACAAATCATACAACCTTAAAAACTAAAGTCCGTTATTCTGGACTTTTAAGAGATCTATTTCAGATCAAAATATTTTAAATACAATTTTGGAGAAAAAGAATAAAAATTTATGGGTATTGAGATTATTTGGTATTTCGTATATATCTGCGATTTCTTTTAATTAAAAAAAATTCAATAACCTTCGGTAACAGAGAAATATCCATTTGTGAATTAGATTTATGTCTACTGTTCATAATCCATAGACCTCCATCATTACATTCCTTTATATCTTTCCACTTTAATTGATAAGCATCTCTATAGAAAAGAGTCCATAACTTTGCTCTAACACAATGCAACATTTAAAGGTTATTAAAAGTGGAACTAAAAATCTTTGAAAACTATACCATCCCTTTTTACAAAAAAAACCTACAAAAATCAATTTTTGTAGGTTTTATCATATTTTCGTACATTATATACATTTTATAATTGCACTAAGTGGAGAATACGGGATTCGAACCCGTGACCTTTTGACTGCCAGTCAAACGCGCTAGCCAACTGCGCCAATCCCCCGTTTTTTTGTAAGGCGATACAAAAGTAAGTATTTAAATGATATTTGCAACTATTTTATAATTTTTATTGAATTAAAATTAATGGAAATAGGCTCAATGACCATAAAAATCCATCATTATCCCTAGAATAAATTCCTAATTAACCTATTTTTGTCTGAAATTATAATACAATTATGCAACTCTATACAAAAAGATTAGTTCTTCGGGATATTACGATTGATGACAAACAGGATATTTTCGATTACCGCTCAGATGCCGAAGCCAATAAATTTCAAGGCTAGATTCCTGAAACCCTGGAAGAAGTGGAAAGTTTTATCCAAAGAAACACAACTGAATTCAACCAACCTGAAAGCTGGTATCAGCTGTTGATTACTGATCAAGAAACAAAAGCAGTCATTGGAGATATCGGAATTCATTTTATTGGAGATGAAAATGTACAGGTAGAACTTGGAATTACCTTAAACACCTCATTTCAGGGTAAAGGGTATGCTTCTGAGGCTTTAAAAGGTACCATTGATTTTCTTTTTAATGATTTACAAAAACACAGAATTACAGCTTCCGTAGATCCTGACAACACTGCTTCTCTTCAACTGATGCAACGAATTGGTTTAAGAAAAGAAGGGCATTTTGTGAAAAGTCTGTTCTGGAAAAATAAATGGGTTGATGATATTATTTATGCAGTTCTTCGTGAAGAATGGGTTACAGAATAGATGCCTTTCAGATATCATTGTTTTGCTGTACTACGCAAAATGAATTTCCTTCGGGATCAAGAAGAACTACATAGTCAGCATCATCTTCGTAATTCCAGCCTGGCATCTTTCCAGCCCCAATACTAAGAAGCCGCTCTACTTCCTGCCGCTGATTATCAGTTATCAGGTCTATATGATGTCTCTTTGGCTGTTCCGAACTGGTTAATTTTAATGATAACTGCATTCCATCTCCTTCCTTTGGTATCAGAATGGCAAAGTCAACATCAGGCTCATTCTTTATTTTGTAGTGCAAAGCTTCACACCAAAATGCAATTGCTCTGTTCAAATCCGCAACGCTCCAAACGATGGATAATATTTTTAATTTCATTTCAGTGTTGCTTTAAATAATAAAGAATTTAAGATCTTATAACTCTATTCTCAAAAAGAAATAATTACAAAACGGTATATTTTTCGTAAAATGGAGTGAATTTTGTTCTTACAATCGTTAAAGTAACTAAACCATTGCAAATCAAATAGGATACGATCATTGTATGAAAACACTTTTTAACCGTAACTGTAATCCAGTTATCATTTTCGATCAATGAATACATCTCTTTTTTTAAGTGCGTAATCACATGATCCTTTTTCTTTCCGTTTAATGAAAATAAGTCTTTCATAATCTTTAATCATTTTTAGTTTAACAAGTCTTTATGTTGGCTTATTTCATGGGGTTAGTTTTATTATTCCAAACATAGTGAAATAATAAAAATTACTTTATGACGCCAGTCATAAAAGAATACCAGCATTAGATAAAAAGTTTATTAACAAAGAATTTTCTACTCAAAAAGAAAAGTCCAAATCATCAGCAGAAGGTCTGAAATTAGAATGCATCGCAGCTGTAAAATAATCACAGAACACCTGATACACTTCAGAATTAATATCCGTAGCCCGGATTCCCAGCTGTGTATAAATAGTAAGAATCTGATGGGATAATCTTTGAACCAGCTCTACTCCATATTGGTGGATTTCGTTTTGATATCCTTCAGAAATATCTTTGTGATCACCTAGGATATTTTCTATTTCTCCGGCAATTTGCAATACTTTTTCCAAATGCTTTTCAACAGACTCTGTGAAACTTTTGAAATGGATCTCAGGACGAATATATTCTGCTTCTTCAATAAAATGAGAAGCCATTCCCAAATAGTTGACCAACAGTGTTAAGTCTGCAAAAATCCGAAAAGGAATAGTGTCGAGAATATCATTGGTGAAAAAAGTATCGTAAACAAAACTATAGTCTTCATTAACGAGCACATTTTCAACAGTGAATGAATAGGTGCCACTGGCCTCCATTCCCATAGATTTCCAGTTGGGAATAACCTCAGCGTGTTCTTTCGAAATAATAAATGATCGAATTATTCCATTGCCATGACCATCCATTAAAGGTTTTCCATTTTCTGTAATTTTGGCATTCAATGTAAAATGGGTAAGATGAGGTGCACCTGTTGCAAAATTCCATGAACCGTTGATCAGATAGTGGCTGTTGTCTATTTTTTCTGCAGTTCCTCCCACCATTCCGCTGCCACCAAAGCAGGTTTCAGAATGGGTGAACAGTAATTGAGCAATTTCAGGCTTGATATTTCTGGAAAAATAATTGGCTCCGGCACAAAGTGTCAGCATCCAGCCAAAGCTTCCATCGGTTTCTGCACAGCTAAATAAGGTGTTAAGTCCTTCTTCAAAACGATAGCCGAGTCCTCCATATTTTTTGGGAACCCATATTTTAAGCAGTTTTTCTTCATGAATATGCTGCATTACTTTATCAGAAATTACAGGGGCTCCATGAAGTTCCCGTCTAATCTCTTTAGTACTCAGCATTAGCTTTCGATTTAATAATTTTTTGCCACTCTATATATCCGGAAATGGCTACTAAAAATAAGAATGACGTCAAAACAGCATAGAGATACAATTCTTTATGAATCATTAAAGGGATAGAAATGATATTACTGACATTGAGCATCACCCAGTTTTCAATTTTCCGTCTCGCCATCAGCCACATTCCCGCCCAGGCAAAAGCACTCACCAGAGAATCCCAGATAGGAACATCCGAGTCTGTAAAATGGGTCAGAAAAGACCAGAATAAGATAAAAGTTCCCAGAACAATTCCTCCCGTAATCCATTTTTCTGTGGTGGTGGTAACAGAGATTTCCATTTCTGATTTCTGCTTTCCGAATTTCCAATATAACCATCCATAGATGCTCATGATCAGATAATAAAGATTTAAGGTAAATTCAGCGTACAGCTTGGAAGTAAGCATCACATACAGCGTAAGCAGAATCCCCGCAATTCCGAAAAGATAGTTGTTGACATTGTTTTTACGGGCCAGTAAAACCTGAATGACTGAAAATAAGACTCCGAACCATTCCGGTAAGGTAATTTGTTTTAAAATGTCCTGCATCATATTAATTATTAGAAATCAAATGATGAGATGATCAGTAAGCAATCCCTACACCGGCATTATCCGGATCAGGTGTGGAAATACATTCCTGGGTATCATCTCAGCCACTGTTTTGTAGCACCCCATTGTTCGGCAAAGGTGCAGCTTTTTGTTGAAAAAAGAAAGGACTTTGGTTTTTTATTTACAGGATATGATCACGATTATAAAGAGTCGATGAGGGAAATTATAATTTTATGGATAACTAAAAATTTATATTATGGACAATCAAGAAATATCAGTACTTAATGACTTACTTCACATTACCAACGACAGAAAGGAAGGCTTTGAAAAAGTTGAGGGAAAAGTATGGGAAATGTATCCGGATGTAAAAGATGAGTACGAACATATGATTTCGCAGTCGAAAATCATGAAAAATGAACTAATCAACCTCATCACAGAAAAGCAAGGCACTCCGGAGGACTCAACGTCCATGGCAGGAGCTGTTCACAGAACTTGGATTGACATTAAAAATTCTTTTACCATGGGAAATCTCATAGAATCTACATTAGAAAATGTGGTATTTGGCGAAAAAGCAGCTATTGAAGCTTATCAAAATGCCCTGGACACAGGTGAGCTCAGCCCAAAAAGTACTGAGATTGTGTCTGAACAGCTTCGTATCCTTAAAGATTCTTACAGACAATTCAAGAAAATTGAAGAATATAAAAAGAAAGAATAATCAAAAAACTCCTCTTAAAAAGAGGAGCTTACTATAATCAAGAACAAAATAATATTTAATCAATTCAAAATTATTAAATATTGTATGCTCATACTTATGATGCCGGTCATAAAAACTCAATATTATTTGACCGCATTTTTAGCTTTTTCCGATTCCTGCAAATGATGTTCAAGTGTCGGAAGGGTTTTAGCTGCGAAAGATTTTAATGAGACTTCTGTTCCTTCTGACGCCTCTTTTTTGAATGCTTCTACATCTTCCTTGTGGTCACTGACCATTAGATCTGTATATTTTTTGTCAAAGTCTTTACCTTTCTTAGCTTTCAGGTCATCATACATCTTCTGCTTTTCGGCATCCAGACTTGTGGGTAAGGTATACCCTATTCCTGAAGCCCAATTCTTGAGCTCGTCATTCGCTTTGGAATGATCGGTTACCATCATTGCTCCCAAAGATTTTACCACGGAGTTTTCAGCGTTTGTTGCGGCCAGTTTTCCCATCATTACTTCCATCAGTCCTCCTATGGCTGCAGCATCTGCAAACTTTTTGTCCTGATCACTGAGAGTACTTTTCTGATCTTTGATGTCTGACATTTTGGTGGAGTCGCTTACCGTCATCCCGGATTCTGCAGGGGCAGACATTGTGGTACTTTCCTCAGATTGGCTCGTGGTTGTCGGTTCGTTTTTTTTGCAGGCCGTTAAAGCAGCTAATGCAAAAATTGTTACTACAAGATTTTTCATAATAATAAATTTTAAGTGGTGATATTAATGAAGTCAAACAATGACTTTGTTTATAAATGCAACAATTTATCTGCCAAAAACCTATTACAACACTTCTAACCTAATCATAAAACATTATGAATAAATACCTTACAACTTATTAACCAACCGGAATGTAAGATTAATACGCTCCTTCATAGCGGTTAGAGACTTGGCAATACGATGTTCCCAGTTTTCCTGAAGGTCTCCTTTCATAATCAATAATGATCCGTGAGGAAGAGGCAGGCTGTATTTACTCTGATGATGGTCTTTTTTCCTGAAATCAAAATTTCTGGTCTGCCCCAGACTTACTGATGCAATCACCGGACGTTTCCCATATCTGCTTTCCTTATCCCGATGCCAGGCAACAGAATCGTTATGATCTCTGTAAAGGTTCAACAATACGGAATTGAACTGATAGCCAAATGTTTCTTCTATTCTTTGTTTTAAAGAAAACAGTTCCGGTGTCCAATGATGGGCATCCAGTTCATTGTCTGAAGGATAGGCATTTTTCTCATCTCCATACCAGGCGGTTAAGCGAGGTGTGAGAACCATCTTATCATACATTTTCTGGGTACGTTGTTTCCAGGGAGCTGTTTCAAGCAGATGAATTTTAAGGCGGTCAGCTTCTTCCTGATTCAGGAAATGTTCTCTGTATTCCAGAAGGTCTTTTGGAAATTCGTACAGATCTGCTGAGTCGAACAGGCTAAGTTGGGTCATTTTTAAACTTTATAAATGGTACAATACAGTTTTCTTTTACAGTATAAGAGTTTTGTTATTCAATTACAGTTCATTTTAAAAAAACTAAATTGATAAAAATTATATCCACAAATATACTACAACTGATACAAAATCAACCAAGATAAAAATGTTGCATTTTAAACCTTTCCGGATTTCAATAAAAAGGAGACCTGATTTTTTCAGGTCTCCTTTTTAAAGATTGTATTTACATGGCTTTGCTGTTAAGATTGGTATCAGCAACTTTTGTAAGCAGTTCATCACATTTTTTTTCTTCTTCCAATGTGCTTAAAAAGTTTTTAAGACACTCTTCTTCCTTCAATACTTTTGCGAATGCTGCCAGTGTTCCATAAGTAGCAATTTCATAATGTTCAACTTTTTGCGCTGCTGCAATAATGCCCGCATCTCTTACTGCTCCCGGTTCTGTCTCTTCCATAATGCTCTTTCCTTCATCCAGCAATCCCTGCATAGCATCACATTTTTTTGCCTGGGCTTTTTTTCCTAATGCTTTAAAACATTCTTCCAATCTTTCCACATGGCCTTCTGTTTCCGTGATGTGCTTATCAATGCCTTGTTTAAGCTTTTCACTGGTTGCATTTTTCATCATTGCCGGCAGCGCTTTCAGCAGTGCTTTTTCAGCCCAGTAAATATCTTTCAGCGCATCTTCAAAAAGATCTTCCAAACTTTTGGCTGCATTTTTTTTAGCCGGAGTTTTTGCTTTTGCTGTTGTTGCTTTTTTGGCTGGTGTTTTTTTGGTTGCCGTTTTAGTTTCCATATTATAATAATTTAGTGATTGATTGGTGGTAAATCTGCAACTATAAGACCATTTTTGTCCAAAATACTGAGATGTGGTATCTAAAATTACAAGAGCTTATATCGTAAGTTAAAATTAGAATAGCTGTTCGCAGAGAATAAAAGGCCTGAAAATTTGCCAATCATTACGGTGTTTGTTTTTTTACCCATATACTTACCGAACCCGAATTTACAGTAAACACCGCTTTCCCGTCTTTATCCGTATAAATTTCTTCATGACGGTTCTTTAAAAAATCGGTATAAACCGAATCCGCATGTTCTTTTCCCAATTCTATTTCTTTATAACCTTCTTCGCTATTAGACATGATTACAATGCAGCCCGCATGCTTTTCATCTCCTTTCCGTACAAAAGCTACACAGTTGGGATGATCAAAATAATCGGTCTGTTTACCATATGCAAAAAGCTTTCTCGCTTCAAGCAGACCGGGAAGTTCTTCAACCTTCGGCATGATGATATGCACTTCCTGCTCATCCTTTATATCGATATAATCTGCACCAAAAAGATCGGGATAAAATATGCAGGGATAAGCTTCATCGGTAAGAAGAATAATAGCATAAGCCAAGGATTTGAACCAGTCTTTCACCGCAGATTCAAGAGCCTGAAGCTGCTGTGTATCGTGGTTTTCAACAAAAGAAACTGAGAATACCGGTTTCTTCTCCAAGAAGCTTCCTTTTAAAATCCGGCTCATATCATAATCTTTACCATCCTGTGATGCTTTAAAGAAATTATAATGCAGCGGAGCATCAAAACAAGAGATAAGATCAGACATTTTATCGGAAAAATACTCAATTTTTTCTGCCTCGTCTTTCCAGAATTCGCCCAAAACAAAACATTCAGGATTTACTTCTGTTTTAATATAGGAGACCCAGTCTTTCAAAAAGTTGGAGGAGATATGTTTTAAGGCATCCAATCTGATTCCGTCTACTTTCGTTGTTTCCATATACCATCTGATCCAGTTTTTCATTTCCTCCACAACATAAGGATTACGGTACTCTATGTCAGCTCCCATCAGATAATCATAATTACCGAACTGATGACTTACGGCATCTGTCCACTCCTCACCATATTCATTATGGATTTTAAAAACACCCTTCATCTCCTCTCCTTCTCTGATCACATAATCAATACCGCTGAAACAGTGATGATCCCATATAAAGTTCGAATACACTCCTTTTCTTCCCGGAAAAGTAAATTTCGTATAGGCTGAAACCTCCATATTTTCAGAGATTCTTTCATTACGGTTTTCTTCATTCAGCTGATGCACCATAATCTTTTCTTCTTCATCTCCTCCCATCCTATGGTTTAAAACAATATCTGCATATACAGACATTCCCGCTTCATGCGCTTTCTCTATTGCCATTAAATATTCGGCTTTTGTCCCGTACCGGGTTGGTATACTGCCTTTCTGATCAAATTCTCCCAAATCATAAAGATCATATACATCATAGCCACGCCCTTCCATATTGAGACTGCATTTATTGGCAGGAGGAAACCAGACGGCAGTAAACCCCAAATCTCTTAAATATTCTGCTTTTTCAGCAAACTCATTCCATAGGTTCCCGGGATGGTACCAATGGAAAAACTGAATAATAACTCCATTCATATCCGTTAAGATTAACCGTTAACAATTAAACCTCCATTAGGATGAAGAACCTGTCCCGTTATCTGTGATGAAGCATCTGTGGCAAGAAATAGAAAACTTGCTGCCACTTCTTCGGTAGAAGCATTACGTTCTAGCGGCGGTTTATTCTGATCTTCATCTTCTTCCCCAAATGTTTTTTCCGTAAGCGGCGTGGCTACCGGTCCGGGTGCAACAGCATTCACCCGTATTCCTTTAGGTTTAGCCTGCAGTGCCAGTGAACGGGTGAACGAAACAATAGCGCCTTTGGTTGCTGAATAATCCAGTAATTCTTCATGTCCAAGATAGGCAGTAGCTGAAGTAGTATTGATAATAGAATCCCCTTGTTTTAAATAAGGAAATACAATCTTTGTCAGCAAGATCATTCCGATAATGTTGGAATCGAAAGTTTTGCGGATATCCTCTTCTTTAAGATTTTCTATACTTTCACAAGGAACCTGGGTTCCTGCATTATTAATCAGTATATCTATTCCTCCGAATTTAGAAACTACCTCATTAACAACAGATTTACAAAATTCACTATCATTAATATCACCTTCAAACGAAAGGACTTTTCTTCCTGTTTTTTTTAATTCCTCCACTGTTTTCATGGCATCTTTGGCATCATGATAGTGGATGAAGGCAATATCTGCTCCTTCCTTAGCAAATAAAAGGGCGATTGCCTTACCAATTCCGCTGTCTGCTCCTGTAATAAGGACAGATTTATTCTGCAATTGTAATTTTTCCATAATTGATTGTATTAACAGCTTATTATTGTGATGATTTTTACTCCTTATTTTCACGGTGTTTATCCAGTTCCAGCTTAAAGCATCCAAGTATGAATTCACTGTAATAGAGCTGGGCATTAACAGGCTTGGTTCTGGAGTGCAGATCTAATTTCTCTGAAAGAACCACCTTTCCTTTGTGGGCAATGGCAAAGTAAGCGAAGAGCTTCCCTTCTGATTCTTCCACCGGAGTGGCATATCCTGTTACTCCAATAGACCAGTCGGTTTTGTAGAGTTTACCTACCTGCAACGCCATTGTTTCAGCAATATGAGGAGATACAGAGTTATATTGTCTGGCTTCCAGAGCATCTACATCAAGAAGATTTACCTTTTCTTCTAAAGTATACGCTGTCATGCCGCCTTTAAAAAATTGGGAGGCATCCTTCATCTGGGAAAACGAAAACTGTAAAAATCCGGCTGTAACACTTTCAGCTGTTGAAACGGTTTCATCTCCTGAAAGAAGATACTCTCCGATACGCTTAAACAGTTTCTCGAGTTCTATGACGAAATGCACCAGGGATTTTACTGACAATGAATCAGCGTGGGCAATTTGAGAAGATTTTAAAATCATGCTGTATATATTATAATAGTATTAAGACTATTTTTGCACGGGATCCTGTGAATGTTCTTTTTCTTGGGATAGTTGTCCAAGTTTCTCATAATATTTGTGAAGCTTGTCCAGTTCTTCTTCCGTCAGATCTTCAATATCCACCAGTCTGTTACTGGCTTTTTCATAGGAGGCTATCAATTCGTTGAGTTTTATCTGAATAGCCTTAGAGTCTTTATTCTGAGTTTTCTGAATCAGAAATACCATTAGAAAAGTTACAATTGTGGTTCCCGTATTGATAACAAGCTGCCAGGTTTCAGAATAATTGAAAAGAGGTCCACATACAGCCCAGACAATAACCAGTAAACTTGCTGTAATAAAAGCACCCGGACTTCCGGTTATACAGACAACACGATCTGAAAACCTTTCAAAAAATTTTTTTTTCATAAATAACACGATTTTGAATAAAATGGTAATACAAGTTATCAAAACAACAGTATAAAAATTATGACTCAAGTCACCTATGCCTTTTATGACTTAGCTATTATTATAGTATATTTTCCAACAATATTGAGTTTTGTTTAAAAATGTGGAGAACCGCATAATTATTTTTACCCGTTAAAAACAAGCCATTTTTTTGATCAATCTCTTTTATAACAAATTGTAAACGAAGGATGTGGAATAGTTAACATATTCAAAAAAGAGAGAAATAAAGCATATTCCAAAAACTGAATAAAATCACTTCGTTAAGATTTAATACTTAATTAAAAAATAATTATCCATCTTTGCAGCCTTAAAAATCAAACACGCTAGTTTATTTCATGAGCATTACTTTTAAAAAGCGACTAATTATAGCGCTTGTATTACCTACGGCCGCCATCTATTATGGGCAGAGTACGAAGGATTCTTTAGAGAAATCCAAATCTATTGATGAGGTTATGTTGGTGGGTAGAAACCTTTCCCAAACAGCCAAAGAGAGAAAAACACCTGTTGCGGTTTCCAACATTAAGGCTGCAGAAATTCAGGAGAAACTGGGAAACAGAGAATTCCCTGAAATTATGAAGTCTACTCCATCCGTTTACGTGACCAAAGTAGGTGGTGGTTTCGGAGACAGCAGAATCAACATGAGAGGTTTTGACGGAGCTAACATTGCTGTGATCATCAACGGACAGCCTGTGAATGATATGCAGGGAGGTACCGTTTACTGGTCCAACTGGACCGGTTTGGCTGACATTGCGAGCAATATTCAGATTCAAAGAGGTTTGGGAGCATCTAAATTTGTTGTTCCTTCCGTGGGAGGAACCATCAATATTGTTACCAAAGCTACCGATTCTGAACAGAAAGCAATGGTGAAAGGAGAAGTTGGAAATGACAACTACTCCAGAATATCTGCTATGTATTCTTCCGGATTAAAAAACAAATGGGGAACAACTGTATTGCTTTCCCGTTGGCAAGGTGACGGATACATCAATGGAACAAAAGGAGAAGGTTACTCATGGTTTTTCTCTACAGGATTTAAACCTAATGAAAAGCATGCTTTCAATTTAATTGCTACCGGAGCTCCTCAGGTACACGATACTAGAAGATCTTCTGCAACCGGAGCCAATGTGGCAACATTGCAACAGTTTGAAACTTACGGAAGAAGATACAACCCACAGACAGGAATGTTGAATGGTTCTCAATTCAACCTTGCTCCTAACTTCTATCACAAGCCTATCGCATCATTGAACTGGGACTGGACAATGAATGACAATCTTAAATTATCCACAGTTCTTTATGGTTCATGGGGACGCGGTGGCGGTGGTACCGGACTTAACGGTTCTATCAAAAACGCAGCCGGACAAACTATGAACTTCATGAATTATGGAGCAGGTGGTGACGGTACAATCAACTGGGATATGATTTATCGTTATAACAGAGGCGGTATGGTAACGGATTATAATGGAAATAGCTTCCAGAAATCTACTTTTACGGCTCCTGCAGGCTCTCCTGGTGATTATAACGGACAATATGTATCTACTCTGAACGGAACCACTGGTATTGTGAGAAAGCAAAGTATCAATGCTCACGACTGGTATGGAGTAATCGCAGACCTTAATTACAAAAAAAATAACTGGACTTTCAACGGAGGGATTGATCTTAAAACTTACAAAGGAGCTCTATATGATATTGTAACGGATATGTTGGGATCTGATGCTGTATTTGTTCCTGGTACAGCAAATGCTCCAAAAGGATATTATATCAATCAAACGGTAAAACCGGAACCTCTTACAAAGCTTAAAGATGCTCAGAAAGTATCTATCCATAATGAAGGTTTGGTAAAATGGGCTGGTATTTATGGAATGGTGGAGTACAGTTCTGAGAAGCTAAGTGCATCTGTCCAGGGATCTGTTTCCGAGCAATATTACAAGAGAAGAGACTATATGCTATATACTCCTGGAAATCAGGAGACAAAATGGTATCATAAAACAGGTTATATTGTAAAAGGAGGTGCCAACTATAATATTGACGACCACCACAATGTATTTTTCAATACAGGAGTTATCTCAAGACAGCCTTTATTCAATGCATTATTCCCGTCCAACCAGAATATCTATAATGATGCTAAGAATGAAAGAATCTTCTCTGTGGAATTAGGATATGGTTTAAAATCGCGTTATATAGATGTGAACATCAATGCTTACAGAACGCAGTGGGATGACAGATTTATCTCAAGAACATTCAATGCTACAGCGGCAGATGTTGCTAAATTCCCTCAGCTTAACCTTGGAAGTGCATATTTCTACAATGCTCTGAACGTAGGTCAGCTCCACCAGGGAATCGAATTGGAAGCAAAAGCCAGACCTTTTACGAATCTAAGATTAAGAGGAATGGTATCAATGGGTAACTGGAAATATAAAGGAAATGCTAACTTCAACATCCTTGATGTTCAGAACAACCAGGAAATAGCTGGTGCAACCGGAACCATCAATATCAAAGACCTGAAGGTTGGAGATGCTGCTCAAACAACTGCAAGCTTCGGTGCAGATTATAATATCACCAAAGCATTCAGTATTGATGCCAACTGGGAATATTATGACAAGCTTTATGCTCAGTTCAACCCGATCAACTTCCTTACGGAAGCCGCAAGAGAAAAAGGAATTGTAAAATTGCCAAGCTATCATTTATTTGATGTAGGGGCTTCTTACAAGTTTACATTGGATGCGAAAAAGTCTTTAACATTGAGAGCGAACGTTTACAACTTATTCAACAAATATTATATTTCTGAATTAAGCTCCAATATCTTCGCAGGTGATAAAATTGCGAATGGTCCGGATGCAGGAAAAACGTATCAGGAAGCTGGAAGAGTGTATCAGGGTGTTGCAGACGGTAATACAGGATTCCTTGGTTTTGGAAGAACCTGGTCTGTTGCAGCCACTTTGAGATTCTAAGTAATATATTTCAATAATGAATCAATTGAATAGGCTGTCCCAAAAATGGGACAGCCTATTTTCATCATAAGCATTAAAAATAAGGTTCTATCTTTTACAGCTTAAAAATTTTTAGGTTTCTTATGTTGAGCAGCTTGTTTTGCGATTTCGTCAATACGTTTTTTTCTGGTTTCGGGTCTTTTGGCCAACACAATCCATTGCAGCAGCATTTTTTTCATGGATTTGCTTAAACTTAGAAAATAGGTTTCGGAACCTTCATGTAGTTTAAATGTTTCATTCAGATCTTCAGGAATAGTAAGATCTTCTACAGAATCCAAAATATTCCAGGAACCATTCTCTTTTGCAATTCGGATAGTTTCAAATCCTGCTTTTGTCATCAGCTTATTTTCGATCAGTTTCTGAACCTTATCCTTATTAATTTTTGACCAGGTACTTTTCGGTTTCCGTCTGCTGAATAACTGCATAAACGAACCTTTATCAATCGTCTTCCTTGTACTGTCAATCCAGCCAAAACAAAGGGCTTCATCCACCAGATCCATCCAGTGAACAATGGGCAAATTTGATTTTGTGGTATTGCAAATAAGCCATACAGACTGTTCTATATGATGATTCTCTTCAAGCCATTGCCGCCATTCTGTCTTTGTCCTGACATGAAAGGTCTGTTTCTCTGCAGTTTTACCCATAGCTTTTCTTTTATTACTGTAAAATTAAAATACTTTAGTGACAATAGTTTGTCAGCATTAAATATTTAATTTCATAATACGCAAACTATCTTCAAGAAATAAATGATAAATTAGTAAAAAACAAGCAGTTAAAAAGGTTTTACTTTTTTACTTATATATGGATAGAAAACGGCAGATTATATCAGGTTCTTCAATAATTAATGATCATCAAATCTATACTTTATGATGATCATTAATTATTGAAGAACTACATCATCTAGCAAATAAATCCTTAAATTGATAAAGTAATCTTTCTAATAAACGTAAATCATCTGTAACTATATCAGCTCTGCCATTCATTTCTTGCTGGAATGCAATTCTTTTTTTATAAGTTGTTTGTAGTCCTTTTGGTAAAGTGACATCAAGCAGTAAATTACCATCTTTGTCAGGAGTCAGAGAAATATTATTGATAACACCCTCTAAGATTCCAAACTCTTGATCGGGATAATTGGCTAATTTAATATTAACAGTTTGACCTACTTTAACCTTTCCAAAATTTTGTGCAGGAGCTTTTACTTTTCCTATATACTGATTCCCTCCCATAGGAATGATTGAAAATACATTATCACCAGTATTAATGCTTTGATTAACTGACCATAATTGTAAAAAGTTAACTCTGCCATTTATTGATGAGCGAAGAACATAACTTAATTCCCAATCTTTTATAGATTTTTTTAATTGATAAAAAGATTGAAGCACATTTCTTTCTAAGTTTATATATTCCTTACTTTCATTTATAATTGTGACTTTATTATTTTTATTAAGCTCGTTTATGGATGATCGTAATTGTGAGATATTACTTAATACATTTTTATAGTTTTTTTGATCTTGAAGAAATAAAACTCTTTGCTTTTCAATTTCTTGTGTTGAAATCACTCCTTCTTTATATAATAATTCACTTCTGGTAAGATCATTATGCTTTAATTTTAACTCAGACTCGTTAATACTTTTCTGAGATTCCAATAAACTTAACCTTTCTTTGAGTTGAATAGCTTCATAGCTTTGTGCATTATTTTCTACTTTATAAGGTGTAAAATTAATATTGAGCTGATTAGCAATATACTCTTTTTGAAATGATGAAAATGTACTTTCAACATCTCCAAGCTGTGAAGATTTTAACTTTTCAAAAGGAAAATTTGATTTATCTAAATTAATTGTATCTACAATACTTTTTAATAAAAAAACATCTTTATAATTAGCAGAATTTTCAAGGACAGCCAAAGGAGTATTTTTTGAAATAGTTTCTTTATCCCTTACAAGTATAGCATCTATTTTCCCTGAGTTTTTAGCAACTAATTTTTGAGGCGGAGTCTCTGTTGTTATTATAATTTGGGAAGTTATAATATCTGGATATTTAACAAACCAAGAGATAAGAAGTAAAATACTTATAAAACTTAATAATATTGTATTCCCCCACTTCAAAATAGTTTTTGGAGGGTCTGTCAAGATATCTCTGACTTCCTCACTATAAATTTTTAGACCATCATTTATTTCGTCCATATTAATTGCCTAATTCTAATTGGTTTTTTACTAACTCATAATATTTACCACGCATTGAAACTAAATCTTCATGATTTCCCTGTTCTACAATTTCTCCTTTTTCAAGAACAATAATCTGATCTGCATTTTTTACTGTACTCAGTCTATGAGCTACTATAACTGATGTTCTTCCTTTAATGAACTGCTTGAGATTTTCCATTATTACTTTTTCATTATTGGCATCTAAAGCAGATGTTGCCTCGTCAAAAAAAACATAGGATGGGTTTTTATATACTGCTCGTGCAATCATCATTCTTTGTTCCTGTCCTCCACTCAGTCGAATACCTGATGTTCCTAATTCAGTATTATATTTGTTAGGTAAATTTTGTATAAACTCATCAATATTGGCAACAAAAGCAGAATGATATAGTTTTTCTCTATCAATAATTTCATTTTGTTCAGATTCAGATATATTACCAGCAATAGTGTCATTAAACATAAAAGTATCTTGCATTACCGCTCCACAGTTCATTCTCCAAAAATCATTATTTATACCCTTCAAATCAACATTACCTATATCAATATTTCCTTGTGTAGCATCATAAAATTTTAACAAAAGCTTCATTAAAGTTGTCTTTCCACTTCCACTAGCACCTACAATAGCTGTGATTTTTCCTTCGGGAATTTTACAATTGATATTTTTTAAAACAAATGGTGTAGATTTACCTCCATATCTATAAGATATATCTCGAAGGATAATACTTTTATCTTTAGGCAACTCCCTTAGTTTATTTTCAGATACTACATCTTCATCTTCCTTTGTGTGTACCTGAGAAAGCCTCTCCAAACTGATTTTAGCATCTTGCCAATTCTGGATGAAAGTTATTGAGTTAGTAAGCGGAACATTCAGTTGTCCTACTATATATTGTATCGAAGTCATCATCCCTAATGTAAGATCTCCATCTATTACTGCCTTTGCAGAAAGAAAAGTGATGAAAATATTTTTAAATTCATTAATCGTACTTGCTCCAACACTTTGATATTGCGCTAATTTTAAGGCACTTAAGGAGGTTTTAAACAATGTAATTTGTGTAAATTCCCATTTCCATCGATTTTTACGTTGTGAATTATTTAGTTTAATCTCTTTTATCCCAGTAATTATTTGTAATAAATTGTTTTGGTTTTGTGAAGTTTGATCAAAACGCTTAAAGTCTAATTCCGCCCTTTTCTTTAAGAAAAAAAAAGTCCAACCTGTATATAAAATAGCAGAAACTAGAAAAACCAAGAATATTTTAAGACTATAATATGCTAAAATACCATTGAAAACAATAAAAGTTACCATGGAAAACAACATATTAAGCGTTGACGAAGAAACAAAGTTTTGAATACGAGTGTGATCACTTATTCTTTGTAAATGTTCTCCTGCATTTCGGGTATCAAAATAATTAACGGGGAGTTTAAGCATTTTATACAAAAAATCAGAAATCATTTTGATGTTAAACCTACTTGTAATGTGTATCACCACCCATTCTCTAAAAATGCTGACCAACGTTTGTGTTGATATAAGAATGAACTGTGATGCTAAAATCAAATATATAAATGGAATATCCTTGTTATTTACCCCAACATCTACAACTGTCTGCATTAGAAATGGTAAAATAAACTGAATTGCTGTAGCAACTAATAAACCAATAAAAAGCTGATTGATAAGCTTTTTATAAGGTTTAAAATAAGGATATAAAAATGAGAAACCTTTAGCTTGGACTTTCTCACCTTCCTGACTATCGAAATTTATATTAGGTTCTAATAAAAGGCAAAATCCAGTTTCATCCACAGCATTAGTCCAAGCTAATCTAAAATCTTTATGAGAGTAACTTAACAAACCTTGAGCTGGATCTGCTACATAAATTTTATTTTCATCAGTTTTGTATACTACTACAAAGTGCTTTTGTCTCCAAGGAGCAATAAAGGGAGTCGGCGCTTCATTAACTAAACTTTCAAGGGATATTCTTACCCCGAGAGCCCTCATTTCAATAGCTTCTGCAGCTTCAGCTATACCCGCCATTGTTACACCTGTAGTTGTTATACTTGCTCTTTCTCGTAAAAATTCTCTAGAAAATGTTTTGCCGTAAAATTTAGCAATCATTCGTAAACAAGTAGGTCCACAATCTCTACTGTCCAATTGTTTATAAAATGGGAATTTATTTTTTATCACCATATTATTTGATAAGGGTATTTTTCATAAATAGCATTGCTTTCACCAATAGTATAACCCTCTTCTGCATCCTTTTTTCCTTCTGCTAACAGGAGATTAGCTTTAATATTATCATTTAAATGTTTCAGACATATAGCTTTATAGAATTTGGTATCTGAAAATCTAGGATAGAGCTTTAGAGCTTTATCAAATTCTACAATTGCTTCTTTCCATTTTTGCTGTTCATATTTTGCAATTCCATAATAAAATAAAGTAACAGGATTCACCCATTCTTCACCATTTTTACTAATTGTTGCCTTAATATCATCAAATAATAATTCTTCAGCTTTATTAAATTGGTTTAACTGAAGATAACACAATGCAATATAAAAGTTATAAGTATGGTCCATTTCATATTGATTTCCATACTTTTTAATACATTCTTTAAAATCATCTATAGCTTTAGAATAATTTTTAACGAAAATGCACATAATAAAAGCACGATATGGTAGATAAGTTTGTTCATCATAATATACTGCTTTATCAATAAAAGGTATTCCCAATTCATATTTTCTTTGCTTAAACAAAGGCATAGCTTTTTGTTGCCATAAATAAGCAATGGTACTATCTTTTTTCAGGCCAATATCAATATTGTCTTGCCACTCTTTAGAAAAAAGCATATGATTCCATGCACCATTTTCTAAATGTTCTTTTATAATTTCCTGTTGTAAATTTTTTCTTGCATCTTTTTCTTGAGAAGAAAATAAAGAAAAGACTAAAAGACTAAAAAAAAACGCTACCTTCATTAAGCCTTTTTTATTATGTTAATGGATTAAGCTCTGTAAACTTAGAATAGGTAAAATTATAAGGTTGATTACTAAAATTAAAAGCTTTAATTTCATCCAACCATTTTTTTGATATTTTTAATAATGTATTTTTAATTTCTTTATATATAGTTAAACCTTCTTCTGTAAAATATTTCGCTGCATTTTCTTCTGATTTAAATGGTTCTTCATCAATTAGAGTTAAGTCTTTGTAACATTTGTTGATATAGAAAGCAATTCTTCCTTTAGCCTCATGAATTTGTCTTTTGTCAAAATCTCCTGCATCTAGACAGGCATCTAGACATGTAAGGCTCGTATAATAAGTATAAAAAGCATGAAATAATACATATAAATCCCTTTTCTCTATAAAAGTTCCATCAGACAATTCAAGAGTTTCTAAAATTGTTTCTTTAGGAACTTTGAAAAAATCTTCAACATTGGAAAGTAAAGTATAAAAAATGACATGACCTGTTTGGTGTGCAATATCATCTACAAAAAAAACTTCATCATAATCTTCTTGATAAGCATTATAAAAACCTATGCCGGCTGCTTTCATAGTAGCAAAAGAATTTCTTTCATAGGTATCTACATTAAAAATCATACACTTATTAGCATATTTTTCAAGCAATTGAAATTGTGTTGGTATAATTTTTTTAATGAGTTGATAAGCTTTAGTAAGATGCAGCAGATGTTTTTCCGTTATCTCCTTTATTTCTACCTCTATTAATTTCTTATCAACATTAAAAAAACATTGTTCCAAAAGAGGAATAGGATACTTTAATATTTCTATTGAAGTGTTTTCTATTAAAGAGAAAGACTCTAAAGTAAAGTCTACTTTTATACCATCCTTTTCTAAAAGCATTTCTTTCTTATAAAATACTAAGCCTGTATTATTTTTATTAGTAATAAACCAACCTATATTGGGTATATATAGTCTTCCAAAGTCATCAGTTTGTACTAAAAATTTATTGTCACAAGAAAATCCAGCTAGTATTTGTTCTAATTGTACAATACTACTATCACTTTTATTAAAATAAGAGAAAAATAAAGGTTCTTGATAAATTGTTTCACTTTCAAAATCTAAATAATCAAAAATATCTGAATTTAGTTTATAAAGTAAAAGTTTAATATTTTGATTTTGTGTTTCCAATCCTTGCTCTAGAAAAGGTAACAATATGGGTTGTAAAGGGTTGTTCATATTATTTTAGAAATAATAAATGGAATAAAATTGTTTACGGAATGAGCAACAAAGCCAGCCTCAAACCCCAGTCTTACTCGCAGATAACACAGTATAAATCCAGAAAAAATCTGGGGAGCGAATGTTATAAAAGAATACATGATTAGGTTAGAAGTGACCGCATAGTTTCCTATGTGAAGAGCCCCAAATAAAAAACAGGATATGATAATAAATATCTTTTGATTTTTCCTCCAGAAATTGATTAATTTTTCACCTTCATATTTTTTTAAAAGAAAAAAGAATAATGTGAAAAGAAAAATAAACAATAAAATAAAATATATAACCAGTTTAGTAGTATAAAACCAATGTATATGAAAAATTAATCCATTTATCCATAATATTAAATATGCAATAGTTATTGACACATTAATCTTATTGTATACCAGCCACAGTCTAAAAAGAACCTCTTCTAATAAAGGACCTAAAAGTACAAAAAAATAGAAAGATTTTGTTAACGCTTCCATTTTGTTATCATAACTTAAAGGTGGGACAATATTTTTCAGCACTAATACACATCTAATACCTGCAAATAGAAACACAAAAAAATATTCTACTAATAAAGAATATAATATACTAATAGCTTTTTTACGAAACGATAAAATTAAAGTGATTTCTTTGGAAGGAATAAAATAAAAATAGAATAAATTTTTAATATAAATCATTAGTTTGTATAATTAATTTATTTACAAAAATTCAAGGAAGAACTTCTGCTCTTCCTTGAGTTATTACGTTTTTACTGCCTATTAAAAAACATTTTTTATAAAATTTGAGACAGCTTTAACAAGTAAGCCACTAGTACCATGGCAATCTAACAAATTTCCTCCCTCAACTTTTTGCATTACTTCTTCTTTTTGTACTTTTTCTGCCATCTTTTTAAAGGCGTCAAGACTTAATTTTTTTGTTTGTTTTTCCATCTTTGTTTTTTTTTTAGATGATTAATAATTTTTTCGAAGTTTCCATACATTGAAAACATTGATTCAAAAATAATACTTTTCCTAAATAAAAAAAGAAAAAAAATATTATATTAACAACTGATTATCAACAATTTAAAAGTAAAATATTTTATCAAAACAACAAAATAAGGTTGTTTTTTTAATATATAAAAGATGTTTATATAATAGTATTCAACAAAAATTGAATAAAACTACAAAAACATATAATAACATTTTTTTTAACCTCTTAAAAATGTTCTAAACAAAATGAATTAAAGTGTAAATTTTAGAGCAAGTAATGTTTTATGAGTAATATATAAGGCTTAAAAGATTAAATAATATGCAGAATAATACGTTACTTCTCATTCCTCACCTGCAGTGCTCTCTGATAAAAGGACTGATTGGCAATTTTCTCTTCGGCTTCATCAATGGCAGTCAGCAGATTATTTTTATTGTCTGCAATATCACCTAAAATCTGGGACATCAGTTCCCAAACGGGTTTCATTTTTTCAATGAGCTCCTGCCCTTTTGAAGTGAGTTTAAAAAGCCTTTTGCGCTTGTCCTGTTTATCTTTTTCCCATTGGATCAACTCCTGCTTTTCAAGTTCTTTGAGCAGTGTTATGGTGGATGGATGGGTATATCCTATTTCATTGGCTATTTCAACAACACTTGCCATTTCTTTTTTATAAATGGTGAAAATAACCGGAAACCACTTCAGTTCAAAATCAATTCCGAATGCTTTATAGATGAGCGCTCCGTCTTTCCTCAGTTGTTCGCTTAGGCGGTGCAGTCTGGTTGATATGGCAAGAATTCCTGCTTCGTTGATTACATTCATATTCAGTCAAGATTTAAGTGGTAAAAAACATCATCGGCACTCATTAGAGGAAACTTCACGGGAAGATCGCTTTTTTCAATCTTTACAAAAAGATTCCTTTCATAGAAACGCTGGGCTGCTTTCAGTACCGTTATGGTTCCCAAATATAAATCATCAATTCTGTTTTCGCGGCAGAAAGAAATTAAAACTTCCAGTAATTCTTGCGCAATATTCAGTTCTTTTCCTCTGAATTCCTTCTTAACAAACATTTTTCTGATGGCTCCTGCCTTTTCATCAAATTTAACCAATGCTATAGAACCTACCAGATGATTATCTACAAAAGCACCCCAAAAGTTACCTCCGGCTTCCATGTAAAAACTTTCTATCTGCAAAAGATCAGGCTGATCTTCTATAGTAATCGGAATATTAAACTCTTTTTGCTGGATCGTCAAAATCAGATCAATAGCCTGTTCTGAATAGGAATTCCCTATGGATTGTATCTCTAATTTCATAGTGGTCACATTTTAAAGTACAAAACTACGTAGTTGAATACATATATGCAAATCAATTCTACTTTTTAAAAGATTTTAACACTGAATTTCAAAAAAGGGAATTTATATATAACGATATTTATGTAATTTTCTTTGCCCAAAAATTAATAACCCACACCAAAATGAAAATAGAAAACCTGAAGCCTTTTAGCGGACAACATTGTGAAACTACTGCCACAGGAACATTATTACAACACATTGGAATTGAACTTTCCGAACCCATGCTTTTCGGGTTGGGTGAAGGTCTCGGTTTTATTTATTGGAATATGAAAACGATGGACTTTCCTTTCATAGGAGGACGGATAAAACCTGATCTGCTCACTCAAAATTTAGCCAGAAATCTGAATCTGGAATTAACTGTAAAGGAAACTTCTTCACAACAAAAGGCCTGGGATAAGGTTAAAGAACTTCTCAATGACGGACAGGCAGTAGGATTGAAAATGGATTGCTATCATCTTGAATATTTCTCAAATCCTTTCCATTTTGCCGGACATTATGCTGCTATTTATGGTTATAATGATGAAAATGCTTTCCTGATTGATACCAGACAACAAGGCGGACAAGTACAAACATCTTTAAAAAGTCTGGCTATGGCCCGTTCTGAAAAAGGTCCGATGGCTTCCAAAAATCTGTATTATACCCTCAGGAATACAGACAGAAAATTTGATCTGAAAAAAGTCATCATTACTGCGATCAAAAATAATGCAGCTGAATATCTGAATCCACCCATTACCAATATTTCTTACAAAGGGATTTTAAAAACAAGTGCTGAAATTATCAAATGGTTCAATACAAGTAAAGATATTGAAGGAGAATTTAAGCAAGAGGCTTTACTAATGGAAAAAGCAGGAACCGGAGGTGCACTGTTCAGGAATTTATACCGTGATTTTTTGAAAGAAAGTTATGAACTGATTCAACTTGATCCGCTGAACACAGGCTATGAAGCCTTCACTGAAATTGCCGGACTCTGGACAAATGTATCTCAGCTGTTTGAAAAAGTGAGCCAGACAAAGGAAATAAAATATATTCAACAGGCTTCGGATATTTTAAAAACGATATCTGAAAAAGAGAAAAAAGCGATGGAAATATTGGCGACACTCTAGCTATTTTTTGCAAACTCTTTAAGTTTGAAATAAAAAACGTATGCCATTCCTGACATACGTTTTTATGATATTACATTGCTGAAAACAGTTATTTCCAGCCTCCGCCTAAAGCCTGATAAAGCTCTACGGCTGCTTTCATTTTACTGTATCTTGCATTGGAAATGTTAAGTTCTGCATTCAATGAATTCACACTTGCATTCAATACTTCAAGATAGTTCGCCATACCATAGTTCACTAATTCCTGGGAATAGTCAACCGATTTTTTGTAGGCATCCAGCTCTTTTTGTTTCAATTCAATGAATGAATCCTGAACAGAGAAAACCCTGATAGCATCCGAAACTTCTTTTCCGGCAGTCAAAACTGTTTTTCTGAAGTTTAAATAGGCAGTTTCTTTATTGGCAAGACTTACGTCATAGTTGGTCTGAATCTGTCTCTTATTTAAAATCGGCTGAGCCAGTCCTGCAACTACATTGGCAAATAAAGAGTTCACACTAAACAGGTGATCAATATCTACTGACTGTACACCTCCGCTTCCTGTCAGTTTTAAAGTTGGATAAAACTGAGCTTTGGCAGCATTGGTCAACTCAAAAGCATTCATTAAATTATATTCTGCTCTCATAACATCCGGACGGTTGGCAAGAAGTTGAGTAGGATAACCTAATTTCAAATCGATGGGAAGCTTTTGCCCTTCCAATGTAGATCTTTCGAT
Organism: Chryseobacterium sp. SG20098; assembly: GCF_031844745.1. Classification (NCBI taxonomy): domain Bacteria; kingdom Pseudomonadati; phylum Bacteroidota; class Flavobacteriia; order Flavobacteriales; family Weeksellaceae; genus Chryseobacterium; species Chryseobacterium sp. SG20098. Next base: position 510,205 of record NZ_CP134622.1, on the reverse strand, counting down.
AGCGTGAGAAGGTTCTCCCATCAAAAGACTCATGGTATTTTCCAGCAACTGTATCTGTGTATCAATATCAATCAGTAATGATTTGGCATTGAAAACCAGAGCCTCACTTTGCTGTACTGCTACTTCAGTAACTGTTCCGGAAGTTTTTAAAGCCTTAGTAGCTTCAAGGTTTTTCTCTCTTACTGCAATGGTTTCCGTAATAATTCTCTTCTGTGCATCAAATGTCAACAATTGATAATATGCAGAAGCAATGGAAGACACCAAACTACTTTTAACCGCTTTATGTGCTGCAACAGTTCCTAAATAAGTGGCCAGCTGTGCTTTCTCCTGTGCCTTCAATTTACCCCAGATATCAGCTTCCCATCCGATACTTGCCGTAATGTCAAACTGGTTCACATAACGTCTTGATCCGATGATCTGTCCAAACTGTGTATTGATAGACTGAGTTTGAAAGGTATAGTTGGGTCCGATAGAAAGTGTCGGCTGATACGCTGCTTTACTCTGTTTAAGATACGCTTCCGCAGAATTAATACTTTCCAAAGCAATTCTGATATCAAGATTGTTCTCCAGTGCCTTAGAAATATGCCCCTGCAATATCGGATCAGTAAATATCTCTTTCCAGGAAATATCTGCAATATTCGTACTGTCCGAAGGAAGCATATCAGTACGGAACAGCTTTTCGTCTACAACATTCTTCGGTCTTTCATATTCTTTTCTTGCCATACAGGATGAAATGGCTCCGAGTATGAAAACTGAAAAAGTGATTCCTTTTATGATGTTTAATAAACTCTTCATTATTTTTAATTAGAAGTTAGAGTTTAGAAGTTAGAAGTTAGTTTTTAGACTTATCTCTAATTGCTAACTTCTAATTTCTTAAATCTTAATTTTATTCTGCTAAATTGATATCTTCTTTTTTGATAGGTTTAATTTTTTCCTGTAGTGTTTCAAAAATCACATACAGAACCGGAATTACAAATAATCCCAAAACAGTTCCTATCAATAGTCCTATGGCCGCACCCGTAGCGATAGATCTGTTACCTACTGCTCCAATTCCACTTGCCAGCACTAACGGCAATAAACCGAAAATAAAGGCGAATGATGTCATCAGAATAGGTCTCACTCTGGCTTTCGCTGCATTGATGGCTGACATTACAATGGTTTCTCCATGATGCCTTCTCTGAACCGCGAATTCAACAATAAGGATTGCATTCTTCGCGAGCAATCCCACGAGCATGATCAGGGCAATCTGGAAGTAAATATTATTTTCAAGTCCCATGATCTTCTGGCCGAAATAAGCTCCCATTACCCCAAGAGGAAGAGAAATAATGACGATCAGCGGAAGGATATAACTTTCATACTGTGCAGAAAGGATAAAGTAAACGAAGATCAAACTCAGTCCGAAAATCAAAAGCGTTTGAGATCCTGAATTTAATTCTTCTCTCGTTAATCCGGTAAATTCTACGGCATAGTTTTGATTCAGGGTTTCATCCGCTACCTGCTGTACTGCGGCAATTGCATCCCCGGAACTGTATCCGTCAGAGTTCGCTCCCGTTACCTTCACTGAAGTAAAGAGGTTGTAACGGCTTACGGATTGTGGTCCATAGGCTTTTGTTAATGTTACAAACTGTGAAATCGGCGTCATAATCCCTGATCCTGTTCTCACATAAAGCTGATTCAGATTTTCAATATTTTTTCTGTTTTCAGGAAGAGCCTGAACCATCACTCTGAACTGCTTTCCATACTTGGTAAAGTCTGCAGTATAAATACCTCCGATATACCCCTGCATCGTAGCCAGAATCTCGTTTACAGAAACTCCAAGCTGTTTGCTCAGAGGAACATTAATTTCCATCTGATACTGAGGATATTTGGTATTGAATGAAGTCTGTGCAAACTGAATTTCCGGTCTCTGCATCAGCTTACCGATGAATTCATTGGTTTTAGCATCCAGATCAGCATATTCTCCGCCTGATTTATCAAGCAATACCATTTCAAAGCCTGCACTGTTACCAAATCCCGGTACACTTGGCGGCTGGAAGAATACGACTTTAGCATCAGGAACAGATCCTACGATTCCAAATAATTTTTTAGTGATATCTTCAGAAGTCTGTCCGTCTTTTTTTCTTTCTTCGAATGGTTTCAGTTTCACAAAGGCAAGACCGTTGTTACTTCCGTTCCCGGATAAGAATCCTCTACCTGTTGAGATCGTTACGTTCTGTACGCCCGGAACTTTCAATGCCTTAGCCTGAAGAGTTTTCAATGCGTTGTAAGTTCTTTCCATAGAAGCTCCCGGAGGAAGCTGAACATCGGTAAAGATAATCCCTCTGTCTTCTGTAGGTACAAACCCTTTCTTCATGCTGCTGCTTGCCCAGAACAGAATACCTCCGGTAACAGCGAAAATTATCAGGGTTACCCATTTATGTCTCAACAGGAATACAAATCCTCTTCCGTAACGCTCAGTAGTTGTTTTAAAAGCAATATTAAACTTATAGAAAAACTTTTGTAACAGGTTCAGATTTTTATATTCTGAATGATGCGCTTCGTGAGGTTTTAAGAATAATGAACATAAAACCGGACTCAACGTTAATGCGTTAATCGCAGAAATGATGATGGCTATAATCAGCGTAATACCAAACTGTTGGTAGAATACCCCAGTAGGACCTGTAATGAACGTCACTGGAATAAATACCGCTGCCATTACCAAAGTAATCGAAATAATAGCCCCTGTGATCTCATCCATTGCCTCTACGGTCGCTTTTTTAGCATCAGAAATACCATGTTCCATCTTGGCATGAACGGCCTCGACGACGACGATGGCATCATCCACTACAATACCAATAGCCAGTACCAAGGCAAATAGGGTCAAGAGGTTCAATGAATATCCGAAGAGATTCAGGAAGAAGAATGCCCCCACAATAGATACCGGAACCGCGATAGCCGGGATCAGCGTAGACCTGAAGTCCTGAAGGAAAATATATACTACAATAAATACCAGAATGAAGGCTTCGATAAGGGTATGAACTACCTTTTCAATAGAAGCTTCCAGGAATTCATTGGTATCGAAGTTGAAAGTATACTTGATTCCCTGCGGGAAAGTTCCTTCAGCCGATTTCAGATAAGCTTTAATATTTTTAATAATCTCCTGTGCGTTGGATCCCGGAGTCTGGAAGATTCCCATACTGATGGAAGGATTGTTCCCGTTCTCCCCGATTCCTGTATAAGACTGTCCTGCCAGTTCCACTTTGGCAACGTCTTTCAGCATCAGATTTTGTCCGTTTGCCAAAGATTTGATGATGATATTATCGTACTGTTCCTTATCGTTGAATTTCCCTACGTATTTGATGATATACTCAAAAGAACTACCGCTGTTCTGGCCGATAGAACCCGCTGCTGCTTCTCTACTCTGCTCATTGATGGCATTGGTAACGTCGGTAGGAGTTACACTGTAGGCAGCCATTTTTGCAGGATCAAGCCAGATTCTCATCGAGTAGTTTTTACCACCGAAAACGTTCGCATCTCCAACACCATTTACCCTTTTCAGGTTAGGAATAATATTGATATTCAAAAAGTTCTGAAGGTATACGTCATCCAGGTCTTTATTTTCAGAATAGAAGGACATATACATCAGGGCACTGGTCTGCTGCTTCTGGGTTACTACCCCTGAACGCGTTACTTCGGCAGGTAAAAGCGGCGTAGCTCTCGCTACACGGTTCTGTACGTTTACCGCTGCAATATCCGGATCTATTCCCTGTTTGAAGAAAACCTGGATCTGGGCAGAACCGTCGTTTCCGGCACTGGAAGTGATATAATCCATACCTTCCACCCCATTGATCTGCTCTTCCAAAGGTACTACTACACTTTTCATTACCGTCTCGGCATTGGCTCCCGTATAGTTTGCGGAAACACTCACCGTAGGCGGTGCAATGTCCGGATACTGTGTAACCGGTAACGAGATCAGTCCCAGCACACCGAGAATCACAATCAGGATTGAGATTACGGTGGATAAAACCGGTCTGTTAATAAAGTTTTTTATCATTAGAATTTCGGTTTTATTGATTGAACAAGACTATCCATTTTAATTGGCTGCGGTTTCACGGCTGTTCCCGGTTTCAGACCTCCGATACCAGCTGCAATAACTCTTTCACCTTTATTAACTCCTGATTTGATAAGAGCCATATTGTCGATTCTGTCGATAACATTCACAACAACGTTTCTGGCAGTATCTCCTTTTTCTACTTTGTATACGTAAACGATACCTTGTTGCTCATAAGTAGCACTTTCAGGGACAACAAGAACATTATCATAATGCTGAGGGAATCTTATGGTTCCACTGTTCCCATTACTTAATAATTTCTGAGCATTCGAGAAAGCAACTCTAAACTGGATAGTTCCGGTTGTAGGATCAATCTGACCGGTAATGGCTTCAATTCTCCCTTTTTCAGGATAAAGACTTCCATTGGCCAACTGAAGTTCCACCATAGGTAAGTTTTTAATTTTTTCAGGCATCGATGCGCCCGGAGATTTTTCAAGGAAATCAAAATATTCCTTTTCATTCATCGCAAAGTAAGCGTAGATCTCAGAGGTATCAGAAATCGTTGTCAGAGGTGTCTGGTCAGACGGCCCTACCAAACTTCCTACTTTCAATGGCAGTCTTCCGATCACCCCAGAAATAGGAGCACGAATGATAGAATATTCGATGTTGGCTTCCACCCCTTTATAATTGGCTTCAGCCTGTCTTTTGGCTGCATTGGCCTGCTGTAACTGTGCCTGAGCCTGAGCCAACTGAGCCTGGGCTGTCTGTAACTGTACGTTGCTGATGATATTTTTCTGAACAAGAGGTTTTAGTTTGTTTACTTCAACCTGAGCTGCATTTACAGAAGCCTGAGCCGCCGCAACACTGGATGCCGCTGCACCAATTCCTGCTTTGGAAGCTGCTGCATTTTCGTTCAGGATATTGGTTTCCAGACGGAACAAAGGCTGTCCTTTGGTAACATATTGTCCTTCATCTACCAATACCTGGGTAATATACCCTTGTATCTTTGCACGTACATCATTGTTTACCCTACCCTGGATGGTAGCCGGAAACGTCTGATAACCCACTATATTTTTTGACTCCACTGAGATAACAGGATATGGCTTGGCACCATCCTGTTTCGGAGCTTCTTTTTTGCAGGCAGTCAGTGAAAGCGCTGCAATGGAAAGTATAACTAGCTTATTATTCATTTTATAGTTTATTAAGAGATTCCTGAATATTTTCTATGTTTTTATTTAAGAGTGCTTTGTAAACTTCTATTCTTTCGTTGTATCCATCGTCTTTACTTTTTTTAAAATTGTTTAAATCATCTAATAGTCTTAGTTCGTCCTGCATTTTCTGGACAATTTTTTCGAATCGTATTTTCTTGTATTCATCATTGATGAAAAAATACCGTTTCCGCTCATCCATTTTGTTATGATCTACGATAAGCTGGGCATTGAGCAGTAATGAAATACTGGTAGAAACAGAGCTTTTACTCGCAGAGAGCACTTCAACAAACTCGTCAAAAGTAATTCCTACTTTCTCATAGTCGAAAAGAAGGTAGGAATAAATTTTTGAAGCTAAAGGGGGTAAGCTAAACACGGTGCCATAGAATTTTACGGCATCTTGAAAAATTTTTTCATCAATTTCTATACTTTGGTGCATAATATAAAAATTTGAACAAAAGTAGAAATTAGTTCAGAACCAAACGAACAAACCTGATAGAGTTTATAAATACAGGGCGTTTTAAAAATTCAATGAAAGTTGATTTAACTTTTTGATTAAATTATAATCTTCTCAAAAGCTTTTCTCATTCCGTCTTTCAAAAGAACTTCTCCGCAATAAGAATAACCTCTGCCTTCAAGGATTTTCAACATGGCAATATTGTCATGATTGGTATCAACTTTAATACTCTGAATTCCATGGGATTTAGTAAATTCTTCGATCTGATCAAAAAGCTTCTTTACCATTCCCTGTCCTGCAAATTTTTCATCTACAGCCACTCTGTGAACTACAACAAATTCACCATCACTTAACCACGCTCCTTCAATGGTGCTGTAAGCAGGTTCATCATTCAGAATAAGTGCTGCATATACTGCAATCTCTCCATCCACTGTCATAACGTGACCAAATCCTTTCGCAATATCGCTTTCCACTGTCCCGAGATTAGGGTACCCGTTCTGCCATTGGGTACTTCCATCCTGTCTTCTTCTTTCGATGGATTGCTGAATGATTTCCCAAATAATGTTTCTGTCTTCAATTTCCGCTTGTCTTAGTTTAATCTCTGGATTCATGTTATAAAAATTTGATTAAAAGATTGAATGATTTAAGAATTTAAAATCAGAGTTATTGCTTTTCGTTCAATCTTTGAAATATTTATTTTTTGATGGTTTGCAATTAAAAAACCGAAAATTAATTAAAATTAATTTTCGGTTCGAAGTAGTAAAATTTAAAATTATGAAATTGTTTATTGATTTTCACTTTGTTGAAGGTAAGCATCAATAATTTCAAATGCTCTTTTTTCTTCTTCCAGATCTACCATTACCTTCAGCGAGGTGGCTGTTGGCGTAGTGGTAAACGTAAGATAATTATTTTCAACGGTATTTGCAATTTGCGCGTCATCCAATTTAGACTTAACCAACTGAATTTCTGAAGGGTTATCACTTTCATAAACTGATACTCTCGTACTTCTTTCCATATTCTAATTGTTTGAGTATCTAAATATACAATGTTTTTTTTAAAATTACAAATTCCGGATTTTAAATTTTATTAATATTGTTTTCAATTTTGTCTAAAGCAAGCTGGATTTCTTCTTTAGTAACATTCAAGTGAGGTCTGAAACGAAGAGACTGATCCCCGCAAGGAAGAATAATCAATCCGTCATTGAAAAGCTCGTTCATCAGGTGGTTTCTCTGCTCTGCAGTAGGAAGATCAATAGCACACATCAAGCCTCTTCCTCTTGCATTGGAAATTTTTTCAGGATATTTTTCAGCAAGAGCTTTTAAGTTTTCCAGTAAGAAATCTCCAACTACTCTTGCGTTCTCAACAAGATTTTCTTTCTCAATCACTTCCATTACCAACTGGAAACGAAGCATATCGATAAAGTTCCCTCCGAATGTTGAGTTGATTCTTGAACTTTCCCTGAAAACATTGTTCGGAACCTGATCAAATTTTTCCTTATTAGCCAGCACACCACAAACCTGAGCTTTTTTCCCGAAAGAAATAATGTCCGGTTTTGCTGTGAAATGCTGGAAAGCCCACATTTTCCCTGTAATGGCAATCCCTGTCTGAACTTCATCAAAAATAAGTAAGATTTCGTTATCATCACAGATTCTTCTTAATCCTAATAAGAATTCGTCTCTGAAATGATTGTCACCTCCTTCAGCCTGAATAGGTTCAATGATAATACAAGCCACTTTATCAGGGTGCATCAAAATAGCCTCTTCAATCTGAAGTAAAGCAAGATTTTCGTTTTTGATAGTTTCTTCAAGGTTCTCTTCTGTGATGGGAAACTTTAATTTTGGATTTAAAATTCTCGGCCAGTTAAACATTGGAAAATATTGATACTTTCTTGGGTCAGAAGTATTGGTTAGGCTCAAAGTATAACCACTTCTTCCATGGAAAGCCTGTTTGAAGTGGATACAGATTCCAGCTTCAGTGTCTAATCCTTTTTCAAAGTTTTTGCGGGTTTTCCAATCGAAGCATGCTTTCATTGCATTTTCAACCCCCATTGTTCCGCCTTCAATAAAGAAAGCATATTGTAATTCTTCAGGGATAACCACTCTTTCGAATACCTCAAGGAAATGAGCGTATTCTTCCGAGTAAACGTCAGCCAAAGTAGGTTTATTAACAGCCATTCTTCCTAACCATTCTGATCTTTCAACAAGATAAGGGTGGTTGTATCCGATGGATGCAGATGCAAACATAGAGAACATATCCAGGTATTCTCTGTCTGTCAGTTTATCATAAAGCCATGATCCGTGTGACTTTTCAATATCCATCACAAAATCGAAACCGTCTGCCAACACATGTTTTCCTACTGTTTCTTTTACTTTATTTGCTTTTATATCTAATGTGTGTTCCATAATAAATTGTAGTGTGATTTAATAAATGAACGATTAAATGATCCAAAAATGAAGTTTTTAATCATTCAGGTTATTAAGTTTTATGTTTTTTGAGTGCTTTAAGTAAAGCTTTTATAAATCAAATTTAATTCCCTGTGCCAAAGGAAGTTGTGCGGTGTAATTGATAGTATTGGTTTGTCTTCTCATATAATACTTCCAGGCATCAGATCCTGACTCTCTTCCACCACCGGTTTCTTTTTCACCACCGAAAGCTCCACCAATTTCAGCACCGGATGTTCCGATATTGACGTTGGCAATACCACAGTCTGAACCAGCATGAGAAAGGAACAATTCTGCCTCTCTTAGATTCTGGGTCATGATCGCAGAAGATAATCCCTGAGGAACATCATTCTGAATAGCGATCGCTTCTTCTAATGTTTTGTATTTGATCAGATATAGGATTGGTGCAAAAGTTTCGTGCTGAACAATTTCATAAGAATTTTTCACTTCCGCTACGCAAGGTTTCACATAGCATCCGGATTCGTAATCTTTACCAGATAAAACTCCGCCTTCAACAACGAATTTTCCACCTTCTTTTTTACATTTTTTGATGGCTTCTTCGTATTGGTTTACAGCATCAGTATCAATAAGCGGTCCTACATGGTTTTTCTCATCCAATGGGTTTCCGATTTTCAGCTGACCATAAGCTTTTGCCAATCTTGTTTTCACTTCATCATACACACTTTCGTGGATAATCAGTCTTCTTGTCGAAGTACATCTTTGGCCCGCAGTTCCTACAGCTCCGAAAACAGCTCCGATAATTGACATATCAATATCAGCTTCTTTTGTAATAATGATCGCATTGTTTCCACCCAATTCAAGGATAGACTTCCCGAATCTTTCAGCTACTTTAGAAGAAACCATTCTTCCAATTCTTGTAGATCCAGTGAAAGATACCAGCGCTACTCTTTTATCATCTACCAGTTTCTGCCCGATTTCGTGGTCCGATACCAATACACTTGAAATTCCTTCAGGAAGATTATTTTCCTTCAAAACTTCCATCATGATATTCTGGCATGCAATAGCACAAAGCGGTGTTTTCTCAGATGGCTTCCAAATGGTAACGTTACCACAGATCCATGCTAATGCAGTGTTCCAGGACCATACGGCTACCGGGAAGTTGAATGCGGTGATAATCCCAACAACTCCCAGCGGATGGTATTGCTCATACATTCTGTGTCCAGGTCTTTCAGAGTGCATAGTGTACCCCTGAAGCTGTCTTGAAAGTCCAACTGCAAAGTCACAGATATCGATCATCTCCTGAACTTCACCAAGACCTTCCTGTAATGATTTCCCCATTTCATAAGAAACAAGTTTACCAAGGTCGTCTTTATATTCTCTTAATTTTAAGCCCAGCTGTCTTACCATCTCTCCTCTTTTGGGAGCCGGAATCAGCCTGAATTCCTGAAATGCCTTTTGAGCAGTTTCAATTACTTTGTCATAATCACTTTCTCCGGAAGTTTTTACTTTAGCGATCAACTTTCCGTCTACAGGAGAAATGCTTTCTATCACCTTTCCTGAAGCGAAATATTTTCCGCCCACTGAAGTCCCTTTGTTCTCTTCTTTGATACCAAGATTTCTAAGTGTTTTTTCAATTCCGAAATCCTTTACTTTTTTTGACATAAAATCTTACTTTTCGTTCTCTCTAAAGATAAAAATATTATGTGAACCTCAAAACTTTAATTTTTAACAGGCTTTTTATTTGGACTAATTACAAACATGCTTATCTTTGTAGGGTAATCTTTTTGATAATCACCAATGGAAAATTCACAAGAAAACAACTCAAAGCTTAAAAAGTGGTTCAAGCGTGTGGGATGGGCTGGATTAGCTTTCTTTACCATAAAAGGCTTGATTTGGCTGGTCATATTCTACGTTGGAGCAGATAGTCTCCAGAGTTGTATACAATAAAAAAGCAGAGAAATTTTCTCTGCTTTCTTTTTGACATAAGCTTAATCAAATTATTATTTCTTTATTGTAAAGCCAAAAAAAGAGGTCTTTTTTATATTTTCTGTAATTTAAAAAAAGGAGGTTATCATAATTTTCTATGGATCTGCCTCCCAAAAAGATTACTCTTCTTCCTCAATTCTTTCCTTTCATTTACTCTTTCTTCTTCCTCCCTGCGTTGACCAGGCTCTGATGCAGCAGGTATTCTATCTGTCCGTTCACACTTCTGAATTCATCATTGGCCCACTTTTCAAGAAGTTTATAAGTAGACTCATCTATCCTTATCACAAAGGATTTTTTGCCTTTGCTTTCCGAAGAGTTTTGAGCTTTTTCTGATTTCATTTTCTAAATTCTCTAACATTATTTCTGACTATTTTAGTGTGAAAGCTATCTGCACTAAAATCTAACTATTAATTGTTCACTTCTTAATTGTAAAGTGTTCCCGCATTTAATATGGGAGTTGCTGCTTTTTCACCGCAAAGAACCACCATTAAATTGCTTACCATTGCCGCTTTTCTTTCATCATCAAGATCTACAATATTTTCTTCCGAAAGCTTTTTCAATGCAAGGTCTACCATTCCTACAGCTCCTTCCACAATCTTTGTTCTTGCAGCAACAATAGCCGTTGCCTGCTGTCTCTGAAGCATTGCTCCCGCAATTTCCGAAGCATAAGCCAGGTGAGAAATCCTTGCCTCCTGAATCACGATTCCTGCCTTTGAAAGACGGTCTGTAAGTTCCTGCTCCAAAATAGAATTGATTTTATCTCCTCCTTCTCTTAATGTAATCGGAGCATGATCATCTTCTAAATTATCATAAGGAAAGCTCATCGCCAAATGTCTTACGGCAGCCTCACTCTGCATTTTTACAAAGTCTGAATAACGCTCCACATCAAAAGCCGCTTTATAAGTATCTCCTACTTTCCATACAATTACAACTGCAATTTCAATAGGGTTACCCATTTTATCATTGACCTTCAAAGTCTGACCTTGCAGATTTTCGGAACGTAAAGAAATTTTTTGTGATGAATATAAAGGATTGATAAAGAATAATCCGTTCTCTTTTACACTTCCTACATATTTTCCAAAGAAGTTTAATACTCTCGAATGGTTAGGCTGAATAATCATTAACCCTTTTAAGAAAAAGCACGAAAGAAGAAAGCAAAGCATAGAGATAACCACATAGGCTATACTTTGATCTACTCCACTCACAAAGAAGTATACTGCTGCAACAAACAAGGCCAGGCAAATGACCAATGTAAGATAACCCGACATGGGTTTTAATGTTTTTTCCATGATTGAATTTTAATTTGATATTATTTTGATATCATAAAGATAGTGATGAATTATGAATTATGAATGATAAATTTTGATTTTTTTGAGTTGCGAGTTTCGGGATCCGGGAATTTTTAACTAATGCAAAGTTCGGAAGGTTGATTTATTAGGATGTATAATACTTTTGTTCGCAAAGCCAATTCGTTTAGCTAAGACCGCTAGTTCTTTGCTGAGTGAAACGCCTTTTCGAACGATATTTTATCCCAAAATCATTGCGAACCTTAGGTTAACACAACTCATCCCAAATCCAGCAACAATAGAAATAAAAAAATCCCGGAAAGTGAATTCCGGGATTTAAATTTATATGTTCAGATCGTTATTTCTTTGTTAAAGCTTTAAACTTTATATAAGAAACAGCTGATAAAATAATCATTGTTGAGATTCCGATGTATACCCAGGCTGGTACAGGTACCGGATCTCCCGCTGCGTATGAGTGAAGTCCGCTCAGGTAATAGTTTACTCCAAAATAAGTCATTACCATTGAGCAGAATGCAAACATTGTTGCTACGTGGAATGCCCATCTGCTTCTCAATCCCGGTACTAATCGCATGTGCAGTACAAATGCATATACCATGATGGAGATGAAAGCCCATGTTTCTTTCGGATCCCAGCTCCAGTATCTTCCCCATGATTCGTTCGCCCAGATTCCTCCTAAGAAGTTTCCTACCGTTAAAGCAAACAATCCGATCGTTAATGACATTTCAGAAACAATTACGAGTTCCTTCAATGTCGTATCGTGGTGAATTTTATACGTTTCTTTATTGGAGATAATATAGAATACTAATGAGATCACCGCAATAATCATCGAGAGTGCGAAGAATCCGTAACTTGATGTAATAATAGCTACGTGAACAATTAACCAGTAAGATTTCAATACCGGAACAAGTGGTGTAATCTGCGGATCAAGTGCTGAACCTCCGTGGGCAAATCCCATCATGATAACAGCTACCATAAATCCTGCTGCAGGAATCAATGCATTGGCATTTCTGTACAGGATTAAACCTGCCGTAATACCTACCCAGGAGATAAAGATAATTGCTTCGTATCCGTTACTCCAAGGAGCGTGTCCTGAGATATACCATCTTGCAACAAGTCCTAAGAAATGACACAGATATCCAATTAAACCAATCGCAATGATTACTTTAATTGCTTTATTTAATACTTTATTTGATTTGAATAATTCAACAAAACCTAATATAAGAAGAAGACCGCCGATAAGCGTGTAGAAGATCAATAATTTGAAGTTAATATCTACTTTATTCATAAATACTTCAAGATCTACTTTGGATTTAGCAGGAACAACTGCTTTACCCCATTTCTGCTGATAGTCTGAAAGCTTTTTCAATTCTGCATCTGCTTTGCTCCAGTCACCGGTTTTTTGTGCCGTAAGCGCTTCTGCAAAATAAGGTCCCATTACCTGCTGAGATTCCATATCCGGTTCGAATTTCTGATCCAACCATGAATGCCATGTATGGTTGGCATCATTTTTCACAGGAACAATTCTCATAAACTGACCGCTGAAAAACTCATTGAAGATCTGTACTCTTTCGTTTACAGCAATTACTTCTTTATCATAATTTGTTTGTTCAGCCGGTTTTTTACGGAATGCGGTGTTGTAATCATGCTCAAGAATATAAGTAAGATTACCGTTTGCATCTGCAGGGAAAAGGTTCATCAATGAAGTATAACCATCTTCATCTGCTTTTGTTTTATTCTTCAGTTCATCACCTCCTTTAGTTCCTACTTTAATAATTGGAACCATTGTCCAGCTCGGAGTATCTGTATTGATAGAAAGGAACCATTGGTTGGCTGTAAGAGATTTTCCGTCTGTTCCTTTAAATTCGTCTTTCTTGTATAATTTTCTTAAAATATCGATTGCCTCTGTATTGATAGGAACAATTCTTCCTTCAAAGTTCTGAACCAAAAGATATCCGAATTTATCAGCATGTTCTTTGCTGATTTTGTTTCTTGCAATGATTTCATCGGGAGAAATAGATCTCATTTTCCCCATTGGAGTTGCCAGAGAGTTCTGCTTTGGAGCAGCACCGTCAAGCGGCTGGGCAGACGGTGCCGGAGCATGAGAATGATTGTCTCCTTCCACATGAATATGTTCTCTGCTTCCGTCGGTAGTTCCGTGAGTTTCGATTTTTTGTGCATGTAAACCTAAACTTAAGAACAATAAAAGTATACCTGCTGCTTTCTTTTTATTCACGTCAGCCAGCATTTTATTTAATTTCCAGAAATGAGTTCCTTTCCAGAAGAAAATGACAAACATTCCAAGGAATAAAAGTCCGTATCCGATGTAAGAAATCAATGTTCCCCAGTAATCGTGATTTACGGAAAGAACGGTTCCCATTCTGTCCGGATCAAAACTCGACTGGAAGAAACGGTATCCTTTATGGTTAAGAACGTGGTTCATATAGATTTTATAAGGAGTTTCTTTACCTTCGTCAATGATTTTTACGTGGCTTTCATAAGCACTCGGAGATGAACTTCCAGGATATGTTTCCATCACGAAATCATCCAGTTTCAATGCAAAAGGGGTATTATATACTTTAGGACCGAAACCTACCATGATGTTTAAACCGTCCATGGTAACCTGCTTGTAAGCATTCGGGTTTCCTTTTTCAACAGAAAGATCTACAATTTGTTTTGTTTTTGGACCCTGAAGCTCAATCTGAAGCATATCAGGAACGTTAGCATCTTTCTTTCTGTCGCCTTCAATAGCCATCAGTCTTCCTTTTTTAAGACCTTCAGGTACTACCAGCTTCAGTTCGTTAATGGTATATAAACTCCTTAATGCCAAAGGTTGGAATTCATCTTTCACTGTAGTTCCTGTTGCCTGAGTAGCCATGGTCATATAGCTTGCATCTACAGGAGTTTTGATGAATAATTTTCCGCCTTCATTTTTGAATTCAACAGCACCTTCAATAGCTCTGTTGAATGTCACCAAAGTACCGTTGATGGATTTTGTTTCTCCCAGTTTGATGTAAATGTTCTGTCTTCCGGTATTTCCGGTAGAAACCAAATGAAGATACTCAGCACCATTTGGCTCAGCTACAAGGCTGTCTTTTTTTCTTTGGATGTATTCCTTGGCAAACACTTTCACTTCTTTTCCGTGGAAGTCATAAGTTGCTTTGAAATCTTTGTGTAACGGAGACATCAGATAAGGAACATCCTGATAATTCAGTACATCACCCTTTTCTTCGATCTGAATTTTAAAGAAATTTTTATCGGTTACGATTTCGTTGGATGTCTCACCTTCTCTGATGTGCATTTGTCCTTCGAAACTGATGTATCTGGTGATGGCACCACCGATAAAAATAAAAACAAAGGCAAGGTGGAAAACAAGAACCGGCCACTTATCTTTTTTCCACAGTCTGTATCTTCCGATATTTCCTATGAAATTGAGAATCAGTAAGACCATGATCAGTTCGAACCATTTAGCCTCATAAATTAATGCTTTTGCTGTAGGAGTTCCGTAGTCGTTTTCTAAGAACGTTGCATAAGCCATCGCGAATGCGTACACCAGCAACAATACAGCCATTGTCCTGGTTGAGATAAGAATATCTTGGAGCTTCTTCATGATTTATTGTACTTGACATGCAAAAATAAGCATGATAAACCACAAAGAGCTTAAAAAAAGCTGTTTTTTATCACTTTGGCCTTGGTTTTGCTTATTTTGAAACGTTCTTAATAAGCGCGAAAACATTAGGAAAAATTCAATTTTTAAAAATGTAAATATCTGGATTTATATTGCCTATCCGACTGATTGAGAAACTCTATAACCGATTCCATATTCTCAACATAATCACCTCATATAAAACATTTTACGTATCCAAAGTATGATTCACCTCCATTTTTAATTTCAGCTTATTGATTAAAGTATCAATTCCGGTGAGTGATCCATCCATTTTCTTAGCTTTTAAAAACAAATCCATTGCTTCCTGATACTCCATTTTTTTCATATGGTAAATTCCTAAATTTTTATAGGCATCAGCATTTTGCGAATCAAGCTTTAATGAATCTTCAATATCTTTGCGTCCTTCTTCACAAAGGTTTAATTTAATTTTTGCCAGTCCGCGGTTATTATAGGAATATGAAAATTTTTTATCCACTGAAATAGCTTTGTTTAATAAAGGGATAGACTCTTCATATTTTTCGAGGAGAATTAGTGTATACCCTTTATTATTTAAAGCAAATTTGTTGTCCGGATTTATTTTTAAGGCTTTATCATAATATTCAAGAGATTCTTCCAACGATCCTGTTTCAGTAAAGGTCAATGCAAAATTCGTCCAGTCATCCGTAGTCATGGAAGAATTATTTTCTTTGAATGTAATGGCTGTCTCTTTTGCTTTTTCAAAGTTCTTAGCATTAATATGAGATACTATTGCCATCCTGTAGATATCAAGATCTTTTGATTCCTGCAGTAAACTGTCAAAGATTGATGCCGCTTCACAATACTTCTTTTCGTTAAATTTATAGATTCCTTCTGTATATTCTTTAGGCAGTTTTTTCTGACGGATAAGATTGACAATAGCTTTTCCATCGTTAAATATTAATCTTCCATCACTCATATAAATAGGTTTGTGGCTCGGAAAAATATTGATCAAAAAATCAATGGCTGAAGAAACCATTAAGATGATGAAAAACAAAGTAAGAAATTGAGTATTTGAAATGATTAAATAAGAGAGTAAAGCCAGTAATAATGATGCAGCCGGCCCTCCAAATACATATAAAATATGCTTATTGACAGAAAATCTTTTTTCTTCACTTTCACAGAGTCCTCTTCCCCATTTAAGGGGATTTTTAAAAATATAAAAAGAAAAATCTTTGAAATTGATGAGAAAACTGTTATCCTTATCTCCGTAAGAACCCATAAAGACATGTACTTTCTTTCTTGTCACCAGCCAGGCGGTAACGGCATGCCCCATTTCATGAAAAAAGACTGTTAAAGGTCTGATCAATATTAAAAAGATGAAAATAAAAATTCCGGGGACACCAAAAAATTCCATTAAAAAGTCTTCAATCGGTTATTAATTATCATTCTTTATCCTATCGGATACAAATCCTGATATGATAAAGAAAACTGTTGCAATATACTTATTTTTCCAATGACATTTTCCTCCTGATTTTGCTTAAAAACTCATGGGTAATTCCCAGATAGGATGCTACCTGCTGCTGGGTAATCCGTTGTTCCAATCCAGGATACTTTTCAAGGAATTCAAGATATCGTTTGTCCGCTGTTTTGCCCGTTAAGGAAAGAATTCTTCTCTGCAACGCTACCGAAGATTTCTGGTTCATGATTCTGAAAAGCTTTTCTATCTGTGGCATTGTTTTATACAGATTTTCTTTATCTTTTCTAGAAATCATCAAAACTTCACTGTCTTCAAGGGCTTCAATATTGAGAATACTGGGAACGGTATTGATAAGACTGTCAATATCGGTGATCCACCATCCTTCTACCGCAAAATAAAGGGTTTGTTCCAATCCATTTTCATTCAGGTAATAGACCTTGAAACAGCCAGTCAAAACAAATCCTTCAAAATTACAATAGTCGCCTTCTTTGAGAACGATTTCTTTCTTTTTGAACTTTCTGTATTCAAAAGGTTTTGTAAACTGGTTGAAATCCTCCTGGGAAAGATTTACATAGTTACTGATATTTTTATAGAGCAGATCGGGCATTCTGTAATTTAAACAAAATAAAGTTATCAAAATTATTGACACCTTTATTGAATTAAGTGATGTTAAGTCGTTTTTATATATAAGCAATAGAACTTCAATTTTTGTTGGGTAAACGTAAAGACGCAAAGTTTTACCATACATATTGTTTATTTTAAGACGCAAGAAAATTGAAGATTTTCAGCAAGATAACCTGTTTTAGATTTTTATCGGAGATAAACAATTTTTACTATCATTTTGTGCCCTTGCGTATCCAAAGAAGCCTACTTGCTTAAAAATTCATTTGTATTCATTACGAGGGCATACAGGTTTCCAAGAGCAGAAATCCCCGCCAAAAAGGATCTTTGAACTTCTTCAGCCTTTATCACTTCCCCATTCAGTTCACGGTTTCCGGTGGCTGTGGCATCACCGATAATGATATTGGTAAACCCGAAATCGAAAGCAGCTCTGGTGGTAGATTCCACGCAGACATCTGTCATCATTCCTGTAATCACCAGATTTTTAATGGTCTTTGACTGAAGATAATTCAGAAGATCAGTCTCTCTGAAGCTGTTGGGAAAGTGCTTGACAATCACTTTTTCATCTTTCTCCGGCAAAACCAGATGATTGATTTTAGCTCCATCTGTACCAGGAATAAAAAATACTGCACCATCATTGGTAGAAATATGCTGGATGTGAATAACAGGAAGATGATTGTTTCTGAAATATTCTAAAATCCTTCTGGTGTTTTCAGCGGCCTGTACACTTTTTTCCAGCGTCATTTTTCCGCCCGGGAAATAATCATTTTGTACGTCGATAATTAATAGTGCCGTGTGTTCCGTTTTTTGTTGTTGTGCATTCATTGTAATCATTGAAATTAATATCAGACAAGAGGTCAGTATAGTTTTAAATTTATTTTTCATGAGTAAAATTGTATAGGTCAAAATTACAGAGGTCTCATGGCCTGGCCTTTGAACTAGTTCAAAAAACACTATTGACATCTAAAAACTTAATATTGTTAATTTTTTTCGTACTCATCGGTTTAGAACGAAAATTTTATTATCTTTTTAAAGAAAAACTATTGACAAACAGTTAATATAATTTAACGGTATCAGATTTGGATAAGCAAAAAAAATAGCCTTATTTTATTCTGTCATAAAAGAAAATATTTTTAAAGTAAAAATTTTAAATAACCTTTATAAAAGCGGGATTACCAAAATGTTTTTTGGATAAAAAAGATTCATTTAGTGTTGAATAAAACATTAAATTTGCGACATTGATATTATGGATAAAAAGACACAAAAAAAACCGACTGAATCGCCTGAAAAAGGCAGAATCTTATCTAAGCCACGTATTTTTTTCGGGCTTACTTTTATACTTTTATCGGCTGTTCTTGCATTCTCATTCGTCTCTTATCTGATGAACTGGAAAGCAGATCAAAGCCAGGCCGGAACCATGCTGGACAAAAGCATAAAATCTTCCAATATCTTTGGCAAGGTAGGTGACTGGCTTGGAAATATTTTCATTTTTGAAAGTATTGGTATTGCTTCATTTATCATTGCATTTTTGTTCCTTGTAGTGGGAACACTGATCCTTAAGAAGAAAATCTTCAAACCGTGGAAAACGATCGGCCACTCTTTATTTTTCATCTGCTGGCTTCCTATTTTTATGGGGGCACTTACAAAAGGCCAGGGTGTTTTAGGCGGTGTTTATGGATATCAGATCATGGACTATCTTAACTCCATCATCGGAGCAGTAGGTCTGTGGACGGTATTAGCAGCAAGCATTCTTCTCTATTTTATTCTTGAATTCAATCTTCGTCCAAGTTCTATCAAAGCGAAACTGGATAAAATCAATGAAAATACGATTGGAAAAGTAAAATCTATGATGCCGGACTCCAATGATGATTTCGAAGCTGATGAGGAATTGAAAGAGGAAGCAGAGGAAGCGGAAGAAGAGACGCTTTCCAGAGTTACGGTGAGTGATGTTGCCAACAAGACCGTTACAACTCCTGTCAATACAATGAAAGAACCAGAACCTGTAAGTGCTCCGAAAGGATTCCCTGAAGTTCCGGTTTCAAACGAGATAGAAACTATTACAACACCCAACCATACTTCTTTTGAAGCAGAGCCAAGAGATGTTTCTCAACAGGTAAGCTTAAACCTTTCTACCAAGCCCATTGTTCCGGTTTCCAGCCCGGAGGAAGCATTTGATATCAGACCTTCTGCTCCGTCTCCGGCAGTAACAACAGCTCCGGCACAGGAAAATATTAAATTCAATGTAGAAGTGGCACAGGTGGTTGATGTTTTGGATGATTCTGATAAAAAGTCTCAGGAACTGGTAGAAAAGCATGGTTTATATGACCACAAGCTAGATCTTGCCAACTTCCAGATGCCGCCTGTAGACCTACTGAAAGATTACGGAAATGAAGAAATTTCTATCAATAAAGAAGAATTAGAAGAAAATAAAAATAAGATTGTTGGACTTCTGAAGAATTTCAACGTTGGAATCGCAGAAATTAAAGCAACAATCGGGCCTACAGTTACGCTGTATGAAATTGTTCCTGAAGCAGGAATCAGAGTAGCAGCGATTAAAAAACTGCAGGATGATATTGCGCTGAACCTTTCCGCATTAGGAATCAGAATTATCGCGCCAATGCCAGGAAAAGGAACCATTGGTATTGAAGTACCAAGAAAAAATCCTACGATGGTTTCTATGCGTTCTGTCATTGCTTCTCAGAAATTCCAGAATACAGATATGGACCTTCCGGTAGTTTTTGGAAAGACCATTTCCAACGAAATCTTCATGGCTGACCTTTCAAAAATGCCTCACTTATTGATGGCAGGAGCAACAGGTCAGGGTAAATCTGTTGGTATTAACGCTATCCTTACTTCCCTTCTTTATAAAAAACATCCGAGCGAACTGAAATTCGTCATGGTAGACCCTAAAAAAGTGGAACTTTCATTATATTCTAAAATTGAAAGACATTACCTGGCAAAACTACCGGATGCAGAAGAAGCCATCATCACAGACACCAATAAAGTAATCAATACACTGAACTCTCTTTGTATTGAAATGGATACCCGTTATGATCTTCTGAAAAATGCTTTCTGTAAAAACTTAAAAGAATATAATAAGAAGTTTACGGAAAGAAAATTAAATCCTGAAAACGGGCACCGTTATTTACCGTATATCGTATTGGTAGTAGATGAGTTTGCAGATTTGATCATGACCGCAGGAAAAGAGGTTGAATTACCGATTGCCAGACTTGCACAGCTTGCCAGAGCCGTAGGAATCCACCTTATTGTAGCTACACAGAGACCATCCGTAAACGTAATTACAGGGATGATCAAAGCCAACTTCCCTGCAAGAGCTGCCTTCAGAGTAATTTCCAGTGTTGACTCCAGAACCATCCTTGATTCTCCGGGAGCAGATCAGCTGATTGGTAAAGGAGATATGCTTTATTTCAATGGAAATGAAATTTTAAGACTTCAGTGTGCTTTTGTAGATACTCCGGAAGTGGAAAGACTGGCAGAGTTTATCGGAGAACAGAAAGGATATTCTTCAGCATTATTACTTCCTGAATACGTATCTGAAGATTCAACAAGTACAGTAGGTGCTTTTGACCCGAACGAAAAAGATGCTTTATTTGAAGAAGCAGCAAGAATCATTGTTTCTACGCAACAGGGATCTACCTCAATGCTTCAGAGACAATTGAAACTGGGTTATAACAGAGCCGGAAGAATTATGGATCAGCTGGAAGCAAGTGGTATCGTTGGAGGCTTTAACGGAGCAAAAGCAAGAGAGGTTCTGATCAGTGACCTTCATTCTTTGGAACAGTTTTTGGAAGATCTGCGTAGTTAAAGGAAAAACACATCGTTTTAACCTTAAGAATTAAAGAAAATCTAACGATTATTAAATTAAGAAAATGAAAAATATTATTTCAAAAGTTATATTGGGAAGTTTTGTTGTAGGTGCAGTAGGTATGGCCAACGCTCAAAAGATTGATGCTAAAGCTAAAAAGATATTGGATGATATTACAGCCAACTACAATTCTAAAAAGAATTCTTACTTCAAATTTTCTTTTGGAAGCGGTCTTAACGGGCAGGTAACAAAAACAGAACCTGGTATTTATTACGTAGCAGGAGAAAAATACAAACTGAAGATCATGGATACAGAACAGATCTTCGACGGGAATAAAATTTACAACATCAACGCCGATGATATGGAAGTAACTATTGCTAAACCTAACGGAAGCAGTACCATGTTCTCCCCTATCAACTACCTTACAACCTATAGAAACGATTATAACGTAACATACAACGGTAAGAAAGTGGTCAATGGCGTGAATGCTGACTTTATTAAACTGACCCCGGTAAAAGCGAACGGAATAAAATACGTATACCTTTTTGTAGATTCAGCGAAAAAACAAATGGTAAAACTGGAACAACATGGAAACAATAAAGATGTTGCTGTAATTGCTATTAAAGAGTATAAAGAAAACCAGGAGCTGGATCCTAATATGTTTGTTTTTGACAAAAATAAGTTTAAAAACTACATCGTTACAGAACTTTAAAAAGCTGAAAGTGAATTCGCAACTATGTAAATTTACTTTTAACGTTAAAAAAATAACAAAATATAAAAAGCCACAAGTAAACTTTGTGGCTTTTTGATTAATTTTGGCGCATGTTAAAAATACTAGACCGATACATTATAAAAACCTTCTTTGGACCGTTTTTCTTTATATTCAGCGTATTGTTTTTCATTTTTATTGTAAACATTATCTGGGTACAGTTGGGACAGTTTATGGGAAAAGGATTAAGCTACTGGCAAATCCTTAAACTTCTTTTTTATCTTGGGGTGAACGTCATCAGTATGGTTCTCCCGCTTACGATCCTTCTGGCGAGCATTATGTCGTTTGGTGAATTTGGAGAACGTTACGAACTTGCAGCAATGAAAGCGGCAGGAATTCCTTTGACTCGAGTAATGACTCCTCTTCTTGGGATTTCCACGGCACTTGCCATCATGCTGTTTTTCTTCTCTAATAATATTATTCCGGACTTTCAGAAGAAAGCCAAGAACATGCTTTTCAATATTGCCCAAACCAAACCGGCTATCAACTTTACTCCAGGACAGTTTATTGATCAGATTCCAGGTTATATGGTAAAGTTTGACAAGATCTATGGGGAAAACGGTGAAAATATTGAAGGCGTTTTTGTTCATAAAAAAGCCAATGCTTATGAAAACCAACAATCTGTAGTGGCTGAAAAAGGAAAATTTGTTCCGGCTGTTAACAAGAATTTTCTAAAGCTTGTCCTTTATAACGGCTATGTATTTGAAGATGCTTTTGCCGGAAAAGGTGATAACGTAAGGCTGAAACAACCGGACCAGGCTATTAAATTTGATACATTGGTATCCCACTTTGACATTAGTGAAATCATCAATAAAGCGATCGAAAAAGAACAGATTACGGACGACTACCGTTTCCAGACCTATAACCAGCTTGACGGAACGATTACAAAAACCAAAAAAGACAATAAACAGTTCTTTGATAACATCGGTTCTGAGGTTCTTAACCAGACCAATTCTGTGATTACCTACATGGATAAAGGGAATAAACATAAAGTAGCTCCGAAGACCCAGATTAAACTGGACACCGTAAAAGGTGAAAAAAAACTGGAAATCATTTACAATTCCTATAACAGATTAGACAACCTGAAATCAACACTGGAATCTAAAAAGAATGAATACAGTTCTAACGTAAAATACTTCAGTAAAGTCGTTATTTACCAGCAGAGAATTGTTGCCTATTCTGTGACCTGTATCATCTTCTTTTTGATCGGATCCAGCTTAGGTTCTATCATCAGAAAAGGTGGAATGGGGCTTCCGGTCATCATCGCTATCGTTATTTTCATCATCTTTTATGTCATGAATGTCGGGGTGGAAAATATGTCATGGAGTGGGAAAATGAATCCTTATCTGGCAGCATGGCTTCCCAACCTGATCCTTCTTCCTTTTGGAGTCTGGATGACGTATAAAGCACTTACAGATTCGCAACTGTTTGATGCAGAAAAATACAAAGCATTGTTCAAACCTATCACCAAAAGGTTTACCAAAAGTAAGGAACATCAGAGATACCAATAATTCTGATTTAAAATAAAATTAAAAGCTTCGGAGAAATTCCGGAGCTTTTTTGTTGATTATTATTACAATATTTAATTGATAATGATTTTGAATTTAAAAATTTATATTTGTGGGAATTTAAAACAAAACCATGAAGAAATTACTACTTATTGGCCTGTTCGGTCTTGTATCGCTCAATGCCCATGCTCAGTATCAGGATGAAACCGGAACCTACAACGGTGAAAAATACGGCTACATCATTGACAAATCCGGAAAGAAAATTGAAGGTGTTGTACATCTGCACGGCGGCTATTCAAGTCCGTGGCAAAATCAGTTAAAAGTAAAATTTGCAGCCATTGCTGATATTGACAAAGTAAAGAATAAGATAAAATTCAAAACCTACGACACAGACGATATCAAAGAATACATGTTATACGAAGGTGACACCCCAAGGGTTTTCAAGTCGGTAAAATACTCAAACATGAGAGAGGCTCTGAACAGCTCTGAAAGTTCAACGGGATTATCAGCCGGCTTTAAGGCGCTCAACAACCTATCCAGAACGGAACAGTTTGCTGAAGTAGTAGCAGAAGGTAAAATTACAGTTTATAAGCTTTATGGCTATCCTACGGCTCTTTCTGCAAACAGTACTCAGGCCATCACACAGAGAGAAACAGACCGGTTAAGAGAGAATCCCAATTATATCTTTTCAAAGAAAGGAGGAAAAGCTGAAGAATTAACGCCCGCAAAAGCCAAAATTATCTTGGCAGACTGCCCTTACGTAAAAGCAAAAATAACAAAGGGAGAATATGGTTCCCTGAAAAACGAAGAGAAGAAAAGAAGCGGTCTTGGAAAATTCATCCGGGATGAAATCAACAATTCAACGGTGGATAAACTTTCAATTATCAATGAAGTGATCTATGATTACAATGAGAACTGTAAATAGAATATACAAAAAGAGGTTTCCAACCGGAAACCTCTTTTTATTTTTGGTAGTGTCTCACTAACTGTGTAAGTTAAAAAGTTATTCTGAAAAATTTTTGAGCCCTCTAAAGCTCAAAAATAATTTTCGGAAATAACTTTTTATTAATTTTAACCTATATAGTTATGATCGACAAAGAAGAATTATTAAACAACAAGGATTTCTATAAGTCCTTTAAAAATGGAGAAGATTTAACCTTTTTCTTCAAACAGATGCACAAACGTGCCGTTGAACATATGCTGGAAGCAGAACTTGATGCTCATCTGGACAATGAAAAACATGAAAAAACCAAAGAAGGGAACTATCGCAATGGACATGGAACCAAGAAAATAAAATCCTCTTTTGGAGAGAGTGAAATCAAAGTTCCCAGAGACAGGGCAAGCAGTTTTGAACCTGCATTAGTTCCAAAAAGGCATAACATCATCGAAGGTTTGGAGAATATTATTATCTCCTTCTACGCCAAAGGGATGAGTGTGAGCGATATCGAAGAGCAGGTTAAAGAACTATACGATTTTGAAATATCTTCCTCTGCCATTTCCAGGATTACCAATGCCGTTGCCACCGAAGTGGTGAGCTGGCAAAACCGCCCCTTAGAAGATTTGTATTTAATTGTCTGGATGGATGGGATCGTATTCAAGGTTCGTGAAAACTCCAAGGTCATTAACAAAACCATCTATTTGGCAGTAGGATTAAATCGTGAAGGGAAAAAAGAAGTTCTTGGAATGTGGCTCGGTAAGAATGAAAGTTCGAGCTTCTGGATGGGTGTTTTAACGGATCTCAAAGCTCGCGGCGTGGAAGATATCCTCATTACGGCAACAGATAATCTGAACGGATTTACTGGGACTATTCGCTCAGTTTTCCCACAATCTCAAACCCAAATCTGTGTCGTTCATCAGATCAGAAATGCCTGCAAATATGTGGTTTGGAAGGATAGAAAAGAATTTTCTGCAGATATGAAACATATTTACACCGCCCCAACAAAACAAGCGGCTGAAGCAGCTCTCAATGATTTTGCAGGAAAATGGGAAAGCAAATATTCTTATGCTATCGCCTCCTGGCGGAATAATTGGGATGAGCTTACTGTATTTTTTGAATTTCCTTTAGAGATCCGTAAGATCATTTATACCACAAATTTAATTGAAAATCTCAACGGAAAAATAAGAAAATACACCAAAAATAAAATGTCTTTCCCTACTGATGAGGCCGTAATGAAATCAGTGTATCTGGCATTAAAAGAAGCCACTAAGAAATGGACAATGCCTATCCAAAATTGGGGCATTGTTCTCAACCAATTTATGCTTATTTTTGAAGAAAGGCTCAGATTATAAAATCCAAGCCATAACTTTTTAACTTACACACTTTATGGGAGAGTGTCTTATTTTTAAAACTGATACACAAAAGCATTGATATTCATCCCTGCTCCTACTGAAGCAAATAACACAATATCATTTTTTTTGATTTTATGATGTTCCAGTTCATCCTGCAAAATCATCGTCAGCAAAGAAGGAATCGTAGCCACACTGCTGTTACCTAATTTATGAATAACCATAGGCATGATATTTTCCGGAACCGGTTTTCCATACAGCTGATAAAACCTGTTAACGATGGCTTCATCCATTTTTTCATTCGCCTGATGAATGATAATTTTATTGAGCTGATCAATAGAATATCCACTGTTGTCCAGACATTTTTTCATCGCATCCGGAACATTCACGAGAGCAAATTCATATATTTTACGACCATCCATCTTAATGTATCGGGTATCCGGGCATCTTTCGTTGTTGTAAGATTTTCCAAAATACAGATAGTCTTTTTCTTCAAGGGTATAAGAAGCTGACAAATGGGATTTGATCCCGGCATCATCATCCTGATTTACTTCCAGAACCGCTGCTCCTGCTCCATCCGCATAGATCATACTGTCTCTGTCGTGGATATCTACCACACGGGAAAGTGTTTCTGCTCCAATAACCAGGCATCGCTTCGCTATACCGGATTTGATAAACGCGTGAGCCTGAATTACCCCTTCAATCCATCCCGGACATCCAAAAAGAACATCATAGGCCACACAGAAATTATTTCTGATTCCCAATACATGCTTCACCCTTGCAGCAAGACTTGGCACCGTATCAGACTGAACCGTTCCGAAGCGAACATCCCCAAAATTATGGGCAAATATAATATAGTCCAATGTTTCAGGATCGATTCCTGCATTTTCTATGGCTGCACGCGCCGCAATGACACCCAGATCTGAAGTGACCTGTGTACTGTGTGCATATCTCCTTTCTTCAATACCTGTAATCTTTTTAAGCTTATCCGTAATGGAAGCGTTATTCTCCTTTAATAAAATCCCTTCTTCATTAAGAAAAATATGTTTATCAAAAAATAAATTGGTTATTGTTTCCGATGGGATATAATTTCCTACCCCGATTATTTTTGTCATCATTATAGTATCTGTTTCCTGTTTTTTAATTGAACGTCAGGAATAATTCATTAAATATAATGAATGAACGGAAATACTTCACAATATAGTATGGAATAAGAATGCATTGCATTATAAAAAGTTAAATAAAACAGCAAAAAAACAAAAAAAAGAGATCTCCTATAGGAAATCTCTTTATTATTTTTCAAAACTGAAAATTATACTTTCATAATTTCAGCTTCTTTTGTCTTAAGATGCTCATCGCAAAGTTTAACGTATTTATCAGTATAAGCCTGGATTTCTTCTTCCACGCCTTTTACTACATCTTCAGAAACTCCTTCCAGCTTTTTAAGTTCTTTCAAACCGTCCTGTCTTGCATTTCTTACCGTTACTTTAGTGTTCTCAGTTTCCACTTTAGCCTGTTTTGCAAGCTCTTTTCTTCTTTCCTCTGTTAAAGGCGGAACATTAAGGATAATGTTTTCTCCGTTGTTAGAAGGTGCAAAACCTAAGTTGGAATTGATGATTGCTTTTTCAATCGCATTGATTGCCGTTCTGTCCCAAGGTTGAATAGAGATTGTCATTGCATCCGGAACAGAAACATTCGCAACCTGGTTGATAGGAGTCATTGCTCCGTAGTATTCTACCATTACATCCTGAACCATTGTCGTAGAAGCACGTCCTGCTCTAATTCTTTGAAATGCGTGATCCAGGTGCTTTACAGCTGCATCCATGTCTTGTTTTACAGATTCTAATATAAGATCTAATTCTTCCATTATTATAGTATAGTTTGATAAATTACACATCTATTAATCCATCTGAATATCAATCAATTAAACTAAAAACGCTGTCAAAATCAGTGTTTTCTTACTATTTTAAATTCCTTTTTGCTATTCAGTGCTGCAAAAATAATGATTATTTCCATATTCTGGTAAGACTGCATTCTGTATTTTGTGAAAACGTTGATATTTTTAAATAGGACACTGTGCAAAATTGTTTTATTGCCAGTCGTTATTTGTTGCTTGTTTTGCTTTGGCGGATTTAAGTTGAGCAATTAGTGAGGTTGTTTTTTTATAAGTTTTTTCTTTTGTATCCTGCTAAGCATAATCATCTATTATAAATTCTCTTCAATCAATTCCAAAACCTTTTCTTCGCACTTAAAGGAAAAGAAATCAAACTTATCGAATGATGCTACGGTTTCCCGTAATTACTTTATTAGTAATTGTTTTAGGTTTGTTTTTGAATTAAAAATACAATCACAATGGAAAAGAGATTTATACCAGGAGATGTGGTAAAGTTAAAATCGGGAGGTCCCCAAATGACTGTTAAATACTATAACAATAGAGGGGAAATCACAGTTAGTTGGTTTGTAGAATCTGAACTAAAAGAAGCATCACTTTCCGATGGGCAACTTGAAAAAGTTGTTAAATAAAATGAAAAGCCCCCAAATTAAGGGGCTGTTTTACTTTTATTGCTATTATTTTCAAAAATTACTTTGTAATATTTAAGATTATCTTCTAACATATATTTCCAGGGCTCTTCTTGATTAGAAAATATTTGACACGTATATATTACAAACCTTAATATTATTGTCGCATTTCCTAAATAAAACATTAATTTAGGAATACTTACATTCAATAATGTAGACTTTTTCTTAATTGATTCATATTTATTGTATTTAGCAATATCTCTACTATGTTCACTAACTGACATCTCAAAATCGTTTCTAAATTCGAATAATTCCAGATCAATTTGATTATTTTCATTTAGAAGTTTTTCAAATTCACCATCATCAAGTCCCCCTTCATTAATTTTTTTAGCTATTTCTTCTTTTCGTGAAGCTTTTGATTTAAATTTTTCATTAACCGCTTTAACTAGTAAATCTGAATCTTTTAGTAGAGTTAATAATTCAGTTGAATATTCCTCATGTTGATCTAAACTGGAATGAAGTAAGAATTGTTGATAATAGTAAATATTAACAAGCAATAAAACAAATGTTATTATTACTACATTAACAGAAAATGATACGCCTTCAATCTCAATTCCCGTAATGACAATAAAATTTAGAGATAATAAAATGATGAAAGCCGAAGAAATAACTGTTTTGTTTCCGAAACTTATTGATTGCTCGCTTAAAAAGGAAATTGCTTTTCTTAAATCTAAATCTTTTAATTTTTGAGTGTATCCCATCTAATTAGCTTTTCCACAAATATAACAAAAAGCCCTCTCAAAGAGAAGGCTGGTAACTAGTTAATTTTAGTAAAAAATATACAATCTTTAGTAATTTTGGGCCTTAATTTATAAAGCCATGATTCACCTTTTACCAACTCCATGAAATCCTCACTATTAATTGCGAATTTTTCATTAATTTCTTCATAAGAAATTCCCATACACTCATTTTGATTGATTACTTTTAAAATGTAATCAAAAACTATCTGCTTCATTTTGTTCCTTGAGCATTAGAGCTCTCTATCTCTAATATAATAATTATAAATTAAATATCAAACTATTACACGATATTTTTACAGTTTCTTTTTCCAGAGCATGTATTTATTTATTAATCTGCGCTTACATATTAGTCTATGTGCTTGATACTTGTTTTCTTCATTATATTGTGTACTTAGTTCTCTTTCAAACAAGAAACTTGTTTTTTACCTAAAAATCCAACTGCAAGCAAAAAACTTCAGGTACAAATACCTACCGAATATTTTGGTTATTTCTACTTAGTGTGATATTATTTTTAATTACGTCCTTTACTCTATTCTTTTAAACGAAACGTCGGCAGGTATTTCAAACGGAAAACTTGCCGTAACAAATGGAAAGTCTTGGAGAAGACATTTTGCAGAAATGAACAATTATAAACTAATTTAAACCAATCACATCATGACAAATCCATCTTTAGATGCCTATCAACAAGTTTTTGGTATGGCAGGTCTTGCCAACCGTGCCGGAGGCTACAACGGTCTTGGTATCCAACTGCAGCAACAGCTTCAGTATGATTTATCTTATTATTTTAACAATGTTCCTCCGGTTAAAATAATGGATCAGAAAACACCTTCCATAGCTAATCCTTCAGCCGTATCGGAATTAGGAAACTGGGATCTGGTCTGGGGACCTGCCCTGATCGAAGAAAAAAATGAAAAAGGAGTTCCTACCGGAGTTGCAGATAATGCATTATATGTCGTTAAATCTGATGCTGTCGCATTTCCGGGAGGTCCTACGTTGCCTACCTACGTTGTGGCTATTGCTGCCACTAATCCTTCCTCTCTTTACGATTGGGAAACAGAAGATTTCTCAGTAGCAGAAGTAGTAAACTGGACCACTTACAATCCTTCCAATTTCGCTCCATCAGCCTTTAACGGCATTGACCCTTATATTTCAAAAGGAACGGCTACCGGAGTCGGTATACTTCTGGGACTTATAAGTCCGGGTGATGCAGCCGCACCCAATACCACGCTTCAACAGTTTCTTGCCAGCTTAAGTCCGGATCCGGATACTGCCATCATATTCTGTGGACATAGCCTTGCCGGAGCCTTATCTCCTACCCTGGCCCTTTACCTGAAAGAGAATAAAGATCTGGATGCTTTTGGGGTAACACTTGTATATCCTACTGCCGGACCAACGCCGGGTGAGGCTGCATTTGCCAACCTGTTCAACAGTAAATTCCCGCCATTACCTCCGGGATGGCAGCAGCAGACAGGTACTTATCAAAGCTGGAACACCATGCACTGGAATGATCTGGACGTTGTTCCTCATGCATGGCCGGTATCGGAACTGGGAAAAATAGCAACTATTTATGGTCAGGCTCCTACCTATATGACGGCAGCCTTATTAAACGCTTTACAAAAGATGGCGATTGCTGATTCTTCAAATTCAGGAGCCAGTTATACAAGAATACAGAACCAATCGCTCCCAGGTCAACTCCAACACTCAAGCGCCTCCTCGGTGAGCATCAAGACACCTCCTGAGTCTTTGCAAGACTACATGCTTCAGTTATCAGTACAGCATGTGGGGATGTATAATGGTATTCCTGCGGAAGGGTCTAATCCACAGGTAGAAGGACTTATTTTATCACAGCCATTACCAAAACCCGATCTGAAGCTGGTACCGGGAGTAACTGCTGTCACGGAATTAGAGATGATTCTAAAAATAATCGATCAGATCATCGGATGGATTTCTTCCCGTTATGTTTTGGTTGAAAAGGAAAATGCCAAACAGAATGTTGAAGCAGACAAATAAATACTTAAAACAATCATTAATAAAAAACACCTGTCACAATTACTGTAACAGGTGTTTTTATATTTTTTAGAGCTTATATTGATTATAAATTAACCAAAGTACCTACATTTTCTCCGTCTACGATTTTTTCTAAATTTCCATCTTTGTTCATATCGAATACAATGATTGGCAATTTATTCTCGTGGCTCAAAGTAAAAGCAGTCATATCCATTACTTTAAGGTTTTTCTCAAATACTTCATCAAAAGATAATGAATTGTATTTTACAGCATTTGCATTCTTTTCAGGATCGCTGTCATAGATTCCGTCTACTCTTGTTCCTTTTAAGATTACATCAGCCCCGATTTCGATCGCTCTTAAGGTAGCCGCTGTATCTGTTGTAAAATAAGGATTTCCTGTTCCAGCTCCGAAGATCACTACTCTTCCTTTCTCAAGGTGTCTTACTGCTCTTCTTTTGATGAAAGGTTCAGCTACTTTATCCATTTCGATAGCCGACTGAAGTCTTGTTTTGATTCCTGCATCTTCTAATGCGCCCTGTAAAGCCATACCATTGATAACAGTAGCAAGCATTCCCATATAATCTCCCTGCACTCTGTCCATACCTTTTGCAGCTCCTGCTACCCCACGGAAGATATTTCCTCCTCCAATCACGATCGCTACTTCACAGCCTTTTTCAACTACCTTTTTGATCTCAGATGCATATTCCTGCAGTCTTTCGTTGTCAATACCGTATTGTCTGTTTCCCATTAAGGCCTCACCGCTCAGTTTCAGAAGGATTCTTTTATATTTCATCTTTTATTTTTAAGTAACTTTTTATTAGTACGGGTTTCCCCGGAATTTGATTTTGCAAATATAATCATTAATGATATTGATAAAAGAAAAATATTTAAATAGAAATAATGTAAGAAATATTTTGAAAAGTACGAAAAAGGATTATTTTTGCATTAATTATAAATTGAGTTGAAGAAAATTATCATTTTTTCATTATTTCTATCAGGAATTGTTTCTTATGCGCAAACGGGAACAAATGTCTATCCGTTCTTAAATGTACCTGTATCTGCAAGACAGGCTGCTCTGGGCGGAGATGCAATTTCGGTAAGAGATTATGATGTTTCCTTTGCTATTGCAAACCCTGCCCTGTTAAATAAAGATTCTGACAAACAGCTTTCTGTAAACGCAACGGCTTACCTTGCCGACTCGAAATACGGAACGATTGCTTATGCCAAAGACTTTGAGAATGGCCATATGGCTACCATCAATGCAAGGTATATGAGCTATGGAAGTATTCCGAGGACAGATGAAAGCGGTTTTGAAAACGGAGAATTTAAAGCTTCAGATGTAGCGATTGGCGCAGGCTATGCCTACCAGTTTGAGGAAGACTGGACGATTGGTGGAGGGCTTAATTTCATTACCTCAAAAATTGACAACTATACTTCTTCCGCCATCTCAGGAACAGCGGGAATTACCTATCATAATAAAAAGAATAAAGAAGTACTATCACTTGTGATGAGAAATTTTGGTTTCCAGCTGAAATCCTTTAACGGAACAAGAGAGAATCTTCCGTTCAGGGTTGATCTGGGATATACCAAAATCATCAAGAATTTTCCTCTTGCCATCACCATTACCGCACATGATCTTCAGAAGTTTGATATTTCTTCAGAAGAAAACCTGGACGGGCAAAAAGTGGGTGCCGGCAGAAAGATCGCAGACCACTTTTCTTTGGGAGCAGAATTGTTTCCGGAAAAGAATTTCAATATCAGACTGGGATATAATGTAAAAAGAGGAAATGAACTGGCTGTTGCAGATCAAAGAAACTTCTCGGGACTTTCTGCTGGATTTGGAGTTAAAGTTTCCAGATTCCGTATTGATTATGCCCACGTGAGATATCACAACTCTTCGAACGTCAATCAGATAGGAATTTCCATGGACCTTTCCAGCCACAGAGGAGAATAATCTTCCTGGCCGGAAATTTCTTAATTATTCTGAAATTTTCTTACTTCTTCTTGATTTTCTAAAAAAAATCTTGAAATTTGCAGTATGAAAAAACCTGTAATTGCTATCGATGGGTACTCGTCTACCGGAAAAAGTTCTATCTCAAAAATCATTGCTGATCAACTGGGACTTATTCATATGGATACAGGAGCACTTTACAGAGGAGTTACCTGGTATGCTTTGCAGCATTGTCTGAACGAAAACGGTGAGATTGATCTGAATACGCTGTTCTCTTCTTTTGACCAGATTAAACTTGAATTTAAAAACAGCGACGGCACGCTTATTCTTTTCCTGAATGACACAGATATCTCTACGGAAATCCGTACCAATATCGTATCTGATAATGTGAGCCTTGTTGCCAAGCAAAAAGAGGTGAGAGATTTCCTCCTGCAGTCACAGCGCACTTTGGCAGAAAAAGGTGGCGTTATTATGGACGGACGTGACATCGGGACAGTAGTTCTGCCAAATGCAGACTATAAATTCTTTCTTACTGCCAGTATTGATGAAAGAACCAACAGAAGGTTTCTGGAACTGAAAGGACTGGGTATAGAAGCAGATAAAGAACAGGTAAAACAAAACCTGATAGAACGTGACAAGATCGATAGTGAGCGTGAAATAGCCCCATTGAAGCAGGCTGACGATGCTATTGTTATTGATAATTCGACACTCACCAAAGAAGAAACCATACAGCTTATTTTATCTCACATCAAAAAGATTTAACAATTTTTAATAGGCTTCAGGCCTCCTTTGGTATACAAATTGTAAGTTTTATTACTGTAAAAACTAATCTATTATTAATTATTAAAAAACTTAAAATGTCTAGAAAAGGAAATAATACAGCAGGTATATTGGCAGGACTTCTTGCAGGTGCTGCGGCAGGTGTAATCTTAGGAATGTTATACGCACCGGAAGAAGGTAAAGAAACCAGAAAAAAAATTAAAACGAAGGCAAATGATCTTAAAGATCAGGCAAAGAACAAATACGGTGAGGTTTCTGAAAAGGTGAAAGACCAGTACAGCAATATTTCTTCTACTTTCAAGGAAACAGCTAACAGCGTAGCACATACAGTGAAAGACGGATATGACAAATACAAAGATCAGATTGTTTCTAAAACTGCAGATTTGGCAAAAGATGTAGAAGCGGAACTGAATGATCTGAAAAAATAAGTAATTTATCTTTTTTAAGTAAATTACAGAAAGGAACTTTTGTGCGAAAGTTCCTTTTTTTGTAACTTTAAAAAAAAACAATGATAGAAACTATTAAAGAATACGCCTCCAAGAGAATAGATCTTCTGAAAATTGAAGCGACTGAAAAGTCGTCACTTTCTGCCGGGCTCATTACTTACTTTGTAGTACTGCTTGTTGCTTTTGCTTTTTTTATTATCCTTTTCAACTTTGGAATCGCTTTCCTTATCGGAAAAGCACTGGATAATTATTCCTATGGATTCTTAATTGTGGCTGCATTTTATGCGCTGGTAATGGCGTTTGTAGTTGCCTTCAAAACTAAAATTGTGAATACTGTTGCAGATCAGGTTATTAAATTTTTAAATCATTAAACTATGGGCAGAAAATACGAGAGCATAGAAGAATTAAGAAGAAAGAAAAAACTGCTTCAGGGTGAAATAAGTGATCTGGAAAATCTTCTTACCTTCAAAAATACAAAAGAAAGCTTAAGTGCATTTACCAATGGTTTAAGTGATCAGTATCTTCAGGAAAAGATTGATGAAGACGGTGATGAAAAAGTAGTTTTAAGAAAAGATGTCATTGCCAAACAGCTTACTTCAGAAGTAAAAGATCTTCTAATCAGCAAAAATACAGCTGTAGGTATTGCGAGCTCTGCTTTCAAAGGAGGAAATCTTACAGACGGGCTTGTAAAACTAGGGGTTACTGCTATCGTAGGGAACTATGCCAAAAAGAATATGAAAAGTTCCAACTGGAAGAAAAAACTGATTGGTGCAGCATTGATTTACCTTGCTCCTATTGCTCTGAAATATGTCAGAAAAAAGATGGAGGTTTATCAGAAAAATAAAAGTGTTTCAAGTATGGAGCAATTGATATAAAAATCAGATATCAGAAACCAGGCGCCGGATATTATTCAGTAATATTTTACAATAATTTTTAACCTCTGGTTTCTGATTTTCTATTTTGAAAATAACTGTCCTAAAATAATCCCGGCAGCCATTGACACATTGAGGCTTTCTGTAGACTGGGATTTTCCAAATCTAGGAATACTGATGCTTTTTTGTACCAGTTTTTCCGTCTCCGGTCTCATTCCGTTTCCTTCATTTCCTAAAATAAGGTTTAGCTTTTCGGGTTTCTGGAAAGTATAGATATTCTCTCCTTCCATATCTGTTCCGATATTTACATTCTCTGTTTTGGAAAGATATTCCACCAGATCAGTATACACCACATTCACTCTGGTAAAAGATCCCATGGTTGCCTGAATGACTTTCGGATTGTACACATCTACGGTATCTTCACTACAGATGATCTGTTCAATACCAAACCAGTCTGCAAGACGTATAATGGTTCCCAGGTTTCCGGGATCCTGTATTCCATCCAAAACCAATTGTATATTCTTATCTTCCCATTTTTCTTCCTCGGCAAGATAACATACCGCCACGGAATCTTTTGGAGTTTTAAGAAAACTTATTTTTTTTAATTCATTTTCAGAGATATGGGTAACAGGGATATCACTACGGTCCAATTTTTGTGGATCGGTTGACAATATTTCTTTAACTTTAAAGTTAGAATTAGAAAGTTCACAAATGATTTTATTACCTTCAACCAAAAACAAATTGTATTTTTGTCTGAACTTCTTTTTATCTAAAGATTGTAAAACTTTTATTGTATGAGCTGTAAGCATTATAAGAATTCTCCTCAAAAATATTATAAAATTATCTCATTTGCAACATTTGTTGGTCTCCTTTATGCTTGTAGTACGACAAAAAAAGTTCCTGAGGGCGAATATCTGCTTACCAAGAACAGTTTAGAGTTCGAGGATAAGAAAGTATTTTTCGATGAGGAACTTAAAGATTATATTCAGCAGAAGCCCAATAAAAAGCAGTTTCTTTTCATGCCATTAAGTCTCCTTCTGTACAATATGGCGGATCCGAAATACGACACCATACTTAATGAATATATGACCTATCCCGGTGAGATGAGAAATCAGAAGCTGAGAGATTCTTTATTCCTTAAATATAATATGAAAAGCAGTGTCGGAAAAAGTCTTCTTTTCGACCGTTTACTGCACAACTGGGGAACACCGCCGGTTATTCTTGATCAGACAAGAAGTGAAAAAAGTGCTGAATCTATCAAGAAAAGACTTACCTACAGGGGATATTGGGATGCTGATGTCAATTTTAAACATACACTGGATTCCGCTTCCAAAAAAGCATCGGTTAATTATTCCATCAAACATAATGATCCTACACGTATCAAGGATTACTTCTATAATATTCCGGATCAGGGGATCAAAGGGTATTACAACTATAATCTGAACAGAAGTCTTGTAAGATCCGGACAGATCCTTGACCAGACCGTTCTGGAAAGAGAGGTGACCAGAATTACGGATCTGATGAGAGAGTTTGGTTTCTACAGGTTCAATGCTTCCAATGATGAAGTTTATTTCGTTGCAGATTCCCTTAAAAGCAGAAAACAGGTTCCTTTAACCCTGGAAATTCATAAAGATTCCCTGGATACCCCTTATAAAATAGCCACTTTTGGAAATATTGATGTTGCCATTGTGGATGAACCCGGTGATTATCCTAAAAACACCAAAAAAGATAGCTTAAGGAGAATAAGATTCCATACGATGAATGATAAATATAAACTTTCATCGGTGTGGAGAGCTATTATTCCGGACAGTAAAAAGGTTTTTGACCAAACGAAACTGGACGTAACCAAGAGAAATCTTTTATCGATGAATAACTTTAGCATCGTTAAAGCAAGAGACTCTCTGAGACAAGGCGGAATGACCTCTCCAAACGACAGTATTGTTGATGTTTTATATGTACTGAAACCACTTCCGAAATACGAACTTAAAGTGGGAACAGATATTAACTATTCTCAGGTTTTAAACCTGGGGATCTCTCCTTCTGTGGACCTTACCACCCGAAATGTTTTTAGAGGAGCGGAAAACCTTTCTACCAGTCTTTCAGGAACATTTGGTTCTATCAGAAGTACAAAAGATATCAGTAAAAGAGTTGCAGCCTACGAAATATCGGCTCAGGCATCCCTGAACTTCCCAAGACTGCTGCTTCCTTTTAATTATTATAAATTCATTCCAAAACGATACACGCCTACATCATCTATTTTGCTGGGGGCATCCATACAGAACAACATCGGTTTGGGAAGGTTGATTTTCAATACGGGACTGAACTATCAGGCAAGTGTTAATGATCAGGTGTATCACAAGCTTACTTTATTCAATACTCAGGTCAGTCTGACAAAAAATAAAGATGCGTACTATGACTACTTTGTGAATGACGGAAGGGTAAAAGATGAAGTATTCGGAAATTATTTTATGTTTAACCCGGAAACTGCGCAGACCGGACAAGATTATAAAGATGGAAAACTCAGTGTAGATGAAGTTTCCAAAATGATTATTGAGAACGATGCTTACCGTGGAAGCCTTAATCAGCAGGGAAGAGATCTTTTAACAGCCTTTACCGGAACATTGGTGAACAAAGACAGACAAACTCAGGATGTCCTTATTTCTTCCATGATCTACAATTTTGTCTATAGTGAAATTGGAAAGAAAGAATATCCAAATGCCTTTTATTTTAACGGAAAAGTGGAGCTTGCGGGAAATATATTAAGTATATTCAATAAAAAAGATAACGGCGGAGGTATTGTTACCGGCCCCCAAGGAACTATTTTCGGACTGCCTTACGCACAGTTTGTAAAATTTGATATTGATACAAGAAAATATTTTAAGTTTAACGGAAACCAGACATTGGTACTGCGCCAGTTTATCGGAGTTGGAATACCTTATGGAAACTCTCAGGATATGCCCATCATCAAGTCTTATTTCAACGGAGGTTCCAACGATATCAGAGCCTGGGTAGCCTTTGGAGGATTAGGTCCTGCAGATTCTCAGGTGGATGAAAGAGTTCGTACCTATATGACAGACAATCTAAAACTTACCACTAATATTGAATATCGAATTCCTTTCAATAAAACTTATGAAGGCGCTTTATTTACCGATATCGGAAATACATGGAGTCTTCGTAACTATAACGATGGATATGGAGATGAATTTAAGTTCGGTAAGTTCTGGAAACAGGTGGGTATCGGAAGTGGATTCGGATTAAGATTAAATATTGCCTACGTAACAGCGAGAATTGACCTTGCGTATAAGATCTATGACCCGAATAAACCTGAAGGCGACCGATGGAGATTCAAATTCATCCAACCTTTCAAACCAACAGTTAATATCGCGTTCGGATATCCTTTCTAATCTGGAGAAACGCCTAAAATAAAATAGACTACAGCAATCACACGGGCGAGGATTTCCCTCGTCTGGTTTCTGTAGAAACTCTCGGGTTTTGTGACATCCTGCGCATCAAATCCCAAAGCATTCATATCATTATTTCTTGCAAAAAACAATGCTCTCAGGTTGTGATATCCCTGAGATACAATGATGACATTCTTCTTCTTATAAACATCCTTACAACGAAGAATACTTTTATAGGTATTAAAACCTTTAGGATCTTCCACAATAATATCTTCAGGCACACCTTCCTGATTGATCAGATAGTTTTTCATTGCTCCCGGTTCGTTATAACCTTTGCTTTTTTCCCCGCTTACTATAATTTTCTTGATTTTCCCATGATGGTAAAGAAGGGCTGTGGCATCCATTCTTTTGGTGAAATAAGGATTGGATTTTCCGGATCTCATTTTTGGAGATGTTCCCAGAACCAAAGCAATTTCACGAGGTGGAATTTTTGAGATTTTGGTATAAGTTCTCCCATTGGTAAGCCCGAAAACCCACACATTACAGAAGCATATCATCAGAACTCCCAATTCCAGTGATATAAACCCAAGGTTAAATATGTTCCTAATAACTCTCAACTAAGATCAAAGTTAAGCTTTATTTTTTTACTTTTCACAATAGACATACAGGCTAAAATATGTCCCTGCTCTTCCTCTTTTTCGGTAAGATACTCATTTTCTAATAGTTCCACTTCTCCTTCATCTAAAGAACATTCACAACTTCCGCAGATTCCGGATTTGCAGGAATAAGGGACAGGAAACTTTTTCATCAGAAGCTGCTGAAGGATTTTATCCTTGTTATCAGGAAGCTGGGTCGTATATTTTTTCCCTAGCATGGTAAATTCGACCTCAATATTTTCAATCAGAGGAAATTCTTTTTCTACAGGATAAATATCATCATTAAATTCTTCAAAAAGTTCAAAATGAATATTCTTTTTCGGAATTCCGTGATGATAACATGCATTGGCCAATGTCTTGATCATTTCTCCTTTTCCGCATATCAATACTTCATCCACGGCATCCCAAATGGTGGATTCTTCATCTGTATCATCCAAATGAAGGATCTGATTGATGATCAAATGTAACTTCTTCTCATCCAGTCTGCCATAGAAAAACTGATCTGCTGTTTTCTCCTGAGAAAAGAAATAAAATATCTGAAGCCTGTCACCATATGTTCTGGCAAGGTTGTCCAACTGTTCGCGATAGACTAAATCTTCTGAACTTTTATTTCCAAAAAATAAAAACAACCGCGTTCTGGGTTCATTGTGAAGAATATTTTTGAAATGACTTAAAATAGGGGTAATTCCAATGCCTGCTGCAAAAGCAACAATAGTTCTGAATTCACTGGGTTTGGATACAATGGTAAATCTCCCGGAAGGTTCACTTACCCAAAGTTCATCACCAGCATTATAATTTTGAAATAACTGCGAAGTAGCTCCTTCAGAGGAATTCACCTTTATCCCCAGACATATTTTCTCTTCATAAGGAGCTGAAGTCATTGAATAATCATTAATAACTTCTTTCCCATGTGATTGAAATCTTATACTGACGAACTGCCCGGCTTCAAACCTGAAATTTTCTTTTAAATTCTCAGGAATATCAAACTCCAGAGAAAAAGTATTTTTGGTCAGCTCTTCCTTTTTCGCTATTTTTAACGGATGAAACTGTATCAGTTTCCCCTTATAGATTTGTTGTTCCATAACTTCAATTCAAAAATAGATAAAAAATAATTTATGAAGAAGATAATTTTATCCACGTTACTTCTTACTGCACTGTACAGCTGTAAAAAAGAAGGTCAGAAAACTGAAGACACAGCTGGCGCAGACCCTGTTTCTGTATCTCAAACTACAGAACCTGAAGGAAGTACAGCTATCCCCCAAGAACTTTCCCCTGACAATGTAAGCCAGCATTTGGCAAAAAATAATGATACTTTATATGTAACCAATTTTTTTGCAACCTGGTGCGGCCCATGTATCAGAGAAATTCCAAGTTTTAAAAGTAAAATGGAGGAATTGAAAGGCAAACCTGTAAAATTCACTTTCGTGAACCTTGATGATAAGGCAGATTGGGCTGGTGCTGTTAAAAATTTTGCTGCAGAAAATAAATTGGGAGGCAGCATTATCCTACTGGATGGACAAAAATTAGATCCAAACTTCTTTCACAACAACTTCAAACAATGGGACGGAGGTTCTATTCCCTTTACTTTCATGAGAAAAGGTGATAAAACCGACGAATATCTGGGAATGATGACGGAAGATGTTTTGAATTCTAAAATCGATTCTTTCCTAAAATAAATAGACTGAACTCTTTCTGAATCATGTCAAAAAGATTTAAAATCCTGTGTTTATTATTCGTGATTGCCATTATTGCAAGCGCAATTATTAATCTGAACACAGGATTTTTAAGTTTAAGCTTCCAGGACTTCTTTCAGGATTCTGCGCACAGCCAGATTGCTGAAATCCGTATCAACCGTGTCCTAGTAATGATGCTGGCTGGGATTTCTATTCCTACTTCTGGTTTCCTGATGCAGGAATATTTTCAAAATCCACTGGCAGGACCTGATATATTGGGGATAACATCAGTCGCCAGTTTATCAGTTGCTTTTTATATTTTCTTTTCCCATACTATTTCCCTTCCTGAATTTTTACAGAATAGTTTTCTCAGTTTATCAGCTATTGTAGGAAGCTTACTGTTGATGTTGGTACTCCTCTCTATGTCCAATAGATTTCAGGACAAATCATATCTTATTATTTTCGGGTTTTTGGTATCTGCTTTTGCCGGAGCTATTGTTTCTCTGCTTCAGTTTTATGCAGAAAATCAGAGTCTTAAAAACTATATTTTATGGTCTTTCGGAGCGAATAATATGGTAACGAGGAATCAGATCTATGTACTTTCCGTTCTGGTTTTAATCGGAATGTTGATCTGCTTCAGAGCGATAAAACCACTCATTGGAAATTCTCTGGGTAATTCCTATGCACAAAGTTTAGGGGTCAATCTGAAACAGCTGAAACTCTTAATCATAGTAGCATCTTCTCTCCTATCTGCTTCTGTTACTGCATTTTTAGGACCTATTCTGTTTATTGGAATCATTGTGCCACACTTTTGCAGACTTGTTTATAATCCATCCAGATTATGGCAGCAATGGATTCTTAATATGTTTCTGGGAATGCTGATTATGTTATTTTTCTCTGTCATTGCCGAAAAAACACAGA
Source organism: Chryseobacterium sp. SG20098 (assembly GCF_031844745.1). Classification (NCBI taxonomy): domain Bacteria; kingdom Pseudomonadati; phylum Bacteroidota; class Flavobacteriia; order Flavobacteriales; family Weeksellaceae; genus Chryseobacterium; species Chryseobacterium sp. SG20098. The sequence goes on along the minus strand of NZ_CP134622.1, from coordinate 468,679 downwards.
TTCCTTTGAATGTAATAAGCTCTGTATTCGGGATTCCTGTGATTCTGATGATGCTGTTGAAACAGAATAAAGTGTGATCGTGATATACACAAACCGGACAACCAGTTTCAAAATTAATACGGGGTCAGGAAAATAACCCATAGAATTTGAGAATAATTTTATAACTTACTTCAGTGGATAAAAAAGGAAATCAATCATACTGTGTCATTCCGAAGGAATCTAAATTACTTTGTCGAGATGCTTTCAACATGATTTATTAAGTAAAACTTATATAGTTATAAACGAAACAATGAAAATTGAAAAAACACAAAAACAACTAATTTCTGCACACATCATTTTGTTTGTAGTAAATTTTGTATTTCTGGAGTATTCAAAAATGTTTCGGATGAATCAGAAATTACATTGGATTTATTCTTGGGGTCATAATTGGTGGATTATGTTTGCGTTACCTACAGCATTCTGGGGCTCTCTTATTTTAGGTGGTTATACCTTATGGAAAGTTAAAAAAAATAAATTCTTATATCTATTTTTAAGTTTTCTCCCTATCTTTTTATTTCTAATACTATTCTTCTTTTAAACATGCACCTACAGATCAAACAGGCAAATATCGGATACAATACCACATTAATCTCCAATGCCAATGCAGATTTAAGGCTTGGTGATGTATGCCTGCTGATTGGTAATAACGGTGTAGGGAAAACAACATTAATCAAATCTATCCTGCATCAGCTCCCTTTACTGAATGGGGAAATTTCTATTAATGGAAAAAATGTAAAAAAACTTTCGGTAAAAGAGATTGCGGAGAATATTGCCATTGTCTTTTCAAAGTCAGTTATTCCACAGCATTATACCGTTGAAGATCTTATTTCTCTGGGAAAGTATATCTACTACCCTTTTTATTTTGAACTTAAAAAAGAGGATCGTGAAGAGGTTGGCCATATTATTGAAGAACTGCAACTTAATCAGTACCGATATACTCTTTTGAAAAACCTATCAGATGGAAATCTTCAGAAAGCGTTTATTGGCCGTGCTATTACCCAAAATTCGCCTATTATCATTCTGGATGAGCCTACTACCCATTTGGATGAAAAAAATAAAATCATCATTCTAAAAACCCTAAGAAAGCTGGCTAAAGAACAGAACAAGCTTATCCTTTTTTCTTCCCATGACTGGCGACTGGCCAAAGAATTCGCAGACAAAATATGGTATGTAAAGGAAAATCATTTGTATTCCGGAATTGTTGAGGACATTTTGCTTCAGCATAATGAACTTACGAATGCTTCCTTATTTCAAATCAATGAGACCTTTATTCCGCCTGTGATCTCTGCACCACAGTTTCACAAGGAAATGCTGTATTCTCTGCTTCAAAAAAACTTCCAAAAAGACCTGTCTGACCTGAATTTCGAATTTCAGAACCCATTTTGGGTAATTACTAAAGATTCCGCTACCTATCAATGTGAATATTTTGAAGAAATTATCATTTTAGTCTCAAACATTCATTAATACTTGATTTTCTTTGATTTATCCACATACTATGCATGCATAGTATTATGCTAATCATACAATTTAATCCATTTATTTACAGCCTATTAACAAAATTTAACGTTAATAAATATTATGCATGCATAATATTTATTAAATTTGGGTAAAACCATTGGCGCAAAAATGATGGATCATAATAAGGAAAAAATAGAAAACGTAGATTTAATTTTAAAGCAGACCTGGCTGGCTGTTTCTAAAATGTACACAGAATTAGCCCAGGAACATGATTCCACAGCGGTACAAGCACTCACACTTTTAAAAATAGATCCTAAAGAAGGAACTCGAAGTACCAATCTTGGACCGAAGATGGCTATTGAACCCACTTCATTAACGAGAATCATCAAACTTCTTGAAGATAATGGATACATCTATAAGGAGAAGACCACCACTGATAAAAGAGAGGTGATCATCAAACTTACAGATAAAGGATTAAACTCCAGAAATATGTCTAAGGAAGTCGTTGTGAATTTCAACAAGAAGGTGATGGAAAAAATTTCTCCGGAAAAACTGGAGGCTTTCAAAGATGTGATGGGTGAAATCATGAAAATAGCCAACGAATTATTAAATAACCGAAAATAAATTATGATGAAGCCTTCGGGTTCATATCATCTTATACAAATAAAAATTTACATATGAAAAGAAGAATCAAACATGTAACGGTTCTTGGTTCAGGAATTATGGGAAGCGGAATCGCTGCTCACTTCGCCAACATCGGCGTTGAAGTATCACTTTTGGATATTGTTCCTTTTGAACTTACTGAAGCTGAACAGAAAAAAGGTTTGACCAAAGATGACAAAGCAGTAAGAAACAGAATTGCTTCCGAAAACTTTGAAAAACTTAAAAAAGCAAGTCCTGCACTTCTTTATTCACCAAAGTTTGCAGACAGAATCAAAATCGGAAATTTCGATGATGATTTGCCGAAAATAAAAAATACCGACTGGATCATTGAAGTAGTCGTTGAAAGAATTGATATCAAGAAGTCTGTGTACGAAAAAATTGAACAGTTCAGAAAACCGGGAACATTAATTTCTTCCAATACATCCGGTATTCCTATTCATCTCCTTACAGAAGGGAGAAGCGAGGATTTCAAGAAGTACTTTGCCGGAACACACTTCTTCAACCCGGTAAGATATCTTCCTCTTTTAGAGATTATCCCAACTACCGATACAGCTCCTGAAATCATCGATTTCTATATGAATTACGGAGCGAAATTCCTGGGTAAGACGACTGTCTTAGCCAAAGATACACCAGCTTTCATTGCCAACAGAATCGGGGTGTTCTCCATGATGGATCTTCTTCACAATGTACAGAAATTAGGACTTACCGTTTCTGATGTTGATAAATTAACAGGTCCCGTAATCGGACGTCCAAAATCTGCTACATTCAGAACAGCTGACGTTGTAGGTCTTGATACTTTGGTAATGGTAGCCAACGGAGTTCGTCAAAGCGGTGCTGAAGCGAATGACTTCAATGATGTATTTGCCCTTCCTCCTTATATCCAGAAGATGATGGATAATAAATGGCTAGGTTCAAAAACAGAACAAGGTTTCTATAAAAAAGTGAAAAATGCAGAAGGAAAATCTGAAATTCACGGATTAAACCTTGATACTTTGGAGTATGAACTTCAAGGAAAATCATCCTTCCCTACTCTGGAATTAACAAAATCTATAGATAAACCGATTGACAGATTTAAAGTATTAATTGGTGGTAAAGATAAAGCTGGTGAATTGTACAGAAAGTCTTTAGGAGCATTATTTGCTTACGTTTCGCATAAAGTACCTGAAATCTCTGACGAGGTCTATAAAATTGACGATGCGATGAGAGCCGGTTTCGGATGGGAAAACGGTCCATTTGAAATCTGGGATGCCGTAGGTGTTCAGAAAGGTATTGAACTGGCAAAAGATGCAGGATACGAAGTTTCTGACTGGGTGAAAAATGTAGAAACTTTCTATAAAGTTAATGACGAGGGTCAAAGCATTTACGTTGATAAAAATTCAGGAGAATACAACAAGATCCCTGGTCAGGATGCATTCATCATCTTAGATAATATCAGAAAAAATAAAACGCTTTGGAGCAATTCAGGGGCTGCTATCCAAGATTTGGGAGACGGAATTATCAACTTTGAGATCCGTTCAAAAATGAACTCTCTTGGAGGTGAAGTTCTTGACGGATTAAACAGAGCGATTGATTTGGCAGAAAAAGAATATGATGGATTGGTTGTAGGAAATCAGGGAGCTAACTTCTCTGTAGGAGCCAACCTTGCGATGATTCTTATGATGGCTATTGAGCAGGATTGGGATGATTTGAATATGGCAATTGCTTACTTCCAGAAATCAATGATGAGAGTACGCTACTCTTCTATTCCTGTAGTAGTTGCTCCTCACGGAATGACCTTAGGTGGAGGATGCGAAATGACCATGCATGCAGACCGAGTGGTTGCAGCGGCAGAAACGTATATAGGACTTGTAGAAACCGGAGTTGGAGTCATTCCTGGTGGTGGTGGTACTAAAGAATTGACTTTAAGAACTTCCAGAGAATTCCACAATGATGATGTTAAAAATAACAGACTTCGTGATGCTTTCATGAACATCGCTATGGGTAAAGTAGCTACTTCTGCTTACGAAGCTTACGATATGGGAATCCTTGAAAAAGGAAAAGACATCGTTTCCGTAAGCAAAAACAGACAGATTGCTGAAGCGAAAAAAGTAGCGAAACTATTAGCAGAGCAAGGCTATACCCAGCCCATCGAACAGAAAGTAAAAGTTTTGGGTAAAGACGCATTAGGAATGTTCTACGTAGGAACTGACCAGATGTTAACCGGAAACTTTATTTCTGCACACGATAAGAAAATTGCTGATAAACTAGCCAACGTGATGGTAGGTGGAAATCTATCAGAGCCAACAGTTGTAACGGAACAGTATCTATTGAACCTTGAAAGGGAAACTTTCCTTCAGCTTTGTGGAGAAAGAAAAACTCTGGAGAGAATCCAGTACATGTTACAGAACGGAAAACCATTAAGAAACTAATTTGTACAATGTCGGATGTAAAATGTAAAAAGTATTGGCATGCATAATTTTAGAGATTTAGAAGTTTGGAAGAAATCAATTCTGCTTTGCAAGCATTATTATATTGTTTCTAAAAATTTCCCTAAAGATGAGTTATTTGGTTTAACCTCACAATCAAGGAGAAGTTTATATTCTATTCCATCTAATATTGCTGAAGGAGCTGGAAGAGATACCAATCCTCAGTTTTGTCAATTCTTAAACATTGCATTAGGTTCTTCATTTGAATTTGAAACTCAAATCATCATTGCTAATGATTTGGAATTTATAAAGAAAAATGATTTTGATTTACTAATGACTGAAATCAGGCATATTCAAAATATGATAATTAAATTAAAACAAAATTATTCAAAATAGAATTGTACAAGGTATTATGCAGCCATACTGAATATAGTACAACTGACATTTTACATTATACATTTTACAAAAATTTACAAACAAAATGAAAACAGCATACATAGTAAAAGGTTTCAGAACTGCCGTTGGAAAAGCTCCAAAAGGAAGTTTAAGATTTACAAGACCTGATGTCATGGCGGCTACCGTTATTGAAAAATTAATGGCTGAGCTACCACAATTAGATAAAAACAGAATTGATGACCTTATCGTAGGAAACGCAATGCCGGAAGCTGAACAAGGGCTTAATGTGGCGCGTCTGATCTCTTTGATGGGGTTAAATACCGATAAAGTTCCGGGAGTAACCGTGAACAGATATTGTGCATCAGGAAGTGAGGCAATTGCTATTGCTTCTGCGAAAATTCAGGCTGGTATGGCAGATTGTATCATCGCGGGTGGTACAGAATCTATGTCATATATTCCTATGGGAGGTTATAAGCCGGTTCCTGAAACGGATATCGCAAAAACAAACCCTGATTATTACTGGGGAATGGGTTACACAGCGGAAGAAGTTGCAAAACAATATAATATTACAAGAGAAGAACAGGATCAGTTTGCTTTTGAATCTCATATGAAGGCTTTAAAAGCTAATCAGGAAGGTAAATTTGCCAACCAGATTGTTCCGATTCCTGTAGAATATAATTTCCTGGACGAAAATCAGAAACTGCAGACTAAAAAGTTTGATTTCTCTGTAGATGAAGGGCCTAGAGCTGATACTTCTTTAGCTGGATTAGCAAAACTAAGACCTGTATTTGCCAACGGAGGAAGCGTAACTGCCGGAAACTCTTCTCAAATGAGTGACGGAGCCGCTTTCGTAATGGTAATGAGTGAGGAAATGGTAAAAGAATTAGGACTGGAGCCTGAGGCAAGATTAGTGGCTTATGCTGCAGCCGGATTAGAACCAAGAATCATGGGAATGGGGCCAATTTATGCTATTCCAAAAGCATTGAAACAGGCTGGTTTAGAATTAAAAGATATCGATTTGATCGAGCTTAACGAAGCTTTCGCCTCTCAATCTGTTGCTATTAAAAAAGAATTAGGTTTAAATCCTGATATCTTAAACGTAAACGGAGGAGCAATCGCCCTTGGACACCCGCTTGGATGTACAGGAACAAAACTGACAGTACAACTTCTTGACGAAATGAGAAGAAGAGGCAACAAGTACGGAATGGTTTCTATGTGTGTAGGAACCGGTCAAGGAGCAGCTTCTATTTTTGAACTTCTTTAATAGACGGATAGATAATAGACTTAAAGACACCAAAAATGAATGAATGATTTTTTAAGAGGCACAATTTTAAAAAGCTTAAAATTTGGCAAATGAGTATGGAATTATCAAGATTAACTTTAGATCTTACAGATACTTTTCCGATTTATGAAAAGTATGGTTTGAAAAATCAAATGGACAGATGTGCAATTTCAATTCCATCAAATATAGCTGAAGGTTCAAGCAGGACAAATAAGTCTTTTAGTCATTTTTTGGATATTTCTTTAGGTTCTTCATTTGAATTGCAAACATAAATATTGTTAGCAAATCATAGAAAATATTTATCTGATGAAAAAACTGAAATCTTTGAAATTAAGATTGAAGAATTTCAAAAAGCAACAATGGTATTTCAGAATACTTTAAACAGGGACTAAGAAAACAAAAGACTAGGAGATAATGGACCGAAAGAAAATAGACAGTATAAAAGTCTATCATCTATCCGTCTATTATCTGAAGGTCTCAAAAAATTTAAAAAACAAAATAATATATGGCTACATTAAAAGGCGGGGAATTCCTGATCAAAAAGATTCCTGCAAATGAAATTTTCAGTATTGAAGAACTGAATGAAGAACAAAAGATGCTTCGTGATTCTGCGAAGGAATTTATAGATAGAGAAGTAGTTCCTCAAAGAGAACGTTTTGAGAAGAAAGATTACGCATTTACTGAAGAGACCATGCGTAAACTGGGAGAAATGGGGATGTTGGGAATCGCTGTTCCTGAAGAATACGGAGGTCTTGGAATGGGCTTTGTGACTACAATGCTTGCCTGTGATTATCTATCAGGAACTACAGGTTCATTGGCTACAGCTTATGGTGCACACACCGGAATTGGAACCCTGCCAATCGTTCTTTACGGAACTGAAGAGCAGAAGAAAAAATACCTTCCGGATTTAGCAACGGGAACAAAATTCGGAGCTTACTGTCTGACAGAGCCAGATGCTGGTTCTGATGCCAATTCAGGAAAAACAAAAGCAAAACTTTCCGAAGACGGAAAACATTATATCATCAACGGTCAGAAAATGTGGATCTCCAATGCAGGATTTGCAGATACATTTACATTATTTGCTAAAATTGATGATGATAAAAATATCACAGGATTTGTCATCAACAGATCGGAACTTGAAAACCCTGAAAGCTTAACTTTCGGAGAAGAAGAACATAAATTAGGTATCCGTGCTTCTTCTACCCGTCAGGTCTTCTTCAATGATATGAAAATTCCTGTGGAAAATCTTTTAGGAGAAAGAAACAATGGTTTCAAGATCGCTTTGAATGCATTGAACGTAGGCCGTATCAAATTGGCTGCAGCATGTCTTGATGCACAGAGAAGAATTTTAAACCACTCTATCCAGTACTCTAACGAAAGAAAACAGTTTGGTGTTTCAATCGCTACTTTCGGAGCGATCAGAAAGAAAATTGCTGAAATGGCAACCGGAGTTTTCGTAAGTGAAGCAGGTTCTTACAGAGCAGCTAAAAACGTTCAGGATAAAATTGACGAATTAGTAGCAGGTGGATTAAGCCATCAGGAAGCAGAACTGAAAGGTGTTGAAGAATTCGCGGTAGAATGCTCAATCCTTAAAGTATTCGTTTCTGACCTTGCCCAGCACACAGCAGACGAAGGAATCCAGGTGTACGGAGGGATGGGATTCTCTGAAGACACTCCTATGGAAGCTGCATGGAGAGATTCAAGAATTTCAAGAATCTATGAAGGTACCAACGAAATCAACAGATTATTAGCCGTAGGAATGCTTATTAAAAGAGCGATGAAAGGTGAATTGGATCTTTTATCACCTGCTATGGCCATCAGCAAAGAATTGATGGGTATCCCTTCATTTGAAGTTCCTGATTATTCAGAATTCATGAGCGAAGAAAAAGCAATTATCGCAAACCTTAAGAAAGTATTCCTAATGGTTTCCGGAGCAGCTCTTCAGAAATATATGATGGATATTGAAAAACAACAGCATTTATTATTGAATGCATCTGAAATCCTTAACCAGATCTACATGGCAGAATCTGCAGTACTAAGAGCAGAGAAACACTTCTCTCCTGAATCTGTAGAAGCAGCTATGGCTCAGTTAAATCTTTACAAAGCTGTTGAGAAAATCATCACTGCAGCTAAAGAAGGAATTGTTTCTTTTGCTGAAGGAGATGAGCAGAGAATGATGCTTTCTGGATTAAGAAGATTCACTAAATATACCAACCATCCGAATGTAGTAGCGCTTACTGAAAAAGTAGCCGCTCACTATATCGAGAAAGGATCTTATTAGTCTTTAATAACATAAATTTGATTCAGCGTCTCAATTTTTGAGGCGCTTTTTTGATCTTTATCAGTTATGACATCCATTGAAATTAATGGTATTTAGCAAGGTTATTCAAAAAAAATTATTATTTTTATTTTAAAATAACTAACACATGAAAATTTTATTATTTCCAATACTCCTTATTTCCGTTACTTTTTCAGCACAAAAAAAAGACAATTTACTTCCTGTTCCCAAGATGGATACCACAAAAATTGTTGCTAAAGGGAAATTCCCGGGATATTTTGCTCTGAAACCCGATCAACCTCAAAAAGAACTTTACAAAATATTAACGGTTAAGCCCAATGATACAATTCTTTATCTGGCTTTAAAAGAATCTTCAAAGGATTATTCACAATATAAAATTTTAAATTCGATTACTCCAGATAAGCTTCAGGTCAATCGGAAAAAAATACTACCGTCCAAATAACATAACACAAACTAAAAACTATTACCATGGGAAAATTTATTATCTCTAAAAGAACAAACGGAGACTTTCAGTTCAACCTCAAAGCTGGAAACGGGCAGGTTATTTTAACCAGCCAGGGATACAGTACCAAACCTTCCTGTGAAAGCGGAATCGGATCCGTAAAACTCAATGCACAGGAAGATGCAAAATTTGAAAGAAATACAGCCAATGACGGCAGATGTTATTTTAATCTAAAAGCCGGAAACGGACAGATCATCGGAACCAGCCAGATGTATGAATCTGACAATGGTATGGAAAACGGAATAGAATCTGTAAAAAACAATGCTCCTCATGCTCATATAGAGGACGAAACAGACTTTTAAAATCATATAAAATATTCTTCATAAAATGTCTTATTTTTTTAAGGCATTTTTTATTTTTGTACTCTATTTTTCATTAGAAATGACAAAAGAAGAATTACTGAATAAAGCAATCAAAATCGCCGATAAGGCTCATAAAGGACAAACCGATAAATACCATGCTCCCTACATTGCCCACGTAATGCGGGTGATGAACTATGGTAAAACACTGGATGAAAAAATCGTTGGAGTACTTCACGATGTTGTAGAAGACCATCCACAGGAGTTTAGTCTGGACTATTTAAGGTCGGAAGGATTTCCTGAATATATTATTTTTGCCATCAGCTGCCTTACAAAGCTTGATCCGGAAGAAGACTATGATGAATTCATTAAAAGAACGGAACGATCTCTCCTTTCTGTAGCTGTAAAACTAAATGATCTTCGTGATAATATGGATCTCAGAAGAGTAAACAGAGAGCTTACTCCTAAGGATATCAAAAGATTCAATAAATACCTGAAAGCCTATCGCTATCTGATAGAGAAATATTAATCCGCACCCGGGAAATCGTAACTCTTCGTGTGATGATCTGTTCCATCGATATTGATATTTAACGCAAGGTAAACGAAATGTAAATTTTTGTTTCCTTTTGCTTCAAATTCACGCTGCCACAGATATCCGCTCACGATTCCGAAATAATCATCGATCTGATAGCCGAAACCGCCATAGACTCTGTTTCTGGCGAAAGTAGGCTTCATCGGAGAGACAAAGAAAACCTCGTCATAAGCATTAGCGAAAACAGTTCCTTTCTTAATGGTTTTAGCGTTCAAAGGAACACTAACGTTCAGACGGTATCTGTAACGCATTCTCTGGGAAGTCTGATCTGTTTTTGGCTCGTAAAACCAGCTCTTTTCAGCACGGAAACGGTTTTCAAACTTTACGATACCTTTCTTGATATCAATAACGTCCTGAAGCCATACCCTGAACTCCTCTCTGCTCAGGCTATGTTCTTTATAGTTAACATATCTTCCCAGTCCTACAAAAGGTTTGTGGTTTTTGGTAAGATTATACCCTAGCCCCCCTTTTATTTCATAATAATCAGGGTAGGTATAATCTTCGTTACCACGCATCTGCCCTTCAGCATAAAGGAAAAATTTCGGATGAAACTTATAGGTCAGAGTCACTGCATTGAAGCTGGAAATGTGTTCCTGCGCTTTAAAAAAAGATATTCCAAGTAATAAACCTAAGCCTATAAGACGTTTCATAAAAAATTTTTGCAAATGTATATTTTTTAACAATTTGTTAATATTAACTTTCATTAATATTAAATTAACACCTACTTAATATTAATTATATAAGAAAACCCAATGTGGAACCACCTTTGCGGCATTCCCACCCCAAATGCTTCGGTATATTTTGTGTTGGTCAAATTGTTAATCAACACATACACTGAATAATCTTTCTTAACAAAACTCAGCTTCTCATCTACAAGATTATAGGTTCCCAGATTGACTCTTTCATTGTAACGGTAAACAAGCTCATTGGTAAAGTTTTTCAGGAATTTCACCTCTAACTTAGACACAAACTGATGCTTCAGATTGTCCAGAATATATCTTGAAATCACACCAGCTTTTTCTTCATATTTACTATCAATATAAGTATATCCTACTGTATATTTTAACCAGTCTGTCGGTCTGTGGCTCCACTCGGCTTCGACTCCTTTTGTTTTGATATCTCCTACATTCTGGGCATACCATACTTTATCACTAAGGTCTTTTTTTACCCAGTCAATAGAGTTGCTGGAATTCCTAAGAAATCCACTTATTTTTGCTAAAATTCTGTTATTTTGATATTGATAACCTATCTCTGATGACAAAGCATTTTCAGGCTGTAAATCCGGATTTCCCTGTTCCGTTTTACTCAAATAATAAAGTTCGGTAAAAGTGGGTACACGGTGTACTTTTGCGATATTTCCGTAGATTTTAGAATTAGTATTAAAGTTATAGCCTACGTCAAGCCCCGGATAAAAGAAATTTCCTTCTTTAGAATAATTAGCCCATGAAATTCCCGGACTGATGTTCAGTTTTTTATCCAGTAATGAAAAATGATGTTCAAAGAAAACCTGAGATACAAAACGGTTTCGGTCACCCAAATTACTGCTTATTAAAAATTCTTTTCTAATTTCAACACCAATTCCGGTTATTCCCAACCCCCACTGATAGCTGGAATTCACTTCTCCACCTACGTTATTTCCGATGTGCATATTTCGGTAAAAATCCGGATTCCATCTGTCATAAAGATACATATCCTGCCCTCTTCTCCAATACACATTAGAGTTAAGCTTCAGCTTTCCAAAAGTCTGCTGATGAGCTACACTTACAATAGAGGCCTGTGTTTCCTCATACTGTTTGGTAGCAGCACTGGAAGCATAAAAACCATTGGCTCCGAATTTCTTTTCCGAAAACCCGGCCTGTACTCTTACATCTCCGTTTTTGATATTCAGCTTTCCCTGATAAAATACATTCCTGATTTCATAATCTGTATTGAACATATATCCTTCTGATGAAGCTGAATTCGCCTGCAGGGAGTTCGTGAATTTTTCATTTCCGATCTGCGCGTTAAATCCCAGACCATAGCTGCCGTAATCTCCACCCTCTGCACTGATTTTTACTTTTTTCCCTGGGGTAGTTTTGGTAACGATATTGATAACACCGGCATAAGCATTCTGCCCGAAACGTCTTGCAGCCGGACCTTTTATGATTTCTATCTTTTCTACCTCATCCAGATCTACCGGAATATTCATATTATTATGTCCGGTCTGGGAATCATTCATCCTGATTCCGTTCAACAACAGAAGAACCTGCTCAAAAGAACTACCACGAAAACCGATATCGCTCTGCACACCATTAGCTCCTCTCCTTCTGATATCCATTCCTGGCACCTGTTGAAGGATTTCGTCTATACTTTTAGCCGGAGAATTTACAATGTCTTCTCTGGTGATAACACTGATGTTCTGATTGGCACTTTTATAAGGTGTAGAGATAAATTTTCCCTGAAATTCGATGCTTTCAATATCTGTTGTCTTTTCCTGTGCATTTACCCAAAGTAAAGATCCCAGAAAAAAAGCACTTCCTATCTTTTTGATCATAATCGTTTCCGTAGTTTTTTAACAGAGTCCAAAAGTAAGAGAGTTCACCAAGACAGGCAAATGATAGTTGTCATAAAAAAAGATGCAACGTAATGCTGCATCTGTGTGAGGGAGTAATTCTATCTTTTTCTCATTAAATGTGTAACTAGATCTCTGAATAATTTTCTCATTTCTATATTACATATTTACGGCTACAATTTTAAATAATTTTACAACATAAAACAATAGTTAAACAAAAAAACACAATATATTTTTAAAAATTATAAAAAACACTGTAAAATAAACCGTAAAACAACATTAAGTCCACAAAAAATATTCATTTTTATCATTCATCAACAGATTTATTTCCTTTTTCGCCTTCTTATTTCATGTTGATAATAACAATTTTTAACAATAAGATAAGCGTAAATTTTTCGCTAAAATTTCGTAATTTTGTGGGTCTTAATTTTACGATGAAAGCATTCTTTTTCAACGGTAATTCTATCGGCAATCTAAAAAATTACAGCTGCAGAATATCAGATGAATTTGGGAATACCGGCAAAAGTTCAATTGATGACAGCCTGGGAAAATTCTAAGGCAAAACACCATTATACTGAAAGTTTTAATGCTTTACAGTTACTTTTATGAATAAACAAAATATGGCTAACACAACAGAAATAGACATAAAGAAACAGATTTTCGTTAAGAATGCACATCTTAACAATCTGAAACATATAGACGTCCTGATTCCGAAAAATAAACTTATTGTTATTACAGGTGTTTCAGGAAGTGGAAAATCCTCTTTGGCCTTTGATACTATTTATGCAGAAGGACAGAGAAGATATGTAGAAAGTTTAAGCTCTTATGCCCGTCAGTTTTTGGGAAAATTAGAAAAACCAAAAGTGGACGATATCAAAGGACTTGCACCTTCTATTGCCATCCAGCAGAAAGTAATTTCTTCCAATCCGCGTTCTACTGTGGGAACTTCTACAGAGATTTACGATTATATGAAGCTTTTATTTGCAAGGATCGGGAAAACCTTTTCACCGGTTTCCGGAGAAGAAGTGAAGAAAGATTCGGTTTCTGATGTAGTAGACTTCATCAAGGCTTCAAAAAAAGATACTTCCTTTCTATTAACTGCTCCTTTGGAATATGATGTTGACAATTTCAAAGAAACCTTAAATATTTTAAAACTGGCAGGTTTCACAAGGCTTGAAATCAATGGAAATGTTGCAGGAATTGAAGACCTTGAAAGTTTTGGTTTTACTCCTGAAAAAGGAATGACTATTAATCTTGTCATCGACCGTTTCTCATACGAAGAAGACGAAAGTTTTTTACAGAGACTTGCAGACTCTATACAAATGGCGTTCTATGAGGGACGCGGATATTGTTCACTAAAGAACATCGATACAGAAAAAGTAAAAGAATTTTCCAATAAATTTGAGTTGGACGGCATGGAGTTCCTTGAACCCAACGTTCATTTTTTCAGCTTTAATAATCCATACGGAGCATGTCCGGCGTGTGAAGGGTATGGAAAAGTAATTGGAATTGATGAGGATCTTGTAGTTCCTAATAAAACATTATCCATCTACGAAGATGCTGTTGTCTGCTGGAGAGGAGAAACGATGAGCGAATGGAAAAAAGATTTCATCAAAAAAGCAGGTGATTTCCCTATCCACAAACCTTATCATCAATTAACAAAAGAACAGAAAAACTTCCTTTGGAAAGGTGACGGAAGGAGCAGTTTCCCTTGCATCAATAATTTCTTCAAGATGCTTGAAGAAAACCTTTATAAAATCCAGTACAGAGTAATGCTTTCCCGTTACAGAGGAAAAACCCTTTGCCCGACATGTGAAGGGTTGAGACTTCGTGAAGAAACAAGCTGGGTAAAAGTAGACGGACACAATATTCAATCGATGATTGAGCTTCCTTTGGATGAGCTGGCTCCTGTCATTAATGGATTGAAGCTTTCTGATCATGACAAAGAAGTAGCCAAAAGACTGATCTATGAAATCACCACCCGACTGGAATTTTTATTAAAGGTAGGATTAGGATATTTAACCTTAAACAGAACGTCCAATACCCTTTCAGGAGGAGAAAGCCAGAGAATTAACTTAGCAACCAGTTTAGGAAGTTCTCTGGTCGGTTCTATTTACATATTGGATGAACCTTCTATCGGACTGCACTCTAAAGACACCGAAAACCTGATCGAAGTATTGAAAAATCTTCGTGACCTTGGAAATACCGTTATTGTAGTAGAACACGACGAGGATGTGATGAGAGCGGCAGACTATATTATTGATATTGGTCCGGAAGCAGGTTATCTTGGTGGCGAACTGGTATTTGCCGGTGATTATAAAGATTTGAAAAAAGCCAATACCCTTACTTCAGAATATCTTACGGGAAGACTTGAAATTGAAGTTCCGAAAAAAAGAAGAAAAGGAAAAGAATGGATTCATATTAAAGGTGCGCGTCAGAATAACCTTAAAAATATAGATGTAGACGTTCCTTTGGAAAGCCTGGTAGTCATTTCCGGAGTTTCAGGAAGTGGAAAGTCTACTTTGATGAAAGAGATCCTTACCAATGACATCCAGATCCAACTTGGAATGGGTGGTAAAAAAGGAGACTATGATTCTGTAGAATTCCCGAAAAAACTGATCAAAAATATTGAATTGATTGATCAGAACCCGATTGGAAAATCATCCCGTTCAAACCCTGTCACCTATCTAAAGGCTTACGATGATATCCGTGATCTTTTTGCCAAGCAGAAAGTGGCCAAAATGATGGGTTACAAGCCTAAGCATTTCTCTTTCAACGTGGATGGAGGTAGATGTGATGAATGTAAAGGAGAAGGAGTAATCAATGTGTCTATGCAGTTTATGGCAGACATCGAGCTTGAATGCGAAGTTTGTAAAGGAACCCGATTCAAAAATGAAATCCTTGAAGTAAGATTTGATGAAAAAAACATCTCTGATATTCTTCATATGACCGTAGATGAAGCATTAGAATTCTTTAAAGATAATAATGAAGAAAAGATTGTAACAAAGCTGAGACCTTTGCAGGAAGTAGGATTAGGCTACCTGCAGCTGGGACAAAGCTCTTCTACCCTTTCAGGTGGTGAGGCACAACGTGTGAAACTGGCTTCTTTCCTTGTAAAAGGAGTAACCACAGATAAAACATTATTCATCTTTGACGAACCTTCTACAGGGCTTCACTTCCATGATATTCAGAAATTACTGAAGTCATTACAGGCTTTGATTGATCTTGGACATTCAGTGATTGTTATTGAGCATCAGCCTGATATCATCAAATGTGCCGATTATATTATCGATATCGGTCCGGAAGCCGGAAAACATGGTGGCGAAGTTGTATTTGCAGGAACACCTGAAGATCTGACTAAAAATAAAAAGTCCTATACGGCAAAATACATCAAAGAAAAATTGGAACAATAAATACAATCGGCTGTTTTAAAAACAGCCGATTTTTATTTAGATTCTTTATCTTTATTCAACTTATTAACCCATTACAAAATTATTCTTTATGCCTTGGAATCCCGAATTATACGATCAATACAAAGATGTACGTTACAAACCCTTTTATGATTTAGCAGCATTAATTAAGCCTGAAAATAATATAAAAGCTATTGATTTAGGCTGTGGAACCGGAGAACAAACCTCTATTCTAACGGAAAAACTCACAGGTTCTACATTCTTAGGAATTGATTCATCAGCAGAAATGCTTGAAAAATCAAAGAAATTTGAAAACGATCATTTACATTTTAAGCTTCAGAGCATTGAAGAAGCAGCACTGTCTGATCAGAAATGGGATCTTGTCTTCAGTAATGCCGCTTTACAGTGGGCTGATGATCACGAAACTTTATTTCCTAAAATCATTGGATTACTTTCAGAGAATGGACAGTTAGCCATACAAATGCCCGTCCAGAAAGAAAATATTCTGAACCAGATTCTAACGGAAATGGCAGATGAGGAGCCTTATGCATCCCAATTAAATCATTTTAACCGCGATTCTCCGGTGCTTTCAATGGATGATTATGCCCAGATATTATTTGATAACGGAATTCAGGATATTGAAATATTTCAGAAAGTATATCCCATCATTGCGAATGATCACGAGGCTTTATACACCTTTATTTCAGGAACAGCATTGTTACCTTATGTAGAACGTCTGGAAGGAGAACAGAAAGAACAATTCATCTCCGAATTTAAATCTCGTATAGCAAAAAGGTTTACGAAATATCCGGCTATCTATGCATTCAAGCGCATCCTGATGTACGGCCGTAAGAAATAGAAAATCTTGATCCCCCATAAAAGAAAGCTGCCACAAAAGCCAAATAATTTGGCTTTTGTGGCAGCTTCGTCTTTATAGATTCTTTACTATTTCATATTATACAAGAACGGACTTTCCCTGATATACTCAGAATTTTCAATCTGAGAAGCTAAAAAATCAGCAAGATCTGCAGCACTGATACTTTCTCCTTTGCAGTCTGTAAGGCTTATTTCCGTTGGAAAACGGTCCTCTGTAAGATGAATCAGAGGTAGTCTTACCAAGGTCCAATCCAGGTTGCTCTCCAGAAGAAGTTCATATTCTTTTTGTTTATCAGTTGTAGTCTCAGGGTAATTCTGATACATCCAGTCTGTCGCCATTTTTACCTTTTCATTTTTATGATCGGACGGTGTATTTACACTCAAGCCTGTAGTTACAATATAACGACCGATTCCATGATGACTCATTGCAGAAATGATATTTTTTGTAGCATCACTAAAAATAGACTTCTCTCCTTTTGGCTGCCCTAAAGTACTCATGACAAGATCAGTTCCTAGAACCAATTTATCGATCGCTGTTGTATCCCTTGCATCTCCTTTTACCACTTCAATTAATGGATTTTGAAGGGTGAAATTCTTGGGATGCCTTAATAAAAGTTTAAGATGATATCCTTTCTCAAGAAGGTTTTGTACCAGATATTGTCCGGATTTTCCGGTTCCGCCGATAACGGCAATTTTATGGATTTTCATAATGATTTTTTTAATATTAAATATCAATAATCAGCAGCTGATTCACCGCTAATGACCATTAGTATTATAAAAGATGAATTGTCTTTTCTTTAGATAAGAATAATAGGTATATAGGGTTCAGAAAATTGAACCTAAGATGTTCAGGCTTAAAAGTAACACCTGACTCATAGTAATATGTATTACGAGATTTTAATGAATTAAAGTTACTTATTTTCCTTATTAAAAAAATCAAAAAATTATGATTTTGACAACATATATTAAAAGAGAAAGTTTTTAACTTTGATAATAGGCTTACTACCAGCACATTCCATCAAAAACATCTACACTAATAAAATATAATAATATGGAACCCTTTACAGTAAACATCCCTGAATCGGTGATCACCGATCTTAAAAATCGCCTGCAAAATACCCGCTGGCCCGGAGAACCTGAAGGCTCAGGCTGGAACTACGGAACCAACGAAACTTACCTAAAAGAACTTACCCATTACTGGATCAATGATTATAACTGGAGAATGCGCGAACAGCAATTGAATCAGCATCCTCAGTATATCGTATTGATAGACGGAGTTCGAATTCATTTTCAATACATACGGGGAAAAGGTCCTAACCCAAAACCATTGATTCTTACTCATGGTTGGCCGGATAGCTATTACCGTTTTCATAAAATTATCCCATTGCTTACAGAGGGCGAAAAGAGTTTTGATCTGGTTATCCCTTCCATTCCGGGATTTGGTTTTTCTGATAAAACAGCAGTCAGCAGCGAAAGAGTCGCTGATCTTTGGAAAAAATTAATGACAGAAGTACTTGGCTACAAAAAATTTTATGCTGCAGGAGGAGATATCGGCATGGGCGTAGTAAAAGCACTGACTTCAAAATACCCTGAAGTCCTGGAAGCTGTTCATCTTACCGATGTGGGATACCCTACCGGTCAGGAAGATTTCACCACAATGAGTAAAGAAGAACAGGAATTCGCGCAGTTTGTTCAGCAGTGGTGGTACAGCGAAGGAGCTTATGCCATGGTACAGTCTACCAAACCTCAATCTCTCGCTCGCCTATGGTCTCAATGATTCTCCTGTCGGATTGGCAGCCTGGATCATTAGCTTTACCAATGCAGGAGCTTCTCCGGAGCTGATTGAAGCAGCATTTGGGGGCAGAGACGAATTACTTACTAATATTATGATTTATTGGGTCACACAAACCATTGGTTCTTCTGCCAGAATGTATAAGGAAGATGCAGCGGCTTTATGGAGCGGAACACAGGTTCATCAAAAAAGCAGCGTTCCTGCAGGAGTACTTGTATTTCCACGCGAAGCCCAGTTTCCAAAAGAATGGGCAGAACGTTTTGTGAATGTCACCAGCTTTAAAAAGATGAATGAAGGTGGCCATTTTGCCGCCCTAGAATTACCTCATCTATTTGCAGATGAGCTAAGGTCATTCTTTTATTCTGTATAATGAAATAGTTTTTCATGAAGAAATATTATATGACTATTGATGGAAATATGAATAAAAAAGTGACATATGAAGAGGAAAGAATACTTAATGATTTTGCTTAAAATATCTTTCTGAACAGTAATTTCAAAAAGCTCCACAAGTTATCCACAAAAAAATGTGGATAACTTGTGAATTTTAACATTTAATTCATATTTCGTATTAAAATAATTGCTACATTTACTATGTAATAAACATCGAAGTGGAAACTTTATTTGCTTTTCTTACTACTCTTGAAATTGCAATTAAATTTGAAATAAAAATTTAAGCACAGCATTGTCGGCTGTGCTTTTTATTGTTGTCTAATTAAAAAAATGAGATGTATTTATCTACTGGATCTACCCCTAAAGGGTAGATTCTTTTATCCATATATCCTTTCAAATAAAGATTTTTAGAGTTTTTGAATCCCAGAACATCTATTTATTCCAAACTGTATTAAAGAGCCGGTCAGAAAACCTATCATCAATGCAAAATTCATTTTAATCAGATTGCTCTTTATAATGTTATAATCTCCTCATATTGTTCCCCAGTACGGTATAACATTTGTATTTTACAGTTTAATTATCAACAATATGGACGAAACGAAAATAGAATCTTTAGACCTGATTAATGATAAGTATTTAATAGATGAATATTTTAAACTTAAGGTGAATAAGGAATTAAATATTGACATTGATCTTAGCTCTGAATATATCACTGCACATAATATAGTTTCAAAAAAATTAATTCTTGTGCAGACATTTTCTCATACCATTATGGAAAACCCGCAGCTCTATCTTTTATTACGCTCTTTAATTCATAACGTCAACAGTTATCACGTAACAAAAAGTCAAATGATTTCTGCTCTGAATAATACATAAAAAAAATCTCTCAAAATTTGAGAGATTTTTTATTTGGAAAATCGAAAGATTTACACCTGCTCTTTTATATGCTTTGCCACCATTTCTTCAAGATCATCCAGATTAAAAGGTTTTGAAACATAATCATCTGCCTTTGCTTCGGAAGCTAAAGCAGCAATATCATTGTTTGCCGTAACATAAATGACAGGAATGTGATTGAATTCTTCACTGTTTTTCAGAAGTTTTGTGGCTTCCACTCCTCCAATTTTCGGAATCCAGTTATCCATCAGAATAACATCGGGATGATATTCGGCTACTTTCTCCAGAATATCATGTGAAGTTTCTGAGATTCTGACCTCGTAGCCATTCTCTTCAAATATGATGGTAATCACTTCCAAAATAGCAGCGTCATCATCAAAAATTAAAATTTTCTTTTTGCTCATATTATTTAGGTTATTCTATTACAACTGATTGATATAATCTGCCAGATTATCCGGTTTGATAATTTGGTCATAATCTATTTCTTCTACGGCATGTTTGGGCATATATTCCACCTCTGCCGTTTCAGGATCCTGGATCCATACCTGTCCGTTATTTTTTTTAATATAACAAAGCCCTTCTACTCCATCAGCATTGGCTCCAGACAGAAGAACTCCAATCATATTCTCTCCATAAATTTCTGCTGCAGACCTGAAGGTAACATCTATTGAAGGACGGGAATAATTCATTTTTTCTGAGCTGTCCAATGACATATTTTTCTTATTCTCAAACAGCAAATGATAATCTGCCGGAACAATATAAATCGCATTATTGTCTATTTCAGTTTTATCTTCTACTTCTATCACCGGTATTTTCGTGAACTGCTGTAATAAGGTTCTCAGAATGTCTCCGGATTGGGCTTTACGGTGAACCACCACTACGATTGGGATTTTCAGAATATCATTCAGGTTTTTGATCATTTCAATAATGACCTGTAAACTGCCTGCTGATCCTCCTATAACAATTAATTCAATGTTTTTCTGTGATTCCATAGCATTGGTTATTAATGATGATCAAGCTTTTTCCAGATTTTCTGGTCTTCAATCTGATGGTAATTCTTTTCAATAGTGGAAAACCTGAGTGTTTCTTTTGCTCCCAAAGCCAGAAAACCTAAATTTTCCAGACTATTATCGAAAAGTTTAAAAACTCTTTCCTGCAGTTCTCTATCAAAATAGATCAGAACATTTCTGCATATAATCAGCTGAAAGCTATTGAAAGAACTGTCTGAAACCAGGTTGTGCGTAGATAAAATAAGTTTTTCCTGTAAGCTTTTATCAAATTTTACACTATCATAATTGGCCGTATAGTAATCTGAAAAATCACGTTTCCCTCCTGAAAGCATATAATTTTCAGAATATAATTTCATCTGATATAACGGGAAAACACCGGCTCTGGCTGTTTCAAGAACTGCGGGATTTAAATCTGTACCATAAATCAGGGATTTATCATACAACCCTGCCTCTTTCAATAAAATAGCAATAGAATAGGCTTCTTCTCCCGTAGAGCAACCAGCAATCCAGATCCTAATCAGCGGATAAGTGCCTAATTGGGGCAGAACTTTCTCACGTAATGCTTTGAAAAAAGAAGGATCCCGAAACATTTCTGTAACATTTACTGTAACTTCTTCTACAAAACGTTTTAGATATTCCACATCATTCATAAGGGTATACCTAAGTTCCGCGAAGCTGGTAAACCTATCCAAAAGACATATCCTGTTTACCCTTCTTTTAAACGAAGCCCTGCTATAACCTGAAAAGTCATAGCCATACATCTCATAGACATCGTTGATCAGATATTCTATTTCTCCATCTTTTACGATACTTGGTTCCAGCATCTATGAAAGTTTTTCTATTGCCATTAGTAAAAGGTCTACATCAATAGGCTTTGAAACATAATCATCAGCGCCTACCTCAATACATTTCTCACGGTCTTCAGGCATAGCCTGTGCGGTTACTGCAATAACTGGTATATCTTTAATTTCAGGCGTATTTCTTATGATTCTTACGGCTTCATATCCGTCTATTCCCGGCATCATCATATCCATAAGCACCATTGAAAAATCAGGATCAGCTTTTAGCATATCTAAAGCTTGCTGAGCCATCGTACTGGTTTCTACTGCATATCCGCGGGCCTTAAGGGTGAGTTTCAATGCGAATATATTACGTGGATCATCATCCACAATTAAAATTTTCTTTTTCATCAGAATTTTATCTGTTTAACTTTCATACAACCAAACGCGAAGCAGCGATAACAGCTGATCAATATCTACTGGTTTTGAGATATAATCCGAAGCACCTGCTGTAATGCATTTCTCACGGTCTCCAATCATTGATTTTGCGGTTACCGCTATAATAGGCAGTTTTTTAAATGCCGGCATTTTTCTGATCTGCTTTATGGTTTCATAACCATCCATTTCCGGCATCATCATATCCATTAGGATCACGTCTATATCAGGATTGTGGTGAATTTGCTCCAGAGCATGCTTTCCGTCCATGGCTACAATAACCTCTACTTTATATTTTTCCAGTGCTTTGGTTAAAGAAAAAATATTGCGGACATCATCATCGGTAATCAGAACCTTTTTACCACTCAGAACCTCTGTTAGGGATCCCAGCATTCTGCCTGCAGTACTTTCTACGGAATTATTTTTTTCTTCCACCAGATGCAGGAACAATCCTACTTCATCCAAAATCCTTTGGTACGAATGCGCTGTTTTTACAACAATTGAATCTGCGTATTGCTTTATTTTAAGCTCTTCTTCTTTAGATAAATGGTGTTCTGTAAAGATGATAATGGGAAGGTTTTCCAGTCCTTCATGGCTTTTGATAGATTCTATGACGTGATAATCATTTCCTTTTGCGCTCGCAATATCCAGAATAACGCAGTCTACAAGATCAGAAGTCAGAGCTTTTACGCTATCTTCTACCGTATGTTCTACAGATAAAGAGATATTAAAATTGCTCAGGAAATAAGACAATGCACTGGCATGTTTGGCATTTTCTTCAACAATCAGCACTTTTTGAGATCCTTTTTTTAAGGCTTCTTCAATCTTTCTGAAAACGTCAGTCATTTTATCCAGTGCTACCGGTTTGTTAATAAAGTCAACGGCACCTTTCATCAGACTTTCTTTTTTAAGATGAAGAACAGACATCATATGAACCGGAATATGTTTGATATAAGGATCAGATTTCAGTTCATCCATGACCTCCCAGCCATCTTTCACAGGAAGCTGAACGTCCAGTAAAATAGCATGCGGATGGTACTTCTGAGCCGCTGAAAGAGCATAATCTCCTCTTACCACAACCACTCCTTTATAGCTCTGCAGATGGGCATATTTCAATAAAGCTTTTGCAAAATTGATATCATCTTCAATAATCAGAATGACTTTATCTCCTTCCTGAATATTTTCTCTGTCGTCTGCTACATCTTCAGGAATTTCAAGGGTATTTACCGGAATTACTTTTGGTTCTCCTTCATCAAGAATATTCTGAATTTCTTCCACATCTTCACGAATCACCTCTACAAGATCCTGATCTGTCTCAGAATGTATAATCTCTGTCACCGCGTGTGCAGGAATAATAAAGCTGAATTCACTTCCTTTATCTATCTCACTTTTCAGAACCAATTCACCTCCAAGAAGTCTTGCTATTTCACGGCTTATGGACAGACCTAAACCTGTTCCTCCGAACTTTCTTTTGGTAGATCCATCAGCCTGCTGGAATGCTTCAAAGATAATTTTTTGCTTATCTTCTGCTATTCCAACGCCTGTATCTTTCACTGAGAATATGATAAAATCAGGTTTTTCAGAATGTTTCTTGATGTGTAAACCGATGCTTCCTTTTGTGGTAAATTTTAGGGCATTCGACAATAAATTTCTCAATACCTGGTCAATTCTCAGACGGTCACTTTCGATCACTTTCTGTACATTTGCATCGATTTCGATATTAAACGGGAGTGCTTTCTCCTGAAATACAGGATTGAAAAGACTCTTAAGGTCTTTTACCACTTCTTCAAGGTTTACGTCCTGATATTCAAGCGTCATTTTACCAGATTCTATTTTGGCAAGATCCAGAATTTCATCAATAAGGGTTAATAAGCTTGTGCCTGAACTATGAATTACTTTGGCAGATTCCATTTGATCTTCGTTAAGATTTTCGTCAGGATTTTCCGTCATTAATCGGGATAAAAGAAGAATAGAATTCAGCGGAGTACGCAATTCATGAGACATGTTGGCTAAAAACTCAGATTTGTATTTAGTACTTAATGCCAGCTCTTCTACTTTTTTCTGAATTTCATTATTACGTTCAGCAATTAAATGATTTTTTTCTTCCAGCAATCTGGAGCGCTCTTCCAGTTCTGCATTAGCCTGCATCAGCTCTTCCTGCTGTACTTTAAGCTCTTCTTCAGATGCCTGAAGCTTCTGGGTTTGTGCTTCCAGCTCCGTATTCAGATTTTCAAGCTCAGAGTGCTGAACCTGTAATTCCTCAGATTGAGCCTGCGTTTCTTCCAATAATTGCTGCTCTTTTTCTCTGCTTTTTGCAGCACTCAGGGCGATTCCTATATTGGTACAGCATTCTTCAAAATAGTGTATTCTGTCTTCCTCAAAATTAGAAGTAGAACCAAGCTCTAATACTCCTATTATATGGCCGTCTGCAAATAGCGGCAACAATATAATTCCGTAAATTTTAATCGTACTGCTGGCAAAAGTAACCACAAAATCTTCTTCATGAAGGTTATTATAAACCTGTGTCTTAGCATTAACAAAAGCCTGTCCCACCATTCCTTCTCCGGGTTCAAAAGCTTTTTTCATATTGGATTCCAGTCCAAATGCTTTATTAAGTTTTAAAATTCCTTCATCATATAAATACACAGAACCATTAATACATTTTCCGTATTCAATCAACTGCATTAAAGATTTATTGGAAACTTCCTGTACAGTCTTATTCCCTACCAGGGATTCATTCAGTAGCGCAAGCCCTTTCTGACGCCAGTCGCTCTTATTAATCTTATCAAAAGAGGTTTTGAGAGACTCCGTCATGTGATTAAGAGATTCTACCAGATCTCCAAGATCATCCTGAGCATTATCCACCGCTTTTTCACTGTAATCCCCATTCGCTACTCTGTTGGCAATCTTTTGAATAGCACTTACACGGCGCGTCATTTCTTCATCTTTTGCCTTAAGCATTTTCTCAAGCTTATCTCTTCGGATAAGATCTGCGCGCATTTTTATATAGAAAAATACAGTGACAACCACTGCAGCAACGGCGGAAAAAAGGATAAAAAGGACAGTTGTACCGGACGAACGGTTGAGATCATTATTTTTAATTTCAACCTGGTTTTCTTCATATTGTACAAAATCATTGACAATTTTCCGGCACTGATCCATATAGATTTTACCCTCAGTAATTTCCTGTTGCGTCATGATAATGCCTCTTCGTCTGTTCTCAACCAAATGTTTCAGGTTCTGCATTACCTGATCAACTGCTGCTTTTAAGCCTGCAAGTCTTTGAATTTGATTCTGATCATCGATATCCAAAGATTCAGCGCGTACCAAAGCTTTAGGATATTCTCTTAATCCCCGTTTATAAGGTTCAAGAAAATCTTCCCTTCCGGTAAGCTGATACCCTCTGTTTCCTGTTTCTGCATCCAGTAAAGCAACGAGAACGTCTTTCACCGCTGTTACAGAACGTCTGCTTTTGGAAAGATTTTCACGGTGGTTCATCTGATTTTGGATACTCCAATAAGAAGCCAACGAGCTGGCTATTAAAATCAAAAGTGAAAGACCTACTCCGAACTGAAGATTTCTTATTATTTTTTTCGGCATTAAAATTAGTTTAGTGGTAATGTGAAATAAAAAGTAGAGCCTTCATCTACTATACTGGAAACCCCAACACTTCCATGGTGCTGTTTGATGATCTCGGAACAGATAAACAACCCGATTCCCATTCCCTGAAACTGCAGTGAGGATTCTTCTACACGATAGAATTTTTTGAAAACCGCATCCTGTTTAAAATCCGGGATACCAATTCCAAAGTCTGTTACGTTCACTCTTACTTCTTCAGCTTCTTCATCTACAAAAGTGGTAACAATCACCTGATTATTATCTGGTGAATATTTTATAGCATTGGTCAGAAAGTTGATGAGCACCTGTTCTATACGGATTTCGTCTAAAGGAATTAAAATATCCGGTTTTGTTCCGTGACGCTCAATTTTCACTTCACGCTGATCATGAGTTTGTATGATTGTTTCAATGGCATTATTGATCAAATTTTCCAGATTAACGGGTTTTTTATTAATTTTCAGCTTGCCATTTTCTATTTTAGAAACATCCAGCAGATCAGTGATCAAGGTATTCAGCTTTTCAATCTGTCCCTGAACTTTAGCTACAAATCCTGCTTCAGAACTTTCTTTATCGAGTTTTAATTTTCTTTCCAACAACTGAACATAGGCTTTAATACTCGTTAAAGGAGTCTTTAGCTCATGGCTGGCGATGCTTAAAAATTCATCTTTTTCTTTTTCAACTTTCTTCTGATCATCAATATCGGTAAAAGTTCCCACCCAGTTTTTAATACGGCCTTCATCAAATACCGGCGTTACTCTAAGCAAATGATAACGGTAATTACCAGAAACCACATTTTTAATTCTGACCTCCAGCTCAAGAGCTTTTCCTTTTTTTCTGCATCTCTCAAATTCTTCTGTTATATCAGGATCATCCGGATATATTTCAGGAAAATTCTGTTCAGAATCTGAATATTCATACCATTTACCGTTCACGAAATCCACAGTTCCGGCTTCATTAAGGGTAAATGCAATTTGTGGAAGTGACTCCAGCATTAAGTGAAAATGGTCAATCTGAGACTTCATTGTCACTTGTGATTCACGTCTTCCTTTAACCTCCAGCTCAAGATTCTGCTGGGCCTTCTTCATTGCTATATTCTGCTCCTGAAGATTATAGAATGTTTTTACTTTCAGTAAAAGAATTTCAGGATCTACAGGTTTCGTGACATAGTCTTTAGCACCGGAAGCATAGCCTTTCGTTATAAATTTCTTATCTGTATTAACAGCAGATAAAAATATAATGGGAACTTCTTTTGTTTTACTGTAATCTGCCAATGTTTCTGCTACTTCAAAACCGTCCATATCAGGCATCTGAACATCCAGAATAATGAGGGCATAGTCGTTTTTAAGGGCTTTAGCAAGCGCCTCTTCACCGGAATTGGCTGTTTCCACCTGAAAATCTTTGGACTCTAGTAATTTTTGCAGTGAATAAAGATTACTTTGATTGTCATCAACAATTAAAATCATAGAAGTTAAAATCAATAATTAGTTACAGATATTTAAACCTCAAAAATACTTACAATATTTCAAAACGTAGCAATTTTTAAAGTATTATGAATAACTAATTCATACCACATTTTATGCTTTAAATAGGAATAAAATGAGATTAAGGGAGCTCATCCCATCTAAAAAAAATTTCTATCATTTCAGAGAAAACCAGATTATAAAACTCCTAAAACCTACTTGAGCATTTGTTGTTAATGTTTTTCTCTTGAATCAACATCTTGATCATTACGCTACTAAGGCAAATAATTTGTAATTTTATGATCTTAGCCAGGCCTCATAGTTCAATGGATAGAATAGAAGTTTCCTAAACTTTAGATCCAGGTTCGATCCCTGGTGAGGCTACTTAGCGAGAACTCATCATACTAAACCTCACGATATTGCTGTCTTAAAACCTGAGCTAAAGGTCTGACAAAGTCATCTTTATCCTCACTTGCGTGGCAAATGAGTGAAAATTTCATAGGTAGAATACAGGAAAATAATAATATTGATGAGACATTTTCATATGTTTTAAATAATATTTACAAAAAAGGTCCCATTGATGTTACCGATTTTGAAATTCTTACCTATGTCCTATTTTAATAAAATACGTGTTTCTACGGTACTTAAAGTTTTACAATTTGCATAACTTAGTCATAGTAACCTAAAAACCAATATTATGCAAAAAGTTAAATTCAAATTTAAGTTAGTGTCGGAAGGCAGACTTGAGAAAGTTCGCTTTTACCCTGAAAATGAAATGATGTCAATACATCTTGATAAATCAGAAGATAGAAAAACTTGGTCTAATAATGAAATTGAACTTTTGATTGAGAACCCTTTTGATTACACATTGAAAGTATTTGGCGTAAGTGATACTGAATGGACAGCCGATTTGAAAATTATCCTTAGCGATGGTGATGAAGTAAATTTTCTTGAATGGAAAGGCACTACAGGAGATACTGCAAGAAATCTTTCAGTAAGAGAAAAGCCAGTAAAAGATTTACCGAAAAAAGCTCAAATATGAAAAAGACAATATCTATATTAGTTGTAGTTTTACTAACGCTTAAACTGAATGCGCAAAGTAGTGTACTGCAAGACGGAGCCGGCGAAACATCTTTTCAATTATTTACATCAAGTACACTATCTCTCAATTTTAAAGAATCATCAATAGGTTTTTCTATAAATCCCGAATCATCCAAAATTGACAACAATGAAAATTACAATTATTGGATAATCACAGGAGTTGGCAATTCAAAAGATGGAACCTCTAATATATTTAAAGGAGGTAAACTGCAATTCAGTGGTAAATTAGGTGTAAACTATTTAATGGATAAAACAAATTATGGTGATCGTAATTCAAAAGATGCTATTAACTTCAGGTACAGTTTTATTTCCGCTGAATTAATTTATTCTCGATATAATGTATTTAATTCTATGGCAACTTTCTCTGAACAAATTAATGATCAGGCTAATTTAGGTGCTAGAATTAATTATGGATGGAATTTCTTAAATTTCGGCTTTGAGAACTCATTTTTAAAGCATCTTGGTAGCTTTTCTTCAGGAATTTCAGGGTCTATAGGAATTAAAGATAATACAGATTTATTAGACATATCTGAAATTATAACATCCACACAAACTATTAATGAGGGAAATTCGCAAAGAACAGTTTCAGAAACTACTTCAGCTTATTTATCATCAGATATTAAAAGATATAACAAATTTGCTAGAGTAAATTTTGATCTGGGAAAATATCTTTATAAAAGTAGAATATTTGCAAATTTACATTTGAACTACAATATGGATGAAAAATTTGAACCCACTTTTAATCCTTCGATTGGAATATTTGCAACTAAAAAAGGGGCTCCATTAGAAGCAATTGTTGGTATCCAATTACAGACAAATGATTGGTTTAATAGCAGAAATTCAAAAAAAGATCGATGGGAACGTACCGCTTTGGTACTAACAGCAGGTTTCCCATTTAATTAAAAAAACTTATTCAATTAACTTTTAAGCTCTTGAATTAATATAGATAATGATATATAATATTAAAAGAGGCTACCTTTTTAAGATAGCCTCTGTTTTTATAGATTGTTTAAAATCTTTTTTGTAAAAATATTTCTAAGTAAAAAGTAACTTAGTAGAAGAAATCGAGCACCATTTTTTTTAAAATTCTAAACACTAATATATTTTTTGAGCACCTCAAGAAGATCTGCCTTTCTTACAGGTTTAGGAAGGAAATCATTCATTCCGGCTTCAAGGCACTTTTCTTTTTCGCCCAGCACATTTCCGGCTGTAACGCCTATGATAGGTATGTGTTCATATCCCGGCAGCATTCTGATATTTTGTGTTGCCTCAATACCGCTCATTATTGGCATCTGTACATCCATCAGGATAATGGAAAACTGCTTTTTCCTGCATTCCTCCAGAGCCTGCAGCCCATTGACTGCTTCCGTTAGATGTATACTGGGAGCAAGAGATTTCATCATTCTATTATTCAGGACCATATTCACAACATTATCATCAACCAAAAGCACATCTAATTCCGGGGCAAATAAATGGGAAACTTTTTCAGACTGGTCCTTCCCGGTTTCCACTGTATAACTTCGATCTACTTTTTTTAAGGTTTTGTATAGTTCATGTGATTTGATAGGCTTCAACAATAAATGTGCATTTTGTATTTTCCTAACCGAGGTAAATATGCTCAATTCTTCTGAAGAAGAAGAAAGTATTATAAATGGGGAAGTCTCTTTTCGCTGGTTGAACAGCCCTGTCATTTTATCAATCGTTTCCAATCCGGACATAAGAGGCATATGATAATCCATCAGGATCACATCGAACCGCTCACCTTTCAACAAGATATCTAATGCTTCCATCCCATTAGAAGCCAGGGTAGATTTGATATTCTTATAGCTAAGCATGTGCTCAAGAATGATCCTGTTGGTTTCATTATCATCAACCACCAGGGCCGTTTTGATCGTTATTTCATCCTCCTCTCTCAATTGAGAGATCTCGTAAGGAATCTCAATGTCAAAGAAAAATACAGAACCGCTTTCCTTTGCGCTTCTAAGCGACAAATGGCTTCCCATATATCCCAGGATATTGTTCGAAATAGTAAGCCCTAGACCCGTGCCACCATATTGTTTACTGATGGAACTGTTTTCCTGAGTAAAGGCATCAAAAATGTATTTCTGTTTTTCAACAGGGATGCCGATTCCCGTATCTCTAACCGAGAAACGCAAAGCAATAGTACGATCATCCATACGTAATTTCTCTACTTTTAGCTCGATCTCTCCTTTTTCTGTGAATTTCACGGCATTCCCAAGAAGATTGATCAAGATCTGCTTTAACCTTGCTTCATCCATAAAAAGTATTTTTGGAAGACCCGGTTCAATATTGAGAAGAAGTTCGATATTTTTTTTCTGGGATTGATAAATAATAACATTGATAACCTGGCTCAACATGTCATAAACATCACATTTTTCAATCAAAAGCTCCATTTTTCCGGATTCTATTTTAGAAAAATCCAATATATCATTGATAATGCTAAGCAGGTTTTCCCCTGACTCATTGATGTAATTCAGATATTGCATCTGTGTTTCATTCAGCGGTGTTGTGAGGAGAAGGTCTGAAAAGCCAATAACTCCGTTTAAAGGAGTTCTGATCTCATGACTCATATTGGCAAGAAATTCGGATTTTGCTTTGCTGGCAATATCTGCTGTTTCCTTGGCATTTTTTAGTTCTTCATTTATCTTTACAGCATTTGTAATATTCTGTATGGAAATAATTACCCCTCCTACTTCATCTTTTGTAAGATACCAAGGTCCGACTTTAAGGTCGTAATGCTGAATTTGTTCTTTTCCTTCTACCTTTAGTGTATAGTCACTGTTGATGTAGGTTTTTCCCAACAGCGCATTGTCATAAATCTCTTTTCTTTCTTTGGGTATACTAGGTGATATAGTGAAAAGATTATTACCAATAAGATCTATATTATTCATACTAAATTCCTCCTTCCATCTGTTGCTTACGGCAACATAATTAAGGTCTTTATCAAACATGGCCAAAGGAACAGGAACATCAGTGGCAAAAGACTGCATTATAGCCTCCTTGCGGGTAACCTCCAGAAACATCTTTTTGAAGGCATCAATGTCCTGAATGATTCCGAAAACCCTTTTGCAGCTATTACCTTCAAATTCGGGAATCCCTTTTACTCTTACCCATATCGTAACTCCATCATTACGCAAAAGCTGAAACTCCTCATCAAAAGTAATTCCTTGTTGTATTGCTCTGTTAAAAAGGTATTTTATTCTCTCCTTACTTTTTCCTTTGTAAAAATCAAAGGCAGTTTCGAAAGTAGGCTGGAGATCATCTTTCAGTTTGTGAATTTCTCTTGTACTTTGAGACCAAAAGAGCTTTCCGGTCTTCATATTGGCTTCCCAACCTCCCACTTGGGCTACTAAGCTTGTTTCCTCAAGCATTTCCTTAGTGTTAAACAGATCTTTTTCCAACTTCCCGCGTCGGATAAGGTCAGATTTTAGTTGTATATAAACAAAAATAGTTACCCCAATGGCTGCCATGGCAGAAAAAACGATGAACAAAACGGTCCACTGGGAAGACTTGTTCAGATCTTCATTTTTTATAGCAAGTTGAACTTCCTCCTTTTTTACAAATTTCTGAACGAGCATGCGGCATCTGTCCATAGCCTCCTTGTTTTGTACAAGTTCGTCCGGACTCATTAATATTCCTTTTTTACGATTCTCAATAAGCAATACATATTCTTTCATCATCATCTCTGAAGTATGCAGCAATTCATTTAGGATATTAATCTGATCTTTATCTCTCAGATGAAGTCTACCTTTGTTAGAAACAAGCAACGGATATTCACTCTTACTTTTATTGAAAGGTTCAAGAAAACTTTCCCTTCCGGTAAGCTGATATCCTCGATTTCCTGTTTCGGCATTTAAAAGAGTATTTAAGATATCTTTTGCTAAGCTTATAGATTCCTTATTTTTTAATAAGTCTTTCCTATTCTCCATCTGCTTATGTATGCTTATATAAGATGCTATGGAACTAGCAATCAGAAGTATCAAAGAAATCACTACTCCAATTTGAAGATTTCTTATAATTTTTTTTGGCATTAAATAGTATTTTTGTAATAAAATACTAAAAATAGATCATTTTATAATATTAACAAATTAATTTAGAAATTTGTCAGCAGATATTGGAACATGAGTATAATTTAAGCCGTTTAAAGATAGAGTTGCCCAATTTAAAAGTTTATTTTGTATGTTTTCCTGATTGCTAGTTGTTATCTAATTTGCTTATTTAAAAAAGGAACTGTTTTTTTATAACAAATTGACAATAAAAACCTTACGTGAGACATCGATGGTTGTTTAGAATTGTATTAAAAATATAGAGAAATCATCTGCTGGGTGACATGTAACCTATAAATCAATAGTTCTAATTGTATATTGAAATTTCTCCACAAAAAAACCTCCCGAATCACTGAGAGGTTATACTGTAATTTGTCAGAAATATGAAATTTTCAATGCTCAAATATAATTAAGTGTTTACACGATCGAATATGATCTGAATCATACCGTTCCAAAAAACCTTTTGACACCTATTTTAATGTAATAATTTACAAGCACATCACCATAGAATTTTCTCCATAATTTACTGACATATATTAGTTTAATATCAATTAAATCACCCGTTATTCAAAATCAATTTTCGTACATTTAAGGTATAAGTTTTAAAATATTAAGTTATGAAAGCAGTACGTTTTTTCGGGCACAAAGATGTCCGTGTTGTCAATGATATGAAAAAACCCACTCCTAAAGGAGATGAAGTCTTGCTAAAAATTGGAGGAGCAGGTGTATGCCACTCTGATCTTCATATTATTGACGAGGGAACTGTAGGAGGTTCAGTATTCACATTAGGCCATGAAAATGCCGGCTGGATTGAAGAAGTAGGGCCTGACGTGAAGGGCTATAAAAAAGGAGATGCCGTTCTGGTCTATGGTCCATGGGGATGTGGCCATTGTAAACCCTGTCAGCAATCCAAAGAAAATTATTGTGACCATCAGTCCGAAATGGCTTATGGAGGTGGTTTGGGACTAGATGGAGGGATGGCTGAGTATATGCTTGTTCCTTCTTCAAGATTATTAGTTCCTATCTATGATCTGGATCCTGTGATTGCCGCTCCGCTTACTGATGCAGCTTTGACTCCTTATTCCGCGATTAAAAGATCATTGTCTAAACTAACACCCGATGAGTATGTTGTAGTGATTGGCGTTGGAGGACTTGGGCACGTTGCTCTGCAGATCCTTAGAGAAGTTAGCGGCAGTACAATCATTGCCTGTGATGTAACGGACGAAAAACTAGCCTTCGCCAAAGAACTGGGTGCGACATTTACTGTGAACTCAAAAGATGCCGATGCAGCAGAACAGATTCAGAAAATTACAGGAATCAAAAAAGCTAAGGTGGTCATTGATTTTGTTGGGGCAACATCCACCATTGAGCTCGGAACTAAAATTGTGAGTCTGGATGGTGATCTTACCATTGTCGGATTGGGCGGAGGTCATTATCAGTACAGCATGTCCAGACTGCCATTTGGGGTGAGCATGACGAATCCTTATTGGGGATCAAGAGTTGAGCTTATGGAAGTGGTAGGATTGGCAAGACAGAAAAAAATTCATATTGAAATTGAAAAATATAAACTGGATGAGGCCAATGAAGTTTATGATCGGATGAGAAATGGAAAGATCAGAGGTAGAGCTGTTTTGATTCCATAACAAAATGAAATAGAATATAAAGCCGGAAGTAGTTTTGCTTTCGGCTTTTTATTATCTATACACCATGAAATGTTCAGAATAACCTTTGTATTGATATACCCGGCTTGTTAATTTAACATCATTCACCTTTATCCGTTCAGCTTTCATAGATTTTAAAATGGCAACACAATTATTATAAGGATCTCCACAAGTGCCATCGCAGTCATGTGCTATTCCTTCAATATCATTACGATCAGGAACCACAGAAGTCAGTCTTAAGTTTTTAAGATTAAATTCATATGAACAACCTTACTCCATAAAGTAAATTCAAATCTATTAATTCCAAGTAAAAGCTAAAAATATCTGCTACTTTTTATTCATCATTCAATTTTTATCAAATTAAATTGTACATTTGTTTTTCTATTATGCAAAAATTTCTCAGAGTCTTTTTTGTTTTTTCTTTACTTCTGATATTTGTTTCAAATGTCAGCGGGGTTACAACATGTCTTGACCATGCCAGGCACTCCAAAGGTAAAGTGACTTATAAAAAAGGTTCAAAAGAAGAGAAAATTCCTACTTTTTCTCAGGACGACGAATGTCAGTGTGCACTTCATTTACACATGAGTAGTGTTCTTCTCCCTGAACCTTTGAATTTGGATTTTGCTATCGACACTACCAATGATAACGAGATGCCACAACCAAAAGCCATTTCTTATCGTTGTCTTCTGGACTTTTCAGTTCCAGAGCTCCTCCATATCTATTTTCTGCAGTAGCTTAATCTATGCTGCCCTAATATTTTCGTTTACAGATTTTTTAGTCTGTACTGTAATTCCGTGGATACCTGTGTCTTCACACCTATAAGGATATCCTTTTATTAATGGGCAAATTCAATGCCCGTACACCCCTGTTCATGACTACCAGTAATTTTAATTATTCGGGAATAATTCATTGTATTTCCCCAAATTCTGTGAAACTTTTCAGTCTAAGTTTCATCACCGCATCATCATTTCTGTATGCTCAATCCCGTTCTGAAGATTCACTATCTACTGTGGTTCAAACCGTAGAGGTCATCGGAAGAAAGTCTAAAGATTATACTTCCGACTATTCTTTTGCCGCCACCAAGGTTGCGATGAAAAACAAAGATCTACCCTTAGCACTCAATACCGTTACCAAAGAACTGATCACCGACCGTCAGGCTTTCCAGCTTGGAGATGTGATGAAAAATGTGAACGGAGTTTCTCCTTCCAGCTATTATAACCAATACAACATCCGTGGCATCAGCCAGAATGAAGAAGGCCAGATCATCAATGGAATGAGGACAAGACAGTATTATTTTTTACAACCGATGACTTCCAATATAGAACGTGTGGAGGTTTTCAAAGGGCCGGCAAGTATTACCATGTCCAGTGTAGATCCCGGAGGGACCATCAATATGGTTACTAAAAAACCATTATCAAATTCTCGCCACGAAATCAGTTTATCAGGTGGAAGCTTTGAAACTTACCGTGTCACTACAGATCTTACAGGTCCTTTAAATAAGAGCAAAACTTTATTATTCCGTTTTAACGGAGCGTATCAAAATGCTCATTCATTCAGGGAGCATGTTAAAAACAGTGGTATTCTGATGTCTCCTTCTATCACCTTTGTTCCGAATGAAAAAACATCCGTGAATATAGAAATGATTTTCAATGATCTCTATGGAAACCTTGACAGAGGGCAGCCGATTTTCGGAGCCGTAGCAGGAAAAACAGATTTATACAGCACTCCTAGAAATCTGAATTTAGGAGCTCCGGATGATTTTTTTAAAACCAGAGAACTCATAGTAATGGGAACGGTTGCCCATCATTTTAACCAATCCATCAGTTTTAATGCTTCCTATATGAAGCAATATTGGAGAGAAAACCTGCAGGAGCATAGAACAACCAACTCTTTTGTGCCTGATATGGATAACAAATCGGTTTCCAGCCTTGCCATGATGCAGTTTGTACAAAGAAAGCAAAACTGGGCAACAGATAACATTAATGCTTATTTTAATTTTAAATTCAAAACCGGGGCTGTTCAGCACCAGGCTTTGATAGGCTATGACAGTCAAATTTGGGAGAAACGTAAAGGCGGACAACAGAATGCAGCAAGAGGTTTTCTGCTGAAGAACGGTTCGGTAGCTTCTTCTTACAATCCTGCAAAAGCTTCGGATTATCAGACCGTTAATTATAATGGAACAATCATTCCTAAGCCTAATGTCACGCCATTTGATCTGAATCCGGAAGCTGTAAATTATCAGGGTGCGGATTTTAATACGCTTAATGTGATCACGCCCTTACCTTCTGCTCTTACCACAACGCATGCAGCTTATATCCAGCATCTTTTTACCTGGAAAAAGTTTAAAATATTAACGGGAATTCGCCAGGAATGGTTTCAGGATATTACCAACTTCAAAGAAGCTAATGAGACCTTTTTTAACAATAATAAACTGTTGTACAGATTCGGTATTACCTATAGCATAACGGATCATATCAATATATATGGAACTTATTTAACTGGCTATCAACCTCAGTCCAATACGGTAACGTTGATGCCCAATACCTCGAGTCTTACAGGATCTGCAGCAAGATTCAAACCTTTGACTTCTGATCTTAAAGAGCTGGGAATCAAAGCACAGCTTTTTGGAAGAATTTCTCTGAATCTTGCAGTGTATGAAATCAACCAGAAAAATATTTTAATCAATGCCAATAATCCTTCAGAACCTGACGAACTTGTGCAGCGTGGTGCAGACCGAAGCCGGGGATTTGAAGCTGAGTTTTCCGGTCATATTCTTCCACAATGGCATATTTACGGAGGCTACAGCTATATTGATGCTAAAATAATGGATGACAGTAACCCCGATGTCATAGGTAAAAGAAAGGAAAACACGTCTAAGAATTCGGTGAATATCTGGACACGCTACAATTTTTCAACTATTGAATTCCTCAAAGACTTTGGGATTGGTGCCGGAATACTTTATCAGAGTTCTAAAGTTCCGTGGTTTACAAGGAGTTTTGAGCTTCCCGCCTATACAACAATAGATGCAGCATTGTATTATACTCCTGCAAAGACTGTCCAGCTCTCTTTTAATCTGAATAATATCACCAACAAAGTCTACTGGATAGGAGCTCAGAACTATTTAAGACTGTTTCCGGGAACTCCAAGAAATTATTTACTAACTGCTACTTATAAATTTTAAATTATGGCCATTTCAAACTTACAACTGATGGTGAGAAAAACCTGGCAGGATTTGTTTAAAGGAAAACAAAATCTGCTCACCACGATTGCCGTACTCCTGTTCTGTATGCTGAGTATTGGTATAGGATATACAAAATACACGGATTCTTTTTCGAAAATAAAAGAATACCGGAAAGAAGTCCGGGAAAACTGGGAGCACAGACCAGACAAACATCCGCACCGTATGGCTCATTATGGTTATCTGGTTTTCAGAATCGGGCATCCACTAAATATTTTTGACAACGGACTGGATGATTACCTTGGAAATGTCATATTTCTGGAGGCGCATAAACAAAATACTGCCAACCTTTCGGAAGCCGGAAGTTCCGGAACTTTAGTCAGATTTGGGGCATTTAGCAGTGCATTTATTCTGCAGAGCATTGTTCCATTGATTATTCTTTTTCTAGGATTTGGATTAATTGTTCAGGAGCGTGAGAATGCTACTTTAAAGATCATCAGTGTGCAGGGAACTTCCGGAAGAGATATTATCTGGGGTAAAATCCTGGGACTCTGGCTGTTTTCTTTATGTTTCCTGATTCCGGTCATTCCCATTGTTTTCATGGCTGCATTCATGTCGGAGGCTACCAATACAGCGGATATTGCATTACGCTTATCATTTCTGTTACCTGCTTATATGATCTATTACTTTTTTATCTGCACGTTGACCGTAGTGGTTTCTGCAAATAGTAAAAGTACCTCATCTGCGTTGATCAGCCTTATTGGTTTCTGGCTTCTTTTCATCATTGTTTTGCCTAAAGGAATT
Source organism: Chryseobacterium sp. SG20098 (assembly GCF_031844745.1). NCBI lineage: Bacteria > Pseudomonadati > Bacteroidota > Flavobacteriia > Flavobacteriales > Weeksellaceae > Chryseobacterium > Chryseobacterium sp. SG20098. Next base: position 430,718 of record NZ_CP134622.1, on the reverse strand, counting down.
CAGTTTGCAGCGCAGAATTTATATCCTGCCCCTTCCCGGATTGCTTTTGAAACGAGCCTGGAAAAGGATATTTTAAAGTCTGGAGACAGCCATAATCCTGATGATCCGCATTTCAAAAAAATCAAAGACTCTCTACTGGCGAAGTATCAGGTAAAAACAACCAATGAACTTCCTTTCAACTATGGCGGATTCGTTATGAAGGAAGGGGAAAAAATAAGTTCACATATCTATATCAGACATCAGAAAGAACTGCAGAACATTTACAGTAAACAGCAAAATCTGACTGATATTTCAGGACTGATTAATCCTGCCATTGCGATCAAAAATTTTTCAATGATTGCAACGGGCACAGATTTCTTCTCTTATAACCAGTTTCAAAAACAGGCAGAAGAATATCGTTATCAGATGGCTCAACATTTAAATGATTTGCAGATTGAGAAGATCAGTAATATTAAACCGGAAAATGGCGGACCGCCTGCCGTCATCGACAAACACAACTGGGAAAAGTTCCCGGATTTCCAATATCGGTATACTTCTGTTCCGGACAGCATGAAACAACAGCCAATACCTGCTGCTGCATTAATTCTCTGGATGGCTATCTGCATTATTGCGATCGAAATAAGTGGAAGAAAATTAAAATTAATCTAAATGAATCGTTATTTATACACCCAATTTTACCGTAACAAAGCCTATATCATTGCTCTGCTGTTTTTATTGATAGCCGGGCTGATGGCTATTTATACAGGGAAAAAATTTTTAGACAGAAACGAAGACATCATCTCCCGAAGCGGAGCATTTCAAAAAGAAAGTATAGAAAGAAATACAAAATTTCACAAAGATGATCTGGGGCTGGTTCTTTATTATATTAAATTCAATCTGGTGAATGAAACACCCAGACTTGCCGCTTTAAATATCGGAATGCGTGACCTGAATCCTTCTATTCAGGGAGTAACCATCCGAAATCTGGAGGAACAGCGCTACAATGCTGATTTTTATAATCCAGCTAATGCCGCAGTTGGAAATTTTGACTTTAGTTTCGTTGTTGTTTTCCTGTTTCCATTGGTGATTGTTGCATTCTGCTATAATCTGATTTCTGAGGAAGAAGAAAGAGGAACCTGGAAGCTGCTGTCGGTTCAGAGCGGTAATTTACAAAAGCTTCTGGATCATAAGATGTTCATCCGTCTTTTGGCTGTTACAGTTGTATATTTTGTATTAATTATCATCGCTTCGGTCTGGATAAAAATACCTTTAGACTCGTACTATATTGCTTTTATGGTCAGTGGTTGGTTGTATATTCTGATCTGGTTTTCCCTGTGCAGATGGATTGTGTCTTTCCGGAAATCATCGGCTCAAAACGCATTAATTCTTCTGATTGTATGGGTGGGAATCAATTTTATTATCCCGATGAGCAGTAATATTCTGATACAGAAGCTTTATCCGGTTCATGAGTCCCTTAAAGCTGTGATGGAACAGAGAGAAGGCTATCACAACAAATGGGATGAAGCCAAACGTCCTACCATGGAAAAGTTTTACAAAGCCTATCCACAATACAGCAATTTCACTGTAGAAGAAAATGATGCATTCACCTGGACCTGGTATTATGCCATGCAGCATATGGGAGATCTTGAATCTGCAAAATCATCCGAACTGTATACGGAAAAAATGCAGAAACGAAATCAGGCAGCAACCTATTTAGGTTATTTCCTTCCCAATCTACATACTCAGCTTGTAGAAAGTCATCTGGCAAAATCTGATCTGCAGAATCATTTGCAGTATGCTGAATCACTCAAAAAATTCCATGAGAAAAAAAGATTGTTCTTCTACCCTCTTATTTTCTCAGGTAAGAGTGCGGAATCTGTCAACTGGGCACAACAAACGATAGAGGTTTTCAAATTCTCTTCCTCTATAAAATGGATACAGATACTTCTTCCCTACCTCATTTTCATTGCTTTATTCATCATTCTTTCACAATACAAATACAGAAAACTATGTTAAAAACAGTCAACCTGCATAAAAAATACAACGATTTCACCGCTCTTCATTCTCTTAATCTGGAAGTAAAAAAAGGAGAAATTTTTGCGCTGCTCGGACAAAACGGAGCAGGAAAAAGTACAACCATCAATATTCTTCTGGGACTCATTAAAGCAACTTCCGGAGATGCTTTTATTAATGACATTTCTGTAAAAGAAGAACCGCAAAAGATAAAAAAACACCTGGCTTACATTCCTGAAACCGTTCTTTTATATCCTAACCTTACAGGAATAGAAAACCTTGATTTTTTCTCCAAAATCGCAGGTTTTGATTACCAGAAAGATGAACTGTCTGCGCTCCTTAAACGTACCGGTTTGCAGGAAACCGCCCATCATAAAGCATTGGGCGGTTATTCCAAAGGGATGCGCCAGAAAGTTGGAATTGCCATTGCTCTGGCCAAAGATGCAAAAGTACTGCTACTGGATGAGCCTACCAGCGGGCTGGATCCGATTGCTACTGCAGAATTTACAGAAATTGTAAGACAGCTGGGTAAAGAAGGCAGAACGGTTTTAATGGCAACTCATGATATTTTCAATGCGGTAAGTGTTGCTACCAATATCGGTATTATGAAACAGGGAGAACTTGTCCAGAATTTACCTTCCAAAGCATTTACAGCGCAGGAATTACAGGAGCTGTATCTGAAAACAATCTGATGATCCTGTTACTTTAGCAAGTAACTTTTCATATTAAATATCAATTGGTTGATGCCCGGTGACATTTTGTTACCGGGCATTTTTCATATCACATTATTTATGTTAATGCTTTCTTATATTCTGACAAAGCTCTTTCGCGGGCAAAGGTGTGTTCTACAATGGGTGATGGATATGCTGGTGTATTCCATTCAGGGAGCCACTTTTTGATGTACACTAAGTCTTTATCAAATTTTTCTGTCTGAGCCGTTGGATTAAAAACCCTGAAATAAGGTGCTGCATCACATCCCGAGCCTGCAGCCCACTGCCAGTTTCCATTGTTGGCAGACAGGTCATAATCATTCAGTTTTAATGCAAAATACGCTTCCCCCCAACGCCAGTCGATCAACAGATGTTTGCATAAAAAGCTCGCTACAATCATTCTTACCCGGTTATGCATATAGCCTGTCTCATTCAGTTCCCTCATTCCGGCATCTACAATCGGATACCCTGTGGTTCCTTCACACCAGTGCTTAAACTCTTTTTCATTATTCCGCCAGTGGATATTATCATACTGCTTTTTAAAAGACTGATGAACTACCTGTGGGAAATGATATAAAATCTGCATAAAAAATTCACGCCAGATCAGCTCGGACAGCCATACCGAATTATGCTTCAATGCAAAAGCCACACACTTTCTGATGCTGATGATTCCAAAGCGTAAAGCAATTCCGAGTTGTGTGGTATGCTGTAATGCCGGAAAATCACGGTACTTATCGTAATCATCAATAATGGACGCCTCCAGAACCGGTTTTTTAAAATCAAAATCTGTTTTTTTGAAACCTATTTCCTTTAATGCCACAATCTCAGAATATTTCTGTTGAAAGAGGTTCTTAAAATCCAATTCAACAGATTGATAATGCTCAGGAGTTAAGGCTTCCCGCCACTTTTTGGCAAAAGGAGTGTAAACCGTGTAAGGCGAACCGTCTTTTTTAACAATCTGATCCTTATCAAAAATCACCTGATCTTTACTGGCCTTAAAAGGAATATTCTTTTCTTTGAAAAAATAATAGATTTCCTTATCTCTTTCAATCGCCTGAGGTTCATAATCTCTGTTGCAGAAAACACTTCTGATAGTGTATTCTTCAGACAATTTCCTGAATATTTCGATAGGCTTACCATGATAGGTATTGATTTTTGAATGATACTTTTTTAATGAAACATTGAGATCCGCCAAAGCCTGATGGATATAATCAACCCTGCGGTCTTCTTTATCTTCCAGCTTGCCGAGAATATCAGTATCAAATATAAAAATGGGTAGTACCGGTGCATCAGACTGCAGAGCGTGGTGAAGTCCGATATTGTCTTCCAATCTCAGGTCACGCCTGAACCAGAAAATGGTGATTGTATCTTTCATAATTGCTTAATTCAAATTCATTGATCATTCCTGCTTGGGAATGACTCCATAACTAAGGATAAATATACAGATTTACTCCATTAATATTTTTAATAATTTGCATGATCTGGCTTTATCATTACAGTTTATATGATGATATGAATTAAAATTTTCCGACATTTGCTCCAATTATAATAGAAGCTTACGCATGGAAGAATTTGAAGTACCGGTAACTTATAAGGGCAAAGAACTGCTTTTCAATGGAAAGCTGGCTACATTCTCTTACGGATATAAACTGTATGTAGACGTAGATGGAACTGAAGTCGTTATCGAGCGTGATGATCACGGTGACTTAAGAGCTCTTCTCCCCGATGCTGCTTCCGAAAAAAATGTAGATAAAGGACTTATTGAAGCCATTATAGAAGTATTTAAAGAGCTTCAGGTTTTATAATTTGTTCTGCATAAAAAAAGAGACTTTTCGGAAGTCTCTTTTCATTCCCATATATTGAGTTTCATTTATTCGAAAACTACATAATTGACCTTATCCACGCCTGTATTTCCTGTTTTTTCATGATAGGCATACAGAACAAGCTCATAGTTTCCCGGCGAACTGATGATATGATCTCCTTCAAACAGATTGGTTGAAACTAAAGACATCTCTACATTTTTCACAAATTTTCCGTCTTTCTTCAGGATTCCTTTCACTTCTATTTCATCGGAATTCCACACGCCTCCTTTATCAATAACACATCCGCACATCATCACAATATTGGCCTGAAACAGGAAAGGTTTATCTTTAATACTTTTCAGTGCAATATACTGATGGGTTCTGGGTTTCAGAATATCAATAATATACCCCGGAATCTCAAGGATAATTCCCTCTCCCAGAATATGTTTCCCGGGAATCAGCCATAGCTCTGTACTTACTACCGCCTGAGCCTGCTTGCTGTTCAAAGGAGAGATTACTTCTATATTCACAAATGTAGGTTCATCAATATCTATGGCAGCCATAAAACCTCCTGTCTGTTCATCTGCAATGGAGTTTCCTCTTACTTTGGGCGTTTTCATAATCAGATCTGTGTTTCCCGTGCTTCCGGTAGTGTTTCCTTCTGCCAGAATCCTTTGATTAAGCTTGTTTCTGATGATAATATGAGCGCCGCCCAATGAAGTTCCGATAAACTTTGCATCTCTTGCTTTGGCTCTGATCATGATTTTCGTTTCTGTTGCCGAAATCAAATTCGTGGAAAAAAGAAATGCTGTAATGAGAAGTAATGCTTTCATGATTGAATTGATTTTAAATATTCCTGTTTAAATCTGTGATGAAAAGATTCATTTTTTAATTCCTGATCAATATCATCCAGATACGTTAAAATCGACAGATCTTCTGATAATACCTTCAGAATTGCTTTTTCACAACTGTCCCAGATCTGCTTCAGCTGAGGAAGCATATCAATGGCTTTGGGAGATAATGAAATGATCTGCTTTCGCTTATCTGCACTATCTTTTTTGATGATGAGATAACCGCTTTCGCTCATTTTTTTGACGATAGCCACAACGGATGGATGTGAATAGCCCAAAGGCTCAGCGATATCGGTAATAGAAATTTCGCCTTTTTTTTGCAGCAACATAAAAACCAGATACCAATTGGGTTCCACATCAATTCCGAATTCTTTATAAAACTTCCGCACATCATGAGACATGCGGTCACTGATCCTCTTCAGTCTGCTATCCAACGCTTTATACCCTAATTCTTTAATAAAGTCAAAATCCATCTGAAATATATTTGCAGTAAATATATAAAAATATAAAGTCAACTATATAGTTAACTTTATATTTTTTAAAATCAAATCTTAACCTAATAAAAAAAGCCTTCTTATAAAAAGATATTTACTTGAAACTTTTCCTGTATTCTCCGGGAGTTACTCCTCTGTATTTCTTGAACAGTTTGGAAAGGTGGCTTTCATCGCTGAACTGGAGCTCGTAGGCAATCTCACTTAGTCTGACACTGCTGTATTTTAAATAGGTTTCCACCAGTTTTAATCTATAGTCCAGCAGATAATCCTGATAAGAAATCCCGGTTTGCTGTTTAAAATATTCTCCGAAATAATTCCCGGAAATCCCAAAATGACCGGCAATAGTCTGAATTCCGGTTTTCTCACGGTCTTTTATATGTTGCTGAATATATGCAATGATTTTCATGATGGAGAAAGCTTTCCGGTTTTCCTGCAGATCTGAAGTTTCACTCTGAATGATATTTCGGGCAATCAGATTCAGAAGGATCGACATGCAGTTGCGGATAATTAGATAATCTTCCGCCTTATTTTTGAATTCATTTGCAATTTGCAGAATAAGGGTTTCTGCAAAGTGCTCATCATTTTTATCTCTGAAGACACAGCCTGCTCTTGCATGATAATTATGGCTGATGTATTGTAGTTTATGTAAATTCTCACAGCTTTCAATACGGTCCGCTTCCAAACGGATTTTATCAATAAACTCCACCGGGCATTGAATTGTAATAAGCTGGGCAGACTCACTTTCAAAACGATAGACCTCCTTTTGTGGAATAATAAAGAGCTTGCCCTGCGAAAAATTAATGTTTCGCCCATCATAAGTAAGCGATCCTTTTCCCTTCACAATATAAACGAATGAGAGAAAAGTGTTTGTTTTAAGTACAATCTCTTCTTTCAGTTCTAATTTTCTCACATCAATCTCTTCAAGAGGCAATCCTTTCATGACACACTGTATTTTCCTCCAAAAGTACAATTTTAACAGAACACAAAGGAGGTAATTTTGCTTAAAAAAATATGAACGTACATCCGAAACGGTGGCAGGCACTCAACTTTCTGATTGCAGGTGCTTTTCTATCACCACTGGATTATTTTATTGTTAATATGGCTCTGCCTTCCATCAAAAAATCACTGAACGCCAGTGATCATCAGCTTCAGATGGTTATCGCCATTTATGGACTCACCTATGCCGCACTTGTCGTGTGTGGCGGACGCCTGGGTGATATTTACGGACGTAAAAAGATATTTATAGCAGGATTGTATACTTTTCTGTTTTCCTCTCTTGCCTGCGCTTTTTCTCCGGATGTTACATGGTTAATTATTTTCAGATTGTTTCAGGGTGTTGGTGCATCATTGCTTGCTCCACAGGTACTGGCTTCTATAAAAGACCTTTTCAACAGTCAGGAACAGCCTAAGGCCGTTAGTATTTTCAGCTCGGTATTTGGTCTTGCTTCGGTGATCGGACAGTTATTTGGCGGAATTCTTTTAAGCATGCATTGGGGAAATTTTTCCTGGGAAATGGTGTTTCTTGTCAATGTGCCAATTACCATTATCTGTATTCTGGGCATTCATTTTACTATGGGCAATAGTAACCCGAAAGAACAAACAGGTATTGATTTTGTGGGAGCTTTATTATTAGTTATTGCCTTACTTTTTATCATCTGCCCTCTTATTTTCGGCCAGAAATTCGAATGGGCATGGTGGATTTTCGGAATATTTGTCACCGGAATCGTATTAATAATTTTATTTTTAAAACACGAGAAGAAACAGCTCAAAGATAATCGCCCCATACTTATCGAGCCGCCTTTATTGCAGCAGAAACCTTTCGCATTAAGTCTTCTGATTATTTTCTTTTATAATTTCACAGCTGGTTTATTTATTTGCTATCCTTATTATCTTCAGCAGTTTCTTCATCAAAATTCAATGCAGGCAGGATTTGCCATCATTCCTTATGGTCTCGCTTTTTTTCTGGCACCTTTGGTTACTTCCAGAGTACAATTAAACGCATCCAAAATGATCTATATAGGATTAGGATTGTTAATGACAGGATTTCTGATAAGTGCAGCTGTTTTTTATTTTCAGCACAAACCCTCATTTGTGACTCATCTGACATTGTTTATTGCCGGATTTGGACATGGTACGATTATGCCGGTCATGATGCGGACGGCCATTTCCCTGGTTTCAAAAGATAAAGCCGGGCAGGCTTCAGGCTTGGTAAGTATTGGTATTCAGATTGGGAGCGTCACCGGAGGAGCTGTTATTGGTACGCTGTTCTTTAATCTGATCCCAATTCTGGGGTTTACAGAAGCCTTTGCAGCCGCTGTAGGAATGATAGGTATTTTTCAGCTGGCTGGGCTCTGGGCACGAAACAGATTAAGCAAAATTATTAATTAAAAGATAAGTTTAAATCAAAAGATATAATACATTTAATTATGAATAATACAGAAAAGATCATTTGCGAAATAGAAGAATTCCACGGGAATATCGAAAAATGGTTTCAGGGGAAAGCCGAAAATCAGGAAAGTCTTTATCAAGAATTATTAGCCGGATTTTCACAAGATTTTAAAATGATTAATGGAAACGGAGATACTGTTACCCTATCTATGCTTGAAGAATGGCTTCCGACTGTATTTGGAAAGTTCCCTGGGCGAAGTCTTCAGGTTGAAAATATTGAAGTGAATCATTCTGCGCATCACGGACTTGCTACCTATATTGAAACACAGGTCACTGGAGAAGTCCTGACTAAGAGAAAATCATCTGCGGTATTTCTGCTTGATAAAGAAAAAGCACTCTGGCTTCATCTTATAGAAAACTGGATATAAACCATAACAGCCCTTATCATCTAAGAATGTCCGGGGCTGTTTATTTTTTGAAAGAGCTATTTTCCTATTCAGACCATGGAGAATGTAAAATACAGTCGCAGAAGTTTTTCCTTTCAAAATTTGGGATCATGAAGGCACATACATCTGCTTTTATATTTCCGAAAGTAGTTTCGGTTTTATGTTCAAAACCACCGAAAAATGTAGGAATGATCTTCTTTTTGAAATCATTTCTCGGAAAAGCTCTGATAATCTCTTCCCGATGTTCCGCACTCAGGTTTTCATAGCCTTCGCCCATCACATCCAATCCCACTCCTGAATACATTAAAGCAACCTCATTTTCTTTATGTTCCGCAATTCCAATGGTAGTGTGAAGGGCAATGGTGTCCCAAACGAGCTGAAGTTTATCCTGAGCAATACCATGACCCTTCAAAAAGTCTCTGGCTGCATTGGCTCCGTCTACTTCAAATCTCAGATCCGGGCTGCTGTAATGAGAAACAAGCCCCAGATCGTGAAATACGGATGCTACATACAATAGTTCCGAGTCATGCGTTTTGTTTTCACGTTTTGCATTTAAGGAAGAAAATAGAAAAACACGCATAGAGTGATTGTAGATAAATTCTGTTCCGTGTTCCAATAGAAGTTCTGTGGCTTCTGTTGCAATTTTACTGTCCGGGATGATGATTCCCGCAACTTCTTTCATACGATGTACTGACATATCTTTATATAATTTTATCCAAAGATATCCTGATTAGAAATGCTTCGGAATATCAATAAATGCCGATAAGATGTCAAAATTTCCGTCGAAATTATATTCCGATATGAATGAACTTACTGCGATAGTTTGCCGGAGATATTTCCGTATTTTTTTTAAAGAAGTGGCTGAACTGTTCCGATGTACCGAAATGAAGCTGATAAGCAATCTCTTTTATAGAATGGGAACTGAACTGAAGAAGTCTTTTTGCCTCTGCTATAATCTGTCCGTTGATAATTTCTTTAGCACTTTTATCAGAACACCGTTTACACAATTCACTTAACCTTCTTGGCGTAATATTCAATCTTTCCGAATAATCATTCACGGCGTGAAGGCTATGATACTGACTGCTCAGCAATTCCATAAACTTGCGGTAAATGATATAATCCTGGCTGTCAAAAGTATCCTCTTTTACCATTTTTACATTCGCCAGCTTGATCATCATGATTTTTAAATAGGCCGCCAGTACATCCATTTGATTGGTATAAGATGTTGCTTTGTATTCCGTCAATAAGTTTTTACATAAGTTTAAAAATTCATCTGTTTCAACTTGGTCCGGTATCAGTTTTTGATTCGCAGCAGCATTATTAAACAGAACAGCCTTGCAATTGCTGGCACTGGAAGGAACTCTTTCCCAGAAACAATCGCCAAAGGAAATATGATAGCCACAGACTTCAGCATCATTTTCAAATCTGCAGATCTGACCTTTTGAGAGTAAAAAAATTTCCTGATCTGTGATATCAAAAGAGTGCTCATCTATCACCAGTACTCCTTTACCTTTTTCAATCATTACAATGTGATGATAATTAAGCCTCACAAAATCCACGAAATATGGGAGATCATCTTCCAATCGTTTTACGGAAAAAGAATGGTCAATAACAGATTCTGATACAATTCCTGAGACCGGCTTCATAAAAGGAAATTTTTAATAAAGATAAAAAGTATTTTACAATGCAAGATTAAATAACAACCATGAGCCGGAACATGTCAAAAAACGCTTAAAAGATGTCAAAAATCCCTTAAAAAGAAATTAATTATGATTTCCTGAAGACTTTCATCTGACCCGCCATAATCGCCAGTAAAATCCCAAAGCAGGCAAAAAGACCATATGAGTACCTGAGATCAAAACTTTCTGCAATATATCCGATAAGAGGCGGCCCCATCAGAAATCCTAAAAATGATATACTGGAAACAAATGATAAAGCAATACTCGGAGCTACTGTACTCACTTTTCCTACTGTACTGTAAACGGAAGGCACACTCAGGGAACTTCCGAGGCCAATGATCATAAAAGCAATGATGCAGATCCACAGTTCCGGAAAGAAAACACTTAGAAAAAGCCCGCTGCTCATCAGCAGTCCACAACACTGCAGAACGATCTTTTTCCCATACTTTTCAATGATTTTATTCCCGATAAAACGACCTAAAGTCATCATTAAGATAAAACTCGTATACCCCAGTATGACAAGGTTTTCAGGTGCTTTAACTATAGTTTGAAAATAAACCCCGCTCCAGTCGAACATCGCTCCTTCAATCGCCATACTCAGAAAGCCTATAATTCCCAAACCAATCAGTGTAGGATTCACTGCTTTGAAAATTGAACGGGTCTGCGGTTCTGCTTTATGAATAATATTGGTCAGATTTTTTGTACTGTAAAACCAAAGTATTCCTACCAGAATGAAAATAACAGCAAAATGGTAAAAAGTTCCTACATGGAGATTAATCATCAGCAAACCTATGACTGCCCCCGTAAGCCCTGCAAAACACCATGCTCCGTGATAGGAAGAAAGAAGAGTTCTTTTCGTGATAGATTCTATCTCAATTGCCTGTGTATTGATGGCAATATTGCACATATTCCCGGACACACCGAAAAAGAACAGAACGGCCCCTAAAGTCCAGTAAGAAGGTGATAAACCAATTAAGAGAAGAAAAAAAGGATACAACATAAAGCATCTTTTAATAATTCCGCTGCTTCCGTAAATACTGATCAGTTTTCCGGCCAGAACCATCGTCGACAGCTGTCCTATCGGCATCAGAAGCAAAAGTGTTCCCAATTGGGCTTCAGTAATGGAAAGAGCAGTTTTAATGATAGGAATCCGGCTCGCCCAGGAAGAAAAAACAAGCCCGTGGGCAAAGAATAGTAAAAAACAGGCGGTCGGCATTTTTGCATTAAAAGATTGAGTCTCGTTCATTATAACAGGGTAATAAAAATCCTTTTTGCAAATTTAGACACGCTGCGCTATTAAAATGTAGTTCATTTTTGTCATTTTTATGTTCCATTTTAACCAATAATGGAAATGTGGATCTCCTTATGATGGAAAATCACTTTGTTTTTTGAATACAGATTTTCATTTTTTATTAATTTCGTTGTATAAAAAATGAGCCATGAAAGAAAAATGGATCGCCTATCCAACTATTTTGGAAGGAGAAACTGTTGAATTAATTCCCCTTGAAAAAGAGCATTTTGAAGAATTATATGCTGCTGCTTCAGATAAAGAACTCTGGGAACTGATTCCTACCGATTGTTCTGAAGAAACCCAGTTTTATAAAACGTATGAATTCGCCTTATCAGAAAGAGAAACCGGAAATCAGTATCCATTTGTAATACGACATAAAGAAACCGGAAAACTGATTGGTTCCACACGCTTTTTTGAAATATATCCGGCAGAAGAAAACTGGAAATCGGATGGACATGGATCACCAAAGAGTTCTGGGGAACAGCCATCAATCTTGAATGCAAATTACTGCTCCTCACCTTCTGCTTTAATGTACTGAAAACAAACAGGGTACAGTTGAAAACGAAAGACGATAATTTCAGATCACGAAAAGCGATCGAAAAAATCGGTGGTGTATTTGAAGGTATTTTACGTAAAGACAAAGTTCTCAGCGATGGTACTACAAGAAATGCGGCTTATTACAGTATTTTGAATGATGAATGGGCAGCTGCAAAAAGCAAAATTGAAGCTTTGATCAAAGAAAAGCAACGTGTTGACTAAAAAGTATACAATAAAAAAACACCTGATATTTGAACCAGGTGTTTTTTATTTATTTAGTTGAAAGACTGTCTGTAACTCAGAGGTGTTTTATCGGTTTTCTTTTTAAACAGCTTATTGAAAGACTGCGGATGTTCAAATCCAAGAGCATACGCTACTTCAGATACAGAAAAACCTGTGGTAGTAAGATATTCTTTCGCCTTTTCAATCAGTTTTTCATGAATATGCTGCTGGGCATTTAATCCGGTAAGGTTACGAAGCATATCACTCAGATAATGGGGTGACAGATTGAGTGTGGAGGCCAGAAATTCTACCGTAGGAAGCCCCTTATTTAAGGTTTCCTGCTCGTTAAAATACTTTTCCAGCACTATATCCATTTTAGCCAGTACATCATTATTAACCGCCTTTCTGGTGATAAACTGTCTTTTATAAAAACGGTTGCTGTAATTGAGAAGCACATCAATATAAGAAACAATAACGTCCTGACTCACTTCATCAATAGCTGTATTTAATTCATTTCCAATATTATCCAACAAGCCTGTTATCGTTGTCTTTTCCTGATCAGACAAGTGCAGTGCTTCATTCGTATCATAAGAAAAGAAACCGAAGTTTTTGATATTCTTTGCCAAAGGATAACTTCTGATGAAATCCGGATGTACCAGCAAAGTATACCCGCAGTATTCTGCATTCTCATCAGTAGAAAGAACCTGACCGGGAGCCGTAAACATCATTCCTCCCTCATTGAAGTCATAATATCCCTGTCCGTAACCCATTTTCCCGACCGTGGAATATTTATATGAGATCTTATAAAAATTCAGGATAAAACTTCGCTTCAGCATATCTTTTCTGATGCTCATTTTCGTATTATCCACAAGGCTTACCAACGGATGAAGCGGCTTGGGCAGCTGCAACATATCGTGTAATTCTGATATGGATGAGATCTTCAGTGGAATATTATCTTTCTTTTCCATGATATAAAATTATAAATTATTGGAGTAAAAAGACAGTACAATGTAATTTACTTTATACTGTCTTTCAAAAATCTGATTACATAAACTGTTTTCCGAACTGCTCTCTGAATGCTTCATCACCTAGTTCAAGACGCTGTGCATAGATGGCTTTAGCATCTTCTCCGGCCACATATCTCAGTTGTTTTTTACCATCTGTTGCAGCCTCATAGACTACTGCTGCAATCTGTTCCGGTGTAGAAGCCGCTTCCATCATCCCTTCCATTTTAGAAAACAGAGAATTCGTCATGTCTTCATAAGCAGGACTGGATGCTGAGTCCAGAGAACGGCTTACAAAATCCGTCTTGATTCCTCCGGGAGACACCGTTTTAATATCAATTCCCAAAGTATTAAGCTCAAAAGCTAAGCTTTCACTCCACCCTTCAAGCGCCCACTTGGTCGCGTGATAAGTAGAACCCAATGGGAATGCTACCAGTCCTCCTATAGACGTTGTAGAAATGAACATTCCTCTTTTCTGTTCTCTGAAGTAAGGAATAAATGCCTGTGTAACGCGTATAACCCCTAATAAATTCGTGTCAAGCTGTTTGACGATCTGATCATCAGAAAGCGCTTCCAAAGGTCCTATAAGGCCATATCCTGCGTTATTATACACCACATCGATGTCTCCAAGTTCAAGAGCCTGCTTTACAGTAGACTTAATCTGTTCCGGATTGGTAACATCCAGCGGAAGTACAGTTACATTCTCCAAAGCCGCAAGATCAGCTGCTGCTTCAGGGTTTCTCATAGTCGCGATTACTTTCCATCCGTTGTTTTGAAATAATTGGGCAGCTGCTTTTCCTAATCCTGTAGAAGCACCTGTTATAAAAATTGTTTTCATTTTTCTTGGTTTAAAATTACAGGACAAAGTTCTGCATTACAACAAACGCCGGAGTTGCCAAAATGGGGTAAGGTGTAGCCAAAACGGATTCTTTAATATATTTGTTTTTTGTAAGTTTGTCCCGATCTATTTTTATGGCAGAATATATTCTTGACAACATCAATATCAGTACACTTTCCGTATATGACCTGCTGAAACATACCTCAGACAGTGCATTTATCGGGATCAGGGATTTTCGTGAAATCTATCCTGTTGCTATTGAAAACAATACAGGAATATTTACAAAACAATCTTCACTGCAGGATTTTCCGGTGGTCAGTATCAGCAAAATCAACAGTTCATTACTCTGTTCCTGCACCTGTGACCATGAAAAAAAACAGCTTTGTACTCATCAGGCAGAGATTATTCACTGCATTATTGAAGATAAAAATTATCGATTGTTTTTTGATGAAACGCTACGCAAGAAAATATTTCTCCCTAAAGCCAGAGGATATGGTCTGGAAAACGAACCGGATCTGGATCAGTATTTTGAATTGGAATACAAAGATGGCCAAATTCAGATATTGCCCAAAATCAAGGAAATACTTCCTGTAGATGATGTAATGCTGACAGGAGATCTACTTCCTCAGCTTCCTTCTAAACTGGATGAGCTGGCAGTATTGGAATCGGGTAAAAAGCAAATAATGGTTATCGGTAAACACCGTTATTACAATCACATGACCTTCTCTCTTATGGAGGCAGAGATAACGCAATCAGGAAAAATCAAAAATCCGGTCACTCCCGTAGATGCCATGCAGCTCATATGGAAAGCGGAGAAACCTGCAGATATTAAATTTTACACTGCTATCACTTCTTTTCAGAATAATTACAATGAAGATTATAATCCTTCAGAACTAGAAGCTTTAAAGCTCATTGTAAAGAATCCTCTGGAGCTGGAAGTCTATTATCATGACCGGGAAATCGCAGAAACCGTTTCCGCAAAGTCACTTTCCCATATTGAATTAAACACTTTAGATGCAGAGGTTCAATTATCTGTCTTTAAGAAAGATCCGTTTTTTGAAATCACCGGAGAGCTGTTGTTTAATGACATTGCTCTTCCATTTAAAAATATAGTTCTCAGAAATGAGTATTTCGTGTATAACCAAAGCGTTTTCAGCTTTGTAGACGATCCTGACATGCTCAGAATCATACGGTTCTTTAAGGCTCATAATGAAATTTTACTGGTTCATTCTTCAAAATATGAAGCATTTATGCAGGACATTCTCTCTTCTTTAGAAGAACGTATTCATATCAATTACAATTATATACGACCTGCAACAAAAGTACAACTTGAAGACAAGAATTATCAGATTGAAAAAGTCATTTATCTCCGTCAGCAGGAAAATTATATAGGAATTACTCCCGTTATGAAATATGGTGATGTGGAGGTCCCGGTCTATTCCAGGAAGCAGATTTTTGATACCGATCAGAATGGAAATCCATTTAAAATAGAAAGAAATGAATCAGCCGAAGCCCACTTTACTTCTTTGGTGATGCAGCAGCACCCTGATTTTGAAGACCAGATGGACGGCTATCAGTATTTTTATCTCCACAGGGATAAGTTCCTGGATAACAACTGGTTTCTTGAAGCATTTGAGATCTGGAGAAATGAAGGAATCATCATACTTGGTTTTAACGAATTAAAAAACAATAAATTAAATCCGCATCGGGCAAAAATCAATATTCAGATTACCAGCGGACTGGATTGGTTTAACGCTAAACTGAAAGTAGGATTTGGTCCCAAAGAAGCTTCTCTGAAACAGCTTCACCGGGCTATCCGGAATAAGAGTAAATTCGTCCAGCTGGATGATGGCAGCATGGGAATTCTTCCCGAAGAATGGATGGAAAAGATAGCTGCTTATTTCAGAGCAGGAGAAATTGATGAAGAGCTTTTAAAGATTCCGAAAATCAATTTTTCGGAGGTAACGTCATTGTTTGAAAAAGAAATTCTGAGCAAGGAGATTCAGGAAGAACTTACTTCCTATTCCACTAGGTTTTCAAAAGTAAAGAACATTCCGGAAGTAGCTGTTCCCGCTGAGCTGAATGCTGAGCTGAGAGATTATCAGCATGACGGACTCAACTGGCTTAATTTTCTTGACAGTTTCAACTTCGGAGGATGTCTGGCAGATGATATGGGGCTTGGAAAAACCATTCAGATCATTGCTTTTATCCTTTCGCAGAGGGAAAAACGGGGACACTCCACGAATCTTATTGTCGTTCCTACTTCCCTGCTTTTCAACTGGCAGGAAGAGATCAGCAGATTTGCACCTTCCATAAAAGTTTTGCTTCATTATGGTGCAGACCGTCCAAAAACAACAGCTCATATGCCTGATTACGAAGTAGTTCTTACCACCTACGGAATGCTGCTTTCGGACATTCAATTTTTGAAAAAGCTTAATTTCAATTATGTGTTTCTGGATGAATCACAGGTGATTAAAAATCCTAATTCAGAAAGGTATAAAGCGGCACGTCTGCTTCAATCAAGAAACAGAATTGTACTGACGGGGACGCCCGTTGAAAACAGCACTTTTGATCTTTACAGCCAGCTTTCTTTTGCCTGTCCCGGATTGTTGGGAAGTAAACAGTATTTTAAAGACATTTATGCTATTCCTATTGATAAATTTGAGTACAGCAAACGTGCCATAGAGCTTCAGCAAAAGATAAAGCCATTTATCCTCAGAAGAACTAAGAAACAGGTTGCCAAAGAACTTCCGGAGAAAACTGAAACAGTAATCTACTGTGAAATGAATACGGAACAGCGCAAAATTTATGATGCTTATGAAAAGGAACTTCGAGAATTTATTGCCGCCAATGATGACGATGATCTGAACAAGAACAGCATGCATGTTCTTACAGGCCTTACGAGGCTCAGACAGATCTGTAATTCCCCTGTTCTGATGAAAGAGGGATACTCCGGTGAAAATGCCGTTAAAATCGAAATTCTGATGGAACAGATCCTCGGAAAATCCAAAGATCATAAAATCCTTGTTTTCTCACAGTTTGTGGGTATGCTGGACCTCATAAAGACAGAACTGGAACGCCACAATATTCAGTTTGAATATTTAACAGGTCAAACGAAAGACAGAGGTGAAAAAGTAGCTCATTTTCAGAACAATGAAGATATCCGTGTATTTTTGATTAGCTTAAAAGCTGGAGGCGTGGGCCTCAATCTTACGAAGGCAGATTATATTTACCTTGTAGATCCCTGGTGGAATCCTGCAGCTGAAAACCAGGCTATTGACCGAAGTTACCGTATAGGACAGACCAAAAATGTAATTGCAGTAAGGATGATCTGCTCCAATACTGTGGAGGAAAAAATACTTACCCTTCAGAAGAAGAAAAAAGAACTGGCTCAGAATCTGCTTGCCACTGACGGAAAAAAACTTCAGGGATTGTCTAAGCAGGATTTGATGGATTTACTGGGATCTGAATCGTAATATAAAAGCTTAAAAACAGCAAATAAAAAACCGACAGGTAAAAGACCTGTCGATTAAAAAACAAAAATTGATATGGATATGATTTAGATATGATTTGTCTATTTCTTAATAATCTTTTCTGTAGCTGTTTTCTGATTTTTTGTATGAATTTTGATCAAGTAAGTTCCTGGAACAAACCGGTCCATTGAAATCGTCATCGAATTACCTTCCAGCATCTTTTGTCCGGACATGTTATAAATTTCATATTTCTCCAATCCTTCCTTCATCTTGATTGTTACAGAATTTGCGGTAGGATTTGGATATATCGTAACAAGGGTCGATGCCTCTTTAGAAACTTCAAGGGTTGAAAGACTCTCAGGCTGAATATTTATAGTATAATCTTCTGCTTGACCGATAAACCAATCCGAAGGACACGGAAGATTCTTCAAAGCTCCCATCCAGGAATTGGATTCATAGGCTTTTACCAGTCTGAAACGGGTTTCTCCCAATTGCGCTCCTGCCGGAATGGTAATATTAGCTGTTGTAATCCCGGACTCATGACCGGAAACCGGATTGGAATTATCCAGATAGCCCAGATTAAATTGTTCATCAGCATCAAACTGACTATTATGGTTAAAATCAATATAAGCATAGGCAGATACGGTATTCTGGCCATGGGTACCACCTGTCACACTTATAGGATAGGTATTTCCACGGTTCACATTAAACACTGTTGCTGTAAAGTTTTCAAGAACATCAGAATTGCCGTCAAGTGCACTGTTTCTAACAACTCCGGCAAATTCTACTGTACTTATCTCACTCACGGTCAAGCTTGTAATATTTTCAGTACCACAGTAAGGAGCCGGGAAACTGGCCGTATTTCCTATGATATTAACCGTATAATCTTCCGTCTGGCCTGCTCTTAAGCTACTGTCACAAGCTGAACTGATAGAGTTCGGAGCAGCAGGATTTGAATAGGCCTGAACATTGGTATTTTTAAGAACTCTCATTCTTGTACTTCCGATGGCAGCATTGACCGGGATTGCTATGGTATTATTGACTGTAAAAGCATTGGCCGGATTAGCGGCATCAAGTCTTCCGATATAAAAGCTCTCTCCTGCATCATCAAAATTTCCGTTCTGGTTAAAGTCTATAAAAACAACTACATCGCTGGGAAATGTACTGGATGGACCTTGCACGGATATCGGATAAGAATTTCCCAGCTGCAGATCTGTAGATATTGCTGTAAAGTTCTCATAAATTTGTGCATTGGAGGATTGAATGGATGAGGAATTATTAATCGTTCCGAAAGTTACATTACTGATCATGTTGCTGTCAGCTCCATACTGAAAGGTTGGCATACAATATTGCAGCTGCGCATTCATCAGCGATGCAAGTACGATACCAGAAAGAGTAGTTATTTTTTTCATTTTCTTTGTTCAATTTCTTGGGACAAATTTATATTTATTTAGAATGAATAAAAATAACAATGCAATGATATTTATCAGTTTAATAAAAATAGGGCTTTAACCTTTCATCTGTAATCATTGAATATTCTGTTTTACCAATGGATAATCAATCTTTTACAACGCAAAAGATCCTTCTCAAATTTAACTTTAAGAAAGATCTTTTTTATATAATAATTGAAATCTAAGGTAATTTATCCCTTTTAGTCTATACTTTCAATAAGAACGGCGGAAGCGCCTCCTCCTCCATTACAGATGGCGGCAATTCCATACTTTCCTTTTTCCTGGCGTAAAACATTCACTAAAGTGGTCATAATCCTTGCTCCTGAAGCACCAATCGGATGTCCCAATGCAACTGCTCCTCCGTATACATTTACCTTGCTGATATCATAATCCAGAATTTTTTGATTGGATAGAATTACTGAAGAATACGCTTCATTAATCTCGAAAAAGTCGATATCAGATAGACTAAGACCGGTTTGTTTCAACAGTTTCTGAATAGCGATGGAAGGTGAAGTAGTAAACCATTCCGGTGCCTGTGCGGCATCTGCATAGGCTATTATTTTTGCCAGTGGTTTTAAATTATGTTGCTCTATTGCTTCAGAAGACGCTAGTAAAAGGGCTGCAGCACCATCATTCAGATTGCTGGAATTGGCTGCTGTAAGTGTTCCGTCGGCTTCAAATGCAGGTTTCAAAAGGGAAATTTTCTCTGGGATCAGTTTATCAATATCTTCGTCTTTACTAACGATTGTAGTTCCTTTTTTACTTTCAATCGATATTGGGATCAATTCGTTGCCAATCTTGTCGTTTTTTGCCGCTTCCTGAGCTCTCTGGTATGAGAGAAGGGCATAATCATCAAGTTCCTGTCTGGTAAGTCCATATTTTTTCACGCCTAATTCCGCTGCACTTCCCATGTGGAAATCATTGTAGACATCCCATAGCCCGTCTTTAATCAATCCATCAGTAAGATTCGTATCTCCCAGTTTTGTCCCCTGACGGATTTTGACATAATGCGGAACGTTGCTCATGCTTTCCATTCCTCCCGTCATAACAATATGCTCCATTCCAAGCTGGATCTGCTGTGCACCCATCATCGCCGATTTCATTCCGGAAGCACAAACTTTGTTGATTGTTGTGGCGTCTTTATCTATAGGAATTCCGGCAAAGATAGCCGCCTGCCTTGCTGGTGATTGTCCCAATCCGGCACTCAGCACATTTCCCATATATACACCGTCTATATGTTCCGGAGCCAGTCCGATACTTTCATAAGCATTCTGAATGGCCAAGGCCCCCAGCTGAGTCGCTGTAAATCCTGACAGACTTCCCATAAAACCACCAAGCGGGGTTCGTTTTGCTGCTACTATAAATACTTCTTTCATAGAATTTATTTTTTACAATATACCGATCAGTATATTTTTGATTAAAAAAAATCCTTTTTATATTGACAAAGGAATATAACAAAGATAATTAAAATATACCAATCGGTATATTCATAGACGAAAAAATCTTACTTTTTGTAAGACTTTATTATTTATGCTCTGCTTAGTTGGTCTAATCTTTTCAACAGCGTAGGCATTCTGTAATCGCCATGCATCTGTTGTACTTTTAATTGAACTTCATCTACATCTATTCCTTTCGCTGTTACAAAAAGTGGGGTTTTACTTTCTCCACGAACTGCATTTCTTCGTTGGGAATCAGGAGTTCTAAATTCATTTTTTGCAATCCCAACAATAGGATACTTTTCTTCCAGTTCTTCATAAAGATGGCCGCCTAAGCCAATTTTCCCATTATTATCCAAAGTGACATATCCATCAACAATGATAATGTCTTCTGGTCTTAATGTTATTTTTTTTAGCAGACTCAAAATACAGGGCAACTCTCTTTTGTAAAAAGCCCCGCTTTCATATTCTGAACTTACGGGAATCTGTTCTATAAAGACTTCCACTTCTTTTTCAGAGGTCCAGTCTTCAAATGCAATACACACGGTATTGGCATAATCCTCATAATAATAGGTATCAAATGCGTAAATCATATTTATTTCTTAAAAAACTCACCGAAGTGCCACAATATTCCTGAAGGATCATGTACAAAGCACTCTTTCCCCCAATCCATTGTTCTTACAGGAGTAAGCCTCACATTTTCATATTTTTCTGTAAGCTCCAGAGACAAAAGTTCTTTCCAGAATTCATCAGTATTGGCAACTTCCATAAAGATCATGGTATTATCCACCCAGTCTTTTGCATAATAATCCTGGAGATAAAATCCGATTTCTTCTCTTGTAAATAAAGACAATTTAGATTCCAGAACCACTTCTTGAAATCCCATATCTCTGTAAAAATTTCTGCTGATCTCAAAGTTTTGCGCTCCGATAAAAGGTCTGATGGATTTCAGTTTTGGTATCATAATTTTTTATTTTTCCAGTTTTCAGAAATCATTTGAAACTTGATTTCTCCTTTTCCATGGGGTCCAGCTTCCTTCCATCCAGATTTTCTGTAAAAGATTTCAGCCCTTGTTCCAGGTGAAGTACCCAGCCATACGGAATCTTTATTTTGTTCAAAATACCAGTCCAGCATAATATCATGGAGTTTCCTGCCTATTCCAAGGTTTTCAAAATCCGGATGTACAAAGAGTGCCCAGATATTGTTTTCTTTCAGATCTGCAATGGAAAAACCAACGATCTGATCTTTCATCTCACAAACCCAACCTTTTCCTCTTTGGAATAGAAATTCCTCACAATCTTTATCGGTAACCAATCCAGGATCTGACAGCGTGTTTTCTTTCACGGAGTTTCTCACAATCTGTATTTGTGGGATATCTTCTGGCTTTGCTTCCCGGATTATTGTTTTCATGGTAATGTTTTTGCTGGCAGTTTACAGGAATGATATTTTTTTAACCTTATCAAGGTTTAAAAAAATATCATTCCAATTAAAATTAATAATTATTTTCTGTCAACCACAATTCTTTCTTCTCTGTTGGCAATATCCCATGCAGTGGTAAAAATAAGCTGGGTTCTTTTCTCCAGCAACTGATAATCAATTTTTTCAGGATCATCACCTGGTTTGTGATAATCTTCATGAATACCATCAAAGAAAAATGCTACAGGAATATTATGCTTGGCAAAATTATAGTGGTCCGAACGGTAATACAATTGTTCAGGGTCATTCAAGTCATCGTATTTGTAATTCAGTTCCAGGTTGTTGGTTCTTTTGTTCGCCGCTTCGTTGATTACTTTAAGTTGGGAGCTCAACATTTCAGAACCAATCACATAGACATATTGTTTTCCTCTGTTGGCAGGATCATCACGTCCGATCATATCAATATTAAGATCAACCACGGTATTGGCTAACGGGAAAACAGGATTTTCGGAATAATATTCTGAACCGAAAAGTCCATGTTCCTCTCCTGTAACATGAAGAAACAGAATAGATCTTTTAGGCCCTTTTCCTGCTTTTTTAGCCTGTTGGAATGCTTTTGCAATTTCCATTACAGCTACAGTTCCACTTCCGTCATCGTCTGCTCCATTGTACACAACTCCATTTTTGGTTCCTACGTGATCATAATGAGCAGAAACCACCACAATCTCGTCCGGTTTTTCACTTCCTTCAATAAAAGCTAAAATATTTTCAGAATCCGGAAGGTTACCTCCTCCTCTTTTCTTCATGAATTCAGACGGTACTTTCTGATAGTAAGAGCCTAGTGCTTTAGGAGCTGAAATACCCAGATTCTTATAGTAATTAATCATATACTCACCCGCTTTTTTCTGTCCTTTGCTTCCGGTATCCCGCCCTTCCATATCGTCTGCTGCAATGACGTAAAGGTTTTTCTTTAAATCCTCTGCATTAATCTCTTTATAGGCATTATTAAACGCTTTGTTATGTTTTGTTGAAACAGGATGTGAAGCATTCCCGTCAGATATTTTTGCCGTTCCACAACTGGTTACTACAGCCATTGCCAACAACGGAATAAGTATTTTTCTCATAAAAGATAAATTTCTTAAAAATAACAATTTTTATTGAATCCCAGTATTAATAATCAATATGACAAAATAATATGCAGTTCATTACAAATCTACCAACACATAGGCCTAAGTATAATTTTGATATTAAAATTTTATTATATTTGATAAAAATACAAAATAAGTGAAAGAAATTTACGGATTTACTCATTATTCCTTTTTTACGGAAATGTCCGAGCTGGCAGCCAGGCACGGAAGCTTTGATCTTTCTCTGGGACTTCCCGATTTTGATATTGATGAACGCCTGAAAGTATTTTTAAAGGAAGCTGCTGAGCACAACACGCATCACTATGAACCTCTTGCAGGCAATCCTCTGCTGATGGAGAGCATTATCAGATTCAATGCAAAACGAGCTCATCAAATAACGGTTACCACAAAGGAAATCACGATTGTACCCTGTGCAACCTTTGCTTTATATACTGCACTTAAATCAATTCTGAATCAAGGTAATGAAGTTATCATTATTCAACCTTCATACTACACTTATGGGCCAGCTGTTGTTATGAATGGAGGAATTCCTGTTTATTATGATCTTGATGGTGATTTTACCATAGATTGGAATCTGTTTAAAGACTGTATTACTGAAAAGACAAGAGCAGTCATTGTCAACTCTCCCCAGAATCCAACGGGAAAAGTATGGAAAAAAGAAGACTGGGACATGCTTTATGAACTGATTAAAAACCGTGATATTTATTTAATTTCCGAAGAAATATATGATACTTACTGTTATGATGAGACAGAACATTACAGTTCTTTTGTTCATCCTGAACTTAGGGAAAAGACTTTCTGTATTTTTTCTTTTGGTAAAATGTTTCATACTTCGGGATGGAAAGTGAGTTATATGCTTGCTTCAGAAGTTTTAACAACAAGATTTCAATGTCATCAGCAGTATATTTCTTACAGTGCCAATGCTCCTGCACAATATGCTATCGCAAAATATCTCGACGTATTTGATCCGGATCTCAATAAAAAACACATGCAGAAAAAAAGAGATATTTTTAATGAAATGATTAAAGAAACACCGCTTCAGATCGAACAACAAGCGGAAGGAAGTGTTTTTCAGGTTGTTAATTTCAGGACTATTTCTAAAAGCATGACAGATGTAGAGTTTTCAAAATGGCTTACCATTGATAAGAGGGTTTCCTGCCTTCCACTTTCTGCTTTTTACAATTCCAGAGATAATTCTGATTATATCAGGTTTAGTTTTGCTAAAAAAGATGAATTGATTATTCAGGCTTTGGAGCATTTGAAAAGAAGTCTTTGATTTTTCTGGATTTGCTTTTCCCAAAGATCACACAAATTTTCACAGATGATGGCTGATATTTTTTGCCTGGATTTTTTATGACGTGGATAGACGTGAAAAAGCACCGCCATAGCGATGCTTTTGTACTATTTTCACATTGATTTTAAAGAGCCAATACTCTTACATCAATTCTTCTGTTTTTTGCTTTGCATTCATCAGTGTCATTAGCTTCACAAACAGGATGCTGTGAACCATATCCTTCTGCTTCTATTCTGTCTCCGGAAATACCTAGTTCGAGCAGTTTAAGTTTGGCTGTCTGTGCTCTCAGATTGGATAATTTGATGTTACTATCTTCATTACCGCTGTTATCTGTATATCCGCCCAGTTTTATTTTCAGATCCGGATAAGCATTTAAAATTTCTGACAAAGTATTCAATTGAAGCACGGATTCTGCTTTCAGATCACTTGAACCTGTTTCAAAATAAAGGTTTTCAATGGTATACCACTTATTTGGATCTAATGCAGACTTATCTTTTTGTTTCACCACATTGTAAAGTTGGTAAAGCTGGCTTCCGTCACCAATAGCAATTGTTTTTCCTCCGTCCAGTTTTATTTTCTGAATATTACCTGTTTCATATACAAAGTCTCCGTTTTCATTAAGGTGTCCTTTAATTTCTCCCGGAATGACCGTAATTATTTTAGAATCTCCATTTACAGTTACTGCACTACTGGAAATTCCTGTAAGGCTTTCAATTTTTGCTTTTCTGTTAGCTTCAATTTTATCTTTATGCAAAACAGCCAAAGTAGGTGCAATCACCAAAGAAACGATTGACATTAATTTGATCAGGATGTTCATCGAAGGTCCTGATGTATCTTTAAACGGATCTCCCACCGTATCACCTGTTACAGATGCTTTGTGTGGTTCTGAACCTTTATAATACGTCTGTCCATTAATATCAACTCCTTTTTCGAAGGATTTTTTGGCATTGTCCCACGCGCCTCCTGCGTTATTCTGAAACATTCCCATTAACACACCACATACTGTAGCTCCAGCTAGGAATCCTCCTAATACTTCAGGTCCGAAAATAAAACCGATTAATAAAGGAGAAACGATAGCAATCGCACCAGGCAGCATCATTTTTCTGATGGATGCATCTGTAGAAATGGCTACACATTTTTCATATTCCGGTTGCGCTTTCCCTTCCAGAATTCCCGGAATTTCACGGAATTGTCTTCTTACTTCTTCTACCATTGCCATAGCAGCCTGTCCTACTGCGGTAATCGCCAATGAGGAGAAGATAAACGGAATCATCCCACCTACAAAAAGTCCGGCAAGAACATCTGCTCTGTAAATATCAATACCATCAATTCCTGCAATTCCTACAAAAGCAGCAAATAAGGCCAATGCTGTTAAAGCAGCTGAAGCAATGGCAAATCCTTTTCCTGTAGCAGCCGTTGTATTTCCTACGGCATCCAGAATATCTGTTTTTTCACGTACTTCTTTGGGAAGTTCACTCATCTCAGCAATACCTCCGGCATTATCTGCGATAGGTCCAAAAGCATCAATAGCAAGCTGCATGGCTGTGGTAGCCATCATTCCAGCTGCGGCAATTGCCACTCCATAAAGCCCGGCACACAGATAAGAACCATAAATTCCTCCCGCCAATACAATAATAGGAAGCAAAGTAGATTCCATTCCCACGGAAAGCCCACCGATAATATTGGTTGCATGCCCTGTAGAAGATTGTCTCACAATACTGGAAACGGGTCTTTTCCCCATGGCAGTGTAATATTCTGTAATAATGCTCATTAAAGTTCCCACTACCAGACCTACCATGATAGCTCCGAATACACCCATTTTAGTAAACTCATGACCTCTGAGAACCATTTTTTCAGGAAGGATATACGTTACCAGGAAATAGGAAGCAATAGCCGTAATCACAATACTTCCCCAGTTTCCAAGATTTAATGCATTTTGTACGCTGGAAGTGGATGCCCCTTCATTGTCATTAATTTTCACAAATAAAGTTCCGATCATTGAAAATATAATTCCTGTTCCTGCAATCAGCATCGGCAAAAGAATCGGGGCAAAACCTCCGAAAGCATCATCAGAAACAGTTTCTCTACCTAATACCATTGTGGCAAGAACTGTCGCCACATAGGATCCGAAAAGGTCGGCTCCCATTCCGGCAACGTCTCCTACGTTATCTCCTACATTATCTGCAATGGTAGCAGGATTTCGGGGATCATCTTCAGGAATTCCGGCTTCCACTTTTCCTACAAGGTCGGCACCTACGTCTGCAGCCTTAGTATAAATACCACCTCCTACTCTTGCAAAAAGCGCAATAGACTCAGCTCCAAGAGAAAATCCGGTAAGAATTTCGATGGTTTTTTCCATTTCATGAGAATCTACTGTAGCTTCAGGGGCAAAAATCTGTTTAATAATCAGAAATAAAGCTCCTAAACCTAAGACAGCAAGCCCGGCAACTCCCATTCCCATTACAGAACCTCCTGTAAAAGAGACTTTAAGAGCTTTTGAGAGTGAAGTTCTTGCAGCTTCTGCCGTTCTCACATTCGCTTTGGTAGCGATTTTCATCCCGATAAACCCTGCTGATGCAGAGAATACAGCTCCTACGGCAAAAGCAATTCCGATACTCCAATGTGAGTTGGCATTACTTGACCCCATTACTGCCAATAGAATGGCGACAACAACAACAAAGTACGTTAAGATTTTGTATTCAGCCTTTAGAAAAGCCATTGCACCGTCTGCAATATGGCCGCTGATTGTTTTCATTTTTTCATTTCCAGCATTCTGTTTATTGACCCAGTTGCTCTGAAGAAATGTATAAAGCAAAGCTATGACACCAAAAATTGGCACTAACACAAATAGATCCATAGTTTATTATTTTATATTAAAAAATTGAGATTAGTCTTATAAATATAATGAAATTATAAACACATAATAAAATTCACTAATAATAATATATTATTTTGTAAATTTGTTTATCACTATGATTTGAATTAATTATTTATGAAAAGGATATTGTACACTATTTTTTTATCTGCAAGCATAAGCAGCTGTCAAAATAAGATTCCACAACAAAACGCTGAAATGCTTTATTTCGGTGGTCCTATTATAACAATGGAAGACACCCCTCTTCAGGTTGAAGCTGTAGCAATAAAAGACGGGAAAATACTTTTTGCGGGAACAAAATCAGATGCAGAACGTTTTTCAGAGCCAGCAACCAAAATGATTAATCTTAATGGAAAAACTCTACTTCCTGGTTTTATAGATGTTCATGGGCATCTTACTTCAAGAGCCGGGATGATGGATGTTGTAGATTTATCTCCTGAACCCTATGGCACTGTAAATTCAATTGAAGATTTACAGATTACCATTAAAAACTACATCAAAGAAAAAAAAATTACAGATCAACAGCCGATTATCGGAAATGGTTATGATGATGCAATTATGACAGAGCATCGTCATCCTACAAAAGCTGAACTGGATGTTATCAGTAAGACCAATCCTATCATTGTTATTCATGCTTCAGGCCATGCCAGTGTAGCTAACAGTGCCATGCTAAAGCTTTTGGGAATAACGGAATCATCAAAAGATCCTGAAGGAGGGCACATTGGCAGGGATAAAAAAACAGGAAAACTGAACGGAAAATTAGAAGAAAATGCAAGTTTCAACGCGTTACTGGTCATCACAGAAAAAATGGGTAAAGGCAAAAACACAGAGGCTCATGCAATGGAAAATCTGATGAAAGCCCAGAATGAATGGCTCAGCTATGGACAGACTACTATTTGTGATGGGAGAACGATGGGAGAAAGTGTTGCGCTGTTAGAAAAAGCAGCATCCCAACATCTTCTTAAAGCTGATGTTGTTTACTTTCCGGATTATGAATATTTCAAAAAGGATTTCAACAGTTTCAAACCAAAGTATATGAAGTATGAAAATCACCTGAAATTAGCCGGATTCAAATTTTCTGACGACGGTTCTCCACAAGGTAAAACAGCCTGGCTTACCCAGCCTTATTTAGTTCCTCCTGAAGGTCAGTCTAAGGATTATAAAGGATTCCCTATTTTTACGGATGAAACCTTATACAACGATCTGAAAGTCCTTTTTCAAAATCACATCACTGCCCAGCTTCATGTAAATGGAGATGCTGCAATTGATCAGGCCATCCGTGTTATTCAAAGATTAAAAGATGAAAACATTTACAAGCCGGAATTGCGGGCAACATTAATTCATGTACAGAACAGCAGACCTGATCATATTCAAAAAATAAAAGAATTAGGAGTAATCCCTTCTTACTTTTCTACGCATGCTTATTTATGGGGAGATTGGCATTATTCGAGTGTTTTCGGCCCTGAAAGAGCTTCTTTTATAAGCCCGGCAAATTCAGCATTAAAAGCAGGAATTATTTTTACCATTCATCATGATGCTCCGGTTACACCACCCGATCTGATTACAGCCGTATACGCAGCAGTGAATAGAAAGACACGGTCTGGAATGATTTTAGGTCCTAATGAAAAAATCTCCACCCTTGAAGCGTTAAAAGCGATTACCATTAACGGAGCTTATCAATTGCAGGAAGAAAACAGAAAAGGGTCTATTAAACCTGGTAAACTAGCTGATTTTGTTATTCTTGATCAGAATCCTTTAACCACAACTCCTGAAAATCTCAGAAACATTAAGGTTCTGGAAACGATAAAAGAAGGAAATTCTGTATACAAAAGAAATTAATCCTATTGATACATAATAAAATATTCACAAAAAAAGCAGATGAAAAATCATCTGCTTTTTTTATTCTAGGGAAAAAATCTTATCCTCCGAATTTATCTGCATAGTCTGTTTGAGAAGCTTTGATCACTTTTCTTGCGTGTTCAGCTCCGTAAACTTCCTGGATTCTGCATTTTGCAGGCTCATCCGGTAAGTTTTTATAAGTAAGGAAGTAGTGCATCAATCTTTTTACTTCAGCTTCCGGTAATTCAGAAATATCTCTGAAGTGTCCGAAAGCGTGATCATTGATCATTACTGCAACAATTTTATCATCTGCTTCACCTCCGTCGATCATTTTGAAACCTCCGATTGGAATAGCTTCCATCAATAAACCTCCGGCATGGATATTGTGAGAACTTAAAACACAGATATCAAGTGGGTCATGATCACCCATAGTAACGTCAGTAGCACCTGATTCTACAGCAAGTTTCATCACCTCTTTATCACAGTATGTTCTTGGTACAAAACCATATAAAGCCGGGATAATGTTAGAGAATTTCTGTGGCCTGTCTACCTTTAAGTATCCTGTTTCTTTATCTACTTCATATTTAATAGTATCTGAAGGAACAATTTCCACAAATACGTTGACAACATTTGGCGCATCTTCTCCTGCAGAAATTCCGTGCCATGGATGTGCTTTAAAATTTGGAATCATTATTTATCTGTTATTTTTTAAGTTATTATTAAAATTTCTTTTCTTAAATCTTCTATAGTTTCAGCAATATAATCGTTGCTTTCCATATAATTCATGATGAAAATCGTTTTGAATTCATCCAGCTGAACTTCTCCTTTTAATCCATCATAGGTTTTGTGAAGCAGTTCTATAATCGCATTCTTTGAGTCAACAATATTCTTCCATGAATTTTTCGTAATGTACAACTGTTGTGAAGAGTTATACTCAAATTCTTCGTTGATTGCTTTTTCTGTCAGGAAAATAAACTCATGAACCGCCAGTCCTCTATCAAACCTCTGGATAAGGTTGGATGGTTTCATTCTGTCCAGAAACAATGTCATTCTTTCGTAGGAATGTGCTTTGTTCTCTGAATTTGATTTCACGGTAAGCAGTTTGATTTCCTGGTTCTTAAGAGTAATGTATGAGTGTACAAATTGTCTGAGCAAAACCAGAAAAGGAATTGCAATAATCAATGCAAATGCATAGGGTAAATATCCTGATAGACTCGTCATAATTTTAGACTGCAAAATTACTAATTATTTTCCGTCTTCTAAAGAGTTTTTAAAGATATCCACTTTAGAAATTTGTATATAGACCAATGCAAGGATAATTATAAGATAAAAGCCAAGCATCATCCTGTTTACCAGAGACGGAAAAACCAAAAATCTCAGCATAACAGTTGTGTAAATAACAACGAAAAACAAGAGCTGAGCCTGATTCTTTTTATTATAAAACGAGAAACGGTTAGCAAGAATAACCACAATAAAAATCAATAAAATCGGAAAGTAGGAAGAATTGAAATCCAACATTACATTACTTTTAATAAAGTGAATATAATCTGCAAAGGAAAATGGATCAGGCTGCGACACAGGATAAATCTGAACTTTCGTAAACTGATTCATAAAAAGTGTAGACCAAGAAACCTGATTGAAAACCTGTATTAAAAAGAAGGAAAGAAATATATATCCGTATGATACCAGTAATAAACCTGTTTTAATCTGAAAGCTATTTCTATAAAAATAAATAAGGGAATACAGGAATGAATAAAAAATAAAATATTCAGGTCTTGTAAGCACACAAAGCATAGCCCATATGCCTGCAAAAAAGAAATTTTTTCTCACTAAAAACACATAAAAGCTCAAAAGAAGCAGAAAGCATGATAAGGAATCTGCTGATACATGCCGGGCCGATTCCGGCAATGGCTTGAACAGTGAAATCAAAACAGTAAGGATGAAGGCAAGAGGATAATTTCTCAGAATTTTTATCAAAAAGCTGAAAATCAGAACCAGAATCAATGCATAAGAGATAACTGAAATCAGGGAGATTGAAGCAGAAGCACTGAAACCAAGCTTAAACAATGACCAGCCGATAAAATTATAAAAAGGTTTTACCACAAAAAGCTGTAACTCTTCTTCGTAGGCTTTGGGATTTTGTGAGATTATTTTATAGTAAGTACTCTCTCCTTTTGCCACTTCCTCAACCATGGGATTAACAGGCCCAAGTCCTGCAAAGTCGGGATTCTTTTCCCTCAGTTCGTCATATACCTTCTGATGAATTTCTTCAATTTTCATTTCAGGATATTCCGTTTTATAAATAAGCCCCATATAGGCCTCCATATCAGTGTTGTAATAATGATGGGTATACAGGTAGTATGACATCATGCATACATAGATTGAAAATATAAAAACAAGAATATTCTTCTTTTTTTCCATACACTGATATTAAGAATACAAATGTAAAAAAACTATCTTTTTAAACCCGTATTCCTATAAAAAGCTTTACGAAGAGGATTTTTCTGTATTAAAGTTCAAACAGTGCCGGCCTCTGTGTCACTTCATGATAACAGACACTATTTTCATCAAAGAAATGGTAAACAAGACTTTTTCTCGTTCTGTTTTTATCCGTGTGAGGTTCTCCGCCGTGAAGAATATTGGCATGCCAGATTAATAAATCTCCTTTTTTGGCTTTAAAGATTTCTTTCTTCAAGCCTAATTCTTTTACTTTATCCTCCAGGAAAGTTTCATAAGCTCTGTAGCTTTTCTTACCAATTTTCAAAGCTGTCCCTTCATTATCATAATCAGAATTCAGGAAATAAGGGAGTTTATGGCTTTTAGGAATATAATGAAGCGCTCCGTTATTCTCATCTACATCTTCCAGGGCAATCCATACACCTAATAAACCACCTAATGGATAAGTGGTCATGTGAATACTGTCAGAATGGGTTTTCTGCTGGCTGCCGTTGATAAAATTGATACTTTGGAAAAGTTTGGATTTTCCGTCAAGCAAAACAGATAAAAATTCTAACAGTTCTTTATCACTTCCAATATTTTTAATGATTTCTGAATGGTGGATCGCAAACATCAGTTTTCCTCCGTATATAAATTTCAAAGTCCCATCCTTCATTAGTTTATCAATTTCAGCATTGATCTGATCGGCCGTTTCAGGAGTAAGGAAATTTCTCAGAATCATATAGCCATTTTCATCATACTGAAGAGCACTTTCTTTATTTTCGTCGGAAAGTTTCTTAAAAAAAGGAGTTTCCCTAAGTTTTGAATCATCCAGTCTTCGTTCGCTAGCCGGAAGATGTGCAAAATCTTTACTTGAAATACTTGAAAAATAGTTCTTATTGATTCCGTATTTTTTATATAATGGAATATTATGCTTTAATTTATTCTTTTTAAATATGTTATAAAGCATGTATGATAATTTGTACTGACGAATCTGTTGTAACATAACTGTTTTACTAAGGATTTTATAAAGTTACGGAATATTACCTAATTAGAACCAATCTAAACAATGCTTTTCATCATAAAAAAGACTTTCCTCTTAATACAAGATATCCTAATTTTTTAAAAAGGTTCTTTTTTGAATTCTCAATAATTCCGTACGGTCTTAATTCGGGACGAAACCCTCTGAAAAACTCTTCAATATTAGGTAGTTCTCCCCCTTCAAAATCAAAAATATGAGTTTCTATATTTTCTTTAATGAGATGATCAATCAATACGGATGCTCCTGATAATTTGACATAATCTTTATCATTAAAATTTCCTAAAAGCGCTACCATATTACTATCGGAATACGTAGCAATCATATTAACAATCTTATCCTTATAGTAAAAAGCTGTGAATTTCAGATATCCGGACTTATAAAAGCTTTCAAAAATCCTCATGAATTCAAACAAATCATGGTCTTTATTCAATCCTATTGTATTGGATTCAATAAAAGCTTTTGCTTTCTCATAAGGGATCGTTTTAATTTCTGATTCTTGTAAAACAGCTTCATCTAACCGAAGTTTTCTTTTTCTTTTGGGTGAATATTTCGAATATACTTTCTCATAAGCCTCAGGATATAATAAAAAGTTTTTCTTGATTCTGATCTTTGTGCGAAGCTGATTGACATCATTAAAAGGATACGCCCTTATCATGTAATTTTTTTCCAGGTATTCTAAAAATGTCTCATTCAGATCCACATCATCTTTGCTGGAAAAAACCCCAAGCTGCTGGCAAAGCTTAGGATTATGCACTATTTTCAGCCCATATTTTCTTACAAAAGGTATGGGCATTACAGCTTCATAATCTTTATAAACAAGAATTTCCCATGGCATTGTAGAAGTTGTATCTAAAAAAACTTTTGTTGCAGAATATTTTCTTTGTTCGGAATTTTCTAAACATTGAGCATATTTTACAAAATCAATTTCATGGTATTTCAATCTTCTAATCATAATAATCCTGCGTCTGAGAAGCTAAAATAAGAGTCCTGCGTGACAATAATATGGTCTAAAAGCTGAATGCTTAATGTATTTCCCGCTTCTTTTATTTTCTGTGTGATATTGATATCTTCCCGGCTTGGTTTTAAACTTCCGGAAGGATGATTGTGCGCAATGATAATACCTGTTGAAAAATGATCCAAAGCTGACTTATAAAGTGTTCTTACATCTACAATAGACTGACTGATCCCTCCCTGTGTGAGTTGAGAAACATGAATTACTTTATTGCTGTTATTAAGGAAAATTGTCCAGAACTCTTCTGTTCTCAGATCGGAGAGCTGGTTTCTGAGAATCGCATAAGCATCATGACTGTTTCCAATAATTGTTTTTTCAGGAATATCCTGTACTGCTCTTCTTCTGCCGATTTCCAAAGCTGAAATAATTGAAATGGCTTTTGATTCTCCAATACCTTTAAATTTCATCAGATCTTTGGCAGAAAGTAAGCTCAATTCATTCCAACTGTTATTGACAGAGGCTAAAATTTTCCTTGCTAATTCCAAAGCATCTTCCTCTCTATTTCCACTTCCCATAATAATTGCCAGAAGCTCAGAATCAGAAAGTGAGCTTTTGCCTTTCTGCAAAAACTTTTCTCTGGGTCTGTCATCTTCGGCAAGGAGTTTTATGGCCATGGAAAAAAAATTATAGATGAATATTATCAATTAATAGAAAGCATATAAAATAACAGGTTTTGGAGACCTATCAATATATTTTGCTGTTTCTTTAAGTGCATTGACGGAAAGCATCGGGCATCCTAAACTCAGACATGCAGGAGTCTGAGATTCTGTGTCAGGAATGCATCCGTAAGAATGAAGAACAATAGCTCTTTGCATGGCATTGCTATTGGTAGCATCCAGTCCTGCCAGACGATAAGCTTTCCCAAACTTCCCTATATAGCTTTCTCCAATGACATATTTTCCAAGTGATGACTGATAAGAGCCTTCAACATTACTGAATTTCAAAGCATCTGATTTTGGAATGACAGAGCCTGATCCATGAGAAACTACAGCCTGCTGTAGAATCGTATTATTTTTCAGGTTATAAATAAAATAACGATACTTCCCGGATGGGATTTTAAAGTTGATAAAAACAGCCAGTTCCTGATTGTACTCTTTTCCTTTTATATAATTTTTAATCTCCAAAATTCTTGTTTGAGGAATACCTGATGGGTTCAACTGCTGGGATTCAGCTTTTGAACAGGAAATTACAATTAAAAAAAGAAAAATAAAGTGTTTCATCATTCGGTTTTATATACTACTCTATGATCATACCGTCTTTCATAACGAGCTTGCGATCTGTGATTTCTGCCAGATTCGGGTTATGCGTTACAATGACAAAAGTTTGGTTGTATTTGTCTCTAAGATCAAAAAACAATCTATGAAGATCATCGGCGTTCTTGGAATCAAGGTTACCTGTAGGCTCATCTGCAAAAATAATTTTCGGGGAATTGATTAAAGCTCTTGCTACAGCTACCCTTTGCGCCTCTCCACCTGAAAGCTGGTTGGGTTTATGATTCAGTCTTTGCTCTATCTTTAGATCTTCAAATAAAGCATAAGCTTTTTCGATAGCTTCTCTTTCGTTAGCTCCAGCTATTTTTGTCGGAAGCAATACATTTTCCAATGCGGTAAACTCCGGAAGAAGCTGATGAAACTGAAATACGAAACCGATATTCTGATTTCTGAATTTTGACAGCTGCTTATCATTCATATTAATAAATGATTCTCCTGCTATTTCTATTTCAGTATCATATTTACCGGATTGGGTTGGATGATCCAGCGTTCCTAAAATCTGCAGCAGTGTAGATTTACCTGCCCCTGATTCTCCTACAATAGAAACCACCTCTCCTGTTTTGATGTGAATATCAACTCCTTTCAGTACTTCTAAATTCCCATAAGATTTATGGATATTTCTTGCTTTAATCATGATTCAAAAATAGTGAATTGCCTGCAAATAAAAAACCGCTTTTTGAAGCGGTTTATATTTTATTTTACTTTTAGGATGTTTAGATTTCGGCAATCCATTCATATACGTCTTTTCTATTAATTTTTTTAATTATTTTCATCTTATTCTTTGTGTTAAAACTTATAGAAAAAGTATCATGTCCTTTTCCAGGAATTTATTTTTCTAAACCCATAAGGTTTTTGAAACCTTATGGGTTTTGTAAGGCACCTCCATTTCTATTTACAAAAAAACCTCCCGATTTGGGAGGTTTTAACTATTTTCAATTCAGAAAATTACAGTAACAATGTTAATGGACTTTCTAAATATATACATAATTAGTGTTTATTGTTTTGTAAGAATGATCTCTTTTGGAAGTACCTCTGGAATTCCAGTATTATAATACTGGCAATCTGTTGTGATCATATTGCTGTCAAAAATAAGTTTCCAGTTAAGTTTTGTTTTTGTAGTATCTGTAAAGTTTATAGAAATATTACCTGAAGTATTACATAAATTAGTATCAATGTAATTTAAAAGATATCTAACATTAGGAATTGAAAGAAATCTAGCTCCATTAATTTTAACATTTTCATCAGCAAGGTTAGTGCTATCAAAAAGGATGGTTCCATTTGAATCTAGAATTTTATATTTACCTATTAAAATATCATTATAATAGGGTTTATTTTCTAAATGTGTAAAATACTTTTTTATTTTTTTTAAGTAAATAAAAACAGTTTTACCATTCCAGACCCCTTTCCAGGTTCCCTCATACGGAAGGAGTTCATTATTTGTATCCTGTATATATGCATTAACTGGAACTTCAGTGTAGGTTCTTAATGGATATGTTTGCGCTTTGCAAGAAACTAAAGCACAAAAAAATATAAATAAAAATAGATTTTTCATAATATTAAAAAACTTCTTATAATTCAGTTTGAAGTTATTGCCTAGTTAAATGTATAATCTGATTATCAGGTAATGTGGTTTTGAAATTACTACAATCTTGTTTAACTATATCATTGTCTGGATGGAAATTAACACTCATATTATTTGGTGTCTCTGGTTTTATTCTTAAATAGACATATCCATAGTCTATACATCCTAATTTTCCTCCAGCAAAACGTATCATATATGCTTTTAAATTTGGTTGAAAATTGTCTCCGAAAAAATCCGTTTCACTATCTTGTTTATTGAAACTGTCATATTCTACGGCACCATTAGAATTAGTGATTTTTAATGTGCCTATGAGTCTATCTGCTTTCAAATTGTTTTCAAAACCGAAATTTTCTTTTTTAACAAATTTAAATTCATAATTTTTTCCATTAAGAGCTCCCTTCCAAGTTCCAACATATTTATTCAATAAGTTATTAATATCTTTCACATATGTTGCTGTTGGGCAGCTTCCAGGCTGGCATTGCGCCATTGTTTCAAGTGAAATAGTTTGTCCTATACAAGACGAAAAAATTGCAAAGCAAATAATACTTAATATATTTTTCATAATTTTTTATTTTTTAATTATTAACCTGGACATCCAGTAGTTACTTTAGCTTTTTCAGGAGTTAATTTTATTTCATAATTTGTGCCATTGGAATCCATCTTGTAAAGATTCGTTGCTTTAACATTCATTTTTTCACTTAAGAAATTCAAAAAACCAGTCTCTAAATCATTATTATATTTAGCCATAAATGTTGGAAACTCTTTTGTAAAGTTTTCAATTTGTTGTTTTGTGAAGCTTTTAATCTGATATTGATTTCCTGTAAACCGAATCTGATAATTTCCAGAACTCGTTACCATTACTGCATACACATCTGATAAAGGTCTGCCTGCTTCCTGAGCGTTTCTAAGCATATCCATAAAATAATCAATATCGGCAGGAGAAAACATTTTTATTCCTTTTCTTGTTTCTTCATCTCCATCAGCATTTGTATATGTATAATCATTAACATGGGTATGGAGATATGCCATTATACTTTTATTTTCAGACAAATCAGGATTTGGAAGAGATAAAGTATTTGAAGTTTCACTTTGTCCTGCTGTATCTTTGTAAGTATAACTTCCATCAGCTCTTTGGATATAGCCAGTTTCTCCTTTTAGACCAGTTTTTCCTTCTAAATTGATGACATTATTTTTAAATGTTGTATTATTTCTTAAAGCCTTTACTTTTGCACAATTATCTGTAAATTCTTTAAATTCAGGAGTATAAGGATATCCACTACCACCTCCAGAACCACTTCCAGGAGGACCTCCTGCGGTAGAACCACCACAATCGCCATTTACTTCTACACTTTGGCAAGGTAAATAAGGACCTGAGCTTTTGCATACTGTTTTATTGTAGGTAAAAGTTTCTCCTGCACTTCCATCATCATTAGTCCATGTCCATGTGACTTCTACAGTATAACATAATAGCCCTTTGTTATTTTGAGAAGCATTGTCTATGATTTTTCCTTTTAACTGATTTCTGTCTTTAAAGACCAATATATTAAAAAATTCGTTTGATTCTCTTTCATCTTTTCTTTTAAAAAAGACTCTGTCACCTTCTCTATATGCGACAAGAACAAAGTTCAGTTTCCCGTTTTTAATAACCGGAGCTTCTAAGTAGCTTTCATCAAAATTACCCATCGTGAGTGCATAATCCCAGTTTACAGCACCAAAGTTTGCTGTAAAGTAACTTTTATCTGCATACTCATCAAAAACAGCTTTTACATTTTTAATGTACTTTTCATCTTCTTTCCAAAGACTTTTGTTGGTATACTCTTTAGAATTAGAAGCCGGATCATAAGAGGCAAGCGTTTCTTCGTGCATACAGGCATGAAGCAGGGTAGAAAGAATCATCAGCTGGAAAAGCCGGAAGATTAAATTTTTCTTCATAATCATTTGTTTTTTAGTAGTTAAATATATAATTTTTTCATAACTCTACAAAGGTGTGAAAAAAAATAATATTACAATGCCCTGTTTTTGATGCAGTTTTATTTTAAGAAAAAAATTATATTTGCTCTATTCAAAAAATATTTCGGGCTATGAACACTACCATCGGGAAAAGAATAAGAAAATACAGGGAAGAGAAAGGGGTTTCTCAGGAAGAACTGGCAGAGAAGCTTCATATCTCCCGGTCTACTTACCAGAGAATAGAAAACGGGGAAACTAATTCATGGGTAAATCATATCCAAAATATCTGTACTTCTTTGGAGGTAAGTGTAGAAGATATTCTAAAACCAGAAGAAGGGTATGTACAACTTAACAACAATAATGATTCTTCAAATGATAATGGTAGTGGTGTAATTCAAAACCAAACCATTAACTACAATGCTTCAGACAAACTGATAGAACAGTATGAAGAAAGAATAGAAGAACTGAAATTACAGGTAAAAGAACTTAAGGAAGAAATAAAAATCCTGAAAAAGTAATTTTTCAAATATATTAAAAACCAAAAAACCTCCCGATTTGGGAGGTTTTAACTATTTTCAATTCAGAAAATTACAGTAACAATGTTAATGGACTTTCTAAATAGGTTCTTAATGTCTGTAAGAATTGAGCACCTGTAGCCCCATCTACCACTCTGTGGTCACACGCCAATGAAAGTTTCATGGTGTTTCCAACTACGATCTGACCATCTTTAACGATTGGTTTCTCAATAATTGCTCCTACTGAAAGGATTGCAGAGTTTGGTTGGTTAATGATACTTGTAAACGTTTCGATTCCGAACATTCCTAAGTTTGAAATAGAGAATGTAGATCCTTCCATTTCGTTAGCTTTAAGACCTTTACTCTTAGCTCTTGAAGCCATATCTTTTACGGATGCAGAAATCTGAGTGTACGTCATCTGATCTGTATTTTTCAATACAGGAACTACCAATCCGTCTGGAATAGCTACCGCTACACCGATATTGATATTTCCTCTGTGGATGATCTTATCACCCGCCCAGCTTGAATTTACCTGAGGGTGTTTTCTTAAAGCAATTGCAGTGGCTTTAATGATCATATCATTGAAAGAGATCTTAGTATCTGGTAAAGAATTGATTTCTTTTCTTGCTTCAATTGCCTTATCCATATTGATCTCAACCATTAGGTAATAGTGAGGTGCAGAGAATTTACTTTCAGAAAGACGTTTTGCAATGATATTTCTTACCTGAGAGTTTGGAGTCTCTGTATCTTCACCTTGTACAAAGTTTACTGCAGCAGGAGCAGCGCTTGCTGCCGGAGCTGAAGCAGCCGGTTTTGCAGCTGGCTGATAATTTTCAATATCTTTTTTAACGATTCTTCCGTTTTCACCAGAACCTTGAACACTGTTGATATCCACTCCTTTATCCTGAGCCATTTTCTTAGCCAGTGGAGAGATTGCTACCCTGTCAGAAGATGAAGAGTTGGCAGCCGGAGCAGCTTTTTCTTCTGTTTTAACTTCCGCTTTTTGTTCTGCTGGTTTTTCAATTGACTGACCCGCAGCTTTTGGAGCTCCTACAGCGGAAACATCAGTTCCTGCAGGGCCAATGATTGCTAATACGGAATCAACCGGAGCAGCACCTCCTTCTTCTACACCTTGCTTCAATAATACTCCATTGAATTCAGATTCGAAATCCTGTACCGCTTTATCTGTTTCGATCTCAGCAAGAAGATCACCTTCTTTTACTGTATCACCTACGTTTTTGTGCCATTTAGCTACCTTACCTTCTGTCATGGTATCAGAAAGTCTTGGCATTGTAATAATTTCTACTCCTGCCGGAACTTCTGCAGCAGCAGGCGCAGCAGTTTCTGCTTTAGGCTGTTCTTCTGATTTTTTTTCTTCAGTTCCTGCACTGGGAGCAGCAGCTCCACCTGTTAAACCTGAAATATCTTCTCCTTCATTCCCGATAATAGCCAAAACAGAGTCTACAGCAGCAGCAGCACCTTCTTCTACACCTACGTATAAAAGGGTACCTTCTATTTCAGATTCGAAATCCTGAACTGCCTTGTCAGTTTCAATTTCAGCTAAAATATCTCCTTCTTTTACTTTATCTCCTACTTTTTTATGCCATTTGGCCACCTTACCTTCCGTCATCGTGTCGGACAGGCGGGGCATCGTAATTACTTCTGCCATAATCTATATTGATTTGAGATTCGAGATTTGAGATTTGAGATTTCAGAAATTTCAAACTTCAAATTTCAAATTAATTTTTTATTTTTTAGTTTTCTAATTTGTCTAGGAATGGATAATCTTCCTGAGCATATACATACTCATAGATTTTTTCTGCATCCGGATACGGAGAGTTTTCCATAAATTCGATACACTCTTCAACAAAGTCTCTGGACTTGTTATCCATAGCTTCCAATTCTGCTTCTGTAGCCCATCCGTTTTCTAAAATTCTATGTTTTATCAATTCGATTGGGTCATCATTTTTATGAAGAGCTACTTCTTCTTTAGATCTGTATGGCTCAGCATCAGACATAGAGTGTCCTCTGTAACGGTAAGTTCTTGCTTCAATGAATGTAGGTCCGTCTCCTCTTCTTGCTCTTTCAATAGCTTCGTAAGCAGCTTCAGCTACTTTTTCAGGATCCATTGCATCTACAGCAAGGCAAGGCATTTCGTATCCTAATCCTAATTTATAGATATCTTCGTGGTTGGCAGTTCTTTTTACAGAAGTTCCCATTGCATATTGGTTGTTTTCTACAACAAATACTACAGGTAGTTTCCAGTTCATTGCCATATTGAAGGTCTCATGTAAAGAACCTTGTCTTGCAGCACCGTCCCCAAAGAAACAGATGTTCACTGCTTTTCTGTCGAAATATTTATCTGCAAAAGCAATCCCTGCACCTAATGGAATTTGTCCTCCAACGATACCATGTCCTCCGTAAAAACGGTGTTCTTTACTGAAAATGTGCATAGATCCACCCATACCTCCGGATGTTCCGGTAGCTTTACCACAAAGTTCTGCCATGATTCTTTTAGGATCTACTCCCATCGCCATTGGATGGATGTGACATCTGTAAGCAGTAATCATACTATCCTTTGTAAGATCCATTGCATGTGTAAATCCGGCAGGGATAGCTTCCTGACCGTTATACAAATGTAAAAATCCTCTGATCTTTTGTTTTAGGTAAAGAGAACGGCATTTGTCTTCAAACCTTCTCCACATTGTCATATCTTCATACCACTTCAGGTATACCTCTTTAGAAAATTCTTTCATGTGTTAGCTCTTGCTTTTTTATGATGAAATAGTTGAGCAAAATTATGAAAAAAACTTTGTTTTTATTCTATACATAGATAACTTTTCGATTTTTCTGCAAAATCTATTTGCGGGCTGTATGGATTATTCTTAATTTCCGACCCCTTGCAAGAATGATAAAGCTGCGTTTTATCCGTTACATTCTTTTCATCAGATTTCAGGAATCATCCTATCCATAGGGTTTTTCTGAAACAATACATGATT
Organism: Chryseobacterium sp. SG20098; assembly: GCF_031844745.1. Taxonomy (NCBI): domain Bacteria; kingdom Pseudomonadati; phylum Bacteroidota; class Flavobacteriia; order Flavobacteriales; family Weeksellaceae; genus Chryseobacterium; species Chryseobacterium sp. SG20098. Next base: position 388,725 of record NZ_CP134622.1, on the reverse strand, counting down.
CCGAGATATTAGAATTCATTATATTTTGCTCTCCTATTTTATTCCTCTTTAATTATTGTTAATATATATTTTGGTTATTTCAACAGCTTCTTTTCCGGGGAAAAATCTGTAATTTTCAGAGTTCTGTCTTCAATTTCATTAACGAAATTACCCTATTGTTTTACCGTTCTGGCTTTAATTTCCTTCCAATCTTTGTCTGCTATAAATCCTTCCCTGCCATTTTCATTGTATACTCACCTTTTCACTCAAGCAGGTAAACAACCTCTGTTTTTCATTGAATCCCGATTTCAGGATTGACACAATTGATGGATAGGTTGTAGTGTAACAATATTTTCCCGGGAAACTTTTTGAATAAAGGCTAAACAACCTGAAAATATAAATAATATGAATACAGGTTACATGATAATGCTGAGTAAGACTGATCAATTAATATTAAGCATTTCCTGCAAAATTCAGTATTCATTTAAAGAAGCAAAAAAACATTTCACTTCATCAAAACATTTAGTAATCAGATAACTTACCCATTAAACCACCTATTCCGTCTCATGGTTTCCATTTGATTTTTGAGGTTATAATAGTATATTTGGTTTTTAATCTCAACTATGGAAGAAAAACAATCTTCATTATTACATAAAATTTCAAAAGTCATCTCTGATTTTTTTAATCCTTTGGTCTCTCTGATCATTTTCTTTATCTACATGAGCATCAGAGAATATTCCCTTAAATATTCTATGCTTTATTTCCTTCCTGTATTATTAATGATCATTATTCCGGTTGTGATATGGCTGGTGTGGAATGTAAAGACTGGAAGGTACACCAATATGGATGTTTCCAACCGTGTCCAAAGGAAAACCTTATATATATTTATTGCAGTTTGTGTGATCGCCTATCTTCTTTTTAATTATATCAGAAACGGATACATTGATTTTGTCATGCTATTTATTCTGGTACTACTTTTCGCTCTTCAGATCAGCAATCTTTTTATCAAAAGCTCGATGCATACAGCATTCAATGTATTTGTGGCAGCACTCTTTTTCTCACTGAACTGGAAAATGGGTTTTGCATGGCTGGGAATCGCTATTTTAGTCGGAATCACACGTATCATTTTAAAAAGACATACCGTAAAAGAAGTATTTATGGGGGCTGGAATAGCTTTTCTGGTATCTTTTATCTATCTTTATTGCAATATTCAATTTCAACATTAGAATACTCTATGAAAATAAATCATCTTACTGCCGCAGAAGAAAACTTTATGAAGCTGTTTTGGAAAATGGAATCTTTTTATCTGAAGGACGTTATGGAGCAGCATCCGGAACCGAAACCACACCAGAACACGGTTTCCACTTATTTGAAAATATTAGTTGAAAAAGGCTATCTATCTACTGTAAAAGAAGGAAGAATCTTTAAATACAGCGTACTTGTTCCTTTAGATGGGTATAAAAAATTTCTATTAAAAGAACTTTCACACAACTTTTTTAATCATTCAGGGAAGGAAATCCTGGAGCTTTTATTAAGTGAAAAATTAATTTCCCAGGAAGATATGAAGGGTTATTTTGATCTAAAAATCGAAATAAAGCCAGCAAAGGTCGAAGAACCTAAGTTCGAAGTAGCTGAAGAAATCCTGAATCCAAAAAAAGAAAAGAAAACCAAAGGAAAAGAAAAAGACAAGGATAAGGATAAAAAGAAAAAAAAGAAAAAAGATTAATCTAAACCTTAAAAACACCAAATCATGAAAACAAAATTCCAGGAAACTCTAAGCCGGGCCAATGAAGTCATTTTCCGATATCCAATGATTTTGGTAATGGCTTTATTAGCTGCTATTGGTGCCATATACATTGTGGAAACGGAACGTAGTGAAATTACTTCTTATATTAAGTTCACCATTTGTTCCTGTCTCGGAATTTCTCTGATGTTTGCATTAAAAATGTTGTCACAGAGAATCGGGAAAGAATTACTACTACAAGTATGCGGTATAGTTTTCCTTATAGGTTTCTATTATATCCTGCCTGATAAAAAAAACAGTTTTACAGAAGTATACGCTTATATCATTGCTGTTACGGCTCTTCTCTCTCACTTATTGGTATCATTTGTTCCGTTTCTGGAGAAAGACAGAGAGCTCAGATTCTGGCAGTATAACAAAAACCTTTTTATCAATATCTTTCTCACTGCCGTATTTACAGGAGTTCTGACAGGCGGTGTGGAATTAGCCATCTTAGCGGTTGATAAACTTTTTGACTTTAATTTTCATGACAGAATTTACAGAGATACATTCTTTGTTCTCGCTATTTTGGGAAGCAGTTTTATTTTCCTTTTATTTAATGACAAAGGCTTAAATAACCTTGAAAAAGACGGAACTTATCCCGTTGTTCTGAAGTTTTTTACTCAGTTTATATTAATTCCGTTACTCCTTATCTATGTAACAATTCTTTATTTTTATTCTGTTAAAATATTAATCAACTGGCAGCTTCCAAGAGGCTGGGTTTCTTACCTTGTTTTAGCCTATAGCATTGTTGGCATCCTTGCATTACTTCTGGTTCATCCGTTGAAAGAAGAAAACGCAAAATCCTGGGTCAGAATATTTTCAAGAGCATTTTATTATACCATTGTTCCTTTGATCGTTCTGCTTTTCACTGCTATTTTTACCAGAATTTTAGAATATGGTTATACAGAACCAAGGTATTTCGTTCTGCTGCTTGCTCTATGGTTGTTAAGCATTGTTGTCTACTTTATTTTCAACAAAAAAGCTACAATAAAGTTCATTCCTGTCAGCTTATTTTTATTTGGTGCTTTTGCATTGGTTTTCCCTTACCTTAATGCATTTAGTGTGGCTAAGAGAAGTCAGAAAACAGAATTGATGAATATTTTAAACCAGCATCAGCTAATGAGTGCAGGCAAGATTAATTTTCAGAAAAAAGTTACTGATACTGTCCGTAATGAAATTGCTGATAAATTTGAATTTCTGGCTGAAAGAAAGCAAAGTGAATTTCTATCAACGCTACTGAATGAAAAAGATCAGGCTGAATTAACCGACAATATTAAAAATGGTACATTTTATAGTATCAATTACGATATTCAGAATAAGTTCTCGGATGTGAATATAACAGTAAAAAACAGAGCATACGAAATGAAGAGACTCGTTCTTATTCGTAAAGAACAGGCTGTAGAAATCGGGAATTATCAATATTTATTTTTTTTCCATCGGTATAGCAGGGATCCCCAACAACTGAATAATGATCAGTTTGAGCTTACGGACCAACTGACAGAAAAATCCTCATTAAAACTCAGTTTAAATTCTCAGGAAGAAATAGATTTCGGGCCACAGATTATTAAACTATTTGAGAAAAATAAAAACAAGAAAGGAAATGTATTAATCCCAGAAATTGCTATGGAATCTGATTTAGGAAAGTATCACGTTAAGCTTATTTTCAGTGAAATTACAAGAGAAAAGTACTCTGAAAATGACAATGCCAGTATTTATTACGAAAACATTTATATCCTTATAAAATTAAAATAAATAAAAAGAGACTACCATATGGATAGTCTCTTTTTTATTTTATCTAAATAGTCTGTTATCTATTAGTTCCAGAACTCCACAATGGAGTATAATCGTTATAAACGACTAAGTTTCCGTCATTTTGTACAGAAAGCTTGTTCGCTCCTCTGCGAGAAGTATTTGAACTCCATACTGCTTTATTATAAGAATCATAAACAACTAGGTTTCCATCTGACTGGAACTCCGCTCTGCTTCCTTTATTATCTGTTCCGGATGCCCAGATTGCATCTCCGTTATCGTATGATAAAACAAGATTTCCGTCATTTTGGAAAGTCAGATAATAACTGCCATTAGGAGAGAAAACTTTTCCTCCTTTACGGAATTTGTATCCAGTACTTATGTTTCCATTTCCGCGGCCAAAGCCATTATCTCTTCCACTATTTTTTAAATCGCTTTTTGAAGCCCATAACGGGTTTGAGCCATTATAAATAACAAGATTTCCGTCATCCTGAATAGTTAATCTTTCCGCTCTTCTACCATTAGTATTAGAACTAAAAGCCACCCCATTTCCAGGAGTATAAACCACTAAGTTCCCATCATCCTGAAAAACAGCTCTTACTCCCTTGTTATTAGTTCCTGCATCCCACATGGCAACTCCGGCTCTGTTATACAAAACAAGGTTACCATCATTCTGAAAAATCAAATAGTATCGGTTGTTACTTGCCCAGTATTTTCTATTTTGCTCTAAGTTCTGCCCTGTGTAAATGTTCTGTGCATTAATTAATAATCCACCAAACACCATCATTAATGCTAATAAATGTTTTTTCATTATAATTATTTTTTGATTGATTGATAATTTCTAAAATTATGCCAAAACATCATCATTTTCCAACCCAAGTTATAATTAAATGATTTACTGGAAATTAAATTCCATAAAAAAAGCGGCTTAAAAGCCGCTTCATATTTTTACCAACGATTTCCGCCTCCGCCACGGTTGTTACCATAGCCTCCGCCTCTATTATTGTTGTTACCATAACCTCCACCTCTGTTGTTATCGAAGCTTCTTCTTGGCTTCTCTTCTCTTGGCTTAGCCTCAGATACATTTAGAGTTTTTCCGTTAAATTCTTTTTGGTTAAGAGCTTCAATAGCTTGCTTTCCTTCTTCATCACCCATTTCTACAAAACCGAAACCTCTGGAACGACCAGTTTCTCTGTCTGTAACGATTTTAGCTGATGATACATCACCAAATTCTGCGAATAGATCGTGCAACTCATACTCTTTAGTTGCGTAATTGATGTTTGAAACAAAAATGTTCATTTTAAATAAATTAAAAAATTAATAAAAATTTGGTATATAAAAGAAAAACAACATAAATTAATGAACAAATATTGATTCCAAATATAAACGTATGCAAGATACAATTAAAAATTTCAAATCAAAGCTTTTTTTAAATATTTCTCACATTATGTTGAATCTAAAAACAAAAAAAAAGCATAAAAACAGTTTAAAAACCTGATTACTAAATAGTTAATTAGAAATACATTTTGTTATAAAATTAGTTAAAGATTTAAAAACAAATGCCAACGCTGAGACCTCAAAATCAAGTTGATATAGCACACAACATTTCATTTATCAACTTCCTTACTGCCCTGTTCTTCATAAAATTTTAAATACTGCACCAGAATATGAAATCTTACACCACAAATTATACCAACACACTCATTGAAGCCGCTGAAGATTGTCCTGTTTTCCGTTCACGGGTTCCTCCTGAAAAAAAGGAAAAAACACTCGCCAATCTCCAATATGAAAAACTTATAAAAAGCCCTTATCAATATTCTTCCGATGATCTAATTTTTGAATGCTATGCCATTAAAAATGAAATTTCAAAAAATGAGAAAGAGAATGAAAGAGAAAAATTCTTTTCCAAAGGCCAGCCTTGTCTACGGTGTTCTCCTTTAGCAAAAAAATATGGGTTTGGATTCCATCATAATACAGAAGGGAAAGTAGCTCTGATTGCCATAGAAAGCGAAGAATATCAAACATTACTGAATGATCCTGCTATAGCAAAAACGAAAGCCATGCGTTCCAAAAGAAAATGATTGAGAAAATGATTGAGAAAATGAATGATTCTTTTCAGATCAATAAATACTATTCTTTTGAAAAGATCAGCTTTTAACACTAAATTTGTACTACAAATTATTACAAGATATGAACTACCATACCAGAAAATGGGTGAAACCCGAAGACTTAAACCCCAATCATTCACTTTTTGGAGGAAGACTCCTTCAATGGATTGATGAAGAAGCTGCACTTTATGCTATCATTCAGTTGGAAAACACAAAAGTAGTAACCAAATTTATTTCTGAAATCAACTTTGTCAGCTCAGCCAAACAGGGAGATATTATAGAAATTGGAATTGAAGCTACCCATTTCGGGTCTTCTTCTATTACTTTGAGATGTGATGTAAGAAACAAAATGACTCATCAAACCATTATTACGGTAGAAAGAATTGTCATGGTAAACCTTAACGAAGAAGGCAATCCTGTTCCTCATGGCAAAACCCAGATAGAATTCGTAAAAGACAGGTTAAACAACAGCCTATGAAGATTTTCATAAAGAATATGGTCTGCAACAGATGCATTTCGGCAGTAGAAAATATCTTCCGTAATGCAGATGTAAAGACAGCTAATATCTTACTGGGAGAAGTAGAAACGGAAGCTGATCTTTCTCCTGAAAAAATGCAGATCATAGAAAAAGAACTGCTTGATACAGGTTTTGAAAGAATTATGGATTCAGCTCATCAGACTGTAGAAAAAATCAAAAACCTGATCATTGTAAAAATAAGCGAGCTCGATATCTCGGAAGATTTTCTGCTTTCCGAATTTTTAAGTTCAAAACTTCACAAGGATTACAGTGCTCTTTCCAAAACATTTTCTCAAAACGAAAATATCACATTAGAGCAATTCTTCATTCTTCAGAAAATAGAAAAGGTAAAAGAGCTTCTTTTGTACAACGAATTCAACCTTACTGAAATTGCAGGAAAACTTGGGTATAAAAGTGTACAGCATCTTTCTTCCCAGTTCAGGAATACAACAGGATTCACTCCTACTGAATTCAAAAAACTCAAAGAACACAATCGCAAAGCACTCGACAATCTATAAGTTTAAGTGTTTGAGCGCTTAGGGTGAAGGAGTTAAATATTCCTATTCACACTTACAAACTCTCAAACACTCTTACTCTTATACTCTCCTACCCTTAAACTCTCCCACTCCACCTAATTTTATAACTATTATCCTTAAATTTATAACAACCTTAGTTTTCCATTTTGGAAATTTGTACTATAAATTTAAGAATCATGGAACAACAGTATAAAATACTCGGAATGACCTGTTCCGGCTGCCAGAAAAAAATTTCAAATCAACTGAACAGTGTTGATGGTGTTAAAGCCGATGTAAATCTGGAAACCCATACCGCCACCATCACTTCTGATCATGGAGTGAAACTTTCGGTATTAAATGATGCCCTGGCAGAAATAGGGAAATACAGACTTGAAGATCCCAATCATCCCGAGACAGCCTTTGTAAAACCTCAGGACCGTGTATCTCCGTCTTCGGTATACTATTGTCCAATGGAATGTGAAGGAGATAAAGTATATTTCAAACAAGGGGAAAGATGTCCTGTCTGCAAAATGTATCTGGTTCCTATTGAAGAAAAGCTTGCCAAAGATCCTAATTATAAACCAACTTATTCATCAACCAACCTTCCTGAAAATTTTAAAGATAGTATCGGGAAGCATTACTGTCCGATGTTTTGTGAAGGGGATAAAGTATATGATGAAAAAGGCAGCTGCCCTGTTTGTCATATGGATTTAGAGCCAATTACTGAAGAACTCGCCCAAAAAGCAACCTCACATCAGCATCACGCTCATTCCCATTCTCATTCTCACCATCATCATAATAATGACCATCATCATGAGGCTCCTAAAGTGACTGATGAAATGGCAGGCAGGTACTACTGCCCAATGTATTGTGAAGGCGACAAAACCTATGATTCTAATGTGGGATGTCCGGTTTGCGGAATGGATCTTGTAAAATATCCGGAAAAGAAAACCGCAAAATACACCTGTCCTATGCATCCGGAAATCATTCGTGACGAACCGGGAGACTGCCCGATCTGCGGAATGGATCTTGTGAGAATGCCGGACAGCGGTGATGATGACGAAGATGAAACCTATACTATATTAAAAAGAAAGTTCATTATTTCACTCGCGTTTACGATTCCGGTTTTCATTCTTTCTATGGGAGGAATGTTGATCAATTTCCCTTTTTCTCATCAGGTTCAGGGATTTATTGAGCTTGCATTGACTCTTCCTGTAATGTTTTATTCAGGATGGTTTCTGTTGAAAAGAGGCTGGGTTTCCTTCAAAACATGGAACCTCAATATGTTCAGTCTGATTGCTCTGGGAGTTGCTGCTGCATTTATTTTCAGTATTGTTGCTCTGATATTTCCAGACATTATTCCACATGAAATTCGTGGACACAATCATGAAATCCCATTGTACTTTGAGGCTGTCTGTGTGATTTTAACCCTTGTTATTTTAGGTCAGCTGATGGAAGCAGCAGCTCATAAAAAAACAGGAAATGCCATTAAAGAATTAATGAACCTTTCACCTGATGAAGCCAATCTTATGATAAACGGTGAAGAAAAAAAAGTACTGCTTTCCCAGGTAAAAATAGGAGATTTATTAAAGGTAAAACCTGGTGAAAAAATTCCCGTAGACGGAAAAATCATTGAGGGAAATTCTATTGTGGACGAAAGCATGATTACCGGAGAACCTGTTCCTGTTGAAAAAAATGTTGACGATAAAGTATCTTCCGGAACCATCAACGGTAACCAGGTATTCATTATGAAGGCAGAAAAAGTAGGTGATGAAACACTGCTTTCCCAGATCATCAAAATGGTGAATGAAGCCAGCCGCAGCAAAGCACCTATCCAGAAGCTTACGGATAAAGTTTCAAAAGTATTTGTCCCTGTAGTCATTCTTATTGCAGTACTTACTTTTGTTCTTTGGCAGTTTTTCGGCCCGGAAGGAAAAAGGACTCTATTTGCCTTTGTGAATGCTGTTGCCGTTTTGATTGTGGCTTGTCCCTGTGCCCTTGGTCTGGCCACTCCCATGTCTTTAATGGTAGGAATAGGGAAAGGTGCTAAAAACGGAATCCTTATCAAAAATGCAGAAGCTCTGGAACAGATGAATAAAGTAAATGTTTTGATTACTGATAAAACAGGAACTTTAACAGAAGGGAAACCCTCCGTAGAACATATTGAAACAGTAAACGGAGATCAGAATCAGATTTTAAAACTGGCTTTTTCTTTGAATCAAAATTCTGAACACCCACTTTCCAATGCCATAATAAAAAGAGCAAAAGAAGAAAATCTGACTGTGGAAAAAGTAGATCAGTTTGAGAATATCTCAGGAAAAGGAGTGAAAGGAAATATCAACGGAAAGATTGCTTATCTTGGAAATGAAAGTCTCCTGACCTCCCATCAGATTATGATTCCGGAGAGCTTAAAACAGAAAGCAGTAGAAGTTCAGTCTAAAGCTCATACTATTTCTTATATCGCACAGGAACAGCAGGTGCTGGGATTCGTAAGCTTTACAGATAAAATCAAAGAAAGCTCTAAGAAAGCCGTAAAACAGCTGATGAGTGAAGGTATAGACGTCATTATGATGACCGGAGACAACGAACATACTGCCAAAGCTGTTGCTGATGAATTAGGAATCAAACATTTCAAAGCCAACTGTCTTCCTGAAGACAAACTGAATGAGGTAAAAAAACTACAGCAGCAGGGCAAAATTGTAGCGATGACGGGAGACGGAATCAACGACTCTCCTGCCCTTGCCCAGTCTGATGTGGGCATTGCTATGGGAACAGGAACAGATGTTGCGATTGAAAGTGCTGAAATTACTTTATTGAAAGGAGATATCTTAGGCGTTGCAAAAGCTAAATTACTTAGTGAAAAACTTCTCAAAAACATTAAAGAGAATCTGTTCTTCGCATTCATCTATAATGTACTGGGCGTTCCGGTTGCGGCAGGATTATTGTATCCATTCTTTGGAATTCTTTTATCACCAATGATTGCAGCTGCAGCCATGAGCTTCAGTTCCCTGTCTGTGATACTGAATTCATTAAGATTAAACTCTGTAGATCTGGATATAAAATAATAACATGACAAAAGAAAATCTTTACATAGGGTGCTCGGGATTTTACAATAACGACTGGAAAGGGTCTTTATATCCCGAAAATGCCCAAAGTAAAGATTTTCTTTCTTTATACTCAAAAACATTCAATGCCGTAGAAATCAATTCTACTTTTTATAGAAAACCGACCTCAAAAACATTATTGAAGTGGCATGCTGAAACACCTGGTAATTTCAGATTCTTCATTAAAATTCCAAAAGCCATCACCCATCAAAACCGGCTTGAAAATTCCAAAGACGAGATTGCTCAATTTTGCAATCATATTCAAAACAGCCTGAAGGATAAACTTTCCGGATTTCTATATCAGCTTCCTCCTTCCTTTAAAAACACGGTAGAGAACACAGAACGGATTATCAACAATCTCGATTCCAGATTTCTGAACGTCATTGAATTCCGGCACAGCTCATGGTGGCAAAAAGAGATATTTGATCTTTTAAAACAATACGATATTGTCTTCTCAGGCGTAAGTTTTCCAGGCAATCTTCCTGAAGACCTTATTATTAATCATCCGGAAATACTCTATTACAGGCTTCATGGAAAACCTGTTCTTTACAAATCAGAATATAGTAAAGATTTCATGGATGCATTAGCTGAAAAGATTAAAAATGCCTCTCAAACCTCATTTATTTTCTTCAATAATACCTGGGGAACGGCAGCTATTAAAAATTCGCTGTATCTAAAACATATTTTGGAATAACACTCCGGCAGAATGATTTGATTTTGTTAAAATAAAATAATTCTCCGTCAATTGAGAATATTGAAATCTTAACAAATATAGAAAAAATACTATCGTTTTCACATTTATAAATGTTAAATTTTAAAGAAAAGAAAATCATAAATTTACAACTTGTCAGGTAATGGAAATCTCCCTTAAAACAAAGTTCTTAAAATAAACTTAAAAAGAAAAACAACTGCACAGCTTGGCATATAATTTGTTAATTTTCACCTGTTATTTTTAACGATTTTTAACAATTTAAATTCCATTATTTTTATGAGAAAAATTTTTGCGGGAAAGTCAAAAAATATGACTTTTCTCGGGATGGTTGTATTGATGAGTACAACTTCGGCTTTATTGAACAGCTGTAATTTCAAGAATGAAGTGAATAATGACCCCGTCGTCAGTTCACAGGAACATCCTTCCGCAGAAATAGTATCCAGTAATATGGATGACGAAAGCGTAGACCCAGATAAAAGAGTGATCTACCTTACCTTTGATGACGGACCCAATCAGGGGACAGAAAATCTTTTAAAAATCCTGGACAAGAGAAATGTCTGCGCCACTGCCTTTCTGGTGGGGAAGCATGCTTATGGAAGCAAAAAACAGAAGGATGATCTGCTATTGCTTAAGCAAAACCCTTTGGTAGAGCTGGCCAATCACAGTTTTTCTCATGCTCACAACAAATACACAGATTTTTATAAAAATGCTGATGCTGTAGTTCACGATTTTGACATCGCCAAAGACAGTCTGAAGCTTACCGATAAAATAGCAAGAACTCCCGGAAGAAATATCTGGAGGCTCAACAATATTAATGTAACAGATATTAAAAGTTCCACTTTAGCAGCAGATGGCCTTAAAAAAGCAGGTTATAAAGTAATTGGCTGGGATCTTGAATGGAGACCTTCTCAGAAAATGACTTTAAAAGGAAGTCATGAAGCCATGATTAAGAAAGTAGACAGTATTTTCATGAACGACCTTGAGAAAACATCCAGACACCTTGTATTCCTTACTCACGACCAGTATCTGAGAGATACAGACTCTATCAATGAACTGGATATGTTTATTGAAAAATTGCAGAAAAGCAACAGGTTTGTGTTCAGAAAAATATCTCAATATCCTAAAATCAATGAGGTTTTGAATTAATAACCGCTGCATACCTGATATCACTAAGCTTTGAATATTCAGAGAATTTTCGGACATTTGTATTATGAGTATTAAAGAGAACTACAACACTATAAAAAACCAGCTGCCATCCACTGTGCAGCTGGTTGCTGTTTCTAAAACCCATACGGTTTCTGCAGTACAGGAAGTCTATGATCTCGGACAAAAGGTTTTTGGAGAAAATAAAGTCCAGGAGCTGATGGAAAAAGCTCCTCTTCTTCCTCAGGATATCCAATGGCATTTGATTGGTCACTTACAGACCAACAAAGTGAAGTACATTGCTCCTTTCATAGATACCATACAAAGTGTGGATTCTGAAAAATTATTAACAGAAATCAATAAAGAAGCAGGAAAACACAACAGGAAGATTAAAGTTCTTCTGCAGGTAAAAATTGCAGCAGAAGAAAGTAAGTTCGGACTTGAAATTTCTGAAGCGAAAGCTCTTTTTCAACAATCTATTGAAGGCAATTTTCCCAATGTGGAAATAACTGGTTTAATGGGAATGGCAACATTCACCGATGATGAGCAGCAGGTTAGAAATGAATTTTTAACACTGAAGAAGCTTTTTGATGAATTAAATCAATCAAAAGCATTAAATACTTTATCAATGGGAATGAGTGATGATTTCCCGATAGCAATCGAGTGTGGGGCTAACTCTGTGAGGGTTGGATCTGCTATTTTTGGAAGAAGAGACTACTCCAAATAGAATATTTAGGTACAGTTTTTGCTAATAATTGAAACAAAAAATTTAAATTTGCAACTATGCAAAAAATCCTTATAGTAGAAGACGAAAAAGCAATCTCGGGAGTACTTCATAGTATTCTTTCGGATGAACTCACCGATTATGAATTTGTTATCGCCGAAGATGGCCTTGAAGGTTACAAGCAGGTAGAAAAAGAAGATTTCGCCCTAGTGATTTCTGATATTAAAATGCCTAAGCTTTCAGGAACCGAGCTTTTGAAACAAAGTCTTGCCTTAAAACCAGAAACTACTTTTATCATGATCTCAGGACACGCAGACATTGATTCCGCTGTTTCCTGTTTGAAAGAGGGCGCATATGATTTTATTTCCAAACCCATTGATATCAACAGACTTATTACAAGTGTGAAAAATGCATTGGTGAAAGAAACCCTGAAGAAAGAAAACAAAAATCTCCAGACTGAAAATAAAACTCTAAAAAGAAAAGTAAGTAAGAAATACCAGATGATTGGTACTTCTCCTGCTCTTCAAAAGATTCAGGATATGATTGAAAAGGTAGCTGCTTCTGATGCCAGAGTTCTGATCACAGGACCTAACGGTGCAGGAAAAGAGCTGGTAGCTCATGCAATCCACAATCAAAGTGAGCGTGCAAGAGGCCCTATGGTAGAGGTAAACTGTGCTGCTATCCCATCTGAACTTATTGAATCTGAACTTTTCGGACACGTAAAAGGATCTTTTACAGGTGCTATTAAAGATAAGCAGGGAAAATTTGAACAGGCCAATGGGGGAACGATCTTCCTTGACGAGATTGGAGATATGAGCCTTATTGCTCAGGCTAAGGTATTGAGAGCACTTCAGGAAAGCAAAGTTTCTCCTGTAGGAAGTGATAAAGAAATCAAAGTTGACGTAAGAGTAATTGCGGCAACCAATAAAAATATGCAGAAAGAAATTGAGGAAGGAAAATTCAGAGAAGACCTTTACCACAGACTTTCTGTTATTGAAATCTATGTTCCGCCATTGGATGAAAGAAAAGAAGATATCAAATTATTGGTTGAGCACTTTTCAGGAATGATTGCTGATGAGCATGGTACTGCTGCGAAAAAGTTTGATGATAAAGCTATTGATGCTTTAAAAGCGCTTTCGTGGACTGGAAATATCCGAGAATTAAGGAATGTTGTTGAAAGATTGATTATTCTTGGTGGAAACACTGTTTCCGAAGGTGACGTTGCAAGTTTTGTAAGGAAATAATAAGCTATTATTTACCATATTATAAAAATTTGCAGTGTTACCACTGCAAATTTTTTTTTGACCTAATTTGAATGATAAACTATATGAATCTTAAAATATTATGAACTTTTTAAACAAAAACTATACAAAAGAATGCCTGACTTTGGCTCTGCCTGTAATGCTTACTCAGGTGGGGCAAGTTTCAGTAAACTTATTCGATAATATTATTGTCGGAAAATTATTGGGTGCCGATGCTCTGGCATCTGTTTCATTGGGGAATGCTGTGTTTTTCTCCATATTTGTGTTAGCCCTGGGCTTTTCATTTGCCATTCCACCATTGGTTTCGGAAGCGCACTCCAAACAGGATCACGCTACGATCAATTCTGTATTCAGCCACGGCTTTATTATCAATATGTCGGTCGGAATTATCCTGATGGTCATTCTCCTTTTGGGAATGCCACTCCTCTATCATTCCGGACAGCCCGCCAAGATCATTCCTGATACGGTAAGCTTTTTAAGTATCATGGTGATCAGTATGATACCATTCATGGCCTTTCAGACCCTTCGTGAAGTTTCTGAAGGTTTATCCTATACCATTGGAGTTACCAAAGCGACCATTATTGCCAACATCATCAATATTGCCTTAAACTATGTCTTTATCAAAGGACTTTGGGGAATTCCGGCAATGGGTGTACAGGGATCTGCACTGGCTACTCTGATTTCCAGAATTTTTATGGTGGTTTTTCTTTATTTTGTTTTGGTAAAAGAAGAAAGAACAAGACGCTATATCAAAGATTTCTCTTTAAAAATTCAGGTTTTTTCAAAGCAGATGTTTGATAAAATGGTGAGACTTGGATTACCTACAGCTTTACAGATGTTCTTTGAAGTAACTGCTTTTGCCGGAGCTGCATTTATTTGCGGGCTGATCTCAGCACACGATATTGCTTCTCACCAGATCGCATTAAGCATGGCTTCATTTACCTTCAACTTATGTGTTGGATTCAGTGTTGCCTCTACGGTAATGATTGGGAGAAAACTGGGTGAACAGAATTTTGTGGAACTGAGAAAGGTAGGAATCAACAACCTGAAAATCGCCTTTATTTTCATGTGCATCTGCGGATTGGTGTTTATTTTAGGCAGAAATATCCTTCCTACCTTCTTCACGAAAAAAGAAGAAGTGGAAGTCATTACCCTGGCTGCAAAACTGATGATCATCGCTGCTTTATTCCAGCTTTCTGATGGAATTCAGGTGACCGCTTTGGGAATGCTGAGAGGTTTGCAGGATGTGAAAATTCCTTCTATTTATACCTTTATTGCATACTGGGTGATTACCATTCCTTTGGGATATTTCTTCTGTGTTACTTTGGAAATGGGCGCATTCGGAATGTGGATCGCACTTGGACTGGGATTAACGGTTTCCGCTGTTTTCCTGGTGAAACGATTCCTGAATATGTCTGCGAAAAGAATTAAGCAGAATTCATAAAAACAAAAAGGCTGTTTCAATGTGAGACAGCCTTTTTTATATTCGTTAATTTACAACAGAACAGTGCGCTATATCCTTTCTATATCTATATAATTATGCATATTTTCTAAACACAAACAGTATAAATTAAATTCACAAATAGACACTAGCTTATCCGCCTTTCTGCTCAGTTTAATCTATCCTCTTCCCTAAGATCTTCAAACTTCTTTCCACACCATCCAGAATCGCTACATTAGGAAGACTTCCCCAATCTTCAAATCCAAAGTGTCTGAATAACTTCAAACTTGGTTCATTATGAAGGAAAATAAGCGCTACAAGGTTTTTTACTCCAAATTTTCCGGCGTTATCAATGCAATATTGAAGAATGGCTTTTCCGTATCCTTTTCCTCTGCAGGATTCATCCAGATAAATACTTACTTCTACCGTACCGTTATATGCTGCCCTTTCATGGAATGAACTGAAACTGACCCAACCAACGGTTTGATTCTGGTCATCTTCAACTACCCAAAGCGGCCTTGTCTGGGGATTATGCTCTTCAAACCATTTTAGCTTACTTTCCACAGAAACTTCTTCCATGTCTGCAGTGACCATTCTTGAAGCAATTGTTGAGTTGTAGATGGCTACGATTTTATTCAAATCGGCTAATTCAGCATTTCTGAACTTTAGTTTTTCCATGAATATTGAAGTCAAATTATTGTAGCGCAAAAATACTACATTTTAAAATCACCCCTGTAAAAACACACTCAATTTATTTTATTTTTAATAATTAAAGCAAATACACCCCTAACAATACAATCATTTTTTACACAAAGACGTAATAAATTTAAACTTTGAATATTTTTAAGGAGCAAGGAAAATTATTTTAAATCTTTTAAAATTCTATTTAAACTTCTTACTGTAATTCCTAAATAAGCCGCCATATCTTCTTTGGAGATATGAATATTCTGCTTAGCCTGCATTTGTAACAATTGTTTTAAAGTATGTTCTATCGTATATAACTGTTGGTAGGATGCTCTGCTGGAAGTATTGATAATTCGCTCTGCAAAAGACTCTAAAAGAAGGTGGTTCAGGGCAAGATCATTTTTAATCAAAGCTTTAAAAAACGGAATCTTTACTGCATATACTGTCACTTCATTGAGGGCTTCAATACTGCACAGACAGTTTATATTTTTGATTAATTCCACTTCCCCGATGATTTCACCGCTTCCCAGAAACTCAACAATATATTCTTTTCCGTTTTCTTCAGCCAGAAAGCATTTGACAATCCCTTCTTTAATCATCATGACATGAGAAAGCTGATGATCCTGTACCAGTATTTGATCCCCTGTAGAAAAAGATTTTACTAGAATATCGTCACTCGTGTTCTGCTTTTTGTGCAGTTCATCAAGATAGTTTAAAAATGTCTGATTCGTCCTTAACATATTCTCCCGGGACAAATGTCCTTTTCTTATTGAGTTTTTATACTGAATTTTACGGACAGAAAATTACAAAACAAAAATGAATAATCATATTACAACCATTGCTTTTGATGCGGATGATACACTTTGGATCAACGAACCTTATTTTCAGGAAGCAGAAAAAAAATTCTGTGTACTTCTTGAAGATTATCTTCCACAACATTCGGTATCACAGGAATTGTTTACAACAGAAATGCAGAATCTCCATCTGTATGGCTATGGAGTAAAAGGATTTATGCTGTGTATGATTGAAACCATCACTAGAGTTTCTAATAATACAGCTTCATTAGAATTAGTTAATAAAGCTATTATTCTGGGTCAGGAGCTTCTTCAGAAACCTATAGAATTATTGGATGGAGTTACCGAAACCCTTGAAAGTTTAAAAGGAAAATACAGACTGGTTGTTGCCACAAAAGGCGATTTGCTGGATCAGGAGCGTAAACTGAAAAATTCGGGATTACAGGATTATTTTCATCACATTGAAATCATGAGTGACAAAAAAGAACGCGATTATAAAAAGCTTTTGAAACATCTGGACTGCCAACCTGAAAACTTTCTGATGCTTGGAAATTCTATCAAATCAGATATTCTGCCGGTACTAGAAATCGGTGGTTATGCCGCTCATATTCCTTATCACGTCACCTGGAGTCATGAACAGCATGATGTAAATCTTGAGCATCCTAATTTTATAGAGCTTAAGAGTATTGATGAGATTTTGAAGCGCTTTTAAATACGATATAACAACGCCCCAACTTCCTTAATATATTTTTAATCAAAAAAGAGACTGTTTTTGATAAACAGTCTCTTTCTTTATTTATTTCTTCAAGCACTTTTCAAGGAACTGATCCTGTTCCCATAAAACGTGTAAGATATTTTCTTTCGCTTGGTAACTGTGGGCTTCTTTTGGAAGAAGAACCATTTTCACTGGAGCACCTAAATTTTTCAGTGCCTGGAAGTATCTTTCCGTCTGCAATGTAAATGTACCCGGATTATTATCTGCATCTCCGTGAATCAGAAGAAGTGGGGTCTTCATTTTGTCCGCATGCATAAACGGAGACATCGTGTTGTAGATTTCCGGAACATCCCAATAGTTTCTCTGCTCACTCTGGAACCCGAATGGTGTCAAAGTCCTGTTATAGGCACCACTTCTTGCAATTCCACAGGCAAAAAGGTTAGAATGGGTCAGAAGGTTTGCCGTCATAAATGCACCGTAAGAATGTCCTCCTACAGCCACTTTCTTTCTGTCGATATATCCTAAATGATCTACTGCATCAATGGCAGCAGCAGCATTGGCTACCAACTGAGGAATAAAGGTATCATTAGGTTCTGTTTTCCCTTCCCCAACAATTGGGAAAGCAGCATTATCTAAAACAGCATACCCTTTAGCTGTCCAATATACAAAAGAGCCATACGTTGGGAATGTAAAGTCATTATCATTTTGAGTACTCTGTCCTGCAGTATCCTTATCTTTATATTCTCTAGGGTAAGCCCAGATTAATAAAGGTAATTTTTCTTTCTTTGTCTTTCTATCATAGTTTGCAGGTAAATAAAGGGTCCCTGTCAGGGTAACACCATCATTTCTCTTGTAAGTAATCACTTCTTTGTAAACGTCTTTGATACTTTCAAAAGGATTTGCAAAATTGGTTACGGCTTCTGCTTTATTAGATTTAATATTCTTTTTAAAATAATTCGGATATTGGCTTGGTGACTGCTGAGTGGTCAGAATTTCTCCTTTTGAAGGATTTAAAATATCTACAATCCCTTCTTTAGCGTTTTTAAGATTAGAGGTATAAAGTCTTTTCTTTTTCAAAGATTTAATATCCATTTCGTCGATAAACGGATGCTGTCCATCTTTGGTAAATCCATCTCCGATAAGATAGGCTTTTCCACCTTTCATATCGACTACAGATCTTCCGTATTGGTTTTTCGTTGTATTAAAATGTCCGGGATCGCTGTAAACATCCTGGTAATTTCTGTCATCGAAAACTTTTGATTCTCCACTGTTAAGATCCAACAGGTAAGATTTTGTATTTCTTGTATCATACCAGCCTTCAGAAACAATAGCATAATGATCATTAGTCCACACCACGTCCTTATATCTCTGCTTTGTTTTGAAGAAAGATTTCGGAGCCGCTGTAAACGGAGCTTCCCAGGTAAATATCTCGTCTCTGTACTCTGCTGTTTTAAACTGATCTCCTCCATCCAGAGCTTCCGCATAGGTAAGAGTAGCCGGAGTGTCGCTTCTCCATGCCATTTCTCTTTTTCCGGTTCTTACGGATGAAAATCCTTTTGGCATGATTTCATTCAAAGGAACGTCATTTACTGTTTTTACAGTATTTCCTTTCATATCATACACCACCGTTGTTGATGGAAATCTGCTCAGTGGCACAATATAAGAGAATGGTTTTTTAATAATAGTAGCCAGCAGATAGTTTCCGTCCGGAGAAAAACTTAAGCCGGTATACATATCCTGATCTTTCAGTTTCTTAAGATTTCCTGTAAGATCTACATTATAAATTTCAGAAGCAGTAAGGGTCTCAAAGTTTTTTTCGTCCTGAGGGTTCTTCAAAAGATCCTGATAAGTCCTGTTCTGGGAAACCTTACCATCCGCTGTTGAAACAATCGGGCCTGTCGGAAGATCTTCGTCTGCATTTAAAAGAGCAGCTCTGTTTTGTGGAAGCGTTCTGATCAGGAAGCTTTGAGAGTCATTATACCATATATAAGGCATTCCTAAATTAGCATTCAGATTATCTGCTGTAATCTTTTTGG
The DNA here is from genome assembly GCF_031844745.1 of Chryseobacterium sp. SG20098. Classification (NCBI taxonomy): domain Bacteria; kingdom Pseudomonadati; phylum Bacteroidota; class Flavobacteriia; order Flavobacteriales; family Weeksellaceae; genus Chryseobacterium; species Chryseobacterium sp. SG20098. The sequence continues at coordinate 369,459 of NZ_CP134622.1, read as the reverse complement.
CAGATGCTGTTTCCATATCCACTATCCAAAGTTCTACTCCTTTAGCGGTTGTATTGGTAAAAGCCAGCTTCTTTTCATCCGGTGAAAACGAAACGTAGGCAATTTTTGAATGGGAAGGTAAATTTTTTACCTGAATTTCATTTTTATCATTGAGCTTTCTGATCTTCAGATTATTGGAGTAGATCATGCTGCTTGAAATATTGGTAACAGGATTGATTCTAAGTCCGCCAAGCTTCATTTCATTCTGACTGAGGTCTTCCAATGTTTTATATGTAGGGCGATACGTAAACACTACCCAGTCCTTTTTGCTGTTCATCAGAACACTCGGAGGTCTTTCATAATCTGCAAGTTTTAAAATCTCGGCAGAGGGTTTCTGATAGCTAATATTTTCCTGTGCATCATAAAAATTGAGAAATGCCAAGAGGCAAATAGTCAGTTTTATCTTCATTATAAATTCATTTTCTACGAATGTAGTGAATTTTAAAAGAATTTTAACATTTAAAATAAGACTCCTTTTAGTGTCATATTTATTTTTTTTACATTTATCTTACAAATTAAAATAATATGAAAAATTAGAAAAAATTATCAAAAGGAAATTTAAAATTGATTAAGGGAGGAAATACTCCACTATGTGATGCAGGCTTTATGGCTTGCAGAGTAAGAGATGAAAACGGAGCCCTGATCTGGGAATGCTTACCTAACTGTAATTATTAATAACAGAAAAGGCACTTCATTTTCTGAAGTGCCTTCCTTATTTTGTATGGTTGTAAGATTACCAGTCTGAAGCTCTTTTTCTTCTTTCAATCATATGATCTACTGAAACTTTTCCAGCTCCAATTACCATAAGCAAAAGATAAACAGAAAGATAAATAAGGCTCATTTCTCTTTTTTCGAATGGATCTGCTCCATGTACCACAAAACCTGCAATGATCATTGTAAAGATTAAAAATCCCAGAGCAACTCTTGTAAAAAGCCCTAATATCAGGAGTATTGAACATACAAATTCAGCAAAAACCGTAAGAATCAATGACACCTGTGGTCCCAATCCCATAAAATCAAAAAATTCGATTTTACCACCAGTCAATAGCATCTGAAGCTTTGGAAAACCATGAGAAAGCATGGCAAAACCAACAAACACTCTTACTGCCAGTAAAATAATATCTTTAGGTATTGAGCTGAAATTTGAATTATTATAGTTCATGTACTAAAAAATTTATACTAAGGTAGTAAAAAATCTTTTAATACAACGGGATTACAGGCTATTTTAGTCTATCTGTAACCGAAATTTTTAAGATCCCTGTCGTTCTTTCTCCAGTCTTTTTTCACCTTTACAAAAAGGTTTAAATGAATTTTTTTGGTGAAAAACTTCTCAAGGTCCAATCTGGCTTCAGTTCCAACTTTTTTAATCGCTTCTCCTTTATGCCCGATTATAATTCCTTTTTGAGTATCTCTTTCTACATAAATAATAGAGTCTATAAAGATAATTCCTTCTTTCTCTTTGAACTGTTCAGTCACTACCTCTACAGAGTATGGAATTTCTTTATCGTAGTTCAAAAGGATTTTCTCACGAATAGCCTCATTAACAAAGAACCTTTCAGGTTTATCTGTGTACTGGTCTTTATCATAGTAAGGCGGATTCTCAGGAAGCAAAGATTTTATTTTAGGTAAAATAACTTCTGTATTGAAGGCATTCAATGCAGAGATAGGTAAAATCTCAGCCTTTGGAATTCTTGCATGCCAATCTTCTACCAATTTTTCAAGACCTGCCTGGTCCGTCTGATCTACCTTATTTAAGAGAAGAAGTACAGGAACAGGAATTTTATTCAGTTTATCAATTAAAAATTCTGATGGTTCTGCTTTATCGGTAACATCTACAATAAACAGGAAAACGTCAGCATCCTGCAAAGAGTCCTTTACAAAATCCATCATTTTCTCCTGCAGTCCGTATTTTGGATCCAATACTCCCGGAGTATCAGAAAATACAATCTGAAGATCATCTTCATTATAAATACCAAAAATTCTGTGGCGGGTTGTCTGAGCTTTCTGCGTTACAATCGCCAACTTCTCTCCCATCAATTGGTTAAGCAAGGTCGATTTTCCCGCATTGGGCTTTCCAACTATATTTACAAATCCAGCTTTGTGCATAAAAATAATATTACGAACTGCAAAGTTAGTAAAACAAAATTGGTCTTTACCGTTAATCTTAACAATTAAAAGAAAAAAGAGAGTTATATGCCTAAATACAGTGTGAGAAAAGGAAATTTACTCTGGATCACAATTGCTGGGCTAACCAAGCCATCAAAAATTCTTTGAATTTTTGACACCTCTCCAATGGAGGAAAATTTTGCTCTTTTCCTTTGTAGTATTGACAATAAATAAATTGAAATCAGAAAAATTTTTGATTATACGTATTGCAATATTTCTGATAAAAAATATCTGATAATTTTGTATTGCATTACTTAAAACTGATATTTTTGACTATTAGAATTCATCTTTATGAATATAGACCAGATTCTTGATAAGGTTTACCTCCTTCCTGAGACCTCAAAAAACAGTTTAAAAGAGTATATCACCGAAGTTTCCCATCCTAAAGGCTTTTGTCTGATGGAAGCTGATAAAGTGATTCCTTATCTTTATTTTATAAGAAAGGGGATCGCACGTGCTTATTCTTCAACAGCTGACAATGATATTACTTTCTGGTTCGGAAGCGAGGGACAATGTATTCTCTCTATGAAAAGCTATGTGGAGGACAAACCCGGCTATGAAAGTATTGAACTTCTGGAAGACTGTGATCTGTACAGAATGGAAACAGAAAACCTAAGAAAACTGTTCAATGAAGATATCCATATTGCCAACTGGGGACGAAAGCTGGCAGAAGCAGAAATGATAAGGTCTGAAGAACTGATTATTTCCAGACAGTTCAAAACTTCTCTGGAACGTTATAAAGATATTATGGCGTATCAACCTGAACTGTTAAAAAGGGTTCAGCTGGGGTATATTGCGTCGTATCTTGGGATTACTCAGGTAAGTTTGAGTAGAATACGGGCCGAAATCAAGTAGATTAAAAAATTCTTTGATCCTTAATTTATGTTTGGGCTAAAGCCAACGGAATGATCTTTTATATTATAAGCGGACTAAAGTCCGCTCCTATTGATATGACAACTCTTTCATTTACATCTTCATTCTTCCAGCTCCCCATCTTTCTTTAATTTCATTTTTTAACAATTGTAAAATTTTTTCTCCTGTCAAATTCTGAAATTTGCAGTAGTAAAATTTTAAAAAATGAATTGGTTAATATTAGTTATCGCAGGATTATTTGAAGTTGCCTTCGCATCATGTCTGGGAAAGGCAAAAGAAACATCAGGAACTGAAATGTACCTGTGGTACGCGGGTTTCCTGGTAACAATGACAATCAGTATGCTTTTACTCATCAAGGCTACTCAAACCTTGCCTATCGGTACTGCTTATGCGGTATGGACGGGAATTGGAGCAGTAGGAACTGCCTTAATGGGAATCATATTCTTTAAGGATCCTGTAAGTTTCTGGAGAGTATTTTTTATTGTAACACTTATAGGTTCTGTGGTAGGATTAAAGGCTGTATCCTCATCACATTAAAAAGCGCATAAATTTCTATCTATATTTAAAAGTGGGAACCGTTTTCGTATTGAAGGCGGTTTTTTTTAATCATTTTCAGGTTTTAATTTATTTGACAAGAAAAAGAAATTCTTTTATATCTTTATCGGAAACTTTTAACCTATGAAAAAAATTCTATTCCTTTTAGCAGGTGGCTTACTAACTGCCCAGCAAACCTCTGAATTAATTTCTAATAACTGGTATATTTCCAAAATGGTAACAAGCAGTGGCCAGACTACCAATACACCTTTAATAGATAATGGAGTTCCCGCAACTACATTTAATTCCGCGGGAGGAACGAGCTATGTTATCAATTCTAGATATTATAACACCTCTATGATGGGCTTTGGGATTATGCCCGGAAGCAACAATCTGATCAAAACATCAAGTGCATGTACTCTTTTATTTTATAATGGCGGAAATGCAGCACCTGTTCGTGCTTATGATCAGAAAAACTGTGATATTTATGGTTTAGGAGCATATGCATCAATTTACAGTTACCAAATAACAACCAACGGAATTGTAAAAACTTTGGTGATTACAGATCCTTCAGGAAACAAAATTTACTATAACAATACTGACCAATTGAGCACTAAAGAGACTGCTGCAGTAACGAAAACGTTTAAAGCATATCCAAATCCTGTAAAAGAAGTTTTGCATCTCGAAAATATTGAGAAAAACCTTCCTCTTAAGATCTACGATTTGTCAGGAAAACTGGTATTTGAGACTACAACCAACAGCAACAAAACATCAGTTGATACAAGCAATTTACAGAAAGGGCAATATATTGTAACGATAGAAAATTATAAGTCCTACCCTTTTGTCAAAGAATAAAAACAGAACGTTTCATGTAAATAAAAAAACCGTTTCACTGGCTGAAACGGTTTTTATTTTATTTCTTATAAACTACAGGTAAGATTTCATTATGTCTTAATCCGAATTTTTTTATTTCTTCTTCAGAGAATGTCTGTGAATAGAAGTTCTGTTCTACTTCGAAGCCTGCCTTTCTTAAACGGTCAAAATAATCCATTCCGTACCAACGAACATGATCGTACTGTCCGAAATGTTTCTGACGTTCTTTTGGATCTTTAATCGTGAAGTCTTCATAGGTTTTCTCTAATGAATTTTTCATCGGAACCTGAAGAATTCCCCACCCGCCGGGTTTCATTACCCTGTATAGCTCGCTCATTGCTTTTGCATCGTCTTCAATATGTTCCAGAACGTGGTTACAGAAAATGATATCAAAACTGTCATTTTCAAAAGGTAAATCCAGAATATCAGCCTTCACATCTACAATAGGAGAATAAAGGTCTGCAGAGATATAATTCAGGTTGCTCATTCTCTTGAATTTCCTTAAAAATTCCTGTTCGGGCGCAATATGGAGGACTTTATAATTCTTAATGAAAAAATCGGTTTCATTCTGAAGATACAGCCACATCTGGCGATGTCTTTCCAAACTTAACGTTCCGGGGGAAAGAGCGTTTTCTCTTTGTTTTCCATATCCATACGGAAGGAATTTTCTATAAGATCTTCCATCAATAGGATCAAAGAACTGATCTCCTTTGAAAAACTGATAAATAAGCGGTCTAGCCCAGATGCTCATTTTAATAAGCATAGGGCGTGGAATTTTATTCAGTAAAAGCTTAGTTACCTTTTTCATTAAAAATCCAGTTGGAACTGCTTTTCTTCATCACTTACAATCCCTAAAGCTTCGTATACATAATCAAATGTAGAAAGCAATACCGGCTTACCATTGATCACAGCTACATCATGCTCGAAGTGAGCAGAAGGCAAATTATCTAAAGTAGTTACTGTCCAACCGTCATTATGGAATTTTACTTTTTCAGTTCCCATATTAACCATCGGCTCGATTGCAATGGCTAAACCGTCTTTAATTACTTTTCCGCTTCCTTGTCTTCCATAGTTAGGAACTTGCGGATCTTCGTGCATTTTTCTTCCCAATCCGTGTCCTACAAGCTCTCTTACTACTCCATACCCTTCCTTTTCACAATGTGTCTGGATGGCATGGGAGATATCTCCTATTCTTTTTCCTCTGACAACCTGCTCAATTCCTTTGTATAAAGATTCCTTGGTAACCTGCAATAATTTTTTAACCTCAGGTTTCACTTCCCCGATTTCAAAAGTATAAGCATGATCTCCTACGAAACCATTCAAAATAACGCCACAATCTACAGAAAGAACATCTCCTTCTTTTACTACATCATTGTTTGGGAAACCGTGAACAACCTGCTCATTCGGAGAGATACATAAAGAGTTTGGAAATCCTCCGTAGCCTAAGAATGCGGGTTCAGCACCATGATCTTTAATAAAATCATGAGCCAGTTTATCTAAATATAAGGTAGTAATCCCCGGTTTAATTTCTTTTGCCAACATTCCCAATGTTTTAGAAACCAGTCGGGCACTCTCCTTCATCAGACGTAATTCGTCTATTGTTTTTAATTGAATCATTGTATTAATTTACCAATGTATTAATAGATCAGTGTAACAATATGGATTGGTAAATTGGTACACTGTTAAATTTAAATTGTTTTATTCTACCAAAAAAGTCCTTTTTTCTTTTCTTTTTTAAGTTTTGAATAGGCAAGAACTTCTTTTCCTTCAACGCGGAATTCTATTCTTTCCTGAATAATATTGTAGATCTCACCCCATCCCGGAAATCCACCTAAATTTCTGTCATCGATAAACCAATCTGCATCTAATTTTCTGGACTGATTTTCAGGATCAAAAACTTCTCCTTCAAAGCTTGAGTTCACAGCATAAAATTCTATTCCGTTTTTTTTACAGAATTCTACCGCTTCATCTAATGTTTTTCCGTGTCTGTATGTCCAAAGTATCAATCTGAATCCTTCAGACTGAAGTCTTTTCAAAGTTTCGAATGCAAAAGTTTTCGGTTTTCCAATTGCCGGGTAAGCATCGTCAACAATAGTCCCGTCAAAGTCAACAGCAATCTTTTTATTATTTAACATTTTGTTCTTTTTTTAGCTTTGCAAAGATAAGAAATAAAAAGAGTGCCAAAAAGAAAGGCACTCAATACTTTTATATTTTAAATAATAATAGATCTAATTAGCTTTTTACCCAGCTAAACTGGAACTGAAGATCAGGAGTAGAAACTCTGTCTGTAATCTTCTGTAGCCTTGCAGGAAGTTTCATCAGGTATTCCTGAGCTTTTTCTGCCTTTTCTGTAAGTCCTTTTACATGCTCAATTTTCCATTCATCTAAAAGGTCTTTCATAATATTGATATAATCCTGACCTGTGTAGACCATACATCTTTGTGCAGCATCTGAGAAATGTCCCCAAAGTTCACCAGCTTTTTGTCCGGACTGTCTCATTAAGTGAGCAGGCATTACAATTTTCTTACGCATCATATCTTCAAATGCCAGAATCATTTCTGAAGGGTCTACTTCAAGGATTTTTGCTACGAAATGTTTGTATGCTTTAGCGTGCCTTGCTTCGTCTGCAGCAATTACACCACACATTTTTGCTAATTTTCCGTTTCCTGATTGTTTAGCCAATGTACCAACTCTTCTGTGAGAAATATTGGTAGCTGTTTCCTGGAAGCTTGTATAAATAAAGTTTCTGTATGGATCCATGCTGGTTCCTAAATCGAAGCCATCATTAATCAGGTATTGAGTGGTAATTTCCACTTCTCTCATGTTTACTCTTCCACACAGATAAAGATATTTGTTTAATAAATCTCCGTGTCTGTTTTCTTCAGCAGTCCATGCTCTTACCCAATTGGCCCAGCCTAATTTTTCTTCCTGATTGATTCCATCAACTCCCATTAACCAAGACTCATAGGAAGGAAGAGCTTCTTCTGTGATACAGTCCCCAATCAATGTTACAAAAAGATCATAAGGCATTTCACGGGCAAAAGTCTGAATTTCTTCTAAATCGTGTTTAAATTCTTCACTTGAAGGATCTGGTAAATAATCGGAAGGCTGCCATATTTTTTCAATTGGCGTTAAAAATTTATCAAGAAAAGAACCTACTTCCTTTTCCAATAATCCCATTACTTCTTTCCTAACAAGCTTTTGATACATTTTACTATTCAGTTTTAATTTACAAAGATATGATTTATTTATTATTTAACGCATAATAAAGTATGACTTGCATACTTTATCTGACATAAATCATAAAAAAAACACCGCTACTAAAGCATAACGGCATTTTTTTAACAATATTATTGAATATTAATTAACCAAAACTTCTCCAGTCATTGCATCTGGTATTTCAACACCCATTACTTTAAGGATTGTAGGGGCTACATCGCCCAGTTTTCCAGGCTTCAGGTTCCATGTATGGTCTTTATCCATCACGATAAAAGGAACCAGGTTTGTAGAGTGCTGAGTATTTGGAGTTCCGTCCGGATTGATCATTACATCTGAATTTCCGTGATCGGCAAGAATAAAAACAGCATATCCGTTTTCATAGGCTGCTTTAGCCACTTTTTCTATACATTGATCTACCACTTCTGCTGCCTTCACTGCTGCTTCAAAAACACCTGTATGGCCTACCATATCTGTATTGGCGAAATTTAAGCAGACAAAATCAGCAGTTCCCTGCTCCAGTTCCGGCACGATAGCATTGGTGATATCATATGCCGACATTTCCGGTTTCAGATCGTAGGTAGGAACATCTTTCGGGCTTGGGCAAAGCAGTCTTCTCTCCCCTTTAAATTCCTCTTCCCTTCCTCCTGAGAAGAAGAAAGTAACGTGAGGATATTTTTCTGTTTCTGCAATTCTGATCTGGGTTTTTCCATTTTTCTCAAGAATTTCACCCATGGTTTCCGTCAGAACATTTTCATCAAAAACAACCTGCACATTCTGGAATGTTTTATCATAGTTTGTCAATGTGATATAATACAGGTTCAGCTTCTTCATTCCAAATTCCGGGAAATCTTTCTGGGAAAGAACTTCTGTAATCTCTCGTCCTCTGTCTGTACGGAAATTGAAGCAGATCACCACATCATCTTCAATGATTCTTGCTACCGGCACTACATTTCCTGTAGCAGTGGTATTCATTAAAATAATAGGCTTCAGGAACTCATCGGTTACATTATTATCATAATACATCTTGATTGTTGCCAAAGCATCCGTTGTCTGTTCTCCTATTCCTTCCACAAGGGCACCGTAAGCTAATTTTACACGCTCCCATCTTTTATCTCTGTCCATGGCATAGTATCTTCCTACCACTGTTGCCAGCTTTCCGGTAGTTGCTTCCATATGTTTCTGAAGTTCATCGATAAACCCTAATCCGGAATGCGGATCACAGTCTCTGCCATCGGTAAATGCGTGAACAAAAACATTCTCATTTAAACCGAACTCTTTTGCAGCGGTCAGTAATCCTTTTAAGTGATTGATATGTGAGTGTACTCCTCCATTGGAAACCAGTCCGATGAAATGTACTTTTTTATTTTCTTTTTTGGCGTATTCAAAGGCGTCCTGAATCACTTTTTCCTGGCCCAGTGTTCCGTTTTCAACGGCCATGTTCAGCTTCACCAGGTTTTGGTATACTACTCTTCCGGCTCCCAGGTTCATGTGTCCTACTTCAGAATTTCCCATCTGTCCGGCTGGTAAGCCTACCGCCAGCCCACTCGCTTCAAGCGTTGTATGTGGAAATTTCTGGTAACAGCTGTCTATGAATGGTGTATTTGCTTTATCTATTGCAGAAACGTTTGGGTTTGTTCCCAATCCCCATCCGTCAAGAATGGCCAGTATTGCTTTTTTCGACATTTTGTAAAACTTTTGTTAGACAAATTTACCTAATTTCCTATGAATAGAAGAATTTGAAGTCTTGAATTTTATGGATTGCTAATGATCAGTCTCCTAACCGTGTCAAGGTTTAAAACTTGGACATGGTTAGAAAAATTGAAATCTCGTTAATTATTACCCTTCATTAATCCGTAAATCTTTTTAATTTTGCGGTATGGATTTACGAGATCAATTGAAGAATCTTTTTCCTGATCATGAAGAGCAGGATTTTGAGATGCCTGAAGAAAAATTCAAGCAGAAAGAGCCACTGGTATGCAAATTTGAGAAAAAAGGAAGAAACGGTAAGCCTGTAACGATTGTTGAAGGCTGGGAAGGCAGCGAGGAAGACCTGAAAAAAATCTCAAAGAAAATAAAAACCACCTTGGGTATAGGCGGCTCTGAGAAGGATGGAACGATTATCATTCAAGGAGATAACCGTGATAAAATAATGAATATCCTTAAAGAAATGGGATATAAAACCAAACGTGTTGGCGGATAGTTCTAGAAATAGATCTGGGTTTCCGGCAGTAAGGTTTTTAAGTTTTCAATTTTAGATTTTTCTATAGGATTTCCTGTAAGGATCAATGTTTTCAGATTTTTAAGCTGTTTGATTTCTACAGGAATGTCTTTCAGATCATTATTGGCCAGATTCATGCTGACGATATTTTTCAGCCCTTTTACTTTGGGCGATATTTCTGTGATATGATTTCCGCTTACATTCAGAAATTCAAGCTTCTTTGCTTTAAAAAGGTTTTCCGGAAGCCTGATAATAGCATTCTGCTGCAGTTCAAGATATTTTAAATTTTCCGGAAAAGACAGATTTCCAAGATCATTGATCTGGTTATCTGAAAGGTTCAGGAATCTCAGATTTTTGATCTGATCCAGTTTGTCTGCAATAAAGCTTATCTGGTTTCCCTGAAGGTTGATTTCTTCCAACGCGGGAATTTCCATAAGGGCTTCGGGAAATGTATTTAGATTATTAGCATCAAAATGTACCACTTTTAAGTTCTGAAGCTTTGCAAGATTAGGATTAATGCTTGTCAAGCTGTTCAGATTCATAGAAAAAGTAGTCAGTTTCTTCAGATTGCTTACCTCATCAGGAATAAATTTAATGCTGTTTTCATTCACATTTAAAATTTCCAGTTCTTTTAAAGCAAAAAGTTCCTGATCCATTTTCTCAAGCTTATTCGCCATGATATTCAAAAAGAATAATGAATCCAGTTTTACAATCTGAGGAGGAATATTGAAAAGACCTTTTTCTCTGAAACTTATACTGTAAACCGCTTTTTTACTTTTTAAAGCATCTTCAATATTGGTAAATGTAGGATATTTCACCGGATCAATCTGTGCTTTGATCTGAGAAAGTGAGATGATGGAAATCAATAAGAAAAGCTTTTTCATAAAAATAAAAGGTCTGCCAGCAACCAAAGCTGCCGACAGACAAGAATTATAAATAATTTATTTCTTTACAAGTTTAACTGTTTTCTGGAATCCTCCTTCAGCTTCAATATTTAAAACTAAAACTCGTGATCCTTCTAACTGTTGTGTGAAATCAAGATCCAATACTTTATTGGTTCCGTTGAATTTCTTCGTGTAAACGATTTTCCCGTCCATGCTGTAAGCTGTTACAGAAATATCTTTCAATCCTTTTGCTGAATTGATTTTTACCACTCCTGAAGTTGGGTTCGGTGCTACCGTTACTGTATTCTCTTCAATTTTAGTATCAATAGTTCCTAAAGTTCCTTCAGTTCCAAGATTATTTTTAAGGGCAATAACAATTGTTGCTGATTTCCCTCTGTAATCAATTGTATTTCCTGTAGCATCTACATCTGTAGAAATTGTTGAATCCGGGTGTTGAATAGAGAAGAAACCAAATTTATGATCAGGTGTAAATGTCAATCCTGTAGGTTCCGAACCAGCCGGCATAAAAGCAAATAGTCTTACTTTCGGATTGGCCTGTGTATGATCCGGAGCAATGACCCAGATATAGTTTTTACCACCATCCTGAAGTACCCAAAGGTTTCCAAGTTCATCGAAAGTAAGGTTGTCATTTCCGTCTCCCCAGGCTTCAGATTTCATTCCCTGAGCTGTATTGAAAGAATATACAGAAGAACTTCCACCTACAAATGTTTCTACCTGAGAAGCCGTAGTTCCGTTATCCTGTAAACGGTATACTCTGTCTAATCCTTTGGCTGTAAAATAGATTTTACCATCCAGCGGGCTGATATCAACATCTTCTACCCCGTTGAATTTTGTTCCACCTAATGACAGGGCGTTGGTATTGGTATTATTCTGATCTACTTTTTCTTTATTCGGAACCTGAATCCATGTCGCTGTAGTTCCTACCGGATCTCCTGCAGCCGTTAATCCCTGATCCAGTTTTAATACATAAAGGTTTCCAGAAGAGAAATCATTAGGAGTATCCATTACATATTTGTACACCAAGTGAGTTCCACCGTCTTCTCCATAATACGCTATAGTTCCCGCATTATTGATCACCACATTCTCGTGGTTCATGATTCCCATCTGCCAAAGCTTACCTTTTGTCCCGTTAGGGTTTTTAGATATAACCTGAGCAGTAGCAGGATCAATCTCTACCAACCAGCCATAATCTTTATAACCGTCATTGTTCACATCATTGGAAGTTACAGATTCTTCTGCAGTGACTATAGTTCCCCACGGCGTAATTCCTCCGGAACAGTTCCTGATCGTCTGTACCAAACTTGGATCTGAGAAACTTACCGCTCTTGATTTTGTCAGCTGCCAAAGTTTTGAAGTCGCGTTATAGTTGATTTCTGCCATGGTAACTCCTCCGGGATTCGTTTCATGGTTGACAGAAAGATATCCGTTCGTACTGCTTCCTGTTTTTGGGACATAACCGGTAAAGTCATTCTGACCTCCTACCAATCCTCCGCCTTCGGTATAGCTGTCTCCTTCTTTTAAAATAAGCTGGTATTTGTGTTCAGCCGGAATAATTAACTTATTGGTTTGTGCTGTAGGAACAATTGAAGTAAAACAGCTGATATGCGTTCCGTTACAAGCTACAGGAATAGTTGTATTGGTAGTCGTTTTCAGATAAGCATCAATTCTTAAGTCTGAACTGGTTGTACTTCTGTTATGTAATTCAATAGAAAATCTGTTAACACCGTTTACAAATTTTGATTTTGGAATTGAAAAAATGTTATAAACACTCTCTGCTGCCCCATCAATAGTAGTACTGGAGAAAGTATTGAATGTAACAGCACCTGCAGGCATATTATCTCTTACAACTTCTTCTCCGTTAAGGTATACAATAATACCATCGTCTCTCATCACACCAAACTCCATAGTATCGGAAAGCGTTGAAAGATCTACCGTAAAATCTTTAGCAAAATAGGCTGTAGTAAGCCCTGAATTGATTGTGGTAGTTACAGGATCTCCATATCCTAACGGGCCGTTTCCTACTGCCCATGTTGAAATATCATAGGTTTGGGCATTCCAACCGGCTGGCTGCGCCTGGTTGTTATCTTTATAGCTCCATGACGCATTCTTATTGAATATCAAGGTCTGCGCCTGAAGACCAGAACTGGCCAGTATAGCCAAAGCTCCCACTGCTAGTAGTTTTTTCTTCATTTTTTATTTGATTTATTAGACCTTGCAAAACTATTTTTTTAGAGCTTTTTCTCTGTTAATAGGATTTTAAATATAAATCGTCGAATATTAACTTATCAAAAACCTAATGTTAAGTGGATTAATTTTTTGTTACAAAAGCATAAGGTTCCAACCTTCTTTTCGGAACACAAGTATCTGAAATCCTTATTAAGGTTATAAAATTTTAGAAACAGGACAATCAAAAAATAAGGTATGTCAACTGACATACCTTATAAATCAAATATTGTTTTTTAAATTTATTTAATGATGAATTTTTCCTGAGATGTATTGGTTTTAGATATGTAGGATGCGATATATGCTCCTTTTGGAAGGTTCAGTATAATGTTTTCTTCAGATTTTAAACTGAATATTTCTGCTACTTTTTTACCGGACATATCATAAATAATTAATTGTGAGCCCACCCAAGATTTTGGCACGCGGACTGAGATTGGAGTGCCCTGAGCAGACGGGTTGGGAACAATTCTTGGCAACTGATTTTTCGCAACCTCGGAATTAACTCTGGATAATGCAGAAGATGAATTGGTAAGGAAAAACTGACTGAAAGAATTTACATTTAAATTTGTGTTAAAAGTAACCCTTGTATTAAGACCTGTACCGGAAACCTGATCTGCATTATCGACGCTTGTTCCCCAGGTGCTTCCAAAGTCATTACTCCCTCTTTTGAAGAGACTGTAAGAAGATGGATTCAGATAATTGCCAAATCCTGCATTTTTATAAAATGATAACGATGTAAGCGGTGAAAATGTAAGATTTGTCCCATAATTGTTTATAATCGTATAGAACTCAAAATTAGTATCCGTATTTGGTAATTGGTCAGGATTAATTGTACCTCTTGATATCCATACATCTCCATTCGGATAAGTACCTGAATTAAACTCCATAGCAACTCCGGCAGTTGTAAAGTCTTTCACACCAGAAGACGTAACATTCATTTTTTCACTTACTCCTTCAAAAACCGGGGCATTTGAAGTTAATCTTGTATATCCTGTTCCCTGATAGGATGCAAAAGTTCCTGAGTTGTTTTTATTAACCGTAATATTCCCGGTCGATTCATTGAACTGAAGATAATACACCAATCCATTTAAAATAGGATCTCCGGCAATACTTTTTGTCAAATGTCTCCATTGTCTGATTTCATCAATAGATAATGGTCTGTTCCAGATTGCAACTTCATCCATTTCCAATTGGGTAAATCTGTTCGTATATCCTCTTCCATAGCTTCCTAAAAACAAGAGGTTGAAAACTTCAGACGGTAATGCTGTATTATTTATACTTTCTTTTCCGTTAACATATATTTTTACATTCGTTCCGTTGCTTACCAATGCGATGTGTGACCATTGCCCTACAGGAGCCTGCAAACCGGATGACCAGCTCCAGCCCGGGTGAAAGCCGATTGTGTTGTTGCCTTCTCTGAAATTCATTCCAAATGGATTGCTGCCATCCTGAGACATAAAAACACCACTGTAATCGGTCTGGATACCGTTGGGTTTTATCCAGCAAGAGAATGTAAAAGAATTTTTATTAAGGTTAGCGTTATCTATTTTAATATAATCACCTGTGGTTTGACCTGTAAGTTTTATACTGTTTCCAGGAACTTTGTCAGGCTGGCTTGTTCCACACTGATTATTGATTTCAATAAAATTATTGAGTGTCTGCGTGCTTGTTCCATATTGATCTGTCACCGTTAAAGTTACGGGATAGGTTCCGTTCGCGGCTCCCGCATAAGAAACCAATGGGTTTTCTAATGTGGAAGTAGAAGGTGTTCCTCCCGGAAAGCTCCATTGCCATGTAGCACTGGCATTACGTACAACGGAATAATCTTTAAACTGGACTTTTTCTGCAACCGGACAGCCAATTTTATTATTTCCAACTGATATTAAAGCACTGGGAGGACTTATCTCATATAATGCATGCTCAAATGCACCTCTGGATGTTCCTATTTTTAATTTATTTTCATTGTAATTGATGAACATAAAACGTACATCACACATGGGCAAGCCATTACCCAGCATTACCCAATTCTGCATCACATTATTTCTGTAAAATATTCCTGCTTTATTGCCTACATACACACCGCCGTTTGATCCTCTCTGGAAAATAATTTTCGTAATCGGAGAAGTCGTGAGTACAGAAGAACTGAGATTAGTCCAGGTTGCTCCTCCGTCACCTGACTTTAATACTTTGCATACTGACTGAACGCCGCTGTAAGTTATCCATATTTTGTTAGGATCATCATCTCCTATGGCAATATCCGATATATTGGTTTGCCCGGAAGTTACCGTCGTATTAGGGGTAATATCAGTCCATGTAACGCCGGCATCTGTCGTTTTCCAAAGTTTATTATTGGTTAAACCTTCAACAACAATCATTACATTGGGATTTTTAGCAGAAATCTTTTCTCTGAATACCTGATTGCCAAAGGTTTTTACAATAGATATACTATTTCCGTTGTCTTCGGTTTTAATAAGAGAATTTTTCCATGTTGCCAAATTCGGATTACCTGTCGGATATTGACCTGCATGATGGGTAATCATGGTATAGTATTTATTGGGATGGAATTCTATGGAATTAAAATAAGCATAAATTCCTCCTAAATCCAGGAAATTAGGTTCATTAATCAGTGTATTCACGCCGGTCCTGAAATACCGGTAATTACTATATCCCTGGCTGTAAATATACCGGTCATCCAAGGGATTAACGTCTGTATTCCCCTGATCTGCCCCTGTTCCGTTATACCAATCAAAACCATTGGCACTTTCCTTAATCATTACCGGGCCGTGATTATTCCCCGATGCAACCAGATTGGTTTTGAAAGCACTTCCGAAACCCCAAAGCTCATGATTACCAATACTATTGGTTAAAGTAGTCATTGTGACTCCCAAATTGCCGGATGCTGCCATTTCCCCATCACTTCCTGTTACAAATTTTCCGTTCACGAAATCCATGGATCTGATATCAGAATGGGTGTATGACGCAGGAGTAGTAAAGGTTACTCCATTATCTGTGGAAATCCTGATTTGACCCACTCCATAAGTTCCATATACAATCTTATTTTCATCATTACGGTCCATTTGTATGTCGCCATGATGCAGACTGTTAATTCCTCCGGAACCAGGAACCATATTGATTCTTGAATTTTCAACGGCTCCGGTAGCTTTATTAAATTTATAAAGGTTAACCGCCTGATGCCCATAAGCGTTAGCACCACTCCCTGCCGCTACATAGAACGAAGAAGTATTATTTGTGGGTAAAAAGACTTTAACCCAGCCAACAATTTGCCCATTGGCAGTAGTATCCAAGGTAGTAGAATTTAATTGGGTAAAGCTAGCTCCCTGATTAGTTGACTTATAAACCTTAAAAATATTATTGTTTGATGAGCTGGCAAAATAAACCGAATTCCCATCATTCGGATCCCATTCCAAAGATTCACTCTGCGTTGAAGAATCTCCAATCTGATAATCTGCAGAAAGACCGGTTTGAACGGCACTCCAGGTATTTCCGCCATCACTCGTTCTGTACAATGAGGTTCCCCAGTGAACAACAGCAATATTAGCATTTGAAGGAGAAACTGCAATATCATAAGCTTTTCCGGAATAGTTTGCGGAAGTCATCGTGGTGGCAGTCCAGTTAAGTCCACCATCTATAGATTTAATGAGCTGGGTATTGCTTAATGCATACACTGTTTGCGGGTTGGCAATACATACGTCAATGTCATTATACTTAGAATCAGGAAAACCGTTGTCTACCAGATTCCAGGACGTTCCTCCATCTATAGTACGCCATAGCCCTCCGGTTACGAAGGATACAAACATCTTTTGAGCATTGGTAGGATCTATCCTGGTTAAAAACACATACCCTCCATGATTATATTTATTGGAATAATTTGTACTTGCACTATTTACCGGTCCTATTATTGTCCAGTCACCAACTTGTGTTTGTGTAGATAATAAGGCTACATTTTTTACTTTAGGTTGATTGAACAATAAAGGTTCAGGGGTAACTTTCCCCTGATTATCCAGATAAAACAACTTTGTTCTTAACCGGTCTTCGCCAATACTTCTTGGCTTGCTTTTTTCCCACCTGTGACTGCCAAAATACTTGTCGAAACTGGCTTTTACTTTGAAGTAATCGACATTGTCCTTCATTTCAGAAAACCAGGGTTGGGACTTGTGCCTTAATTCGTATTCGATGTCTTCATCCTCCTCAGTTTCATTTCTTGCTGCCGGAAGAGTTTGAGCATGATAAATTGCTGAGATCAGCAAAGTAGGTAAAAGAAGTCGCTTTATTTTCATCATTATTATTATTTAATTATTAAATCATTATCAATGAAGTAAATTTAAACAATACCAATAATACTTAAACAACATGCGAATATTTTACTAATATTTTACATTTTTAATTAATTTAATAAAATTATAGTGATTCAGTGTTTATCATACACCTACACAAACTTCAATAGATTTAATGTACTGAAAAGCCTGAAAACATTTTATGTAAAACAAAACAATTAAAGAAAAAAATTTTTGATCGTGGTAAGGAAAATGAACAAATACTCTGGCTTTAAGAGTACGGATATGTGATGTAAGACCATTTTTTTATTGCCCTGAATACTTGCCTTTGCCCAATAGGTTAATGGTTCAAAGCAAAACCATACCTTGCAACTCCCACTCCGAATTACTACCAAGAAAACCGTCTATTTTGATTTACTCACATCCGTAAGAGCATTCAGAAAGGCGATGATCTGCTTTATTTCTGTTTCGGTGAGGTTCAGTTTATCGGATGCCAGCGTCTGGTTTTTCATTTTTAATCCTAAACCTTCTCCTCCACCTTCGTTATAAAAATCCAGGACTTCTTCCAAGGTATTGAAAGCTCCGTTATGGAAATAAGGTTTGGTAAGGGCAATATTTCTCACCGTTACTGTTTTGAATGAATAATCATAAATCCATGATTTTTCCTTTTTCACAGGGCTGTTTCCTCGTCCCAAATCCTTATCAATCTCTACCGGAAGCTGTTTGATCGGTCTGGTTGTTATTCCCAAGACTTCAGATTCATTTTCATTAAAAAATGGAGGTACCAATCCTGAAAAGGTGGGGGTAAAATGGCAGGTTGCACAATTGGCTTTTCCCATAAAGAGGTTGAATCCTTTTTTCACATCATTGGAAACCTCTTTTTCATTCCTCATAAAACGGTCAAAATCGCTGTCAAATGAGTACAATGAAGCCACATAAGAACTTAATGCTTTTGAAAAATTTTCTTTACTGATTTTCCCGTCCTTGAAGGCATTTCTGAATGCTTTTTTATACTCAGGTTTTGTTTTTAATTTCTGGATAATGCTTTCATAGCTGGTATTAAATTCCTGCTCATTATAAATAACGTGCTCTGCCTGCTGTTCAAGATAGAAAGCACGAAGATCATAGAAAAACCTCTTGGCAAAAACAGCATTATATAAAGATGGGGAATTCCTCAAAACCGTTTTCCCTTCCACATTACTTTGTGATTTTGCCTTCAGATCTGTAAAAGCATTTTCCTGAAGATGGCAAGTCGCACAGCTCATTTTTCCGTTACCACTTAAATTCTGATCGTAGAAAATGGATTTTCCAAGGTTACGGAGTTCCGGACTATCTTCTGAAGATTTTAATAAAGTATAAAAATAAGGATCCAAAAAATCACTGCTGAAAAAGTTTTTGTTTCCCACATTCCATCCGGAAAACTCTTTAAGATCATCAGGTCTTCCGTCCCATTTTCCCAGCTCTTCATACAAAGGCTGAACGTCTTTTTTATAAAATTCAATACGATCAAAAGTTTTAAAGTCGGTATTTTTTGAAAGATAGCCAATAGCTTCTGTTAATATCAGATTAGCTTTCTGAGTATTATAGTTTTTAAAATAAGGATCATCATTGATGTACTGCTGTATTCCTGCAAAAGCATGTCTGGTTTCTTCAGAAATATTCAAAGATCCCGGTGTATCAAAACCTGAAACACCCAGTGAATAGATCCTGATCAACTCTATTCGCAAAGGCAGTGTTTTGTTATTTCCTTTGCTCAACCCATTTTTTAAAGCACTTAAATAAAACCCGGAATAGCTGTTATACAAAAAGGTAGTGATGGTTTTGATCTTTTCTTTTTCATGTATTGCTTCGTCGGAAAATATCAGTTCATCCAGTACCTGCAATCCTTCGGGAGGAAGTGTATAGGCTGAAGTTCCTGCAGCTTCGATATGAAACAAAGGTGCTGCATTAAGATGGGTTTTGGTAAATTCAGGATAATGATAAGCGATATAGAATTCAATTTCTTTGAATGAATTTCTTGTTCTGCTTAGTGATTTTTGCAGCTCTTCCAGGGAAATACGGTCTTCAGAGAACTTATCAACATCTGATTTCAGCTGTTCAAGATTGGTTTTAAAGTCGGACAACCCTTTATTGACAAATGTATTTTCGCTTTCTTTTCCTTTATAAACAGGATTAAAAGACATTACTGCAAATCCTATCAGAAGGACGATTACAAGCAGTGGATAAGATCTCATGAATTTTTAGCGGCAAAAGTATTCATCTGATGTTATCTCAGTTTTAATAACAGATTAAATAATGTTTATATTTCCGGTACAATATTTTTCACTAATTTTAAACCCCGAAATCAAATTCATTATTCTAAAGAGAACGGTTCTTCGAAATACCGGAAAATAATGGCGGGAGATTATTGGGAGAGGATTTTTTAAATTAAATTCAACACATCAAAAAAACTAAATAGGAGTATGAAAACAAAACTATGGTTTGCTGTTATGGCAAGTTTCCTTTCTATGACGGCATTTTCCCAGAAAAAAAAGCAACCGGAAAAGATATCCGGAAAGCCACAGGAAATGGCTGTATATGCAGAGAAAAGAGGGGCTGATTATTATTTGGTCCGCCTGGAAAAAGATAAAAACATTCCCAATGTATATGTACATTCCAATGGTATAACCAAGCCTTATAAAAATTATTCTGACCTGAAAGATATTGTTACAGAGTTCCCCGGAATGATGACTTCCAACAACTCAACAAAGGAAGAACTGATTTCTATTCTTAAAAAAGATGATCACTTCTACGAAATCACTTCACAGAGGAAAGATCCTAAAAACATTGAAAAGACGATCATTACTGTATATGAGGTTATGAACGGACAGAAAAGGATTGTAGAAGAATACAATGACATCTACGAGGTTATGGCATCTCCTTATAAAGAAGCCATTATGATTAATTAAAAAAACAAAAAATATACATATTATGCTAAACAAACTTGCTGCCTCAGAACTTGTTCTGAATGAAGACGGAAGTGTATACCACCTGAATCTTTTACCTGAAGATATTGCTGACAAAATCATCCTTGTAGGTGATCCTGACAGAGTGGCAAAAGTTTCAAAATACTTCGATACCGTAGAAATCAAAAAAAATAAAAGAGAATTCTATACGCATACAGGAAAGCTTCGTGGAGAAAGAATCACCGTAATGTCTACAGGGATCGGAACTGAAAACATCGATATCGTGATGAACGAACTGGATGCTTTGGTAAACATTGATCTTCAAAACAAAGAATTCAAGACTGAGCACAAGGCTCTTGAATTATTCCGTATGGGAACTTGCGGAAGTGTAAACCCTGATGTACAGGTAGACAATATGCTGGTAACGCAGAACGTTGTAGGTTTGGACGGATTGATGCACTTCTATCAGGATTACAACTTCGAAAATGAGTTTTCTAAAAGCTTCTTAGAAAAATTCCCTTACGAAAGAATCAAGCCAATGCTTTATTTCTCAGACTGGGCAGAAGAAATGGGAGCATACTACAAAGATGCCAAATACCACGGAAATACAGCAACATTCCCGGGATTCTATGCTCCACAGGGAAGACAGCTTCGTTTGAAAGCGGTAGATGATCAATTCCTGGAAACATTGAATGATCTTGGAATTACCAATTTTGAGATGGAGACCTCTGCGATCTATGCTCTTTCAAAATTATTAGGCCACAAAGCCATTACCGTAAATAACGTTATTGCCAACAGAAGACGTGGAGAATTCTCCGCAGACCACCATGCCTCTGAAAAAAACCTTATTGAATGGGTATTGGAAAGAATTATTAAGTAATTATTTTATTGATAAAATTAAAACCTCCGGAAAAAGATTCCGGAGGTTTTTTTATTAGGTTTTGGCTAAAGCCAATGGAATTTTTATCTATTTTTTAACGGGCTAAAGCCCGTTCCTAATGAATTGTATCTTGCTGAAAATATTGATTCTTTTATGATGAACAAAGCTTACCACTCACCTTATCATTCCCTAGGAATCTAAATACAAAACTTTAAAAACAGCGTAGAGATTCCTGCGGAATTACAGAGTTGTCAATAGAAATCTTGTAAGTAAAATAGTTAAAGGCCGATAATCATTAATACAAATGCCATGATTACAAATGAAAAGTCCTGGGATCCGGATATTGAAATGTATAATTCAGCTCTGAAACCAGCTTTGATGACAGAACCTTCTTCCCTTTCACTTCAAACTCTTCTTCATCAAGTAGATTTTTCTGTGCGTTAATCACCTGACTTTTCGCAGGATGTACAGGAGCCGTAACATTATAAAGTTTTGATTCACTTTTCTGTTTAATCATTTCTGAGATAATCCTGCTGATATCAGCATAATGAATATGATTTACCGCATGGTCCAGATTACCTACATTATAATTTTTTAAAAGTCTGTTATCCCCCATCAAACCACCAAGTCTTAGAATATTAAGTTGGGGATATTTATTTCTCAACATTCTTTCGCCTGATATTTTCTCCAAAGGGACATCTTCTTCTGTAAATTCTTTAGCAATATCGGGATAAACACCTGTAGAACTCATCAGAAACATCTGTCCTTTAAAGTCTCCTATAAAAGCTGACAAATTCTGAATCCTGTTATACAAAGAGCTTACACAACAGCTTTTTTCAGAAACAGGAATTGTAATAATCAAAACTTCCATATTTTTAACTTCTCCCCATTGGGAAAGAGGTTCTGTCAGCTGATAATCCGGGAAAGAAGCCATTACAGCATGAATTCCTTTATTATTGAGTAAATTTACTTTGCTTTCTGTTGTAGTTGTAGTTGCCAGTGTATATTTTCCGGATAAGGAAGATGCGAGTCTTTCTCCCAGCCAGCCATAGCCTATAATTCCTATTTTCTTCATTGTTCGGACACGGTTTGAATGGATAATATTTCGTCTAAAGAAGCCATCAGTTGAGTTTTTACTTCATCATTCAGATGCATACAATTCTGAACAGCTTCAGGAATATATTTTGCTTTTTCTTCGAGTTTTGCTCCCTGCTCTGTAAGGTTGATCAATACAACTCTTTCATCTTCTGAGCTACGGGTTCTGATGATCAGTCCGTTTTTTTCCATACGTTTCAAAAGCGGGGTAAGCGTTCCGTTGTCCAGATGAAGATGTTCACCAATCTTTCCTATATTCATTCCGCCATATTCCCATAAAACGGTCATGACAAGATATTGTGGATATGTAAGTGAAACTTCCTCCAGGTAAGGCTTATATAAACCCGTAATATATCTGGAAACGGCATATGTTTTAAAACATAAATGTTCTGATAAAGGCATCATCGTTCTATTTTAAGAAACAAAGATAACCTATTTACTTTGTGCACAATATTTTTGTTTAAAATATTTATTAATTAAAATCTTTTATAACCCGAATTCTATTTTTGCAGAAAATTTTCTTTTAGCCTCTTCTTATTTATTATTTTAGCAAAAACTAATTACTGATTGAACATGAAAACACACACATCAGACAGAAAACAATAAGCTTTCAGAACTCTCTACAGAAGAACTCACAAAGGAAGAAAAAAAACGCTCTGCAGCTCATATTTCCTTTTGTATAATTATGGGAATGCTGGTAGGCGTCTGCATTTATGTTACCGCTAAGAAAGGGTTCAACGGTATCACTCCGCTTCCTCTGGCTTTTTTCCCTTTATATCTTATTATTAGAAAAAGCTGGCAAAATGCCCGCAAGGAACTTCAATCCCGCAAGCTAAATAAAAATTGACAATCCATAAAAAGGACTTCCAGTCCGGAAGTCCTTCACACCATATCAACTATAATAAAAAAACCTATTATTTAAAATTCATTGATCATCACGTAAAAATGTCCGGAATACAAACTGTTAGCTGTTCCTGAAATATTAGTGAGATTAATTGTAATAGAGGAAGCAGAAGTCATTCTTGGATTCGAGATGGAAAATGAAGAATTTCCTACAAAATCTCCTGCCGGAGAAACTACCACTACAGCTCTTGTGGAACCAGGCTGATATTCTGCCGGAACAGGAATATCGATGGTTGTAGATTTTCCCGGAGGCAAATTATTAATTGAAATTCCAGGCCATGCTTCAAAACTGATCTGACTTTTCTGAACACTGCCTTTTTCTCCCAATTTAAACTGTCCGCTTACATCCAGTTTTGCAGAGATATTCGGAGTATTTGTACCAATACCTACATTTGCATTGTTATTCCCCAGAACAATAGCATTGGCCTGTGAAGTAGCAGCTCCATATCCTACAGCGGTTGAAAATTGTCCTGACGCATTGGCTCCCGAGCCTAAAGCAGTAGAATTCTGACTATTTGTTACTGCATTATATCCTAAGGCAGTTTCACTATTGCTATTTGTTTTGGCATTATATCCTAATGCAATGGACTGAAATCCATCTGCTGATGAGTTATTTCCAACAGCTACAGATTCATTGCTGCCGGTTTGGGCATGAAAACCTATTGCTGTAGATCTGAATCCTGCTGCAGTCGTTTTATTTCCTACAGCTAAAGCTTCATTACCAGAAACTGAAGTGGCACTCCCAATAGCAATTCCCATAAATGCTGAGCTTGCGCTTCCCAAAGCAATACCATTCTGACCTGCATTTGAACCTATCCCGAGGCTTACAGAATTGTCAACTCCAAGTCTTCCTGCTGTTAATGCATTTACTTTAAAGATCAGATCATCATATGTTTTTGTTCCTAAAGCAAGCGTTGTACTCGCTCCTCCATAATTTCCTACATTCGTGCCTGTAAGGTTCCAGTTGTTTCCATCCTCTGTTTTAGTGGTATTCCCACCGTTTGCTAAAATTTTATTCCATTTTGATTCGAACCAGTAATAGAAACCAATTTCTTTCAGAGTAGAATTTCCGTTATTCCATATGATAAGACCTTCTGCCGGAGAAGGTATGGTAATATTGTCCGTTGTCGTGGTAAGCGCAACACTTGGAAGGAGTACTCCTTTATTATTGGCATTAATCTGAAGCATCGCTGACGAATCCGGATTCGGTAATCCAATCCCAACTTGCGCATATGTAAAAATACTTATTAAGAATAAGAGAAGTGTATACAGAAGTTTATAGTCTTTTTGCATTACTTGCATTTTTTTGCAGGCGCAAATATATAAATTTTTAATAAAATCATAATTAAATTAAAAATATCATAATTAAAAACACATTAAAGTGATTAATATAAAATTTAATCACAAAATAATGAAAAATGTTTAATATCAAGCAATTAACCAATACAGCATTCATTAGGCCTTTCTGATATATCCCATTCTGCGTTTAATTTTTTAAATTACAAAATCAACAATAAATTTCACTAAATATTGAATAAAAATCAACGGCTATTTTCTAAGAAAACATTTTTTTAAATGATCATTGACCATTCCGGTAGCTTGCATATGAGCATAAATGACTGTAGAACCTACGAATTTGAATCCTCTCTTTTTAAGTTCTTTGGAAATAAGATCTGAAACCTCTGTTGTGGCAGGAATGTCGGATAATGTTTCGGGACAGTTGTCGATTGGTTTTCCATCAATAAAATCCCAGATATAGTGGGAAAAGCTTCCAAATTCCTTCTGAACTTCTATAAATTTCTGTGCATTGTTGACAGCTGACAGAATTTTAAGCCTATTTCTGATAATTCCGGGGTTATTCATCAGTTCCTCAACCTTTTTGTCAGAATAAGCTGCTACTTTTTTATAATCAAAATCATCAAAAGCTCTTCTGAAATTTTCCCTTTTAGACAAAATGGTATACCAGCTCAAGCCAGCCTGAAAACTCTCAAGAATCAGGAATTCAAATATTGTTTCATCATCATACACAGGCCTTCCCCACTCTTCATCATGGTATTTTCTGTAGAGATCATCTTTTTCACACCAGCCACAACGTATTTTTTCCATAATTATCAATTTTATACTTTAAATTTACTATTGATTTAGTAAAATATAACAAAATATTATGAAAAGTTTAACAGAGAGGTTCTATTTTAGGAATGGTTATTGTTTAATTACTCATACCAAATTAAAATTTATACTATTATGAACAATTCAGAGTACAATAAAGCGGAAAATGCAGTAAACAATGTAGAAAATTCTTTACAGAATGCAACGGACAAAGCCAAGTGGAAAATCAATGAATTGGCAGACAAGGCTAAAGATTATATCAATGAAAAGAGGAATAATGATCAGGAAGCCAGCCAGGAAGACTGGCTAGACAGGGTAAAAGCTAATGTATCCGATGCATGGGAAGATATCAAGGATAAGGCAGATGAGGCATGGGAAAAAACCAAAGATGCGGCAGAGGATGTAAAGGCAGAATGGAATAAGAAAACCAATTAGTATTTCAGTCATATAAATATTTTCAATAAAATGGAGTCTTAAATTGATAAGGCTCCATTTTTTATTATGCCATAAGCACAATTATTGTTACATTTGTATTATAATAAACATTAAAAAATTATGTCATACGGTTTACTTAAAGGCAAAAAGGGAATTATTTTTGGAGCCCTTAATGAACAATCTATCGCATGGAAAGTTGCTGAAAGATGCCATGAGGAAGGTGCTGAATTCATTTTATCAAACGCTCCTATTGCTTTGAGAATGGGAGAACTTAATGGTTTAGCAGAAAAAACAGGTTCTGAAGTAATAGGTGCTGATGCTACTTCTATAGAAGATCTTGAAAAACTTTTTGATGCCGCTGTTGCAAAATTTGGAAAAATCGACTTTATCCTTCACTCTATCGGAATGTCTATCAACGTAAGAAAAGGAAAACATTATACAGAAATGAATTACGACTGGTTGGAAAAAGGCTGGGATATTTCCGCTGTTTCTTTCCATAAAGTAATGCGTGTAGCTTGGGAAAAAGACTGTATGAACGAATGGGGAAGTATTTTGGCTCTTACTTATATTGCAGCTCAGAGAACATTCCCTGATTATAATGATATGTCTGATAACAAAGCGTATCTGGAAAGCATCGCAAGAACTTTCGGAAACTATTGGGGAGAAAGAAAAGTACGTGTCAATACGGTTTCTCAGTCTCCAACAATGACTACTGCCGGTAGCGGTGTGAAAGGTTTCGGAGGATTCCTTGGATATGCAGAAGATATGTCTCCGCTAGGAAATGCTACAGCTCTTGAATGTGCAGATTATTGTGTAACTTTATTCTCTGATCTTACTAAAAAAGTAACCATGCAGAATCTTTTCCATGATGGAGGTTTCAGCAGCTCAGGAGTTACTCAGAGAGTAATCAGTAAATATGACGCTGAATAATCATTCATAAAACAATAGCGGACTAATAAAGTTCCGTTCAAAATAAGTAAAGCCCATGAAAATTTTTTCATGGGTTTTCTGTTTGTATCATCCGGATACTCCTCATTTGGCGAATTCTTCCAGGCCACTATTACCGACAGTCAAAAGTGTTGCATTCTGCTACATTATCCAAAATAAATAAAGATATCTGTTCATCATTAAAATACATACCATCTATAATATATATCGGATATGTGAAATAATTATTAGTTAAGAAAGTCAACAACAACTCTATTTTAAGAAAAAGAAAAAGCAAAAACCCAACATTAAAATATTATTATTTCCTTAAAAATATCTTTTTTAATTAACAATAATAATATTAATTTACCATAAAAAAATATTAATTTTCTATAATATAAATCATAAAACAAAATAATTTATAATTTAACATCATCAACTAAAAACAAGTTTTATGAAAAAACATTTAATTTTTTTTGCCTCAATACACTTTATTGCCGCAATTTCATTTTTTAATCCTATAAAGGCTCAGACCTGCCCAAGCTGGGGGCCTTATATAGAAGGATTTGATATGGCTAATACCGGGGAACTTTGGTACTCGGAAGTAATGGTAGACAATACCTGTAAAAAAATCAACACCTATTATTCAACGCTGAACTTTTCTTTAGGTCCGCGAGGAGGATATGGAGGAATTCAATACAAACCGAATGAAGTGTATAATAACATCTTCTCTATGTGGGACATACAGGACTCCAGCCTTCCACAGTGTAAAACGGAATATGCAGCGCCCAATACTTTGGTAGATGGTTTCGGAGGAGAAGGAACAGGTCTTCATACAGATAATCCCATGCCATGGGTACCGGGAGTATGGTATGCAACAGTTGCCAGAAGGTGGTCTACCGGTGATGGAAAGACAAGAATAGGGTTCTTTATGTATGATTACGGTGTAGGAAAATGGAAACATTATGTGACTATTATAACGCCGGAAAATAATGCTTCATTTACCGGAACAAAACTGGGAGGTTTCGTAGAGAACTGGAATTCTAGCTTGAATAAAGATTCCCGTTGTGGATATTACAGAAATTTCTGGAGTATGAATGCACAGGGAAACTGGTCAAAACCATTAAGATATACCGCTTCAGCAGGAACCGGATCCTGGGGAGCACAAACAGCATTTAACAATACTGCCATTAAAATAACATCGTGTGGAACAACACCTGCTCCAGCAGGTGGTTCAGTAACTTTTAACAGTATTACTCAGGAAGGTACAAAACCTGCCTCAACTATTCCTATTAATGTCACTACCGTTACCCCTACATATAATTCATCCACTAATTCGGTCAATGTAACTTGGGCAAGTTCAGAAACAACAAGTCCGCAGCTTTCTTATAAAGTAGCTTTGTATACTGAAGCCAGCTGGGGGAATAATTATACTCCGGTTGCAGTAGTTTCCGGTATCCGTCCTGATCTCCGAAATGTAAGTATTCCTCTTCCTGCTAATTCTCAATCCGGAAAATATTATGTAAGTGTAGTATTGGAGGATATATTTAAGCAAACTTCTAATTTCGGATATAACAATATTAATATCATAGCACCTCCGGTCATTGACCCGAATACCTATTACAGAATAAAAAATGCAGGAAGTAACCTTTATATAAGCCCGGCAAATTATAGTTCTGCATCAAATGTTAAGATGGTACAATATCCGTTTAGTACTAATCCTGCACAGCAATGGAAGCTTGAAAAAACAGGAAAAAACTACATTATTATTAACCATGCTTCCGGATTGGCAATTGATGTTCCCGGTTCTAATATTACTAACGGAACTACATTGATACAGTATTCCAAAACCGGGAATAACAATCAGCAATGGGTACTAAAATCCTATACACCCAATACCATACTTATAGGCACCGCTTTATCAAATATGAAATCGATGGATAATCCTGCCAATTCCCAAACAACAGGCACTAATATTAACATTTGGGATCAGGATATGAATGGTACGGCAGGAATAAATCATCAGTGGATACTTGAACAGGTAACAACCACAACGTCAAGCATGTCTGCAAAACAGGAAATAACTTCTGCCGTTTATCCTAATCCTGTAAAACAAGGGGAAAACCTTACGATAAATCTTCCTGAAAATGGAAATTATGAATTACAAATTGTAAACACAGATGGACTAACAATACAACACCAGACAGTAAAAGGGGGAAAAACTACAATTTCAACCTCAAATATAAAAAACGGTGTATATTTCTATATGGCTAAAAGCATAAATGGTACTATTTCAGGAAAATTCTCTGTACAATGATAGTATAAGATTGTAATAACATGATATAATCTAAACGGGCGACCTCAATAAAGGCCGCCCGTTCTGTCAAAAATAATATTAAATTAATATGAAATTATAAAATTACGGTTTGTATAGAATGTGCAGGAGCATTCAGCTTAGCAGCCATTCCTTCTATCCATAGATTGGTTTCAATATCATTGTCCGAATCATTCATGATAACGGTTACCAGCTGTCCGTTTTCATTCATAAAAGCAGAAGATGTAAGGGCTGCTCTGTTGGAAGAACTTCCTATTCTCTGCGCATTCGGTCTGATATATTTTGAAACATGCCCTATATAATAGTATTCATACGTATAGAATACCTCTCCTGTTTTGGTATCAGCAATAATCGGGGCAAAGCAGAAGTTTCCTTTATGATTAGGTCCTCCGGTTTCATCCAATAAAATATTCCAGTCAGTCCATAAAGCATTTCCTTTGTTGAAATCGTTCAGCATATTTTTGCTGTACAGCTCTCCCAGGCTTACATCATAGATTTTATCCATATTGAACTGTTCTTTACATCCTTCCGTAAAAGCCAGGAATTTATCAGGAAAAGCTCTGTGTGTTTCTGCTAAATTGTCAAAAAGCTGAGTTTTGTTGTTCCACGTTTCATACCAATGATAACCGATACCATGGGCATATTTTGAGGTTTCCGGATCACTTAAAGTAGTTGATGCTCTTTGATAGATAAGGTCTCTGTTGTGGTCCCAGATCATTACTTTTTTGTCTTTATATCCGTTTTTCCAAAGCGTTGGTCCAAGGTTCTTTTTCAGGAATTCTCCTTCTTCTTCAGCGGTATAAATACATGATTCCCAGCTTTGGGTAGCCATGGGTTCGTTCTGAACAGTTAATCCCCAGATATTAATTCCTCTCTTTTCATACTCTTTGATGAATTTGATATAATAATCTGCCCATGTCTGATAGTATTGATTTTCCAATCTGCCGCCTTTATACAAGCTTTGGTTTGATTTCATCCATGCTGGTGGGCTCCATGGTGAGAAATAAAATGTAAAATTATTACCAATAGCTTTCTGAGCTTCTTTAATCATTGGGATTTTATACTTTTCATCATGAGCCACATTAAAGGTCTTTAACGAAGTATCATTATCTTCTACATATGTATAAGAATCACTGGAAAAGTCACAGGAATTCATATTGGTACGAACAACAGTGTATCCCAATCCATTTTTTCCGAAATAAGCATCCAGAATTTCTTTTTGCTTATTCTTTGGCATTTTATAAAAAGTCTCTGCTGAGGCATCTGTAATGGCACCTCCAATTCCTATCAGTTTCTGATATTTAAAATGGGGAGCTACAAAAATACAGGCATCCGTTTCTTTAGGCTGCCCGAACTGCTCAAATGTAACTACTCCCTTATCCACCATCTTCTCATTTGCTTTTGAGTTGGTAAGAACCACTTTAGCTGTTTTTCCTGCATTTTTTTTCCAATAATTCTGAGCATTGACATTCATGACAACGCCTACTACAAAACAACTTACAATTAGTTTTCTCATGATTTTTTCTGTTTCCGGACCCATCCGGTCCTCATTTTCATTATTTATTTTGATAAACTCTTACGTAATCTATATAATACTTCTGTGGAAAAATGGTATCATCAATACCTTCCTTTCCACCCCAAAATCCTCCTAAAGCGAGATTTAGAATGATAAAGTAAGGTCTGTTAAAAGGCCATGCTTCATTGTTTTTCTCTTTATTTTCGTAGGTGAAAAATTTCTTATCATCTATATAGACATCAATCTTTTCCGGTGTCCAGTCTGCTTTATAGACATGGAACTTTTCGCTTGCATCCTTTACAAACAAAGTATCTGTTTTCTGTGTTCCCTGGATATGATTGTATTTTTTGGTATGAACGGAAGCATGGATATACCCTTGGTTATAGCCCACATGTTCCATGATATCCAGCTCACCATCATCAGGCCATTTCTTCATATTTTCACTCATCATCCAGATAGCAGGCCAGGTTCCACGGCCTTTAGGAAGTTTCGCCCTAACTTCTACTGTACCATATTGAAAAGCAAATTTTCCTTTGGTTAAAAGTCTTGCAGAAGTATACTTACTGTTTTCACGATTTTCTTTTCTGGCTTCAATGATGAGATTTCCTTTTTCCATTCTGGCATTCTCAAGCCTGTTTTTGGTATAAAACTGAGCTTCTTCATTTCCAAAACCGCTTCCTCCGGTATCATAATTCCATTTTAATGAATCCGGAAGGCCTTTGCCGTTAAACTCATCACTCCAAATCAGTTTTCTTCCAGTATCTGGTTTGTTTGAAGCACAATTGAATACAGAAAGGGCGAGTGCTCCTGCTGCACAAATTCTGATGAGATTTTTAACTTTGAGATTCATATGTATGTAGGTTTTAAGTTTTGGCTAAAGCCGTTTTAACGAGCAGGTTTTAATCCGCTCCTCTTGAATTGAATTTATTTCGTCCAGGTGATTCTTTTGGCCTGAACATTTTGAGAATCCGTACCTATCATAATGTCAAATTCTCCGCTTTCCCAATCAAAATTCAGGTTATCATCAAAGAATTTCAAATCTTCTGGTGTCAATTTAAAATCTACTTTTTTACTTTCTCCTTTTTTGATGAATACTTTCTGAAAGCCTTTCAGTTCTTTTACGGGTCTTACAACTTTCCCGAAAAGATCTCTGATATAAAGCTGTACCACTTCTTCTCCGTCATATTTTCCTATATTGGAAACAGTCACACTGATATTCAGTATTTGATTTCCCGTAAGTTTTGTGGAACTCAGAACCATATCAGAATATTTGAAATCGGTATAGCTTAAACCGTATCCAAACGGATATTTCGGGTCATTATCCAGGTCTATATAGGCTGAAACATAGTTTCTGTCTGTATTATTTTTTGCCGGCCTTCCTGTATTATAATGATTGTAATACACAGGAATCTGACCAACAGTTCTTGGAAAAGTCATTGGTAGTTTGCCACCTGGATTTACAGTTCCGAACATAACATCAGCAATTGAATTTCCTGCTTCTGTTCCCAGCCACCATGTGTACATAATGGCAGGAATATTGTCTGATGCCCAGTTGAAAATCAGAGGTCGCCCGGCATTGATCATCAGAATGATAGGTTTACCTGTTTTGGCAATTTCTTTTAACAAATCTTCCTGAACACCTGTAAATCCTATATTACTTCTGCTTTTGGCTTCTCCGCTCATCGCATGGCCTTCTCCCAGCGTCATGATGACAACCTCTGCTTTTTTTGCAGTTTCTATGGCTTCAGCAAACTGACTTTTATCCTGATCATCGATATTGCAGCCTTTTGCATATAATAAAGTAGAGTTTTTATCCAGCTGGTTTTTAATTCCGTCAAATTGTGAAACGATTCTTTGATTATCATCTTTGAACGCAACAGACCAGAAACCATGATTAGCTACTGTTTCTTTACCGAAAGGGCCAATCAGAGCAACAGTTTTTGTACTTTTTGAAAGCGGAAGAATATTTCCCTGATTTTTAAGAAGAACGATACTTTTTGAACCGAATTCTCTTCCGAATTTTCTGTTTTCCTGATTATCAGTCTGCTCTTTTTGTCTTTTCTCATTACTGAACCTGTAAGGTTCATCGAAAAGCCCCATTTCGAATTTCTTGGTTAAAATTCTTCCCGTTGCATCATCTACCAGTTTTGCATCTACTTTTCCTTCTTTCACCAGTTTTGGAAGCTCTGCCATATAGACACGGCTTTCCATATCCATATCGCTTCCGCCTTGTATTGCTTTTTCGGCTGCCTCAGCACCATCTTTAGCATAACCATGAGGAACCATTTCTCCGATGCTTCCCCAGTCTGACACTACAAAACCTTTATAATTCCATTTTCCTTTTAAAAGGTTTCTCTGTATATATTGGTTGGCTGTTGCAGGAATTCCGTTAATATCATTGAAAGAGTTCATGAAAGTGGCCACTCCTGCTTCTGCTGCCGCTTTGAATGGTGGAAGATAAGTTTCATTCAATTGTCTGAGACTCATGTCTACAGAATTGTAATCTCTTCCGCCTACAGCGGCTCCGTAGGCTGCAAAGTGTTTTGCACATGCCATTATGGCATCAAGACTTCCCAAGCCTCTACCCTGAAATCCTTTAATTCTTGCTAATCCTATTTTTGTTCCAAGATAGGTATCTTCTCCTGAACCTTCCATTACTCTTCCCCATCTCGGATCTCTGGCAATATCCACCATTGGCGCAAACGTCCAGTGAATACCATAAGCGGCAGCTTCTGTTGCGGCAATTCTTTCTGATTTTTCAATCATGGCCAGATCCCAGCTTGCAGCCTGTCCAAGATTGACAGGGAATGTGGTACGATAGCCATGGATAACGTCCTGCCCGAACAATAAAGGAATTTTCAGCCTGGACTGCATGGCCAGTTTCTGAAATGCTCTGGTTTCTTCAGAACCTGCTACATTCAACATGGAACCTACTTTTCCTTTTTTAATTTCTTCTAAAACAGCAGCTGAATTGGAATGCTGCGGTCCTGTGGCATATTCAAAACCACTGTACTGAACCATCTGCCCTACTTTTTCTTCCAAAGTCATTTTAGACAATAGCTCTGCTACTTTCTGATCAATGGTCTTTTGTCCGTAAGCATTCAATCCAAATGCAGAAAATGCCAGTAAGAAATAAACTCTTTTCATAGTATCAAATTAAAAAATATAGGTTGCTGTAGAACGTCCTGAAATTGTTACTGCAGCGGTTTTCCCGGCAAATTTAATATTAAAATTCTCATCTGCCTGATTATCGTTCTGTACAATTAAAACTATTTTCCCAAATTGAGTCTTAAAAGCAGCCGTTGAAAGTTTATCCGTCTGTGTGGAAGCGATGCGCTGAGAGCCTGCAGGAATAAATTTTGAAGCATGTGCAATAATATAATAGGAAACATTTCTGGTGAAATTTTCACTGTCGGAAACGGTTATAGCTCCTTTACATTCTGTACATCCGCCATCTGTATGAGGGGCAAATTTCGGATCGTTGGCAAGATTCCATTCCAGCGCAATTTTACTCCAGTTTCTCATAGATCCGATGATCACGTTTTTTGTATGCCAGTTCAGATCTTCGGTAAAAGTGCCTTTTGAACCTGTCCATTGTTCAGTAAAGTATAAATTCTTATCCGGAAAAGCATTATGTACCGTACTTAATGCAGAAATATCGCCTTCGTAAAGGTGAAAAGCAGATCCGTCTATATATTTGCCAGCTTCAGAATCTTTTAAAATATCAATCGCGTATTCGGGTTTGTTACAATTGTGATCATACACAACAATTTTAGTAGTAATGCTATTTGTTTTAAAAACAGGCCCCAGATGGTTCTTAATAAAATCTCTCTGTTGTTCAGACGGCATATACAAACTTGGATTATTTCCAGGATGCAGGGGTTCATTTTGCGGAGTTACAGCATCAATGGTAATCCCTTCTTTTTTCATTCCCTGAATATATTTTACAAAATATTGAGCATACGTTCCATAGAATTCAGGTTTTAAACTTCCTCCTTTTGATTTTCCGTTGTCTTTCATCCAAACCGGAGGAGACCATGGAGCAGCAATAATTTTAATAGAAGGATTGATTGTCAGAATCTCTTTCAGCATACTAATCAAAGCGTCGTCTTTTGCCAGACTGAATTTTGAAAGCGAATGATCAGTTTGTCCCTCTGGAAGATCATCATATGAAAAGACTTCACCATCAAGATCAGATGCACCTATGCTCAGTCTTAAATAGCTGACGGATATTGAATTTTTATCATTTCCAAAAAGTTCGTTAAGCAGTGCTTTTCTTTTGGAAGGCGACAACCGGTTGATTACCTCAACACTTCCTCCTGTTAATGTATAGCCAAAGCCATCAACATATTGAAATTTTTGAGTGTCATCAATTTCAATATTCTGAAAGCGGTTGGTGTTATTTACAAATTTAAGGGGAGTCTGCTGCTGTAATTTTACACTTTCATCTCCTTTTGTAAGCCAGTACTGCACTTCGTTTCCTTTATTGGATGCCACTGAGGTACATGATAAAGGAAAAAGGGCCACACCACTAAGTAGTGCGGCACCTCTAAAGAAACTATATAAGTTGTGAAACTTCATATTTTAGTAACCAGGATTTTGTTTGATCTTCGTATTAAGAAGTTCATTATAAGGAATAGGTAAAAGTTCATTCTTATTGGGTTTAAATCCTCTAGATGCTAATTTGGAAGGTGCTTCTCCCCATCTTACGAGGTCAAACCATCGGTGCCCTTCACCAGCCAGTTCACGTCTGCGTTCATCTTTAACAGCTTGCAGTGTTACTGGTACTGAAGGCAGTCCAACTCTGGCTCTTACTGCATCCAATAAAGCCTGGGCTCTTGCACCTGAGCCGTTTAATGCTTCGGCTTCCATTAAGTAAGTATCTGCCAGCCTGATTACGATATAATTCCTGCTGTAGTTTAGCTCCGGAGCTCCGGGAAGATTGGATACCTCATCTCTTCTGGGAAGATATTTATTCAAAAAATAACCGGTATCATTATGAGCGGGTGAATATTTGATCTCTCCGCTTGCAGTCAGTTGTTTTGCGTTCAGGATCGTGGCATTCACTCTCGGATCGTCCTTCAGGAAATTATAAAGATCTTCTGTTGCAGTATTAAATGCCCATCCTGAAACAATATCAGGTGCTGTAGTCTTTAATCTATCGTATCCTCTCGGTCCTATCATTATACAGATAGAGTTTCCTTCATCCTTTCCTTGACCCCAGAAGCCCCAGTCTGAATTTCCTTTATTGGTATGCATCACTTCCAGAATAGATTCTGTGGTGAATTTGTTGTCCTGTCTCCACAGGTCATTATAATTAGCAATTAATTTATATCCGTACTGGCTGACTTGTCCCGGTGTTCCGTTCACTTCTGCAAATTGGGCTGCAGCAAGATCTTTCTTATTGTTATACAGATAAATTTTTCCCAGGATAGCTCTGGCTGTCCCCTGGCTTATCCTTCCTACCTCTGCTTTGTTAGTAGGTGCAATAGATAATGGAAGATCATTGATGGATGCTACAATATCTGATTCAATCTGCTCATACACTTTCTGAGGCTCTGTCTGAGGGATATTATAATAATCATCGGTTGCTGTAATAGGCTGTAAGATAAGAGGAATATTTCCAAACATTTTCAGCAGCTCAAAATAGTAAAGTGCTCTCAGCGTTTTAGCTTCAGCAATAAATCTTTTGCGTACCTGATCATTCATTTTAGCACCCGGAATTCTCTGAATAAGGAGATTTGCTCTGGCAATTCCCTGATAGAAATCATTCCAGTAGGTTTTGGGAACAGTGATCTGATCAATAGAATAGTTGGAAAAACTTTGTATTCCGGTACCATCTGTAGGACTTCCGCCACCGGAATAGAAATCATCGGAAGCTGCGTTAAAGAAAGTGACCGTATTTTCAAACCCGCCAGAATATTTTCTTAGCAGGTCATACACTGATACCAGCGCACTAAAAGACTGCTCTTCATTCTGGAAGTAGTTATTGGAGTCAAAAGCTCCTTTATTCTGTACATCTTCAATGAACTCATCACCACAAGATACGGAACTGAATCCAATACCTGATGTAAGTGCGATCAGTACTATTGCTTTATAGAATCTATTTTTCATGTCTGTTTTTTAAAATTGAATGTTAGCACCAAATATGAATGTTCTGGCCTGTGGATAATATGCCCTATCTATACCATAGGAATCATTAACTGCAATTTCAGGATCATATCCTGTATATTTTGTAAAAGTGAAAAGATTCTCTCCTGTTACATAGAACCTTACTTTACTGGCACCAAAGCGTTTGGAAATTTCTACCGGCAGTGTATATCCAAGCTGAACCAGTTTAATTCTCATAAAATCTCCTTTTTGAAGATAATAGTCGGACATTTTGGTGTAATTTTCATTTTTATCATCGGCATCCAATCTTGCCACCGTATTTGAAGTGCCTGGCCCTGTCCATCGATCAAGAATTGTAGTTTGGTAATTACTGTAGAACAGATCAAGTCTTCTGAGACCCTGGAAAATCTTATTTCCGCCCTGACCTTGTAAAAACACCATCAGATCTACGTTCTTATAATTAAGATTTAATGTTAAACCATAGGTAAACTTAGGGACAGAACTTCCCAGATATGCATAATCATCCTGATTGATTTTACCATCGCCATTTACATCAAGTCTTTTGAAATCACCAGGCTTGGCATTAGGCTGTATCAGGCCACCACTGGCATTTCTATAGGCATCAATTTCTGCCTGTGTCTGGAAGATACCCAGATTCTGATATCCATAAAAAGCTCCATAAGGTGAGCCCACCTGGAATCTTGTTACTGGTCCCATAGACTGGAAAGATGCAAAGTTTTCGTAGATTTTATCATCTTCAAGTCTTGTTACTTCATTCTTTAAATAGGAGAAGTTACCATTTACTGAAATTCCGAAATCAGACCAGGTCTTTTTATATCCCAGATTAACTTCAACTCCAGTATTGTTCATATCCCCCACATTTCTCCAAGGTCTGTCCGGAGCACCTACATATCCAGGAATATCTACCTGGCGAAGAATATCCGTTGTTTTCTTCTTAAACCAATCCACTGTCAAAGTAAAATCATTTAAGAATTTCAAATCGGCAGCAATATTCAACTGAGAAGTCTCTTCCCAGCGAAGATCCGGGTTTTCAAGAGTAGTTGGAGCGTATCCGATAATGATATTATTATCACCATAGGTATAATTGCTTCCTGATTTAAGGAAGTTGGCAAACCTGAAGTTTTCAATAGCATCATTACCTAAAACACCATATCCTCCCCTGAACTTCAAGGTATTAACGATCTTATTCTCCGGCCAGAAATTTTCGTTGGAGATATTCCATCCCAAAGAGAAAGCAGGAAAGTTCCCCCAATGTCTGTTTTTTGCAAATTTAGAAGAACCATCTCTACGGATAGTACCGGTAAACAGGTATTTATCTTCATAATCGTAAATCACTCTGGCAAAATAAGAGGCCTTATGGGTTTCAACCCCGTCATAAGCTGACGTTGAACGATTTTCCTGAGGAACATCAAAATTAAAGGACGCGTCCTCCCAGTTATTAACCGGCAGGTTGATATAGGTGGTATTATTTCCGGAACCTATATTATAAAAGTAAGCTCCCTGTCCAATTAATACACTCAAATTATGATTTCCCCATTTATTCTGATACGTTAATGTATTTTCCGTATTCCATTCAAGCTTTCTATTGCTTTCCCTTAAGAAGCTATTAAATACTGTGTTTCTTGAATTGGTATTAAGATAATATTTGGGTGTAAACTGTTCTTTTCCCCAATAAGACAGCTTTCCGTTAAGAGTAGTTTTGAAAGTAAAATGTTGTAAAAACTTTAACTCTGCAAATATATTCGCCACAAAATCATCAGACCAGTTGTATCTTCCAAGCTGAGTTTGTCTGAATGCCAATGGATTTGTCATCTCATTCTCTACAATAGTTGATACACCATACGGATTTCCGAAAGCGTCTCTAATCAGATAAGGAGAAATACCTGCATTATTATATGGGCTTGTATTCAATAAGGCAGGATCTGTAACCACTACCTGTGTTATAGGATCTAAATTGATCGCTGAACTTAAAGGACCTCCGAATTCGTCATTGGCATTAACTCCTTTCGTCTTTTGGTGGGTATAGGAGAATGTTTGTCCAATGGTAAGGAAATCAAAAACTTTATGGGTAGAATTCAGCCTTACATTCATCCTTTTGTAATTTGAAATATCCTTCAGGACAATTCCGTCCTGTTCATAATATCCAAAAGAAGAATAAAAAGTAGATCTGTCATTTCCTACACTCAGACTGAATTCATGAGACTTTCTTTCAGCAGTATTGAAAACTACATCCTGCCAGTCTGTACCGGCTCCAAAAGATTGAGGATTAGTAAAACGCGGGGCCTTTCCAGCATTAGTCAGAGCTTCATTAATAATAGTTCCATACTGGCTGGCATTCAAAAGATCCAATTTTTTTGACGCCGATCCCACCCCGTAAAAACCATTATAGGTTAAATTCATCTTTCCCTTTCTCCCTTTCTTTGTCGTTACAAGAATAACACCTTTAGCTGCAGAAACCCCATAGATCGCTGCGGAGGCACCATCTTTCAGAATTTCCATATTTTCTATATCAGACTGGTTGAGCCATGCGATATTATCCACAACAATTCCATCCACAACCCACAAAGGATCATTACTTCCTGCACCAAAACTTGTTACACCACGAACCCTTACTGTAGCTGCAGACCCAGGTTGTCCGGAATTGGTCACCACAGAAACACCTGCCGCCCTTCCCTGAAGGACCTGTTCAGGCTTTCCTGAAGGAATATCCTCAATATCCTTCGCCCTTACACTGGAAATAGCTCCTGTTACGTTACTCTTTTTCTGGGTACCGTAACCGATGACTACCACTTCGTCTATTTTGTTTTCTTTCGCAAGTGTGTCCTTCACCTTGGTGGTCTGGGCACTGAAGTTGGCCGTAAAATAGAGGACGGCAACCACTCCTACGCTTCTTGATATTCTTACATTCATATACAGTTATTGTTTAATTCTCAAATTGAGACAATAAAAATATATTTTTTTTTAATTAATTAACATTCTATTCATAAATATTTTAATTTTTCTTTTATTTTTCAGGGTTAGAAGCCCTATCTTAGCATCAATATTTCATAAAAAATTAATAAAGTTATCTCCCAAAATGATCGTCAAGCCTTCAAAAATTTCTCTTCCGTTAAAACTTACCTTTCTTATTTTTTCAATGGTTCTAAACTGTATGGGACTGGTGATTCTGCAGTTGTCAGAAGAGAAAATCACCTATGGAGAACTGGGACTTTTAGAATCTTTTAAAGATCTACCTATTGCTTTTATTTCGCTTTTTGCAGTGAGCTTTATCAACAAGACAGGACCTAAAAAGGCATTGATCCTTGCCCTGGCCATTGTTGGATTCTGTTCCTGCCTTCTTCCTTTTGTAAAGGTTTTCTGGTTTTATAAATTGTGGTTTGCGATTATAGGAGCCTGCTTCGCTATTGGTAAAATCTGTGTTTTTGGGATTATAAGGAATAATATTTCGGATGAAAAATCCCTTGCAAAGACCATGAATAGCGTAGAAGCTTCTTTTATGATCGGGATTTTCGTTGTGAATACGGGTTTTGGATGGGTGATTTCCAGCCAGTATTCTGAATTCTGGAAGTTTGGTTTCTTGCTGATTGCTTTATTATCTGTGTTGACTATTTTTCTGCTTTCGAAGATAGAAATAGTAGAGTCAAAACCTATGGAAAGTAAAAGTATTCTCTCAGAATTATCAGGGTTTACTACCCCTGCAGTAGCTTTGTTTTTAGGAGTGGTCTTTTTTATCGTCTTTGTAGAACAAGGATTCAATTCATGGCTTCCTTCTTTTTACAAAAACCATTTGAAGGTCAATTCTTTTTTTGCGCTTCAGGCCACTTCTTTTCTATCCGTCTTTTCTTATGCCGGACGAACGGTTACTGCCAATATCATCAAAAGGTTTTCACTGCCCAGATATTATATTACATGTATGGCTCTTATTATCACCTTACTGATCATTATACTGGGAATACAGTATTTTGATTCCGAAGATTCGAGATTCTTACTTTTTTTATTTCCGGTTATTGGCTTGTTTCTTTCACCCCTCTACCCTGTGATCAATTCAAGAATGATTGCGCAGGTGGATAAAAATAAGATTAATCTTTTCACCTCTCTTATTGTTATTTTCTCCTCTCTTGGCAGCTCTGTAAGCTCTATTATTATGGCTGTTTTGTTTGAAAAACAATTGTTGAATTATTATCCATTATACATCTTATCTTCTGTAATTCTGCTTTTTGTGATTAGTTTTATATATTTTACTGTCACAAATAGAAAATAGTTTTATTTTTACTGCCATGAAAATTAAAGACACAAAAAGTAAAGAAACGCTACAGGAACTCATTGACACGAAAGATTTCGTAGCGCATATTTCCGTTGACTGCACCATATTCGGCTTTCATAATAACATTCTGAAAGTTTTGCTTTTAAAATATCATGATCTGGATCTATGGTCACTTCCGGGTGGTTTTGTTTTTAATGATGAAGACCTGAGAGAAGCTGCTGAAAGGGTTTTGTTTGAAAGAACACATCTTAAAGGGTTATTTCTGAAACAGTTTCACACCTTCGGAAGAATAGACCGTACAGAGAACAATGTACATCAGATTCTCCTTAAAAATAAAGGAATAACCGTTCCTGAAGATCACTGGATCTTCCAGCGTTTTATCACAGTAGGTTACTGCAGCCTTATTGATTTTTCTCTGGCTGATACTTTCCCTGACGCTTTCAATGAAAGCTGTGAATGGTTTGAAGTCAACAACCTTCCTAAAATGGCATTCGACCATGACAGAATTATTGAGACAGGTCTTGAATACCTGAGAATGAATATCAATACAGAGGTTGCAGCAAGTAACCTGCTTCCTGAAAAATTTACAATGAAAGACCTTCAGGCTCTTTATGAAACTATTTTAGGACAGAAATTCAGAAGAAATAATTTTCAGCGGAAAATTTTAAGTTTAAATATTCTGGACAGAATGGAAAAACTCTATGACGGCTCGGCCAATAAAGCTCCTTATCTGTATAAATTTAAAACTAAAGTTCATAATTCTACCAATCAGTATCCTATCTCTAATGATGAGGAGTCATAAAAATATAAATTTAACTAAAATCATAAACAAAGTAACAGTAGCCCTCTGAGAATCAATAGTAAAACAAGTTTTTAAAAAAATTTTCTAGACATCACGAAAAATGTTACTTTTAACCAAATCAAAAAATCATGTCATATTATCCTCTTACAAGCATCCCTGATTATTATGGAATTGATGCTTTACTTACTGAAGAACATAAACTCATCCGCCAATCCGTAAGAGACTGGGTTGAAAGTTTTGTAATGCCGCAGATAGATCAGGCCGCTCAAAATCATACAGATATTCCTAATCTTATGAGAGAATTGGGTAAAATCGGAGCGCTGGGACCTTATATCCCTGTTGAGTATGGCGGTTCAGGATTAGACCAGATTTCTTATGGTCTGATTATGCAGGAGTTGGAAAGAGGAGATTCTGCAGTACGTTCTGCTGCTTCGGTACAGAGTTCATTGGTGATGTTCCCTATTAACGAATTCGGTTCTGAAGAACAGAAAAAGAAATACCTTCCAAAGCTTGCTGCGGGAGAAATGATTGGTTCTTTTGGATTGACTGAGCCTAACCATGGTTCTGATCCGGGTTCAATGGAAACTTATTTTAAAGACATGGGTGATCATTATCTTTTAAATGGGGCAAAAATGTGGATCACGAACTCTCCTTTATGCGACATCGCTGTAGTATGGGCAAAAAATGAGGAAGGAAAAGTACAGGGATTAATTGTGGAAAGAGGAATGGAAGGTTTTACTACTCCTGAAACTCACAATAAATGGAGCTTAAGAGCTTCCAAAACCGGAGAACTGGTATTTAACAACGTAAAAGTTCCGAAAGAAAACCTGCTTCCGGGAGTAACAGGACTGAAAGGACCTTTATCTTGTCTGAACTCTGCAAGATATGGAATTTCCTGGGGAGTAATAGGTGCTGCGATTGACTGTTACTGTACTGCAGTTCAGTATTCCAAAGAAAGAAAACAGTTTGGAAAACCAATCGGTTCTTATCAGCTTCAGCAGAAAAAATTAGCTGAATTCTTAACAGAGATTACAAAAGCTCAGTTATTATGTCTTCAGTTAGGAAATCTTAAAAATGCTCACAAAGCAACTCCTGCTCAGATCTCTATGGCTAAACGTAACAATGTACATATGGCTATTGAAATAGCCAGAGAATCCAGACAGATCCTTGGAGGTATGGGAATCATGGGTGAATTCCCAATGATGAGACATGCTGCAAATCTTGAGTCTGTAATTACTTACGAAGGAACGCATGATGTTCATTTACTGATCACCGGATTGGATATTACAGGAATCAACGCTTTCTAAAAAAGATAAAAATATAAATAGAGAGTCTGGCCAATGGTCAGACTCTTTTGTTTACTCACTTTGCAGAGATCTTATATTCAATGAATAATTATTGATATCATAAAGTTTTTGTGATTTTATTAAAATTATTACTTTAATACCACACAAAAACAAACAATATGAGAAAAATTACAACTTTTTTATTAAGTCTTACCGCATCATTTTACTTTGCACAGCAGGCTGGTGATGTTGTAAGTGCCGAGCAGAAACTGGATTTAACACC
Organism: Chryseobacterium sp. SG20098; assembly: GCF_031844745.1. Taxonomy (NCBI): domain Bacteria; kingdom Pseudomonadati; phylum Bacteroidota; class Flavobacteriia; order Flavobacteriales; family Weeksellaceae; genus Chryseobacterium; species Chryseobacterium sp. SG20098. Next base: position 326,202 of record NZ_CP134622.1, on the reverse strand, counting down.
ACAAGGAGTTATCAATTTTATCGCCAATAATCTTGGTGATCAGAATGCTCCGGAATTTGCCAACTATCTGAACAGTTTCAATCTTGGACTGAAAGGTTACAAAATTACCTATTACACCAAAAATGAAAACAATGTTCTTGTAAAAGCTACAGGACTATTGATGTACCCTAACGTACCTTTCAAACTCTCAACAGTAGTATCCGATCACGGAACAACAGACAGCAGAAATAATGTTCCGTCTAATTTCAAAGGGGCTTTAACAGCAGGATTTGTTGTTGAATTATCCTATGTACTCAACGGATATATTTTGATGGCGCCCGACTACGTAGGGATGGGAACTGGAGATGGTACTCACCCTTATGTAGATTATGTCACAGAAGCGGGTGCTACCATAGATTTTATAACCGCAGCGAATAAAGTACTGGCACAACTCAATATTAAACGTTATGACGAATATTTCTTAGCCGGATATTCTCAGGGCGCCCATGCTGCGATGTCTACATTAAAAAGATTAAGCATTTCAAATCCCAATAATATAAAATTCAAATATGCCTACATGGGTGACGGACCGTATGATTTCTCAGGAGTAACTTTAAATAAGGGAGTCCTTGAAAAAGATATTTATCCGTTCACCTCATTCCTGGCGAATGTACTTCATACCTGTAACAATACAGGTTATAAAACCTATAATAATGACATTTCAGAAGTTATTTCTGCAGAATACCTCGATAAATACAACTATCATGTTGTTCAGGATAACGGCGGACTTTTGTGGGGGCCTGTTATATGGAGAAAGCTCTTTACCACCAGTTTCGTCAATGATGTTACCAACAATCCCAATAACAAGCTAAGGCTATGCATGAAACCTAAGGATGTATACAACTGGTATAATAAAACGCCCATGACATTGGGGCATTCAACTGTCGATCTAGCGATTCCGCCTGAAAATACTTCTAAAACTATTGATGTTCAGCGTGGCTATTATCCATGGTGGGATCTTAATAAGTATAAACTGGATTCTTTTTACTGGGGACCACTGGGACATGTGGGAGGAATTCTTCCTTTTACACTAGCTTCCAATGCGAAATTCAATACCCTGAGAAGCGGCGGCCTTCTTAATGAATGGGCGATTGCAGGATCAATTTTCGGTAAACAATCAGCAGAAAAAACATCTGAAAAACCTTCCCTTCTGTCTTCACAGATCAAACCGGATCTGGGCAATATGCAACTGGTAGAAATTACAGATTTCAATAAAGAAAAAGTCCAGAGCAGGACAGCCAGCAACCAAAATTTATCAACTTTAAAAGATGGAGTTTATTTATTGAAAGTATCAGAAAACAATGAAAATAAAATAATTCCATACATCAAAAACACACCTCAGGAAGTTACCGAAAACGAAATTGTACAATCTGTGAATGCATCCCTTTTGCAATTAAAAGTAGATCAGGAGGAACTTACTGCTGTACATATTTTTGATGAAAATAAAACCATGATCAAAAGTATTTCCCAAAAACAGTATCGGGAAACCGGAGGAATCAATATTCATGATCTGGAAAGCAAAAACTATACGTTTGAAGTTGTTACTCCTTACTACAATCTTCAGTTCAGTAAAGCGGTGGGAGGAACAATATCATCAGAAAATAACACTGATATCTATACGCAGAGACAACAAATTGTAGCTAAATCCGGCAATGATATTAAAAACATCAGCGTTTATAACATTTCCGGCGCTCTGATTATTCAGCAGGAAGTAAACAAACCGTTGTTTGAATCCCGAAATCTTGAACCGGGTGTATATCTAGTACAAATCACCCTTTCTAATGGAAAAACCATTAATAAGAAAGTAAAACTGTAAAAACAATCACTCTTCATATCTCATTTCAAGTTAATTTTGGCACTTCAGCAATGAAGTGCTTTTTGCTTCGATCATTTAAAAGCATTATAAAGGAGTATATCCTTAAAACTTAAATCCGACACTAAAATAGATCCTTGAAAAATCAAGCTGACTGTTTCTGGAAATATTCATGCTGATAGGACCGATAAGGGATTCGTAGCCCAGGTTCAATCCGTACCCAAACATATCAAAACTGTCATTAAAAGGAGAAAACTCTTCACTCACCTTTCCATAGCTGAATGAAGGAGTAAGATAGAGTTTTTTCATAATTCTGTACTGGAATGACACAGCAGCCTTAGCCACAGAAGTCATCGGAAGTTCTTTTTGACGAAGCCCGTTGAATTCAGGGCTTAGCAGATCATAATTATATTCACTCCCACCCAGGTTATACTTTTGATTCAAAAACAAATACGGAACTTTATCTTCTTTCTTGGAACCGAAACTCGTTCCTAGAAACACATTCGCTTTTACTGTCAGTCTTCTTGTGATGGGATAGAAAAAGTTCTCATTCAATGTAAATGAAACAAGGTTTTTAGGCTCAGAATAGTAAGATTCTTTCGGGTTAAGGATCAGATACAGGAGAGGCTGCACAGTGTTCAGATCATAAAGCTCATACCGATCTCCGTAATAAAATCTCGTACTCACCTGCAGATGATTCCCTTTTGTAGTGAAATATCTTTTATTGAGATTATTCTGTTCAAATTTCAGGAAAGTATTGAAATTGCTGTGATTATAGAGCTTTTTACTGTAATTATCTACTTTCGACTGATCCACCTTATCCAGTAAACTGTACATTCTTTCCGTACTGAATTCCGTTCCCAGAGATAGATAAGCATTAGGATTGATGTTATAATTCAGTGCAATTTTTCCGGTTATATTACGGTACATATGGTTAGGAAAACGGTCACCGCCATCTTCACTGATATCATACAGTCTGAAGTTCAGATCATTACTTTTCAGGTGAACCATCTTGGCTTCCAGATCCAACCATAAACGTTCTCCACTATCCAGGAACTGCTGGTAAGCAAGTTTAGCTTTGAAACGTTCCGAAATATCCACTGTTGCCAGAAATCTTGATCGGTTGAGAAGAATATTTCTGTATGTATAATTGACAATAATTCCTACGGACTGTTCCGTATCATAGTGCAGCGCGAGTTTAAATGCCCCTTTTTTCGCTCTTTTCACAAATACATTCATCACAAGACCATCATTTACATTCGTGTAGGTATAGTACACTTTAACGTACTGGCGCATTCCAAATACACGGTCTATGGCTTCATTAACCGTTTTTGCATCGTAATACTTCCCTTCCGTAAGTCCCATCTGCTTTTTCAGTACTTCAATTTCAGCCGCATCTGTAATGGGTGTTCCGTCTTCTTCGTTAAAAGTAAATTTAGTGGTAGGCAGTTTCACTTCTTCAATCATCGTATGTTCATACGTAATTCCGGCTTTTCGCTGAGCTTCTGCCAGAGCTACAAACTCAGGAAGATGTTTTCTCGCTTCAGTCTCTCCTATTTTTATGATCCTTCTGAATTTGGCAAAATCTTTCGTTGTAATTTCTCCCAGTGGATCTACAAAGTCGACCAGAATATCTGATAATTCTTTCTGATGTTTAAAATCTTCTACAGAGCGGATCGCATGAGTCTGATAGATCATCTTCATCGGATTTTCAATCTCTTTTTTCGTAAAAAGTCTGAATCCGGTGTAGCCTCCGATCACAAAACCGGCACCCATCTCACGAACTTCATTGGCCGGATAATTACGATCCAGACCGCCATCAACCAAAAGCTTTCCATCAATATAAACAGGAGCAAAGGCGGCAGGAATAGCCAGCGTAGATCGAATAGCCAGTGGTAATGATCCTTCTTTCTGCATCACCAGACCTCCGTTTTCAATATCGGAAGATGTAAGCTGCACAGGAATCCTCAGTTTACTGAAATCGTTGATATGCTTTGCGTTGAAAGTAAGCGTATTAAGAACTTCTCCCATGTACTGCCCTTCAATATAAGAACTTGGAAGTGTGGGAAATCCTTTGACTACCGGAAATTCAAGGATATACTTATCATATTCGTCTTTTTCACTGATATTGACTTTATTGTAAGGAATTTTATTACTCAGAATTCTGTTCCAGTCCATTTTATAAATGGTATGCTTCAACTGGTCAGCATTATATCCCATTGCATATAAGCCTCCCAGAATCCCTCCCATACTGGTTCCTGTGATATAATCGACTTTGATTCCCAATGAATCGATCATTTTTAAAATCCCGATATGGGCAAATCCTTTTGCACCGCCGCCACTGAGCGCAAGGCCAAACTTAGTATCTTTGGTTACATTCTGAAGCGCAATATTCAGGGAATCATTCTTTTGCTGAGATTTGATAATGAGAGAAAAAGCAATGGCTAAAAATATCAGGATCTTTTTCATTGGTACTGCTTAATGTATCTGATTTAAACTTTATAAGTTTTTAATAAGTAGTAAAGATACACAAAAAGTTACCTGCTTTATCACAACATTTCGTGAAGTAAACGATTCTAAGCCAGCTTATTTATTAAGAATAAACAGAGAGAAAAAATATACTAAGACTAAAATTTTTAATATGTTTTTATCGTTTCCACGAAATTGATATCCGGATTCAGGATTTCCAGGATAAGGCTTTTTACAGATTTCATGGCATCATCAATATTTCCTTTATCAAACTGCAGGGCAACCATTCCCTTTTTAGCATCTGCAAAACTCCAGATTCCGGTTTCAATCGGGAAACCCCAAAACTCAGGAAGGTGCTGTACTACGTAATGGTAAATACAAAGCTGAAGGGCCTGTTTCCTGTCGCTGTTATGGAAATATTCATCTACGTTATCCTGATCAATCTTTACAGTAAGATTTTTAGTCCTGGCGGTTTTATAATCAATAATTCTCAGAGTACCGTTCAGTTTATCAATCCTGTCAATGAATCCGAAGAAAGAAATTTTATCATTTCCATCAAGAGGAAAATCGATGTTTTCAAACCTTCTTTCGATATCAATAATCTCCAGTTTATTACCTTGCTTTATGAGTTCAAGATCATGATTCAGCACATTTTCAATGACCTTTTTAGCAATGGCCTTATGGATATAATTCATCCCTTTTTCATAAAATTCCGGCTGGTGCTTCAGTTTTTCAATAGCAATATTTATATATTCATCTACTGCTTTAACTGAATTCTTTAAATCACTTTCTTTTAAAACCTTACCCTTTAACACCTCATACACTTCTTGAAGTGAATAATGAACCAGATTTCCGTAATTTTTTATCGATAGTTCTTCTTCAATTTCATCCGTTTCCGAAGTATTTAAAATCTTGGAAAGGTAGAAATCAATCGGATTGTAAAGATAACTCGTCAGGTGGGAAGCAGATACTTTTTCCTTCCATTTTTGAAGACGTTCCTGTACAATTTGTGTCTTGGAAATTTCTATCGGTTTGGTGGCAATAGGTTCAGAGGAATTTTCAATAATGAGATGTTCGATCTCATGAGAACTTTCCATTTCGATCTGTGTAATGAAACGGCTCTTCTCTCCGGTATTGATTCCGGAACTTAAAGCATTGTATAGTAAATGTACATTCTTCGCATCCTGAATCAGTCTGTAAAAGTGATAGGCATAAATGCTGTCATTTTCAAGAAAAGTATGAAGATCGAAGAACCTTCGGATATCAAAAGGAATATAGGTATTCTGAGAGTTTCCAAGGGGAAGTTTTCCTTCGTTGACGGAAAGCAGAATAACGTTTTCAAAGTTCAGGAGACGCGTTTCCAGTAATCCCATGATCTGAAGTCCTCTCAGAGGTTCTCCCTGAAAATCGATACTTTCAGAATTGATATGCTGGTTGATCAGGATTTCCAGTGTTTCCATTTTGATCTCAATATTGTAAGGAGTCAGCTGGTTTTTGATGATTCTGAATGCATTTTCAAAGTGAGAGACATTTTCATACTGAATATCGTCTATTTCAAGCCATTTTACCTGCTGGCAGAACTCAATAAGCATATCCAGATAACCGTTGGTTCCTGTTGCTTTTTGAAGAAGTCCATAATAAGACAGCCCGCTTAGCAGTTCATGTAAAAGTTTCCTGGAAATATAAACAATATTCCGTTCTTCTACTTTGGCTTTAAAATCATTGATAATCTGTTCATCTTCTACAGATTTTGGCAGTTCCTCCAAAATGGGGAAAACATCTCTGTAATAATAAGACAGTTTATTTTTTTCCAATTGTTTCTGCAGATAGAAAAGACGTTTCACGGCATTGGAGAAAGATAAGTTTTTCAACGGGAATCCCATTGTAATATTCAAATTATCAACACCATGCATTACATCAAGACTGGCCGGAAGAAGATTTTCATCCAGTAGTACTACTGCTGTATTGGAGTAGGTTTTATTATTGATCTCTTTAAAGATTTCAGGCAATACTTTGGTCTGGGTTACATTCCCGGACACTTCGTATACCTTAATTTTTTTAGGTTGGTTAAAATCGTCTTCTATCCACTGAAAAGATCTGTTATCATCAAATTCTTTCCAGGTTTTATGATTTCTCAGAAATTTTCCTGCTTCCTGTCTCTCGTCATCGAAATAATAACGGTCAGCCTGAAAGAAACACTGCGCTTTATTCCATTGCAAAAGGCTTCTTACAAGCTTTTCTTCTACCGGAGTAAAGGCATTGAAGCCGCAAAAAACAAATTCTTCTTTGGTATTTTTTGCAAAGTCGGCAATCCTGGCTTTAGCCGCCTCATGAATCATTCCGGAAGTAGCCCAGTTTCTCTCCTGTAGTCTCTCCTTTAAAACAGGGAGAAAAACGTTCATATTCTGCCAGAAATTAAGAAACTTCTTTCTTGGGACATCATCATCCTCTCCAAGATCCTGAGCCCATTCTTTAATCCTTTCCTCATCAAACATATACTGCAGAACTGCCTGATCGCTATCTGAGAATTTGAGAATATCATCCCAATCCTTCTGTAAGGTGGGAAACCATTTCAGAAAATCGGAAAAATCATCTCTGGGGATAAGATTCAGGCTTCGGTACACATCAAAAGAGAAAAGCCACAACGGAATCCCCTGAATAGTTTGATGATCTGCTATTTTATTGATGAGTTCCTCAATCGTAAAAAAATTGGGAAGAAACCCTGAATAGTTATTTTCCTCCAGAATTTGTCTGATAAACACAATGGGACGTTTTCCGGGCAGAATGATATTAAACGCAGAAAGGTCAGTGTTTTGTGCCAGCAGTTCGTGGATGATCTTATTGAGGAATTTCAAAGGGTTTTATAGCTTTTTAAGTTATCTAGTTGTTCAGAAATCAACTGATTATATTCGGTTTGTTTTTCTTTATCAATTCCATGACGGGTTTCGCCGTCATAGGACATCTGGAAGTTTTTATAATCAATAGCGATTCCGTCATAAATGGCTTTGAAATATTTATTATAATCTCCAGAATTTTTAATTTTTTCAGCAACAGCCTTTCTGAATTTTCTCACAAATAATTCTGCAATATCAAAATGCTTTTGCTCATGAAGAAGAATATAATCATCCATTCTTTTGACATCTTTCCAGGATTTATCTTCATGAAAAAGGGTTTTGATGGTAATCGTAACCGGAGCCTTCGGATCAGAAGATTTTTCAGAATAAAACTCCCAGCCACAATGGGTATATGCTGCTACATCAGGATTCTTTTTCTTGCTAACCGGGCTTTTAAAGTTATCCCATGTTAATTTTTTACCTTCTTCCCAGATAATTTTCTGTCCGGTTACAGCTTGCGCTGCTAATAAACATAGTACAAAAGTCAATCTCATTATTCCACTACAATTGTTTTTGTGATCCAGTTATTTCCTCCATTCCAGAATTTAAAAGTATAATTACCTTTTCTTTGAGGACTGAAATTGATTTGATTCGCTCCAACGTAATTCCCTTGTGTACAAGGTCCGTTGGTAATATATTTATAGGAAGTAACCGTTCTTTCCAGATTGGTATTGTAAACATAATCATATCCATAAAAACCCTCACAATGAGATGGATAAGTGGAATATGTTTTGATGCTCTGTATTGCAAAAACATCCATGGTATCATTGACAATTTTTACGCTGTCTATTTTAATTTTACCAATAGATTCAATGGTTTGATAATTATCATCATCACACGAAACCAGAAGCACGCCTAAAACGAATACTGAAAATCCAATATTTAAAAGTTTTTTCATAACCTTTACTTTTCTGATTATTAACAAATGTTAGCAAAAATTATTCCTTATTCACATCAAAATCAGGAATTAAAATTACCTTTTGATACATAAACTACTTTTTTAGTATCAAAAAATTCTTCATCAAAATAGTGTTTAAGATTGAAAATTTCACATTTAAGTCCGGCAAGCTCTTCAGCAAGATCACCGCCTTTCAAATATAAAATTCCGTTATGTTTAGGGTTAAACTGTTCTTTTTCAAATTTCCCCTTCAGCCATCTTAAAAATTCCGGCATCTGGGTTACTGCTCTGCTGACTACAAAATGGAATTTTTCTTTCAGCTTCTCTGCTCTTCCATGAATAGCGGTAACATTAGTTAATCCAACTCCGTCTGCCACAGCCTGTACTACACTGATTTTCTTTCCAATAGAATCGATCAGGGTAAATTCTACTTCAGGAAAAAGAATCGCCAAAGGAATTCCTGGAAAACCACCTCCGGTTCCGATATCCAAAACTTTTGTTCCCGGTGCAAATTCCATCACTTTTGCAATTCCCAACGAGTGCAGAATGTGCTTTTCATATAGGGATTCCATATCTTTTCTGGAAATTACATTGATCTTTTCATTCCATTCATTGTACAGATTTTCCAGTTTTGAGAACTGTTCTTTCTGTTTTTCAGTAAGATCCGGGAAATATTTTAATAGTAACGATGCAGACATGTGAATTATTATAAACCGCAAAAATAAGTTTTATTTCTCTTGTATTCAAATCTACTTTTCCTGGTCCTGCTGCAAACTCAGCTTTTCAGCAAAATTCATCACTTTGCAATTCCTGGTATAACAGGAACACTCAGGTTTCCTGACGAGCTCACGCTCTGTACCGCAAAAATATAATTGTCTTTCGAAAGTGGAATCTTCATAGAAAGTTCAGTGGTGAATATTTTTTTCTGCCATACCGGACTGTGTGTTTCTCTTGCCAGCACATAATATCCTGTGGGGATTCCAAATTTTGGTTTTTCCCAATGTAAAGTTGTTGAATTTGTCAGCTCTTTCACATCCATTTCAACTTTCTCCGGTTTCGAGGTAGACTTTGCAAGGCTTGCCAATACGGCAACATTGGCTGCGACATTCTTTTTCAGATATTTGAAATCTATAAACTCTGGAAGATCACCATACTGCTTATTGTTTTCAATTCTTATGTCCTGATGCTGATGATCATAGTTTTCGTAATATTCCGTCAGTCTTACAGAGGGGAATCCGTTATTCACAAAGCTGGTATGATCTCCTCCACGCAAAAATCTGTCATTCCTATAGATCAGTTTAATTTCCAATCCTTTCACATATTGTTCTGTAATTTCTTTGATATAACGAGCCAGCTGCCTGGATTCACTATCGTTTTCAAAACCCAGATTTCTGATTGCCATTGCTTTTTTATCCAGATCTTTGTAAGGCAGACCTTCGCTAAATACACGAAGTATACGGGTATTGATCTCTCCTGTTTCTCCTGCTTTGGGATTACCGATCATATCATTATTCAAAACAGCTTCCAGTTGCCCATTTTCTCTTTTAATTTTCTCAGCTAATTGCTTTGAACCTAACAAAGATTGTTCTTCTCCCGAAAAAGCCACAAAAATGATAGATGCCGGAAATGAAGATTTGCTCAGTATTCTTGCGGATTCTATCACAGCACTTACCCCGCTGCCGTCATCATTAGCCCCCGGTGCTGCGGAAGTTCTGTTCATCACATCAGTTACTCTTGAGTCAAGATGTCCTCCGATCAGGAAAATTCTTTTGTCATTTGGATCTGTTCCTTTCAAAAAGGCAACAGCATTTCCAAGGTTTACTATTTTATCAATTCGCTTTCCATCCGGCTGAATATCTTCCTGCTGTAGATACATCTCCATTCTTCCATCTGAATTTTTAGCATAATCATTGAATTTCCTGATCACCCAGTTCCTTGCCGCACCTATTCCCTTCTTTGGATCATCGATCGAACTCAAGGTATGCCGGGTTTCAAAGCTTACCAACTTTCCGATATATGATTTTAATGAATCTTCATTCACCTGCGAGACATATTTTTTCACTTCATCATCTTTTGAATATCTCTGCGAGAAAACACTACAGGAAATCAGTAATAAAAAAACGGAATATTTCATAGGACAGATCTTAGGTTGTTAAAGATACAAAACCCTACGCTGCAAAATCATTCCTTATGAGAATTTATTTTAATCTCTTTCAATAGGACTAGTACCCAGTTTTAGCATTTTCCCACTTTGAATATCTTCTTCCTGGAATTAAGTTTTTTTACTAAAATTAAGATTAAAATCAGTCTCACACATCAAAAGAATATATTTTTATAACCTAACAGAAGATTTGACTAAAACCTGACAAAAATCTTTAAAGTACCCTTACTTTTATTACCGCCACAACACGTTTTTATTATATATTTGTTAAAATTCAAAAAAATACAATGGATAAACTTTCAGATAGAGTAAAAAGATTAGGATACTCCCAGACATTTGTCATGTCAAACAAAGCCAGAGAAATGAAAGCCAGCGGAATAGATGTGATCAGTTTAACTCTTGGTGAGCCGGATTTCGATGTTCCGGACAATATCAAACAGGCAGCATTCGATGCCATCAATCAAAATTACAGCCACTATTCTCCTGTTCCGGGATTTCTGGAATTGCGTGAGGCTATTGCATATAAATTAAAAAGAGATAATAATCTGGAATACAAACCTACCCAGATTTGTGTTTCCAATGGAGCTAAGCAGGCTATTATCAATGTTTTGGCTGCTATCATCAATGATGGTGATGAAGTTCTGCTTCCTGCACCTTACTGGGTAAGCTATGATGAAATGGTAAAAATGATGGGCGGAAATTCCGTAATACTTCCTACATCTTATGTTACCGATTTCAAAGTGACTGCAGAACAACTTGAAGAAGCTATCACAGAGAAAACCAAAGCTGTACTTTTCAGTTCGCCATGTAATCCGTCAGGTGGATATTACACTTATGACGAATTAAAATCGATTGCCAAAGTAATTGCCAAATATCCTCAGATAACGATAATTTCTGACGAGATTTACGAATATATCAATTATGAAACGAATACCACTTCAATTGCTCAGTTTCCGGAAGTATATGAACAGACAGCTGTAATCAATGGGATGTCAAAAGCATTTGCTATGACCGGATGGAGAATCGGGTATTCTGCATGTCCGGAATGGCTGGCAAAAGCTTGTGAAAAAGTACAGGGACAGATGACCAGCGGTGCTAATACGGTAGCACAAAGAGCTTCTATTGTTGCGCTGAAAGCAGATCCTTCCGAATACAGATACATGATTGACGCTTTCAAAAAAAGAAGAGATCTTGTCTATGAACTGATCAAAGAAATCCCGGGATTCAAAGTGGTGCTTCCAAAGGCAGCATTCTATTTCTTCCCTGATATTTCGTACTATATCGGAAAAACCCTTGATGGAACAGAAATTAAAAACTCGGACGACTTTGCCATGTTCCTTCTGGAAAATGCACATGTTGGATGTGTAGGCGGATTCTCTTTCGGAAGTCCTGAATGTATCAGATTCTCTTATGCTGCTTCTGAGGAGGAATTAAGAGAGGCTATGAAACGTATTAAAAACTTATTGGAAAAATTCAATTAACAAATTAATAACCCAAAATAAAACACGACAGCAATGAATCTGTTAAAAAAACTAACCATCGCTACAAGTATTGCCGCTGCAAGTTTCGCAGGATATGCTTTTGGCCAGGATTTCCAATGGAAAGAAGCGACTTCCAATGGCTACAAGTACAAATACGTGACCAACGACCCTACTTCTGCAAGGTATTACACTTTGAAAAACGGATTAACGGTTATTTTGAGTCCCACCAATAAGGATCCGAGAATACAAACGTATATTGCAACAAAAGCCGGAAGCAAAACCGATCCTGCAGACCACACAGGTCTTGCTCATTATCTTGAGCATATGCTTTTCAAAGGGACAAATCAGTTTGGATCTAAAGACTGGGCAAAAGAAAAACCTCTTTTAGATCAGATTGACGCTCTTTACGAAAAGTACAACCAGACCAAGGATGAAGCCAAAAGAAAAGAAATCTACAAAGAAATTGACAGGGTTTCCGGAGAGGCTGCAAAATTTGCAATCGCAAATGAATACGATAAAATGATGGCTGGTATGGGAGCTGACGGCACCAATGCCTTCACTTCTTTTGAACAAACGGTGTACACGGAAGATGTACCTGCGAATGTTCTTGACAAATTCCTTGCAGTACAGGCTGAACGATTCAGGGAACCGGTTCTAAGACTTTTCCATACTGAGCTTGAAGCAGTATATGAAGAAAAAAACAGATCTCTTGATGATGACGGAGATAAAGTTTTTGATACGATGTTTGCCAACCTTTTCCCTAACAACAATTACGGAAAGCAAACCACCATCGGAACCATTGAACACCTGAAAAACCCTTCTCTGCATGCGATCAGAGAATATTATAACAATTATTATGTCCCTAATAACATGGGAATCATCATGTCCGGAGATTTTAATCCGGATGAGGTGATTGCAAAAATTGACAAGGCTTTCTCTTATATGAAGCCTAAAGCGATCCCTGAATATAAGGTAGGACAGGAAAAACCGATCACTGCTCCGATTGTAAAAGAAGTGGTAGGACCGAATCCTGAAAACGTAATGCTTGGTTTCAGATTTCCTGGAGCTTCTACCAAAGATGCCAGAATGCTGAATCTTGTTGGAAACATGCTTACTAATGGACAAGCAGGATTGATCGATCTTGATCTGGTAAAAAAACAGAAACTACTGGGAGCTTATGCCGGAGCCTATGCTTTGAAAGATTATTCCGTTTTACTTTTACAGGGAAAACCTACTGAAGGACAGTCTCTGGATGAAGTAAAGAATCTTCTTCTTCAGGAAATTGATAAACTGAGAAAGGGCGAGTTTTCTGACGACCTTATCCAGTCTATCGTCAACAACGAGAAGAAAGGTATTATTCAGAAGGATGAAAAATATTCTTCAAGAGCCAGCATCCTGATGGATGAATTCACTTCTGAGGTTGATCACAAAGCATCGCTTGAGTATGTTGATGAGATTTCAAAACTGACGAAAAAAGATATCATGGATTTTGTGTCCAAATATCTTCAGAACAATAACTACGTTGCTGTTTACAAAAGAAAAGGTGAAGACAAGAGTATTGTAAAAGTTGACAAACCAACCATTACACCGGTTTCCGTTAACAGAGAAGACCAGTCTCCTTTCCTTAAGAAGATTGATGAAATGCCTGAAAACCCTATCGCTCCGGTATGGTTGAATTATGACAAAGACATCGCTAAAAACAAATTAGCTGATGTAGAGGTACTTTCTGTAAAAAATACTGATAATGCTTTATTCAGAATGTATTATCACTTTGATTCAGGAAAATGGAACAACAAAATCCTTCCATTGGCCGCGGAATATCTTCAGTATTTAGGAACGAAAGACAAGTCTTCTGAAGTCATCAGTAAAGAATTCTACAAACTTGCCTCAAGCTTCAATGTGAGTGCAGGAAACGAGGAAACTTATGTATCACTGGAAGGTTTAAATGAAAACTTTGACAAAACCATTTCTTTATTTGAAGATTTAATCAAAAACTGTCAGGCAGATCAGGCTGCTCTTGATGCTTACAAAGTTAGGTTGAAGAAAGCCAGAGCGAACGCAAAACAGAATAAAGGAGTAATTATGGCCGGATTAAGAAGCTATGCACAATACGGACCTCAAAACCCTTTCAACAATGTATTAAGCGATGCTGAACTTGATGCATTAAAAGCAGAAGACTTAATTAATGTTCTTCATGAACTGTTCAATTTCAAGCACAAAGTACTGTATTACGGTCCAAAATCAGGAAATGATGTGGTAGCAGCTTTGAAACCTGTCCACAAACTTCCTGCCACCCTGAAAGATCTTCCTAAGTCTAAAACTTTTGCGCAGATCCCGACAGACAAGAACAAAGTATTGTTTGCTCATTATGATATGGTACAGGCAGAAGTATTCTGGGTAAGAAATTCTGACCCATACAATGCATCCACTACTCCAACGGTAAGCTTATTCAACAACTATTTCGGAGGCGGAATGGGATCTATTGTATTCCAGACGATCAGAGAATCAAAAGCTCTTGCTTATTCTACCTATTCTTATTTTGCACTTCCAAGTAAGAAGACAGACAAAGATATGGTGATGGCGTATGTAGGAACGCAGGCAGACAAATTCAATGAGTCTACAACGGCTATGAATGAGCTTCTGACTACCCTTCCAAAGTCTGAGCAGTTATTCGAAACAGCGAAAAGTGGATTGAAAAAATCAATCGCTTCTGAAAGAATTACTCAGGATGGAATCATCTTCTCTTATCTGAAATCTCAAAAGCTTGGAAACAACTTTGATATGAGAAAAAATGTTTACGAACAGGCACCCAAACTGTCTTTCACAGACATCAACTCATTCCATGATAAGGAAATGAAAAATAAGAACTACACCTACTGCCTTGTCGCTTCCCAAGACAAAGTGAATGAGGCCGATATGCAGAAATTAGGCGAAGTAAAAAAACTTAATTTAACTGAAATATTTGGTTATTAAAATAAACAAAAAGCCCTGATATCAGGGCTTTTTTATTTAACAACACACCAAAAACAATTATAGATTTTATTTATCAACTTTAGTTTGTTCGATAGATGAATCTTTCATATATTTGCATTAGAAATTTAAATATAAAAACAGAAAAATTATGTCTTTAGTAGGAAAAAAATTCCCAAACTTAACAATTGACGCAATGTCTGAAATGGGTGACGATTTAAGAATCAACATCCTTGATGAAGCAGTAAACAACCAGCAAAAAGTTCTTTTATTCTGGTATCCTAAAGATTTCACTTTCGTATGCCCTACTGAACTTCACGCTTTCCAGGAGGCGTTAGGTGAATTCGAAAAAAGAAACACTAAAGTAATCGGTGCATCTTGTGATACTAACGAAGTACACTTCGCTTGGTTGAACACACCAAAAGATAACGGAGGAATTGAAGGAGTAACTTACCCACTTTTAGCTGATACTCACAGACAATTGGCTAACACTTTGGGAATTGTTGATCAGGACTTCGAATATGATGAAGATGGAAATGAAGTTTTCACAGGTTCTAACGTAACTTACAGAGCAACTTACCTTATCGACGAAACCGGAAAAATTTTCCACGAAGCGGTAAACGATATGCCTTTGGGAAGAAACGTAAAAGAATTCTTAAGATTAATCGACGCTTACACTCACGTACAGAAACATGGCGAAGTATGCCCTGCAAACTGGGAAGAAGGAAAAGAAGCTATGAAAGCTGACAGAACTTCTACAGCAGAATACTTAGCAAAAAATTAATATCTTAATTTAAATATAACAATGTAACAATCTAACAGTATAACAATTTGAAAAGTCATTTCTTGAATTGTTAGATTGGTCAATTTTTCAGATTGTTACATTGTTTATTTTTTAAAAATAAACTTATGTACACAGAATTAACCGAAGATACATTACAGAATATAGTTAACGAAAACGAAAAAGTAGTGGTTCAATATGGCGCAACATGGTGCGGAAACTGCAGAATCATGAAGCCGAAATTCAAAAAATTAGCATCTGAAAATGACTCTATTCCATTTTTATATGTAGATGCTGAAAAGCTTCCTGAAAGCAGAAAATTAGCAAAAGTAGACAACTTACCTACTTTCGCCATCTTTAAAAACGGAGAACTGGTGAACCAGGTTCAGTCTAACCAGGCAGAAAGTTTAATTAATCTTTTTAATGAATTAGCATAATGAAATTACCCGTAATCAGACAGTTTTATCAGAATCAGACTCCTGAAAACCTTGAAAAAACATTAGAAGTACTGGAAAGTTTCTGCGAGTTCAGAGGAACAAGTGAAGAAGATCTGAATGTTGCAGGAGAATTGATTACCAACATCTGCGGAGCGCTGGAAGTTCACGCTAATGTACAAAACGGAATGAGCGAGAAAGATGCTTTAAACTCTTTTGCTCAGAAGGTTTTAGGATCAATTGACAAATAACTTCTTTCGATTATTTTTAATCTAAAGACTGTAAAAACACAAACTATACAATACCTGAGGTTCTCCTCATTACTATACTTTTTTCTATTCTTTAGAATTTTTTTTCAACTGTAAAATGTACTTCAGAGGACTTTAACCGGTCACATGAGGCTGAAAGTTGCATCAATATTGTAAAGAATAACCAATTAAAATCCCGGTGATATTTTTCATCAGGATTTTTTGGGTTTTAGTTTAAAACACGAATAACACGAGCGGTTTCACAAATAACACAAATAAATATACGCAAGCATCCATGTTAATCTGTGGAATCTGTGGGCAAAAATATATTTAAATATTATTATAAGTTTCGGCTGAAGCCGTTGGAAAAGATTTATTTAAAGTAAAACGGGCTAAAGCCCATTCCTATTGATATTATTAAATTGTGTTTATTCGTGAAAACATTTGTGAACTTTGTGTTTAAATTTTGTGTTTAAATAAAAAAAGAAATCCCGATGAAAAATCACCGGGACTATATTTTTAAAGCTAGGACAACTTATCAATTAGTTTCTTCTGCTCATCAGAATGCTTAGGATATACCAGAATAAAAGCATAATCGAAGCAAAAAGCTGCAATGCTGCACCTACATACTGATTCGTTCCATAGGAATCTTTTAATTTGCTTGTCTGATATAGAATGGTAGCTGACGCTAAAATCACCATTCCAACAGAAAACCACAACCCAAGGTTAAATCCGAAGATCATCCCTCCTACAATTAATCCAATGGAAATAAATCCACCGATTATAATGATATTTCTTAAGAAAGAAAAATCTCTTTTAGAAGTGAATGCTACTGCAGAAATACCTGCAAACATAGCAACAGTTAACGTCGCAGCCTGGAAGATCACATTCGCTCCACCTTCAATATTAGTAGCAATAAATAGCAGAGGCATAAAGATAATGGCTTCCAGCAGAATGTAAAATCCTAACCCTAAATATTGGGTAGATTTACTTTGTGAAAGGGACCATTTGGAAGCCAAAACAGAAGCCAACCAGAAAACTCCGATAATCAGCAGCCAGATATATCTCTGACTGAACATCATGGCAATCAATTCTACCGGAACAGTTTTTAATAATATCGTTTCAACTCCAATAAATGCAAGAATCGATAAAGCAACATGCAAATAGGTCTTCTTGTAAAAATTCGCCTTCTCCACATCCGAAGAATGAGCGACTAAAACATCTGTCATCATAGTTAATATTTTTTTGTTAATCGAAAATAAATTAAGTCTTATTTTGAAGGCAATACTCCAAGAATTTTTCCGTCATCCTCAAATACAGCGGTAATAACTTCCCTGGAAGATTCTCCTGCATATTTGTATTTAATACTCGGGTGATTGATTCCGTCCATTGTTTTATAATATCCGGCCTTTAAGACTTCAAGTTTTTTGTTGGGATCAATACCGTCTTTGACTTTCTTAAGCACATCATCCGTCACAATTTCCTTTACCTTCTCAGAAATCAATCCATCAATAGCCGTACGGTCTGAAGCCTGTAAAGCAACAATGAACTTCTGGAAGTTATCATTATACAAACTGACCTTTTCCTTACTTATAGTGGCCTGCACTTCCTTTTCAGGACTGTTTCCAACCTTTGCACCTGTTACTTTCTGTGCAAAAACCAGCTGTCCGCCCACAAGAGCAAGTCCCAGCAATAATTTTTTCATAGTATTCATTTTTGTTCTGGTGAAATAAGTGATGGAAGATACGAAAATCAGACCAGTTCTAAAAATTTCATTGTATCTACGTTATCTGCATAGGTATCCAGACCCGGATTTTGAGCTTCACCAAACGGAATAGCATTCAGTTCCAGCTCTCCTTTCGCCACTACACACTGAATATTTTCTTCATTTTCTGCAATAAAGCTTTTCACATCATCCAAGGATTCATATCTGCTGAAGTTGATTACAGAAAGCGGACTGAAAAGCTTATCATCCTCTTTCAGCATTACAAAATTATTATCCCAGAATTTATCCTGATTTAAAAGATAAACCGCTCTGTTATAATCATAATTGTTGGCATATTTATTATGATTGATAATATCCTGGAATCCTAAGAAGTTCTCAAACAGCCTGTCAATCACAAAATCCTGCGGAATAAAAATTCTCGTTACATTTCTGCATCCCAATCCAAAATACTGGAAAATATCTTTCGCCAGAAGCTGCAGTTCTTCATCCGTTTCATCTCCCTTCAACACCGCCACAGAAGTTCTGTTCTTACGGATAATATTTAAGTGATTTTTAAAATAATATTCCAGATATCTTGCTGTATTATTACTTCCGGTAGCAATAACGGCATCAAAATTCTCTAATTTTTCGACAAATTCAAAAACTACATTTTCATTGGAAAATTCATTCCACTTCTTTAATAAAAACGGAATCATATACTTATCCTTTGAAGACAGCTTAATGACAGGGATGTGATTGATTAAAACAACAGACATTACATCATGAAACCCTACCAAAGGGATATTTCCGGCTAAAATGAGTCCAACTCTTTTAGATATTTTAGAGATTGAATAATTTCCAAGCCAGTTTTTGATATTTTCTTCAGTCAGAAGATCTGTCCATTGCTGTAAAGCAAATTTCTGATTATCAATGGTAAACCACGGATTCTCTATTTCAGATCTTTTTAACAATAATTCGATATCAGCATCATCTTCATTGTGATCTTCCTGTTTCTTAGCTAAAAACGCTTTTATATAACTACTTAATTTAATAAGTCCTAAAACTTGATTTTCGGTATTCATAATTACTTTAAAATTGGGTAAAATTTTGTAATTTTGTGCAAATTTAAAAAAAATTAGCGATGGCTATTAAAATAACTGATGAATGCATTAACTGCGGGGCTTGCGAACCGGAATGTCCAAATAATGCAATATATGAAGGAGCTGTAGATTGGAAAGCTTCTGACGGTACGGCTCTTCAAGGTACGATTACGATGCCGTCGGGACTTACTGTAGATGCCAATTCACCGCAGGAACCTGTAAGTGATGATGTATACTTTATTGTAACAGACAAATGTACAGAGTGTAAAGGATTCCATGAAGAACCTCAGTGTGCAGCGGTATGCCCTGTAGACTGCTGTGTGCCTGATGAAGATCATGTAGAGTCTGAAGAAGCTCTTCTTAATAAAAAAGCATTCTTACACGGCGAATAAAAAATTCCGTCTCATCATCTGTGAGGCGGTTTTTTTAACCCAAAATCCAATTAAATCAAAATAAAGCAGAAGGATATCCAAGTCCCGAAGCACCCAAATAATAAAAATATGAACAAAAAGCACAACTTCAGCGCAGGACCATGTATTTTACCACAAGAGGTATTTGAAAAATCAGCACAGGCTATCCTTGACTTTAACGGTATTGGATTGTCTCTCCTTGAAATTTCGCACAGAAGCAAGGATTTCGTTGCGGTAATGGACGAAGCGCGTGCCATTGTAAAAAGATTGATGAATCTTGGTGATGATTATGAAGTACTTTATTTAGGAGGTGGTGCCAGCCTGCAGTTTGCAATGGTTCCTTACAACCTGATGAAAGTAGGAGGAAAAGCAGCTTACCTGGATACAGGAACATGGGCAGCCGGAGCTATTAAAGAAGCAAAAAAAGTAGGAACAGTGGATGTAGTAGGTTCTTCAAAAGAAGAAAACTATTCTTTTATTCCTAAAGGTTATACGGTAGGTGCAGAATACGATTATTTCCACTGTACTTCCAACAATACCATTTATGGAACTCAAATGAAATCTTTCCCTCAAGTGGATACACTGATGGTATGTGATATGAGTTCTGATATTTTCTCAAGACAACTGGATTTCTCTAAATTTGACCTTATCTATGCCGGAGCTCAGAAAAATATGGGGCCTGCCGGAGTTACTCTGGTGGTTATCAAAAAAGAAATTCTTGGTAAAACAGGAAGAGAAAACATGTTCTCTATCCTGGATTATTCTCAGCACATTGCTAAAGAATCTATGTACAATACTCCACCGGTATTCCCTGTATACGCTTCTTTACTTACCCTTCAGTACCTTGAAAGAAACGGAGGAATTGCTGCTGCAGAACAAAGAAACGAAGCTAAAG
Source organism: Chryseobacterium sp. SG20098 (assembly GCF_031844745.1). Classification (NCBI taxonomy): domain Bacteria; kingdom Pseudomonadati; phylum Bacteroidota; class Flavobacteriia; order Flavobacteriales; family Weeksellaceae; genus Chryseobacterium; species Chryseobacterium sp. SG20098. The sequence goes on along the minus strand of NZ_CP134622.1, from coordinate 305,904 downwards.
CCAAACTTTTATATGATGAAATCGACAACAATCCGTTATTCGAAACTTTCTGCGTAAAAGAAGACCGTTCACTCATGAATGCTTCCTTCAAAATTACAGACGAAAGCAAGAAAGAAGAATTTGACAATGCATGGAAAGCAGCAGGGATCAGCGGGTTAAACGGACACAGAAGCCTGGGCGGATACAGAGCTAGTTTATACAATGCCTTACCTATCGAAAGTGTACAGGTTTTGGTGGATGTAATGAAGTCAATAAAATAGCTTATATTAGGCGACCGAAAAATAGAAGGATATCAGACAAAGGATGTCAGATAACAGACCTCAAAATCTAACTTCTGACATCTTCAATCTAACATCATAAATAACTCATGAAAGTTTTAGCAAACGACGGAATTTCAAAAGCAGGAGAAAATACTCTAAAAGAAGCCGGAATTGAAATTCTGGACAATAGAGTGGCTCAGGATCACGTTATTAATTTTATCAACGATAATAATGTGGATGTTCTTCTGGTAAGAAGTGCAACGAAAGTAAGACAAGATCTGATTGATGCATGCCCGGGCCTTAAGATTATCGGAAGAGGCGGTATCGGAATGGACAATATTGATGTAGAATATGCCAAAAGTAAAGGCATCAAAGTAATCAATACACCTACAGCATCTTCAAAATCAGTGGCAGAACTGGTTTTTGGCCACTTTATTTCACTGGCGAGATTCCTTCACGAGTCCAACAGACTGATGCCATTGGAAGGAGAAACTCATTTCAACGCCATGAAAAAGTCATTCAGTAATGCGTATGAACTTTCAGGAAAAACATTAGGAGTAATCGGCTTTGGAAGCATTGGCCAGGAAGTTATAAAAATAGGAATTGCTTTAGGAATGAAAGTAACCGTTCTGACAAGAAGCCCGAAAACAGAAGTTCTTACACTGAACTTCTTCAACGGACAGTCTGTGAACTTTGAAATCACTTCCACCAATGATATGGATGCATTCCTTAAAGATGCAGATTTCATCAGTATCAATACGCCGAAAACGAATGAGTATATTATAGACACCCCTCAGTTTGAAAAAATGAAAGATGGAGTATATATTGTAAATACTGCAAGAGGAGGTGTCATCAACGAAGTGACCCTTATCGATTTTATCGAGTCAGGAAAAGTAGCCGGAGCGGCACTGGATGTTTTTGAAAACGAACCCAACCCGGAACTGCCTTTACTGATGAACCCCGCATTATCACTTTCCCCTCACGTAGGCGGCAGTACGGTGGATGCGCAAGAGAAAATCGGTATCGAACTTGCAGAACAAATTATTAAGCTACAAAAAGAAACTATAAGATAAATATGCCTGTTTTTAAACCTTTCCGTGGAATAAGACCTCATAGAGACTTTGAGAGTACTTTCCCTACCCATCCACTGGATAATTTCACCCAGGAAGAGATTGCGGAGAAAGCTCAAGTTGAAAATACTTACATCAATATGATTAAACCCTATGTTGTAAGTAAATCTAAAGATATTGACCGGAACCTGCGAAAGATCCGTTCCACCTTTGAAGAACTTCTGGAAGAAAAGAAATTGGTCCAGGACAATTCATCCTACTATCTTTATGAGCAGATCTATCCCAACAAACAGATGTTCAGAGGACTTCTGGGATTGGCAAGTATCGAAGATTTCTGGAATGGAAAAATCAAAAGACATGAAAGTACCATCCCGCAGAAAAAAGAAAAACTGGCTCACTACCTTGAAAAAGTAAACCTGCAGGCTGAACCTGTGCTTCTTACCTACCCTGCCAATTCAAAAATTGAATTGCTGATGAATCATGAGGAAAAAAATGTTCCTATCTTCAATCATGTAGATTCAATGGGTATCAGACATAAAATCTGGAGAATAGATAACCGTCTGAAGCTACAGCAATTTAAAGAAGTGATTGATCAGATTGATTCGTTTTATATTGCCGACGGACACCACAGAATTGGTTCCACAGCAATCAATGCAAAATACCATAAGGAGAAAAACAAGAAACATAATGGTACAGAGCATTACAACTTTGTATACAGTTTCATTGTTTCCAACCAGTCAATAAAGATTCATGATTACAATAGAATCTTACATGACCTGAATGGTATTTCTCCGGCAGATTTCCTCAAAGAACTTGAGAAATATTTCCTGATTCACGAAAAAGGAGAAGCATCATACTACCCTTCTCAAAAATTCCATATTTCAATGTATATGGATGGGAAGTTCTATTCTCTTCACGTGAAGCATGATCTTCGTTCCAAAGAAATGTCTCTGGATAATCTGGATCACCATCTTTTAGATAAGTATATTTTCAAAAACATTCTGAAAATTGAAGATCCGGACAGTTCTGAGCTTATTTCTTATGTGAAAGGAACATCCAATATCAATGGAATCAATCTTTTAAAAGAAAAGGTAGACAATGGTGAAGGTAAAGTTGGTTTTGGAATTTATCCTGTAAGTTTTAATGACATGATTAAAATTTCAGACTTAAAATTAAGTATGCCTCCGAAATGTACATTTATTGAGCCAAAATTAATTACTGCTTTATTAATGTACGACATGAAACCTTAATAAATTACTATTTTTTCCCTACTTTTATCAACGGAAAAGATAAGTAAATAAAAAATGAAAAAAATATTCATTATACTTCCACTCTTTTTGAGTGGATTTTTATTTTCTCAGAAAAAACCACTTAAAAACCCGACAAAAAAAGGTACTGTTGCCAAATTCAACTATCATGATGAATTCAGAAAAATTTCAGATGAAATTATGACTAACGGTACTGCTTATGATAATCTTGGAGAGCTCACCAAAAGAATTGGTCCACGTTTCAGTGCAACTCCAGGTTATACCAAAGCCGTAGAATGGGCAGAAAAAAAATTCAAGGAAATCGGGATTAATATGATCTGGAGACAGGAAGCTAAAGCACCAGTCTGGATCAGAGGAAAAGAATCTTTACAAATCAAAGCCGGAAATGGAGACTGGAAAAACATCAGAATGCTTTCTTTCGGAAATTCTGAAGGAACAGGCGGAAAAGATCTGGTGGGCGAAGTTGTTTTAATCAATTCCACATCAGAACTTAATGCCATGTCGCTAGGACAGTTAAAAGACAAAATAGTTTTTGTAAATGTTCCTATGGACCCGAGAGTTATCAATACAAGCGATTCTTATTTACAGGCTGCAAAATCAAAATTAATTTCTGCATCGGTAATTGCTAAAACAGGTGCAAAAGCATTAATTATAAGGTCACTGACCACCGCCAATGATGATACTCCTCATGCCAAAATGATCTATTACGAACCAGATGATAAAGTTAAAATTCCAGCTTTATCAATTGGTGTAAGATCTGCAGACGAATTGGAGAAAACCTTAAAGAAACAAAAAGTCACAGCTAAAATCAATATGACCGCCGAATCAAAAGGTGACACTACAAATCCCAATATCATTGCTGAAATTGGAGGTAAAAAAGATTCTAAAGTAATTGTTTTAGGTGCTCAGCTGGATTCGTGGGATATTGGTGAAGGTGCAGTAGATGATGGAACTGGCGTTGTGCAGTGCATCGAAGTGTTAAGAACACTCAAAGCACTTGGATATGAAAACAACCACACCATCCGTGTAGTTTTGTATGCCAACAGTGAAAACGGAGGGCAAGGTCGTGAGATGTATGCAGCATATGTAAAAAAGAAAGACGAAAAACACGTATTTGCCTTAGGAACTGATGCCGGAGGATATTCTCCCGTGGGTTTTCATTAGATATGTCCCCGCAGAGAAGAAGACTGGTTTATCCCTGGAAAGAATATTTTCTGCCTTATGGAGTCTATGATTTTGACCAGACAGAAGCCATTCAGGATATTTCGCCTTTGAAAAAACTGGATATTCCTTTAGCAGAGCTTGTGGTAGACACCCAGAGATATTTTGATTATCACCACTCCGAACAGGATACTTTTGACAAAGTAAATAAAAGAGAGCTTCTTCTTGGAGCTGTCGCCATAACACAGATGATTTTTATGGTTGATAAAAACTGGTAACAATGAAAAAGATAGCAGGAACTTTATTACTTCTTTTTGGAATGGCCGCATTTGGTCAGTCTAAAGAAGATTCTGTCCAGTTCAGAAAAATCTCCACAGAAATTCTGAACAACGGAAAAGGATACAATGAACTGAGAGAACTTACCAAAAACATAGGAAACCGTCTCAGCGGGTCAGAAGCGTATGAAAAATCAGTTCAGTGGGCGGCACAGAAACTTCGTGATGCCGGAGCTGACAAAGTATGGCTTCAGGAAGTGATGATTCCGGTTTGGGTAAGAGGAAAAGAATCATTACAGATTAAAACTTCTAATGGAAAATGGAAAAGTGTAAAAATGCTTTCCCTTGGAAATTCTGAAGGAACCGGAGGTAAAGATCTTTCCGGAGAAATCATCATGGTAAAATCACTGGAAGAATATGACAGACTTCCTGCTGAAAAAGTGAAAGATAAAATTGTGTTTTTCAACTATCCTTTTAGTCAGGAAAATGTACAGACATTCATTTCTTATCGTGATGCAAACCCCTACAGAAGAACTGCCGCTTCATTAACGGCTAAAAAAGGAGGGAAATTTGCCATCGTCAGGTCTCTTTCCTCTGCTTTTGATGATGTTCCGCACACAGGTAACATGCGCTATGACGAAGGTATTTCCAAAATACCAGCCATAACAATCGGAAATACATCAGCTGATGAACTTGAGGCATTATTAAAGAATCATCAGGTTACTGCTAAACTCAATTCCAGCTGTGGCATGAAAGGAGAAAAGCTTTCCCACTCAGTTATTGGTGAAATTACAGGTAAAAAAGACCAAAATATTATTGTTGTCGGCGGACATCTTGATTCCTGGGATGTAGGCGAAGGAGCCCATGATGACGGAGCCGGAATTGTGCAGAGCATTGAGGTATTAAGAACCTTTAAAAAATTAGGGATTCAGAATAATCATACGATCCGCACAGTTTGTTTTGCCAACGAAGAAAATGGAACAAAAGGCGGAAAACAATATGGTAAAGCCGCCAAAGAGAAGAACGAGAAACATATTTTCGCTATTGAATCCGATGCCGGAGGTTTTTCGCCACGCGGAATTTCCCTCGAAATGGATGAACCCCAAAGAAACCAGATCAAAAGCTGGGTACATCTGTTTTTGCCTTATGGCGTTTACAACTTTGAAGGAAAATATTCAGGGTCGGATATCGCCCCGCTTCACGAAATGGGAGTTCCCACAGCTGAACTGGTACCGGATCCGCAACGCTATTTTGATATTCACCATACCGAAGAAGACACATTTGAAAAAATCAACCGCAGAGAATTATTATTGGGTTCTACGGTAATGACACAACTTATTTATATGATTGACAAAAATTGGTAAACAATGAAAAAGATATTAGGAACTTCATTATTACTTTTTGGAATGGCTGCATTTGGCCAGTCTAAAGAAGATTCTGTACAGTTCAGAAAAATCTCTACAGAAATCCTGAACAACGGAAAAGGATATACAGAGCTTAGAGAGCTTACAAAAAATATAGGCCACCGCTTAAGCGGATCCGAAGCCTATGAAAAGTCTGTAAAATGGGCAGAACAGAAACTTCGTGATGCCGGAGCTGATAAAGTATGGCTTCAGGAAGTGATGATTCCTGTCTGGGAAAGAGGAAAAGAATCTCTGAACATCCAGACTCCCAACGGAAAATGGAAAACCCTTAAAATGCTTTCCCTTGGGAATTCTGAAGGAACAGGAGGAAAAGATGTTTCGGGAGAAATCATCATGGTAAAATCTATGGAAGAATATGACAGACTTCCTCCTGAAAAAGTGAAAGATAAAATCGTGTTCTTCAACTACCCTTTCAGCCAGTCATTTGTAGAGACTTTCAAAGCCTATGGTGATGCTGCAAAATACAGAACAACTGCTGCTTCTTTAACCGCTAAAAAAGGAGGCAAATTTGCCATCGTAAGATCACTGTCCTCTGCTTTTGATGATGTACCTCACACCGGAGCAATGCGTTATGAAGACAAAGTTTCCAAAATCCCTGCGGTAGCCATCGGAAGCACGACTGCAGATGAACTGGAAGCTTTACTGAAAAAACAGAAAGTTAATGCAAAACTAAACTCCAACTGCGGAATGAAAGGAGAAAAGCTCTCGCACTCTGTTATTGGAGAAATCACAGGTAAAAAAGACCAGAGTGTAATTGTTGTCGGTGGACACCTTGATTCCTGGGATGTAGGTGAAGGAGCCCACGATGACGGAGCCGGAATTGTACAAAGCATTGAGGTTTTAAGAACCTTTAAAAAGCTGGGTATTCAGAATAACCACACCATCAGGGTTGTTTGTTTCGCCAATGAAGAAAACGGAGTAAAAGGAGGAATCCAGTACGGTAAAACGGTAAAAGAGAAAAACGAAAAACATCTTTTTGCTATTGAAACAGATGCCGGAGGCTTTGCCCCGAGAGGTATTGCCCTGGATATGGATGATGCGAAAAGAAATCAGATTAAAAGCTGGTCGAATTTATTCCTTCCTTACGGAGTTTATAATTTTGAAGAGCGGTTTTCAGGAACAGACCTTTATCCGCTTCACGACATGGGAATTCCCGCTGCAGAGCTGATGCCGGATTCGCAGCGATATTTCAATATTCACCACACAGAAGAAGATACTTTTGAAAAGGTGAACCGAAGAGAGCTTTTATTGGGAGCCACCGCTTTGACTCAGATTATTTATATGATTGATAAAAACTGGTAAAATATGAAACCGTCTTTCTAAAGGCGGTTTTTTTATTTTAATAGTAGTGCATAATAAATTTCACAGTATTCCATTAGTGAAATTTGTGTGATTCTTAAAATTAAACACAAATTACACGAATGATTTCACGAATAACACGAATTCACTAATATCAATAGGAATGGGCAGTAATCCAGAGCGTAGACGAAGGAAGCTTGTTTTATACTTTATGGATACCTTTAAAACGGCTTTAGCCGAAAATTATAAGTATCCCACTGATTCCACAGATTGACACGGATCTTACCTATATTTATCTGTGTTATTTGTGAAAGAATATTTGTGTTACTTGCGGTTTTTAAAATTGAACACAAATTACACGAATGATTTCACCAATAACACGAATTGAATAGTTGATATTATGGGATGCGAATGATCTTAGCCACATTTTTTTTTAACTGTCTGTTGTATTTGCGAAATTTGTGCAGGAACATTTGAGTTATTCGTGATTTATTTTAAATACATAAAAATACTTCTCGTCCGTAATATTTTCTTCGTTCATTAGCATTAGCTTAAAAAAACAGAAAATTTTTCTATGTTTAAGGAAATAACAGAAGAAAAAACGCTTCACCACTGCCCTCATCAATCCCGTGAAACAAAGTGTTGATCGCAAAAACAGAACTTTGGCATGATATTAGCATGTAAAATATTGAGAAAAAATTAAAAAAACACTAAGGATGAGAAAAAAGGTTTTCTGTGGATTTTCAGTTTTTCCACTGATTCAAGTTCATATCTAGTATATGAATCCTTTTTTTTCTACGATGCCGTAAAAGATACGGGCTCGTGATCAATTAACCCCCGTTAGTTTTTCACTGCAGTTTTGCACCCGTATCTGACTGGTATCACAATAACCAGGAATCATTGATTGATTCAAAAAAAACAAAAATATCCCGGACTTTCAGCCCGGTATTGCGATATAAATAAATGGCAAAGTCATCGTGAACCTTAGCCCAGTAAAAGAATATATTCTTTTTACCGTGATGAGTGCGCCTTTATGCTATAAATTAATGTATAACCCTTAAAATGTTAGTAATGATGAGAGCCTTTTTTGAAATGATTTTTAAGAGAAATGAAGATGCTGCAAAATTGCATATATGGAGCCTAATGCTGGTGTTAAGTTTTGCTGCATTTTCTGTGTTGGTATACGCCTTAGAACCAAGCTTTAACAGCTTAATTATATACCTGACGGCATTTGCCGCTTATATCGGGTTTGGCCTTGTATTCATCAGTTCCTTAGCCGGAACGAGTATGAAGAAAAGATAACAGAACATATAACTTTCAATTTATTTTTACTGAAAAAACCGCCCCGTTTGGGGCGGTTTTTTGTTACCGTCTTACACCATATTATATCTTTCAGTATTTCCAAAAAAAGCCACTCCTTCCGGAGCAGCTTCCGATAACAAAGTTATCTTAACATCGTAAAAACTTATTCTTTAAACAGATCCTTCATCATTTCTTCAAGGATCTTCTTTGTTTCTTCTTCAATCATTTTCCCTGACTTTTCAACCAGTTCTTCTTTGAAAGGTTCACAGCAGGCTTTTATTCCAAAACCTTCATCTGTTTTTACAAATTCCGGATGCCTACTGTGTTCTTTGCATACTTCAGATTCTATTTCCTTCTTTATCTGGTCGTAATTCAGGTCAAACATATTTTTTTATTTTGTTCTTTTAAGTGCTTGATAAAGATAGAAGTAATAAATTCATACCGAAATCCGTATTTCTACGGTATTTTCAGGAAACAAAAAACCGTCTTTTTCGGGACGGTACGATTCAATGTAAAAATTATTGTTTATTCTTTAGAACTTATCCAGAATTTTCTTCGGTAAGATCTTCACCAGTTCTTTCTTATATTCCTTTTCAAGAATAACAAATTTCCATGCCTTTTTATCTTTTGAAATCGCACAGGCTTTCATAGCAGCGTTGATGAGATATGAACCTTCGCTGGCGACATATTTCACATTATTTGCTCCGTATTTGGCTGTCAAAGCACCGTTCATTTTCTTTTTCATATCATCATTTAATGAACTGACATTGCATTTCAGTTTCAAAAAATAAGGGGTAATAGAAAAATATTCCCCGGTTATGAGTTCAGGCTTTTCAATATTTCCAAACTTCAGATCTTCTACTTCAATTTTCATAAATGGATTATTGTAAGTCATATTCAAAATCTGGGTCATTTGCTCTTTTGACACTATGGTGAAGAATTTTGGATATATGCCGCTTACCGCCTGATCTATCTGTTTGGATTAAATGCTGTTGACAAAATAAGTAAGTGATTTTTTTATCGCTGGATCGTCAGGATTAGTCTTAGTCTGTGAAAAAGTCTTCATTGCCAGCAGAACGAACAGAAACAGAAGTGATTGGGTTTTCATGGCTGAATGGTTATTATAAAGTTTAAAATTACTTTTACTGGAAAACGGTTAATCTTTCCATATCGTAAAATGTGTCGTAACCTGTATGCCAATCGTTACAGAATGTATTTGAGGCCAATAAAAAAGCCATCCTTTCGGACAGCTTTTGATACTATTTTGAAGATTCAATTATTTTACTTTTACAAGCTCAACATCGAAAACCAACCATGAGTTTGGCGGGATCACTCCTCCTGCTCCTCTTTCTCCGTAAGCCATTGCAGGCGGGATCAATAATGTAGCAGTTTCACCTTCTTTCAATAACAGGATACCTTCATCCCATCCTTTGATTACTCTTCCCATTCCGATTGGAATTTCGATAGGTTCGTTTCTCTTGAATGAAGAATCAAACTCAGTTCCGTCTACCAGTTTACCTGCATAGTGTACAGATACATTGTCACCAGCTTTTGGCGCTTTACCGTCAGCTGTTTTTGTAATTTTATAGTAAAGGCCTGATTCAGTTTTTTGCATACCAGCTTTCAGGTTTTCAACCAATTTCTCCTGGTTAGCTTTGAATTCTTCTTCTCTTTTTTTCTTTTCAGCTTCTTCTTTAGCGATGAAAGCTTTATTGTTTTCTGCGATTTTAGCTTTTCCTTCATTGAAAGTTTTAGCTGCATCGTAATGCTTGTATTCGTCACCTTTGCTGAAAACAGAAACTTTTTCTAAAACGATATCTGTTTTAGGTTTGTCCTGAGCTCCTTTTTCAACGTTCGCAATCGCATCAATTACCTCATTTCCTTTTACCACTTTTCCGAAGATTGTATGTCTTCCATCTAACCAAGGTGTAGCTACTTCAGTAATAAAGAATTGAGAACCGTTGGTATTTGGTCCTGAATTCGCCATAGAAAGAATACCTTTCCCTGTGTGTTTAAGGTCGTTTCTTTCGTCTTCGAATTTATACCCAGGATCTCCCATTCCTGTTCCCTGAGGATCACCTCCCTGGATCATGAAATCTTTGATTACTCTGTGGAAAATAGTTCCGTCATAGTAAGGAACTCCTTTAGCCTTAGCTTTGTTATCGATTTTCCCTTCTGCAAGACCGATAAAGTTGGCTACAGTTACTGGTGCTTTCTTGTCCTCAAACTTCACAATCAGGTTACCTTTTGTGGTTTGAAGATTGGCATAAAGTCCGTCATTAAGACCTTCGTAAGTTTCTTTGTCTACGTTCATTTTTTTATAAATTGGGGTACAACTCATCAGCGAAATACTTGCCGCTGCCAGAATTATATTCTTGTTAAACAATTTCATGTATTTATAAAGCTTTTAATTTTATGATTAATGGAATGTCGTTGTCTATTTTCTTTTCGTCTCCGTATGTTCCGTAGGCCAAAGAAGACGGTACCAAAAGTGTTACTTCCTCTCCATCATGTATAAAACGCAAAGCGTTCTCCACTGCTCTCAGTTCATCAAAGTGTCCGAATCTGGCATCTCTTCTCTCAAAAGGCTGATCGTAGATTTTCGTCTGATCAAAATCATACAGATCATAAGAATAGGAAATTGTTGTTTCATCCTTCCTTCTTTCTCTTTGATCATAGCCTTCTACCGTTACCCAATAATTAAGCTGCGTTGGATAATACTTCACAGACTGACTGCTGATCCAATCCTGAATCTGCCCTCTTTCTATGACATTTAGATTTTTCATCCTGTTCTTAGAAACATCCAGATCTTTCTGGCTTAAAACCCCACCTACAGGGGGATGTGCCGTCTGTGCGTTTCTGTTACAGCTCAACAGGCTTATGGCTGATATGAAGAGTATTTTTTTCATAAACTTTTGCGAAAATACAAATTTCGGGAATCAATTACAAAACTTGACACAGAAATATGTGAATGTTGTAACGCATTGATCTTAGCCAAAAACTCTTCGTCCATTTTACGTGAATAGGCATATATGAAAAAGCCGGGAAAAACCCGGCTTTCATATCGTTATATCAATAGTATTATACTGTTTCCAATACGTGATCTACCATTACTCTCCATCCGAACGGATCTTCAGACAAGTTGGTTTGTAAATCTACCAAATCTTTTTTAAGGATAGCCGCATAGCTTTCTTCATCAGATAATCTCGGAAGCGAAAGTTTTTCTCCCTGATATCCTAAAGCCTGGAATTGAGTGGTTACTACTGCTGTACCTACTCCCCATACTTCTTTAAGTTCACCGTTCTTTAAAGCTTCGATTACAGTTTTTACCGCAATCGGTTCAATTTTCACTTCGATACCTCTTTTCTTCGCTAACTGGATGAAGCTGTCTCTTGTTACTCCGTCAAGGATTTTCTCAGATGTTGGCGGTGTATAGATCGTATCGTTGATTCTGACAAACACGTTCATTGTACCACTCTCTTCGAAATATTCGTGTGTAGCATCATCCGTCCAGATGATTTGCTCATACCCTTCTTCAATGGCCAACTGCGTAGGATAGAAAGAAGCCGCATAGTTACCTGCAGCCTTTGCAGAACCTACCCCTCCGTTTGCCGCTCTTGAATAGTGATCAGAGATCTTTACAGATACCGGTTCTGAATAATAACTCTGTGCCGGTGTTGCAACGATGGCAAACATATATTTATTAGCAACTCTTGCTTTCAAAGCTTCCTCTGTAGCAAAAATCAAAGGTCTGATATAAAGCGACATTCCTTCCCCCTGTGGAATCCACTCTCTGTCAATATCTACCAAAGCTTTCAATCCGTCTAAAAACATTTCTTCAGTCACTTCCGGCATAGCAAGACGTTTCGCTGACTTGTTGATACGTTCAAAATTCTTTTCAGGCCTGAAAAGGAAAACCTGCCCGTCTTTGTCTTTATAGGCTTTCATACCTTCAAAACAAGCTTGTCCGTAGTTTACTCCCATCATAGCAGGCGTAAATGGAATCGGACCGTAAGGAACTAATTTTACATCACCCCATTTTCCGTTTTCATACTCACAAATGATCATATGATCGATGAAAGTACTACCAAATGAAAAATTGTTAGGGTCAAATGTAGAAATTCTGGAGTTTTCAGTTTTTTGAATTATCATTTTTTAAAATTTTTACGATGTTCTACAAATTTAACATAATTTTCTAAATATAAAAATTTTAGAGTAAATTTGACAAAAAATTAGCTTGAAAAGAGAGATTAAGACCACAAACGACGGAAGTAAAACATTGTTTATCAATGATTTAAACGAGAACTACCATTCTCATCACGGAGCCCTGCAGGAAGCCGAACACGTGTTTATCAAAAATGGACTGAATTTAATAAATGATTGCGAAATTAATATTTTAGAACTCGGTTTTGGAACAGGTTTGAATGTTTTGGTAACAATTAATGAATATTTAAAAACTGACAAAAATCATGTCATCAATTATTTTTCGCTCGAAAAATACCCCATAAATGAATCCGAAGTTAAGGATTTGGCTTACTTTGAACTTTTTGATAACCCAGAGTTTAAAAAAATTTATCAGAAAATTCATCTGGCAGATTGGGAAAAATCAGTAGAAATCATTAGTGGATTCAATTTAAAAAAGATAGAATGTGACTTTTTCGACCTGAAAGACATTGATCTGCCTAAAATTAATCTTGTTTACTTTGACTGTTTTGGAGCCAGAGTACAGCCAGACCTTTGGGAAAAGCCATTATTTGAACTCGTAGCTGACAAAATGGCCATTAACGGATTATTAACCACCTACTCTTCTAAAGGCAGTGTAAGAAGAATCCTTCAGGAACTGAATTTCAAGGTGGAGAAAAAACAGGGACCTCCGGGAAAAAGAGAGATGATTAATGCAATTAAATTGTAGAATGGAAGCTTGAGGAAGGAAGTTGAACGTTTACAGCCGAATGTTTGATTTTTTACTTTAAAATAATAATCAATATATAAAATACGTTGATTCAATATTATTGGAAATAGATAGTATTAAACTTCCAGCTTCACGCTTCCAACTTCCGGCTTTTTCCAACAAAATTCCTTACATTAGCTATAAAATATTATACATTATATATATGATAGACAAGATCAACATTAGAGTGTATGCGTGTGCGGTAAAAGATAAAAAAGTTCTGACTTTATTTGAAGAATATGCCGGCGAACCTTTAATGAAATTTCCGGGTGGTGGATTGGAATACGGTGAAGGAGTTCTTGAATGTCTGCACCGTGAGTTTGATGAAGAACTGAATGTGAAAATCAATGTGCTGGAACATTTCTATACTCAGGAAAATTTTCTGGTATCGCGTTTCAGAGAAAACGAACAGCTTCTTACCATATATTATATAGTAGATATCGTTAACGAGGAAGACTTTATTATTCTGGATCCCTGTATTGAAAAAACAGAATGGATTGATATCGACACACCGGACAATCCTTTTCCTCTTCCAATAGATAAAATTGTATTTGACAAATTAAAAGAAAAATTCCTGTAAGCATTCTTACAGGAATTTATATTATTTCTTTACTTTAAAATCATTAGCTCCGGGATAAGGCTGCAGATAACCTGAGTTCCAGTTGGACTGCAGTAATGACTCTATAAATTCATCACTTCTGTTGGTGTGAGGATCATAACGCTCTTTCAAATCAATATCAGCCATTTTTCCTTTTACATTCCACCAGAAAGCACTCCATCCACCTCTTAATTCTTTGATAATCTCAAATACATTTTTTCCGGTTGCCCTGTTCATCAGTTTTGCAAAAACCTGTCCTTCGGTAGTCGTAAGATCTCTCAATTGTTTTTCATATTGGTCAGCCAGTATATTCTGTCTTTCTCTTACAAACTTTCTTTTGGCTTTGCTGTCCAGATCATTCATATCTTTCTGGATATCTCTGTACTGCTGCAATGCAGTCACAAATAACGGATATACCCTGTACAGCTTTTTGTTGAGAAAATAATAGTAATTCTTATCCAGCTGGTTATTAAATCTCGGTTTATTCACTAAAACCAACTCATCCAATACGACTACAGGCTCTCCATTGATTTCATACACCTTAATCTTCTGCTGTTCATCATAATAATATTTATTACCAAATTCATCCACTTTCAGAGATTCAGGCGGGTACTGATTGAGTGGTTTCGCCACTATCCCATCCTTCTGACCGAAAACACTTACTCCAAAAAAGAGAATAAAAAGGCAGATAATCTTACTAAAATTCATTATTTTTACACTTATAAGAAGAAAAATTAAACGCAAAAATCATTCCTTTTTATGAAATTTGAAAAGAAATCTTTGAAATTTTTAGAGAAATATTTAAACACATCATCTCCAACAGGTTACGAACATAAAGGTCAGGAAGTCTGGATGGACTACATCAGACCTTACGTAGATAAAATTGAAGTAGACCATTACGGAACCTGCTATGGGATCATCAATCCGGAAGCTGAATTCAAAGTAGTGATTGAAGCACACGCTGATGAGATATCATGGTATGTCAATTATATTACAGATGACGGATTGATCTACGTCATCCGAAACGGAGGTTCTGATCAGACGATTGCTCCTTCAAAAGTTGTCCATATTCATGGTGAAAACGGAATTGTAAAAGGGGTATTCGGATGGCCGGCTATTCATACAAGAACCAATCAGAATGAGCCTACGCCTAAAATTGAAAATATCTTCATCGACTGTGGTGCGACTTCTAAAAAAGAAGTGGAAGAAATGGGAATTTTTGTAGGTTGTATGATCACCTACCCGGATGAATTCTTTGAAATGAATGACAGATATTTTGTCTGCAGAGCCCTGGATAACAGAATCGGCGGTTTCATGATTGCTGAAGTAGCCAGACTTTTAAAAGAAAATAAGAAATCAATTCCATTTGGACTTTATATTACCAATTCTGTACAGGAAGAAGTAGGTTTATACGGAGCAGACATGATTGCTGATACCATCAAACCGAATATTGCTATCGTTACTGACGTTACCCATGATACTACCACTCCAATGATTGAAAAGAAAAAAGAAGGAGATCAGAAATGTGGTGCCGGGCCGGTAGTATTCTTCGCACCAAGTGTTCACCACACCATCAGAGAATTAATTATTGACACCGCAAAGACCAAGAAAATACCATTCCAGAGAGCTGCAGCCAGCAGAGCAACCGGAACTGATACAGACGCTTTTGCCCACTCTAACGGCGGCGTACCAAGTGCTTTAATTTCCTTACCTTTGCGTTATATGCATACTACAGTAGAAATGGTATCTAAGGAGGATGTAGGTAATGTCATCAAACTTATCTATGAAACAGTTCTTAAGATCAAGCCGGAAATGAAACTGAAGTATCATTAATATAAATGAAAAACGTCTTTTATCATCTGATCCGGAAACCAACTTTTATATCGGTTTTAACAGCTGTCTTTTTTAGTTACATCATCTTTTTAACTGTATATAAAATATTTGATCCTCCCAAAATAGGGTCGGCATACAATATGATTCTTGAGATGTTGTTAATTGTGAGCGTTGTACCTTTAGGATTATTTATAATTGACAGGTTATTGGTTATTAAAATTAATCATATCAAATTAACAATCATAGAAACTATTATATTCGGGTGTTTTTCCCTGTATTATTTTTTAGTTGTTAATCCATTTTAAAGAAAGAAATCTAAGTAAAAGTATAAAAAGTAAAAATGAAAACGAAGCTTATTGCTCCATCCCTATTATCGGCAGACTTTGGGAATCTGCAAAGAGACATTGAAATGCTGAATAATTCTCAGGCCGACTGGTTCCACATTGATGTCATGGACGGAAGATTTGTGCCTAACATTTCTTTTGGTTTCCCGGTAATGAAAACCGTTCAGCAGCATGCTAAAAAATTTGTGGATGTTCACCTGATGATCGTGGAACCTGAAAAATATGTTGATGAATTCATCAATCATGGTGCTGATCTTGTTTCTGTTCATTATGAAGCATGTACCCACCTTCACAGAACCATTCACCATATTCAAAGCAAAGGAGCAAAAGCAGGTGTTGTTTTAAATCCTTCTACTCCGGTATTAATGCTTGAAGATATTATTGCAGATGTAGATCTTGTATTGTTAATGAGCGTAAATCCGGGATTCGGAGGGCAGAAGTTCATCGAAAATACTTACAAAAAGATTGCAGAAACCAAGGATCTAATCTTAAGTAACAACTCTACAGCACTTATCGAGGTAGACGGAGGAGTAAATCTTGACAACGCTTCTAAATTATTTGAAGCCGGAGCTGATGTTCTTGTGGCAGGAAATGCTGTTTTCTCAGCGGAAAGTCCGGAAAGAACCATTGAACTTTTAAAGATATAAAAGAATCAAAATAATAAACAAAAGGCAGCCATTGGCTGCCTTTTCTCTTGTTTGGAAATTTAAGTCGTCTTGGTTATAATCTTTTTTTCAACTTATTTGAAAATGTTTAAAACTATCTTGCTAACAACACAAAGATCTGAATAAAACCAGACGTACACATCGGTAGAAATACGTAATTTAATAGTAGGTATTTTCACTTAATCCATTATAATTCTTTATTCCAGACACAGGCACAGACCACAAAAATGATCGAAATAACTGAAAAGACCGTTCTGATATTATTCAGAAAATTCCATCTGTTTTCAAAATTTTCCCGCATCTGCCTGATCGTTTCTGCTGTAGAATTAGAGATATCAAACTTATCTAAGGCATCATTCATAGGAACATTTCCGGCAACAGTGACTCCGAAAACGCCAATCAGATAGGCAAGTGTGGCCAACAGAAGACAAATAAAAACATTCTGCTGCCCTCGGAGCAAAAATGTAGATAGGGGAAGAAGAACCACCGTTCCCATAAAACTCATAAAGAATACAGGGTTAAGAATTTCGCGGTTAATGCTCTGCATCGCCTTTAGGTATTCGGTGTCGGAAAGCTTTCCTAATCCAAGCACAACTGAGCACGAATAAGCATAGAAAAGTCCTCCTATCAGAGCAGTGAGGACAGCGGTAATGATCAATACTAATGTTGTCATTTTCATATATTTTGATTTTGGTTATCAGAGAATAGAATTAGTAAGGATTCCATTTTTTAATGATATTCTGAGCGGTAAGGATCATTTCAGCGTCCCAGTTTTCAGTTTTAAAATAGTGAAAATCCAGATCTTTAATGTTTTCAACATTTGCATTCTCATAAAGAAGTCGGGTAAGCCTTGATTGCTCTTCATATAAAAGCAAATCTTCCAGAGGTTTAGCGGGAAGTTTAATTTCTTCTTTACACCAACCGTTTTGTTGCTTTAATTTCAGGTCTGAAGTTTCAATGATTGTTCTGACTTTAGTAAAATCTTCCATAAAACTATTCCTTTTCTCTTCCGTTTTTAAAGTGTGCCCAAGTCTTTCAATGACAATATATTCAAGATTTGGACATTTTTTCATCACAGAGGGCAACACAGAAAGGATATCTTTAGGAATAACATCATCATGGGTATCCCTTCTCACCTGCTTTTTTCTATAAACACTATCCTGCCAGCTTCCTCCGGAAAGATGAATTTCTTTTACCTTATCCAGGGGATACAAATCAATGATCTGCTGCATCTCTAATTCGAAATTACAGGATTGGCAGTAAATATTATGAAGATCAAGAATCAGAAAACCATTAGTATCTTCCGTGAGTTTGTCAAGAAAAACGCCTTGTTCTTTAACATCTTCAATAGAAAATGAAAATGCCAGATTTTCTATCCCTACAGGAATATTTACAGCATCCTGAAGTCTGTATAATCTGTCTTTTCCTATTTGTAAAATTTTGGAATGTAAAGATACCGGTAATGGTACTCCCTGATGAAAATTCTCAGTATTCATGAAACCAAAATGTTCCGTGATATGATTGTATTTGCGCAGGCTGACTTCTTCTTTTAATTTCTTCAGCCATTCTTCCTGCCTTGCCGTCCATCTCGCATCAAATAAAGAATAATATACTCCATGCCCTATTAAACGGTTATTTTCCGCGTAAAAATTCAACAGATCCCGAAGCCAGTCCGGCTCATTGGTATGATAAAGAGTATCAAAAGACCATTCCATCACTTCAATGGAATTGTTGTGCAACAATGGCAAAATAGCAGAAACAAAATCCGGTTCCGCCATCATGGATACTCCTACTATTGGCTTTCTCATTTTCTATCCCATTCCACAAGCCGGACAGCCATGTCCACGAAGTACAAGTGTATCTTTTTTAACAACCGGTTTGGGTGTTCCCGGTTTTTTCTTTTCAACCGTATCCGTAGAAGTCGCTTTCTTTACTTTTTTAACAGGCTTTTTTGTTTTAGCTTCAGGTTTAGTCGTCTGTGCAGATACTCCTACCGCTAATAAACTCGCCATCAATAATGCTGGAATTTTCATAATTTCTTTTTTTCAGATAAATTTTACAATAAACGTTCCATTTATAAAAATACAATAATAAGAAACGTTTTGACAACAATTATCAGTAAATATCAGAAACTATGCTATACTATAATGTTTTCTTTATCTATATTTAATGTTAAAATAAATCTATATATGAAAAGCAGTCTGATTAAAGCTGTTTTCCTTGGATTGATACTATCTGCACATAGTATCGATGCACAGGTTCAGACAGTTGATAACAGCAAAAAAATGGAATGGTTCAGCAATGCAAAACTGGGTATTTTTATTCATTGGGGAATTTATTCTGTCAACGGAATCTCAGAGTCCTGGTCATTCTTCAATAATTATATTAACCATGAAAATTATATGAAACAGCTGAATGGTTTTTCAGCTTCAAAATACCAGCCCGAGCAATGGGTAAACCTCATTAAGGAATCCGGGGCAAAATATGCGATCATTACCACAAAACATCATGACGGAGTTTCACTATGGAATTCAGGAGCGGAAAAGGCAACAACTATCCCTCAAAATTCTTTGGCTAAAAAAGATGTTCTAAGTCCTTTTGTTTCTGCTCTGAAAAAATCAGGATTAAAAACAGGACTCTATTTTTCGTTACCGGATTGGAGCCATCCGTATTATGATATCAATACCCGGACAAAAAAACGCTACGAACTCAAAAATGATCCAAAGCGCTGGCAGAATTTTATCAGCTATTACCAAGGTCAGCTCAATGAGCTTTCTACCCTATATTTACCGGATCTTCTTTGGTTCGATGGAGACTGGGAACATACTTCCGAAGAATGGGAAGCCGCTCAGACCCTGGATTTACTTAAAAAATACAATTCTAATATTATCATTAATTCAAGGCTTAATCATCACGGAGACTATGATACTCCTGAGCAAGGCATTCCTGTTATTCCACCCCAAAATCCATACTGGGAGCTTTGTTACACCATGAATGATTCATGGGGATATCAGCCTTTTGATAAAAATTATAAAACCTCCAATATGATTGTCAGAACCCTGGCAGATGTGATCAGCATGGGCGGAAATCTTCTGCTTGACATTGGTCCGAGATCAGATGGTACAATTCCTGAGGAACAAATTGAGATTCTTAAAAATCTTGGTCGATGGACTTCCAAAAATCAACATGCCATTTATGAAACAACCCGCGGAATTCCGTTTGAAAACTATAAAGGAAAATCTTCACTGTCTACATCAAAGAAGTCTTTATTCCTCTATCTTGAAGAGGCTAAAAACCTGACAAAAATTTATGGAGTGCTAACAAAACCTCTTTCAGTAAAGATCATCGGAGATCTATCCGCTGTTGTTACAATGGATTATAACGCTGAAAAAACACTGACACTGAATTTCTCCAAAGTAAAATTTGACAAGGATGTCACTGTGGCAGAACTTACTTTTGAAACTCCTCCAGCATTTTTGAACGATTTTAAGAAGGAAAAACATTCTCTTCCCGAAATACTGGAAAACAAAAATACCCAGGAAGCCGTCTATGATATCGCCAATGCTTTAAACTATGATCAGAATTTAGTTACCCATGAAGGCCTTACTCAAGATGGCCTTGACATGAAGATAAAAAAAACGTCTAAAACAAATCCGGAAACCATAGAATGGATAAGCAAGCATGCTGAAGCTTTGTTTGAAACAGGCAAAGGCCTTCCGGCTGGCCATTACCCGGGAATGAGCGCTTTATCAAAAGACAGGCAGACACTATATCTTTTTGTGGAAGGAGTTCCTACGGGATCTATTGCTCTGAAAGGAATAAAAAATGAGATTGCCAGAATAAGAGTTGTGGGTGAAGGCACTATTCTTCCTCATACGATCTATAATAAACTGTACTGGAGTGACAGACCGGGAATTATTTATATTGACGTTCCAAAGGAAAAACTTGACAAGCAAATGACCGTCATTGCTGTTTTGCTGAATAAACCTCTGGAACTCTATAGAGAAAATGTGGGAGCAATTGAAAACAATCTTTAGTACCTGAAAGATCGATTTATATAAAAACAAAATCCGGAGAAATTCTCCGGATTTTTTATTTTGTAAGATGATTTTCTTAGAAAATCTCTCTTCCTGAAAAATGGAACTGAGCTTCGATTAATGCATTCTCGTCAGAATCTGAACCGTGAACAGCATTTTCTCCGATGCTTCTTGCAAACATTTTTCTGATTGTACCTTCTGCAGCTTCTGCAGGGTTAGTAGCACCGATTAATGTTCTGAAGTCTTCAACTGCATTGTCTTTTTCTAAAACTGCTGCAACGATAGGACCAGAGCTCATGAATTCTACTAATTCTCCATAAAATGGTCTCTCAGCATGTACTTCATAGAATTTTTTTGCATCAGCAACTGTAAGCTGAGTTAATTTTAAAGCTTTGATCTTAAAACCTCCTTCAGCAATCTTACCCAATATAGCACCGATATGTCCGTCAGCAACTGCATCAGGCTTAATCATAGTGAATGTAATGTTAGACATAAATGTATATTTTTTTAATGGCGCAAAATTACAAAAAATATCTTTGATTTTTATTTTAATTTTTTTTTAACATAAAAATAACTTTTATTAAGAAATTGTAACACAAACTTTGGCACAGTAATTGTTTATTCTATTGCGATTCTCATGTTTAATTTGAGTTTTCATGGTTATTAGTTTTTACCCAGCTTCGGCTGGGTTTTTTATTTGCAAAAAATGAAGGTATTTTTTATTAATTATGTAATTTTTTAATTAATATTTAATCATATTTAACGATTTTCTTCTTTTAAGTGCAATTGGTGAAATAATTTTATTTTTTGAAAATCCAATCTCATGGTGGTCAGAAATATGACAAAAGTGGAGTTATCTGCCAAAATTGTAAAATTGAAAAGTAGAGTTATTTAAAAACGAATATTTTTTTCATTTAAAAATCAAAAAAATAAATTACAAAAAATAAAATCCATCAAATACATTAAACTAATCTTAAAAAAAATAATATCAGTAAATATTCTTCTTTAACAGCATAAGCAAGTGTTCCCCTTGTCAAGGTTTCAAACCTTAACAAGGGTGTCATTTCGACAAAATAGTTTAAAGCAGAAAAAGAGCCCCTCTAATGATAGCCTCTATATTAATTTGTAACAAAATTTGTTCTGTTAAATAAAGATTGTATTGATTATTTCTGAGAAGCTTCTTCTGCCTCGTCCATCAATTTAATGTAAGTAGCATAGCGCGAATGCTGAATTTCTCCTGTTTCAAGAGCATCGATAACAGCACATTTAGGTTCATTGATGTGAAGGCAGTTGTGAAATTTACATTCTTCTCTCTTTTTGAAAATTTCAGGAAAGTAATGCTGTACTTCTTCTTTTTCAATATCAATCATTGCAAATTCACGAACTCCGGGAGTATCGATAACGTTTCCTCCAAAATCCCAGAAATGCATCTGGGCGAAAGTTGTGGTGTGCTTACCTTTCAGGTGGGTATCTGAAATTTCAGAAGTTTTTAAATTCAATCCCGGCTGTAAAGCATTCACTAAGGTAGATTTTCCACAACCTGAGTGGCCAAAGAATACGGAAGTTTTATCTTTAAGAATCTCCTGAAGCTGGTCCAGATTCAATTTAGAATAGGAAGAAATTTCCAGGGTATCATATCCAATCTCCTGATATAGGAATTCAATATCTTTTACAATTTCAATTTCTTCTTCGTGCAATACATCAATCTTATTAAAAAGAATCAATGGGGTAATATTATAGGCTTCACAGCATGCCAGAAACCTGTCCAGAAATCCTAATGAGGTTTCAGGATGTTTCAGGGTAAAGATAAAGCATGCCAAATCAATATTGGAAGCTATAATATGGGCTTCTTTTGAAAGATTTACCGATTTTCTGATCAGATAATTGGAGCGAGGTTCAATTTTTGTGATCCAGGCTATATCATCCTGTTCCAGCTGAAACTCAACAAAATCTCCTACAGCAAGTGGATTAGTAAGTCTGGTTTTTATTAATTTGAATTTCCCCCGGATTCGGGCCTCGAAAATTTTATTTGTTTCCAATTCCAAAACCTGGTACCAACTGCCTGTAGATTTAATGATTTTTCCTTTCATAGATAATACTGGTACAAATATACGCAATTAGGGCTTAGTATTCAGGAAATAGGTTTAAAAACACATGTTTCAATTGCCCTAAATACTGATGACTAAGCCCTGATTTATTTTTTTACTGAATATATAGTAAAAATTATACTTCTCTTCCTATTATCCTTAATTTATCTTTCAATCATAATATTATTCTGAACTTCAATAGACTCTTCGTGAATCGCTTTGAATACTTTTTCAATAAACTCCTGAGACATTCCAGTTTCTTTTGCTTTTTGAGTAGCGTATTCTGTAATGACTTTCCAACGTTCAGGCTGGAAGATTGCAATGTCATTTTCCTTTTTAAGTTTACCGATCTTTTCAGAAATTTTCATTCTTTGAGAAAGAAGTTCAATTAACTGGAAGTCAAGATCAGAGATCAAAGTTCTGTGTCTTCCCATCTCTCCTTCAAAACCAGCAAGATTAGAACTTCTCACTTTCAGATTTCCGATAAGGTCTGCAAGAACTTCCGGAGTAATCTGCTGAGAAGCATCACTCCACGCCTCATCAGGATTGCAGTGTGATTCAATGATCGCTCCCTGGTATCCTACGTTAAGTGCTTCCTGAGTAATATCAGCAAGACCAGTTCTGTTTCCGCAGATGTGAGAAGGGTCAATTAACATTGGAATATTTGGAAACTGGCTCTTGAAATCAAGGGCAATCTGCCAGTTCGGGTTGTTTCTGTATTTAGTTTTCTGGTATGTTGAAAACCCTCTGTGAATAACTCCAAGGTTTTTAATGTCCTGTCCTAAAAGTCTTTCCAAAGCTCCGATCCATAAAGCAAGATCCGGATTTACAGGGTTTTTCACAAATACCGGCTTATCAGTTCCTCTTAATGCCATTGCAATTTCCTGTACCGTAAACGGGTTCACTGTAGAACGTGCTCCAATCCAAAGAACATCTACATCTGCTTCAAGGGCTGCGAAAACGTGGTGTGCGTTGGCTACTTCAGTCGCTGTTTTAAAACCATACTCTTCTTTTACTTTTTTCAGCCAGTTCAAACCGATCACTCCTACTCCTTCAAAACCGTTTGGTTTGGTACGGGGTTTCCAGATTCCTGCACGGAAAACTGACACATTGGCATTAGATTCTTTAATTCTCCTTGCCGTTTCAAGCATTTGAGCTTCACTTTCTGCGCTACATGGTCCTGCAATCATTAGAGGCTGTGTAAGCCCATCGATCCATTCATTTTTTAAATCATTTAAATTCATTCTTCTAAATTTTATTGTTTTTTTATATAATTTTTTCGTTAACAGCAATAGCCCTTTGGATTATAAAATTTAATTTATAATTCTTTTCAAAAAATGCCGTTCAAAATTGTTTAAAGGAATCAGGAAAATAATAGGGCTCTACTTCTCCTGTATTTTTTGGAAAGAAATTCAGTTACCAGTACCAATAAAATCGGTAATACGTTCTGAAATTTCTATAATAAGAAGCAGAAAAACTAAAATAACCGCTAAAAAAGTAATTAGCGGGAGCAAAAAAAGACTGATATGTGTTAGTCAAATTTTCCATTTTATTCTGGAAATGTCTTTATTTAGCGTTTCTGGTTGTAATTTGCTTTTGTCAAAAAATTATTTTCGACAGAAATATTTGACAAATATATAAAAATTATGTCAAATCAAACTTCATTAAATCATCAAGATCTTTCAAAAGTGGATTTTTTTCTATAAATTTTTCAAACATTTTTCTTTTCGTCACCACTTCAATCTTCAGATTTTCAACGTCTCTGACGTATTCTACCTCAATAATATGATTCTGAATTTTTCTTTTAAAATGGTTAAAAAATTCTCCACTTATTTTATCAAATTCTACTTTTGCAGAATCTGAAGGGAACAAAACTTTGATTTTATGCTCATCTGCTTTTACCAGTTTGAAGGTCTTGACAGCATTAAATACAAAATTATTTTTTACCTGAAGCTGTTTAAGCATAATTTTCCATTCCATCTGCAGATCTGTATCTGTAAAATGGTTCTGAGGAAGATTATCCGATTTTATCACAACATCTTCTGTTGTTTCGACTTTATCTTCTTTATTCAAAAAGGAATTGATGCTGAAACCGGAAGAGATTCCAGGTCTTGATAATGGTCTGGTGGTTTTTGTTACTGAAACTTCCTGAACTGCCTGAGAAGCTGCAGGTAGCTGTTCTGCTTTAACTTCTTTTTTCTCCTGGGCATTTTCCGGCATCTTCACTTCCTGCTTCTCACTGAGAAACGGAGCCAGTATCAGGAACTTTTTTTTTTAGTATCACCCAAATTAGCTGTCAGTGAAGCCAGCTGCATTAAAGCAATTTCAACCGTAAGTCTTGGGTTTTTGGAATTCTTATAATTAATATCTGCATGGTTACAGATCTCAATACCATCAATAAGCTGCTGGGCGGCCCATTTCTGTCCTTGTTCTACAAATTTAGCCTTGGTTTTCTCTCCTACTTCAATGAGTTCCATGGTGGAAGCATTCTGTGCCATCATCAGATCTCTGAAATGATTTCCTAATCCGGCAATGAAAATATGGGGATCAAAACCTTTCTTGACAATCTCATTGAATGCAAAAAGCACTTCAGGAATTTTGTTTTCCTTGGCGAGATCCACAATATTCAGATATTGATCATAATCCAGAATGTTAAGTACTTCGGCGGCTTTTGCCAGGGTAATATTTTTCTGGGAGAAGGTAGAAAGTCTGTCGAAGATAGAAAGTGCATCTCTTAATGCACCATCCGCTTTCTGAGCAATCAGGTACAGAGCGTCATCTTCATACTGGATATTTTCTTTTTGGGCAATATTTTTCAGATGACTTTGAATGTCTTCAATGGTAATTCTCTTGAAGTCATAAATCTGACAACGGGATAAAATTGTTGGAATAATTTTATGTTTCTCCGTTGTAGCCAAAATAAAAATAGCATGAGCAGGCGGCTCTTCCAGCGTTTTAAGGAAAGCATTGAAAGCGGCAGAAGACAGCATATGAACCTCATCAATGATATATACTTTGTATTTACCAACCTGAGGTGCAAAACGTACCTGATCTATAAGTTCTCTGATATCATCTACAGAGTTATTGGATGCAGCATCCAATTCATAGATATTGTAAGCAAAGCCATCTTCTGAAACCGAGCCATCTTTCTCATTGATTTTTCTTGCAAGAATTCTGGCACAGGTAGTTTTACCCACACCACGAGGACCGCAAAAAAGTAATGCCTGAGCTAATTGACTTTCTTCAATTGCATGTTCTAAAGTATCCGTAATATGGGATTGCCCTACAACCGTATCAAACTCCTGAGGACGATATTTTCTTGCAGATACTATAAAATTTTCCATTGGCCAAAAGTAAGAAATATAGTTTTAATTTGAAAATTAAAAGTTTTCAAATTATTAACAAAAACGTATTTCTGCTCAAATCGGAAAACTTTCAATTTCTACTTCTTTTTGCTGTATGCAAAGTCGATCAACTCAACAATAGCGGCTTCAACCTCTTTTCTTCCTTCTTCAGTTTTCAGATCGATACCACAAAACTTATTGGCGTTGTACCCTGTATAGAGGTTGAGATAGTAAGCTCCGGAAACAATCAAAGCCATAATTGCTCTGTGTCTTGTTGCTACTCCTTCACCAAAGTAAGGATCTGAGATGTTTCCAAATAAAACTTCTCCAACTTCTTCACGTTGTTCAACCAATTTCTTAAGGATAGGTTTACTTTCTGAAAGTTCCCAAAGGATGATCTTCTGAAGTTCTTTATTTTTCTTCAGGTTTTCGAACTGGTTCAATACAACCATTTTAGTAAGTTCGTGACCACCGTCTGAGAAATCCATATCAACATCCTGGTTGACCTGGCTCCAGTAATCCTGAGATTTGATATATTCATCGATCAGCTTATCAGTACTTCCAAAATACTCATAGATCAATTTTTTATCAAATCCGGCAACAGCAGCTATCTTGCTTACTTTTAATCCGGAATATCCTTTTACTCTTAAAATTTTACCAACTGCAGCAAGCAGTTTCTGCTTTGTTTTTTCTTTGTCCCTAATGGGGCCCTGCACTACTTTTCTAGGCATAATTATTATTTTTTCGCAATATGCAATTTTTTATTAATATCATCAAACGCATTAAGCGTTTTGTCGAGATGTTCTTTTTCGTGTCTTGCCGTAACACTCATCCTGATACGTGCGTCCTTTCTTGGTACAGCCGGATAAAGAATCGGGTTGGTATAGATTCCCATTTCTATTAGTAGTTTTCCAACATCTCCTGTTACATAAGGATCTCCAATTTTTACGGGAACGATCGCAGAGCAGGTTACTCCTGTATCTAATCCTAAATCGTCAAGTCCTTTTTTGAAATAATTGATGTTATCCCAGAGTTTTTCTCTCCAGATAGGTTCTTCGTCAATTAAATCAATGGCTTTAACAATTCCTGCGGATGATGGTGGAGCTGTAGCTGAGAAGATCTGCTGGCGTGAATGGAATCTGATGAATGCAGCTATTTTTTTATCTGCAATGACATAACCTCCCAGATTTCCAAATGTTTTGCTGAATGTACCTGTAATGATGTCTACTTTATCCAATAACCCAGCCTGTTCCAAAGTACCTCTTCCGGTTTCCCCAAGGATGCCGACACCATGCACGTCGTCTACCATTAGAAAGGCATTGTACTTTTTCACAAGGTCATAGATCTCATTAATTCGGGAGGTATCACCATCTTGGGAATATACTCCGTCCACAATAACGAGTTTCGTACGGTACAGATTTTCAGATACCTTCAAAATGTGTTCCAAAGATTCCAAATTATTGTGCGGAAATGTTTTTTTATTGGTAAAAGCACATCCTTCATGTACACTGGCATGCACTGCCATGTCTAAAATAGCAAGATCTTCTTTCTGCATTAAGCACTGTAAACTAGCGCTGTTAGCAGTATATCCGGTAGTAAACACTACGGCTTCATCTTCTGTTCTTTTAAAAAAACTTGAAATTCTTTTTTCTAAAGCATTGTGATAATCAAAGTAGCCACCGATAAGAGGTGTAGCTCCTGTTCCCGTTCCATATTTCTCTATTCCTTCGATAGCGGCCTGCTTTACTTTCGGGTGTTGTGTAAATCCTAAATAATCACTTGATACAAAACTAACAAATTCTCTGTTTTGGTCTGCAATATTTACATTTAGTATTGCATTGGTTCCTGAAGTGTTCTTCAGTCTGTAGTTCATGTGTCCGTTAGACTTTACAAAGTCTAAATATTCATAAAAAATCTCAGCCCTTTGAGCCATATCATTATCTGGTATATTCTCAAAGTCTTTAATAGTTGCTGTTGTGAAATTGATGCTCATCCTTAATCTTGTTTGTTGTGGTTTAAAAGAAACAAATATATAACTATTTAAAAGGCTTAAGCGCCTCTGTTAAGATTAAATATTATTAAAGACACAATATTTTTATCTTATTATCTGGAAACCAAAGTATTTAAATAGACATCTATCTTTTTTAACGTTTTTCGCTTTTGAATTAATTAGTTTTTTCTTACCTAAATTTAATAAAAAAATCAAACAATAAAGAAATATTAATATATAAATAATAAAAAAATGCAATTATTTTTTACAAACAGCTCATTTATAAAAGATTATTTTTCTATTATTTTAACATTTTAATTCACTAAACAGCATTAAAAATACAACAATTCGATCGTTCAAATCCCTATCCTGAGACAAAAAACAGCGCAAATCTCTTGCAATAGCAATATTAAACAAAAAAAGTAGTCAATTTAAACTTTTTGGGAATTTCTGAAATTTCCGGGAGTAAAGCCGGTCATTTTTTTGAAAAATTTTGAAAAATTTTGAAAAATTGGAAGGATCATAAGTAAAGATACGGGCAATTTCTGCCACAGATCGATCGGATCCCACGAGCATTTGCTTGATCTGAAGAATAATTTTTTCATCATAAAAGAAACAAGGGTGCTGTCCGGTTTCTTTTTTAACGGTATCGGTAAGGTGCTTATGGGAAACCGCAAGCTCTCTGGCGATCTCATTCAGCTCCATAAATTCAGAAGCAGCACCGGAAATAACGTCCTGGATATGCTTGTCTAAAAAAGTAAAATACTGCCTGGTAATTTCTTCGCTTCTTTTCATCGTATATGTTTCTTGCTAATGTGTATTCAAGATATAAATTTAATCATTAAGATACAAAGTAAAAAGGTAAGCTTTTCGGATATTTCAAGCTGGATATTTAAGAAAAACTGTCTTTAAAAGCTTGTATAGAATTTTTTACTTTCAGCTTTTCCAGGATATTCTGACGGTGTCTGTTTACCGTATTGACGCTTATAGAAAGCAGGCCTGCAATTTCTTTGCTTGCATATCCCTCTCCTACACATTTTAAAACTTCTAATTCTCTGGGGCTTAAAATATTTTTATAATCGAGCTTATCTTTTACAACCACTTCCCCTTTGATTATATTGACAATCATAAAATCAGGAGCACCGGATGAAGTCAATGCAATATTATAAAGACAAAGAGCGAGCCTAAGTCTGCCGTTATCGGGCGAATAAATATAAAACATACGGTGTTTCACCCATCTGTAGTCTTCATTTTTATCCTTCATCCTTATTTTTGAAACCACACTATATGCCGTACGTTCTTCTATTTCCATGGTCTCCAGCAATTTGAAAAAACGGAGTTCATGGATGTATTTTTTCAGGCGGTCATCAGGGTGTATCTTTTTCAGCATATCTTCTTCCCAGATGGAGTCTATTTCCGCAGGGTTTTCCTCCATCTTTAGCCCAAGTTCATCTGCTGCCGCAGATTTATAAATAAAACTTTTATTCTCCTGCATATCGCTCAGTACACATATTGCACCTTCCATCTGAGAGTATGCCAACGCTCTCTGTTTATAGATCTCTAGATCAAGCTGGCATTTTTTCAAGGCGCTATCCAGTAATTGATCACTAAGCTGTTCACGGATTTCCATAATGGTTATTTATCAGTATTGACGCAAATGAAGTTTAATAATACTTTTGCTAAAATAATAATTTACCCTTAGAACTTATCCCAAAGAGAATGAAGAAACTGATTTTCTGCTTTTGCGCCTTATCCCTGATTCAAAAGTTTTCCGCCCAGAGTCTTGAGAAAATGACCTGGTTTAATGAACCTGAAAAATGGGAAATCAAAAACAACAGCCTTTCTATGTTTGTAACACCACAGAGCGATTACTGGAGGGTTTCACATTATGGATTCACGGTAGATGACGCTCCTTTCTACTACACCACATATGGCGGCGAATTTGAGGCAAAAGTAAAAATAACCGGCAGTTATAAAGCAAGATTTGACCAGATGGGTCTTATGCTGAGGACAGATCAGGAACATTATATCAAAGCCGGAGTAGAATTTGTAGATGGCAATTACAATCTCAGCACTGTAGTCACCCACAATAAAAGTGACTGGAGTGTCATTACATTAGAAAAAGCACCTCCTGCCATATGGATAAAAGCGGTGAGAAGACTGGATGCTGTTGAAATATTTTATTCTTTTGATGATAAAAATTATATCATGATGCGGAATGCACCTTTTCAGGATAACATTCCTGTAATGGTTGGATTAATGGCAGCCTGTCCTGACGGAGAAGGATTCAATGCTGTTTTTGAAAACTTCAGAGTAAAACACCTGCCGGATCAGCGCAGACTCAAGTGGCTTGAAACCCATCAATAACGATTGAATTACACTTCAATATACAGTCAATTTTATTTACCTCCCACCATTTCCGGGAGGTTTTTTGATTTAAAAAGGGATTCTGAATATTAAAAAATAAAAAAGAGACCGTACTAAAAGTAAACAGTCTCTTTTGTTGTTGAGATAAAAACCGTTTGTGTTCTTAGAATCATTATTTAGACAATAAAGCTTCTTAATTGTTGTGAGAATATTTTTGCAAAAATATGAATATCCATAAGCCCTGACAAAGTTATCATGTAGAATAAACCATCTTTTTTTTGTCGAAGTTTTACTACAAAACAAATTAAATTAAACTTTTACCATTCATATAAAAATTAATAAAATTATTCAGACATGATAATATTTCTCATTTATAAAATTCTAAAACAATTCAGAAATCCAGCACAATACAGAGGTCTATAAAAGATAATTTAAAATGAATGTGATATAAATTTATCACTTATTATTGAAATACAACAATGTGTCAAAAAAAATTGAATGGCTTATTGTCTGCAATACATGATAAAACTTATAGAAAACAAAATATGCAATACTAATTTATCGCCATAATTTCACTATTTTTACACGATCAAAAAATATAAAACACAAAAGACCAGAAAACTTCAATGATAAAAATTTATTCTCAATCGTTCCTGCCTTTTAAAAAAACTTTGACTTGTACAAATACTATTATTAACCGTCTATTGCATTAGCAGCAGATATATATCAGTTTTGCACATATATGAGAGTTTGGGCATTAATTTTTGCTTGTATCTATCTAAACATTTTCGGGCAGCACTATACATCTACGTGGTATAACATAGATAACGGGCTTCCCCAAAGCAGTGCAAAGGCCATTGTCAAAGACAAATATGGCTTCATCTGGATTTCTACTGAAAACGGACTGGTAAGGTATGACGGGAGTTCTTTTATTACCTTTAATAATTTCAGGGTAAATAATCTTCATTTTGGCGAATTTATAGGAGATCCGTGCCTTGACAGCATCACCGTTCTTAATAATTTCCAGGAAAATAAAATTATTATCAGAAACAGATTTCCTAAACTGGCAAGCCTTACTAAGGGTGATAAAATGACCTATTGCAATGGTACCGATATCCTGCACCGTATTGCCAATAATATCATTACATCGGATTTCTATAATGACGTCCAGTATTTTATTCAGCTTAGAAATTCTGTTTATCATTTTACAGAAAAGAATGCCATCATCTATAAGGAAGGAAAAAAGGAAATAAAAATTGCTTTCCCTTTTACCAATAAAGACCTGAATTACATCTTTGTACTGAATAATCACCTTTTCGTCAATGATCTGAAAAAAAGAAAGACCTACTCCATCTACAAGGGGCAGCTTTCTGTTTCTGATCAACCTACACTTTTTAACCACCCTGATACGAAAATATACTGGCAGCAGATTACCAATCAGACTTTTATTATCAACCACGACAACATTTATCTTTTAGAAGGTAACGAAAAGGATCTCCGTTTAAAATTTCTTGTCAATTTTGAAGAAATCGGAAATCATTCCTACTGCTCGATGTTCTATGATAAAGCGTTCAACAAATTGTACCTGGGAACGCTTAATAATGGTCTGAATGTTCTTCAGCTTTCCAATTTCTATGTATCGAGAAAAGAAGCTGATTTTTCCAGCAATGTATATTTCGCATCTCTTCCTTTCAGCCAAAGTACAATTATTGCTGAGGACGGAACAGAATTCGGAAGAAACGGAATTGTAAACAGCCATCTTTTCGGAAACAATGACAATTATCTGATGATGTATGACGATTCCGGAAATATTCTGATCAAAAAGAGAAACCATATCGTCAGGTTTTATAAAAATTCGGGATATAAAAAAAAGGATTCCACTTTTGTTAAAAAGGGACTTGAAACATTTATGAAAAGCGGAAGCCTTTACGGCACTACCTTCACAGATCTTTCAGGCACTCAACTCCATCTGTACAAAAAGGATATATTCAGCCAGCCGGATTACACCTATACTTTTAAAAGTTTTGTCAATATTTTTCATCAATATAATGAGAATGAAATTCTGACCGGAAACAGCGACGGCCTTTATTCCATAGCACTACGAAGCAATACCATAACTCCTTTGATCAAAAATATTCATGTCAAAAGTATTATCAGGACAAAAGATAATCTGATATGGATTACAACAGAGAAAAACGGCTTCTATCTATTCAGAAATCATAAGCTGATCAAGATGCCAAACGATGTGAACAATTATCTCCAGTCGGCTCATTATATTCTTGAAGACCAGAAGGGATATTATTGGATTTCGTCGAATAACGGGATGTTTAAGGTCGCTAAAAAACAATTACTGCAGTATGCGGAAGGCAAAAAAACTTCTGTTTTTTATTATCGTTTCACCAAAAAAGACGGTTTCCTGACCAATGAATTTAATGGAAGCTCGGAGCCTAACGCCTACGCTCTTCCGAACGGAGATTTTGTATTTCCTTCAATGGACGGCTTTGTATTCTTCAATCCGGAAAGTATTCAGACTTATTATCCGGGAAGAAATAACATTTATATTGAACGGGTAAAAATCGGAAATTCTGAGCCTCAGTATTTTCATCAGATCCTTGATTTGAAAAATGATTACAAAACAGCGGATGTCTTTATTGATATTCCTTATTTTTCCAATCCTGAAAACCTTTACATTGAAGCAAAAATATCAGGAAAAGAAAATACCGAATGGGAAAAGATTGCCACAGGAAAAGAATTAAAATACACCATCAGCAACCTTTCTCCCGGAGATTACACCCTGAGGGTAAGAGTATTGATTTCTGCTGACGGGAAATATGAAGAAAAGGTAATACATTTTAAAATTCAGCCTCTTTTTTATCAGACCTTGCTTTTCAGAGTGTCTGCGTCCATTATTATCCTTATTATCATCATCATTATCGTTCAGTTAACCACTAATTTTCTCAGGATAAAAAATAAAGCTTTAAAACAGATTGTTCATAATAAAAACTCTGAACTGAAGGAAACCTCTCTTCACCTGGAGCTCGTAAAAAACAACCTGCAGAAAGAAACAGAATATCAGAAGAAACTGGTGGAAACTATCAGTCATGACATTACCACTCCCATCAGATTTATTGCTATGCTTTCTCAGAAATTACATGAATCTGATGATGTAGAACTTCAGAAAAAATACTTTGACAGTATTTATAAATCTTCCGAACAGCTGTATCAGTTTACCCTGAATTTGAAAGAATACACTGAGCTCTATAAAGCTGAAAATATTTTCGAAGAAAAGGAATATCCCATCAACAGAATCCTGGAGACCAAGAATAAACTGTTCTGTGAAATTGCCAAAGAAAAAGGAACTACGATCACCAATCTTACTGAGGGCGTCATCTATTCCAGGGTAAATGAAAGTATTTTAACAGCCATTATTCATAACCTCCTTGATAATGCTGTTAAGAATACCTCTCAGGGAAACATTACCCTTAGGATTACCGAAAATCTACAAAAATCCACAATAATAATTAGTGACACAGGAACAGGAATGTCTGAGGAACAGATTGCTATCTATATGAATCTGTTCAGAAATCCAAAACTGGAAACCCCCAGTTTTAAAGGAAAAGGATTGGGTCTGCATATGGTTATCCATCTGGTAAAAAAGATCAATGCTGAAATGAATTTCAGGCAAAACCATCCTAAGGGAACTGTTGTGGAAGTAACGCTCAAAAAAAACTAATCTTTATGAATGAAAAAATTTTAATTGCTGATGATCATTATGTAGTAAGAGCAGGAACCTGTTTGGTTCTTGAAACTGCTTATCCGGGTCTGAATATAGATTTTGCTGAAAATTATGACCAGGTGAAAAAGAAACTTGAAGATCAGCGGTATGACCTAATTATTTTAGACATTGATATGCCAGGAACCCAATATAAAAAAATGGTTCCGGAGCTTAAAGATATACAGAATGACCTTAAAATTCTCATATTCTCAGGATATGATAAAGATGTAGCCATCCAATATATCAGGGAAGGGGCTGAAGGCTATCTGAATAAACAAAGCAGTGAAGAGGAAATTAAAAATGCGGTGAAAACGGTCATTGAAAAGGGATATTTCTACCCTGCAGAGCTGATTGGTCTTATTATTCAAAACAAAAGAAATAATCCCGTAGAGAAGTTATCATCCAGGGAATACGAAATCTTCAAACTTCTGGCGGACGGTAATGGCAATCTGGAAATCGCCAACAGGCTCAATATTCAAATGTCTACAGTAAGCACTTATAAAAAAAGAATTTTTCAAAAGCTTAATGTTGGAAATATTGCTGAACTGATCAAAGTCTATGAAATGATGCATTAAAACGGGGCCGGAAATCCATAGTATTCCAACCCCAGAAAAAACACAAATCTCATGAGATTTTAACAGCTAACCCATTGATTTTTTATGCGTTATTTTTTATCATTGTATTTTTAGAATCATCTGTCGGTGTACTAGTACAGTCTCTGTACAGAGAGAAATAACTCCCTTGTATTATCAGAAGTATTGGAATCTGTGGTTGTAGCATCGCTGCTTCCTGTTGTAGATTTATTATCTACACGGAATGCATAATACACTCTGTACCATCTTGGCTCCGGTTCCTGTACTGTAATATCAAATGTTACCGTCTCATTATGGGTTTGAGTAAGATAAACACCATCATCAAATTGTCTGTAAGCTCCCGGTGATAATTTAATATTTCCATTATCAGAATCACCGGTATGGGTAGACATTTCCGAAACCCAGATTTTCACATCTGAAGTTCCTACATTGTAAAGTCTCGGATTAAAAGTGGTAGCCGCTCCCGTACCTGCTGAACTGCTGTTAAACTGGGCATCAAGTCTTAGAAAACCTCCCAAAACCGGAAGATCAGTAAGATAGGTACTGGCCAATGTATTGGCTCCCGAAGTACCTGCAGGAATGCTTCCGTGATAATAGATTAAATCTCCAATGGGAATATCATTATCTTGTCCCCCAAAAGCAAATTTCCAGGTAGTTCCGTTGAACATATAATAGCCGGCTTTATCTACTTTTGCTGTTTTTACAGAAGGAACAGTTACAGCCTGTGTTACATACACCAAAGCTCCAGTCTGAGCTGCCAGATAAACATTATCTTTAGCTCTTAACTGATCTCCTGTCATTCGGGGAGCCATCACTCCATCAGCCGCAGTAGCCACATCGGGCTTTCCTTCTACATGCAAAGTTACTTTAGGGGAATCTGTATTGATCCCAACCTGGGAAAATGCCGCTATTGAAAAACACATCATAATGCTGGCAAGAGGTAATTTTATTTTTTTCATTTTAGTATATTTGTTTAAAAATTATTTGATTTATTTAAAAATTGAATAAATCGTTTAGGGTTAATTGAAAGATCATCAATCAGCCTTTGTTGAGCTAGCTGGTGCAAAGTTATTCGGACTGACAAATCAAATCCATGAATAATCAATGAAAAACAGGAAACAGCTCATAAAACACAAGTTTCTAATAACCAGAAAGTTAAACCAGTCATTTTCTGAAATCTGACTGTTAAGAGAAAATATTGGAATGATTTAAAATTACCTTCTGCCACAAATGACCACCGAAAAAGACATAAAAATTGAACAGTACAAAAGACAGCTGGTGTATTATTATAATATTCTGATGTCGGTTATTCTTGCCCTATTTGGTTTAATATTTACTTTTATTATTCCCGATAAAATAATGGCCTGGTATCTTTTCGGAGGACTTTTTTTAATGGTCTATACATATCTGATTGTACGCAAATCCTACTCGGTGAATGTCATGGTGCATTCCTACATTATTATTGCGACACTTTATAATTTTTACATTATGCTGGCTTTCTGGAACAATTCTATAGCGAGTTTTGTCTGGCTTATTCCGATTCCGCTGGCAGCCTATGTTTTCTTTCAAAGAAAGTATGTTTTTATTTACAGCATGTATGTTTTGCTGAATATTATAGCGGGATACCTTATTTCTAAATCTTTCAGATTTAAATTCCCGATACACCAACCAGAAGATGTAAGAATTACCGATACCATCCTTATGATTTCCAATGTAGCAGTCATTGCACTCCTGCTCTATTTTAAGGATAAAATAAAACGGGTTGAAATTTACCATGAAATTGAGGAGAAAGCCCAGAGTACAGCAATACAGCCGGTTCCTACAGCAGACAAAGCTCCTTTTGCGGATGAGCTGTTTGAAAAAATTGAATCAGTGATGAGA
This sequence comes from Chryseobacterium sp. SG20098, assembly GCF_031844745.1. NCBI lineage: Bacteria > Pseudomonadati > Bacteroidota > Flavobacteriia > Flavobacteriales > Weeksellaceae > Chryseobacterium > Chryseobacterium sp. SG20098. The sequence continues at coordinate 269,380 of NZ_CP134622.1, read as the reverse complement.
GAGAAACAGCTGTATAAAGATGTTAATTTTAATATTTCAAAGCTTTCTACAGAAATGGATATTAACAGCAGTTATATCTCAAAATCAATTCGTACAAAAGGATATCCCAACTTCAATAATTACCTGAATATGCACAGAATTGAGTGTGTAAAAAGATTACTTCATGAAAATGACATTGAAAAAGTAACCCTTATGTATATTTACACAGAAGCAGGATTTTCTAATCAGTCTACCTTCAACAGAGTTTTCAAACAGATGGAAAATATTACTCCTTCAGAGTACATCAACAGTCTGCAGCTTCATTGATTTGTTTCGCCAATCAATATCATTGAGATAATGATTTTTAAATTCGGAAAATAATCAGGAAATTTACATCACTTAATTTTTCCATCAAACCACTGCATTTTAATGCAAAAAAATCATGAATTCATCTGAAAAAGCACTTCAGGGAAGCTCACGTTTCCGATATATAAAACTTTGTATTTTCTTTTCAGGACTTTCGGTTTTTGCACAGCTTTATCTTTTCCAGCCGATGCTGCCTATGGTTGCAGAGCAGTTCGGAGTGTCTGTAGGTGATACTTCCCTGCTGGTTTCATCATCCACAATAGGTATGGCATTGGGATTACTGTTTTTTGCTTTTAAAGCAGACAGCTATTCCAGAAAAAGTCTTATGGTTTTTTCGCTGATTTCATCTGCCATTCTGACTATTATTTCTACCTGGATTCCAAGTTTAAGTCTGCTCATTGCTATCGGAGTATTGAAAGGATTTGTTGTTTCAGGCGTCTCAGCAGTTGCCCTTGCCTACCTTACAGAAGAAGTGGATGCTCTGGCAGTACCTGCAGCCATCAGTATGTATCTTAGCGGAAATACAATCGGTGGAATGAGCGGAAGGATAATGGCGACTCTTTTTGCAGGGGAATTCGGATGGCGTAATGCCGTTCTTCTGATCGGTATAGAAAGTTTTATTCTTGGTGCTGTATTCTGGAAACTGTTTCCGGAATCAAAATTTTTCAATTCTCAGAAAACAGATTATCATCTTAAGGTAAAACAGATGAAATTTTTCCTTACCAATCCTTACATGCTCCGTTTATATTGTACTGCAGCATTATTAATGGGTGTTTTCGTGAGTGTTTATAATTACCTGACATTCAGACTAGAGGCCAAACCATTTTCATTAAGCCACTTTATCATTGCTTTTATCTTTCTGATGTATATTTTTGGCGTCTTTGGAACGATGATCGTAGGCCGTCTTTCAAGGAGGTTTCCCATGAATAATATCCTTAAAGCATCCATTCTGACTATGATTATCGGAGCTGCTTTATTGCTGTCTGAAAACATTTATATGCTTATTTTCGGACTCGGGCTTTTCACCCTTTCATTCTTCGCTGCTCATACTATGGCCAGCCAGATGACCGCACTGTATGCCAAACGAGGAAAATCTTCTGCCACTTCTATTTACTGGCTTTTTTATTATTTTGGTTCAAGTATTCTGGGAAGTGGTACCGGCTACCTGCTTCATGTTTATTCCTGGAATGTTTTTATAGGAGTTCTTATGATAAGTGTTATAACCGCTCTTCTTCTTACCACTATTAATACCAATCCAAAAGCGGGAATAAAAAACTAATACCACATAGATACCACATCCAATATTTCATGATTATGGGACAATTCACGTATAATGTACTATTTTAACGTATTATTAATTTTTTATATCAAAAATTTAACCTAATATCCTTCAAAACAAGATTTAACAATGCAATGTCGGGCATACTATTTGCTATTTTACTAAAGACCATATCACCATTTAAAATCAAAATATTATGAACGTAGCAGATCTAAAAATCAAGAACTTGGTTGAGTATAAAAATCAGATTTATACCATTGCTGAGATCTTTCAAAATGTCGAACAGGCTTATTTTGTTAAAATTGAAAATGATATTCAAAGTATTTCGGTCCCGGCAGCATCCATTAAACCGATTAAAATAACGGAAGAATGGCTTGAAAAGCTCGGCTTTTCACGAACAGACAGTTCAGATCAGAGTATACGGTATGAAAGACCGGAAGCTTTTATAAAATATGATATAGACCTGAGTTCCAGAAAAATACTGGAAGGGCTGAAAATATACGGGAACGCCATAAAGTGTAAATATATCCATGAGTTTCAGAATATTTTTTCAAGCTTATTCGGAAAGGAAACTGTTTTACATTATGGTTATTTGAAAACAGAATCGTAGTTAAATATTTCTTAGTTGAGGAAGACCACAATTTACATGATAAATTGTGGTCTTCTTATGTATAATCGTTTCATCTTACTTCCGTAATTTAATATTTGCGTAAATTTGTGCCTATACGTACAAAATCTAATGATAGATACAGATACAATAGTTTCACAACTCATAGAACACTTTAGAGAAATTGTCTCTTTAAAAGACAATGATATTGACTGTATTAGTTCCAAATTAGAAATTATACAACTTAAAAAGAAAGATTATCTGCTTCGCGAAGGACAGGTTTCCAGACATATGCGTTTCATTGCACAAGGAAGTCTCTATGCGTACCACATTGATGAAAAAGGAAAAGAAAATACCACTCAGCTGGGCATTGAAAACTGGTGGGTGAATGATCTTTACAGCTATCTGAGTGAGCTACCTTCAAGAATGTTTATTCAGGCTAATGAAGATACCACCATCATCCAGATCAGTAAAAATAATCTGGAATTATTGTACAAAGAAGTTCCGGCTGTCTCAGAATTCTGGCGCCTGAAAATGCAATCTGCCTATGTTACTTTACAGGAAAGAACCTTTGAACATTCCCGCGTTGATGCTTATACCAAATACCGCACATTTGTCACTACTTACCGTAATATCGAACAGCGTTTTCCTCAATACATGATCGCTTCCTACCTCGGAATCACCGTTGAATACCTCAGCTATCTGAGAAAAAAACACCTGTCTGACGTTTCTTAAGATTTCTTAAGTTTATTCCGTTCCGGCCTGAATAATTTTGCTCACAGAAATTTAATGAGTGAAATATGAAGGCAAAAATTATCGCTATAACAGCTCTTGCATCAGCTTCCCTGAGCCTGAATGCACAGCAGCTTTCCTATACCCCGGATCTTGTTTTAGGACATCGCTCCTATACTTATATGCACAATATCAATTATCAGCTGAATGAACGGTTGAAACTGAACAATCTTACCCTATTTGATACAGAATATACCAAAGATAAAGAAAACATATTCTTCATCAGAAATACCCTCTCGTATAATCTTACCAAAAGACTAAGTGCCAATGCGGCATTGGGAATGAAAAATCCCGGCGCATTTTTCAGTATTTACCTGCAATATAAAATCATCCAGTCCTCCTATTCACTTTCCTACTCTATAGGAACTACGTATCAGAAAGGATTTTCTCTTGAACAGTCTGTATCATTTGAATACACCCCATATCTTACAGAAAATTTCAAAGGATACTTCAGTGTACTCGCTATTGGGAATCTTGATGACAGCGGATACCCCAGAGGGTTACAGTTTGTCAGATTAGGAGTAAAACAGAATAAAATGATGTACGGGCTGGCTTCCAATTTCGACCAGTTTAATAACGGAAAAAAGACCCTGGAAAATATCGGGGCATTTGTAAAATATAACTTTTAAATAATGATAAGAAATGAAAAAGAACATTGATTTAGGATTACTGATCACCAGAATAGCAATCGGATTTCCCATGTCTGTTTATGGAATCAGTAAGTTGATTCACGGAATTGGGTTTATTGAGGACATGATGATCATGTACGGCTTACCATCATTCTTTGCCTATGGTGTATTTGTGGGAGAAATTATAGCTCCTGTACTGTTGATCTTAGGATTCCGGGCCCGTCTGGCAGGATTAATCTTTGCTGCCAATTGCTTCACGGCTACCCTACTGGCGCAAACAGCCAATATTTTCAAGCTTAATGACTTTGGAGGCTGGGCGTTGGAACTGCTTGTCATCTATATGCTTGTAAGCTTAAGCTTTTTCTTTACCGGCGCAGGAAAATATGCAGTTTCAACCCAAAATAAATGGGATTAATCCCAATGAAATACATAAAGTGAACTCAATAAAAAGCCTCCCGATCAACAACCGGAAGGCTTTTATAATGATTGATCATTTACTGTGTTGAGAAAAAATTTTCTTTTCCGATAAGATAAATATTGATCAGCTCCTGCCTGTTGATATCAACAATATCTCCATTCTTGAACTTATATTTCTTTTGAAGAGGCTTCTCATTAAAGTAAACCTTACCTGAAGCAAGCAAGAGGTTCAGTTTAGATGATGAAAGCCCTAAACAGATTCGCATGACTGTTGAGACTCTCATATTAAAATCAAAAGAAGACTGTATTTGAAAAGAAATGAACTCATCTTCCCTATTCATAAGATCTTCTACGGGAAGATTGGGGTACAGAATTTCATATTCCACACTGTCCCAGTCGGCTTCCAGATTATTTTTTCTTCTCATTTCCTGTGAGAAAGCGTATTGCCAGGCAGTTTCCACATTGTTTTCTGAGAATTTACGGAATATTTCTTTACTGATTGATTCTGTTCTGATTCTTGAAAATACGGTCATATTATAGGTATTGCTGCATTTTACACACCGGTAAATCAGCCATATATCAATATTCTTTTTCTGGGCATTCAGTCTGAATTTATCACTGCATTGAAATCTGTCGCTGTTACATTGATTGCATTTCTTTTTGAGTAAGGGAGTATTTTTCGCTTTTACCTCCCAGATATATTGGGTATTCATTACTTATAATCGTGCTTAATATTCTTTTTGGATTTTTTCCATATTATTCACGCATTACAGAAAGGTATACCTCTGTAGTATAATTCAAAGATGAGGTAAGCTATAGTTTCTCTATGTAGTAAAGTTTTGATCAATAGCATTGGTCAAAGCCGGAATAGCAGAGATAAAGTCACCTTTAACAGTGAATACGATAAATAATATGATGAAATAAAAACCTGTTCGGGCAGAATTACCCAAACGAAAGAACGATCAGCCTGTGGTTACTGAGACTGATACTAAGCGAAAATAAGTTTAAGAGTTGTTCTCAAAACGTTTTATTTACTTGGTTATGATAAAAGTAGTCAATTTTATCGAAGAACAGAGCATTTTTCACAGGTAAATTCAAAAAACCAAATGGACAATCTCTAAAATGGACCATACAACAAAGAAAAATTGAACTTTACAACAAACCCGTCTTTTCCGTTTCTGCCGAACTTTGTGGTATTAAAATCATCAAAAATGAATCAGATTAATAAAATTTACATCAATGGCGAATTTGTTACGCCACGAGGAACAGAAACTTTTGATCTTATCAATCCCGTTACCAACCAAAAAACCGGAGAAGTGGTTCTTGGAAATGAAGAAGATACCAGAATGGCCATTGCAGCAGCAAAGAAAGCTTTTTCAACTTTTTCAAAAACAACAAAGGAAGAAAGGATTCATTTTCTCAGAAAACTGCATGAAGCTGTAAGCAAAAGAGAAGATGAGTTGGTTGCTGTTATGGTGAATGAATATGGAGGAACTTTACAGTTCAGCAGAATGAGTGTCCAAAATGCAATCTCTGCCTTTACAGCTACGATCAATACTTTAGAATCTTATGATTTCGAAAGAACGGTAGGACATTCCAAAGTACGTTTTGAATCTTTAGGTGTAGTTGGAATCATTACCCCATGGAATGCCAGCAACAGCTTTATCTGTAATAAACTGGCCACTGCCATCGCTGCAGGATGTACAGCTGTGATCAAACCCAGTGAAATGAGTGCGGCACAAACCCAGCTGCTTACCGAATGTTTTCATGAAGCAGGTTTACCGGAAGGAGTTTTCAACATCGTTAACGGATTAGGAAATGTAGTGGGAAATGAAATTACCCAGCATCCTGATATCGCTAAAATATCTTTCACAGGATCTACATTAACGGGAAAAGCGATTGCTAAAGGAGCTGTAGATACGATGAAAAGAGTAACCTTAGAACTTGGAGGGAAGTCTCCTAATATTATCCTGGAAGATGCCGATTTTGAAAAAGCAATTCCTACGGCCGTTTTCGGGGCTTATATGAACAATGGCCAGGCTTGCATCGCCCCTACCCGATTGCTGGTTCCTCAAAACAGGCTGGAGGAGGTAAATGAACTTGCTAAAAAAGCCGCAGGACAAGTAAAAGTAGGAAATCCTGACGAAGAAGACACTCTTGTAGGCCCAATGGTGAGTGTAAAACAATTTGAAAGAGTACAAAGTTATATCCGTCTGGGACAGGAAGAAGGAGCCGTTCTGCTTGCAGGTGGTGAAGGAAAACCGAAAGGTCTTGAAAGCGGTAATTTTGTAAAAGCGACCATCTTTACCAATGTCCGTAATGATATGCGTATTGCGCAAGAGGAAATTTTCGGACCTGTACTGTCTATTATTCCTTATGCCAATGAAGAGGAAGCCATTGCTATTGCCAATGATACTACATATGGTCTTGCAGCTTATATCAGTTCTGCCAACCAAGAACATGCAGAACGTGTAGCCGTACAGATTGATGCCGGAAGAATCTGCATTAATGGGTTTGCCCACGATCCTTATGCACCTTTCGGAGGTTTCAAACAAAGCGGTATCGGACGTGAGTTTGGTGTATTCGGACTGGAAGCTTACCTGGAACCCAAAACGATTCTGGCTTAATATGATCTTCTTCATAGCAAAATATCTCGGGATTACTTTGCTGTGGAGATTCTATGATCCTGAAAAGTTTTGTAAGTTTGAATAAGAATTGATCAAGAAATAACTTTTTGAGCTATGAGCGAAAATAATATTCCTTTTCCCATCAATTACTCCTGTCATTTTTCAGAATTCAGGGAAGGAGAACAGTTTGCACGGATTCACAGCCTCGGCCTGGTGCTCTCCGGGGAAATGGAACTTAATGATGGCATCACAAAAACGACATTTAAAGAAGGAGAACTCTATTCTGCAAGGAAAAACAGTTTATTGAAATTCGCAAAATATCCACCCAAAAACGGGGAAATCAGAACCATATCCATCTATTTTGACGATGCCATGCTTCATGACTTCAGCCGTGAGTATGGATATCAGGCAGAAAAAAAGGACAATGTCCAGGCCTATATAAAACCGGAGCAAAAGGCATTACATTCTTTTATGTACTCATTATTACCGTATGAAGATCTTCCTGCTTCTGAAGAAATACTGAAGCTTAAACAAAAAGAAGCTCTCCTCTTACTGTTGAATTACGATCCCGGCCTTAAGGATATTTTGTTTGATTTTTCCGAACCCTATAAAATAGATATTGAATCTTTTATGAATAAAAACTTTCATTTCAATGTCAATGTAGAGCGTTTTGCTTATTTAACAGGGAGAAGTCTGTCTGCATTTAAAAGGGATTTTCAAAAGATATTCGGAATTCCGCCAAGACAGTGGCTGCAGCTTCGGAGATTAAAGGAAGCCCATTTTCTGCTTACCCAAAAAGGAAGATCAGTTTCTGATATTTATCTGGATCTTGGGTTTGAAAATCTATCGCATTTCTCGTTTGCGTTTAAAAAACAGTTTGGCTATCCGCCAAGTGCTTTACAGGCAAAATAGTTCAGAAACACATGTTTATTATAAAACACAATAGTAAAACTTTACTTCAACAACATTTCACCGGATTACCATAATAAATCGTGCCATGAATATCATGGCACGATCTGAATAATTGAATCTAATTATTTCTAAAGTTTTTTAAAGTGCATATTCTATTGAAGCTTCTTTAGCAGCGGCAACCATTGCAATTAAAGCTTTTTCAGTTTCTTACCAATGTCTTGTCTTCAGTCCACAATCAGGGTTTACCCAAAGTTGGTTGGCAGGAATGACATTCTGAGCCTTTCTCAGCAATTCAATCATTTCTTCTTTTGAAGGAACTCTTGGTGAGTGAATATCGTATACTCCAGGACCAATTTCATTCGGATATTTGAAATCGGCGAAAGCATTCAGCAGTTCCATCTGAGAACGTGAACATTCTATGGTAATGACATCTGCATCCATATCGGCAATGTTTTCAATAATATCATTGAACTCAGAATAACACATGTGAGTGTGAATTTGGGTAGCATCTTCCACTCCGCTTGCTGAAATTCTGAAAGCTTCCACTGCCCATTTCAGATAATTCTGCCAGTCTGTTTTTCTTAATGGTAGTCCTTCTCTGATGGCAGGTTCATCAATCTGAATAATTCTGATTCCTGCTTTTTCCAGGTCCACTACCTCATCACGAATTGCCAAAGCAATCTGCTTACAAGTTTCTGAACGAGGCTGATCATCACGTACAAAAGACCACTGTAAAATCGTAACCGGACCTGTCAACATACCTTTTACCCATTTTTCAGTCTGAGATTGGGCATATTGAGACCAATACACCGTCATCGGAGTCGGGCGGGAAACATCACCGAAAATCACAGGAGGTTTCACACAACGGCTTCCGTAGCTTTGTACCCAACCGTTTTTAGTGAATACAAATCCTTCCAACTGTTCCCCGAAATATTCCACCATGTCGTTTCGTTCAAATTCTCCATGAACCAATACATCAATTCCGATGTCTTCCTGCCAGCGGATTGTTCTCTGCGTTTCCTGTTTCAATAAGGTATCATATTGTTCTGCAGTAAGCTCTCCTTTTTTAAATTTTGCTCTCCAGCTTCTTACTTCTGTGGTTTGAGGGAATGATCCGATTGTAGTGGTTGGAAATAATGGTAGCTGCAATACTTCCTGCTGTTCTTCTTTACGGATTTTGAAAGTATTTATTCTCTGAGCATCTTTTTCAGTAACTGAATTCACTCTCTGTTTTACCTGATCATTATGGATAAGAGAAGAAGTTCTTCTGCTTTCAATGGCTCTTTTATTTTCTTCAAATGCTTCAAGAACCTGTTCATTTTCCGTTCCGGATGCCAGTTGTTTAAGCGTTACGACTTCCTTTACTTTTTGTTTAGCAAAAGCCAGCCAGTTTTTAATTTCAGGATTAAGACTGGTTTCAAAATCAAGGTCACAAGGTGAATGAAGCAATGAACATGATGGTGCAATCAGAATTCTTTCAGATCCTAATTTCTCAACAGCTTTTCTGATGAAAGACAATGATTTTTCGTAATCATTTTTCCAGATATTTCTACCGTCGGTTACTCCTAATGAAAGGCCTAAGCTTTCCGGAATAACATTCAGAATATCATCTAACTGTTCAGGATTTCTCACCAGATCAATATGCAATGTATTCACCGGAAGGGAAACAGCAATTGATGCATTATCTTTTAATCCGTCAAAATAAGTGGCAACGATAAATTTCAGTTTCGGAAAACGTTTTCTGATTTCGGCATACACAGAAAGATACGTTTCTTTGGCTTTTTCTGTTAAATCCAACGCCAGAAAAGGTTCATCAAACTGAATCCATTCCGCACCCTGGTCTTGAAGTTTGGTTAAAATCTCTGTATAGACTGGAAGAAGATTTCCAGCCAGATCCAATTTATCGAAGCCTTCTTCTTTTTCTTTTCCTAATAACAGATAAGAAACCAGTCCGATAATCACCGGTTTTGCATTGATTCCCGCTTGTTTTGCTCCGGCAAATTCATTGAAAATCTTATCTGAGCTCAGTTTAAACTGTTGATTTTTATAAAATTCCGGAACGATATAGTGATAGTTGGTATCGAACCACTTGGTCATTTCCATGGCAGTGATATCCAATCCGTCTTTCTGATATCCTCTTGCCATTGCAAAATAAAGATCCAATTCAGTATTATTCTTTTTAAGCACCACTTCATGGTAACGTGTTGGAATGGCTCCTACTACAAGGCTCATATCCAACACCTGATCATAGTATGAAAAATCATTACACGGGATAAGGTCTATCCCTGCTTCTTTCTGGATATTCCAGTTTTGGTTACAGATAGTTCTTCCGGTATTCAGAAGTTCTTCCAAAAGGATTTTACCTGACCAATACTGTTCGCAGGCTTTTTTGAGTTCTCTTTTGCTACCAATACGCGGATAGCCAAGGATGTGAGTTTGCATTTTTTAAAACTTTTTAATTAAACTTATTGGGAAAGTTCTTTAAAAGGCTTCGTAATGTTTTATCGGAAGAAGTTTCAGGAAAGTCATGACATAGCAGACAGCGTAATTTCCTTTACAAAAGAAAATACCCGAATCCGATATATTATCTGTATGACCCCAAAGCTTCAGACCGCGAAAGCATTGTCAATTCAGTAAAGGCAGGTCTCCTGACTTGTAACAGTTTCCGTCATCCTTCCCGCTTTTGGCAGTGGATCTGCAAGGACAGAAACCTTTGGTGTGTTACTTACAGTTGCGCGACAGCTCGTGATTTGCACACGATTCCCTATTAATCTACGTTAAGTAAAACCTTTTCTGTTTGATGAAGTATCTGTAAAGAACTGTACTTTTACCTTTAACTATGGTCATCAGTAAAAGTTTTTAATTTTGTGTAAAATTAGCAATACAGAATAAAAATACAATTATTATCAAATAATTAAGCAAATTAAACTTTTAAAAACAAAAATAAAAGCATAAAATTCTGTACATTTGAATGTTTTAATCATTTAAAAGAATAATATTCTGTGGAACAATTCGATGATAAGGACTTACAGCTGCTAAGGCTGCTCCAGAAAAATGCTAAACTCACCGTTAAGGAACTTGCGAAAGAGGTAAATCTTTCTACCTCACCTGTTTTTGAAAGGGTAAAAAGGCTTGAACAGGAAGGTTTTGTTAAAAGATATGCGGCCGTTCTTGATGCCGAAAAACTGAATCGCGGATTTACGGTTTTCTGCCAGATCAAGCTCAAAATTCACGACAGATCGATAGGTTATGATTTTGTAAAGGAGATTTTAGAAATCGAAGAAGTTGCCGAATGTTACAATATTTCCGGGGATTTTGATTTCCTTCTGAAAGTTCAGGTACGGGATATGAAGCATTATCAGGATTTTGTATTCAATAAGCTTGGATCTGTGGATTCCATAGGGAGTACCCACAGTACGTTTGTGATGGCTGAGGTAAAAAATAACCATGGACTGACTATTTAATGGAATAAAACCGGAAAACCTATTTATTCTTCAATCCATTTTCTGAACGAGGAAGTATTGCTTTGGCTTGTGACAAGATGATCTTTCTGCCCTTTTATCTGAACGGAAAGTGTATTTTTATTGTATCGCTCTATTCTTTCAATATGATGTTTCTGAACAAGCTCACTACGGTTGATCCTGAAAAAATCAGAAGGATTTAACTGCATTTCAATTTCTTTTAAAGTAGATTCATTCAACAGATGTTTTTTTCCTGCTGTATCAAAAGCAAAAACAACTCCTTCTTCTGCTCCAAAGAAAGAGATCTCTTCCGTATTGATAAAATAAAGCCCCTGATGTGAACTGACAGTGAATCTTTTCTTATAATTTTTCTGTGTATTGTTGTTGTTCAGCATTTGCTGAAGTTTTGCCAAAACATCTTGTGGTTCTGAATGAGTTTTTCCTAATAAAAGAAATTTATCCCATGCTTTTTGGAAACGGCTCTGTGAAAAAGGTTTTAATAAATATTCAATTCCGTTGCTTTCAAAGGCATTCATCCAGAACTGATCATACGCTGTGGTGAAAATAACCGGACATGATATATTCACCTGATCATAGATTTCAAAAGCATTCCCATCCAATAATTCAATATCGGAAAAGATCAGATCAACAGATGAATTTTTTAAGAAAACAACAGCCTTTTCTACGGTATCAATTTCAGCAACAATTTCAATAGGAGTTTCCAGTCCGCTGATGAAACGTTTTAATTTGTTTCTTGCAGGAATTTCGTCTTCGATGATTACTACTTTTATCATATTTTATGCTGGAATTATAGGAATGGTAACTGAAAATTGAGTTTCTGTTTTTAAAATATTTACCTGCTGATCTGTTAAAAGTTGATATTGTTCCTTAAGATTATTTAATCCTCTTCCTGATGTCTTTTTACGGTTTCTTTTAGGGATTACATTACTCGAAACGGTTATTGTCTTGTCTGTTTTTAGTGTGATCTGGACAGGTTTATCAATAGTACCAAGGTTATGTTGAACCGCATTCTCAAGTAACAATTGTAATGAAAGCGGGATGATATAGCCTGATAATTTAACAGAATTGATTGTTAATAAATAAGCATTTCCGTATTTGTATTGTATCAGGTTAAAATATTTCTGTGCAAAAGCCAGTTCTTCTTCCACGGACACTATTTTTTTATCGGAAACATCTAAAACATACCGATATATTTCTGCAAATTCATTCAGAAAATCTGAAGCCTTGTGCTTGTCTTCTTCTATTAACTGATCCAGAATATTGAGATTATTAAATAAAAAATGAGGATTAAGCTGGGTTTTCAGTTGATTAATTTTACTTTCAGACAGGGCATGATCATATAGAGCCAATTGTTTCTGATTTTCTGTATTTTTTTTGTAGTAACGGTACGCCAGAAAAAAACTTCCATAGATAAAGCCTCCTATCAAATCTGAAAAAGTAGAAAGAATAACAACTTGCTGATTAAAATTTTTCTCAACTTTCCCAAAAATAAGAGCAATCACAAAGCCTATTATTTTCATCACCAAAAGATAGGTTAGCAATGAAAAACTGAATATTTTCAGGATTTCGGCTATACTGAACGTTGATGATTTCTGCCAGTTTTTAATAAAAAAATCAATGACAAAAAACAGAATACAGGAACTGATGAGTGTAACAACAGCCGCTTCCGGAGTGAAAATATACCAATCCAGTGTTCGTCTTATTCCTATACGGGTATGGATAGACTGTACATAGGCAAACAAAAGGATAAACAGCAGGAAGTATCTGTTTTGATTAATCTTTTTTAAAAGGGTTTTCATTGGTTTTATGAAGGATCACTTTTTTACAAAAATAGCCCTATATTTTTACAGGGCTGTTTTTTACAATATTATTTTTTCTTTTCAGGAAATGATGCGGTAACATTTCCGTTATCATCTAAAAAATCCAGTTTGGCTTCATTATTTTTATCTACACAGAATCTGGCTCTTGGTTTTCCTTTGCTGTCAAATAAAAACAGTCCGTTATGTTCATCTTTGGTTTTCCCAAGCATCATTCTTGGTGCTCCTCCGATAAGTCCCTGCTGTTGATATTCTTTGTATTTTTTCTGTGCAGCTTCAGGATCTTTCATCTGATCCAGCTCCGCAAAGATTTCTCCTGTTTTTATTTGTGATTCTTTTGAAGGACGATCATTGAAATAAAGCCCGCTGGACACTACTCTTTTGTCACCTTTCTTATAATCCTGGGTCAAAAGCTGCATGACCTGATCACCATCATACTGGTCGTAAGTTAGAGATAACCCTGAACTGTGGCCGTTCTGATTTTTCTGTCCGTCATAGATAAAACCTCCGCATTCGATTCCTTCTTCATTGAAAAAGAGCATACCGGAACGTTTCTTTCTTGTTTTATTGGTGGGCCTGCTGTTTATTTTTTCTTCTCCTGTAGGAAATTTTCCGACATTGGTAATGATCATTTTTACCGTACCGTCTTTTTCGACGATATTGATTCTTTCCACATCTATTTCAGTAAACTTCTGATTTCCGGATATTTTAAAGGCTGAAGCAGTTAAAAATACAATTCCAATGGCTGCTGTAAAGGCAAATGTTCTTAAAAAAATGAGTTCTCTGTTCATACTGTTATCTTGTTAATTGTTTTTGTTTTGACAGGTCAAAGCTATGATAACCCTGTCTGCCATTCAATCAGAAAACAATGAACTAAGGAAATAAAGAAATGAATGAAGCACTTTCATCATTGAGTATTTTATATCCTTCTTTTTTCGTAACTGATCCGGTAAATAAAAACACCCATCAAAAAATGACGGGTGTGATATGATTGTAATTTTCAGCAATTAATTAGCTGCCGGATCAATAAGCGTTGGTGTTAAACCTAATGATTTCAACAGGTTTTTATTGTCAAAAAACAATGTTGCATAATGTTTTCCTTTTTTAAAAACAAGTTTTGATCCACCTGGAAATTCACTGTCAGCTCCTAATTTTTGCGTTTTAGCATTGTATTTAGTGAACCTGGTTTTACTATCCTGTAAGGTACTTTTATTCAGCACAAGGCCAAAAGGAAGCCCTTCCACCACTAAAGATTTATTGTCTGAAGCTGCGAAAAACATCTCATTGACAGCATTATCTTTTCCAAGACCACAATAAAGCTCCAGCCCTGTTTTCATTGGCCATTTTGCATATTTTTCTTCGTTGGCATCTTCATAAAAAACGGTTTTTACATTCAGTGCTTTTGATATTTTATCAGGTGTCTGTGGGAATATAAATTCTGAATTTTTGTCCAGTAAAGAATTCAAAGCTGCTGTTTTCTGTGAAAATACAGTCATACTTAATACCAGAAAAAAGAGGGTTACAATGAAATTGAATGGTTTCGTCTGCATGAGAATGTTTTAAAATTTTAATGGTTTGATGGTTAAAGGTATTAAAATTTTCTACATTGTTCTGTCTTTTGTTATTTTCTTTCCTGTACATTGAACACAGTACCTGCAGGATCAGTAATCCAGTGCATGTTGTCAGGAAGTTCTTCAATCTCGTCACAGGTTTCCACACCGTTTGACCGTAAGTATTCTGTGGCCGCTTCTACATCCGGAACCGTGAGCTGCAGCCAGGTTTCGGAATGGGTATAATTGTCGACACAATCCAGCCAAATAATATTATTTCCGAATTTTACCTCGTGAGTTCTGGAAACCGTATCGTTATTAATGGGTCTTTCCTTCACTTCTAATTTCAAAATTTCTCTGTAGAAGGCAACTGTTTTTTCATATTTATTTTTTGGAATTTTTATAGCGATATTAATTCCTGCTTCAAATTTTGGATTCATACTCAAACTATTTTAAAAAATTATTCAGATAGTTCAGAATCATTGCTGTCTGCATCATCAGACTCACATGGGTTTGTCCCGGAGCAATAGCCAATTGCGATTTGGGCATTTCTCCCATGTCCGCAAAGACATCACCTCCCAATAATTTATAGGTTTTTGAAAGTTCTGTTTTGTCCAATCCATCATTATCACCAGCTATGATTAAAACCGGTACCCGAATTTTAGAAATGTTATTATCGCCAAGATCAAAAGGTTGTCCCGCAGAAGCTATCATCTGCTGCAGAAATGGAGTCCATTTTGTTTTATCTGGTGCTACAGCATTATAGGCAGTATGCATAGGACTGTTTGTAAAGAGGTCGGGTTTCATTCCTTCAAGCGCTTTATTTACTTCGGGCAGCCAGCCATTAGTTTTATATGTTGATGAAATAATAACCAATTTGTTCAGTCTTTCCGGACTCTGTATCGCTAATTGATAAGCCACTTCACCTCCAAAACTGTATCCTGCAACATCAGCTTTATCAATTTTCAGATAGTCCATTACCTTTGTAACATCACTGGCCAAAGTAGCGTGTGATAATTTCCTTTCCGAAAACGGAGTATGTCCATGTCCCTGTAATTCAAGTGCTATTACTTTTCTGTTTTTTGACAGTTCCGGGATCAGCTCGCCCCAATTCAGGTCAATCGTCATAAAGGCTCCATGTAACAGCACAACAGGCTTTCCTTTACCATAAACTTCATAATACACTTTGATTCCGTTGGCAGGCGCATAGCCGCTTTCAGAAGGTTTTATTTTTTGTCCATATAATTTTGATACTGTAAGAAAAACAGTTACGACCACTAATGCAGAGAATTTGAATAAATTTTTCATAATATTATCAGATTTGGTGGATTAAACTTTTAATCAAAATTACCAAGTCAATCTGAAAACGGACTTGTCAAAGGACAAGATTTTATTAAGATGTAATGAATTTTAAAACTGAATCTCAAAACCCACCCCATTAAATTATTTTACACAATTCTATACAACATTATATAATTAATCAATTAAAAATAAATATTTTTATAATAATTCTACAATAGTTGATAAAATTTGATTAATTTCGAATAGAACTAAACTTAAAAATTATTATGAAAAATTTAAAGAAAATCGAAAGACAGGAATTGAAAACAATTAAGGGCGGAATTGATTGCAGAGGTGGTCAGCTATGTTTAATCGGTGGTAAGTGGCAATGTATGCCTTACGACGGATGTGGTGGGGGAAACCAGCCTTAATTTACGTTTAACACAATTACTTGACTATGAAAAATTCTAAAAAAATTTCAAGAGACCAATTAAAGAGTATTAATGGCGGAGCGGTAAGCTGTTCTGAAGCATGCTGTCCACCTCCGGGAATCAAAAGATGTCCGTGGGTGATCTGTATAGCACCATGTGAGATTTTAAGCTAAAGAAGACCCTATTCTCAACAATAAACCCTGTGATTTTGAATTGCAGGGCTTTTTATTTAAACTATATAATGTATTCTTATTTATACTGATTTCAATCTAAGATATACTCTAAAAATAAAAAACCTTAAATCAATTGATTTAAGGTTTTCTTTGCGGAGAGTGAGGGATTCGAACTTGGCAACAAAAACTATCTGAATATGGGATAATTCAAATAAAATCCAGACAACTGCCACGAATTTGCCACTACTCTATATTTATAATCTGCAAAATCTTGGGATCTTGACTAAAGTACTCTTTAGTTTCCAATTACAAATATAAAAATTCTATCAATAATGCATAATTTAAAATATAATCTTTCCAAATGCTCTCACCGTATTACAAAATAAAAAAACAAAATTGTCTACAGTATTTTAGTTCATCTATGACCTTTTACACAAGAGTAATTTTCTTACTTTAATTTAAAATCAAATAGTTCCTGTGGATGCACATCCAGTCCTTTGGCTAACTCTTGAATTGTAGAGATTCTAAGATCTACTTCTCCTTTTTCTATTTTGCTAATATTGCTATGATCTACATCACATTTTTGAGCCAACTCTCTATAACTCAAATTCATCTTTTTCCTGAACATCTCAACTCTTTTGCCAAATGCTATTCTAAATTCTAATTTATCCATCTCGGTCAACTTTGAATACACAAAATGATGAGATTTAAATAAATTATTGTAGTTGAATTAACCTACACAAAGAAAAATGTTTTATATTTGCTAAATAGTTACAATAAAGGTAACTTTGCAATACTTCAATATTAATAATCGAAGCTATTGCTTAGATTCTCGACTAGAAAACTGGTAATTTTATGTGTACGGGAAGATAAGTAAATTAGCTCACGACCGCGGCGTGGGTTTCTATGTTTTATGCAAGTAAAATTTGATGTTTTTTTTCAAATAATCTATTGTCTCTTACGCAAGCAAAAATTCTTAATATTAATTTGTTTCTAATAGCATTTAGAACAGACATGGTATGTTTGCCTTCAGCTTTTTTTCTCTCATAGTAATCCCTGAACTCTCCGTTTTTTCTAATTCCGGTAAGAGTTGCAAGATGAATCATTTTTTTTACCGTTTTATTTGCTAAATGTGACACTCTTGGCCGTTTTTTAATTGAGCTACCCGAGCTGTGTTCAAAAGGAACAACTCCAGAATAACAGGCAAACTTTTTTGCACACGAAAAGTTTTTAAATTCGTTTGTTGTTACTATTATTGTTGTAGCTATCATTAATCCTATACCATCTACAGAAGTAATTATTTTTAGCAGATTGTTCAGGTATGTGTCGCTTTGAATCAGATCCTTTATTTGTTTTTCAATGGCTTTAACATCTTTTTTCATTGCCTTTATAGAACAATCGCAGCATTTTCTTGACAATTTTAGATCACCTTTTGCAAAAAATATCTCTGCGTCTTTGCCGATGGGAGTGCTAAGTTGCTTAATAGCTTCAACGACTCTTGAGCGAATAGCTAATAGTTGTTTTATTTGTATAATAACTTCCCTTGGAGGGTTCCAAGGAATGTAATTTTCTTGATATCTGTAAGCATACATTGCAATCCTGCCGGAATCAACTTTATCATTTTTGCCTCTCATCATTCCTTGAGATTGCTTAATCTGTAAGGCGGATTCTACCCATATATTTGTTTTTAGCTTTTTTAAAAATGACAGAAGTATATTATTGTATATACCATTGTGCTCCATGCAAAAAATAGTAAAAGAAAGATCAACATTAAAGTTCTCTTTTATTTCTTTAATAAAAGATACAATTCCTGTATTACTATTTGGAACTCTAAGATGATAAACAACTTTGCCCAATTGAGCTAAAGAAAAGTCCAAAGTTCCTTTGGATACATCTACTCCAATAAAATGATTGATTTCCATTTTTATAGTTATTATAGCTAACAATCTTTGAATATACTCATGCCCTTATAATAGGTCTTATATCCTAATTTTCTATATGAAACTTATTCAAAGAACCAGTAAAGGATTAAACCCACGCTTAAATCGTTAATTTATTCTCACGTTATAATGCGCCTTTACTGGTTTGTTAACTTGATTAAACAATCGTTTATATTATATTTATTACAATCATTAAAAGAATAGATCTTGCCTTGTTTAAGACCTCTAATCATTAAATCCTTCAGAAAAAAATTCTTCTAGGCTCATATCAAAAGCTTCAATTATTCTAACTAAGGTGCTAAATCTTAAATCTTCTCCTCTTTCATATCGACCAAATTGAGCACGAGATATGTTGTGCTCGTAAGCAAAATATTCATAGCTGGAATATCCTTTACTGATTCTTATCTCTTTTATTCTTTTACCTAATTTCTTTAATACTTTTTCCTTAGAAAATTCACTTGCCATATCTATAAGTTTTATAATGAATTAATTATTACAAAGCTTATAAATAACCATCACTTATGTTACCACTAAAAAGATACACCTTATTAGTGTCTTTTTAAAAATAATTTTATATATTTGAAACAAATAATGAAGCGCTTAGTTATGAGAAGAAAAAGGATACTGCAAAACTAAAGGGTTTGTTAACTTGATTAAACAATCGTTTATATTATATTTATTACAATCATTAAAAGAATAGATCTTGCCTTGTTTAAGACCTCTAATCATTAAATCCTTCAGAAAAAAATTCTTCTAGGCTCATATCAAAAGCTTCAATTATTCTAACTAAGGTGCTAAATCTTAAATCTTCTCCTCTTTCATATCGACCAAATTGAGCACGAGATATGTTGTGCTCGTAAGCAAAATATTCATAGCTGGAATATCCTTTACTGATTCTTATCTCTTTTATTCTTTTACCTAATTTCTTTAATACTTTTTCCTTAGAAAATTCACTTGCCATATCTATAAGTTTTATAATGAATTAATTATTACAAAGCTTATAAATAACCATCACTTATGTTACCACTAAAAAGATACATCTTATTAGTATCTTTTTAAAAATAATTTTATATATTTGAAACAAATAATGAAGCGCTTAGTTATGAGAAGAAAAAGGATACTGCAAAACTAAAGGGCTCTCTTATCGTACACGGGTATACCAGTACCTCTAGTCAATAAGTTGAGTTCCACGCCTTTTCTTTTGGACAATATGTAGTTGAGTTAGCGTTTTGATGCAAAGAATTCATCTTATTGATCGAAGCAGTTCCTTCCAGCAATAATTTTACTGCTTATGAAAAACTCTTTGCACCGAATCCCCTCCGATCAACAGCTATATGAACTGCTAAAAAAAGGCAATCCCACCTCTTTAGAGCATATCCATTCACGTTACAAAAGACTTCTTTTGTGGCTTGGTAGACAAATGCTTGAGGACGATTTTGTAGTGGAAACACTTGTACAGGACACCTTTCTCAAACTTTGGTTACACCGTGATTCGATTGAAACTCCTAATCACATCCTGGGCTTTTTACGGTTTGTCTTGAAAAGAGATTGTATATCGTATTTCAATGCTCCCAAAAATAAATTCGCCCGTTTAACCACCTCCCTTGAACGTTTTGAGAATTATCAGGATTATTTCGCCGGTTACGATCCCTTGCAAGATCAAGAGCATCTCCTCCGTCAGCAGTCCGATCAAAAAGATTTTGATGAAGTTAACAGGGTTTTAAATGTAATAAGCTCCAAAAGAAGAAACTTAATTGAACTTTGTCTTGAATATGGCTTTCAGTATAAACTCATTGCAGACGCAATGGGAAGTAGTGTAACAGCTATAAGCAATGAAGTGAGACGAGCCATAGATGATCTTCGGAAGATTATTAAAGGAGGTTCTTTTGAGCTGCCACAGAAAAAAGCTTCCCATAATCAAGAGCAACCAGATAAACTCAGTAACCGGCAATTAGATATTTTAAAAAGAAGGTTTGAGCAAAAATCTTCTTTCATAGCAATTGCCAAGGAACTGAAACTTTCTGAAAAGGAAGTTCACCGAGAGTTTCTATATGCTTATGGGTATTTGCAACAGAACAATGGATCATTAAACGTTCACTGAAATGGAAAAATCAACGATTACTCTTACCCGAAAAATTCAGTTACTGATCAATGTTCCTCCCATTGAGAAAAAGAACATGTGGGAAAAGCTATACCGATATCAGAACCGATGCTTCCGTGCGGCTAATTTTATTGTTTCCCATCTATATGTTCAGGAAATGATTAAGGATTTCTTTTACTTTACCGAAGAAGTCCAATACAAGTTGGCCGATGCAAATAAAGATGAAATGGGAATATTCACACGTTCAAAAACTAGCACAACCGCACGCATGGTTTTTGACCGTTTCAAAGGAGAGATCCCTACCGATATTCTTGGAAGTTTGAACAATACGATTCAATCTACTTTTTCTAAAAACAAAACCGACTACTGGCAGGGTATAAAATCTTTGAGAAATTTTAAAAGAGATATTCCCATTCCTCTTCCGGTTAAATGCATCACTAAATTGAAGTATGATCCTGAAAAAAAAGCGTTTTGCTTTAATATGTTTGCTATACCTGTTAAAACGTATTTAGGGAGAGACTTTTCTGATAAACGTCTTATAATGGAACAGCTTTTAAAGGGAGAAATAAAGCTTTGTACATCACAGATTCAGCTTAAAGCAGGGAAAATCTATTGGCTGGCAGTGTTTGAATTTGAAAAAGAAAAGCACCTTTTAAAACCTGAAATTATCGCAGAAGCTTCTCTGTCTCTGGAACATCCTATAGTAGCAAAAGCTAATAATGTCCGAATCAATATTGGCTCAAAAGAGGAATTCTTATATCGCAGACTTGCTATTCAGGCAAGTCAAAAGAGGATTCAGGCTAGCATTGTCTATATGCGCTCTGGGAAAGGAACCAAACGCAAACAAAAGGCACTTTATAAAACAGAAAATTTGGAGAGTCGGTATGTAAGTCATCGGCTTCATGTGTACAGCAGGAAACTTATCGATTTCTGTATTCAGCAGCAGGCAGGCACACTTATCCTTAAAAATCAGGAAGATAAAATAAGCATTGCAAAAGAACAGGAATTTGTGCTCCGCAACTGGAGTTATTATCAATTGCAGACTAAGATAAAATATAAAGCAGAAAAAGCTGGCATCGAATTAATCATTGGATAGCTGAAAAAATAATGAGGGTGCTTGTACACCCGTAGGGTGAGGTCAAAGTACACTCACTAAATACTTAATGATAATAAAAGTATATACAACGGCGTGGACTCTTTTTTTATATGTATAATATGGAATAGAAATACATCAGGGAAAAAGCATAAACGCTTTAGAGAAATTTTGGAAACAAAGAAGGAAATTTTAGTTTTTGACTTAGGTGATAATTTTAATCAGAAACAATTTTCTTTACTTGAACAAAAGGAAGAGTTTGATGAAGATCTCTGCAAAACAACTGTTTACAATTTTTCAAAAGAAAAAAGAAAAAAAAAGAAAGCCAAAAATTCATTATGGAAGATTTTAAAAAGCAAGTTTATGATGAAAAATACGACCTGCAAGGTGGAGATTTTTTGTCATATCCTTTGGACCTGAGCTTGTCTTTTTAAAAATCTGGAACAATACCTTTGTTTTCTTTTATGAATTTTTGCAGTCCTTCTTATGACCTCTTTATCTTTTTTCTTTTTTGCTGAACCGGGATATCTTCAGTAATATATTCTATTCTATGATCACCAATGTTCAGTAATGAAAAGATTTCCAAGCTGCTGTCAGGATTTTTACAAATCTCCTCCAGTGATGAAAAAGGAATATTATTTTCTTCAGAAACTTTTTTACAAATACGATCAACTATTGCTATGAGCTTATCTTTGGTAGTATCAAATAATTTCGGCTGTTTGAACTTTTCAAATTGGATTGCTTTTATGATCGTACCCTTAACAGAATTAAGATAAGTTTCCTTTTCATTACTATATACTGTAATATTAGACAGTATCCTGGAAAGCTTGTTTTTTAATAGGAAAACTTCTTTGCTTAAATCTATATTCTTTTGCTGAAGCTCAGTAATAATTTTAGTTTTGGATTGAAGAATTTCTTTATTTTTAAGCAGTTCTGTATTATATGCTTTAAAAACTCTCTCGTAGTTTTCAATAGTCTTATCAGTTTTGATCCTGCTAAAACCTAAAAAGTCATTTTCTCTGACAATTAGATCTGTAAATTTTTTAGATTTGAGCTCTGCCTTCATTTGAGCTATCTTATAATCGTGTAACATAAGCTCATTTTCCTTTTTTTGGATTTTAAACTCAATGGCTTCCAGCCGTCCTTTAGAACCTGAAACACCTCTCTCCATTTCCAAGCATTCAGCAGTAATATCCTGCATTTTTGAATAATGAAAGGATTGGTGTTTCAACGTTTTTCCTGTTTCCAAATCTTGCCAGTCTGCCACTAAATGAGCATGATAATTAGGTTTCCATTCTTTAGAATCCTTATCATAATGACCTTCATCTTTATGAATAGCAATTTGGAAAATTCTTATTCTTAGTTCTTTTTCAAGTCTTTTAGAGAGGTTATGCAGATCCTGCATCGTTGTATTTTCTTTAATAACAACTACAGCTTCACGAATAGGCATTGCATTTTTCTGTAATTTCCTTCCTGATTTTTCCTTACAGTATGCTTCTATTGATTTTAGCCTATCTGAAATCTTACTTTCTACCCAATATTCATTTTTTTCTGTAAAATCTTTCCTTATATAATCGAAGGTTTTTCTTCTGAAATTGTGCGCTTCAGAATCTGTTTTAATTGCCTTAAAATTGATAGACGTTTTCATAAGACAGCAAAATAATTCACATAATCATTAACTATAGATAATAGGACTTATTTGGCGCGAGTTTTCACTCACTTACAGATCTAGACAATGATGTGTAGCATAAAACATTAGTATCGTCTTTTCTTTTTTGTAGTTTAATTGTTACCATTGTTTTTGATTTTTGAGTTATATAAAGTACCCGGAACAAAATGATCGCGAGCAATAGTAAATCAGCGATATTTTCTATTCCGTAAGAATCTGTGGGGTATTTAGCAGAGGGCTAGCTCTTGAATGATTTTTTTCAATTTTTTTTCAAGAAAAAACTGTAAATTAGCAATAAACATAACTAATAGCGAAAATTATCACGACCAACATATCACAGGAGAAAAAGGCGTTTTTAAATTTGCTTCTTTTTGTTTCAATCATTTCCCTTACCTCATTTTTAGGAAAGAATCAAAAAATGATTTTCATATTGATGTGAAGTGAAATTAAGTTTACTAAATAATGATAATAAATTGAAGCAACAGAACAAATTCTAAAGGTTAAAATCTACAGTAAATGGTGGAAGCTACATAACAGATGACAACTCAGATTCTTTTAAATTTATAGCAAGTTCCAATGATATTGAATATAGGAATAAGCATTTGCTACCTGTAATTTTAGTTGTATAAATGCTTATGACAAAGCAGAGACACAAAGTTGGGCATGAATGTTTTTAGATAAATCAGTTTTTGAAAAAGTTGCATCAGACGATAATATATCATCAAAATGTATAGAATATAATGTTTCTTCTATCGAGTTTCTTAAATACTTAATAGACAAGTAATTCATATTTAAAAATAAAACTACCACCATGAGTATTTTCAAAAAAATTAATGAGCAACAAAAAACACAAGTTAAGCTCCCAACTAATCCACTAGAACTATATTCTAGATTAAAAAAAAATGACAGATATTCATACCTTAGGGGTATTTAAGAAGAAGCTCTTACTGATTGGAACAACAGAAGAGAGGATGAATATACGTTAACTAAAATGAATACTGGTGCAGGCAAAACACTTGTTGGCTTGCTGATGCTGCATTCAAAAATGATAGAAACTCGAGAAAGGTCTCTTTACCTATGCCCAGATAAACAATTAGTTAGCCAAGTAATTGAACAATCAAGACATTATAATATTCCAACTTGTTTTATGGCAGATGGAGATTCTGATTTTCCCGAAGATTTTTTAAATAAAAAATCGATCTTAATTACTACAGTTCAAAAATTATTTAATGGGAAAAATATTTTTGATAAAGATAGAATTGCAGTTGGAAGTATATTATTTGATGATGCTCACAAATGTGTTGAAAAAGTTTTTGATCAATATACTATAAGAATAAACAAAAATTTAGCTGCATATTCAGAGTTGTTAACTCTTTTTGAAGAAGAAATAAAAAAACAAGAATCTGGATCTTATGAAGGGATTTTAAGTGGAGTGTCAGATTACTTTATAAAACTACCTTTTTGGAGCTGGAATAATAAAAGAGATGAAGTAATAAATATATTAAAATCATATATTGCAAATCCTGATGTATTATTATTCAAATGGGACTTGTTTATAAATGATTATAGTAAATATGAACTTTACTTTGATAGTTACCATATTGAAATATCGCCGATAAAATGTAATACTAAAAGAATCCAAACATATTACAAAGCATAATATAAATTTGCGATGTCAGCAACATTTGAAAATGATATTTCTTTGCTTTACAATTTAGACTTCTCTTTAGAGTCTGTTTTGAATCCTATTGAACCTAAAAATAGAAATGATTTTGGGCAAAGGCTAATCTTAACTCCCAAAAGATACTTTAATGATTTTGATGATGATTCCTTAAAAAACATAATAAATCATCATATAGAAAATGAACAAAATATTTTAGTTATAATACCGAATTATAAGGACGCTGAATTATGGGAACATCATGGAGCTAAAAAAATTACACATAATATTGAAGAAGAATTAGAAAATTTTAAAAAATCTAAAGGGAACTTTATTGTTATAACAAATAGATATGATGGCATTGATTTAAGTGGTAATATTTGTAATGTTCTTATATTACATAACCATCCTAATCATAAATTTTTAACTGACAAATACAGTGAAACCATGCTTTATACAAAACATAGCAATATAATAGCTCAAACCATAGAGCAAGGTATGGGTAGAACAGTCCGATCTGGAAATGATTTTAGTGTTGTTTATTTGTTGGGAAGAAATATTTTAAAGTTTTTGAGACAAAGGGAAAATTTTAAATATCTAAATAAACATACCAGAAAACAAATAGAAATAGGTATTGATTTATTAAATAGTGATGAGGAAATAGAGAAAGAAAACATTCCGAAAATCATTTGTGAAACTGCTAATTCTTGTTTGGAACAGGATCAAGATTGGCTTGATTTTTATCAGACACAAATGGATTCTATTAATGAATCAGAAGATGATGAAAATAAAGAGAATAGATATAAAATAAAGAACATTGAAAAGCTTGCAATGATTGAATTTTTAGAAGATGATTATGAAAAGGCAAGTTCAATTATTGAAGAAATTCTAAAAGAAGATATATCTGATAATGAAAAAACAACATATTATCTTTTATTAGCTAATATTACCTTTTTTATAGAAAAAAACACATCCAATGATTTACTAGTAAAGGCAAGGAAAATTTCACACTTATCTTTTCAACCTTTCTTATCAAAAGATTATTTAAAATCTAGTATAAATAGTAAAGAGCAAATTATAGGAGCTTTGGAATATTTAAATTCCTTTACAACTCTTAATGATGCAATTAACTCAATCAGAGAAACTATAAATAATTTACAATATTCTCCACATAATAAAGCTGATAAGTTTGAAGAGGCAGTAAAAGAATTAGGCCTCGTTCTGGGATATTCTTCTACAAGACCTGAAAAGGATAAAAAAGAAGGACCTGATAATTTATGGATAATGGATAATAACTGCAAATGAAAGATTAAAGGTTATTGACAATGAAAGCTTAGATAGTATTAAGGCTTCATTAAATAAATTAATAGATTATCTTTCCAGAAAAAAAGACATAAAAAATATAAATCTAAAAGATTTAAATATTGTATTCAAAAATTGTAATTTATTGACGAATGAATTAGGCAGATATTTGAAAGTTATAAAGTAAAAAAGAGGCTGTCTAAAAAGTCCAAAAAAATATCCCCGTTACTTAAAAAAGTTTCGGGGATTTTTTTGTTGTTTGTCCTTTAAGATTTATCTTTAAGGTGCACCCAAACAAACATTGATATGAAAGTACGGTTTAAATCTTTACCCACCAATACTCCCAGCTTATTTCCTGAAGATATTTTTGATAAGATAGGTGCTAATCATCCGGTACGTCTTATCAATGAATTAGTGGATAACTTGAATATCGATCATATTATAAGTGAATATAAAGGCGGTGGAACGACAAGTTTTCACCCCCGGATGATGATCAAAGTTTTATTCTATGCCTATTTCAACAATATTTATTCATGTTGTAAAATAGAAAAGGCACTTGGAGAAAATATTCATTTCATGTGGCTTTCCGGCAACAGTAAGCCTGATTACAGAACCATCAATTACTTTAGGAGCAAACGGCTTAAAAACCATATTCACCGTCTTTTTGCAGATGTTACCGTTGTTTTGCAGAATTTGGGTTACGTAAGTTTAAATGTTCAATATATAGATGGTACAAAAATAGAATCATCTGCCAACCGATACAGCTTTGTATGGAAAAAATCTGTAGAAAAGAATAAATTAAAACTGGAAGCTCAAATTCATTCCGTACTTGAAGATATTGAATCCCAAATCAAAGAAGAGCGTTATGAATCCCATGAAAAGCACCTTCCAAAATCTATTGACAGCAGAGAGCTTCAGGATAAAATAGCAGAACTTAATCACTCTGTGGCACAGGACAATAAAACCGGTAAGAAGCTCATTAAAAAGCTTCAGCATCAGGACCTACCCAGATTACAGAAGTATGAAGATCAATTAAAAATACTCTCAGGCCGCAACAGTTATAGTAAGACTGATCCCGACGCCTGCTTCATGCGGCTCAAAGACGACCATATGAAAAATGGGCAGCTTAAGCTAGCCTATAATGCACAGATCAGTACTGAAAACCAGTTTATCACCCATTACAGCATTCATCAGACTCCTGGAGATACCACTACATTGAAGGATCATCTTAACGGCTTTGAAGATCAGTACCACAAACAAAGTAAAGAGGTAGTAGCAGATGCCGGATATGGAAGTGAAGAGAATTACGAAATGATGGCAGAAAAAGCTATAGAGGGCTATGTAAAATATAATAATTTTCATAAAGAACAGAAGCGCAGTGAGAAGAACAATGCGTTTGCTGTACAGAACTTATATTATAATGAGGAAAATAACTTCTATGTATGTCCCTGCGGACAGCAAATGAACTTTATCGGTAAAGGCAAAAGGATCAGCAGTAACGGATATGAATCTCAGGTACATTATTATCAGGCTTTCAGATGTCAGGGTTGTCCTCTCAGAGAAAGCTGCCATCAAAGCCAGGATAATCGATTAATCGAAGTGAATTATAATCTGAACCATCACAGAATGAAAGCCAGGCAAAGGCTGATATCTGAAAAAGGGCATTACCACAGAAGTAAACGGCCTATAGAAGTAGAAGCTGTATTCGGGCAATTAAAAAGCAATAATAAATTTTCAAGATTTACTCTAAAAGGACTTGAAAAAGTAAATATTGAATTTGGATTAATGGCATTGGCACATAATCTTAGAAAATAGTGAAAAACAGAAAACTTAACCGTAAAAATTGGCTAAATACACTTAAATGCAAACAACATATGCATCTTTTCCATAAGTATATGGAAATCCAAAAGTATAAAATTGCTGCATAACTATACGCAGTCTCAAAACAAAAAAAAGAGGCTGACCTTTTTGGACAGCCTCTTCAATTTTTAACCCTACCTATCAGATAAAGTCGTAGCTATTACAATTTAGATTGCCAGTGTTTTATAAAATTACTTTAATTTGCGGCTTTGTTTAAGTAAAACCAGCAAATCTTAAATTTAATTTTAAAGTTAGAACTATTCCTCCTCATCCTGTCGTATCTCTATCTTTCCTTCTTTCATAAGAAATCTGTATCCGAACGGTATTGCTAGATATTTTAAAATATCAGGACGAGCAAAAGCAACATGATAAAAGTGAACCATTTTCAATGATTTAATATCATCATTATAATCATCAGTGATAAGATACCATCCAGTCTCATCCTGAGGTGACTCATATCTGATACCTTCAATATCCTTTCCTTCATAAACACCATCTAATATAACCACTGACTGGTTGAAGTTTGGAAAAAGAGGAATAAGATTTTGTTGCCAGCATATTTCCCTTTGCTGTCTAACAACTGAAATTGCCGTATCACAACCTTTATTAAAACCACTACCATCAGAGTTCGCTTCATATAAATCATAGCAGTTATAATCATCCAACCTAAATTGTAAAAGCCATGAATAATAACCAATATTTTGGTTTTCAGAAATAATTGGCTTACTATCTACACAATAGTCTATAAGATATTTGATAACTTCTAAATAATCTGCGTTATTCTGACTCCCTTATGCAACTTCACTTTCTTCCCAATAATTACAGACAAACCATCGGTAAATAAATTCTTTCTATCAGCTCTTATTGAAATGTCCTTATATAGTTTATTATCAAAATCATCATGCATACTTTCTATTTTTCATATTTAATCGGTTTTCTTAAAAGATAAGCCACAAAATTTGTGGCTTATCTTTTTTTGATCTATTCCATTTACCTCACAGCCAATTGTATAAAAACTAATGATAAATATGCGACTAAACCAGTTAATATTAGATTTATTAAAATAAAAATAATTTCAAGTAAAGATATTTTTCTCTCTACATATGCTATGTTGATGGCTAAAAGTAAACCTACCGCTATACCAGAATATAGTAAAAGTTCTCCATTTCCACCATTGATATGAGTATAACATATAACTATAACATAAACCCATATTAATATATTTGTTAAAATTACCGTATTTTTTTTCATGGCTTTTTTTCTTCCGATTTGTTTAATTCTTTAACTACCGCATTGTATGCATTATAACGATATTTATTATCAATTTCTGTATGTGAAGCATTAACAGGAACGTTTAATATTTTAGTCTTTAACGGATCTTTTGCTTCAATATCTTCACCTCCAATTGAACTTCCCATAAATCCATCATTCTTGTTATAATAATTAACAGCAGTCTTAACATTTGAAGGAATATTATCACTATCCCAACCAGCAGCAATGTCAAGAGTAAAAAGTAAATCTACTTTAACTTCCGTATGCTCATTAACATCTATTTGACTATGAAAAGGAATAATATACAATACTGGTTTGATTTCCTTGATGAAATTCAAAGTGATCCAAAATTGAATGTTTGGCATATTGCTTTGTTAACTGCAATTGCCCTCCTTGCTTGCAAGCAAAATGAAAAATGGATTATCAGAGTGAGCAGGAGAAAGCTTATGGAGTTTTCGCATATCACTACAATAACCAGTTATCATAAATATTTTAAGCAACTTCAGCAGTTTGGATACATTAAGTACATTCCATCTTATCATCCAGATTATCGCAGTACTGTAGAAATTCTGTCTATACAGAAAAGCTGAGTCAGAAAAACAATTCCCTCAAAACTTTATGCATTGAGGGGATTGCTTCTATTAAATAATATCCTTTGCTCTAATGAGCATATTTTCAAAAGCATTACATCTCTCGGCATGAAAAAGCTCTAAAGGAACGTTCTGAGTGTTTTTTAAATCATGGAATTCTTTTTCGAGCTGTTCGAGAAGTTTAACCAGATCCCTATTGAAATTATTGTTATCTCTTAGCTTGGCTTCAAGATCTTTCATTTCTCGGGCAATTGATTCCTGTTCAGTGATTGCATAATCCTCTGTCTGTTTCACTGAATGATGACCCAGCATTTCTTTAACAACATGTATTGATACACCGTTGTTTAAAGTAACCGTACTGGCAAAGGTACGTCGTGCTTTATGAGTATTAAGTATTACATTAACATTACATAAAACCGCTATCTCCTTCAGATATTCATTCATTTTCTGATTTGAGCGACCCGGCAATACGGTGCCTCTTTTTATGCATAATGGATTATCTTTATATTTCGATATAATTTCCAACGCTTTAGGCAAGAGTGGGATATCAGTGTCAGATTTTGATTTTTGCCTGCTGGACATAATCCAGGCACCTCCATCATTAGCTTCTTTAATATCTTCCCATTTGAGTTGGAAAGCATCTATATAGGACAGTCCTGTGTAACACTGAAAAACAAAAATGTCCCGTACTACCGACAATCTTTCTGAGCTAAATTCTTTTTCTTCAATTCGTTTTAGTTCAGCTTTTGTCAGCGGCTTCTTTTTGACCTTGGTTTTCTTTCCAATAAATAGCTTAAACGGATCTTTAGGAATAATTTCTTTTGCAACAGCTCTCAGTACTATTTTCTTAAAATTGCTAATATACTTCAATGAAGTATTGTTAGAACATTTCCTTACTGTTTTTAAGTACAAATCATAATCCTTTACAAATTCGTAATTCAGTGCTCTGAACTCTATGTCTTCTTTATTATATTGATACTTGATAAATTCTTGAACATGGGACCTTGCGGTGATATAACGGTCATGTGTTCCTTTGGCATATTCTCCGGTCTCTACCAATTTACCCATCTCATCATTATGTTCCTGAAATTCTTCAAGAACCTTATTTCTTGGTTTATATTTTCCGTTTATGAAGTTTATAAGATCAATAGAGGTAATGGGAATACCATTATTCATAAGCTCAGTTCTATGGCTGTTAATCTTAGTCATTAAAGATTCCAGGAAAAGGTTAATAATCTTTGCATCTTCTTTCGTACCCACAGCTTTGCCTTCTTTCTGATCCCATCGGTTGGGATACCATTTTCTTTTCGTAGAGGTTTCTTTTGGAATACCATCTACAGTTATCCGCACATAAATATGGCGGACCTTTTCATTTTTTGAGCTCTTTAAAAAGAAAGTGAGCCCATAGCTTTGTTCTACTAACATAATTCAACATTTTTTAAGGTTATAAATGTCAAACTAAAAGTTCCTCGAATCAAGATGTTTAGATTTGCAACGTGTTCATTACACATTGTTTAAATGCATTTTTACAGCTTTTTAAGTCTGCTTTCTATGGCAATTTTCAATCAATTTAAAAATTGCCACACAATTGCCAAAAACTTTTGGAGTATTTTTGAAAATTACAGCAATTGCAATAAATAAAAAATCCTGCAAATCATTGATTTTGCAGGATTTAAATATTTTTTGATGCTTTTTGAAAACTTACGTTTTTGCATCTTGCGGAGAGTGAGGGATTCGAACCCCCGGACCTGTTACAGTCAACAGTTTTCAAGACTGCCGCAATCGACCACTCTGCCAACTCTCCTTTAACTCCGGCAGTACCGTTGTTTTCAGTGGTGCAAATATAGAAAGTTTTTTATTACTGACAAAATATTTTTACAATAAAATTCGTATTTCTGGTGTTTTAAAGAGACAGCAATGTCCTTAGCCAAATAAAATTTGAATATTAAGATCTCAACATCAGATATTTAAACTCAGGGATGAAATATTTACGTTTCAATATTTTTTCACTAATTTTTTAACCATAGTAATACTCGGTAGTCACGTCTCCGCTGAAAGCCGGGTATGCATCCTGTTTTTCCATGTGCAACTCAAATAGTCTTTCGCCATTTTGACTTCCTCCCCGTATTTTCAAAGTATGCCATCCGTTTTCCAAGGATAACGTAATACTGTTTTCCTCATTAATGGTAGTAATATCTTTTAAATAGCCAATTCCTACAATTTTTACTTCATTATTAGCCGTCTGAAAAACCCAGCCTCTTGACTCTACCTCTACTTCACTATCATTCAGGATTTTTTCCTCATTTACAGAAACCCGGAATGCATAATAGTCTTCCTCTACCCCTATAATTGGAATAGCGATTCCTGATTTTGTTATTTCATCCCCATGTTCGTTTTCTACAAAATATTTTAAAATATTATTACCGGAAAGGTGATTTTCCTCCAGATATTTTGCTAAAAGTTCTGGACTAAACACCACAAAACCTTTAAGTTCTGAGAATATTTTTTTCATAATATATTTGAATTGGATTTGGATTAAATATTTAAACTCTATTGCTATGCTTTTGACTTACTGTCCATTTCACATCAGTACAGCACTCAGGTTTTTCTTGAAATTTCAGATAAATAATTGTCTTGTTCTATGAGAAAATCATTAATTATGACAACAACTTCATCTATATTTTTTAAAAATAATTCCTGGTATTCTCTTGCCGGTTTATCCAAACTGTAAACAATTTGGGAATATTCATATTTTGATAATCCGATATAGATATAATAAGGTTTTTCGGAATTCCGATTGTAGGTAATGTCTATAAAAAGTTTTCCTCTTACTGCTGAAAAAATCAATTCTATATCATCATACAAAGCTTCATTTCTTATCAGATTATTATAAACAATGGTCCAGCTTGAAATTTTTAAAGGGATAAGCTCTTTTTTTGAAGGATTCAGGTATTCTGATAATGTATTGTATAATTTATCAATTTGATGACCTGTCTCTATTGTTTTATAAATAGCTGCACCATCATGATGCCATTCCCCTAACCTTCTGGATAGCATGCAGAAATCAAAAGAATATCCTACGTTACTGTTTTCATAGGTAACTGAAATATTTTTTCCTGTAATGTGATTTACAGCACTAAACAATAAGGTATCATCAAAAGGGATAGCCTCTATATTATAATTTTTGTCTATAAAAACGTTTGCATCAATACTCCATCCGCCTTCAACCTGAATTCCAGTGTTTAGTATTCCTTTATCTTTCATCGTTATGGATAATTTGCTTTTTTTATATAATTATTGGCATCTGCCTCTGATATCGGATGGCTGTGTATGGTACCGGAAGCCACTTCCACTCTCATAAATCTTGTTTTTTCTCCCATATTATATCCAATATCGGTAGGATGTTCATAAATATAGTACGTAACTCCACCATTAGGTACTACATTACCCTTTCTCATGGCATCAAATGCGGCTTTTTTCTCAAAATTTTTGAAATTATCTTTTACTACATCCGGGAAATATGATCCTTCGGGTTTACCGCCTACTCCTTTAATACTTCTGGCTTTAGCATCTTCCATAGAAGTGGCCTGAATATGTTTGGTAGCATGTATAGAAGGAGGTGTAGGTCTTTTTGCTTTTATAATTGAACCTCGTTCTGCTTTTCTTCGTGACCATCCCCCGTCAACCTCTATTAATCCCAGCGGATCAATTTCCGAATTACTATCATGGGTATATGCATACAGATTGGGATTATCTCCAAGCGGACCCATTGGATCCTGAGAAAGATAAGTCCCGCTTTTTCCATCATAATAACGGAATCTATTATAACAAAGTCCCGTCTCTTCATCTTCATACTGCCCTTGCTGTCGGAAAGGAATAAATGATTCATCACCATTTACATTTTCAATTCTTCCGAAAATATCATAATCGGCACTCCAGACCAGATTTCCATCCTCATTATAAGCCTGCGCAGGTCTCCCTATATAATCTGAAATAATTGATGTCCTTCTGTTTCCTTCAATCTTTGCAGACGGCACATGGCTCCCTGTTTCATAAACCCATGTTATTAAATTCTCTACAGGCTCTTGCTTATTTATAATATTTCCTTCATCATCAATTTCATTGGCAGGTCTTGCCTCAATATTATAATTCCATTCATGTAAAAGAACATTACCATCCCAAATATAACGAGTTATTTTCTGCCAGCCAATTTTAGAAATTCTTCTTCCCAGTGCATCATACTCAAAACTCACTTCTTTACCATCAGGACGCTTTACTTTAGCCAGCATTCCATTAGCCCTCCAGGAATAAGCCCAGTCACCGGATTCCCATTCAGTTTTTTGAATTTCTGCTGAGGAATTATCGTTCACATCAGGTAAAATAACACCTTCCGGCATTTTCGGGCGGCTAAGCCAATCCGAGGCAATGGCTTTGTAATAAGGATGAGCGCTGTTTGATTTTTCCTGATGTTCTGGCCTCGCATTATTGATCACCCTTTTACTCTTTAATAACAAATTTCCTTCTTCATCATAATGATAAAACCAGTTTTTGTCACGCATCAGCTTTCCACCTTTATCATAAATACGGTCGGTACGTTTTATACTTTCATATAAGCAGCCCGTTTCATCAGGGTTTTTATGCTGAACTTTTCCGTTGGAATATTCTGCAGCAGCAAGACTTCCAAATGCATCATAATCAAATCTTGTTCTACCACCTTTTACTTTGTCAAGTATAGTCAACAACCGGTTTCCTTCTCCCCATATATAGTCTTTATGAAAAGTAGTATTTGCTTTATGAGTAATTACTTTCTGGCTTATAGGCATTCCGGTATGATCGAATTCAAAAGTACTTTCCACATTCCCGGTCATTTTACGGGAAAGGATTTGCTCATTTCTACGGGTTTCAACATTCATCTGCCAGGGTAAAATTACCTCTGTAGTGCTGGCGGAAATATTTCTAAGCTGTCCCAGATCAGTATAGGAATAATCAATTTTCGCTCCTAAGCTGCTTTCCAGACCGATAAGATTAGCTTGCTGATCATATTTATATTGAACTAAATGTTCCCCTTGTTTTTCATTGATAATCTGCCCCAGTTGGTTTCTCTGAAAGCTAAGACTGCTATCTTCGTTATCTGCTTTGATAAGCAAGCCTGAAGTATCATATTGATATGCCTCCCAGGTTCCGTCCGGATAATCCACCTGCATTATTCTTCCTGCCAGATCATATTCATAAAAGATTGTATTTCCATGAGGGTTTCTTCTTTGGGTTATCAAACCATCCTTATCACGGATAAAGATTGTTTTGCGTCCCTCAAAGCCGGTTTCACCAATAATTTTGTTATTATTATCTCTTTCAAAAATATAGACCTCTCCTTTTTCATTGGTCATACTTACTAAATTTTCGTAAGCATCATAGCCAAAGGCTAGTGTTTCTTCTTTCTTACTGGTGAGTGCATTCCTTCGAACCTGCCGCTTTAAGCTTCCCATTGGAGTATAACTCATCAACCATTCTGCATGGCCATCTGTAGCATACACCGGAAGATCATACGCATCGTAGCGAAGTTTCAATGGTAATTGACCCTGTTCATTCACTTCAACCACTCTTCCCATTTTATCTCTGTTCCAAACAGTTCTGCTTAAAGGTTTCGGACTAAAAATCAACAGCCTTCCATAGTCATCAAATTTCCAAAATTGCTCAGTTCCGATAGTATTGGTAAGTTGAGTAAGCTGTCCTCTTTCATTATACTCGTAAAATGCCGTAACTTTTTCTCTTATGCATCTTTCCGGAAGCCTTTTTCCATCAGCATATTCATAATAAACATTTTCTTCTGCCGCATCTGTATGACTGATTAATCTTCCATGCTCATCATAATTCCATGTTTCAGAAGCTCCCGAAGGTGAAAAACGGGCAATAACCTGTCCAAACTCATTATACTGATAATGATATTCTTCTCCATCAGGACTGTGAAAAGTCTTGATATTTCCCATTTCATCATACGTATACCCCTGAACACGTCCTTCCGGGCTTCCTATCATTTTCAGTTCATTGTATGCTGTAAAGTCATACCAGGTTTCCCCACCTTCTCCATCTACTTTTTTATATACAAGAAAATGATCATCATAATAATAACGTTCTGTTTTATTATCTTGTTTAGGGTATATTACTTCTGTGAAGCCTTCTTCTTCATCATAATGAAAACTTCCTTCCATATATCCATCCAAACCTTTAGTATATACTACCCTACCTTTTTTATCATATTTCCAGATATAGCTCATCCCATTTCGGTTGACTCTTCTTACAATTTGATTTTTCCCATTATATTCAAAGACGATCGCTTTTTTGTGAATATCCCAGACATGGGTAAGATTTCCACGCTCATCATAACTATAACGGACCAACAGATCTTTTTGGTTTTTATAGCAATAACAGACTTCTGTTATCTTTTTATATTCAGGGTGAATAGTGGTTTCTATACTTGTTTCTGTATTAACATCTTTTATCCTTTTTAGAACAATATTGCGGCCTTCATACTCATATTCACGAACAGTTCCGTCACCATATTCGATCCTTGCAATTTTATATATCACTCCTTCTGTAACATGATGAAAGCGGGTATAAGTGTAGATGTCTGTACCTTTGCGAACAACCCAAATACTGTTATTTGGTCTGTATTGCCAGATTTTCTGATCTCTGAAATAGGTCATTTCTTCTCCGATTTCAGGTACGGGAACAAGCATGGCTATATTTTCTTCAGGATGCATCCATCCGGCAAATTTGTTATTCTCTTCAGGAAGGATAAACAGATCGTGATTATTAAAAACGCCATTTCCTAAAGGCCCAAAATCATAAGGTCTATCGCTGTGCCATTTATTTTTCCAGGTTAAAGGAGTATTCCCCAGAATTTCGAAATCCTCCCATTCAAAAAACATAGCACCCGTTGCAAAATTAACAGGTTCCAGCCCCCAATGACATAATTTCTTAGAAAGAGCATTTGAAAATTTAAACTTATTGAAAGGAGCTTTTTTAAGAACACTGTTATTAAGCTTTTTTAAACCATTCGCTCCCAGTTTTCCTATTTTCTTTGTTAAACTTCTCATTAAGAACATCCCTGCAAGACGCATCAGCATTTCTCCGGGTGTATAAGTATGAGGAACAAAGGCTCCTCCCACCAATACAGGGCCTCCCGTATTGATCTGGATATACATGCTTGAAAAGTTATTGTAGAAAGCAAAATAAGCCAATGGATTTTTCTTGGGTTTATCCGGCATTGCAGGCAGCATGGTCATTCCGAAAGGAAATCCCATACACGTTAATACCTGTTGAGGCTGATTTCCGCTCATTTTACTTCCCTGTGCCAGAACGGTCTGTGAGCCGTAATACACTTCTCCTTCATGGGGAGCTTCCTGAGGAAAAGGAATGAGATACACCGGAATAAGCGATGTAACATGTCTGAATGGAATCACCACTCCCATCACACTGGTTGTAGTGGTAGCTTTATGCCTTCCGTGAACATATATTGAGCCTCCCATCGGAATACTTTCCGGAAGAGAAGGCATCAGATTTCTTGCAAATTGCGGAACCGGAATCTTGATGGTAATATAATCCATAATATCAAAAACAATCCCGATAAACGGATGAGGCAATGGCAAAGGAATAAACATAAATGAAGGTGGCGGCGGAATGAGCGTCCAGTGAATATCAATGGCCAGTACGATATCAAAATGCTTACTTGTATGCTGAATAGCTGTGGAAGGCATTGCAGGATTATTGACCTTAATCAGTTTCACTTTGCTTTCCGGTGCTGCTCTTTCTGTTGTCACAGCACTGTCGCCACCTCCGCCTCCACTGCTTTTCTCCGGCTGGCCGGCATCTCCTCCCAATAAGGATTTAGCCATAGAAACAGGATTCAGGGAATCGAAATTATTTTTCATTCCGTTTTTCCAGCCCTGTGTCGTTTTATCCCAACTTACCGAAGTAACGTCTGCTTTGACCTTCCAGGAGCGGTCCGGGTTCATATCCGGCTTTGCTACCTTGATGGGTTTTACTGTTTTTTTATTCAGATCTGCCATGATTTCTTTTAATTTGAGATTACCCTGCTTTTGGTTTTTCTACACTCACCTTCCAGTCATCACCAAAATAAGTCTTCATTTCACTATCCAGTTTTGTTTTTTTATCGGTATCACCTTCATATTTGAGAATAAGCATTGAGGCTACAAACCTAAGGCTGCTCTGTTCTCTGGCTGAAGAATCCATCAATTTTGCTATATCCAGACATTTTTCAAAATATCTGATCATTTTATCTTTTGTCAGAACCGTGTCATTCAATGTAGCGATGATTCTGTAACACTCAATCGCCATTGCATATTCTCCTATTTTCTGAGCAGTTTCTGCAGCTTTTTCAAATATTATTTCTGCTTTGGATTTTTTAGAGTTTCCCAGCAGAAAACTACCATAATTCATATACATCTGAACTGCTAAAGAGCTATCCGGTTCTACTTCTTCTAATATGGTGCGGTAGGTATCTTCTGCCTTTTCTTTCTTCCTGTCTGCAGTATAAGCCTGGGTAAGC
The DNA here is from genome assembly GCF_031844745.1 of Chryseobacterium sp. SG20098. NCBI lineage: Bacteria > Pseudomonadati > Bacteroidota > Flavobacteriia > Flavobacteriales > Weeksellaceae > Chryseobacterium > Chryseobacterium sp. SG20098. The sequence goes on along the minus strand of NZ_CP134622.1, from coordinate 230,982 downwards.
ATAAAATAAGCAGAAATCTCTCCCTGTTTATTCTTTTGTTCTTTGGCAAGTTTCACAGCTGTTTTCAATGCATGCTCTGCTTCTTTGAATCTTTCTTTGCTTAAGTGATTGCTTGCGATAAGAATCTGTTGTTGAAAATCCGTATCCGGACTGTTCTTCTTGCGGTTAGTGTGAGCCGCAGTATTCTGCATTAACTGATGAATGTCTACTTCCACTCTGAAGCTATGCGCAGAAGAGATATTGGGCAAAGTTCTGTAGGTATGATGTTCTGCCCATACCAGTTTAATATCTTTATTCTCTGACATTTCACAGATCCTGCACCACTCTTTCACCCATAAAGAAAGTTCCCCGGTATCACTGATCCTGAGTGGAGCAATGTAGATGTAAATTTTAGAATCCTGAATATTAGGGAAGTTCTTCTTTAATTCCATCAAAGGATAAAATGCCTTATATGCATCTGTTTTAAAGTTTTCTTCCGGGTTTTTCAAATCCCATTGAGGAATATTCTCTTCGCTTTTTTTCAACATCTCATAGAACTCAGTCCATTCATCCAATAAGGTTTGCCCGAAAGAGTTCATTCCGTTAAATTCCTGATAATGGAGTAAAAAAACATCATCACTTTCTTCATCTTCAGAAAGTTTCGATTTGATAAATCCGTCAAAAAGATCCGTTTCATGTTTTTCGCCTATACAGATCAGCATAGGTTTTTCTTCGTTTTTTGAAACAACTTTCTGCCATTGTCTTTTTAACTTCACCAACTCCAAATCTACAGGATTCATTAATTCAGTTTTACAGTTCCACTTACAATATTTGTTTCACTTCCGCCGCCAACATTAATTTTTCCTCCACTGCTAAGATTGGCTTCAGTATCACCTCTCATGGAAAGCGTATTGGTTCCGATATGAAGGGTATCAGATTTGATTCCAACACCGGAAGTAGGTTCACCATTTTCAGGTCCTACTCCAACTCCGATACTCGTTGTTCCACCAACTCCAATATTGACTCCCTGTACAAATATTTCTTTTCCTTTAATCTGAATATTGCCATCTTTATCCATATAGATTGAGCTGCTTCCGCAATTCAGCGTAATGGAAATTTTGCTGTCTATGCTTATATTTCCTGCTCCGTCCAGAAAAACAGAATTTTGATCTTTATCTTTTACGGTAATCCCACCAGCATCATCCAGGCTCATTGTATGCCCGCTTTTACTGCTTAAGCTTTTAATATTATTTCCGGCACCACCGCCGCCGCCAACGCCTCCATGGAACATTCCTCCCATCACGAACGGACGGTCAGGATGCTGGTGCGCGAAATTAACCACCACCTGGTCACCTTCTTCCGGAATCGCCATGAAACCACGATTTTTACTCACTTTTTCGCTTCCTCCACCATCTGGAGTCATTACCCTGATATATTCTGTTGTGGTAGAACCATTTTGCCAGTCGAACTGTACTTTAACTCTACCCTGATTCAAAGGATCTACATTGGAAATTACTTTGGCAAATTGTGCATCTGCTTTTGGGGTATGAAACTCCGGACGTGGAATAAATCCCGTATCAGAAGCTATTGCTTCAAAAGTTCCGGTATAATATCCTCTGGCATCTACCTCATGGTACATATCAGTAATCATCAGTTTGGTAAAATAGGTCGTTTCACTGCTTTCAGCTTTTCTCATTTCTATATCCGCGATACAGCCGGGATAAAGAAATGGCACTGTGGTAATTCCTGAAATAACAAAGACTTCAACAGCCTTACTACCAGCAGTTCCTTTCTGGGAAGTTTCCACGTCCATGAAAGACACCGCTTTTATGGGAGCCACTCTTAATGAAGGAGTCGTAAAAGTTTTTTCTGAAATTTCATACGCTCTTTTGGCAATATCTGAAGTATGATTAATTTTTGAACTTCCTGCTGTTAATTTTTCATTTTTACTACTGTTATATCCATAAAATGAAGGATTCACATGCTGAGCTTTCATTTTTATCTTGATATCACTCACACTGCTTCCATACGTAAGCTTCACAGGTTTTTCCTGAGGCGGAAGTTTTCCGAAATGCAATACTTCACCATCGTAATAGAACTGTTCACCGTAGGCTTCTGCAATTCTGGCCAGATAGTTATAATGGGTCTCCTCATATTGTGAGCTGTAAGAAACATTTCCATGGGCAGCATCCACCCTGAAATCAAAACTGCTTTGCCCAAGCCCTTCTTTGATTATCTGATCTGCAATACTGTTCAGACTAATTTCCTGTGCTCCGCCAAAACTTTGAATATGAGGAGCTGCATCCAAAAGAACCGTAGGGCTTGATCCTGTAAGAAAAATATTTCCCAGGCTTCCTTTTTCCTGGCTGAAACCTACTTCTGTGATCACTCCTACAAAGTTTCTTTCGGGGCCGTCTTCAACATCTTTATATCTGAAAATTACGGTAATTCTTTTTCCAAGAAAGTTTTGAGCTTCTTCAAGATTGTGGTTTTCTGAACTCCCTAACGTATCGTGGGCCAGCATCAGATCGAATTCATGATGTTTTACAGCACTTTGTTTTAACTGAAAATGCTTGAAATGTTTTATCACTTTTCCGTCAATTACAATTTCAAGTTTTACTACACGATTGATCCCAGCAACTTGATTTCCGGGTATTGTACTGGCATTATAAATCCCTGAAGTAGGCTGTTTAGCCCATACTTTATCTTCTACCAGTGTGGGAGGGTTCGGTTGTTTAACCTGATTCATAAACATTTGAGAACCGTTTTGAACCACACCTGTATACGCCTGAACCTGAGCCATTTTTTCTGTAGCTTTCTTAATTGTTCCGCTCGATTTCTCCTGTATTTCCTGAGCAGCTTTGTTGACTGCCTGATCTGTCAATGTCTCTTTAATATTCTTTACAGCTGAAATTTTATCTTTGGAAACAGGCATTTTGGGTGAATGATCGTCCTGAAACATAATTGTAATATTTTGATTGATTGGGTGTCAGTTTTTTTAAGCCTGAAATCGATCTGAACAACAAAGTTCAGATACATTTTTCGTTATCCGTACTCCATGGTAATGGTGAAATCCGGATATTGATATCAGAACAGGGTCTTAAAAAGGAAAAGTATAAGTGTAAGTTTACTTTATAACCCTGTTGAATTTCAAGATTTCTCTTGATCTTATTCTTATAATATGTGGGTTTTAATCATTATTAATTTTTTTGTAATTGGATTGGTGGTATTACAAAGATAAAACGGTAATCGTTATTCAGAAAATTTTCATCATGTAATCTGAAATTTTGTCGTAGTTCTACGACTTTTTATAAATAATTCTAAAGTAAATGATTAAAAAAAAGGAATAAACACCTATATATCAAATAAATATTTAACAATTTTTAATAAACGAAAACAAATAATTTTTCACTTAAAATAGAAATAAATCAAAATACAAGATCTTTTAACAAAAAAACCAGCGGTACATTGGCAGCTGGTTTTTGTTGTTAATAGTGTGACGATCCCTTATAATTTTACACTGATCTCCTGTACTTCCTCTGCAGAAAGCCCATAAATTTGAGGTGTTTTTACATCCAGAAGGTTCAGGTAGATGTATAATTCTGCCCTGTGGTGGATTTCATGTTCTATCATGGCGCGAAGCCATTTCCATACGGAAATTTCACTATTGGCAGGAGTAAGACATTTCTTGGTAAGATCTTCGTCTGATAATCCTTCAATGATTTCAAGAGTCTGCCTGTGCATTTCATTGAAAAACTGAACTGTATTTTCATGGCCGTCAGCAAGGTCTTTACCACATCCAGGATAAGCACTTCTCCTTCCTGCAATGGTTTCTCCATACATATAGCGTTCAATGGCAGCAATGTGCCTTATCTGATCACCAATGGTAAATTTCCTGGTTTGTAGGAAAAATCAATATGCTCAGGAGGAACAACTTCAATAATACGGTTTGTTCTTTCTCTTATTTTCCCGTAATACTCAAGGAATGACTGCACAGTTTTTATTTCCATATCTTTTGCTTTTTCCGTACAGTGAATATAAGAAATCTAATGATATTGAGGTTAAGGTTTTGTTGTAAATCATTCATAAGATTAAAAAAATCCCCAATAAGTGAGTCCAAAATTTGGAAGCTCAATAAATATCTAATATTTTAGTTAAAAAATAACCATGATGAAAAGAGGAATTTGCCTGTGTATTATTCTATTAAGCTTTAAAAATCTTACTGCCCAGTCTGCAAAAATTGATACTGAAAAACTTCTTGAGTATTATGAAACACAACGTTATGCTGATGCAGCTACTTATCTTCAGAGCATATATCCCGGAGATACACAGGATATAAAAGCCCTTTCACAAATTGCTTACTGTAATATGATGGCTGGAAAACTGCCTGATGCAGAGAAAAGTTATCTGAAAATCAACACTATTCAACCCAACAACCTGCCTACTCTATTCAGTTTAGCAAGTATTAACTCCAGACGTGGAAATGTTTCTAATGCCAAAACCTTTCTTCAACAGATCATTCAGCTTGACAGTCTTAATTTCAGTGCTTATAAACAACTTGCTGCTTATGCAGAAACACCGGAATCCAGACTTAATTATCTTAAAAAAGCCAATACACTGAATGCTACCGATCCTGATGTGGCTTATGATCTTTCGATAACTTATAACGGTCTCAAACAATATGAACCCGCTTATGATGTATTGAAAACAGCGATCGCGGCTGATACTGAAAACTTTACTTTACAACAAGCTCTATTGCCGGTTGCCAATCAGCTCACCAAATATCCAGAAGTGATTGAAACTGGTGAAAAACTTCTGAAAAACCATGCTGATGTCAATGTAATGAACGATGTGGGGCAGGCTTATTTTTATGTAAAGGATTATCAAAAATGCATTATGCTTTACAAAATGCTGGAAGACATGGGAGTACAAAATGAAGGCACATTATATTTTATGGCACTGAGCTATCGTGAACTGAAAGATTATAACAATGCTGCCCTCTATGCTCAAAAGACTATTGATGAAGCTATTTCAGACCACACCAACCTTTATTATGCTGCACTGGCAGGCATTTATGAAGCTCAAAATCAGTATAACGAGGCGGTGACCGCTTACAAAAGAGGATTGACTTTTGGGACCAGCAATATTATTTATTACCGTTTGGGACTTCTTTATGATCTCAATCTGAAGCAGCCTAAGAATGCAGTAACCTACTATCAGCTGTATCTTAAAAACAATCCTGATCAGAAGAAAGAAAAAGAACAGATTGCTTATGCAAAAGGAAGAATTCCTGTTTTAAAATAAGTTCAAAAAGAGATAAAAGCATTTTGTGATTATAGTCACAAGGGAATGGTCAGTGAACCTTTAATTTTGTATTCAACAATAAAAACAATCTATATGAGTAATACCATTCAAAACGTTGCAGAACAGTTTATCCACTATTTAAATGAAGAAAATTTTGACAAGGCGGAAAGCTGTCTCGATCCTGATTTTAAATTTATAGGGGTAATGGGAAAAAGAGAAGGCGCATCTGTTTACATCAAGGATATGAAGCAGATGAAGTTTAAGTATGAAATTCTTAAAACTTTTACTTCCGGTGAAGATGTTTGTTTCTGGTACAATATTGATATGGGAGAAAAAACAATAGAATCTTCGGGATGGTATCATATAAAGGATGGAAAGATCCGTACTTTAAAGGTTCTGTTTGATCCGAGACCTTTATTAAAAGAGTCTTAAATCCATCCTGCTTTTTTCCTCCAGATGGTATATTCAGCGTCTTTGCTATCAATTTCCGGAATGTCTTCAGCATCCGGAATTTTATTGATATCTGATTCGGAAAGAGCCCGCAGATTTACCTTTTCGCGTTCTGTATTTAGGTTTTCTTTATTTTCTACGGGATAAATTACTCCTTCAGGGGTCAACTGTGTCCCATACTTTTGAGGTTTACTCTGAAAAACCTGAATCCGGTCGTATAAATAGGCTTTATGCAAAGGGTTAATATCATTGGAATGTTCTTCCATCATAGCATAACATGTTTTCATAAATTCAGGTTCCCCGATGGCATGCTGGATAATCAGCCAGCTTGCATCATTAGCTTTCCCGCCGACTTTTGAGATTGTGGGATAGCCTATTTCTGCTATAATTTCCCGCAGCCGTTTGGCATTGGCTCTATGAATATTTTCCATTTCAGGATGATAACCTCCGGATAATTCTCCAGCCAGCAATAGTTTTTCTCTGACGGACAGATCCTGGTCAGCCATTTCGATCAGTTCTTTTTCAAAAGGAAAATGGTTCATAATTGATGAGTGATAAAATTCCTTATATGAGCCTGTCAAGGATAAAACGGGCTCTATTTTCTACTGAAATTTTCGGGACTTCTATGATATTGTAACCATATTCCTGATAAATTTCGTTCATACATTCAAAGGTAAGCATAGATTTCTCGAAGGTTTGTTTTCTTTCAGGGTCATTTTCGTAAATATCTTTCCATGGCGGCAGAATGAAAACATTGTTATGATAAATCATTTCTCTTGCTTTAACCTCCATAGATTCCGGAACAGGAATATTTTCAAGTTTCATATAACCAAGTGTATCCAGTATTCCACGGTCAAAGAAAACAGGTTTTGCAGAAGTTGTCTGACTTATTCTCAGGTAGGTTTTTACAGATTCTTCGAACATCATCTCTGCAAAAAGTTCTTTGTTAAGCCATGGAAGCCCTTCACCACCGGAATCCATCTGTTCTTTAATGATTCTTCTTCCTTCTTCAGGTACAGTTACCAGTTCATGGCGGCTTAATTCATGCAGCAACGTTGTTTTTCCTGCTCCCGGGCCTCCTGTAATGATATATAATGTTGATATATTCTGTTTCATGGATTTGAATTATAATATAAATAAAGCTCCATAGCACAACAGAAATTTTATACTGTGGAGTTTATCTATTATTTTTAATGATACTTTTATAAGTGTTTATACGATCTTCTTCCCGGTACATATTACACAGGATCAGAAGATCATCTGTATGGTACTTTTGGGAAATCTCATCTAATCTCTGATCTACAGATTGCGGGGTTTCTATAATAATTCTGTTTAATGTAGTAAAGAATTCTTCTTCCTCCTTTGTTCCCAAAATTTTCTGTTCTACTGCTTCCGGAGAAAAAACCGCATTGGGACTTGCCAATTGTCTGGATTGCAAAAACTGATAGGCCATTCCATAAGCATTGCGTCTGGCATCTTCAATTTTGTCCGCTACTGATACTGCCACAGCAACCTGTAATGAGGGCCGGGGAAAATATTGTGTGCTATCAAATTCTTTGAGGTAAGTATCTGTATTTTCCTTTCCATTTTCACTATTCATAAAAGCGGCGAACGAATATCCGACTCCGTGTCTGGCTGCTTCTCTGGCAGAAGTCATTCCTGAACCCAGCCACATAATTTCCGGAATATGCTGTACATGAGTCGGCTGTGCTATAAGTCCATCATATATCCCTTCTTTATCTTTTATGAATTGAATAATCTCTTCCAGTTTGGTTTCCATATTGGATAAAATAACTGGTTTATGATTGTTCAGTGCCATGACAGCATCTTTTAATCCTCCGGGAGCTTTTCCCAGACCGAGAATAAAACGCTCAGGATATAAGGTTGACAACATTTTGGTCCATTCTGCAATCTTATAGGCAGAATAGTTTCTCATCATGATTCCTGCAGTTCCTATTTTGATCCGGTTTGTTTTACTGAGAACAATAGCAGCTAAAAGTTCAGGGCTGGAACTGGCATACGCTTCTACACCATGATGTTCGGAATACATGATACTGTGAAACCCTGTTTCTTCAGCCATTAAAGCAAGATTAAGACTGTTTTTCAATGCAGATGCCGCACTGCCGCCCATGGTGGCGGGTGACTGATCTAATATCCCTAATTTCAGCTTCATGCTATAGAATCAATTTTATGGTGAAGGTATGAAAAAAGCGTTATGTAATGGGAAATATAACCTTATTATTCTTTGGGAGGGAAAACAATTCCTTCACCTTTCATGAAGTCGTAGCCCAATGTCATAATGATTTCAATAACCGGAATGGCTTTCTTTCCTTTTTCTGTAAGACTGTACTCCACTTTCGGTGGAACTACAGGGAAAACTTCTCTGTGAATCATCTCTTTGGCTTCCAGTTCACGCAACTGGCTCGTCAACATCTTATCTGTAATATGAGGAATATCCTTTTTAAGCTCACTAAAGCGAAGAGGTTTCTCCTGTAACCTCCACAAAATAGGCATTTTCCAGGTTCCTCCAATATGACTTAACGCAAATTCAATAGGAGTATAATACAGTCTTTTATCATGGAAAAATTCAGGCATAATAACGTTTTTTAGATTAGCACTTTCAAAAAGGTAAGTATAGAACTAAAAGGTAAGTATATAGTTTTCTGATAGTCTATTCTGCAAATTTGCAAAAAAATAATGAATATGAACAGAAATCTTTATGTACTGGCGCTAGGTGTTTTCGGAATTACAACCACAGAATTCGGAGTGATTGGCGTATTGCCGGAAATTGCTTCTACATTCCGGATCTCCATTGAAAAAGCAGGATGGTTACTCAGTATATTTGCAATGATTGTGGCTGTCTTTGGCCCTTTAATGCTTCTCTTATTATCTTCATTCAAAAGAAAAAATCTATTGGTATTTTCCTTGCTTATTTTTGTTGCCACCAATATTCTGTCAGCCTATATCTCAAATTTCCATTTGCTTCTTATTATCAGAATGCTTCCTGCGTTTTTCCATCCGGTATACTGGTCTATTGCCTTATCTGTTGCCGGTCAAACCTCAGATCCTAAAGAAAAGTCAAAGGCTGTGAGCATTATTTTTTCAGGGCTTACATTGGCAACTGTTTTAGGAGTTCCGTTGGCAACTTTTATGTCTGACCTTTTCTCTTGGCAGGCTTCTTTTTTACTTACTGCTTTTATTAACGGAGTCGCTCTGTTAGCTGTATGGATCTATTTACCATCGATTCAAAATACAGGAATATCATCAAATAAATTCTCCATGGAAATATTTCGGAATAAACATTTGTGGATCGGAATTTTCCTTGCATTTTTTATCATTACAGCCATGTATTCAACTTATGGTTATATGGCCGAATTTTTAAGGAGTGTTACCCGAATGAACGGCCTACAAATCAGCATCATGCTCCTCCTGTTTGGAACAGTAGGAATTGCAGGAAATAAAATTGCGGGACGATATATGAGCCAATTTCCGTTTCAAACGACTCTGGTGTTTTTAATCTTATTATCAGGCATTCATCTCCTGATTGGATATTATGGAAGTTATTTTAAACCCATGATCTGGATAATAGGATGCTGGGGATTAGTTCATTCCGGAGGATTTCTAATCAGTAATGTGAATGTGACCTTATCTGTTTCCGATTCTTCAGAGTTCATCAACAGTATTTTTACTTCCTGTGGAAACTTTGCCGTTACAGCCGGAACTCTGCTTGGAGGGAGCTGGATTGCCCATTATGGTATTGAAAATATAATATGGTCGAGCATTATAGGCTTTATCCTTGCACTTATTATGCTAATCATTAATGGCAAAAAACAGTAAAACACCTATAGCACAGACTGTTAAATAATAATAAATTTTCGATTTTATTTTAAATGTAAAATAAAGAATCTCCCCTTACTTGTGCAAGAGGAGATTCTTTATAACTGTAATATTTTAGTGCCGGATGCTATTCGTGCATGATCTTTTGAACTTCATTGAATTCGCTTTCAATGACAGGATCAGGCTTATATGTTGATAATGAAACAATCACGTTAGTCAACAGGGAAAGCGTAAACCCAGGAATGATTTCGTACCAGTCTTTCAGCGGATGTTGTAGATAAACCCAGGCTAAAACTGTGATTCCCCCTACCATCATCCCGGCAAAGCCTCCCTGCCATGTTGCCTTTTTCCATAAAAGCGACAGCAGGATCAGGGGCCCGAATGCAGAACCAAAACCTGCCCATGCATTTCCCACCAGATTGAGAATACTATCCTTTGGATCCAGGGATAAAAGTACCGCAATGACAGCTACCAGTAAAACAGAAAGTCTGCTTGCTATTAATAATTGCTTAGAAGTTGCTTTTTTATTCAGAAAAGCTTTGTAAATATCTTCTGTTAATGAACTAGAAGTCACCAATAACTGAGAGGAAATCGTACTCATTACCGCTGCCAGAATAGCTGTAAGTAAAAATCCTGCAATGAACGGATGGAATAATATACGGGAGAAATAAATGAAAATAGTTTCTGCTTCCGTCTTTGATCCGTCAAACTTCATCATGGTATTCATATCGAACTTTTGCAGATAAGCGATTCCTACCAATCCTATGGCCAGAGCTCCGGCAACAGTAAAGATCATCCATGTAATCCCGATGCGTCTCGCTTTGATCAGATCTTTAGGTTTGTCAATGGCCATAAAACGTACCAGAATATGAGGCTGACCGCAATATCCTAATCCCCATGCCAATAAAGACACAATACTTACGGTTGTGGTTCCTCTGAACAGATCCAGATATTTTGGATTTTTTGCTTCAATCAGAGAAAACGTCTCTCCCACACTTCCGATTTGGGAAATCGCTACAATCGGAACAATCACCAATGCTAATACCATGATGGTGCCCTGTACAAAATCAGTAAGACTTACAGCCAGAAAACCACCTAAAAATGTATACAGCACTACCACCAGACTTGTCAGGAGTAAGCCAGCAGTATAGTCCATTCCGAAAGCAGATTCGAATAATTTTCCTCCTGATACCATTCCTGCAGAAGTGTACAGGGTAAAAAATACCAGAATGAAAACAGACGACGTGATCTTCAGAAGCTGATTTTTATTTTTGAACCTATTTTCAAAAAATACAGGTAACGTAATGGCATTCTGTGCCACTTCTGTATAAATTCTGAGCCTTGGGGCTACAATAATATAATTGAGATAAGCACCAATGGTTAATCCTATGGCAATCCAGGAGCTTGAAATTCCGGAAAGATACATTGCTCCCGGAACCCCCATCAAAAGCCATCCGCTCATATCGGCTGCTCCTGCAGACAATGCTGTTACGGCAGCTCCCATTTTCCGGCCGCCAATTAAAAATTCTTCTGAATTACTTGTTGATTTTCTATAAGAATATATGCCTATACCTATCATTAATAACAGGTACAACCCCACAGAAATCCCTTCATATACTTGCATATCATTATTTTTACGAAGCCGAATATAATGATTTTCTAATGAATGGAATTACGCAAAGCAAACTAAGCTTTTACTATTGCAGCTTTTTTCGAACTCTGCCAAACAACAAGTGATAATATAAAACCGAGCCCCATAAACAGAACAGGAATATATTTACCCCAAACTTTCTATTATACTGAAAGATCCAATAAAAATCAAAAAGCAAACTATTGAAACTGTATATAAAAGTTGGTTATCAATCGTTTGTAATCAAACTATTTTTCCCTCGTTTTAAATTTTATAACCAAGTTTTCATCTTTCAGAGGGTACCCTTCTTTAGACCTGAAACTTTTATTGGTAAGTATAAATTCATACTCTTTGCCGGGCTTTACATCTACTCCCAAGACCAACGTTTTATCATTATTTTCCATTCCTTTCACTTTGGTCATCGGCATATATTCTTTTCCTTTATCAGAAAGATTGAAAGAATAGTATCCGGGAACCATTTCCTGTGAAAAAGTAATTCTGAGCTCTTTGGTATCAGCATTTACATCCACGGAACCATTGGCTGGTTCTGTTTTCACTACATACGGTAATTGATTTTGATATTCTTTAACAAGCATACTGGCTTTTTCTTTGAAAAACTTTGATTTGTCCAGAAAGTCTTCCACTGCTTTATTATCACTATAGTTCAGTTCAATAATATCTTTTATAGCCTGTTTTTTATCTTTGGCATTCTGGTAATACATTTTACTGATCACATAGCCTACATAATATCCTAAATCCGCACCCTGTCCTTTTTGTCTTCCATTATAAAACCATTCAGCAAGATTACCGGTAAACATTTCTTTTTTAAACCTGGCTTTAATTTCAGCTTCATGAACCATTCCGTAAGAAATATATTTTCTTTGCGGAGATTCATTCATCACAAGTCCGGCAATCAGATCGCATGATCCTTCCTTTATGGCCTGATTTAAAACCCTGTTTTGATACCCGGTCTGCTGGGTATGGATATACTCGTGAATATTCAGGGAAACGATATTATCCAGAGACTGATTGGCAAACATACCCTTCAACCATTCATCTTTAAATTCTGAAACATCTGTAGACCCAATTCCGGTGGCAAGTTCTGCTCCTACCAATACCATATTTCCGCTCACAGTTCCTCCGGCGTTAAGCCCACCGATGGTAAAATACATCTCAGCGTCTTTAAGTTCAGGATACAATTGCTTCAGCCTGACAACACCAGCTTCCAGCTCTTTGGTCTTGGTTTTTATCGTTAAGGTATTCGGCCTTACTGAATTCCAGAATTTAGGGTATTTTTCTATGACTTTTACATATACACTATCGTTATAATCTCTGGCATTCATAAAAGCTTTTAAGCCTTTTGTTGCTTTATCAGTATATAGTCTTTTGATGAGATTCAGCTTTCCGGAATAATCACTTGTTTTTTGAATGCTGTCATATGCCACCCAAAAGTTATCAATATCTGAAGTGAAAATTCTGGTTGATTTCTGTGAAAAAGCAGTGGCAAATACAAGTGAAAAAATAAGAGTAGTAAAACGTTTCATGGTCATTTTTAATACGGCAATTATACATACAATTATTGTATTTCACAACTATCTTTTACCGTATAAACACTATAAATTTTAAAAGAACAGCAGGTAACATCATATTATAATAACTCCAAAAAAAGCAAAGCAAAAACAGGTGCTTTATTATTTATTTATATTAATTCCAAATAATTTTAATTCTTTCCATTTTATTGTCACAAATATTTAATACTTTAGCTTAATAATTTGAACAAATGGGAATAATCCTTAAACCAATTGATATTGTAGATGACATTTCACAGGAAGATTTCCGTGAAAAATATCTAAAGCCATGTAAGCCAGTGGTAATCAGAAATATGGCAAGAAAGTGGCCCGCCTATCAAAAATGGACGATGGATTACATGAAGGAAGTAGTAGGCGACGTTGAAGTTCCCCTTTATGACAGTTCCAAAGCAGATCCTGCCGCTCCTATCAATACACCGACTACGAAAATGCCTTTTCGTGATTATGTGGATCTTATTCAGAGAGAGCCTACAGATTTGAGAATTTTCTTCTTTGACCCTATAAAATTTGCGCCCAAACTGTTGGACGACTATGTTCCGCCAAAGAATCTTATGGGTGGATTTTTAGATAAATATCCAAGTATGTTTTTCGGAGGTAAAGGTTCTGTGACTTTCCTTCATTATGATATCGACATGCCGCATATTTTCCATACTCACTTCAATGGAAGAAAACATGTCCTTCTGTTTGAGTACAAATGGAAAACACGTCTGTATAAGCTTCCTTATGCTACCTATGCACTGGAAGATTATGATATTGCCAATCCTGATTTTGAAAAATTTCCGGCTTTGGATGGTATTGAAGGAATTGAGTGTTTCCTGGAACATGGAGATACATTATTTATGCCTACAGGTTGGTGGCACTGGATGAAATATCTGGACGGATCTTTCTCTATTTCACTGCGTGCATGGGATAAAAGCTGGGCTGTAAAAGCACATTCCCTATGGAATCTTGCTGTGCAGCGTAATTTTGATAATTTCATGAAAGGCCGATACAAAAAAAGGTATATGGACTGGAAAGAAAGAAAAGCAGTAGAAAAAGCCCATATCGCTTTGAAAAAAGGGCTGCCAAAATAAAAACCTTTTAGATAAAAAAGTGGATGATTCGCTCAGAATCATCCACTTTTTTTATTCACTTTTGAGATGTATTGCAAAAAATAATTAAATTGCAAACGTTCCCTAAATACAAAAATACACATACATGTTTGAAAAATTAATCGATAGCTTTGAAAAGCTGTGCCTGCAGATTATTATTGAAATTTTACTGGTTCCTGTAACGATCTTCAAATTGTTTCAGGATCCGCGACGCTGTTGTGATCTGTCTGTTCATGAGATGGAAAAAGAAGAGGCTGAACGTTTTCACGACTACCTCTCCCCTATCAAACTATCTGTATATACCTCCGTGATTGTCTCTGTAATTTTAATGGATTATGGTGGTGAGCATAATATTATTTCAAAGATCAAAGGGCTCAGTATGGTAGAAAAAGCGCTCTTTATATTTTTGATGAATAATATTACTGCGGTAGTATTCACCGTTGCGATATTATGGTACAAAAAAGAAAAAGTGAATACCGTCACCTTCCGGACCTTATTATTTTCTTTTATTTATACAACCGTATACACCTCTACTCCTTTTTTTATATTAATCAGCTCGGCTATGTTTCTTGGAGAAACTTTGAATGTAGATGCTTATATAGAAAGCCTGGGAAAGATAAGCAACTATGGTACAAGAGAATACCTGTTCTTTCTGGTCTTTCTGGTTTTTATTATCATTGGAATTATCGGAATTTTCAAGCTTTTCAAAGCGTTGCATTATATTCTGAAGAATAACTTCACTTATCATCCTTATATCGTATGGTTTTTTACCTTACTTTTCTTTGTTATTCAGCTATATTATACAAAAGGATTTATTTAAAAACCAACACCTACCAGTCTGTTCATATTTTATTTACATTTGTAAAAATTTTACATTATGCCCAAACCTCGCGAAAGAATAATAAGCACTGCAATGGTTCTCTTCCATCGGCAAGGTTACAACAATACGGGCATCAATCAAATCATTGATGAAGCTAATGTATCTAAAGCAAGCTTTTACCAGCATTTTAAGTCTAAAGATGATCTTTGCATAGAATTTCTTAATAAAAGATATGATTACTGGGTGTCTGAACTTGAAAAATTCACAGCAGAAGCAGAAACACTACAAGAAAAGTTCCGGAAATCCTTCGATTTCCTGATCGACATGAATGAAAGAGAAGATTTCAGAGGATGCAGTTTTCTGAATATTCTGTCGGAAATTCCTGCAGATAAGGAAGAAATTCATAAAGTAATCCGTGATCATAAAATAAAGTTGAGAGAATCCTTCAATGAAGATATTCAAAACGATATGATTTCAGCCCATATCTATCTTCTTTTTGAAAGTTCAATACTGACCAGCCAGCTTTACAGATCCAATGAACTGATTGAAAAATCTAAAGTGATCGTACAGGATATACTGAACGCCTCCCATTAATCCTTCAGATATGCACATTCCTGATCTTCATTCTTTTTTGAAAACAGACCTTCATTTATCAACTGAAATTACTTATCCTGCTAAAACTATCCTGCTTGAGGAAGGAAAGATTTCAGATAAGATGTTCCTTGTAAAAAAAGGAGCCTTAAGAATATTCTTCTATCAGGACGGAAAAGAACTTACCCTGGATTTTATAACAGAAAATCAGGCAGTTTCATCTTTTGACAGCTTCCTGAATGGCAATCCCAGCGATTTTGTTATTGAAACTCTGGAATCAACTACCGTTTATGAATTACAGGCTGAAACTTTTCACAGGCTCATGGAAAATGAGGAATTCCAGCATATTTTCCTGCCACTTTTTTACAAACGTTTCAGTGAAATTAATAAACGGCTGATTTCTTTTATCAGAGATTCACCTCAGGAAAGGTATCAGCAGCTTCTCAAAAACAGACCTGAACTTCTTCTGCGCTTTCCGCAGCATTATATTGCCTCTTATCTTGGGATTACCAGTGTTTCGTTAAGCAGAATACGCAGCCGAAGGTAATTTCTTTACAATTGTTATCGTCCGGTCAATAAGCTGGCGAGTAATTTTGCTTCAAAATAATAAAGTTATGAAGCATTTTATCCGGCAGGTATTCAACGATATACTGGAAAATACGGCATTTGACGAATTATTAATTGAGAAATATTTTTCAAAAGAATACATTCAGATTGTAGATCATTCTCAGCTTACTTATGATGAATTTGTTCTTCACATCAGAAAACTGAAAGAAAAAGTGGCTGAACAAAAGCTTGACATCATCAGTTACGCTGAAAATGGTAATATCATATTTACCCACCACATAGTAAAATCCACCCTAAAAGATGGAAGTAAGGTGGTACATAAAGTATTGGCAGAATTTACCATCCAGAATCATCAGATTATACGATGTAATGAATTGACTTTGCTTCTAGAGGGGAATACTGTTGAAAAGAATTTAGGATCTGAAAGGTAGACAATCACTGCGTATTTCCTTTCAACAAACAGTTTCTATATTAACAATTCTTAAGAAAACCTTAATTTTCTCTTCAACTCCTTTGCCAAACAGACGTTTAATTTTGCTGTTATTTTTATCTAAAATATTAAAAGTGAACAAAATTTTTACGTCTGTTTTATTTTGTGCCTCTATTTTTTTCTATGCACAAACCGGTTCTTTGTCCGGAAATATCAATGATGATTCAAAAATAGCCCTGCCTGGAGCCAAGATCTCTTTAAGCCCGGGAAATATATATACCACTTCGGATGAGCACGGAAACTTTGTATTTCTGAATGTTCCTCCGGGAAGCTATACCATGAAAATTGACTACCTCGGTTATGGTGTGCATGAGTATACTGTAACGGTAGAACCTGAAAAAAATACCCGTCAGAATATTATTTTCGACAAGAAAGAGACATCCATTGCAGCCATTGTAGTTTCGGGAGCGACTCTGAAAAATCAGGCAAGAGCCTTGAATAAACAAAGAAATAACGCCAATATTACCAATGTGATTTCTTCTGATCAGATCGGACGTTTTCCGGATGCCAATATCGGAGATGCTTTGAAACGTGTTCCGGGAATTACGATACAAAATGACCAAGGTGAAGCCAGAAACCTTATCATCAGAGGGCTTGCTCCCAATCTGAACTCCGTTACGCTGAATGGCGACCGGATTCCGTCTGCTGAAGGAGATAACCGTAATGTACAGATGGACCTGATCCCTTCCGATATGATTTCTACTATAGAAGTTAATAAAACCCTCACTCCGGATATGGACGCCGATGCCATCGGAGGTTCCGTAAACCTTATTACCAGGGCTTCCCCGAACGGACAGAGGATTTCCGCAACCGTTGCCGGAGGATACAATCCCATCCGTGAAAAAGGAAATTACACTGCCGGATTTGTGTACGGAAACCGTTTTCTGGATAAAAAATTAGGCGCGGTATTCAGTTTTTCCTATAACAACAACAATTTTGGTTCGGACAATATAGAACCCGTATGGAGCCAGGCCAATGATCTTGCCCAAACGGTTTATGTAAGCAAAATGGGAGTTCGCTATTATAATGAACACCGTATCAGACATAGTTTTGATCTCAACATGGATTATGAGTTCAATTCCAAAAATAAGATCTATGCTTCTGCGATGTACAACTTCAGGAATGATAAGGAAACCAGATTTGCTTTAGGATATAAAATAAAACCTGTTTATAATGCTGATGAAACTGAGATTACAGACTGGAAAGGAAGTATCACAAGACAAAACAAAGGAGGTGATGCCGATAATGACAATACCCGTCTGGAAAAACAAAAAGTTCAGAACTATGCTTTACGAGGAGAACATTTATTAGGATCTAAAGTTGACCTCGACTGGGCTGTCAATTACGCCATCGCAAGTGAAGATAAGCCTCATCAGCGTTATATAGAGTTTGAAAACAGCAAAATGAACTTCGCTCCTGACCTTAGCAATCCTGAAAAACCAATGTTCAATCTTCTCGCAGCAGACAATCTGGGAAGCTATAAACTGAGTGATCTTTCGGATGCCAATAACTTTACTCAGGAAAAAGAATTAGGCGCAAAAGTAAATGTACGTTTTCCGTTTTCCGTGATTGATGGTCAGAAAGGAAGACTTCGTACCGGTTTCCGGATGCGTTTGAAGAAAAAGGAAAGAGAGAATGATTTCTACGCTTTTACACCTGTTAACAATATGGGAAGTCTTTTATCGGTGCCAACCATACACCTTAATGGTGAAAACTTCCAGCCGGGAAATTATGTTCCGGGAACATTTGTTGATCCTTCTTTCCTTGGCGGATTGGATTTATTCAATCCAACTTTATTTAACGGTAAGCTGAAACCTGAAAAGTATCTTTCCAGCAATTACAATGCAAAAGAGCAGATCTATGCAGGTTATATCCGCTGGGATCAGGATTTTAATGATAAACTATCGATGATCGTTGGAGCCCGTATTGAAACAACCCAGATTGATTACACCGGAAATTATGTCATGAATGAGAAGGATTTGGTAGGGCAAATCAATAATACCAATACATATACCAATGTCCTTCCGAATATTTCCTTCAAATATGTTCCGGTGCAAGATCTTGTACTTCGTGCAGCATTTACTACCGCTCTTGCCCGCCCTAACTATTATTCTTTAGTTCCTTATCTGAATGTTATTTCAGAAGATGAAATTGTTGCAGCAGGAAATCCGAATCTGAAGGCAACCTATGCCTACAATTTTGATTTCATGGCAGAGAAATATTTCAAGTCTGTAGGGATTCTTTCCGGAGGTGTTTTCTATAAAAATCTTAACGATTTCATTTATACGTATTCCAAAAGAAATTATACCGCGAACGACTTTGCCAATGATTTTGCGGGACAAACCAACCCAATTCCGGCCGGAGAAAGCAACTGGAAATTTACCCAGCAGC
Organism: Chryseobacterium sp. SG20098; assembly: GCF_031844745.1. NCBI lineage: Bacteria > Pseudomonadati > Bacteroidota > Flavobacteriia > Flavobacteriales > Weeksellaceae > Chryseobacterium > Chryseobacterium sp. SG20098. The sequence continues at coordinate 212,243 of NZ_CP134622.1, read as the reverse complement.
GTAATGGTGACAATGTAGATATTTATGGGTTTGAAGTTGCTTTGCAAAGACAGCTTGATTTCATTCCCGGAGCTTTCTGGAAAGGACTTGGAGTGTATGTCAACTATACTTATACTAAATCCAAAGCAAAAGGAATTACCAATGAAGAAGGCATTGAAAGAACAGATGTAGGGTTTCCGGGAGCTGCTCCTCATATGTTCAACGGATCTCTTTCATGGGAAAACAAACGTTTTTCAGCAAGAGTTTCCATGAACTATGCTTCTCATTATATTGATGAGCTTGGTGGCAAGGCATTTGATGACCGTTATTACGACAAACAGTTTTTCCTTGATGCTAATGCTTCCTACAAGATTACGACTCAGCTCAGAGTTTTTGCAGAAGCCAATAATCTGACGAACCAGCCGTTAAGATACTACCAGGGAATCCCAAGCAGAACCGCACAGGCTGAATATTACAGACCAAGGTTTACAATGGGAGTGAAATTTGATTTTTAAAATAAACATGAAAAACCTACATTATATACTGGCTCTTTCAGTTCTTCCTTTTGTGGTCAGCTGTACAGGACAGAAAGAAGTTATAGAAAAATTAAAACCTACCGTTATTACAGAAACAGTGGTTCATGATACAGATGATCCTGCCATATGGATCAATTCTCAGGATCCTTCAAAAAGTATTATCATCGGAACAGATAAAGATACGGATGGAGGTTTGTACGCCTTTGATCTTAACGGAAAAATCATCCATAAAGTATTAGGATTGAAGCGCCCCAACAATGTTGATCTTGAATATGGTTTTATTTTAAATGGAAAGAAAACAGACATCGCTGCCGTAACGGAAAGGGAAACGAACAAAGTAAAATTATATTCGCTTCCTGAACTGAAAGAAGTGGGAGAAATCTCAGTATTTGAAGGAGAAACAGAACGTGGTCCGATGGGAGTTTCCATGTATAAAAATCCGCAGACAGAAGAAATATTTGTCATTGTAGGAAGAAAATCTGGTCCTGCTGACGGCTACCTATGGCAATATAAGCTTACGGAGAAAAATGGCTCTATCACCGGAGAAGTTGTCCGTAAATTCGGAAAATACAGTGGCCTGAAAGAGATTGAAAGCATTGCTGTAGATGACGAAATGGGCTATATCTACTATTCTGATGAGCAGTTTGGAGTTCATAAATACTATGCTGATCCGGAAAAAGGTAATGAGGAATTAGCTGTTTTCGGAAAAGGTGATTTTAAATCTGATGTGGAAGGAATTTCCATCTATCCTACTGATAAAGGGAAAGGTTATATTCTGGTTTCGAATCAGCAGAATGATACCTTCAATGTCTACTTAAGAGAAGACCAATCAAAGGGGAGAATTGCAGAAATTCCGGTTTCTACATTAGAAAGTGATGGTTCTGAAGTGACCCATGTTAACTTGGGTCCAAAATTCCCGAAAGGCGTTTTTGTTGCGATGAGCAATGGCAGAGTATTTCATTATTATGACTGGAGAGTGATTGAAAAAGCCATTAAATCTGCGGTAAAGGCTGGAAAATAAAAGAATCTTGAACCATTAAGGCTGATAAGGTTTTAGGAGCATTAAGTTGAACTGTACTGTCATTGCGAACCATAGGTGAAGCAATCTCATGGTTCAGTTCAACTTAATGCTTTTGTTTTATTGGATATGTTTTCTCAAAAACTCTGCAGTGAATGATTTTTTATTTTTCAAAAGATCCACCGGAGTTCCTTCAAACAATACTTCACCTCCAAATTTCCCTGCGCCCGGTCCCATATCAATAATCCAGTCTGCCTGTGAAATAATATCAAGATTGTGTTCGATAACAATCAGCGTATTATTCTGATCTGCAAGTCCATTAAAAAACGTAAGCAGTTTTTGGGTATCGCTTGGATGCAGCCCTGTGCTCGGTTCATCAAGAATAATGATCTGATTGGTATTTTTCAGTTCTCTTGTCAGCTTCAGGCGCTGTCTTTCGCCTCCGGAAAAGCTGTCCAGTCTTTGCCCTAATGTCAGATAATCAAGTCCTAATTGTATCAGCAGATCAAAATTTCTGAGCACTAATTCTTCCTTAAAAAAGTCAGCGGCCTCAGAAACCGTCATGCTCATGACTTCTGCAATTGTTTTTCCGCTGTAGGTATATTGCATTACATCAGGATCAAATCCTGAACCTCCGCAAACCTCGCATGGCTGCTCAATATCATCCATAAAAGCCAGGTCAATCTTTTCTATTCCCAAACCTTTACAGTTTTTGCAGGCTCCGTCACTGTTTCTGCTGAAGAGTTTATCTGAAACATGGTTAGATTGTGCAAAAAGCTTACGTACAATATCTGATATTCCGAGATAAGTAAGCAAATTGGAGCGGGCACTTGCAGCAAACAAAGATTGATCAATAATAGTTACATCCGGATAGAGTTCCGGGAGAATACGATTTATCAGGGTACTTTTGCCGGATCCTGCCACTCCGGTAACGACTGTAATTACTCCTGTCGGAATATTTACCGTCACATTTTTAAGATTATATCTGTTGGCATTTTTAATTTCCAGATAGCCATCAGGTTTTCTGAATTCTTGTTTGATGGAAGGTTTTGTTGCGAAATAAGAACCTGTTTTACCTACCGATTTTTTTAAATCTTTAAACGCCCCGTCATAGATCACTTCTCCTCCGTTTCTTCCTGAACCGGGGCCAATATCAATCACCCTGTCCGCCATTTTGATTAGATCCGGATCATGCTCAACGATTAAAACAGAGTTTCCTTTGTCTCTGATCTGCTGAATGATAGTGATGATATTCTGCAGATCCTTCGGATGAAGTCCAATACTGGGTTCATCAAAAATATACAACAGATCTACCAGGCTGTTTCCCAAACTCCTCACCATTTTTATACGCTGAGATTCTCCTCCGGAAAGCGTGTTGGTACTTCTGTCAAGAGTCAGATACTGCAATCCTATCGTAATGATATTCTGTAGCTTTGCGGAAAGCTCTTTGATGACGACTTCATATGCTTTTGAATCCAGTGAGGTAATAAACTCAAGCAGTTCATCCACTGAAAGGGTCATACAATCTGCAATACTTTTACCTTCGATTTTACAGGACAGTATTTTTTCGTTCAGACGTTTTCCCTGGCAAGACGGACAGGATTTGGTAATCACAATATTCTTCAGAGCGTCTTTTCTTGTAATGTTTTCTTTAGAATCTTTTTTTAAAAATGCTTTTTCAATCCTTGGAACAATTCCTTCATATTTTACCGTTTTTCCCCATTCTTTATCAGGACGTTTCGGTTTGTGTTCCTGTGCATACAACAGGGTTTCCCATTCTTTATCGGTGAAATCCTTCAACTTTTTATCATTATTGAAATAACCGGACAAAGTATATCTTGTTAAACGCCATCCTCCAGGCTGAAATGTCGGGAAACGAATGGCTCCTTCATGTAAGGATTTTTCACGATCAATCAAGGTATTCACATTCAAAGTTTGCACAAATCCTAATCCCTCACATTCACGACACATGCCCTGAGGATGATTAAATGAAAAAACATTAGAATACCCTACAAACGGCTCTCCCATTCTGGAAAACAAAAGTCTCAGAGAAGCAGACACGTCCGCTGCCGTTCCCACTGTAGATCTGGCATTTCCACCCAACCGTTTTTGATTGATAATGATTGGAACATTAAGGTTTTCAATTTTATCTACATCCGGAAGGCCATAATGCTGCAGGCGGTTTCTGATAAAGCTGTTCTGGGTCTCATTAATCTGTCTTTGTGCTTCAGCTCCAATCGTTTCAAAGACCAAAGATGATTTTCCGGATCCCGATACTCCCGTAAAAACCACGATCCTGTACTTTGGAATTTTTATGGAAATATTTTTGAGATTATTCTGACGAGCGTTCGTAATTTCTATATTTTCCATGATAAAAATGTTTAACTTTGTTAATATTTAACTAAGTTAAGCATATTTGTAATGAAACTCATTGAAAAAGAATTTTTTAACACATTTACTGATTTCCAATGCCTTATTCTGGCTCACATGAACCGGGGTGACATTAACGGAGTAACTGCTGCTCATTATAATATTATTGAATTTATTATGAGGAAAGGAACAGCAACAGGAAGGGAAATATCGCTGGCTTTCAACATTAGCCAGGCAGCCATTTCAAAACAGCTGAAATTTCTGATCGGTCAAGATTTGATTGTCCGGGAACAAGAGAAAGCAGACCACAGGAAATTCAATCTTTCAGTAACGGATAAAGGAAGGTTTATTGTAGATAATTCTGAAACTTTCCGTAAGGCTATCACTCATCAGACGGCTTCCATACTTACCTCTGAAGAATTAAAAAATTTTAATTATCTGCTGGGTAAAGTTTTGAATAATATAAAACTGTAGTACCCATAGTTACTTATGCGTCCCGAATAACCTGTCCCAGATTGAAGTATAAAATCCAAAGTTTTTACTTTCATCCAAATGGTGCTGGTTATGAAACCTCGTTGTTCCTACAAAAAAGCGGTCAAAAGACGCCGGAAAAAATTCTCTGTTCAGATGCCCTATTGTTCCCCATATCAGATTAAGCAAAAGATAGATGGAAATCGAAATGACAGAGAAATCATATCCTATGAGTATAACCAGAATCATCAGTCCGAACCCTATGGTTTCCAAAGGATGCAGAACAAAAAGACTTAAAAAGTTGGTACTGATATGTTCATGGTGTTTTCCGTGTAGAACTTTATAGACCAAGGGTAAATGTGCTGCAAAATGAAATAAATACATCAGAAAATCCATTAAGAGGAGTAAAACAGCTACTTCCGCTATTATTCCAATTACTGATTCTGTCTGTCCCGGCATAATCCATCCTTTTTTCCATAAAAAAGCCCCCAAAAGCATAACAAAACTGTTACATCCTATGGTAAGCAGACTAAGATAAAAGTCAGATCGGGTAACAGGATGATTTTTTTCCTGCAACTGACTTTTACGGCAAGTCTTTTCGATAAAAATATACAACCCTATCGAAAACAGATATAGGAAAATATTAACGATCAGACTGAATATCAACCATTGCGGCCAGGAAAACTGCCAGAATACCTGTAAATAACCGGAAAGTTCTGTTGGGTTAAAATTCATAAGTTTTTCATCCTTCAGCTTAATGGTCATAAAGGTATGAATTTCACCGTAAAACCAACCGATAAAGTACATTCCGGGCTTTATTTCTGTCTAGCCTTTCTTCTGAGCTCCCTAAGTCTTGACGTGAGCTTTTTTCTCAAATCGTTATGATAGGCACGGTAGTTTTTGATGCTGTTTTCCAGATTTTTCTTGTTAAGCAGATACTCTTCGTACAGATGTCCCAGTTCTGAAATCTGGGTCATCACCTCCGAAGGCTGGCTTTCAGGATCTTCCGCAGCTTCTATCAGCAGACGGTAATATTCAATTCGGCTGGTCAGGTTCATGTGAAGTTTTGGTTCTATTCCCTGCATGATTTTATCATTTTAGTTATTTTGTGAATGGGTAAAGGATAAAGATATTTTTTATATTATTTTTTGTTTTTTGAATCCAGCTTATTTCTCCATCATAACCGGAGGCACGTCACTCTGAAATAAAATTTTGATATTTCCATTCTTTTCGTGGTCTGCTGATTTGAAATAACCTCCGTTAAGTGCAAAAGAAATAAGGGTTTCATTGGGATCTCCCAAAGGTAATAATGGCAGTCCGGCAAATTCATTGACATTGCTCTGCGGGGAAATTCCACTACTGTATTCTCCGGCTCCGCTGGCATTAAAGACTTTATAAATCACCGGATGAATCTGCCAGGAAATTTTTCTGGGTTTACGTTTGTCTTCCACAACAAATCCTGCCATATCTTTCCCCAGCGTAGTATCTCCTATCTGAATCACCTGCATATAAGGTTTCAGGTTATTCACCACAATTTCAGCCGCAGATGCTGTACTGTTCGATGTGAGGATAAAAACTTTCTGCAATCCCAATGCATTAGTACGCAACGCTGAAAAGTCCAACGCTTTGGGATCATAGGCAATTTGCTGGGCAAATGTTCTTTTTACTTCACCTCCGTTTTTATTTCCTTTAAAAATGATGAACGGTGAACCGGATGATAATCCTGAAGGAATCAGGGAGCAAAGAGCTGCAGCAGATGACACCGAACCTCCATAATTGTATCGAAGATCCAGAATTAATTCCTTTACTCCGGCGGCCTTCAATTCCCCAAACTTTTGATATAGCGTTTGAGTCATTCCGTCAGGGAAATCATAGATGTACATATAACCTACTTTTTTACCATTTTTTTCAAAAACTTTGGATAAAACAGGCTGTTCAAAAGAGAAACCATAGTAAACGGTGATGTTTTTTTCATCCGTAACGCTTCCGTTTTGCCACTTTCCAACGGTAAGCTCTACAACCGTCTGGTCTTTAATGGATGAAGCCATTGCTTCGGCATTCGCGGCTGTCATTACTTTTCCATTGACTTTGGTAATGATCATTCCTCTCTCCAGTCCTGCATTGAAAGCCGGGGAGTTTTGCAGCACCAGCTTCACTACAGTAACCACTTCATTATTAGCAAGCTGAACAATGGTATAGTCAAAACCGTACATATTCCTTATCGAACGTGGATAAGAAGAAGAATCTTCCGTATTCACCATGAAAGAAAACCGGTCCTTTGAAGACAGCAGACTTTTAAAAAAATCTTTTACAGGAAGCTGATAATCCGGCTTTGCAGGCATCTCATCTGCCCAGTAATAGTATCTTTTCATACTGTCCTGAACCCACAGATTCACGGATTCTGTACTTCCTTCCGGAAATACGGGTGCGCTTTCGTCGTTATTATTGGTACACGAAATAAGAAAGACTGCGGCCGCAATACATTGAAGTTTTAAAAAGCTTTTCATACGCAAATCACAGATACTCTGCTATATCGATATCTCCTTTTACCCCCCATTCTCCATTTTCCATTTTTTCCTGAAGTACAATCATATTGGCTCCCGTGTGCTGTTTCAATTTCACCTGAATCATTTTAGATCCCGCATAAGGCTCTGTAGTTCCCGGTTTGTATAATTCAAGATATATGGGAGCTGTCGAGCTGAAGAAGCTATAGATTTTCACTGCGGTAAAGTTGTCTTTTCCTATATTATCAAACTCGGCAAGCACGACTCCGTTTTCTCTTTTCAAAATGCCTTTCACTTCTTTGAGAGAGCTTCCGGAAAATTCTCCCAGATTAGGAAAAATAAATTCAAAACCTACTTTCCCGAGGTTCACCTGAGGTTTTACCGCATAGGTCTGCAGATAAATTCCGGGAAGATTAAAAAAGTAGAGGTTTTTATAATCATTTATATTGTCATATGTAATATTGTATTTTGCAATTTCAGCGCCTGTTTCATTATTGTAGACAGACAATTTATTAGTTTCTCCCTGATCCAGAACAAACTGAAGCTGGGTTTCAATTTTATTGGTATAGGACGTTTTTCCTTCAATGGATACAGGCTGTCCGTTCAACCTCAGCTGAAGGACATCAGGTTTGGAAAATCCTTTGATATTAACGTCTCCGGGTTTCTGCACTTTATCATACAGCTCCATGGTATTATTGTCTGTACATGAAAACAGTACAGTGAATAACAGTAGTAATGCGAAGATTTTGTTCATCTTTCTTCAATTATTTCTTGTAAAACTTAAAAATATTGTCCGGCCCATGGGCCGGGCAATATAATTATAAAAAAACTAGTTGGATATATTCTGGATACTCTTCTTACAAAGATTATCCATTATTGTATATAAAATTTCATGGTGTTTCTAAAAATCAGATTCTAAGGGGACAGAATGATTATTTTTTAATAAACTTCAGCCTTTCCGTAGTTTTTCCATCCGTAATTTCAGCAATATACGCTCCGGATATAAGCTCTGCTGTGCTGATCGCTTTAGAATACTGAGTGGTAAGAACTTTCTGTCCTGCTGCATTGTAAATACTAACCATAGTTATATTTTCTTTCAACGCCGGATTAAGCTGCAGCTGTAAAGATTCTCTTACCGGATTTTCTGCTATTTGTGTTACAATTTTGTTTCTTTTTACATCCTTAGTTCCCAAAAATGAAGTAGCATAAATTCCGATTTCATCAATATTAATGTTCTGGACATTATTTCCGCTTGTTTTTCTGTTTGACCACATTCCGATATAGATCTTTTTCCCGGCAAAAGCAGAAAGATCTACAAGGGATTCCACAAACTGAGTAAGATCAGCCGGAAAAGGATTGGCTGAGTCACCTACCTGTATTTTATACATACTCTGAACATCATTTCCGTCTGCATCTACGGTCATTGCCTGAAAGTCCGATAACGTTGGAACTTCTTTCTGCGGTGTGCTTACATAGATAAAAAGTTCTCTGGCAACAATCGTGTGAGTAGATCTCTGTCTCCCGATATAGGCGGCCAGTGTAATGGTTCCTGCAGTATTGGTAAGGTCAATCTGAGGAGAAATAATCCAGTCATTTTCTGTGGTGAATCCGTTAGCATTTCCAGTTGGAACCAAATTGATAGAATGGCGTAGAACACCTGCAGTTCCATAGGCCAAGGTAGTTCCGTTGTGATAGATGTTTTCTCCCTGTACCCATCCGTTTCCATTGCTATTAAGGTCATGAAAAGTCCAGCCCTGAAGATCGGCAGGAGTATCAAACGAATTTCCCCATACCAGAGACTGTGCTGCAGCCAGGTGGGATAAAAACAGAACAGATGATAAAATTATTTTTTTCATAATGCTGATGATTAAAATTTTTGAAGTAAAAGCAAGGAATCAGCATGTGCTGTTCCCTGCTTTTTAAAGTTTTTATTATTCTACAATGGAGAAGTTGTATTTTGTCCAAAGTCCCTGGAAGTTTCCACAGTTTCTTGGAGAAACATTCCAACCACCTTCGTTGAAGAAAGGCTGGCTCATACCCCATAGAGTTGCAGGAGTACCAGTCGCCAGGTTAGCTGCAGGGATTCCTGCTGTACCTGTACCTGTAACTGAAGTAGTAAATCCGTGAACCTGGATGGTGCTGTATGCTGAAGCTGAAGAAAGCTCAGAACCTGTACCTTCTACTTTGATACCCACAGGATAACCTGTAACGACAGCGTTATTTAATGTTAATCTTCCGTGTCTTCTGATGTGGATACCGTTTTCATATAAAGCACCTTTAGTAGAGTTCTTAGAACCAACGATAGTAAGGTTGTTGATCACCGGATGAGTCAACAATGTTGTAGAAGAACCTTCTGCGTTGTTATCAAGCTCGATACCGTTAGAATCCGGGCTTGATCCGCTAAGACTGTGTGTAGAGTTGTAATCTGCCAAAGCTAATGCACAAGTGATTGTTCCTGTATATCCGTTATCGAAGTCGAAGTTATCATCATCTGCAGCAAAAGAAACAAGGTTTGAAGCGTTTACAGTACCTCCGAAGAATTCAAAAGAGTCATCTTTCCCGAAAGAAACCTGAATATGATCCAAAGTAGTTCCGTTTCCAACCCCTCCTAAAGTAAGACCGTTGATTTCGTTTCCTGAGTTTGGCGCTAAAAGATCATATCCTGCAAATTCGATACGTACATACTTCAATGTTCCCCCGTTATGAGAAGCATTGGTACCTCCATAATAGAAATCAGGACCAGATAATCCTTCAATTGTTTTTGTGAAAGGCGTGTTGGTAGGAGCATCTCCTAAGATAATAACCCCTCCGAAGTCACCAGGAGCAGCAGTTGTATCTTCGTTTCCATCTAACAATTTGTAGCTTGTAAAAATGATTGGCTGAGCTTCTGTACCTGCTGCATTGATTTTTCCTGTTTTAGAAATTACCAAAACTCCTGTAGCTGTATTGTTTGTGTTTGGCTTAGCTTTAATAAATGTACCCGGCTGGATTGTTAATGTAGCCCCATTTTTTACAGTTACAATTCCATTTAGTTCAACTACACCACTCCATGTAGTATTTGAAGTAATATCACCACTTACACTGGTTACCGGAAGCGCAGAAGCTGTAAGGTACTCAGCAGAAGTAGATTTCATTTCGAATGGAGAAGATGAATCTGCCAGTTGATCATTTTGACAAGCTGTAAGAGATAATGCTGCCACTGCAATTAGAGTTAGTCTTTTCATTGTTATAATTTTTAATAAATCCGGTCGTGTTATTTTTATACCAGATCAGTTTTTTATTCAGGAATATCCTCCTCTCTATTCCTTCGATTTGTTTTTTGGTGTTCATCCCATCGCTGCAGGAGGAGCTGCATTGCGGGCGTTCCCATGAAAATCGTTAATGCCTGGGAAAAGCTGTTAACGTCCGGTTTTTTCAGAACTGTACTGCTGTGCGCATCATCAGTATTATTTCAGTTTTTGATCAGGTTCCCGAAACCTGTACGCTGCTATAATTAAGATATCTTTTTAATCTAAGTGCCTATTTTCTTACTCATAGATTTCGTCTCCTTATTCTAAAATGGAGAAATTATACTTAGTCCAAAGTCCTTGAAAATTGCCACAATTCCTTGGTGAGATATTCCATCCTCCTTCGTTAAAAAATGGCTGATTCATTCCCCAAACGGAAGCAGAAAGTCCAGTAGATAAGTTCAACATAGGAATTCCCGCTGTTCCGGCACCTATTACAGAAGTTATAAATCCGTGGACCTGAATGGTATTATAGTTAGACCCCGAAGAAAGCACTGAGCCTGTACCTTCTACCTTAATTCCTATAGGGTATCCGGTAACAACAGCATTATTTAATGTTAGCCTTCCATTTCTTCTAACATAAATTCCATTTCCATACTTTTCTCCCATTGTAGATTTCCATACTCCAATTATTGTAAGATTGTTAATTACAGGATGTGTTACTAATGCTGTGGATGTTCCATCAATATTATTATCGAGTTCAATACCATGAGAGTCATTGACTGTCCCACTGAGACTATGAGTAGAATTATAATCTGCTAAAGCCAGTGCACAGGTGATAGTTCCTGTATACCCGTTATTAAAATCAAAATTATCATCATCGGGTGCAAAAGAAATAAGGTTGGATGCATTTACATTTCCTCCATAAAATTCAAAGGAATCATCTTTACCATAAGATACCTGAATATGGTCGATAGTTGTACCACTCCCCACTCCGGCTAATGTAAGACCGTTTATTTCATGAATGGTATTTGGATAGATCTCTGCTCCTCCAAATTCAATGCGAACATACTTCAATATTCCCGCGTTATGATTTTGGTTAGTCCCACCATAATAATAATCTGGTCCGAAAAGTCCCTCAATGGTTGTTGTAGAAGGCGTGTTTGTTAAAGCATCACCCAATATAATCAATCCGCCAAAGTCACCAGCAGCTCCAATAGTATCTTCACTTCCATCTAATAATTTATAGCTTGTAAAAATAATAGGTTGGTTTTCTGTTCCTACGGCATTAATTTTTCCTGTTTTATTAATGATCAGCATTCCTGATGGCTCTGCTATTCCTTTGGGTTTTGCCTTAATATAAGTTCCGGGAAGGATTGTCAGTGTTGCTCCCTCTTTTACCGTTACTATACCATCAATTTCAATAACTCCACTCCAGGTTGTATTCGTGGTAATGTTACCACTTACAGTAACTACTGGAAGTGCAGAAGCAGTAAGATATTCTGAGGAAGTTGCCTTCAGTTCGAACGAAGATTGCTTATCTTCAAGCCTCTCCTGCTGACAAGCTGTAAGGAAGGATAATATTATAATTGGAATTAACTTTTTCATTGTACCGTCTTAATTATTATGTTATATTTTTCTATTTTTATTAAACCATGTATGTCTTAAGTTTTGTTTTTAAAACATATAATTCACACTTAGGCTGAACATTCTTCCGCTGTAGGCCCGAAACATAATCTTATCAATGTTCTTATCATATCTGTCTGTTGCACCAGGTAAAAGTCCCCACGCTTCCCGCTCAGTTCCAATGGCACTCCCCAATCCTAGAGGGATCACATAGGAATTATAATTATTATAGTATTCCTTTACCCTGTTGAATAAGTTTCTGGCATTTAATTTTAATTCAAGGTTTTTATTCCGAAGAAATTTATAGGAGATCTGTGCGTCTGCCACAGCATAAGGGCGCTGTATTTCTTCTCCTTTGTAAGCATACCCAACAGTGATATACTGATCTCCTTTAGCATTGTATAAAAAACTCAGTCCCAAACGATCACCATCATACGTCAATCCAAGATTGTAAGCATAAGGAGTCTGTCCGTAAAGCGGGCGTTTCACTTCATAGGTTTCATCATTATCACCTGTTTTGTACAGATCTTTAAAAGCCACTACTTTGGTATGGTTATACGTAAAATTTCCGCTTATGAAAAGCTTTTCCAGAAAGGTTCCGTCTGCAATAAATCCTAAATTCTTTCTTACTTCAGCTTCCACTCCCAATAATTTTGCATTTTTCGAATTACCATTATAGAGATATAAATTTCCTTCGCTGGAAATATGTCCCTCACGTTCTATGGGTCTGTCTATATTTTTATAATACAGTCCTGCAGAAAATATTTCTCCCAACCCGGGAAACCATTCAAATTTGAAATCATAATTATTAATAACAGAGGATGTCATTTCTGTATTATAAATTAAACCATTAGCTATCGGATCGAAATATGGAAGTCCTGTTCTTTCATTGAACTGAGGACGGATCACAGATCTGTTGTAAGCAAGCCTTAGATTAATTTTATTGGTAGGACTGTAGGTAAAGTTCGCTGAGGGCATCCATTGCCACGGTTTATCTTCAACGGCTGCTCTTTCAACATTCTTTGTATCAGTTGGGTCCAATTGCTGTGAGATAAGATCATATTTAAAGTATTCTGCACGAAGTCCCCAAACTAATCTTAATTTCTTCCAACGGTTATCAAACATCACAAAAACCGCATGCTGTTTTACTTCTCCTTCATATTGATCATTTTTATACAATGCCTTGGTTTCCCAGCCAATACCACCCGGAACATATTGAGATCCATTGAACCAATCCGCAAGGGTACCATACATCGTCAGGTAATTTTTTTCGCTATTCGGAACATCCCGGTTCTCATCGACCCTTAAGAAGAATTTCTGCTGTTGGTTGGTGTTATTCTTTAATGTTCCTGCATATCCTGTCATCACCGTATTTTTAAAATTTCCTGTATCCAGATCCCATTTTACTGAAGCTCCGTAATTGTAATCGGTTTCTTTGTTGGCGATATATCCTCTGTAGAAATTTCCGCCGGTATTATAAATTTTATGATAGGTCAGAATTTCACTTCCAATAAAATCATAGAGGGTCAGATATTGGGTATAATCTTTCGTATCAGACGTTATGCCGGTTCTTGCTGCAAACCAGCTGACTTCAGTGTTTCCTATTTTGTGATTCCCTTCCAGTTTATTCTGCAAAAGGGTCTGAAAAATGGGATAGTTGGTATTATCAGTATAAGGTCTGTCTAAGTTTTTGATCTGAGCCGGATCATTATTGGGGATGACACCGTTGTAAAAATAATTATAGGCTAATTCTGCATTGGATGCCATGGCACTACCAGTGGTATATTCATTCCAACCTGTAACTCTTGTTAATGTATTATCAAAAATATGAGTGTATGAATTACGGAATGAAATTCTGTTTTTTCCCAGCTGAAGTCCAAAATTGAGCATCCCTGCCAACGTAGAGTTATAATTATAGGAAGCCCCTTTGTTTTTGAAATTATAAAATGGTATTGGAGCAACTCCCTTTGTTTCCCAATCGGCAACATAAGGTCCGGTGGTATCCAGCCAGTTTCCTCTTCCCGTATGGTCAATATCCAGTTTATTCTGTTCATTTCTGATGACAAATGCTCCGGCAAATCCCCATTTATTATTGTTTTTAAGAGCATATGTTCTTCCTAATGCCAGCTGTATATTAGATCCCATATCACCTCTGGTTGTATAGGTGCTGAAATTGTCATTGGTAAACTGCCTGGACTGTTCAAAAAACCTTGGATCTGTCCAGTTCATCGGCTCCAGTCCTTTGGGAAAATCTCTTGTTCCGTCATCATATCCGAAATAATCGTACTTTCCTCGCTTACGGGTCAGAAATTCTTTGAAAGCCGACTGGTCATTATACGAAGTTCCTAACGTAACGGTTGTAAAGTTTTCATTGGGAATATCTTTCGTTCTCACTTCTACGTAACCTGCTGCAAAGCTGGCATTCATATCAGGAGTGGCTGATTTGCTTACCACCACACTTTCTACCATTGCTGTAGGAATTATATCAAATGAGAAGTTCTGGTTATACGCTTCCGTGCTTGGCAGGTTGATTCCGTCCATGGCCGCGGTGTTCCAACGTTCTCCCATGGATCTTACCACTACATATTTATTATCAATGGTGGTAATTCCTGTTACCCTTTTCAAAGTTCCTCCCACATCGCTGTCCGGTGTCTTGGAAATTTGTTCCGCTGAAATACCATCACTCATCTGGGCTGCTTTCTTCTGCTGGGCAAGAAGTCCCGCCTGAGTATCTGCTTTACGGGCTGCCGTAATCACAACTTCTTTGATGTCTGTAATTTTATCTGAGGCCTTGTTTAAAGCAAATGAAACAGCATTCGTTTCTTTGTTCGTAACAGACAGTTTTTCAACTCTCAGCGTATTATATTTAGGTGCTTTTATCGTCAGATTATAAGTTCCCGAGGGAAGATCTATGGTAAAGTCACCGTTATTATCAGTGACCACTGTTTTCTGAGCTACAGTGACTTCTGCTCCGGTAATGGGATTTCCTACTTCATCCATTATTTTACCGGAAATTCGTCCGTTTCCCAATGCGGAAATATTTGAACTTTCATATTTTATCGAAATAAGATCACCATGCAGTCGGTAAATAATAGGAAGTCCGTTGGTAATATCCTTCAGACAGTTGTTGACAGAAGTATTTTCACATTTCACTCCTTTTACCTTCAGCTCTTTAATGTCTACCTTGGAATATGCCAGTCTCATTCCCGTTTTTCCGGCAAATTCTTCCAAAACTTCAATCAACGGTCTGTTGGCAGGTACAGAAAATGTTACTTTCTGCACCAGCTCCTGAGCTTCTGCGGCTACAGTTAAAAATAAGGCTGCTATGGTAATCCCACATTTCAAACTTTTCATACTTAATAGTGTTCTCTTGATTATGATTATTTATTTTTTATAATGATTTATTTCTTAAGGATATAGGTATTTTCTTTTTTCTGTACTTCCAGTCCCAGGATGAAAGCCAGTGATTCAATATTTTCTCCGACCGTTCCTCCCGTAAAATCCGCAGTAATTTTTTTATCTTCAGCTTCCTTAGGATATTGAACCTTTGTATGATAATTGCTTTCCAGGACTACTACTACTTCTTTTAAAGGAACATCGTTAAAACTCAGAGACAATATTGCAGCAATTCTGTCTGCTGAATTTTTTACAGGTTTCAGTGAAATAACTGCCGTAGTATGAGCAATTCCGAAGTTGGTCCACTTCTGATTAGGCTTAAGGAAAGAAACAGGAACCCCGGGAGTGGATACAGCCACCTTTCCTTCATAAAGATCAACCGCTTTTCTCTTCCCGGACTGTGAGATTTTAAATACCGTTCCTAATACTTTGGTACTGAAACCATCAGCACGAACGATGAATGGATGTGTTTTAGATTTTGCCACAGAGAAGATTGCATCTCCTTTTAAATCCACGACTCTGGTGGACGCAGGAAAAGATTTCTCTACAGTCAGTACAGCGCCTTGTAAAAGAGTAACCACAGATCCGTCTTCAAGACGAACAATACGATTTCCGGATTTTGCAATATATACGTCAGGCTTAATGAACATGGTGTAGGTAAATATTCCGCCCAATGATAAAAGCAGAATAATAACTGCAGCCATTTTATAGAGATGTGTTGTAAAGCTTTTTACAGATGAAATAGAAATACTATCTGTTTGAGGAAAATAATACTCCAATCCGGATAATACTCTTTCTTTGGATTCTTTCATATGAATAGCATCCAGATTTTTTTCTGTCTGAGTTCTCCATAGTCTTAAAAGTTTATTTTCTTTTTCAGAGATTGAGTCTTCCGAAACTTCCCGTTCCCAAAGTTTGAAAACAAAGGCTTCAATATTTTTATATGGTAAAAGTTTTTTCATAAGGTCTTTCATGTATTCACAGATACTTCTATCTATAAGACAGAGAAAATGAAAAACTTCCCCAGGGTATTCTTAACGTTATATTCACATTACAACCAAATTGTTAATAATTTTCATCCTTTTTCACATTTACTCAACATTAACGTCATATTTGAGTCCTGTTTTTCAGAAATATTTAATCTTATCACACCCAAAGTTCACAAAAAGTTAATTTTCCTTTAGGTAATTTTGTATCACAATATGAGCCCAACAGACTATATATTATTAAAGAAAATAAAATCAGGCGACCGTCCTGCATTTATGCTGCTGTATGACCGATACTGGGATAGTCTATATCGCTTTGTTTTTGTACGGACACGGGATAAAGAAGTCTCTGAAGAAATTCTTCAGAATCTATGGATGAAGATTCTTGAAAATACAGATGTGATACAAACCGATGAAACAGAAAGTGCCAAAGGCTACCTTCTCCGTCATCTTCATTACCGGATTATTGATTTTTATAACAGCTACAAAAAAGCTCCTCCTACTCTGAGTATTGACGAGTTTGATATTCCGAATGAAATTGAAATGGCAGATTCAGATTATTTTGAAATTCTTGAGGAAAATGAAATTTCTGCTTTGTTATCCATGATTGATGAGGTGGTTTCTCAGCTTCCCTCAACAGAGCAACAGGTGTACGATATGAGAATCAGGAAAAATATGTCGGTCAATGAAACATCAGAAGCACTGGGAATCAGCAACAAGACCGTGAGCAATAAGCTAAGCAAAGCTTTGGGAGAAATCCGTGAACAACTGAATCCGGAGTATAAGTCTTCTAAAAAGCTGGTTTCTATTTTGTTGTTGATGGAGGTGTTGACGAAGTATTGATTTTGGGGTTCGGGATGCGAGATGCGAGGATATGTCAATGGTCAATTTGCTGCGCAGTCAATAGTCAATTTTTACAACATCATTTAACATTCACAGCGAAGCGGATTCACCTTTCACCTTTCACTTTAATGTCAATAGTCAATTTGCTACGCAGTCAATAGTCGATTTTTATAACACCTGTTAAAATTCACAGCGGAGCGGATTCACCCTTAACCTTTCACTTTAATTTCAATAGTCAATTTGCTACGCAGTCAATAGTCAATTTTTATAACACCTGTTAAAATTCACAGCGAAGCGGATTCACCTTTCACCTTTCACTTTTAAAGTCAATAGTCAATTTGCTTCGCAGTCAATAGTCGATTTTTATAACACCTGTTAAAATTCACAGCGAAGCGGATTCACCTTTCACCTTTCACTTTAATGTCAATAGTCAATTTGCTAAGCAGTCAATAGTCAATTTTTATAACACCTGTTAAATTCACAGCGGAGCGGATTCACTATTCACTATTCACTATTCACCAAATACCGGCAGAAAAATGGTATTAAAATCCATGATTTTAAAATCGGCAAGATTTGAATCTAAATTTTCGTCATTATTGGTGAAAATGATAGTCTGCATTCCTGCTTCTTTTGCTGCCTTAAGCCCTGACTGACTGTCTTCAATAGCAATACAGTGTTCCGGAGAAACTCCCAAATTTTTTGCAGAAGTAAGATATACGGCAGGATGAGGTTTTCCCTGATTTTCAAACTCTGATGAGTGAATGGTATCAAACAGGTCATGAATCTGAAGCTTTTCAAGCACCGCATGTGCTACACGTAAAGGAGCATTGGTAGCCAGCCCTATTTTGTAGTCCTTGTTCTTAAGATTTTTAATAAACTTCTCTACACCAGACATGGTACAGTTTTCGGTCTGTATCATTTCGATTACTCTTGTAACCACTTTATTTTCCAGATCAGAGGCATCAAAATTTTCCCAGGGAAATCTTTTATACCAGAATTCGGTAACTTCCTGAGTGGTCATATACTTTGTTTGTGCCGCAAGATCATCCGTAACCTGCACTCCATAAGATGAAAATACATCCAGTTCTGCCTGGGTCCAGAATTTTTCTGAGTCTACCAGAACACCATCCATGTCAAATATTACTGCTTTTACAACCATTTTTTTAATGATAAATGATAAGTTATTGGCTGATTTTATACACGCAGCGCTGTCCACCGGAAATAATGTGATCTACTCTTTCCACTGTATACTCCTTCCCTATCAAAGATTGGAAATTGGATAATTCTGCCCGACAGAAGCCCTGACATTCGGTTGCAGCCGCACATATCGGACAATGGTTTTCAATCAGAAAATAGTCTGTGCCTTCTTTTTTCCATTCTGCCATATAGCCTTCATCACTACGGACTTTTGCAAGAGATTCAAGACGCTGCTCCAGAGATTTTGTCTTGGAAAGTACTTTTTCATACCGTTTATGGGTGTTTTTTTCCCGGTCACTGATCAATAATTCCAAAGCATTTTCCCCTAAAAGATTTTTCACTGATTTCAAAATCTGAACGGTCACATCTGCGTGCGTATCCGGGAATTGAGACAGTCCTTTCTCTGTAAGCGTATAATAAGTAGAAGGACGGCCAACTCCTTCACTCTTCACCGAAGACCGGATCAATCCTTCCTGAGCAAGGTTGAGCAAGTGTTTTCTTGCGCCTTCTTTAGTGATTGACAATTCTTCAGCAATAAGAAGGGAGGTAGCTTCACCCCTCATCTTTAAAAACATCAGAATACGATCTGCTGCCGGCTTCTTCATTTGACAATATTTAGGTTGTTTTATTTTTCAACAACAAATATAGTCATTTTCTATAATTTCAAAAAAACAAAGCTAAAATAAAGATTTACAATATCTTATTGATTCAAATCACAAAAGCAATAAAACAACCTAAAAGTTGTTTTATTAAAATATATTTCTACCTTTGTGGCACAATAATCAAAAAAATAAATACGATGAACCCATTTACATTACCACAATTGCCTTATGCTTATGATGTTCTGGCTCCTTTTATAGATAAAGAGACAATGACAATTCACCATCAGAAACATCATCAGGCTTATGTAGATAATCTGAATGCAGCACTGGCACAAACCAACGAAACGAATCCTGATCTGGATTCCTTATTGCAAAGAATCAGCGAATACAGTCCTGCTGTAAGAAATAATGGTGGCGGCCACTATAACCATTCTTTATTCTGGGAAATTCTTTCCCCTCAACCTAAGCTTATTCCTCAAGGGATGCTTCATGATGATATTACAGCCACTTTCGGAAGTCTTGACAATCTAAAAGCAGAAATGAAAAAAACAGGTTTGTCGCAGTTTGGTTCCGGATGGGTATGGTTATTTGTAAAATTCAACGGATCACTGGCCATCAGCTCTACTCCTAATCAGGATAATCCGATGATGGATATTCTTTCCACCAACAGAGGGTTTCCGATTCTGGGAATAGATGTCTGGGAGCATGCCTATTACTTGAATTATCAGAATAAACGTGCAGATTACCTTGATGCTTTCTGGTCTGTACTAGATTGGTCTGCTGTAGAAAGAAAATATGAAGAAGCTTTATCAAAAGTGAGATAAGTAACACTAAAAGTAAACTAACTATGACTGAGGAAAATTTTATCAATAAAGCAAAGGCTTCAGGCATTATTGCCCTTGACCTTTCAGAATACAAACCCACTACGGAAATTGTAGAACTGGATATCAAAGATCATCTTTTCATGGGAATGATTGTCAAGGAGAAAGAATTTAAGGAATCAATTGCTGTGGTGGATTTTTCTATATACAACGAAAAAGCAGTAGGAATTATCTGTTCTACGGATGCCATTATTCCTCCCTGGGCTTATATGCTGATTATGGAAAAATTATTTCCTTATGCTTCTTATGTAGATTTAAATAACGCAGAAACAATACTGCTCGATCTCTGGAAACGACGTCTCATTTATGCTGATCTTAAACGGTATAAAAATCAGAAAGTGGTGGTCCGGGCAAGTACCAGTCATGATCCTGCTTTGTATTTATTAGCAGCAGGATTATTAAAACCTCTGGTAAAAACATTGATGTACGGCGAGATAGGGTTACCTAAAGTAATTTTTAAACAATAAAAAAATGAAAGCTATCATATTCAACGGATCACTGGAAAGAAGAACTTTATCTACTTCCGGACTGATTTCAGATTATTTTTCAGAACGTCTGAAAACGCTGGGAATTCACACGAATATTTTTACCCTTGCTGATTCTGGAATCCCTTTATTCGATGTTACTCTCAACAAAACTCCTTTGGCTGTAGAACGTATGACTCAGATGTTCACTGATGCTGATTTGCATATCTGGCTGGCTCCTCTTTACCACGGAAGTATTCCTGGAGTGATGAAAAACTGTCTGGACTGGCTTGAAGTAACTGCCAACAGAAACGAACCTTATCTTACGGATAAAACTGTGGGGCTGGTATGCTGGGCAGATGGTCTGCAGGCCATGCAGGGAATCAATGCCATGGATTCTATTGCCAAATCATTGCGTGCGTGGCCATTGCCATTTAGCGTTCCCATTGTCAGGTCATCATTATTTACGGATGAGCAATCCACTCAAATTTCGGATCTGTATTCCGATAAGTTTGACAAACTTATCAGCATTGCAGCTTCTAAAAAAATTGCCATTATTGACTAAGTACCGGCAGAAATTGCTGCATATTAATGATTTAAATAAAAAATAGCACACTTTATGCTGCTTATTTTCAAAGAACAGTGTTAAACTGCTGTCATTTAAGTTAAGCAGGGATTTCAGAATCGTTCAACGTTGACGGAATCCCTTTTTTAAACCCTTTAAATTCAAACAATATGGCTATAAAAATAACAGATGCCTGTATCAACTGTGGAGCCTGTGAACCTGAATGCCCCAACTCAGCCATTTACGAAGGTGCTATCGACTGGCGCTGGAAAGACAAAACCAAGCTTTCAGGACATATTACATTCCCCGACGGCACAAAAGATGATGCTGACGCTTACCATCCTGCTGTCTCAGATGAAGTGTACTATATCGTATCCGGAAAATGTACGGAATGTAAAGGCTTTCATGAAGAGCCTCAATGTAAGGCTGTATGCCCTGTAGACTGCTGTGTGGATGATCCTGATCACAGGGAAACGGAAGAAGTACTATTGGACAGACAAAAATTCATGCACAGTGCTTAATCAGCTTCTATCTTTTATATTTAATTTCAATAAAGGCGGGTTTTTAACCCGCCTTCTTTATCATTTTTTTATCTGGTATTAGCACAAAGTTATTTTGCTTTAATCTCGGTATAAATTTTTTGAGTAAAAGGAGTTTCTACCTCTGTTTCAGTACCATATTTCAATACAGCACCTGCAAACAATTCCAGTTCGTTATCCTTCTTTCCTGAATTGATATCAAGCTGTAAGGAAGTTGGAGTTTCAAAAGGAAATGTAGAAGCTTTCTTAAAAGTAGCTTCAACAATATCTTCCTGAAGATTTATTCCTTTCTTAGCAGCAATCTGTTGTATTTCTTTCATAATTCCGGTGGCTTCATTCTTTTGCTGCTCATCGGTACATACCGCTCCCATGGACGAGTTATGTTTAGCTGTTACCAATCCAAAGCTTGCTATAAATATGAATTTTGTCCAGATATCTTTTAATGAATTATCTTTAAAATCAAAGTCAATTTTACTTTCACTCAATAGCTCTGTAATCCATTCTATAGGTGCAGAAAAATGCTCAGGATCTCTTCCCACAATGATTTTACCTGCATTACCTTTATGTTCTACAGTTCCTCTTTCCTTAATATGAGAAGCTACATATACACAAGTTGGTAGAACAGTATGATCAGGAATAATGGTGCGTATTCTGTCATAGATATCTGCTCCGTTCATCATCGGAAGAAGGACAGTATCTTTATGAATGACTGGCAGTAATTGTTTACAGACATTTTCAAGATCATACTCTTTTACACAAATCAGTACCAGATCAGGATTTTTGATCTCACTGATGTTCTGCACGATATCATTAGGATAAGTCTGTGAATTGGAATGCTCCGGAGACAGCAATGTCAATCCGTTTTCTTTTACTTTATCATAAGTTTCTCCGCGGGCAACAAACGAAACGGTATATTTTCCTGTAGTTTCATTAATCTGATTGATTTTAAAACCAAAATAACCGCCTACACCACCCAATCCTACTACTACAACATGTTTTTTGTTCATGAAATTATTTTTAAGCAAAGATCAGCGATGACATTTAAAATATCACTTGACAAATGAAAAGAAATTACAGTTTATGAATATCTCTTCTGATCCTGCTCAGTGAGCTGTCTTTAATTCCAAGGTAAGAAGCAATCACTTTCAAAGGAACATGTTGAAAAATATCAGGATCTTTCTTCATCAGGTTAAAATATCTTGTGGAAGCCTTCTGACTCGCCATTTCGATCAGCCTGTCATGAATATTATAATAATTAAGAACAAAAAGAAGCCTGCTGAACTCTCTGAACTCGGGAATATTATGGAAATTATGCTGTACATTTTCCAATCCTGTTTCCCAGAAAACGCAATCGGTTACGGTCTGGTATATTTCTTTGGCAGGCTGCTGTCTGAAAAAGGACAGAAAATCATTTACAAAACAGGGAGCCGTATAAATATTTGTTGTGATTTCCTCATTATCTTCATTCAATATAAATGAACGGACATATCCTTTTTCCAGAAAATAGGTTTTGGTACTGATTGCATTTTTATCCAGTAAAACAGTATTCGCTTTTAAATTAAAATGGTTGAATTTTTCTGTAATTTTTTCCACCACCTCAGCTTGGATACTGAATAAGGAATGAAAGTAGGTATTAAGTGATGATTTGTCCATTAGGTATTGTCCTAAATCTATTTTAAGGTCTAAAAATAGCAATAATTTGTGGAAGTTTGGTTAATCAGAAATTGTAAAACCACTCGTCAAAAATTCTCTGAATTTTCGCCTCCCCTCCGGAGAAGGGGAATTTTTCACATCATAAGAAATGATATCTATAAAATACAAAACCCTTTAAACATTGGGCTTAAAGGGTTTTTATTTTTGTAGAAAAGTTATTCTTCTGAGAGAACTTCATCATAAGTAACAGGATCTGTAACTTCCTGATATTGTTCCCATTCTGCTTCAAGCTGTTTATTCGTTTTCATATCTTCTTCAAGCTTCAAAGTTTCACGGTACTGTTTTGCTTCTGCTGCAAGTGTCCATTTGCAAGCAATTCCAATAGAATCAATATAGTTTCTAACATCATGAATATTCAACTTAAAAAACTCTTTTCTAGGATTAATTTTATTAAGCTGACTTTTCAAAAATTTCTTGTGAAGCTGTTTTTCCAATGCGGGAGCATCTTCAGCATATATCATGGCATGAACATCGAACTCAAAAGGGACACTTGCATCCCCAAGCTCACGAACACGGTCTAAAGGATCCAAACGTCTTGTCATACCAATTTTATAAACATCTTCTCCAAATGAACCGATATTTGAAATAATATATACATTTCCGGTTCTGGTCTGCTGTGCCATTGAGATTGCTCTTTGATTTTTCTCTTCAGCCTGGGTAAGCTTTTGCTGTAATTCTTCAAGCTGCTGCTGAAAAAGTATTTTTTGCTCCTCATTAGCTCTAGCTACCTGAGATTCAGCTTTCTCAATCAGCCTTTTTAAAGTCTGTTCTTCTTTTTCTGCCTCTTTGATTGCTTTTTCATAATCTTTACGTGCTCTTTCTTCTTCTCGAATCTGCTCACGAATTTGTCTTTGCTCTTCCTGTTCCTGCCATTTTAACTCCTGGGCAACTACAGCCCAACGTAATTCTTCAACTCTCGCACTATGGTATATTTCGGATATTCTCGCATTTCTAAAAGCCTGTCCATTAAAATTAACTAATTGGAATGCATCATCCATCTTTTGTTTCAGAATACCAAAATTATCTTTCTTTACAGACGCCAAAATAGAATCTACTTTGCCGTTATAGGCATCAATAACAAAATCAATAGCTGTATTTCTTCTTGATTCATCCATATAATCACAGATACCAGCTTGTCTGCTTATAATCATAAGTTTATTATTTTGTCTGAGTTTTTTAAGATTATCACCCGCTTCTTTGTGGCCAAAATCTTCTGCCAATTCATCCAATAAAGTATATGTTGGTATCAGATATTCATTACCATAACCTTGAATCACATTTTTCATTGCTTTTATTCTATCAGCAATCTGATCTGCTTCTTTTAAACTTCGATAGGCATCTCCACCTATTGATTCTGCCTTTAATTCTGCATTTTCCACAATACGCTTAGCTTCATTCACAGCATTTTCATACAGTAATTCTATTTCTCTGGTTTTCTTTTCAGTGATTTCCTTTACATTTCTACGAATTTCCCGTGCCTGGCTCTGTGCTTCTGAAAACTCCTGCCCAGCTTTTTCTTTCAATCTAAGACTATCTCTTTCAGCTTTTTTAAGAAGATAATCACATTCAACCTTTACATCAATAATATCTTGATATTTTCGTAATGCATCATTATGTTGTAATAATTCTGCTATCTTTTTGCTCAGAGTAACCTTATCAAGGTGAAGTTTAGAAATTTCTACTTTCAATAGACTATTTTCTTGGTTCAGATTTGTAATTTGAGTATTTTTTTGAAGGAGTTCTTTTTTTAATTTTCCTGAAGTACTGAAGGCATATATTATCAGTACAAATAAAATAATGATCAATAAAATTTCCATGGTCGACATCTTTTTTCCGGCAATATTAAATAAAAAGAATGGCTACAACTTACGGAAAACCATAATTTAAAGGGTTTTATATTTTAAATGTTCGAATTTGATTCCCTAGGACTTTTAATCAGAAAGATTCATTAATAATTATCACGATGAATTTCACATGACTTGGTGATCTATAGCAAATTTTGTAATTTTCTTCATTAAAAATAAGTATTAAACGGACCAACATTATGGATATTGATTTCACTTATAACTTTATCGAACCTGATAAGGAGATTGCAGATTTCGTTGAAAATCTGGGTACTTTTCAGAACCTTTCGGATGAAGCAAAAGAGGTGGTGATCATTCCTGATGGAAGAATTGATTTATTTTTTTCAGAGTCCGTTTCAGAGCCTTTTCATATTACCCTTCTCGGGCTGGAAACTTATCCTGAGCAAAGATATATCGCTCCTCATACCCTTGCTTTTGTTATCAGCTTTAAACCTATAGCAGTTGAATATATTTTACATACCTCTATTGCCGATTTATTAAACCTAGGAAAGGAACTCTCTCCTGATTTCTGGAATTTTAAAGCTGACGATATAAAGGATTTTAATCATTGCTGTACAAAAGCCACTCAAAAAATAAAAGAACTTCTTCCTCAGAAAATAGATGAGAGAAAACGCCGACTTTTTGAATTGGTGTATACTTCAAAAGGGGAAATGAGCGTACAGGAACTTTCCGAAAAAACAGGCTGGAGCAGCAGACAGATCAATCGTTATTTTACCAAACAGCTTGGCTTGTCATTAAAAGCCTACACTACTATTTTACGTTTCAGAACATCATTGGAACATATTGCCCAGGGAAGACTTTTCCCGGAACTCAATTATACCGATCAGAATCATTTCATCAAAGAAGTGAAGAAATTTTCAGGAGTTGTTCCTAAAGAATTATCCAAAAATAAAAACGACCGATTTGTACTATTATCGGTATTGAAAGGAAAATAAATTTGCATTGTAAAATTTAAATCAACAATGCTTATAGACAATAAATCAATAACAATCGTTGGTGGCGGTCCTGCAGGACTTACACTGGCAAGACTTTTACAACTGAAAGGTGCAAATGTAAAAGTATACGAAAGAGATTTTAATAAAAATGCCCGTGTACAGGGTTCTCCTCTTGATATGCATGAAGATTCTGGGCTGGCTGCCATACGCAAAGCAGAACTTCTGGAAGAGTTTAAAAAGGCTTTCCGTCCGGGTGCAGACAGAACTCTGATCATGAATGAAAAGGCCGAAATATTTTTTAACGATCATGAAACAAAGCCTGAAGAAGATTTCGGCCATGAAAATTTTCGCCCTGAAATAGATCGCGGTCCATTAAGAAATATGCTGCTGGAATCTCTAGATCCTGAAACCGTTGGCTGGGACAGTCATTTTCTCTCTATGGAGCGTAAGGGTGAAGGCTGGCTGCTGCATTTTAAAAATGGAAATTCTGTGTATGCTGATCTTGTCGTTGCTTCAGATGGTGCCAATTCTAAAATCCGCCCTTATCTCACTGATAGTAAACCTATTTATTCCGGAATCATTATGCTGGAAGGAAATGTTTCAAAAGAAAATGCTCCTCAGATTAATGCTTTGATCAAAGGGGGAAAAATTATGGCATT
This sequence comes from Chryseobacterium sp. SG20098, assembly GCF_031844745.1. NCBI lineage: Bacteria > Pseudomonadati > Bacteroidota > Flavobacteriia > Flavobacteriales > Weeksellaceae > Chryseobacterium > Chryseobacterium sp. SG20098. The sequence goes on along the minus strand of NZ_CP134622.1, from coordinate 185,867 downwards.
TGGAAATTCTCAAAATATCTTAATGGGTCAAAAAGGCAATGGAGATCTCGGATTTTATGCAAGCTTTAAAGCAGATGAGCATTGGCCTGCCACTTGCGGTCTTGATTTTTCTGATACTGCACAGATGCTAAAATGGTTCAAAACAGAATACCCGGAATGGAGCCCAATCTGGGAGGAACTTTTTGAAAATGCAAAAACTCCTTTTATTCCACGTTTGATCTACTCTATGCCTTTAGATCAAACGTGGGAAACTCTTCCCAACCTCACACTGATTGGGGATGCAGCCCACGTAATGCCTCCATTTGCTGGAGAAGGTGCTAATATGGCTATGCTGGACGCCCTTGAACTGAGTGAATATTTAACAGATGAGAATTGTAAAACCTTACAGGAAGCCATTTCCGTCTACGAACATCATATGCGTAAGAGAGCTGCTACAGCTACGCAGGAATCCCTTGAAAATGGAGAACGAATGCACTCTGAAACCTCATTAGCCACTATGCTTGATTTTTTTAATAGCCATTTGGATTAATGATCATCAAAAGGCTGCCTTCAGTTGAAGACAGCCTTTTTTCCCTCTTGAAATAATTCTTTTTCTCTCCGCCTTTAGATCCTGATACGGAGATTCATTCGTGTTGTTTATTTTTTGATTAATTTGTTATTGTAAGTGTTTTTCTCATCTTTTATGGTGATCACATACATTCCTTTTACAAGAGAAGCTACATTGATTTTTCCATCAATCTTACCTTCCTGAACAAGTCTTCCATCCGCACTGTAAATTTTGTAGTCACCTTTACCTTTAAGATTTTTCACTTCTACAAATGTATCTGCAGGATTAGGATAAATAGATACCTCTGATGATTTTGTATCTACCGTTTCTCTCACAGCAAGGGTACTCGCAGTAATTTTCACAGGAAGATCCATAATACCTCCCGCCTGGCTTGCCAGCTCACCACATACGCTATTCAAAGCACTCGTTGAAAATTTACCAACCACTCTCATTCTTAACACCTTATCTCCAGAATAAGAGGTAGCAGGAACCGTGAAGTTAAAACTTGGCAGCCCTATATTACCTGCATTTGTTGTTGCTGAAGTCTGTCCTACCCTTTCTGTAGCTTCAAATACTCCGTTTCTGTTGTAATCAATCCAGGCAGATAGATTTACCGGTATTCCGTTTTGCAACAGATTCCCTATTCTAGGCGTAAGCGTATAGGTACTACCTTGTGTCAAATTAACTACCTTAGTAAGATCTTCGCTTAAATCTTTATAAGATCTTGCTGTAAGATCACTATAATCAAGATTTGCAACAGTAACTTTTAAGATGGATCCTACATAAGGTGAACCTGAATTTAAAAGGCAGTAATCAACTCCGCTCTTTAATCCTTTTGTTTTGAATGTATAATTATTAGAGAAAGTTCCGGAAACAGAATTAACTACAGCCGCTACCTGTACTTCATAATTGGTTTCATCTTCTAAATTATTCAGAACTACAGAATTTGCCTGGCTTACAGCATTAGACCAGTTTGCCGTTCCTGCTTTTCTGTAATTAACAGAGTAAGTAGCTCCCGGAACGCTATTCCAGGATACCCTTGCCGTTGTTTTAAAGATCTCCGTATCTATAGTGGAAATACCTGTAGGTGCGGACGTAGAAGATGTAGGTGCAGCCCCCACAGTAATAGCAGGAGACACGGCATAAAAGATATTTCCTACAGCTGAAACTCTTAGTTTTATAGCTCCATTTATATTTCCTGGCATTTGTGCGCTATAACTCCCGGTGTTTGGTGTTGCAGCAACCAGATTTGTCCAGGTTGTTCCATTATCTGTAGTGTAATCAATTTTTACACTCGCTGTATTATAAGGTGCAGCATTTGTATTGGCAACATCCCAATAGATTGTATTTACTGCATCATTATACAATACTGAAGATGCAGTAAGCCCATTGAATTTGAACGGTCCGTCATTCCCTACAGTCACTGTAGTTGTTGAACTTGAAACCATAGGACGCTGAGCGTTTTGATCTCTTACTGTTACAGCATAATTCAATGTTCGGGGGATATAAGATACCGTTTCCCATGCTTGCTTGTCTGTTAGAATTCCATTCATAACGCTCGCCAACTTTGGAAAATATCTTCTTCCGTTTGCCGTACCAGGAACTGATCTTGATAAAGCTCCTTTTGGATTGTATCCCCATCCGCTATCCCCTGAAATTGTAGAAAATTCATCTGTACTGTCATTCTGTTCCCAGGTATAGTTTACAGGATCATTTTCTGCATCAATGGCTAAAGCTTCAAGATAATAAGCGGTTCCTTTAGGAATACTATAAGCCACCAAAGGATTAATAGCTGGCGCTGTATTATTGTTTATATTTTGAGAGGCTCCACAATTAAGTTTATTTTCTAAATTAGTTAATACCTGATCGATGGATTTATAATGGAAGTATCCATCAGCGTTAGCCTGCACATTATCATAGGTAATTCCGGCATAGCCCATAATAGTAGTACCTCCTCCAGGCTCTACATTGGCTCCCTGATTGGCATCTGTGACAGAAGTATTTGAAAATGTGTGATTAGCTCCCAATTGATGTCCCATTTCATGAGCTGCAGTAAAGTCAAAAACTTCACCTACAGGAACAGGTCCCTGGGTATAAGCTGAACCTTTTTTTATTTCAGTATTAGTGGCCGGATCTACACAGACAATTCCGATTCCCCCTGCATTTCCGCTTCTTTCTGCATTTTGATTAAGAACATGCCCGATATCATAGTTGGCATTTCCTACTACAGAAGTAAGGGTCTGTTGCAACTGTAAATTTAAATTATTAGAATAAGGATCTGTAGCCGGATCAAGATAGATGATATCCGGAAGATTCTGAACGGTCAGATGAGCTCCGAAATCTCGTTCAAAAACTCCATTTATGCGGGTCATCGTATTATTCATGGCAGCCAGCACTACTCCTTTCTTTACGTCGTCGGTTGCATTGGCCGGAGTTCCTGCTGCAGTTAATTGATATTGGCTGTATTCTCCTGTAACGGACAATGCCATTCTAAAATCTCGGTATTTTGTATTGGTAGGTCTGCTGGCGATTCCAACTCCGGAAAGCATTTTTTTACCATTCTCTACCAGCTTATTAATATCCTTAAAATCACGTTCTCCGGTATCACATTTAAAGCCATGCTCTCCTTCATTCTTTGTTTTATAGAATACTCCATACGTCTGTTTATCAGCACTTATTGGCTCTATAAACTGGAATATACCATTTTTAATGATCATAGACTGCATATCATTAGGAGATGTACTGAATCTTAAATACTTAGATGGATCATCCACACCTACTCCCGTATAAGATCCCAGTTGATATTTATCGGCCAGGGATTTATCAAGTACAGGATTGCTATAGACAGCAAACTTTTCAATCTTTCCGTCCACAGTTGGTAGAGAAATAATAACCGGCGTTGCACCCTTCCCGGTTTCTTCAGCATTTCTTAGCATTTCGCGAAGAGATTTCAGATCCACTCTATAAGAATGTTGTACTTCTACTCCTTCTCTTATCTGTGAAGTTTTCTGAGAGACAGATTCCCATCTCTGAGCATTGAAAACCGTAAAACAAGATGCTAATGCACAAACGAATAAAATTCTTTTTTTCATAGATTTATTTAAAATTACTTTGGTTGTATGATTATAGGTAGCTCATTTTTATCAAAAGATCATTTTGGATTCTGATCAGTCCACTTAAGTATTATCATAAGTTCAACAAAATAAAATCCATGATGCAAAATTCACAACAAATCACTCCACAAAACTTGCATATTCCAAATAAAAAACAAAAATAAATGATACTACACATATACAACAGCAATTACAAATGTTTAATTATCAACCACTTAGATTTAACACCTAATTTTGTCTTAAATAGTTGTGTTTTTATACGTAGATATTATTAAAAATTTCCATCTAAGGACGGATGAAAAAACAATACTGAAAATCAGATGAAAAAAAGATGAATTAAAACAAGAATAATCAAAATACACGGTGCAAAAAAGGAACACATTCGAAGAACACCGGCTCTTTTTTAAAAATAAGTTAGCAAATCGACTACAAATCACAATCATTTAAATACCAGCAATTTAAACAATCGAATACACCATGTAGTACCCATGTAGTATAGTCTTTTTTCTTGTTTCCATTAAAAATTTTCATATTTGACCGTTGAGACCACTTAAAAAACCGGGTGGTGAAAAGAGAATATTTCGAGTACTGTCTGACCTGATAAATCAGACAGTTTTTTTTGGGTTTATTTTAAGGTATCGAAGAAATGATAAATATCTGTTTCTCCCGGAATATTTAATTTTTTTCTGATCCTGTATTTTTTCTGCTGAATACTCCTGTGCTGAACCATGGTATAGTTTGCTATTTCTTTAGAAGTAAAATGAAGTTTAAGCATTGCACAAAAAATCAATTCAGAATTTTCAAGATTGGGGTTAATTGTTAAAAGCTGAACTATAAATTCGGGGTAACTTTCTTTAAAACGATCCAGAAATTCAGGGTCATTTTTTTTACCCAGTTCTATAACTTTTTCCTGTTTATTGTCACTCATTCTTATTTTCAGATTCTCAGCTTCTATGGCAAGAACTTTTTTCCGTTTCCTCAACGCAATAATAATTCTCCAGGCATATAATCCCAGCAGACAAAGACCAATAAACGACAGTGACACAATCCAATAGATTTTACTTTTATGATGATTAGCATCCTGCTGAGTTACTGCAATAAAAGATTCCATATCCTGATTGATAGTAGCCAGTAAAGATGTATTTGTTCTGTAAAAAGCATCTGTATAAGCTTTCAAATAAAGATAAGCCTTTTCTTTATCTCCGGTACGTTCATATAAAACTCTGAGATCATTATAAATATACTTAGCATAATAAGCATAAATACGTTTCGTTTTTTCATTGATTTTCAAAGCTTTATTAAGAGCTATTTCAGCTTTATCATACTGTTTATAATTAAGAAAATACTCTCCCATAATGGTATTGGCATAGAGGGCTATTCCGTCTTCTTTACCATTGATATTAGCTTTGTTGTAAGCCATCGTTATATATTTATATGCAGAATCTTTGTCTTTATGCATATACACATAATCACTTATCGCACAATCTGCAAGGCCGGTATCATCTATTTTTTTTGCTTTATGGAAGTATTCCAGTGCTTTTTCGTATTCTTTTTTTTGCATGAGATAAATAGCCTGCCTCAAATAAATACTGAAAAGAATATCATTTTTAAGTTCATAATTCTCACTTTTCTTTATAAAACTCATTGCTTCATTATTATATTGAAAAGCTTTATCAAGCCTTCGAAGCTCTACATTGAAACGGCCATAAACATTATAAAACCTGGCTTTGTGTAAGTTATCCTCAGAATCATCCAGAATCTCTTTGGCATTATCAAAGAGAATTTGTGATTTCTGAAAATTTTCCAGGGAAATATTGAGTTCTGCAAGATTGATATAGCAGAGCGCCTTCCCATCTGCATAATTCATTTCATCGGCCTTTTTGTAATATCTTTTATTAAGATTAATCAATGAATCATATGCTCCGGCAATTCTGAACTTTTCATTCTGTTTCAGCAAGGCAACGTCAAATTTCTTTTCAGCCTCTTTCTTTGAATGAGAATGGCACGAAACTAAAACAAACAGTAAGACAGAAAGAAAAATACGCATCATAGGTTTCTCTAATTAAGCTAAAATTCCTGTATAAATAATGATCTTTTTAGAATAACAATCCTGTTTAATTTTAAAATTCTCAATGGTTATTTCTGATAAGATCAATAATAAAATCTTTTCATAAAACAGAATCCTGCGGCTTTTATTGTGATATATTTCTTTATTCTGCTAAGTTTTCAAAAAAGTCATAAATATCTGTTTCTCCGGGAATATTCAGTCTTTTTCTGATCCTGTATTTCTTCTGTTGAACAGATTTATGCTGTACAAAAGTATAGTCTGCAATCTCTTTGGATGAAAAGCGTAATTTCAGCATTGCACAGAAAGCCAGCTCTGAATTTTCAAGATCGGGATTGATCTCCAGAAGCGACTTAATAAATTCAGGATAGAATTCTTTAAATTTCAACAAGAAAGAAGAATCATTCCTTTTAGCAAGCTCAATCACTTCCTGTCGCTGCTTGGTCTGGACATGGTTTTTCAACGTATCGGTTTGCTCTTTTAAAGTATTTTTCTTCTTTTGTAACCTGTTAATTATTTTCCGGACATATACCCCTGAAACGGTAAGTACTGTGATAGACAATGCAATAAATAACGGAAGATCATTTTTATGCCAGTCTGATTCCTGTTTCATTTCTGAAATAAAATCTTCGGTAGCTTTATTCATAACGACAAATCGTTCTGAATCAAACCTTCCTTCCTCTTCCATATATTTCTTCAGATAAAAATAGGCCTTACCGCCATCATTTTTTTTCTTATATAATTCTGCAAGTGCTTTGTAGACTTCTTTGATATGGGAAGAATAGGTTCGTCTTGTCTTAATGTTGATCTCCAGGGCTTTTTTAAGGGCTTTTTCAGCTTGTTCACTATTATCAATTTCATTATAATAATATCCCATTGTATAATAAACCCAAAGAGATTCCACATCCGTTGTTTTCTGGCTGATCATTTTTTCATCTGCTCTGGCAATGTATATACCCGCAGGATCAGGTTTATGGGTAAATAAATAATATTGTGCCACCATACAATTGGTATAGGCTGAATTTTCCAACATATTTGCTTTTCTAAAACATTTTAAGGAGGTTCCAAACCATCCTTTCCATGCATAGTAAATTCCTTTGTTTACATAAAGTCTGGGCAGAAGTTTCTGGGTAAGTTTCGTTTTTTTTGCCTGTTTTAAGTAATAAAATGCTTTGTTATTACATTCTATAGCCCTATCGTTGAGTTTAAGGTGAGAATAATACAGACTGTAATCATCATAGAAGACTGCTTTATGGTAAGTATTTTCAGAATTGAACAGGCCTTTTTCTGCTTTATTGAAAAAGTACCGGGCTTTTTCATAATTCCCTGCAGAAACATTTACCCCTGCCATATTCAGATAGCAGAGTCCTTTTCCTCCTGTGTACCTCATTTTGGCGGCTTTTCTCAGATATTCTTTATTAAGCCTGACAAAAGCTTCATATTGACCGGACAACTGAAGTTCTGAACTTTCAGTCAACAGAGATATATCAAAGTTTTCTCTCACTTTATTTTGAGGTTCACTATGACATGAAAATATAACCCAAAATATTCCCATGCAGATTGGAAAGGCTATTATTTTCTTTATACCTTCTGAGTTTGTCTTTATATTTTTAAAAATGATTAAATCAATTTTTCTCATCACCACCACTTTTCCCTATATATCTACATATCTACCTATTCACTTATTTACAAATAAGTTGATAATTTCCTACCGTTATTTCAATATTATTCCCCAATTAGTGTTATAAATATACATAATTTATCATGTTCCTTATGAAATAAACGAGTTATTTCGCAAAAATGTAACATTCAAATAAAGTAATGTAATATTCCCCCTTAAACAAGCACTTTTTAAAATTGACAGACTGCATTTATATGCTTTTCTGATCAAAAAGTATATGTTTTGTTTATAATAAGACTATCTGAAATGAAAATTGTTACAGATAGATGAGATCGTTTTAAAATTTTAATAAATTATTTAAAACTCTGTTGCTAAAAAATTATCTCCATCTTTGTATACTCATGTAAATAAAAACCTGATCAGCATGAATATTATTAGCTATCGAAAACTTCTTCCCGAAGAAAGCAAAACATACCGCGTAATCCGTCTGGAAAGTCTGGAAAAGTTCCCGGAATCATTTGGAGCCAACTATCATGAAGCCCTGAAAATTGAAAAGTTCCAAATAGAAAGTGATATTGAAGAACAGACTTTTGGAAGATTTGTTTTGGGTGCCTACGCAAATGATCTGCTTATAGGCATATGTACTTTTGTTAAAAGTGACAAAAACTCTGGTACAATTTACCAAATGTATGTAAAGAAGGAGTTTCAAGGAAAGAATATAGGTCAGGGATTGATTGAAGCTGTTATTCATGAAGCAGGCAGACAATTTAATGAAATTGAAATTCTTTTAGAAGTTGCCCCTGGAAATGATAAGGCTTATAATTTATACAGAAAGACAGGATTTTTGGAGGTAGAAAAAACTTCTGCCCAAGATAGCAGCCATTGTATCATGATGAAATATATGCCTAAAAAAATTGAATAACATCAGAATCCTGATCCAGAAACCAAGTTCTGCATAGTTAAATATTGTAATGGAATTAGGGTATTTACTAAATTTAACAAAGAAAAGGGATACAGCTATAAGCAATACAATGTATCATTATTTTTTTAAGTTAAATTAAAGCATGAAAACGGAAAACTTTGAAACAATATGTGATGATGGTGTAAAGCTTAAAGGTATACTTCTTATTCCGGATCATCCTAAAGCAGTAATTCAATTTAACTGTGGTACGGGAACAAAAAAAGAATTCTATTTGTCTTTTCTCACCTATCTTGCTGAAAATGATTTTCTGTGCTGTCTTTGGGATTACAGAGGAAGCGGAGATTCTTATTCCGGAAATCTGAAAACCTGTGAATTTACCTTTTCAGATTATGGAATAAAAGATATGCCCGCCATCAAAGTTTTTTTAAATAAAAAGTTTCCCGATCTTCCGTTTATGATTATAGGGCACAGTGCCGGAGGCCAGCAAATCGGATTTATGAAAAATCTGGATAATGTAAAGGGAATGATCAATTTTGCCGTATCTGCAGGTTATTATATGAATATGCCGTTTTCATACAGAATGAAGGCTTATTTTTATTTTTATATTTTTACTCCCATAAGTGTTCTGATGACAGGATATGTAAAAGCCAAAACCTTTGGAATAATGGAAAACCTGCCCAAAAATGTTGTATATGAGTGGCGAAACTGGCTTGAAAAAAAAGATTACTTTTTCGATGCTCAATTTTATGGTACTACTGTTCCTATAGGACATTTCAAGAATTATACATTCCCCATTCATCTATTCTGGACCACTGATGATACGATATCCAGCCAGAAAAACACTGAAACATATTGGCAGCACATTGACAGTAAAGAAGATATCACTTTCACAAAACTGGTTCCTTCTGAATTAGGATTAAAAAAAATTGACCACTTTGGTTTTTTCAAAAAAAATATGAAAGACAGGCTTTGGATACATGTCGTAGATAAATTAAATCATTTTATTTAACCATGTAATTCCGAATGTATTCATCTTAACTTATATTAATATCACAAAATTAAAATCTCAGTATAAAGAAAAACGGACAAACCATTATAAAATAGTTTGTCCGTTTATTGTGACCCGGCTGGGATTCGAACCCAGGACCCATACATTAAAAGTGTATTGCTCTACCAGCTGAGCTACCGAGTCGGCCATTTACTTTTTCAAGCAAATCCCTATGTTTAAGGGACTGCAAAGATAGAAACTTTTTCTTTATTTACAATACTTTCCCGGACATTTTATGCCTTTGATTCCGCTAACTTTTACAATATCAGAGACAAAAATTTTAATGCTTCTGACACAGATATACATTTTAAATTCCAAATCTTGTAAAACGCATGAAAAATAAACTTAAATTAACATTTGTTTATTTTGATAGAATAAAGTTACGATGAGCTACTGCTCAGTTATGTAGGCAAATTACTCTAAAACGGAGACTTTTACAGTCTGTGATTTTCTTAAACAAAAAAGCTTCAACGTATGTTGAAGCTTTATCAAGTGACCCGGCTGGGATTCGAACCCAGGACCCATACATTAAAAGTGTATTGCTCTACCAGCTGAGCTACCGAGTCGGCCACTTACTTTTTTAAGTAAATCCCTTTATTTAAGGGACTGCAAAGATAGAAACTTTTTCTTTATTTACAATACTTCCCGGACATTTTATGCCTGTGATTCCGCTAACTTTTACAATATCAGACTTAAAAATTTCACACGTCTTAGGAGGTTCTTAATATAAATTTCAAAAATGCACCCAAAAGTCTTCCGATGAAATTGAAAACTGCAGTGAATCCCTTTGCTACTCGCGGACGATCAGTAAATCAATTTTATTTTCTTAAAATTTGAAACAACCTTACTATCAATAATTTGTTTTTTTCAAATAAATTCACTATATTGATGTATGAAAAAAAATGAACGTCAGGACAATATAACACACGCTGGCAAAATTAACGAACGAACAAAAGCATTGGAAGTGCTTGAAAAAGCAAAAAAAGTACAAGGAAAAATTACATTTCTCCGTCAGGGAGTCGGGAGAAACTTTAAGCCCAAAAATGAAGAGTAAAGCTATTACTGAACTTCGATTGCAAAGTGCGAGTACAATCAACTGGTCCATTAATTTAAATAACCGGCCATTTTAAAACATTATAGCGAACACTATAAATAAAAAACCTGCAAATTATTTTTTGCAGGTTTTTTTGTGTTTTTCTGATGCTTTGATTTTTGCATCTTTAAGATTGTGACCCGGCTGGGATTCGAACCCAGGACCCATACATTAAAAGTGTATTGCTCTACCAGCTGAGCTACCGAGTCGGCCACTTACTTTTTTAAGTAAATCCCTTTATTTAAGGGACTGCAAAGATAGAAAAACACTGCTTAAATCCAAATTATTTAAAACTTTTTTATCATAAATTTTACATTAAAAAAGTCAAACACTTGTTTATAAATTAATTACGCGGTTACTTTTTTAATTTAAATTCTCAGCAAAAATAGGAGCTGGCGGATAATATTGTTTTTTGAGTAAAAAATTTATTTTGGTAAATCAAAAAACAATACTATCTTAGCAACTAAGATAATTAGCAAATAATTTAATTAATGACTAAAAACAATATACAAAATTTTCGTGAAGCCAGCAGAGCATACTCTGACGCCTCAATCTTTATGCATGAAGCCATTGCGAGGAAAGCCGGGCTTTCCAGCACTGATCATAAATATCTGGGACTTATTCTGCAGTACGAATCCATAACAGCAGGTGAAATATCTAAGCTGACAGGTCTTACAACCGGAGCTGTTACCGGATTGATAGACCGTCTGGAGAAAAAGAATCTTCTTAAAAGAGAGTTCACCAAAGAAGACCGCAGAAAAGTAATAATCATACCAAATGCAGAAAACAGCATGAAATTACTCGGTCCTATTTTTGAAGAGCTGCAGCAAAAAACCATGAAACTCGTTTCCACTTTTTCTAAAAAGGAAATAGAAACTATTGAACGTTATTAACAAACACTACACTGAAAATTTCACGTTAACAGTAATAAAATTCGTTCAACAAGCGTTAATAATTTGTTTTTCAACAAAATCAACAGAAAAACAACAATAAATCAATATACAATGCATAATAGTATTATTTATGTAACCATCTTATTTTATCGTTGCTATTAAATTTTTACAAAACCCAATTTCCAATGGATTTATTTCATAATTAAATTGTTACGTGTAACAAATCCCCTATTCATCTAACTAATCATACATCAATTAAACATTAATTCCTATACAAGAGATCTACTACTTTAAAATAAACTAATGCAAACATCCTTTTTAAAAATCACTGCAGCCACCGCTGCGCTCTGTTTCAGTACCCTGGCAATAGCCCAGCAAACGTATTCCGTAAGTGGAACCGTGAAAGACAAAAAAAACGGTGAATTGCTCATCGGAGTTTCTGTAAAAGTAAGTGAAGATCCTACCATCAATGTTGTAGCCAATGAGTATGGATTTTACTCACTTTCCTTACCTGAAGGAAATTATACCCTGATTATTTCCTACCCTGGATATCAGGATTTTGAACAGCAGATCAAAGTAGATCAGAATATAAAAGTTGATCTTCCCCTCCTTCCTGCAGAAACTGCAGCAAAAGCAATTGATGAGGTGGTGATAACCGGCATTAAAAAGGATAAAAACCTGACTTCGGCTCAAATGGGAGCAGAAACATTAAGCATTAAAAATATAGAAAAACTTCCTGTTCTGTTTGGAGAAAAGGATGTAATGAAAACCATACAGCTTTTACCCGGCATTAAAAGCAACGGTGAAGGAAGCAGTGGATTCAGTGTACGTGGTGGTGCTACCGACCAGAACCTGATTTTACTGGATGAAGCTCCGGTTTATAATGCCTCTCACCTTCTTGGATTTTTCAGTACATTCAACAGTGATGCTCTGAAAGATGCCAGCATCATTAAAGGAAACAGCCCCGCACAATACGGAGGCCGCCTTTCTTCTGTATTAGATGTTAAAATGAAAGACGGAAACAACAAAGATTATAACATCAATGGAGGAATCGGACTTATCAGCAGCAGATTGAGTGTGGAAGGTCCCATTCAAAAAGAAAAGTCTTCATTCATTGTTTCAGGGAGAAGAACGTATGCGGATTTGTTTCTTAAAACCAATAAAGATTATAAAGACAACAAATTATATTTTTATGATCTGAATCTTAAAGCGAATTATCAGATCAATGAAAACAACCGTATTTACCTGTCAGGATATTTTGGAAGAGATGTTCTGGGATTGGGAGATACTTTCAATACCGACTGGGGAAATACTACGGCAACTTTGAGATGGAACAGCATTATCAGCAGTAAACTATTCTCCAATACGTCATTCATCTACAGTAATTATGATTATAAAATCAGTCTGAAAAATGATGATACTGTATTTGATTTAAATTCAAAAATCCGTGACTGGAATCTTAAGCAGGACTTTACCTGGTTTGCAGGAAACAAACATTCTGTACGTTTTGGTCTGCAGTCTATTTATCATACCCTTACTCCGAGCAGTGCTTCCGGCACTACAGTGAGCAGCTTTGCAAGAAATCCGAGATATTCATGGGAAAATGCCGTTTATATTAATGATGATTATAAAGCAACGGAAAAGCTAACGATTAATTATGGAGCAAGGCTCTCCATGTTCAGCATATTGGGAGGTGATACATTCAATACGTATGAGAATGGTGTGCTCACCGACAGTAAATTCTTAGAAAAAGGAAAATTCGGAAAAACCTATGTGAATATTGAGCCACGTATTAGCGCCAACTACCGCATCAATGAATTTAGTAGTGTAAAAGGAGGTTATTCCAGAAATACCCAGAATCTTCACCTCTTAAGCAACAGCAACAGTGGAAACCCTACCGACCAGTGGATAGGAAGCAGTTACACGGTAAAACCGGAAATTGCAGATCAGATCAGCCTTGGTTACAGCAGAAATTTCAACAACAATAATTATGAACTGAACGCTGAAATCTACTATAAAGACATGAAAAACCAAATCGACTTCAAAAATGGAGCTCAAATTGGTTTTGACACTGGAGCGGATGTAGAAAGTGAACTGCTATTCGGAAAAGGAAGAGCTTACGGTCTCGAACTTATTGCCAAAAAGAAAAGCGGAAAACTGACAGGATGGATTTCCTATACCCTTTCCAAAACAGAAAGAAAGATTAACGGAATCAATAATAACGAATGGTACAATGCCAGAATGGATAAAACCCATGACCTTTCTATCGTTGCGACCTATCAGCTTAATCCAAAGTGGAGTTTTTCGGGACTTTTCGTATATAGCACAGGAAATGCGGTTACCTTCCCTACCGGAAAATATGAACTCAACGGACAAACCATATTCCAGTATAGTAACAGAAATGCAGACAGAATGCCGGCCTATCACAGAATGGATCTGAGTGCGACTTATGAACCAAGTTCCAATAAACGATTCCGTGGTTCATGGACATTCGGTATTTACAACCTATATGGTAGAGAAAATGCCTACACCATCAACTTTGAAGACAATCCTGACCGTCCCGGAACAACCCGTGCGATGCAGACTTCTTTATTCCGTTGGGTACCCAACATCACTTATAATTTCAAATTCTAAATCATGAAAAACACATTATATATCATAGTATCTCTTCTTGCATTAACTTCTTGTGAAAAAGAGATCGATCTGGACCTGAATGATCAAAGCGGAAACATTGTCATTGAAGGAAATGTAACCAATCAATCAGGACCTTACACAGTGAAAATCACCAAGTCAGTAAGCTTTTCATCACCTAATCAATATCCGGCTGTCACTGGCGCTCAGGTTATTTTAAGTGATAATACAGGTCAAACAGAAACCCTTCATTATGTAGGAAACGGAGTCTATCAAACGACTACTTTTGCCGGAGAACCTGGTAGAACCTATACTTTGAAAGTAGAGTCCGAAGGAAAGCAGTATAGCGCTCAGAGCAAAATGCCTGAAGTGGTCAATTTCGATGGATTACAGCAGAGTTCTTTCAAATTTGGAGATAAAACCACGTATACCCTCTTACCATTATTTACAGATCCATTACCATTAGGAAACCGCTACCTTTTTAGCTTTACCATCAATGATCTTACTAAAAAGTACATGAATACTTTTTCAGATAATGTGAATAACGGATTACCCAATCAACAGCCTCTGATTCTTCCTAACGACGATAATAAAGGCAGAGATCATGAAGTGATAGTAGGAGATAAAATTCATGTAGAGATGCAATCTATAGATACCAACATATTTACTTATTACAGTGCTTTACTTCAGATTTCAGGGGGCAATGGCGGAACTGCTACTCCTACGAATCCTCCAAGTAATATCAGTAATGGAGCATTGGGATATTTTTCAGCCCATACTACAGATACACAAACTTTTGTTATCGAGCAGATGACCACTCCATAAATTTAAAAAAAGGATATTCCAATGATGGGAATATCCTTTTTTATTCTCTGTTCTATCTTAATCTCCTTTTTAAAGCATAATATCTGTACAGAAGCTTATCATACCGGATCACACAAAACAGAAATCCTGCTGTAATCATCAATGTTTTGAGACCGATCATGCTATACCCAAAACCGCCAATAATGCATCCTGAAAAAAAGAAGGCGATAATCACCAGTTTAAGAGTGATGTTCTTTGTAAGCTGTTTCTTTTCATTTTCCCGTTCTTTAAAGAAAAGTTTTGAAAGTTCTATTCCCAGATCAGTAAATAATCCCGTAAGATGAGTCGTTCTCACCACAGACTGGGATACTCTTGTTACTAATGAATTCTGAACTCCCATTGCAAAAAGCAAAAGACCGGCAATGGTATAAGGAGATATTGATAGTTTCAGTAGCCTATCATCTGATAGTCCCACAAAACCTAATATCAGAATTTCAGTAATCAAAGGAATAAGATGCGGGCGAAACATGCTACGTCCGGAAGAAAATTCAACCATAAAGCTTGAGCAGAATGCTCCTCCCAGAAAGCACATAATAAAGACAAGATAAGTAAGAGCTTCACTATAATGACTGAGTAGAATTTCTTCGGAAAAGAAGGCAAAGTGCCCCGTTATGTTAGTGGTAAGTATTTTAACAGATAATACTCCCACAATATTCACTATTCCGGCAACAAAAGAAAGTGCTGATGCCAGCTTAAGATTATGAAAATAGGTTCTGTTTCTCCCTCTGTGCCTGAACATTTTAAATTTCTATAAGGGTTGTATATTGTGTTTTTTTAAAATTTTACTCAAAAAACAGCTGGATAAAATAAATAAGCAAAAAAAATAAATTAGAAATGTCAGCATAAAGCCGTGAAAAACATATCCGCTTAACTATTTATCCAGTGTTCTTTATAGAATTACGGAATCCCCTTTAACGTAAAATTCTACTTTTTCCGTAACAAATAACAGATCAGTCTATGACATGAAAATGCCTTTAAAACCTCTCTGAAATGTTCTGTTTCTTATTTCAGTACCAATTTTATTACTTTTGTAAAAGTAATTCGTTCAGAAAAAAAACCATGTGATATAGATGGGTTTAAAATGTGATTTAAGTTAAAAACTGAGCGTAAATTCAACAGCCGTATAAAAAATTATGATCTCAAAATTTATTTTCAATAATCAGTATCTTTTTGATGAACTCCCCGAGTATGACAAAAATCTGCTTACAGGAGCAATGAAAACCAAAAACTACCGTAAAAATGAGCCCATATTTACGGACGGGACAAAACCTAACGGCGTTTACTACCTGAATGAGGGTAAAATAAAGAAATACAAGGTTGATAATGACGGAAGGGAACAGATTATTTACATTTACAGTTCCGGAGAATTTTTCGGCTATTCTGCGATCCTGAGCAACGAATCTTATGGAGATACGACCTCAACACTGGAGAATTCAGTTATTTCTTTTATTTCGAAAGACAGCTTTCTGGATATTCTAAGCCAATCATCAGTACTTTCAAGGTTGTTACTGAAATCTTTGAGTCATGAATTCAGTGTGATGGCCAACCTTATTGCTGTTTTATCTCATCGTACCGTAAGAGAAAGAGCCGCTCTCAGCCTGCTGATTCTTCATGATAAATATAAATCAAGTGATGCTCCTGATGAAGAAGTATTTATTACACTTTCTCGTGTGGATCTTGCCAATATGGTAGGAACGGCCAGAGAAACTTTAGCGCGTATCATCAATGATTTCAAACAGGAAAAACTCATCAGATCCGAAGGACGGAAAATACAGATCATCAACGTTAAACAGTTAATTCATATTGCTAATTTTTATTAGTAAAATTATTCAAATTAAAAATCGTTTATTTCTACTGACAGTCTGTTGTCATAAATACCTGTTACCTTTGCTTATAATTAGTTTAAACAAATAAGTATCCTTATGAAACTTACCTCATTAAGAATGATCAGCAAAGACATTAAAGCAACAGTAGCATTTTATGAACAGATCTTGGGTATAACTGCCACATGGTATACGGAAGATTTTGCAGAACTTTCTACAGATTCTATTACGATCGCTGTCGGAAGTACACGAACAATGAAAATGTTCTCGGAAGGTCTTACCGATTTTGCAGGAACAAAATCAACCATCATTGAGTTTTTGGTTAAAAATGTTGACGAAGAATATGAAAGAATCAAAAGTATAGCTTCCGAAATTATTCAAGAGCCCACAACAATGCCCTGGGGAAACAGATCTCTCCTGTTCTGTGATCCGGATGGCAATATGATTAACTTTTTTACTCCAGTGAGTGAAGAGGCTGTGAAGAAATTCAATTAATTTTTTTATCCATCAACACAAAACTCGCTGAGGACTTCAGCGAGTTTTTCATGAATATATTGATATTATTTTAATTTATTCTCCAAGGAATTCAATGGCTTTTCCAACAAATGCATCATGATATTGATAGAAAGAAGCGTGTCCTGAATCCGGGAAAATTACCAGTTCTGCATGGTCTAAATGCTGAGCCATATTTTTCGCATTCTGAACAGATACCGGAAGGTCGTTTTCACCATGAACAATGAGTACCGGATTTTTGATTTTTTGTATTTCTGTAAGGGCATCAGGATTAGGTTGAGCCCAACTCAATACAGCGGTAAACTGCGAGTTTGAAGTGGCATCACTTAAAGAAAGATCCCTATCCGTAGTACGAAGCTGAACCCTTGCGAAAGATGCTTTTCCTTCTGCAATACTTTGAGCAGATTCTGTAAAACCGAATTTCAGAAATGAAGCTTCCGGGCTTAATCCGGCTGTTCCTGCAATAATATTGGGAAGATTAGATAACCCGATTGCTCCCTGTGGGCCTGTACCTGTTAAAATCACTTTATTGATCAGTGAAGGGTTAGTCAGTACTATTCTCTGTGCAATAAATCCACCCATTGAAAATCCCATGATATTCACTTTGGTATAATGTAGAGCTTTAATAAAATCTACAGCATCATCAGCCATCGCCTGAACCGTATTGGGCGTTGTTCCTTTTGAAGAAGCGACACCTTTATTGTCAAAGATAATTACCTTATACTTCTTGGCCAGTCCATCAGTCACTGCAGGATCCCAGTCATCCATTGAACCTCCCAATCCCGGAAGAAGAACCAGAGGAACTCCGTCTTCTTTTCCTAAAACACGGTAGGCAATGGCATTTCCTTTAACAGTTATGAATTGAGTTTTGGCAGTTTGGTGGCTGTTATTTTGTATCTCCTGTGTCGTGGGAGGTTCATTTTCTTCAGTACAGGATACGGTCACTACCGTAAAAAGAGTTAAACATAATAAGCTTACGGCTGAGATTTTTCTGATTGTTTTCATTGTCGTTTATTTTTGTATGATTATGGTGCAAACATAAAACACAAAAACAGGAAGAACACTTATAAGCTTTATCAACAGGACATTTTAGCCGCCCAATTAGACATTTTACAAGGTGAAAATAAAAAGTAAAAACTCAAAACAATGTTTAAAGCTTCTGAGCTGATCTCAATGCATCAAGGGCATCCATTGATTTTTCAGCGTCTTTTACTGCTACAAAAATATGATCATGAAAATAAGCTGCCACTACGTTACAACTAATATTCTCCTTTCTCAAAGCATTGGCAAAAGCTGCAGTAAGTCCTACCGCTTCCAGAGAAGAGTGAATATTCAAGGTAATCCAGGAAGAAATATAACTGTAGTCTAAAGACCATTCATCTGCAATATTTTTTTCTAAAACAATAGTGACCGCTTCAGTTTCCCGAAAGAAAAACAGAATTCTATCGATATCCTGTATTCCACCTAAAGTTTCAACAGTACAAAATACATATTCTCCTCTATTCAATACGGGTTCCATATTCTGAATCAGTACCGCTAAGTCTTTTTCTCCTGACATCTTTTTTTGATGCAAAACTAAAGCATCGATGGCAGCATTTGTTTATCATTTGATAAAAAACGCAAAAAGGAGGCTGTATGCCTCCTTTTTGTGTTTGTAATGTAACCTATCACTGAACCTCACTATATGTGTTTGTGTTTTTTTTGATCATTTGGCTTTTTTAAGAAGTCCGGTTAAGGTTATTCATACACTTCTAATTTCATCAGTGTTTATTAATTTTTCATCATTTGTGTTTCTATAACTACAGTTTTATTATTTGTATAGTTATAATCATTTGTTGTTTTTGTGTTTGAAACTTCAGAAGTTAAAAAGCATTTCTCAGTTGCTTTTTCATTACTTAAATTTCATAGTACAAAGGAACAACATTCTCAAATAAAATTCCCTATAAACCCCATCGATACATATCGATCGACTTATAGATATTTATCGATGAAATATAATATCCTGACTCATTGAAGTGGTGATTATCCTGAAATACTATAGTTTATGATGGGTTTTGACAAGCTCTACCAGCTCAACTATATTTTCGATCTTTAGTTTTTCAAAAATATTCTTTTTGATTGTGCTTACTGTATTTTGTTTGATATTCAGACTGTTTGAAATTTCCAGGTTTCCATACCCTTCAGCATAAAGTTCTGCAATCTCCATTTCTCTTTTGGTTAAAATGTTGAGGGGACTTATCAGATCCGGGTTGTAAACAAACTGTACCAATAGATTTCGTAAAAGAGCAGAGAAATATTCACCCTTCTCGATAAAGGCCGTGATCGCTTCCCTTACCTCTTCCTCTTCACTCAGTTTACTCAGATAACCATCAGCACCGGCTTTGATGAATTTAAGACCATGCAACTCTTCTTCAAGTCCTGTAAAAATCAAAATTTTAATATCAGGATTTACACTTTTCATCTGAGGTAAAATATGAAGACTGTTTCCGTCCGGGAAATGGGCATCAATGATAGCCATCTCTATTCCTTTTGATTCTATGAGCTCCAAGACCTGATGTAGGGATGAAGTCTGATACACTTTAGCGTTAGGAACAATATCACTGATCACAATTTCCATTCCCTGACGTACAATACTGTGGTCGTCTGCCAGAAGGAATATAATCTCTTTATTTTGAATTGGTGTTTCCATTATTATTACTATTTAAATTGATCCTGAATGTCACTTTAGTTCCTTTATGCAATTTGCTTTCCACAGATATATCGCCATCGAAAAGTTCTACAATTTCTTTTACCAGATTAAGCCCAAGTCCCGCTCCCAGATTATCCACTTCATCAGAAACCATTCCCTGATAATAAGGATCAAAAATTTTACCGAGATCAGCTTCTGATATTCCTACTCCGGTATCTGCTACTGTTGTGATCAGGGTAATTTTATTGTCTCCAAGGGATTCTGTAGCCAATACAAGATCAATCTGTCCGTTTTCTGTAAACTTGTTGGCATTTCCCAGAATATTCATAAAAATCTGATTGATTCTGATATTATCCGAATACACTACTAGATTTTCAGGGATTCTGTCTGTGACCGCAAACCTGTTGTTTCTCGTTTCCAGATAAGGAGTAATGACCTTTACAATAGAACTGATCTCATCTTTAAGGTTAAAAACAGATTTTATAAGTTCTTTTTCTGCATTTTCATTTTTAGTGTATTCCAGAATCTGGTTAGATTGCAGAAGCAAAGTGCTGTTGGTAAACTTGATGGATTTAAGATAATCCTTTATCGTCTCATCTTCAGTAGATCTGTGAATTTTATCTATGAAAATATTGATGATTTTCAAAGGAGATCTCAAGTCATGACTTAACATTCCCAAAATCCTGTTTTTGAAATTAAGGTTCTTTTTAATTTCCTTATTGGCTGCATCCAGTTTTTGTTCATAAACAAAAGCCATTCTTGTAAAATACATGATCAGAATAGAAACAATAAACATCAGAATCATCAGTCCCAATACGAGATAAGTCCTTATCTTGTTATTATTCGAACTCTGCTCGTTGTATTCTCTTTCCAGTTCAGATTTAAAATCTTTGATAGCATTTTCGTATACTTCTATTAAGTTATTACTGTACACCAACAGTTTACTGAAATTGCTGTAAAACTGTAAGTTATTTTTCTGACTAATGGCTGCAAGGAGCTGAACCTTTTTTACTTCAGCTGCATAATGCTTGTCTATAGATTTTATCGTATTGTCCATTTTGGATTTTACCTGAGAAAGATCTATAGTTTTATTATTGGTCATCGTAATCACCGTACTCTCCTTCTGAACATCTACTTTCCCTGTTACCGCATCTTTTAAACGCCCGAAAAAGCCTTTCTTTTTAACCGTATCCGCATACGTACGGGTTTGAATCTTGAAATCTTCAAAATCATTTTTATACTTGGCAGGCTCATACTGCTTATCCTCAATTTTTGCCGGTGGATTCAGAGAAGTCTGGTACACTGAATCTATCAATGTCTTCAATTTTGCAGTCTTTAAGGTATCCTTGCTACGAAGCGCCAGATTTTTTTTCAGTCTCGGACTTGTATTTTCATATTCACCAATTTTATCAAAATTAGTCTTAAGCTTTCTCAATGACTGGAAATAGAGCTGCAGATCATTATTATCCTGAGTCGCCATATATTTTTGAAGATGATCCTGTGCATCCATGAAATCTTTCCTGGAATTATCAGTCAATCCTCCCAATGCACGGCTTTCCTCAAGCTGATCTTTAATAAACTTCAGCTTCTTCCCATTGACAAATTCATTGTAGAAAAATGTGGCAATAATGACCTGTATCAGTAAAATACAAAGGATCAAAGAGTAATGAACAAGTTTTCTCAATTTAAAATTTAAGAATTTATTTTTCATATTTGTTTATCAGTTAAATTAATTTCCTGATGACATAAGTCCATTAGATATTAGCCTTTAACAATATAGCATTATTTTCAATAATTTCATAATATGCATACATCATTCAATTGGCAAAGTTAAAGTAATTTTTGTCTTCTTATAATAATGAATATTTGATTAAACTCACAGAATTTATTTTTTTTTACTATTAAAATGCTTTGTAAACATTCAGTTTTATGTATGTAAATCTATTTTTTTAGATCAATTGCAAAAAGTTGAGGCTCAGTAAAATATTATTTTTCTGTTCATTTTATTACAAATAGTAAACAATAAGTCAAAAAAATGAGCATATAACTCATAGACCACTTATTCCATATCCACCTTGTAATTATTGAAACAGCCTTCTGGATATGGATTTCCTGGCATTCCGTATTTCTACTCAATACCACATTTGGTAATTAACACTCTAAGAAGATATATGCTCTTCTTTGTTACTTTGAAAGGCTTATTAACCGTGACACTATTCAATGGAAAACCAGAATATTCACATGTACCGGAAGATTGGTCTCAACACTTAAACTATCGTAGTAAATAAGATTCAGAGAGTATTAAAAATTAGTAATGAGGGTTCATTCCTTCATATGGATGTCTTTACTTTTCTGTATTTCTTCTTACGATTATAAAACATAAAACAAAATAACCTATGATTACAGAAAACTACGACGTAATCGTCATTGGCGGAGGAGCAATAGGACTGGCTACAGCTTATCATCTCGGTCAGCGTCAGGCTAAGACTTTAGTACTGGAACAATATACTTTTGTGAATCAATTAGGCAGCTCTGCAGGAGTATCACGCCAGTTCCGGATTCCTTATCCGGATGAATATATGGTACAAATGGCTTTAGAGGCACAGCCTTATTGGGATGAATTGCAGAAAAAGACAGACGCCCAATTGCTGGATAAAGTTGGAACACTTTGGTTTGGAGACCCTGAAGTACACTCCACTGAAGGAAATATTGCGGAGGCAGAAAAAGCATTACAGGCTTTAGGAGTTCCTTATACGACTTTAACATCAAAGGAAATTGAAGAGCAGTATCATTTCAAAAATTTACCGGATAATTATACAGGCCTGTTCCAACCTGATGGTGCCAGCATCAATTTTAAAGCAACTATTGAAACACTTTTAGCTCTTTGTCAGAAGGAAGAAACCGTAGAACTCAGAGAAGATTCTCCGGTGCTTGAAATTAAACAAAACGGTGATCTTTTTGAGCTTACTACACCCAACGGAATTTATATCGCTAAAAAACTGGCCATCATTCCCGGACCTTATATCAACAGTGTGATCAATCTGCTTGATTTTAAAATAGAAGCCACTTACTGGAATATGTCTTCTGCTTATTTTAAAAAGACCGACCCTACGATACAATATCCAACATGGTTTGTATTTCAGAATGCAAGCGGAGAAAACGGCAATCAATTCTACGGCTTTCCTTCCGTGGAATGGGATCATCCCGAATACATTCGTGTAGCACCGGATTTTGTAATCAAACCTTTGGAAGAACCGAGTGACAGAACACTAATTCCCAACCCTCAGGAACTGGCTTATACTTCAGAATGGATTAAGAATCATATGAGCGGACTCAGCATCGTTCCGGAATATACTTCAACATGCCTTATCGCTTTGAGTACAATTCCTAATAAAGAACTACTGATTGATTTTGCTCCGTCTTATGTTCCCAACCATAAAAACATTGTGGTGTACGCTACCGGATGGGCAGCCAAATTCACTCCTTTCTTAGGAAAAATCATGTCGGATCTTGCCTTGGATGGACATACAGATTTCGATATTACCCCCTTCCGATTAGGATATAAATATTTCTTAGCCCTTTAAAAATTATAAAACCATGAATCAAGAAAACGTCAACAAAAATACACCGCTGTATCCAGGAATGCAGCGCGATCTGAAAGTAGAAGTAGCCATTATCGGTGCCGGAACTTCCGGATTATATACAGCCTTTCGCTTGGTAGCAGACCAAAAATACAAAGGTCATGAAGTCCAGATCTTCGATATGAGTGACAAATTAGGAGGAAGACTGGAATCTGTCATGATGCCGGGAATGAATTTCTGGGGTGAACTCGGAGGAATGCGTTATCTGACTTCTCAGGAAATTGTAACAACTCTGATTGAAGGTTACCCATTGAAAGAAACAGATCTGAGCAAAAGAACCCCTGTTCTGAAAGATAAAATGACTCCTATTCCTTTCCATATGGGAGACCCTGACAAACTGTTGATGTACATCAGAAAAGAGCGTTTCAAACAGAATGCATGGACAGAAGAACAGAAACAAGGCAATAAACTGATTACACGCTACTATCTGAATGAAAATGATGAAGGTTTCAGCTCTGATCAGTTATTCAACAAAATTATATATAATGTTTTAATGGCAGACCCATGGGTAGCTGCAACCTATAAAGATCTGATTACTGCTGATCCTAATGGTTATGATTACACTTTCAAACTGACCAGCCGAGACTGGGATGCTATAAAACCAAGAATGGTTTACAATTTCCCGGGTTCTCCTTATGACAAACGCCTGGTAAACGATATCGGTTTCTGGAACTTAATCAAAGACCAGGTTTCTCAGGAAGGATATGAGTTCTTAGCAAATGCCGGAGGATATTATTCCAATACCATCAACTGGAATTCTGCAGAAGCGTTTCCGTATATTGTAGGAGATTTCTCTGCTGATACTACCTACAAAACCATTGAGGAAGGCTATGACAGTATTGCCTATGAAGTAGCCAACACTTATATGGAATATGAAGGAGCACGCATCTGGTCTGAAAACAAGCTGATTACTTTCACCAAAGATCATCATTTGACCGCTACCCATAAATACGAATTAACTTTCCTGAATATACAAAGCAACGAAACATGGAAAGTGTATGCCAATTCAATCGTATTGGGTATGCCAAGAAAATCACTTGAACTTCTGGATCAGAATAACTTCTTTTTTGATGCCAACAGACACCAGAAACTGAACGAAAATATCCGTTCCATCATCATGGAGCCCGCATTTAAAATCCTTATGGGTTTTGAAGGTCCGTGGTGGAGAGATCTGGGGATTGATTCCGGGCATTCTATTACAGACTTACCTATGAGACAATGTTATTATTTCGGTACCGATACTGAAACTAAAAACTCAATGTTATTGGGAAGCTATGGTGATATGGAAACAGAAACATTCTGGAAAGCACTTTCTGATGACAAAGTGCTGTTTAAAGTAAGAGCTGCAAGATCTGCTTCATTGGAAGAATTGCATAAGTTTGACGATGTTCAGGCTACAGAATTCATGGTGAATGAATTGATAAATCAGCTGAAAGAATTACACGGAGTAGATATTCCTCAACCGTATGTAACCTATTTCAGAGACTGGACAGATGATCCTTACGGTGCTGGATATCATGCATGGAAAGCAGGTTTCTCCGTAAAAGATGTGATGCCTTATATGAGAAAACCGTTGATGGATGAACAGATTCATATTATCGGGGAAGCGTATTCTGATCAGCAAGGCTGGGTGGAAGGTGCTTTCTGTGAAGCAGAAAAAATGCTTCAGACTCATTTTAAATTAGACTGGCCCTAATGGTTAGATCCTGAATATTATTTAGGATGGTAACCATGTATTAATAGTAAGATGATGTGTAATAAGCTCCGGAATAATCCGGAGCTTTATTATTTCCATTTTGACAGTAACTCACTACCGCAGTTAATTTTAGATTCTTTTTAAGCTCTATCAAACAACAAGCTGTTATATTCTTATTCCATATCACCATCATTAGTATTTTCTATTTTTCTACGGAAATCTTGCGATGATATTTTCATAACTTTTCAGTTTGAAACGAAATAAAGAATACTTCAGACAATTCATTACATTTTCTGAAATATTCAAAAGCAAATAACTGCAAAACCTCTTTATCATCTTATGACAGATAAAAATTTTAATCCAGGAAAAGGATTTATATTCAGTAAACATGTGCCGGAGGAATTATCACATTTTGACCGCATCTTTGATGTTTTCAAAGATTTGCTTACCCACACCTCCGGAGATATTGAAGAAGCTTTCGAGTGGCTGGACATGCTTGATCAGGAATATGATATTTTCAGTGATGAATACACCCTTCAGGATTTTGAAGAAGATCTGAAAAAACGAGGCTACATTAGGGAAGAAGATCCTGAAGAAAGCAACACAGGAAGTGGAAAAGGTAAAAATATATTAACTCCGAAACTTGAAGCCGCTCTTCGTGAATATGCATTGGATCAGATTTTTGGAAAACTGAAGAAAAACGGAGCCGGAAATCACAGGACCAACAAAACAGGAATCGGGGATGAAAGAGATGGCGAAAACCGTTCCTTCCAATACGGAGATGATCTTGCCGCCGTGAATATGACGGAAAGTTTAAAAAATGCACAGATCAACAACGGAATCTCAGACCTTCGCCTGACAGAAGAAGACCTCATCGTAGAGGAAACAAAACACAAGGCACAAATGAGTACCGTCCTGATGATCGACATCAGCCACTCTATGATTTTATATGGTGAGGACCGAATTACACCAGCCAAAAAAGTAGCTATGGCACTCGTGGAATTGATCAAGCGTAAATATCCGAAAGATTCCATTGATATTATTGTTTTTGGTAACGAAGCCTGGCCCATTAAGATCAAAGACCTTCCCTATCTGAAGGTAGGCCCTTATCATACCAATACCGTAGCCGGACTTGAGCTGGCCATGGATATTCTGCGCAGAAAAAGAAATACCAACAAACAGATTTTTATGATCACCGATGGGAAACCTAGTTGTATTCAGCTTCCTAGTGGTGAATTTTATATGAACAGCTTTGGTCTGGATGAAAAAATTGTAAACCAATGTTTCAACAGAGCAGCGCAGGCAAGAAAACTGAAAATTCCTATCACCACCTTCATGATTGCTCAGGATCCTTATCTGCGTCAGTTTGTGGAGGAATTCACAGCTCAAAACAAAGGAAAAGCATTCCTCACAGGGCTATCAGGCTTAGGACAGATGATTTTTGAAGATTACGAGAAAAACAGAATAAGAAGAATATAAAGATCAGATTTAAATGATTTAAAATAAAAACCTGATCTGATAAATAGTATTACAAGACAATGAAAAACGATATTACATTCAAAGAATTAAAAAAATCCGGCTATACTCATAAAACAATTAATGAGGAAATCCAAGCCAATTTAATTGCAAGAATTAAAGCTAAAGAACCCGTATTTAAAGGACTTTGGGGGTATGAAGACACGGTAGTTCCGCAATTGAAAAAAGCAATACTCGCCGGCCACCACATCAATTTATTGGGACTACGCGGCCAGGCAAAAACAAGAATTGCAAGAAGCATGGTTGATCTGCTTGATGAATATATGCCTATCGTAAAGGGATCAGAAATTAATGACAGTCCTTTTCATCCCATTTCAAAGTTTGCCAAAGATCTGCTTGCTGAATTAGGAGATGAAACTCCAATTTCGTGGGTACACCGTTCTCATCGTTTCTACGAAAAACTGGCTACTCCCGATGTGAATGTTGCAGATTTAATTGGTGATATAGACCCTATTAAAGCAGCTACCTTGAAACTACCCTATTCCGATGAACGTGTTTTACATTACGGAATGATTCCACGTGCCAACCGCTCTATTTTTGTTTTAAATGAATTGCCGGATCTGCAGGCCAGAATCCAGGTTTCCCTGTTTAATATTTTACAGGAAGGAGATATTCAGATCCGTGGATTCCAGCTGAGAATGCCGCTTGATATTCAGTTTGTTTTCACAGCCAATCCGGAAGACTATACCAACAGAGGAAGTATTGTAACCCCGCTGAAAGACAGGATCGGGTCTCAGATTTTCACCCATTATCCAAAAACTATCGCTCTTGCAAGACAAATTACAGAACAGGAAGCATTGATTTCTGCTGAAGATAAAGCACAGATCCAGATTCCTGATCTGGCGAAAGATCTCCTGGAAGAAGTTGCTTTTGCAGCCCGTATCAGCGAATATGTGGATGCGAAAAGTGGTGTCAGTGCCCGTCTTACCATCAGTGCTATGGAAAATTTAATGGCAGCAGCCAAATTACGTTTAATTGAATCCGGAGCAGAGAGAACTACTGTACGTCTGCTTGACTTCATGTCGATCATTCCATCAATCACAGGGAAAATCGAACTGGTGTATGAAGGTGAACAGGAAGGTGCTGATTACGTAGCCAAAATCTTAATTGATAAAGCCGTAATGACCCAATTTGAAAGCCTGTTCCCACGTATTTCAAAACTGGAAAAAGAAGGGATCAAAACACCGTACACTGACCTGATCAGGTGGTTCAACAAAAATCATTTAGAACTTAATTACAATGATACGGATGAAGAATTCTATGCTAAACTTGATAAGATAGAACCTCTGACAACTGTAGTGGAAGAAAATGCTTCCGAATTGAGCAAAGAAGATCAGAACTTCTGCAAAGAACTGGTGCTTTGGGCATTAACGATCAGCAATAAAATTGACAAATCTGAAAATCAGAATGCATTCACTTTCGATTCTCCCGGGATTGGCCAATTCTTACGTAACTAAAAATCAGTAAAATACTATAAAAGTAAAACCTTCAGTTCAGCTGAAGGTTTTTTATTTGTTTCTGAAAGACTTTATACCAGATTGTCATTTTTAAGCACAGCAGAACCGAAAGGATTGTCAACCAACCATAGCCACTCTCCTTCTTCATTTCTTTTCATGATACAGGAAGTATTGCCTGTCATATGAATAGAATGCCCATCAGGAGCAGTTCCCGTTATTTCCCACTGATCCTGCCACATCGCCAGATCATTTACAACAGTGATATGCGGAGTTTCACCCTGAATATCCAGTTTTAAGCGACAAATCTCATTCATTGCCCTTTCTATCTGCTCAGGTCCTCTCCATTCTCTTCCATCGCGGTCTATGTAGACTGCTTCAGGATGAAAACAGCTTAATGCTCCTTTTACATCTCCATTTCTGATGCAATACCGAAAATAGGCTACAGCACCAATTTCTGTTTTTCTGTTAAACTCCTGCATTACTTCACATTTCTGGAGTCCATTTCCCTTTTCAAGCCTTTCTTTCCTTTATTCCAGCTGTTGGCCACAAAAAAAGCAAGAAGTATCGGTAAGAAAGTAGTGAAACTGATCCCTTTGGTTATGGTACTATAAATAGAAATTCCAGCCAATACTCCCAGGATGATAGCATTCACAACATTTCTGGCTTCGATAGTTCTTTTTTTCTCTATCAGCTCCTGATCGGTTAATTCTGACAAATCTTTTTCCATATTGAATGTATTTTTTGGTTTTTTGTTTTAAAGCGGTAAAATTCATTTTTTTTAAAAGCTATTTTTGCCGAAAGCTAAAATACGATATTGTCAAGATATTTTTTTTATTTCTTTTATTTGTAATTTATTTCATACCACCAGTTTCGGACAATTTCAATGCTTATGGAAGACAACCTGAATTGTATTTACAGAGTTATCAATTTCATGGAAAAGAATTATGATCAGCCTGTTTCTGTAAAGGAACTGGAAGACATTTCTCATTATTCTTACCGGAATATCCAGCGCATTTTCAAGTACAGCTGTGGGGAAACAATAGGTGCGTTCCAACAGAGGCTGAAAGTAGAAAATGCCTATAAACGGATTCTTTATACTCAGGAAAATCTCACCTCCATTGCCATTGAAGTGGGTTTTGCCAATATCGCTTCCTTTTCAAAAGCCTTTAAACAACATTTTGGGATTTCTCCTAAAGCTGCAAAACAAAGTAAGGAACAACTTCTTTGTGGAGATGCCATCATCCCTGTTATCTCAGAAGTCTTACTGGAACCCGAAATTGTATATCTGAAGCCTGTGCAGGTATTTTATCAGAGCATGAACACCTATTATAACAATGAAGAGATTGAAGTGCTGTGGGAAAAGTTCATGGAAAATGATTTCCCTGACTCCGGGATAGAATATTTTGGAGTTATAGCCGATGAACCATTAATAAAAACAGAAATCAACTGCCGCTATGATGCATGCTCATCCGTTCAGTCCGGAAATAAAAAGCTACCTTCAAAAGTGATATTCGGAGGTAAATATGCCCGCTTTACCCATCATGGAAGCTACGAAACAATAGACGACACGTATACGAAGATCTATTCACGCTGGATTTTCAATTCAGGTCTTGAGTTTTCACACACTCCTATCATTGAAAAGTATGAAAATCATGCTGAAAACGAAGATGATCAGGAAAAACAACTGACCTATATTTTATTACCTTTGAAGTAAGTTGTCAATTTGGGACAACTTTAAGAAAAACAATCGATCTAATTTTGCCCTGTTAAAAATAGATCAGTTATGCAAAAAAAGAAAATCATGTTCCCATTATTACCTCTTCTTCTATTATCCTGCTCATCAGCGGACTTAACAGAATTACCGGGTACGGTAAATCCGGAAACCATTGTTTACAAAATGCCTGAAGAATCAGCTCCCCATGAAGGAACCTGGCTTCAGTGGCCACATCAGTATCAATATGGAACTACCTACAGAAACCGTCTGGACGCCACCTGGGTAGCCATGACCAAAGAACTTGTACAAAGTGAAAAAGTTCACATTATTGCTTATGACGGTGCAGAAAAGAATCGTATTATAGGCCTGCTCAACAATGCTGGAGTTTCTCTCACCAATATCAACTTCAAAATTTATCCAACGGATGATTTCTGGGTAAGGGATAACGGTCCTATTTATGTAAAAGATCAGAACGGACAGTTATTCATTCAGGACTGGGGATTTAACGGCTGGGGAAACAAAGCCGATTACAGCAAATGTAACGTAATACCTTCAAAAATAGCAGCCGATACCAATATACCAAAAATCAATCTTAATTCAGTCATGATCAATGAAGGAGGAAGTGTGGAAATTGACGGAAACGGAGTGTTGATGGCTTGTAAAAGTTCTATTCTGAATAATAACAGAAATCCGGGAATGACGCAACAACAGGCAGAAGCCATATTTACTAAAAACCTCGGAGTAACCAAATTTATCTGGCTGAATGGAAAAGCCGGTCTGGATATCACAGACATGCACATCGATGGGTTTGCCCGATTTGCTAATTCATCTACCATTATCACAATGAATCCGGACGATCTTAACTACTGGCAGGTTCCCAATGGAGATATTGATAAACTGTATGATGCAACCACAAAAACCGGAGCTGCCTATCAGTTTGTAAAAGTACCTTTAACAAGAAATGATGTGATCACTACTTACGGGAAAAATGTGGGCCGCGCTTCATACATCAATTATTATATTGCCAATAACCGTGTATTGGTTCCTAATTATAATGACCCGAATGATGCGGTTGCCAACAACATCATCCAACAGCTCTATCCTGGTAAACAGGTAGTTGGAATCGATTGCCGTAATTTATTCGCCAATGGAGGAATGGTGCATTGTGTCACCCAGCAACAACCTCAATAAAATAATCGTAAGAGTAAAGCCTGCTCATTTCAGCAGGCTTTACTGATAGACGGCTTCAGTCGTCAAAAAATAGCGTAAATTTGCTCTGTCCATCCCGAAAAAGATGGTTTTCTATTATACGTATTATGAAAAAAACAGCACTTTCGTTATTGGTTCTTCTGAATATTGTTTGCCAGGCACAAAATTTTGATGTAATTCCCTTAGGAATATATGGTGGTGAGCAGGAAGACAATTTATCAGCCTATCTGGTAGGCGCTCCAAAAGACAATGCATTTCTCTGCCTGGATGCCGGTACCGTAAATGCCGGAATACGAAAAGCGATTGAACTGAAAAGTCTTGAAGGATCAGCAGAAACGGTTTTAAAAGATCAGATCAAAGGGTATTTTGTATCCCACGGTCATCTCGATCATTTGTCAGGGCTTATCATCAATTCTCCGGCTGATTCCAAGAAAGATATTTTCGCCATAGCTCCTGTGATTCAGATTTTACAGAATCATTACTTTATTACAGATACCTGGATCAATTTTGCAGATCAGGGACAAAAACCAATCCTTGGAAAATACCATTATAATGAACTCAAGGAAGGAACTGAGATTCCAGCGCCTAAAACACCTTTTTTTATAACAGGCTATGAACTGAGCCACGTAAATCCATATAAAAGCAGTGCCGCATTGGTAAGAAGAGAAAATCATTATCTGCTTTATCTTGGAGATACCGGTGCAGACCGTATAGAAAAATCTGACCGTCTGGATCAACTTTGGAATAGGACAGCTCCACTTGTTAAAAAAAGACAGCTCAACACGATATTAATTGAAGTTTCTTTCCCCAACAGTCAGCCAGAACATCTGCTGTTCGGGCACCTTACTCCGAATCTGCTGATTGAGGAATTGAGCAAACTCAAAGAAAAGACAGGACAAAGCAGCCTTGAAGGCCTTAATATAGTAGTTACGCATAGAAAACCGACAGGTGATAATCCAGAACTTATCAAAAAAGAGCTACTGAAAAACAATCCTCTAAAGGTAAATTATATCTTCCCGGAACAAGGTAAAAAGATTAGTTTACCGTAACAACAAATCAAAAGATGAAGCGGAAACAAGCTTCATCTTTTTTGATTTACAACTGTATCATTCATAACAAAACAATTTTAATATACTGAAATTCAATAATTTAATTTTATTTATCTGAAATTAATAAGTTTTTTCATGGTTATATTAATTTATCATCGTAATATTGCAATATAAAATTACAACAATGGGAGTTACTAAAACAGAAATTTATACTGACGAGCAAAATAAGCTGGCTTCTCTGCTTAAAGTTTTGGGACATCCGGCAAGAATCGCTATTTTACAGTATATCATTAATCAAAAAGCATGTATCTGTAATGATCTTGTTGAAGAACTTGGATTGGCTCAGGCTACCATTTCCCAACATTTAAAAGAGCTGAAGAATATTGGAATTATCAAAGGTTCCATTGAAGGAAAATCTGTATGCTACTGCATTAATGAAAGCAACTGGAAACAGTTTCAAAATGAATTCAACCTGTTTTTTAATCAGGATGTTAGTATAAAACAATGCTGTTAAGGCATTTTTTTGAACAAAAACATCGTAATATTGCAATATAACACTAGAAAATTATAACACTAAATTTTAATCTACTATGAGACTATCAGAAATTAAAGAAATTCTTTCTACCCTGGAAAATGTAGAATTTCAATTGGAAAACGGACATTTTGTTCCTGAACATTTCCATGTAACGGAAGTCGGACAGATTATTAAAAACTTCATCGATTGCGGCGGCGTAATCAGAAATGAAAAAGTGGTCAACTTCCAGCTCTGGGATGCCGATGATTATGAGCATCGTTTAAAACCTGGAAAACTGCTTCATATCATTCAGCTTTCTGAAGAAAGACTCGGGATAGAAGATAGCGAAATTGAAGTTGAATATCAGGGAGAAACCATTGGAAAATATGACCTTGAATTTAACGGGAAAAACTTCATCCTGAAAAACAAAACAACAGCCTGTCTTGCTCAGGAAGCCTGCGGAATTCCTTCCGAAAAACAAAAGAAAAACCTGTCTGAACTATCTGTAAACCCAACATCAGCCTGTACTCCGGGATCAGGATGCTGCTAATTAATTTTATTAAAATCTTATGTATAAGGAATTATTAAACACGATTCAATCTCTGAAATGGGAAAATACAGATAGCGATAGAAAAGAGGTTCTTGAACCATTGATCAGCTTTATCCAGCAAAAAGTGGATGATAAACAGGAAATCAACTTGAATTTTATCTGCACTCACAATTCAAGACGAAGCCATCTGGCACAGATATGGGCACAGGCAGCGGCTTCTTTCTTTACAATTCCGGAAGTCAGTTGCTATTCCGGAGGAACAGAAACAACGGCATTGTTTCCTAAGATCGCAGAAGTTTTAGCAGAACAAGGTTTTTCAGTTTTCAGCATTGCCGATACTACCAATCCTGTATATGCTGTAAAATATGATGATAACAGCCTTCCGATCATTGGCTTTTCTAAAAAATATGATAGCCCGTTCAATCCTGTATCCGGTTTTGCAGCGATTATGACCTGCTCGCAGGCAGACGGCGGATGTCCTTTTATTCCCGGTGCGGAAAAGAGAATTCCGATCACGTTTGAAGATCCTAAGGTTTCAGATCACACCCCGGAACAAACAGCTGTATACGCTGAAAGAAGCTTACAAATTGCAGCAGAAATGTTTTATGTTTTTTCTAAAATAAAAAGATAATCATGCAGCCCAGATTAAAATTTCTTGACCGTTATCTTACCTTATGGATCTTTATGGCTATGGGGATAGGGATTGCTTTGGGACATTTTTTCCCTGCTATTCCTGGTTTCATCAATTCTCAGTCTGTAGGAACTACCAATATTCCTCTGGCCATCGGACTCATTTTGATGATGTATCCGCCATTGGCCAAGGTTGACTATACTCTTCTGCCATTGGTTTTTAAAGATAAAAAAGTAATCAGCATTTCTTTATTGCTAAACTGGATTATTGGCCCGGTTTTGATGTTTGGTCTTGCGATCCTTTTTTTAAGGCATGAACCGGATTATATGTCAGGCTTAATACTCATTGGGCTGGCCAGATGTATCGCTATGGTTATTGTCTGGAATGATCTTGCCAAAGGCAACAGAGAATATGCAGCATTATTGGTGGCTTTAAACAGCATCTTTCAGGTGTTCACTTACAGTTTTCTGGTTTGGCTGTTTATCAATGTACTTCCTACTCAACTTGGTCTGGCAAGTTTTAATGTGAATGTTTCTATGAAAGACATTACAGAAAGTGTGCTCATCTACCTGGGAATTCCTTTTCTGGCAGGTTTTCTCACCCGATACTTTCTGATTCAATCAAAAGGTGCAGACTGGTACAACAGGAAATTTGTTCCTAAAGTATCTCCTGTAACATTGTATGCTTTATTATTTACCATCGTACTGATGTTTAGCTTAAAAGGGTCTAAAATACTGGAGTTACCAATGGATGTCATTAAGGTAGCAATCCCATTGGTGATCTATTTTGTCCTGATGTTTTTTGTAAGTTTTATCATCAATAAAACATTAAAAATCCCTTATGATAAAAATGCATCTATAGCCTTTACCGCCACCGGAAATAATTTTGAACTGGCTATTGCTGTGGCCATCTCGGTCTTTGGCATTCATTCGCCGCAGGCATTTGTAGGGGTGATTGGTCCATTGGTAGAGGTTCCTGTGTTAATACTCTTGGTAAAAGCCAGTTTATTCTTGAAAAAGAAATGGTATCATTAATTTCATTACAAAATAAGAAGCATCACCTAAATAGTGATGTTTTTTTATGGATATCAGTTCTTAATCAATTTATAATTTCCATTGTTTTCATCTTTAGCTATGGTATAGCCGTCTGTCAGTTCGAGAATCCACCCATCTCCTGATACTTTTTTATTTTCAGTTTTCACTGGATTTGATATTGAAATTTTATCCCAGTTGGGGCTCATCAATGCTCCGGTTTCAACCGTAAGAATACCCCACAAATCAGTAATCCGGATATTGGGATATACTGTCCCTAGATCTTCTACAGGCATAATATTTCTCGGATCAAAGGAAACATTCATTTTTTCAAATTTGATTTCAAAGTGAGGCTGCTGAATAAATTTCAGTTTGTATTCGGCAATACGCTTTTTTGTTTGTTCTTCTCTATCGGTTTCCTGCTTTATAATTGATGTACCATTATAATTGTCAGAAAGCTTTTCAACTGCTTTTTGCAGGTCAGTCTGAATCCGTATATCGAATGCTTTAATGAAATAACCGGTCAGGTCTGTTTTTGAATCAATTTTTTTGTTCCAGTCCGGATCTTTATGATACAGCAGATACCCATAAACAGGTGTGGTGTAATAAGCAAATGAACGTACAAATGTGGGATTTTTCATAAAACCTTCTATGCCATTTAAAAAATATGATCTTGTCTGATCTTTATTTCTGCCACTCACAATGAGCCCTGTAAACTCAGCAATTCCCTCATTCAGTTCCAGCAGGTTTTCTGTAGTTTCTGAACCTTTGTAAAGTGTATTCCTGTATTTCCTAAAGATCAATGCATTGGTGAGATGCCGCTTTATTTCTTTTTCTGAATTTGAGCGGACTGCCTGCTTTAGCGCTTCCAATTCGAGACGAAGGTAAATTCTGCCCTCTTTCTGATCCAGATGGTTATTTTCTGCATTGTTAAGACTAAACCCCAATGAAGGCTGAATGCGGTGAAAAGACTCATGAGCCAAAAGATTAATCCTGTTTTCTTTATTTTGAGAAAGCGGGAGCATGATCATTGCCCATCTTTTTCCGCCCCAATTGATAGCGGTATTTGCAATGTTGACTGTGGCAGGTAAAACTCCAGAATAGAGAGTACCATTACGTTTCAGTATTCCCTCCGAATCCGGCTCGCTGGCAAAAAACTCTCTGGTTTTCGGATCGATTAAAATCATAGGACCATATAAATCTTTGTTCCAAAGTCCGATATTCTTTTTCGAAGCTGTCTTCAGCTCATCGTAATAAACAGAAATTGTATCAGGGGGGATAGATTGTTTTTGTGCTTTTGCACCTAATACAAACAAGAGAAAGAATGCTGTAAGAACAGTCTGCTTCATGATTAAATTCTTTGTGGTTAATGTTTTTCTGTGAAAATACATCGCTGCACCTTAGAGTTATATATCCTTAGTGCAAATTATATACTTTAAGAAGCTAATATAATGAATTACAGTAATGAAGAACAATGACAACCATCAAAAATAATCTCCCATGAGCGAACCTTTCGGGACAGTGAATGAGCAATTATCCGATCCCTATGCCAATCACATGGCAGAAAGTGGACTTATTATACTGGCCTTTTGATCTATCCTATACCGGGAAAATTAGTGAGAATACGAAAGAGTTAATAATCAGTACTGACGCTGTACACAGATCTTTACTGCAAAACAGACATTGTTCCTTTCGATAAGCTGGATGTTTTTTTAAGAAACCTGAAATAAGATTATTTGTAAAACTAGATTCATTAATACAAAAGCCTGCTATCTGCAGGCTTTTGCGACGTATGGGAAAATAAAAAATTTGGGAATTTCAAACCCTAAATCGCGGAATATTTTAATAAAAGCCGAGGGAATGCTTTATTAAAATAGTTTTCCAAAAGGATAAGGTATTTTCTTTTTACTGTGTGTGTTCTTAGAATCGGAAATGCAATAACTTTAAGTCCAAAATATTGTACCTGTTTATTACAATCCCAGTTTCTTTTTGATGGCTTCCATTTCTGTTTCCATCTTTTTGATCTTAGTTTTCTGCTCTTCTATTTCAGCCTGCTGATCCTGAATAGCTTTTGTAAGGGCAGGAACAAGTGAAGCATAGTCAACAGCCCAGGCCTCTCTGGTATCATCTTTTGGTTTAAAGACGGCTTCAGGAATTAGTTTATAAAGATCCTGTGCCAGAAATCCTATTTTATGCTGAGTCTTCTGTGCCGGATTCACAGCCGGTTTACCTTCTTTAATCTGATTATTGGCAGACAGCTCGTATTGTTTCGGCTGCAATGCCATAATGGTACTAAGACCATATCCTATTTCTTTAACCTGAGTTTTTAAACGCATATCCGAAGTATTGACAAAACCACCTGCAGCACTCACCAACCCGTTACCGTCAATCGTCACTTTTGTGCTTCCGTTATAACTATATTTGAACCCTTCCGCCCCAAGATAAATCTGGGTTACAGATCCATTCAGTGTGTTGTATCCGCTTAAATCAAGGTGTCCTTTGGTGGCCGCCACTTTATTTCCTCCAATACCGCTAACTTCGGGTCTGTTCATATTGATATCTCCATTACCATCAATATCAAGCATACTGTTAGCGCTGTTACCATAATAGTATCTAAGACCTGTAGTACCAACCGTTACCTGGGCAAATGCAGGATTATTGCTGTTTCCCTTTAAGGTAAGAAGACCATTGAAAGCATTCACAGAATTACCGGCAGCCCCAAAAGCTGTAATATCACCGTTTCCATTGAAGTTAAGCTTTCTGTCCCCATTAAAAAGATAATCGCCTCCATTGGCCTGGCTGAGTTTCAACTGGGCAACATTATTATTTCCCGCGATCGTCAGCGCTCCTCCTATATTGTTTATGACTCCTGCATTAGCTCCACCTTCTATTGTTTTCGTGGAAGAGTTCAGGAACATATCCATAGAACTTCCCACATCATTAGTGAGCCTTAGAAGAGCGGAAGCATTAGTCCCGGAATTCGTGTTGCTGATGGATGTAAGTCCTGCACCATCTACATTGCTCCTGAAATACAAGGCTTTATCTAAATAATCAATCGCTGTATTCTGTAAAAGTGTACCGCCAAGCCTCACATCCTGCCCTATGGCTGTAAGCCCGTTGCTTGCCGTTACATTTGCACTTCCTGAAATATCCCATGTAGAAGCAGCTCCCGTAAGACCTGTACTGATCAGCTGAAGGCTCTGGTTAGGACCTATTGCCACACTTGCATTACCATTAATTGTTTCTGAAGCTGAAGGAGTTATTGTAATGGTAAAAGCGGTATTATTTCTGATCGTATACATACGGCCTTTGAAATTACCTGCACCGGATATTGCTGTCGGTAAGGTAAAAACAGCATTGCCCGTTCCGTTATACGAGATATGAAAATCCGCAGAAGACAGTGTATACGCTGCGGCAGTAACAGTGCTGTATTTTGCAGCTAATGATCCGTTCACGTCCAGTGTTGAACCTGGTTGAGCTGTATTGATTCCGACACTTTGAGCAGACACAATACCGTAAGAGAGCAAAGCCACTGCTACTGATAATGTAGTAAAGTTTTTAAACATTATTATTTGATTATGAGTTATTAATGAAGTGAAGAAATCTTAGGAAAACAATTGCAGATTCAGAGTCTTTTCAAAAGATTGAAGACTTCAGCCATGGGTATTCCCGAAAGACTTGAATGAAGAAAATTATGATTATATTTTTTCACTGTTTCCCGTTTTTATTTAGTACAAAACTAAATTTTCCGAAAGCTTTTCCTGAAAAACACCTGTAAGAAAATTGCCACCCGGATGTGGAAAAATTATTACAAAACAGGACCATAAAAACTCATTATTTATTTGTATAAAAATAGAATCTGAAATAATTTTTTCAGGAATATCGGAGAACTTCCTGATGAAAATGGATTATCTTTATAGTTTACAAAATTTTTACAACCTATGAAGTTAGAATTATATCAGATAGATGCTTTTACAGAATCTGTTTTCCATGGAAATCCGGCATGTGTTGTTCCATTAAAAACCTGGTTACCCGATGAAATCCTTTTAAAAATAGCCCGTGAAAATGCAGTAGCAGAAACCGCTTTCTTTATTGACAATGGAGATCGTGTTCATCTGAGATGGTTTACCCCTGAAATAGAGATGGATTTATGTGGACATGCTACCCTAGCTACCGCTCATTGTCTTGTTTCCATCCTCAATTATCAGCATGATAGAATCATTTTTGAAACAAAAAGTGGTGACCTGACAGTAGATGTAAAAGATGGAGTTTATTATATGGATTTTCCTTCCAGAATGCCCGAAGCCTCTACTCTTCCGGAAATCATATCCAGATCACTTAATATACAGCCTAAGGAAGTTTTCAAAGCAAGAGATTATGTTCTGGTATACGATTCTGAAGAAGATGTAAAAAATATCAACATTGAAAGATCCGTTTTTGACCTTATCAACCTGGACCCGGGCGGTGTTATCGTGACATCAGCAGGCACTGACAGTGATTTTGTATCAAGATACTTTACCCCGCAGTCTTCTATTCTTGAAGATCCTGTTACAGGCTCTGCACACTGTTCACTGATTCCCTTCTGGTCATCAAGATTAGGGAAGGATAAGCTTTTTGCCCGCCAGATCTCTGAAAGAGGCGGCCAGCTCTATTGTGAAAATAAAAATGAAAGAGTAATTGTGGCAGGGAAAGCCCAAACGTATTCTGCAGGGCATTTTTGGATAGAATAGATTTTCTGGCAGTCACAGGATATGCTACAATTAAAGACCGTGAATCATTCGATTCAAAGATTTAAGTTAATCTGCCCTTTTAAAAATTATAAAAAAATTGGCTACTAAAAAGTAGCCAATTTTTTTATAATTTTTCTATGATATTTCAATCATTCTTGGAGGTTTCTGCTTCGCATCTTCTTTTTTCGGGATGGTTAACATTAAAAGGCCATTTTCATATTTTGCATTAATATTATCCTGATCCACCACATCTTTTGGAAGCTCAAAACTTCTCTGGAAGGATTGGTAACTGAACTCTCTTCGTGTGAAATTGTCATCTTTTGACTCTTTACGATCTTCCTTCGTTGATGAAATGGTAAGCAGGTTACCATCCAGCCTGATCTGAAAATCATTTTTATTCATACCTGGTGCTGCGACCTGAACTTCGTAAGCATCTCCATTCTCCTTTATATTTACCGATGGTACGGTTGTACTGGTAGATGAGTAATTGTTATTGCCCCAGTTAAAAAGTTCACGACCAAAAAAATCGTCAAAGACATTTGAAAAGCCCAGGTTGCTGTTTCCGTTTCTTCTTAGATTATTCATTGTAATCATTTTAATTAAGTTTAACAATCATTAAAAACACGTCAGCTGGCCAGCTGTACATCAAAAATTACAAAAAAAATACCATTTGATTAAGTGTGAAATTTTTTCCGGTTTTCTGTCATTTTTTCAGCACCACTGACACAAAATCATGGTACTGAGAACATTCGCCATCCGTATGTTTTTTTATTCTTTATTCTAAATACAATTTTTTTTACGAAACCTGAAAAATGTACCGCAACTTATCCATATTGTGGACAATAAAAGGGATAAGCAGGTAATACCCAGCCCGGCTTTATAGAGATCGTACTCTACCATACCGGTTTTGTAAGCAATCGAAATAGCCAGTATTCCAAATTCACCTGTTTGAGAAAGTAAAGCACCTCCATAAAAACTATCCTGCCATTTAAAATTCAGCATTCTGAAAAAGAGAGCCGACATAATACTGTTGCTTATCAGTACAATTAAAGTTCCTATCGTGATAAGCTTATAATTGGATAACAGATAATTGATGTCCAGCCGTAAACCAATGGATACAAAAAACAGTGCCACAAAGAAAACCTTAAATGGAAGAAGAGAATGTTCCAGCCATCGAAATGCCTGAATTTTTCCGACTAAGACCCCCGCAATAAAACTTCCCAGTGCCGCACTCATTCCGACCGTTTCTGCTATAAGACCAAAGCCGAGACAGATCAGTAAGCCGGAAAATACCTGAAGCTCATGGTCATTTTCAAGGAATGTACTTGACAATTTGATTTCCTTCAGATGTCTGATTTTCCGGAATATAAAAAAAATGCCGAGACATATGGCAATGGGAAGCATCATATTCCATATACTGAAATCTTTGCTATTCCAGAATTTCAACACCGTGAGCACCGGAGCCAGAAGAAGATCCTGTAGTAACAAAATATTGAGGATAATAATTCCAAAGGCAGTATGCAGGGTTCCATGCTTCTTCAGAAACTCAACTACAACTGCAGTACTATTGAACATAAACAGAATGGCGATGAGGAGCACACTTTCAAGATTCAGATGG
This sequence comes from Chryseobacterium sp. SG20098, assembly GCF_031844745.1. NCBI lineage: Bacteria > Pseudomonadati > Bacteroidota > Flavobacteriia > Flavobacteriales > Weeksellaceae > Chryseobacterium > Chryseobacterium sp. SG20098. Next base: position 144,669 of record NZ_CP134622.1, on the reverse strand, counting down.
AGTAACTCACCCACAAAATACGCAAATATAAAACTTAAGAGTATTTTCATCCCCTGAGCCAATAAGGGCTTAATGATAAGGCTCTTTTTATTGGGAATATTAATTTCCACTCCGATAAAAAACATCAGCAGTAATATTCCTATTTCGCCAATCGTTTCTATTTCTTCCGGTTTGTTAAATAGCTTTAGTACATAAGGACCTAATAACACCCCGGCAATAATATAAGCAATAAGATAAGGCTGATTAAATTTTTTCAACACAAACATCAGTCCTAAGATAGTCATACACAAAATACATACAGTCCAAAGCATATTGATAACGTTTTAGATTGAGATAATTTCGTTTTTTAATATGAGTTATGATCTGTTGTCTTATTATTGAATGTGACGTTGGATTTCTTCAGCTTTCCTATTGCAAGGCTATTGAACCCAATATCACCCTTCTGGAAAACCATTAATCCAACTCTACTGTTTTTAATTTGGAAAAAATAAAGACGGGCGCCATCTTTATTGTATATGGCTTCTTTAGAAAAAAAGCTACCATATTCTACATCGAACTCCAGTAAAAAATTTTCATTGATTATCATAACAAATTCATAATAATAAACTCTAACTTATTACATGTTCTGGTTATTAGTTATTTTCAAACCTGAATACAAAATCCAGACCAAGCTACCCGGAGATATAGCTGACTGGAAATCTAACAATAATTTTTAATTTCTGAATCCTTTCTTGAGATCATTGCTTTTGATAGTCGTCATACAATCCTAAAGTTCAAGGATAAAGAATTTTCCAAAAAATTCGAAAATTACTTTGGAAAAGATGTAATTAAACTGCATAAACTTAAATAATACTTCTAATAATAGTCGATTTCTAAAATATAAAATAAACTAAAGTGTGATGCATTGTATTTTTATATATCAAAGGTATTTTATCTTCATTTTATTTGTAATTTAACAATCTTAGCTAAGTATCACATATAGAATAACTTGGTACAAACCTGAGATATATCCATGTTGTAACAAGTAAAAAGATAATTAAAGAATTGCAATAAAATAATACCATGATAAAATCTTTCAATATCAAATTGTTATTAGTCCTTCTTTCCATTGTTTTTGCATTTGATTTAGTATTTATTGCTATGGATCATAGTTCCTGGCGGTTTTTTACCAAGCCACTGTTGTTACCTGTTATTATCTGGTTTTATTTTACTTATTCTAAGCAAAACGTATGTCGGATCAACCAATGGTTTTTATCTGGATTAATTTTAAGCTTTTTGGGTGATGTGTTTTTGCTATTTGGATGGGGATTTATGCCCGGTTTGGGAAGCTTTTTGTTGGCTCATATTTGTTACATAGCTTATTTTTTTAAGATTGAAAAGAAAAATGCATGGAGTTGGCTTCCCTTTGTTTTGCTTTATTTAGGCTCATTTATTTACTACATATTTCCTTATTTAAACGAAATGAAGATACCCGTGGTGATTTACGGAATTACCATTGCTACGATGCTGTATTTTAGTATCAGAACTTATTCTTTATTATTAATCCTGGGAGCTGTTTTGTTTGTAATATCAGATTCCGTATTGGCCATTAATATGTTTGTACAGCGCAGTATTGGGAAAGAACTTGTTGTGATGATTACTTATGTTTTAGCCCAATTGATGTTGGTGCTGGGAGTGGTTGGTCTTGAAAAAAAGAACAGAATTATCCGATAAAATCAAGACTTATGAAAAGAAAAGATAACCGGTTTTTTCATAATATTGCTCTATTCTGTCCATTGGATTTTACTGATCCTGTTACTTATTTTATTCCTGTGTTTATCTTGTTGATAGTAGGGGAAATATTTTTGTATCAGATTCCTCAAAAAGTATTCACCAAAAAACTCATCAAAGATAATGTATCGAGTATCGGATTGGGGATAGGGGCAGTAATGTTAGACTTTGGGATGAAAGCTATTTCAATATCCTACTTTTTTTGGATTTACAATCATTTTAGACTTACTGATATTTTCGGGATCAAAGATTTCAATAAATTCCTCACTTTACAATGGCATGCAGATCACTGGTGGCTTTGGTTATTGGTTATGATTGTTCAGGATTTTGGCTTTTACTGGCATCATCGGTTAAGTCATAAAATCAGATTATTCTGGACAGGTCATGTCAATCATCATTCGGCTACTCATTTGAGTCTTGCTATTGCATTGCGTCAGGGATGGTTTGAAATTATATATCGGGACATTTGGTATATCCCTTTTATCATTATTGGTTTTCATCCTATTATGATGGCTATGATGCATCAGTTTAACCTGATTTTTCAATTTTGGCCGCATACCAATGCTATTGGAAAATTAGGGTGGTTCGATAAGGTATTCAATTCTCCTTCCAATCATCGGGTACATCATTCCCGAAAAATTGAGGATTTAGATAATAACTATGGAGGCATTTTGATGATTTGGGATCATCTTTTCGGCACGTACAAAACGGAAGAAAAGAAAACGACGGATTACGGAATCTATCATAATATTCATACTTATAATGTTTTTCATATCGTCTTTGATGAGTTTGGAAATATGATAAAGGATGTCCGGAATGCACCTTCATGGAAAGCGAAGCTGGGGTATATATTCAATGCTCCGGGCTGGCATCATCATGATAAAGATGAACGGATTTCTACTTTGAAGCGGGAATTAGAAGAAAAAATGAATTGATGGTTGTCTTACATGAAAAGTGTAAATTACTGATAAAAACTCTTTATTAATTCAGAAACAGACATCAACCTTCTACGACTTGTTAGACAAAGTAATTCCCTCAACAATTAAGTTCCAGACACTTTTTTAGCAGCTTTTAAATGCTTAAAATATACTTGAATTTATGTACAATGCTTTCCTGGTTAAAAAAAGTGTTAAGAAAATAAATTTTCATTACTCTAATTCAATAGGGTTATAACCTTTTTTCTCTGTTTCACTTATTTTTTGTCTGCTTTGCCCCTCTGAAAATACAGTTCCCATTTTTTCTAATTCATATTTAATATTGTCTCTGTAATTTGTTGTTGCTTGAATTAACTCTTTTTTTGTGACTAACTTAGCATTTTGATAATGTCTTTTATTTATTGTTATTATTCTTCCCTTCAACTTAGCACTTGATACCGATTTTACAAGTTCAAAATCATAATCCCCTGTCTTATCTGTTATTTTAACAATTAAGCCTGGAAGACCACTAAATTTGTATGGTCCATAAGGAAAAGGAATTTCCATTGAATACCAAGCTGTCCAATCTCTTCCTTTATAATGAACCTCTGCTTTTTTACAATGAAAAGAATTAATTACTTTGGTTTCATCAATCAATTTCCAGTCACGAATTACAGGGGTATTATAAGATAGAAGAGCAGTTCCAACTGACTCATAAAATTCAGAATTATCAGTTGTTTGGATAATTAAAAACTTAAATTTTGATGAAGGCAACCCTCTCATATCAATATTAAAATTACTCCTATTTTTATTATACTGCTCCATGAAAAGAGAGTCAAATTTCAACCTGTTTTCACTAATAAAAAAAGCACGTTTATCACTTATTTGCATGGTAAAAAGTTCTTTGTAAACGTTATCTTGATTTAGAGTATTAGGTTTATATTGAAGTAAATAGGTAAATTCTCCTCTTAATGAATCACCAGTAGCTGTTTGAGAAAACAAAAAAGAGAAAAAAAATAAAAATAAAATTGTTAAGGTTTGTTTCTTTGTGAAATTCATTGCTGTTTTTTGTGAAAATAATAACCGTTCAAACAAGGTTTATTATTTGAACGATTATTTTGATTAATAGTCAACACTTCTTTCCTATTGAGCTCAAAGAAATGACTAACTTGTGACTGATAAATTATAGTTGACAATAATTATCCTGAATTTTTTCTGCCCACTCTATCCATTGATCAGCACTCCAATCCTGACAAGTATAAGCAGATGTACAGCTTGCCTGAAATGTTCCACATTGCATTTGAAGTTTTTTCTTAGATTTTTTAGTGCTTTTAGCAACCCTAACTTCTTTTGTTTTAGAATTTACTTTCTCCACGTTTCCTTTTGCACTTACAAAACCTGCTATACCAATCATAGCAATAAATAATAGTTTTTTCATGATTGTGATAATTTTTAAAATTACAAATCAAATATATGGATTTAAGTCAATGAAAATAGAAATATCTTATTATGTTAAACACTTGTTAATAAGGTATTTAAGCCAACTTGAGCATCGTAAATTATTTCATTTAAAATTGAAATATTTATACATAAATTCAGTTTTAGAATTTATTTTTAGAATATCCAATTTAGATAAATCAAATAGCAAAGAAAGAACTTTGGTTTTATCAAGAATGTGAAAACCCTTTTTAAAAGTTGTACCAGCTTTTTGAATGTAGTTTAACTACCAATATGAATAAGAAGTCTCTCCCTTTGCCGACCGGAAATCAAGCCATTTAGGATATAAAAAAAGGAGACGTTTATTTTTAAACGTCTCCCTAAGCGGAGAGTGAGGGATTCGAACCCCCGGACCTGTTACAGTCAACAGTTTTCAAGACTGCCGCAATCGACCACTCTGCCAACTCTCCCTAAACTCCGGCTATACCGTTGTTTTCAGTGGTGCAAATATAGAACGATTTTTAATTTCTGCAAAACTTTTCCCCCACAAATTTTAACAAAACTTAATAATAGACTAGGAATCAGGGGAATTATTTTTTATTAAAGATTGCTAATACTTATAAATAAACAATAATTAAAGTTTAAGGAAAAAAGAATACTTTTAAATTTATATTTTTACATACTTATCAGTTTTGGATAATGAAATAAAAACTACTCATGAAAAGTGAAAAAAATAGACTAATTGCATTAGAAAGAATAGCTGATGCACGTCTCAATAAATCTTTTTTTTTAGATTTAAGTTCTTTAAATTTGGAAGAACTTCCAGATGATATTTCAGATTTAAATCATCTAATTGAAATTGATTTAAGCTATAACTTTTTATCGGAAATGCCAAAATCAATCTCAAGTCTTTTAAATCTAAAAATACTTAATCTTTCAAATAATTATATCTCTACAATTAATTTCACGAATGGTATTCACTATCTCTTAAAGAAATTAGATATTTCCAATAATTTACTTTATGAAATTCCTGATAGTTTAGAAGTCCTTATGAATTGTGATGAAATTATTTTTAAAAATAATCCTTTTTTAAATGCAATACCACAGTCCTTACGAAGTTATGATATATGGTATATTCTAGAATATTTAAATTTAACTAAATATAAAGAAACACAAAGACACTATGAAACAAAGTTAATTTTTGTTGGTCGCGGTGAAGTTGGAAAAACAACCTTAATAAAGGTACTTAAAGACAATTCTGTAACAATAACCCCAGGTGCTGAAGAAACAACTCATGGAATTAATATTGATCATATAGATATTGATGTTTTTTTCCCAGCTAGACCACCACATTATAACCATTATTTTGAATTACAAGATTTATATCAAACCTTTACATACGAAGAAGTTAATGAATATGAGATTGACTATGATTATCATTTTGGAGATAATTATTTAGCTCGCTTTTACGAAACTTTTTTAGAAATGGATGAAGATGAAAAAGTAGGTTTTATTACCACTACAGATCTTGGAAAACAATACAAAATAAAGAAAGAAATAAAAACAAATTTATGGGATTTTGGAGGACAAGAAATATATCATTCTACTCATCAGTTTTTTCTTACTAAAAGATCCATATATATTTTCGTTTGGGAACCAAGAAAAGATGGTGTTGAAGAAGAATTTGAATATTGGCTAAATATTATAAAATTATTAGGACAAAACAGTCCTGTTATTGTCGTTATGAATAAGTCAGAGGTAAGACATTATCCAATTGACAAAAAAGGCTATAATAGTACTTTCCCTAATATAGCAGCATTTCTTGAGGTCTCATGTATTAAAAAGTCTGGCATAAGAAATTTGAAGTTTCAAATTTCAAATTGTATTGCTAACCTTCCACATCTGGGTGATGAGCTACCGAAAAGTTGGATTCAGATTAGAGATAAACTTAATAAAATTGAGAAAGATTATATTAATATTTCAGAATTCAAAAATTTATGTAGCAATTATATTACAGACTTTAATAATAGACATTTAGAACATATAAGTGATTACCTGCATGACGTTGGTGACATTATTCATTTTAAGAACTCTCCTCTTTTAAAAAATATACTTATAATAAACCCGCAATGGGCAACTAAAGCTGTCTATTCTTTAATTGATACTATACCTATTCAGAAAAAAAATGGAGTATTTGAATATGATGATATGGAAAAATATTTGAATTTAGAAAAATATCCCGTTGAAACTCATATACAACTTCTTGAATTAATGGAGAAGTTTGAAATCTGCTTCAAGGCAGTAGGTTCACCAAGTATTTACATCATACCAGAACTCTTAAGTAATGAAATTCCTAATATAAAAATAGTCGAAAAAATAAAAGAGAGCAAAGATATATTTAAGTTTAGGTTCACATTCAATTTTATGCCTACAGGTATTTTAAGTCGTTTAATTTGCAAATTATTCTATCTGTTAAATTCTGAAAATTATTGGAAAAATGGAGTGATATTTAAATATGACTCCTCTATAGCTTTAATTATATCGGATAAATTAGATAAAAAACTTGACATTTACATTACTGGCCAAAATAAAAGAGATCTATATGGATTAATTAAAAATGAATTGATTCAAATATTTAGTATCTTTAATATGATCGAAAGTAAAGATTTTTATGAAGAAATACCTTGCAATTGTGACGTTTGCAGCATAGACCAAGAGCCTCATTATTTTCGTAACTCTACTTTAAAAATTTTTATAGATAAAAGTAAAAATTCAATTGATTGTCTTAAATCAGCAATATCGGTAAATATTAGTGACCTCCTTTTTTTATATAGAAATTCCAATCCGAATAAAAGTATTATTTATAATATTTTATCTGCTCTTTCTCGTTTGCAAGGACTAAGCAGATCTATCGAAACTTCGGAAGATTCCCGTAACTCATATATAAGTGATGCACTTTCTCAATCAGGAATAATTAGTAAAGATCAATCGAGATGGGGAATATCATCTTCTGGCCACAGTATAGGAGAACCAGATATAATCTTTGAAGAAACAACTGGTAAATTCCTAACCTTTTACGAAGGAATAAATCTACAGTATCTAAATAAAACAACTATTATAAGTCATATAGAAAAAATTATAAATAAATATGATGCGCTAGGTGTAGCGGAGAAGTTCTTAGGTTGTTATTGTAAAACTGCTAACTTTTCTAACTTGTCAAATAGTTATTATGAATTTTTACAGACATTCACTCACGAAAGCATTAAATTTACTGATGTGCAGGATATCACTAGTGAGTTTACAAACTATACAGAATTAAAAATTTTCAAAACATATTATTATAAATCAGAACGTAAAATTTCCTTAACTCATATTTTAGTTAATCTTCAATAAGTCTAACTTAAGCAATGTGTAAAATTGAATATATCATAACAAATATTTTTTTTTCACTACATTTGTAAAAACACAGGTATCCTATGACAATGGAAAAACTAAGAACTTTAAGAAAGCAGAAAGGCTATACTCAGCAGCAGATTGCTGATCTTCTTGCTACCGATGTCTCCAACTACAGCAGAAAAGAAAATGGAGACGTAAGAATATTTGATGACGAATGGGAGAAACTGGCTAAAGCTTTGGAGGTTTCTGTAGAAGATATTAAAGAAGAGAAAGAACCGAATGTTGTACAGAAAAATGAAAACATAACATTTAATGATACTAGTTCATTTCATCAGTCTGGCATCTATAATTGTAACGTTCCCAATTACTTATTAGAAAATCAACAGGAATACATTAATCTTCTGAAAGAGCAGATTAAAGCTTTAAAAGAAGAAAATGAAAAACTGAAAAAGGGATAATCACCACCACATAAAGAACAAAAACGGCTTCCATTGGAAGTCGTTTTTATTTTATACCTGTTAAAGCTACCTATTCCCTATCAACAATGGAAATAAAACTGTTTTTTAAAAAATCAGACGGATATACAAACTGATCTCCATCCTCTCCTTTTACTACAATCGCGCCCTGTTCATCATTAAGGCATTTGTCCAGCTGGGTTTTCATGTCATTAAGGGCTCCATTGGGAACTTCAATGATGTAAGTTCCGGTAACGTGTGTAACTTTTATGATTTTTGTTTCCATTTTGTTTTTGATTATGGGCTAATTTAGGGATTTTACTTTACGCAAAACAAGATGATCATAATAACTTATCTATCACTTTTACTCAATTGTATAGTTTTAACCACCCCGTCAAAAATTCAAAGAATTTTTGCCACCCCTCCAAAGGAGGGGAATGTGTACGTCTTCAGTTGTTACATAGATGGTCATGAGGATTTTGGAAATATTTCTGGAAAATAAAGCTATTTATCTAATTTCTTATCGAATATTGGGTATGGAGAGATGTTGAATGTTGTAAGCGCAAAGGCGCAAGTAATATTAAAAAAAGACTGTTATAAGGTGCAAAGATTTTATCTCCGATAAAATTGATAACGTATATTCTTTACTGAAAATCTCATATTGAGCGAAGTCGAAATGTTCTTACACCTTAAAATCATACATAAAGTGAAAAAAACCTTTGCGACATTGCGATTACCCAACAAAGCTCAGGTATATAGGAACAAAAAAGCGCACCCATAGGGCACGCTTTGTATGTATAAACTGAATAGTATTAGTGTAATTCAGCAAGGTATTTCTCTGCATCCATTGCCGCCATACATCCGCTTCCCGCAGCTGTAATAGCCTGTCTGTAGATATGATCCTGAACATCTCCGGCCGCAAATACACCCGGAAGATTGGTTCTTGAAGACCCTTTTTCAGTCACGATATATCCGTTTTCATCAAGATCTACCTGACCCACAAAGATATCTGTATTCGGTTTGTGACCAATGGCAATAAAGATTCCTTCAACATCTACTGTAGATTTCTCCTGAGTCTGATTGTTGATGATTACCGCTCTTTCTACAAGGCTGTTTTCTCCTTCAATTCCAATTAATTCATGGTGGAATTTCACTTCGATATTCGGCGTATTTTCCACTCTGTGAACCATTGCTTTTGAAGCTCTGAAAACATCTTTTCTCACCAACAGTGTTACTTTTTTACAAAGCTTTGCAAGGTATGTAGCCTCTTCAGCAGCTGTATCTCCCGCTCCTACTACTACTACATCTTTTCCTCTGTAGAAGAAACCATCACACGTAGCACAAGCTGATACACCGCCTCCTGCATATTTTTTCTCATCTTCAAGACCTAAATATTTTGCAGTAGCTCCTGTAGAGATAATAACTGTTTTGGCAAGGATCTCCTTCTTTCCTGCATATAATTTGTGAACACCGCCTGCTTCCTTAGAGAATTCAGCTTTGGTGATCATTTCGTAATGAACTTTGGTATCAAATCTTTCTGCCTGTTTTTGCAGATCCATCATCATTTCAGGACCTGTAATCCCGGCTGGATACCCTGGGAAGTTATCCACTTCAGTAGTGGTTGTTAATTGTCCGCCCGGCTCCAAACCTGTATACAATTCAGGTTTTAAGTCTGCTCTTGCTGCGTAGATAGCAGCTGTGAAACCAGAAGGCCCAGATCCAACGATCACACAATCTAAAATGTTTTGCTCCATAATTTGCTTTGTTCGAAAAGATTTAATTTGAATTAGACCGCTAATTTCGGAATTTTTAATTTCTTTTTAAAGTTATTTTAATGATACTTGTCAATATCTGATATGTTGAATTTCGATGGTAACTGTTGTGGGGTGAATTCCGGGGTTCGGGATTCGAGATTCGGGGTGCGGGATTCTGGTTATTGTGTTACGGAATTTAGATTGGCAGGAAATTAAAACTTTTTTAATGTCCTTTATCCATCATATCCCGAATCTCACTATCTCGCAACACGCATCACGTTACCTCGCATCTCGCAACACGTATCACACCTTCATTTTAATCTTATCTACATTGATGATCTTATACACAAGTTCCCGAATCAGCTCAGCTTCTCCCATATTCACCGCTCCGAGCCCTTTACCTTTCATATCGAATTCACGTAAAATAGAAATGACTCTTGTAGCATGTTTCAAAGGGTAAAGTCTGGCACTTTCCGCGTAGTCTTTGATAAAATAAGGATTCACTCCCATCTGTGAAGCAATGGTCTGTGGAGACTGCCCTGCCATGGTCTGATAAATAATAACATTTGAAAAATAATTGTAAAGGCTTGCAAGCATCATGACAAAAGGATTATTCTTCGGGTTTTTACCCATAAAATGGGCAATTTTAAAAGCTGCATTGGCATTTTTAGTTCCTAAAGCCTTCTGGAGCTCAAAAATATTATATTCTTTGCTGATCCCGATATGATTTTCAACGATGGTTCCATCAAGGATTTCTCCTTCTTTAAGGATCATCTTCAGCTTGTTCAGCTCGTTGGCAATTCTGGACAGGTCATTTCCCAGATATTCTGCCAGCAGATGGGAAATATTGGGAGCTGTATTGATTTTAAGCTTTACACACTCATCTGAAATCCATTTCGGCAGATTGCTTTCCTTTACAGATTCGCTAAGGAAAAGCGCTTTGGCTTTATCCAATGCTTTGGCCGCTTTTTTTCTGCTATCCAGTTTCTTATGCTTATGAGCAAAAACCAAAACTGTAGAAGGAACAGGATTGTCTACGTAAGATTCCAGAATTCTGTTTTCCTCTTCATTGAATCGTAAATCCTGAGCTTCTTTCACAATAATCACCTGTTTGTCTCCCATCATCGGAAATTGTCTTGCAAGGGAAAGAACTTCCTGATAAGAGGTATCTTTTCCATAGGTAACGGTTTGATTGAAAGCTTTTTCATCTTCTTCCAAAAAGTTATGCTCAAGGGCTTTTACAGCAACATCAATGAAGTAAGCTTCTTCTCCATGGAAAAAATAAATAGGTAAAACTTCTTTATTTTTAATATTTTTGAGGATTAAATCTAATTCTTTCATCTTATTAATGGAACTTCCAAAACTGAATTTTCAGGAAACTTTTGATTTTAAATTCAAGAAAGACAAAGATAAGTTTTTTATTTATGATTTGGTTCGCAAAACTTATCTTCTGCTCACTCCTGAGGAATGGGTCAGACAGCATTGGGTACATTATTATCTTACTGTAAAATCCTACTCCACATCGGCTCTGATTACCGAAAAAAAAATTATCTTGAATGGTCTTACCAAAAGGATTGACCTTCTGGTTACTGAAAAGACCGAACCTATAATTCTGATTGAATGTAAAGCTCCGCAGATCAAATTAACGGAAAAAACTTTTGAACAGACTGCCCGATACAATTCTATTATCGGTGCCAGGGAAATTATTTTAACAAACGGTTTGCAGCACATTAATGCCTATTATGAAAATGAGCAATACCAGTTTTACAAACCTGAGTAAGGCTTATAACATTAGATAATTTCTGAAAAGTATTAAATAATATTCTATTAATATTCTTTCTGAGTTATTTTTATTAATTTCGATAAGATTTCTTTTCAACACTAATCACAAATTTTTACACGAATTGCACAATTGTTATTGGTTGTATTTGTGAAAAGGATTAGTGTAATCTGTATTAAAATTAAATTACAAAATATGATACGTTCCATCTTATTAACTGCAATGATTATGGCTTCAGGAAATCTTTTCAGTCAGAAACTTAAATCTGTTTCCTACCAGGACGGTTCCCAGAAACTTAATGGTCTCATCACTTCCAATGCCGGAAAAAAACTTCCCGGAGTACTGATTCTTCCAGCCTGGAAAGGTATTGACGAAGAAGCTAAAACAGCGGCTGTTGAGCTTGAAAAGCAAGGGTATATTGCTTTTATCGCTGATATTTATGGTGAAGGAAAAATTCCTACGGATAACGAATCTGCTGCAAAAAGCTCAGGGTATTACAAACAGAATTATCAGGAATACCAGAAAAGAATTTCGCTGGCATTGGAGCAGTTGAAGAAAAACGGAGCAATTTCTGATAAGGTAGCGGTTATCGGCTATTGTTTCGGAGGCACAGGAGCACTGGAATCAGCAAGAGGTCATCTTCCAGTAGCGGGTGTTGTTTCCATCCACGGAAGTCTGGGCAGAGATCAGAGCAGAAAAAATGAGGCTTTAACAGCTAAAATTCTGGTTGAAAATCCGGCTGATGATAAAAGTGTAACTCCTGAGGATTATAATAACCTCATCAAAGAAATGAATGAAGGAAATGCCGACTGGCAGATCATCACATATGCCCATTCTAAACATACATTTACAGATCCGAAATCACCGGATTACAATGCAACAATGGCCAAAAGAGCATGGAATCATACGTTGCTGTTCCTGAAAGAAATTTTGAAATAAACATAAAAAAGGCAAATTCGTGAATCAATGAATTTGCCTTTTTACTTTTATAGTGTTAGCTTAATTACGGTTTAGCCTGAAGCTCAACATCATATTTCTTTGGAGAATATTTGGTTAGAGAACCTGTTGCAGCATCAATTCCCACTCCTATTGCTCCTCCAAGAATAATATTCAGTAAAGTCACGGCATTAAAAGTTTTTGTCAGTTTTACTTCTTTCTTCTCGAATCCTTCTTTTTCAAATGTAACCATCTGCTTACCCAAACCTCTTGGAATTTTGGTTGTACAAGGTGTTGTACATTTTTCAATTCCCTTGTGAAATACTTTTGCTCCTTCAGGGCTTGAAGAAAAAGCGATTGAATCCTGAGTTCCTGTAAAAATGGTTGCACATGAAGTGGTAGAAAGCGCGATTGCCAGCATGAATACAATCGATAATTTGTTTTTCATAGATTTTAGTTCATTTTTTTAAGTCCGCGAACTTACAAAATAAATTGAAACTATCAGGCATGAAAAAGAAAAAACTATTGCGAAACCTTTTATTGAAGGGCATTCTTAATAAAAACACATTGAAAATCAACTTCAAAGAAATCAGCAATTCATGATTATTTTTTCATGATGGTGTAATTACACAAAAAAAGCAAATCCACTATTCTCAGATTTGCTTTTTTATATTTTTTAATTCTTTTCTTAGTCTACGCCTTCCTCTTCCCTATGCACCAATTCCATAGAAAATGCAGGAAGACAGATCGCAAGATATTCACATGGTTCTGAAAACGGATTACTATAACGGATTCTCGCTCCTTTTTCAATAAGAATACTCTGTCCTTTTTCCAACGTAACAATTTCTCCATCTATTTCAAATTGCTTTTTTCCTGAAATAATGTAGGTAAATTCATCAAACTCAGGAGTCTGGTGAGGCTCACTCCAATCCGGAGGTGCTACCATATGAGCAATGGAAACATTGGAATTCCCTGTTGAGTTTCCCCAATGTTCTTCAATCAGTTTTCCGTCTGTAGTAGGCACTACAAATGGGGACTGCTGTATTTTATATTTTTTCATACCCAGTTTTCTTTTTTAATTTCATATACGAAATTGGTTCTTGTAGGTTCTGCAAAATAAGCCACTTCTTCTTCAGCTATTTTTTGTCCTCCCAGTCTTTCCAAAGCGGTCTGTGAACGAAAATTCTCTTTTCCGATATGAAAATGAACTTTGTCTACAAACTGGAAAATATAATCCAGCATCAGCTTTTTAACCTTAGGATTAATGCCTTTTCCCCATGATTTTGTTCCGTAGAAAGTATATCCGATGAAAATATGATTGTTCTCTTCATCAAAATCATAATAACGGCTGCTTCCCAATACATCTCCGGTAGCTTTCTCCATAATTTTGAAAGCACCTTTACTCTCCATAGCTCCTGTGAAAAAGTTTTCAAAAACTTCTCTCTTATAACGGTCTTTGTTAGGATGCTGTTTCCAGACTTTAGGATCGGAAGCCACTTCATATAAAGATTCAAAATCCCCTTGCTGTAAGGGGATTAATTGAAATTCTTCATTCTCTAAAACAGGCTGAACAGAAAAATTCATTGCTTAGCCTTTTTTAGTAGAATCTGATTCTATTTTCTTGATTTCTTTCAACTTGTCGGAAATCTTGATAACAGTGTCTAATTTGGACGGTTTCAAAGGAACTTCTGCCTGAGCCATATCCCATTTGATAACCAGGTTTCCTGAGTTTTCATCTGTAGGATTTAAAGTGATTTCAAACCATTCCTGTTTGTCTGTCAGTTTGTTAACCGGTACCGTAACGTCTACTACATCCTGTTTTGGATCGTAAGTATAAGCTCCCCATTGCTGGAAATCTTTATTAAGGATAACTTTCCATTCTTTTTCTGTAGGAACGATGAACAATCCGTATGTTCCTGCAGGCACTGTTTTCCCACCGAAGTTAACGGCCTGTCCGAAAGTAATTTTTGTAGAAGAGTTCGCTCCCGCTCTCCAAACCTGGCCATAAGGAACCAGTTCTCCGAAAATTTTACGTCCCTTCACTCCCGGTCTTCCATAATCAATGGTAATTTTAGACATTGAAAACTGCTGCTCAACCTTCTGGCGCGGACTTGCTGCCGGCACAGAATAATCCTGAGCAAAACTGAATGCTGAAACTGAAATGCAAACTGCTGCTAGTAACTTTTTCACGTGTAAATTTTTGTTTAAAATTACAAAATTCAGAGCGAAATAGCTTTCATAAACTTCGTTAAAATTTGTTTTACCGATATTTTTCTATGACGGTATTTTTTAGCCAAATCTTTTTTAAAAGTAAATAATCAACTATTGAACAATTTATTTTTCTTAATCGTTTTCCCTTTTCTTAGTTGAATGGAATGAAAAACAGAAGGAACATCATTCGTCCAGGTTTTCAATATAAAAAGAATAGCAATAATCTCTGCCCTTGTAAGCAGGCCAACCCAAAAACAAAGGTTGAACAGAATGACAGACTGACATTGTAAAATAACCTGAATTAATGTTCCAAAAAGTAATAAAGTCCAGATCTTGGCACCAATAGAGTGTGTTGCTACTTCCTTTCTGAATCTTAAAAAGCTTACCAGATAAATAAGAGCTTCAGATCCTGCAAGAATAATTATTTTGGAAGCGTTTGTTTTGAAAAATTCAGGGCATTGTATATATGCTGCAAGTCCTACCGAGATAAAGAAAATCTGATCAACAGTAGAATCCATACGTCTGAGTTTCTGAGTTGAAATCTGAAGATGCCTTGCTATAATTCCATCAAAAATATCAGTGAACAACCCTATAGATAAAAGGACGACAGTAATTGCCTGATAATTTTCTATTGTAATGAGACTTAAAGCAATGATGAGAAAGCCAATAATCAATCTGGAAAAGATTAAAATAACCGGAATTTTTGATTTCATAAAAGGTAGCAGAACTTGTGATAAATGCCGGAATATAGGGATATTTTTAATATATTTCTAAAATAAGATAGCCTTTTCCAGCTCCAATAGTTTTTGTTTTCTCCAGATACCTCCGGCATACCCTACCAACTCGCCGTTGGAACCTATCACACGATGGCAGGGAATTAAAATGGCAATTTTATTGATCCCGTTGGCTGTTCCTACGGCACGTATCGCCTTGGGGTTTCCCAGTATTTCTGACTGTTGTTTATAAGTCCTTATTTCTCCCATTGGGATTTCGCGAAGAAGCTGCCATACTTTTTCCTGAAACGCAGTTCCGGTAGTGAACAATGGAACTTCAAAATGACTTCTTTTTCCTTCAAAATATTCTTTCAGTTCCTCTTCCAGCTGTTTGAAATGAGGATGTTCTTTTTCTAAAATTTCTGCTTTCAAAATCTTTGACAAAGCCTTCAACTGTTTTTCAATATTTTTCCGGTCTGTAAATTCCAGCAGACAGATTCCCTGATCTATGGCACAGGCAATCATTTCTCCCAAAGGGGTTGATATATGTTTTTGGTGTATCATTTCCATTCGTTTAAAATTAAGCTTTTTGGAAATCATAACTTGTTTTTAATCCGTTAAAATTCTTTTTATCTGTTCAACATGCCTTGCATTATGATAAATAACAAAACGAAAGGTATCTCCCAACTTCAGTTTGATCAGCTTTGAAATACTAATACTTGTTTTTGTTTTTTCTAAGTCAATAAATTGAGCCTCTTCCAGTAATTCAAGCATTTTTTTCTGCTGTTTTATGAATGTATCCACTACGCTTTTATCCAGATTACTGTGGATAGGATTCATGGCCTTAAGCGTTTTCATCGTATTCAGTTTCTCTTTGGGAAGCATACTTTTAGCAAAATAATTCCCAAGAATTCCGGGCTTAAAATAGAGTTGAGAAGGTTTTCCGGCAGAAGAAATAGTATGGCTTATTTCGGGAATATAAAAATCTCCGTAGCGGTTAAGATGCTCCAGACATTCCAATGTACTCCAGCTTTCTGTTGAAGTTCTGAAATTCAGATCATGTTCCGTCTTTAAAGACAACATTTCAGCGAATTGTAAATGTTCTGCAGTTCTATTTCTTAATTCATTCAGGAATTCTGAGGTTGAAATTTTCATTACGTTTTTTATGCAAATATGCTGATCAGAATGTTCTTAAATCTTGACTGAGCTCAAGATTTTTTTAGTCTGGACAAAGTTTCCGGTGACATCCTCAGATAATTGGCAATGTATTTATTGGGAACTTCCTGAAATAGTTTTGGACTTCGTTTTAAAACCCTTTCAAAACGTTCTCCGGGAGCATTGATGAGCAGATCTTTTTCTCTTTCAAGCTGCTGTAATACGAGATCTTCAAGGACATTCATCCAGAATTTCATATGTTCTTCGTCCGATTGTACGAACGCATAGAAATCCTGTTTTGAAGCTATTCTTACCGTTGTTTTCTTAATCGCCTGAATATAAAGATCCGAAGGCTTTCCCGATAAAAAAGAATCCAGGCTGACAATAATATTTCCTGTGTATCCGAAACGAATGATCCTTTCTTCATTTTCATCCATCATAAAAATCCGGACACTTCCGTTTTCAATACAATAAATAGAGGTATCTGTACTGCCTGAAATCTTCAGGAACTCATTCCGTTTGAATGCTTTCTTTTCCCAATGGATTCCGCTCTGAAGCAATTTTTCAACCATTTTATTTTATTATTTGCTTTTCCAAAGATAATAGGTAATTTTAAAGTTTTAAAACACTAATCACTGATAATGCTCAAAAGAACAGTATTTTTCATACTGCTTTCTGCCGGATTGTATGGTATGAAAGCACAGCAGACCATCCCCTTCCGGATCACAAAACACAATAATATCATTGTAAAGACCCTTGTCAACAAAAAAGATTCGCTCAATCTCATGTTCCAGATTGCCATGAAAGATTATGCTATTTCTCCTGATGGCAAACAGAAAGCAGCACATATTATTTTCAACAAAGAAGAACTCAGCGACGACAATACAGTACAAATCGGAAAAATTATTCAGAAAAATGTACATTTTTTTGACAATCAGCTGACAGGTCATGAAGCAGACGGAAAAATCGGAACCGGAATTTTTGAAGGGAATGCCTTTAAAATTGATTATGACAACAACCAGTTTGTGATCTACGACAAAATGCCGGATCTGAAAGACTACCAACCCATCAATATCATTCTGGATCATGAAGGATTTTATCTAGCCGCAGACAATATCCTTGAAGGCGATCAGCAGCAGGAAACCTATTTTGTTTTGCAATCCGGGTTTTCAGGAGCTATACTCTATAGCAATGAATTCGCTGAAGAACAACATCTGGAGAAAAAACTAAAGGTAACAGGAGAAAAAACACTAAAGAATTCTCAAGGTAAAACGTTAACGACCAAACAAGCTGTTCTACCCTATTTTAAATTGGGAAACAGTGTTTTTAAAGATGTTTCCGTAGGATTTTTCTCCGGGGAACTGAAGACACAAAATGTAAGTTATCTCGGTGCTGATATGCTTCGCAGATTCATCTGGATCTTTGATGCAGAAAGGAAAATGGCTTACATTAAACCCAGCAAATATTTTTCAGAACCTTATTACAAAATGAATTAGAATATGATAAACACTTTAATGCTAAAAAAGATTATAAAACCCCAAACCGTCGCTGCGCTTTTATTTTTGCCATTGGCTATTGTAAGCTGTAAGAAAGAAGAAAAAAAAACTGTTACCACAGAAACACATCTGACGAATGATTCTGTAAAAACAGCAAAAACTGAGGAGAAAATAGATTATACTGATTTTAATATTTTCAGTCTGTCCGTTATTTCATCCGCAGAAAAAGATTCTGATATGAATATTTTCATTTCTGTTTCGGATGTCTATAAAGGGGAACAACCGATTCCTGCAGCTATTATGAAAAATCAGAAGCAGATGACTTATGAGGAACGTCAGCATTTTGAACTGGATGCACCCAGCAGAAAAAAATTGCTGGATGGGATTCACCTTACTGAAAATGATTCTCTCTACATCTATGAGTATGGCTCTAACCAACTTCAAAAAATGCCTGTCAGCCAATTAAAAGCCGTGGCCTACTTAAGTCCTTATTCAGATGATCAGGATTTAGACCCGGATTCTTATATGATGGGTTTCCAGGTGGCAACTCATCAAAAAACAACAGAATACGACCGTTATACTAATGCCATTGCCTATTTTGGAAATCAAAATCCGTTTGTAGACAATAAAATGAAAGCTGTGAAATGGCAAAAAGCCGGCGCTGATGTTTCAAAAAAATACTTTTCTCACTCAAAACTGGCTTTGGGAAAAACTTATCAGTCCCAATATGAAAATCTGACCTATTATCTGCAGGATTATCTTGAAGAAGGAAATATTGTAGAGCGTAAACTGGCAGTCATCAATGATCGTAAGGAAAAAATTGCAGAGAAGATATTCAGCCTTGCAGGCAGTGATGGCGGAGAGTTTCTTCCTCTTTATGGAATAGATGCTGATGAATCTAATATTTTCCAATATACAGGCCATCTTTTCAAAGGAAAACCTCCGGTTATTTTTGGGTTCATTGCCCAGTCTTTTGGCTGTCCTTCCATTAATTTTTTAGATCAAAAGGAGAAGGATTTCCCGATTAATTGTGATAACAGGCATTAATTCCCGGAAAGAATTTATTCCGATTTCTAGCGGAATGTCGAATTCTCTGGATACATAAAACGTATGGTTAGAAGTAAGATATAAAAAACCAAATCTGTTGATAAACGGATTTGGTTTTTATTTTCAGTTCATTATTTCTTAGGATAATAGTTGTCTTTCAGATTCATAAAATAGGTTTCGGATTCTTTAAAACCATTACTTTTCATAAATTTGATTACCACATTCAGATAGGCTTCTGAAGGAATAAAATTTATTCCCATTTTTTCAGAAAACTTTTGATACTCTTCTTCAAGCAGTTTGGGATTTTTGGCCAACTGTTTTATATCAGTTCTATACCCTTTGAATATAAATTTCAAAGCTTCATAATTTCCGGGATAAGAAACGGTCCCATGGGTTTCGCCTTCAAAAAAGTGATGTTTATAGTTCAAAGATCCGTTTTTTTCTATCATTCCTTTAAAATCTTCAATCGCCTGGGTCATATCAGAATTCCAGTTTTTCTGCTGCTCTTCATTATCTGCCTGAGAAACATACAACGATTTTTTTGCAGGAAACTTTTTATTTTTTTCCAAATAGTTTCTCGTTCTTGAAATGGTCAATTTATGATCCCACCATAAACTAGGATCATTAGCAACATAAGCATTAAAATAATCCGGATGTGAAAGAAAGGTATTAATGGCAAATAATCCGCCGAAAGAATGGCCTACCAACACTGAATAATCCTGTGTTCTATAGTTTTTATTAACGAATGGTTTCAATTCTTCCTGTATAAATTTTACAAAATTTTCACTTCCGCCACTGTCTGCAAAAAGAGTGATATTAGGGTTTACAGGACTTTTCTTCTGAGCTTTCGTTGGGGTAAGATCTCTTGTTCTTTCTGTATTTTTAATTCCGACAACAATACATTCCGGAATGTCGGCATAGGGTGTCCTGGCAATGAAATCTGTTAATCCTGTATAATAATCAAAATTAATTTCTCCGTCTAAAAGATAGATGACAGGATATTTTGCAGGATTGATGGTATTGTCGTTATACGTTTTGGGCAGATGAACCCAGATTTCTCTGTTTTCATTTAGTACTTTTGAAAATACATTTTGCTTCTCTCCTATCGTTAGTTTTTCCTGGGATTTTCCAAATGTAAACAGTAAAAATACAGGAAGGTATATAATTTTAAACCAATTGTTCATGGTGCGAATCTTTTCTGTGTTGATGAATATTTTTAATTTCTTTATTCTTTTTGGGTGATTTGTTTCTGCGTCCCCACCAGATCAGAAATCCGGTAATCGGGAGACTGGTACAGATCATTCCGATAATGAATGTGAATATTTTACCGAACATTCCGCCCCAATACCCTACATGAAGGTCAAAGTTCATGTGCTCTATCACTTCGTGCTTCTGTACTTCTTCAGGATAATCAATCTCCTTTCCGGTGTATTTATTGGTTTCCATACTTTTCCCGTTGATAAGGCTTTTCAACCCGATAAACTGAGCGACTCCCACATGATACACCGTTGCAGAATCATTTCTCGGAATACTCATTCTGAACTGTTTTGCATCAGGAAACTCTTTAAACTTTCTGTCTATAAAGTCAGTATAAGTCAAAGCTTTTTTCTCCGGATCAAACTTAGGTTCATATTTTTCTGCAATAGTATGGGCATCCACTGCTCCGCCGAAAGCCTGCTGGGTAAGATCGGTTAAGACCTTGTATGCCATAATCAGTCCGGTAATGGTAATAAACACTGCGGGAAGCAATGAATAAAATCCAAAAACATTATGAAAATCGTAGTTTTTCCTGCGCCATTTCGTTCCGGATTTAATTTTAAAAGCTGTTGTTCTTGTTGTTTTGTTCCATTTTTTTGGCCACCAGAGAATCAGTCCGCCGATAAGCTGGATAAAAAAGATGATGGAAGCAATTCCAACCACCGTTTTCCCAAACTTTCCTGCCAATAGCTGCGCATGAATATGGGCTACAACATAGAAAAACTCATAGCTTTTGGTAGAACCGATTACTTTTCCGGTGTAAGGGTTAAGATAATGATAGGCAAATACACCTCGTGGACCACGGCCTTTTTTCTTTGGTTTGTCTGCCTTGTCCGCACTTTTATCTTTAGGAGGCTTCGTTGCTGAAGCTACTCTGAAACTTCTGTCAGCATCTTTGTAGGTATCAAAATAGAACGCTTTTCTGTCCGGAACCTGCTGGTGAAAGTGGGTAAGCAACTCTTCAGGGGTCATTTTTTCTGCATTAGCCGGAGCCTGGACATATTTTGCGCTTCCGCCGCACAGATCAATGATTTCGTCACAGAAGACAAATACAGTTCCCGAAAGAGTAACAGTAAGCACAATGATTCCGGAAACCAGGCCGAGCCATAGATGCAGCCAGCCGGTGATCCTTTTGGTAAGGGATTTACCCTGCTTTTTTTTAGGATTCGTTTTATTATTTTTCATATCTGTTTTCATCCAATCAACAATGTAAGTGTAGAAAATGCAAAGGCGCAATTGTATTTATAATGGCGTGTTTGTAAAGTGAAAAGAGTTATTTCTGCTGCCGTTTACTTTAGCATATTTGAAGGCTTCAGAAATAGATATATTATAAATCAAAGCTTTGCACCTTTGCGGTTTTCATCCTTATATTTTCGTTGAGATTATTTTTGTTTTTTTAGATTTAAAATTTGAATGCAAAATTGGCAAGAATTTCTCTTGGCTTCTGTGGCTGTCCGTAGAAGTTCCAGTAGTTTTCATTCAGCGCATTATTCATTTTCAGACCGATTCTGTATTTTTTCCTGTCATAAAAAACTGTTGCACCTACCGTAGTATAAGAAGGAGCAAGAAAATGATTGGTGATGTTGATATAGGTCTGGTCTACAAAATTAAATCCGGCTCCGAAACCAAGTCCTTCATATGCACCATCCATGATTTTGTAGCTTGTCCATAGATTGGCAACATGTTTTGGAGTCCAGGCAATTCTTTTTCCGCTGTCTTTGCTACGGTCATCATATTTGTTATCGTTATAACCATATCCGGCAACGATATTCCATCCTTTGAAAGGGTTGGCAATGATGCCTATTTCCAGTCCCTGACTTTTGATATTCCCATCCTGAATACTTCCTATTCCGCCTGGATCTGCAACCAGTCTGTTTTTAACATTAATATTATAGTAACTCACGGTCGTCAGTAGTTTTTTATGGAACAGATCCACTTTAAAACCTGTTTCAATCTGATTTCCCTGTTCAGGATCCCACTTTGTCAGGATACCCACTTCATTCAGTGATGGAGCATAGTTTTTAAATCCATTCACATAATTGGCAAAGAATGAAATCTGATCTTTTACAATTTCATACACCAATCCGAACTTTGGTGAAAACTGGGTCTGGCTGTAACCGGAAACTTTATTTTCAGGATATCCGTTTTTGGTAGAGATCTCTACACCATTTACCACCATATCATCATTTTTATAGCTGTCTACTCTCAAACTGGCCATTACCAGCAAATTATCTGTGATATTTAAAACATTGGAAATATAACCGCTGATGGTTCTGAATCTTGTAATATCCGATTCTGTGGATTTTCTTTCCTTATTCATGAATTTGTTTCTTGAGATAGGATCCCATGCGGAAGAGCTGTCGAGATTCACTTTATCATAAGGCATGAAAACATTACTGTATCCGTTGGCCTCATAGTAAGGGAACTGATATTTTGTTGTTTGCTGGAAGTAATCTATTCCCACTACCAGACGGTTTCTTAAGCCTGCTATTTTAAAATCTCCTGTAAAATTCTGCTGGATATTGTCTGTGGTCACTTTAAAGCTGTCAAAAGGACGGATCATTCTTTCTACCTGATTATTATTCAGATATCTGAGTACTAAAAAGATAGATTCGTTTTCATTGGCTTCTCCTCTTTGGTAAGATGTCCTTGACGTCCACTGGTCATTGAATTTATGGGTAACCTCAGCCATCGTTACAAAGTTGGTTCTTTTCGAGCCGATATCATTACTAGTAAACGCTCTTTTGTAGGCTACTTCCAGGTCTTTCATGGAGTGTAAGGTCAGCTTTTCTGAGTTTCTTACATAAGCATTCAATGTTTTATCCGGAGCATGGAACTCCGTATCAAGTGTCACTGTGGTTTTGTCGCTTACTTTGTACAAAACACTTCCTGAGAAAAATAATCCTTTGTTGTAGCCTGCATCCTGGAAAGAATCCTGAGAATAGGCTGCGACATTGAATCTTGCCAATGCAGTTTTTTCTTTATTTAAAGGGGTATTTACATCGGCTGTAATCCTGTTCATTCCCCAGCTTCCGGTGGTATAATTGATAATTCCCCCGAAGTTTTCCTGTGGTTTTTTCGTAACGATATTCACCACACCGCCATAATTGGCTAATGTTCCACCGAATAAGGTTCCGGATGGACCTTTTATTACTTCTACTCTCTCGATATTAGCGATCTCAGATTGTACTCTTGGATTTTGAGTCAGTCCATTTCTGAAACTGGCATTGGAACTGAAACCTCTCATAAAAATATCATTTCCACTGTCGTTTACACTATTGCTTACGACCACTCCTGGAGCAGAAGCCATCGCTGTGTTGAAATCCATGGCTCCCATTTCACTGATGATTTCTTTGGGAACAAGATTATAAACAGTAGGGTTTTCAAGATTTTCCAGAGGAAGCCTTGCGATAGATTCAGATTTTTTTGTTCTGTAATTGTGAGTTCCCTGGAGCGATACGGATTGAATTTCAGCCACTTTAATGGTATCTGTTTCCTGGGCACTCAGCATCGTTACGGCTAATAGAGCTGCAGAAATAATAGTTTTTTTCATGTTTATAATTAAGTTAGTTCTACAAAATTATTTTATTTTTATTAATTCTAAATAAAAACATGATACAAATCATAAAACTTCTACCATAGAATAGCCTATAAATAAAGGGTTTTCGAAAATTCCGAAAACCCTTTATTCAATATATAAGTTTTTTTATTTATTTTTCCAATTATTAATCATTTTCATATAGCGATCAATATTAATTTTTTCCTCCCGTAAAACATTACCTTCTATTTCTTTTGCGTTTGTATTATCCGCATACACAATTGTTTTGCCCAATACGGGATATATAATGAATAATGAGTCAAAAGTTTTACCACAGCTTTCATTATAATAATTTTTCTCAATAACAATCTTCTTTATTTTTTCATTTTCAGAAAAAAAATATCTTTGGATATAATCTCCACATTCTGGATGATTATTAAACTCAAGACCTTTTAATTTTCCATCTTTAAGATAGGCATAAGCAGGATGTAAAATATCACCATTGGATAAAACCTGATCAGCATCAAAAACAAATTTTTCAAATTCTTTTTTGTAATTTTTGCTAACAGGATTACATTGAAATAGTAATAGCAGTCCAAAAACACTCAGGACACAATTCTTTTTTACCATAAGGCTAATAAAAATAAAGGTAACTATATTGCTAAAGTTTTACTTTACCTGTTTTATATAACAGCAGCGGCCATCATCGACATATAATAATTGGCGCAATGCAGTGCATTAATTAAAACGATTTCTTTTTCCGGAAGGGTTTCATAGGCATCAGAGGTGGTGATCTGGTATTCGTAATTCATAGAAGTCCATTTCAAATGGGGTTTTATAATCATCAGCTCGACGCCGTCCTGATCTGTAAGGACAAATGATTCTTTAAAAATGCCTCTGTGTTTAAAAAGGTAGCCATTCTTCACGCCGTCAAAATAGGTTTGCACTACAATTTCCCCGTTCCAGTTCATTCTGAATTTCAGAAGCACTCTTTCGTGATCTTTCAGTTCAATTGTAGTTCCCCAAAAACCCTTTGGCTCCACCTGATAGGTCTGCCCATGAGCAATTTCAATAACAGCATTAAATTTAAACCAGCTTGTATAGATAAGTTTTCCAATTAATCTTTCTTCTCTTGTAACTTCAAAAGATAAAGAATTGCTTGATTTTGCGTAATATTCTGCCATGGTTATATTTTGATTTGGTGGAATTGTATTAGTTTTTAAATAATAATAACAGCTTGAATTTTAACGCTCTAATTTATAAATAATTCGGTAAACATAAATGCATTTTTAAGCGGGTGTGATAAAAATGATTGAGAAAGAGTTGAGAATTATATTTTTTCAATCAAGTTTTTCATAATAATGGTTTGAATCTGCATTTAGACTAATCTTAGGCTTTTCAAAAATCCCATTTAAAAAATAGGTTTTGTAAGCAGCTGGCTGACCAAAATCTGTATAATGAAGTTCTATTTCAGGATTTAATCCATTATATAATTTATATGTACCCCTTCCATAAAATTTACTTCTAAATGTATTGTCTTCATATAAAACTAAAGTATCAGCAGTGTGAGGAGCTTCCACACAGCAAATTGGCTTATCAAAATTCATGTTAATATATTTTCCATAGATATCCTGCTTTTTTAATGGAAAATTGATATTGAGAATACATATAACTCCTAATACAAAAGTGAGTGTAAGAAGTGTTTTTTTCATAGAATAATTGATAATACCACAATATTCTTTTTAATCGAAATATTGACTAACCTAAATTATAGAATTTATATAGAAAAACCTCATAAATTGCTGAAATGTATGAGGTTTAAACTGTTTTTCAGATCAATTTCATTCAATCTTTGTAAGTGTCATTGTTTCATCATGATCTATACTTTCAGGCCGCTTCCCATTCATGTTGATCAGCATAAGGAATTTTGAATCGTTAATAGGAACAATAATTCCTAGCAGTCTTCCTTTTTCCTGATTATCTTTTAGTGCAATAAAATCAATATGAATTGGTGTCTTTTCCATATCAATTTTATATTTGAGTTCACCCTTTTGCCCATTATTAGGACCTCCGTGAATGATAAAATTCTTACCGTCAATTTCTTCCCCGTTAATTGTAATAGATACATATCCATCTTTAGTAAAGCCTGCTTTGCCTTTACTCTTCCAGTAATCAATGGATTCCCAGTTTCCAACAATATTAAACTGGGATTTTTGAGCTTTGGCCTGAAAACCAATAATAAGTATAAACGCTATTACGCTTTTTAGAAAAGTCCGTTTTATTTTCAAATAAAAATTCATAGTAAACTTTTAATTAATTTTATAAACATAACCTTTACTGATATATCTGCTTTTATTTATTAATTCTGAAGGATAAAAAATGGTTCCATTAATCTCAACACTTTTAATCCTATATCTCCAGCTTCCATTATGGCTTGTGTAAATTTTTGTTGTTGAATTTGGATAAAGTTCAAGGACAATGGAAGAATCTTTTATTTCTATTTTTTCAAGAGACTTTGGATTTTTGATTTTATAAAAAGATCGAGGGGACAATATTCTATTTTCATAATTAAATGCAAAGCTCTCAGCCTCATTATCAATTGCTTTTGAGATGGGATAACTGTAATTGATCTTAATTATTTTTTTAGATCCGGTCAGGTTTTGAATATAGAAATCAGTTATCCAGGAACATCCTGAAAGCACTGTTACGAAAATACAACATAGAAATCCTATCGTAATTGATTTTATACTCATTGTACTGGAATTTAGATGATTTTTGTAAAAATAGTCAGATAAATTTAATTTATTAGTTTTTCCGATAAAAAATCCCGTAAGAAAAACATATGGGAATTAAGATTCATTTTTCCAAACAATAGTATTTTTTTAATCCATGTTCTATCATTTAAAAAAACAGGATAGACTGTACTACAGTAACAATTTTGATCGCTTTTGTTATAACATACCAAAAGTACTCTGTATGAAATCGTATGTCAATTACCCTTTTGTGGTATTATTTTAGTAGGTTTGGGCATAAAAAAACCTCATAGGTTTTTAAAATCTATGAGGTTTAGAATATTTATTTTTCGAAATTACATTGTCTCCATTTTGAAGCTCATGCTTTCGATTACTTTTAGAATTGCTTCTACCGTATCCATTGAAGTTAAACAAGGAACACCGTTTTCCACACTCATTCTTCTGATCTGGAATCCGTCTCTTTCTGCCTGCTTACCTTTTGTAGTGGTATTTACAACATACTGAACTTTTCCTTTCTGGATCAGGTCGATAAGATTTACACTTTCTTCTCCGATTTTGTATCCGATTTTGCAAGGGATTCCTTTTTCTTCGAAGAACTTCGCAGTACCTTCCGTAGCCCAGATTCTGAATCCGACTTCATGGAATCTTGCTGCAAGAGCTGCTGCTTCATCTTTATGCTTATCAGCTACTGTGAACAGGATAGATCCGTGCATAGGAACTTTTCTTCCCGCTGCTACCAATCCTTTGTAAAGTGCTTTTTCAAGGGTTGTATCTTTCCCCATAACTTCTCCTGTAGACTTCATTTCAGGGCCTAAAGAGATATCAACTTTCGTTAGTTTTGAGAAAGAGAATACCGGCACTTTTACAAATACTCCTTCTTTGTTTGGAACTAATCCGTTTTCGTAGCCTAAATCTTTCAGTTTTTGTCCCAGAATTGCCTTTGTAGCAAGATTCGCCATTGGAACTTCTGTGATTTTAGATAAGAAAGGAACTGTTCTTGAAGAACGAGGGTTTACTTCGATTACATATACATTTCCTTCGAAAAGAACGTACTGGATATTCATTAATCCGATAACGTTTAATCCTTTTGCCAGTCTTTGTGTGTAGTCTACCAAAGTATCAATCTCGCTCTGAGATATATTTTGTGGAGGATATACCGCGATTGAATCTCCGGAGTGAACCCCTGCTCTTTCGATGTGCTCCATAATTCCAGGAATCACTACCGTTTCACCGTCGCAGATGGCATCTACTTCAATTTCCTTTCCTACCATGTATTTGTCTACCAATACAGGGTGCTCAGGGCTTGCTTCTACTGCATTTTCCATGTAGTGAGCCAGTTCTGCTTCTGCGTATACAATTTCCATTGCTCTACCTCCAAGAACGTAGCTTGGACGTACCAATACCGGATATCCGATTTCGTTGGCAATTTTTATTGCTTCTTCTTTCGAAGTTGAAGTTCTTCCTTTTGGCTGAGGAATTCCAAGCTCCTGAAGTGCTTTTTCAAACTTATCTCTGTTTTCAGCTCTGTCAAGATCTTCCAGTGAAGTTCCTAAGATCTGTACTCCGTGAGCGGCTAGTTTATCGGCAAGGTTAATCGCTGTCTGCCCTCCGAACTGTACCACTACTCCTTTTGGTTTTTCAAGCTCGATGATGTTCATTACATCTTCTTCTGTAAGCGGCTCGAAGTAAAGTTTATCTGAAATTGAGAAGTCTGTAGAAACTGTCTCAGGGTTGTTGTTGATGATAATCGCTTCGTAACCCATTTCTTTGATTGCCCATACCGAGTGAACCGTTGCATAGTCAAATTCTACTCCCTGTCCGATTCTGATAGGCCCGGAACCTAGTACGATAATTTTTTCTTTATCTGAAACAACGCTTTCATTCTCTTCTTCGTAAGTTCCGTAGAAGTAAGGCGTTTCACTTTCAAATTCAGCGGCGCAGGTATCTACCATTTTGTACACCGGCATGATTCCGTTTTCTTTTCTGAAGTTGAAAACCTCACGCTCTTTTACATCCCAAAGAACTGCGATATTGATGTCTGCAAAGCCTAATCTCTTCGCTTCAATCAGGGTTTCTTTATCGAATTTGTTTTCAGCGATTACTTTTTCGAAGTCAACTAATTTTTTCAGTTTCCAGATGAAGAATTTATCGATTTTACTCCATTCTACAATCTGTTCCCAGTCGTATCCTCTTCTTAAAGCATCTCCGATAATGAACAATCTCTCATCATCACACACTCTGATTCTTCTTTCGATTTCTTCAGCAGTAAGAGCCTGAGCCTGCTTTGTTTTTAATCCTAAATGCTTGATTCCTGTTTCTAATGAGCGGATGGCTTTCTGTAAAGATTCTTCAAGGTTTCTTCCGATTGCCATTACTTCTCCGGTAGCTTTCATTTGAGTGGAAAGTCTTCTGTCTGCCGTTTCGAATTTATCGAATGGGAATCTTGGGAATTTTGTTACCACATAGTCAAGAGCCGGCTCGAAACATGCGTATGTTTTTCCTGTAACCGGGTTCATGATTTCGTCCAGAGTCAATCCTACAGCGATCTTTGCAGCAATCTTTGCAATCGGATAACCTGTTGCTTTACTTGCTAATGCTGATGAACGGGAAACTCTAGGGTTTACTTCGATGATATAGTAATCGAATGAATGCGGATCTAAAGCTAACTGTACATTACATCCTCCTTCAATTCCTAATGCTCTGATGATTTTCAGGGAAGCATTTCTCAGCAGCTGATATTCTCTGTCTGAAAGCGTCTGAGAAGGCGCAACTACGATAGAGTCTCCTGTGTGAACACCTACCGGGTCTATATTTTCCATGTTACAAACTACAATGGCGTTGTCGTTTGCATCACGCATTACTTCGTATTCAATTTCTTTGAAACCTGCGATTGATTTTTCAATAAGACACTGTGTAACCGGGCTGTGTTTTAGTCCCAATTCAGCGATTTCTTTCAATTCAGCTTCTGTGGAAGCGATACCACCTCCGGTTCCTCCCATTGTAAAGGCAGGACGAACAATTACAGGATATCCGATTTCATCTGCAAAAGCAAGAGCTCCTTCAACCGTATTTACGATATCAGATTCCGGTACCGGCTCGTTCAGTTCTCTCATCAGCTCACGGAAAAGATCTCTGTCTTCTGCTCTGTTGATGGCAGAAAGTTTTGTTCCCAATACTTCCACTTTGCACTCTTCAAGAATTCCTGATTTCTCCAGTTCTACCGCCATGTTAAGACCTGTCTGGCCTCCAAGGGTTGGTAATAAAGCATCCGGACGTTCTTTTCTGATGATGTGGCTTACAAACTGTAATGAAATCGGCTCAATATATACTTTATCAGCGATTTCCACATCCGTCATGATCGTTGCAGGGTTTGAGTTGATCAAAATTACTTTGTAGCCTTCTTCTTTCAAAGACAAACAAGCCTGCGTTCCTGCGTAATCAAATTCAGCTGCCTGACCAATGATGATAGGTCCTGAACCGATTACTAAAATTGTTTTTATATCTGTACGTTTTGCCATTTTTCTTTTTTTAGATACAAGATGTTAGATGTCAGATTTCAGACTTCCAACAGGTTGTTTTACTTTTTTAAATTAGATTTGAATGTATAAATCATTCTTTGAATTTCATTTAGATTTGATATTAAACCATTAACTTTTTCTGCTTCAAGTAAATTTAATTCTCTAGTTAAAATTAACTGGGTCTGTAACTCAAAGGAGGATGCATTTGCTATTCCAAGAAAATGATAAAATTCTCTATCATTATTTCTTCCTGCACCTTCAACTATATTTGAAGGAATAGAGATTACAGATCTTTTAATTTGAGAGATCAAACCAAACTTTTCATCTTTAGGTAACTCCGCACAAATGATATAAACCTGTTTTGCAAGTTCAATAGATTTCTGCCAAAAGACCAATTTTTCAAAATTATGCATGATAAAGTCTGCTATCTGATGTCTAATATCTGAAGTCACTCTTATTTCTTAAAGTCCTCCATCATTTGAATGAACTCATCAAACAGGTAATTTGCATCTTCAGGACCCGGGCTTGCTTCAGGGTGATACTGAACGGAGAAACAAGGGTGGATTTTGTGTTTTAATCCTTCGTTTGTTCTGTCATTTAAGGCAATGTGTGTTTCGATAAGGTCTGTTCCTTTTAAACTTTCCTGATCAACAGCATACCCATGGTTTTGAGAAGTAATGGCTACTGTATTTTTCTCCAGATCCAATACCGGGTGGTTTCCTCCTCTGTGTCCGAATTTCAGCTTGAAAGTTTTCGCTCCACAAGCAAGACCAATTAACTGATGTCCTAAACAGATTCCGAAGATTGGAACTTTTCCTAATAATCCTCTGATCATATCCAAGGCGTGTGGTACATCTTCCGGGTCACCAGGACCGTTTGATAGCATGATACCGTCCGGATTCATCAATAGAATTTCTTCTGCAGTCGTGTCTTGAGAAACCACGATGATGTCACAGTTTCTTTGAGACAATTCTCTGATAATTCCTAGTTTTGCACCGAAATCTACTAAGACCACTTTGAAACCTCTGTTCGGGTTAGCGTAAGGTGTTTTTGTAGAAACCTCCTCTACCTGATTGGTTGGGAAAGTTGTTGATTTCAACTCAGAAGCTACAGCAGCTTCGTCAGCATCATCGTTTACAATTTTTCCTTTTACTACTCCATGGTTACGAAGAACTCTTGTCAGTCTTCTGGTGTCGATACCTGAAATTCCTGAAAGGTTTTTCTTTTTAAATAATTCATCTAAAGTAATCTGAGTACGGAAATTGGAAGGAAGATCGCACAGTTCTTTTACGATAAGCCCTTTAATTGCCGGCTCGATACTTTCATAATCATCACGGTTAATACCATAATTTCCGATAAGCGGATAGGTCATACAAACTATCTGACCACAGTATGATGGGTCAGAGATCAATTCCTGATACCCTGTCATTCCGGTATTGAAAACTACTTCCCCTGCAGTTTCCAATTCTGCTCCGAAACCTTCTCCATGAAACACTTCACCGGACTCCAGTATTAATTTTTTCTTCATTTTAAACTTTTATCTCTTATTATTTTATATGTCATTAACAGGTCGCCCCTACGCGGCTCTTTACCTTTTTACTTTTTACTTTTTACTTTTTACTTTTTACTTTTTACTTTTTACTTTTACCCTGGCTCTTTTACCTTGGTTCTTATTTAAAAGTATACCCTTTACTTTCCAACGCTTCTTTCAAAATGGCCATTCTGGCGAAAACACCATTTTCCATTTGTTTAAAGACTCTTGATCTTTCACATTCTACAAGATCTGAATCTATCTCGACACCTCTGTTGATCGGAGCCGGATGCATGACGATTGCTTCTTTTTTCATGGCCTGTTCTCTTTCTTTGGTCAGACCATATCTTTTATGGTACTCTGAAGCAGTGAAGCTCATTGCTGCATCGTGTCTTTCATGCTGGATTCTTAATAACATCAGAACATCCACTTCAGCGATCAGCTCATCCACTGACATATACGTTCCGTTGATCAAGGCTCCTTCATCAAACCATTGTTCCGGTCCTGAGAAGTATACTTTTGCTCCCAGTCTTCTTAATGCTTCTGCATTTGAATTGGCAACACGGCTGTGTTTTACATCTCCTACAATTCCCACCTTCAGTCCTTCAAACTTTCCGAATTCCTGATAGATGGTCATCAGATCCAGCATACACTGTGAAGGATGGTTTCCTGTACCATCTCCTCCGTTGATTACCGGAATCTTAATATTTTTCAATTCCTCGAAGTATCTGTCTTTCTTATCACGGATCACTACAAGGTTCACTCCTATACTTTCAATGGTCTTTACAGTGTCATAAAGACTCTCACCTTTGTTTACCGAACTGTGTGATGCATCAAAAGGAACTACCTGAAGTCCCAGTTTTCTTTCCGCAAGATCGAAGCTTGTCTTCGTTCTTGTACTGTCTTCGAAGAAAAGGTTTGAGCAAAAAACTTCTCCTTCAATTTTAGCAGTTTTACCATTTGCAAAAGCCAGTGCTTCTGTCAGTATACTGTTGATTCTCTCGGTGCTTAGTTCTGTAATCGTAAACATAATTCTAATTTTTGGGCATAAAAAAAGCGAAGACAACAATCTTCGCTAATAACAATAAATATCGTAAAGGGCGCTTTCGCCCGGTAAATCTAATGATATAAATGCTTTTTTATTCATTAGGTGCAAAGATACAACAATTTCATGAACCTACAAAAATTATGTTTAAAATAAATTAAAAACTTCAGTCTTTCCTTATTCTCATTTAAAATTAATATTTTTGTTAGCACACAACTTTATTTATGGATTTAAAAGACAAAATGATTCTCAGTATTATTCAAGAAGATTCTACATTATCGGTTAAAGAAATTTCCGAAAAGATAGGTCTTACCTTTACTCCTACGTATGAGCGAATCAAACAACTGGAGAAGCAGGGCATCATTGAAAAATACGTAGGTCTTTTAAACCGTGAAAAACTGGGTCTGAATATCATCGTTTATTGCAATGTCCGTCTTAAGGAGCAATCCAAAAAAGTATTGGAGACCTTTGAGGACAACATTTCCAAATACG
Organism: Chryseobacterium sp. SG20098; assembly: GCF_031844745.1. Lineage (NCBI taxonomy): Bacteria > Pseudomonadati > Bacteroidota > Flavobacteriia > Flavobacteriales > Weeksellaceae > Chryseobacterium > Chryseobacterium sp. SG20098. The sequence continues at coordinate 111,471 of NZ_CP134622.1, read as the reverse complement.
ACGAAGTTCAGGAAATCACCAGCCTTTCCGGGGAATATGATTATATGCTGAAAATTATCGCGAAAGATATCAATTCCTATAATGAGTTTGCCGTGAGCGTAATTTCAAACCTTCCCAACATCGGACAATATCACAGTTCTATTGTACTTCACGAGGTGAAAAAATCCACCAAGTTTAAAATTGATCTGGAATAATCCCTCTTATTTTAAACTCATTATTCATTCCTATTTCAATTGCTGAAAATCTTTGATTTACTTGCGTCTTAAAAGTAATATCTATTATACAATTCCTTGCACCTTTGTGTATACCAACAATTTTCATTTCTACTATCTTGTTTAGAAAACGCAAAGACGCAAAAGAAATTTATTAATTTTATGCTTTAAGGCGCAAAGATTTTATCTCCGATAAAATTTTATACAGCAGATTTAATCTCAATTTCCAACCATAGTCAGTTTAAAGATCAATCATCAAATTCAAAGAGCGGAGTAAAATCCAACCATTAAGATCACTTAAGCAGTTAAGATTTATTAAAGATTAAGGTTTCCACAAACGAAAAGACAGCAGGCTAAAATATTTTTAGAATTTCCACTGATTTTTGCCTAAGTTTTTGACGACCTTAATGGCTTAGATTCTAACCCAATAATTTATTTTTCAGTTTATTGAACTGATATTCTATTTTGTCCAGGCAAAGATTTCCGATACTTCCCTGGTGGGTATGTTCAAGATTTCCGGGTTCAAATTCAAACGTATTGTTTTCAATTTCCTGCCCTACTTTTACATAAGCATCACGGAAAGAGCTTCCGCTTTTCACCTCTTCATTGATCTTTTCCACACTGAAAAGGTATTTGTATTTTTCGTCCTCCAGAATCCCGTCTTTTACCTTAATATTTGGTAAAGTATAGCTTAGGATCTCCAGACATTCTTTCAGGGAATCAATAGCCGGGAAAAGAATTTCTTTGGTCAACTGTACATCTCTGTGATATCCTGAAGGCAGATTGCTTGTCAAAAGAATCAACTCGTTGGGAAGTGACTGAATTCTGTTGCATCGTGCGCGAACCAGCTCAAAGATATCCGGATTTTTTTTGTGCGGCATAATACTGCTTCCCGTAGTAAATTCTTTTGGAAAGCTGATAAAATCAAAATTCTGGCTTAGATACAAACATACATCATAAGCAAATTTCCCAAGTGTTCCAGCTAAAGTAGCCATTGCCATTGATAACATTTTTTCTGACTTTCCACGGGTCATCTGAGCATACACCGAATTATAGTTCATCGACTGGAAGCCTAGATTGTAAGTGGTACTTTCACGATTGATCGGGAAAGATGAACCATAACCAGCCGCTGATCCTAATGGGTTTTTATTAATGATATTCTTTACTGAAAATAACATTTCCACGTCATCCAAAAGCGCTTCTGCATAAGCTCCAAACCATAATCCAAACGAGGAAGGCATTGCAATCTGCAAGTGAGTATATCCTGGAAGCAAAACGTTTTTATGCTGATCTGCCAGTTGAATTAAAATCTGGAAAAACTCATCTGTAAGGGCTGTGATCTCACGGATTTCATCCAATAAATACAATTTGATATCCAGTAAAACCTGATCATTTCTTGATCTTGCCGTATGGATTTTCTTTCCTGTATCTCCTAATTTTTCAATTAAGATTGCTTCTACCTGAGAATGGATATCCTCAGCTTCTTTATCAATTTCAAAAGTCCCATCCTCAATTTGATTTAAGATACTATTTAAGACAGATAACATCTGTTCTGACTCTTCCTGAGTGATAATTCCGGTTTCTGCCAGCATCTTGCAATGGGCCATAGAGCCTTTTACGTCATATTTGGCTAAACGTTCATCAAAGTCAAGGTCTTTACCGACTGTAAAGTTATTGACTAGTATATTGGTGGCAAGGTCATCCTTCTGCCATATTTTTTTCATATTCTCTGATTTAAAATACTGATGGGTCTTGACAAGCCCGGCAAGGCAATCCTTATTACTATTAACTATAAAAAAACATTTCCTTATGTGAAGCTTTCATTCCTAATTTTCTTTTTTGCATAAATCTTTTAAAAACTAAACTTCATGCCTGCCGGACGGAGTCAAAACATATATTGAGCCGGAAGTCTGATGCTGGAGGCTGGAAGCTAATAACACACTGCAATAACTTCCATCTTCCTACACCCATCTTCCATTCTTATAACACTTTTTCTAAAATTCTGATGTAGATTTCTATTCCTTCTTCTATTTCATGGATATAGATAAATTCATCTGCAGTATGAGAGCGCCTACTGTCTCCAGGTCCCATTTTCACTGATGTACATGGAATAATCGCCTGATCTGAGGAAGTAGGTGAACCATAGGTGGTCCTTCCGATTTCAATTCCTGCTTTTACAAAGGGATGATCCATTTCGATCTTGGAGGAATTCAGCCTGAACGATCTTGCCGTTAATGTAGATTTCATCTGAGATTGGATGATATCAAACGCTTCCTGATTGGAATATTCATCCGTTACCCTCACATCCAGTGTAAAATTGCACGATTCCGGAACCACATTATGCTGTACTCCTGCATGGATTCCTGATAAAGTCACTTTAACTTCGCCCAGATATTCTGAAACCTTCGGAAATTTAAAGGCTAAAATATTCTGCAGATCCTGCATACATTTTACAATTGAGTTATCATCATTAGGATGAGCGGCGTGAGAAGGAGTACCTTTCATTTCTCCATCAATCACAAGAAGTCCTTTTTCTGCAATCGCCAGATTCATCTGCGTGGGTTCTCCTACAATGGCGAGTTCTACGTTGTGTAGCTGCGGAAACAGAGCCTCTATTCCATCAAATCCTGAAATCTCCTCCTCTGCCGTCAAAGCAATAACTAAATTATATTTTAAATCTTCTTTATTATAAAAATGTAAAAAAACCTGTGCCATAGAAACCAAAGAAGCTCCGGCATCATTACTTCCCAATCCAAATAATTTTCCATCTTTTTCAATAGGGACAAACGGATCCAGCGTGTAAGCTTTATTTGGCTTTACCGTATCATGATGGGTATTCAGTAAAATAGAAGGTTTAAAGACATCAAAATGCTTATTTACCGCCCAGATATTATTTTTAAAACGTTTGGTAGGAATCTGGTGTTTTTTGAAAAAATTTTCAATTTCTACCGAAGTATTAAACTCATCTTTACTGAATGAAGGAATCTCAATCAAATTTTTAAGCAATCCGACCGCATTATTCAATAGCTCTTCTTTATTATAAACAGATTTCAGTTCCTGCATGATGATTTTCTATATGGTTTTTCAATTCTGTATCTTTGATCAGAAACACTTTGTCTACATTATTTTTTATAGCTCCAAGAGCATTTTCAAGTTTGGGCAAAATCCCTTTGTGAAGTTTTCCTTCTTCTTTTAGTGTGGTAAAATCTTCTTCAGTTACACTTTTAATCACAGATTCAGGATCGTTTATATCTTTCAAAACACCTTCCTTATCAAAACAATACAACAGTTCAACTTCATATTTCTCAGAAAGAGCCTGTGCCATCACAGAAGCAATGGTATCTGCATTGGTATTGAAAAGATTTCCTTTTCTGTCGTGGGTAATCGCAGAAAATACAGGAACAAGATCCAGTTTGATGAGTTTTGAAACCAGCTTTCTGTTCACACTTTTCTTGGTAATATCCCCCACAAATCCAAAATCGATTTCAGGATGTTCTCTTTTCTTAGCTTTAATTAAATTTCCGTCTGCTCCTGAGAATCCTATGGCATTGCATCTTTTCTGCTGCAACTTTTCAACGATATTTTTATTGATTCCTCCCGCATATACCATCGTTACAATATCCAGTGTTTCTTTATCCGTAATCCTCCTTCCATTGATCATCTTTTGTTCGATACCCAGCTTATCAGCAAGCGTTGTTGCCAACTTGCCTCCACCATGAACAAGGATTTTCTTTTCAGTAATTTCGGAAAACTGTTCTAAGAATTGGCTTAATAATTCCTCATCATCTATTAAAGCTCCGCCAATTTTTATGATGTATAACTTTTCTTTCATTGTAAACGTTTTGTGATCTTTTCTTTTTTCTATCCTTGTCAACGTTTTGAACCTTGACAAGGATTATTATTGGGCTTTCAATTCATCTAAAATTTCACTGAATACAGCCTGTGCGGAGAAAATACGGTTTTTTGCCTGCTGATAAATGACAGAATGATCTCCATCCATCACTTCATCACTCAGTTCCACATTACGGCGAACCGGTAGACAGTGCATTACTTTCGCATCATTGGTATGCGCTAGTTTTTCATTCGTAAGCATCCACTCACCCTTTACTTCAGGCATTGCTGCGTAGTCATCAAAAGAAGACCAGTTTTTCACATAGATAAAGTCTGCATCTTTCAATGCTTCATCCTGATCATGGATTACTTTCACATCTTTTGTGAAGTTTTTATCTAAATCATACCCTTCGGGGTTTGTAATCACTAACTCTACATCCATTTCCTGCATCCATTCTGCGAAAGAATTTCCAACGGCATGAGCAATAGGTTTGATATGCGGTGCCCAGGTCAATACCACTTTTGGTTTATGGTCTTTTTTCCAATTTTCTGTAATGGTGATGCAGTCTGCTAAACTTTGCAGTGGATGGCGGGTAGCTGATTCCAGAGAAATAACAGGTACTTTTGCATGCTTTTCAAACTGGCTTAGGATGCTTTCATTCACATCATCTTCTTTGCTCTTCATCCCTGCAAAACAACGTACCGCAATGATATCACAATATTGATTTAACACTTCGATAGCATCTTTGATATGTTCTACAGTGTCGCCGTTCATCACCGCTCCGTCAGCAAATTCAAGATTCCAGGCTTCCTGTGCTGCATTTAACGTCAACACATTTAAACCTAAATTTTGAGCTGCAATCTGACTGCTCAGACGGGTTCTCAAACTTGAGTTTAAAAATACAAGTCCGATTGTTTTTCCCTTTCCTTTTTGTGTTTCAGTAAGGGGGTCTGCTTTTATCTGTAAAGCTTTTTTTATGATTTCCTGTAAGTTATCTATATCACTTACAGAGGTAAATTTTTTCATTTGGTATTTTCTATTTTTTTTCAATGGACAAATGGAATATCCATTTCATTTTAAATTAATTTTAAAGATTTTGTTTTTAAATCGCTTAGATATTTTCCAATACCCCCTTCAGGGCACTGATGAAAAGATCTGTTTCCTCTTTTTTGATATTCAGTGCCGGAAGAATCCTTAAAACACTTTTATCATTAGAGTTTCCAGTGAAAATATGATGATCGAACAGTAATTCTTTCCTTACTTCTGAACAGTCTCTGTCGAGTTCTATTCCGATCATCAATCCTTTCCTTCGGATAGATTTAATATGTGGTAAATCTTTAATTTCATTTTCAATATACTCACCCATCTGTTGCGCATTTTCAAGAAGATTTTCATCTTTCATGACATCCAGCACAGCAATAGAAGCGGCACAGGCAAGGTGGTTTCCTCCAAATGTCGTTCCCAGCAAACCATTGCTTGCCTCGAATTTAGGATGGATTAAAACTCCGCCCACAGGGAAACCATTTCCCATTCCTTTAGCCGTAGTAATAATATCTGCTTCTACACCAAATTCCTGATGCGCAAAGAAATATCCGCTTCTCCCATACCCGGACTGCACTTCATCCAAAATAAGAACAGTATCATATTTTTCACATAATTCTTTGATTTTAGATAAAAATTCCGGTGTTGGAATCATAATTCCTCCTACTCCCTGAATTCCTTCGATGATTACGGATGAAATTTCATTTCCAAATTTTTCAAAGGTTTCTTCAAGCTCTTGTATATCATTCCATTCTGATTTGATAAATCTATCGGAAAAATTAACCGGAGCTACAATTTTCGGATTATCAGTCACTGAAACCGCTGCAGAAGTTCTGCCGTGAAATGAGCCTGAAAAGTAAAGCACTTTGCTTTTTCCGTTATGAAATGAAGCCAGCTTCAATGCATTTTCATTGGCTTCTGCTCCAGAATTGCATAAGAAAAGGTTATAATCTTCATACCCTGAAAGCTTTCCTAATTTTTCTGCCAGTTCAGTCTGTAATTCATTCTGAACAGAATTGGAATAGAAAGAAATTTTTTCAAGCTGATCTTTCAGCTTATTCTGATAGTGTGGATGGTTGTGCCCAATAGAAATCACAGCATGACCTCCGTAAAAATCAAGATATTGTTCTCCCTTATCGTCCCAAAGAAAGGATCCCTGAGCTTTTACCGGATTTATGTTGAATAATGGATATACGTTGAATAAATTCATGTCTTTTTATAAATGATAATTGATAAATAATGAATGATCCGGGATTCGGGTTTCGAGTTCCCATACATCCATCTACTTTCTATATTAGAATGCTATCGGTTTCAGGTTTAATCCTGCATTTTCTTCCCAGTTCATAGCCAGATTCATATTCTGTACGGCCTGCCCCGAAGCACCTTTTAACAAATTGTCAATCGCTGAGTGAATAACGACAACATTTCCACTCTTTTCGATTTGAATCACACAGCGATTGGTATTGACAACCTGCTTTAAATCCACTGCCTTCCTGCTTACTGTAACAAAAGGCTCCTCTGCATAAAAATCCTGATACAAATGTTCTATTTCCTCCAGCTCCAGCTCCGTCTTCATGGTGGAACTTGTAAAAATCCCTCTTGCAAAATCTCCTCTCCAAGGAACAAAGTTCAGGTTTACTTCTTTATTATTGAATGCAATCAGCTGCTGCAAAATCTCATCCACATGTTGATGAGTTAATGTTTTATAGGCTGAAACATTATCATTTCTCCAGGTAAAATGAGTGGTTGCCTGCAGAGACTGCCCGGCTCCCGTAGAACCCGTAATCCCTGTGGTAAAGACCTCATTCAACACTCCTTTTTCCGCCAATGGCAGCAAAGCCAATTGAATGGTCGTAGCAAAACATCCCGGGTTCGCAATACTTTTAGCACCCACTAGTTGTTTTTTATTAATTTCCGGCAATCCGTAGATAAAATTTCTGTTTCCGAAATTTCCTTCTAAGCGGAAATCGTTTCCAAGATCAATCACCAGCGTTTCATCCTTGACAGGGTTCTGCGTTAACCAGTTTTGACTTTCTTTATGAGGAAGACATAGAAAAAGAACATCCACGTCTTCAGGCTTATCCGTCAAAACCATTTCACAAACCGTCGTTAAATCCGGGTACAGATCCGAAATTCTTGTTCCCGAATTCGAACGACTATATAAAAAACTCAATGTCACATGGGGATGAAAAGCCAGTAAGCGTATCAGCTCACTTCCTGTATAACCGTTGGCACCAATAATTCCTACTGTTTTCTTCATTTTAATTCTGACAGCATTTTGTTCTGCCTTTCATTACATCTTCCTTGCGGAACTAGTTGATATTTTGGTTAATCTGGTGGTATATATTTAAAGAATTGCTTACAATCTTCGTATATCCTTTTACATCTTCTCCCGTCCATGCTCTGTTCGCTTCTCCATAGCTTCCGAATTTGTCGGACATCAGATCATGATCAGATTCAATTCCATTAAGAATAAATCTGTAAGGATGAAGGGTTACAAATACTTTCCCGGTTACTGTTTTCTGAGAATCTACCAAGAACGACTCAATATTTCTCATGACAGGGTCTAAGAAAAGTGCTTCATGAAGCCAGTTTCCATACCAGTCGGATAACTGCGACTTCATCATTTGCTGATATTTTGAAAGCGTATGTTTTTCCAATAAATGATGCGCTTTAATAATCACCGATGCTGCTGCCGCTTCAAATCCTACTCGTCCTTTAATCCCAACAATGGTATCCCCTACGTGAATATCACGACCAATTCCATACGCTGAAGCCAGTTCTTCTATTTTTTGAATGGCGTATACTGAATGTTCAAAGCTTTCTCCATTGACTCCTACCACTTCTCCGTTTTTAAACTCGATCTCCAACTCTGAAGGTTGAGTTTCTTTAATTTGAGACGGAAAAGCTTCTTCCGGCAGGTAATTTCTGGATGTCAGTGTTTCTTTACCGCCTACTGAAGTTCCCCAAAGTCCTTTATTGACAGAATATTGAGCTTTTTGAAATTCCATTTCATAACCGTGTTCTTTCAAAAACTCAATTTCTTCTTCACGGGACAAAGCCATATCACGAATTGGAGTAATAATTTCAATATTTGGACACATCACCTGGAAAATCAAGTCAAAACGAACCTGATCGTTCCCTGCTCCTGTACTTCCGTGAGCAATGGCATCTGCCTGTACTTCAATGGCATATTTTGCAATCTCCTGCGCCTGAATAGTACGTTCAGCACTTACCGATAGAGGATAGGTATTATTTTTCAATACATTCCCGAAAATCAAATATTTCACACATGAATTATAGTAATCTTCCTGAGCGTCTACGCACCTGTACTCTTTTACTCCAAGGTTTAAGGCTTTTCTTTCCAACTCTTTTTCTTCTTCTTTTGAAAAACCTCCGGTGTTTACAGTAACGGCATACACATCATACCCTAGTGTTTCACTAAGATATTTAGCACAGTAGGAAGTATCTAAACCTCCGCTAAACGCTAAGATGACTTTCTTTTTCATCTGGACTCTTTTTATTTTTATTAATGGTCACATGGAATTCATCAAAATCTTTCTGAATCATTCCATCATATTTATTTTCAGGCAGATTATTCACTACCTCCTCTTTTTTTTTATCGTTTTCCGGAACAAATAACATGGCTGTACAAAGACAGTTTTTACGTTCCTTCATCATTAAAATTTCATAGTTTACACAATTTTTGCAGCCGTTCCAGAATTCTTCATCCTGAGTCAGTTCAGAATAGATCACGGGTTTATATCCCAAATCACTATTTATTTTCATTACTGCCAAACCTGTTGTTAATCCAAACACTTTCGCATCCGGATATTTGTCTCTAGATAACTGGAAAACTTTCTGCTTGATCTGAGTCGCTACTCCGCCGTTCCTGAATTTCGGTGACACAATCAGCCCCGAATTAGCCACAAACTTCCCATGTGACCAGGTCTCTATATAACAGAAACCTACCCACTCTCCGTTTTCAGTGGCTACCACAGCATTGCCTTCTGAAATCTTTTTACTCAAATATTCTATAGAACGTTTTGCGATACCCGTTCCTCTGCGCTGTGCAGAATCGTACATTTCCTGCTGTATTTCACTCACATACATTAGATGTTCGCATGAGGAAATTTCTATTTCCATTTATTTATCTAATTTTTTTGGCAAATTTAAAATATAATTTCTTTTAAATCCAAATTAAAAAGATATTTTTTTTGTTTTAAAATTTTAAGCAGGTAAAATTATCTTTATAAAAAAATATACATTTGCTAATTTATTATATATTTGCTAAAATAATATAGTTATGGAGAATACCTGTCCTAAATGCAAGAGTATCAAAGTAGTAAAAAGCGGTATCATCAACAATAAACAACGCTTCCACTGCAAAGACTGCAACTATTATTTTACCGTTAAAAAACTGGGAAAGCAAATAGACGATTACTATGTAACCAAGGCTCTTCAGCTTTATCTGGAAGGCTTAAGTTACCGTGAAATTGAAAGAATTATCGGTGTTTCCCATGTTACCATAAGCTCATGGATTAAAAAATACAATATCACAAGGCCGCCCCATTCTGAATTCCATCCTGTTTATAAGATACTAAAGCAAAGCGAACTGATTGAGTATATCGCTCAGGAAGAGAATATTAAAAACTCCGGAATTATCATCACACAATTTGCCGATAAGTATATGCTGATTAAGTGGGAACGGTTTAAAAAGTAGCGCGGGTTTCGGGACGCGAGTCATGAAGTTTTAAAACCGAGGTGAAAATACTCTTACAAAAAACTGTATATCAAATATTTAAAAAATCATAATTTTAAAATCTTAAACCCCAAACCTCGAACCCCGCATCCCGAAAATCAAATTCTACTAAATATTAACTATACTACTACCAATAATATATATTAAATTTTCATAAATAAATTATTAATTACAATTTGGCATTCACAAAAAACAACGCCAAAAATTGATAATTTATGAAGAAATTACTTACATTCATTGGATTAGCTTTAATCAGCAGTTCCTTATATTCACAAGGCTCTCCTGATTATGGCAGTGGCTTAAAACTTAACCTCAACCAAAACGGGGATAAATTCGTCAGATTTATTTTATGGGACCAGTTTTGGGTAAGAAATACATCTATGAACCCCGGAACCATGGTAGGCGGTGAACCTGCTGACAACTCATGGAGTCTGGGAAACAGAAGGTTACGTGCATTAACATACGCACAGATCTCTAAGAGATATATGATCCTGCTCCATTTCGGAATTAATAATCAGACTTTCATCAATGGCGGCGCTTCAGGCACCTCAGGAACAGGAGGTTATGGAAACGGAAAGAAAACCCAGCTGTTCTTTCATGATGCCTGGAACGAATATGCAGTTATTTTACCTGGAGAAGCGGGAAAATTCAGTTTAACTTTAGGGGCCGGACTACACTACTATATGGGACTTTCCCGTATGACCATGGCTTCCACGCTTAACTTCCTTACATTAGATTCTCCTGTTTTCTCATGGCCTTTGATTGATAATTCAGATCAGTTTGCAAGACAGCTCGGAATGTTTGCCAAAGGAAAGTATGGAAAACTGGAATATCGTTTCAGTTTAAATAAACCTTTCGCCACAGATCTTGTTCCTGTGAATGTAACAGATCCTTCAAAAGCAGTCGCTGTTGATAATAACGGAAATCCCAGTTTTTCAAAAGCAGGATATGTTGAATATCAGTTTCTTGATGAAGAATCCAACACACTTCCTTTTAAAGTTGGATCTTACCTGGGAACAAAAAAAGTCTTCAATGTAGGTGCTGGTTTTTATCATCAGGCTGACGGAACAAGAACTTCTGTCAATTCAAACATTGAAAAACATGATATTACCCTTTTTGCTGTAGATGCGTTTGCAGACATTCCTTTGGGTGAGGCAAAAAATAAAATGGCCGTTTCTGCCTATGCCGGATATTATAATTACAATTTCGGACCGAACTATGTAAGAAATCTGGGAACCATGAATATTGGCGCCTCTGATCCTAATTTTATAGGGAATAAAGCCATTGCAGGACCAGGAAATCTACAGCCAACTATTGGAACAGGTAATATTATCTACGCCCAGGCAGGTTTACTATTACCGAGTCAGGCAGAAAAGCCAAAAATCAGAATACAGCCTTTTGCTGCTTATACTCATAAAAGTTTTGAGGCTTTTGATAAATCTTCATCTCAGTTTGATGTCGGAGCCAATTGGTTTATAGACGGACATCACGCAAAAATAACGACACAGTATTCCACAAGGCCTGTTTATACAAATCCTACGGAAAGTCCTTCTTCTAAAGGAGAATTTATTGTACAGTTTCAGATCTACCTGTAAGGTTTTAATGGTTCAAAAAAAATTATAATTAACATCCTATTCCACTAACATCAAAAACTAATCAATATGAGCGAAAATCATCACGAAAGCTACGAAAATATGACCGACAGGCAGAAAAACCGCACCATCTGGAGTGTGATCACTGCCTCATCTCTCGGAACATTGATAGAATGGTATGACTTCTATATCTTTGGAAGTCTGGCCGTTGTTTTAGCGACCAAATTTTTCCCTGCGGATAATCCTACTGCCGCATTTTTATCTACCCTGGCTACTTTTGCTGCCGGATTTGTAGTAAGACCTTTCGGGGCATTATTTTTCGGGAGACTGGGAGATCTTATCGGAAGAAAATATACTTTCCTGGTTACGTTACTGATTATGGGATTTTCCACTTTCCTGATCGGATGTATTCCAAGTTATGAAACCATTGGATTTCTGGCGCCGGTTTTGGTTTTAATTTTAAGATTACTTCAGGGGCTTGCTTTAGGAGGTGAATACGGAGGTGCTGCCACGTATGTCGCAGAATACGCACAACCTCATCGCCGCGGATACTGGACCTCCTGGATCCAGACTACAGCAACAGCCGGACTTTTCATTTCATTAATTGTTATTCTGATCACCAAGACCACTCTTTCTGCAGAAGAATTCGATACGTGGGGATGGAGAGTTCCATTCTGGATTTCTATTCTGATGGTTGCTGTATCTTACATTATCAGAAAGAACATGAAAGAATCACCCCTTTTTGCGAAAGCCAAAAGCGAGGGAAAAACGTCCAAAAACCCTTTAAAGGAAAGTTTCGGAAACAAATACAATTTCAAATTTGTACTATTGGCTTTATTCGGGGCTGCGATGGGGCAAGGTGTAATCTGGTATACAGGACAATTCTATGCCATGAGTTTCCTTCAAAAGGTCATGAATGTAGAATCGGCGCAGGTAGATTCATTGATGGCTACGGCTTTATTTTTAGGAACACCCTTCTTTGTATTCTTTGGATGGCTTTCTGACAAAATCGGCAGAAAAGCAGTGATGATGACCGGAATGCTGATTGCTATTTTAGCGTACAGACCTATTTACGACAGCATGTTTAAAAGTGTAAACCTCGAAAACAAAACGATTGCAGCCAATGGAATTACAGAAAAAAGAACGGCTAAAATCCACAATGATATTGCGACAGACAGCCTGGTGACTTTTCACAAAGAAACACTTTATACAGACGGAACTTTAATTAAAAAAGACAGCGTAGTTCATTGGTCACCTTCAGGGATTGTTATGAAAGACGGAAAACCGGAAGAAGCCAAAGTTTCTCAAAGTTTAAAATTAAGTGACAACACCAAATGGTACCTGGTATTCCTTGTTTTCATCCAGGTGATCTTTGTAACGATGGTTTACGGACCTATCGCTGCCTTCCTTGTTGAAATGTTCCCTGTGAGAATCCGTTACACCTCAATGTCATTACCTTATCATATTGGAAACGGGGTATTTGGAGGACTTCTTCCAGCGGTAGCTACTTATCTGGTGACTACAGGAAAAGAAGCAGGACATGCAACATGGTATCTGGAAGGACTCTGGTACCCGATTGGAGTCGCTGCTGTATGTTTGATCATCGGATTATTTTATCTTAAAAATAAGAACAATAATCTTCACGATTAGGTACTGAATCACTCAAATTTTTATTAATTTTAAAACTACTAAAATGAACGGACTAAAAAAAATATTAGGCATTCTCTGGATCGCAATAGCATTAATTGTGGGTTACTTCGGAATTACCGTACTGGGAATCCCGAAAATAACTTCCGGAAAACAGGAAGATCTGGTTTTTGGCATCATCATTCTTTTTGTACTGATGCCGATTATCTCAGGCGGAATGGCAGTTTTCGGTTATTACGCCTTAAAAGGAGAATATTCTGACGATAAAATTTAAAAGCAAAAAACAGGTCATTGATGAATGCGGCATTCATCAATGATCTGTTATCAATTATAAAAAAATGGATATCACGATTAAAGCAATTCCCCGTCCTTCTCAGGATAAGAGCGTTATTGACCTCATCCACAGATTAAATACTTCTCTTATTACAATCTCTGGTGAGAGTGGAAGCAAAAGTGCAAACCTTGATGACTTTTCTCAGGAGAAAGCTTTGTTCCTCATTGCTGTAAGTGATGAAAAACCCATAGCCTGTGGAGGTTTTCGCCCCCTTTCACCAGAAGTATGTGAAATTAAACGCATGTTCTCCCTGGAAAAAAACATAGGCCTAGGCGGAAAGATTCTCTCAGCGTTAGAAAAAGCCGCAAAACAATTTGACTATAAATACATCTATCTGGAAACCCGTAAAAAAAATGACAATGCCGTAAAGTTTTATCTGAAAAACGAATATAAGGTCATTGAAAATTATGGAATTTACATCGGACGTGAAGAAGCGATATGCTTCAGTAAGGAAATAAAATAATTATGAAAAAAAGACACGAACAAAAACTTATCATACTGAGCGTAGGGCTTATGATTGCTTTCAGCATTCCTATTTCACTTCTTTTCAATAGTGACAGAGAAGTTTTGGGGTATCCTATGATCCTTATTTATCTGTTCGTGGTCTGGATGATTTCCATTGTGATTTCTTTTGTAATTGTAAAAAGACATGATGAGTAGTTTCGCATTATTTTTTGTCGTTCTGTTTTATCTGGCCCTCCTTTTCTTAGTTGCCTACCTGGCAGAGAAGAAAAGAAGCAAGCTTTGGATCAATAATCCATACATCTATGCTTTATCTCTTGCTGTATATTGTACTGCCTGGACGTATTATGGAAGTATCGGTGTGGCAGCGACAAGCGGATTAAACTATTTGCCAATTTACATTGGACCTATTATGATTATTCCGGCATGGATCTATATCAATACCCGGATTGTAAGAATTTCAAGGGTCAACAAAATAAGCAGCCTGGCCGATTTCATTTCATTGAGATACGGGAACAGCAGAAGCCTGAGTGCCATTATCACGATAGTCTGCCTTCTGGCGATAGTTCCTTATATCGGGCTGCAGATTAAAGCCATTTCTGAAACCTTCCATCTGGTAACTGAAACTCCGATGTCGAAAGACATTCTTACTGATAATGCAACTTTCGTGGTAATTTTAATCGCTTTATTTTCTTCTTACTATGGAACACGATATGTGGATGCTTCAGAAAAAAGGCTTGGAATTATCTCCGCCATTGCTCTGGAAAGTTTTTTAAAGCTATTTTTCATTATCATTCTCGGATTTTTTGTTATTTATTATGTTTTTGATGGTTTCTCAGATATTTATGAGAAGGCCAGTAAATTTGAAGATTTTAAAGAAAAAAACACCTTCAACGGAATTGAAGGTGCCCTGAACTGGATGGTTCTCTGCATGATTTCTGCAACAGCGATCTGCATTCTTCCAAGACAGTTTCACACCGCTATTGTTGAAAACAGGCAGGAAAAGCACATCAGAACAGCTATTTGGTTTTTTCCGCTTTACCTTCTAATCTTTACTGTATTTATTTTCCCGATTGCCTGGGGAGGAAGATTAATTTTTGACGGACAGAAAGTAAATCCTGAGTTCTACTCTATTCTGATTCCACAGCATTTCGACAATACTTTGATCACAGTATTCGTCTTTCTTGGAGGATTGAGCTCATGTATTTCCATGATCATTATCTCTGCCATTACTTTATCCATAATGCTTTCCAACAATCTCATCATTCCATACGGATTGCTGGGAAAATTAAAATCTGAAAGCGAGGAGCAAAATACAAGAATCATCACCAATATCAGGAAGTTCAGTATTTTCGCATTGATCATTATGACTTTTGCCTTCTACAAGTATTTCATTTTGAAAACTTCCCTGGATTCGGTAGGATTAATCTCATTTGTCGTGATTGCACAGCTGGCACCTGCATTTTTCGGAGCTTTATTCTGGAGAAGAGGAAGTTATAAAGGTGCTGTTACAGGACTTTTAGCCGGATTGGTAATCTGCTATTTCGGACTGATTATTCCCCAGTATTATTTTTCGTACAATCAGGAATTTAAAGGGGTCTTGAGGGATATGTATAATGCTTTCGGTTTTTTTACCATTCCTTATTTAGGAAGAATTCCACAGATCTTTTTCTGGTCGATGCTGGTCAATACAAGCTTATTTACCATTGTTTCCGTAAGTTCAAAAGGAAATTACCGTGAAAGAAACTTTGCTGAGCTTTACGTAGACATCGATAAGTACATTCAGAATCACGAAAATGCTTTTATCTGGCGAGGAACAGCCTATATTTCTGATATTCAGAATATTCTGGAACGTTTCTTAGGTAAGAATAAAACGGAACAGGCCTTAAGGATTTTTAATTTAAAATATAACATCGACTCCAATACTGAGACAGCCGATTCAAGGTTTATCAAATTCTCAGAAAACCTTTTGGCCGGAAGAATCGGTACAGCTTCCGCAAAAATATTGATTGAAGGAGTAACCAAGGAAGATAAAATATCTTTAAAAGAAGTTTTAAATATTCTCGAAGAATCGCAGGAAAATATCAGCTTAAATAAAAAGCTTACCGAACAGTCTGCAGAACTTCAGAAACTGTCTAATGATCTGAGGACTGCCAATGAAAGTCTGATTATTAAAGACCGCCAAAAAGACGATTTTCTGGATTCTGTCGCTCACGAGCTAAGAACTCCGATTACGGCCATCCGTTCAGCAGGAGAAATTTTAGCGGATGACGATGATATCCCTTTTGACATCAAACAGGAGTTTTTAAACAACATCATCACAGAATCCGACAGATTAAGCGAAATCATCAATGATATTCTTTATCTGGATAAATTGCAGCATGGTGAAATCTCTCTGCATATTCAGGAAAACAATATTGTTGACACGTATAAAAAAGCATTGAATCCGCTTCTTCACCTGATACAGCAGAAAAATATTCATTTGAGTGAAGTTAATCTCCTGAATCAGTCTATATTTGAATATGATGAAGCAAGAATGATTCAGCTGTTTCAGAATATCTGGGGAAACGCTTTAAAATTTACGGAAGAACACGGCACCATTCAGACCAAATTGTTTGAAAAGGACCAGCAGCTGATCATTACCATTTTCAATACGGGAAAGCATATCCCGGAAGAGGATCTGGAAATGATTTTTGATAAATTTTATCAATCGAAAAACCAAAACATATTAAAGCCTACAGGAAGCGGACTGGGATTGGCCATTTCCAAAAAAATTGTAGAGGCACACGGAGGAAGTATAAAAGCAGAAAACAGCGGGCTGGGCGTAACTTTCACCATCAACATTCCCAAAAAAACTAAAAAAGAGATTACAGATGAAGTTGAACACCATTAAAACCTTCTTATGAGAAAGATAATCATTGCGGATGACGAACACAAAATATTGATGTCGTTGGAATACAGCTTTAAGAAAAACGGATATGATGTTTATATTGCCCGTGACGGAATGGAAGTCCTTGACTTTCTGAAAACCATGGTTCCGGATGTGATTCTTCTAGATATCATGATGCCGAATCTTGATGGCTACAGCACCCTGGATCTTATTAAACAGGATGAAAAACTGAAAGACACCAAAGTGATCTTTCTAAGTGCTAAAAATAACCCAAGAGATATTGAAAAAGGATTGGAAATGGGTGCCGATGCCTATGTAACCAAACCTTATTCAATAAAAAAACTGATGCAACAAATTGAGGAGATGTTCTAAGAGATTGCTTCGCCTGCGGCTCGCAATGACACGACTACTTATCCTTGTCAAGATTTAAAACCTTGACAAGGATAAAAAACTAACACACAACTAATGATATGAATACAGATACCTTATTTAAACAAAGCATAGAAAACAAAGAAGGCTTCTGGAAGGAACAGGCCGGGAAAATACAATGGTTTGAATTTCCGCAGCAGATTCTTTCCAATGGTGAAAACGATTACCCACAGTGGTTTTCTGATGGGAAGCTCAATATGTGTTACTTATGTATTGACAGACACATTGAAGACGGTTTTGGTGATCAGGTTGCGATCGTTTATGATTCTCCTGTAACCCATCAGAAGAAAACCTACACATTTCATCAGGCAAAAGAGGAAATAGCAAAACTGGCTGGAGGATTGGTTTCTTTAGGGTTAAAAAAAGGAGACACAGCCGTTATTTATATGCCTATGATTCCGCAGACACTTTTTGCCATGCTGGCATTCGCAAGAATCGGGGTGATTCACAATGTGGTTTTCGGAGGCTTTGCACCTCATGAGCTTGTTGTCAGAATTGATGACTGCAAACCGAAAGTTTTAATCACAGCCACGGCCGGTGTCGAAATTGCAAAGAGAATCCCTTATCTGCCACTGGTAGAAAAAGCAATTGAGCTGGCTCAGGACAAAGTAGACAATATTGTTGTATACAACAGAAAATTAGTAGATAATCAGGATGAAATGTTTGACGGACTTATTGATTATGAAGAACTGGTAGAAAAATCAGCTCCTGCGGACTGCGTTTCTGTAGAATCCACTCATCCGCTTTACCTGCTTTACACCTCAGGAACTACCGGAAAACCTAAAGGAATCGTTCGTGACACAGGAGGTTATGCCACGGCATTACAATTCTCAATGACTTACATCTATGGTGTAGAACCGGGAGAAACCTATTGGGCTGCTTCAGACTTCGGATGGGCGGTTGGCCATAGTTTTTCTGTGTACGGACCCTTAATCAATAGAAACACGACTGTTATTTTTGAAGGAAAACCCATCATGACTCCTGATGCAGGAACTTTCTGGAGAATTATCTCAGAATATAAAGTTTCGGTAATGTTTACGGCCCCTACTGCTATCAGAGCTATTAAAAAAGAAGATCCGAACGGAGAACTGGTAAAAAAATACGATCTAACCCATTTTAAAAAACAGTTTCTCGCTGGTGAAAGATGCGATGTTGCCACTTTGGACTGGTTTGCAGAACATATTGGTGTTCCGGCAATAGACCATTGGTGGCAGACAGAATCCGGCTGGCCAATGCTGGGGTTGTTGACTCATGATGAAAATTATCAGATCAAAAGAGCATCTGCAGGAAAGCCTGTTCCGGGATATGATATTAAGATATTTGATGAAAACGGTTACGAACTCAATCCTCATCATGAAGGTTATCTGGTGATCAAACTTCCCCTTCCACCTGGCGCTATGCTTGGAATATGGAAAGACTACGCCCGTTTTGAAAGCAGTTATATGTCTCAATATAAAGGGTATTATTTTTCGGGAGACGGTGCTATTCAGGATGAAGACGGCTATATTTTCATTACAGGAAGAGTGGATGATGTAATTAATGTAGCAGGACACAGGCTTTCGACCTCCGAAATGGAAGAAATTGTTTCCTCACATCCTGATGTTGCCGAATGTGCTGTTGTAGGTATTGATGATGATTTAAAAGGACAGGTTCCTTTTGCCACGGTGGTGTTGAAAAACGGCTCGGCGATTTCTGAAGAAGATATTGAAAAAGACATCGTTCAGATGGTTCGCAACAAAATCGGAGCAGTTGCTTTTTTAAAAAACGTAATGGTTGTCAAACGTTTACCCAAGACGAGATCCGGAAAAATTTTAAGAAAGCTGATCCGGACACTGCTGGACGGTAAAGATTTTCAGATTCCATCCACTATTGATGATGAAAAAATCATTGAGGAAATCCAGGAAAAAATCAAGGTTTATAGAGCTTAAACGGGAAATTAAACATAAATTTAAAATATAATAAATTCAAATTTCAAAAAACGAAAGGGATATGAGAAATTACTTAATAGAAGATTTACCACAATATTTTGAAGACTATAAGAAGTCTATCAAAAATCCTAAAAAATTCTGGGATAAAGTTGCAGATCAAAACTTCGTGTGGTATCAGAGATGGAGCAAGGTTGTTAAGTACGACATGAATGAAGCGAAGATCACCTGGTTTAAAAATGCGAAACTCAATATTACCAAAAACTGTCTCGACAGACATCTTACCATAAGAGGGGAAAAAACAGCAATCATCTGGGAACCCAACGATCCTAAGGAAGAAGCACAGCATATTTCTTACAACGAATTATACACCCGGGTGAATAAAACGGCTAATGTTTTGCGCGATATGGGTATTGAAAAAGGAGACAGGGTCTGCATTTATCTTCCTATGATTCCTGAATTGGCTGTTACGATGCTTGCCTGTGCAAAACTGGGAGCTGTTCATTCTGTTATTTTTGCAGGATTCTCAGCTTCAGCAGTGGCTTCAAGGGTCAATGACTGTGAAGCAAAAATGGTTATCACATCAGATGGAAGCTACAGAGGTAATAAAGTTCTGGATCTGAAAAGCATTGTAGATGATGCGCTGGAAAAAACGCCGACCGTGGAGAAAGTTCTTGTGGTAAAGAGAACCCACAACGAAATTACCATGAAAGAAGGAAGAGATTACTGGATGGCCGATCTGTATGAAAAAGCTTCTCCTGATTTCGTTACTGTCATTATGGATTCTGAAGATCCTCTTTTCATTCTTTATACTTCAGGATCTACAGGAAAACCAAAAGGAATGCTGCACACCTGCGCCGGGTATATGGTGTACACCGCATATACTTTTAAAAATGTATTCAACTATAAAGAAAATGATATTTACTGGTGTACGGCAGATATCGGATGGATCACAGGACACTCCTATATTCTTTACGGGCCGCTGTTGAACGGTGCTACTACAGTGATCTTTGAAGGAGTTCCTACTTATCCGGAACCGGACCGCTTCTGGGAAGTGATTGAAAAGCACAAGATCACTCAGTTTTATACGGCACCTACTGCGATCCGTTCCTTAGCAAAAGAAAGTACAGAATGGGTAGACAAACATGATCTAAGTTCTCTGAAGGTCATTGGCTCAGTAGGTGAACCTATCAATGATGAAGCATGGCACTGGTTCAATGACCATGTTGGGAAGAAAAAATGTCCGATTGTAGATACATGGTGGCAAACGGAAACAGGAGGAATCATGATTTCACCGCTTCCTTTTGTAACGCCTACAAAGCCTACTTATGCTACCCTTCCTTTACCAGGTGTACAACCTGTTCTGATGGATGATAAGCGCAATGAAATCACAGGAAATCAGGTAACAGGAAATCTTTGTATCCGTTTTCCATGGCCCGGAATCGCAAGAACCATCTGGGGTGACCATCAAAGATATAAAGAAACTTATTTCACAGCTTTCCCTGGAAAATATTTTACAGGAGACGGAGCTTTGAGGGATGAAGTGGGCTATTACAGAATTACCGGGCGTGTAGATGATGTAATTATCGTTTCAGGGCATAATCTTGGGACAGCTCCTATTGAAGACAGCATCAACCAGCATCCGGCTGTTGCAGAATCCGCCATTGTAGGTTACCCTCATGACATCAAAGGAAATGCGCTGTATGGCTATGTAATGCTTAAAGAAACCGGAGAAGGACGTGATAAGGAAAATCTTAAAAAGGAAATCAATCAGTTAATTTCGGATCAGATCGGACCCATTGCGAAACTGGATAAAATACAGTTTGTTTCCGGGCTTCCGAAAACACGTTCCGGAAAGATCATGCGTAGAATTCTGAGAAAAATTGCAGAGGGTGACTTCAGTAATTTCGGAGACATCAGTACACTTTTAAATCCTGAAATTGTAGAGGAAATTAAAAACGAAAGAATTTAAATTTAATCAATTTTTTAACCAATAGAAGCCCTGGAAGTTATTTTCAGGGCTTTTTATTTTAGAACAAGGAAATTATCAGGAGATGGAAACGAATATTATCCAAATTGTTAAAATTAAACACCCGTTCAACAATCATTCTTAAAACATTATCATCATCTATTGAAAACTGAATATTAATTAACAAATTATATTGACTTAAATGCAATGATAATCAGAAAATTATTACTAACTTTAATGGGAACTTTAAAACCAATTAACTATGTCACATATATTAGCTGGAGTATTTGGTCATCACAGCGACTACAAAAAACTGGAAAGTGATCTGGAAAATTCAGGATTCGGAACTTCAGATTACATTGTATACCTTAATGATGGTTCCGGTAATTCCCAATATTTGGCAAGTGTTACCGTTAATGATCTTACTCAGATTGACCTTGCACGGAATGCATTTGTTCAGAATGCAGCATTGAAATCCTACTTATTTGAAAATATGAACATCAATGAAACCAATTACGATACCATCAAAAGGTATATTGATGCAAGAAACAGAGCTGAAATCCACAGCAGCCCTGATATTAAAATCAAAACATCAAGTGACGGTATGAATTCTGAAGTCAAATTCTAATCGATATAAAATCTAATAGCCGAAGATCCGTAGTGTATACTGCGGATCTTTTATGTTTGAAAAAACTAAAAAATTTCGTATTTTCGTCTAATTATAGGCATGTGCACAAATGAGCTACGATTTAGAACAAGAGAATAAAGAGATCCTTGCCAGATATAAGGACCTGATCTCTAATACATACAGAACATTGGATGAGGAAAATAATAAGCTCATCCGAAAGGCATTCGATATCGCGCTGGATGCCCACAAGGATCAAAGGAGAAAATCCGGAGAACCTTACATCTACCACCCTATTGCTGTTGCTAAGATTGTAGCAACAGAGATTGGTCTGGGTGCTACTTCTATTGCCTGTGCACTTCTGCACGATGTGATTGAAGATTCTGATTATACCTACGAAGACCTGAAAAAAATATTCGGAGAAAAGATTGCCAATATCGTGAATGGACTGACGAAAATTTCCATCATGAACCATCAGAATATCTCTGTACAGTCTGAAAACTACAGAAAACTTTTACTGACATTATCTGAGGATTTCAGGGTGATTCTGATTAAAATTGCAGACCGTCTCCATAATATGAGGACTCTGGAAAGCATGGCTCCGGATAAGCAGAAAAAAATTGCTTCGGAAACAGTGTATATCTATGCTCCAATGGCTCACCGTCTTGGATTGTATAATATCAAATCTGAGCTGGAAGATCTTTCTTTAAAGTATAATAATCCCGAAGTCTATAACGAGATCACGGAGAAGTTGGAACTGGCCAAGGAAAGCCGTGAAAGATATATCGAAGAATTTAAAAAAGAAGTATCTGAAAGACTTCATGAAGAAGGCTTAAACTTTAAAATCAAAGGCCGCGCGAAAGCTATTTCTTCCATCTACAGAAAAATGCTGAAACAGGGAGTTTCCTTTGAAGAGGTTTTTGATAACTATGCGATCAGAATTATTTATAAATCGGATGCAAAAAATGAAAAATTTCTGGCGTGGAAGATCTACTCTATCGTTACGGATGTATACCACAGTAACCCTTCCAGAATGCGTGACTGGATTACCCAGCCCCGTTCTACAGGATATGAAAGTTTACATTTAACGGTTTTAGGCCCTGATAAAAAGTGGATTGAAGTACAGATCCGTTCGGAAAGAATGGATGAAATTGCTGAGAAAGGAGTTGCTGCACACTATAAATACAAAGAAGGTTACAAACAGAGTTCTGATGACAGAAATTTTGAAAAATGGGTAACCGAGATTCGTGAAGTACTGGAACAGCAGCAGAATCTTTCCACCTCGGAGCTTCTGGATAACATTAAGCTTAACTTATATTCCAAAGAAGTATTTGTCTTTACGCCAAAAGGAGAAATTAAAATCCTTCCGACTAATGCTACCGCTCTGGATTTTGCCTTCTCTGTTCACTCCGATCTGGGAATGAAATGCTTAGGTGCCAAGATCAATGGAAAACTGGTTCCTATTTCCTATATCCTTCAAAACGGAGATCAGGTAGATATTCTTTCGTCACAGAATCAGAAGCCTAAATCTGACTGGCTGGAATTCGTAGTAACATCGAAAGCCAAATCCAAGATTAAAAGTTATCTGAACTCTCAGAAAAACCAATTGGTGGAAGAAGGAAAAGAAATTCTGCAGAGAAAACTTCGTCATGCGAAAATTAATTTTAATGATGAAGAAATTAATAAACTGCAAAAGTTCTTTAATTTAAAATCATCTCAGGAGCTCTTCCTTAAATTCCAAAGTAATGAACTGGATGTAAGCAGCCTGAGAAAATATATAGAAAGTAAAAACGTATTCAACAATTTACTTTCAAGATTCAGAAAATCGCCTAATAAAAGTCAGCATTTCGAGGATCTGAAAGAGGAAAACCTTGACATGATTGTCTTTGGGAAGGACGAAGAGAAGCTTAACTATACGTATGCAAAATGCTGTACCGTAATTCCGGGAGACAAAATTTTCGGATTCATCACGATTTCAGACGGAATCAAAGTGCATAGTGACAACTGCCCGAATGCCATCAATCTGAGAGCTCAGTACGATTATCGTGTTATTCCGGCCAAGTGGGTGAATGCAGAAAGCTTCAAAAACAGAGTAAAAATTGAAATTGAAGGACTTGACAGAATGGGTATGATTAATGATATCACGACTGTCATCAGTGGAAGTATGGGGATGGATATGAAAAGTATGTCTATTGAATCCAACAATGGTGTTTTCACAGGAAATATCAACCTCGAAGTCAAAAATAAAGGTCAGTTAGAAGAGACCTTTAAAAAACTTAAAAATATTAATGGTGTTTCCAGAGTGAGACGAGTACAATCGTAAACATGAATTTATCTCTTTATTTTAAAAAATTTTTCAACAACAGTCAGTCCTCAGGAATTATTCTTATTTTCTGTGTACTTATTTCATTGCTTATTGCCAATTCGTCTGCTGCAGAGAACTTTCAGCATTTTTTAGACCAGGAAGTAGGAACTCATCTTTTTGGTTTGGAATATCCTGTCAGCATCTGGATCAATGACGGATTAATGGCAGTTTTCTTCCTTCTGGTAGGCCTTGAAATAAAACGTGAATTGGTAGAAGGCGAACTTTCATCCTTTAAAAATGCCTCCCTTCCTATTTTTGCTGCGGTAGGAGGAATGCTTATTCCGGCAGTAATCTACAGCATTTTCAATACAGGAACGGAATACAGCAATGGTTGGGGAATTCCTATGGCAACCGATATTGCATTTTCTCTGGCTATCATTTCGATGTTAGGTAAAAAAATTCCTAATTCTATCAAGATATTTTTAGCGGCATTAGCTATTGTAGATGACCTGGGAGCGATCCTCGTGATTGCGATTTTCTATACGGAGCAAATCCACTGGAGCTATCTTCTCCTATCTTTTGGAGTGACTGCCCTACTTTTTATTTTAAACTTTTTAAAAGTAACCAAAACAATATTTTATATCATTCCGGGATTGTTTTTATGGTATTTCCTCCATCATTCCGGAATTCATGCTACGATAGCGGGTGTTTTGCTTGCATTTTCCATTCCTACCAATGCTTCGAATGTAGAAATTTCACCATTGGAAAAGCTGGAGCATCAGCTTCATATTCCGGTAAGTTTTCTCATTATGCCCATATTTGCTTTAACGAATACCAATATTACTTTCTCCAGTGAAATGGTCGCAGGAGTGACAAGTACGTTAGGTCTGGGAATTATCTGTGGATTGGTGTTGGGTAAGCTGATCGGGATCAATTTATTCTCATTGATTGCCATCAAATTAAAACTCAGTTCCCTGCCTCAAAACAGTAACTGGTTACAGATGATTGGTGTAGGGTTGTTAGCCGGAATCGGGTTTACGATGTCCATTTTTATTGCATTGCTTTCCTTCAAAGGAGAAATTCCGATTCAGGATGAAGCGAAGTTTGCCATCCTGATTGCGTCTTTTATCGCTGCCATTGCAGGATTTACCATACTTAGCGTAAGCTCAAAAGAAAACCCTGAACTGGAAGAGAATTAATCTTTCTTCCGGTTCTCCAATTTTCTTTTATGTTCCTCATCACTATCAAAGTCAGGTTCAGTAATCTGGGTGTGATATCCTGAAGCTTCCTTCTCAATCTCATCAGACAACAGCTTTTCTATTCTGAGTTTTCGGATCGCCATATTCAGCTCATTTCCGAATAAAAGGAGATATACATTGACATTCACCCAAACCATCAGCAGAATCATGCTTCCTATAGACCCGTAAAGAACGTTATATCGGGCTATATCTTTTACATAAATAGCAAAAATATACGTTGTAACCACAAATAGTACCGTTGTCAGAATGGCTCCCGGAACTGCTTGTCGGAATCTTGTAATCTTCACAGTACCCAGCCAGTAAAATAAGGTCAGAAGTATAAAGTAAAAAAGCGGGAAAGAAACAAACCCGATAATCTTGGAAAGGTTGTCTACAAGCCACGTTACATCATAAGCCGGAGTAAAAAGCTTCATTACAACCTCTGCGTAATACACTCCAAACAGTGTTAAAAAAACGATGGTAATAAAGCCTATCGTGATAAAAAATGAAAGAATAAACTCTTTTACATCACTTAATTTTTCATCTGTATTTTCATTAAAACCATTAATTAGGGAAAATGTACCATTGGTCGCAAAAATAAGAGCCAGAAGAATGGTCAGGTTACTGATTCCTTTCATATTCGGAATGATATTGCTTACAATGTATCCTTTCACGTCTCCTTCCATGTTGGAAGGGAAAACATTATGCATCAGTACATCAAAAATATAAAACTGAAGCTCATCATATAGCGGCATATGAGGCAGAACAGAAAGCAAAAACAGAATAAACGGAAAGAGACTTATGGTAAAACTCCAGGAAATAGCAGCCGCTTTTCTTCCAATTTTTCCTTTAAAAATCCCGGAGATATAGATCTGAAACATCTGCCAAAGCGATATTCCTAAAACAGGAATATGGATGCTGTCAAAAAACTCTTGAATCTTTAAAATAAATTTAGGAACCTTTACACTCATCGATCTGTTTGTCTTTATACAAAGGTAGGGGAATTAAATTAAATAGGGAAAAGATATAAGGTGATAGGTGGCAGGAATTAGATAACAGGTCGCTGATGTTGGGTAGCAGGGATTAAGGGAGAATTTGAGAGTGGGAGGACTTTAGAGTGTAAACTAAAAAACTTACAACCAAAAAACCAGCAACAAATTAACTGCGAAACCCTATCTTTGCCATCTGAAAATTCTTGCAATGCGAATCAGTTTACTTTGTATCGGTAAAACAGATGATAAGGAAATTACCTCTTTAATCAATTATTATCTCAACCGTTTACCCAAACACTGGAATTTTGAAATTACAGAAATTCCGGATGTAAAAAATGCCAAAAACCTATCTCCTGATCTTCTTAAAAAGGAAGAAGCCAAGTTATTCTTAAACCATATTGATAAAAACGATCTGGTAGTGATTCTTGATGAAAAAGGAAAACAGTTTACCAGCCGGGAGTTTTCTCAGAAAATTGATACCTGGATGAATTCCTCCGTAAAGAAAATACATATTCTGATTGGAGGAGCTTATGGCTTTTCTGAAGAGATCTACAGTAGAGCGAATGAAAAAATGTCTTTATCGAAAATGACTTTTACCCACCAAATGATCCGTCTGTTTATTGTAGAACAGCTTTACCGTGCGGACCAGATTCTACAGGGAAAACCTTATCATAACGATTAAAAAAAGAGGCTCCCGAGAATGTCATTCTGACGAAAGAAGAATCTCACCAATACAATTTATGAGATTCTTCACTCCATTTCTGAGCTACGTTCGCAGACTTTCAGTCTGTGTTCAGAATGACAAAAGCCAAATAATTTGACTTTTGAAACAACTTATCTCTATTTCAGACTGATCTGTCTCTTTGCTTCTCCTACCACAAAAGCAACAGAATTAGCAATATTAAAGCTCCTGATGAGTTTCGACATAGGAATGGTGAGATGATTTTCAAACAGGTCCAGGACCTCTTTACTCAGTCCCACACTCTCCTTTCCGAAAACCAACCAATCTCCATCCTGAAAGTCCGTTTCAAGGTATGATTTTTCGGCATGTGAACTCATTAAAAATACTCGTGATACATCAGGAATTACTTTAATCCATTCTTTTACATCTGCATATTCAGAAACATCGAGATGTACCCAATAATCCAACCCGGAACGCTTCAGGTTTTTATCATTAATTACAAATCCAAACGGATGAATCAGGTGTAATCTGCTTTCAGTTCCTACACATAATCTTCCAATATTTCCAGTATTATTAGGTATTTCGGGTTCTACAAGAACAATATTCAACATCTTTCTATCTCTTTTCGTTTTTTAGTATGGACTTTTTAGTATGGATTTATTTAAATGATTTGGGTAGAGTGTTTTTTAATTTATTTCTTTACACATTTAGCATAAGAATCAGTCAGGACTGCTTTTTCATAGCCTAAAGCAACTGCTTTATCCAGATTTTCACAAGCTTCCTTAATTTTGGATGTGTCCATGAGAATCATAGCCTTGCTCACATAAGATTGGGCAAATTTCGGGTCTATGGAAATTGCTTTGTTGGCATCTGTAAGAGCTTCTTTATATTTTTTCATTTTAAAATAGACGTCTGCTCTCCCATTATAAAGCAGTGATTCCGGTTTTTCAGAAAGAAGTTTATTATAATCTTTTAAAGCTCCGTCCAGGTCACCATTATTTTTTTTCAGATTGGCCAGTCCTGTTTTTGCAAAAAGATTGTCAGGAGCAAAAGTCAGAATCTGATTAAGGTCTTTGATGGCCAGGTCTTTTTTCCCCTGACTGTCATAAATTTTGGAACGTGTAAGATACAGATCCGGAGTTTCAGCATTTACCTGAAGTCCTTTTTCTATATATTCCAGGGCTTTTACTTTATTTCCTTTCTGACTGTAAAGCGACGAAAGATTGACGTATACAGAAACCGACAGCGGATTTGCTTTCAGGGCAGAATCGTAGGATTTAAAAGCCTGCGTCGTTTTTCCAAGCCTTCTCTGAGCTGTTCCGAGATAATCGTAATATTCTGATTGAAATTTTTGGATCTGTTCTTTTTCTGCCAATTTTAAATACTGCTCTTCTGCACATTTATAATCAGCTTTTTGAAAACATTCTTCAGCCAGTTTTTTATCCTGGGCATAGAAATTTAAAGAAAAACAGAGGGAAATTACTACTAGTAAAGTTTTTTTCATGAAGTTATAGTTTGTTTGTTGATCACTTTTTTGGCGAGTGCACCAAATATCACTCCCAATAAAGATCCAACAAACGCCCCCACCAAAATATCTATCGGGAAATGCACTCCTAAATATATACGGCTGTAGGAAACCACTATAGCCCATACAAATATAGCATATGGAAACCATTTAAGCTTATTTTTTAATAAAATACTTAAAAAGGATGCCAAAAAGAATGTATTGGAAGCATGAGCAGAATAAAATCCAAACTGTCCACCACATTTCACAATTCTCATGTGATGCTCTAAAGTAGGATCATGACACGGTCTGAGCCTTGCCACACCATATTTGAACACACTGGCTAACTGATCAGAAACCGTTGCTCCAATAGCCAAAAATATAAGGATAAAAACTAATGATCTTAGTTTGTGGTTTTTATATAAAAAATAAAGAAATATAATATAAAGAGGCACCCAGATCCAGGTACTGGAAATCAGCATCCAAAACTGGTCGAAAGATGAATCGCCCAAATTATTAAGGTAAAGAAATACCTTCTTATCTTCCTGAATGATTTCCTCCATACTTATCTGCTTACAGGTCCTTCGTAAGTCTCATCATCTGCAGGCTTCGGTTTTGGAGGCTCATTGGAAGCAACAGAAGAAGGTTCCGTCAGAATATCTTTCTGAATATCATTCATCGGGTTGAAATCCTTTGCAGCATCTTTTACCTTCTCAATCTCACGTTTGATTTCAGAAACAGGATTATCTGTTTCCTTCATGATTTCAGTTTTGATATCTTCTACTGCTCCACGCATCTTTCTAACGCCTGCACCTAAATCACGCGCAATCTGGGGCAGCTTATCCGGACCGAATAATACAACGATTGCAATGGCAATGAGTGCCATTTCTCCAATGCTTAATTCCATGGTGTAAAATTACGAAAGATTATTGCATTTATAGACTGTAAACTAAAAATTTAAACAAATTTTAAGATTTTATAATGAAGTTCAGGATTCAAGGTTCAAGGTTTAAAGTTCAAGGTTTAAGGTTTTTTAGACGGGTTGCGGGTTTTGAGATTACTTTTTTTACGTGGGGCGAGTTGCTCTTTCTTTTTATTACTGTTTACCCACAAACTTTAAACTAAGAACCTTGAACCCTAAAACTCTTCCACTCTCAAACTTAGCTACCTAACATCTGCAACCTGCAACCTACAAACCCGACATATCAATTAACAAATATTTAATTCAAAATAGTGAGAATTAAGCAGCAATTATGTATATTTATAATGCACAACCAAACAAATATTAATTATGAAAAAACTAGTGACTACTTTTAAAGTTTTCGCCGTGTTATCGGTAATGGCACTCTACAGCTGCCAGAATGAAAACAATGAAATGAACCAACAGGAAGCTGTTCAGGCTAAGACAACCATCGATGAGCTGAAAAAAGAAATTACTCCTTCGTCTTCTCAACTTATTCCTGAAGCAGTACAGCTTCAACTGAATGAATCCACCAAAAATCTTGAAACGTATTTAAAAAATGATTTACAGATTGTGGGAGTGGCTGTATTGGGAAAAATTTCAACCCAACAAGGGGTAGAACTGTCTAAAAAACTGATTACGGATAAAGATCAGTTCATTGCTTCCGGAAATATTTTGGATCCATCCTCTGTAAAAATCGGAAAAATTGGAGATTTATATCATGGTGAGGATTTAACAATCGCCCAACAAGGATTAAAAGAAGCCATCACCGGAGAAGTAAAAGCGGGCACCCAGGTTATGGAAGTAACATGGAACGGTAAAAACGGAAAATTTACCACCTTATGTTTTTATGGAGATTCAGGGATTATCTGGGACAATATCTTCGGAGGACTTGTGATGATGGATACCCGAGGAAATTCAGAAACATCTGACAGAGAAGCTTCAAAAGTAGCTTCTACATGGTATAAACAGTGGTGGACAGCCAATTGGCTTTGGGGTTCTAAACGAGGTGAAGCCGGATATAAGATTACCATTTATTATTCAGGATCCACCGTTTCCAATGCAGATGTAAGTGATTGGGGCTATATAAGCTTAGGGAAAGCAAAAAGCGAAAGTAAAATAACCAAAAAGACAGGAGCTTACGGGCAATGTCGCTATGCACTGGGGCTTTGTACACCAACAGGTTCTTTAAGCTTTAACTCCACTAATTTCTCTGTATCATTCTCCGGATTAGGCAGCAATATTGTAAGTAACGGGACAAAATCCCTTTATCCATAGTTATTTTCATAAAAATCAGATTTTAATCAAAACGGGAAGCTCAGTGAGCTTCCCGTTTATTATATTTTATAAGTCTTACCAGATTCTGACTTTTGACTTCAACGCTTCTATCGCATTTTCTTTAAGCCCAAAAGTATTAATCAATATTTCATAGAGCTGTATATCATTTTCTATCGTTATAGATTCCTTTTCACCATCACGAGTCCGGATATTCAGAACATGGTCTGTATAGGTATAACGAGCATTCTCATCTACTTTTGAAAGAATCAGTCTGTTCTTAAAATGAGAATCCGGATGAGTAGACAAATACCAGTTGGAAATATCAAGGTCAACAGGTTCTACATTTTCAGGAGTAAATCGATACACAGGAAGCCACTGCTCCTTCCACATCCAAAGCGTATAGGTTTCTTCTTTATGGGAAACTTTAAACATTCCGTTGGGTGTTTGCTGCTGCTCTTCTTCATTTAAAAGTACAGGTGCAGTGAGCGTGGCTGTTCCAAATCCACAATCTACTACATATTGATCTCCATCAAAATCGACAATAAGCAAAAGATGCGTCTGTGCAGCAATACTATCCTCCTGCCTTCCCCACACTACCCTTCCAAGCTGGAGCTTTACATTGAATCCTAATGTTTTTAAAACTTCACTTAAAAGCAGATTCTGTTCATAGCAATATCCGCCTCTGGATTCAATAACCAACTTTCTGAAAACATCATCTACATTCAAAGAAGGCACTTTTCCAGTATAAGAGTCTATATTTTCAAATGGAATATATTTAGGATGAAGCTGATGTATTTTCCTCAATGTTTCCATGCTCAATTCAGGAGTTCCGGAGAAATGAATCCGTTCCAAATACTTTTCCAGATCTGATGTATTCATAATTTGGTTTTTTGTTTCAAAATAAATAAAAAAGACTTGTAAAATTATTGAAAGATAACCCGAAAATTAATTATAGTTCATCAATAGAACTATGACTTGTGAAAATCCTTTTCCGAGGTTACATCAACTAAATTTTTATTTTTTTTCTGAAAAGCAGAATAAGTAATTACCACACTGACCGCCATTAAAATAAATGCTAAAAAGAAAGGTGCCCCTGAAAATTTGAACGGTGCTTCATCATGCGTGAAATAGTAAAATAAATTAGTCATCATCGGAGGTCCTATAATGGATGTAGCACTCATTAAACTCGTTAATGCTCCCTGAAGTTCTCCCTGTTCATTGGAAGGAACACTTTTCGTGATGACAGACTGTAAAGCCGGTCCGCAAATTCCTCCTAAACAGTAAGGAACCAGAAACACAAACATCATCCAGCCTTCTGAAGCAAAGGCAAACAATAACATTCCTACTGCATAGAAAGCCAATCCGTAATAAATACTTTTCTGCTCGCCCAGTCTGGGTGTTGTATATCTGATAAGCCCGCCCTGTACAAGACCTACCAGCAAACCTACTACTCCCAATGAGATTCCTACCATTCTTTCTGTCCAGCTGAATTTATACATCGTAAAGAAGCTCCAGTTACTCTGTACCGCATGGCCTGCAATATAGATCAATATCAACGAAACAATCAAACCTGAAATTTCAGGGTGCTTGCCTAAAAACTTAAATGAACCAATAGGGTTGGCACGTTTCCAGTCGAATTCTCTTCTTTTATCTTTATCCAAACTTTCAGGAAGGATGAAATATCCATACAAGAAGTTAAGCAGACACAGACCTGCTGCGGCATAGAAAGGAACTCTGGCTCCATAATGTCCTAGAACTCCACCCAGAACAGGTCCTATGATAAATCCGAGCCCAAAAGCAGCACCTATCAGTCCGAAATTCTTAGCCCTGTCTTCATCCGTGGAAATATCAGCAATATAGGCACTGGCGGTAGTGACACTTGCTCCTGTAATCCCTGCAATGATCCTTCCTAAAAACAGCCACCAGATCGTTGGAGCCAGCGCAAGGAAAATATAATCGATTGCAAATCCGAAAAGAGAAATCAGAATGATGGGTCTTCTTCCGTATTTGTCACTAAGATTTCCGACTAACGGAGAGAATATAAATTGCGTAAATGCATAGGCAAATCCAAGCCAGCCACCATATTTTGCAGCTTCACTAATATCTGCATGAATAAGTTCCTCAATTAATTTAGGAACAACAGGGATGATGATTCCCCATCCCGTAATATCGATCAGTAAAGTAATAAATATGAAGCCTATAGCTGCTTTTTTCTTTGAATTTTCCATGATGGTGCAAAATTAATCAAATCTGAAAAATAATGATTCTAAATTATCAATAGTTAATATGTATACTAAAAAAAGTAAAGCAATACGAGCACGAACAGCTGACCACTATTTGGACTTTGATTAAAAAAAAGGCCGTTTCTTTCGAAACGGCCCTTACTAATTTATTGTAGTTTGTATTACTTAGAAGCGAGTTCTTCTTTAGCAGAAGTAGATTTTCCATGTACCTCTTCTTCTTTCCCAGTCTTAAGGAAGTCATAAGCAATTGCAGACGCCACAAAGATGGATGAATAAGTACCAAATCCAATACCGATTAGCATCGCAAACATGAATCCTCTTAAGTTATCACCTCCGAAGATGAAGATCGCAAGGATCACCAAAATCGTAGTGAATGAAGTGTTGAATGTTCTACCCAACGTACTTGAAATAGAGTCATCAAACAGACCAGCTAGTGTTAATGATTTTTTCTCTCTCAGGTATTCTCTGATTCTGTCGAAGATAATTACCGTATCGTTAATTGAATATCCTAACACAGTAAGAATCGCAGCAATGAAGTCCTGATTGATCTCCATATTGAACGGCATATATTTGTGAAGCAATGAATATGCTCCTAAAATAATTACCGCAT
Source organism: Chryseobacterium sp. SG20098 (assembly GCF_031844745.1). Lineage (NCBI taxonomy): Bacteria > Pseudomonadati > Bacteroidota > Flavobacteriia > Flavobacteriales > Weeksellaceae > Chryseobacterium > Chryseobacterium sp. SG20098. Next base: position 77,938 of record NZ_CP134622.1, on the reverse strand, counting down.
CGTGGAATAGAGCAGCAACTGCTCCAAGAGAGAACTGCCATTTTCTAAATCTTACAAGAATATAGATGAAGATCATTGCTAATGCAGCTAATACCGCATAGATACCGTGAGTCTGGATATCATCAGCAACCGAAGGTCCTACTTTCTCAGAAGAAATGATTCCTGCGTGGTCTTTATCAGCAGATTTGAAATCTTTCAATGTTGTTCCTGCCGGTAAGTTTGATTTTAAACCTTCGAATAATTTCTGTTCGATAATCTGGTCAGCCTTTAAAGATTCATCCTCGATAAGGTAATCTGTAGAGATCTTTAATTGTTTATTGTTTCCGAAAGTCTTAGCTTCCACAGAAGAGTTCTTACCGTCTTCAGTTTTGAATAATGCTACTAATTTTTCTTCAACATCTTCAGCTTTTACATCTTTATCAAATCTTACCACATAGTTTCTACCACCGGTAAAATCAATACCATATTTGAAACCGTGTGTTGCGATTGAAATAATACAAATAACTGTAAGAACAGCAGAAACGATGTAAGCATATTTTCTCTTTCCGATGAAATCGATCCAGGTATTTCTGAATAGGTTCTTCGTAGCCGGAGTCCAAACAGAAAGTCCTTTTCCTTTATTTAATCTTGAGAAAATCATTACTCTTGAAAGCAATACAGACGTAAATAATGTCATTAAGATACCGATCATCAACGTCAATGCAAAACCTTTAATAGGCCCTGTTCCGAAGAAGAACAATACAACTGCCGTTAAGAAAGTCGTAGTGTGACCATCGATAATCGCATTTAATGCATGTTTGAAACCATCTTTGTAAGCTTCAAGAATACTTTTCCCAGCGAATAATTCTTCTTTAGTTCTTTCATAAATGATAACGTTCGTATCCACCGCTACTGCCATGGTAAGAACGATACCCGCGATACCTGGAAGCGTAAGGGTAAAGTCACCCGAATCCATAATACCGAAAATATAGAATAAGTTGATCACCATCGCAATTACCGCGTATACACCAGCTCCACCGTAGTAGAAAATGATATAAACAATGATAATAGCAAATGCAATGATAAACGACATTAAACCGGAATCAATAGCCTCTTGTCCTAAAGATGGACCTACAACGGTAGCCTGAACTACTTTTGCACCTGCAGGCAATTTACCAGCACCTAACACATCTACCAGTTCTTTAGCTTCTTCCTGAGAGAAGTTACCAGAGATCTGAGTTCTACCGTTAGGGATAGCATTTACAACGTTAGGAGCTGTGTATACTCTGTTATCAAGAGTTACGGCAACTGGTTTTCCAACGTTTTTCTCAGTTAATGTTTTCCATTCTTTTGCTCCTTTAGAGTCCATCTGCATATCTACCACTACTCTGCTTAGTTCATCGTAGCTGATGTTTGCAGTTTCTACAGCACCGTCTACCGGAGCTTTCTGGTTAATGTTACCTCTGATCGCATACAATACTAAACTTTCAGTATCGGTAGCTTCAGGTTTGTAACCCCACATGAACTGAGTATATTTAATGTTAGCCGGACGTAAAGACTGACCTACTTTGCTGTTTAAAATTTTGTTTACAACTGCAGTATCGGATAATTTTACGTTAGCAACACCGTTTGTTCTTAATTTGTCAAGCTGTAAAAGGCTCATGAAGTTCACATTCTTTGCCACTCCCATAGAATCTCCTTTTGCAGCAACCATAGTTGTCAAAGTCTGGAAATAAGGTGCAATTTCAGGAACCTGCTGTACTTCCCAGAACTGAAGTTTTGCAGAAGTCTGAAGCATTTTCTTCACTTTATCGATGTCCTTCATACCAGGCATTTCCACAGAAATTCTCGCTGTACCAGGTACTCTCTGAACGTTTGGCTGGATAGCTCCAAGTTTGTCAATTCTCGTTCTGATTACCTCGAAAGCTGTTCCTACAGATGCATCGATTTTTCTTTTAACAATGCTTTTCACCTGCTCATCAGGTGTGTTGTACTTCACCTCAGTAAGGGTTGTATTTCCGAAAATTTCCGGATCCGCCAACTTAAGATTTGCCCCTTTAGCTTTGTTAATTACATCGAACTGCTCAAAGAAGTTGTCGATGTAAGGTTTAGTAGAATTCTTCTGTGCTTCATCAGTTTTGTTTAAAGCCTCAATAAGAACAGGATTTGTAGAATAATTGGTTAAATCATTCACAAGATCTCTTTGGTTAATTTCCAAAAGAACGTTGATCCCTCCTTTCAAGTCAAGACCAAGTTTCATTTCCTTGTCTTTGGCTTTAGTGTAATAAAGTTTTGTGAATCCTAAATTCAAAGTATCCTTAGAAAGTCTTGCGATTTCTTTTTGATACTTCTCCGGATTGTCTCCTGCAATAGCAGTTGACTGCTTTTCAATTTTGCTGGCGTACCATGTTGGTAATAGCTCGTTTAAGCAAATCAACCCTAGTACAATAGCGACAATTGTAATAAGTCCTTTTCCTTGCATTTTGTTATAACTACGTTAAATTAAGTCGGCAAATATAATGATTTTCTTGTATTTTATGAATTTTTAACAACAGAAATGGTTTATTTCCAGATATATTGGTATCGTGATTTCTATTTAAGATTTAACAATTTTTTCATACTATCATAATGAAGTCTTCAAAATCGATTGGTATAAAATTTTCATTTACTTTTCCAACACACTAACTCTCAAAATATTATGAAAAAATTACTTTTTAGCATCAGTGTTTTTTCTTCCTTAATTGTTAATTCTCAAAGCATTAATTTGGAAGAATTTGTGACAGGACTTACCAGCCCTGTAGAGATTACGAACGCCAATGACAGCCGCCTTTTTGTGGTTCAACAAGACGGCATCATTAAAATTATTCAACCCAATGGGACTATTAACACAACCAACTTTCTGAATATCGGATCAAAAATTACTTTCGGCGGTGAAAGAGGCCTTCTTGGTCTTGCATTTCATCCTCAATACTCTACCAACGGGTATTTTTTTGTGTATTACAACAACCTTTCAGGCAATATTATTGTTGCCAGATACAGTGGAGTTCTACAGACCCAAACGTAGCAGATCCTGCTTCTGAAAAAATACTGTTGAATATTCCCAAACCATTCGACAATCACAATGGAGGAAGCATTCATTTTGCTCCTGATGGAAAGCTTTGGATCATCACCGGAGACGGAGGAAGTGGTGGTGACCCGAATAATAATGCCCAAAATAAAAATGTTTTATTAGGGAAAATGTTGAGAATCGATGTGGATGCTACCGGCCCTTACAATATTCCGCCAGACAATCCTTTTGCCGGAGCCGGAGTGGATGGTGCAGACGAGGTATGGGCTTATGGTCTTAGAAATGCCTGGAAATTTTCTTTTGATCTGACTACAGGCAATGCTATGATTGCGGATGTTGGACAGGGAGCAATAGAAGAAATCAACAAAATGCCCATTACTACAGCCGGATTAAATTATGGCTGGCGTTGTTATGAAGGAAATAATGCTTACAATACAGCAGGATGCGCTGCACAGTCTACCATGGCCTTCCCTGTTGCTGTATACAACCATTCTGGCGGGAAATGTTCTATCACAGGCGGCTAGGAAGCCAATACCCGTCACTTCAGGGAAAATATTTCTTTGCAGATTATTGTTCTTCTCAGATCGGAATGCTGGATACCAATAATACCATTACTTGGACGACTCCTTATTCCGGAAATAACTTTTCTACTTTTGGAGAAGATTATCAAAAAGGATTGTATGTCGCAGATTTGAGCAATGGAAAAATTTTCAAAATATCTACAGGAACTTTAGGAACTAATGAAAATACTTCAGGAGCAGTAAAGGTTTATCCTAATCCTGCTTCCAAGGAAATTTTCATTGATGGGGTGATAGATAAAAAAGCAACCCTGGAAATCATCAGTGCAGAGGGAAGAAAAGTGATGGAAACGGATCAGATTATTAATGGCAAAGCAATTAATATCTCAGGGATACCTGCCGGAGTGTATTATATTAATCTAAAATCCGGGGAACTGAAATTATATAGTCAGAAATTGATTATTAAATAGTAGTAGCTGGTTTTAAACGCAAACGAAACGCTAAGGCTTTTAAATTCTATAAAAAAGGGTGGCAAAGGCTTTTCACCAAGCAAAAAACATTGGACTACTCTAGACACCTTAATACAATCTTAATGTTTCAAAAAAGTTTAAACAAGTTCAAAACAAACCCACGGGTCTATAAAAAAGCGGTTCAGAATTGAACCGCTTTTATTTTATATAGTCATTGAGAAAATCCTGGTTTCAGGTTTGTTTCTCATCATCCTCAGGTCAAAAACCATGGCTACATTCCTTGTGAATGCTCTTCCGGCTTCTGTAATTTTAACTTCAGTTCCATTGATCTCAACCAAACCGTCATTTTCCATTTCTTTCAGCATTTCCAGCGCATTGTCAAGCTCAGGGAAAGAGTTATTAACATCAAAAGTGGTTTCAAGCTGACACATAAGATTCAGAATATGTCTTCTTACCGTAAGATCCTCATCGCTCAGAACGTGTCCTTTTACAACAGGAATCTCACCTTGTTCAACCATTTTCTGATATTCTTCCACTGTTTTTACATTTTGGGCAAAAGCATACCATGAATCTGAAATAGCAGACATACCAAGCCCAACCATCAGCTGGGTTTTACTAGAGGTATACCCCATGAAATTTCTGTGTAGTTTTTTATGAATCAGAGACTGATAAAGATCATCATGCTCAAGAGAGAAGTGATCCATCCCAACCTCAATATATCCTAGATCCTGAAGCAGCTTTTTACCATCTTCATACAAACGGCGTTTTTCTTCTCCACTTGGAAGGTCATTTTCATCAAATCCTCTTTGTCCGACACCTTTCACCCATGGAACGTGTGCGTAAGAATAGAATGCCAGTCTGTCCGGTTTCAGTTCCATAGTCTTTCTGATGGTATGTTCCATTGCTTCCCAATTCTGGTGTGGTAATCCGAAAACCAGATCATGGCTGATTCCTCTGTACCCTATTTCCTTTGCCCATTCCGTAACGTTTTTCACATTTTCAAAAGGCTGGATTCTGTTGATAGCTTTCTGAACTTTAGGATCGTAATCCTGAACTCCAAAGCTCACTCTTCTGAAACCAAGGTCATATAAGGTCTGAAGATGTTCCTTCGTCGTATTGTTTGGATGCCCTTCAAAAGAAAATTCAGGGTGCTCTGCAATGTCTACCGATGAAAAGATCCCTTCCAGTAATGTTCTTAAATTCTCAGGGGAGAAAAAGGTAGGAGTACCACCTCCCAGGTGTAATTCTTTCAGTTTAGGTCTTTCGTTGAAAAGATCAAGATATAGTTTCCATTCCTTTAAAACACTTTCCAGATAAGGTATTTCAACACTATGCTGTTTGGTAATACGCTTATGGCAAGCACAGAACGTACACAATGCCTCACAGAAAGGCAAATGGATGTAAATAGAAATTCCCTCCTCTGCATTGCTTTCATGAAAAGACCTGATTACCGTTTCTTTCCATTGTTCCGGTGAGAATGTTGATTCATCCCAATATGGAACGGTAGGATAAGAAGTGTAACGCGGTCCGGGAATATTATACTTATCTATTAAAGAGTTCATTTTGAAAATTAAAATTTTATAAGGGTATGAAATTTAACATAATTAAAATTCCACCCTACAAAATTAACCATTAGTTATGAATTTTAACCTATGAATTATATTAGGTTCTATTTTATAATGAGTCTAAATACGTATGATCAGGCTTTTGGCCAATAGTGATAAATTCTATTCTTGCTATTTAAAATTTTAATTTCATCACCGCAATTCTGTTATTTCCTGCAAGAACCACTTTATTAGCATCAATCCACTGGCAGACAAAGAATCCTTTTTCATCAGAAATTTTAGTCCATGTTTTTCCAAAATCTGAGGAATAACTGATGTGCTTATCTCCCACTGCCACTATTTCTTTTCCTTTGGATCCCGGTTTTATTTTCACACAAGTGGTATATCCCGCATTCTGTCCTGAAGCCTGAATCTGCCAGGTTTTTCCTGCATCATTTGACGTTGCAATATTATTGATATTAGCATCCTGTTTGGTATAATCTCCTCCTGCTGCTATTCCGAAACAGTCTTCAAAAAAATCAATGGAATACATTCCCTGGGAAGATTCTCCTTGTATGATTGGGGTATTGAACAGTTCTATTTTATCATCTTTCAGGTTCATTCTTAAGATTCTTGAAGCTTTTCCTCCAGTCGCAATCCATAAGTATTTTTTAGAGGATGAAATATTGGTATTGCTGGCGGCAAAAGCAGCTTCGCCATCATTTAACGTTACATTATTTTTAAACATGTTCCATTTCCCATCCTTATATACCGCTAGTTTCAGCAGGTGATCTTTATCTGCGTCACTGAAGGTATAGGCAAGTTTATCATTCACGAAATGCAAAGCATCATAAAACGCTGTTTTTGCAGTATCTTTAAAAATCACCTGTGATTTCAGATCTTTTTTATCAATTTTGAAAAAACGTGCCGGACTTTCAATATTGATTGCATAGAAAGAAGTTTTATTCTGTCCTAGTGTTCTGAACTGAAGTTTTTCTTCAGATAGCCTGACCTGTTTCTGGTTTTTATAGTCTTTAAGATCTACAAACCCGAATTTGGAATCCGTACCGCTGTACCATACTTTGTTGTCATATAGTTCAAGAGCCCTGATACTGATTTTATCGTTAAGAATGGTTTCAAGGCTTTCCACCTGTTGGGAAAACGCTGTAATTCCTACGGACAGGAATACAATGGAAAAAATATTTTTCATAGTAATAGTATTGTGACAAAAAAAACCGCCGAAGCGGTTTATATTATTATTAATCCTGATTCTGATATTTTTCAGGGTTGTTAAGCTTACTGTTTGATTTTCCGTAAAGGAAGTATACCAAACCTCCTAAGAACAACCATACTGCAGAAAGTTCCAATGCATGAGCACTTAGGTTAAAGATCAAATATAGGTTGATAATTACTCCTAATGCCACTACGATTTTATAAGCAGGAACTTTGAAAGGTCTGATCAGGTTAGGTTCTTTCTTTCTCATCACCCAAACTGCGATACAAACCAGTGTAAATGCAAACAGGGTTCCGAAACTTGTCATATCTGCCAATGTAGAAATTGGTGTAAATGCAGCGATTAAAGCTACTACAATTCCTAACAGGATAATTCCTTTGTAAGGTGTTTTTGTTTTTGGATGAAGCTGTCCGAAGAATTTAGGAATCAACCCGTCTTTTGCCATACCGATGAAGATTCTGGACTGCCCCATCATCATTACCATTACAACAGAAATCAACCCTACGGTAGCAGCAATCGTTACGATATTACTCGCCCAGTGCTTTCCTGCAATTTCAAAAGCATACGCAACAGGCGCTTTGATGGCATCCGGATATCTTCCTTCAGGATTAAAGTCTGTATAATGCATCATCCCTGTCAATACAAGAGATACACAGATATACAATGCTGTACAGATCAATAGTGAAGCGATGATAGCGAAAGGTACATCTTTTTTAGGGTTAATAGCTTCTCCAGCCTGTGTAGAAACAGCATCAAAACCGATATAAGCAAAGAAAATAGCTGCTGCTCCGGAAATAATACCTTTAATCCCGTAGGCAGAAACCAGATCTCCTTCAGAGTTCTTGATCTTTATCGGATCAGGAATAAAAGGCTTCCAGTTTTTAACACCATCTACCGCATTGTAAAGATCCGTATTAGAGAAAATAATGTATACACCAGCGATAATCACAAAGATAACGGCTGAAGTTTTCATTAAAACGATCAGGTTATTCGCTCCTGCTGCCTCTTTAGTTCCTTTTACCAATAATGCAGTAATTAAAAGAACCAGAATAAATGCTGGCAGGTTCATAGAAAAACCATCTCCGGTATAACTTGCCGGGTCTGATGTCAGATAGGCAGGCAAATGAATATTAAAAATCTTCAAAAATTTATTAAAATAACCGGACCAACTCACGGAGACGGCCATACTCGCCATCGCGTACTCGAGGATGAGACACCATCCCATGGCCCATGCAAAAATTTCTCCTACTGTTCCATATGCATAAGCATAAGCTGAACCCTCTACAGGAATAATGGATGCAAACTCTGCATAGCATAATGCAGCAAAAACGCAGGCGATCCCTGCAATGATAAAGGAAATGGCAAGTGCTGGTCCTGCGTGATAATAGGCTCCTGTTCCTGTAAGAACAAAGATTCCACCACCGATGATAGCACCTACTCCAATTGCTGTTAAACTCCATTTTCCAAGGACTTTTTTCAGCTCACTTTTCTTCATATCTGCCTCATAGGCACTTAGTGGCTTTTTAACCCAAATTTTCGACATGTTTTTTTATTTATTAAGGATTTACGAAAATATAAAAAATTTAGGAACTCCCACGTTTATCGTTAAACTTTCCTCATTTATTTTACATTAAAGGTTTAAAAACCTGAACAACACATTATATAATCCATTTTAAAAAGTCCATATTTTTGCTTATTTTTGATTGCATGAATTTATATGATCTTTTTGTAAAGCCTTATGAAAGCTATGATTCTTTACAAATTATGTTGGAAGCATCAGGTGCAATTTTCGGAATACTGAGCGTATTTTTTTCCATAAAGAAAAATATATGGGTGTATCCTACCGGCATTATTTCAACGCTGATCTATGTATATCTTCTTTTCAATGCCGGGCTTCTGGGAGACTGTATGATTAACGTCTATTATACTGTCATGAGTATTTATGGATGGGTTCTATGGGCAAGAAATTCTGAAGATCATGTTCACGTAGAAGTTACATGGGCTACCCGAAAAGAATGGATACATGCAAGTATTCTTTTTGTGCTGAGTTTGGCATTTGTTACTTTTATTTATTATTGCAAACCTTATATTGATCATTTAGAAAGTGGTTATTTGGGATTGTATCATCTCGACTGGGCCAATTGGATGGATATTTTTACCACTTCCATATTTTTAGTAGGAATGTGGTTGATGGCCAAACAGCGCATTGAGAGCTGGATTTTCTGGATTCTCGGAGATCTTATTTGTATTCCTATGATGATTTTTAAGGGACTTGGAATCACTTCGGTTCAATATTTGGTATTTACTATAATGGCGATCTTAGGATACGTCAATTGGAAAAAAAGTTTTAAAGAAAAAAAAGTACAATAAAGTCATGAAAAATTTATTTAAAATAGCAGTCAGTATTTTTGCTATTACCAGTTTAACCTCTTGTCTAGCATATACCGACGGATATGGAAGCAATAGTGGTTACGGATATGGTGATCCCTACTACAACAACGGGTATTATTATGCTCCTTCAGGATACTACGGAAGCGGAGGATATTGGGGCAATGATGGCTATTATTACAGAAACAACGTTAATTATTACTATGATAATGGCATTCCTTATTATTATGACAATTATAATAACTCCAGAAGAAAAGTCTATGTAGAAAGAAGATCATCTTCTTCTTCAAGACCTCAAAACGGATTCCAGAATACGCGTACAACGAACAGTAACGGTTCATATAATAATAACGGAGGATTCAATAATAATAGAAACTCTAACAGCAACAGCGGATTCAGAAACCAGAATAGTGGTTATCAAAACAATCAGGGAAATCAGAACAACAGTGGTTTCAGAAACTCCAACAGTAACAGTGGATTCAGAAATCAAAACAGCAGTAATCAGAACAACCAGGGAAACCAGAATAACAGCGGTTTCAGAAATTCCGGAGGCAGCAGATCAGAGTCTTCCGGCGGTGGATTCAGGAATAGCTCGGGCAGCCAAAGCACCAGTTCAAGCAGACAGCAGAGCGGCGGTGGCGGCTTTAGATAAAACGATTATAAATAAGGAAACGAACAGCTAACACTGTTCGTTTTTCATTTAAAATATAGTAATTTTGCTTCTTCATTTAACAAAAAAATATGGAATTTTATAAATATCAGGGAACAGGGAATGATTTTGTAATGGTAGACAACCGTGATCTCCAATTTACTAAAGATAAAGATAGCATTGAAAAATTATGTGACAGACGTTTCGGAATAGGTGCTGACGGTCTTATTCTATTGGAAAACGATCCTCATTATGACTTCAAAATGGTGTACTACAATTCTGATGGCGGAGAAAGTACGATGTGCGGAAACGGAGGAAGATGCCTTGTCGCTTTTGCTTTTTTCCTTGACATCTTCGAAGACAAATGCAAATTCATTGCGACAGATGGTGAACATGAAGCTGAAATCCATAACGGAATCATTAAATTAAAAATGATCAATGTGGATACTATCTCCCGCGACGGAAATGATTTTGTTCTGAATACCGGATCTCCTCATTATGTAAAATATGTTGACAATCTGAAAGATTATCACGTTTATGACGAAGGATATGGCATCAGAAATTCAGAAAAATATAAAGAAAAAGGAATCAATGTGAACTTTGTAGAAAAAATTTCCGATAATGAAATTTTTGTAAGAACCTATGAACGAGGCGTTGAGGACGAAACTTACAGTTGCGGAACAGGAGTTACAGCTTCTGCTTTAACTTTTCTGCAAAAACATAATCTAACCTCTGTAAAAGTTAAAACTTTAGGTGGAAACCTTAAAGTACATGCTGAAAAAAGCGGTGATGCATTCCAGAATATTTGGCTGGAGGGTCCTGCAAAGCAAGTTTTTAGAGGTAAGACAGATCTTCTTTAAAAACAAAAAACTTTTAATCAACATTGATAAGAATGAAAAAAGCAATTCTCATTGTCATTCTGCTGGTTTTTGTAGTGGCAGGATTTTTTGGTTTGAGATTTTATAATAAATATTTAGGAAATAACGTAGAAAAGGATGGTTACGTTCTGATTCCTCATAGAGCAGGATTTAAACAGATCCTCGATTCTATTGCTCCTTATATTAAAGACAGGGAATCTTTTGAAGCTGTAGCTAAGGAAAAAGGCCTTGATACGAATTTTAAAGCAGGGCGATATCATATTCAGAGCGGAACAGGTAACAAAAACCTTGTCAATATGATCAAAGCAGGTAACCAGACTGCAAACTCTTACAGAATCGGTGATTTTGGAGATATGTATCAGATGATTGGTAAGGTGACCAAAAAAACGGAAATTGATTCATTACATTTTGTGAATGATCTGGATGCCGTGGCACAGGAGAAAGGCTATAAAAATGTTGAAGATTTAAAAAAATATTTTTTCATCGATACGTATAATTTTTTCTGGACAGTAAGTCCGAGAGAATTTTTTGCGAAGTTCGAAAATCAGTATAATGATTTCTGGACGAGTGAAAGAAAAAACAAGGAGCAGCAGTCCGGTCTTACAAGAGATCAGATTTATGCTTTAGCTTCTATTGTTTATAAGGAATCCGGAGGAAAAAAGGACGAAATGAAAACGATTGCAGGATTATATTTAAACCGTTACAGAAAAGGAATGAAACTTCAGTCTGATCCTACGGTAATTTATGCAATTAATAAGCAGACTAATTTTAAAGAACCTATAAAAAGGGTATTATATAAGCATTTGTCTACACCATCACCTTATAATACTTATGCCAATGCAGGTATTCCTCCGGGACCTATCTGTGTAGTGGATAAGAATTCAATAGATGCTGTTTTAAATGCCGAAAACAACAACTATATATTTATGTGTGCTGATCCGGCAAGATTCGGATACCATAAGTTTACTGCAAGTGCTGAAGAACATGCAGTGAATGCAAAGGCTTATCAGGACTGGCTCAACTCAAAAAATATAAAATAAGTTTAGAAGCACCAGAAAATTTAAACAGTTAGAAAAAAATATACAACCATAATGTTTTGATGTTCACATTATTATAGACACTCAAAATATTAAGGGTTATTCTTTCACGATCTTATACAAAAAAATAACCTATGAAGAATAAGACAGAAATTGTCACTATTTTCACCAGAAAAACTTTAGGACTTACCTTAGTACTTTCAGCGGCAGCACTAGCTTTTGCACAAGAAAAGGCTGGAGTTTCAGGAATCATTGTCAACAAAAAAAATCAACCGGTTCCTTACGCTTCCGTAACTTTCAGCAATAAAGCCAACAAGACTTTAAGTGATGCTGTACTAACTGATGAAAAAGGACAGTATCAGCTGCAACTTATGCCCGGAGACTATGACATTACAGTAGAAGCTATTGATTACAAAAAAAGTGTAGTCAGCAAAAACATTGCAAAAGCAGGTAATATCGGTGCTCTATCTATTGAAGCAGAGGCAACCTCTACTGTAGATGGTAAAACGAAAGAAATACAGGGTGTTGTTATTACCGCATCAGCAACCAAAGCATATAAAGTAGAACTTGATAAGAAAACTTATGATCCTTCACAGGATATTGTAAGTAAAGGAGGAAATCTTCAGGATGTTTTGACCAACGTTCCCTCGGTTTCCGTAGATACAGACGGAACAGTATCGATGAGAGGAAGCACCAATGTTAAGTTTCTGATCAATGGAAAGCCTTCTGCCCTTCTTGGAATAGATGACGGAGCTAATGCATTACAGAGTATCCCTGCTGACCAGATTGAAAGAATTGAAGTAATTACCAACCCTTCTTCTAAATTTGAAGCAAGTGGAACCTCCGGTATTCTGAACATTATCCTTAAAAAGAGCAAAAAAGTAGGATTTAATGGAAGTGTAGTAGGATCTCTGGGATATTTTCCAAGAACCTCTCTTAATACCAATCTGAGCTGGAGAAAGAATAACTGGACCTGGTTTTTGAATGGTGGTGGTGGCTACACAGAAAACAAAACCAAGAATAATTCGGAAACAACCTATCATAATCTTACATTTCCTAATGTAGTTGCTAATCAGCAGCCTAATGATGTTCTTGCTCATCAATTGCAAAACTCTACCAACAAAACTTATAATAAAAATTATAATGTAAGTGCAGGTTTTGTTCATGATTTATCTGATAAAACGTCAATTAATTTTACAGGGTTAGTGAGAACATTTGAAGGAGACGGAAATGAACTTCTTGATACGTATGACAGTTTTTATAGGTTCTTCAGAGATTCTCCGGATCCAAGCACTACAGCTGGAAAATGGAATTTGTTAAATCCTTCCGGAAGAAGAGATTCTAAAAGTGTATTCAATAATCTTGCTTTTCAAGGAGATTTAGGATTAGATCATAAGTTTGATGATAAGGGACAAAATTTATCCGTATCATTGAGCTTGCAAAGAAACAGAAGTAATAATAATTCTGATATTCTTGAAACGTATGACCTTCGTCCGGATGTGCAAGATGTAACCAGAAGACATTCTGTAAGTAAAACGATTATCGGTAAGGCAGACTATGAGCTTCCAATAGGAGAACAATCTAAGCTTGAGGCAGGATACAGATTGGATGTCAATGACAACACCTATGATAATTTTGTAAGCAGTACTTCCAATAACCCTTATATTCCAAGTTATAACAATAACACAGATTATAAAGAAGTTTTTAATGCTTTTTATTTACAGTTTAAAAGTAAAATCGGAGAAAAATTTGCTTATCAGCTAGGTTTAAGAGATGAGCTTTCCAATGTAAGCATCAATTATATCAATCAAAATCCTAATGATAAACGAATAGACAAAACGAAGAACTACAATAATTTATTCCCGAGTGTATTTTTAAGCTATGATTTATCTAAAAACAATCAGATTTTGCTTAATTATTCCCGCAGAATAGACAGACCAAGATCATTCTTTATGGTTCCCTTCCCGAATTACAGCAACAGCCAGAATATTTTTGAGGGAAACATAGACCTGAACCCATCGTATGTAGATTCATTTGAAGTAGGATATAATATTACCAGAAAAAAGTTTACGATTAATCCTACCTTATATTACAGACATTCCACTGATGATACTAAAATGCTAGTCTACAGACCTGATGAAAGTCTGGGAGTATTCTATACAAAACCTATCAATTTAGGAAATGACGACCGTTATGGTTTGGATCTGAACTTCACCTATGACCCTTTTGCATGGTTAAAAATAATGGGTAGCCTTGATATGTTTGGATATAAAACCAGCGGAATTGCTTATTATGATGCGATTGATAAAAATAAGCAGAAACAAACCCGCAACATGGATTTTACAGGTGACGGCTTCTCTACCAGAGCACGTTTAAATACAACATTTAAACTTGACAAAACTTTAAGTGTACAACTTCAGGGATTCTATAGAGGGGCACAGAAATCTGCCAACCAAAATACACAGGATATGTATGCTCTGAATCTTGGTGCTTCCAAAACAATCTGGAAAGGAGACGGAACCATTTCCTTCAATATTCAGGATATATTCAATACAAGAAGCAGAGAAGTATTCAGTTTCAATGAAGATTATACAAGAAGAAACTATATGCAATGGCAACCAAGACAGTTTTCTATTTCTTTAACTTACAGATTCAAGCAAGGAGAGAAAATTGATCAGCCTAAAAAGAAAAAGGATATCAATTCCAATGCAGCCGGAGATGATCAGCAAGGCGGCCCAATGTAATACAGCAAAAATCCCGAAAGTTTCTTTCGGGATTTTTTATTTCTGTTATTTTACAGGTTCTGCTTTTGCGTATTTTTCTTTTTCAGCTTCATAAATTCTCCTTCTCAGATCGCTGGTGGAAAACCTATGGTCTCTTTTATTGAAAAATAGCTCAATTCCTTTTTCTTCACAGTATTTCTTACCTGTAAAGTCTTTGTCCATGTAATCATCCCCGATGATTCTTACGTCAATCACAAATGATTTAAGAATATCCAAAAGGTCTTCTTCTGTGTAATAAGGAATTATCTCATCCACAGCATTCACCGCTTTCAGTTGGATATATCTTTCAACAATAGTCTGACTTGGCTTATTTTTGTTTGGACGATCGTGGGACGGATCGATTTGAAGTCCGACGATTAAATAGTCACATACAGTTTTAGCTTCTTCAAGCATTTTAATGTGACCTGCATGCAATAAGTCAAATGACGAAAATGTAATACCTATTCTCTGTGTCTTCATATTAATGTTAAATTAAAGCTTCGCTGAAATAAATGTTTTTTAAAAAGATAAAACACCAAATTTCAAGGAAGATGTTTTTGTAATTTGTTTTATGATCGTTTAAATTGCTCTTTCTATATAAGCATTTCTCAATGCTAAGTTATGAATTTCTGGTGTTCAGATATTTTTGCCATTCCCAAACTGTTCTTAAAGCTTCTTCAAGCGAGGTTTCAGACTTCCAGTGAAGTTCTTTCTCAGCTTTATCCGGGTTGGCATATGCAATAGTGATATCCCCTTCCCTTCTGGCACAAATCTGATAAGGCACTTCTACATGATTGGCTTTTTCAAAAGCTTTTACCACTTCCAGTACAGATGAACCCTTTCCTGTTCCCAGGTTGTAGATATCTATCACAGCATCCGACGAAGGATCCTCTATCAGTTTCTTTAATGCTGCAACATGTGCTTTTGCAAGGTCAACAACATAGATATAGTCACGAACGGCCGTTCCATCCTCTGTAGGGTAATCATCACCCCAGATATTCAGTTTCTCACGAACTCCGGAAGCCGTCTGCATCACATAAGGCACTAAATTATTAGGAATCCCTATCGGCAATTCTCCCAGTTTTCCTGAAGGATGTGCTCCGATTGGATTAAAATATCTTAATAGTGATATTTTACTTTGATAGGCTTTTGCAAAATCAATCAGGATCTGTTCTCCCATTTGTTTTGTTTTTCCATAGACACTTTCAGGGGTTTTCAACGGGGTATTTTCATCTATCGGCATTACATCTGCCTGTCCGTATACCGTACATGATGAGCTGAAAATAAAGTTGGAGATCTTTCTTGCTTTAAATTCCTGAAGAATATTAATCAAAGAAAACAGATTATTCTCATAATAATCAACAGGAATGATCTGGCTCTCTCCTACCGCTTTAGAGGCAGCAAAATTGATACAGCCATCAATCTGATGAGCATCAAAAACCTGAGTAAGAAGTTCTTTTCTTCTTAAATCAAAAGGATAAAAAACAGGCTTTTTACCTGTAATTTCCTCAATATTTTTTAAAATAAACTTTTCCGTATTGGATAAATCATCTACAATAACCACTTCAAAGCCGTTATTAAGAAGTTCTACAACAGTGTGAGAACCAATATATCCAAGTCCGCCGGTAACGAGTATTGCCATTTTTTTATCTTTTGCGCTTTCTTAGTCTTCGTTTTTTCCTATATTTTCTATTTCATTGATTCCTGTCTCTTCTTTCTCACTCTTTTTATTAAGATAAAAGATATAAAAAACAATAAAACCTATAACTCCTGTATTAAAAGTAATTACAAAGTTATAATATGAGTTATTAACATAAGTTTTAACCAGGGTATATTCGGCATAACAAACCAGAATAAAGATCATTACTGCAAAAAAATTGAGGATAGTCTTTGCCCGTTTTATTTTAAAATAAATGATCCCTCCTGAAATTAAATTTATGATAATATAAAAAGAGTATTTTGCGATATTTTCATAAATACTCTCTTTATAATATGTGGAATAAGATGAGGAATTATAAGACTTCAATGTATTTATAATATAGATTGAATACAGCCCCACAATAAAACGGTGAAATCCTAAAAAGAATTTATATTTTCTCCCTTTTAAAAAAAATTCCTTCATACTTATTTTTATCCCATAAACTCAAGTACTGCATCCGTAATATACTTCAGCTGCTCTTCGTCTAATTCTGTATGCATTGGCAACGAAATTACCTGATCCAAAAGCTTATCTGTATTCACAAAGTCTGCTGCATTACTTTCCTGGAAGTATGCTTTTTGCTTTCTTAATGCTACCGGATAATAGATCATTGCAGGAATTTCTTTTTCCGCTAAAAACTTCTGAAGCTCATTACGTTTTCCATTCAGGATTCTTAACGTATACTGGTGGAATACGTGAGTAGAGTTTTCCGCTCTTTTTGGAGTCAGGATATTCGGGTTTCCTTCGAAAGCTTCATCATAAAAATCAGCTGCTTTTCTTCTGGCTTCGTTGTAAGAATCCAGGTGAGGAAGTTTCTTTCTTAAAACCGCAGCCTGAATACTGTCCAAACGTGAGTTTACTCCTACCTCATCATGGTAATATCTTTCGTACATTCCATGGTTTACAATTCCTCTTAAACGGTGGGCTAATTCATCATTATTGGTAAAGATAGCACCTCCGTCTCCGTAACATCCCAGGTTTTTTGAAGGGAAGAAAGAAGTGGTTCCCACAGTAGACATTGTTCCTGCCTGTTTTACACTTCCGTCAGAAAATGTATATTCTGAACCGATTGCCTGAGCATTGTCTTCAATAACAAATAAATTGTGCTCTTCAGCAATTTTTAAAATTTCCTCCATATTAGCGCACTGTCCGAAAATATGCACCGGAATTATCGCTTTTGTTTTGGGCGTAATTGCTTTTTTAATCTGTTCAGTAGAGATTGTGAATGTATCATAATCTACATCTACCAGTACAGACTTTAATTTAAGCAGGTGAATAACTTCTACTGTAGCAGCAAAAGTAAAATCAGCTGTTATAATTTCGTCTCCTTCTTTCAGATCCAACGCCATCAGGGCAATCTGTAATGCATCTGTACCATTGGCACACGGAATAACATGTTTTACGTCTAAATAAGACTCCAATTCATTCTGGAAAGACTTTACTTCAGGACCGTTAATAAATGCCGCAGAATCCATTACATTCAAAACTGCATTGTCTACATCATTCTTTATTTTGTAATACTGACTTTGCAAGTCAACCATCTGAATTTTTTTCATATACTAAATATTTCTGTAAAAATAAGGAATTTAAAATCCTATCAAAAATTTTATTGATTTTGTTTTTATCTTTATACAAATAAATTTTATGAAAAAACTTTTACTCTTTTGTTTCCTAACTGGTTACCTTGCCGTTTCCGCACAAACGGAGCTCGTCTTTGTTTACTTCACGGATAAGCCTAATAAAGCTGCTTTTTACGCCAATCCGCTGTCGGAACTCAGCCAGAAATCACTCAACAGGCGTACCGCGCTGGGAATTCCCCTCAATGATCAGGATGCTCCTATTGAACAGTCTTATCTTCAGAATCTTCAAAATTTGGGATTTGTTGTTACGGATTATTCAAAATGGCTTAATGGTGCA
Organism: Chryseobacterium sp. SG20098; assembly: GCF_031844745.1. Taxonomy (NCBI): domain Bacteria; kingdom Pseudomonadati; phylum Bacteroidota; class Flavobacteriia; order Flavobacteriales; family Weeksellaceae; genus Chryseobacterium; species Chryseobacterium sp. SG20098. The sequence continues at coordinate 59,796 of NZ_CP134622.1, read as the reverse complement.
GCAGTTAATGCTACTGCTGCACAAAAAACATTACTTCAGGCTCAAACTTATGTTTCCTCTGTTGAAAGTTTTGCCAGAAACAGTTCTGCTACTGTGAAACCAGCACCAGGAAAATGGAAAGACGATGCCAGCATCAATAAAATACTTACCAATTTTAATTACGGTTCCGGAGCCGGACAAATAGATCAGGTGAATATCCGGCCGCTTCATCTGGCAGGCTATACGGGAACAGGAATTTCCATAGCGGTGATTGATGCCGGATTTCCAACGGTGAATACAGGTGCTGCTTTTTCAAGATTGTGGACCAATAATCATATCAAAGCCTCTTATGATTTTGTAACCAAAACCGGAGACATCTACAATGCATCTCTCAGTACTCATGGCTCCGTCGTGTTAGGTGCTATTGGCGGATATCTTCAAGACGTTTTTGTAGGAGCTGCACCTGATGCTGACTTTTATCTTTACCGCAGTGAAAATGCTACCGTAGAGATTCCCGAAGAAGAACTCTACTGGATTGAAGCTGCTGAGGAAGCAGATCGAAAAGGAGTAGAAATTATTACTTCTTCACTAGGATACAATGTTTTTGACGAAAGCCGTTACAATTATACATATGCCAATATGGACGGGAATACTTCATTTATTGCCCGTGGAGCAGGTATTGCCGCTGACAAGGGTATTTTTGTTCTTGCTGCTGCAGGAAACTCCGGACAACAGCCCTGGCATTACCTTATGACACCCTCTGACAATGCAAAAGTATTTTCTATCGGATCTGTAGATTCAGCCGGAAATGCATCCGGATTTTCTTCTTTCGGACCTAATGCTCTCGGGGTGGTAAAACCGGATGGAAGTACCCAAGGGAGCGGTACAACAACCGTGTATGATAATGCGACCTTAGTTGTAAACGGAACTTCTATTGCTACTCCTATTGCCGCAGGCGGTGTTGCATGTCTTATTCAGGCATTCCCAACAATGAACAGAGAGCAGATGAGAACAAAACTGAGACAAACGGCTTCACTTTATCCTGCCCATACCGATCAGATGGGATATGGTATTCTTAATTTCGGAAGTTTATATAATCTCGTTCTGAATACCTCTGAGACTGTAAAAAAAGACAGGTTCTCCATATTCCCGAATCCTGCAAAAAATATCCTGAATATTGCATCAGAGCAAGAAGTTCAATCGTTAGAAATATATGATAACCTTGGAAGACTCATCAGGAAAAGCAACAACCAGAAATCTATAAAAGTGGAAGATTTTTCCAAAGGAACCTATTATCTGAAAATTCAGACGAAGGACAAGGTTTTCTACGAAAAATTCTTAAAGGAATAATTTTGTTTCTCGCAGATTACTCAGATTGAGCAGATTTAATACAACATAAACATCTGTACAATCTATGGTAGATATATTACTATTTTTTGTCGTATTACAACATAAAAATAAGTTTGAGCTAAAGCTCATTAAATGGTTTATAATAAAAAACGGGCTTTAGCCCGTTTTTTATTGATATTGATTATCATTTCGTTATGATCATTCTTATTAAAAAAATAGCTTATGCAGAGTTTCTGCTTGCATTAATATTCCCGAACAGTGAACGCGTTACCAGCTTTTCATAAGCTTCTTTGTTGCCTTCTCCTTTCTGAATCTTCATTAAAGCATATTGCTGAATACTCAGCAACGGAAGTACAATCTTCTCGCGGATCTTCACCGATTTTCTGGATAACGGATCTTCTTCCTGAAGCATTTTAAATCCTGTCAGTTCCAGCATAATGTCTCTGGAAAGCTCATATTCATCGAAAAGGACATTCCAGAAAGCACCGAACTTCGGATTATTTTTGATATAGTAAGTCAATGGGAAGTAAGACTTGTTCATACTCATCATGGAGTTCAGAACTAAAGTCTTAAAGAAATCTGACCCTTTGTAAAGTTCCCTTACCTCTTCAAATCTGCCCTGTTCTTTCATCTTTTGCATTGCATATCCAAAACCGAAGAACCCAGGTACGTTCTGCTTCAATTGTGACCATGATCCTACAAACGGGATGGCTCTCAGATCTTCAAACTTCAGTTCGCTTCCGTTTCCTCTTTTTGAAGGCCGGCTTCCGATATTCGTTTTTCCGTAATATTCAAGCGTACTCATTTCCTGCAGATAGGGAACAAACATAGGATGCGCTTTCAGATCTGAATATTTTTTATAGCTGATATCCGCCAACTCAATAATCAAAGCTCTTTCTTTTTCGGTAAGTTCTTTTTTTGAATTTTTGAATACGTCATTTTCTACACCGGCGGTCAGAAGCTGTTCAAAGTTGTATTTTGCCTGTTCTTTATTTCCAAAAATACTGGTAATCGTCTGCCCCTGAATTGTTAGTTCTATTTTATTATTCGCAATTGTTTTTCCCTGAGAAGCATAGAAATCGTGGGTCTTCCCTCCTCCTCTGGCTGGTGGTCCGCCTCTACCGTCAAAGAATACCACTTTAATATTATTCTGCTCGGAAAGTTTTGTCAGTACTTCTTTGGCTTTATAAATTTCCCAGTTGGCTTTTAAATATCCTCCGTCTTTGGTTCCATCTGAGAATCCAAGCATGATCGTCTGCTGATTTCCTCTTTTTTCAAGATGCTTTTTATAAACAGGATTATGATACAGCTCATTCATTACATTTTCTGCATTGGCAAGTCCTTCCATGGTTTCAAAAAGCGGAACAATATCCATATTGATCGCTTCATCCCGATAACCGCAGATTTTAAAGAAGGCATATACATTCATAACATCTTTTACCGCGTCAGAATTGGAAATAATATAACGGTTCATTCCTCTCAGTCCGTTCAGATTCTGGATTTCTGTAACCTGAGAAACCGTTAATAAAGTATCTTTTACAATATCTTCGAAATCCTCCGCATGTACCGTTTCTGACATCTGAATCAGTTTACTGAACTTCTGTTCGTAATCAGCCTCTTCATTTCCGTAAACTTTTGCATATACCTCATCAATAACTTTCTGATGAATTCTGCTGTCCTGGCGAATATCCAGCGTAGCAAAGTGAGTTCCGAAGATCATCACACGATCCCTGAAATTGACCAAAAGATCTAAAAATAAAGAATTATGCTCATTGATCAATATTTTTTCTGCCTCATTGGCTTTCTTTAAAATATCTTCGGCTTTAATGCTTTTCCCGTCAAAAATGGCAGCATACAGCTCTTCACTTAGCTGGGTCAACACTTCGGAAACACCTCTGAAACTTAATCTTCTTCTGATAAATTTCAAATGGCTGTAATAAGACTTCAGAATGGCTGAGCGAAGTTCTTCCGCTACTCTTTTCGTTACCTCTGCGGTTACAAAAGGATTTCCGTCTCTGTCTCCTCCCGGCCAGAAACCAAGCTGGATAATATCTTCATGAAGGTGAAAATGTCCGTTTCCAAAAGTCTTTTTGATCTTTGTAAAGAGTTCACCGATGGTATCATAATACACATATCTCAGGTAAGAAATAATGCTTAGTGCTTCATCTATCGGAGTAGGTTTTTCTTTATTGACAAAAGGAGTCTTCCCCAGCTGCTGCAGAAGCATATCAATCTGCGTCACTGAATCACCGGTAATTGCTCCTCTCAAATCCTGAATAATTCTTTGTACCGAACTTGGATAAAACTGAGTGGGGTGCGCAGTAAATACAACCTTAACACTGAAATCTTTCAATTTCTCGCGTACTTTTTCAATTTTATGATCCTGAAAAGAACGCTCAAAGAGGTTGGTCACCGTTCCATTATCACTTTCTGAATGGAGATTAGGAAATGCAGCATCCTCAATACTGTCAAACAAAACTACCTGTCTTTCTATATATTGTATGATCTTGAAAAGCAGTTCAAGTTTCTGCTCTTCCTTCTGAAGATCGGTATGATTTTTAAAGAATTCTTCGACGATATCTTCAGGAGTTTTTCCTGCTTCATAGCCGGTCCTGCTTTCCTCATAAAGAAATGGAAGCAGCATTCCGATATTCGTCATTTTATCATAAGGCAGGCTCATAAATAATGAATTATAGATCTGGAACTTATTTTCCACAATCTGCCTGAATTTTTCTGCGCGTTGGTCATGTATCATATTAACAAATGTAAGCGATTTTGAAATTACTTTAATTGACAAATGACAAAAATAAAAGATGAAAACTATTTTTTAAAAAATTTTATAAATACTTTTTCCAGAGTAAACAAACGATTAACTATGGAATACTTGTATAGGTTTTAAAATTATAGAAATCCATTTTTACTCATTCAGATTTAATATAATTTTGATTAACTTTACTCTTCACACCATCCATCATCCATGAATAAAATATTTACTTTTTTACTCGTAGCCCTTCTTTTCATCTCTTGTGAAAAAGATTGTTACAATCCACCTCTGCCGATCCTTTTTAAGTTTGTGGATTCTAATGATGAAAATCTTATTGCCAATGGAACATTGACCACTTATTCAGTTCAGGACGAAGATAACAATAGTGTCCAACTATCCAAAACATCTGAAAATATGATCATTGTAGAAAATGTAGGTGCCTATAATGGAACAAAAAAGTATAAATTCTTTTCTAATATTAAAGACTTAGACTTTTCAATACAATCATCAGAATTTAACGGGGGGTGTGATGGCTATCAAATTAATAAATTAACGTTTACAGGTATAGATATTGATGTAACTGCTGAAAAAGGATATTATAAAATTGTACTGGAATAATTCTCTTTCTTACATTTGCACCGGAAACCCACTCTCTATGAAAGTAATCATCGCATTTTCCCTGATTCTCTCCAATCTGCTTTACAGCCAGATCAAGGTTCCTGATGATTATAAAAAAATTCCTGATATTCTTGATACAGTAGAATATCTCTATCCTTTCATTGTTCCTGATAAAGACTATGCTTACTGGCGTGTTCTGAGTAATGATGTGGACTATGAAAAATCAGTACTTTATGAAAGCCAGGCTCCTGACTTTATGACCATCAATGAACCGGTTCCTGAAAAAGGTTTTTTCCAGAAATGTATTGGGAACAACTGTTTTTCTTATATTCTGGCTTGCAAAAACGAAAGGTCTTTTTATTTTTCCAATGAGCAGCAGCTGAGAGATTTTATCGGAACTGTAGACAATCTTCCAGAGGCTATTTTACTGGCAAAAACGTATGGGTATTCGGTGGATACAAGTAACCGATTTACCGGAGCTTATAAAATTGAAGACCGCCATATTTCAATGTACCTTATGCAGTCAAAGGGTTGTCCGGCTGTGAAAGAATCTTTTTGGGTTAAAATCAATAGAAAAACAGGAAAGCTGGAAGCAAAAAGCAATGGAGTTTATACGAAGGATGAAAACTGTACTTCTTTGTAACTGAATTTAAAAAAACGCCAAGGCGCAAATTAATTTATCAAGATACAGCTTTAAGGCGCGAGGATTTTACCTGCAATAAAATTTACAAACTGCTAATGTAAACCATTAAGATTTTTTAAGTTGATAAGGATAGTTAAGAGAATAGCTAAAGCTATTTTTTAGCAAGATGCTTTTTTTCATCTAAGGTGAATCTTAATGATTCTTATGCTCCTCACAGATCTTAATGGTTTAAATTTTAGCATGACTTCATTATATATTAATTGCTCCTTGTCCTGAAGCAATCAAATAAGCCTCTTTTAAAGTTTCAGAATAGGTTGGATGGGCATAGGAAATACGGAACATATCTTCTGCAGTCACCTCATATTCCTGAGCGATAACACCCTGAGCAATCAAATCTGCAGCTCTGGCTCCAATGATGTGAACTCCCAGCACTTCGCCATATTTCGGATCAACCAAAACTTTGGCAAAACCTTCCATATCCATTGAAGCACGGGCTCTTGCGCTGGCAGAAAAAGGGAATTTCCCTGTATTATATGCGATATTATTTTGTTTCAGGTATTCTTCCGTATATCCTACTGAAGCTACTTCAGGCCACGTATACACCACTGAAGGAATACGATTATAATGAATATGACGTTTTTGTCCGTTAATGGTTTCCGCTACAAAAACACCTTCTTCTTCCGCTTTGTGAGCCAACATTGTTCCCCCGATAACATCTCCTATTGCATAGATAGCAGGCACTGAAGTCTGATTGTTTTCATTTATTTTAATAAAACCTCTCTCGTCCAGCTGTACATCCGTATTTTCAAGACCCAAACCTTTTACATAAGGGCTTCTTCCCACTGCTACCAATATATAATCTGCTTCCAGTTCACCTTCTGTTCCGTTTTTATCTTTAAAAAAGACTTTGCCCTTAGAGCCTACATTCTGGGTTTTATATACAGATTGATTGAGACGGATATCAATTCCTTCTTTTTTAAGAATCTTCTGCATGCTTTTTCCTAACTCATGGTCCATGGTGGAAATCAGATGATCGGCATATTCCAGAATAGTTACTTTCGTTCCGATGCGGTTGAAAATAGATGCCATTTCCACTCCTATCACTCCACCGCCTATGATTACCATAGATTCCGGTTTTTCCTGCAAAGAAAGGGCTTCTGTGGAAGTAATAATCCTTTTTTTATCAATATCTACTCCTGGAATAGTTGATGGTTTTGAGCCTGTAGCAATTATATAATGCTGTGCAGTAATCTCTTTAATTTCAGATTCACTGAGAATTTTTAGGGTAGAATTATTGATGAAACTTGCTGTCCCTTTTAACCTTGTAATTTTATTTTTATTCATTAAAAAGTCCAGCCCTCCTGTATTTTTTGAAACCACCCCTGCTTTTCTTTTATACATTTGGGAAAAATCCAGTTCAATAGTATCCAGCCTAATCCCATGTTCCTTGAATTGATGCTGTGCTTCAGCATAATGATGAGTGCTGTCCAATAATGCTTTAGTCGGAATACAGCCCACATTGGTACATGTTCCTCCCAATGTATCATACTTTTCTATAATCACGGTTTTGTATCCCAACTGGGCGCTTCGTATCGCCGCTACATATCCGCCGGGTCCTGAGCCAATTACGGCAATGTCATAATGATCCATTTGATTTATTAATTTTTATGATTAAATTTACTTGCAAAATAAAAGCAAAATTATAATAAACACTTTCATTTTGCAAGCATTATTTTAAAATTAACAAAATGAGTAAAAAACGATCCGACTGCCCGATCAGCTGTTCACTGGAAATGTGGGGTGACAAATGGTCTCTGCTTATTATTAGAGACCTTATGCTGAAAAAGGAATGTACTTATGGTGACTTTCTTAAGGCAGATGAAAAAATAGCTACCAACATTCTGGCCACAAGACTGCAAAACCTTTTAGACAATGGGATAATTGATAAAAAAGACCATCCGGACAGCAAGTTGAAAATTCTTTATTTTCTGACTCAGAAAGGGATTGATCTTATCCCCGTGATCGTTGAAATCAACCTTTGGGGTGATCAGTATCTCACGATTCCTGATGACCGGAAAAAACTATTGGAAGAGATCAAAAAAGATAAGGAAGCCTTTATAAAAAGAGCAAAAGCCTATCTTTCTCCTGAAGCATAGTATTTGGATTAGAAAGGAATAAAAAATATTAATCAAAGAAGTTCAAAGCGATAGCTTTCATAAAAATGAATAATAGCAATTTTAAAATTTCATTAACTCACTTTTCCTTTTTCATTCCGTAAATTTGACTTAAAATAAATTTAGAACAATGCTTAATTTCGAGTTTAAAAATCCAACAAAAATACTTTTCGGGAAAGGTGAAATCGCTAAAATTTCCAAAGAAATTCCTCAAGATGCAAGAATATTAATGATTTACGGTGGCGGAAGCATCAAAAATAATGGTGTTTACGATCAGGTAAAAGAGGCTTTAAAAGGACATGAATTATATGAGTTTGGCGGAGTTCCTGCCAACCCTGAATATGAAGTTCTGATCAATGCTTTAAGATTTATTAAAGAGAAAAACATTACTTACCTTCTTGCAGTAGGTGGAGGCTCTGTGATTGACGGAACAAAATTCCTTTCTGCAGCAGCCAATTATGATGGTGAACCGTGGGATATCCTGAGAAAATCGGTGAGAACTTTTGAAGGAGAAGGAATGCCTTTTGGAAGCATTCTGACACTGCCTGCAACAGGTTCAGAAATGAATTCCGGATATGTGATCTCAAGAAGAGAAACCCATGAGAAATTATCTTCGGGAGGACCGGGACTTTTCCCGCAATTTTCTGTCCTGGATCCGGAAGTGATCAGAACGATCCCTAAAAATCAGATCGTGAACGGAATCACTGATGCCTACACTCACGTTTTGGAACAATATATGACTGCTCCTTCTTCTGCAGACCTTCAGGAAAGAATTGCAGAAAGCATTCTGATCAGCCTGCAGGAAACTGCTCCTAAAGTATTGGCTGATGATTTCAACTATGATGCTGCCGGAAACTTTATGTGGTGCTGTACAATGGCTTTAAACGGCCTGATCCAGAAGGGAGTGATTACAGACTGGGCAGTACACGCTATGGGACATGAGCTGACGGCTTACTTCGGTATTGACCATGCAAGAACACTGGCGATTATTGCTCCATCCCATTACCGTTACAACTTCGAAGATAAAAAAGGAAAACTGGCTCAGTACGCTGAAAGAGTTTGGGGAATCAAAGACGGAAGCGTAGAGGAAAAAGCTGAACTGGGTATAAAAAAACTGGAAGAATTTTTCCACAGTCTTCACATCAAAACCAAGCTTTCCGAATATACGGAAGACTTTAAAGGAACAGCTGAAAAGGTTGAAAAAGCCTTTACAGAAAGAAACTGGCTGGGACTTGGAGAATACAAAAAACTGACTCCGCAGGATGCTTATAAGATTGTAGAAATGAGTTATTAAGGGATTCGGGGTACGAGGTTTGAGCTATGCTGTTTCAAGATTCGGATGAAGCGCTTATCTTCATTTTCAGTTTGAAAATATATAACCCGAAACTCGCATCCCGTATTGCAACCTCTATAAAATTATTTAATTTACAAACATTCGTTTAAAAAATCATTATTTCATTATAGATATTTCAAATTTATTTATATTTTAGCATATTCTTAAATTTGTGAAAATGAAAAAACAGCTACTTTTATTTGCCTTTTCCGCCCTGGCGCTTACTTCTTGTAAAGATGATAATCTTGAAGCTTATGATATGGATATCATGAAAGGAGATTGGAAGGAAGTTAAAAGGGAAGTAATTTCTGGAAAAGATAATAAAACAGTGCTTTATACTGAAACGTTAACCGGATGTGCAACCAAAAATACTCTTTTCTTAAGAACAGATTATTATGTGAGCTACACGGCGTATACGGGAGAAGGGGCCAACTGTACTCCAGCTCCCAAAACTGAAGGAAGATATACCTACGATGCCGATTCAAAAATTATTGGAATTAAACTTGGCGACGAAGGATCTGTCAATTACAGAATTGATATGTTAACAGCCAAAGATCTTAAACTTGCCCAGCAGTCAGGGATCTTTGATATGGATGGAGATAAAATTCCGGATATCCCTTACGTTACCTACAAAAGATAAAATATAAACTCCCGCTAATCGGGAGTTTTTTATTACTTTTATATCTAATTTAAAACTGAATATAATGAAGAAGATTCTATCAGCATTTCTATTGCTGTACTTTGCTATTGCCTTTTCTCAGGAAAAAAAACCGATGTTCTGGCAGGACATCCAGGAATTTAAAAAGCTGGATCAGCAAAATCCGCCTCAAAAGGATGCTATTTTATTTATCGGAAGTTCCTCATTCACCAAATGGACGGATGTAGCGGATTATTTTCCCGGCAAAACAATCATCAACAGAGGTTTCGGGGGATCCAGACTTACAGACCTTAATAATTTTGCAAATGATCTCCTAGCACCTTACCAACCCAAACAGATCATTATTTATTGTGGTGAAAATGATTTTGCTGATAATCATAAGCTAAAAGCCAAAGTAGTCGTTGACCGATTCAAAGCTTTCTACAAAAAAATACGTGAGCGATTTCCTGATATTGAAGTAGATTATATCTCCATCAAATATTCGCCGAGCCGAGAAGTGATCTGGCCACAGATGAAAATCGCCAACAAAAAGATTGCTGCTTTTATGAAAAAAGAACCAAACGCAGAATTTATTGATGTAACTAAGGCTATGGAAGATGCTAATGGAAATGTAAGAAAGGATATTTTTGTTGAAGATATGCTTCATTTTAAGCCGGAGGGATATAGAATCTGGACAAAGATTATCACTCCTTATCTGAAATAAACTACAACCCATGACAAAAAAATAATATCAAATTCGATTAAAAATAAAAAACGATTCCTGAATTGGAATCGTTTTTTTATTTTATTTCTTTCTTTTCGATTTCGAAATTGCTTTCTGCTGCGCTCTGTTGGCTCCAAACTTCTTAGGAGCTTTTCTTTTAGAAGGTCCACCCCAGTTTTCTTTGGTATTTTTAGCCTTTTTCTCGTGAAATGCTCCGCCTCCTTCATTCAGTTTTACCTGTACAGGATTTTTCATCACTACCTGATCTTCTTCGGCAGCGATTTTCTTAGGATTGATCTTAACACCTTCAGGGAATTCATTAAATTTCAATTCTTTGTCCATCAACAGCTCGATATCAAGCAGCAAAGGTTCTTCTTTTTTCGTTACAAAAACCAAAGCTTTTCCTTCTTTATCTGCTCTACCCGTTCTACCGATTCTATGGATATACTGCTCAGGAACTTCAGGGGTCTCAAAATTGATGACATGCGTAATGTTTGAGATATCAAGACCTCTTGCCATGACATCGGTAGTAATCAAACCTCTGATCTCTTCATTTTCAAAGCTTTTCATCGCTTTTAGTCTGTAGTTCTGTGATTTGTTGGAGTGAATCACATCAAACTGTTCAGGGAAAAGCTCATTGATTTTAGTAAAGAGCAGATCAGCATGCCTTTTATTATTGTTAAAGATCAATACTTTGGACATATCTGCATCATTCTTCAGCAAATGTTCAAGTAAATTGATTTTAGTATTAAAGTTTTCAACTTTGTACCCTGTCTGTTCAATTTTTTCAAGTGGAGTTCCTGATTTTGCCAATGAAATTTCTACCGGACTTGCAAAATATTCATCCAACATATCATCTACTGCTTCTGTCATAGTAGCTGAGAAAAGAATATTCTGTCTTTTCTCCTTCATCATTTCAAAAATGTGGGTAAGCTGTGGTCTGAAACCAAGGTTAAGCATCTCATCAAACTCGTCAATGATCAGCTTCTGAACTTCCTTCAGAGAGATTGCATTGTCTATGGAAAGGTCCATCACTCTTCCCGGTGTTCCTACCAGAATATCACAACCATCATTAAACAATAGTTTTTGAGTATTGATATTTTTTCCACCGTATATTCCGATTACTCTTGCCGTAATATTTTCTGTCAGTTTTTCAAGGATTTCAGTCACCTGTACCACCAATTCTCTTGTAGGAACAAGCACCAAAACAGTTGGATTTCCTGTCTTACTGTATTTCCATGTTTTCAGAACGGGTAAAAGATAAGCCAATGTTTTTCCGGTTCCGGTCTGTGCAATTCCCATTACATCCCTTCCCGAAAGAATAGGCTTTAAGCTCTTCTCCTGAATGGGAGTAGGTTCAAATAATTCCAGATCCGCTAAAACATCAAGAATTTTAACCGGAAGGTCAAAATCCGCAAAAGTGAGTTTTTCCATTTTGCAAAGATAGGTATTTAATTACAAGTTGAAAATTTGAGTTGGCAGATATTAGCCAGCAGGTTGCAGAGAGTAGCTATCTGATTATAGGGAATTACTACCAAATACAACTGATGTTTCTAGCAACAAATAACAACCAGCAACAAATTAATTACTCATTTACCTTTACACTATTGACTTTGATTTTAATATCATCATCTTCCCATTTACTGGAGGTAATAATAACATATCCTTTCTTTTTAGGATCTTTTTTGATGGGGAATTGATCCTCTTCCCACTGATTACAATGCGTTGAAATAGAAGGCAATAATGGTTTCCAGCCCGTTTTACTTAAAGTATACACATAAAAAGGATGCCAGCAGCTGGTACACCAATTGGGATAAAATCCGATCTCTTCCTTCCCATCACCATTAAGATCTCCCAAATTATACAGACTTCCCTGGTTTGCAGGTGTAATGGTTATAGGTTTTATGTTTTTATCACTGAAATAAATGGTTGTTTCGCACTTTCCTTCACATTCGTCACCACAGTCGCTGACTTTTGTATAGGCGTATTCTTTTGTTCCGTTTCCGTCAAAATCTCCCTGAATTTTCTCTTCACGTCCCTGTTGAGCCATACAATATGAGCTGAATAAGGTGATTGTTGTTATAATAAGCGTTTTCATTGTTGGTTTAGGTTACGAGGTTCGGGGTTCGGGTTACAATTTATAAGTTAAAAGTTAAAGATTTTACAATTTTTCATCCTGCATTATAACGTCAACTATGCAAGTCAAATCACATAATGCGTGTATTATTTTCTGGTTACTCTTAGCAGGAGGATTATGACTAAAAGGATTGAAAAGATAAAGCCTAAAACTGCTACTAATGACAGTTCTCCGATTCTTGGTCCGGACTCGGAAGAAAAGACAATGGCTGTGGCAATGATATTTGCTCCTAAAACCATAGCCAGAATCAGATTGATGACACTGGATTTGATCAGTTGGTTGGTCTTATCTATATTTTTGATTTCGCTGGAAACCGTAAATTTATTTTCATCCAGCTTTTGAAGAACGGAACGGAGCTCTTTCGGAATTTCATCCACATTATCCGTGAAATTCATCATCCGGTCCATCCCTGTTTTCAAAAGATTTTTAGGACTGATTTTCTTGGTAAAAATCTTTTTGGTGTAAGGGTGAAGACTTTTAACAATATCAAGATCAGGATTAATACTCCTTCCCACTCCTTCTATCAGGCTGATTCCTTTGAACAGAAGATAGAAATAATCCGGCATATAAAGCCTGTTGTCTTTCAATATATCCTTCATCTTGTTGATAATGACCTGTACATTGATATCCTGTAATGACGAGCTGTGAACAAAATTCAGAATATCATCCACATCATTTTCAAACCTTCTTTCGTCCGGAATTTCATAGCTTATGGCCATTTTTTTGAGTGAACGGACTATTTTATGCGAATTTTTAGCGACAAAACTGACAATAAGATTTTCAAGAATTTCTTTATCATTAGGCTGAATTTTCCCTACTGCTCCGAAATCGATGAAAACAATTCTGCCGTCTTTTCTTACTAAAATATTTCCGGCATGAGGATCGGCATGGAAAAACCCATAGTCTAAAATCTGTGATACAAAGAGTCTCAATCCTGTTTCTGAAACCTTTACAGGATCGATATCATTAGCCAAAAGAACAGATTTATCGGTTACTTTGATTCCATCAATAAATTCCATACAAAGAATATTGTTGTTGGAAAATTCTTCGTACACTTTAGGAACGTATGTTTCTTTATTGTTCTTAAAATTCAGACGGAACTGCTGGATATTATTTTTTTCATTGATCAGAGAGACTTCTTCGAGTAAAGATCTTTCAAAGGTAGAAATAGCCTGTTTCAGATTGAGTTTTTCTCCTATCTCCGAATAAGTGGATATCAGCTTTTCAATATCTTTAATCAGCAGTAAATCATCTTCAATGACAGACTGAACATCAGGTTTTCTCAACTTTAAAATTACCGGACTGCCATCCAACAGAACAGCTTTGTACACCTGTGCAATGGAAGCCGTAGCCAAAGGCTTTTTCTGAATTTCACGGAAATAATCTTTGACGGAAATATTGAATTCACTTTCCAGCGCTTCTTCCACAGCCATATCTACCGTATCCACTTTGTCCTGAAGTTTTTGTAACTCCTGGATCAATTCCGGCGGCAATAAGTCTTCCCTGTTACTAAATGTCTGACCCAATTTTACAAAGGTAGGTCCCAGCTCTTCTAGAGCGAGTCTTATTCTTTCATAAACGGTTCCTTTTGAAATGATTTCATCTGAATGACCAGAAGCTTCTTCCTGCTTATTTCCATTCATTCTAGCCAGAATATCTTTGAATCCATATTTACTTAATACGGAAATCAGTCTTGCGGATCTTTTCAGTTTTCTTTGAGGCTTGTCAAACATAGTGTATCAATAGTAGGTGCAATTTACTCCAAAAATTGTTCCTATTTTTTATTAAATTCGAGAACAAAAACAATAATAACTTCACCTATGAAAAAAACTATACTCTTGTTCTTTTTCCTCATTATTTCCTCCATCCTTTCAGGGCAGTCTAATTACAACCTTGGATATGCGGAATATATTAATGAACATTACAAAGAAGCAATCTCACTTTTTACTAAGGCCATCGAGAAAAAAGAAAAAACTTTTGACTCTTATCTTTACAGAGGAATGTCTTATTTATATTTGGAGGATATTAAAAATTCGAAAGAAGATTTTGATAAAGTTCTTAAACTGGACCCCAAAAATCGCAGGGTCTATTCTTTTTACGCTACTTATTATTCCTCTCTGGCCGATTTTGGAAAAGCACTGGAGTATTATAATATTGCGATAGAGAGAGATCCTTTAGACTATGATTTATATAGTGAAAGAGGGGGCGTTAAAGCAGAACTGGGAATGTATAATGAAGCTTTGGCTGACGCCAATATTTCAGTAGAAAAACAACCTAAAAATTTCAGCAATTATCTGAACCGCGGATATATAAAAATGCGAATGGATAATTATTCTGAAGCTATTGAAGATTTCAATACATCATTGTCCTTAAAAGAGAGCCAGAAAGGATTTGGAAACAGAGGGGCGGCTTTTGCCTTGCTAAAACAATATGATGCTGCGCTTAAAGATTTAGAAAGATCCCTGCAATATAATTCTGACGACCCAACGGTTCTTTATATTCGTGGGGAAGTGCTGCTAGCTATGGGGCAACAGGAAAATGCATGTAAAAGCTTTCTTAAAAGCAGGCAATTTGGAAATACAGGGATTGATGATGTCATTTCCCAGGCAAAATGCACAGAGCTTAAAAATTAAAAAATTCACACATAATCAATATTTTAAAGGATAATATACATCAATATTAATAAAAACGGGTGGTATATTATAAAAATTAATATATTTACAACATACAAATTAAAACAATTCAAAAGTATTAAAACATGAAAAATTTACGAAACAACAAACTTTCAAGAGAACAATTAAAAGGAATTGCAGGAAGCGGAATCATTATCGGAAACTGCTCAAACCAATGCTGCCCTACAGACGGAAGACCAAAATGTCCTGGACTGATCTGCCCTGCTGTAGTATGCCCTCAGTATATGTAAGACCAGAGTTTATACAGAATTATACGGTACCCGAAGAAATATTCTTCGGGTATTTTTTTTACCCTGAAAAATGCCTATGTACCTCAATTTCTGGCACATTATTTCTATCTGAAAAGAAAAAAATACAACTCTATAATTACAACACTATGTTAAAAAAAATTATTTCAGCTGGTCTTATTTTATCAGCAGTTCTGTTTACAACACAAGTAAAAGCACAGGTAGCATCAGCGAGATCTATTGCAGAAGTGGCCACAAAAGAAATGAGTTATTTAGGGCTTACAGAATCACAGGCAAATAAGGTTACAGAGATCAATAAAATGACAGCAGATGCTCTTATTGCTCTTGATAACAAAGCCGGTGACAATAGCAGTTCCCAGAATAATAAAATGATTGCTGACGAATTTGTAAGCATCATTGCCCAGCGTCATCAGGCGATGGAGCAGATTCTTACTCCTGAGCAGATGGCTGTAGTAAAGCAAGACAGAGCAGAAAAGATTGCTCTTTTCAGAACATTGATTATGGTTCCTATTCTGGATCTGACTGAAAGACAGGTTGAGCAGGTATACGAGATCAACTTCAAAGGAGTACAGAAAGTTCAGAAAGATTTTGGAAAGCGTCTCAACAAGAAAAATGCGAGTCCTGAAGATGCTGACAGCAATAAGGCAAAAAAGGTTATTATAAGCGATTTTAAAGTCCTTGATAAAGATTTTAAAAAGATATTAAGCCCGGAACAATATGAGGTTTATAAAAACAATCAGGATTTAATCAGAGAATCTGCTAAAAAAGGATAGTTCGGTCCGTTTGGATAGTAAAATATCTGCGGCAGCTCCGTTGGAGCTGCCGCAGATATTTTTATTTAAGGTAAGTTTCGTAAAGGTCTTTTCTTCGGTCTTTCATTACCTGAACAGAACCGTTATGATGGAGATCTTTCAACAGATTCAGATCTACATCTACAATCAGGGTCATTTCTGTGTTGGGAGTAGCTTCTCCTTTCACGGCATTGGATGGAAAGGCAAAATCGGAAGGGGTAAATACAGCAGCCTGTCCAAACTGAATATCCATATTATTAACCTTCGGAAGGTTTCCTACGCAACCGGCAATGGCAACGTAGCATTCGTTTTCAATGGCTCTTGCTGCGGCACAGTGGCGTACTCTCATGTAGGCATTCTGAGTGTCTGTAAGATAAGGAACAAACAGAATCTTCATCCCCTGATCGGCCAGAATTCTTGGTAACTCCGGAAATTCCACGTCATAGCAGATGACAAGACCTATTTTTCCGCAGTCGGTATCAAAAACTTTGATTTCATTTCCGCCTTTCATTCCATAATATCTCTTTTCGTTTGGAGTAATATGAATTTTTCTGTATTCATCCATACGTCCATCACGGTGAAGAAGATAGCTTACGTTGTACAATTCATTATTTTCAAAAACAGGCATACTTCCCGAAATAATATTGACGTTGTAACTGATGGCCAGCTCTGAAATTTTTTCTTTGATTTCCTCTGTCAGCTTCGCCAGCTCTATCATACTGTCCCTTTCGGAAAGATTATTGAAGGGAGCCAGTAAAGGCGTGTTGAACAGCTAAGGGAAAAGGACGAAATCAGATTTGTAATCTCCCATTACGTTTACAAAGAATTCTACCTGCTCGTAAAAAGCTTCAATATCTTTAAAATGCCTCATCTGCCATTGCACCAATCCGAGACGGATAATGCTATCCTGCATGGTATTCGGTTTTCTGCTGTAATAAATATTGTTCCATTGCAAAAGAACTGCATTTTCTCGTGAAGCTTCATCTTCCGGAAGATATTTTTTCAGGATTTTTATCGGAAGAAAATTATTGGAAAGCTGGAAAGACAATACCGGATCATAGATCTCCTTATCTCTTACTTTTCGGATATAATTTCTTGCAGAAAGCTCGTGGCTGTATTTGTGATAATTGGGGATTCTGCCTCCAAGAATAATCGATTTCAGGTTTAATAACTCACAAAGTTCTTTTCGTGCATCGTAAAGCCTTCTTCCCAAACGTAACTCACGAAACTCAGGATCTACAAAAACTTCAATTCCATAGAGAACATTCCCCGTTGAAGTATGGGTATTGAATGTATAATTTCCTGTAATATCACTATAGGTATGATCGTCCCCGAATTCTTCATAATTGACGATAATGGAAAGCGCTACAGCAGCGAGTTTTCCGTCAACCGTGATACAAATTTGTCCGTTAGGGAATATTTTTGTCAGTTTATCAATACTTTTTTTGGACCATATAGACTCCGACATCTGTGGGTAGGCCCTTTTCATCGTTTCCGCCAGTTCATCATAATCCTGAAGGGTCAGGTTTCTTGTTTCTATTTGCATTTGATGTAATTTTACTTAAATTTAGTGAAAATATTTTACTTAAATCCTTATAGATAACTACTTCCCCAACTATTTATACAAAATTTAACAGTGGATATCACCGAAATTTTACAAGCAGCAGTTCACTCAAATAATTATTGGAAACACTCTGATTTCAGTTCTGTAATCGAGGCGCTTTCATTTCCTTATCGCAGTGATATAGAAAAGGAAACAGAAAAAATTGCTATTCTAAATTTGGGAAATAAAACTGTGGGATATATCTGTCTGAATTATCCTCTGATTTTTATAGAAAAGCTATATGCTTTACAGGTAAAAAATATTCTGCATACATTTCGTGATATAGAATATATTATTGTCGATACGCTATCTAATCCGTATTTGACTGTAGATCCTGATATTTATAATGCTTATTTTGATTTTATAGAAAACCTGAATGCTTTTTCTGCGGAAGATTTTTATTTTTACAATGTAAATTAAAAATCATTCTTGTCCGATTAAATTAAATTTTTATTAGTTGATGAAACCATACGCAGTAATTTTACTCATAAGCGTCACCATTATGTTTATTTTAAGAATCTTTTATGCTGATACATCAGTCAATGTTTCGCATAATTTAAACTTGTTTTCAGCATCTGAAATAAAACCCCAGGAAGCAAAAAGTTTTATTTACTTCTATTTAATAGGTACTATGTTAACAAGTTATGTCATTTTCCATAAACATATACTCTTCAAGCTGATATATTGCTTGTTAATTGCTTTAAATATTTTACTGATCATTTCTTCATTG
Source organism: Chryseobacterium sp. SG20098 (assembly GCF_031844745.1). NCBI lineage: Bacteria > Pseudomonadati > Bacteroidota > Flavobacteriia > Flavobacteriales > Weeksellaceae > Chryseobacterium > Chryseobacterium sp. SG20098. The sequence continues at coordinate 41,372 of NZ_CP134622.1, read as the reverse complement.
AAACAGTTTTAACAAAAAAATCCTACCCAAAATGGGCAGGATTTATATTTAAATTCAAGTCAAAAATTATTCCCACTCAATCGTTGCAGGTGGTTTGCTTGAAATATCGTAAGCTACTCTGTTGATTCCTCTTACTTCGTTGATGATTCTGCTGGAAACGGTATCCAGGAACTCGTAAGGAAGTCTGCTCCATGTTGCTGTCATAAAGTCAATGGTGTTGGCAGAACGTACTACAGCAGTATATTCATAAGTTCTTTCATCACCCATTACTCCTACAGATTTTACAGGAAGAAGTACTACAAATGCCTGAGATACTTTTTCATAAAGATCATTTTTGTATAATTCTTCAATGAAAATATCATCAGCTTCCTGAAGAATTCTTACTTTCTCAGCATCCACAGCTCCCAATACTCTGATTCCTAATCCAGGACCTGGGAAAGGGTGTCTGTATACCAGGTGATGAGGAATACCCAATTCTTCTCCTACTCTTCTTACTTCGTCCTTGAAAAGCTCTCTTAATGGCTCTAATAATTCGAATTCCATATCTTCAGGAAGTCCTCCAACGTTGTGGTGTGACTTGATTACTGCAGATGGTCCATTAACAGACTGGCTTTCGATAACGTCAGGATAAATGGTTCCCTGAGCTAAGAATTTAGCACCTTCAATTTTGTGAGATTCTTCGTCAAATACGTGGATGAATTCATTTCCAATGATTTTTCTCTTTGCTTCAGGATCGTCTACTCCGGCTAGTTTTGAAAGGAATCTTTCTTTAGCATCCACCATTTTAATGTTCATATGGAAATGCTCTCCATACTGATCCATTACTTTTTTCCCTTCATCCTTTCTCAATAATCCCGTATCTACGAAGATACAAGTCAACTGATCACCGATGGCTTTGTGGATCAAAACAGCGGCTACAGAAGAGTCTACACCTCCTGAAAGTCCAAGGATTACTTTGTTGTCTCCTACTTTCTCACGGATTTCCTCAACTGTTTTTTCAATATAGTTAGTCAGTTTCCAGTTTTTCTCTGAGTTACAGATGCTGAAAACGAAATTTTCAAGCATTTTCCCTCCTTCTTCTGTATGAGAAACTTCCGGGTGGAACTGAACGCAGAAGATTTTTTTGTCTTCATTGGAGATAGAAGCAATTACGCCTGATTTCGCATTTAATTCAAAACCTGCAGGCAATTCTCCTACTTCGTCAAAGTGGCTCATCCAAACAACAGAGTTCTGAGTAACTCCTTTTAATAAAGAGCTTTCTTTAACGATCTCTAAGTTGGCTTTACCGTATTCTCCTTTCTCTCCTTTGTTTACTTTTCCTCCTAAAAGGTGAGCCGTCATCTGCATTCCGTAGCAGATTCCCAATACAGGAACTCCCTGCTCGTATAATTCTTTCTCAACCAGGTGAGCATTTTCTGCATTTACAGAACTTGGTCCACCGGATAGGATGATTCCTTTTGGCTGTTTTGCTAAAATATCTTGTAATGGTGTATTGTAAGGCAAGATTTCAGAGTACACACCCATCTCACGGATTCTTCTTCCGATAAGCTGGTTGTACTGGGATCCGAAATCTAAAATAATAATACCGTTGTTCATTTTTGATAATTGATAAATGATGATTAAATTAAAAGCTTTAAGCTATAGGCTTCAGGCAATAAGCTTTCTATAACGCAATAAGCATGCTGCCTGTAGCCTAAAGCTTATTGCTTACTTAACTGTTTTACAAAAAAAGACTTGGATTAGCTCCAAATCTTTTTTCGTGATTTTTATTAAAACTTTCCGATGTCTTCTCTATAGAAGCCGTAATCGAAATGTACGTGACCTGCGTCTTCGTAAACTTTCTTGCGGGCATCTTCGTAAGTAGCTCCTGTAGCCACAATGTTCAGTACTCTACCGCCATTGGAAACTACTTTATCACCTTTGGTGACAGCTCCTGCGTATAACAGTTTACTGTGTTTCAGTTTGTCTTCTCCTGTAATTTCGAAACCTATTTCGATATTTCTCGGATATCCTCCTGAACACATAACAAGGCAAACTGCTTTTTCGTCTTTAAACTTAAGCTCAATGTCTTTTCCTTCCATACAATCCTGAATCACATCCAGAAGATTGTTTTCCATCAACGCCATCAATACCTGAGTTTCAGGATCTCCGAATCTCATGTTGTATTCAAGAAGGTAAGCTCCGTTTTTCGTTACCATCAATCCGAAGAAGATGATTCCTTTAAATCCGAAACCTTCAGCTTTAAGACCTTTGACAGTAGGTTCTAAGATATTTTTCTCAAAATCTGCATAGTGCTCCTGAGTAAATTCCGGGCTTGGTGCTACTGAACCCATACCTCCTGTGTTAGGTCCTGTATCTCCGTTTCCAGCTTTTTTATAGTCTTTTGCTGCTACACATGGAAATAATTTTTCTCCGTTAGAGAAAGCAATAATAGAAGCTTCAAAACCTTGTAAATATTCTTCAATAACTAAACGAATACCAGCATCACCATAGATTCTTCTGATCATGAAATCGTGGATTGTAGCTTCAGCTTCTTCAAGGTTATCACAAATAACAACACCTTTTCCCCCAGCTAAACCACTTGCCTTGATTACCAAAGGATACTGCTGTGTCTGCACATACTCTTTAGCTTCGTTATATGAATCAAATACTACAGCTTTAGCTGTTTTGATATCATAGGTCTGCATAAATTTCTTAGAGAAAGCTTTACTTCCTTCCAGGCTCGCTACTTTTTGAGTAGGCCCGAAAACCTTAAGATCATGCTTTTTAAATTCGTCCTTGATACCTGCTACAAGAGGAGCTTCAGGACCTACGATCGTAAGATCAATTTTTTCTTTAATAGCGAAATCTCTAAGTTCTTTGATTTCTGATAAATGAACATTTTTCCCTATTACATCGGTAGTAGCATTCCCGTTGGCAAAAAACATTTTAGAAATTCTTGAGTCATTCTGAAGCTTTGCCGCTAAAGCAGATTCTCTACCGCCTTCACCTATGATTAATATTCTCATACTTTATTTATTATCTAGTCTTAATTTACAAATATATAATTTTGAATGCTAAAAATACAATCCCTAATTATTTTTTAATTCTATTTTAATTAGTGGAAAAAGTGTCTGACACCTGTAAACATCATTGGAATACTGTGCTCGTTTGCAGCCTCAATACTATCCTGATCTTTTACACTTCCACCGGGCTGAATAATCGCCTTGATGCCTTCCTGAGCGCAGAAATCTACTACATCACGGAAAGGGAAAAATGCATCTGAAGCCAGTACTAAATCTCCTGAGAATTTTTCTTTTGCTCTTTCGATCGCCTGCTGTGTTGCCCAGATTCTGTTTACCTGCCCGCCACCGATACCGAATGCCTGAATTCCGTTGGAAACTACGATTGCATTAGACTTCACATATTTTACTACTCTCTGAGAGAAAAGCAATGCTTTTTTCTGCTCTTCTGTAGGCTGTACTTCAGTTACCACTTTGATATCATCTGAGAAGTGAAGGTCATTATCCTGAACAAGGATACCTCCGTCTACTTTCACCCAGGTCTGTTTGTCAGAAACAGGGTTCACGATTTTGATGATTCTCAGGTTTTTCTTTTTTCTTAAAATTTCAAGAGCTTCTTCATCAAATTCAGGAGCCATTACAATTTCAAGGAAAGTTTTGTTGAGTTCTTCCGCTGTTGCTGCATCAATTTTATAGTTCATTGCAACAATTCCGCCAAAGATGGAAACCGGATCACATTCAAATGTTTTCTGATAGGTTTCCAATGCTGAAGTTCCGATCGCAACGCCACAAGGGGTAGAGTGTTTTACGGCACAACAAGCCATTTCTTCTTTGAACTCAGTGACTACTTTCCAGCAAAGGTCCATATCACGAAGATTGTTGAAAGAAAGTTCTTTACCTCCAAGCTGTTCAAAGTCTTTCATCGCTCCGTTTTCGAAAGTAGAAACGTAGTAAGCTGCTGTCTGGTGAGGATTTTCTCCATATCTTAGATCTGCTACTTTTTTATAAGAAGCATTCAGATAAGTAGGATATTCTTCATCTAAAAGCATTCTTGAAATAGCCGCATCATACGCAGAGGTAAGGTTGAATACTTTTCCTGCAAGTTTTTTACGGGTTTCGATATACGTATCACCGTTTTGCTCCATTTCAATTTTCACTGCTGCATAGTCTTCAACATCAGTGATTACTGTTACAGAATCAAAGTTTTTCGCTGCAGAACGAAGCATTGAAGGTCCACCGATATCGATAAACTCTACTTTTTCATGTAAAGAAATGTCTTTGTTTACATTTTCAAAGAAAGGATAAAGATTTACGATTACCATGTCAATCAGACCAATTCCGTGCTCCTGAACGGTTTTCATGTGCTCTTCATTGTTACGAACAGCCAACAATCCACCGTGAACTTTTGGGTGTAAAGTTTTCACTCTTCCATCCAACATTTCAGGGAAATTGGTAACCTCATCAATCTGAATAGGATTTAAACCAGCGTCTTTCAAATGTTTGAACGTTCCTCCTGTAGAGATCAACTCATAATTCTGAGCTTCCAAAAACTGTGCGAATTCTATTAATCCACTTTTGTCAGAAACACTGATTAAAACTCTCTTTTTACTCATTTTACTTTCAATTTTTTACTTTTTACAGCTATTTCAAACTGTGTCCGGGTCTTTCACCTCCGAACTTACTTTTATTTTACTTAGATTTCTTTTTATTAATGTAACAATGTATCAGTCCAGCAATGTAACAATACCTTCAACATTGGTAAATTGGTACACTGATACATTGTTATATTTATTCATTTCCCAGGACCTTATTGATCGCGATCGGAAATATTTCATATTCAATCTGGTGAACTTTCTGAGCCAGGGTTTCAGGAGTGTCCTCAGCGGTTACTTCGAAAGACTTCTGAAGAATAGCTTCTCCTTCGTCAATCCCTGGTGTCACAAAATGTACAGTTGCCCCACTCTCTATTTCTTTCGCTTCAATAACTGCATTGTGAACGTTCATTCCCCACATTCCTTTTCCTCCGAATTTTGGAAGCAAAGCCGGGTGAATATTGATTATTTTACCATTCCAGTTTTCACAGAATTCAGATTTTAAGATGGATAAGAATCCTGCCAATACGATTAAATCTGTATTTTCCGGGATTACTTTAGCCAATTCACTGCTGAAATTCTTTCCTCTCGGAATGAGTATGTTTTCTATATTGTGATTCTTTGCTCTTTCCAGTCCGAAACATTCTCTGTCTGCTACCACCAGAGTTACTTTTGCATTCCGGATTTCTCCTGAGTCAATAGTATCAATGATTCTCTGCAGATTGGTTCCTGAACCGGATACGAGTACAACAATGTTCTTCATTATTCAGATGTTAGATGTCAGATTAAAGATTACAGACTTACATCTGATATCTAAGATCTGAAATCTGATGTCATTTAAAATTTCAAATTGATTTTCTCTGCTCCTTCAGTGATTTCACCGATTTCGTAAGCGTCATCTAAAAGGTGTAATACTTTTTCAGCATGTTCAGCATCTACAACGATTACCATTCCTACACCCATGTTGAATGTTCCGTGCATTTCTTTAGGATGTTGATGTTAGGGCATCACACTAGGAATTCTGATTTTTGATTCGTCGATAGAAGCACAAAGTCCTTCAGGAATAATTCTAGGAACGTTTTCGTAAAGACCACCTCCTGTGATGTGGGCAATTCCTTCTACTCTTACTTCTTCCAATACTTTGTGAATATCTTTGTAGTATAGTCTTGTAGGAACTAAAAGCGTCTCGTATAATGGTTTTCCTTCAAACTCTTCTTCAAAGTCCGGGAATACTTTTCTTACTAAAGAGAATCCGTTTGAGTGGAATCCTGAGCTTGGCAACGCAATAATTTTGTTTCCTGCTTTGATCTTAGAACCGTCAATGATCTGGTCTTTTTCTACGATTCCTACACAGAATCCTGCAACATCATAATCTCCGGGCTGGTACATTCCAGGCATTTCAGCAGTTTCACCACCAATCAATGCACAGTTGTTATCCTTACAAGCGGCAACCATTCCTAAAACGATTTCTGCAGCGATTTCTGAATCAAGCTTTCCACAAGCCAGATAATCCAGGAAGAATAAAGGTTTAGCACCGTGGCAAAGAATATCGTTGGCACACATTGCGAAGCAATCTACCCCGATAGAATCGTATTTTTTGGTATCTAAAGCTACTTTCAGCTTTGTTCCTACTCCATCTGTTCCTGATACAAGAACCGGATTTTTGTATCCTCCGATTTCATAGAAAGCACCAAAACTTCCCAAGTGGTTCAGTACATTGGAATTGTGGGTTTCACCGACCGCTTTTTTGATCTTGTCAACCGTTTTGTATCCTTCTTCTTTGTCTACTCCTGCTGATTTGTAAGTGTTGCTCATGTCTGCTTAGATTTTTAGATATAGGATTTCAGATCTCAGATTTCAGATGATTCTTATCTTGTATCTGACGTCTTGCGTCTTCTTATCTTTTAATATTTCAATTACTTTTATACTCGATTTTAGAAAACAAAAAAGCCGACAATCTTTTCAGATTATCGGCCGTTATTTTATCTCAGAATTTCAGAGCCCACAACTTTCCCTTTATGAGAAAAACATTGTTTATAGGAGGTCTGAATTTTCATCTCTTTTCTTTTTGCAAAAATAGTAATTTTAAATGAATATTCAAATTCTATTTTTCAAGGATTGTTTCAATGGCTGCAATCTTCTTAATTTTTTCTTTTAACTCACTGTCTTTCTCTTCATTAGAAATTTTCTGAGCGGCTTTATCAAAGTTATCATTAAAGAAAGGAAGAGAAAAAGTTTCCACCACATTTCCTCCGTGGAAAGGGAAACGCTTTGATGCTGCTTCCAAAACACCTGCTCCACCTCTACCTCCGGGAGATGTAGACATCAATAGCATAGGTACTTCGTTCCAAACGGTTCTGTCTTTGATTCTGGATACCCAGTCGAACACATTTTTGAATGCTGTAGAATACGTTCCGTTGTGCTCTCCCAAAGAAACAAGTAATACATCAGCACCGTCAATTTTTGCTGCGAAATCATGAGCTTCCTGTGGAACACCGCCTGCTAATTCTCTTTCGTGTTTATAGATAGGCATTTCGAAAGGGTTTAAATCGATTACTTCTACTTCTGCATTTTCAAATAACGTTGATGCATAGGCTACCAACTGTTTGTTCATTGAAACTTCTGAATTACTTCCTGCTATTGCTAAAATTTTCATAGGTGAGGTTTATTTTTAAGATTACAAATTTAGTTTTTTATTTAAGATAAGACGGCAGTTCCATAGGTACTTCCATTAATAATACTTCAGTGTCTTCCACGGCTTCTATATTAAAGCTCTGTGTATCCCAGATTCCCAACCCGTCTCTTTCATTCAGAACGCGGTCTCCGATTTTTGCACTTCCTTTTAAAACAAATACATACACTCCATTTCCTTTTTTGTTGAGCATATAATTTTTACCGTTTCCTTTTTTAAAGTTGGCCAGATTGAACCATGCATCCTGATGAATCCAAACTCCGTCATCATTTTTATTGGGAGATAAGATCTGTTGGAATCCATTGATTTTCTCTCCTTCTTTGATACTTTTCTGATCGTATCTCGGTTCAACATTCTGTTCTTTTGGGAACACCCAGATCTGAAGGAATTTTACTTCTTCATCTTTATTTTTATTGTATTCGCTGTGCATGACACCTGTTCCGGCACTCATCACCTGGATTTCTCCTTTTCTGATTACTGCTGTGGTTCCCATGGAGTCTTTATGTTCCAGATCTCCTTCCAAAGGAATGGATATAATTTCCATATCTCTGTGTGGGTGTGTTCCGAAGCCCATTCCCTGCGAAACGGTGTCATCGTTCAATACTCTTAAAACTCCGAAGTTGGTTCTATCTCTGTTTTGATAGTTGGCAAAACTGAATGTATGGTAAGAATTTAACCATCCGTGGTTGGCATGGCCTCTTGAATCTGCTTTATGATATACTGTTTTCATTTTCTGTGATTATTTATAGTACAAATGTACGGGATGTAGGTGTTTAAAAAGTTGATGTAGGTTAAGAAAGGAAATTTGGAGAAATTAAAAAGGTTGAGAAAGCTCAGAAAGTGAGGATCATTTTATAGGTCTGATTACGCGATTTTTTTATTTACAGTATGTTTTTAAGGCGCAAAGATTTTATTTGCGATATAAGTATACGAAGGATAGATTTTAAGTTTTGGCTAAAGCCAATTGATGAATGTTTAAAAGAAAAGCGGGCTAAAGCCCGCTCCTATTGAATTTTGTGATGCTATTTTAAATTAAATTTCAAAACACATCACATTACTTATTTCTAACCTCTAGCTTCTATTTTCTAATTAAAAATGTACCTGCTTGATTTCTTCTTCAATTTCCTTAGCGGTTTCATCTTCAGATTTCACAAAAACCATGGTCACTACAGCTCCAATCAGCATGCAAACACCTCCTACAACCACATAATCCATCGCCTGCTTTCCGAAAATCCCGCTTACGATAGGACCTCCGAACAAACCATTGATAATCTGCGGAATCACAATAAAGAAATTGAATATTCCCATATAAACGCCCATTTTCCGTTGTGGAATCACCTCAATAAGCATTGCATAAGGCATTGCTAAAATACTTGCCCAGGCAAAGCCTAATCCAATCATTGAGATCCATAAATTGTTGACATCCTTAATGAAATACATGGAAACCAGTCCCAAACCTCCACACAATAAAGCTAAAGCATGAGTCTGTTTTTTACCAATCAGTTTAGCAATTGGTGTCAATAGAAAGGCAAACGGAATCGCCCAGAGATTGTACATTCCGAAAAGTTTTCCGGTAAGGTCACCTGCATCATTAAATGCCTTGGAATGGGTATCTTCCGGGGAAAGTCCAAAATGATGGGTTGCCAGAGCACTGGTGGTAAATACCCACATGGTAAACAATGCGAACCATGAGAAAAACTGAACAATTCCCAGCTTTTTCATCTGCAAAGGTATTGCTGCAAAGTCTTTAAAAATATCTGAAAACTTAGAGTTATGTTGGTCTGCGTCTTTTCCATCTTCAAAATCAGCAAATTCCTTTGGGGAATATTCTCTGGTTGTCATGATGGTGTATAGAATTGATATGATAAGCAATCCTGCGCCGATATAAAAAGAGTAAATGACATTATCTGCTACAAATCCTGCTGGTGCTTCATTGGAAATCCCCATTTTTGTTAACCAGTCCGGAAGATAAGAGCCTAATACCGCTCCTATTCCAATCAGAATTGTTTGTACAGAAAACCCTATCGTACCCTGATGTTTAGGAAGCATATCACCTACCAAAGCCCGGAAAGGTTCCATGGCAATATTCACTGAAGCATCCATCATGGCTAAAAATATTACCGCTAACAAAAGTGCATTGGCGGCAAACATCTGAGTAACGGATGCTGCATTTGGAAGGAGAACCAATCCTATCGCACACAAAACAGCGCCAATAAGGAAATAAGGCTTTCTCCTTCCCAACGGACTCCATGTATTATCACCCATGTGGCCGATAATAGGCTGAACAATGAGTCCTGTAATAGGAGCCACCAGCCAGAACCAGGATAACTCGTGAACATCTGCTCCTAAATTCCCCAAAATACGGCTCGCATTTCCATTTTGTAACCCGAATGCCATTTGAATTCCCAGGAATCCCATGCTCATATTGATAATCTGGAGCATGGATAGGTCTGGTTTTTTCCTTTTTCCTACCTTCCCATTATCATATTTCCCCATCATGATTGCCATTACAACTTTAGTTTTTGAATTAATGCATCTTCGATAGGGGTCTTCTCAATAACCACTTTATCTACCACCTCATTAGGTACTGTCACAGAAAGAACATATTGCTTAACCTTCCAGTTTCCGTTGATTTTCTCTACCACTCCCGAGCCTCTGCAGATCTTCATCTGGGTATCCAGTAATTCATCAAACCAAGCCAGTTTTCCGTCTTTGCTGAAGTAAATATTTCTTTTAAGGGCCTTAAAATTCCAGGTTTTCTTTTTGTCGAAATAAGGTTTTGCCCATACCATAAATGCTTTTTTGTCCCAGATTTCAGTAGCGTCTGTACCGATAAAGGTAGATTCATCTGCAAACAGATTAAAATAGGCATCATAATCCGCCTTTGCTGCCATTGTATTGAAGGTATCAAGCATGGTAGTGATTTCCGATTTTTCTTTTTCAAATCCGGTCTTCGACTGTGCTGTAAGTAAAGAAAATCCCAGTAAAAAAAGGATTAATGTATAAGCAGTCGTTAGTTTTTTCATAGGTAATTATTATTTTTCTAATTCAATGATGAATGGTGTCTTTGCAGGGATATTCATACTGTTTTGTAATGAAATTTCTTTTCCTGAAATTACTTCTTTTCCTTTTGTATATCCATTCAGTGATTCTGCGAATCTTTTCAGATCTAACGTCTGATCTTTTTCATTATTGTTGATGGCCACCATTACACTTTCTTTTTCATTATATCTGAAATACACAAAAACGCCATCCTGAGGAACGAAATTTTTAGTTTTTCCATGATGTATCACGTCTTTACCTTTTCTCCAGTTTAATAATTTCTGAGTAAACCGGAAAAATTCTTTCTGCTCCGCAGTTTGAGCGGATGGATTGAAAGCGTTTTGTGTATCAGATTTCCAGCCTCCTGGAAAATCCCTGCGGATATCCGCATCACCACCAGTTTTTTTATCACCTCTCATTCCTATTTCTGATCCGTAATAAATCTGTGGAATTCCTCTTACTGTCGAAATCAGAGTGAGTGCCATTTTATAGGCATCAGGATTTGCATTAAAGATTTCATTCCATCTTTCGGTGTCATGATTTTCAAAGAAAACAAGGGTATTATTGATATCCGGATAAAGGAAATCGCTGGTAAAAGAATCGTAAATACGGATCATTCCTTTATCCCAGCTTTCTTTTTCTTTAAGGGCTTTAGGCATGTTTTCAAACAGCATAAAATCCATCACCGATGGTAAATTTGAATTGTAATTTTCTATCGCCCCGATCTTCGAATTTTTCTGCCACGCGGCAATTTGAGCTGCTGTATACAGCCATGTTTCCCCTACGATATTGAATTTCGGATATTCATCGGTAATCGCCTTTGCCCATTTTGCCATGGCGTCTTTATCATTGTAAGGATAGGTATCTACACGAAATCCTCCCAGCTCGGCATATTCGATCCACCAGATAGCATTTTGGATCAGATATTTCAGGACCAATGGATTTTTCTGGTTGATATCAGGCATCGTTGTATCAAACCATCCGTCCAGGGCATATTTTTTATCAATATCCGAAGCATTGGTATCAAACTGTGTCGTCGTTTTATAGTTTGACCGTTTAAATCCTTTTTCTCCTTCATCAAACCAGTGTATCCAGTCTTTGGAAGGAAGATCTTTAATCATCCAGTGGGAGCCGCCCCAGTGATTGGTTACATAATCCATCACTAACATCATCTTTCGCTTATTTAGCTCCTGGGATAATGTTTTATAATCTTCGTTGGTACCGTAGCGTGCATCAATTTTATACAGATCGGTCTGAGCATAACCGTGATAGGAATACACTTTTTCGTTATCCTCATTCACGGGAGTCAGCCAGACTGCTGTAGCTCCTAAATTCTGGATATAATCAAGATTATTGATAATCCCGCGGAGATCTCCTCCATGTCTGCCGTTGGGAAGACTGCGATATGCTTTTTCGGTAAGCTCCGGTCTTGAATCATTCTTCTCATCACCATTGGCAAAACGGTCCGGCATGATCAGATACATGAGATCTTTTGAAGTAAAAGATTCGCGATCGGCAGATCCCGGATTTCTTTGTTTCAGCTCATAAGTGTATGAACCCATATTCTTTTTGCCTTTCTTAATATCGATAGCAAACTTCGGAACGTTTATTTCGTTGGTATTGACTGTAATAAAAACATAGTTAGGATTATCTACTTTCCTTATGTCTTTGATCTGTATGCCATCTGAAAGCGTAATCTCGTTATTAGCCACTTCTTTTCCGTATACAAGAATCTGAAGTTCAGGATTTTTCATCCCCTTCCACCAGAAAGCAGGCTCTACTCTTTCCAGATTTTTCTGGGAAAAAGCAAAAGAAGCTATCGAAAGGGCGAATGCTGCATATATTGTCTTCATATTAGTGTTCAATTTAGCATTAAATTTTCATATATACGTTCAAAAATGTAACGGAAAGTCTCTTTTTTTAATCTTCATTTCTATAAGATTATCAGATTAAATGACTTCATTTTAATTTTTATAAAGAATAATTAAATTTTTCACAAAAAATTCATGCACAAAGTTAATTTCCCATGCTTTTTATGTTTAGTTTTATAGAAAAAATGTTGGATTTCAGCAATATGTTCAAAACTGAAGGACCGGATGTTGTTTACACATGGACAATTCCTGTTTTTGCTGCTATAATTTTCCTTGAAATGGCCTACAGTCATTTTAATAAAGAGAAAATATATGAGACAAAAGACGTAGCAACAAATGTCCTTTTCGCCTTGCTTAATTATGGACTAGATATCATCATGAAGGGTTTCTCCTTATTTGTTATGATGTTTTTTTACCAGCACCGTCTTTTCGACTGGCAGGAGGGGATCTGGTACTGGATTGCCGTATTCCTGGCTCAGGACTTTGCGTATTATGTTCATCATTATGTAGATCATCATTCCAGAGTTTTCTGGGCGGTACATATTACTCATCATAATTCTGATTATTTCAATATCAGCACGGGATTCAGAAGCCCTGTATTTCAGCCGTTGTACAGGTATTTATTTTTCTCTCCACTAGCTTTCATGGGTTTTCATCCGTGGCATATTCTGGTAGCCTACTCTTCTATACAGATTTACGGCACGTTTGTACACACCCAATCGATTAAAAGTATGGGATTTTTAGAATATATCCTGGTGACACCTTCTCATCACAGGGTACATCACGCCTGCAATATCAAATATCTGGACCGCAATATGGGAATGGGACTGATTATCTGGGATAAAATTTTCGGGACTTTTGAAAAAGAAGATCCTGAAGTTCCTGTAAAATATGGAGTTTATCCGAAAATAAAATCCAAAGATCCCGCAACGATGCTTTTCTATGAATGGAGAAGAATAGGGAAAGATATCAGACAGCCGGGAATTTCTTTTAAAGACCGCCTAAAATATCTTTTTTATTCGCCGGGATGGAGACATGACGGAACTGGAAAAACCGTCAAACAGTATCAGAAAGAATATAAAGAGAAAATAAAAACTCCTGTTAAAGTACAGGAACAACTATTAGAATCTGAAAATCAATATTCCCAGCTGATTCAACACGCAGAGGATAAATAAAAATACCCCGGCCATCGAAAATCCGATAAACCGGGGCACCTTAGTGTATCTTTACAATTATTTTACTGGTTTAATTGAAATTGCGAAACCGCCGCTTCTTACCATTTTAAAATTAATTTTCGACTTACTTGTAATCTCTTTTTTGTAGATGTTATAGCTTTGAGGGTTATCGATATAATCGGCATCTTTTCCATCTTCATAGATGGTTGCCTCATATTTCTTTCCTTTATCCAGGAATGAGAAGTCTACAGTATACTCACGTTTGTTTTCATCCGTGATACCTCCTACAAACCAGTTTTCAGTGCCTTTTGCTTTTCTCGCTGTAACTACATAATCACCAGGCTCAGCAGCTAAGATTTTTGTATCATCCCAATCTGCTGCAACATCCTTAATAAACTGGAATGCATCCATATGCTTTTTGTAGTTCTCGGGAAGATCCGCAGCCATCTGAAGCGGCATATACATCGTTACATAAAGTGCTAACTGCTTTACCAGAGTAGTTTTTACAAAACGGTTATCTCCAGGGAAATAATAGTCAAGTTTTGTCTGGAAAATTCCCGGCGTGTAATCCATAGAACCTCCCATCCATCTTGTAAAAGGAAGAACCGTCTGATGATCCGGCTTATTTCCTCCGAAAGCTTCATATTCCGTTCCACGTGCTGCTTCTGCAGAAATATAATTTGGATAAGTACGGCTTTCTCCTGTAGGACGTACGGATTCGTGAGAATTCACCATGATTTTATAGTCGTTTGCTTTTTCTGCAATTCTATAATAATGGTTGATGGTCCATTGAGAGTAATGATGTTCCCCTCTAGGAATGATATCTCCTACATATCCTGTTTTCACAGCATCATATCCATATTTATTCATGGTTTGGAAAGCTTTATCAGCCCATCTTTCATAGTTTGTCGCAGAACCTGAAGTTTCATGGTGCATGATCAGCTTGATTCCTTTTGAATGCGCATATTCATTCAACATTTTAATATCAAAATCCGGGTAAGGAGTAATGAAATCGAAAACAAACTCTTTTGAATGTCCGAACCAGTCTTCCCAACCGATGTTCCATCCTTCGATCAACAATCCCTGGAATCCGTTTTCTGCTGCAAAGTCAATATATTCTTTAACTTTTGTATTGTTGGCAGCATGTTTTCCGTTTGGAGTTAATTTTGCAAAATCTGTTTTACCTAAATGGACATTTTCAGCGGTAGAATAAGCCCATTGTGATTTTCCGATAATCATTTCCCACCAGACTCCCATGTATTTTGTAGGGTGAATGTAAGAAGTATCGGTGTACTTTGTAGGCTCATTAAGGTTGAAGATCATTTTAGAATCCATCACCTGCTCTGCTTTCGGAGCTACAATAATTGTCCTCCAAGGCGTTACTGACGGAGTCTGAATGTATCCTTTCGCTCCCTGTCTGTCGGCAGTCAAATGCGTTTTGAATTTAAAATTCTGTGCATCTACCTCAAGGTGTGAAGCCGGATAATCCAATACAGCTGCTTCTGCAACGTTAATATACAATGGCTCTTTTCCTTCTTTTTTAAGCATCAATGGAGACTGCACTGCATTTTTCACCAATGACTGTGAAGCGTTGGCATCATATGCTTTATCCCATTTTGAAGGGATTTCGGATACTTTTGTTTCCTGATACTGATACTCCTGAGAGTCATAATCTGCAACCATCCACCATGCCTTCATATCGGTAGGGAAATCGATTTCAGAATCTTCTTCTCTGATGACGAAATAATTAAGGTTTTTCTGTTGTGGGAATTCATATCTGAAACCCAATCCATCATTGAATAATCTGAACTTTACCACAATACTTCTGTCTGTAGAAGCCTGATTCAGGGTGACTGCCAGTTCGTTGTAATGGTTGATATAATTTTTCTTTTCTCCTAAAACCGGCTGCCAGGTTTCATTTTTGGAGTCTCTTTTTTCATCTGTCTTTGCAAAACCGTTGTTCAGATCGTATTTTGCATCTTCTGGTTTGGCAATCTCAGAAGCGAATTTTATGGCTGTGTCTTTAAATAATCTCAATCCCAATTTAGAATCTTCCACCACTACTGCCCCATTGTATTTCAGGTTATAGTAAGGTACTCCTTCTTTCAGCTGAAAGTTCATTTCGAACTTTCCGTCCGGAGATTTTAAAGATTGGGCTTTCACACCTGTAAACATCATTGAGAGCAAAAGTGCTCCAACTGTAATTTTCTTCATAATGACTATTTATTAACTTAAAAAATAAAGTGCTGCGGTAAAGCAGCACTTTGCTTTATTTTAGTTTGTTTAGTTTAATTTACAATTTAGTAATGGTTAACTTGTAATATGCTGAATTGTGTAGATCCAGTTCAATTTTATAATTACCTGCCTGTGAAACTTTATATCCAGGATCTCCTGTAACAGTTCCCTCTGAGCTTAAATAGGTCTGAACACCTGTCCCTGAAACTAAAGTCTGCTCTGCATCTTTTGGCTGGAACTTTATTGCCCAATCATCATTGGCTCTGAATTTAAATACTCCGGTATTGGATAAAGCAATTGAATTGATAACATAGGTTTTGGTTGCAGGATTGTATACAAAGTCAGTATCTGATCCCCATCCCGTAGGCGTTGCATCACCAATAACTCCGAAGTTTGCTAATGTAGCAGAATAGGTATTTGCTGCCCAGTCTACTTTTAAATAATAAGTTCCTGCTGTAACAGCTTTTATGTTAACCTCTCCTGTTTCCACTAATTTCCCTGTAAAAGTACCATCGTCTCCTTTATCTCCTGTATAACTTTGATTGATTGTAAACTTATACTCACTGTTAGGATTGGTAACATAAATAAAGCCTCTGTACTTGTCATTTTTCTCAGGTGAAAACAAATTCGGTGAGTTCGCTGGATCCCAATCTGCATATCCTGCTGCTCCGGCATATCCTCCGGGAACATTGATCTTTGGATATATAAGGTCCGGATTTGGTTTATATCCTGTCATATTCACAGTAACTACGTTTGAATAAAAGAAAGTAGTACTGTTTAATGCAGTTCTCATTCTCACTTCAATAGGCTTAGCGGTATCCGGAGCTACATTTAACTGAGCGAGGATATTATTAAGCTGCAAATGGGTAAGTGAGAACGTTTTCTGGTCTGAAGGCAGATCCTGGAGTACATTTGTTGCGAAACTGGTTCCGGCAACTGCAAACTGTAGAGAATTGTTGAAACCTACACTTGGAGTAAAAGTTGGATTTTCCCAGGTAACAGTCAGTGCATTTTGTCCTGCCTTCGTTTCATCAAGTACTACAGAAGTTTTATCTGAAGTTATTTTAGCCTGTGAAGTGTTATTTAACTCTAGTTTATCATCCTCTTTAGAGCATGAGATAAGGTATAAACCTACCAGAGCCACTAATAAAACGTTGAATATTTTTTTCATTTTTTAGTTTTTTAAATTAATAACCTGGATTTTGAGTTAAATTAGGGTTTGCCTGAAGGGCTGTTGTCGGTATTGGAAACACTTTATAGTTATCTGAAATAGATGTACCATTTTTAACACCTCCTTTCCAAGGCCATAAATAAGAAGATCCGGTAAACATTCCATATCTGATAAGATCCTGTCTTCTTACACCTTCCAAATTCAGCTCACGTGCTCTTTCATCCAGAACAGACTGTAATGTAATTGAGCCTAATGCAGATGCTCCTGCTCTGGCTCTCACCTGATTTACATATGTTAAAGCCTGGGCTGCATTAGCTGAAGCCGCTCCTCGAAGGGCACATTCTGCATAAATAAGGTATGCATCACTTAATCTGAATAAAGGGAAATCTGTTGATGAGAAAGCTGTGGCTCCACCTGTTCCATCAGAATTTTTATTCCAGAATTTATCTGAAGGGAAACCGTTATTCCAGGTTTTGTAATCATCCATTTCCCACTGATGCCCCTGAGTCCAGAATAATCTCGCTCTAACATCATTACTATTCTTAAGATCAGTAGCATTATTACCAAATAAGCCATACCATGCTTTTGTAGCTCTGTGTCCGGCCCATCCGTCAGTCGCCCCAAAATTTGCTAAAACCATTGTTTCTGTACTCAAGCTTCCATTAACAAGGTAGGTTGTATTTCCATAACTCTGGCTAGAAACCGCATCTGCAATTAATGGGAAAATTATCTCTTTTGAAGTATTATTATCTGCTGAGAAATTTTTTCTGAAATTAGATTCTAATTGATATCCGCCTTCATTAATAACTTTCGTAATATAAGTACCTGCATCATTATATCTTGCTGTCCCCGTATAAACTTCAGCATTTAAATATAACTTTGCCAACAACATTCTCACTACTGATTTATTGGCTCTTCCGTAAGAATTAGAAAGAGGAAGCTGGGCCTCAATTGCCAACAATTCACTTTCTACATAATTGAACAAATCTTTTCTTGAAGTTTCTGGTAATGGTGTACTTGAGTTAAAGTTATCATCTGTAACCAAAGGTCCTTTTCCAAATAAATCTATCAGATAATAATAAGAGAGGGCTCTCAGGAATCTAAGTTCATTAATAACCTGGTCTTTATTAGCATAATTAATATTGCCTTTTTTCATGATCAGGATCAGGTTGGTAGACTGTGGAATGGTATAATAAATTCTATCATATACATATTTAAAAAATTTATTATTACTGGTCCAGTTTGTGGTAGTGGTAAGTTGATCCAAGCCATTATCCCCCCACCTGTTTTTCATTGCATCAGCAGTAAAGTCATTCAAATTTACAATACCTCTGATAAAAGGTGATTCTCCCGCATTAGCTCCTTCTATGTCAGATTTATCCGGACCTTCCACACTGGAAAGTGCGAAACTTGCATATAATCTTGAAAGCAATCCTTCAACTGCTTTGGGATCTTGCTGTAATAGATTTTCTAGGGTCAAATCATATTTTGGTTCTGTATCCAGATCATTCAAACAAGATGTAGTAACAAAAGCCAACATAGAGGCTATTGCAATGAATTTTATTTTAAATTTAATGTTTTTCATTTCTCTAATTTTAAATTTTAGAAATTAAAATTGAAACCAAGTGTATATATTCTTGGTCTTGGATAAAAATTATTATCAATGGCATTGAAGTTTTCAGGATCTTGTCCTTTATATTTTGTGATAACAAATGCATTACTTACAGAACCATATATTCTAACATTCGTAATGCCAAACATATTCTTAACAAGATATCCAATTGTAGCATTGTCTAATCTTAAGAATGAGGCATCTTCCAAAAAGAAATCAGAAAAATATGTATTGTCTGTCAAATTCATAAACGGTGAATTTGCTGTATAATTCAGAACATTATTCAGAGCCACATCATTTTGCGGAACAGCATATGATTTAAAGCCTTGTGCTAGTTTTCTTGAATTAAATACCTTACCTCCTATCTGTCCTCTGAAATTAGCACTCAAGTCCCAGTTCTTGTAATTCAGTGTAGTACTGAATCCGTAAGTCCAGTTAGGTCTTAAAGCGGTATAATATCTGTCATCGTTATTGATTTTACCATCACCATTTCTATCAACATATACATCTGGTAAAGGATTTCCTGCACTGTCATATACCTGCTGGAATACCCAAGCGGAATAAGGCTGATATCCCTCCACATGATATGCCAGCTGTGTTCCTGTGCCTACAGGAAGCCCCCCATCCTGTGCAAGAAGGACCGATTCAAGTTTTGTTACCTTTCCTTTATTATAAGATATATTTCCAGAAATACTCCAGCTTAGGTCTTCTCTTTTTATAGGAGTAAACGTTAAGTTGGCTTCAAATCCTCTGTTATTCATTTCCCCTACATTATCAACAAAGCTGTTTGTCAATCCCTGTCCTGGTGGTATAGATCTTCTAGCCAGAAGATTTGTAGTTTTTCTGTCGTATACGTCAAAGCTACCGGTTAGCATACCATTTTTCAGAATTGTGAAATCTAAACCTCCGTTAATTGTTGTGGTTGTTTCCCAAGTAAGATTTTCATTAAAAGGGAGTGCACTATAAGTTCCTATTGCAGGAAAGTATTGGGAGTTTGTGCTTCCAATCTGGAACAACGGTCTTGATGGATAGAATCCTACAATACCGGTAATATCCTGTTGTCCTGTTTTCCCCCATCCCAATCTAAGCTTAAGCTCTCTAACTGAAGAAACATCCTTCAGGAAGTTCTCTTCATTCAGTTTCCATGCAAAACCTACCGCCGGAAAGTACCCCCATCGGGAATCTTTTTTGAACAGTGAAGATGCATCTGCTCTGAATGTAACAGTAAATAGGTATTTATTTAAAAGATCAATATTAGATCTGGCAATAAATGATTGTAAATTTAATTCATTCAAGTATTTATCCTCAGGATTCAAAAAAGGTAATACAATTGGAACTCTTAAACCCGTGCTCGGATCTCCGTCATCATATTTATAACGATCTTTATCTCCTTCATTTCTGAAATTCTGATATGAATATCCACCCTGGATCAGGAAATTAGAGATAAATCCTGAAAGCTTTTTGTTATATACCAAATAAGCATCCATCGTTTTATTGGAAATATTTTGTATTTCACGATAATCAATACCAGGATTGAAAACGTAAGGTGCTGAACCATCTGTAGGCAACTTGTAAGTTTGTATTGCGTTATTACCAAATATTGTTTTAAGATCAGATTTTGATGATTCCAATCCTAAATTCAATACAGCCCTAAGATCCGGTAAAAAATGCATTTTATAATCAAACTCAACATTTCCTAGAAATTTATTGACCCTTTGAGGCGCAGAACGCTGTAATAAAGCTGCTACGGGATTATCCTGTCCAATTTTTTTATAAGGGTTCTTATTATTATCAATATTCTGATAATAGCCTCCAAAGTCAACTCCATATGGAAGATTATTTGAATAAATAGGTAAAGTTGGATTAATATTAATAGCACCACCAATGGCTGCACCTGCATCAATAGCATTTAAGTCGGAAATAATCCCTTTTGCGTTAATATCAACTTTTAAATGGTTATCAAAGAATGTAGGGGTTATTTTCAAAGACCCTGAAAATCTTTCATAATCACTGGTCTTTACTACTCCTTCAGTTCTGTTATATCCTAATGATAATCTAATCGGAAGTTTTTTGAATAAGTTTCCTGAAATACTTAAGTTATTATCACTGGAAACAGATGTTCTATAGATCGCTCTTTGCCAATCGGTATCATATATTTGTCCCGGAGTTGTAGGATTGTCAGGACTTCCACCTACACCCAATCTATAATTATACTGAGGATAGTAGGTATTGATGTAGTTGACGAAGTCTGAAGACTTCATTACATCCATATACTTTGTTACTTCACCTACCGATACATTGGTACTTAAATTAATTTTCAGCTTTCCACCTCCTTTTTTAGTAGTAATAATGATGACACCGTTTGAGGCACGGGAACCATAAATTGCGGTAGCTGAAGCATCTTTCAAAATCGAAAAAGATTCAATATCATTCGGGTTTACCAGATTCAAAGGGTTTCCAACACCAGCAGGATTACTGGAATCAAGAGGAACTCCGTCAATTACAATCAATGGATTATTCTGGGCATTCAAGGAAGCTCCACCTCTGATCCTGATGTTTGGTTTTGAATCCGGAGAACCTCCATCGTTAGTAATTCTTACACCGGGAGCTTTACCGTTGATTAGCTGATCTGCAGATACAATAGCTCCTTTATTAAAATCTTTCTCAGAGACCGCAGTGATAGAACCTGTAAGGTCAGATTTCTTCTGCTTCCCATATCCTACTAAGACAACTTCCTCTATTTTCTTCTCCTGAGGAAGAGAATCTTTTTTCTGCGCATGTATTACTGTACTGGCCAGTAAAAAAGCGGGCGCGATTTTTAATACTGTTGTAAAATTCTTCACAATCTTATTTTTTATAGTTTCGTTTTTCAGTCATATTTTGGCCCAGAGCCAGACTCGCAATTTAAAAAAAAATTAGAATTATTATAAATTTAATATAATTTTAGTTAAAATTATGTATATTACGAAACCTATTTTAGTTAGTTTTTTAAAATCCAATAATTTACAACGTCTTATGCATTACATAATATTTGTTTTAAATTAAGAAAATGTTAAACAATTGTTTAACTTAATTTCATATTCAACCTTTCAAAATCGCTTTCTTCATCATAATAATGCCACTAATAGCGGTATTCAACAGATATTCCTTATCTTTGCAGTTAAAACTTTACTATAAATGTCAAACAGAAAGATGATTACGGCAGCTTTGCCTTATGCAAACGGGCCGGTTCATATAGGACATTTGGCAGGTGTTTATATTCCTGCGGATGTTTACGCAAGATTTCAGAGAAGATTAGGAAAAGATGTAGCGTTTATCTGTGGTTCAGATGAGCACGGGATTCCTATTACCATAAGAGCTAAAAAAGAAGGAGTAACTCCTCAGGATATCGTGGACAAATATCACGAAATCATCAAAAAGTCTTTTTCTGATCTGGGAATTTCATTTGATGAATATTCCAGAACAACATCTAAGAAGCATTATGAAACCAGTCAGGATTTCTTCAAAGTTTTATACGAAAAAGGAAAATTCACTGAAGAAATTTCTGAACAGTATTTTGATGAGCAGGCAGGAGAATTCCTTGCTGACCGTTATATTGTAGGAACTTGCCCTAATTGTGGTAACGAAAATGCTTACGGAGACCAGTGTGAAAAATGTGGTTCTACCCTTTCTCCTTCTGAGCTGATCAATCCGAAATCAATGCTTAGCGGAAATGTTCCTATCCTTAAAGAAACAAAAAACTGGTATCTTCTATTAAATGAATACGAAGACTTTTTAAATGAGTGGATCATTGAAGGTCATAAAGACGATTGGAAGCCTAACGTATACGGACAGGTTAAATCTTGGTTAAATGACGGTCTTAAGCCTCGTGCCATGACCAGAGACCTGAACTGGGGAGTTCCGGTTCCTCTTCCAAATGCTGAAGGAAAAGTATTATATGTATGGTTTGATGCTCCTATCGGTTATATCTCTTTCACCAAAGAATGGGCAGAGAAAAACGGAAAAGACTGGAAAGACTACTGGCAGAGTCCAGAAAGCGATCTGGTACATTTTATCGGAAAGGATAATATTGTATTCCATTGTATTATTTTCCCCTCGATGATGAAAGCACACGGAGATTATATCATGCCGGCTAATGTTCCTGCTTTTGAATTCCTGAACCTTGAGAACGATAAGATCTCAACATCAAGAAACTGGGCAGTTTGGGCTCATGAATATGTGGAAGACTTCCCCGGACAGCAGGATGTTTTAAGATATGCGCTTCTTTCATCTGCTCCGGAAACAAAGGATAATAACTTTACATGGAAGGATTTCCAGACTAAGAATAATTCTGAGTTAGCTAATATTTTTGGCAACTTCATTAATCGTGTTGCAGTATTAATTAACAAAAACTTTGAAGGAAAAGTTCCTGAAGGAGATGTAAATGCACCAGAATTAGAAGAAATCAGCAAAAGAGCTGTAGAAATCAGAAACTCTCTTGAAAATTATGAATTCAGAAATGCATTAACAGCATTTATGAATCTTGCAAGATTTGGAAATCAATACTTGCAGAATGAAGAGCCTTGGAAAACGGTTAAAAATGACATTGAGAAAACCAAAAATACATTATTTATTGGAGCTCAAATTTCAGTTGCACTAGCAAATTTAGCTGAACCATTTTTACCTTTTACAGCACAAAAATTATATAAAATTTTTAATGTAGAACAAAAAACATGGTCTGAAGTTGAGAATTCAAAAGTATTAATTGAAGCTGGCCATTCAATAATGGCTAATGCTCCAATTTTATTCTCTCAAATTTCGGACGATGTCATCGAGGCTCAGATCCAAAAACTGGAAAACACAAAACAAAACAATAAAAAAACAAACCCTAACGCAAACCCTATGAAAGAAGAGATCACATTTGATGACTTTACTAAAATAGACCTTAGAACAGCAACCATTTTAGAAGCTGAAAAAGTAGAAAAAGCAGACAAATTATTAAAGCTTACTGTAGATACAGGAGTAGATGTAAGAACTGTTGTTTCCGGGATTGCAGAAAGTTTCACTCCTGAAGAAGTAATCGGGAAGCAGGTAATGATCCTTCTGAACCTTGCTCCTAGAAAGATCAGAGGAATTGAATCTCAGGGAATGTTATTATTAACAACAAAACCAGACGGAAAATTATCTTTCGTAACACCGGATGACAGCAATGTTGAAAACGGTATTGAGATCGGATAATTAAAATCCTTATAAAGATAACAGGCTGTTTCACGAGAAGCAGCCTTTCTTTTATAGACAGCTTATGGTCAATAAAAATGTTTTAAGAAAGCTTTCCAATCAGGAACTAGAGAGATATTTAAAAGAAGGCAACCGCTTTGTTCCGGAGGCTGTTCAGGCAGCTTTTGAAATTCTGGAAGAAAGAGGGCGTATTTTCAATGAGCAGGAAAAAACAGCTGTTCAGCAATTAATTCAGCGTAAACAAGAAGCTGAAGAAGTAAAATTTACAGAAGAACGTGAACTTTGGAAAGATCATATCACTGAAGATACGAATGCTGTTAAACTTTTTCCGAGAGACCTTATCTTACTTGCTGGAGGACTTTTGGGAACAATTCCAGGAGCTTTATTGTTAGGACTGAATTTTATTAAGCTTAAAAAGTATGGAGCAGCAATTCTAACATTTGTTTTCGGAATTGTCTTTTTACCTATTCAGAATTTTTTAGTTCCACTCATATATAAGGAAAGTATACAAGGATTTTTTACTTATAGAAAAAGTCCAGAATTTTCCATGGCTGCCGTAGGTGCTTTAATTTTACTGGTATTATGGGTTTTGTTTACACCAAAAAAGCTACCTTATAAGGCAGCTTCTTATATCTTACCAGGTATTATTTGCTTGATAATGTTAGCAATTATCATCAATTACCCTGAATGGTTTTCTGGTTATCTCTTAGTAAGCTTCGCTAAATAAGAATCTTCATCTTTCAATACTCTTTCTATTTTGAAACCATTATTTGTGGCAGCATTTTTCAAGGTATTGAAATCAAGATACAGCCAGGTAATCGGTTCTTCAGATTCCCCTTTATAATGAACCACATATTCCAGTTCTCCGTAGTATCCACCAGCCGGAATATACACTCCCCCATCTTTATCACGATCGAACATATAAAGAATATCCGTACTATCAATTAAAACCTGTCCTTCATCGTTCAGTAAAGTATGTAGTTTCTGAAGATAAGTATCAATTTTCGCAAGGCTTTCAAAAACTCCGGTACCGTTCATCAGCAATAAAATAGTATCAAAAGTTTCTCCGGAGAAATCAAGCATATTCTCACAAACTGCTTTTTTTATGCCTCTCAGCTTGCAAACTTCAACAGATTTGGGTGAAATATCCAATGCGGTAACCTCAAGATTTCTTTCATTTTGAAGGTATAAAGAATGAGAACCTGCACCCGCCCCGATATCCAGAACTTTTCCGTTGGATAAATGCAGTGCTTTCTGCTCAATATCATTCATTTCTTCAAAATCTCTGAATAAATAATCCACCGGAAGTTCATCCAGCTCAGAAATTGACGTTTCAGTCTGCAGATCTTCAGGATTGTCATTGTGATAATAATCCCAGATCGCTCTGCCCATTAAATCTTTCATAGTGCAAAGATAATAGTTCAATGTTCAATGTTCAAAGTTTTTGGTTGAATGTTGCGGGTTTGCGAGATGCGGTTACGAGTTTCCAGGTGCAAGATTCGGTGTAGCTACAACTTTAAACCTTAAACCTTGAACTTTAAATCCCTGCCTTCTACTCCATCGAATCCTTCTCCTTATGTCTGTCAGCCTGAGATTCGTTTTCTGCTACGCCTGCTTTCCAGTAAGAATAAGCGTACAATTCCTGGGAAGTCCAGTTTTTCTCTTTTCTCAGATAGGTACGGATTTCTTTCACGCTTGAGAATTCACAGGCTACATAACCAAACTTTGTTGATTCCGGAATTTCAATACTTTTTACCGCATTTGAAATTTCACTGCTGATCTGAGGCTGTGGATTGTGTAACCATTTAAAATCAATCTGAGCATTGGTTTCAAGCAATTGTTCGTCTTCTTTTCCGTGAACTTCAATGATACAAATACCTTTTGCCGTTTCAGGAAGTGTTTCCAGAATAGCACTGATCACCGGAATAGCTGTAGCATCTCCTACCAGCAAATACCAATCAGCTGCCGGATACAATTCTTTTCCTTCCAGACGCATCATCACTCCAAGCTTTGAACCTGCTTCAGCTTCTCTTACCCATCTGGAAGCAGGTCCACCATCTCCGTGGTCTACAAAATCGATGATCAGTTCATTTTTTTCCAGATCAATTCCTCTGTGGGTATAAGTTCTGATTGCAGGAGCCACTTCTTTAGGTGGATACACCCATTGATGATTTTCATCCAGTGTGGGAAAATGAACCTCATTCAGTCCGGCCGGAGGAACTGCGATCTTATTATTATCTCCCACCATGGTATTTTGGAACAAATAAACTTCCGGTGAGTACAAATACACTCTGATAAAATGGTCAGTAATGTATTCTTTTCTGGTGACTTCGGCAACGATCTGCCCTGTTGAAATTTTAGCCATAACTGATTTTTTTAAATTAAAATCCGGTTTCCGATTGATTCAGAAACCGGATTTGAAATACAATATGTTTTCAGATCATGGTATTTTAAATCCCGATCATTTTTTTAAAATTCAAATGTGTAGGAAAGGTTGAATGTTCTTCCTCTACCTTTATAATTAAACAATTCCGGAAGTCCGTAAGTAGAATACAATACTTGGGAACGCTTGCTCCAAATTGTCTGATAATCTGTATTGAACAGATTCTGGATTCCTAAGTTGAATTTTCCCCAGTTGAAACGGTATCCCATCATCAGATCTGATGTATTATAGCCTTCCACTACATTATTAAGCTCGTCTTTCTGCTTGAAATTCTGTAACGACTGGAATCTGAATGACCAGTTCTTAATATTATACCCGATATACGTCACCAATTTGGAAGGGGAAGCATTGTAAATTTCCTGCTTCTGCCATTCTCCGTCTTTGTCTACTTCAGATTTAATCAAAAGTCCGCTGGCACCGAAATACACTCCATTGCTTAAAGAATAGGAAACCTCAACTTCAATTCCCATATTTCTTAATTTCAAATCATTCACAAGAATCTGGAACGTCTTTTTATCTACGGCAACGGTTTTGTCTGAGTTACTCAAAAATCCTGCAATCTGAGCTCTTAGACCTCCTCTGTTCACACGGTATCCTGCTTCAAACTGATTGGTTTTGATAGCCTGAAGCGGTTGTTCTTTCACATTGATACTGGATACTACATCCCAGTTTGTTCCTACCAATTTGTACTGTCCTATTCCATAAAATTTGGCAGGATCTGCTAAGCTTGCTCCCTGGGAAAATGTTCCCCAAACCTGATGCTGCTCATTGAATTTATATAATAAACCTGCATTAGCTAAAGTCACATTATAAGAACTTTCACCTCCGGGAATTGCCGATGCTGAATTTCCATACCCCATAGCAATCTGTGTCTGCTGCTCTGAGCCTACAAAATCATCCATTTTTACGTTGATATGCTGATAGCGGATTCCGGCATTCAGTTGTAATTTGGGAAGAATATTGTATTTTGCCTGAACATATCCTGCATAACTCTGTGAATGATTGGTTGGATATCTGCCAAGGCTGTATTTTGTTTCATTCACTAAACCACCGCTGGACATTGTTTTGGCAATATCATAAACAGACTGTGTTCCTTCAAATTTTTCAAAATCGAAGTCTGCTCCGTAAGTAACATTTAAGCCTCTCCATGATTTTGACAACAAAGCTTTAATCCCTGAATAGTAAGTATCCTGCTGCGAAGAAGACATATAAGGTATTTTTCCCGTCTGTAAGGTAACATTTCCCGGGAATGGATAGAATCCTAATTTTTCACCTCGGGTAGCCAATTGCACATATAAATCCTGGCCACCTAAAATTCCGTTTCCGTTATACGCTACGGTTGCCATATAACGTTCCGTTCCTACATTTTTATCTGATGAAAATCCATCTCTCATTTCGAGTAATGAAGCATTTTTTGTTGTAAATGCACTCAGATTTTCACCTAAAAATAAACTTCTGTCTCCATTAAATTTAGAATTGTAATACTGAACAGATGCTGTTATTTTATGTTTATTGTTAAACTGATATCCTCCGGTAGCCAGGATATCAATAGACTGGTTATACTGAAGATCGGTCTGGGTAATATCAGTAAAAAGCTGTTTCTGATCTGCCCCATACACACCTCCATTCTGCTGATAGGCTACTCCCAATCTTCCAAAGAACTTATCTCCTTTTGCGGCAATAGACTGAGCAGCACGGAAGTCATGGTCATCTTTTCCCATAAATCCTGTACGTACACCCAGTTCAGTTTCACCGCTGATTCCTTTTTTGGAAGGTGTTTTTGTAATGATATTGATAATACCACCGGTAGCGTTACCTCCATAAATTGAACTTGCTCCTGAAAGCACTTCAATTCTTTCGATATTAAAAGGATCAATAGCATCCAGCTGACGGCTGATCGCACGAATACTGTTCAGAGAAACGCCGTCTATCATCACCAAGGCAGAACGTCCTCTCATATTCTGACCATAATTGGTTCTTCCCTGCGGACCGATATCCATAGAAGGTATCAGAATTGATAACATTTCTTTGATCGGAACTCCACTTTTGGCTTGTTCCTGAATTTTTTCTTTCTGTACTACCCAAACTGTTCCCGGAACTTCAGAGATTTTTGTTGGTTTTCTGGAGGCTACGATTACCACATCTTCAATACCTTTGGAGGCAATAGAATCTTTAACGGTCTGGGAAAATAATATTCCCGAAGCTAAAAGACCTATGAATGCATACTGCTTTTTCATTCTTTCTACTCAACGTTTTATAATTCTACAAAGATAATTCTTATTTAGAAAGAATAAAAATAACTAAACATGAAATTTTCCCTTATTTAATGATGGTAAACCTCTTTTACGGAAAAGTTTTCTAAATCTGGATATATATACACCATTAAAAAGGATTTAAGGAATAAAGTATAGTTAAGATAAATCATTCTGTTTTTTAAGCTTAAGGCGAAGCTCATCTTAATACTCTAAATACCTTACTACAATCTTAATGTTTCAAAAAAGTTTAAAATTTGATATCTTCTTAAAAACGTAAAATCCCAGCCCAACTAAGGACCAGGATTTTACTGGTAAAAACAAGGTTTCTTTTTATACTGCAGGACCTGCAGCATCTTTTATTTCTTCTAATAATTTTTTTCTTTCGCGAAGTCTTCTTCTCGCAATGACCGATTTACCGCCAAGAACTCTTACAAATCTAAAATACTGGAATCGTTTTGCTCCGAAATGATGAGTCGCAACATAAGTCAGTACTCCAAATCCGACTAAAATAATATATCCGAATATCTTCTTGGTGGCGATGATAATAGCATTAAGCTGAATGGCTTTCATATTGGCTGCTACATTCTGAGGAGTCACCGTCATTCCATCCATATAAACAGCAAGATCTCCTATTGCCGTAACCTGAAAACGGTATTGAAACCAGGAATATAAAGTTGAAAAAATTCCTACGGCAAGAAAAGTTCTCCAAACCAATACAAGTCCGATGGCCGCCAGCATTTCATCCATTTCAAGCTTATCCAGCGTATAAAACCATACGGAGATAAACAATGAACACATTCCGTAGCCCTTTAAAAACATAGGCAGATACCAGTTGTCATAACTGAATTCCAGAACCATAGAAAAATACATGATAATGGCATATGCAACCATTGCTGCAAAACCTGAAAAAATGTACATTTTCAAAGGTTTTTCTTTTTTGAACCAGAAAATGGCTATGATTCCTGCTAAAATAATTCCTGGAATCATCAGTAGACTCAGCCTGGTATTGGTCAATTGATCATATCCCAAAACTCCTACCGCAAACGTATTCTGAATAGAAGCTGTTCCCAGAAACATTCCCAGCCAGAAAAGCATGAACAAACCGTGCTGTACATTATTTTTGGTGAAAATTTTGAATGAAAGATACGGGCGTTTTAAAGTCAGCTGACGGATAGAAAGCAGTGCAAAGCTGACAAAAGCTGCAATACTTCCATAGATGATGTTCCTGGAGTTGAACCAGTCCTGCTGTCTTCCAAATGAATACACATAAGCCGAAAACATGAATGTTGAGATGAAAAGCAAAATACTCAGCCAGTCAATATAATGCAGGGGAACTTTTAATGCAAAATATTTGTCATGCATAAAAATCCAGTGTATCAATGCTAAAATAAAGCATAAAACAGCTGTAAGCAGGTAGAACTGCTGCCAGTTGTAAAGAAGGGCAAACTCAGCAGCATAATAGGTTGCCACCTGGTTCATGACAAGAACGAATGTATAGAAAGCTCCATAAAATACTCCACGATTTCCAATCATGACCATCAATGGCAGAAACAGTTCTATGGTAACCATCATTTTCATAAAGCCAATCATTAAAGAAGTAAAAATAAAAATCATTGGCTGTAAAGTAGTCCCGTTCACGTAGCTCAGCAACCCTAAAAGTACCAGAAGCAACACCATCTTGTCCCTTACTTTGAATCTCATTTTGATTCTTAGGACAACAGGCATGCAAGCTCCCATCCCAATGGTAGTGGCGTAATTGGCCCACATAAAATATTCTGTCATGGCACCCGTTCCGCTTACAAGAGAACTGATATTCCCCGTATATACCCCACCGATGGGCATTACCACAGCAAGCAGTAATACAATCAGCAGCAGCTGTACGGGTTTCGGTACCCAATCGCTATATAATCCTTTGTTGTACATGATTTTTTAGGGAATAGACTTCAGATATCAGATGGCAGACTTTCGACATTCAACCTTAGCTTCCCATACGCATGATGTCTGAAATCTGATATCTTCCATCTTTTAGTCTTTATTAATATTCACATTCATATTCATTCCGGCACTCAGTTTATCCAGATCTTCTTTTTTGTTGGAAGCGGTAAACTCTATTCTTACTGGGATTCTCTGTTGTACTTTGATAAAGTTTCCGGTAGAGTTATCTGTAGGTACATTTGAATATCTCGAACCGGTAGCTGCAGAAACTGCTGTGACTACTCCTTCGAATTTTTTACCGCCCAAAGCATCGGCTGTCATGAAAATTTTTTCTCCTACTTTGATATTCGGCATCTGGCTTTCCAGGAAGTTGGCAGTTACCCACTTCTGACCATTCAGAACGATTGTTGCCACCTGCTGTCCTGGTTGGATCAACTGACCTTCAGAAATAGTTCTTCTTCCCATTACTCCATCATAAGGTGCTGTAATAACAGTATATGAAAGATTGATCCTTGCCATATCCAGAGCAGATTTTGTTCTTTTAATTTCGGCATCATTAATTCCTAATCTGCTTTTCACTTCAGTAGTGGAAAGGTTTGCGGATTGCTTTTGATTCACTAAAGTTTCATAAGCCGCCTTTTGAGCATCATATTCTGTCTTTACCTGATCATACTGCTGTCTGGTAACGGCTTCAGCTGCCAAAAGGTTTTTATATCTATTTAAATTCTGTTCAGCATTCCATAATCTCGCTTTTGCACCTGCGATATTAGACTGCATGACGTTGATATTGTTGGAAACCGTGTTCACTGAAGAACTTGTTGCCGTTTTCTGAGCCATTGCATTCTGATAAGCAGCTTCTGCCTGCCCCAATTGAGTAAGAATCTCACGTTCGTCAAGAATTACCAGTGTATCTCCTTTTTTCACACGCTGATGTTCGATAAACTTAATTTCTTTGATATAAGCAGAAACTCTCGTATTGATAGGGTTAATAAATTCCTCTACCTGAGCCGCTTCCGTGTAGGTTTTGCTTCCGATATGGAAATATTCACGAATTAACCAGAATAATCCGAATCCGATCACCAGAAAAACGATGATGTTGGAGATGATGGCTCTGATTTTATTCGTTTTATTTTTCTTTTTCTTATTTTCTACAGCAGATGCTGCCGGAGTTGGTGTTGTATTTTGAGTAGTTTGTCCCTTGTTTTCCATTGTTGATTTTCAGTTTTAAAAATTAAAGTGTTCCTGTAGATTTCAAAAGGTTGTAGTACTGATACAGAACATTGATTTCTGCATTTGCATAATCCAGTTCTGACTGTAGTTTCTGGTTCTGCGCATCAATCATTTCTGCCTGCACAGCCAGTTGGTTAAGATATTTGGCTTCCGTAATTTTGTAGTTTTCTTCAGCCAGTCTTTTGGAATCATTCAGAATATCTGCCTGCTGAATCGCTTCCTGATATTTAGTATAGGCTGCATTCACTGCCATATCTACATTCTGCTGTACCAGAGTCATGGCGTCATTCGCCTGATTCTTTTGCAGCTCACCTAATTTCACTTTTTCCTTTGTTTTAAAAAGAGTATCTATATTATAGCTCAAAGAAACTCCGGTCTGCCAGCCTCCTGAATACATATCCAAAACAGGGTTTTTTGCTGTAATCGGTCTTTGCAGCGTATATCCTCCGAACCCTGCCAGCGTAGGCGCATTATCCGTTTTTATAATCTCTATATTTTTATCTGCAACAGCAATATTTTTTTGAGCCGATTTCAGTAACGGATTGCTTTCATGGGCAAGATCTGTATAATACTCCATACCTATTCCGGATTCTTTATTTTCGAGGCTTTCCGTAGGGATAATCTCCGTATCAGAGGATAGGCCTAATGCAATATTCAGATTATAATTAAGGATTTTCTTATTATTCGTAAGGGTAAGAATTCCCTGGTCCAGATTTTTGATGGCCAATTCGCCACGAATTACCTCGTTTCTTGTGACCATTCCCTGCTGATAAAACTTCTGGATATTTTTCAGACGTTCCAGAGCCAGTTTTTTGTTATTCTGAAATACTTCTTCCTGATTGATGATTTTATAGACATCCAGATAATTGGAAATCACTAAAAATTTCACATCCTGTTTATTTTTCTCTAAATCCAGTTCCGAAAGCTGTTCACGAAGCCCTGCCATTTCAATAGATTTATTCACCAATCCTCCTTTGAAGATCAGCTGTGTTGCCTGTACAGCATACGAACTTCCGTAATGCGGCATCGGAACGTTTGTAGAATTTGAAAAATCTTTATCAATGGCTACTGCATCTCCTAAATAGAACTGGCTTGTAGAAGCTGTAATGGTAGGAAGTTTCTGAAGCTTAACCACATTGGTGTTCTGCTTTGCAATATCAATATTCTGTGCGGAGACTTTGAGCTGCTGGTGATTCTGAACAGCGAGTTCTGCCACCTCACCTGCAGTCATCTGCTTAATCTGTTGTGAAAAAAACAGCGCAGGAAAAGCTGCTATCAATACAGATAGTGCTGTTTTTATTTTCTTTGTCATTTTACCTTGTTTTACAGATGCAAAGTTAGGTCAACAACAAAATCAATCAAATGTTTGATTTTTGGAAAAAGATGTTCAAATGTAAGATTTTAATTTTCGAACTGATGTCTGTACTGTGTAGGGCTTACCTCAAGATGCTTCTTAAAAAAATGAGAAAATGAGTATTGATCGCTGAATCCGAGGATAGAAGAAATCTCCGAAACCGGTTTACTAGAAGAGTTTAAGAGTACTTTCGCTTCATTGATGACAATTAAAGCAATAATCTGGCTTGCAGACTTACCTGTGATGGTCTTGACCACAGAGGAAAGATGTCTGGTTGTAATGGATTGCCGTTCGGCATAAAATTCCACTGTCCTTTCTGTAAGATGATGTTCCGAAAGATCGGTAAGAAATACAAATACGATTTCTTCCTGTCTGGACATCTGATTCAAAGAACTGTTATCTTCCTTGGAAATAATTCCTGCCATCTGGTAACAAAAAACAGAGAAAAGATGCTCTACCATTTCTTTTTTATAGAGCATTTCAGTATCAGAATCCAGGATATATTTCAGGAAATTGACGCTTTTCCAAACGACTTCCATTTCGTCTTCAGGAAAAGGAACTCCTTTATTCATCTGCTGTCTGAAATATCGGTAAGTAATCAGCCGATTAAATTTCAATGATAAGGCAGAGATAAACTCTCTTTTGTAAGAAACCATTCTCGACTGAAAGTCATCCGTTACTCCCACCACTTCATAAATGGTCTGCGGATCGGTTACCATAAACATATTGGCAGAAACTTCAAGATCACTGAAATGCTGGCGAAGTTTTATAGTACCTGATTTAATAAATATAAAAGCAGGATTTTCAGGACGGAAAGGTTTACCGACAGCGATTCTCTCGAAAATATTTCTTTCCGTAAAAATATCAACGCCAAATTTTTCAAGGGCAGACATAAGACAAATGTAAGCAATCTTACCAGTGATTACAAAATTTTATTATTTTAGCAGGAATCCAATTTCCCTTCAGCATGAGAAAGGTTGATCTATTATTTGCAGAATACAGTAAAAGCCATAGAAACGCGACCAACAAGGTCATTCACTGGATTTGTGTGCCTTTAATCTTCTGGACAATTCTGGGCTTTGCCTCCCTGATTCCCTCTCCACATTTCTGCGCTTCCTACTTCGGATGTGCAAGTATTATAAGCCTTTTGGTGATTACTCTGATCACTTTATTCTATATACGACTGTCTTTTCTGATCGCTATTATGATGATTGTGATCATGCTGATCATGGAACATTTCATCTATCTTACCAATATCAGTGTCGGAAAACAATCCTGGATAGTTTATCTTTCTGTATTCATTATCACATGGATTTTCCAGTTTATAGGGCATAAAATTGAAGGAAAAAAGCCTACTTTCCTCAAAGACATTCAGTTTCTTCTGATAGGACCAATATGGCTTTTAGGCTTTATTCTTAAAAAGACAGGAATCAGATACTAGTCTTCCAAAGCATAAACCGCAAAACTGGCCAGCCAGTGGTCTCCACCATAATTTCCCTGGAAAAGCAACGGTAATCCATTATTGAGAAATACATCAGCTGTTTTTCTGAAGTCTTTTTTCAAGGGATGATTGGTAGGAAGTGCCTTTGAAATTCCTTTCATACACCATGCTTTAGAAAAAGACAATCCTACGAGATGAACAGTCTGATAATCGCTCAGATCACTTACTATAGGAATTTTCTCAACATTTTCCAGACTTCTTTTTTCGTAGAAAGCATTCAGCCATTGTACAAATTCTTTTTGGGGAAGAACTCTTCTCATCAGATCTGCAATTTCCAGACTTGGCGAGAAGAAATCTGAACCATCCGGTTCCAGATAAGCAGGTGTTTTCTGATCTTTTAAGAAAAAGTATTTAGCCTTTTCCATCAGCTGATTTTCGAAGTCTTTATCTTTATTGGCCCTTGCCCAATCTATCGCAAATGCCATAGCAAATGCAGTATTAGGGTGAACTCCGGTTCTGTTGGGATAAGTTTGTTTGGGAAGATAGGTCTTCCAGGATTTCAGAATCTGATCTGTTAACGGTTTCAGGTTTTGATGCCATATTTTAGCTTTCGGATGATCCCAGGTTGTGAGTTCTTCATCCAGTTTTAAAATCCACGCCCAGCCATAGGTTCTTTCAAAAGTTCCTGTCAGCTGATATTTTGTAAAGTAATCTGCTTCTGTCTGCAGTTTTTCTTTCTGAAATGATTCATCCAGAATTTTTTCAATCTCTCTGGCATTGGACAGATTAGGTTTTGTTTTTAAAAGTCTTGCCAGCATCCAATGTCCGTGAACAGAGCTATGCCAGTCGAAACATCCATAAAAACTAGGGTGAAGATCTTTAGGAGTTAAAGGAACTTCGCCTGCATTATTGATGATATGCGCTGTTTTATTAGGATATTCCTGATTGATACAATGAAGAGGTTTGTCGGATAATTTTATCGCCATCTCGTCTGTAAGTTTCGGAATTTCCTGGGCATACATCAGAAATGGAGAAAACACAAATGCTAAAAGACTTTTTTTCATGAATTAAAAATAGAAATAAATTACCAGTTCTCGTAATTTTTCAAGTTGGTTTTCCAGCATTTCTTCTATTTACTTATTTGATATTAAATTTTTTGTTTCATTTTAATTTTTTAATCAATCTTACCCATAATCATTTTTGTGCACACTTTTTGATCATACCCATAAAAAACTAATTAACCCATGAAAAAAATTATTTTACTGTTATCAGGTCTTATTCTGATCAATTGCAGCAAATCAGGTGGTGAAAAACAGGAAGTGAAAGCAGACCTGATGGAAGTTCTAACTGAAGATAGAGCACCTTCTCCTGCAGCAGCGCCTCCACCTCCACCACTTCCTATCTCTGAAAAGGTAGTTTCTGATGAAAATGGAACCAACAAAGATGTTCACCCCTCAAAGAAAACAGATACAATCTCCAAAAAAATCATCAAAAACGGAGATATGAAGATTCAGGTGGGTGATATTAAAAAAACACAGAGCCAGGTTAATGAAATCATTAGAAAAAACAATGCTTATATCCAGAAAGAAGAGTTTCAAAATACGGATATGGATGATAACCTTAGTCTGATTATCCGTGTACCTCATAAAAATTTTGATGCTCTGATCAATTCTTTTTCAAATGGCGTCGGAACTGTTTTATCTAAAAATATTTCATCCAATGATGTCACAGAGGAATATACCGATGTAGCGATAAAGCTGGCCAATAAAAAGATATATCTTGAAAAATACCGTGATATGCTTAAAAAGGCTGCTACTACGAAAGATATGCTGGAAATCCAGGAAAATATCCGTGAGCTGGAAGATGAGATCGATGTAGCAGAAGGCAGACTTCGTTTTATTGATGACAGGGTGAATTACAGTACACTGAATTTGAATTTATACAAAGAAAAAGTGAGAAGTTCCGCCACTTCAAAAATAGGTTTTGGAAGCCGCTTTATGGATTCTCTGACGGAAGGCTGGAACAGTTTTGTAAGCTTTATGCTGGGAATCATTTCTCTGTGGCCTTTCTTTTTGCTTATTCCTGTTATTATTTTTATTTGGAGGAAATGGAGATCGAATAAAAAGGATTAAAATTAACTTATTAAAAATCCGGGCATCTTCGATGCCCGGATTTTTACTGCATTATCAACAATTTATCCTGTTTCCAGTACTTGTTTAAAATCAATAACAATGCAATAGCCTTGTTAACAGCTGTTAAATATTTTTGAAAATTTACTTTCTGATGGTTTTGGTAATACGGGTTCCATCTTTATACTGAATCTTTACAAAATAGATTCCAGACTGAAGTAGGCTGATATTCATACTATTCTGTTCCGGATTCATGAAAGTCATGATCTGAAGTCCGTGAGGAGTGATGACATCTACCCTGCTTATTTTACCATAATAAGTTTCTGGTGCAAAATTGATCATATGTTCCGATACAATAATTGAAAGATCATTCTCTTTGTTAGCAAGAGACGATGTTTTGCAACTTTGACCTTCATTACAGTCATTTACCACTTTCCAGACAGCGTTACTTCCCGGTGCTTCTCCCGGATTTGCATACCATTTGTTTTTCCAGATTTTACAGGAATAAAAGACTTTCGTTCCGGCTGTAGGATATGCGTTGGCAGCGTTATACTGCTCTGCTCCACAATAAGATTGACCATTTCCGGATGTAACTTTCTTAGTTCTGATTTTTAATTCATTGCTGGCATCAGATAACTGATCGTTCATGGCAACCGATTTAACCGTGTAACGATATTCTGTGTCTTGTGCCAATCCTGTTCGTAAAAAGTTTGTTTGTACAGTCTCTCCTACCTTGATCCCATTTTCAAAGATCTGGTAGTTTTTGATGCCCTGTGAATGGGTAGATGCCATCCACATGAGTGAAACTGAATTTTCAGTAACTTCCATTGAATGGAGGTTTGATGGTGCTGTAGGTTTTTCAAGAGTACCTTCACTATTAGTTTTTATATTGAGTGGCGCACTTTTTCCTGACGTAAGTCCTGAAGAGCCTTTCGCCTGTATTTCATAGGTATAAATTGTGTTAGCAGTTAAGCCTGTATCCTGAAAAGTAGGTGTACTTACCTGTTGAATATTTTGTCCGTTGCGGAAAATGTTATAGGACACAGCATCTGATTGTGCATTCCAGCTTATTTTAGCAGAAGAGCTGGTTACTCCTACTTGTGTTAATCCTGTAGGAGTAGCGGGTGCAGAAACTCCTGTTCCGGAGGTTACGTTCACATCAATTACATTATAGAATGCATTGGTGGTATCTGCTACATCCCAGACTGCTAAAATAATATGGTAGCCCGTACGGTTGGCAGGAACTGTAATCTGATGAGAAACATTGTCCTGTGGTGGTGTTCCATTATGGATAACTGTACCTATAAGTTCAAGATCCTGGCGGGAAAGCGGCTGATTGGGATTCCAACCCTGCTTTGTCATATAATAATGCCATTTCGCTGTCGCATGGTACGCCGAGTATTTCCAGATAAAGGCATTCACACCAGTGGAAATATTGGTTTTCTTCCACCTGTCGGCAGTCTGTATGTCCAGTGTAGTGTCTCCACCGATGCTTCCATTAGCTGAGGCGATCTTTCCATCTGCAGGACCAGCCGCAGGAAACCCTTTTGGGGCTTCAAGAGATCCTGGTTCATTAATAACAGATCCATAGATACTAAATGCAGCAGAATAACCTAGTGCAGCCTTATCAAGGCTTCCTTGATATCCTCTGGAGGCAGGACTCAGTACATATCCGTGCGCAGACAGATGAATTAAAGATGGTACCAGCATCGCCAGCATCAGCAATAGCGCAAAAAAAAATTTACTTGTCTTCATAACTAAATATTTTGGTGTTATTGATTAATCTTCCGTAAAACTATTTTCTGAAACCCTTTTTCTCGATATAACTAAAGAAATAGAAAAGAAAACAGCTTTAATTCATTAAATAATTTGAATTGTATAATTTTTAATAAAAAAACAAATTAGACTAAATGAAGTAGTCAATATTTCATATTAAAACATAAAATTACAATTCATAACATCTTATATTTAACATATAGTCACAATATGTTAAAACATAAATATACAAAAAACTACTTAATTAATCACACTTTATTGAAATATTTTTTTTATATGAATTGATTGATAACAGAGGGTAGAGAGAAATGGAAATATAAAATGATGTCAGTTATATAATTTGCAAGCAGTACTGAAAACTATTTAATAAAAAAGCTGAAAGAATTGATCATTCTCTCAGCCAGTAGATTATATTCACAAAGAATCTGAGTTATTTCCCAAGTACGAAGACTGCAGGAATTTTATGAAGTTCCGGCTTTTGTTTCTGCCAGTCTTTTATGGTTTTTGTTTTGACAAATTCATGTTCCGGATCGTTGATATTGGCAGCAATACAAAGCTTTGTATTGGGTGATAAAAACTTGCATAAATCTTCAAAAAGCTGGTTATTTCTGTAAGGTGTTTCCATAAAAATCTGTGAATATCCGGTTTTCTGAACAAGACTTTCAAGATTCATAATCTGTTTCTTTTTCTCTCCTTTATCAATAGGAAGATAACCATGGAAGGTGAATTCCTGCCCATTAAAACCACTGGAAATCAAGGCAAGAATAATGGATGAAGGTCCTGAAACAGGAACTACTCTGATATTTTTTTCATGACACCATTTCACAATCAGATTTCCGGGATCTGCAATACATGGCAGTCCTGCTTCTGACAGTAATCCGAAGTCCTGCCCTTTCAGCATGAGCTCCTGAGCCTCCTTAATATCTGCATTTTCTGTGTATTTATCCAATAGAAATAACTTCAGATCAGCCTGTTTTTTTTCGGGAGCGAAAAATTTAACAACTTTTCGAGCTGTCTTCTCATTTTCCACAAAGAAATAGTCCGTCTGCATGATATAATCCTTCAGAACAGGGGAAAAGTGATTGATAGAAGTATTTTCTGATAAATAAGCAGGGAGTAAAAAAAGCATTGTATTATTTTTTTAGTTCTTTCGTTAAGTGAAGGTTATGGGAAATATTTTGCATTTTCATGCTTATTATTTTGATAATTGATTTTTGATAGCCTCACACCCTTTATCCAAAAGCTGGAAAACCTTTTCAAAATCGTTCATATCGCCCCAATAAGGATCCGGCACTTCAGCATTTTTGTGATCTCCCAACACCTCTAAAAACAAGGATACTTTCTGACGTTCTTCTTCATTTTTAGTTTTAGAAACCACATCTTCCATTACAGCAATATCCATACAGTAAATTTTATCAAAGGTTTCAAAATCTTTTCTGGTGATGGGCCTTGATCTTTGTCTGGATATATCGATATAATGATTAGCAGCCGTTTTAATAGCTCTTTTATCAGGATGTTCACCTTCATGCATTGAAATAGTTCCGGCAGAATCTACCATATAATGATCCGGTAGTTTTGCTTTCATAATTCCTTCCGCCAATGGGCTTCTGCATATATTTCCCAGACAAACCATTAATAATTTCATATCCTATGTATTTCAAAAGAGTTTTTTGTCACGACAAAACTAAATAAAAAATGAAGAATAAAACTATCCTTCATTTTAATTTATGTAAGCTCAACCTTAATTATTGTTTGATTCTTTCAGTAAGGTCTTTTACGTATTTCTTGATTTCTTTATCTATTTTAGAAACGTCTTTGATGGTATCACAGGCATACATTACTGTAGAGTGATCTTTTCCTCCCATTTCCTCACCAATCTTAGTAAATGTAGAATTGGTAAATTCTTTGGAGAAGTACATGGCAAGCTGTCTTGGCAATGCAATTTCTCTTTTTCTTGTTTTTGAAAGCAGCTGTTCTTTTTTGATTCCAAAATAATCACAAACCACTTCCTGAATATAAGGGATATTAATAATCTTCTTCTGATTCGCAGCAATTCTGTTGATGGTTTCCTTAAGCAACTCAAGACTAAGATCTCTCTTATATACGGTAGAGTATGCAATCACAGAGTTGATAACCCCGATAAGCTCTCTCACATTCGTTTTTGCTTCGGCAGCAAGGAAATCAAGCATATCTCCCGGAAGAACAATTCCGTCTCTGCTTAGTTTATCTTCAATAATCTGTCTTCTTGTCGATAGATCCGGAGATTTGATTTCTGCAGAAAGTCCCCATTTAAAACGGGAAACAATTCTGTCCTGGATATCCATAATATCAGCAGGTGCTTTATCAGAAGTAAGGATAATCTGTTTTCCGTTCTGGTGAAGGTGATCAAAAATATGGAAGAAACTGTCCTGTGTAGCTGATTTTCCGGATAAGAACTGAATATCATCAATAATCAGTACATCTACCATTTGATAGAAATTCGCAAACTCAGTCTGCTTATGAGCTTTAGCCGCAGAGATAAACTGCTGGATAAATTTTTCAGAAGACAGATAAAGAACTACTTTATCAGGAAACTGATTTTTTACTTCAAGACCCACCGCCTGTCCTAAGTGAGTTTTACCAACTCCATAACCTCCATATAAAAATAAAGGGTTGAATGCTGTTGCTCCAGGTCTTTTTGCAATGGATCTGGCTACAGTGGCTGCAAATTTATTGCTTTCTCCTTCTACATAACTATCAAATGAATAGTCAGGCTTCAGGTTAGAATCTATGTTTACTTTTCTAATACCAGGAACTACAAACGGATTTACAATATTAGCAGAAAAACCTTGTGGCATGGTTTCCTGTGTTTTCGGAGTAGGAACGCTTTGTCCCTTGATGTTCATGGTAACAGGCTTTTCTTCACCTTTTGGTCTGTTTTCCATTACAGAATACCATAATTTCACTCCTTTTCCAATATTTTTCTTCAGGGCAGCAGAAAGTAAGGACAGGTAATTGTCCTCTATATATTCCTTGTAAAAATCGCTTGGTACGATCAACGTAAGGTTGTTGGCCACCAACGAAAGCGGCTGAACCTTATCGAATAGCATATCGAAAGATTTTTCAAGTTTTTTAAGGTCAGAATTGTCTTCAGCAGCGTTCAGGTTATCGCGCATAAACTGAAGGCATTTCTGCCATATCATCATTAAATTGTCATCCAT